>NZ_JABUFE010000002.1 GCF_013315265.1 Parasulfitobacter algicola | reverse complement strand
ATGGCAATATCCTGGCCATTTCGGATCTGACCGACCCCAACTCGCTTATCGACGATATCGTGATCGTCTGATAAAAAAGGGCGATTAGATCAATTGATCTGATCGCCCTTAAATACGCGAATTTAGTGCTGGGTGGGATATTTGTTGCACTTCACATCGATACCGGTCCCATAATAGTTTGTGTTTGGTTGATTTTGATTCAAGCGATGTATTGTTATGACATAGCTCTCTGTCAATTCGACCTATACAGACACCGGCTTATGGATGTGAATTCAACAAATTAAGCTAATTTGGAAGCCAAAGTTACGCAACCGGTCCTGGCGCACTTCCTTGTGCCAGAACCAGGACGACGGCTTTGTTTATCTAACAACAAAAACGCTGCATTTTGAGTGTCGCACGACACGTGCAGCATTGGGGCCCAAAAGATAATCTTTAAAGTCTTCCTTATGCGCACCAATAACAATCAGTTTGCAGTCGATCTTATCAGCAAGCCTTAGAATTTCATTGTAAGCCTGACCTGTTGCGACGACGTGGCGAACTGCTTTGTTTGCCTCGGCCCCCAATGCTTGTTCGACCGTCGCGTTCAGCTGAGTTTTTGCCGCCGTGATGACCTTTTCATGATGGTCATCACTGAAAAATCCGCCGACAACACTTTTGCCATAATCAGGAACCACAGTTATGACATCCAACTGCGCGCCTTCCAAATCGGACAGCTTCTGGGCCATTTGCAAGACATCCAGATCAGTGCCGGGGGTGCTGACATCAATAGCGCATAAGATAGAATTGATCATGCGGGAACTCCTTGTTTTCCGGCCCGTGCCTTTTGCAGGCCGGCGATGATCAGCAGCAGAAGCATAGCAGGAATAAAGATCAGTTCCTTGGCTGGCTGAGATGCAGATGCTTTGATTTCGGTGATCCTGACCAGTTCATCGCCATAGAAATCATAACCACCAAGTGTTCTGGCAAACGGTGTACCGAATGGCGGTTCTTCCAACAGCAATTGGCCATCTTCGAATATGGTCACCAAGCCAAAGGTATCCATCAGACCCGCAGGATCACCATCGTCCACCGCGATGACAAGTGTTGTGTCCTTTGTTTCAAACGTATCAAAATCAGGGCCTGTGACGATAATCCGAATTTCATCGTTCGTCTCGGCTGTTTGAACAGCCTGTTCAAAGTTCGCCAATTCAACGCTTTCAAACGGGGGATAAAGACGATCCATGAAATAGTCGGGCCGGAAAAGAACGAACGCAACGGCGATCAATGCGATGCTTTCATAAAAGCGGCTTTTGGTCAGGAACCACCCCATCGTGCCAGCCGTGAAAACTAAGATCGCGATACTTGCGAAAACAAAGACCAATATCCCTTGGGTCCAGGTCACATCAATCAGCAACAGGTCTGTGTTGAAGATAAAGACAAACGGCAGGGCGACGGTGCGCAGGCTGTAGAAAAACGCGATAAAGCCTGTGCGGATCGCATCGCCGCCGGATACAGCGGCTGCGGCAAAACTAGCAAGGCCAACAGGCGGCGTTACATCCGCCATTATCCCGAAATAGAACACAAACAGATGCACAGCGATCAGTGGGACAATCAGGCCAGATTGCGCCCCCAGTTCGACAATGACACCAGCCATGAGTGAAGAGACCACAATATAGTTCGCTGTAGTTGGCAGCCCCATACCTAGGATCAGGGATAAAAGGGCCACCAGCATCAGCATTAGTACCAAGTAGCCGCCCGACAAGAATTCGACCAGATCCGCCATCACTTGGCCCACACCGGTCAGTGTAACTGTACCGACGATAACGCCTGCTGTGGCTGTAGCCAGGCCAATGCCGATCATATTGCGCGCACCATCGACCAACCCTTGCAGCAGATCAACGACGCCATCCTTAAACCGCTCAACTCGGTCATTCTCACCGCGAAACATTGCCTTTAGCGGTTTTTGTGTCAGCAGTATTGCGAACAAAAGAGTTGTTGCCCAAAAGGCTGACAAACCGGGCGATTTCTGTTCGATCATCAGAAAATAGACCAGCACGATGATTGGCAGAAGATAATACAGACCAGTCTTGTAAATCTCGCCTACGACGGGCAATTCAATATCGGGTGCATTGGGGTCATCTGGCTCCAGATCAGGACCTTGCGCTGCAAGATACAGCAGCCCGACATAGGCCAGAAAGACCAGCAAAGATAACACCAGACCCGATGCCGGCAGGATCGATGTGATCGCCCGCACAGGGTATTGCACGCCGTAACACAGCGCGGCAAAACCGATAAAGAACGCAGCCATGCCCCCGACGGTTTTACCCATTGATACCACACGGTTTCCCAGCACAGGCATATTGCGTTTTACGGCTTCAAGGTGAACGATATAGACTAGCGCGATATAGGAAATCGTCGCGGGCAAGAAGGCATGGGTAATCACCTCGACATAGGAAATGCCGACATATTCCACCATCAAAAACGCAGCGGCCCCCATAACAGGTGGCATGATCTGACCGTTCACGGAACTGGCAACTTCGACCGCGCCAGCTTGTTCAGAACTAAAGCCCACACGTTTCATCAGGGGAATGGTAAAGGTACCAGTGGTGACAACATTGGCGATTGAAGATCCTGAGATCAGGCCAGTGGCTGCAGACCCTACCACAGCCGCTTTCGCAGGTCCGCCCTTCAGGTGGCCCAAAGCCCCAAACGCCATTTTGATAAAGTAATTCCCGGCCCCTGCCTTATCCAGCAAGGCCCCGAACAATACGAACAGAAATACGAACTTGGTCGATACTCCAAGGGCGATGCCAAAGACACCTTCAGTGGTGATCCACATATGGCTCATCGCTTTTTTCAGGGATGCGCCTTTCCATTGAATGACTTCGGGGACCCAGCTTGATGAGCCGAAAAACACATAGGCCAGAAAGATACAGGCGATGATTGCCATTGCAGGCCCAAGCGCGCGACGTGCGCCTTCGAACAATAAAATAAGTCCTGCCAGCGCGACCCATTTATCCGTATCATCCGCCAGACCGCCGGAATTAACGATTTTGTCATAGAAAAAATATCCGTACATCGCGATGAATGCACCGACAACGCCCATCACCCAATCCTGTATTGGGATGCGATGGCGTGGGCTGGATTTTAGCGCGGGATAGGCCATGAAGGCCAGAAAGATCGCAAAGGCCAGATGGATCTGACGAGAGTTATTGATGACATCACCAGGCAAAAGATAATTGGACAGGGGCGATGCCAGGACAACCTGAAACACGGACCAAATGATCGCAACAACTGCAAGAAAGGTGCCAATCGGTCCGACCGGATTACGCGCACCCGCGTCAGCCGAGGAGACGAGATCCTGCAGTTCTTCTTCGCTAAGCGCGCGACCTGTTTCATTAGTATTGGTCATAATCCGTCCCCTGAATTCTTTTGTAGTTCAAAAGCTTTTTTGCTTTTTGATTGGTATCAGGGGGCAATGTTTCGCCCCCTGAATTGCTATTGGATTATTCGATCCAACCTTTTTCGCGATAATACTTTGCAGCACCGGGATGCAGCGTAGCCGAAAGACCGGCTGTCGCCATTTCTTCAGGCTTCAGGTTCGCAAAAGCCGGATGCAGTTTTTTGAAATCTTCAAAATTGTCGAAAACCGCGGACACAACCGTGTAAACGGCCTCTTCCGATACATTGGCCGACGTGACGAATGTTGCGCCAACACCAAAGGTCTGCACGTCGCCGTCATTGCCGCGATACATACCACCGGGAATAGTCGCTGTCCGGTAGTATGAATTATCGTTGATCAGTTTTTCGATCACATCACCTGTGACTTCGACCAGAACGGAATCGCACGCTGTTGTGGCTTCTTGGATCGATCCGGATGGGTGACCCACTGTGTAAACCATGGCGTCGATTTGATTATCGCAAAGGGCTGCAGATTGTTCTGCTGCTTTCAATTCCGACGCCAATGCGAAATCACTGGTCGTCCAGCCCATCGCTTCCATGACTACTTCTGTTGTGCCGCGTGCGCCGGACCCTGGGTTGCCAATGTTAACGCGCTTGCCCTTTAGATCATCAAGTGTGGCAATGCCAGAATCTGCCCGTGCCACTACAGTAAAGGGTTCAGGGTGGATCGAAAAAACAGCGCGCAGATCTTCGAATGCACCCTGTTCTTCAAACCGTGACGTGCCGTTGAAGGCGTGATACTGCCAATCTGACTGGGCCACACCAAACTCCAACTCGCCTTCGCGGATTGTGTTGATGTTATAGACCGACCCGCCTGTAGATTCCACGGAACAGCGGATGCCGTGATCGCGGCGACCTTTGTTGACCAAACGACAGATCGCGCCGCCCGTTGGGTAATAAACGCCGGTAACGCCGCCGGTGCCGATTGTAATAAATTCCTCGGCAAAGGCTGCAGGCGCCATGAACGCAACCATGGCTGCGCTTGCGACTGTTAGTTTCAATTTATTGAACATCTAAATCTCCTTTTGTTTCGATGTCTGTTCATATGCGGGTGTCATCTGCGACTTCATGCAGACGACGGTTGATCGTTTCGATTTTTGTGATGCGGTCGCGGCTGTTTGCGTCTTTATCGGCTAGCATGCCAAGAATGGTTTCGATCAAAAACACGGTGGCGGTATAGGACGACTGAAAATGCGGGCTTTCGGTTGGAATAATGAAGCCGGTCGAGGCATGGCGCAAAGCGGGGCAGGCATGTGTGTCGGTCATAACAACAACAAAAACACCATTTTCGCGCGCCAATTCTGCGGCATTCAGGGCGCGCTGTGCAAAAGGCGGCTTACTGATCACAATCAATGCATCCCTTGGATCCAAAGCAACAAGTCCGCTGCCAAGCGAATCCGCCATTTTCCAGTCATCTGTCAGGAAACCCGCCATATGCGCCATGTGTTCGGTCACACCGCGTGAGCCAAGTGCGCCCACCAAAAGAACTTTGCGGGCATCGCTTAACCGCGCGACAGTTTCTTCAAGCTGATCGGGATTGATGTCTTGGGCCAGTGATCTGATATTGGTAATGCAGGCTTCCATATGGGCTGCTGCAAATCCAATCTGCCCGCTTTTATGTTCTGATTGCAAGCGCTTGGCGCGTTGTGAAAAGCTGTTCACGCGGCGGTTCATGGTATCGCGGATCACGTCGCGCAGGGCTTCAAAATTCTCATACTCCAACGCGCGAGCAAGTCGGGAATAGGTCGCCGGTGCCACATCGCTTTTTTGCGCAACGTACCGCAGAGATCGAGTGGCGACATCGACTGGGTTCGACACAACATAATCTGCGGCCTGCTGCAGCTTTTCGCTAAGCGTTGCATAGGACTGTGCCAATCGAATGTCGAATTGTTCTGGCAAGAAACCTCCCCAAAGGTGTCGCTACGGAAGCGTTCCATTTGTTTCATCTATTGTCAACGACTGATTCATCTGTTTCAGATTGGGTAATCAATCGGGGGCTGTCATGTCGCATGTGTTTCCGCGCCACACAAAATCAGATCTGCCTTTTGCGGTAAAAGGGCAGGGTGCTTATTTATATGATCATAAGGGCAAGCAATATCTGGATGCCTCTGGCGGGGCTGCGGTGTCTTGTTTGGGACATGGCGATGCCGATGTCATTGCAGCGATCAAAGCGCAGGCGGATGCATTGGCCTATGCACACACCAGTTTTTTCACGTCACACCCGGCTGAAGAATTGGCTGATAAGCTTGTTGCGGCTGCACCAGGTGATCTGGACCGTGTTTATCTGGTCTCTGGCGGGTCAGAGGCAGTCGAGGCTGCCTTGAAGTTGGCGCGGCAGTATTTCATTGAAATTGATCAACCAGAACGGCACCGGTTCGTTGCGCGACGCCAAAGCTATCATGGGAATACCCTTGGTGCACTGGCAACTGGTGGCAACGCGTGGCGCCGCGAACCTTTTGCGCCATTGATGGTTCAAACATCCCATATTGCGCCATGCTATGAATATCGTGGGTTGGTATCTGGCGAGACGCAGTATGACTATGGTCAACGCGTCGCGAATGAGCTTGAGGAAGAACTGCTGCGTTTGGGTCCGGAAACGGTCATCGGTTTTGTGGTCGAACCTGTTGTGGGTGCAACGCTTGGGGCTGTGCCTGCGGTCAACGGGTATTTCAAGCGTATCCGTGAGATTTGTGATCGCTATGGCGTTCTGCTGATTTTAGACGAAGTGATGTGCGGCATGGGGCGTACGGGTACTTTATTCGCCCATGCATTCGATGGTATCACGGCCGATATCGTCACCATCGCCAAGGGGCTGGGCGCCGGATATCAACCGATCGGCGCGATGATGTGCACATCGCGTATTTACGATGCGATTGCAGATGGATCAGGTTTTTTCCAACATGGACATACGTATGTAGGACATCCGATGGCCTGTGCCGCAGCCAATGTGGTTATGGATAAATTGATCAAGTGTGATCTGGTTCAGCGGTGCAGTACTATGGGCACGTCGCTGCAGGATGCCCTTGTGCAAACGTTCGGACAGCATTCTAATATCGGCGATATCCGCGGGCGCGGTCTGTTTATCGGTCTTGAGCTGGTCGCAGATCGTGAAACCAAGCAACCCTTTGCGCCTGATCTGGCAATCCACAAGCTTATAAAACGGCAAGCTTTCGAGAATGGGTTGGCATGTTATCCGATGGGCGGCACGCTAGATGGAAAAATAGGCGATCACATCCTGTTAGCCCCACCGTTCATTTTGGAACCTGAGCATATCGATGAGATCGTCGAGAAATTATCGCAAACCTTGAAGCAGGTACTCGGTAAGTAGCTACTGTAGGTAATTTTGATCGTTATTGCGACGTCAAAAATAACGGATGATTCTATCTGTTTTCGCTAAAAAATGCTTAAAAACCGTTTTGGCAAAGGCACATACTGCCATCTAACACTGCCCTAACGTCAAACATGCCATTGTCTGACAACACGGAAAACATACCGTGCCATATCATACGGGAGACATGGGTGAAGTCAGCCGATTTTAAATAACATGTAAAACGCAAGGGCGCTGACAGTCGCCAGTGCGTCAATCCCGTATTCGTATTTACCCGGTTCCATGGTCACAAGCGGCATCCCTCGCCGCAATATCGAAACAAAACACCATTTTCGGAGCACATAGATGTCGATCGAAACGCAAGCATTCGTTTTAAGTGAAAAAAATAGATTGAAGCCCAATTCTGCACAAACCCCATTTCCGTGGATTCAGATTGGTCAAACCGAACGTCAGCAGGGGTGGAAAATACATCTTTCATGTGGGCCAGATCAGCTTGGCTTTCTGGTTGCGAAGTTGAAAAGACTGCTGCGGCCCACCGCAACCCCGTTCAAGCACGCGCAAGATGAAGATGTGGTTATGCTTCTTAACGATGGATCATTTGGTCTGTCGCAAATTGGAAAATGCGTAACCATCTATCCTGTTGATGAACATGAGTTTGAGCAACTGTGCCTTTCACTTGTGAAAATGGGTGGGTTCGGTGGGCCAAGTATTCGTGATGATGTTCATCTGGGTGGGGCGGTTTATGTGCGCTATGGGGCGTTCAATCCAGTGACGCAGAATGATGACTTTGGTCGTGCGCAGAGCTTTATTGAAAATGAATATGGCGCGCTTGTTGCGGATAGCTACAGCTATGATCATGCCCTGACGCGTTTTCAGCGCACATTTGGGGCGCGTATGAAACATTTGCTGAAACCGAGCAAAAAGATCGGTGCCGGAACTATTTTAAATGATCGCTATATGGTTCTTGGGACTATTCGTGAAAGTACAAAAGGATCCATCTATCAGACGATCGATATGACGGAAAAAACAGCCTATCGCCCTGTTATTTTGAAAGAGGGAAAATCTGGGATTATGCGCGACATCCACGGGCGCGATATCCAGTCCCGTTTAAAGCATCAGTTCGCGATGCACAAACGTGTGGCAGAACATGGCGTTGCGCCGAAATGTGATCCATATTTTGAAGTCGGCACATCAGGGTTTCTGCCCATGGAGTGTATGTTGGGCGATGATTTTGAAAAATTCGTTCATCACAAACTGAACCAACGCAGATGGGATGTCGTGCCGCTGGAAAGCCGTCGTTCGCTTTTGCGCATGCTTCAGAAAATTGCGAGTGCCGTGTCGCAACTGCATGATCTTGGCATCATCCACCGCGACCTTACACCATCGAACATTTTATTGAATTCTGCGGGTAAGGTGTTTCTGTCGGATTTGGAAATCGCTTGTGCGGTAGGCTGCCAGACGCCCTTGTTTGAAAATGGAACGCCCGGTTTCATGCCCCTTAGCCAAATCGTCGGGGCGCAGCCATCTGTTTTGGATGATGTTTATGCCTATGCTGCGCTGTGTCTATTCACGATAACCGGCTTGGACCCGCGCCGTCTGACAGCAGGTATGATCAACGATTTGTCTCATATTCGTGATTTAGCAAAAACTGTATCTGACGGATTTTGGCACATGATCGAACTGGGGCTGTCGCAATCATCCTCTGATCGGCCCAGTCTTGAGGAATTCATGGATGCGCTAGATGCAGAAATCAGTTTCCCACATCATGTGACAGCGGCCCCTCGTGCCAGTATGGAAGATGCACAAAACGTACTGCATCAAGGTGTGGCATCACTGGTATCGCAAAGTTTTAAAACGAGTGATGGGCTTTGGATATCCAAGCGATTGAAGCCCGGTGATCATTCCGATGTGCAGCGCAGTTTACACAGCGGCGTCGCGGGTGTTCTGTATTTTCTGGCGGATTACGCAAAAAGCTGTCCAATCGAGGCAACGCTGAAACAGCAATGCCAAACGAATGCAAATTGGCTGATCCAAGGATATGCAGTGCAGACACGTACTGGTTTGCATTTCGGTGAAACTGGTGTGTTGCTGGCGCTAAATAAAGCACACCAAGCCGGTATCATTACCATAGATGATAATGTTATGAACTATATGTTTGATCATATCGTTGAGCAGAAAACCGTACGTTTGGATGTCACCCACGGGATCGCAGGAATAGCGTTGGCATTTGCTGGAATTGGCACACCAAAAGCGCTGCGACAGGCGCAGGTTTATCTGGATCAGCTGTGCAAACTGCAAAATCCTGATGGCAGCTTTGCCATTCTGGATCGAATGGATGGCTTTGCACATGGCAACGCGGGCATTGGCTATGCTTTGGCAAAATTAGGGGCATTTTTCTGCAATGCAGATTATACCAGATGTGCCGAAGCGGTAGCTGACTATCTGATGTCGGATTTGCACCAATCGGCATTGTCTGATCAGGGCGTATCGACATGGTGTAACGGCGTGATGGGAACATCTTACTTATTTTCCGAGCTTTATCAGGCAACCGGCAAATATAAATACCTGAACATGACACTGAAATGTTTTGCGGATGCCACACCTGATCTGAACCCAACTGAATTGGGTGTCTGTAACGGTCTGGCTGGAAATGGTGTGATGTTGATGGATGCGCATTGCACAACGCATGAAGCACAGCTGAATGACACAGCTGCAGCATATGTTGCTACGGTTTTGCAACGGATGCGCAAAGATCATCAGGATGTCTATTGGGTCACCGATGACGCACACGTCGTAAGCACCGATCTGATGGGTGGTTTTGGCGGTGTCCTGCAGTTCCTGCTGCGCTTTGTAACGCGTGATGCAAGCGTGGGAATTCCTGGCTGCACACCACTTATCAGTTATCGCAATTGATCGTGAATTTTTGGGGCCGCAGATCCTAATCTGTGGCCCTAAATGTGCCAAAAATCATGGCTAAGTGTTAAGAATAAAAGTTAAGTACGTTCTAACGATTTTCTAACGCTCTGTTTTCTATAGTGATTCTGCGTTTGGGAGTTGGTGTAGGTGCAGTTATTATAGAACGTAAATATATTCCAAACATTTTTCAAAATACTGGTTTTTGCTTTTTATTCCAAAAGCAGATCCGCCGCACGAACAAGGGAGTGCATATCATTTTTACCGAGCCACACCCAAACGCACCGGGCTCTGTTCTGATCAAGAACAAGGAAAGCTTTCCACAGCCAAGACTTTTTCTAATCGGATCATTTGGCGTATTAGGCACTGATGGTCAAAATTACACGCCACGCAGCAAAAAAGCGCGTGGCGTTTTGGCTTTGCTAGCCTTGGCGCCTCGCGGCACTCGTACCCGGGTCTGGCTTTGTGATAGATTATGGAGTGGAAGTACGGCGGAAAACTCTGCAACAAGCCTGCGCCAAACCGTTTTTGAACTAAAACGTGATTTGGGCGAATTGGCGGGGGAATTGCTTGAAATTGATCGATCAACACTTGGGCTTCGTCTGGACCGGATCTGGATTGATGTGCACGCCTATGTGGCCAATCCCGCAGAATACCGTGCAAGCGGGGTCAATATGGATACCGAACTTCTGGAAGGTATGGATATTCCAGATGAAGAGTTCGAAGAATGGCTGCGGATGGAGCGACAAATCTGGCATGATAAAATTGATCAAATCCACGATACTCCTGCCAATCAGACCGCAATAATTTCACAGATTGATTATGCCCCAGGCATGACAATGCCCTCTGTTGTTGAAAACCGACGCAAGCTGTTCAGTCTTGGGTTTCTGCAAAATATTCGGCACGGATGTGGTGCGGAAACTGAACATCTTGCAGATTGCTTGCTGGATGGCGTTGCGCAAAATCTTCAGGAATTACAACCGATTGATATTTTTGATTTCCGCGACACAAATATTCAGGAAGATCACGCACGCCAAAATCTTCATGCGGATTTTTTTATTCGCGTCCGGACGCTTCAGGTGCAAAACGCGCTGACGCTGACATTCCTGACTTATCGCGCATCCAGTATGGCCCTAGAGTGGAGCCAGTCCATCAATGCGCCGATTTCAGAAATTCTAAGCGGTGATGTCCCGTTGCTTCAGGGGTTTATTGCCCAGAATGTGGATCGCTTGGCCAAGACGCTTTTCTCGTCGCAAGGGCAATCTGAAATACCGGGTGCTGCTGAATCGACGGCAATCGGATATTCCGCTTTGAACATGCTGTTTCAATTGGATCAGACATCTTTGCAAAGATCAGCTGCGCTGCTGGATCATGCCGAACAAACGACGTCAAATTCGATTTATCCGGCTTTGAAATCCTATATTTCGTCATTTATTATCGGCGAACATCTGACCGATATGAATATTGAAAGTATCAACGAAACGCGCAGACTGGCAGATTCTGTTGTCGGTGATAATCCTTTCAACTCGATCTCAATCGCGTGTTTGGGGCACGTCATGGGCTATGTGTTCAGCGAACATGCCATGGCACGTAATTTGCTGGAACGCGCGCTGAATTTGAACAGCAACCAGGCGTTTGTCTGGGATCATTATGCGCTGCATAATATCTATGCCGGTAATTACGATCAGGCCTATGCCGCAGCCAAGAAAGCGAATTACTTGGGAAGCTTCAGCCCGATCAGCCATTCCTATGATACGACACTTTGCATGGCGGCAACGATGGTTGGCGACCACGGCACAGCGATTAATGCCGGGCGGCGTGTGCTAAGCAAACAACCTAAATTCAAGGCCGCAATGCGGTATCTTTTGGCGAATTATGGAATGACCGGTCAGGTGGATAAGGCAAAAGATATTGCCCAACATCTGTTGGACCTTGACCCGAAATTTATTGACCCGGAACAGCAAAAAGCGCGGTTCCGGTTAAATGATAAGGCTGCAGAAACAAACATTTTGCAGTCGATACGCGTAGGCCTAGACAATTGAGGACAAAATGGAACACGACGAATTATTAAAAACGCATAATTTTATTGTGACGACAAAAGGTTTGGAACTAAAAGATAAATCAATTCAACCAACTGGTGTTGGGGATACCGCCCAATTTGACGGTCTAAATCCGGGTGCAGGTGGCGGTGGAAGTTTGTCATTATTGGCGCTGAACAGAAATCGTAATCGAAACAGAAATCGCAACCGCAATCGAAATCGGAACAGAAACCGCAATCGTTCATTTATGGATGCGGTCAGCACAGGAGGTATTCTGGAGCCTTGGGAAGAACGCGATGCGTTACATCAACGCAGGTCTGAATGGGTCGCATTGCCGCTAACACCGCCCCCGACACTGCAAACCTTGCGCCGTCAATGTGTCGACCTTTTAGAAAAGCAGTATTTGCTTCAGCAGCCGGATCAGGAAATGCGCCGCGCTGAGATTGATCGTGAAAGCCAGCTTGAATTGTCTGGGTATTTGCGTCCTTTGGGCATCGAAAACACTGGTGGGTATGGCGCGACCGAAGCGCTTTTTCATGTCATCCTGGCTTTGACGGATGAAATTGGGCTGCGATACAAAGATCGCTTTAATGTGCTGCGCCCCAATCAGATCGAACCCAGGTTGCGCCCGGTATTGCCTTTCCCTGGGCACGCGTCTTTTCCAAGCAATCATTCCTATCAGTCGTTTTCCATCGCATTCTTATTCTCGCGCATGTTGCCGGAACACCCTGCAAGTTCAGAGCTGTTCCAAAGCGCGCGCCGGATTGCAGAAAACCGTGAATGGGCTGGCGTTCACTATGCGGCCGACACGCAGGCGGGATATGAACTGGCCCGTATGACCGCGCCAGTGCTTGAAAAGGTCTGCGAGACAAAAATGTACGAAGCTTTATCGGAATGGATTTAAACATGCGCGATTATATTCAAAAATCAGTTCACACTGAGAATTATCCAAGTTTTAATGCCCTTTGGCATCTGCAAGTGATGGGTGTCCGCGATGCCAATCATCAGCCTAACGGCTGGTCTGCACAGCGGACGGGACGCACACGTGTGGCGATGATTGATACATCTGTTGCGCCCAGTCATCCCAACTTACAAGGGGTGATTAAAAGCGATCTTGCGATTGATCTTTATTCGTCACGCCTGGGGGTGTTCCCTTATCTTGACGAAGATAAACTTGGACATCTTGATCTGAATTCAAACACCAGCGTCGCCGAGAATCTGCCTGGATGCAAGGCGCTTTTGGTTGAGCTGAACGACCGGCTGACGCATGGTTCGCTTGCCAGTGTGGATGGTGTTCAGCCCATGACGTCGGAGGCGTTTTCCGGTCATGGCACCGCAATCGCAGGGCTTATTGGCGCACGGCCCGCGGTCAGTAAAAAACACAATGATGATGTTATGGCAAAACAGCACGACGACTTGCCGTTGCCCTATGTGGGTGTGGATCCCGAATGCGAAATTGTACCGATTTCCACCAATTTTGACCCCGAACCGCGTGGTTTGATCATCGCACTTCTTTACGCGGAATTAATCCGTGCAGATGTTATCGTCATGCCACGCATCATTCCTGATCCCATTCGTGAGATGGCTGAATTAAACGGTCATGAACATAACGGCAAACCACTGGCCGAAGTTCTAGCCCCCGTGACTTACGTCGACGATGATATCGCGCTTTGGAAAGAGTTGACACAACTGATGGTCAATATCTCTCAGGCGCGCCCGATTGTCTGTGCTGCTGGAAATTCGAACGAAGAATTTGGCATTTATCCAGCAAACCTGGCATCAGATGATAATGGTATTATCTCGGTTGGGGCGGTGAATGCCAAAGGTTTCATTTCGGGATATTCAAGCGCAAACAATATCACTGTTCATGCGCCAAGTGATGACTCCGAAGTGTTTGACCGTTCGGAAATCAGACTTGATGAACGCCGCGATGGATATAACCCCGAGGGCATTCCAACGCAGAATGCTAACGATAAATTCTCCAGCTTTGATATCATTTCGACAGACGTTCCCGGGAAGTTTGGTTATTCAGGAAGTGCCTTCGGAAATGAAATGGACAACGGTATAATGCGCGAGTTTGGATCGTATTATTGCCGGTTCGGTGGAACATCAGCCGCTTCAGCCCTAATCGCTGGGTTCTTGGCTTTGGGGAAAACAAGCGGTGAACTTGCGGACACCGCAGATGGTATTGCATCCAAGACGTGGCTTTTGTCGAAATGCAAAACATTGTCGGATCAGGATTTGCAGTTTCGCTTTCCGGTTTGGACGAATTGTGTTGCCCCTGATTTTCCCGACAGCTGACTTAGTTTTTCAGTTCCGCTGAAAAGGAACCAATGCACCCTTTGTCGCGTTAAAATGAAAAGGGTGCATTGATGTCAAAGACGACCAGTCAAGTGGCAATACACGTTATTGCGTTGTTATCGCTGTTGATCGCTTTGAAATTGGCCGAAGATATTGCGGTACCGATCCTTTTTGCCATTGTGATTGGTACTGTGTTATCACCTCTGGCAGATATATCAGACCGATACGCATTACCGCGCTCTCTTACCGCGATGGTGACAGTTCTTTGTACTGTTGCCATTTTAATTATCGCCATCCTTGCGTTGGAACCATTTGTCAGTGACGCCATGGCGCGTGCGCCCGCGTTTTGGAGTGAACTTGAAGAGCTAATCAAACGCCTTCAATCAGTCATTAGGGGTATAGATGAAGGCATAGCGGTCGCAATTGATCCCTCTGAAAACGCAACTGAAAATACCGGTGTTAATATTCCAACGGCCGCGGATGCGTTACTTTCTGCACCGTCCTATGTTGCGCAGTTGGTGATCTTTATCGGTACGCTGTATTTCTTTCTTTTCGCGCGCGCAGATGTCTATGCTTGGCTGGGCCGTGTGGTTACGTCGATTGACGAAGACACGCTGCGTAATGCAGAAAAATCAGTCTCTTGTTACTTTTTGACAATCACAATTATAAACGCATGCTTTGCGGGGTTGGTAACGGTTGTGTTGCATCTAATCGGTGTGCCATCGCCAGTGTTATGGGGCGTAGTGGCGTTCTTTGCCAATTTTGTCTTGTACCTTGGTCCCGCAATGGTCGCGATTGCATTGTTAATCTGTGGCATTATCGTCTTCGATGGTCCAATTTCATTTGCACCCGCTGCTGCATTCCTAATTCTGAACATGACAGAAGGTCAGTTTGTAACCCCAAGTCTGGTGGGTCATAGAATGTCGATCAACCCTTTATTGGTCTTTATTTCATTGGTGTTCTGGCTATGGATGTGGGGCCCTGTTGGTGGAATTATAGCGATTCCACTGCTGGTCTGGTGCCTGACCGTGTACAATGAGATGCGCCGTGTTGCGGATGAAAATCAGCATCGGCAATTATGATAATTAGATATTTTTTGTTCGAAAAGAAAAACCCCCTGTCAGTAATGACAGAGGGTTTTATCAAAAATGTTACCTATAATATTATTGTTTTTCGGCCCACTCATCGACTTCTTTTTCAGCCTCTTCACGGGCTTTGCCATATTTCGACTGGATCAAACCGACTAATTGTTCGCGATTGCCCTCGGCCTGGTCCAATTCATCGTTTGTCAGCTCACCCCACTTCTCTTGAGCTTTGCCTTTAAATTGTTTCCAGTTTCCTTGAATTCGGTCCATGTTCATCGAAAATCTCCCGTTATTGCGTTTGTAATAATTTAACGCGACCGGGGTTGGAATGTTCCTGCATTTAAAAGGAAATAATAAAATCTGGTTGTAAGTCTAAATAAAAAGGCGACCTGTCAAGATCGCCTTATTAAACAGAATTATGTAGCACTCCGTACTGCCCGCATGACCAATGTCGCCACGAACAAGACCAAGAATATAAAGAACAGAATTTGTGCAATGCCTGCAGATGCGCCCGCTATTCCACCAAATCCCAGAACTGCAGCAATGATTGCTATAACGAAGAATGTAACAGCCCAACCTAGCATAGTAACCTCCATTTGTTTGATGAAAGCATAACGAATATTAATTTTGTTTGTTCCCAAATTATTTTCAGAAATCTTTGGAACTATATGCATGACAAAGAGTTCACAACATGAATAAAGGAGAAAAATTATGGCAACTGCAAAAGCACAAACAAATGGTTCTGCGACAGCAAGCGAAGATGTATCGGCGCAAATCGCTGCACTGAAATCTGATATTGCTGGCTTGACCGAAGCACTGGGTAATTATGCATCAGCCAAGGGCAACGATGCAAAACAACGCGCATCTGAACAGATCGACACGCTTGCCCAAAAAGGGCGCGATTCAGCCGCGATCGTATCGCAAGAAACTGAAAAACTTGCGCAAACAACAGGTGATTTGATCCGACAACAGCCTGCGGCTGCGGTTGGTATTGCTGCAGCACTCGGCTTTGCCGTCGGACTAATGACAAGTCGGCGCGGATAAGATGTTTGAGGCGACAAAGGCAAAAGCGCGGCGCGCTGCAAAGCGGGCCGCCATAAGTGTCGGAGCAACGGTTTTGTTCCTAATCGGCCTTGCGTTTTTGACCGTCTCAATCTGGGTTGCGCTAAATGCAATTTTTCCAACTGAAATTGCTGCTTTGATTATGGCTGGCGGGTTCTGCGGATTGGGTTTGATTTTATTCGGAGTTGCCGCTGTAATTGGTGAAGGTGCACCAGAGAAAATCGAAGCAAAGCAGGAAGCAGATTCTGCACAATTGCAAAATGCACTTATACAATCATTCATGACGGGTCTTGCTGCAGGACAGAACGCTAAATCACAGCGTTAGTTCGTTTAAACGGAATACTTTATCGAGTGTTCCGTTTATGTTTTGACATGGTCATCCATGCCCAAAAAGCCTTTTGAAAATGTTCAGGGGCTTCAATCATTAGGATATGTCCTGTTTTCAGCAGCACAGCATGGGATGATGGTAAGGATTGCAACATTTTTAGCTGATGATCGGCTGGCACAACTGGGTCATTCAAACCAATAAACGAAGATACGCTTTGTTGAACCTCATGCAGATGTTGGGAATTATCTTGTCGTGATACCCAATTCGCTGTTTGCCACATCATCGAATAGTTTGATTGCCTCAATTCACTCAGCATTTTTGCGGGTATCATGCCATCGATTTTTGCATTGAAAACAGCTGTACGCATTCCTAAAGTAAAACGCGCTTCGTCAAGGTGCCACCACTGCATTATACTGCGAAAGATGCTGTTACCGATAATTGGTGTTAGTGTCAGCATTTCTAGAATACTTTTTCGCCCTGGTATTTTGCCACATGACAGTGCGCCTATGATTAAAATATCTTCGACCAGATCGGGATACAAACGGGCCAATTACAAAGCGATCATGCCACCGCTTGAATGACCAACCAACCGGCACTTGGTATTTTGCGGTGAAATCTTTTTTAGGAAGTTCGCATAAACATGAACCAAATTCTGATCTTCGAAAAGTCTATCATGACTTTGATCTGTCCACGGAAAATGCCCGGGTAACGAAATACCGTATGCCGTAACATTCTGAGATGCGCAAAAAATGGCCGCCCCTTCCCAAATTGACGGTGTTTCAAGAAGTCCTGATAAAAAGATAATGGGTGATTTATTCGCCGATCCTTCACAAAGTTGAGTGATCGGCGTGCTCTGCAAATCGGCCATCTTGGTATCAATGTCATTAAAATATTCAGATGCAGATGAATGCATAAGCTTTCTTTCATTTGTCTGTCTGAATTCAACTTTAGACAGGAAAGGAAGTTCCAAGACTTCTGTGTCCTAGGTCAGGACCGCAATAAGGGATTTCAAATGATCATCTTTTGCGATTTCAACCAGATAAGGTGGGCTGTCTTCAAGGTTTCCGAACATAGATCTGGATAAAGCCATCATGACAGGTGGGCTGAAAACAAGATCTGAGAAAAAATCAGTCTGCGGATTTTTGAATTCGCCACGCACAAGCCCTTCTTTGACGATCGCTTGTGCGGCATCGTGCATCTCAGCGATAAAGCCATCCCGGAAATAGCGCGCGATATCAGGGAAACGCGTTGATGTTTCGGCCACCAGTGGCATCATTTCACCGCATGGGGAATTCACGATGCCCTCATAGGCTGCATCCAGCATTTGCGACAGTTTTTCCATACTTGTCATCGACGTATCTGCAACCAATGCTTTCATTTTGGCGACGCTTTTTTCCGGACCATCAGTCGAAACCGCGACGAAAAGTTCTTTTTTGTTTTTGAAATAATGATAAATCGCAGGCTTCGAGACACCGACAACTCTTGCAACGTCATTCATACTGGTTGCCGCAAATCCTTTGGCGCGAAACAAGGATGTCGCTTCGCGAATAATCTGGATGCGTCGCTGGCTAGCTGTATTTTGTTCATCATTATTATTTTCTTCAGACGTAATTGACATCTGTATATTAATCCTACCTTGCTTACCGACCGGTAAGTAGCTATGTGCTCGCACAACTCAGAATATCAAGGTGAAACAGGAAATGATGATGTACAAGCGGCAATCATTTTATTTAAAAGTATCGAAATTATCGTTGTTGGTGGTTGCCTTATTGGTACAGCTGACCGTGGCTTTTGCCCAACAAACGAAAGACGATAATACGTTACGCCCCGTCAAAACAATGATGATTGAAGCGCCCAGTTCATTTCTGGCGCGTGAGTTTTTTGGAAAAATAGCAGCAAGAGAAACTGTTGATCTGTCATTCGATGTCGGTGGTCGGATGGAGGTCTTTCCTGTTCTCGAAGGCCAAGCCGTTGCAAAAGATGGACTGATCGCGCGACTAGATTTGGCGCAATATGAACGTGCCGTTGAACAGGCGGAATTGTCACTGGATCAAGCCGCACGGGAATTACAACGTGCGCAAGCCCTGGTCAGCACCAATTCTGCTTCACGGGTGCGGGCGCAGGATGCTCAGACCACACGGAACCTTGCCGACATCCAGCTTCGCGCCGCGAAAGAAGCTTTGGCTGATGCACAATTGACAGCGCCCTTTGATGGGATCGTGGCAAATAGATTGGTTGCAACATATACGAACATTCAGCCCGGTCAGCCCATCGTTCGCTTACACGACATGTCGGAAATCAGGGTTGAAGTGGATGTTCCTGAACGATTGTTCCAACAATTCGGATCTTTTGATGACATAAGCTTTACGGCAGAACTTCCTGCGTTGGAAAGCGCTGTACCCCTGACAGTGCGTGAATTTACAGCTGAAACGGGAACGATTGGTCAAACCTATCTGGTTTCACTTGCTTTGCCCGCCGGTAAATATCCAAATCTAATACCAGGTGCAACGGCGACGGTGATCGCTCAGGTCAAGAACGGCGTCAGCGAAGCGCATATTTTACCTGCATCCGCAGTTATTCCGCAGCCTGATAAATCTTTGGCCGTGATGGTGTTCGATCCGCAGGATGACACAATCGGTATTATTCGGAAAACCCGTATTGAGGCTGGATCATACACAGGCACAGATATTCGCGTCACAGGTTTGCAAAACGGAAGCGAAGTCGTGATTGCGGGTGCGCATTTGTTGAAAGATGGCCAGAAAGTGCGACGTTTTTCCGGCTTTACGGTTCAGGAATAACCCTATGGATATCGCCCGTAGATCAATTGAAAAACCGCTTTATACTTGGCTTTTAGTCCTTTTTTGTCTGATTGGTGGGGCATTGGGCTTTGTCAGCGTTGGCAAGTTAGAAGACCCTGTCTTTACCATTAAAGAAGCGGTCGTAATCACGCCTTACCCCGGCGCGACTGCACAGGAAGTAGCAACTGAGGTGAGCGAGCCGCTTGAATCTGCAATTCAGAAAATGGGCGAAATCAAGATCGTCACGTCACGCAATCAACCCGGCATTTCGGTTATCACTGTTGAAATAAAAGACACATATGACGGCGATCAGATGCCACAAATATGGGACGATTTGCGCAATAAGGTGGGTGATGCGCAAAGTGAACTGCCAACCGGTGCCAGACAATCATTGGTCAATGATGGTTTTGGTGATGTGTTTGGCATATTTTACGCTATTCAAACTGATGGTTTTTCGGATGGTGAAAAGCATGAAATTGCAAATTACCTAAGGCGAGAGATATTGACAGTCAGTGGTGTTGCTGACGTTGAACTGCGCGGTCTTCCGCAAGAGGCTATTTTTGTAAGCCCGCCCACTGAAAATCTTGTGAATCTTGGTATCGATCCGGGCGTGTTGGTGACGGCTGTTGCAAATAGCGATGCAGTTAGTCCAACTGGAACGGTTCCCAACGGTACGCAAAATCTGACAATCAACCGACCAGAGGGTGACGATAGCGTTTCAGAAATTGCAGGCCTTTCTGTTGGTATAGCCGGAGAGGTATTAAACCTTGCAGACATAGCTGATGTGAGTCGTGAACGCATTGACAAACCAACGGAAATTTTACGCCATAATGGGGCATCTGTCTTTACGCTTGGTGTGGCAGGATTGACATCCGAAAACATCGTTACAGTTGGTGATCGCGTTGAACAAAAGCTGGATCAGTTGCAAGGCGAATTGCCTTATGGCGTGCAAATATTTCCGATCTATGAACAGCATAAAGTCGTCGCAGAAGCGAACACAGGTTTTTTGGTTAACCTGGCCCTGTCTGTCGGAACCGTCATCGCTGTTCTGGCGCTTTTTATGGGTGTACGTGCGGCGATTGTTGTGGGCACCACGCTGTTGTTGACGGTTGTGTCGACGTTCTTTTTCATGTTCATTTTTGACATCAAGATGGAGCGTATTTCGCTTGGCGCCTTGATCATCGCGATGGGGATGTTGGTGGACAATGCGATTGTGGTCGCCGAAGGAATGCAGATCGCAATGCGGCGTGGCCAGACGGCTAAACAAGCCGCGCAAAAGGTTGCCGCACAAACGCAAATACCGCTGCTTGGTGCGACAATTATCGGCATCATGGCATTTGCCGGTATCGGTCTTAGTCCCGATGCGACGGGGGAATTCCTGTTTTCACTGTTCGCGGTCATTGGCATATCGCTGCTTTTAAGCTGGCTTCTTGCGATTACAGTAACGCCTTTATTGGCGCACTATCTGTTCAAGGTTGGTGGTCTTAAAGATGGTCAAGATCCCTATGGTGGTTTGATTTTCCGTGGGTATGGCGCGGTTTTGAAAGGTGCATTACGTGTCAGATGGTTAGTGATTGCTGGCTTAATCGGCGTTACAGCGGCTTGTTTTATGGCATTTGGCAGCGTCAAACAGCAGTTTTTCCCACCCTCAAATACCCCACTTTTCTATTTAAATTATAAGTTGGCTCAGGGCACGTCGATCAAGGACACATCAAGTGATTTGAAGATACTTGAAAATTGGCTGCTTGAACGTGATGACGTTGCATCTGTCACTGCAACAATTGGTCAGGGCGCAACGCGCTTTATTTTGACGTACAGCCCGGAAAGTGCAGACACATCTTATGGGCAACTGATTATTCGGGCAAAAACCTTTGATGACATTCCGGCTGTTAAAAAGGCGCTTGACGAATATGCGGCTGATACCTTGCCGTGGGCCGAGGTCAAAACACAGCAGATCATCTATGGGCCTGCAACAGGTGCTGATGTTGAGGCGCGATTTATTGGTAAAGATGCAGATGTTCTGCGTATCTTGGGCGAACAGGCTGTCGCAATTTTTGAAGCAAATGCATTGCTGGAAGGTGTTCACACAGACTGGCGTGAACGCGAACTGACGGTGCGCCCGATTTACGCAACAGAGCGCGCGCAGGCAGCGGGTATTACACGCGAAGATGTGGCGCAAACCATGCTGATCGCAACAGATGGTATTTTGGCTGGTCAGTATCGCGAAGATGATAGGTTGATCCCGATCTATGTACGCGCGCCAGATGCGCAACGTGCACAGGACGGCAGTTTGTTGAATCAAGTCATTTACAGTTCTGCCTTGCAAGATTTTTTGCCTGTCGTTCAGGCGATCGAAGGGTTTGAGCTGCAGCCGCGCGATACGCTGATCCATCGCCGGGACCGCCAAAAGACACTGACTGTTCAGGCAAATGCGATAACAGGTGTAACACCCCCTACGGCCTTTGCGCAGGTGCGGTCATTGATTGAAGACATGGATTTACCGCCGGGATATGAAATGGAGTGGGGTGGTGAATTTGAAAGCGCATCCGAGGCACAGGCATCGCTTGGTCGTCAGATGCCGCTAAGTTTCATGACAATGCTGATCATCACCATACTGCTGTTTGGCAAATTACGTCAAACAGCTGTTATCTGGCTTTTGGTGCCTATGGCGGTGAATGGGGTGGCACTTGGTTTGCTATTCTCAGGTCTGCCGTTTTCGTTCACGGCATTGCTTGGTCTGTTAAGCCTGTCGGGCATGCTGATTAAAAACGGAATTGTTTTGGTTGAAGAAATCGACACCCAAAAAGCCGAAGGTCTTGCGCAATCAGAAGCGATTGTAAAAGCTTCAATCTCGCGGGTGCGTCCAGTGGTTTTGGCCGCTGGAACGACCATTTTGGGTATGGTGCCCTTGTTGACCGATGCGTTCTTTAATTCCATGGCGGTCACGATTATGGGCGGCCTGGCCTTCGCAACAATTTTAACATTGCTGGCAGCACCGGTTCTTTACCACACGATCCTGCGTAAGGAACGTGTGGCGGAAAAGCAGTCAAAGGCTTAATCGTGCCTAAATCTTGAAATCTGCAGATGCTACAGATCAATCCGCCATTGCCAGCAAAGATGCATTTCCGCCAGACGCTGTTGTGTCAATACAAATATGGCGTTCTAGCACGCAGCGGTGTTCCATATCATCCTGGGTTGCAATCGGGATAATGGGGCCGTTGCGTTTTGCAAGCGCTTGTCTGACAGTGCGCAAGATGTCGATATCAGTCCAGATCGCAACGACGTCAAAACCTGTCAGTTGCTCAAGATGTGCATGGTTCAGTTGACCTGATATCGCATTCTGACCCGTCGCGCCGGAGCAGACGATCAGCGTTGTACAGCCGCAGTCTTGCGCAATCTTTGCTTGGTTCTGGGCCTGCTCAATTCTGGGTCCAAGGCACAGCACTTTGCCGCGGGGATGCAACGACAGACGGTTGGATTCACCCGTTGGCCCTGGCATGTCGTATGTCACAAGTGTCATACGATTTGGGGCATCCAAGGCCATCAGCGCATTTTGCACGATATCAAAATCAAGATAGGGGCCAGCCATATCCACAGTATCGGTTGGCATTGTCTGCTTGGTAAATCTGTGTAAATAATGTGGGCCACCCGCCTTGGGACCCGTGCCCGACAGACCTTCGCCGCCAAAAGGTTGTGTGCCCACAACCGCACCGATCTGATTGCGATTGATATACATATTCCCAACATTCAGCTGACGCGTCAGGTGTTCGACCCTGTCATCAATGCGTGTATGCAGGCCAAACGTCAGACCATAACCGCTGGCGTTGATGTCGGTTACGATCTGATCAACCTGACTGGATTTGAAAGTTGCGACATGCAAAACCGGCCCAAAGATTTCTTTTTGCATGTCGGCGATCCCGGTCACCTTTATCACGGCGGGTCCGATAAATATGCCATCTACAGGTGCAGCAATCTGCTTTAACAAACGGCCGTCTGTTTTGGCCTCGGCAATATGGTCTTGAATGCCCTGTGCTGCGCTCTGGTTGATCACAGGGCCGACATCTGTGGCGAAATCCCATGGGTTGCCAACCACCAATTCGTCCATTGCACCAAAAAGCATGTCCATAAATTCAGGTGCGATGTCCTCTTGCAGATACAGCAGGCGCAAAGCAGAACAGCGCTGACCTGCGGATTGGAAAGAGGATGCGACAATGTCTTTAACTGCCTGTTCGGGCAATGCAGTTGAATCGACAATCATCGCATTCAGCCCCCCGGTTTCGGCGATCAACGGGGCATCGGGGCTAACGTCATCGGCCATTGCAAGATTAACCGTTTGTGCCGTGGCTGTTGAGCCTGTGAAACATACGCCATCAATGCGTGGATCGCTGACAAGGACTGCGCCAACCACTGATCCGCGCCCCGGAAGCAGCTGCAAGCATTGATTGGGTACACCTGCATCATGCAACAGTTTGACGGCCAAAGTTGCGATAATGGGTGTTGGATCCGCAGGTTTGGCAACCACGCCATTGCCAGCTGCCAGTGCCGCTGCAATCTGGCCCGTAAAAATCGCCAGGGGGAAATTCCAAGGTGATATACACGCGATCACGCCCCTTGCCTCGCGTTTGTCTATGAATCCGATTTGGGTGGCATAATATCGCAGGAAATCCATCGCTTCGCGCAATTCTGCAATTGCATCCATAGGTGTTTTACCAGCCTCGCGGATTAGAACGGCAAACAATTCTGCATAATTTTCTTCGTACAGATCTGCAGCTTTGTTCAAGATTACGGCGCGATCTTTCTCTGCGCAATTGGTCCAGCTTTGGGCGACAGACAACGCAACTTCGACATCCTGTCGGTCGCATTCTGTAACCTTGCCGACCATGTCAGTCGGATCAGCGGGGTTGATTATGAGTTTTGAAGCGTCGCCCTTATAATTACCTGCAATCAACGGATTAGCCGTCCAACTGACTGCCTTAAAAGGCTCGATTGCGCCTTGAACATCAGCCAGATCATCATAGTCATGCAAATCCCAGCCTCGCGAGTTCTGGCGTTCTGGTGCATAAAGATCACGTGGTAGTTTAATACGATCTGCGTTGCGCTGCAGATCAACTTTCACCTGATCAAATGGATCTGTCGCGATATCGGCAGCAGGGACTGTTTCATCGACAATCTGATTGACGAAAGATGAGTTGGCCCCATTTTCCAAAAGCCGCCGCACCAGATAGGCCAGCAAATCGCGGTGCGCGCCCACTGGGGCATAAATCCGACAGCGGGTTCCATGCTGCTTCATGACTTGCCGGTGCATGACTTCGCCCATTCCATGCAGCCGCTGAAATTCAAAAGATGCCTTGTCATCACTTAGATGCAAAATCGCAGCAACAGAATGCGCATTATGTGTGGCGAACTGCGGATATATGCGGTCAGTCATGCCAAGAAGTTGCTGCGCGCAACATATATATGACACATCAGTGGCCGACTTGCTGGTAAAGACTGGAAAATCGGTCATCCCGGTGACTTGTGCGCGTTTTATTTCGGTGTCCCAATAGGCGCCTTTGACCAACCGCACCATGATTTTGCGACCCAGCTTTTGGGCCAATGCATAAAGCCAGTCGATCACATTGGCCGCTCGCTTGCCATAGGCTTGGACAACGACCCCAAAACCATTCCAGTCGGCAAGCCGTGGGTCACTTAAAACGGTCTCGATCACATCTAGTGACAGATCAAGACGATCAGCTTCTTCGGCATCAATATTCAGACCCATATTCGCGTTTTTTGCCATGACAGCCAAAGCAATTGTCCGGTCGACCAGCTCGGTCATGACACGAGTTTTCTGGCTGACCTCATACCGGGGATGAAGCGCTGATAATTTGATTGAGATACCTGGGTTTTGCCGAATGTCATCGGACAATGCTTGTTTGGACAATGTTTGGATAGAATTTTCATAGGCTTTAAAAAAGGCATCTGCATCGGTTTGGGTTAATGCAGCTTCACCAAGCATATCATAGGAATAGCTGAAACCCTTTTTCTCCATTCCAGCGGCGCGGTCCATTGCACTTTGGATGGTTTCCCCCAGAACGAACTGATTTCCGATTTCCTTAATCGCGCGTTTGACGGCGGTGCGGATGACGGGTTCACCAAGACGCTTGATCGCCCCATGCAAAACGCCCGCGACGCCTGAAGATTTCCGTTCGTCTAAAACCTTGCCCGTCAGCATCAAGGCCCAAGTCGATGCGTTGACAAGTGATGACGAGGATTGCCCAAGATGCTCACCCCAGCTTGAGGGCGCGATTTTATCTTCGATCAGATCATCAATCGTGTCGGCGTCTGGAACCCGCAGTAATGCTTCGGCCAAACACATCAAGGCAACCCCTTCATCCGTCGACAACCCGTATTCTGCCAAGAATACTTCCATCAATCCTGGATTGCTATCGGATCTGATATCTTCGATCAGTTTAACTGCAGATTGGGTGATGTCTTTGCGTGTCTGGGCGGGCAAATCTGACTTGGCAATCATATCATCGATTAGCGCGGTTTGATCAGTCAGGTGATTGCGTCGCATTGCGTTGCGCATATTTTGGAAATTGGTCATGTCGTCGCCCCCACCTTTTGATTGTGTGGATATTATCATTGATTAAGCGGGAAGGTTTCCGTAAATTTCCGTAAACTTAGGCATATCGCCTTTATTGGGAAATTTATTAGGTCTAATTGATGTTAAAAGACGTGGAAAGACGACAACTTGATCAATACGATGAGAAAATTATTTCTATTCTATCGCAAGAAGGACGATTGCCGGTAACGGATTTGGCAAGGCGGATCGGGATGTCGAAAAGTCCTTGTCAGGTCCGGTTGAAACGTTTGCAGGACGAAGGATTCATCCAAGGGTTTCGCGCTGTGCTGAACCCGCGCTTGCTTGGGCGTGAACATGTTGCTTTTGCCGAAGTCAGGTTGGACGATACTCGCGAAAACGCTCTTGAGGCATTCAACGCAGCTGTTCAAGCCATACCAGAGATCGAGCAGTGCCATATGATCGCCGGATCGTTCGATTACCTGCTGAAAATCCGAACTGCGGATATAACGGCCTATCGTCGTATACTTGGCGAGAGTATCTCGACTTTGCCGAATGTGGCCAGTACGTCTACCTTTGTTTCGATGCAATCGGTTAAGGATTTTTCGTTCTAGGCACTTTCTGCGCGCAACAGCATTCCGAACAGATCGCGCGGTTCATCAGGATCGGCCAACATGTCAAGTTCTTCATAGAATTCAGTCTCGACAAGCTTGTCTTTGACGTACCGCAGGGCAGAAAAATCTTCGGTTGCAAAGCCAACGCTGTCAAAAAGAGTGGTTTGCGTGGCGGCAGTGCGTCCGTCGATCTGGCCTGTGATCACCTGCCATAATTCCTTGACCGGGTGATCATCATTCAATTGCTGAATTTCACCTTCGATGCGGGTTTGCGGCGGGTATTCCACAAAGATATCAGACCGCAACAGAATATCTTTGTGCAGTTCAGTTTTGCCGGGGCAGTCCCCGCCAATTGCATTGATATGAATGCCTGCGCCGACCATATTGTCGGTCAAAATGGTCGCATATTGTTTGTCAGCTGTCACCGTTGTGACAATCTGTGCGCCTTCCATTGCGTCTTGGGACGTGGTGCATTTTGTGATGTCAAAACTCTTGCCCGACAGATTAAAGGCACATTTTTCGGTGGCGGATTGATCGATGTCATACAGTCGCAGCTTTTTTATTCCAAGAATTGCCTTGAATGCCATTGCCTGAAATTCTGATTGTGCGCCATTGCCGATAATCGCCATTGTATCGGCCTCTTCGGGTGCCAAGTATTTGGCTGCCACGGCTGATGTTGCGGCAGTGCGCAGCGCGGTCAGAATTGTCATTTCAGTCAAAAGCGCAGGGTATCCGGTATAGACATCGGACAATACGCCAAAGGCCGTGACGGTTTGCAGCCCTTCTTTTGTGTTTTTCGGATGCCCGTTGACGTATTTGAAGCCATAAGTTTCACCGTCGCTTGTCGGCATCAGTTCAATCACGCCATCTTTGGAGTGGGACGCCACGCGGGGGGTTTTGTCGAATAATTCCCAACGTCGGAAATCGTCTTCGATATAGACGGCGAGTTCGCGCAAGAAAGTTTCGACCCCAATGTGATTGACTAGTTTCATCATGTGATCAACGCTGACGAACGGGACGATGTTTATGCCTGCGGGGGGTGTGGGCGTGTTCATTCAAAAACTCCGAGTTGGGCGATCCATGACGCGCTTACCAAACAGGCTGGCGATCAGATCGACGATCAGTTTTGCGGTCCGTCCGCGTTCATCCAAGAAAGGGTTCAGCTCTGCGATATCCATCGATGTGACAAGGTCGCTGTCATGCAGAATTTCCATGACCAGATGTGCTTCGCGGAACGTGGCACCGCCTGGAACAGTCGTGCCAACAGCGGGCGCAATGCTGGGATCCAGAAAATCGACATCAAAGCTTAGATGCAGTCGTCCGTTTGCAGCGCGAACGCGGCTTAGAAAATTGCGCAAGGGCGTGGCGATGCCGCCTTCGTCAATGGCGCGCATGTCGTGAACATCAATCGCGGTTTCGGTGATGTTTGCGTTTTCTGATGCGTCAACAGACCGAATGCCTAACATGCAGATGTTTTCTGGTTTCACTAGGCCTTTGGGTGTTGGAAAATAGCCTTTAAATCCATCTTGCCCGGTAAAGAACGCAACGGGCGTTCCATGCAGATTGCCGCTGTCGGTACTGGACAGAGTGTGAAAGTCAGTGTGCGCATCCAGCCAAAGAACGAATTGTTCCTGCCCTAGAGCCTGCGCATAATTTGCAACGCCACTTACAGTGCCCGCAGACATAAGGTGATCACCACCCATAAAAATAGGCGTTCGTGTATCGTCGCAGATTTCAAAAGCTGCGTCTTGCAGGGCAGCCACCCAATTGGCGCAATCTTCCAGATTTTTCAGAAGTGAATTGGGGTGTATCGCGTGTTCTGATGTTTTTGGCGAAGGTGCAAGATTGCCGTGGTCGTGAACCTTGTGACCCAAATCGCGCAAGGCGCGTTCAAGGCCGGCCACCCGAAGTGCATCAGGGCCCATCAAACACCCTTGTCGTGCTTTTCCAGAATCAACGGGCGCACCTAAAAGAGTGATTGATCGCATGGCCTGGCCTTTCATAAATTTCTGTTCAAGATGAACCGAAATAAAATGGTAAGCTCAAGTGATCAATTTGGATAATTTTTAGAATATATTATGTAAAATGACTTATAGTGGGGTCAAAATGATTTAATTAACATCAAATGGGTGTGCAATTTGGATACGATAGATGAACAATTGATTGCGGCACTTAGACAAAATGGCCGGGCGAGTATTTCTGAGCTTTCTGAGATATTGAAAGTGACCCGATCAACGGTGCGTGCAAGAATGGATCGTCTGGTCACTAATGGGACGATTGCGGGTTTTACAATCACGACTACGAATGCACCCGATGTGCAGCTGGTGCGTGGCATGCTAACGATTAAGCTAGAGGGGCGGGCACTTGAAAAAGTTGTTGCACGTCTGCGGGGCATCCCCGAGATCAAGGCGATTTACACAACGCATGGCCAATGGGATATCGTTGTTGAGTTTGGTGCAAAACAGCTTGAAGATCTGGATGACATGATACAATCCATCCGGGGTCTTGATGGCGTAACAGACAGCGAAACATCGGTTTTTCTAAGGGAACGGCAGCGTTTAAGCTGATGTTCAACCAATGCAAAACCGCTGCGTCTGGAGTTAGTCGATAATGATACAGGGCCTGAACTTCAGGTCAGATGCGGTGATCCCATTTTGTTCGATAGCGGTTTTCAGG
Organism: Parasulfitobacter algicola; assembly: GCF_013315265.1. Taxonomy (GTDB): domain Bacteria; phylum Pseudomonadota; class Alphaproteobacteria; order Rhodobacterales; family Rhodobacteraceae; genus Parasulfitobacter; species Parasulfitobacter algicola. Next base: position 419,123 of record NZ_JABUFE010000002.1, on the reverse strand, counting down.
GGATCAGAAAAAAATATTCGTCGTGTCAAATTCTCATCAACCCACAAATCGACACCCTCGGTAGCTGATTTTGAACAGCAAGTATGTCATCCTTGATATTTGGTTTCCAAATGCCACCAACAGGATATTCGACAACTCCCTTCGAGGCTTCTGGTACAAAAGCGGTTTTCTTTTCTACGATGTGCAGAATGTAGTAAGTGCCGGGACGACGGTCTTTCTGATTGTATTCGTAAAGTGGGATTTCAAAAAGAAGGGTTTCACCCAGATCGAAATTTTGCAGAAGATCGTGCAGTTTTTGCGAGATAACTATAACTGCATCTTGCACCTTGAAGATATCAGGCAGCGAGTTTTTGTATTTCTCTTTAAGATCATAGAGATCAAAATATAAGTATTCCGGAGCCTGATTCCGTTCTACCTTTATAAAATCTTGATATTCATCGGCATATGCCAGTATTTCCCTATCGCTATGATAGTTTATGTGGCGACTATTTTCAGTTTTCATTATAAAAGTCGTATTCCATATTTTAGCTTTTGTATTAGTCATGCAGCTGTCCCACTTCGTCCAGACGATCTATAAAATCATTAATATATTTTGCACATTCACCCGGATGCGATTGCAATGCGAAATGTGGTGCTTTGACTTGACGAATGCATGCGGCCCCCCAGTGATGTATAAACGGATTGGCTGCGGATTTTGGCACCAACCAATCTTGGCTGGCCTGCAAATATAGTCGCGGTATGGTGATTTTTGACAATAGATCAGTGTGATCCGACGTTAATACCTGGGCCAATCTGTTCGCTAAAGTGCTGCGTGGTATGTCTTTGATACTGTTATGAAATTCAGTCTGAAACTGTGATGACGCGTGACGACCCATGACCACCCTTAACATCAGCCGCGTTGCTGGTTTAAAGCCAAGCGGTACAATCTTTAAAAGTTGCGCGGTTATTGCGGGCAAGGGACGCGGGGGCTTGGCGAAACTTGCCACAAGGATCAGCGCCTTAAGGTGTTCGGGCGTGTTGGCGGCAATACGAATGGCCAGCGGGCCTGCGAAAGATTCGGCGATAAGTACGAATGGCTCTTGGGGCAACAGGGGCGTAAGCCAATCTTGCAGATCGGCATAGCGTGTCATGTGCGTTGGATAACGGATAATTTGGCAAGTTCCGGGAAAAATTGCGCTGAATTCGGTCAGAAACTGTCCGGTTCCATCCAGGCCCGGCAAAAGAACCAGTTTCATCAACTGCCACGATAGGTCGAATAGCCATAGGGCGACAGCAGCAGTGGCACATGGTAATGTACGTCTTCGCTTAAGCCAAAGCGGATCGGGATAATGTCCAGAAACGGTGGATCCTGTGTGATGCTGCCTTGCGCACGCAGATAATCACCCGCGTGAAACAACAGCTCATACGTGCCGGACAAGAACTGATCAGACGGTAAAATCGGGCTGTCGGTTCGGCCATCTGAATTTGTGGTCATCGTCGCTATGGCCTCGGTCGCGCCGATGGTGACGCGGAACAGACTGATTTTCAATCCTGCGGCGGGCTGGCCTTTTGCCGTATCCAAAACATGCGTCGTCAGATATCCGTTTGCCATCATGCTTCCCTTTCCAATTTTGATTAAGACTTGGGCGCTTTCGGTGGAAGTGCAAGCCGAAAGCAACGCTTGATCTTGCAAGTGCCGGTGTTTGGGCGTTTATTGCGAATGGTTTCTGGAAAGGCTTTGATGACGACACCCACCCGCTATCCACGCGACATGATTGGCTATGGCGCCAACCCACCTGATCCGAAATGGCCCGGTGGTGCTAAGATTGCTGTTCAAATTGTACTGAATTACGAGGAGGGCGGCGAGAATTGCGTTCTGCATGGCGATGCGGCGTCTGAGGCGTTTTTGTCTGAAATTGTCGGTGCTGCGGCTTGGGATGACCAGCGTCACTGGAATATGGAATCGATCTATGAATATGGCGCGCGGGCTGGGTTCTGGCGATTGTATCGCTTGCTGAAGGATTTGCCTGTAACGGTCTATGGTGTGGCCACCGCTCTTGCGCGATCACCTGAACAGGTTGCGGCAATGCAGGATGCAGACTGGGAAATTGCAAGTCACGGTTTGAAGTGGGTCGACTATAAAGACTTCAGTGAAGCCGATGAGCAAGCGCATATGCAGCAAGCCATACGTTTGCATACAGAAGTTACAGGCCAGCGCCCACGCGGTTGGTACACAGGTCGCTGTTCGATCAATACGGTTCGTCTTGCTGCAGAAGAGGGTGGTTTTGATTATATCGCCGACAGCTATGCCGACGATCTGCCGTATTGGATCCGCGTGGGTGATCGCGATCAACTGGTTGTGCCGTACACTTTGGACGCCAATGATATGCGCTTTGCCACGCCGCAAGGTTTTAATGCAGGGGAACAGTTTTATTCCTATTTGAAAGATAGTTTTGACGCGCTTTATGCCGAAGGGCAGGCGGGTTTGCCCAAGATGATGTCCCTTGGTTTGCATTGTCGTTTGGTTGGTCGTCCTGGGCGGGTTCAGGCATTACGACGATTTATTGAATATGCGCAAAGCCACAGTGACGTGTGGTTCGCGACCCGGCTTCAGATTGCACAGCATTGGTCAATGACGCATCCTGCATCAGATGTCGATCGTCCAAGTGAGATGGATCGTAAGACGTTTATTGATCGTTTTGGCGGGGTTTTTGAACACTCTTTGTGGATTGCAGAACGTGCTTTTCAGCTTGAACTGGGCCCGGCTCATGATACTGCAGCGGGGCTTCATAATGCGCTAGCCCGTATTTTTCGCAGCGCATCGCGACAGGAACAGATTGACGTTCTGAACGCTCATCCTGATCTGGCCGGAAAGCTGGCGCAAGCCAAGCGTCTTACAGCGGAAAGTATGGGTGAACAATCATCAGTCGGTTTGGATGCTTTGACGGATCAAGAACGTACGGACTTTATGGATTTGAACAAAACATACACCACAAAGCACGGATTTCCGTTTATTATTGCTGTGCGTGATCATGATAAGGCCAGCATATTGACCGACTTTCAGCAACGGATCCAGAATAACAGTGATGCTGAATTTGACGAAGCCTGTCGTCAGGTCGAACGGATTGCCCGTTTACGCCTGAATGACATGCTTCCCTAAGAAAGTGCAAAGATGCCAAGTATCGAAAATTTAAATCCTGACGTTCCGCTTTATGCGCGTACCGGTATCAATCTGGCCTCGGCTGGGTTGGGGGCAACCGCAGTTTCGGCGACGAATGAATTCTTTGCACCATTGGAACGAATGTTATGGGATTCTGCGCCAATTTTTATTCCGGATAAATTTGATGATCACGGCAAATGGATGGATGGTTGGGAAACCCAACGCCGCCGTGATGGCGGGCACGATCATGCGGTGATCAAGCTGGCCTGCGCGGGCCGGATCATCGGGTTCAACGTTGACACGTCACACTTCACTGGAAATTACGCACCTGCTTGCAAGATCGAGGCTGCAGCGCCAGCAAACGGTCAGATTGATGGGGATACTCAATGGGTTGAAATCCTGCGCCATCGCGCTTTAGGTGCAAACGGACAGCATTTTTTCAAGTGCGACAGCTTTGAAAGCTGGACCCATTTGCGCTTGCATATCTATCCTGATGGCGGCGTGGCGCGCTTGCGTGTTTATGGTGTGCCTGAGCTGGCTGACGCGGATCGCAAAGGTCAGATTGATCTTGCGGCGTCGTTGAACGGGGGGCGTATCCTGGCATTTTCCGATGCGCATTATGGGGATTATACGCGGCTTTTGGCCCCTGGGCGTGGCGTTAACATGGGGGATGGCTGGGAAACCCGGCGCAGGCGCGAACCGGGGTATGACTGGATGGTCATTGCCTTGGGCGCGCGCGGGCAAATTGAACAGGCCGTAATTGATACGGCGCATTTCAAAGGCAATTTCCCCCACGAAGCATCACTGCAGGCTGCTGATTTATTAAATTTTGGCGATGGGCTGACAGATGCATTGGTAACGGACTCGATGTTCTGGAATGATCTTTTGCCGCGCCAAAAACTGTCTGCTGATAGTGAGCATGCGTATCGGGATCAGCTTGTTGATATTGGACCAGTGACGCATGTCAGGTTTAACATTTTTCCTGATGGCGGGGTTAGCCGTTTGCGGTTGATGGGGGTGCCTGCGTGATCGAAATTTCGCCTAAGCCTTTGACAAGTGATGTATTTTCACCCTACGGTGATGTTTTGCAGGCGACAGGTGAGCCTGACAAAATTATCAATCAGGGGCTATGCGGCCGATTTCATGATTGTGCATCATTGGATTTCAGTGATGGGCTAGCAGGTATTAGCATATTCAACGCAACACCACGTCACTTACCGCTGGTTGTCGAAATGCTTGAGCGACATCCGATGGGATCGCAGGCGTTTATTCCAATGACGGAACATCCATTTCTGGTTGTCGTTGCATTGGATGATGGTGGAAAACCAGTTCAGGTTGAGGCTTTCTTGACTGTGCCAGGACAGGCTGTAAATTATCACAAGGGTACATGGCACGGTGTTTTGACACCTTTGCATGCGCCTGGACTGTTTGCAGTCGTTGATCGTATCGGGTCAGGCGCTAATCTTGATGAATATTGGCTGACTGAACCGGTGACAGTGCTGTTGGATTGACGCATACAATCTTTTGATTTCTCGATGACTGAATGTATTGAAAACAAAATTAAATAGACTTGAATTCCAATAAATCCAATTTGTTGCCAAATGGGTCCTGAAAGACAACGACCTTACCATAAGCTTCATCACGCGGGGTTTCCAGAAATGTGACGCCCGCGTGGGTCATTTGGTCGTAATCACGGTCGAAGTCATCGGTTTGCAGAAACAGAAACACACGTCCTCCGGCCTGATTGCCGATTGCTTGTTCCTGATCCGGACTTGCCGCCTTGGCCAGCAAAACGCGGGTTTCAGAGCTGCCGGGTGGTGCGACCAGAACCCATCGCTTTTCAGGCGTCAATTGAGTGTCTTCAATCAGATCAAAGCCTAATGTGCCCACATAAAAATCGAGGCCCCTATCATAATCCGGCACGACCAGCGAAATCATTGATATGCTTTGTTTCATGTAATTGCGATAACAGCGGGGATTGATCAAGACAATTGCTCTATTTCATCAGCGCGCAAAAACCAGATGTCCTTTACGAAATATCGAACAGGTTTGGTTGACCCGGACGATGGGCGGGGATAAACCGCTTGAGACTAAAGTAATTTGCGCGTCAGATTGGTGTGTTCACAAGGAATTCAAATCATGGATATGATCGCCACTCAGTATTTACCGATCATGATATTTTTGGGTCTGGCCATTGGGTTAGGCGCGATTTTGATCCTTGCTGCGGTTGTTGTTGCTGTACGCAACCCTGATCCGGAAAAAGTCAGCGCTTATGAGTGCGGTTTTAACGCATTTGATGACGCGAGAATGAAGTTTGATGTCCGGTTTTATTTGGTGTCGATTTTGTTCATTATCTTTGATCTTGAAATTGCATTTTTGTTCCCCTGGGCCGTTGCTTTCAAAGACATTGGATTGGTAGGTTTTTGGTCGATGATGGTTTTTCTTGGCGTGTTAACCATTGGTTTTGCTTACGAATGGAAAAAGGGCGCACTTGAGTGGGAATAGGCTGTCAGCTTATATTTAACACTGGCTGACGCGCCGCTATTTCATACTGTGATGTGTCCATCAGCATAAACGCTAATTGCCTTAATACTGATAGACGGCGGGAACTGATTGGCGGATGCGTGTATCGATCGTGCGGCGCGCCCATCCTGTCAGGTCCTGTAGGTTCTTCGCCTCTTGCTGCATTCGACGTCTGGTGTCGCGGACGTACTGTACACCAGCATCGCAGGTGATTTTGCCATTAAATGGGACATTCATGATGTAACGCCCCTGGAAATTTCCCTTATCATCTGTGATGCGCATCATTAGATCTTTCTGAAAGGTCGTTTTGTCGTACTGGATATGCATTCTGGTAACGAACACATCCCGTGCTGCGTTCGGGATTTCTTTCAACCAGCTTATACCTAACTCGCGAAGCTGTTCGTTGGATAAGGGATCGCCCGCACATGGATCACACCAAGCCATATCCCAGGCATATTCTGTCATAACGGTATTTGGTTGGGCGGCGTTGGCGAATGTCTGGCGATAGAAATCAGGGAAGACATCACGTACGAAGGTGGTTATTGTAATATTGCTGGCAACACGAGCGTTTTCATAATTTGTCGCCTCGACCCGACCGTCACGTGTCAGCGTCATGATCAACACGTCCTGTTTCTTGTCAGCATTGATCTTACCAAGCTGCAAAGGCAGCATGAAATTAGTCGAATTGAACGAGATTTGTAATGGTTGAAGTTCTTGTTTTTCGGCAGAGGTATGACGATTCAGGTTTACACGTGCGACAAAAATTTCATCCCCGCTTTGATATAATCCGTCAGTACCGCTTCAGTCCCATTGGGGATGTTATAGCCTTCTTGGGTCAGATAGAATAGGTTGTCAGACCGTCAGATTGTTTGGCTTACAACATGACTATGTCATAAATGCCAACCTGATATTCAGCCTCAATCGTGACGCCAAGTGCATTCGCGCCGCGTTGGCGTACATTTTCAGTTGGTGCATCTTCCACGGGTGATAACATGATGCCATAATCCACTGGTGCACAAGGGTCGCCATCGCGATATTCTACCAGACGAGGCGCGGAATACGCATCGAGTTGATTGACCGTTGTAGGCTGCACGGTATTGATCTGGTTGCGGCGTAGCACTTTTGGTGTTGGCACGACCATCACAAAATCCTGCACCGGGCCACGGTAATCGGATGACATGGTGATAACAGAGTTCTGCCCATCGCGGACAAAAACAACTTTTGAGGCTTCGTTATACAGCTCTCCGTCTGCGCGGGCGACATAGAATCCGCAGAATGCACTGGCTTGGCTTGTAAACAGGCTGATAAAAAGGGCTAAAAAAGCAAAACGCATTGAAATCTCCTTAATGAACTGATGTCAGAGTGACGGCGGATTGATTTTGGGTCAAGAAATTAGCGTGGTCGAAGCGCTGCTGAATGCTTGAGTGCCCGCGGTTGTGCGGATATCGAAAGAAAACATGGATATATCTGACATTTTTCATCATCGACTTTTGGGGACACAGCGCATTGCGGGGCATCTGTGTCTTGATGCTGTTCAAGTTGGCGATCAAGCACACGTCTATTTTGCAGCGGGTGTTCCAATGCAGCTTTTCCAGGGTGGCGATGTTGCCAGTGTCATGAATGGGCCGGTTATTGTTGGGCCGCCGGGCGTGCTTAGGGTGGGCGATGCACCCTTGCTGCCGCGCTATAGTGAGCTAGAGCATGACCTTTTTGCAGGTCTGAATGTGGGCCTGACTGTTAATAATGGGTTTGATGCCAAGATCATTGCGGATTGGGTGCGGTATCATGTTGAACACCACAATATGCAGGCTGTTTGCCTGATCAATCGCGTTGTACCAGATGAAGATATCGCTGCTTATTTCGATCAATTAAAATTACAGTTGCAGAACATTGGAGGGCTGCAAAGATTTCTGCTGCTAGAGGTAACCGCGCCTTTGGGGCACACTGATCTGCCAGCAGAGACGCATCCGTTCAACGCACCCGATGCCCCTGGGAAAGATCGTATGCAGGTGCCTGAGGGTGACGCTTTCAGATCGCCGCTTAAGGAAGGTTTGGTCTATGACATCGCAAAGTTGCGATTTCTGGCAGAGGCTGCTGCCGTCATGATTATTGAGCCTTATGATTATTTGCCATTGGGCGGTGCCGATGTGTTTCAGGCTGCCATGCAGGATGGGTTTGTCATGTTGCATGGCACACGCATTTTTCCGTGGCGGGTGCGTCAGAACGACGACTTACAATTTGCTGATCATATCTGCAAACGTTTCGATGATCAGAGCTTTTCACGTAAGTGGTGTGTCGCGCCAAAACAGGTTGGGCTGGAAAACAATTGGCGTTTTGTCAGAATTTCCAATGTAAAAGCAAAACGTGCTTTACCCTTTTACAGGTGTATGCAGTTACGGCATCCGGGTTCTGCAGTATCTGATATCGTTCCAAAGTCCAGTCTTGCTGAGGATGACGCGCTATTGGCGTCAGCCGCAAAGTTTCACCGCAAACCTATACGTCAACCCAAATCAGATGTGCAAATCGCAGAAGGTCCTGCCGCAGATGCAGGCTATACGGTGATTGTAACGACGATGAAAAATGAAGGGCCATTCATTTTGGAATGGCTGGCGTTTCATCGGGCGATAGGGGTCAAAGAGTTTCTGGTCTATACAAACGATTGCACCGATGGCACGGACGATCTGCTGAAACTTCTTGATGCAAAGGGTTTTGTACAGCATCGTGAAAATCCTTTTCGAACAATGGATCTGCGTCCCCAGCATGCTGCTTTACAGGCGGCGGAGAATGAAAAAGTCGTACAGGACGCAGGCTGGGTCGTGTGCATGGATGTCGATGAATTCATCAATATCCACGTGGGTGATGGCACGCTGAACGATCTTTATCAGGCTGTTGGTGATGCCAATATGATTTCAATGACCTGGCGTTTGTTTGGTAATGCTGATGTTGATAAGTTTGAGCCTAGTTTTGTTATAAAGCAATTTCAGCAATGTGCCCCGCAGGTCATCCGCAAACCGCACCAAGCGTGGGGGTTTAAAACGCTTTTTCGCAACAACGGTTTGTATAAGAAGCTGGGTGTGCACCGGCCAAAGGGTTTGAAACCTGATCTTTGGGATCAGATCAAATGGGTGAATGGATCTGGCAAACCGATGCCGGATAAAATGTTTCGAAACGGATGGCGGTCATCGATTTCGACTTATGGATATGACTTGGTCACCCTGAACCATTACGCCGTTCGATCTGCCGAAAGTTTTTTGGTAAAGCGGGATCGTGGGCGAGTTAACCATGTAGATCGTGATCAGGGTATGAACTATTGGTTCCGAATGAATAATAACGCAGAAACTGATAGAACCATTCTGCGCCTTTTGCCAAAAGTTCAGGTTGAATACGATGCTTTTCTGGCTGACCCTGATATTGCTGCGCTAAATAACATTTGCATCACACATCATCACGCTAAAATTTCTGAATTGAAGCTGCGGGATGATTACGCAAAGTTCTATAAGGAACTGACGTCCCCAAGATCACAAACATTATCCAGGTTGCATCACCACTTTGGATCGAATGTTTTTTTAGCAGGGCCGGCTGTTATTCCTGACGACATCATAAAACAAGAATTGCCAAAAGATTTCTTTTTTACTGTTCCACGCCAAGAATAGGCACCGTGACGGTGGTATGAGACCCTGTTTACCATTCGTTGATATCTCTTTTCGGGACCGGGGGCATGGCGTCTTCGGAAGATAAGTTTCCGTGAAATCGGGTGAAAATTGAGCATCGCGCGGCTGTCGCAAGCCTGCGTGTGCAATATCTGCGTGGCCTGAAAGGGGTTTCGATGAATAAAGCAATTACTGATGGGCTGGTTTTTATGCCAGCTGCTTTTGAATTTGGTCTGGATCAGTGGTCTAGCGGTGATGGAACACCAGGATCAGATACATACGACAACGCGCCGAATGCAGCCTTTGTGCCATCGGATCAGGATTTTGGCGGTTGTATTGAAATGCTCAAGACTGAGTTTGATGTACAAAAGCTGCGCTATATGGGACAAACACCTTTGCTGCCTGGCTGCTATCTGCGCATTACAGCCCGTATTAAAGCAATCGCTGGGAATTTACCCAGTATCCGTATTGCGGGATGGGCTGCAGGTACAAATGGGGCACATATTGATGGTTTAGTGGAAGTTGGGCCATCGGTGACATTGCAAAGTTACGGCAACATTGTTGAAGTATCTGCCATTGTTGGAACCGGCACACGCAATGGCGTTGATATGGCTTGGGGGTCCGATGCAATCTATGGTCACTTTGGTCTGGATTTGACGGGTCCAGCCGGCGGTGTTGTTCGTATTGATGATTTGATTATCGAAGACATTTCATCTGCGTTTTTGCGTGACATGTTCGATGTCGTTGATATTCGCGATTACGGTGCGATTGGTGATGGTTTAACAGATGCGGCACTTGCCTTGGAAGCGGCTGATGCAGCGGCGAATGGTCGTGTTGTATTAGTGCCTGCCGGGACATATTTCCTTGATCGCAATGTGACAATTGACTCGCGCATCCGCTTTGAGGGGCGCGTTGTCATGCCGACCAATCGTCGCCTGTCGTTGCGTAAAAATTTCGATCTTCCAACCTATATCGAAGCGTTCAAGGATGAGCAGATTGCGTTGGAAAAAGCGCTTCAGGCCTTGATGAACAGTGTGGATCACGAAAGCTTGGATATGGGCGGTCGGCGTGTACAGATCGACCGGCCCGTTGATGTGCAGGCGGCTGTTGAGAATCGTGACGCATATGAAATTCGCAGAGTTCTACGCAACGGTCAGATTGAAGCATCTGCTAGCTCTAACTGGGATACGATAGTTGTAAGTTCGAGTGCAAGTTATGCGATCCAAAACCCGACAACGCTGTCAAATGTCGCAAACGTTGCAAATATTGAAGTTGGTTCGTTGATAGAGGGCAATGGCGTTGGCCGTGAGGTATATGTTTCTGATCGCAATATCAGTGCAGGGACACTTACGCTGTCAAAGCCGCTATATGGTGCGTCGAGTTCGCAAACATATAGTTTCAAACGATTCAAATACCTGATTGATTTTATTGGCTTCGAAAGATCGTCTCGTTTTGTTTTAGATAGTCTTGAACTGCAATGTAGCGGTCGGTGCAGCGGCGTAATGTTGGCCAAGGGTGGTAGCATATTTGAAATTATCAATTGCACCATCAACAAGCCAATGGATCGCGGTATAACATCAACCGGAACAGCCTGTCAGGGTATGATTATCGACGGGTGTCAGTTTCTTTCGAATGAAACATCTGTGCGCGTTCAGGACCGAACGACCATTGGACTTAATGCTAATGCAAATGATGTGAAAATTCGCAATAGCCGTGTTATGAAATTCAAACATTTTGCCGTGCTTGGCGGCACTGGAAACCTGATTGTAGGCAATCACTGGTTTCAGGGAGATGATGAACCCAATGGCTTAGGTATTGGCGGTATGATCTTTACCACGCCGAACGTGAAAACTGCGATTACTGGTAATTATATCGATAATAACTTTATCGAATGGACGAATGAACACGATGCTACCCCTGAATATGCTGCACAGTTTTCTTTTGGTGGCATGACTGTAACTGGCAATATCTTCACATGTAACGATGTCACCAAAGACTTTAACTTCTTTGTGGTTAAGCCCTATGGCGCAGGTCATTTCATTCATGGGTTGAACCTGTCTTGTAATGTTTTTAAATCGCTTAATGGAAATATAACGCGGGTCGAAAAGGTTGATGATAGCTTTGCTGAATTGAACTATTTGCGCATGCGTAATGTTGTGATCGAAGCGAACACATTTAACTCGGTTGATGAGCAAACGCAAAACCCTGTTTCGCTTAAGCATCAGCAGAATTCGGATCAACGATCATGGACTATTCCGTTTGCGCCATATTTGCCTTTTGGCGGACGTGCCAGATGGTGTGAAGGTATTGTTGCAGACGGCCCGATCATCAGCGGAAGTAATAACCAAGTCTTTGCAACGCCATATGCGGATCTGAATCAAGGTTCAAACAATGACCAAATTCGGCTGACCTGGCCGCAGGCATGTCGGGGTAATGTTATGATTACCGCGCGCGTTGATAATCCACAGTGATCAAATAAGAGGGGGGCGCGGCAAGCGCCCCTTTTTTCAAATCATACCCTAAAAGGCAAAAGCTGTACCGATAGTTAAAGACATATCACCAAGCGCATTAAGCTTTTGTTCACTGCCAATTTTCAACGTGATTTTTGCATCAGGTGACCATGCAATGGATGGAGTAATGGTCGTTTCATCAAGAGAAGAATTTGACGTATCAAAACCGATATTCAGCGAAAGCATGTTTTGATCACCAGCCTTGATTACAATGATATCTGAGGATGATAGGTCGGTCGCCATATTCTTTTTAGTCGATAAGCTGACGAGACCCCCGATAACGAAGTCAGAATTTGCATTTGTCTTGATGTCAGCATCATAAAAACCCGTCATGTCTGCCGACGATTGGGCTGTAATGGACAAACAGCAGGTACAGGATATCAAAATGATTCTTCTCATAGGTGTTAATTCACCCGCCACTGCTTAAATTGTGGTTAAAGTTGTTTAAGCATCTGACATAAGTCAATTCAGTGGCGAGCGTTTTTCGCTATACTTCTAAATAACTTAACTGGGGGAATATCATGTATAAGAATGTTCTGGTTCCAATTGTGTTCGATGATGATCATGATGCATCTGACGCGATTGAAATTGCCAAAGCTATTTCAGCGGATGGAGCAAGTATAACCTTGTTGCATGTTATGGACGAAATTCCATCCTATGCATTGTCATATCTGTCGGATGAATATTTGACCAATGCCCGTCTTGCGATCGTCACTGAGATGGAAAAGATGGTCTCTGACGTCGAAAATGGCCATGCCGATGTGGTGAATGGGCATTCTGGACGTACAATTTTGGAATATGCCGACGAGAAGAAGAATGACTGCATAGTTATAACATCTCATACTCCTGGAATGCAGGATTATTTGCTGGGCAGCACTGCGTCAAAGGTGGTGCGCCATGCGAAATGTTCAGTTCATGTGGTCCGGTAAAATATTCAGCTGACCTCTAAGGTGATGAAATGCCCAAGATATCGAAGCAAAATGATGTTCAGACTGTTATCACAACCTTTGAAATGTCGCCTGGGACTTGTCAGGATTTGCTGGACGAACTGACCGAGGCCTATGATATGTTTATTTCAAAGCAGCCGGGGTTTATCGGGGCGGGTTTGCATGTGAATGATGCGCAGACCCGCATTGCAAATTATTCCCAATGGCAGCGGCGTGAGGATTTCCAGGCGATGCTAAGATCGGATGAAATGCGGGCGCGAAATCGCCGTATCTCGGCTTTGTGTTCAAGGTTCGAGCCAGTGCTTTATGACGTCGCTGGGGTCTTCGACTGACGGGTGTGGCAAAAACTGGCAGGTTATTCAGTTGGTTTCTTGTGAAAGCTGATTTGCGGGCCTATCTTTGCAAAATGTTCCGCTTAGGTTTTCTTACTTCATGCTTTCTATTCGCTGCGCCTGCTTTCGCGCATCCTCATATCTTTGTGGAAACCAAACTGGGGCTGATCTATGCAAAAGACGGTAGTCTGAATGCTATTCGCGTCAGTTGGACCTATGACGAGTTTTATTCGCTTTTGATTTTCGAAGACAGGCAATTGGATCCGGATTACAATGGCGAATTGACGAGCGAAGAGCTGGCGGTTTTGGATGGATTTGATCTGAACTGGGTCGACGGTTTTGAGGGAGATTTATATTTGGATGGCGCGAAACTTGGGTCACCAGTGCCAGATGGGATAAAAATAGAAGCCAATCGCATTGTGACATCGCATATTCGCCCAATTATTGGATCTTTTGATAACACGAAACCCGCTGTTATAAGCGCCTATGACCCCACGTATTATACTGCTTACGAAATTAACGCTGATATTGTGATTGAAGGCACGCAGGATTGTAGTGTCCAACTTGAAAAAGCCGATATTGCAGCCGCCACTGATCTTTTAGAGGAAATGTTGTTTGCGATGCCCGCATCTGATGCAGAAGAGTATTTTCCCGAAGTGGGGCGCGCCTTTTCAGATCGTGTGATTATCAAATGCGCCTCTTCCTGAGTGTTGGTTTTGTCCTGGCTGCGGGGGCTCTTTTCCTTTTCTGGTCCAGTGGCGCTTTTGATCAAGTTGCTGTTTGGGCGGCAAGTCAGCAGCGTGATGTTCAAAACACAATGGCAGGTGTCTTGCGACAACTGCGGGCAGGCGAACCGGGCGCATTAGCTGGGTTGATGGCTTTGTGTTTCGCTTATGGCTTTTTTCATGCAGTTGGACCCGGGCACGGAAAAATTGCAATCGGCGGTTATGGGGCTGCGCGCAAGGTTAGTGCGATCCGATTGTCTGTTTTGGCCGTACTGTCCAGCCTTGCACAAGCGGCCACTGCAGTGTTGTTGGTTTATACTGGCGTTCTGCTACTTGGGTGGGGCAGGGCACAGATGGAAAACATCGCCGAAACTATTATGGCCCCGGTCAGTTATGCTGCAATTGGTGCCATCGGACTTTGGCTGCTTTGGCGGGGCCTACGCGGACTTTTGCAAAAACCCGCAAGCTCAGAGGTTTGCGGCACATGCGGGCATGCCCATGGACCGTCGGTTGATCAGGCAGAGCAGGTACGTTCGGTTCGGGATGCCATTCTTTTAATCGGGGCAATTGCGTTGCGCCCCTGTACTGGCGCATTGTTTCTTTTGATTTTGACATGGCGCATGGGGATAGAATTTGCAGGAATTGCAGGAACATTTGCGATGGGGCTTGGAACGGCAAGCGTGACTGTTGCTGTTGCTGTCGCCTCGGTCACACTGCGCAATGGCACGCTTTTTTCGATTGGCCAGACATCCATGGTCAGACGCGCTGTTCCCGTGATTGAGCTTATTGTTGGCAGCACTGTGGCTGTGTTGTCTTTGATTATGTTTTTGCGCGCTGTCGGATAAATCCGGGTTGCCGCACACAGCGCATTCGGTCAAATGGCAGATATGGCGATTGCAAAGACATATCCTGAACACGCACGTGCAATCCTGATTTTAGGGCTGCCGCTGATCGGCAGCAATCTGGCGCAATTTGCGATTCATATGACGGACAGCATTATGCTGGGCTGGTACGCGGTTGAGGCTTTGGCGGCGGTCACACTAGCGGGCGCGCTGTTCTTTGTGCTGTTTATCGTGGGCAGTGGCTTTGCCTGGGCGGTGATGCCCATGGTGGCGCAAGCATCGGAAATGGAAGATGACGCGCAGATCCGGCGAACCACGCGCATGGCAATGTGGTTGTCGTTGATCTATGGCGCGGTGATGATTATGCCAATGTGGTTTTCAGGGCAGCTTTTTCTGCTTATCGGTCAGGACCCTGAAATTGCACAACTGGCTCAGGATTATCTGCGCATCGCTGGTTGGGGCATTTTGCCTGCCCTTCTAGTGATGGTTCTGAAAAGCTATCTGTCTGCACTAGAGCGCATCGGTTTCATGCTGATCGCTACGATCGGAGCGGCCTTTTTGAATGCGGGTTTGAATTACGCACTGATTTTCGGAAACTTCGGTGCACCTGAAATGGGGATACACGGGGCAGCGACGGCATCTGTTATATTACAAATTTTCTCATTCGGTGTGCTTGGGCTTTATGCAGCCTTTGTTATGCCGCAGCACGCGTTGTTTCAGCGAATATGGCGGCTTGATATGGATGCGTTCAGCGGTGTTTTTCGTTTGGGCTGGCCAATCGGGTTGACCAATCTGGCGGAAAGCGGGCTGTTTTCAGCCGCCTCTGTGATGATGGGGTGGATTGGTACGATTGAACTGGCGGCGCATGGGATTGCACTACAGTTTGCCGGTGCGATGTTCATGGTGCATTTGGGGCTTAGCCAGGCGGCGACTGTTCGTGCAGGGCGAGCAATGGGCCGAAAGGATCAAACCGGGCTAAAGATCGGCGCACAGGTCATCATCATGATGTCCATTTTATTTTCAGTATTCACCATTATTATTTTTCTTGGTGTGCCCGAACTTCTGATCAGTTTGTTTCTGGATGCCGACGACCCGGACCGTATCGCGATACTGGCGGTAGGGGTGGGTTTGTTGGCAGTGGCTGCTGTTTTCCAGCTGGCCGATGGGGTGCAGGTTCTGGCGCTTGGCTTGTTGCGCGGGGTACAGGATACACGGCAACCCATGGTGATGGCTGCGATCAGTTATTGGCTGGTTGGTGCGCCTTGCAGTTATGTATTGGCGTTTGTTATTGGGCTTGACGGCGCAGGTGTCTGGTTAGGCCTTGTCATCGGACTGGGCGTTGCGGCGGTATTGTTGATCATTCGCTTCTGGTCAAGACATATTTCAAAGGCCGTCGCAGTTTGAATGAACAGACTGCTTACGGGTTTTGAGATTTATCCTTCAACATACGGTCCGCTTTCTTGCGTACCAGAACACCGCGCAAATCATACATGGCCATCAAAAGCGCATCTGTGACATCTTCAAGCTGGTCAGCCGTAGCCTTGGATTGAACCCATTGTGCGGTCAGATTAAGGTGATCAACCGTACGCAGGATATCATCGACCTCACGATGTTTTAAAAGTGCATCTCGATGTGCAATCCAGTCACGGATAATCGCGATCTGATCCTGTGTCAGGTCCGTTTTACCATGTGGCTTAATTTCGCCGTTTCTGATGTTGATCACCGCGATCTGATCCAGCTCCATTCGGCGTTGTTTGTTTTCCGTATCCACTTTGAACACAGCGGCACCGTTTTCGCGGACGCGAAAGTAAAGTTGCGGAATAGTCTCGCTCATTAAATGACCTCTATTGCAGGGATGCGCAGAAATCCTGAATGCGTGTGCAGGCATCTGATAACGCATCATCCGATGTCGCATAGCTAACGCGAAAATTGGGGGACAAACCAAAGGCTGATCCAAAGACGACGGCCACACCTTTTTCTTCCAGCAGAGCGGTGGCAAAGGCTTCATCATCCTTTATGACATTGCCGCCCGGACTGGTTTTGCCCATACAGCCAGCGATTGAGGGATAGACGTAAAACGCCCCGTCTGGCATCGGGCATGTGACCCCATCGGCTTGGTTCAGCATATCGACAACCATGTCCCGGCGTCTTTTAAAGACCTCGTTGTTGGTGGCGATATAATCCTGCGGGCCGTTCAATGCTTCGACCGCGGCCCATTGGCTGACCGAACAGGGGTTCGATGTACTTTGCGACTGCACTTTGCGCATTGCTGCGATCAAGGGTTCAGGACCTGCGGCATAGCCGATCCGCCAACCTGTCATGGCATAGGCTTTGCTGACGCCATTGCAGGTCAGAGTGCGATCATAAAGCCCCGGTTCAATCTGTGCCGGGGTGCAAAACTCAAAGCCGCCATAAACCAGATGTTCGTACATATCATCGGTCATCACCCAAACCTGCGGGTGCCGCATCAGCACGTCGGTCAACGCCTTCAATTCACCCCAAGTATAGCCTGCACCCGTCGGGTTCGAAGGCGAGTTGAAAATGAACCACTTGGTCTTGGGTGTTATCGCCGCTTCAAGCTGATCGGCGGTGATTTTGAAACTGGTGTCCAGTGACGCTTCGACAATTACAGGTTCACCGCCAGCCAGCAAAACCATATCGGGATAGCTGACCCAATAGGGGGCTGGGATAATTACCTCATCCCTTGGATTAAGGGTCGCCATCAGCGCGTTATATAAAATCTGTTTACCACCTGTCGCAACACTGACCTGCGATGGGGCATAATCCAGATTATTGTCACGCTTGAATTTGGCGCAAATTGCGTCTTTCAATTCCGGAATACCATCAGGGGCGGTATATTTCGTTTTCCCTGCAGCAATGGCCGCAATACCTGCGTCTTTGATGTTTTGCGGTGTGTCAAAATCAGGTTCGCCCGCGCCAAGCCCGATTATGTCATGCCCTGCTGCCTTTAATTCGCGCGCTTTGGTGCTTACCGCGATGGTCGGCGATGGTTTAACGCGGTCCAATGTCGCAGATAGGAAGGGCATGGTCGTCTCCGGTTTGTAAGTCAGATGTGCTTGTCTTAGGGTGCAAGCCGCAAGCGATCAAGCAAGATGACCCGGAAAGGATTCCATGTCCCATACTGCAGACGATTGGTTTAGCCCTGAAACATCAACCTTTGGCGACCGCGTTGCCGGTGCGCGTGAAAGCGCAGGCATGACGCAGGCGCAGCTGTCAAAACGGCTTGGCGTCAAGTTGACGACCTTGCGCGGATGGGAAGAAGACCTGTCAGAACCCCGCGCCAATAAGTTACAAATGCTGTCAGGCGTGTTGAATGTTTCACTGATGTGGCTTTTGAACGGTGAAGGTGACGGTGTCGATGCGCCCGTCGATGAAGTAGCGTTGCCTGATGATCTGAATGCATTACTGATTGAGATCAGACAACTGAAAACACAAATCGCAAATTCTGCTGATCGTCTGGGTCTGATTGAAAAACGATTACGAATGTCCTTTAGGGCCAATCAATGACAGAAGATCCCGAACATCGTCTAAAACGCCTTAAAATGCGCAGCATGCGGCGTGGTATAAAAGAGATGGATATCATCCTGAGCAGTTATGCCGATACGCGATTGCCGCATCTGACAGTTGACCAACTTGATCTTTACGATGCCCTTTTATCGGAAAATGATCACGATCTTTATCAATGGGTCACAGGTCAGCAGCAAGCGCCCGAACCTTATCCTGACCTGATCACGGATATCTCGGCGCATATGGAAAATGGCCGGGTGATGCAAAGTCGATAAAAATCTCTGCATTTTAACCGGATAGTAGCGACTTGGCCTTTATTGCTGATTCCGACAAAAAGGCGGAGAGCAATAATGAGCATGCATTCGATTATCGAAGCAGGTCCAAAACAAAGTTTTATCACCAGCTATCTGGACGCATTGGCGTTGGTCGAACGTTTGCACAGATTGTTGCTGGACGTGATAAAAGATGAATTTGAACGTTTGGGTATTCTGGAGATTAATGCAGTACAGGCACTACTTTTATTCAACATTGGCGATAATGAAGTTACTGCGGGCGAATTGAAAACCCGTGGATATTACCAGGGCTCAAACGTCAGTTATAACCTGAAAAAACTGGTTGAAATGGGCTATATGCACCATCAAAGATCCGAGATTGATCGCCGGTCCGTAAGGGTGCGCCTGACAGACAAAGGGCGTGAGATTCATAAAGTGGTCAGCGAGCTTTTTGAACGCCATGCGGATGGATTGATTGGCAAAAACGTCATTGACGTCGAAGGTATCGACGATATCAGCGCGTCCTTGCGCCGTATTGAACGATATTGGACTGATCAGATCCGCTATATCTATTGATCAGGCTGACAGGCGGCGCAACTTTTCACGGGTGGCGTCTGTTATTCTGAAATGACCATTGATCCGATGATCAAACAGCATGTCATTGGTACGGGTCCCAAAACCAATATTATGTGTGATCAATGGCCGTTCGCCATCGCGGGTCATTCTGTCGCTGACAATTCCGATATGCGGTACATTGCTGCCTGACAGGCGCCAGCTGACGATGTCGGCCGGCGTATATGCGGTGGGATTTGATGTGATTGGTAAAGCCGCACCAAACCGTGTCAGTAGTGTTTCAAGGTTTGGTACCCGTCTGTGATCGATATTTCGGTCCGGACGTGTCAGTCCCCAATTCGCAGGATATGATGCGAAATTTGCATGCATGTCCCGATTGATTGCCAATTGCAGATCAATATCCCAAGCATCACGCATGGCACGGATGATTACATCGGTGCAGACACCGCGCAATCGTGAAATATCACCGCCGGGAAAATCCAGCGCACGATAAGAGCCATCGTAAATCAACGTAACACCAACCTGATCCTGCGCGGCGGCGACTAATTGTGTCGCTGCCGCATCAGGTGTCGCCCAAAGCGGTGTTGCCACCAGTGCGGACAGACCGAACAAAACAGAACGTCGATGCATCTTACCAGTGCCCTGTATTTTCCATGCTGGCCCACGGCTCAGCCGATGCCAGTGCATCACCTTCTTGTAAAAGCTCGATCGAGATATTGTCGGGCGATCTTACAAACGCCATATGTCCATCACGCGGTGGGCGGTTGATCGTGACCCCATTATCCATAAGCTTTTGGCACATCTCATAAATATTGCCGACGCGATACGCCAGATGCCCAAAATGGCGGCTGTCATCCGGCAGTGCGTCGTCGCCATCCCAATTATAAGTCAGCTCAACCGGGCATTCTTCCTGACCGGGGGGGGCCATGAACACCAACGTGAACCGCCCGCCGTCATTATCCATCCGCCGCGTTTCTTTCAGCCCCAGCAATTCATAAAACGCCATCGACTTTTCAAGATCCTTCACGCGGACCATGGTGTGCAAATACTTCAATGTCATGGAAAACCCCCTGCTTGTTTGTTCTAATTTAGCATCGAAATCGCAAACTGCGACCCCATGGGCTAATAATTCCATCGCCACTGCATATAGAAGTTCCGATGCGGCAAAAGCCCATATATAGTGGCGGGCGACTCATTCCTGATCAGACGGAGGGCCCAATGCCCCTTAGCCCAGACCAACAAGCCGAAATCGATGACCTGCGGGCTAATCCGCAGCCCACTTTGCGGGCGGTCAGCCCCGGTATGGAACAGCATCTGTATAAGGCGCACGATGTGCTGGATCACGGTTTTATCCGGGTAATCGATTATATGGGCGACGACAATGCGATCACCCAGGCTGCGCGCGTCAGTTACGGCAAGGGCACCAAATCGGTCAGCAATGACGAAGGGCTGATCCGATATCTGATGCGCCACTGGCATTCGACCCCGTTCGAGATGTGCGAGATCAAGCTGCATGTCAAACTTCCTGTCTTCGTGGCCCGCCAATGGATTCGCCATCGCACGGCAAATGTAAACGAATATTCGGCCCGCTATTCGATCCTGGATCGCGAATTTTATATCCCTGCCCCAGAACATCTTGCTGCGCAATCGGTGGTGAACAATCAGGGTCGGGGCGAGGCGCTGCAGGGCGAAGAGGCCGCCCGCGTGCTGGAATTTCTGAAATCTGACAGCAACCGCGCCTATGATCATTATCAACAGATGATCAGCCAGGATGATCAACAGGGCCTGGCCCGCGAACTGGCCCGCATGAACCTGCCCGCGAATATCTATACGCAGTGGTATTGGAAGGTCGATCTGCACAACTTGTTCCACTTTCTGCGCCTGCGCGCCGATGCCCACGCGCAATACGAAATCCGCGTCTATGCCGATGCGATTTGCGAAGTTGTCAAAGACTGGGTCCCTTTCGCCTATGCCGCATTCGAAGATTACCGCATGGGCGGCGCTAACTTGTCAGGCAAAGCAATCGACTGCCTGAAACGCATGCTGGCGGGGGAAGACGTCACGCAGGAAACGTCGGGCATGAGCAAGGGCGAATGGCGGGAGTTTGAGGGTATTGTGAGGTAAATAAAGGTGGAACAGTACTTCAAGATATTAAATTGGGATAATCTCCAAACTGCGATTTTACCTATCTCTCTATGCGCACCAGGTTTTCTGATTATGTTGTTACGTAGTCAATTTATAACTGGCCGTATTCCTAATATAGCAAGTGCTTCGATGGAATATGTAATTATAACATCACTTTATTACTCGTTAACTGTACCAACCTTTATTTATGTTGGAGAATATAACCCTCTGACATTATTTTTGTTAGTATTCTTAGGGCCCATTATTGTGGGCCTTGTGTTTGGAGTAATCTATCAGAAAGGCTTTATGAAATATGTTTACAACTTTACGCATATTCACCCAATTCATCATCCTGCACCTACTGCGTGGGATTATTTATTTGGCTCAACGCGAAAAGGCTGTTGGATTATTGTAACTCTAAAGAGTTCCGAACCAATTTTTGGATATTTTGGTACAGAATCTTTTGCTTCATCGGATTTGGAAAAGCGCGATATATATATTGAAAAAGTGCTTGATGATAAATGGAATGTCATAGGAACAGATGATTACCAGAGAGGAATATGGATACACGAAGACGAAATTCTGTCAGTTGAAATTATTAAATGAAAATCGTTGGCTAAATAGGAAAATGTTAAATGTCCAAAGATGAAAATGGCAGAAAGATAATCAACGATGGTTATCAGCCCAATGAAGACAGAGGATACAAGCCTAATTCTCCACAGACTGGATATAAACCATCAGTTTCAGAAGGTGACAAATCGCCACCAAATTCAGGTAGCATTGTTAAACCGAAAAAATAAGTCAGAGCTATACGATTTTTGTCTAATCATAATGTTAGAGACACAAATCATACAGTTCTAACTTTGGTCAAGATTTAGGTCCGCCACCTTAACAACACCCGCTCAATCAACCCAATAACGGCGCTCACGATGACCCCAAGAACGGACAGGATCACGACACCCGCAAACAGGCGTTCCAGGTCGTAAAGCGATCCGGCCTCAAGGATATAGGCGCCGATGCCGTATTCTGCTCCCAACATCTCGGCGGCGACCAGCAGGATGATGGCGATGGCCAGGCTGATGCGCAGACCGGACAGGATACCGGGCATGGCACCGGGCAGAACGATTTTACGGACAATCGAAAACCACGACAGGCCAAAACTTTGACCCATGCGGATCAAAGTGCGGTCCACGTTATCGACCGCCCCATAGGTCGCCACGACTGTTGGGGTGAACGTGCCAAAGGCGATTAGCGCGTATTTGGAACCTTCATCGATGCCGAACCAGATGATGAACAGCGGCAAAAGCGCGATTTTCGGAATGGGAAAGATCGCTGCAACCAACGGCACTAATCCCGCGCGGATATAGGAAAAAAGCCCAATCAGAACGCCAACGCCGATCCCGACAGTGACGCCTAAAGCCGCGCCGACAATCAAGCGCGACAGGGATGGCAACAGGTGCTTCCATAACAGCCCTGTTTCGTAAAGTTGCTGAAACGTCGCCAGAACGTCGGACGGACGGGGCAGGGTCAGCGCGCTGATGTATCCGTACCGTGTACCGATTTCAGCCAAGGTAATCAGTACGATAAACGCGACCAGTCCGATCCCTTTATGCGATTTTGGGGCAAACCCGCCGCCGCGAAACCTGACGGATTTGGCTTTGGTGAAATCAGACATTGATCAACTCCGCATCGGCAGCGCGGGCTTCATCGCGCATCAGATCCCACAGATGTTTTTGCTGGGCCTCAAGATCGGCATCGGCATAGCTGCGGTCGGCTAATGGTTTGTCGATTGTCACGATCTCGCGGATTTGGCCGGGACGACGTGACAGAACGACGATCGAATGGCCCAGGCGCACGGCCTCGGCCAGGTTATGGGTCACATAAACGGCTGTGAATGGGGTGCGGGTCCAAAGGGCGATCAGATCATCCATCAGCAATTCGCGGGTCTGGCTGTCAAGCGCAGATAACGGTTCGTCCATCAGCATCACGGCGGGGTTTACCGCCAAGGCACGTGCGATGGCAACGCGCTGCTTCATGCCGCCGGACAGTTGTTTCGGCAGAGCATGGGCAAAATCGCTAAGTTTGGTGCGGGTTAAAACATCTTGAATAATGGTTTTGGCCCGGGTGCCGCGAATGTCGTGATCTTCCAACACCAACGAGATATTCCCCCACACAGTGCGCCATGGCAAAAGGGCGAAATCCTGAAAGATGTAGGTCAGCGGGTTCAGGCAATTCCTAGGCGGTTCACCCATTTGTAGAATGTCGCCCTGATCAGGCTTTTCCAGCCCACCAATAAAGCGCAGCAAAGTGGATTTGCCACAGCCTGACGGCCCGACGATGCAAACGATTTTGCCCGATGGGATATCCAGGGTGATATCGCGCATCACTTCGGTTTCGCCATAGGAATGGCTGACACTTTGCAGGCGAATGTCCATAAATTATGCTCCCGCAGGGACGGGCAAAGCGCCGAAGCGCTTTGCTTTTTATCAGCTCATCGTTTTGACATAACTGGCATCAACGACCGTATCCAGTGTGATGTCAGCACCTACCAATCCCTCGGATTGATACCAGCTTAACTGATCCTGAAGCGACGCTGTGTTCAGGGCTGCGCCTTCATTCAAACGCATGGTGCCATTGATGATAGATGGGGCGGCTTTGTCACGCGGACGGTCCGTATAGACGTACTTGTGGATCAGATCGACCATTTGCTGCACACCCTCATCGCCATTGGCCTGATCAATCATTGTGCTGTTGTAATCCGTCACGCCTTTGGAAAAACCAGCTAGAAATGCACGGGTCATGTCCGCTTCGTCATTGGCATTTTCAGCCGAAGTGAAAACGGTGGTGACCTGATAATTCGGAAGATAATCCGCAATATCGCCAACGATATGCACCGCCCCCGATGCGGCAAGCGGTTTGGCAATATGGGGCACAATTGACCAAGCATCGATTTGGCCGGATTTCAGCGCACCGATGATAGCCCCGACCTTTTGCAAGGGTTTATAGCTTAGAGATATTCCCTCTTTTTCAGCAATTTTTGCGCCCATATAATGAAAGGACGATCCTGCCGATGACATGCCGAATGACTTGCCGTCCAATGCCGCAGGCGTGGTGGCCCCGGCTTGATAAGCGGCGTCTGAGACAAGGATTTTCTGACCATCAATGCCAGGTTCTTCGGACAATGCACCGCCGATGATTTTGATAGCGCCTTTGTCTGCCAAAGACACAAGTCCGCCTGACATTGCGGTCACAGCATAATCCACATCACCGGATGCGATTGCAACGGCCATGGGGGGCGCAGCTTGAAAGAATTTCAGTTCTACATCAAGGCCCGCATCTTTGAAATAGTCACGTTCGACCCCGATGAAGCTGGGTGCATGGCTGGTAAAGCGTAATGCGCCCACGGTGATTTTGCGATTTTGGGCCAGAGCGGGCGTGGCCAGCCCTGCAGCTGTGGCAGTTGCGCCCATTAATGCCAATGCCTTGCGGCGGTTCAGTGTAACCATGTCTCATATCCTCCCTGAGTTATGGCGGGTGTTGGCGGCCCCTTTTTAGGGCTCTGCCTGAAGATTTTATCGGATCTTCATTTTATATATTCTCGGCTTTTAGTGTTAAGCCTAATAAGGGTATTCTGGTTTACAGTCAGCGAATAGGGAATAATTTAGTTATCTTTGTCAACTGTCTCACGGCGGTTTCATTCGTCTGTGATAATTGAAGTCAGGCCGCCGCTATCAATGGACAGGCGCGGATACGGGATCAATCAGAGTACGCCCGCCATCAACCGTGATAACATGACCCGTCACAAACCCGGATCCATCAGAGGCAAGATATTGCACGGCATCAGCAACTTCGGCCGGGCTTGCAATACGGGCAAGGGGTGTGTGGTCGCGAATATCTTCGCGATATTCGCCATGATCTTGAAGCGAGTCCTTTAAACTCGCGCTCATCACGCTGCCGAAAGCAACGGCATTAACGCGGATATGATGTTGGGCCAATGCCACTGCCAAAGATCGCGTCATCTGATCCAATGCAGCACAACTGACGGAATAGCCCAGCATCTGCGGATGTGTGCGGCGTGCGGCGATAGAGGACAGATTGACAATGCAACCAACTGAACCGGTTTCTTGTCCTTCGGCCTGTTTGATCATCCGCTTGGCGATCAGTTGACTAAGTCGCAGGCTGGTCATCAAGTTTTGTTGCAGCATAATTTCAACCGCGTCGCTGTCAGGGTCCAAGGGATCGGATGGTTCAACCTGACGGGACGCATTTACCAGAATATCCACGCGATCAAATGCATCAATGGTGGCAGACAGCAAATTGGCGATTGTCAGTCTTTCCCGCAAATCGCCGGCGAAATAGCGAACGTTACCCTCTTGTTTGGCATCTTCGCCGACTTGATCGACCAGACCGGTTTCGTCAATATCGGCAAACATCACATTTGCACCCTGATCTGCAAACTGTCGCCCGATGGCCAATCCAACACCCTTTGCAGCGCCGGTCACGATGGCGGTCTTACCCGCAATAGAAAATGACATCAAATGCTCCTGATTCTATAAATATGTTAGGCGAATTCAGCTTTTGGGGCGAGGTATGTGCGCACGAATAACCTTGAACGCACTGTTTCCACCTATTTCAGTTACATCGCGAAACAGCTCATTCAGGGCGGTTTCATAAGGCAAATGACGGTTTGCCACGATCAGCAAAACACCCTTTGGCTTCAGCAAACCTGCCGCCGCCTGTAAAAACGCCTGCCCCAAACCAGGATCGGCGACGCGTGTTGTATGAAAGGGTGGGTTGCTGATGACCATGTCAAACGGATCACTGGTAAAACGGGTCGCGTCTGCCCAATGAAAGTGCGCGCGCGGATCAGTGATGTTAAGTTTTGCGCATTCCAAAGCGGCATGATCCGCCTCAATCAGATGTAACTCGGCCACGCTGTCGTATTTCAGAATTTCACTTGCCAGATATCCCCATCCTGCGCCCAGATCGGCAATACGTTTTGGCAACTTGGCAGGCAGTGCTTCAGCCAGACATGCAGATCCACGATCAATACCGTCCGCAGAAAAAACACCCGGCATCGTTTGGAAACCGTCAGCGTTTTCAGCAGGTTGATCCGGGGCGGCCCAATCAGACAAAGCGTCGCCTGAGGGCATTGTGAACAGTTTGCCATGGGCTTTGGAATAGGATGGTGTCGGATTGGCGCGTTTGCGGCATTGCTTGTAAAGACTGTCAACGCCGTCCGTTTTTAAACCATCAATGATCACAGTGCCTTGGGTCTTATCCATTGCTTCGGCGATCAAGGCGCGGGCCTGATCCTTGGCACGGGGCAGGATGACAAGACTGGCTGCAAAGGGACCGTTGACAGTGATTTGGGTATCGTATCCGCGGGCCGTCCAGGCATCATGATCCGGTTTGAACCCCGTCAAAATCACAACGCGATCTTTGGGCAATGCAGACAAATCAGTATCACTGCGCGGCGCAAATACGGCAATTTGGCCTTCATCGGGCAGCACGGCATGACCGCCCTCAAGACCTAGAGACAAGCGAGAGGATGCCATTCAGGGACGACCTATTCCTTTTCCATCGTGCATTGCAGTGGATGTTCATGGCGTTGGGCAAAGTCCATCACCTGTGCAACCTTGGTTTCAGCAATTTCATAGGAAAATACCCCAACGACCGCCAAGCCTTTTTTATGCACAGTCAGCATGATTTCAAACGCCTGTGCGTGGCTAAGGCCGAAAAAACGTTCTAGCACATGAACGACAAATTCCATTGGCGTATAGTCATCATTCAACAGCATGACCTTATACATTGGCGGTCGCTGCGTCTTGGGGCGCGTTTCAAGCACCACGCCGATATCACTATCATCATCTTTGTCTGCCATGATAAATTCAATCTGCGTTTCTAAAGGTGTCAGGAAGACTCGGGCTATACCGCGTGAACCGCACTATATAAGCGCCTTGTATCCCGTGAAAAGGGGGCAAATGCCAAAGGGATGGATTAGTGATATGGAGTTTGGCGATAATGGGACGTAAATCAGGGGGCATATTCAGATAAAAACGAATGGGTTTTGCGTGTGATCCAGCACCCCTTTTGTACGGCTCAAAGTGATTTGTTTGATTTGATTTGGTCAGTTTTTGTGATCTGCGTATCTTGTGGGTTTCATACAATCTGACGCTATATGTTGAATTTTACTGTAACTAAGACCTGAAAGTTATTGAAATTAAGAGGTTTTCTGAATTTCAATATTATGCTATCGTGATTTTCAATAATAATAAGGCCAGTCAAAAAATTGACGGCCAGAGGCAGAAAAAAGGGCAGTCACGTGATCACGCGTTCAAGGCGGTGTGTCCGTCATATTGTATTTATCGCAAGCTTGTTTTGTGTCACCTTCGCGCCAGCTTTGGCCGCACCCTATGCGGCGATGGTTATGGATGCGCGATCTGGTGAAGTTTTGCATTCTCGAAATGCCGATACACGCTTACATCCAGCATCATTAACCAAAATGATGACGCTCTACATCGCGTTTGAGGCCGTTCAGCGCGGCGAAATCAGTATGGACACCAAAGTTCTGATTTCGCGTAAAGCTGCAGCCGAACCGCCGTCGAAAATCGGGCTGAAACCCGGGCAACGGATCGAATTGCGTTATCTTGTGCGTGCGGCCGCCGTGAAATCGGCCAATGATGCTGCAACCGCCATAGGCGAGGCGATTTCCGGATCTGAGGCTGCTTTCGCCCGTCGCATGAATCGCACGGCCAAAGCGTTGGGCATGACGCGGACAACATTCAAGAACGCCCACGGTCTGACCGAAGAAGGACATCTTTCAACAGCGCGTGACATGACGAACATGGGTCGCCGTTTGTTTTACGATTATCCACAGTATTATAACATCTTTAGTCGCCAATCAACGGATGCGGGTATTCGTAAGGTAAACAACACCAATCGACGTATGCTGCAGTCTTATAAAGGCGCAGATGGTATCAAAACAGGATACACACGGGCCGCTGGCTTTAATCTTGTCGCGTCAGCTGAACGTGGGAATGAACGGATTATTGCGACTGTTTTCGGTGGGCAATCAACGCCATCGCGAAATGCCCGTGTTGCTGAATTGTTGGACATGGGCTTTAGCCGTGCGCCGACACAGGTGGCCGTACGCAAACCTGACGCACCCGTCTATTCAACAAATGCGGGATCATCCGGTAAAACGATACGGACCGCAACGGCTGTAAAACGCAGTTTGCGCCCACAGGCCCGACCGAATGTGCCAAAGGCAACGGATCCGGTTATGCTTGCACTAAGAGAAAGCATTCAGGAAGCTGTGCAACAGGCATCCTCTGACATAGCACAGGATACTGTAACGAAACCACGTGCCCGTCCACGTGAGATTGTCATGGCAAATGCCACCCCGGAAGCGACCCGCGCGATTACATCTCAGATTGTGACGCGTGTTTCTACGTCTGGTAATCGACACTGGGGCATCAACATCGGGCAATATCGATCCCGTCACGAGGCAGAAAGTATTTTGCTGCGAACAGCATTGGCTGAAACCAATGCACTTGACGGATCACTCCGCAAGGTGGTGCGCAAGCAGGCGGGTTATGACGCGAATTTCCTTGGGATGACCAAGGACAGCGCCGCAATGGCCTGTCGTCGCTTGGAAGCGCGCCAGATTGGCTGCAAGGTACTTGGTCCAGCATAATAATGCAGCCCCATATTCAAATGGGGCTGCATTATTGTATCACGTAAGCTTTTTCAGTCCGTCCGGTGTTTCGATTTGTGCGCAATATCGGACTTTGGGTCCATCTATGATTAAGGGCGGATGATTAATCGACAGCTCGCGATATAGCGTTTCGATTGCAATAGGGTCGGGATGTTCAAGTGTCAGTGACCGAAGGCGCGCACCCATATCCGGAATTTCAGCCATCGAAGTCGGATCGCCTTGGTGATCGATAATCGAAGGGGCAGCACCGTCCAGCGGAAGCGCGCCATTTTTGGGAATAGAAAAAGCGAACGTCGGTGTATTGATCGGTAGGCAGACCTTATCACCAAAGATAGTGCCATGCTTTGAGATCAAGGCGTCTATATTTTCGGTGCTTGCAACCCATCCACGCAGGCGACGCCCCTCATCCCAGTCCGACCTGACTGTTTCTAGGTTGTCTAAACCAAACCAACGCGCTCTGTCGGGCGAGGTACAGGCAGGGTCTAGCGCGACGATTTCCAGATAGACATCATTTCCCAATTGAAGTCTGTGATTATAGGTGGCCATATAATCATGGTGTGTCCCAAAAGGCACCTTAAGGCCAAGGCACTCTTGGACATGGCGCACCCCTTGGATCAGCGTTGGGGCTATGACAGTGATATGGTCAAGCTTTAGCACGTATGGCGAACTCAAATGGCTGTTTCAGAGGTCATGTGATCCAATTTTTAGCGCAAGGTATAGGTGCATTGAGGTCTAAGGCGAACATCTTATAACGACCAAAAGACCAACCAAGCCCCATCTATTCGAATGATTGGTATTGAAAACTAACCCGCCGAGCATCCCATAATATCGACTGCCGCGCCTTGGCTTAGGACTGTAATGCGGATACGGCTTCGGTCTAGGGCAAAGGGTTTGCCGTGTTCGTTGGCCATTTCCATTGTTGCAGTCAGCCGATCACCAGACCTAACGGTCTTTGTTTCACTGACCCAAACACTTTGATCAGGTAATTCGACAACCGCGATTTCATCACGGCCAAGTTGAGGCATATCGACATGCGCAGCCATGCGCAGACCGTCTGATGTTGGTTCAATATCGCAACTCACGCCCTGAACGCCGGCCTCGGTTGCGGACAATGGCTGATCAATCAACGCGGCGGTAATTTGTGGATCACGCGCGCCATCTGTTGGCAGATTGGCCTTGAAATCAAGGCTCACGGGAATGCAAACATCTTTGCAAACACCCAATTCAATCCGCCCGTTCATCCGGATGCTCCGATTATTTTTGGGCATCAACTGCACAGGGATTACCACTTGATTTGAATAGCCAAGCGTACGAAACCCGTTTTGGTTTTGAACCTCGGGAATGGGCCAGTGAAATCTGACGCTGTCGATATTGCGCGAACCTCTCCAACTGAATGACGGCGGAATACCCGCATCGCCGGGTGAACGCCAATAGGTTTTCCAGCCTGGTGCCAGTTTCAGACGCAAGCCCGCCATGTGCGTACCATCAGGCGCGCGCCACCCTGAAAGCACATCAACCTGCACGATATCTTCGATAGATTCGGCAAAAGCGGCAAGCGGGGCAAGTAAAACTGCGATAAATGCGAAAATCTTGGTCATTCGTAGGATAATAGGCAGTAATCCACCCATAGGAAATCACGAAGAGGCGACTTCATTGTGACAGGACCATCTGCCACTTGCGCGTTGCGCTCTGGCACCACATTCTAGTGGTATGAGTGAATCAATTGATCTGACTGGAAAGCTGCTGATTGCCATGCCGGGCATGGGTGACCCCCGGTTTGATAAAAGCGTGGTTTATATGTGCGCGCATTCGGACGAAGGTGCGATGGGTTTGATTGTTAACAAACCTGCGCAAGGTATTCAGTTTTCAGATCTGTTGGATCAATTATCAATCACACCCACAATCAATAATGCATCTGTTATCAAAGTGCATTTCGGTGGCCCTGTTGAGCATGGGCGCGGTTTTGTGCTGCATTCTGCGGATTACGGCGCAAATTCATCCACCCTGCAGGTGGATGATCATGTCGGCATGACGGCCACGCTGGATATTCTAGAAGACATTGCAACAGGTCAGGGGCCATCGTCATCTTTGATGACGCTTGGCTATTCCGGTTGGGGTCCGGGCCAGCTTGAACGCGAGATTGCAGAGAACGGCTGGCTGACTTGCGAAGCGCCAATGGACATTGTGTTTGCCAAGGACAATACGATGAAATGGTCCGCAGCTTTGGCTGAAATGGGAATTGATCCGTTGCTGTTATCGGCCGAGGCAGGACGCGCCTAGCGATTGGCGTCAAAAAGGGCTGTCGCGCTGTCGAAGACTTTATTGCGAATTTCTTCACGCTCCATCATGACTTCATGTTCGGCCTCTGGCATGATCAACAATTCGCCTTTTGTCCAATGTTCCATCCGTTTCTTCACCCGTTCGGGATCTACGATGCGTTCGTTGCTACCAAGAATACACAGCGTCGGCAGATCGGGGGCGGGGGCCGCCGACATACGGACAATTTCGCGCAGGGCTTCATTCAGCCATTGCATACTGGGCCCGCCCAACGACAGATCAGGATGTTGTGACAGCTGACTGCGCATATGATCAAACATATCACGATCGCGGGTCAGGGTATTGTCTGCGAACGGCGCGCTCATCACATAGGGTACTGGTTCTGTACCGGGTGTATATTTACCGCCAAGGCCAATGTGACGCGCCAGCCAAGATACGCTCCATGCAATGGGTCGCATGGCGGGTGTCACTAGAATGCCCCACATAGGTGCTGTAAAGGTGGCGGCTTTCACCGGAAGCCCTTCCATGACAGCGCGCAGTCCGATGCAGCCTCCCATTGAATGGCCAATCAGATACAGCGGCTTAGGGACATTCAGGTCTTTTACGGCTGCCATTACCGCGCGCACATCATTCTGATAATCGGGAAAATGATCCACGTGACCGGCATTGGGATCTTTCAGCAACCGTGCACCCAGCCCTTGTCCGCGCCAATCAACAGCAACTGTCGTATAGCCGCGCGCTGCAAATTCACGCGCAGCCCGGCCATATTTTTCGATATATTCAGTGCGACCGGGAAATAGCAGAATCGTGCCCTTGTCACCGCCGGGAAATACACCGATGCGAATGCGCAGCCCATCTTCGGTTGTCAGCCAATAGGCTTTTGTGCCGTCAGGGGCGTCGGCCACATCATCAAAGAATGGCGCTTCAGTTATAGAAGAAGTGATATCCAACATAGTTAACCCGATATGTTTCTTGGTTTTTGAACACGTCCCATAGTGTCGTATCGCGCAAATTCGTTGTCTGACCGCGCCTTGACTGGTGCAAGATTCATTGGCTGTGCCCAGTGAAATATGAAAGATCGCAGCAAGGAAATAGTTTGCTTAAGGACTTTGCCCATCAATTTTCCTTTGTAATCTTTCACTTTGGGGGATGCATTTTGCGAGCACCACGCTAGACTAAATAATATGGGTATTGTTACAACTAAGATCAAATCTATCGTGCTGGCAGCGGGGCTGACAGTAGGGTTTTCCATACCCGGCACGACTCAGCCGGTGCAATCTGA
Source organism: Parasulfitobacter algicola (assembly GCF_013315265.1). Taxonomy (GTDB): domain Bacteria; phylum Pseudomonadota; class Alphaproteobacteria; order Rhodobacterales; family Rhodobacteraceae; genus Parasulfitobacter; species Parasulfitobacter algicola. The sequence goes on along the minus strand of NZ_JABUFE010000002.1, from coordinate 386,679 downwards.
TGACTTGATGGACCGTCTACGCAATTCGACGCCTGATACGTATCGCGTGATCGAACGCGAGGTTATGCTTGAGTGGTCGAAATCTGGATCTGCTGCAATGGATCTGTTGTTGGAACGCGGACAGGATGCGTTGGAAACCGGTGATTTCCAAACAGCTGTTGAACATCTGACAGCTCTGACCGATCACGCCCCTGATTTTGCCGAAGGGTTTCATGCCCGTGCCACGGCGTTTTTCCGGCTTGAACAATATGGGCCTGCTTTGGCTGATCTGGAACGCACACTTGAATTGAACCCGGATCATTTTGGGGCTTTGACGGGCGTGGGATATATCTTCGAAGAGCTTGGGTATGAACAACAGGCCTTGAACGCACTGCGCAAAGCCCGCGGTATCCATCCGCATTACGAAGAAATCACCGATTTGCTGGAATACCTTGAAGACAAGGTTGAAGGTCACGCGCTTTAATCAATCAGTTTGGGCCATGGCCCGCGTGGAGTATCCTATGACGCAGGTGTCGCGCATCACGGCGGTTCTTGGCCCGACCAATACCGGCAAAACACATTATGCGATTGAACGGATGCTGGGGCACAGAACCGGTGTGATTGGTCTGCCTTTGCGCCTTTTGGCGCGAGAAGTTTACGACAAGATCGTTTCGCTACGCGGACCTTCGGTTGTTGCTTTGGTCACGGGCGAAGAACGGATTGTTCCCGATCGCACGCAATATTGGGTCTGCACGGTCGAGGCGATGCCAGATGGTATCGGTTGTGATTTTTTGGCGATTGACGAAATTCAACTGTGTGCTGATCTGGAACGCGGCCATGTTTTTACCGATCGGTTGCTGAATGCGCGTGGCTTGCATGAAACGCTTTTCCTGGGCTCTGACACAATGCGCAGCGCCATTGCAGCGCTTGAGCCGCGCGCGCAATTTGTCAGGCGCGATCGGTTTTCCGAACTGACCTATACAGGTGCCAAAAAGATCAGCCGGATGCAGCCGCGATCCGCTATTGTCGGGTTTTCGGTCGATAACGTCTATGCCATTGCTGAACTTCTGCGTCGTCAAAAGGGGGGCGCGGCCGTGGTCATGGGCGCCTTGTCACCGCGCACACGGAATGCGCAGGTTGAACTTTATCAGAACGGCGATGTCGATTTTCTGGTGGCCACAGACGCCATCGGGATGGGTCTTAATCTGGATATCAACCATGTGGCTTTTTCATCGTTAAGCAAATTTGATGGTCGCCGGATGCGTCCTTTGCAACCAAATGAATTGGCCCAGATTGCAGGGCGCGCAGGGCGTCATATGAACAACGGTACGTTTGGCGTGACAGGCGAAGCGCCCACCTTGCATGATGAAGTTGCCAAAGCGATTACGGACGCGCATTTTACCCCCGTGCGCAAACTGCAATGGCGCAATACGCGGTTGCAGTTCGGTACAGTGAACGCGTTGATCCGGTCGCTGGAAGACCAGACAAACGGCGAATGGTTGACGCGCGTGCGCGAAAGCGATGATCTTGGCGCATTAAAAGCGTTGTCGGCCGATGCTGAAGTACTTGCACGGGCGTCTGACGCAAAATCCGTGAAATTATTGTGGGATGTCTGCCGTATTCCGGACTTTCGCGGCATCAGTCACGCGGAACATTCGGCCCTTTTGGGTCAGCTGTTCAGCTTTCTGCACGAGACCGGGCAAGTCCCCGCCGATTGGTTCGCCCGCCAGATCAAACGCATTGACCGCACGGAAGGTGACATAGACACGCTGTCAAAACGGCTGGCTTTTATCCGGACTTGGACGTATGTGGCACAGCGTAAGGGCTGGATTTTTGATGAAAGTCATTGGCGTGGCGAAACCCGCGCTGTAGAAGATCGATTATCAGATGCGTTGCATGACCGTCTGACCCAAAGATTTGTTGATCGGCGCACAAGTGTTTTGCTGCGGCGGTTGAAACAGAAGGAGGCCCTTGTGGCAAACGTAGACGACAAAGGCGAAGTAACTGTCGAGGGCCAATTCGTGGGCCGTATTGAAGGTTTTCGGTTCCGTCAGGATACCAGCAGTAGCCCAGATGAAGCCAAGACGCTGCGCACCGCCAGCCTTCAGGCGTTGACACCCGAATTCCATCTGCGCGCGGATCGTTTTTATAACGCGCCCGACACTGAGATTGATTTTACCGAACAGGGCGGCCTGATGTGGGGCGAACATGCCGTCGGTAAATTGGTCGCAGGTGCTGATGCGCTGAAACCCACTGTGGCGGCTTTTGTGGATGAAGAAGCGGGTCCGGATGTGGCCCAAAAAGTACAGCGCCGTCTGCAGCATTTTATTGATCGTAAGATCGCCACACTTTTCGAGCCTTTGCTGGGTCTTAGCCGGGACGAAGCGCTGACAGGGTTGGCCCGTGGCTTTGCGTTCCGTATCGTTGAAAGCCTTGGCGTGCTGACTCGTGACAGCGTAGCCGATGAAGTCAAAACGCTTGATCAAGATGCCCGCGGTCTTTTGCGCAAGCACGGTATTCGTTTTGGGCAATACACAATTTTTATGCCTTTGCTTTTGAAGCCAGCACCAACACGGTTGCGGCTTGTTCTGTGGTCTTTGGCGCAAAATTTGCAGGAATTTCCCGAAAGCCCGCCGCCTGGTCTGGTCACAATTCCGGTGCCTTCGGGAACGCCCGATGGTCATCTGACAATGGCCGGGTATCGTGCTGCGGGCGATCGTGCGATCCGTATCGACATGCTGGAACGCCTTGCAGATCTGCTGCGTAATCAGAACAGTCGTGGCGGGTTCGAGGCGAACCCTGATATGCTGTCAATCACTGGCATGACACTGGAACAGTTTTCCAATCTGCTGGCTGGCCTGGGTTATAAGTTTGAGCGTGGTGAGCGCACAAAGATCAAGGCTGCGCCCGTTCAAGCTGGTACACCTGATGAAATACCATCGGATGTCCCGCCAGAGGTACCATTAGATGCGCCGCCAGAAACACCGATAGATACGCCACCTGAAGCGCCTGACACACCTCCGCAAGAGGTTCCTGTGGAAACACCAGCTGAGACACCACCAGCGCCACCACCGGAAATGGCTGAAACAGCTGAACCTACAGAACCTGAGCTTGAGGTGTTTTATACGTTCACATGGGGCGGTAATCGTAAGCAGAATGCGCGGCCACAGGGCAATAATGCACGCACCAAACCGCAAGGAAAACGGGGCAAGCCTAAGGGTAAACCTGAAGGGGCCAAGAATTTTCAGGCACGTCCCCCTAAAAAAGATAAGATTGATCCAGACAATCCCTTTGCCGCTGCCCTGATGGGCCTAAAGAAAGGGTGACCGAACCTACGTTGCGGCTGGATAAATGGCTTTGGTATGCGCGGTTTTTCAAAACCCGCAGCCTGGCCACCAAGGTTGTAACTGCGGGTAAAGTGCGGGTGGACGGCACGCCTGTCTCGAAACCATCCCGCACGATATCCCCTGGCTGTGTTTTGACGTTTCCGCAAGCCCACGACATTCGTGTCGTGCGCGTTATCGCTTTGGCGGAAAAGCGTGGCCCTGCATCTGATGCGCAAGAACTATACGAAGACATGACACCCGTTCGTGAAAAGCAGCCCTATAACCCCTCTTATGAAGGCAAAGGGCGTCCGACAAAACGAGATGCACGCAAGCTGCGACATGACCGCACGTCCCATCTTGAATGATTGGCTCGCCTCGTTTAGCTAAACGGTCGAAGAAACGGAAAGCCCAGACATGACTTATATCGTCACCGACAATTGTATCGCCTGTAAATATACTGACTGCGTCGAGGTATGTCCTGTCGATTGTTTTTACGAAGGTGAAAACATGTTGGTGATCCACCCTGACGAATGTATCGATTGTGGTGTCTGTGAACCTGAATGTCCCGCAGATGCAATCCGTCCGGATACAGAGCCGGACATGGAAAAATGGGTTGAATTCAATCGCAAGTATTCCGAAAGCTGGCCCGTGATCATTACCAAGAAAGATCCATTGCCCGAAGCCGAAGATCGTGACGGTGAAACAGGCAAATTGGACAAGTATTTTTCGGAAGCTGCAGGCGAAGGCGGTTAAGAACGATTCGCGTTATACGGCATGGTTTTTGATCTTTTTTGGATCTTAACTTATTGAAATACATTAGTAATGATGAATTACTGTAAGGTAGTTCTTTCGGAAACCTCATTTTTCTGATATGATATTCAATACATGAGAACAAAATACACACGCCAAACTGTCGGGCATACCAACCCAGTTCTGGCTTAAAACTAAGCGGATATATGATCGGACGCCCCTGCGCAGGCAGGGACGACGGTCATTTTCGCTGTCGCCCACGTGGCGCATTCGAGGAAAAACTGAATGAGCAAATCAAAAAAATCCGAATTTCGTCCAAGCGATTATGTTGTCTATCCAACCCATGGAGTTGGCCAAATCGTTTCTATCGAAAAGCAGGAAGTCTTGGGAATGGCGCTCGAAATGTTTGTGATATCATTCGAGAAAGACAAAATGATTGTCCGTGTCCCAACTAACAAAGTGGTAGAAGTTGGCATGCGTTCGCTTAGCTCGCCCGATACGGTTGACCGGGCTATGACAACGCTGAAAGGCAAGGCAAAAGTAAAACGTGCGATGTGGTCACGCCGCGCGCAAGAATACGAGCAAAAGATTAACTCTGGTGATTTGATCGCAATTGCTGAAGTTGTGCGCGATCTTCATCGCAATGATGATCAGCGCGAACAAAGCTATTCGGAACGTCAGCTTTACGAAGCCGCGCTTGAACGTCTGACCCGCGAAATTGCAGCTGTCAGCGGCGCCGATGAAGTGGCAACGGCCAGACACGTTGGCGAAGTTCTGGTTGCGCGCGCAGCCTGATCCTAGCGTTTAAGATTTGTAAAAGCCGTCCAGTCTTGGGCGGCTTTTTCGTTTTATAAGGCGCTTATTTTACAACGCGTATCACTAACCCTTGCATCCTGCGCACGCTCATATCAATCTTGGTGCAAGGGGACCCTGACATGAAATTGCTAGATATAGCCAAAGCTGTGCGCGAAAAGGCCTATGCACCCTATTCGAACTTCAAGGTAGGTGCCGCTGTCAAAGGTGCGTCAGGTACTGTCTACGCAGGGTGCAATGTCGAAAATGTGGCCTATCCCGAAGGAACATGCGCAGAAGCTGGTGCAATTGCGACAATGGTGGCTGCGGGGGAAACAAAGTTAACCGAAGCACTTATCATTGCAGACAGCCCATTGCCGATCAGCCCATGCGGGGGGTGTCGTCAAAAGCTGGCTGAATTTGGCGCCCCCGATACGCAGATTACAATGATGACGATTGCCGGAAAATCCCAGATAATGACCTTGGCAGAATTGCTGCCTGGCGCATTTTCAACCGACCACATGGAAAGCCGCTGATCATGGACGCCCGACAGATACTGGGCCGTTTGCGTGGTGGCGTGACATTAACTGCAGATGAACTGGAATGGTTCGCACGCGGTCTGGCATCTGGCAATGTAACGGATGCACAAGCGGGCGCATTTGCGATGGGGGTCTGTACCCAAGGATTATCATCAACAGGGCGCGTGGCATTGACACAAGCCATGCGCGACAGCGGTGATGTACTGAAATGGCATCTGGATGCGCCTATTGTCGACAAGCATTCCACTGGTGGTATCGGGGACAGCACATCCTTTTTGTTGGCACCGGCATTGGCAGCGTGCGGCGCGTATGTTCCAATGATTTCAGGTCGTGGATTGGGTCACACCGGTGGCACACTGGATAAACTGGAAGCGATCCCCGGTGTCAAAACAGAAGTAAACGAGGCGAAGTTTCGTAAAATTGTTGGCGAAATCGGCTGTGCAATTGTCAGTGCAACATCAGATATGGCGCCCGCAGACAAACGGCTTTATGCAATCCGCGATGTGACAGGAACGGTGGCAAGTATCGATCTGATCACAGCGTCGATCCTGGCCAAGAAATTGGCCGCGGGATTGGAAACTTTGGTTCTTGATATCAAGGTTGGATCGGGCGCGTTCATGAAAACCATGGACGACGCAGAAGAACTGGCACAATCACTGGTCAGCACCGCAAATCAGGCAGGCTGCAAAACAACGGCGCTGATCACTGATATGAACCAACCACTTGCAAAATCCATGGGCAATGCGCTTGAAATTATGGAAGCTGTGCAGTGCCTGAACGGCGATGAGCAGGATCAGGATTTGCCCGATCTGTCGGCGGCTTTGGGGGGCGAACTTTTAGCCTCGGCCGGATTGGCCGATAACGCAGAAGAGGGCGCATTGCAGATTATGGACAGCTTTTATGACGGATCCGCCGCTGAGTGCTTTCAAAAGATGATCGCAGCCCTTGGAGGCCCGGGAGATTTTGTGGAACGCTGGCATGATCGGTTGCCGGCCGCCCCAATCCAGCGCGATATTTTCATTCAAGGCGAAGGTTACATCACCGGTTTCGATGGCGAGGCTTTGGGACATGCTGTCGTCACACTTGGTGGTGGCCGTTTGCGCGATACGGATAAAATTGACCCTTCGGTTGGGCTGTCTGATATAGCTTCGATCGGGGATATTGTGGATCGGAACATCCCGGTTGCAGTGGTTCATGCCGCATCAGAAAGTGCCGCGGATCAGGCAGAAACAGCCGTGCGCGCCGCAATTACAATATCCACCGAAGACTGCGAATTACCGCCTGCTATCTATAACAGGGTCAGCTGATGGCGCGCGCGTTTCTGGTTGTTATGGATAGTGTGGGATGTGGCGGTGCGCCCGACGCAAAAGCGTTTGGCGACGAAGGTGCGAATACTTTGGCCCATATTGCGGAAGCCTGTGCCGGCGGTCGTGCGGATAAAGGGCGCGAGGGGCCGCTGTTGATGCCCAATCTGGATCGTATTGGACTGGGCGCTGCGGTACGTTTGGCTTCGGGCGCTGAAATGCCAGGGTTTGACGCGATACCGCAAGGGCTTTGGGGCGCTGCGACAGAAGTCTCAAACGGGAAAGACACGCCGTCTGGCCATTGGGAATTGACGGGCGTGCCCGTGCCATGGGATTGGCACTATTTCCCTGATACCACGCCCTGTTTTCCTGACCATGTTGTGCAAGCGGTCTGCGAATATCTGGACGTTGATGGCATTTTGGGCAATCGCCATGCATCTGGCACCCAGGTATTGATCGATCTTGGCGCCAAACATATGCAATCGGGATGGCCCATTTGTTATACTTCGGCCGACAGCGTTTTTCAGATCGCCGCACACGAGGAAACATTTGGCTTGGATCGACTGCTGAAGCTGTGCCAAACCATTGCGCCAATGCTTCACGATATGAAAATCGGTCGGGTCATTGCGCGACCTTTTGTTGGTACGCCGGAAACCGGCTTTACCCGCACGACAAACCGCCATGATTATGCAATTGCACCGCCAGCACCGACCCTTTGTGATTGGGTGGAAACTGTCCATGCCATTGGGAAGATTGGCGATATCTTTTCCATGCAAGGGATTACGGATGTGCGCAAAGGCGACGACGAAACATTAATGAGGCATTTGATTGAATTGGTACAAATCGCTAAGGATGGATCGCTTATCTTTGCCAATTTTGTCGAATTTGACAGCCTTTATGGTCATCGCCGTGATGTGGCGGGATATGCCCGTGCGTTGGAATGGTTTGACGCGCAGGTTCCGCGCATCTTGGCTCGTTTGCGTGATGATGATTTGATTATCTTTACCGCCGATCACGGCAATGATCCGACATGGACCGGCACCGATCATACGCGCGAACGTGTGCCTGTTCTAGGTAATCTGCCGCGTTCAATCGGGCATGTGGGGTTTGCAGATGTGGCGGCAAGTATTGCTGACCATCTTGGGGTATCAGCACACGGACCGGGGCGCAGTTTTCTATGAATAAAGTTGAACTTCATTTGCATTTGGAAGGTGCTGCCCCCCCTGCATTCATTCGTAGTCTGGCACAGGAAAAAGACATTCGCTTAGATGGCGTCTTTGATGAACAGGGTCACTATGCGCACACTGATTTTACGCATTTTCTGAAAGTATACGAGGCCGCAACGGCAGCCCTGAAAACACCCGAAGATTATCACCGTTTGACTTTGGCCGTCTTGCGCGAAAGTGCGGCACATGGGGTGATTTATTCGGAAACTTTTCTGTCGCCTGATTTTTGCGGGGGCCGTGATATAGCCGCGTGGCGCGAATATTTGCATGCTATCCGCGAGGCGGCTGATCAGGCAGAGCGTGAAGACGGTATTATTTTGCGCGGTATCGTCACGTGCATTCGCCATTTCGGTCCTGAAAAGGCGCGTGAAACGGCGTTATGCGCAGCGGAGACCGCAGGCGATTGGGTGGTGGGTTTTGGTATCGCGGGCGCTGAAACAATAGGTCAGCCTAAGGATTTCGCCTATAGTTTTGATATGGCGCGCGAAGCGGGGCTGCGCCTGACAGCCCATGCAGGTGAATGGGCTGGACCACAAGGTATTCGCGATACAATCAAAGATCTTAAGGTTGAGCGTATCGGCCACGGCGTTCGTGCTATCGAAGATCCTGCCTTGGTCGAAGAGTTGGCTGAAAGTGGTATCGTACTGGAAGTTTGCCCCGGCTCAAACGTATCACTTGGGGTTTATCCTGACTGGGCCAGCCATCCGATTGCACGACTGTATGACAAGGGCGTTAAGGTTACTGTGTCCACGGATGATCCACCATTTTTCCACACAACCATGACCCATGAATTTGATATGCTTGCTGAAACTTTTGGCTGGGATGATGCTGTTTTTTCTGATCTGAACCGCACAGCACTTGATGCCGCTTTTTGTACGGATGATGTCCGTACAAGCCTGTTGCCCAAATTGGAGATCCCAGATGTCTGACCACCTGACCGTTGTTAAGCACCCCCTTGTACAACATAAGCTTACGCTGATGCGACGCCGCGAAACCTCAACGTCGGAGTTTCGGCAGTTGTTACGTGAGATCAGTCAACTACTGGCCTATGAGATCACATCAGAGTTGCCCCTAACGAACCGCACAATCGAAACCCCTTTGACCGAGATGGAGGCCCCTGTACTGGCGGGTAAGAAACTGGCGCTGGTGTCGATTTTGCGTGCTGGAAACGGACTTTTAGATGGGGTTCTGGATCTTGTGCCATCTGCACGTGTGGGGTTTGTTGGGCTTTATCGCGACGAAGAAACGCTGCAACCGGTGCAATATTACTGCAAACTGCCCGATGCCTTGCGGGATCGTTTGGTAATTGCGGTCGATCCGATGCTGGCCACGGGCAATTCTTCTGTTGCAGCCGTTGATTTAATAAAGGACGCGGGGGCAAAAAACATTCGCTTTATGTGTCTTTTGGCAGCACCCGAAGGCATCGCGCGAATGAAAGAGGCACATCCGGACGTGCAGATTGTCACCGCTGCCGTTGATGAAAAGCTAAGCGATGTTGGCTATATCGTTCCCGGTCTTGGCGATGCAGGAGATCGGATGTTTGGGACAAAGTGACGTGTTGGGTTTATCTCTTTATCATCCAGAGTGTCGCATTCTGATAGCCCGTGTTTTCAAGAACAGCAATTTTTGACAGCCACGCTGCAGGACAGACGATCAAAGTCGCATTGAAACCCCGCTGTTTGAATGCAGCTTCTGCATGAAGAAGAAGTGTTTTTGCCCCGATACCATTATCTGACACATTCAACGGATCTGCATAATCCACGTGAAAATAATCGTCAATTATGCCGACTTTTCTGATGTCATGGGCCGTTGGAAAATGCATATGTGTTGCGGGTTGGACGATGGCATAGCCATCTAAACGGTCTGAAACGCCGGAAACAATCATATCGCGATCAGCAAGCGTCAAACTGCGTTTCATCAAGTTTCCAAATCGGATGTCTGCCTCTGGATGGGGTTCCCAAAAGGGGTTCAGATCAGACAGGATCGCCCTGTTTTTCGCACTTCTGGCAACGATCTGAGACAGATCAGGTTCATCTGCTGCCCTTATAGAATTTGATGGCGCAGCATCATCAAAACCGGTTTTGGCAAGATAAAGTGTAAGTGGTTCGTAATTATGTTGCGTATATTTGGATTGCCAGTCATCGCCAAACGCCGATGAGGCCAACAGTACCTTGGCACCGGCATTCCGCAAGTCGGTCTCGGCTGCTGCAATAAGCGCGTCAGCCGTTCCATCCGGTGCATTTTCAGCGATACAGCAATCATCAAGCAACAACCCCGGGTTGCCCAGTTTACCAGCATAGATTGGCGGCACTGGGACCAGCATAGTATGTGCTAAGCCGAACAACTGACCATCTGCCACAGCCGTTAGCCATTTTTGTCGAAAAGGTTGTTTTTCATCTTCCAAAGCGGATCGGACAGATTTTTCTATTTGCGCTTCGGCATCATCTGCGATGGCCCAAAGCACTGGGTTGGTCGCGTGCCTTTGTTTTGCATCGGCCAGTAAAAGTTCGACTATTTGTGGCAAATCGGAAATTAAGGCATCTGTGATTTTAAGGCGCATTTTAGCTTCCTTTAGTGACGTTTTTTGTCTTTCCAAAGAATCATGAAACTGATGACTACTGCGCTGCGCGATACCATTCGACAATTTTGGCGCGCTCTTCCAGTTCCATATAGGACAGGTTGGCGGGCGGCATAGCGTGGCTTAAACCTGCTTGCAGATATATTGCACGGGCGTTTTGGGCAATCTGGGCTTCGGTTTCAAGCATGATCCCTTTTGGTGGCCACAGAATATTGTCCCAAGCCGGTTCTTGTGCGTGGCACATTGAACAGCGTCCAAGAATGATGTCGTGTACGTCTTCAAAGCCGTCGGCCTGCGCAAATTGTAATGCTTGGCCGCGCAGGGTCAGATCCTGTTCACGCTGAAACATCGGTGCTGTGGACAGCCACGCGATGATTAGAAACAGAATAACAGTGACACCCCATGTCCAGGTTGGATTGCCCGTTCTTGCATGAACTGAATTGAAGTAATGCCGGATCGTTACACCCATCAAAAACACCAGGCTGGCGATAATCCAATTATATTCGCTGGCGAATGCAAGAGGGTAATGATTGCTGAGCATTAAAAATAAAACCGGCAGCGTCAGATAGTTATTGTGGGTCGATCGTTGCTTGGCGATCTTGCCGTATTTCGCATCGGGGGTCCGTCCTGCCCGCAGATCCGCCACTACGATTTTTTGATTTGGAATAATGATCATAAAGACATTGGCCGACATTATCGTCGCAGTGAAGGCGCCCAAATGTAACAGTGCGGCTCGGCCAGAAAACACTTGTGTGTAAAAATAGGCCATCGCGACCAGGATCACATAAAGCAGGATCATCAGTCTGGTATTGTCATCGCCAAAGCGCGTTTTGCAGATCAAATCATAGGCGATCCAGCCAAAGATTAGCGATCCAAGCGAAATTAGAACACCGGCCCAAATGGAGATGTCCAGCACATTAGGGTCGATAAGATAAAGTTCCGCGCCAAGATAGTAAACCAAAACAAGTAACGCAAAGCCGCTTAACCAGGTCGCATAGCTTTCCCATTTGAACCACACCAAATCGTCCGGCATTTGATCCGGGGCCACCATATATTTCTGGATGTGATAAAACCCACCGCCATGGACCTGCCATTCTTCGCCATCCGCGCCTGTGCCAAGCGGTTTGTCGCGGCGCAAGCCAAGGTCAAGGGCGATGAAATAGAACGATGACCCGATCCATGCGATAGCAGTGATCACGTGCAGCCAGCGAACTGCGAATTCGGCCCATGCCATCAGAACGGCGAAATCGTACATGTTTTTTTCCCTGTTACGCTATGCCAGTTGACCCTAGCCCGCAGTCTTTGGCCAGAGGTGATTTGGCGCGGACTTATTCCTGCGACACACCAGCTTGCGCAAATGTCGCCATGCCTGAATGACAGGCGATTGCACCTTTTAATATGCCAATGGCAAGTGCGGCACCTGATCCTTCGCCAAGGCGCATTCCAAGTGACAGCAGGGGTACTTTCCTGAGTTTCTTCAAAAGTATTTTATGTGCGGTTTCAGCGCTTTGATGGCCTGCGACTGTATGATCCAACGCGCCGTTTTGCGCCTCATGCAATACTGCTGCTGCCGCGCAGCAGATAAAGCCGTCAAGGATCACGGGGATCCGATTTTGCCGCGCTGCTGCGATGGCGCCAACCATTGCGGCCAGTTCCCGGCCACCCAGACACCTTAGAATTTCAAGTGGATCCGTAACATCGGCATGATGCCTCAACCCGGCTTTGACCACATCCGTCTTGGTTTTCAAGGCAGCACCGTCCACCCCGGTTCCGCGCCCTGTCCATGTGTCCGCATCTTCGCCGAATAAAGCGGCTGAAATGGCCGAGGCAGATGTTGTATTGCCAATGCCCATTTCCCCCACAACCAACAGGTCGCATGACCGATCAACTGCGTTCCATCCGGTTTGAAGGGCTGCAATAAGCTCTTCCGGGGTCAGTGCTGGACCTTGTGTAAAATCAGCCGTGGGCGTATCCAAATCAATCGGATAAACATCCATTTTAGCGCCAAAAAGTTTGGACAGTTGATTGATGGCAGCACCACCATGTTCAAAATTAGCAACCATCTGGGTGGTGACCTCTGGCGGAAAAGCAGATACGCCAAGGGTCGCAACACCATGGTTTGCTGCAAAAACAATCACCTGCGGTGCTGTGATCTGGGGCGTCGTATGACCCCGCCATCCTGCATACCATATCGCCAGATCCTCTAGCTGCCCCAGTGCGCCGGGGGGTTTTGTCAGCTGCGAATTATGATCTGATGCCTCAGCAGCGGCCTGCATATCACTATCGGGCATTTCGTTCAGAAGCGTTTTAAATTCGACCAGGGTCGAAAAGGCGTTTGTCATTGGTCCCTCATTGAAAATACGTGCAGATGTCTTTACGCAAACCTGAGCCGAGAAGCGATAGAAAGGCCGTTCTTTTGTCAACCCGCATCCTTGATTTGATCGATATTCCTGCCGCAATCGGTCTTTTGACGCGGCTGCCTGTTCCGCTGAATTCGGATCACGTTATGGCGCGGGGTGCGCTTGCGGCATGGGCTTATCCAGTTGTCGGCGCATTGATTGGGGGTATTGCTGCGGCAGTTGCAGCAGTTTTCCTATGGTTTGGGGTTGTTCCAGTGATCGTTGCGGTGCTTGTTGTGGTGCTCCAGGTCGTGCTGACGGGTGCCATGCACGAAGATGGTCTGGCTGACAGCGCCGATGGTCTTTGGGGGGCCTATGATCGCGACAGGCGTCTTGAGATCATGAAAGATAGTCACATTGGTGTATATGGGGTGATTGCACTGACCCTAAGTCTGATTTTACGGTGTGCAGCACTAAGTGTTTTATTATCGTCCTTGCCGGTTTATCTATTAATTGCCTTGGGTGCGCTAAGCCGTGTGCCAATGGTAGCATTGATGCACGGTCTTGCGAATGCACGGAAAACGGGGCTTGCATCTTCGGTCGGCAGACCACCTGCAAGCAAAGTCATTTTGGCCGCAATTTTGGCGTTTGCCATTACCGTATTGATCTTACCTTCGGCTGTGATTCTATTAATCGGCTTGATGATTTTATGTACTGTCGCTGTGGGATATGTGGCACGCGCTAAAATAGGGGGGCAAACAGGCGATATTCTGGGTGCATCTCAGCAAATCACGGAATGTGTTTTGCTGATTTCACTCACAACACTGCTATAATTTGCCGATAATTAGATTTTTTAACTCAGCAATTGACATGACTGACTAAATTAGTCAGATTTGGAATTATATCCTAGCCATTGCCCTGAAAGGGACAAGCCCGGAACCATCTAGATATATGCTTTGGAGGTTCAAATGGACGACCCAAGACCCCAACAGATGCTACCGCGCGTTGACTATATTCAGAATCTAAAACCGTGCTGGCAAGAAATTACAGCTGTGCTAAGCGAAGGCACTTATTCCAGCGAATTACGCCTTGAGATTTTATTGGATCGGATTGAGGCACGCCTATGAATATGAAGCCCACGTCCTTTGAGATCGCACAAACCACTGATCGGCCACAGTCTTTGCCCAGCTATAACGCGCGCAGTTTGGTTGGTGATGGGGTGCAGGCCCATATCGTTTTGGACAATCAGCTTTATGTTTTGCGCATCACCCGGGCGGGCAAGCTGATTTTGACCAAATAACCCTAGCCCAGATATGTTTGCAAAGCGGCAGGCGGATTTTCAAAAAGCGCCACCGTTTCAACTGGTGCCGCGATCTGACCATCAGCCACGATGATCACGCTATCGGCGATACGTTTGGCATCTGCCGGATCGTGGGTGATCATTAACAATGTACCGCCGCTTTCGCGAATTCCGCGGCTTAAAAGATCAAGCATTTCTGCTTTAAGCGCCGGACCCAATGCTGCAAAGGGTTCGTCAAGCAAAATAAGAGGTTTGTGCTGAACCAGAACTCGGGCCAAGGCAACGCGGCTTTGTTGTCCGCCAGATAATGCTGCGGGTTTTCGGGCTTCAAACTCCTGCAATCCCACTTTGGCCAGCGCATCTGTTACATCTTGCGACTGAGTGTCCGACAAACGCAAATCGGGTCTGATACCAAGGGCTGTATTCTGAAAAGCCGTTAGATGGGGAAACAGATTGTTATCTTGAAACAACAACGCGATTGGACGGTCTGCAGGGACTGAAGTGGTTATATTCTGGCCATCCCATACGATCCGTCCGGCTGAAGGAGAAAGAAACCCCGCAACGGCATTGAAAAGTGTTGATTTGCCTGCACCCGACGGACCCATGATAGCAACTTGCGCGCCCGTTTCGATTTTTATGTCGCCGCGCAATTCAAAATCACCAATAGTGATGTGCAGATTTTCAAACGTCAGCATTAACGCGGCCCCCTTTGTCGAAAATCCAGAATACGCTTAAGCTAAACATCAGCAGAAGCAGGGCAGCACCGGATGCGGCTTCCAAACGATAGGATGCCATCAATCGATACATCTCAAGCGGTAAAGTCGCGCGATTGGGGTCGGAAAACAAAGTGATTACACCCAGATCACCCATAGCAAGAGCAGCTATGAGCCCTGCAGAAAACCCAAGCGGGCGGCGTAGCCGTGGCAGATATAGATACCGAAGCCGTGTAAACCCGTGCATCCCCAAGCTATCGGCCAACTTGCCATAGGTTCCTTCGATCTGGCGCAGGGCAGGGACCAATGCGCGCAAGGCAAAGGGCAGGGCCATCGCGGCATTGACCAGTGCTGTAATAAACAGCATTGCGCGCGACGGGTCCATCATAGGAAATAAAATCAAGAACAGTCCTGTCCCCATCACCAGTGGGGATGCGGCAATTGCCAGCAGACTAACTCCTTCGACCCATATTTTGCCACGTTTGATGTTTTGTACGAAAAACGCCAATGATAAAGACATCGCCATGCAAACCGTTGTGGCAATAACAGTGACAAAGATAGATCGCAGTGCGGCTTGCCAAACGCTTACGGGCATTTCCAACACCCCAGGCAGGCCGCGCAGCACCACTGCGCTAAGCGGCACCAACAGAAATACGGCTGATAAAATGATGATCACGCCATCCTGAAGCCGTAAAAAAGGTGATTTGGCATCCCATCTATCCAATGTTCGATCTAATTCGCCGCCAGCAACTTGGGGTATCGATAATCGTAGGGCGATGATTCCGGCGATGGCGCAAATCACGAATTGGGCACTGGCCAGCAGTGCCGCTTTTGATAAATCAAAGTCAAAGCGAAATGCCTGATAAATCGCTAGCTCAACCGTCGTAGCAGCGGGGCCGCCGCCAAGGGCAAGCGCCACAGCAAAGCTGGTCAGGCAGATCAGAAAGATGACCAGAAAAGCACCTGGCACTATTTCAATCAGCATCGGACGTTCGATTGTTCGGGCAACGTTGCCGGACGTAAAACCAAGGCTGGCGGCAAGGCGAAATCGTTCTGATGGAATGGCCAGCCAGCCTTGTAAAATCAACCGCGTGGCCAGCGGAAGGTTAAAGAACACATGGGCCAAAAGAATTCCCTGAAGCCCATAGATATCCAGCGGAAAGCCCAGAATATTTGAGATCACGCCATTCCGGCCAAAGATTGCGACCAGACCCAGAATGGCGACAATCACCGGCAAAATAAACGGGGCCCCAAGCAGTGTAATCAACGCACTTCGACCTGGAAATTGTCGGCGAGCCAAGGCGCGCGCCAAAGGAATTGCCAGCGAAACACTGATCAATGCGCTTAGCGTCGCTTGCATCAGCGTAAACCGTACGGCCGCCCATTCAGGGCGACCAAATCCTGAAATCGCCTCGGCCCGCAACAACACTGCGATCAGCGTTCCAAGGCTTAGTGTCAGCAGCACAGCAATAGCCGCGCCGCCAAAAAGCCTAATGGTCAGCGAAGCGCGCGCAGCCATTCGTCCAGGGCTTCATCACGTAGGGCCGCTGCTTCATCTTCGGTATAGAACAAAACTTTTTCCGGCAGTTTCAGCTGATCAAAGCCAGTGGGTAATTTGTCAGATGAAAGGTTCGCTGGAAATGACCAATTGCCTTCTGGAATAATGGACTGAAACGGTTCAGTCAGAATAAAATCCATGAATGCCTGTGCCAGCTCAGGCTGATCCGTACCTGCGATCTGGGCGGCCAGTTCGACCATGAAATAATGGCCTTCTTCAAAAATTGCGGCCTGTTTCGTTTGATCGTTTTCAGCAATGATGTGATAGGCTGGGCTGGTGGTGTAACTAAGCACCATGTCAGCCTCGCCATCGGTGAACATGCCATAGCTTTCCGACCAACCCTTGGTCACGGTCAGTATTTTGGGCTGCAGTTTGGCCCATGCTGCTTCTGCGTCATCACCGTACACAGCCTTGACCCAAAGGATCAGTGCCAGTCCGGAAATTGAGCTGCGCGGATCCTGGATCACGATCTTCAGATCATCGGGTGCGTTTAGCAATTCGTCAAAACTGGTCGGGGGGTTTTCGATTTTTGTGTTGTTATAAATAAAGGCCGTGTGGCCCCAGTTGAAAGGAAGAAAAACATCATCCGTCCAGTCAATCGGCATTGTCAGATCGGATGTATCCTGACCATGTGGCGCGAAAAGTCCGGTGGCACGGGCACGGGCGGTGACATCTGTGTTCAACCCAATGACAGCATCCGCACGCGTGCGTTCGCCTTCAAGCAACAACCTTGGCAGCACATCGCCCGTGACGAATTGCAAATCACACTCACATGTCGCCTCAAACGCTTGTTCAATCGCGGGGCCGGGGCCCCATTCCGATCCAAAATAATCGGGCGCATAGACTGTCAGAACTGGCGTTTCAGCAATAGCAAAGCTGGCTGTCAGACAAAGTCCCGCGGCAAATGTAAAAGATTTCATATCGCTCTCCATTTCTGCCACAGACGGAGACGGGCTGGAGCGTTCCAGTAACCTTCCCTCCGCCGGTGTTAACCGGTTCAGGTTCAACGGGTTCGTATAGTGCATCTCAGCCGATTATCGGCACCCCGAGGTATCGCCAGACTTACCATTTGATCGCGCAGGGGCAAGTCGAAACCGCTTGAGCGTCTGCGCCTGCCCCGTTAGACGCATATGTCAAGGAGCGTGCAGCGATGAGTATGAACAGTTTTGGCCATCTTTTCCGAGTAACGACATGGGGTGAAAGCCATGGGCCAGCATTGGGGGCGACCGTAGATGGCTGCCCGCCGGGTGTGCCTGTGGATGCGGCCATGTTGCAGCATTGGCTGGATCGCCGGAAGCCTGGGCAGAATAAATACACAACGCAACGGCGTGAAGCGGATGAAGTTGAAATTCTATCCGGAGTGTTCGAAGGGCAAACAACCGGCACGCCTGTTCAGCTAATGATCCGCAACACGGACCAGCGGTCCAAGGATTATTCCGAGATTATGGATAAATTTCGTCCGGGCCATGCCGACATAACCTATTGGCAGAAATACGGCATCCGCGATTATCGCGGTGGCGGTCGGTCTTCGGCGCGGGAAACAGCAGCGCGCGTAGCCGCAGGTGGTTTGGCGCGCGAGGCGATCAAGACGCTGGCGCCTGATGTGCAGATCAAAGGGTATATGACCCGGATGGGCGCGTTGGAAATGGATCGCGCGCGGTTCGATTGGGATCAGATTGACGAAAACCCGTTCTGGACGCCCGATGCAACGGCTGCTCAGGAATGGGCGGATTATCTGGATGATTTGCGCAAATCTGGCAATTCTGTTGGTGCCGTGATCGAAGTTGTCGCGCGCGGCGTTCCTGCAGGTTTGGGCGCCCCTGTGTATGGCAAGATCGACACTGATCTGGCGGCTGCAATGATGTCGATCAACGCAGTCAAAGGGGTTGAGATCGGCGAAGGCATGTCAGCGGCAATGCTGACGGGTGACAACAACGCCGATGAAATTGTTATGGGTGCGAATGGCCCCGAATTTACCAGCAATCACGCAGGCGGCGTGCTGGGTGGTATCACGACAGGGCAGGATCTTGTGGTGCGGTTCGCGGTCAAGCCGACCTCATCGATCCTGACATCGCGCAAGACGATCACAAAATCGGGCGAGGCCGCTGAAATCATAACCAAAGGCCGCCATGATCCTTGTGTTGGTATCAGGGCTGTTCCGGTAGGCGAGGCTATGATGGCATGCGTGATCCTTGATCATCTGCTTTTACATCGTGGGCAAGTGGGCGAAAACCGTGGTAAAATTGGTTGATATTCCAAGTGTTTGTATTTCCTAGCCATATTCAAGCTACGCTAAATGTTCACCATGCGGTAAGAATAACGCCTTGCTTTAAAAGCGGGCCTTTCCAATAGTCTGAAAAAATAGTTTAACGTTAAACAAATATCGGATCACGGGAGGATATGATATGGATGATGCGTCTCATGACGGCCTGAAACAGGCCGCGCTGAATTATCACGAATATCCGAAACCCGGTAAGCTGGAAATCAGGGCGACAAAACCACTGGCCAATAGTCGTGATCTGGCGCGCGCCTATTCACCTGGCGTGGCCGAGGCCTGTCTTGAGATCAAAGCCGATCCTGCAAACGCATCAAAATATACTGGGCGGGGCAATCTGGTGGCGGTCGTCACAAATGGTTCGGCTGTTTTGGGTTTGGGAAATATTGGCGGTTTGGCATCGAAACCCGTGATGGAGGGCAAGGCCGTTTTGTTCAAGAAATTCGCCAATATCGATTGTTTTGATATTGAGTTGAATGAAAGCGATCCTGAAAAACTGGCTGATATTGTTTGTGCGCTTGAGCCGACTTTTGGTGCAATCAATTTAGAAGATATCAAAGCCCCTGATTGCTTTATCGTCGAAAAGCGGTGTCGCGAACGAATGAACATCCCGGTGTTTCATGATGATCAACATGGAACAGCAATTGTTGTTGGTGCGGCTGCCACGAATGCTTTGCGCGTCGCGGGCAAGAGTTTTTCCGATATCAAGGTGGTTTCCACAGGGGGCGGGGCCGCTGGTATTGCCTGCCTGAACATGCTGCTGAAGCTAGGTGTGAAACGGGAAAATGTCTGGCTGTGCGATCTGAACGGACTAATTTACAAGGGTCGCGAAACGGATATGACACCGCAAAAAGCGGATTATGCCCAAGCGTCGGACCTGCGTGAGCTGTCGGATGTGATCGAAGGGGCCGATTTATTCTTGGGATTGTCAGGCCCTAATGTTTTGACCCCCAAAATGGTGGGCAAAATGGCAAGACAGCCGATTATATTTGCGCTTGCCAATCCCAACCCGGAAATTATGCCAGATGAGGCCCGCAAGATCGCACCCGATGCAATCATAGCGACGGGACGCAGTGATTTTCCCAATCAAGTCAATAATGTACTGTGTTTTCCATTCATCTTTCGCGGCGCATTGGATGTTGGAGCGACTGAAATAAATGACCAGATGCAACTGGCATGTATTGCCGGCATCGCCGAATTAGCGCGCGCGACAACCAGTGCCGAAGCTGCTGCCGCCTATCAAGGTGAACAGATGACATTCGGGACGGATTATCTGATCCCAAAACCATTCGATCCGCGTCTGATTGGCGTTGTTGCCAGTGCCGTGGCGCAAGCTGCCATGGAAACAGGTGTGGCGACGAAACCGCTTGAGGATATTGAAGCGTATAAGAGCCAACTGGATGGGTCGGTATTTAAATCTGCCCTTTTGATGCGCCCGGTGTTTGAAGCCGCCGCAACAGCAAACCGTCGCATCGTTTTTGCAGAAGGCGAAGACGAACGCGTGTTGCGGGCGGCTCAGGCTATGATGGAAGAACATACTGATACGCCCATTTTGATCGGTCGGCCAGAGGTTATCGAAACCAGATGTAAACGGTTGGGTCTCAGTGTGTGTGCTGCCGATCTTGAGATCGTTAATCCTGAAAACGATCCGCGATATCGTGATTATTGGGGCACGTATCATACATTAATGGCCCGGCGCGGTGTAACACCGGATCTGGCTCGTGCGATCATGCGGACGAATACAACTGCGATTGGGGCTGTTATGGTGCATAGAGGGGATGCGGACAGTTTGATCTGCGGAACGTTCGGGCAGTATTTGTGGCATTTGAATTATGTCTCGCAGCTTTTGGGGACAGATACATTGCGGCCCGTGGGCGCGTTAAGCCTGATGATCTTGGAAGACGGCCCCTTGTTCATTGCCGATACCCAAGTGCATCCTGAACCCACGCCAAATCAGATTGCCCAAGCGGCCATTGGTGCCGCTCGTCACGTGCGCAGGTTCGGGATTGATCCAAAAATTGCGCTGTGTTCGCATTCGCAATTCGGTAATCTGGATTGCGACACAGGGCGACGTATGCGGGCGGCGATGGAAATACTGGACAATGCTGCGCGTGATTTCAGTTATGAGGGTGAAATGCACATCGACAGTGCGCTGGATCCTGAATTGCGGTCACGAATTTTCCCGGATGCGCATATGGATGGTGTTGCGAATGTTCTGATCTTTGCAAATGCCGATGCGGCGTCTGGTGTGCGGAATATTTTGAAAATGCGCGGCGGCGGGCTTGAGGTTGGGCCAATTCTGATGGGAATGGGCAATCAAGCGCATATCGTAACGCCATCGATTACCGCACGCGGGTTGTTGAATATTTCAGCTTTGGCTGGCACACCTGTGGCGCATTATGGCTAACGCTTATCAGGCCCTTGCCGGCCTTCTTCGCGAGGAAAACCCGACCTGGGTTTGATGAGCGTTCGCTTAGCTTCGTTTTTCTTCGATGACGTCCCAGATACGGCCCGCCACGTTGATACCGTCAAAGCGTTCCAGTTCCTGAATACCAGTGGGAGAGGTGACGTTTATTTCCGTCAGATAATCGCCAATTACGTCAATGCCGACGAAAATCTGGCCCTTTTCACGCAAAACCGGGCCGATGGCCGCGCAAATTTCAAGATCCCGATCTGTCAAGGTAACCTTTTCGGGACGCCCACCGACGTGCATGTTTGACCGCGTTTCGCCGGCGGCTGGTACGCGGTTGATTGCACCCACAGGGTCGCCATTGACCAGGATCACGCGTTTATCGCCGTTCGATACGTCGGGTAAAAATTTCTGAACAATCAAAGGCTCACGGCTAAAGCCGGTAAAAAGCTCGTGCAGGGAAGACAAGTTGCGATCAGCTTTATCCAACCGAAAAACACCTGCGCCGCCGTTACCATAAAGCGGTTTCAAGATCACATCGCCATGTTCGGCCTTAAACGCTTTGATCGTTTCCAGATCACGGGCGATGGTTGTTGGCGGGATAAGGTCAGGAAAATCCAGAACCAATAATTTTTCCGGAAAATTGCGAACCCAGAATGGATCATTCACCACCAAGGTTTCGGGGTGAATGCGGTCCAAAAGATGGGTTGTCGTGATGTAATGCATATCAAAGGGCGGATCCTGACGCAGCCACACCACATCAAAATCTGCAAGATCGACCTGTGTCATATCCCCAAGCGAAAAATGATTTCCCATCTCGCGCCGTACGGTCAGCGGCCAGCCTCTTGCGGTCAGTTTTCCTTGCTGAAACGCCAGATGATCGGGCGTATAGTAAAACAGATCATGCCCACGCGCCTGTGCCTCTTCGGCCAAGCGAAAAGTGCTGTCGGCGTTGATATCGATCGGTTCGATCGGGTCCATCTGGAATGCGATTTTAAGGGGCATACGGCGGGCCTTTTTGACTGCGATATTCGATACATGACGCAGGCCGCAGGCGGGTTCAATCAGAATTGACCGAATGCGTTCTGAATAATCCGCACATCGCCTGTGCGATCCACAAGGGCCACGTCAAAGCGCATTTCCGTATTCTGGCCATTGGGTTCATGTTCCAAATACTCCGACGCAGCGGTATAGATTCGCGATTGTTGACGTTTCGATAAGGCAGCAACGGCGCGGTCGAATGTTTTGCTTTTCTTGACTTCCACAAAGATCAGCGCATCGCCTTGTCGAAAGATCAGGTCAATTTCACCTGCCGTTCCGCGCCAGCGCTTTGCCGCAATCTGACAGTTTTCGGCTGTATATTGCCGCGCGACAATATCTTCGGCGTATAGTCCGGCGTAATAGGATGTCTGACCTGTCATTCTTTTTTGGCCATATCCAAACCAATCTGATAAACCGTACGCCGCGCCACGCCCAGATCAGTGGAAACCTGACTTGCCGCATCCTTAAGTCGGTTCGTCTGCAATGCCTTTGTCAGTGCCTGTCGGATCATATCATCATTCACTTCTTTGGCGGCCGCACGATCAATCACAACGACAATTTCACCTTTGACCGGTTTCTCTTGTATCCCGCTCAGAACTTGGGAAATTGTCCCACGTCGCACTTCTTCAAACTTTTTAGTCAGCTCACGGCACAATGCCATAGTCCGATCACCCCCTAATTCATGACCACAATCGGTTAAAAAGCCCTGAATGCGTTTGGGGGATTCAAAGAAAACCAATGTGGCAGGAATATCTGCAAGGTTACGTAAAAATGTCCGACGTGCTATTTTTGTGTTGGGCGCAAAGCCTGCGAACAGAAAGCGATCTGTCGGCAAGCCTGCCAAAGTCAATCCGGCCAATAAGGCAGATGGTCCGGGGGCGGATGTCACCATATGCCCCGCTTCCACCGCTGCACGTGCCAGTGCAAACCCGGGATCAGCCACCAAAGGTGTGCCAGCATCAGAAGCATACGCAACGGATTTGCCCGCCGCCATATCGGCCAGAAGCCTTGGACGTATGCGGGCGCCGTTATGATCATGATAGGAAATCACAGGTCGATCGCCCAACGGAATGCCATGAATTTCCATTAAACGGCGGGTGTTTCTGGTATCTTCTGCGGCAATTACATTAGCCGAGGCCAAAACATCCAAGGCGCGCAATGTTATATCGCGCGCCGTCCCGATGGGTGTTGCGACAAAGTACAGGCCAGCGGACAATGGCTTTATTTCATGATTCAAGACTCGACCCGCCGTGGCTTGTGGTTATGATTGGTATGAAAGTGGTATGGTATACCCATATCAACGATGACATTAGGGGGTTTAACCGTCATTATGCTTGCTCATTTCCTGCCATCGGGGCGTTTTTTTGGTCGTATTTTCGCATTTATCTCACTCTTTTGGATTGCTGCTTGTGATCCTATCAGTGTTGGTGGCGATGGTCCGAACATAAATCCTAATAAAGCGGTGCCTGTGGCACTTCTTGTACCAGGCGGTTCCTCCAATCCAAACGATAACCTTCTTGCGAAAAATCTTGAAAATGTGGCACGTTTGGCGATTGCTGATCTGAACGGTGTCGAAATAGATCTGCGTGTTTACAACACTGCTGGCAATCCAGCACAAGCATCAAGCGTCGCACTGAAGGCTGTGAATGATGGTGCCAAGATCATTATCGGCCCGCTTTATGCCGGCGCTGCCAATGCCGCAGGTGTGTCTGTTGCCAATCGGAATGTGAATATTCTGGCGTTTTCCAACAATGCTTCAATTGCAGGGGGTAATGTCTTTGTTCTTGGGCCGACGTTTGAAAACACTGCCAATCGTCTGGTGCGCTATTCCAAAGGCCAAGGCACAAAGCGGATGATGGTGGTTCACGCGCAAGGTTTGGCGGGTGAAACAGGACGGGATGCGATTGTTAACGCCGCCCGCCGTCACGGAGTGGAGATTTCAGGCGTCGAAAGTTATCCATTGTCACAGCAGGGTATCTTTGGAAATTCGCGCCGTATTGCGCAAAGTGCACTAGCTGGCAGCACCGATACTGTCTTTCTGACCGCAGGCCCAGAATCGGATCTGCCATTTGTCGCGACGGCCTTACCCGAGGCAGGGTTGCGCCCTGATGAGGTGAAGTACCTTGGTTTGACCCGCTGGACAGCATTGCCGCAAACGGCGTCATTGCCTGGTTTGCAGGGTGGGTATTTCACATTGCCTGACCGTGGTCTGGAACAGCGATTCCAGGCCCGTTATCGTACGGCATACGGATCGACGCCACATCCATTAGCCGGTCTTGCCTATGACGGGATTGCAGCGATTGGGGCATTGGTGAATACAGGTCGCAGTGATGCAATCACCAAAAGTCAGCTGACCCGCGGATCTGGCTTTATCGGGACACAAGGCATCTTTCGTTTCCGTGCGGATGGGACTAATGAACGTGGACTTGCCGTTGCACAAATCAATAACAATCAGGTCGTGATCGTTGACCCTGCCCCAAAAAGCTTCAGCGGCGCTGGTTTCTGACCAGACGCCCGATACAAACGCGACGCCGGATCAGCTGATTGTTCCGGCGTCTGACCTTTTCGATATGGCTGAAATCTGGCGCAGGCTGGATGCAGACATCACAGCAGACGATACTGCAAAGGATATTCGCAAAACGACTGTAAAGCATCTTTTGACGGTCAAAAAAGATGGGTTTGCAAAGATTGCAGCTGCGTTTACGAAGCATCCTTTTGCTGCACGAGAAACGACGCGGTCGTATGCTTATCTGACTGACTGCATTATCAAAACGACACTGCGTGTGGCTGAAACTTACCTTCATCCATTACCGAACCCCACCGAAGGTGAATATCTGGCGATCATGGCAGTTGGTGGATATGGCCGTAATGAAATGGCGCCGTTTTCAGACGTCGATTTGCTGTTTCTGATGCCCTATAAAATGACCCCCTGGGCCGAAAGCATGATTGAAAGCATGTTGTATATCCTATGGGATTTGCGGCTGAAAGTGGGCCATGCCAGCCGCACCGTGAAAGAGTGTATCCGTCTGGCTCGTGACGATTACACGATCCGCACATCATTGGTTGAACAGCGCTTTATTGCTGGCTATGCGCCATTGGCGAATGATCTGAAAACGCGGCTTTGGGATGATCTTTTCAAAACCACCGGCCCTGAATTTATCGAAGCGAAACTGCAAGAACGCGCCGAGCGCCACCGCAAACAAGGTGGGCAACGTTATGTGGTCGAACCGAACGTAAAAGAAGGCAAAGGCGGCTTGCGCGATCTACAATCGCTGTATTGGATTGCGAAATACCTTAAAAACGTAGACGTCGCACGCGAACTTTTCGAATTGGGTATGTTCAAACCCGAAGAATACGAGACCTTTTTCCAAGCAGAAAACTTCCTGTGGGCGGTGCGTTGTCATCTCCATCTGATCTCAAACCGGGCAATGGATCAGTTGAATTTTGACCTTCAGGTCGAAGTCGCGGATCGTATGGGCTATAAAGATCGTGCAGGCCGCCGTGCTGTTGAACATTTTATGCAGGATTATTTTCGCTATGCCACTCGTGTTGGCGAACTGACCCGGATCTTTCTGACAGCGCTTGAGGCAAGCCATGCCAAGCCTGAACCTATGCTGACACGCATTTTACGGCGCAAAAGATCAGTGAAACCGGGATATGACGTTAAACAAAACCGCCTTACTATAGCAGATGAAACAGAGTTTCTGGCCGATAATCTGAATCTGATCCGCATATTCGAAGAAGCTTTGCGCACTAGCTATTTTCTGCACCCTGATGCCATGCGCATGTTGGCAGCCAATCTGCATCTTATTGATGATGACATGCGTAACAGCCGTGAAGCCAACCGCATTTTCATCGATTTGATGCTGAAACACGGCAACCCCGAACGGTCACTGCGCCGGATGAATGAACTGGGTGTTTTGGCGGCGTTTATTCCGGAATTTGAACCGATTGTCGCGATGATGCAATTCAATATGTATCACCACTATACGGTTGATGAACACACGATCCAATGCATCAGCACATTGGCGCAGATTGAACGCGAAGAATTGGTCGAAGAACTTCCTGTGGCCTCGGGCATTTTAAAAGCCGGCGTCAATCGCAAAGTGCTTTATATCGCGCTTTTGCTGCATGATATTGGCAAGGGCAGGGACGAAGATCATTCGATCCTTGGAGCCAAAATTGCACGCAAGGTCTGCCCGCGTCTGGGGCTGAACCGCGACGAATGTGAAACGGTGGAATGGCTTGTTCGATATCATTTGTTGATGTCGGATATGGCGCAGAAGCGTGATCTATCCGACCCGCGCACTGTGCGTGATTTTGCCAAGGCCGTTAAAACGCTGAAACGCTTGGATTTGCTGACTGTTCTGACGGTCTGTGACATTCGCGGTGTGGGGCCGGGAACATGGAACAACTGGAAGGCCATGTTGCTGCGTGGGCTTTATGCGGAAACCGCCAATGCGCTGGAAACGGGGCTGGAAGATATCAATCGCGAGACACGTGAAACTGAGGCCAAATCAATGCTACGCGATGCCTTATCAGGTTGGGATAAAAAGCAGCTGCGTGCAGAAACCGCGCGTCATTATGGGCCTTATTGGCAGGGCTTACCAACCAGCGCGCACGTGATTTTTGCCAATCTTTTAAAAGATTTATCCAATGATGAAATTCGCATTGATCTGACCTTGGACGAAGATCGCGATGCTACGCGCGCCTGTTTCGCCGTTGCTGATCATCCGGGTATTTTCAGCCGTTTCTGTGGGGCTTTGGCACTGGTCGGCGCTAATGTGGTCGACGCGCGTACGTTTACCTCAAAGGATGGGTATGCGACGGCCGTATTCTGGGTGCAGGATGCAAATGGCAGCCCCTATGAAGCCAGCCGTTTGCCGCGCCTCAGGCAAATGATAGACAAAACTCTGCGCGGCAAGGTCGTCGCGGGTGAGGCATTGAAATCAAAAGATAAAATGAAAAAGCGCGAACGGGCTTTCCGCGTACCGACTTCGGTGACATTCGATAACGAAGGGTCAGAAATTTATACCATTATCGAGGTCGACACACGTGACCGCCCTGGGTTGTTGTTTGATCTGACGCGCACGATGGCCGCCGCTAATATCTATATCGCAAGTGCCGTTATTGTAACGTATGGCGAACAGGTCGTTGATACGTTTTACGTCAAGGATATGTTCGGGCTGAAATTTCATTCTGAGGCTAAGCAAAAAGCCCTTGAAAAACGATTGCGTGCGGCCATTGAAGATGGTGCGCAAAGGGCCAGATCGTGAAACCTATTCGCCTGATGTCTGGATTTTTGACGGTCGGTGTCTGGACGCTGATGTCGCGTCTTTTGGGCTTTATGCGCGATATCATGATTGCGGCCTATCTGGGATCAGGACCGGTGGCCGAGGCATTTCTGATCGCTTTTTCGCTGCCCAATATGTTCCGTCGGTTTTTTGCCGAAGGGGCGTTCAACATGGCGTTTGTGCCAATGTTTTCCAAAAAACTGGAAGGCGGCGATGGTGCCAAGGAATTTGCTAATGATGCATTTACCGGGCTGGCTACAATTCTGATTGTCTTTACGGTTATCGCGCAATTCGCCATGCCCTATCTGGTGATTGCCATGGCGTCAGGGTTTCTGGAAGATCAGCGCTTTGATCTGGCTGTTTTTTTCGGCCGCATCGCGTTTCCCTATATTTTGTTTATCTCGCTTGCAGCGCTTTTATCCGGTGTATTGAACGCAACAGGGCGTTTCGCGGCGGCAGCGGCCGCCCCGGTCTTGCTGAACATCTTGTTTGTCGGCGCGATGATTTTGGCGGGCGCAATGGGCTGGCCCATCGGTGACACATTAGTTTGGACCGTTCCAATCGCCGGTATTGCGCAAATGGCTTTGGTTTGGGTGGCTGCATCCCGGGCAGGGTTCAGGTTGACGATTAAACGTCCGCGTATGACACCCGAACTCAAGCGGTTGGCGATCATTGCCGCGCCTGCCGCCTTGGCAGGTGGGGTAGTTCAAGTGAACCTTTTGATCGGTCGTCAGGTCGCTAGTTTCTTTGATGGGGCGATTGCATGGCTGAACTATGCAGATCGTCTGTACCAATTGCCACTTGGGGTCGTCGGCATTGCCATTGGGGTCGTTTTACTGCCCGATTTGTCCCGCAAACTGCGGGCAGGAGATGACGTTGGCGGTCAAAGTGCATTCAACCGCGCAGGTGAAATATCCTTGGCCCTGACCATTCCTGCAGCAGTGGCATTGATTGCAATCCCGGTGCCCTTAATCAGCGTTTTGTTCGAACGTGGCGCCTTTGGCCCCGAAGATACGGCCGCGGCGGCTTTGGCCGTCGCCGTATACGGTTTGGGTTTGCCGGCTTTCGTCATGCAAAAGGTGTTGCAGCCATTGTTTTTTGCCCGCGAAGATACAAAGCGTCCGTTTTATTATGCGCTGGTTTCATTGATTATAAATGCGGTCGTCGCGATCGGTCTGGCCCCTATTGTAGGTTATATCACCGCTGCGATTGGTACGTCCCTTGCAGCGTGGAGCATGGTTTTTCTGCTGTGGCGCGGCGCAAAAACGATGGGCCCGGCCGCCAAGTTTGATACGCGGTTCAGCCAACGATTACCACGGATTATTGCGGCCAGCCTGGTGATGGGCGCAATCTTGTGGGTCAGTGCCTGGCTTATGGCACCAGCTTTACAGATGGCTGGAATACGATATCTGGCGCTGGCGGGACTAATCGCGATCGGTATTATCAGTTATTTCGGTGTGGGGCAGCTGATTGGTGCATTTCGGTTTTCTGAGTTTCGAACGGCCATGAAACGCTAGTCGCTTGTCAAACCTGGAAAAGGCCTAATAAGTAAATTCATCCTTGCTATATCCTTGCAGATACAACAAGGCGGTCAGATCGCCGTGGTTGATACGAATATCGCACTGTGCTGCGACTGAAGGTTTAGCATGCAGCGCAACGCCTGCGCCTGCGCGTTTCAGCATGCCCAGATCATTGGCCCCATCGCCCACGGCCAGAACGTCGGCCTCTGACAGATCCAGCTTTGCCGTGATTTCCTCTAACGCGGTGATTTTCGCCTGGCGTCCTAAAATCGGTCTGCCGACATTCCCGGTCAGCACGCCATCGTCTTCGATCAGGGTATTCGCCCGGTTTTCATCAAAGCCCAGATCTAACGCTACTTTGGACGTGAACGCCGTAAATCCACCTGACACGAGTGCTGCGTAGGCCTGGTTTGCCTTCATTGTTGCCACCAGTGCCTTGCCGCCGGGCATCAATGTGATCCGCTCGGCCAACACCTGTTCAATCACATCTATGGGCAGCCCTTTCAACAGCGCCACGCGTTTGGTCAGGGCGGCTTCGAAATCCAACTCTCCGTTCATGGCACGGGCGGTGATGTCTTTGACATGGTCGCCAACACCGGCCACATCGGCCAGCTCATCAATGCATTCTTGCTGAATCATCGTGCTGTCCATATCGGCCAGCAGCATCTTTTTGCGCCGCCCGTGCGTGGGTTGCACAATCAGATCAACGCCCTGTTTTTGCAGATCACCCCAGACCTGCCATTGAGTGTCTGGTGGGGATGCCATGGAAAACTCTGCCGCTTCATCGGGGGCCAGCCACTGCACATCGGCCCCGCCCCATGCATTGCGCAAAGCATCAGGCAACGCCGGATCAAGGGATGCGGCCACAGGGTTGGTCAACAGGGTCACAGTATACATCGTGTTAGTCCATAAGATCAGTCGCGCTGCATAAATCATGTTGACCGCAAAAGCGCCAGTGACAAGATTTCCGATCACAAACATCCCAGATAAGTAGCGGTTTGCAAAGATTTGGCCCTTGCTCCGATTCACCGTACCCATAAACGCATCCTTGGGACATCCGTTCCGAGAAGGTAACGGTCGAACGCAGGCCGAATTTCTCAAACAGATGACAGAATTGGCGGGAAACCGGCCAAAAGGCACAAGAGGCTGTCGCCAAATATTTCGAGACGGTGAGCGCAGCAATAGACAACCTGCGTTCACCTACTCAACGCGCAGTAGCTCTGAACCAGGTTCGTTCGGTGGCAAGGGCTTACGAAACCATCATGGATCGCGACACTCTGCAAAAGGTTCTGAATGAACCGAGGGGGCGGGAAATGTGACGAAAACCTTAAAGGGGTTTTCTGCACTCAGCCTTACTTGATCCCTTAACCGCAAGCTGCGAAGCGCCTTTATGTCCTTCGTTGATCGCCGCGATACCCTCAAACAGTGTCAGTTGCCGCGCGCACCAGCGTTGCGCAGAGGCTGGCAGCGCGGACACCAGCAACACCTGCAGAACGACGCAAATCAGCAGCTTCGCTTGTTTCATAGTTTTCATTTTCATCGCGTCTCCGCCAACGCCTCTTGGATTGCTGCATGGCCACGCGCCTCTCTTCCATCGGGCAGGCCTAAAACCGCAAGCTTTGGAAGCGATCTCAGGGCTGATATGTCAGTCACATCGGTATTGTTCAGATACAATGTTTCTAGGTTTGGCAACATACCAAGCGGCGAGATGTCCGTCACAAGCGTGTTTTGAAGCTGAAGCGTGCGCAGACTTTCGATACTGGCCAGAGGCGTCACATCATGAATATCCGAACTGAAAGCAACGATACTTTCAAGCTTTGTCAGACCGCTTAGCGGCGATAGATCATCAATCACATTCTCAGAAATATCGAGCGTGATCAAATCCTGCAAATAGGCAAACGAAGAGGTATCCAAAGCTTCGTCATCTGTCCGCATTTCGCCGAGATCGAGTTCTTTCAACTTTGTGAGATGACGCAGCGGCGACAAATCATGGAGCGGATTAAACCCTATGTTCAAATACTCAAGTTGTGTCAGGTCGCTTAGGAATGAAACATCGTCTAAGCCCATGTAACTGATGTCCAAATATGTTTCGTCAAAAGGAATGCAACGCACATCACCAATCTGTACACCGTCACAAGGTTGCAATATCCAGTTGCTACGGATGAGTTCGGTCTGTGACCTTACTACGCGACTCGTTTCTTGCCAGTATTCCAGGATACGGAACCGCTGATAATAACCATCTTCCGTCAGGCTGTCTTTTTCGGGGAAAATTCGCAGGTAAGGTTTGGAAACTTCGATGTTACTGAAAGTCGCTGTGCCAGATGTGGCGCACAGAAGCCAGGAATTGTCCCAAGCCACCAGGTTTCCTCTGTAATACGAGTTGCCGCCCACAGAGCGAAAAAAAGCGGACCCTTGCCTAATCTCGATGAAGAACAAAGTGTTTGACGCCGCAGAGCTCGAAAATTCCGACGATGCATCTCCGCTATATTGAACAAACCGCCCATTAAGGGTGCCACTGACGTCTGTACCTACATTCGATAGCTGACGTGTGTCAGACTTGTTTTCAGTATTTGAGGTGCAGTTCGCCGCCGCAACTTCCTCATCACTTGCAAAATAGTGTACCCATTCAGGTTGACCGGTTGCATCCTGAGGGACAACCACCAAAAACGCGGCGATAACCTTTAGTATCCAAGAATTCTTCATCGAGGTACCCGAACCGATAATTGGCATAATTTTCCTTCTTTCAATTGTCAGTGACCTTATGGAAACCCCTTACAGGATGCCATGCTTCAAAAAGCACTTACAGCGGTCAGTTCCGGTAGGGGGCAGGATTGCACCATCTCATGAGCTTTTCTGCTTTCTCGACACAACAAAGCTACCCCGCCGGCGCGCGGTGATCAAAGAATATAGCCGTTAAGTAGACGCCGACTGACGGGCACAAAACGCCTTTCTGATCGATGATGAAACGTGAGAGTTTCTACTGAATAGGGGAAATCAACTCATATGGCATTGTCACTCAGGACACTGAATCCTTGGTTTTTTACTAGCCCAAACATCCCATGGCATCATAAAGCGACTTCGCCAGTAAGACCAGTTTCCATATCGCGGTCCGTCTGGTGTTTCGACAATTAGCACCGCATGTGCTGTCCAAGCCGTCTTGTCGAATGTCAAAAGGGTCATATCGCGATACTGTGCCCCAAAGCTTTCGCGTTGGCTTTGATAAATACAATATGGATTACCGTCGGCTTCTCTGATTGCTGAAAGATTGATTAAAAACGGGTATACCGCACTGAAGACCGTTAATGCAGTCAGACTCACGGCGATCCCATTAACCCATGCGATCTGATAACGAATGCCCACCGTCAAAGTAAGCAGGCACAATCCACCCAATGCCATATGTGCGACCAGGGCGTTCGAACTGCCGGCCATATTATCAACCATCAATCCAAAAAGAACGAGGGCAGCCGTTACACCGTTTGCAAAGCGAAGCAGCCAAGGCCATTGCCCGACGACTGGTCTTTCACTAGAATTGTTGTATTTTATTTTGTGCACAATCAGACGACCAATACACATCGCCCCCAAAGATACAGAGATAAAAACTAAAAATGCATTGGTAAACTCCTGCGCTTCATCAGCATGAATTGATGCATCCGGAGGACCAACAAATAAAAGCAACCCAAGACCAATGAAAAAGATGAAAACCCCATTCATGATAAGCCAGAACTGACGCCAGGGTGGTAAAAACGCAAGACCACATAAGAGCACGAAAATAAAAAGTATAAACCCCATGGCGACCCTCTACACCATCCGCAATATCAACAGCAATGTGAGCTTATGTGTAAAGCTTCAGGATAAATCTGGCGAGTATGTCAGCTTGCATTTCTGAGAACGTGTTTGCACTGTTCGATTGGTTGTGTCTTTTTATCGTATTGCTATGAAAAGCAGGCTTTTCCTTTAGTCAGAGTCCACTGGAATAACGCATTCCTTTGTTTTGCCCGGCCCTTCTATGACCCGCACTGATCCCCCAAGTCGGTGACAATCAGAGTAAGGCCACAACTCAATTGGAAATACTGAACCAAGTATCCAACCGAAAGCTATTGCAATACCTACTAAACTGATTTTCTGGATCATCGCATCTAGTTTCGTGTTAATAATGATGAAGCGGCCCAACCGCGCAAACCTCTTCCGCCAGCAATATAAGACCAATTGCCTGAAGTTTGACCAATCCAAACCAGATCGTCGTTGTAAATCACGCCGTAAATCTCATCAGTCAATGATGGTCCGCTGCGGATATTCAGCTCTCCGTCAGGGGAATTGACCCGTGCCATCGTTTGATCTGATCGTGCGATCGCCGCCTGTTGATCAATCAGGCTGGTCTTGATGTTCAATGCACGATCTTCAATGCGAATTTTCAAGCGGTCTACAAATTCTGGCACGTCTGCATTCAAGCTCATGGTGACTGCAATCTCACCATCGCAGCTTTGGTCGACTGCGCGCATGTTGGATGTTGTTTGCCACTCAGTGTCAAGCGCCCCTTGATCAAGCCAAGCCCACCATTGTTGATAGGTGTACGTACATGCCAAATCTGTCCCGGGGGCGATCAGCGCGCCATCTTTGACCAGCCACAGATATTTAACGGTGGTTGTGCTTGTTTGCTCTGCTTTCGTTGAAAAAGGGCCGAATTGACTGACTAAACCTTCGATCACCGCTGTTTCAGAGGGTCGACGTCCATTACCGTTCGCAAAACGATAATAAGCATTTACCCGCGTCAACTGAGCGCCACTTGGTGGTGCTGAAAACGCCAAATCAAGCGACACATCAGCCAGACCTATCTCGGCTATACCAAAAAAAGTCGATTGACCCCGAAAACTCATCTGCATTGGGGCAAACAAACCGACGAATGGAGCCACACGATCTTCGTATGTGTGCACAACTGCGGGATACCGTGCATCCGCACTTTCAAGCTCTTGTGTGTTGCTTTTAAAGCCACGCAACTGGCGACACGCCTGAACCGGATAAGCGCCCATCGAAAGCCCCGGGATAGGAAAGAATGCCATTGGCCAGTCGGCACCGTTTACATCGGTAATTGCTTCCGGCCAGTCACCGCTTGGAGCGTAGGCCGAGCAGTTTTCATTTGCATTGGCGTAATCCGCTGTGATTACAAAAGCGAACACAAGAAACCGCAAAATCATCTGTATACCCTTATCTGTATACCCTTATAAATACTTTTGATTGGTGCTGCTGCAGTTGCGCCAGCACTTGCAAAACGCAGCTATTTGTGCAGTTTTCCAAACACATAGCAGACGGCCCAAATAGTGTCTATCGCGACAAACCCAAGAGGATACAACGATGACGCCTTTCCGACAGATCCTCGTAGTTTGCGGATTTATACTGTTAATCTTGCCAAGCTTAGCCACAGCGCAAACCGCACCGTCGATCAAGCTTTTCTCTTGCACATTGAACGATGGTGCCAATGCACTTGCGGTGCATCTTGTTGAAGATCAAGTCATCTACAAATATTCAGATGATCTGGAAAATATCGAGCTGACCCTTTTCGATAAGATCCCGAATGTACGACACACTCTTGGTTTGTGGGACGGCCCGAATTTTACGGAAACTGTGACGTTCTTCAATGGGGACACGGCTTATGAGGTCTTTAGTGAAGTTATTCGCCTGCCTCTCGCGCCTCATCTGGACGTACTGGGTGGGCGGCCAGTGGATGGTGGTGTTGTAATCACCCAACCGAATGGTAAACGGACCGAAGTATTATGTGATCGAGGCACGATTGCACCCCGAAATCCGCTGATGCGCTTGGTAAGGCTCACGCAGGCTAAAACCC
This sequence comes from Parasulfitobacter algicola, assembly GCF_013315265.1. Lineage (GTDB taxonomy): Bacteria > Pseudomonadota > Alphaproteobacteria > Rhodobacterales > Rhodobacteraceae > Parasulfitobacter > Parasulfitobacter algicola. Next base: position 351,896 of record NZ_JABUFE010000002.1, on the reverse strand, counting down.
CCCAATACAACTTGTACCAAGACTGCGTCGCATCGGGCATCCTGCCGCATGGGTGTATAGAACTTTCACTGGATCAATGTGCCGCCATTGAGCGCGAGCGTCCATACCCGTTAAATTGCCTGTCAGAGCATCTGACTTTGGCACTTGTCACACTTGAAGAAAACTATACGGCCGCGCGCGCTTTCGCGGAAACCGAAGGCCTTGATGTCGAAGCTTTGGCATTTTCACAATCCGTCTGGGAAAGGCATAAACAGGTAGATTGCGATATCACCGAAACGCTAAGCCAAAGGAAAAGCAACCGTTTCGATAGCCGCTATACTTGCGGCATTAACTATACGCTTGACCGCATCGCGTTCTTACAGCGCTACCTTAATGGTCTGCTTTAAACAGGCAGATCGGTTCATTGGCAATTATTTGTCTGCTCCCAAGTAGACCTCTTTTGGAAGCGGCTATGGTGCGCGTTCAGCAAATTGACGAAATCCGCAGATTTGTGCGCCAAACTGCTTCTTGCTGATCCGAGGCCAAATCCGAGATTGAACTCCGAAGCGCAGCACTAGGGGCTTACAGACGTCAATCTGGGGTCGTTTGCGCAACTTGCGACTGCCCTTAGCTTCCGGCTTTCAGGAATAGCACGAATGAGCTGCACTTTAGAACAAAGGGCATGTTCTTATTCATCACGGAATGCGCCAAGCTGAGCCAACCGAACAGTCCACTAATTCGCAAAATCTATCCGTAATCAGACGCTATATTGGTAAATAATACTGACCTGGCTAAGTTCTGCAAACCCGGCCCCCGCTACTGTCCCCCCAATACACAAAGGATGATCTCTTGCTCGGCAACAGACCTACCTTCCTGATCTATATCCACGCGATGCCCTATATCGGGGGCCAGCCGCTGTCTCGCTGGGTTTCTCCAGCCCCGCTGGTCGCAATCTTGCTAGGGTGCGGTCCCCGGTATGTCAGACCACACTATTGTGGCTTCACCATCCGGTGGGTTCCTTAGTCGCGTTTTTGAGCGGTCCTAGTAGGAGCCGGTATCGCTCGGAGTGGGATAGTTCCCAGATCATCACATGCTCTTGCTGGCCGGTGCGCAAGTAAACCGTGGTGTCCATCTTTGTCTTGGGGTTGCTGCAACTGGAAAACGGACAGGCGAAACCAGATGCGGCCCCCGATGTTCATGCGATCAGCTGACAAATGTCCTCGCGGCCCAGTTTTTGCATACCAGAGAGCCTCTCAGATGCAGAGCGCCTGATATATGAGATTTGCTTTATTGACGCCCACCGACTCCGGTGAGGGTTTGCCGCATTGAAAGACGGGGTAAACTCATGTGTCAGATAGTCGCTCGGAACAAACCGTGTTTCCGATGTGTCAGATTTGTGCCAATCGGAAACATGCGTTCCTGCATCGTTCTGCAAAAAGCTACATTTACCTACATGGCAACTACCTTTGCCTATTGCTGTTTTTACTGGGGATAGGTATGTCCGGCGGTGGGACACCCTTCCCCAACGAAGGGCGCTTATCTGGAAGGATAGCAGACATGGCTATGCAAAAACCGGCGACGCGGCCGGTAAATCCGCGTTTTTCCTCTGGCCCCTGTGCCAAACCCCCCACATGGACTCTGGACGCCTTACAGGATGCTGCCCTTGGCCGCAGCCACCGCGCCGCTGTGGGCAAGACCAAGCTGAAAGACGCGATTGAGACAACGCGCGCGGTTCTGGGCGTGCCTGCGGATTACAAGATCGGGATCGTGCCTGCCTCGGACACCGGCGCCTACGAAATGGCGATGTGGACACTGCTGGGCGAACGGCCTGTGCAGATGGTCGCTTGGGAAAGCTTTGGCGCCGGTTGGGTCACCGATGCCGTCAAGCAGTTGAAAATCGAACATAACGTTCACACGGCCGAATACGGCGAAATCGTCGATATGGCGGCGCTGAATTATGATCAGGACGTGTGTTTTACATGGAACGGCACGACCTCGGGTGTGCGAATGCCGAATGGCGATGCGATCCCTGCAAATCGCGCGGGTCTTACGCTTTGTGATGCGACCTCGGCCGCCTTTGCGATGGATCTGCCCTGGGACAAGCTGGATGTGACGACCTTTAGCTGGCAAAAAGTGCTGGGCGGTGAAGCGGCCCATGGCATCCTGATCCTGTCCCCGCGCGCCGTCGCGCGGCTGGAAAGCTATACGCCCGCATGGCCCCTGCCAAAGATTTTCCGCCTGACCAAGGGTGGCAAACTGATCGACGGGATTTTTGAGGGCGCCACGATCAACACGCCTTCGATGCTGTGTGTTGAGGATTACCTGTTCGCGCTGGATTGGGCGAAATCGGTGGGCGGCTTGTCTGGATTGATGAAGCGCGCCAATGCAAATGCGCAAGCCATCTGGGATTTCTGCGACCAGCATGACTGGATCGATAATCTGGCGGTCGATCCCGCGACCCGGTCCAACACCTCGGTCTGCCTGAAGTTCACCGATGACCGGATCACCGATGGCGCAGCCTTCGCGAAAGCCGTGGCCAAACGGCTTGAGGTGGAAGGCATCGCGCTGGATATCGGCGCCTATCGCGATGCACCCGCCGGTCTGCGGATCTGGTGCGGCGGCACGGTTGAGACCGCAGATATCCAGGCGATGTTGCCCTGGCTCGAATGGGCCTTTGCCACCGAAATCGAAGCACACTCTCAAGCAGCCTGATCGCATTCCAGCCGTTGCGAACCCTTATTGCAAGACGGGTTCCAAGCGGCCCGGATGCGCCCACTTTCAAAGATAGGAGCCCCAAATGGCCCCCAAAGTTCTTATTTCCGACAAACTCAGCGATGCCGCTGTACAAATTTTCCGTGACCGCGGGATCGATGTGGATTTCCAGCCAGACCTAGGAAAAGACAAGGATAAATTGCTGGAGGTTATTGGCCAATACGACGGCCTTGCCATCCGATCCGCCACGAAAGTCACCGAAAAAATCCTGGCCGCTGCGGATAATCTGAAGGTCATCGGTCGTGCAGGGATCGGTGTCGATAACGTCGACCGGGAAGCCGCCAGCAAAAAGGGTGTGATCGTCATGAACACCCCCTTTGGCAACATGATCACCACGGCCGAACACGCGATTTCGATGATGATGGCCGTGGCGCGGCAAATTCCTGAGGCCAATGCCTCGACCCACGCAGGTAAATGGGAAAAATCCCGCTTTATGGGGGTTGAACTGACCGGTAAAACCCTTGGCGTCATCGGTGCGGGCAACATTGGTGGGATTGTCTGTGATCGCGCCCACGGCCTGAAAATGAAGGTCATGGCCTATGATCCCTATCTGGGTCAGGAAAAGGCCGACAAGATGGGCGTGCAAAAGGTTGAACTGGACGAACTTCTTGAAAAAGCTGACTTTATTACGCTGCATGTGCCGCTGACGGATCAGACAAAAAATATTATATCGGCTGAGAATATCGCCAAAACCAAGCCCGGTGTGCGGATCATCAACTGCGCCCGCGGCGGTCTGGTCGATGAAGAGGCCCTGGCCCAAGCCCTGAAATCCGGCCACGTGGCGGGTGCCGCCTTCGACGTCTTCGCGGTTGAGCCCGCCACCGAAAGCCCCCTGTTCAACCTGCCGAATGTCGTTGTGACCCCGCACCTGGGCGCGGCCACGACCGAGGCGCAGGAAAATGTCGCGCTGCAAGTGGCCGAACAGATGTCGGATTATCTGCTGACCGGGGCTGTGACCAACGCACTAAATATGCCATCGGTGACCGCCGAAGAGGCCAAGATCATGGGCCCCTGGGTCAAGCTGGCCGGGCATCTGGGGGCCTTTATCGGACAGATGACGGACGAACCGATCAAGGCGATCAACATTCTGTATGACGGCGAAGTGTCCGCCATGAACCTTGAGGCGCTGAACTGTGCCGTCGTCGCGGGCATCATGAAAAAATCCAATCCGGATGTGAACATGGTATCGGCCCCCGTGATCGCCAAAGAACGCGGCATCAAAATCTCGACCACCAGTCAGGATCAAACTGGTGTGTTTGAGGGCTATATCAAGGTCACAGTCGTCACGGACAAACGTGAACGGTCCATCGCAGGTACGGTTTTCAGCGATGGTAAACCGCGCTTTATCCAGATCAAAGGCATCAATATCGATGCCGAAATCGGCGTGCATATGTTGTACACCACCAACGAAGATACCCCCGGGATCATCGGCCTTTTGGGCCAAACCATGGGCGAAAACGGCGTGAATATCGCGAACTTTACATTGGGCCGGTCCGATGTTGGCGGCGAAGCGATTGCGTTGCTTTACGTTGATAACCCTATCCCGGAAAACGTGCTGGACAAACTGACCGCAACAGGCAAATTCACACAGGTGAAGCCTTTGGCCTTTGATATCAGTTAGGACACCATATGCTATACGCCATCGGCGACATCCACGGTCAGATCGAAATGCTGGAAAGCGCGCTTGATCTGATCCACGCCGATGGTGGTCCGGATGCGGAAATCGTCTTTCTGGGTGACTATGTGGATCGTGGGCCCGACAGCCGTAGCGTGCTCGATACCCTGATCAATGGGGTCAATGTAGGCAAACCCTGGACCTGTCTTAAAGGTAACCACGATCGCATGTTCGAATGGTTTCTGGAAGATCACCCCATTCAGGACCCGCATCTGTTCATCGATCTGCATTGGCTGCACGACCGTCTGGGCGGGTTGGAAACGCTGGCCTCATATGGTCTGGAAACCAAAGAACGCCGCCGCCTTGGCGATCTGCACGATGAAGCGCGGTGCGCCGTTCCCCAGGCCCATATTGATTTTCTGAAAAACCTGCCCCTAGTGCATGAAAGCGATGATCTGCAATTTGTTCATGCGGGCATCCGCCCCGGTATTGCAATGCAGGATCAGGCCGAAAATGACCTGTTGTGGATCCGCGAAGAATTCGTCACCCACACCGATCCGCACCATAAGCTGATCGTCCACGGCCATACCGCGCTGGATCATCCTGAACACTTCGGCAACCGCATCGATCTGGATGGCGGTGCAGGCTACGGTCGCCCTCTGATCCCTGCTGTCTTTGAAGGCGCAGACTGTTGGGTGCTGAAACAAACGGGTCGTGCCGCCCTGAAAGCGACATCATGATACGCTGTCTTATCCCCGCAATTATCCTGACGCTGTCGGCCTGCAGTAACGATCCCGCAACAAGACCGCCCCCAGGCGGAGTTTTGTCATTTAGTAATGAATGCGACTATCCGATGGATATCTGGCGGATGGATGCGGGTGGGAAACGGACGTCTCTGGGCACACTTGAACCCGGTTATTCATATATAGAAAAAATTGAAGATGGTGCGGCCTTTGATCGTGACCAGATAAAGTTCATCGCCTCAGGCCGATACTTTCAAAACCGTATCTTCAAGGTCAAACATTTACGCGAAAATATGTTTGTAGCCGGGCCAGCATCGTCAAAAGACTGCTCATAGCAGACGCCATAACGCCTTCTTCTTGGTAAAAAATATTCGCGCCGCAGGCAAAATCGCGTGGGCACCACGCGGGTAAAATGCGCGCGCCCAGCGCGCTCAATTGTATTCCGGGCCCAAATCAACGGCAGTGCGATCAATCCAATGATCTTGCAGCCAATCGCAAGGGCGCGAATGTCGCAGCCAGGATCCGCGATAGCCTTCAACCGCTTCGGGCATCTTTGGGCGGCCGTGAAAACACACCACGCGCGCATTATCCGGCAGGCGCGGGGCACGCAGGTAATTCACCGGTGGCAGGCCAAGGCAATCATGCTTGAAGCTGACCACCAGATCGTTGGGAATATAATGAAAATCCCCCCGTTCCTGTGCATTGGTCGAGGTATAGCGCTGTTCTGACCCGCGGGCTTTTTCGACTTGGGCCGTGGGCTTGGCGGCCAGATCATCATACAGATACCCATGCACCGCAGGATCAAATCGAAAGACCGATCCATGACCTGTGGGGCGCCCGCGCCGGGCCTCGACCCAATCGGCACGCATTGCAACCTTGCCCGGGGCATCCGACCAGATCGGTCCCAGATCGCCCGTGATCACCACATCCAGATCAAAGCCCAAAAATGGTCCCCGCAGATCCGGTACCAGACCGGGCCGAAACAGGCTGACCTTGCGCATCGCGCCCTGACGGTTCGCCACAGCAAGGGCCGCGTTCATTTCATCATGAAACGGCTCAACCGGCAGCGGCAGGATTTCCACATCAGGATGAATGCCATCGCTTTGTTCAGTCATGCAGAAAAAGCGTATGTCTTTGCGCAGATTACGCCGCACACCGGAATACAGCCGGTTGACATATTCAGGCCCGAAAAGCGTGCCCCATTTGATGCAGATGATGTTTGCCATTTCCATGTCCGATCCCTAGCCTGCGCACGCGCAGGCGGCAAGGTCATCCGTTGGCGGGCATCCGGGTTTCGATCATCTCGACCCACCAGCTGCTGCCTGCGGGGATCACATCGTCTTCAAAATTATACTCGGGGTGATGCACAGGTGCCGTGTCGCCATTGCCCACCAGAATATAAGCCCCAGGCCGCGCGTTCAGCATAAAGGCAAAATCTTCGCCCCCCATGACAAGGGGTGCGTCATCACATTGTCCGCTGACCTTACGCGCAGCCGCAGCGGCATATTCGGTTTCGACTGTGGCGTTCACCATGACCGGATAGGCGCGCAGATAATCCACCTGTGCCTGCCCGCCAAAGACCTGTGCGGTTTGTTCGGTAATCTCGACCAGTCGTCGTTCCGCCAGATCCTGAACATCCGCGTCCATCGTGCGCACAGTGCCCTTCAGCGTGACCATTCCGGGGATCACATTATGCGCCTTGCTTTCGGTTTCAAACGAGGTCACGGAAACGACCACCTGTTCGACCGGGTCCACATTACGACTGGCGATCGTTTGCAAGGCCAAAACGATGTGGCTCGCGATCACGGTTGTATCGATGGTTTCATGGGGTTTTGCGGCATGGCCACCCTTACCTGTCACTTGGATCGTGAATTGATCTGCGGCTGCGAAAAACGACCCCGGTCGGATTGCAAAGCGGCCCACGGGCTGGCCCGGCCAGTTGTGCATACCGTACACTTCCTGAATGCCGAACCGATCCATCATGCCATCTTCGACCATCTCGCGCCCGCCACCGCCGCCCTCTTCGGCAGGTTGAAAAATGACGACAGTGGTGCCATCGAAATTCCGCGTCTCGGCCAGATACTTCGCAGCACCCAGCAACATTGACGTATGCCCATCATGCCCGCACGCATGCATCTTGCCCGGCTCGGTCGAGGCATAGGGCACTCCCGTCGCCTCAAGGATTGGCAGCGCATCCATGTCCGCGCGCAATCCCACAACACGCCCCGCGCTGTCAGACTTGCCTTTGATCACGCCGACAACACCCGTACGCCCGATGCCAGTTACGATCTCATCACAGCCAAATTCCTTTAGCTTATCCGCCACGAAAGCGGATGTGCGATGGGTGTCGAACATCAATTCAGGATGTGCATGCAGATCGCGTCGCCATCCGGTGATTTCATCATGCAATTCCGCCAGACGGTTTTTGATCGGCATCAGATATCCTTTATTATTTTTCCATAGATCTACGGATCCGACGGACCATCCACCACACAGCCAAAATAACAACCGGGGTCGCAAGCGCCGTCAACAGCAGTTTCGATACCCCGAATATATCACTTGTTGGCCCAATCATATACAGCACAAGATTAACGGCGTAATAGCTGATCGCCACGACAGAAAGTCCTTCGACTGTTTTTTGCAATCGCAACTGCAATCCAGCGCGTTCATCCATGCTTTCCAAAAGTGTCTGGTTTTGCGCAGACCGTTCCACATCAACCCGCGTGCGCAGCAGATTGCCCACACGAATGGCCCGTTCAGCCATCGCATGCAGTCGCCTTTCGGATGATTTCACAGTCCGCATCGCCGGATCAAAACGCCGCATCATGAATTCTGAAAACGTTTGCCGTCCTTTGAACCGCTCTTCGCGCAAAACCTCGATCCGTTGGGTCACAATCGCCTCGTAAGCACCTGTCGCTCCAAAGCGGAATGAACTTTGCGCAATCAGATTTTCCAGATCGGCCGATATGGACAGCAGCGATTTCAAGGTATTATCAGCCGCAGCCGTATCACTGGCCATATCCCCCATCAGGCTGGACAGCTGTGCCTCGATCCCACCGATCTGACCGGACATGTCCCGCACGCGCGCCAACGCCAGCATCGAAATCGATTTATAAGTCTCGATCTCGCACAAGCGTTGTACCACCCGCCCGATCCGTCGTGCGCCGATGTCTTTGTTCACAAAAACCGAAAACCGCATGTGTCCTGCTGGATCAATCCGAAAATCACCCGCGATAACGGCAGTGTCGTCCAGAACGCGGCTGACGGCCAAACTTTCGGCCACATACCATTCGGCCAGTTTTTCGGCGACCTGATCGTCGTTTTCGGGTCGTTCTTCGACGCGGATCAGGGCGGATGTCATGCGTGCGCCCGGTGCTTCGGCCAGCCAGTCTTCAGGGAAAACATCGAAGCTGGCCGGATCAAAAGGCCGCTCGCTTACGCTTTCATCAAAGGCCGTATACGTCACAAATTCTGTGTGTTGTTCCCATTTCAGTGTAAAGCGTCCCAGATTACCGGAATAATGCGTCGCCCCTGGCGCAGGGTGCGGCACACCGTGCCGGTCCAGCAAGGCCAACAGATGCGCGCGGTCCTGATCCCGATCCCGCGCGGCGGCATTGGATGGCTGTTTGATCGCAAGATAGGCCGCCATGCACGGCGCATTCAATGACGGGAACGGGCGCGCGTGCAATTCATTGGCAAGCGTATAGCGTAAAGGATGATCGTCTATCGGGCTCATGTCTATGCGTCCATTGGCTTGCCAATAAACTAGACGGGTACAGAAAACTGTAAACTAAAAAATAGAAATAAATCGGTTACTTACGGGTACACATCGGTATGCAGATGCGAATTGATCAAAATGCGACCTGCCCAAGATACAGGGCAGATCGCAAATATCGCCTTAATCACGATTGCGGATGATGTATCGAATTTTGCGCCTTTCGTGATGATCAACGGCGCGTGATCCGCGATACCCAAGCCGGTCCGCGCGATCTTCCCGGCGATCTATCCGGTCTTCAATTCTGTCAACTGGGCCGTGATCTACCCTGCGATCAATAACGTTCTCGCGTCGATCTATCCGGTCTTCAATGCGGTCCAGTCGCTTTATCGGATTATCCGCAAATGCCGGCATACATATTGTCAGGGCCATGCTGGCGCCTATCATCCAAATCGAACGTTTCATCAGTGGTCTCCTTTTTAAAGAACATCCATGAAACGATATGGCGCAAATATTCCGTCGCACACGTAGTGAAATATAGTCTGCATTCGGCAGAAACACGCCAAAGACCGTTTATTCGATCAGAACAGGATAAAGCGATGCGACCAACAAAACGGCCATAACGACGTTAAATGTCCGCAAACGCAGGGGCGTTGATAAAAAACGCGTGACCTGTTTGCCCAGAACGATCCAGGTGCTGTTGGTGATCAGCGATACGATGACGAAAATGACGACCAGACCGGCAATTGCAATCCAGCCTGTACCAATCGCATAAAGGGTTACCGCCCCGGCCGACATGGCCCAGGCTTTGGGATTAACCCATTGGAACAATGCAGCCTGCAGCGGTGTCATCGGACGTCCTGGCGCATCTGTTTCCTTGACTGGGGCTGCACGCACGATTTTGACCGCAAGCCACAGCATATAACCTGTCGCAAGCACCTTCAGTACGGTTTTCGCCACTGGATAAACATCAAAGATTTGCGACAGTCCCATCGACATAATGATCATCATTGATGCAAGACCTGCCCAGATCCCAACCATATGCGGCACGCTGCGCAGATAACCAAAGTTGGCCCCTGATGCGAGAAGCATGATATTATTTGGCCCTGGCGTTCCTGTTGAAGAAAACGCAAATAAAATCAGGGGCAGGATCAGGCTGTAATCAATCATTCGGACACACTATGCTGATTTATCCGAAAATAAATTGCATATTGCACTATATTAGAACTATTTTTGCAACTTATGACGAAATCAGATCTGATAAACGATAAGATATTGCAAGAACTGACGCGCGACGGGCGGATCAGCAATCTGGATCTTGCCAGTCGCGTGGGTCTATCGCCGTCGGCCTGCCTGCGCCGGGTGCAAGATCTTGAACGGCGCGGGGTGATCCTTGGCTATCGCGCTGTGATTGATCCGTCAGCCCGCGGGATCGGCTTTATCGCCTATATAACGGTCGGGCTGTCGGTTCACACCAAAACTGCACAGGCTGCATTTGAAAAAGCGGTGTCGATAACCCCCGAAGTTCGAGAGTGTCATAACATAACCGGAACGGTCGAATATATCCTTCGGGTCGAAGCCACCGATCTGGCCGCGTACAAGCATTTTCATACCGAAGTTTTAGGCACATTGCCGCAAGTGAATGCCATCACATCTTATGTCGTTATGTCGTCACCCAAGGACGAACGCGCATAGGCAAGTTAACGCCGACGACTCAATTCTGAAAAGAGAATCAACCTGGTAACTATTATTTTTCAATTAATTAATGATTAATAATAGATTAATTTATCCAAAAATTGATATTATATTTCTCGTATGAACTAATATTTGTAATAATATTGCTTTATTAGTGGATTTTCATATTGCAACGTTATTCTTTCTAGACTTGCCCTGTGAAAAGGCAGACGCTGAAAACGGGGCATTAATGATTAGGAGTGTTGAGTTGATCGATACTAAAAAGTTCGTAGAATCAAGTCAGCTTAGTGAACATGGATTTGGCATCAAAGCCGTATGTTGCACAGCACTTGCATTCATCCTAGCAGTACAACCAGCAATCGCTGAGGTCGTTACTCTTACATCAAAAGACAAAGAGGTCGTGATGACTGGCGACCTGATTGAAGCCGAAGACGGCGCTTATACCATCAAAACATCCATCGGAAATATCAAGCTGAACGCAGATATGTTCGATTGTACGGGTCCCGGTTGCCCTGATTTAGATGATGACGACGATGATGACAATTTGGACCTTGGCGAGCCCACTTTTGAAATCGCTGCTTCCGCAGGTATCGCCGATCAGCTTTTGCCCGTTATTGTCGAAGGGATTGCTGCCAAATATCAGGGCAATGTCGTTTCTCTTGATTCATTCGGGCAGGCACTTCCCGATGATATCGGCCGTGCTTTGCCAGAAATCGAAGACGGCGAAGATGAAGCAGAAGACAGCATCAGCATCCGTATCTTAGATGAAGATGATAAAGTGATCCGCTATTACGGCATCGAAATAGAAGAGGAAGAAGAAGCCATCGAAGCCCTGTCCGAGGGCGAAGTTGAAATCATCTTTCTGGATGAACCCGCCGAACCCGATGACATCGAAGAAGTCGCCGAAGGTGGCGGTGGCACGATTACCGACCCAGGCCAGGAACACGTTCTGGCTGTTGAAGGGCTGGTCGTGGCCGTCGCACCAGGCAACCCGCTGCAGAAAATCAAGCTTGAAGATATTGCACGCGTTTTTTCAGGCGACATCACAAATTGGTCGCAACTTGGCGGTCTGAACGCACCGATCAACGTCTATACCTTTGATGAAACAAACGCGGCTATTCATTATGTCGAAGAGGTCGTTCTGGAACCCGTCGACGAAGAACTGGGCGAAGATATCATCCCGGTTCAAACCATGCGCGAAATGACATCCAATATCTTGTCAGATCCAAATGGTATCGGCCTTGTGCCCTTTGCAAACAAGCGGGGCACACGTGCATTGCCGATTGAATCGTCTTGCGGGATGATCAATGAACCAAGCATCTTTAATATCAAAAGCGAAGAATACGCCCTTCAACGCCGGTTCTATGCCTATAACCGCCGTGTTGTATCACCCGAGGCGCAGGAATTTCTGGATTACATCGACAATCGCGAGGTCGACGGGCTTGTGAACAAAGCAGGCTTTATCGATCTGTCGGTGATCGAACAGGATCAGAATGCCGTCACAGGTCGGACCCAACAATTAATCCTGTCGACAAATGATGCGTTCGAATTGGGCATCTTGCGCAATCTGCTGTTCGAAATGCAGTCCGCACGCCGGTTGTCCACGACGTTTCGCTTTGCACTGGGGTCCAGCCGTCTGGACGTCCGTTCGCAGGCCGATGTCAAACGGATCACGGATTATATCGAAGAAAACCGACCCTCTGAGATTGTGTTTGTCGGCTTCACGGACTCAATTGGATCGTTTGAGGCGAATACAAACCTGTCGCAAAGCCGATCCGCCACCGTGCGCGCCACGATCCAGAATGCATTGGATCCCCGCGTTGCGGCCAACGTAAAATTAACCACGCTTGGATATGGCGAACTGTCACCCGTGGCCTGCAACGAAGAAAACTCGGGCCGCCGTATGAACCGCCGGGTCGAAGTTTGGGTTAGATAAATAATCGGGCGCGCGCTGCGGTGGGCGCCCCATTCCGAATGGTTGGGTCACACGGTTTATGATCAATCATCGATCTTTCTGATCGCAAACGGCCAACAGCAAAGTTTTGTACAAAAATTTATGTACATAACCCGTGTACAAAATATACAAAACTCGGGTTTTGCTTGCGACGGGCTGAAAATTTGGGTTACGTCGCGCCCATGAAAACACCTATATTCACCGACCTTGTCCAGACCCTGCCCGCAACCGTTCCGTTTGTCGGTCCTGAAACCCAGGAACGCCAAATGGGCCACGGTTTCACAGCGCGGCTTGGCGCAAACGAAAGCGTTTTTGGTCCGTCCCCAAAGGTTCTGAAGGCCATAGGAAATGCGGCGTCTGATATATGGATGTACGGCGATCCCGAAGCTTATGAATTACGTAACGCATTGGCAAAGCATCATAATATTACGATGGACAACATCATTGTCGGCGAAGGAATAGACGGGCTGCTTGGTTATTTGGCGCGTCTGTTCATCTCGCCCGGCGATGCGGTTGTGACATCAGACGGGGCCTATCCGACGTTCAATTATCACGTCCAAGGCTTTGGCGGTATGCTGCATAAAGTGCCTTATTGTGATGATCACGAAGACCCAAATGGCCTGATCGCGATGGCCGCCAAAACAGGCGCTAAACTAATTTATCTGGCCAATCCCGACAACCCGATGGGCAGTTGGCATAATGCGCAAACCCTTGAAAAAATGATAGAAAAACTTCCTGGTGGGTGTCTGCTGATCTTGGATGAAGCCTATGCAGATTGCGCGCCACACGACGCTGTACCGCCTTTGGATACGTCCAATCCGAATGTCATCAGAATGCGTACATTTTCAAAGGCTTACGGTCTGGCAGGCCTGCGTATTGGCTATGCAATCGGTCAAGCCGATTTGATCCAAAGTTTCAATAAAATCCGCAATCACTTTGGTGTCGGTCGGTTGCCACAAGCTGCCGCTTTGGCGGCTTTGGATGATCAGGCATATTTATCCGATGTTATTTCCAGAATATCAATGTCGCGCATACAAATATCTGAAATTGCTAAAGAAAATGGGCTGATACCGCTACCTTCAGCCACGAATTTTGTCACCATCGACTGTGGGAAGGATGGCAGTTTCGCGCGCGCTGTTGTCGCCAATTTAATCAAGCAGGGTATCTTTGTACGGATGCCATTCGTCGCCCCGCAAGACCGCTGTATCCGCGTCAGTTGCGGCACAGCCGACGACATGGCAGCATTTGCAAAAGCCCTGCCCATCGCATTGCAGCAAATTTAAACGTTGCGGATCACTTTCGCAAACTGATCAAAAATCGCCTCGTTCGCGCAGATAATTTCACCATCTTCCAAAATATCTGCTTTTTTATCAATGGGCTCAGCCAATCCGCCAGCTTCACGCAAAATGATCAGGCCTGCCGCCAAATCCCAATTATTAAGCCCACGTTCCCAAAATCCGTCATATCGGCCCGCAGCCACGTAAGCCATATCCAGCGCAGCCGCCCCCCACCGTCGCACGCCTGCCGTTGCCGGTAAAAGCCGCGCCAATTCCTGAAGCGTTAGTGGCAGATTTTTACTGCCCCCAAATGGCAATCCCGTGGCGAAAACGCTTTCGATCATCTTGTTGCGCCCTGACACCCGCAAGCGGCTTTCATTGACCCATGCGCCTTGACCTTTTTCGGCCCAGAACAGTTCATCCTTACTGGGGTCATAAACCACGCCCGTTATGATTTGTCCCTTATTTTCCAATGCGATAGAAACCGCAAAGTGCGGCATGCCGTGCAGAAAATTGGTGGTGCCGTCCAGCGGATCAACGATCCAGCGGCGAGTGGGATCTTCGCCCTCGGTTTCGCCGCTTTCTTCTGCCAAAAAACCATAGGTAGGCCGCGCCAGGGTCAAATCTTCGCGGATGATATTTTCTGCATTGATGTCGGCACGGCTGACGAAATCCCCGGCACCTTTCATGGACACCTGCAGATTTTCAACTTCACGAAAGTCTTTTGCCAAAGCACGTCCGGCCTTGCGGGCTGCTTTGATCATAACGTTCAGATTTGCACTGCCAGCCATCGCGGACTCCAATATTCATGCCAAGGCGGGCATATAGCCGGGCCAATGGCGAATGCCAAGCAACATTCAGGCCCGCTGCAGTTTAACGGCCTCTGTCCTGGCCAGTCTGATCAAATGAGCCATGAAGGGTTTTGTCGTGTCGTCCGTACGGGTCGCCGCGTAAAGCCGCCGGGTGATACCGGTTTTCGTCAATGGGCGCGTCACGTAATCAGAGTTGTATTTTACCTCTCGAATGACCCAATCGGGCAGCACAGCAACACCGCGGTTTGATGCGACCAGCAGTAAAATAACGGCCGTCAGTTCGACCTGACGGATAGCGGCTGGTTCAACGCGCGCGGGGATCAAAAGCTGGCTAAAGATATCCAGACGTGTGCGTTCAACCGGATATGTGATTAACGTTTGGCCTGCAAAATCCTGTGCCTCAACAAAGGTTTTCTTAGCCAGAGGATGCTGGCTTGAGGCAACAAACATGGGCGAATAATCAAAAAGTGGATTGAAATCAACACCTTCCAGTGTTTCAGGATCAGAGGACACCACCAGATCCACCTTTTCGCGACGCAATGCTGGCAATGCATCAAATGCAAGCCCCGGCAAGATATCAACGTCCACATCGGGCCAGGCTTTGCGGAATTCTTCCAGCACGGGAAACAGCCATTCAAAGCAGGCGTGGCATTCGATGGCTATATGCAGACGGCCGGATTTGCCCGCTTGCAGCCCTGCAAAGTCGGCCTCAAGCGCTGCGATTTCGGGCAAGATTTTTTCAGCTGTCGCCAGCAGTTTCATACCCGCCGAAGATAGTTTCAATGGCTTAGACCGACGCACGAACAGCTCGACGCCCGCTTGTTCCTCAATGCCCTTGACCTGATGGCTTAGGGCGGATTGTGTGATATTCAGCTGATCTGCAGCCTTGGCCAGCCCGCCCGTGTCATGGATGGCTTTTATTGTGCGCAGGTGGCGGAACTCAATATGCATCTTGGGGTTAGACTCATAGTTATCTTGAGAATTATGAAGTTGTTTCATCTTTAGCGAAATGCGACAAGAGCGAAACCAAAAACGACTGGATACATGATGACCCGTCCGCAGATTTCGTTCGAATTCTTTCCACCCAAGTCTTTGGAGGCATCATTTCGACTGTGGGATACGGTTCAAACACTTGCGCCTTTGCAGCCAGATTTTGTTTCCGTGACCTATGGCGCGGGCGGAACAACACGAAAATTGACGCATGAGGCGGTTGATGCAATCCATAAAACAAGCGGGTTGAACGTGGCCGCGCACCTGACATGCGTGGATGCAACACGCGACGAAACCCTTGAAATTGCGGAAAGCTATGCAGTCTCAGGCGTGACTGATATTGTCGCATTGCGGGGCGATCCACCAAAAGGATCAAACGGGTTTGAGCCACATAAAGATGGCTTTAATGATTCATGCGAATTGATCACAGCCTTGGCAGAAACTGGCAAGTTCAACATTCGGGTCGGCGCATACCCCGAGGCGCACCCAGAAGCAGTCAGCGCACAGGCCGACGTGGACTGGTTGAAACGCAAAATCGACGCGGGCGCGCATTCCGCAATCACACAGTTTTTCTTTGAAGCGGATACCTTTTTCCGGTTCCGTGATGCTTGTGATAAGGCAGGGATCACAGCGCCGATCATTCCTGGTATCTTGCCAATCGAAAACTGGACCGGCGTGCGCAAATTTGCCCAAAGTTGTGGCACCACAATTCCGCAATGGCTAGACGACACCTTTGTTACAGCCAAGCGCGATGATCGCGAAGATCTTCTGGCCACTGCAATTTGCAGCGAACTTTGCAGCGATTTGCTGGAAGGCGGGGTAGATCATCTTCATTTCTATACGCTCAACCGCCCCGAGTTGACCCGTGATGTGTGCCATGCACTTGGTGTGACACCGCAAGTGCGTCTGGAAAACGTTGCCTAAGCCAGATACGCTTCGCGTGAATTATGCGGAGTGTGCGATGTTAAAAGCCCTGTCTTTTGAAGATCTTCCAAACCGGGACAAGCTTTTGTCGATGTCTGGGCTTGAGGCAATGCGAGCTATTTTAGATGCTCAGATGCCCGCGCCACCAATTGGGGATACACTCAATTATCACCTGCACATGGTTGAACCAGGTCGCGTTACATTTCGCGGGACGCCCCGTTTTGCGCATACCAATCCAATGGGCACCGTGCATGGCGGCTGGTATGGCACGCTTCTGGACAGCGCGATGGCTTGTGCTGTGATGACCAAAGTACCAAAGGGGTCGCTTTATACGACATTGGAATACAAAATAAACATCGCGCGCAGCATCCCCTTGGATACTGAAATAGAGGCCACAGGCGTGGTCAGTCATGCAGGCAGATCAACGGGCATTGCGACAGGTGAAATTCGCGGGATTTCTGATGGCACACTTTATGCAACCGGGTCGACCACTTGCATCATCATGAAGATCAAAGACGAATAATTAGCAATATCTGGTATTTACAGGATTGGCGTTCTAGGGTTCATCAAGATTTGTTAAGGTCACTGCCGAATGCCGCTTATTGAAAACCACGCCCCGCTGTCCCTGGCTGAAGAAAGGCTGGTTGCTGAATGCAGTGGACCATCCCGCATCACAATTGGTGACGGTGAACGACCCATTGAGGCATCGCAAGACCGCGCAATTCGTGCCGATGTCATTCGTGCCATTCTATTGAACGAAGATCCCAGTTTTCGTCTGCATGATAAGGGCCTACGCTTGCGCGGCGCCTGGATCACGGGCGCGCTGGATCTTCAGGGATGCGATCTTGAACATGATATAACGCTGACGCAATGCCATTTGGACAGCGACATTTCCCTTGTGAATACAAGATTACGTGGTTTGCACATCTCGGGTTGTTTGCTGAAAGGCATGGCAGCCGATAATGCCAGTTTTGCAGGATCATTATATCTGCGGTCGGAAACGCGGATCGAAGGCGAAATCAGCCTTGCAGGCGCGCGCATCAATGGCGATCTTCAAATCTGTGCCGCACATATTGAAGCCCCTGGTCAGGATGCGGTCTTTGCCCCATCATTGCGCGTGGACGGGTCGGTATTTCTGGGCAACTATCCTTATTCGGATGGGATCACATCGCTTGTGGCAGTGGGAACATTGTTCTTTTCATCCGCACGCGTTGCGCATGATTTCTTTGTCTCAAATACCAGCGTCAGTTTGAAAGAAAGCGTGATAGGCGAAGGCGTCTTTAGCGCCACGGAAGAACACGGTCGCGATATGGCGCTAAGCCTTGCGCGCGCCCAGGTTGGTGGCATTTTGTTTTTCCAGGATAATCAGATCAGTCGCGGGATTGTTAATCTGGCAGGCGCATCGGTCGACAAACTAAAAGACGAACCAGAAGGACCGGGCGCAGGTTATCCGCTGCGGTTGGATGGGTTTCGGTACAATGACTTTTCCCGGCACACTAAAACCGGCGTGGATACGCGGTTGGCCTGGCTGGAACGTCGACCTGCGGATATGCCCTTTACCGCGCAACCTTATGAACAATTGGCCCATGTGATGCAGCAGTTGGGCCACCGCAATGACGCGCGCCTGGTTTTGATGCACAAAGAACGACTGCTGCGCCGGGAAAACCGTCTGTTGCTGCGTCAGGAAAACGGTCGCGGAATTCGGTGGGCGCTGATGGGGCTGACAGATACGCTGCTGCGGTTGACCGTTGGGTATGGCTATCGGCCGGGTCGTGCTGTTCTATTCGCATTTGTGCTGATCATGGGGTTGGGATTGTTTTATCAAAAAACCTGGGACGCAGGCGATATGACACCGAACGCCGCACCCATTCTGGTATCAAAGGATTGGATCACTGCGACACAGCTGCATTCGGATAATCCAGGCGCGTTCTGGTCGCAACCTGGGCAAGCTGGGCAGGATTGGGAAACCTTCAACGCATTCGCCTATTCCGCTGATCTGGTGATCCCTTTAATTTCACTGGGACAGGAAAACGCCTGGGCGCCTTCGACCTCGCGCAGCCCATGGGGCCGGGCGGGATGGTGGATGCGTTGGTTTGCCAAAACGCTTGGTTGGATCATTACCGCCTTGGCCGCTGCAGCATTGACCGGGCTGATCCGGCAGGACTAAGCGTGCTTTCGGACTTG
The DNA here is from genome assembly GCF_013315265.1 of Parasulfitobacter algicola. Classification (GTDB taxonomy): domain Bacteria; phylum Pseudomonadota; class Alphaproteobacteria; order Rhodobacterales; family Rhodobacteraceae; genus Parasulfitobacter; species Parasulfitobacter algicola. Next base: position 333,236 of record NZ_JABUFE010000002.1, on the reverse strand, counting down.
ATTTGCTGCACAACCAACTGCGCCCAAACCTGATAAGCGCGCGGGCCGGGGTGAAACCCGTCTGATGCCATCAGGTCTGGATCCATCGGAAAAGATAGCGATATATAACTGCAGTCTGTCCGGCTTTCGATAATTGTTTGCAGGTGATGGTCAAATTTAACGGCCTGTCGGCCAAGTACCCAGCGCAAAGGGTGCGGCAGCAAGGGAAACGATCCAAGGGGCGGCAAGCCCGACACATATATCCGTTTTGCTTCATATTCGAACGCCAGGAAATCCATTAATGCTGTATAGTTTTGCAACCACTTTTTCAGGGACACCCCGCTTGTCACATCGTTGACGCCCAGTGACACCACGATGACATCAAACACCATCGCAGGCTGAGCCTGAAGGTGCCGCAGTGTCGACGCGGTCGTCGCACCTGTTTTCGCGACCAATTGCCATTCGACGGTATAGCCCGCTGCAAGGTGACGTGTCACCAGCCCTGCAAGCGCCTGATCTTGATGTTCAACACCCACGCCCGCGGCCGATGAATCACCCAAGATCAACATCTTTAGCTGTAAGCCACGTCCAATCGTACCGCGTCGCTCACCAGCAGGTTCAGGCAAAACCAAAGCTTTTTTACGGACTTGAACCGCTTGAAATGCCAATACAGGCAACAAGACGATATGGCTGATCAGATATATGGCAAACTGCATAACAGGTTGATGATACATCCCTATGCGCTTTCCATACAGACTATATCTGGACGTTATTTCAATCGTAACAGGCGCAGTAGTCGCAAAATATAGTGCGCCAGCCAATTGCGTGACAGAAAAAACCTGGCCATTTCAACCGATGCGTCCGGCCCCTTTGAATCAGTATAACTGCCAGGCGCATGGCCCCCAGACCATGCATGGCCAAGCCCGTCGATAAGCCAGTATTCGACATGCGCCTGAGGCTTTTGACGGCGCAGTTTTATCCTGTTGCACACGCGGGTGTTCCGGGTGATCTGTTTACGCCGCAGCCCACCTTGCGCGAACTCAGGTTCAGCCGCCGCAAGTCGGTCGGCATTTTTGGGGCAGACCACGCGATCTTTTTGACCTTGAAAGATGATTGTTCTGGTTGATCCTGGTCCAACAAATCCGCGCCCACCGTGACGCATGGCGATCATGGCGCCAGCTACATTTGTTGCAGCCTCAGTCGGAACACCTGAATGCACCCCGATGGCTGCAAATCTTTCAGGATATGCCCGCCCTAATATAGCCGCCATAGCCCCACCAGCCGATAATCCAGCGGCATAGATCTTTCTTGGATGCACACCATGTTCTGCAATCAGATCATCCACAATTTGAACGATCCTTGCAGGTTCGCCGATCTGACCCTGATGATCTGGCAAATACCAGTTCCAACAGCGGTTTATATTATTGGACCGTTTCTGATGCGGATAGGCAATCAGAAAACCATAGCGATCCGCCAGCGCATTCATCCCGGTCCCGACAGAAAAATCATCTGGGTCCTGTGTACACCCATGCAACATGATCAAAAGTGCAGGGCGTTTAGAAGGACGCTTTGGAATATACAGTTTATAATCAATATGACCATAGGCCGACACAGCCTGCCTGGCCTCAAAACATGTCATGCACCAATCCCCCTTGCGACTTGATCGATGCTTGCACGCACAAGGTCCAGCAACAATTCCGTCGCTCGGTCAGACTTCGCCGATAGATATGAAAAAGTGCATCCAAAAGCACAAAAAACAAACAGTCTTTCAAAAATTCACACAGACCTGTGCATTAAAAAGTGTTTTCCTTTGAATATGCGCAGTTTAGACAAGGCGCTCTGATCAAGGAGCACTCAAATGCCGACTGTAGTAAGTGTTGAGAACGTGACCAAAGTTTACGATTCTGGCTTTGAGGCACTGAAAGGCGTCGATCTTCAGATCGAAGAAGGTGAAATTCTTGCGCTTTTAGGGCCGAATGGAGCGGGTAAAACCACTTTGATCTCAACGATTTGTGGCATTACAACTCCATCAGGTGGCAAAATCACCGTTGCGGGACATGATGTGATTACAGATTACCGTGCGGCCCGCAGTTTGATCGGCTTGGTGCCACAGGAGCTATCGCTTGAGCCGTTTGAAAAGGTGATGAATACCGTAAAGCTGTCGCGCGGGCTTTTCGGCAAGCCAAAAAATGACGCCTATATCGAAAAAATTCTGCACCAATTGTCCCTTTGGGACAAACGCAGTGCCAAGGTCATGGAACTGTCCGGCGGTATGAAGCGACGCGTACTGATTGCCAAAGCACTTAGTCACGAACCCCGCGTCTTATTTCTGGATGAACCCACCGCCGGTGTCGATGTTGAACTGCGTAAAGACATGTGGGACGTCGTCGCAAACCTGAAAGCCGATGGCGTAACGATCATTCTGACCACCCATTATATTGAAGAGGCCGAAGCGATTGCGGATCGTGTCGGCGTGATCAATCAGGGTCGCATCCTGCTGGTCGAACCGAAAGAGGATCTGATGCAGCGGATGGGTCAAAAACGTCTGACAATCGAACTGCAGGACGCCGTTGCGAATATTCCTGATGCCTTGGCAAGTTATGATCTGATGCGATCAGGGGATGGGATGGCCCTGATTTATAGCTATGAAACAACATCATCGCGTACCGGCATTACGACACTGTTGTCAGATCTGCAAAAAGCCGGTTTGCAGATGAAAGATCTGCAAACCAGGCAAAGTTCGCTGGAAGATATATTCGTTGATCTTGTAAAGGAAGAAGCATGAATTTCCAGGCAATCAAAGCCATCTATGTTTTTGAGATGGCACGCTTTTTCAGAACACTGGCACAAAGCTTTTTATCACCTGTTTTATCAACATCGCTTTATTTTGTGGTCTTTGGCGCAGCCATTGGCAGTCGGATCGAACAGGTTGATGGTGTCAGTTATGCCGCTTTTATCGTGCCAGGTTTGATCATGCTAAGTGTGATGACGCAGGCCACATCGAATGCATCATTCGGGATATATTTTCCGAAATTTATTGGCACGATCTATGAACTTCTATCAGCTCCCATCAGCTTTTTCGAGATCGTGATCGGGTATGTCGGTGCGGCTGCGACCAAGGCGCTGTTCGTGGGAATTGTGATCCTGGCGACAGCTTATTTCTTTGTCGATCTGCAGATTGCACACCCTATTGCAATGCTGGCCTTCTTGGTGCTGACCTGCCTGTCGTTCAGCCTTTTGGGCTTTATTATCGGTATATGGGCACAAAATTTTGAACAGCTGCAACTGATCCCGCTTTTGGTCATCACACCGCTTGTTTTTCTGGGCGGCAGTTTCTATTCCATTTCAATGCTGCCCCCGGCATGGCAGACGATTACGCTGTTCAACCCGGTGGTTTACCTGATCTCGGGATTTCGCTGGTCGTTTTTTGGCGTGGCCGATGTGGATATCTGGATCAGCCTGATGGCAATCGGGATCTTCACCGGTATTTGTCTAGGCGTAATCTGGTGGATTTTCAAAACCGGGTACAGAATTCGCAGCTAAAGGCGTTGATCACAAGCAACACATAAATCTGATTTAGGGGTATGCCTTGTTCCGGTGGGGGTCGCACTCTACATGCCCATCATGAAGCGCTGGATCCCTTTTATGAAATCCGACCCCTTGGTGTCGGTCGTACGGCTGAATGGCATGATTGCATCAGGCGCACGTGGTTTGAACGATGATGCGATTGCTCCGGTTCTGGACAAGGCCTTTTCAAGGGGCAAACCCAAAGCAGTCGCACTGATCATAAATTCGCCTGGCGGATCGCCTGTGCAAAGTTCGCTGATAGGGGCCCGCATTCGCCGCCTTTCCGAAGAAAACGATGTACCTGTCTATGCCTTTGTCGAAGATGTCGCTGCATCGGGCGGATATTGGCTGGCCACTGCCGCTGACGAAATCTGGATCGACCCGACATCTGTTGTTGGTTCGATCGGTGTAATTTCATCAGGGTTTGGTTTGAACAAATTCATCGAAAATTACGGCATTCAACGGCGGGTCTATACCGCCGGGCAATCCAAAAGCATGCTTGACCCGTTCCGAGCTGAAAAGCCTGCGGATGTAAAGCGGCTAAAGGGTATACTTGAACAACTGCATGACGTTTTTATAGCGCAGGTAAAATCAAGGCGGGGCGCAAAACTGCCAGAAGATCAAGACTTGTTCACGGGGGAAATTTGGGTGGGCGAAAAAGCGGTTGATATCGGGCTGGTTGATGGGGTCGGCCATCTGGTTCCGAAGATGAAAGAACTGTTTGGCGATAAGGTGAGACTGAAAGCCTACGAAATGCGCAAGCCATTTCTGCAAAGGTTTGGCATGCAGGTGATATCGGATGTCACGCACCAGGTCGAGGAACGGGCGCAATTTGCCCGATTTGGCCTATAGAGTGTTGGTTAAAATTGTTACCCTTTTCCTGATCGGTATCGCCGTGCTTGCGATGTTTGGTCGTTTGAAATTTCCAGGGCAGGCGCGACTTGCATCCAAAAAATGCGGCGGCTGCGGACGTTTTCGCCTTGGGAAAAGCCCATGCCCTTGTGGACATCGTAAATCATGATTGCTGCTTTTTTGTACACTGGCCTTGGGCTTATTATCCTGCTTTTGGCGGGCGATGCGCTGGTCAAAGGTGCTGTGAATATGAGCTTGCGACTTGGCGTCCCGGCATTGATTGTCAGTCTGACCATTGTGGCATTTGGCACATCCGCCCCTGAACTTTTGATCGCCATCAAGGCCATTATGGACAACGCACCAGGCATCGCTTTGGGCAATGTTGTTGGATCAAACACCGCCAACGTTCTGTTGGTTCTGGGCATCCCCGCAATGATATCCATATTGCGAACGGGTGAATGCCAGACGCAAAAAAGTTTCATCTATATGATGTTGGCAACGGTTCTGTTCATTGTGCTTTGCTTTTTTGGACCGATCACCTGGTGGCATGGCCTGATCCTTTTGGCGGCTTTGACTTTTATTCTTGGCGAACAGCTGATCGAAGCCCGCCGCCATCGCGCAAACCATAAAGCCGCAGAGCAATCCGAAGAAGAAGAGGAGGAAGTCGAAGGGGCTGATCCATCTATTCCATGGTGGAAAATCATCTTGTTTTTGGTTTTAGGCCTGATTGGGTTGCCCTTGGGTGCCGATCTGCTGGTCACAAATGCAACGATCATCGCCCGCGAATTTGGGATGTCTGAAACTGTCATTGGTCTGACCCTTGTGGCAATTGGTACATCGCTGCCTGAATTGGCAACAACTGTGATGGCTGCATTGCGCAATCAGGCGGATGTTGCATTAGGCAATGTCATAGGGTCGAACATGTTTAACCTTTTGGCCATTATCGGCATCGCCAGCCTTGTCGGCCCAATTCCGGTCGACGCTGCATTTCTGCGTGTGGATTTGTGGGTTATGTTAGCGGCATCCGTTGTTCTGATCCCGTTTGTCTTTTTCAGGCAGAATATGGGTCGTATTGTCGGGGCTGTGTTGACAGCTGCCTATGTGGCCTATCTGGTTGTTTTGCTGACATAAACGGGACACTTATCATGAAAGCTTTGGTCACTGGCGCAGGCAAACGGCTTGGTCGCAGCATGGCGCTGTATCTTGCGAACCAAGGCTATGACGTGGCTGTGCATTATGCGACGTCAAAATCTGACGCTGATGCGGTTGTGGATCAAATTAAGCAGATGGGGCGGAATGCTGTTGCCGTTCAGGCCGATCTGTTGGTCGAAGCCGAAACACAGGCGCTGGTGGGGCATGCCATTGCGGGATTGGGCGGACCTTTGACGTGTTTGGTGAACAACGCATCCATTTTTGAATATGATACCCTGCAAACTGCCACGCGCGATAGCTGGGACAGACATCTTGAATCCAACTTACGCGCGCCTTTTGTGCTGACTCAGAATTTTGCCAGCCAAGTCCCTGATCCCGAATTGGACGATAGGGGCGAACCGGTCGCCAAAGGGTTGGTTGTGAATATGATTGATCAACGCGTGCGTAAATTGACGCCAGAGTTCATGACGTATGCCATCGCAAAGATGGGGCTTTGGGCATTTACACAGACTGCGGCCCAAGCCCTTGCCCCGCGCATTCGTGTTAATGCCATTGGTCCGGGGCCCACGTTACAGGGTGGGCGTCAATCCGCCGAGCACTTCGGTAAACAACGGGCCGCTACTATACTTGAACGTGGTGCCAATGTAGAAGATATCACCGCCGCGCTGGAATATTTCCTGAATGCGCATGCGATCACAGGCCAACTTCTTTGCGTAGACGGTGGCCAGCATCTTGGCTGGCAAACACCCGATGTTATCGGTGTGGAATAGACAAACATGCAGAGTTGTGCACTTTGTCTCATGTTCGTCAAAAAAGCGTTACAAAAAGTTTAATGATATCAATGATTTGCCCGATCTCATAAAAATATCGTTAAAATTCAATGTGTTGCCGTTAAGCTTAAAAATTAGGCAAATAGCAGAAATGCCCCTTAAACAAGGAAAAATTCCACCTGAGGCAAAGTTATACGCGAAGTTATCCACAGAAAAAGTGGACAGAATTTCTCTTGTCCTTGGCGCAATAAGATTGCAGCCACCCGTTGGAATCATATGTTTGCAAGTATGACGGATTCGATTGCCCCCTTAACAGGCCATGACTGCATTCAGGCCTATCTGAAAACACTGGACACATCGCCCGGTGTTTACCGCATGCTGGATGATCAAGCGCGGGTTCTATATGTCGGCAAGGCGCGGAACCTGACGGCACGAGTGTCAAGTTATGCACGTCCCAGCGGGCACAGTGGCCGGATCGCGCGTATGATCCGCGAAACAGCCAGCATGATGTTTCTGACGACCAAAACAGAAACCGAAGCGCTGTTGTTGGAACAAAATCTGATCAAGCAGCTGAAACCCCGCTATAATGTGCTGTTGCGGGACGATAAAAGTTTTCCCAATATTCTGGTCGCCAAAGATCATGGCTTTCCGCAGATCAAAAAACATCGCGGGGCAAAAAAGGAAAAAGGCGCTTATTACGGCCCATTTGCCAGTGCAGGGGCCGTTAATCGTACCTTGAACCAACTGCAAAAAGTCTTTCAGCTGCGCAATTGTTCAGACGCCACCTTCGACAGCCGCACACGCCCTTGTCTGTTGTACCAGATCAAACGCTGCAGTGGCCCGTGTGTGGGAAAAGTATCCGAAGCTGACTATGCTGAATCTGTGCGCGATGCCGAACGATTTTTGTCCGGAAAATCCACAGGTATTCAGGAAAAGCTGGCCAAGGATATGGCGAAAGCATCCGAAGAAATGGAATTTGAACGCGCCGCTGCATTGCGCGATCGCATCCGTGCGTTGACCCAAGTGCAGTCATCCCAAGGTATAAATCCGCGCGGCGTGGCCGAAGCAGATGTGATTGCGTTACATATGGAAGGCGGCCAGGCCTGTGTGCAGGTCTTCTTTATTCGTGCCAATCAAAACTGGGGTAATCGTGACTATTACCCACGCGTTGGCCCCGATGTCGAAGCGCCCGAAGTGATGGAAGCCTTCATCGGCCAGTTTTACAGCAATAAGCAACCGCCGCGCCTGATTTTGCTTAGCCACCCGGTCGAAAACGAAGATCTGGTGACTGATGCGCTGACACAAAAAGCCGAACGCAAGGTTGAATTGGCCGTACCCTTGCGCGGGGAAAAAGCCGAACTGATTACAGGGGCTGCCCGTAACGCGCGTGAAAGTCTGGCGCGTAAGATGTCTGAAACCGCCACGCAAGGTAAACTGCTGAAAGGTCTGGCCGCAGCCTTTGATCTGGATTCGCCGCCTGCGCGGATTGAGGTTTATGATAACTCGCATATCCAAGGCACCAATGCAGTCGGCGCAATGATCGTTGCGGGACCCGAAGGGTTTTTGAAAAGCCAATACCGCAAATTCAACATCAAAGGTGATGATCTGACCCCAGGCGACGATTTCGGCATGATGAAAGAGGTTCTGACCCGCAGATTTAAACGCCTGCTCAAGGAAGATCCGGATCGCAAAGAAGACATGTGGCCAGATCTTTTGCTGATCGACGGAGGTGCAGGTCAGGTCAGTGCTGTGCGCCAAATCATGACAGAAATGGGTGTGGATGATGTCGCAATGATCGGCGTTGCCAAAGGGGTTGATCGTGATGCGGGCAAGGAAGAGTTTCATCGAACCGGCCAACGCCCCTTTGCGTTGCGGCACAATGATCCGGTGCTGTATTTTGTACAGCGAATGCGTGATGAAGCCCATCGTTTCGCAATCGGGACCCACCGCGCCAAACGGTCCAAGGCCATCGGCGCGACCCCGTTGGACGAAGTGCCCGGCGTTGGGGGCGCACGCAAACGTGCGCTGTTGGGACACTTTGGTTCGGCCAAAGCGGTTAGTCGCGCAAACCTGACGGATTTGAAAGCAGTGGATGGAATTTCTGACACACTTGCAGAAACAATCTATGACTTCTTCCATGAACGGGGATGACAGGCTAAGACACAACGATGAAATGGAATATCCCAAATATCCTGACCACTTTGCGTCTGCTTGCCGCGCCCGCTGTTGCGGTGATGTTTTTGTATTTCAATCGCCCCTATGCCGATTGGTTCGCGCTTGTTTTATTTGTCAGTGCAGCTGTAACGGATTGGTTTGACGGCTATCTGGCAAGGCTTTGGCGGCAGGAAAGCAAGTTTGGTGCGATGCTGGATCCGATTGCTGACAAGGCAATGGTGGTCATTGCCCTGCTGGTGGTTACAGGTTTTTCCGGCATGGATCCTTGGATTTTGCTGCCTGCAACCATGATTCTGTTTCGCGAAGTTTTCGTATCGGGCCTGCGCGAATTTCTGGGCGAAACCGCTAGTACGCTGAAAGTCACAATGCTGGCAAAATGGAAAACAACAGCGCAAATGATTGCGCTGTCGGTTTTGTTTGCCCGCGGTATATTCGAGCATCATTTTGAGGTCCGCATTCAAGGCATGGATGATAGTATCGTCTCAGCAATCCTGACGGGCCAGGAACAAGATGTTCTGGGGTTGCGCTGGCTTTTGGACGGGGCTTGGTACAGTTGGTACAGTGGGGTGGCGCTATTGTGGTTCGCAGCTGCTTTGACCTTGCTGACCGGTTGGGATTATCTGAACAAGGCGCGCCCTTATCTTAAGGATGAAGCATGATCGACGTGATGTATTTTGCCTGGGTTCGTGAACGGATTGGGTTGCCAAAAGAAACCATTGAAACCCGCGCTGAAACTGTCGCAGATTTGGTCGAAGAACTCAAATCCCGCGAAGAACGCTATGCGATGGCCTTTGCAGATGTCAGCGCATTGCGAGTCGCGGTGGATCAGGAGCTTTCTGATTTCGACGCCCCCCTATCCGGTGTACGTGAAATTGCATTTTTTCCACCGATGACGGGCGGTTGATATGACCATCCGCGTTCAACAAGATGCGTTTGATTTGGGCGCCGAAGTTGCAGGGTTTGCTACAGATCGCAAAGACGCAGGTGCTCTTGTCACGTTTACTGGCATTGTGCGCGATCTTACAGATACGGATCTGACCGTGATGGAAATTGAACACTATCCGGGTATGACCGAAAAGGCGCTTGGCGCCATTGCAGATCAGGCTGCTAAACGCTGGTCGTTGGCAGACGTATTAGTCATCCACCGCTATGGACGTATGTCACCCGGCGACAGGATCATGATGGTGGCAACAGCCGCAAAGCATCGCAAGGATGCATTTGAAGCGGCTGAATTTCTGATGGATTATCTGAAATCACGCGCCCCATTCTGGAAAAAAGAGATTACATCGGATGGGTCCGAATGGGTGAACAGCAAAGCTGAGGATGAAGCTGCGTTAACCCGCTGGTGACCAGAGCTTATCAGGCCCTTGCGGGCCTTCTTCGCGAGAAGAAATTAAGGTCAGATAAGTGCATATGATATAATAATAAATCTGATAACTTGCCCTATGTAGTCAACCACATGGTATATCATTGTTGCCTGTTAGCTCCATTTTGGAATTTGGTTTTGGCAACTTCAAAGATGATCTTACCAAAGGGCATCAACGGAACGCTGTCGGTCCGCCTTGCTCGCGCAGCGCGCGAGGTGTTGCATCGACATCGATCCGGGCAGTATACTATCCCTACTGCGATGCGGAATACTGTCGGTTCGCGCCCGCTTCAATCAAGCTGGCACCAACCGCCATGCGCTGGCCACTGACCAGCCCTTCGGCGACCTTTAAGCCACGACCGAAATTGATCAATATCATCAATACTTGCCGCAATGCGGAACATGCAAACATCTATCTGCTTAAGTGTTTCTATCTTCGACCAATCAAAATTTGCGATATCTGAAGTATTTTCACGCTTTTCCTCATCATGTAGACAGGATTGCTCATCCGGAAATTTTAATGATCCAACCATAATTGCGTCATTATCGATGATCCTGATCTATAATGCTTCCTACGACCATATATGGGGCGTATCCAACGAACTAAGCGTTTTACTGGACACATCACCGCCGGTGCAGCTTGTGTCTTGCGCAGCCGTGGGTGCTGCGAAAGATATCAAGGTTGAAAAGACAAAAGACATGCCAAGACAAAAGGTCTGTCTTTATGTGAATAAGCGCCTCTGACGTGATCCTGATTTATGCGTTCGTTATAAACAGTCCAACATATTTTCGGGGCTAGCATCAGGTCCGGAGCCCTTAGTTTGCAAGCTGAATATCTTAACTTTTGGTAAACGCGTCGGTCCGTATATGGCCTGTCTCAATCCCACGCCAATTGGTGATCGGTCCAAAAAGCCGCTTACGTGCAGCGGGGTGATCTGCATCAAGCGCACCAAGGCGCGCTAAAATCGCAGCGATCGCAGCTTCGCTAGCACGGGTCGCGCCATCGATAATCTTCAGCGCAACGCCAATTTTCTTTTCTGGCAAGATGGCGATGAAAACCCCTTCGGCCCCGGTCTTGATGGCCACCTTGCCCCCCATCGCGCGCATCAATTCCGTGCACGCGCGGGTTTCTCCAGCAACAAGTTCTGGAAAGCGTGTCATCGCCTGAACCAACCGCTGTGCGGCATCAGATCGGGTGTCCCCGCCACGGGCGGCTGCGAAAAAGGCCATGGCCCGAGCCAGCCCGTGAACTGTGGTTGAAAAATTCGGCGCAGAGCAACCATCTATACCGAATGTTAACGAGTTGACAGCTGTCAACTTTTCAAAAGTATCCTTGCACGCCACCTGAACAGGGTGGTCAATATCGACATATTCTGGCCCTGCCTTCAGGTGTTTCGTCAGCGTCAGAAAGCCCGCATGCTTGCCGGAACAATTGTTGTGGATCTGGCAAGGCGTGTCGTGGGCGCGGATCATGGCGTGTTTTGCGTCCCTGTCCGCGGGCGCCTGCGGCCCGCAGCGCAGATCTGCATCGCCCAGGTCAAGATCGTCCAACCATCTGCTGACCCGGTCGGTGTGGATCGCAGCCCCCTGATGCGATGCGCACGCCAGCGCCAGATGTTCGTCACTTAGTCCAAATGCATCGGCTGCACCGCTTTCGATCAGGGGCAATGCTTGCACCATCTTGCAGGACGATCGCGGAAAGATGACCGCATCAGGGTCGCCCCATGCGTCCACGATCTGGCCTGTGTCATCACAAATCACCGCGTGGCCCGTGTGCTGGCTTTCCAAAAGGTCGCCGCGCCAGATGTCTACAAGGGGGGCAGGGTGTGTCATTTGCGATGTCTCCAGCAAGGTTCCGCAGATCGTGATATTTTCAGGGCTTTTCCCCCGACGTCTTTTTACGCTATTGTGCGCATATCGAGTTGATAACAGACCCGCCAGCAAAAATCGGTATCAGACCGGATGATTGGCAAAAGGGCACGAGGCAATAGCAGCTTGGAGGCTGTAGGAATGACATTGAAAATAACCTGCGCAGCAGTGGCAATTTGTTTTGCAATTGGTTTGGGTGTGACCCAATCACAGGCGCAAGCACAAGAATCGACAAATCTAGTAGCTGAACATTTTGATTGGGGTGTTTATGCTGAGAGTAATCCAACGGAATGTTGGGCTGTCTCTTCCCCTGTAGAAGTTGAAAATACTAGCCTGAGTGATGGTCGCACCGTTACTGTCCGCAGAGACCCAACCTATTTAATCACGTTTTTTAGACCAGGGGCGGGTGTATCTGGCCAACTGAACTTTACTGGTGGATATCCTTTTGCAAAAGGCTCAACGGTTACAATGCAAGTCGCATCTGATGAATTTCAATTATATACTGATGGTGAATGGGCTTGGGCCTTAAGCCCGGAAGAGGATAAAAAGATTGTTGAGGCAATGCGCCGTGGCGCTGATGCAATATTAATTGCAAGATCTGCACGCGGTAATCAGACTAAAGATACTTTTTCTTTAAGAGGATATACAGCCGCTGTAGAAGACGCAGAGGCACGTTGTTCCAGGTGATATCTCTCAAAAATAAAGATAATTTCATATAATACAGAAAGTCCGGTAGCATATCTAGGACTGCTGCTGTTTCAACGTATGTGTTACGTGCCGGACGAGGCTCTGGACTGCGCGGTTTTCGTAACTAGATACCTGTTAAGCCACAAAGGGGAACAGGATGTTTCAGATATTGCGCAAGAAAGCCGAAATGGTCACGCCGGAAAACGCGCTTGCGGGACGGGCGACGCCCATTCCAACGGCTGATGCGCATTTTGTGAACGGGCGTCCGCTGACGGGGCCTGTTCCGGATGGTATGCAAGAAGCGATGTTCGGTATGGGCTGTTTCTGGGGTGTCGAACGGATGTTCTGGGGGCTGGATGGCGTTTATCTGACGATGGTTGGTTATGCGGCGGGCTATACCCCGAACCCCACCTATGAAGAAGTGTGTACAGGTCAGACAGGCCATAATGAAGTGCTGCGGGTTGTCTATGATCCGGCGGTGATAAGCTATGGCGATCTGCTGCGGGTGTTCTGGGAAGGGCATGACCCGACACAGGGTATGCGGCAGGGCAATGATGCCGGCACCCAGTATCGCAGCGGGATTTATACCTATAACGATGCGCAGCGCGAACTGGCGGATCAGACCAAGACAGAATTCCAGCAAAGACTGGTCGCGTCTGGATATGGTGCGATCACAACTGAAATCATCGACGCCCCGACGTTTTATTATGCCGAAGATTACCACCAACAATATCTGGCGAAAAATCCAAATGGATACTGCGGGATCGGCGGTACCGGTGTGACGTGCCCGATCGGTACATCCGCTTGACGTTTTGTTCCCACGTGCCTAAGCGCGCGTTCAATAGATAGGGAACATTTCGATGACTACATTCACGGCGCTGACGACCCTGGCAGGCAAAGACCAGGCCGAGGCTTTGGGCGAGGCGATGGAACGCCTTGTGCCGGAACCCTCAGGTGTCGGCGTGTTCGAGATCGAGGATGGATCGGGCTTATGGGAAGTGGGCGGCTATTTCATTGAAGAACCCGATACCGCTGGACTGGCAGTATTGGCCACTGCATTTAACGCCAAGCCATTCACGGTATCGCAATTGCCCGAAGTCGACTGGGTCGCCAAAGTGCGACGTGAATTGGCCCCGGTCGAAGCAGGCCGGTTCTTTGTCTATGGATCGCACGATGCGGATAAGGTGCCGGCAGACAAGGTGCCACTGTTGATCGAAGCCTCGATGGCGTTTGGCACGGGGCACCATGGGACAACACTTGGTTGTCTGCAGGCACTGGATTTTCTGATCGAAAGTGGGGTTACCGCGCGGAACGTCATTGATGTTGGGTGCGGTACGGCCGTTTTGGCGATGGCTGCGGCACATATCTGGCCACATGATGTCATCGCCAGCGATATCGACCCGGTCGCAGTTGAAGTGGCGCAGGTCAATGCACAGGCCAATAATCTGGCAGATCGCGTGACCTGCCTTGAGGCTGTAGGCTTTGATCATCCCGACATAAAAGCCAAAGCGCCCTTTGATTTAATATTTGCAAATATCCTGAAATCGCCCTTAATACACCTTTTGCGCGATATGAAAGATCATTCACAACCTGGAGGATATTTGATTCTCTCGGGATTGTTGACGGATCAGACACAGGAGGTCATATCGATTTACACTGAAAACGGTTACAATCTGGTTCGTACTGACAATATTGGTGATTGGTCAGCGCTAATCATGCGGAAAAATGGCTGATATTAGGCAATTAACCACGTCAGTGTTGCGTGCGCCGCATTTTGGTCATAATCATTTGTAACATTTTGTTAATTGTAGCTGCTCGTATGGAGGTTTTGTTGGACAAGTCGCAGATAGAATTTGACCGACGCCTACGGAAATTAAATAAAAAACACACACGGATGTCTCGGGGCGTTGTGACATCTGTGAACCACGATGGACTGATCATTGCGCGTCCGCGCCGTGCTGCTCCGCGTTTCCCTGTGAAGGGCATTATCCTGATGATCATCGCGTTTTTCGCGTTCAAAGGATTTTTGCTGGCTCAGCTGGGCGATGCAACTTATGGACAGCGCATTGCGACACTTCAGCAGGGGACTGGGGTTGAACAAGCGGGTGCATGGGCAATGCAGGTTGATCCATTGACACAGTGGATTGCCGGACAAATCGGCACATACTTAAACTAACCAAGAGTCCACTCACTAAAAAAGCCGCACTTGATATCAAGCGCGGCTTTTTTGTTTGAAACGTCTGTTTGTCAAAACAAACAACGTTGATCTTAGTTCAGACCGATGATGACCTGTTTTTTAAGCGCAACCGAAATGCGGTCGATGTCACCTGCACCAATGCCGATATCGTTCAACTCACGTGCAGAAAGTTTTGACAGGGCTTTGCGTGTTGCACGTGCATCATGCCAAGACATGATCGCCGCAAACAGATTGACGGCAAAATTGCCAAGGCGGGGTTTTCCGGAAACCGGAGTTGTCTCTAAAACTGCCATTTTTCTTGACCTTTTGAACAGCGGGATACTTGATAAGTGTTGATTTTCTAAACGCCAGATAGACGTTGGTTTTTGATTGAACCACCCTGTTTTTCGCATAGGTTCCTTGCAATTTCTGCATAGGTCGTATTTGGTCTAAATGACTGTCGTTTTTAGGAAATTTTACCTATGGTCATGTCGTTTTTCTAATGCGCTGTGGCGAAAACGGCCATTATGGAATGTAAGAAAATTTTGAAATATTTTCAGGTATGATCCGTTTTCCTGTTGCAGATGCGCCGCAATGATTAAATGCGCTTTCTGTTTGGCGTTTGTTCGCGTTTCGTGCTAACCCCGAAGGAACAATAAGTCAGGAAAGACAGAGCAGTCATGCGCGTTTTGGGAATCGACCCCGGGCTTCGCAATATGGGATGGGGGGTCATTGATGTAGATGGCCCGCGGATTAGTCATGTTGCGAACGGAATTTGTAAATCTGAAAAAGGGGAATTGGCTGGGCGTCTTTTGGTGCTGTTTGATCAGTTGTGTCAGGTGGTAACGGATTATCAGCCCACCACGGCAGCGGTCGAGCAAACTTTTGTTAACCGCGACGGGGCAGGAACGCTGAAGCTGGGCCAGGCGCGCGGGATTGCGATGTTGGTGCCCGCGCGCGCCGGGCTGAGTGTGGGGGAATATGCCCCAAATGCTGTGAAAAAGGCGGTTGTGGGTGCGGGGCACGCGGACAAAAAACAGGTGGATCATATGGTGCGGCTGCAACTGCCCGGTGTTCAGATTGCAGGGGCGGATGCGGCGGATGCGCTGGCGATTGCGATCTGTCATGCCCATCATGCGACCAGCGCAGGGCATTTGGCAGCCGCTTTGAAAAAGGCGATGGCATGATCGGGAAATTATCAGGTCGGGTCGATTATCGCGGTGTGGATCATGTGATGATCGACGTGGGCGGTGTGGGCTATATTGTCTATTGTTCGGACCGGACTTTGGCGGCATTGCCACCTGCAGGGCAGGCGGTGGCGCTTTATACCGATCTGCTGGTACGCGAAGATCTGTTGCAGCTGTTTGGCTTTACCACGCTTGTCGAAAAGGAATGGCATCGCTTGTTGATGAGCGTTCAGGGCGTGGGGGCCAAGGCCTCTATGGCGATCCTGAGTGCTTTGGGCGCAGATGGTGTGGGCCGCGCGATTGCGCTGGGTGATATGAATTCAGTCAAGGCGGCCAAGGGGATTGGCCCCAAGACAGCGCAGCGTGTTGTGAATGAGCTGAAAGACAAGGCGCCCGGCGTGATGGCCATGGGTGGAACATTGCAGGCCGCAAAAGGGGTGGCGATCGCCGAGGTCATCGAGACCCCGGCAACCGCGGCGCCGCCCACCAACGCGGCGGCTGAGGCAGAGGCGCTGTCGGCGCTTGGCAATTTGGGATATGCGCCCGGCGAAGCGGCGGGGGCCGTGGCCGAAGCCGCGCGCGATGATCCTGGCGCGGATGTGGGCGGCTTGATCAAGGCTGCGTTAAAGCTGTTGGCACCGAAGGGATAAGGGATGAGCGAACCTGATCCCACCCTGCGCCCCGAGCGGCAATCTGAGGATAATGACCGCGCGTTGCGGCCGCAATCATTGGATGAATTCATCGGTCAGGCCGAAGCGCGAGCCAATCTGAAGATCTTTATTCAATCCGCCCGACAGCGGGGCGAAGCGATGGATCACGCGCTGTTTCATGGCCCGCCCGGTTTGGGAAAGACTACGCTGGCGCAAATCATGTCGCGCGAATTGGGCGTGAACTTCCGTATGACCAGCGGGCCTGTTTTGGCCAAGGCCGGTGATCTGGCGGCGATCCTGACCAATCTGGAAGCACGGGATGTGCTGTTTATTGACGAAATTCACCGGTTGAACCCGGCGGTGGAAGAGGTCCTTTACCCGGCGATGGAGGACTTTGAGCTGGATCTGGTGATCGGTGAAGGTCCTGCGGCGCGCACGGTACGGATTGAACTGCAGCCCTTTACGCTGGTCGGGGCCACGACGCGGCTTGGCTTGCTGACAACGCCCTTGCGGGATCGGTTCGGTATTCCGACGCGGTTACAGTTTTATACGGTGGATGAGCTGCACGAGATTGTCACGCGCGGCGCACGGTTGATGGGCGCACCGGCCGAGCCTGAAGGTGCACGCGAAATTGCCAAGCGCGCGCGCGGCACACCCCGGATTGCGGGGCGCTTGCTGCGCCGTGTGGTGGACTTTGCCGTGGTTGAAGGTGACGGATTTGTGACGCAGGCGATTGCGGATAATGCACTGACACGGCTTGGCGTGGATCATCTGGGGCTGGATGGGGCGGATCGCCGGTATCTGAACTTAATTGCAGAAAACTATTTTGGCGGACCGGTCGGGATCGAAACGATTGCAGCGGCGCTTAGCGAAAGCCGCGATGCGCTGGAGGAGGTGATTGAGCCATTTTTGCTGCAGCAGGGGTTGATCCAACGGACACCGCGCGGACGGATGTTGGCGCACAAAGCCTGGGCGCATCTGGGGTTGACAGCACCCAAGGGACAGACGGATTTATTTGGCTGAGACAGCTGAATTTGAGTATTTGGGGATCAATGAGAATATGACACCGCAAGAGGTTGAGGCACTGTTCACTCGATCCGATGGGGATTACGTTTTTGCGCGATGGGGACGGCCCATTGTGCCTGTTGTCTTTGGTGTCGAAGATGCAACGATTTCGGTTCTTAAAGGTGCGATTGAGGCGATTGTCGTGTTGGCTAGGCATCAGATGGCGGAAACAGATCCGGAACTGGGTGCCAATCTGATGGTGTTTTTCTGCAAAGACTGGAATGAACTGCCGGATGTGCCACATCTGGATCAGTTGATCCCGGATTTGAAGCCTTTAGTCACGAAGCTTAACGCAGCCGATGCCAATCAATACCGGATTTTCCGCTTTGACGGGCAAGGGGGTATTCGGGCATGTTTTGTTTTTATCAAGATAGATGCGCATTTGGCCGAAGTGTCGGCTGAAACACTGTGTCTTAGTCAAATGGTGCAATCCATCTTACTGTGGTCAGACCGGGCGTTTCAGAATGCGTCACCCTTGGCTGTGGTTGGGGATACGACGGTGCTAAAGCCCGAGGTGGCATCGGTCATCCAGGCGGCCTATGATCCTGTTATGCCTGTGGTGGCGGATGATGCCAGCCATGCTTTGCGCCTTTTTGCCCGGATGGAGAAACCGCAATGACACATCTTTGGCCCTTGCGCGTGTATTACGAAGACACTGATTTCGGGGGCATCGTCTATTATGCGAATTATCTGAAATATATTGAACGCGGCCGGACAGAATATGTGCGCGACATGGGCGTGGATCAGGTGGCGCTGAAGGAAAACGATGGCATCGTCTTTGCCGTACGCCGGGTTGAGGCCGATTATCTGGCAGCGGGAAAATATGATGATGAGCTGGTCGTTGAAACTGAATTAAGCCACGCCACTGGCGTCAGGATGATTTTTGATCAAAAGGTCAAGCGGGGCGATCAGGTTTTGTTTTCCGCAACCGTGACGGTGGTGGCAATCAACAAAGCCGGTCAGGCCACGCGTTTGCCAGCAAACATTCGCCGACATTCAAAGCCTTGAAAAGATAATTTGCGCCGATAACATGGTTGTCATGGCTTTTCTTTGAAAACTAAGCTATTCATATAATCAATCAGAGCCGGAAACACGGCCGACAAAAAAGAGCAGGCAAATGGAAGCTGTAGATTTTTCGATGTGGGCGCTTTTTGCGCGCGCAACACTTGTAGTAAAACTTGTCATGATCATGCTTATTTTAGCCTCATTCTGGGCTTGGGCGATCATTATCCAGAAAATTATCGTATATCGGAAAGCCCGCGCAAATGCGGCGCAATTTGATGTGGCGTTCTGGTCGGGCGAGCCATTGGATGGGCTGTTTGACAAGATCGGCATGGCACCCACGGGGGCTGCGGAAAAGATATTCGCATCTGGCATGATGGAATGGCGTAGGTCGCATCGCAATGATGGCGGGCTGATCGCAGGGGCGCAAAGCCGGATCGACAGGTCCATGGATGTCGCTATCGCGAAAGAGGCCGAAATCCTGCAAAAGGGTCTGCCGGTTCTGGCGACGGTCGGATCAATCACGCCCTTTGTCGGATTGTTCGGCACTGTTTGGGGCATCATGAATGCCTTTATTGAAATTGCCGAACAGCAAAATACCAATCTGGCCGTCGTGGCCCCCGGTATCGCAGAAGCGTTGCTGGCCACGGGCTTGGGTCTTTTGGCCGCAATCCCGGCAGTGATTTTCTATAACAAGTTCATTGCCGACAGTGATCGGATCTTGGGTGGTTACGAGGCGTTTTCAGATGAATTCGCCACCATTCTTAGCCGTCAGTTGGATAGCTGATCATGGGCGCGGGACTTATGGCAAAAAGTGACGATGGCGGCGGACGCCGCCGCAAGCGTCGCCGGTCACAACCGATGGCCGAGATCAACGTGACACCGTTTGTTGATGTTATGTTGGTGCTGCTGATTATCTTTATGGTCGCAGCCCCAATGCTAACGGTTGGCGTGCCAGTTAATTTGCCTGAAACTGCGGCCAATGCGCTGAGCACGGATCAGGAAGAACCGCTGACCGTAACATTAACCGCCGACGGTGTGATCGCAATTCAAAGCACCGAAATTGCCGACGAAGAATTGATTAGCCGTTTGACTGCGATTGCGGCAGAACGGGATGGCGATAAAATTTTCCTGCGGGCCGACGGATCTATTCCTTACGAACGTGTTATGCAGGTAATGGGCGCGCTGAATGCGGGTGGGTTTTCAAATATTGGTCTTGTGACAGATATTGGCGGCCCGACGCTGGACGGGCAATAGCGAGGCAGACGTGAGCATCGGAACCTATATCTCG
The DNA here is from genome assembly GCF_013315265.1 of Parasulfitobacter algicola. Lineage (GTDB taxonomy): Bacteria > Pseudomonadota > Alphaproteobacteria > Rhodobacterales > Rhodobacteraceae > Parasulfitobacter > Parasulfitobacter algicola. The sequence continues at coordinate 313,448 of NZ_JABUFE010000002.1, read as the reverse complement.
GGGATTGGGCACATCGGTCTGATCACTTGGGCGATATTCGGCGGTGAATTCCGGTCCGATCCGCTGCCATTTGAAGATGTGCAGGTCACGACGATTTCCGGCGAAGAATTTGCAGCCCTGACAGCGCAGTCTATTGCGCCCAATGTTGTCACCAATGTCGAAGTACCTGTCGCGCCCGAGGTGGCTGAAACGCCTGAATTGGTCGTGCCCGAAGATGAACCCGAACAATCCGAAGTCGCGCAAGCCCCACCGCTTGAGGTGCCTGATGCACCGGAGATTGATGTATCAACACCCGCCCCACCGCCGGAACCCGACCCGCCTGTGAACGAAACAGACCCCGCGGATGAAGTCGGGCAGGAAGCCGTGGATGTTGTCGCGCCCGTTCCAACCGAAGCGCCAGAGCCTGATGTTGAAACTGCCGATACGACGCAAGAGGCGGTCGAGCCGACAGATGAGGGCGAAACCGTAGTGGAAGAGGTTGAGGCCACCGCACCGCCCGAGGCAGGAACAGAGATTGTGACCGAGGCCGAAGAAACTCCCGGCGCGCCAGCGCGATCAATACGCCCGCAAGCCCGCCCGGACCGTCTACAAACAGCGCAAGCCGAGCCAGAGCAAGAAGCCGAACCGGAAACCCCTGCGACAGAGGTGACAGAAACGATTGATACCAGCGATGCTGTCGCCGAGGCTTTGGGGGCTGCACTTGGCGACACACCTTCGGGCCCGCCACTGACACCGGGCGAGACGGAAGGCTTTCGTCTGGCAGTCGGCGAATGCTGGAATATCGGTGCACTTGGAACGGATTCGCTGAACGTGATCGTCGTTGTGGGCTTTTCGATGGATCTAAATGCTAAGCCAGTCAGTTCCTCTATCAGATTGATATCGTCATCCGGCGGCACGGATGATGCGGTTAACCGATCCTACGAATCCGCCAGGCGGGCTATTCTTCGATGCGGCACAAGCGGTTATAATCTGCCGGCAGACAAATACGATCACTGGAAAGAGATCGAAATCACCTTCGACCCAACCAAAATGGGGATCAGATAATGCGGTTTATTCTTAGTCTTATCATGACGCTTTTTCTTTTTATTCCAGTTGCTTCGGCTGCTGAACCTTTGAAATTGAGACTTGATAATCCCCTTGTTGAACCCATGCCATTTGCCACGCCGGACTTTCAGCCGGAAACTGCGGCGGCGAATGAATATGCGGTCAGAATTGCACGTGTGGTGGCCAGTGACTTGACCGGAACGGGTCTTTTCCGCGAAATTCCGCCGCAGGCTTATATCTCAAATGTCAGCAGTTTTGCATCACCCGTTCAGTATTCGGACTGGCGTGCCGTCAATGCGCAGGCCCTGATCACTGGCGCCGTCAGCGTTGATGCGGGCGGGCGTTTAGTGGTGAAGTTTCGTTTGTTTGACATCTTTTCGGGTGCTGAAATGGGCGATGGTCTGCAATTTGCGGGCAGCACAGATGCTTGGCGTCGCATGGCGCATAAGGTGTCGGATGCCGTCTATCAGCGGATTACCGGGGAAAGTGGGTATTTTGACAGCCGTGTGGTTTTCGTTAGTGAAACTGGCCCCAAAGAAAATCGCGCCAAGCGGCTGGCGATCATGGACTATGATGGCGCAAACATTCAATATCTGACCGATAGTTCATCCATCGTTCTGGCACCAAGGTTTTCGCCCACGGGTGACCGGGTACTATATACCGGGTACGAGACAGGCTTTCCGCGGATTTATCTGCTGGATGTTTCAAACGTGGGTCGGCGTGCGCTTGCGATGCCCGAAGGCACCATGAGCTTTGCACCCAGATTTGCCCCGGATGGTCGTACGGTAGTGTTTTCACTGACAACAGGCGGCAACACGGATATTTATCGCATGGATCTGAATTCAGGATCCTTGTCGCGGTTGACCAACAGCCCTGCGATTGAAACGGCGCCCAGCTTTAGCCCTGATGGCAGCCAGATCGTGTTTGAAAGTGACCGCAGTGGCACGCAGCAGCTTTACATCATGTCCGCAAATGGTGGCGAACCGCAGCGGATTAGCTTTGAAGATGGGCGCTATGGGACACCGGTTTGGTCGCCCCGTGGGGATCTGATCGCCTTTACCAAGCAAGCCGGCGGGCGTTTTCATATCGGTGTGATGAATGTCGATGGCAGCCGCGAACGTCTGCTGACGTCGAACTTTCTGGATGAAGGTCCGACGTGGTCGCCCAATGGCCGTGTGATCATGTTTACCCGCGAAACCCAGGGCGTGAATGGTGCGCCATCTTTGTATTCAGTTGACATATCGGGTCGGAATTTGCGCAGTATTCGGACAGACAACGCGGCTTCTGATCCATCTTGGGGGCCGTTGCAGCCTTAGCGTTTCCAAAGCGATCTGATGATGCTAGGATAGTAATTATAACAACATAAAAAGACTTGCGGTAAAGGACAGAGCAGATGACATATCTTAAGAAAGCAGCCCTTATGCTGGCGCTATTGGGCGCTGCGGCTTGTACGAACGGTGATCGTTTTGGCAACAATGGCGAAGGCGGTGCAGGTGGCCCCGGTGGCGCAAATGGTGGTATCGAAAGCGGAACACTGGATCCTGCGACACCACAATATTTCAATCAGACCGTTGGAAATACGATCAACTTTGCTGTGGATCAATCCACACTTAGCCCTTCTGCGCAGTCTGTTTTGGATGGACAGGCGGCATGGCTGATGGCGAATACCACCTATATCGCTGTGATCGAAGGTCACGCTGACGAACAAGGTACGCGTGAATACAACCTGGCCCTTGGTGCACGTCGTGCAGCAGCTGTGCGCGACTATCTGGTATCCAAAGGTGTGGCCGGATCACGGATGCGCACGTTGACATATGGTAAAGAGCGCCCGTTGGCATCATGTTCGACCGAAGAATGCTATGCGCAGAACCGTCGGTCTGTGACCATCATTTCAGCGGCCGGAGTAAGCTGATCCAATGAGAAGAACACGTGCTTTCCTGCTGACACTTGGGCTTTTATTGCCATCGGCTGGCGTGGCGGACACGCTGGCAGATGTGCGGGCCGAGTTGGGCGCGATGTATCAACAGATCGAAAGTTTGAAGGCAGAACTGTCGCCAACCGGATCGTCCAGCAATCTTAATCAGGATGGCACGCTTCTGGATCGGATCATATCTATTGAAAGCGAACTGTCGCGACTGACTGCCAAGACCGAACAGCTTGAATTCCGCATTGGTCGCGTTGTTCAGGATGGGACAAATCGTATTGGTGATCTGGAATTCCGGATCTGCGAGTTGGATGAAAATTGCGATATTGGCACACTTGGTGAAACGCCCACGTTGGGTGGGGAAACCATTGGCGCCACCAGCGGGCAACAAGTTAGTCAGCCGTCTGGTGGACCGCAATTGGCGATCAGCGAAGCGGCTGATTTCGATCAGGCAAAGGCGCTGTTTGAACAGGGTGACTTTGCAATGGCCATTCAGAAATTTGATGCATTCAACGATACCTATCCTGGTGGTCCGTTGGCAGCGCAGGCTAATTTACTAAAAGGCGAAGCACATGAAGCGATGGGCGATACAGCCCCGGCTGCACGTGCTTATCTGAATGCGTTTTCCAGCGATCCCAACGGGCAGGATGCACCCCGTGCACTGACCCGATTGGGCACATCATTGGGGCGTCTTGGCCAACAGCGTGAGGCGTGCGTGACTTTGGGTGAAGTCGAAATTCGCTTTCCCAACAATGCCCAAGTGACCGAGGCGCGAACTTCCATGCGCGACCTGGGGTGTCAGTAAGCCTATACGATAAATTTGTCAGCGCATTCGATGATCTGACACAGGAACGGCGGCCGGATCGGGTCGCCGTTGCCGTTTCTGGTGGCAGCGATTCGATGGCTTTGCTGCATCTGATGGCGCAATATTCGGCACGCACAGGCGTATTCCTGCAAAGTGTTACAGTCGATCACAGGTTACGTAAGGGTGCGGCGGATGAGGCTGAGATGGTTGGCCGTGCGGCCGCGAAATTGGGCGTTCCGCATCATATTCTTGGGTGGGACGATTGGGATGGCCGTGGCAATCTACAGTCCCAGGCACGACAGGCACGGTATGATCTGATTGGACAATGGGCGCAGGACAATCAAATCTTGCACGTGGCATTGGCACATACTTTGGATGATCAGGCCGAAACCGTTTTGATGCGGCTTGCGCGTGGCTCTGGCGTTGATGGGCTAAGCGGCATGCATCCGATGCGCCAGCATGGTCCGGTGGCCTGGTTGCGCCCGCTTTTATGGGCCAAGCGGCAAGAATTGCGTGATTATCTGACGGGGATTGATCAGCCTTGGGCCGATGACCCTTCGAATACCGATGATCGGTTTGATCGTGTCAAAGCCCGTCAGATAATGGGGTTGTTGGCAGATCTTGGTTTGACACAAGACCGTTTGGCGCAAACTGCATCGCATATGGCGCAGGCACGTTATGCCCTTGAAATTGCAACGCAAGATTTGGCGCGGCGCATCGTGACATTACGGGCAGGCAATGTTGTTTTCCAGCAAAACGATTTTCTGGATGCGCCGGGTGAGTTGCGTGACCGTTTGCTGGCGCATGGGTTGGGATGGGTGTCGAGGCAGTTTTATAAACCAAGATACAAAGCGCTGTCACAGGTGGTCGATGCCGTTCGAAACGGACAGCAAAGTGTTCTGCACGGTGCCTTGATTATTCCAAAGAAGGGTCAGATCTGGATTACCCGCGAATTTAAAGCTGTGTCAGATTTAAGATGTTCGACAGATCAGATGTGGGACAATCGCTGGCGCGTTTCTGGACCGAATACCAACGATCATGAGATTCGCGCGCTTGGTGAAACGGGCCTTGCACAGCGCCCGGATTGGCGTGATCTGCAAATTCCACGCAATGCGCTGATAAGTTCGCCATCAATCTGGCACGGCAGCGATTTAATTTCCGCCCCAATTGCAGGATTTGTTAATAACTGGACCATTAAATCGATAAAAAGTGACAATGATTTCTTTACTGCCATTATAACGCATTGAAGAAAGTCGTGTGATCTCTATTTTAGAGGTAACGAGGCGGGTCTATCGAGCCCGATCAGAAGAATTCATAGGAGAGTTTCCTTGGGCAACGCGAGAAACATCGCATTTTGGGTCGTTCTGTTTTTGATGATCCTTATACTGTTCAACATTTTCAATGGTGGCCAAAGTTCGGCGCAGAATGAAAAGGTTGATTATTCCGTATTCTTGGACCGCGTTGAAAGCGGTACTGTCGGATCTGTTGAGATCGACAACCAGACTATTCGTGTCACGAACAATGATGGCACCGAATTTACGACAGTCGCCCCACCAAACGCAGGCGAGGAATATCGCCCGATCCTGCGCGAAAACGGCGTGACCGTCAGTGCCGAAAATCAGGAAGAATCTACATTCCAGAACTTTCTGCTAAGCCTTCTGCCGTTTCTTCTGTTGATCGGGGTGTGGATTTATTTCATGAACCGCATGCAAGGTGGTGGCAAAGGTGGTGCGATGGGCTTTGGGAAAAGCCGGGCCAAACTGCTGACTGAAAAGCAGGGGCGCGTTACATTTGACGATGTCGCCGGCATTGACGAAGCTAAAGAAGAGCTGGAAGAGATCGTTGAATTCCTGCGCAACCCGCAGAAATTCAGCCGTCTTGGCGGTAAAATTCCGAAAGGTGCATTGCTTGTTGGCCCCCCCGGTACTGGTAAAACGTTGCTGGCGCGTGCCATTGCGGGCGAAGCGGGTGTGCCGTTTTTCACAATATCGGGTTCGGACTTTGTCGAAATGTTCGTTGGAGTTGGTGCATCCCGTGTGCGCGACATGTTCGAACAGGCCAAAAAGAACGCGCCGTGCATCGTCTTTATTGACGAGATCGACGCAGTCGGTCGTCATCGGGGTGCCGGATATGGCGGCGGAAACGATGAACGCGAACAGACTTTGAACCAGCTTTTGGTTGAAATGGACGGGTTTGAGGCTAACGAAGGCGTGATCATCGTGGCTGCCACAAACCGTCGCGATGTGCTTGATCCTGCGCTATTGCGTCCAGGTCGTTTTGATCGTCAGATCACGGTACCCAATCCCGATATCAAGGGCCGCGAAAAAATTCTGGGTGTGCATGCCCGCAAAACACCGCTTGGTCCTGACGTGGATCTGCGGATCATTGCGCGGGGCAGCCCCGGGTTTTCTGGCGCGGATCTGGCCAACCTGGTGAACGAAGCTGCTCTTATGGCTGCCCGTGTTGGACGCCGTTTTGTCACCATGGAAGATTTTGAAAGCGCCAAAGATAAGGTCATGATGGGTGCTGAACGCCGGTCAATGGTCATGACGGCAGAACAAAAGGAAATGACGGCTTATCACGAAGCGGGTCACGCAATTGTGGGGATCACGTTGCCCAAATGTGATCCGGTTTATAAAGCCACGATTATTCCGCGCGGTGGTGCGTTGGGCATGGTGATGAGCTTGCCTGAAATGGATCGCCTGAACATGTTCCAGGACGAATGCCATCAGCGCCTTGCCATGACGATGGCCGGTAAAGCGGCTGAAGTGTTTAAGTATGGGGCTGAACGTGTGTCCAATGGTCCTGCCGGGGATATCCAAAGTGCGTCAGGTCTGGCCCGTGCAATGGTCTTGCGTTGGGGGATGTCCGATAAGATTGGTAACATCGACTATGCCGAAGCACACGAGGGATATCAGGGTAATACGGCTGGTTTTTCGGTTTCGGCTAATACCAAGCAGTTGATCGAAGACGAGGTGAAGAAATTCATTCAGGATGGGTATGAAACCGCTTTGAAGATTATTACCGAAAAGGAAAAAGAGTTCGAGCTGCTTGCAAGAGGGTTGCTGGAATATGAGACTTTGACAGGTGACGAAATCCACCGTGTCATCCGTGGTGAACCGCCGCATTCGGACGACAAAGATGACAAGCCTGATCAGGGATCTGCGGCGTCGGTGACAGCCATTCCAAAAACAAAGCCGAAAAAGCCACGCGCGCCCGATAGCGAGCTTGAGCCAGAACCAACGGCATAAGACTTTTGCTAAAAGGCCCCGCACATCGTTGTCGGGGCCTTTTTATATCAATACTTAAGATCTGCGATATTTACATGCCAGCACTTGTCCCAACTGATTTCTTCGGCACGATTACATGGCTGGGGTATGTTCCGGACCGAACCGCATCCCTGCGATCTCAATCATTACAGTCTGTTACGGCGACATTTGCGGGTGTAGAGGGCGAAGATCATGCCGGGTTGACGCGCCTGTCATGCTCACGGGTGACATCACAACATCCCCGGGGCACAGTCATCCGAAATGTCAGACAGTTTTCGATGGTTTCAATGGAGGAAATGGCTGAGGTAGCTGATTTGATGGGCGTGTCAGACATTCAACCGGAATGGGTTGGGGCCTCCATGGTAATTGGCGGTTTGCCTGATTTCACATATCTACCGCCCTCGTCCAGACTGCAATCTGGGTCGGGAACAACATTGGTTGTCGACATGGAAAATCGGCCATGCCATCTGCCTGCGAAAGTGATTGATGAAGATTTGCCTGGCTTTGGATCAAAATTCAAAGCGGCGGCCAAGGGTAGACGTGGGGTAACTGCGTGGGTTGAACGCGAAGGTATCTTGCAGATTGGTGAAAAGCTGCGCCTGCATGTGCCGGAGCAGCGGTCTTGGAAGGGCGTTTAGATCAAAACCAAAAGCGCCATTCCCAAGCCAAGCGCGAAACCAAAATGAATAGCGATTGTAATACCAGACATGTCAGACCCTTTCCTGTTTCTATAAAGTGAACTGTTGATGGGCCGATTGGTTCCCAAGATTTCCGATAAGACACAATTAACTCCACCGCCGCCGATTCCAGTGGTGGAAATGTCGGAAATGCATCGGTCAGTCGCTTGTCGGGCGGCTATAGCCGAAGATAGACAGATGTCATCACAGGGACGCAGGGACAAACCATGAGCTTTAAATCCGATATTGAGATCGCCCGCGAAGCGAATAAGAAACCTATCCAAGAGATTGGTGCAAAGCTGGGGATCACAAGTGATGACCTGCTGCCCTATGGCCATGACAAAGCAAAAGTCAGCCAGGATTTTATCAACTCGGTCCAGGGACGTGAAAACGGCAAGCTGATCCTTGTTACAGCCATTAACCCGACACCGGCCGGTGAAGGCAAGACCACGACGACGGTCGGGCTTGGTGACGGGCTGAATGCCATTGGTAAGAAGGCTGCGATTTGTATCCGCGAGGCGTCGCTTGGGCCGTGCTTTGGTATGAAAGGTGGCGCGGCGGGCGGTGGCTATGCCCAAGTTGTCCCGATGGAGGAGATGAACCTGCATTTCACAGGCGATTTCCACGCAATCACGTCGGCACATAATTTGTTGTCAGCGATGATTGATAATCATATTTACTGGGGTAATGAGCTTGAGATCGACATCCGCCGTGTTGTGTGGCGCCGCGTTTTGGATATGAATGATCGCGCCTTGCGTCAGATTACAGCGTCATTGGGTGGTGTGGCCAACGGTTTTCCACGCGAAGCCGGGTTTGATATCACTGTTGCATCCGAGGTCATGGCCTGTTTGTGTTTGGCCAATGACCTGACCGACCTGCAAAAACGTCTGGGCGATATCATCGTTGCCTATCGCCGGGATCGGTCGCCTGTCTATTGTCGCGATCTGAAAGCTGATGGTGCGATGACGGTTCTGTTGAAAGATGCGATGCAACCGAACATTGTGCAAACTCTTGAAAACAATCCGGCTTTTGTTCACGGCGGTCCATTTGCGAATATCGCCCACGGCTGTAATTCGGTCATTGCGACGACTACGGCATTGAAACTGGCTGATTATGTTGTGACCGAAGCGGGCTTTGGCGCCGATCTGGGCGCTGAAAAATTCATGAACATTAAATGCCGCAAAGCCGGTATAGCGCCCGATTGCGTGGTGCTGGTGGCGACTGTGCGTGCGATGAAGATGAACGGTGGTGTGGCCAAGGCCGATCTAGGGCCTGAGAATGTTCAGGCGGTGCAGGATGGCTGCCCGAACCTTGGGCGTCATATTGGCAATGTCAAAAGTTTCGGCGTGCCGGTCGTTGTTGCGATCAATCATTTTGTTAGTGATACAGACGCCGAAGTGCAGGCTGTAAAAGACTATGTCGAAAGCCAAGGAGCCGAGGCAATCCTTTGTAAACATTGGGCTTCCGGGTCTGACGGGATCAAAGAACTGGCCACGCGCGTTGCTGAAATTGCCGATAGCGGTGTCAGCCAATTTGCCCCGCTTTATCGCGATGACATGCCCTTGTTCGACAAGATCGAAACCATTGCCAAGCGCATCTATCGCGCAGACGAGGTTCTGGCCGATCAGAAAATTCGTGACCAACTGCGCGCCTGGGAAGATCAGGGGTTTGACCATCTTCCGATTTGTATGGCAAAAACGCAATATTCGTTCAGTACCGATCCAAACTTGCGCGGTGCGCCAACAGGCCATGGCGTTCCGGTGCGCGAAGTGCGATTAAGCGCGGGTGCGGGCTTTATCGTGGTGATCTGTGGTGAGATCATGACGATGCCGGGATTGCCCAGAACGCCATCGGCGGAACAGATCATGCTGAATGATGCCGGTGAGGTCGAGGGGCTGTTCTAGGCTGTTTTGTATAATTTGTACGCCTATTTTGTACAAAAATTTTTGTACAAAACTCTTGTACGGACAGGCGTGAGGAGAGCAAAAAAAATGAGTGCCGATATCATCGACGGCAAAGCTTTTGCCGCCAAAGTGCGTGAAAAAGTGGCGACCCATGTGGCGCGCCTGAAAGAGGAAAACGGAATCACGCCGGGGCTTGCTGTCGTGTTGGTGGGGGAGGATCCGGCCAGTCAGGTTTATGTTCGATCAAAGGGCAAACTGACGACCGAGGTCGGCATGAATTCAATCGAACATAAGTTGGGCGCTGACACGTCCGAGGCAGATTTGCTGAGTTTGATCGCACAGCTGAATGCGGACCCTGCTGTGCATGGGATACTGGTTCAGCTGCCGTTGCCAGACCATCTGAACGAAGATCTGGTGATCAATTCGATTGAGCCTGCCAAGGATGTGGATGGATTTCATATCTCGAACGTGGGGCTGTTGGGGACCGGTCAGAAATCGATGGTGCCCTGTACGCCGTTGGGATGTCTGATGTTGCTGCGCGACTATCACGGCAGTCTTAGTGGCATGAACGCTGTTGTGATCGGTCGCAGTAATATCGTGGGCAAGCCGATGGCGAACCTGCTTTTAGGCGACAGTTGCACAGTCACGATTGCACACAGCCGGACACAAGATTTGCAGGATGTCGTGCGCGGCGCAGACATTGTTGTGGCGGCTGTGGGGCGACCTGAGATGGTGACAGGCGATTGGATCAAGCCGGGTGCGACGGTCATTGATGTGGGAATCAATCGCATACCGAATGGTGAAAAAACAAAGCTGGTGGGCGATGTCGATTTCGCATCCGCAAGTCAGGTGGCAGGTGCGATAACGCCTGTGCCGGGTGGTGTTGGACCGATGACGATTGCGTGCCTTTTGGCCAACACGGTTACGGCTTGTTGCCGGGCGAATGGTATCAAGGAGCCCAAAGGGCTGACCGCCTGATATAAGATCAAGCGGCCTGTTTAGCCTTTTGCTCAGTCAGTTTCTGCATTAGCACGTCGGCTTCAAAACGGCGCAGAATGCGGCAGCCTGCGGTGCGTGGATCATTTGAGAGCGTTTCGCTGTTCAGGTCGGCCTGCATCGCATTGGTCAAATCTGACGTTGTTTCATCGCAATACAGCGTTTCGGCCCAAATGCCGTCCGCATTTACGATCTCGTGGTTTTTACAAGCAATATGAAGATATTTTATTCCGCTGTTGATCGGTTTGCCTGCGGGCAGCCACTTTGACAGATATTTCGCTGAAACAAGAATATCAGGTTCGCCGAAAAGAAGTTCGGCAATAGGTGTGCGCAGCATGATCCGATGCTGGGGCGAAACCAAAAGATCCCGCTGACCGCCAACAAAATCGTAAGGTATGGAAATGGGTTTCAATGCAGGAAAGCAGACCATATCCAGCTGGCTGATCCAGCTTTCACCGATCCAGACGATGTCCTGGATGCCATTATGTCGCGTCAAAACCTGATCGCCAGGTTTAAGGTGGTCGATCTGAACCATACCCTTTGGCGTTTCAATCAATGTACCAGAGGTGAAACAGGAAATATCGTCATAATCAACTGTTCCGGTTCTTTCATTATCTATAATACTTCCAATGTTTGTGCCTGGTGGCGGGTTTACTGGGTTGCCATTTGGGTCATAGACAGCATAGCCCACTGTGATCAGATCACTGGCCCCATTACCAGGGGGGTTCAGACGGATTGCAACGATCTGCAAACCGCTTGAAAAGGTCGTGATAAATTCAGACTGAAGTTGCGAATTGGCGGGAAAGGTCGTTGTCACGACAGTCCCACCGGCATCCTCATACGTCAGTGTCAGGGGCTCTGGTGTAAACTGTTGTTCGCCTGTGCCATCATCGAATGAGCCGTCATTATTGACATCATTGATCGTAATCATCGTGCCGGTATCAGACCCAACCGTGAACGAGCCACCCCGCGTTGATTCGTTTGTTGAACCGGGCGTAAATGGCTGTTCGCCTGATCCGTTCAAAAGATTATTTGCGCTGAAAATCCGGATCGTCGTCGCGGCCATGCTCTGTCCTTTGTCTATATATTATAGTGATACCCTATAAGGTGAACGATATCAAAAACATATAAATGCAGTCAGGTGTTACTTTATCCTATCATCACTAAATAGGAAATCTGTAAAACTGCTGCTTATTTTAGCAGTTTTATACGCCAGAGTCATGGTTTCACGATATGGTTGTTGAGTTAGACGATATCAGACATGTGCGGTTCAAGGGAAAGATGTGCCAAGCCTTGTGCTTCGTCATATCTTTGCAGGCCCATGCCAAGAAATAGAAGAACCATAAAGATGATTACAATCGCCTGAAGAATACGAAAATAATATGTGGGCACCGGATCCATCTGAGTTTTGTAAAGCTGATTGAACGGAATCCCCCGGGGCTTGGTGAATATCACGGCGATCCAGAATATAAAGGCTGCTATCAAAAGCGCTATAAAAAATGGATCTAGATAATCTGGGGCGCGCACAAATCCAAAATTAAATGCGGCAGCAGAGTTGGTTGTCAGAATTATCGTGCCAACAATAATGGTGATTTTGGATGCGATCTTCATGCCTTAGTTCTTGGTAAACTTATGATATTTTATTGTTCTTCAGTTTGGCGAAATTATGAAATCGTGATGGATTAAATGTGCGTTATTGCAAAGACCATACCCGCGGCCGCTGCTGGCGATTTTGGCCTGGCCCAGTTGCTTGCACTGTCCAAAGCTGGCGAACCTGGTCCATATATTCGGGATGATATATTGCATCACCCAGATCTGGCCTGACGTTCAACAACACATGATAATAGGGAATAACTGAAAACAATACGGAAATCAGAAAGGCAATAACCGCCAGCGTACCACGCAAACTCAGGATAAAAATTCCGAAAAACAGAAAACACAAGATCAATCCGAACCAAGCAAATAACGAAGTTAAGTTAAAGACTTCAAGGATGTTTATACCGGGCTTCCAGAAAATATTGAACAATATCAAATCGATAGCGATCAGCGAAATAGCCCCCCACACGAATGCAAGAGGCACCCGTAAAATACGCCAACCGACAGACGGTTTTTCGCGTCGTTCTGTTGGTGCTTGTGGTTGACTGGAAAAATCAGGTGACCCACCGTTTGCATTCATACGGTTCAAACGGTCATTGAATGAGCTTTGGTTATCAGATGGCATTTCGTTTATTCCAACTTCAATTTTGTAAAACTGTATAACTTCAAACCACAACTAAAGCTTATTATGGGTCTGGTTAAATGGCCAGTGCAACCATGCTTTATCTTGGCATCGGAATGTTTTGGACCTTTTGTCCTAATAAAAATGCGCGCGCGCTTGTGGTCATTAACTGACTTAAGGCTGCCGAATGGCTATGCAAGCCCCCGGTATAGGTGCCAAAGGCGGGTAAGATAATACGATTTTCATCTTGCAGAAAACATTTACGGGTGATCGTTCGACCACGGACGTTCAAGCTGGCCTTTGGGTGGTAATGGCCTGATATTTCAGCGCTGTTTGTCTTTGTTGCGATGTGACGGAATGTCAGCGGATACATAGTCAATTCTGCCAGATGGGTGCCGCCAAAATCAACGGGGCCCGGATCGTGATTGCCTTCGATCCAGATCCAGCGACGGCCAGCTTGCAAGCGTGTTAACCAAAGCGTTTCATCTTCGTCCAGGCTGTCGGCGGCCGCCAGATCATCAAAGCTGTCGCCAAGGCAGATCACGGTGTCGGGCAATAGTGCGTCGATCTCGGCCTCAAGCCGGGCAAGCGTATCGCGCGTTTCGTAAGGGGGCAGCATAAGCCCTGCGCGCCGCGCGATCCGGTCAGATTTGCCTAAATGCAGGTCTGATACGCACAGCACCCGCTGATCTGCCCACCACAGCGCACCCGATGCGCGCGCCGTTAAACTGCATTCTGCGAAATTGAATTCATATCCGTTCATGGTATGTTCATGCCGCGCGCAGGCGGGAATTTCAAGATGTGTTTTCCATGGGCTGCCGTATAATATTCGGGTGTATGCCCCTAGAACGGAACCCGCCATTTTGGTTTGTCGATCGTTGTTAAACCCGCCGTATCTATCAGGCGTTCAGCTTCTTCGGCTAGCAAGCGTTCGTTCGCCAACCCTTTTACAGGAACCCGCCCGGGTTCCAGGAACAGGGGTGCGGACAATGGGGTGACGCGGTCCAGATGCAGGTGGTCAATTCGGCCTTGAATACGGGCGGCCATTTCCTCGATCCGGCCGAAATCGATCAGCCCGCGCAGGGCCTCTTCGCGGGTGATCTGCATCATCAGGTGGTCGGGGTCGTATTTCAGCAGCGTGTCATATAAAATATCGGAACTGAACGTCGCCTGTCGCCCGCTTTTACGCTTACCCATGGTGTTGCGTTCGATCAGCCCGGCGATCACGGCGCTGGCCTTGAAGGTGCGTTTCATCACAGCGTTGCCCGCCAGCCATTTTTCCAGCCCTTCGCGCAAATTATCCTGAGCAAACAGCGGGGCGGGGTCGGTCAGCGGATCAAGGCCCCAGATCAGGGTGGCGTAATCGGTCGACACAAAGCCCATGGGGGCCAGGCCCATTTCCTCCATCCGCTGGGTCAACAGCAGCCCAAGTGTTTGTTGTGCGTTGCGGCCTGCGAAACCGTAAACCACTGTTTGCGCTTTGCCGTCGTGGGGGAAGCTTTCGATCAGCAGCCGGTCTGGTTTGGGCAGTTGCGACACCTTTCGCTGCAGGGCCAACCAGTCGGCGGTGTGTTGGGGCAGTTCAGGCCAGCTGTCTTGTTGGAACATCCGCAGGATGCGCTGGCTGAGTTGGGTTGAGGTCGCGAATTTGGTACCCATAAAGGTGGCGATCTTGGGCTTGTCAGTTGCCTGCCGCGTGACCTCAACCGTCATTTCGCGCAGGCCCTCATACCGCACGATCTGCCCGCCGATCAGGAAGGTGTCGCCGGGGGTCAGGGTGGCGGCAAAGCCTTCTTCGATCTCGCCCAGGGGTTTGCCGCGGCCACGGATACGGACTTTCAGCGTGTCGGTGTCTTGAATGGTGCCGATGTTCATGCGAATGGCGCGGGTCGCACGGGGGTCACGCAACTGCCACTGACCGTCGGCGCGCCGCAGAAGCCGCTGCCAGCGGTCATAGGCGCGTAGAGCATAGCCGCCGGTGGCGCAGAAATCGAGACAGGCGTCAAACTCAGCCCGCGTCAGATCGTGATAGGCCCCTGCAGTCGTAACTTCCCGATAAAGGGCATCCGCGTCGAACGGCCCTGCGCAGGCAGTGATCAGGATATGCTGGCAGAGCACATCGCGGGGTCCACGCCCGCGCGGATCACCGTCAAGATCGCGGTCTTTGACGGCCTGCAGGGCGGCGCGGCATTCGACGATTTCGAACCGGTTGGCGGGCACCAGCAGCGCCTTTGAGGGCGCATTATAGCGGTGGTTGGCCCGCCCGATGCGTTGGACCAGCCGCTTGACGTTCTTGGGCGCACCGATCTGGATGACCAGATCCACATCCCCCCAGTCGATCCCCAGATCAAGCGAGCCGGTGCAAACCACGGCTTTCAGGCTGCCATCTACCATCGCCTGTTCGACGCGTTCGCGCTGTGCGCGGTCAAGCGATCCGTGGTGGATGCCGATGGGCAGATCATCTTCATTCTGCAGCCACAGGTTATGAAAAAACAGCTCGGCCTGAGCGCGGGTGTTGTGAAAGATCAGCGTGGTGTTGTGCTGTTTGACCTGTTCGATCACGGCAGGGATCGCGTATTTTGCGCCGCCACCGGCCCAGGGCGGGGCTTCTTCGGTCTTCAGCATCCGGATGTCGGGATCTGGTCCCGGATCAGCGTTCAGGATTTCGCACGGGTCTGGATGACGCGCCAGAAAACGGGCAATGGCGGCGGGATCTTCGACCGTGGCCGAAAGCCCCACGCGGCGCATACCGGGGCAAAGCGTTTGCAGGCGCGCAATAGCCAGCATCAGCTGATCCCCGCGTTTGGATTCCGACAGGGCGTGAATTTCATCGACAATCACGCGCTTCAGACCCCTGAAGATGCGCGGGGCGTCTTCGTAGCTGGTCAGTAGCGCCAGACTTTCGGGGGTGGTTAGCAGGATGTGGGGTGGATCAGCCCGCTGACGTTTTTTCTGGGTCTGGCTTGTGTCGCCTGTGCGATCCTCGATCCTGATGGGCAGGCCGATTTCATCCACGGGGGTGCGCAGGTTGCGCTTGATGTCGGCGGCCAGTGCTTTCAGCGGAGAGACATAAAGCGTATGCAGCCCAGCATGATCATCCGCGCCAAGCTCGGCCAGAGTAGGCAGAAATCCTGCCAGTGTCTTACCGCCACCGGTCGGCGCGATCAGCAACAGCGCAGGGGCGTTCGCCCGGTCCAGCATGTCCTGCTGATGGGGGTGGATCGACCAACCACGATGGGTAAACCAGTTTGTGATGCTGTCAGGCAATTTTGTCATGGCCTGATACTTAGCGGGCTAGGCAGAATTTTCAGCCATATAGCATTGGCTGGATCACACATTCTTGGCCAGCGCATTGGCAAAGAAATCACGAAAGGCAGGAATGACCTGATCAGGAACTTCCTCGGCCAGGTAATGACCGCCCTGCAGCGACCATCCTTGCACGTTTTCGGCCCGTTCGCGCCAAAGGGCAAGGCAGTCAAAATGCGTCTGGATTGCGCCATGTTGCCCCCAAAGGGCTAAAAGTGGCATGGTCAGTTTAGAGGTATCCGCATCATCATGCGCGATATCAATGGTTGCGGCGGCGCGGTAATCTTCACAAGCGCCGTGGACGACGGCACTGTCATTAAAGCATTCCAGATATTCGGTCAGCGCCTGCCGCACAAAGGGGCGAAGACCCGCTTTGCCCGATCCGCATTTTGCCAGCCAGTAAAAGTCATTTGACCCTGTGATAAGCGTTTCCGGAAACGGATGTGGCTGTGTCAGCCAATACCAGTGCCAATAGGTTTGGGCGAAGGCGCTGTCGGCATCGCGATACATCTCGCGCGTGGGGGCTATATCAAGGGTGGCCAGCGCCAGAACCCGTTCTGGATGATCTGCCGCCAGCCTATGGGCCACGCGCGCGCCGCGATCATGGGCGCCGACCAGAAATTGGTCATGGCCAAGGGTGTTCATCAGCGCGATCATATCGCCCGCCATCGCGCGCTTGGAATAGGGTGCGTGTTGCACATCGGTTGCAGGCTTCAGCGATCGCCCATAGCCACGCAGATCGGGGCATATCACTGTGTAATCTCGCACCAGATCGGCCGCCACATAGTGCCACATGGCCGAGGTTTGCGGATACCCATGCAACAGTAACACAGGCATTCCGCGCCCGCCGACACGGCAAAAAAGCTGCCCACCGGGCACATTGATCATTTGTTCGCGAAAGCCATCGAAAAAGCTATCTGCTATGGGGGCGT
Organism: Parasulfitobacter algicola; assembly: GCF_013315265.1. Taxonomy (GTDB): domain Bacteria; phylum Pseudomonadota; class Alphaproteobacteria; order Rhodobacterales; family Rhodobacteraceae; genus Parasulfitobacter; species Parasulfitobacter algicola. The sequence goes on along the minus strand of NZ_JABUFE010000002.1, from coordinate 296,373 downwards.
TGGACAGGGCGGATTGTGCAGTGTGGATCATGAAGGTGCTCATTTTACGATAATGCTTAATATAAATCAGCATAAGGCCAGGTTTGAAACCCAGTGACTGTATATGATTGGAGTGCAGGCAGACGGTTACTGTGTCTGTTTTGGCCCATCAATTGGGCATACATCCGGCATGGCGCCTGAAGCAGCAATCTTTGTCACAGTACACAGCGGGCCAAAATCCCGAGAGATTACTGCGTGGGTTCGTCCGCGCCTTATCCCTTTGTTCTACGCGCGGCTTACTTTTTCTTTTTTTGCAGAACCCACGAATATTGGGGAAGATCATGAAGAAAAACAGCCTTTTGAAGATCGCTACACTGTCGATCGCATTGGCGTTGTGCGTAATGGCACCCGCGATGGCGCAGGAAAAGACAGAATTTCGCGTGGCCTGCTCGATTTATGTGGGGTGGATGCCTTGTGGTTATCTGGACGAAAGCGGCATCATGCATAAACGGGCTGACAAATACGGCATTGATGCCGAAATCGTGCAAATCAATGATTATATGGAATCCATAAACCAATATACGGCTGGTGCGTTTGATGGCGTGACGGCGACAAATATGGACACGCTGTCCATTCCGTCGGCTAGTGCTGCAGATACCACCGCTTTGATTGCTGGTGATTTTTCCAACGGAAATGATGCCGTGATCTTGAAGGGCCAAGGGTATCTGTCCAGTCTTGGCGGAAAACCTGTCAATCTGGTCAAACTGTAAGTGTCGCATTATCTGCTGGCGCGGGCGTTGGACAGCGTAGCGCTAACCGAGGCTGATCTGAACGGCGTGATCAACACATCGGATGTCGATATGACTACAGCCTATGTCACCAATGATGTTGAGGTCGTGGTGATATGGAACTCGCTTGTGTCTGCCATTGTTGAAGAACCCAGTGCGAATAAGCTGTTCGACAGTGCGGATATCCCCGGCGAAATTATTGATCTGATGGTTGTGAATACCAATATGCTGGCTGCGAACCCTGACTTTGGTAAAGCCTTGGCCAGCGCCTTGTACGAAGTTATAGGCCTGATGGCCGCAGGTGACGAAGAGGTGCTGACGGCCATGACCGAGGCATCAGGGACCGATTTGGCCGGATATAAAGCACAGCTTGCATCAACCGAAATATTGTATGATCTTACTGATGCTGTGGCTTTTACCCAAGGCGTTGATCTGCCCATTACAATGACAAATATTGCCGAATTCTTGTTCGATAAAGGCATTCCGGGGGAAGAGGCATCATCGGCGGATTTTGTGGGCGTGGAATATCCTAATGGAACCATCACGTGCGATGCCAACAACGTCACATTCCGCTTTGATACGACATTCATGCAAATGGTCGCTGATGATGCGCTTTAGTGGATGAATGGTCTGAGGCGATGTATTCCATGCGATTGATCAATAAAAAACCGGGGCCGGCGCTTGCGATATTTCTATCGACCCTACCGTTTCTAGTGATATTTGTTGCCTATGCCATCGCGTCCCATCTGCGCCTATTGGAAAACCCATCTGATAAGCTGTTGCCATCGCCAGCAAAAGTGCTGGAAACGGCGCAACGGCTGTTGACCGGACCGGTGCAGCGGGCGAATTCTGCTGTGGCATGATACAGCGGCCAGCCTGCGCAGGCTTGGGATCGGGATTGGTTGGGGATGGTGTTTGGTCTTTTGATTGGTTTGCTGCCATATGTCCGGACAACATTTACGCAGTTTGTGGCGGTCACCTCTATGATCCCGCCACTGGCCGTACTTCCGATTTTGTTCATTGTTTTCGGCTTGGGTGAACTGCCAAAGGTTGTGCTGATCGTTATCGGTATTCTACCATTTCTGATCTGCGATTTAAGTTGGCGGGAGCGTGAGATCCCCCGCGAACAGATCGTCAAGGCTGAAACCCTGGGGGCGTCGACCTGAGTGATTATCCTGCGCGTGGGATTGCCGCAATTGATGCCACATCTTATTCAGCGATCCGGCTTTGCCTTGGTTCGGCGTGGTTGTTTCTGATCGCGGCCGAAGCAATCGCCAGCGATCAGGGTCTAGGATACCGCATATTCTTGGTCCGGCGATATCTGGTGATGGACGTGATGTTATCTGGATTACGGTTTTGACCTTTGTTCTGGATTGGCTGCTTAAAACACTGTCGCGCAAGGTTTTCCCATGGGCGGTGGCGGTACAATGAGTTTCGTCGCAGTCGATAATGTCTTTAAATCCTATGGCCCAAGACCGATCCTTGAACGGATCAATCTGAAAACAGATAAAGGCGAATTCATATCAATCGTAGGCGCGTCAGGATGTGGAAAGTCGACCTTTCTGCGATCATTGATCGCGCAAGAACAGCCCACGCACGAAAGGATTAGCATTGATGGTAACCCCCTGCAGTCGAACCAGGTTTGGAACGTGGCGTAGTCTTTCAACACTATTCCATCTTTCCGCATCTGACCGTGCGTGAAAACATCATCGCGGGCGAAACGTTTAAAAGGGGGTGGGGTCACGTTTTCGGTGCTGCACGTAAGGCTGCAAAGACCCGCGCGGATAATACTTTGGCGCGTATTGGTCTTGCTGATGTGGCCGATGCCTATCCTGCCACGCTGTCAGCCGTTATGCAGCAGCGCTTGACCATTGGTCAGACACCTGCTGCCAAGCCGCGGGTGCTGTTGTTGGATGAGCCTTTTGGTGCGCTTGATACCGGCACTCGGCTGTTGATGCATGATTTCCTGACGGATCTACGTGCTTAGACAAGCATGACAGTTTTCATAGTGACCCATGATCTTGACGAAGGTTTCAAACTGGGGGACCGCGATTTGGTTTTTTGATAAACCGCGTTGGGACCCAACCGGTGCGAATGCCCACGGAGCCACAATTACGTACGATTTTGATGCCCGCGATGGCGGTATTCCATTTCAAACAATCAAGGAGAAAACGCATGCTTTTCAACCCACCTGAACGGACAAGGTCGCACACTCCACGCGATATGTATCTTACTGACAGGCGTCTGCATCACCCAGATCTGACCAAATTGCGCGGCTGGAAGGTGATGCAGGCCGAAGGCGATTTGCCCGAAGAGCGGTGGGATGAAGAACGCCGCTGGGCCTTGCGCATGGGTCTGACCGTGGCTGATACGATTGAGGATAAATCAATCCCGACCTTTGCGCGGGGCGAGTTGGTGCATTACGCGGGCATCAATACATTTCTGAAAGCCCTCTATGCCGAGGACGTGGCAGAAGTGAAGGATTACGATGCCACGGTTCTGGGCATTCCTTTTGACGGTGGTACCACTTATCGACCCAGCCCGCGGTTTGGGCCGCAAGGCTTGCGCAATATATCCGCACTTTATACACTATATAATTATGAATTGGGCTTTGATTTGCGCGAACAGATGACACTGTGAGATGCGAGCGATGTGTTCACTATTCCGGCTAATATCGAAAAAGGTTTTGATCAAATCAGCCGTTCGGTCAGCCATGTGTTCAGTTCGTGCAGCTTGCCGATTATGATCGGAGGGGATCATTCCATCGGGTTTCCTTGTGTGCGCGGCATTGCGGAATTCACATCGAAAAAGATCGGTATCGTACATTTTGACCGTCACGCGGATATTCAGAAAAAGGACTTGGATGAACGGATGCATACGACCCCGTGTTTCCATTCGACAAACCTGCCCAATGTTCCGACTAAAAACCTGGTGCAGGTTGGCATCGGTGGTTGGCAGGTCCCGCGCGAGGCTGTGAAAGTTGCCCACGAGTGTGAAACCAACATTATAACCATGTCTGACATGGAAAAGATCGGCATCGATAAAACTGCCGAGATGGCGTGGGACGGCGTTGATATGGCGTATCTGCCGTTTGATGTCGACAAGCCCGTTAATATCCCACATGGCGAATTTGAAGGAAAGCGGTGATCCAATGCCACATGATATCGTGAACGGCCACATTGGCCACAACCATCCCGATCACCACTTGCACAGCCACATCGACCCCGCAAATGATGCCGCATTGTTGCAGGTGCTGGCCACTCAATTCATTGATGGGTTTGTGCAGGCGGCGGATAAATCCGTCTATCTGCGGCTTGCGGCTGTACCGTTTGAAAAACCAAGTACGGATGGGGCAAAGGCGCTGAAACTGGTTGATGTACAGTTGAAAACCGAACGGCAGGTCGGCACTGCATCACCGTCCTTTGGATCACGCAAGCTTAGTTATTTGCCATTCCCCGGACCGATGGTGTCCGAACGCACGAATATGTCCCTGATCTATGTGTCGATGGATGAAAAAACGACACTTGATATCCGCGATTTCCTTTTGTCCAAAAAACCGGAGTTAGACCAATGAAGACACTTCTTTCGACAATGACTGCAGTGCTTGCCGCTGCCCCAGCTTTAGCACATCACCAGGATCTGGGGTCTGCATCCCATGCATCCAGCGGCACAAATATGATGATCGGTATTGTGTTGATCGCTCTTGTGGCTGGCATCTTAGCATTTCGTCATCTGCGCGGAGCGGGACATCAGGTTGGTCGTTCAAACCATTCTGGATGATCAAAACACAACCGTGTTGGATCAATTCGTATCCGCCAATCTAAGGGCGCGGGGGTCTTCGGGGCATGCGCCCTGAGGCCTAGGCTGATCGCAGAAAGATCATACGTCCCAATCAACATCGAACCGGGTAACGACCTTTTGGATATCTTCGGGGGATAGCATTTTGGCACCCATTCCGCGCAGCAAAAGTGCTAGTTTTGCGGTCTCTTCCAATTCCTCAATCGCGTATACAGCGGCTTCAAGATCCTTTGCGGCCACGACAGGGCCGTGATGGGCCAGCATTACAGCGCTTCGCTTTCCTGCAAGGCCGCGCACAGCATCCCCCATCGCAGGATCGCCAGGCACGAAGAAGGGCAGCAGTTTGACCTTGCCCAAACGCATGATAGAATACGGTGTTATAGGGGGAAGAAAGCAATCAGCATCGGTTTCGGGCAATGTCGACAGGGCGACTGAATGAGTGGGATGCAAATGCACGACCGCACCTGCAGTGCTGCGAGTTTCATAAAATGCAGCGTGCAGATCGACTTCTTTCGTTGGTGGATCACCGTCAATCAATACGCCCTTGGCATCAAAACGGCTAAGCCGGGCAGGATCAAGTTGGCCCAGACTGCTGCCCGTTGGGGTGACCAAGAGCCCCCCGTCCTCTAACCTGGCCGAGATATTACCTGTCGCCCCCCCTGTCAGGCCGCGCTCAAAGACAGATTTCGCCCAGATACAGACGTCTTCGCGCAATTTGTTTTCATTCATGATCGTTCCTATTCAGATATGTGCAGGCTGGTTTTGGCTGCTGACAACATCAGCTTAACCTTCCAGTATTAAGTCAGAGCCCTTTTCGGCAATCATAATCGTTGGTGAGTTGGTGTTGCCGGATGTGATATTTGGCATGACAGATGCATCGACAACACGCAGGTTTTGCAAACCATGCACACGAAGATCTGCACCGACAACAGCCATGGGATCAGATCCCATTTTAGCGGTTCCAACAGGGTGAAAAATGGTCGTGCCAATGTCGCCCGCCGCATTTATCAGGTCTTCGTCTGTTTCATAATTCGGACCTGGCTTGAATTCTTCGGGTTTGTATTTCGCCAAGGCAGGTTGATTGGTAATTTGACGTGTCAGACGGATGGCGCGGGCCGCAGTGATGCGGTCTGCTTCGGCGGTCAGATAATTTGGTGCAATTGCAGGGTGGTCCTTGGGATCACCCGAGGTGATCTGAACGGTGCCGCGGCTTTCGGGCCTAAGGTTGCAGACGCTGGCAGTGAAGGCGGGAAAGGGGTCAAGCGGTTCGCCAAAGGCATTCAAGGACAGCGGTTGAACGTGATATTCAAGATCCGCAAAATCCACAGACGGATCAGATTTGGCAAAGGCCCCAAGCTGGCTGGGGGCCATCGACATCGGACCGGATCGGGACAACGCATATTGCATCCCGATGCCCATTTTCCCAATTAGACTGCCCGCGCGCTGGTTCAGCGTTTTGACACCGCTGACCTTATAGGCGCATCTGATCTGTAAATGATCCTGCAGGTTCGCCCCGACACCGGGCAGATCGTGAATGACCTGAACGCCCTTGTCTTGCAAAAGCTGTGCTGGACCAATGCCCGAAAGCTGTAAAATTTGTGGCGATCCGATTGCACCTGACGATAAGATAACCTCGCCTGATGCGTGGGCGACCTGCATGTCGCCACCCCGATCAAATTGAACACCAGTCGCCGTTTTGCCATCAAACAAAACGCGGTGGGCTTGTGCATCGGTCAGCACCGTTAGATTGGCACGCTTGTTGACGGGGCGCAGAAACGCTTTGGATGTATTCCAACGCCACCCCTTTTTCTGGTTCACCCGAAAATAGCCAACCCCGAAATTATCGCCCCTGTTAAAGTCATCGACTTTAGGAATGCCTGTGCTTTCGCAGGCATCCGCAAAGGCATCAAGAATTTCCCAGGACAGGCGTTGCTTTTCCACCCGCCATTCGCCGCCGGTTCCATGTAGATCATCGGCAGGGCCAAAATGATCTTCGGATTTTTTGAAATAGGGTAAGACATCATCCCATCCCCAACCCTCATTACCAGCTTGTCGCCATCTGTCATAATCTGCTGCCTGACCGCGCATGTAAATCATACCGTTGATCGACGAACAGCCCCCCAACACACGCCCGCGCGGATAATTCAAAGACCGGCCGTTCAGCCCCTTTTCGGCTTGTGTCTTGTATCCCCAATCGGTGCGTGGATTGCCCATGCAAAAAAGATAACCAACGGGAATATGGATCCAGATATAATTGTCCTTGCCCCCAGCTTCCAGCAGTAGAACCTTGTTTTTGGGGTCTTCAGAAAGCCGATTTGCCAACACACAGCCAGCAGAGCCGGCGCCCACTATGATATAATCAAACGATCCAATATCGCGCATATGGAATTGTCTTTCCGGGCTATTTGGAAAGCACAATGGTTTAAGTTTGCTGCAGGATAAAGCTAAAACTACGATAGGTTTAGAAGCCTTGAATTTGAAGCTGTGATGATACTATTCGAATGCAATCTTATAAAGCTTTTCTGTCATCCCCTTAAAATCACGCCCGTGAAATACCGGGATACCTGTTTTCGACAGGGCTGCAATATCTGCATGATCGGCCGCATCCAAGCCCGCACCCGGGGTACGCAAAACGACAGCTTTTATGCGATCAGGATGCTGATCGATCACATCCTTATAAATCGCGGCATCCTTTTGCCCTGTGTCCCCGATCAGGATCGCAGGCAGTTCAGCATTACTATTTAAAAGCACATCAATGCTGCCACCTTTGTGGTTACCATGTCCTTCAGTGATAAACTTCGTTTCGCTTAACCCCAAATCACGCAGAAACATCGGACCACGGGTCAAGTTGGTGCGGGTAAAAATATCTGTCAAAAACGAAAAAAGGTTCCACGGCGATGAGCTGACGTAATAAACAGGATTACGGCCTTTGTCAGAAAGAGCATCGATCAGTTCAATCGCGTCTGGAAATACGTGCCGTGTCAGGGCATTGCCACTGAACGAGGTCCACAGATTGCGCGCCAATGAATATGCGCCAGTTTCAAGCATGGTGTCATCAATATCAGAGATGATCATAATATTCGCCCTGGGATCAGGTATCAGCACGGGGCAGGCCGTTGTGCCATCACGATCCTCAATCGTCACATCAATGTCGATCCACCCGTATTGGTCACCGCGTGGAACAAGAATTTGGAAATAACCCTCTTCGTCGCTCTGGGCCTTGTGTGTGCCTGCACTGACAGCAACATCTGCAACTTCATCTGTTAGAAAAAGGGACAGTATCTGTTTGATATTCGTCAGGCGGCTTTGATGTGGCTGCGGTTTGTTCCGCCGTAACGCGGTTAAAACACGGCCCCGCACGATCAGATATTCATCCGTGGCATACCCCATATAGGCCTCAATCAGACGATCCTTGCCGGTCCGATTGAAAAGACGATCAAATATTTTTTCCCAAAGAAGCGCAATTCGATGGGCCGTTCGTTTCAGTATATTCAAGCAGTGTTCCAGTTCTGAAAAACAGATATCTATTTGGTCAGATTCTCCAGATATCCACATGATTTTTCATCGTTTTGATCGCAGGCGTTCTGGTATATTTCCTGCGCACGGGTCTGGCTTTTAGAAACCCCATCGCCATATTCATACATCTGCCCAAGATTGCGACAGCCTGTCATGTTTCCGTCATCACACGCCTTTTCATAAAGCCCTGCCGCGCGGTCAAAATCAACTTGGACGCCCAGACCTTTGTCGTACATAAAGCCCAAACGTGTGCAACCAAGCGCATGACCAAAGTTGCAGCCACGTTCGTAAAGCTGGATGCTTTTGGTATAATCAGTTTCGACCAATTCACCTTCTTTATAAAGATAGCCAAGATTGGTGCAGCTGCTGGCATGGCTGTTCAGGCAGGCATCATCATAAAGACTGATCGCCATATCGACATCCTGACGGACCCCTTCACCCTTTTCATAAAGTAACGCCAGATTGTTGCATCCGCTGTTATTGCCATGGTCGCAAGCCTTGCGATAAAGTTCTGCGCTTTTGATAATATCAATATCCAGACCTTTGCCGATTTCATAAAAATATCCCAGATTTGTACAGGCTTGGGCGTTGTCACCATCACATGCGCGCTTGTACAGGTCTGCGGCGCGCAGATTATCTTGCTGAACAAAGCGTCCCTGTGAATGCATATATCCCAGATCAACGCAGGCCGCGAATACCTGGTGCATGCAAGCTTTCGTATAAAGGGATGCAACCTTGGACATCGTTTCAGCCGATGCCGCAGGACTATCTAGCAATTTGGCCTGACCATCACAGCTGGCATAGTTGTTTTGTTGACATCCCTGTTCGTAAAAAGAAATGCCCTGGTCGCGGTTCTTTTCGACCCCGTTGCCCTTTTCATAAGCGCGCCCTGCCTGAAAACACGCGATGCCATGCCCGCTTGCACAGGACTTTTCAAAATATGTGAGTGCGCGCGTTAAATCCTTGGTGACCGATCCCCCGTTTTTATAGGCGAAGCCTAAGTTAGAGCAGCCTTGCCCGTCGCCGCCGTCACAGCCTTTTTGATAAAAGGCGCGCCCTGTTTCGGTGTCGACTTCGACCCCATCACCCCTGTAATAAGATATACCAAGATATGTGCATGCTTGAGCATCACCGCTTTCGCATGATTTCGCGAATAAGTCTGACGATATTTTGGTATCATATTCGACCCCGGTTTCGGTTAAGTGCATTCCTGCCAGTAAGGTACAACTGCGGGTGTTTTCGGCATCGCATCCTTTTTCAACAAGGGACGCGATCGCTTTGAATTCCATATTCAGCAATATTTTACCCGTGCTAAAACAGTCGTAAGACAGGTAATCGCTGCACGCATCGGACAGATATTCAATCTTGTTGGTGTCTTCCAAAGTCAGCAGACCGTCTTGGGCAAGGGCCATTTGTCCTGCAATAAGAAGCGGTGTGATTGCAAAAAGGCGTTTCATGAAAGCTCCTGACTGGGTAAACCCTAAGACCGATGAATGCGTTATACCTTGATCACTCGCGGGATGCTTTTTCGTCAAGCCCGGATATCCCGTCGCGCGCGTCCAGTTCAGCCAGAACATCTGCAAGTGCTACATCCCGGGATGCCAGCATCACAAGCAAGTGGTACAGAACATCGGCGGCTTCACGGGTCAGTTTTTCTTTGTCGCCTTTAACCGCTTCGATAATGGCTTCTATTGCCTCTTCACCGAATTTTTCGGCGCATTTTTCAGGCCCCTTGGACATCAGCTTTGCGGTCCATGAACTGTCCGGATTCGCAGCCTTTCGGGCGGCAATTGTCTGGGCAAGGCGGTCAAGAGTATGGGTCATGGGCGCACCGGGATACCTGCGGCCGCCATGTGGTCTTTGGCTTGCCGAATGGTGAAATCACCGAAGTGAAAGATTGATGCGGCCAATACGGCGCTGGCCCCGCCTTTGGTCACGCCTTCGACAAGGTGATCCAACGTGCCGACACCACCCGACGCAATGACGGGGATGTTCACGGCATCTGAAATCGCGCGGGTTAACGGAATATTGAAACCCGCGCGTGTCCCGTCACGATCCATTGAGGTCAAAAGGATCTCGCCTGCGCCTTTGGTCGCCACGGTCTTGGCAAATTCCACCGCATCAATGCCGGTGGATTTGCGACCGCCGTGGGTAAAGATTTCCCACTTGCCGGGGGCAACCGTTTTCGCGTCAATGGCCACGACAATGCATTGCGATCCAAAACGGTCAGCCGCGCGCGCCACGACATCTGGGTCAGCCACGGCGGCAGAGTTGAAACTGACCTTGTCAGCGCCCGCCAGAAGCAAATTGCGCACATCATCGGGCGTGCGGACACCGCCCCCGATGGTCAGTGGCATAAAGCATTGTTCGGCTGTGCGCGTCGCCAGATCGTACATCGTGCCGCGGTTTTCATGGGTGGCCTGAATATCCAGAAAGCACAATTCATCCGCACCGGCTGCATCATAGGCGCGTGCGGATTCCACTGGATCGCCGGCATCAATCAGATCGACGAAATTCACGCCTTTGACAACGCGACCATCAGCGACATCAAGGCAGGGTATGATACGAGTTTTCAACATCTTGGCGCCCTTTTAGGCGGAAACAAGCGATAACGGAAGAGCGAGCGAGTTGTGAATTGGCTTACCCGTCAAAACCGCTAAACTTGCGCAAAACCTGAGGGAGAGAAAGATGAAAGCATTCCTATTGGCGCTGTCCGTTGCGGCAGCCCCGGCAATGGCAGATATTATCACGGTTCCGGCTGCCGGTTCGGTCGATGAAACAATGACTGCATTGGAAGCAGCGGTGACCGGAGCGGGTGCCACCGTTTTTGCGCGTGTCGATCATGCAGGTGGTGCGCAATCGGTCGGTCAGGAACTGGCCCCATCGCAATTGCTGATTTTTGGAAATCCCAAGCTGGGTACACCTGCGATGCAGGCCGATCCGCTGGCAGGGCTTGTCCTGCCGCTGAAAGTGCTGGTTTATCAGGATGCCGAAGGCAGTGTTTTTCTGACCTATGAAAGCGTCGATGGCATGTTCGAAGGTATGGCCATTCCGGACGATGCCCCTGTGCGTGGCATGATGGCAGGCGCGTTGAAAAACCTGACGGCCAAAGCTGCCGGGCAATAAACCTTAGGGCTGGTCGGGGTCTTGCCGGGCCAGCCTGCGGTGCTTCCATTCGATATAGGCAAGTGCCAATAAAAAGAACGGACCTGATAAAATAGTCGTGGGCGGCAGTAAGAACAGCGGTGCATCAAGTGCCCCCGCAATGACATCTGGGATGCCTGTGCAACTATGCCATCCCGAAAATGCCGTGCCTTCGCAGCTTGCGCGGAAAACGGCCTCGGCCACAGTGATAAAGATCACAAAGATCGGAAGCAATAAAAGCCATGAACGAACAATTCCGCTTTCAGCACGCGACCGGACGAAAAGCAGTACAACAGAAACGATAATCGCAACAATAGCTAACACAGACATTCAGGTCTTCCTTACGCTTTCAAAACTGACAATGCTGATGGCAAATCGATCGCACCATCGTACAGGGCGCGACCAGAGATAGCACCATTCAAGGGCGCCCCGCAATTTTTCAATGCAATCAGATCGTCGATGGAACTGACACCGCCTGATGCAATGATCGGGATCGACACAGCATTTGCAAGGGCTGCGGTTGCAGGGATATTTGGTCCCTGCATCGCACCATCGCGGTTGATATCGGTATAAATGATTGCAGCGATGCCAGCGTCTTCGAATTTCCTTGCTAGATCAATGACTTGAATATCAGTTTCTTCGGCCCAGCCACGCGTCGCTACGCGCCCGTCGCGTGCATCCAGCCCAACTGCCACTTGCCCCGGAAAGGCCTTAGCGGCTGTTCGTACAAGGTCGGGGTCCTCTACTGCAACTGTGCCTAAAATGACGCGGGCAAGTCCCTTGGACAACCATGCTTCAATCGTTGCCATATCGCGAATACCACCACCCAATTGCGCGGGCACTTTAGCCTGATCCAGAATCGCAGTCACTGCACCCCCATTCACAGGGGTTCCGGCAAATGCCCCGTTCAGATCCACCAGATGCAACCATTCACATCCTGCATTTTGAAACGCCATCGCCTGCGCTACGGGGTCATCATTGAATACAGTCGCCTGATCCATTTCGCCTTTGTAAAGCCGCACGGCCTGACCGTCTTTCAGATCAATTGCAGGATAGAGGATCATGATGTTATTCCCTTTGCACTGGTCGATGTTGCTTAAACACGGATTTTGGAAAAAGCAAAGTGACCTAGCGTTGTTCTTGCGTGATGACCGACATACGGCCTTACTGACCCCATTATTCAAGAGGGAGGTTCCACCATGAGGCGAATAATTCTAACGACGATTGCAACGCTATGTCTGGCGGGTACGGCAATGGCCGACCCGGTTCTGGGTACCTGGAAAACGCAACCGGGTGATGATGGTGCCTTTGGTCACATACGCGTCGCAAAATGCGGTGATGCGATCTGCGGCTACATCGCCAAGGCATTCAACAGTGCGGGCAAACAGATCGAAAGTGATACAGTTGGAAAACGCATGATCTGGGCGATGCAGGCAGATGGCGACAGCACTTATAGCGGTGGCAAGATTTGGGCACCCGATCGCGACAAGACCTATAATTCAGTGATGGAGCTGAATGGAAGCCGTCTGGTCGTCAAAGGCTGTTTCTTTGGAATTTGCCGTGGCCAAACCTGGACACGCGTCAGCGGATAATATCTGAAATGGTCTGTCGTGGGGGCAGGCTGTTTTTAAGAGTATTTGCTGATATTATTTAAAAATTAGACATTTAGGGCACAGCTTTTTGTGATCCTGTTTCTTAATTTGCCGCAAATGATCTGGGTATGTGTCTTTGCCTCCAAGCTCGTTTATTTCGCTTGATTGGTATTCTGAGATCACTGACATTTAAAGTAATAACGACTTTGACGTGGAGATAAACGATGACGGTTTGGGTCAGCAAAGTTATGATGAAGGCCGAATTAATAAAGCCAATGCGTCATGACCTTTGCAGTGATGATGAGGCTGAATTGAGAGAAGCAGAAAGAAAGCAGTGGGTCGGTGAACCGATATCTGCGGAGGTGGTGCCAAAGAAAATTTGGTTTATGAAAGGATCAAGGACATCCCTGACTCTGCCGAATGTTTTTTTCGCATATGGCATTTGGGTTGTTTCAGAAAGAGTCGCACAGGTGCTTGAGCGTTTCGATATGGGGCAGGGGGCACTTTATCCGACTCAAGTTTTCAAAAAAGACCAGGTAACGCCGATGCCTGGCGCGTATCGATGCTTGGTTTTTGGGTTACAGAAAAATGCCTTGCGAACAGACAGTGGCGGTAACTTGGTATCTGTAGATGAAAAAAGAGATATTTGGCGTCTTCGATTTGTTCCGAAAGATAATGATGTTGTTGTGGGGCCTGAGGTATACGAGCCTGGCGATATCTGGATGGACCCCAGACTATTTCAGGCTTTTTTCCTTAGCGATGCATTGGCCAAGGCCTTGAAAGCTGAAAATGTTCATAAGATATTCGGGCTAACAAAGTGTAAAATTGTATAATATCTGCGCGATTTGAAAAGCATATAAGTTATTCAAAGATGTCATGATTTAAGAAAATCACGGCCGCCATTTCAAAAAATTTGCAATCATCCGCAATCCGGCCTGCTGGCTTTTTTCCGGGTGAAACTGCATGCCAACCCGATTTTCATGCCCGACAATGGCTGTGATCGGCCCGCCGTAATCCGCATGGGCCAGCATATCCCGGGTGTGCATTACCTGCATGTGATAGGAATGCACGAAATAGACGTGATCACCGGTTTTGATGCCGTCAACGATCGGGTGGTGCTGATCAATAATCAGATCATTCCAGCCCATATGTGGCACCTTCATATTCGGGTTGTCGGGTTTAATCAGGCGAATATCGCCCGATATCCAATCAAAACCCGGTGTCGGGCGATATTCATGACCCGTCGTCGCCATCATCTGCATACCGACACAAATGCCTAAAAACGGCCGGGCTTGCTGCGTAACGGCCTGTTCAATGGCATCGAACAGGCCTGTTTGCGCAAAAAGTGCATCGCGACACGCCGGAAAGGCGCCATCACCGGGCAGCACAACGCGGTCGGCCCCTGCAACCTGGTCAGGGTCAGATGTGACAATGACCTGCCCGGCATCCGTTTCTGCTGCAATCCGTTGAAAGGCTTTTTCGGCCGAATGCAGATTGCCGCTGTCGTAATCAACAATAACTGTCAGCACAGTGTCACAATGTCCCTTTGGTCGATGGGATGTCATCTGCCTTGCGCGGATCTGTTTCCACCGCTTGCCGCAATGCACGCGCGACCGCCTTGAATGCGGCTTCTGCAATATGGTGGCTGTTGAACCCATGGATTTGATCAATGTGCAATGTAATCCCGCCATGGGTCGCGAAAGCCTGAAAGAATTCACGCAGCAGTTCGGTGTCAAATGTACCGATTTTGGCAGTGGGCAGATCAAGGGTGCAGATCAGAAATGGCCGACCTGACAGATCCAGTGCGCAGTGGACTTGTGCGTCATCCATCGGCAAACTGCATTCACCATAGCGATTGATGCCACGTTTTTCACCCAAGGCTTCGGTCAAAGCCTGACCCAAAGCGATCCCTGTATCTTCGACTGTGTGGTGATCATCAATGTGCAGATCCCCCGTCGCGCTGATTTTCATATCAATCAAAGCATGACGCGCCAGCTGATCAAGCATGTGATCGAAAAACCCAACGCCGGTTTTATTGTCATAAGTTCCTGTGCCATCAAGATTGATACTGACCGATATATCAGTCTCAGCGGTTTTACGAGTGATCGTGGCTGTGCGCATAGTCCATTCCTTCTGTCACGGCGTCTTTAATGACAAAGGGTCCGAAATTCAAAGCTCTCTTTTTTATTTTGGAATGAAATGGATGACAATTATGATTGTTATCTTCCCAATACACCCGTGCCAAATTGCACTTGGCAAGCATGATTTACAAAAAAACACCCTTCCCCAAATATTTCACGCCTCACACCGTTCGTGAGGATTTGGCGGGTGTTTGGGTGGGTGTTGTAACATCCGTGCTGCGGTGGGATCGTTTCCCTAATAAACAAACGGGATCGCGCGTGCAGGCAGGGCAAGACCTGCTCACGCCGCAGTGATGTGCATTTGCGCACATAATCCATGGCCGGTTTCGCCAATGTCAAACCCCGCACATCGTCCCTAAATCAATCTCATCCGACGAGCGGACTTGAAACAGTCCAACCGCCACCCACCGGCCCAAACGGCCATACCCAAAACGCCCCAGTGGGCAAACATAAAGGACCAAAACCATGTACGTTAAAGCAACAATTGCCGCCCTGACCCTCGCCATCGCTGCCCCTGCATTCGCGAATACACAGCTGGCAGGCTCGGCCGGAGTTGAACCCGGCGTGTTCACCACAAACCAACTGGCCGCCATCAAAGCTGCCAACGACAGCGACGAGCGCATCGGTTTTGAACGCACAAGCAACGATATCGTCTCAACACAAAGTGTCGCCACCGACAACCAGCTGGCCCGTTCCCTGGGTGTCGAAGGCCAAGGCCTGTCGCTGAGCGAACTGGCAATGCTGAAAGACCGTCTGGAAAGCGATCGTTCAGAATAATCCAACAACCGTCACCGGTGACAAACAACGGGGCCCGCTGAAATGCTGGGCCCCGTTTTTCGATGGGGCCATCAGTCACAAAAACCCAATCATACTGGTAAATCCAGTATGTCAGGTCAGTGATTTAATGATTTGTTTTGGAGCGGGCGAGGCGATTCGAACGCCCGACCCTTACCTTGGCAAGGTAATGCTCTACCCCTGAGCTACGCCCGCTTCCTTGGGTAAGGCGTCAGATATAAACTATGCCGCCAGCCTGCAAGAGGAAATTTCACCGAAATGCAGAAAAAAACGTTCTTGCCGTCGCGGTAGCTGCTGCGCGCATTGTCTACAGCATTTGGTTTCATTGTTTTAAACGACTTGAAGTTGCCTGACCTGCGGCCCAGCCTGATGACCAGGCCCATTGGAAATTATACCCACCAAGCCAGCCGGTGACATCAACGATTTCACCAATGAAATAAAGGCCTGGTACTGTTTTGACTTCCATCGTTTTAGAAGACAGCATGTTTGTACTGACACCGCCAAGGGTCACTTCGGCGGTGCGGTATCCTTCGGATCCGATGGGGGTCAGTTGCCAATTGGTCAGCAACTTATTCAGTAAAGACAATGTCTGATCCGATTGATCTGCCAGATTGCCTGAAAGCCCCGACAGCGCGATCATATGCTGCGCCAATCTCGCGGGCAGCAGATCGGCCAGCGTCGTGGAAAGGTTGCGTCGCCCGGATGTTGTGCGCCTGCTTTTAAGTTCGGTATCAATATTTTGAGCAGGATCAAGATGAATGGAGATAGCGTCTTTTTCCCGCCAGTAGGAACTGATTTGCAGGATAGATGGCCCGGAAAGGCCCCTGTGTGTGAAAAGAAGGCCTTCGTCAAAACTGGTGCCATTGCAAGACACACGCGCAGGTACAGACAGGCCGGCAAGTTGCTTCAGATCGGACAATACGTCATCGCCAAAGGTCAGGGGAACAAGCGCGGGGCGCGTATCGGTCATGGTCAGGTCGAATTGGCGTGCGACTTGATAGCCGAACCCGCTGGCACCCATTTTGGGAATGGATTTACCGCCACAGGCAATCACCAGGTTTTGGCAGTTGACAGTTTTGCGTGTGCCATCTGTTTCCAGATCGACTTTAAACCCTGTATCTTGTTTGCGTATATCTGTAACCGATGTCTGCAACCAAAGATCCGCGCCTGCTTTTGTCATTTCATCCAGCAGCATACGGATGATGTCTTTGGCAGATGTGTCACAAAACAGCTGGCCCAGAGTTTTTTCGTGATACGAGATGTTATGGCGTGCGACCAGATCAATGAAATCCCACTGTGTATAACGGCTAAGTGCTGATTTGCAAAAATGCGGGTTTTGCGACAAAAAGTTTTCGGGGGCAGCATACATATTGGTGAAATTACACCGCCCACCCCCCGAAATTCTGATCTTTTCGCCTGCTGATTTTGCATGATCAATCACCAATGTGCGTCCGCCGGAATGGGCGGCACACATCATGCCCGCTGCACCTGCGCCGATGATCAATGTATCCAATTGCATAATGTGCGACTTGGCGCTTTTCGGCGGATTTGGCAAGCGTATGCTATTTTTCTGGAAACGAGTGGCAAATCGCGTTACAGACAATATCAGACCTCGGAAAGAGGCGAAACAAGAGGCAGTAAAGCGGTAATCCATGACGGAAATGGTCTATGG
Source organism: Parasulfitobacter algicola (assembly GCF_013315265.1). Lineage (GTDB taxonomy): Bacteria > Pseudomonadota > Alphaproteobacteria > Rhodobacterales > Rhodobacteraceae > Parasulfitobacter > Parasulfitobacter algicola. Next base: position 278,948 of record NZ_JABUFE010000002.1, on the reverse strand, counting down.
CGCAGTCCCCGCGCGGGACGGAGAGCCAATTCTTCCACGCTGGTGGCGGACAATCGACAAGTTGTCGATGTCCTGCATCCTTATTTTATTTGGCATAGGTTTGTTGCTGGGTTTGGCATCATCGCCCCCGTTGGCGGCCAAAAACGGGTTTGAACCGTTTCATTACGTGCAGCGTCAGGCCTTTTTTGGCGGGTTGGCGCTGGTGTCGATGTTCTTGACATCAATGATGGCGCCGAACCTGGTGCGACGCTTGGCGGTGCTGGGTTTCTTATGTGCTTTGCTTGCGGTCATGTTGTTGCCGATCTTTGGTACTGACTTCGGCAAAGGGGCGGTTCGCTGGTATTCGCTTGGTTTTGCGTCGCTGCAGCCATCAGAATTTTTGAAACCCGGCTTTGTGGTGATAACCGCCTGGATGATTTCCGCCAGTCAAGAGGTGAATGGTCCCCCCGGCAAGACCATGTCATTTTTTCTGGCGATGATGATTGTTGCCTTTCTGGCCGCGCAACCTGACTTTGGGCAAGCGGCGTTGGTTTTATTTGCATGGGGTGTGATGTGGTTTATCGCAGGTGCACCGATTTTGCTGTTGGCCTGTATGGCCGTTGTTGTGATCTTTGCTGGCATGATTGCCTATAACAGTTCTGAACACTTTGCGCGCCGGATTGACGGATTTCTGGCCCCTGATGTGGATCCGAACACCCAGCTTGGCTATGCTACAAACGCCATCCGTGAGGGTGGATTTTTGGGCGTGGGTGTGGGGGAAGGTCAAGTGAAACAATCGCTGCCTGACGCACATACGGATTTCATCATTGCTGTGGCTGCAGAAGAATATGGCCTGATTTTGGTGCTGTGCATCATTATGCTTTATGCTGTGATTGTGGTGCGGTCGCTAGTGCGACTGATGCGGGAACGTGATCCCTTTATTCGTTTGGCGGGCACAGGATTGGCCTGTATTTTTGGTATTCAGGCGATGATCAATATGGGTGTGGCGGTGCGTATGCTGCCGGCCAAGGGCATGACGTTGCCCTTTGTCAGTTATGGTGGGTCGTCTCTGATTGCAGGCGGGATTGCGGTTGGAATGTTGCTGGCATTCACGCGGACAAGACCACAGGGCGAGATCGGGGATATCCTTCTCAGGCGTACCCGGTAGGAGAATGTGATGAGTAAAAAGCCACTTTTAGTCATGGCGGCAGGCGGTACGGGCGGGCACATGTTTCCCGCACAGGCCCTTGCTGAACAGATGTTGGCACGCGGTTGGCGCGTAAAATTGTCAACTGACGCGCGTGGTGCACGCTATATCAGCGGTTTTCCGGATGCGGTCGAGATTGAACAGATTTCCAGTGCAACCTTTGCGCGGGGCGGAATTGCTGCGAAACTTCTGGTGCCATTTCGTATTCTGGGCGGGATCATCAGCGCCAAGGTCAAAATGCTGTCAGATAAGCCAACGGTTGTGGTGGGTTTTGGGGGTTATCCCAGTATTCCCGCGCTGTCAGCTGCCTGGATTTTGCGACGCCCGCGGATGATCCATGAACAAAACGGCGTTCTTGGGCGTGTTAATCAGGTTTTTGCAAAGCGGGTCGATGCGGTCGCTTGCGGTATATGGCCCACGCCGATGCCTGCTGGTGTGCAGGCGTTTGACACAGGTAACCCCGTTCGCGCGGCCGTGCTAGAACGTGAAGGTGCGCCCTATATTCCGCCCGGCGATTACCCGATGAGCATTTTGGTCATTGGCGGATCGCAAGGAGCACGCATTTTGTCTGATGTGGTCCCTGGCGCAATCACGAAGCTGCCCGAAGATATCCTGCGTAATATCCGCATTTCGCACCAAGCACGTGACGAAGACGGGCATCGCGTGGCCGAGTTCTATTCTGATCATGGTATTGATGCTGATGTGCGGGCTTTTTTCGATGATATTCCAAGCCGTATGGCGGATGCGCAATTGGTAATCAGCCGGGCCGGGGCATCATCAATTGCCGATATCAGTGTGATTGGGCGACCTTCGATTTTGATTCCGTATGCAGTTGCAGCAGGTGATCATCAGACGGCAAACGCACGCGGGCTTGTCGATGCGCAAGCGGCTGTATTGATCCCGGAATCCAAGCTGACAATTGAAAGTCTGGCCGAAAACATCAGTGCAATTTTGACACAAGACAAGGCTGCCGTTGCGATGGCAGCGGGCGCACGCACAGTTGGACGCCCTAATGCAACAGGCGCGCTGGTGGACATGGTTGAACAATTGGCACAAAAGGCGGGACACAACGCATGATGGATGGTGGGGCTCTGATGAACGCGGCAACGAAACTTCCAACCGAAATGGGACCAATCCACTTTGTGGGCATTGGTGGCATCGGAATGTCAGGCATTGCCGAGGTGCTGCTGAACCACGGTTATCGCGTTCAAGGATCTGACCTGAAGGCCACAAAAATTACGGAACGCTTGAAAGCTTTGGGCGCCACGATTTTTGAAGGACAACGGGCTGAAAACCTTCAAGGGGCCGAGGTTGTCGTGATATCCAGCGCAATCAAACCGGGTAACGCCGAACTGGATCAGGCGCGGCTGACGGGCCTGCCCGTTGTGCGCCGGGCTGAAATGCTGGCCGAACTGATGCGCCTGAAGTCAAATATCGCGGTGGCAGGTACGCATGGTAAGACCACGACCACCACGATGGTTGCAACGCTGTTGGATGCGGGCGGCATCGACCCGACCGTGATCAATGGCGGGATTATCCACGCCTATGGATCGAACGCGCGGATGGGGCAGGGCGAATGGATGGTGGTCGAAGCCGACGAAAGCGACGGCACCTTTAACCGTTTGCCTGCCACCATTGCGATTGTGACAAATATCGACCCAGAGCACATGGAGCATTGGGGTGATTTTGATACGCTGCGACAGGGGTTCTTGGATTTTGTATCGAATATTCCGTTCTATGGTCTGGCTGTCTGTTGCACCGATCACCCTGAAGTTCAGTCTTTAGTTGGCAAGATATCTGACCGCCGGGTGGTCACGTTTGGCTTTAACGCGCAGGCTGATGTGCGGGCAGTGAACCTGACTTACAAGGCAGGCGTTGCGCTTTTCGATATTGCGCTGCAGGCCGAAGGCAAGGTGATTGAAGGCTGCAGTCTGCCGATGCCAGGGGACCACAATGTCTCAAATGCGCTTTCGGCTGTGGCTGTCGCGCGGTATTTGGGCATGAAAATGGATGAAATCCGCGAGGCTTTGGCGAATTTCGCAGGTGTCAATCGCCGCTTTACCAAAGTGGGCGAGGTTGGTGGCGTCACAATCATTGATGATTACGGTCATCACCCCGTTGAAATCGCAGCGGTTCTGAAAGCCGCGCGCCAATCAACAGAAGGTCGCGTGATCGCTGTGCATCAACCCCACCGGTATTCGCGTCTGTCTTCGCTGTTTGACGATTTCTGCGCGTGTTTTAATGATGCCGATGTTGTTGCCATCGCCGAGGTTTTCAGCGCGGGCGAAGATCCCATCGACGGCGCAGGCCGTGACGATCTTGTCGCCGGTTTGATCCGCCATGGTCACCGCCACGCCCGCGCGATTGTCAGCGAAGACGATTTGGAACGACTGGTTCGTGAACAAGCCAAGCCAGGGGATATTGTTGTTTGCCTTGGGGCTGGTACAATCAGCGCATGGGCGAATGGATTACCACAGCGATTGAAGGCATAAGTCTTTCCCTGTTCCTGGGTGCGATCTGGGTAATGATCGGCACTTTTGTTGCGTTTTTGCCCATGCGATATCAATATCCGCCAGGCATCATGTTGTTGATCGCAGCACCCTTTTTACTGGGATTTGTGGCGTATCAGCATGGGGCATGGATATTCTTTGTGGGACTTTTCGCTTTTGCGTCGATGTTCAGAAACCCTCTGATCTATTTTTATCGTAAATGGCGCGGGTTACCTTGGGACGGACCGGAATGATTTCATTACTGCTGTGCTGTATCTGGGTTGTCGTGGCGAATGTATTGGCGATGATCCCCAGCAAAGATAATCACTGGACGCGCGCTTATTTTCTGATTGCAATCGGGGCACCGTTGTTGGGATATGTGATCTATCAAAATGGGCCATGGGTTGGTCTGTTGTTTTTGGTTGCTGCGATGTCGGTGCTGCGATGGCCGGCTATTTACCTGTGGCGCTGGATCAGGCGCAAGTTTGAGAAAAAGCAAAGTGATTGAAGGTTCTGAATTTATCGTTTTGATCTTGATTGGAACAAGCCTGGGTGTCGGATTGAAGCTGATGCAACATGCGGCTTTCGGTGCTTATAAGCGCTGGATTGTGCTTGCATCCGGATCATGTGTCTTTTTAACTTTGGGTATTTCAACGTGGTTTTTTGTAAACTGGCACGATCATGGCATTTGGGAAAACCTGATACAGCTTTGCATATTGGTAAATTTGCTTGCGTTTGGTTTTGGGGCGTTTGGATTTCTTTTGCACCGCTTCATAGATCAGAAAGCCACACATGATACTGCCTGAGGTTCGAGGGCGTTTGACGCCAAATCGTGTTTTGTCTGACCTGACATGGTTGCGTGTCGGGGGGGCTGCGGATTACCTGTTTCAGCCTGCCGATGCTCAGGATTTGCAGGATTTCTTACGACAATTGCCCACTAACGTTGACGTCTTTCCGATGGGTGTAGGGTCGAACCTGATCGTGCGCGATGGCGGCTTGCGTGCTGTAGTCATTCGCATGGGGCGTGGGTTTAACCAGATCACGATCGAAGGTCAGCAGGTGACCGCTGGTGTTGCTGCGTTGGATGCACATGTGGCGCGCAAGGCGGCTGAGGCGGGCGTCGATCTGACATTTCTGCGCACAATTCCCGGTGCCATTGGTGGGGCGGTGCGGATGAATGCAGGGTGTTATGGGTCCTATGTTGCCGATGCGTTCGTCAGTGCAAAAGCAGTCACACGTGCCGGTGATCTGGTGACACTGACTGCGCAAGATTTGAATTTTCGCTATCGCCAAACGGATTTGCCCGAAGGCTGGGTTCTGGCTGAGGCCACATTCACAGGGCCCAAAGTCGATCCCGATGAACTGGTGGCGCGAATGGATGATCAACTGGCAAAGCGGGATGCAACCCAACCCACCAAGGATCGCACGGCTGGCAGCACCTTTCGCAATCCGGCTGGATTTTCCAGTACGGGTCGTGCCGATGATACCCATGATTTGAAAGCCTGGAAGGTCATTGATGACGCCGGAATGCGTGGTGCAACGCTTGGTGGGGCGCAAATGTCGCCCAAGCATTCCAACTTTCTGGTGAATACCGGTGATGCAACAGCCGCGGATTTGGAAAATTTGGGCGAACAGGTTCGAAAAAAGGTTTACGCGTCCAGCGGAATAAAGCTAGAGTGGGAAATCATGAGGGTTGGTGAACCGGCCCCGGAATAATCACCCCGAAAAGGGGCAATAAGAATCGGCCAATGTGCCGGAAATTTGAGGCAGAGAGTGGGACAGTCGGGCAGACATCCCCTCAAAGTAGTTGTTCTGATGGGCGGACCCTCGGCTGAGCGCGAGGTATCGCTATCGTCAGGTCGTGAATGTGCGGCTGCTTTGCGGGCAGAAGGATTTGACGTGGTAACGGTGGATGCCGACCGCGATCTTTTCGTGCGACTTGCCGATATTCAGCCCGATGTAGCATTTAACGCATTGCACGGTCGTTGGGGGGAAGACGGCTGTGTGCAAGGCATCCTTGAATGGATGCAGATCCCCTATACGCATTCAGGTGTTCTTGCCTCGGCCTTGGCGATGGACAAGCAACGCAGCAAAGATCTTTATCGCTCGGTCTTGTTGCCTGTTGTGGACAGTACCATCGTCACACGGGCCGAGGCCGAGGGCGGCCATGTCATGGCGCCGCCTTACGTTGTAAAACCCAATGCCGAAGGGTCCAGTGTTGGTGTATATCTTGTGCAAGAAGGCGCCAATGGCCCCCCAAAACTGGCTGACACAATGCCGGCTCATGTGATGGTCGAAGCCTTTGTACCAGGTCGGGAATTGACGACGACCGTAATGGGCGATCGTGCATTGACGGTCACGGATATTCTGACGGATGGTTGGTACGACTATGACGCCAAATATGTTGAAGGCGGTTCGCGCCATGTGGTCCCTGCCGACATTCCGGGCGATATCTTTGACGCGTGTCTGGATTATGCCCTGCGCGCCCATCAGGTGCTGGGGTGTCGTGGTGTTAGCCGCACTGATTTCCGGTGGGATGAAACGCGTGGGCTGGACGGTTTGGTTCTGCTTGAGACGAACACGCAACCTGGTATGACCCCCACATCTCTGACGCCCGAACAGGCGGAAAAATCTGGGGTCGAGTTTGGTGCCCTGTGCCGCTGGATGGTCGAGGACGCATCATGCAACAGATGAATGCCCAACGACCAGATCGGATCAAACGTGATCCAGCCCCATCGCGCGCAGCATACCGGATACATCGCCTGTGGCTGACGCCGTTGTTTCGCGCTTTGTTGCGGGTTGGTCTGCCATCTTTCACTGTGATTATGTTGATCGGGCTTTATGTATCAGATGCCGAAAATCGGGAACGCATGAATAATATCGCGCGCGAATTCCGCGCCGCAATCGAGACGCGTGATGAATTCATGGTTAAACTTATGGCGATTGATGGGGCTACGGTGCCAGTTGCTGCTGATATACGCGAAGTGCTGTCGCAAGACTTCCCCGTCAGTTCGTTTGATCTGGATCTTGAGGCGATGAAAGCGCAAGTTGAAACACTGGATGCTGTGAAATCTGCACAATTACGTATCCAATCGGGCGGTGTTTTGCAGATTTTGGTGATGGAACGCATCCCCGCCATCGTTTGGCGCAACAACCAAGGCACTGTGCTTTTGGACGCTGCGGGCGTTTTGGTTGGTCCTGTTGAAACGCGGATGGATCGCGCCGATTTGCCCTTGGTTGCTGGCGAAGGCGCGCAGGATCACATCCCAGAGGCGCTTGATCTGTTACAAGCCGCTGCCCCCATCATGGACCGTGTCAAAGGCCTGGTCCGGATTGGCGAACGTCGTTGGGATATCGTGCTTGATCGCAATCAGCGCATTTTATTGCCCGCTGATGACCCTATTCTTGCCATGGCAAGGATTATAACTCTGGACGACGCGCAAGACATGCTGGCGCGGGATTTGTCTGTTGTTGATATGCGCCTTGGCTATCGCCCGACCATTCGCCTTCAACACGATGCCGCTGATGGGTTGAGACGTATTCGAGTATCTGAAATTGGAGTGACGCAGGAATGACCGATCTTTATGGAATGCAGCGCGCCATGCGAAATATGCGTAAAGCTGCCATGCAGCGAGGTGTTATAGCGATTTTGGATATTGGTACATCCAAGATTGCCTGCCTCATTTTACGCTTTGACGGTCCTGAGCGATTTCGCGAACAAGAAGGTATCGGGTCAATGGCGGGGCAAAGTTCGTTTCGTGTGATCGGTGCTGCAACAACCCGGTCCCGGGGGGTGAAATTTGGTGAAATCGCTACTATGGGCGAAACCGAGCGCGCCATTCGCACGGCAGTGCAGGCAGCCCAAAAGATGGCCAATCAGCGTGTTGATCATGTGATCGCCTGTTTGTCTGGTGCACGGCCCCGGTCTTATGGTTTGGACGGTGTGGTTGAGTTGCATGAAAACACTGTGACTGAACATGATATTGCCCGCGTTCTCGCGGCCTGTGATGTGCCAGATTATGGGGATGGTCGTGAAATTCTGCATGCGCAGCCGGTGAATTTTGCCTTGGACCACCGTACAGGTCTGGCGGATCCCCGCGGTCAGATGGGCAATCAGCTGGCCACCGATATGCACATGGTCACGGTGGATGCAAATGTCATTCAGGATCTGTTATACTGTCTGAAACGTTGCGATCTTGAATTGGCAGGTCTTGCGTCATCGGCTTATGTGGCAGGTGTTTCTTCACTGGTTGAAGACGAACAAGAACTTGGGTCCGCTTGCATCGATATGGGTGGTGGCGCCACGGGTGTGTCCATTTTTATTAAAAAGCACATGATTTATACCGACAGCGTTCGACTTGGCGGTGATAGCGTGACCAGCGATATCTCGATGGGTTTGCAGGTGCCGATGGCCGTGGCTGAACGCATCAAGACATTTTATGGTGGTGTCGTAGCGACCGGCATGGATGATCGCGAGATGATTGATATCGGTGGCGATACAGGCGATTGGGAACATGATCGTCGCCGTGTCAGCCGGGCGGAATTGATCGGCATTATGCGCCCGCGTGTCGAAGAAATTCTGGAAGAAGTTCGCAGCCGTCTGGATGCCGCTGGATTTGATCATTTGCCAAGCCAGCAGATTGTTCTGACCGGTGGGGCCAGTCAAATTCCTGGCCTTGATGGATTGGCCAGTAAAATCCTTGGCCAGCAGGTGCGCCTTGGCCGTCCGTTGCGTGTACAAGGTTTGCCACAAGCCGCAACGGGACCTGCATTTGCAGGATCGGTTGGTCTTAGTCTGTTTGCAGCGCATCCCCAAGACGAATGGTGGGATTTCGATATTCCGATGGATAAATATTCCGGTCGGTCCCTAAAACGCGCTTTGAAATGGTTCAAAGACAACTGGTAAGCGCAAAATCTGCCCCTAATATGGATACCAAGCGGAAAGACGCTGAAAAACTGCTATATTTTGTGTGTTTTTTGCGTTTTTTTCGTGACCTTTGTAAGCTAACCCAGTAGGTTAAGTGCAGAGTAGGCAAAAAAGCCCAAAAAATGGGCGCAGTAAAAGCAGGCGGATTTACGATGACATTGAATCTCTCAGTGCCCGGGCATGAAGAATTGAAACCCCGTATCACCGTATTTGGTGTAGGCGGCGCAGGCGGCAATGCCGTCGATAATATGATTGAAAAACAGCTTGATGGTGTCGAGTTTGTGATCGCAAACACCGATGCACAGGCCCTTCAGCAATCTACAGCTCCGGTCAAGGTGCAGCTTGGCGTCAAAGTCACCGAAGGTTTGGGCGCCGGCGCGCGCCCGTCTGTTGGTGCCGCCGCTGCTGAAGAAAGCATTGAGCAGATCGTTGATCAGCTTGCTGGTGCGCATATGTGTTTCATCACGGCCGGTATGGGCGGTGGTACAGGCACAGGTGCAGCCCCGATTATCGCGCAGGCTGCTCGCGAATTGGGTGTTCTGACGGTCGGTGTTGTGACCAAGCCCTTCCAGTTTGAGGGCGGGAAGCGCATGCGTCAGGCGGAAGAAGGCGTCGAAGCCTTGCAGAAAATGGTCGACACGCTGATCATTATTCCAAATCAGAACCTGTTCCGTCTTGCCAATGAAAAGACGACCTTTACCGAAGCGTTTAGCATGGCAGATGATGTGCTTTATCAAGGTGTTAAGGGTGTAACGGACCTTATGGTTCGTCCCGGTTTGATCAACCTTGATTTTGCCGATGTCCGTGCTGTCATGGACGAAATGGGCAAAGCGATGATGGGCACAGGCGAAGCTGAAGGCGAAGATCGCGCCATTCAGGCTGCCGAAAAAGCCATCGCCAATCCGCTGCTGGATGAAATCAGCCTGCGCGGTGCAAATGGCGTGCTGATCAACATCACAGGTGGCTATGATCTGACATTGTTTGAACTGGACGAAGCCGCTAACCGGATCCGCGAAGAAGTGGATGCCGATGCGAATATCATCGTTGGGTCGACTTTGGATACCGAAATGGAAGGCAAAATGCGGGTCAGCGTTGTTGCAACCGGTATTGATGCCGCTGAAGTTGGTGAAGTTCCAGTACCCCGCCGCAGTTTGGCCGAGCCTCTAAGGCCGGTGGAAACTGCTCAGGCTGAGCCTGAGGTGCAAGAGGCCGTTGCACAAGAACCCACATTGTTTCCAGAGTTTGAACCAGAGCCTGAAACAGTCGCTACGGACGATCTGCCACCACCCGCATATCAACCGGAGGCTGCAACGTTCGAGCCTCAGCCCGAAGTTACGCAGGAACAACAAGAAGAGCCATATGTTGCGGCCGCACCCGGTACACCTTCGCCACAGGCGATGCAGCGCTTGCAGGCCGCTGTTCAAAAGGCGCCGCCTCGCGAAGCGATGTCGCCAACGGCACCGCCATCAGATGAAAAACCACGCTTTGGTATCAATTCATTGATCGGGCGTATGACTGGTGCACATGAAGCTGGAACGGAGCGCAATCAGCCACAGCCGCTTCGTCAACAACCCCCTGTTCATCAAGGCTATGATGACGAACAGGATGGTCATTCAGACCAGGATCGCATCGAAATTCCTGCATTCCTGCGCCGACAAGCGAATTAATACACATTAAAATGTAACAAAAGCCGCTCAAATTATGGGCGGCTTTTTCTATTATATCAAAGCGTTACATTCTTATATTTCAGAATAAGCATATTTTCGGTCGCAGTGTTTCAGACCGTTGCAAAGAGTGAATTGTCCTTATGCGCATGGCGAATTACCTATCCTTCAGCAAATATTAACTGATCGTTTAGATGCCCAAAGGATGGTCTCTGTGCAAACAACGCTAAAATCACCCGTGAGCTTTTCCGGCGTTGGCCTGCATTCCGGCGCGACTGTACGTGTCACAGTTCACCCTGCGTCTGCCGAATATGGTATATGGTTCCGCAGAACGGATATTGAGATTGGCGATACGATGATCCCCGCGCGCTGGGATTTTGTTGAAATCTCACCTTTGTGCACCAAGATTGTAAATAACGCAGGCGTCAGTGTTTCAACAATTGAACACATCATGGCTGCCTTGGCGGGTTGTGGTATTCATAATGCCCTGATTGAAATCGACGGTCCTGAAGTGCCGATCCTTGATGGTAGCTCAGCAAAGTTTGTCAAAGCGTTTCTGAACCGTGGTATAAAAACATTGTCCAGCCCCGTGCGTATGGTCGAGGTTTTGAAAACTGTCGAAGTTCATGACGGTGCATCAACTGCCCGCTTTGAACCCGCACATTCACTGCACATCGATTTTGCGATTGATTTTGTGGATCAGGCGATTGGCCAGCAACATAAATCACTTGATATGTCCAATGGCACATTCGTTCGTGAATTGTGTGACAGCCGTACATTTTGCCGTCAATCCGATGTGGACGCAATGCATGCACAAGGTCTGGCCTTGGGCGGCACTTTGGAAAATGCTGTTGTTGTGGATGGTGATGATATCCTAAGCCCGGGCGGTTTCCGCCATCGTGATGAAGCGGTGCGTCATAAAATGCTGGATGCGCTTGGGGATTTGTCCTTGGCTGGCCATCCCATTATGGGGCGTTACACGGGCCTGCGTGCGGGTCACGCCATGACAAACCGTCTACTTCGTGCGCTTTTCTCGGATACCACAGCGTTTCGCGTGATCACATGTGGTACTGCAGATATTGCGCGTTTGCCGGGCTTTGATCTTCACCAAGAAGATCTTCCGCTGATCGCATAACTGAAAACTGATAGCGGATGCGTGAAAATCCGCGCTTAGCCGTTTTGCCCCAGATTTTTCTATGCTAGACCCATTTCGATATTGGCGCCTTTTTACCGGGTGCACGGTCTATTCAAGAGGTTATACATAATGAAGGGGCTTCGACTAAAGGGCTGTGTGGCGATTCTGGCCATCGCACTTTTGGCGTCCTGCGGGGCTGGTGGTGGCGGTCGTGAACAGCCACTGGAAAGTTTCACCGCCGAAGAAATTTACAACAAGGCTGAATTCGAACTTGAAGATGGTAATGCAGATGAAGCTGCACGACTGTTTGGTGAAGTTGAACGGCTTTATCCTTATTCTGATTGGGCCAAGCGCGCATTGATCATGCAGGCCTTCGCCTATCATCGCGACCGGGATTACGAAAACAGCCGGGCAACAGCGCAACGTTATATCGATTTTTATCCAGCAGACGAAGATGCTGCCTATGCGCAATATCTTCTGGCGCTTAGCTATTATGATCAGATCGACGATGTAGGGCGCGACCAAGGGCTGACCTTTCAGGCGTTGCAATCTTTGCGCACTGTCATCGAACGTTATCCCGAAAGCGAATATGCGCGATCATCAATTCTGAAATTTGATCTGGCCTTTAATCATCTTGCTGGAAAAGAGATGGAGATCGGGCGTTACTACCTGAAACGCGGTCATTATGGCGCTGCAATCAATCGGTTCCGCGTCGTGGTTGAGGAATTTCAAACTACGACACACACACCCGAGGCACTGCACAGGCTTGTCGAAAGCTATCTGTCTCTTGGTCTGACGAACGAGGCACAGACAGCAGGCGCCATTCTGGGATACAACTATCGATCCACAGATTGGTATGATGACAGCTATAAGCTGTTGACCGGGCGCGGGCTTGAACTAGAGGCGGCAGGCGACAGCTGGCTGCGGCAGGTTTATCGTCAGGTGGTTCAGGGGCGATGGCTCTGATCCGTTTTTGTAAGTAAGGTCAGCCATGCTTCGGGGATTGGATATCCGGAATATGCTGATAATCGACCGGTTGGAACTTGAGTTCCAGCCGGGCCTTAATGTTTTAACCGGCGAAACTGGAGCGGGTAAATCGATTTTGCTGGATGCCTTGGGCTTTGTACTTGGCTGGCGGGGACGTGCAGAACTGGTGCGCGCCGGTGCTGATCAGGGGGAAGTTACCGCCTGGTTTGATCTAACGGCGGATCATCCTGCGCAAGCCGTTTTGCAAGATGCCGGATTTGATCCCAGTGACGAACTGCTGCTGCGCCGGGTCAATACAAAGGATGGCCGCAAGACAGCTTATGTGAACGACCGCCGCACCAGTGGTGAGATATTGCGCGCCTTATCTGACACATTGGTTGAACTGCATGGCCAACATGATGACCGTGGTCTGCTGAATGCCCGTGGTCACCGCGCGTTATTGGATGATTATGCCAACGCAGGACCTGAGCTAGAGACATGTAAAATTGCGTGGCGCGCGTTGTCTGACGCCAAAGCCCATGTGACAGCCGCAGAAGCCAAGCTGAATGAAGTCAGGGCCGAAGAAGATTTTCTGCGCCATGCGATGCAGGAACTGGATGCCTTGGATCCGCAGCCTGGCGAAGAACAAACATTGGATACCCGTCGCCGTTTGATGCAAGGGGCAGAGCGCATTCGCGAAGATGTGTCCAAAGCCCTCAAAGCCCTTGGAAATGATGGCGCTGACGGTGCGATGCAGGATGCATCCCGGTGGTTGGAAGATGTTGTCGATCAAGCCGAGGGTGCGTTGGAACAGCCCTTGGCCGCACTGGAACGCGCAGCACTTGAGTTGAGTGAAGCGCAACACGGTGTTGAATCGTTTTTGGATACGTTGTCATTTAATCCGCACGAACTGGAAGACGCCGAAGAACGTCTGTTCGCCATTCGCGGTCTGGCACGGAAACACAATGTTCAGCCAGATGATCTTGGCGAATTTGCCCAAGAAATGCGTGATAAACTGGCGGCATTGGATGGCGGCGCAGATGACTTGAAAGCGCTGCAACAAGCGGTTCAGGCGGCACAAGATGCCTTTGATCAAGCCGCCAATATGTTGAGCAAAAAACGTAAATTAGCCGCTGCCGGATTGGACAAGGCTATGGCGGCCGAATTGGCCCCGTTAAAAATGGAACGCGCTGTATTTGAAACACAGATCGAGCCAGCGCCACCGTCGTTGGATGGGCATGATCATGTTGCATTCACCGTCGCCACCAACCCCGGCGCGCCTGCGGGGCCATTGGATAAGATCGCATCTGGGGGCGAACTAAGCCGCTTTCTTTTGGCGTTGAAGGTCTGTCTGACCAGTGACACTGACGGTTTAACCCTGATTTTTGATGAAATTGATCGCGGTGTGGGCGGTGCAACCGCTGATGCCGTTGGGCGTCGTTTGGGTGAAATTGCCAAGACTGGACAAGTGTTGGTCGTCACCCATTCACCGCAGGTGGCCGCCCTTGGGCACCATCATTGGCGTGTAGAAAAGCGTGTTCAGGAAAATATGACAACATCGACCGTGGTGCCGTTGAATGCGGATGAACGTGTTGATGAAATTGCACGCATGTTGTCTGGCGATACAATCACGGATCAGGCACGCGGTGCAGCGCGGGCACTGTTGGCGGGTTAGTCTTGGCACGGGGGTTGGACGGGCCCGCACTTTCGCCTAAGACATTGTGAACATGAAAACAGTCCTGACAGCGCGGGTGTCAGATTGGCTGAGCTTTATGGCCCGCACCGGACGCCCCAGATGGCCAAGCAAGACAAGACACTGATCGGGCAACAGCTGGACGATCTTTACGTTGTGTGTCGCAACGGTTGGAGCGTGATGAAACATCGCGGCCCCAGCCAGATACAGTTCTGGTTTATTGCCCTTTTGATCGGGATCGCCGCCGGGTTTGCAGCGCTGCTGTTTCGCAAAGGGATCACGACCTTGCAAAGCTGGCTTTATGGCGTGCCTGATATCCGCACAATCCATAGTTTTGCCGAAACGCTGCCTTGGTATCTGATTTTTATCATCCCGGTAATTGGCGGCTTAGTCGTCGGTTTTATCCTGCATTGGTTTACCCCCGATGCGCGGGCCAGATCGGTCGCTGATGTCATCGAAGGGGCTGCGTTAAAAGATGGACGGGTCGAAAAGCGGGCAGGCTTGGCATCCGCTTTTGCATCTCTGATCACGCTGTCATCTGGCGGTTCCAGCGGGCGGGAAGGGCCAGTGGTTCACTTGGCCGCTGTCATATCAAGCTGGGTATCGAATGTTATCCGTGCGGATGGAATCACTGGTCGCGATTTGCTGGGCTGTGCTGTGGCGGCGGCTGTCAGCGCATCGTTTAACGCACCAATTGCCGGGGCTTTGTTCGCGCTTGAAGTTGTTTTGCGCCACTTCGCGGTTCATGCGTTTGCACCAATTGTTATTGCATCAGTTGCAGGAACTGTGATCAATCGTTTGGCGTTCGGTGACGTGACTGAGTTCACGCTGGCAACAGGTGGTGCGCTGGCGTTCTATGTCGAATTACCTGCATTCTTGATCCTTGGGTTGATCTGCGGCGTGGTTGCTGTTGTGCTGATGCGGGCGATTTTCTGGGCAGATGACATTGGCGATTATGTTCAGAATAAATACTCTATCCCAAGATATTTGCGCCCGGCGATTGCGGGTATGGGGTTGGGGGCCTTGGCGATCTTTTTTCCACATATTATCGGCGTTGGATATGAAACGACATCGGCTGCACTGACTGGAGAATTGATCTGGCACGAGGCGCTTGTCTTTGCCATTCTAAAGGTCGTTGCGGTTGCGATCACCATCGGGGGTCGTATGGGGGGCGGGGTGTTTTCGCCGTCTTTGATGATCGGTGCGTTAACCGGATTGACCTTTGGTTTAATTGCAACGGGACTTTTCCCAACCGTCAGCGGATCGCCCACGATTTATGCCCTGGCTGGCATGGGTGCTGTGGCGGCTGCAGTTTTGGGGGCGCCGATTTCGACCACATTGATTGTGTTTGAATTGACCGGGGACTGGCAAACGGGTCTGGCGGTGATGGTTGCGGTGTCTTTGTCCACAGCACTATCGTCCCGGCTGGTGGATCGATCTTTTTTCCTGACACAGCTTGAACGTCGAAATATCCATCTGGCTGCGGGACCACAGGCTTATTTACTGGCCATGTTTCGAGTTTCAAACATCATGCGGTCATTCACAGATGATAAGGCGGCATCGGAAGACGACTGTTGGGCGCTGGTTGAACAGGGCACATACATCGACGGAAATGCAACCCTAGAGCAAGCTATGCCTTTGTTTGATAGAGCGAATATCGCTTTTATTCCGGTCGTCACACTAAAAGGCGAAGGTGAACCGCCCGAATTGATGGGGGCCTTGTTTCAAGTGGATGCTTTAAAAGCCTATAACCGTGCCCTTGCCGCGACAGCCGCGGAAGAACATTCCTAAAGTTGTTCGACCGTGACTTTGTTGGTATAAAAGGCCAAATGATCTTTGATCTGGGCCACGTCATCTTTGGGGGCTTCATAACTCCAGACGGCGTCTTTGATCGTGTTGCTTTTTGTGACAATCGAAAAATAGCTGGCATCGCCCTTGTGCGGGCAATGGGACGTTGTATCCGTCGGTTCAAGAAATGCCATCGCCATGTCCTTGCGCGGCACGTAGATTGTCTTGTGGCCGCCTTCGGTTAGTTCAAGTGCATCAGCCGTTTCGCCCAATACGGCACCACCAGCGCGAACCACCCATTTGCCATCCGCTTTCTGAATCGTAATATAATCAGACATATCGTTCCCCCAGAAATTAATTCTGAATGCGCCGTATGACAAACAGATGTCAAAGGGGGCGCGTCGCTTCTGTTAACCATGCTTTCGCGTCAGTTGAAAGCCGGTCCCCCAGCTTAGCAAGGCAATCCGTATGATAGTCATTGATCCACTGACGTTGATTGACGTCCAGCATGTCTGTGACAATCAGATTGCGATCAATAGGAACATAGGTCAGCGTTTCGAAAGACAACATCTGACGGTCATCCGCGCCGGGCAATTCGGGCGCGGGTTGCACAACGATCAAATTTTCTATGCGAATGCCAAAGGCCCCATCGCGATAATAGCCCGGTTCATTCGACAGGATCATACCGGGTTTCAGCGGCACCTCGGACGCGCGACTGATCCGTTGCGGGCCTTCGTGCACGCCCAGATAAACGCCAACGCCGTGGCCCGTGCCGTGGTCAAAGTCCAAGCCCGCGGTCCACAGTGGAAAGCGCGCCAGCGCGTCCAGATCGCGGCCCGCCAGCCCCTTGGGGAACCGCACGCGGCTCAGCGTGATCATCCCCTGCAGCACGCGGGTGAAGCATCTGCGTGGCTCTTCATCGGGGTCACCCATGGCGATGGTGCGGGTGATATCGGTGGTGCCGTCGATATATTGCCCGCCGCTGTCGACCAGCAACAGATCACCGTCGCGGATCTGCCGATTGGTTTGGGTTGTCACGCGGTAATGCACAATCGCACCGTTGGGGCCGGTGCCGCTGATCGTTTCAAAACTGATATCGCGCAGGGCGTTCGTGGCGCGGCGGTACCCTTCCAGCGTTTTGACCACGTCGATCTCGGTCAGGGTTTCGGGGTCTTGCCGGTCCAGCCAGGCCAGAAACTCAACCACCGCGGCCCCGTCACGCAGATGCGCCTCGCGGGTGGCTGTAATCTCGGCGTCAGTTTTGCAGGCCTTGGGCAGGATGCAGGGGTCTTCGTCATAGGCAATCTGAGCCTTCGTCACCTGCCGCGTGACTTCAAGCGGGGCCGATTTCGGATCAACACGAATGGTGCCGGTCAGTTGGTTCAGGTGATCGGTGAAATCAGTGATCGGGTGCAGCCGCACGTCGCCGCCAAGGTGATCCGTCAGGTCGCCCAAGCTGGAGTTGTTGCTGAACAGGTCCACGGTCTCATCGGCGCGCAGAATGGCAAAAGCCTGCACGACCGGCATCCGATCAATGTCACTGCCACGGATATTCAGCAGCCAGGCGATGCTGTCGGGCAGGGTCAGGATGGCACAATTCTGGCCCGCGTCTTTTAGTGTTTGCGCGACCTCACTGCGTTTCTCGTCATGCGTTTTGCCCGCTAAATCAGCGGGATAGATGATGGTTTTACCATCGGGGGCAGGGGGCTGATCATCCCATATGTGGTCAATCAGGTTCGCCGGATCGGGGCGCAGGGTGATATCGGTGCCCGCCAGCGCTTTCTCAATCTGCTCAATCTCATGTTGGGTATGCAGCCAACTGTCAAAGCCGATGATGCCGCTGGTCAATTGGTCCTTCAGCCAGTCGCCCGGTTTCGTCTCGGGCCAGTTGACGGGGGTAAAGACATCGGCCACCTGATCGCGCACCTGCAACCGATAGCGCCCGTCAATGAAAACGCCCGCGATATCATTCAGGGCAATGCAGAACCCGGCCGAGCCCGTGAACCCCGTCAGCCACGCCAGGCGTTCATCCCGCGGGGCGACATTTTCGCCCTGATGCACATCCGCACGGGGGATAATATAGCCATCAAGCCCCTGATCAGCCATCGCGCCCCGCAGTTTCGCCAAACGCGGAGGCCCCTGTTCCGGTGTCGTCGTGGGATCAAAGGTTTGAAACATGCGCGGTCCCCGTTTGCGGTTTCAGATGTTGTGCCCGCTGGCGCAGGGGATGTCGAGGGGGGCAGGTTTCGATTCATGTTATTTTGACCAGAGGGTAGCGACCGGCCCGATGATGGGTGCTGAAAGCGCCCGCCGTCGTGCTGAAAGCACGCCTTTGGCGTGACGGGGGCGGGTCGGTCGCTGCCCGGTGGTGCCGACCGGGTGGTTTGCAGCCGAAAAAAAGCCATATACAAACATCAAGGTTTTTATTTCATCATTCGTCATCACTCTGATTAATTGGTCATAGTGGAAATGGAAAAAGAACACCTATGACTGAATATGTTTTCTCAAAGGATTTTGACTGGTCACTACGCGCCTTGGCGCAAGACGCCGAAACACAGTTGCGGCTTTACGGCGGCTTCTGGAATACCGCAGATGACCTGGCATCGGATTACGAATTGGCGCTCAGAGAACTGCATAATGACGTCTTGGACAAACACCCCGAGATTTCAGTACTCGACCAGTTGCTTCTGCGTAAATCGGGTATTGAGGAGTTCTGGACAATTGAGGCACTACGCGACTCTGAGTTTTGGCATGAGGTACGGGATAGCGCAAAGAAGGCTTTGAAAAGATACGGCATTCCGGTAACCGCACCCGAGCCGCGGGATATTCAGATAATCCTCATTGACGAGAAAGAGTACTAATTTCTGTGCGTCTGTTCTTAAGATGTTGAACCAGCAAGACTATAAATCGATCACTCGTCGCTGCAATAGCCGGTGGAGTAAGAGTTTGAGTCTGATTTACTCTTCCGATCACAAACCTGACCTTGGTGGAATGCGCCGTTTTTGAAATCCGGTTTTTGTCTGGTCGAAGCCTGCCTGATGATAGAAATTGATAGCATCAGAGCGGTTTGATCCCGTCAGCAGCATAATCTTATAGCAGTTATTTTGCCACGCATGCTCGGTTGCCGCATCAAGGATCATCTTACCCAAACCGCGCCGTCTGAAATCCGTATGGGTGACAGCATTTTCAATCAAACCATACGGTGTGCCACCGCGTGTCAGATTTGGTACGACGACCAGAGTGCAGGATGCGACAAGTTGATCGTCAATCTCACCCAGAACAATGCAACTGCCGTCGTACTTCAGAAAGGCATCAAAAACCGTCTCGGCCCGTGTTTTTGAGGGGCGCCGGTCCTCTGGCATAAGGTGGCGATAGAGGTCCAGCAGGTTTTCTAGGTCTGTACGAATGGCCTGGCGAATATGCACCCTGACGTCACCCCGCCTTCTTCAGCCCCATGACCCGCGCCCGCGCCCTGGGATCGCTGTCGAATAGGCTGGCGAGTTGTTCGGTCATGGCGCCGGCCAGTTGTTCGACGTCGGTGATCGTCACGGCGCGGTCGTAATAGCGGGTGACGTCGTGGCCGATGCCGATGGCGATCAGTTCGACGGCTTTCCGCTTTTCAACCATGGCAATCACGTCACGCAGGTGTTTTTCCAGATAATTCGCGGGGTTAACAGACAGGGTTGAGTCGTCGACCGGCGCGCCGTCGCTGATCACCATCAGGATTTTGCGGGCCTCGACACGGCGCTCCATCCGGCGATGCGCCCATTCCAGCGCCTCGCCGTCGATGTTTTCTTTCAGCAGACCCTCTTTCATCATCAGGCCCAGATTGTCGCGGGATCGCCGCCAGGGGGCATCGGCGGATTTATAGACGATGTGGCGCAGGTCATTCAGGCGGCCGGGCTGTTGCGGACGCCCGTCGGCCAGCCATTGTTCGCGGCACATCCCGCCCTTCCACGCGCGGGTGGTAAAGCCCAGAATTTCGACCTTGACCTGACAGCGTTCCAGCGTGCGGGCCAGAACATCGGCGCAGATGGCTGCGATGCTGATTGGACGCCCGCGCATGGACCCCGAGTTATCCAGCAACAGCGTCACGCAAGTATCTCGGAACTCGGTATCTTTTTCGACCTTGAAGCTAAGTGGTGTCGTGGGGTTGGCGACCACACGGGCCAGCCGGCCTGCGTCCAGAATGCCTTCCTCAAGATCGAATTCCCAACTGCGGCTTTGTTGCGCCTGCAGGCGACGCTGCAGTTTATTCGCCAAGCGGCTGACGGCGCCTTTCAGAGGGTCCAACTGCTGGTCCAGATAGGCGCGCAGGCGTTCCAGTTCGGCGGGTTCGGCCAGATCTTCGGCGGCGATTTCTTCATCGTTTTCCGTGTTGAAAACCTGGTAATTCGGATCAGCGTCGGACACGGGCTGCGGGGCGGGAGGCTCAAGCGGGGCCTCGCCCTCGGGCATATCAGCCTCGTCCCCCATTTCTGCATCGGCCATGTCATCCAGTGTCACACTGGCCTGCGCTGCATCCTGCTGTTGTTCCTGAGACTGCTCTGGCGAAGCTTCTGTATCGTCTTCCTGATCTTGGTCGTCCTGGCCCGTGCTGTCGGGTTCCTGTTCCTGATCAGCGCCTTCTTCGGCCTGATCTTCCTGATCTTCGTCCAGCTGATCAGGATCATCACCCAATTGATCACCATAGCCCAAATCGCTGATAATCTGACGGGCAAATTTAGAAAAACTCTTTTGATCAGAAAGGGTTATCTCAAGATCTTCTAATGTGCCGCCTGCGCGGTCTTCGATAAAACCGCGCCAAAGCTCCATCACGTTATCGGCCCCTTTGGGCAAATCGCGACCCGTGGCAAGGTGACGGATCAGATAGCCCGCAGCAGTGGCCAGTGGTGCCTCGGCAGGTTGTTTGATCTGGTCATAGCCGCGCCGCATAGCCTCGGACCCGATTTTGGCGTCTATATTTCCTGCTGTGCCGGGCATATGCTGCGCACCAACGGCTTCGATGCGGGCCGTTTCCATAGCTTCATACAGATCCCGCGCCATCTGCCCTTGTGGGGCGTAACGGGCGTGGGTTCCGGTGTCATGAAACTTGTGCCGCAGCGCCAAGGCATCGGCAGTACCGCGTGCCAACAGAACCTCATCACGGGTCATGCGGCGACTGACCTGGGGCAGCCTGATCGTGTCGGCCGTTTGCCCCGGTGGGTCGACGGTATAGCTGACCGACAGTTCGGGATCGTCGGCCATGACTTTTGTCGCCTCAGCCAAGGCTTTTTTAAACGGATCGGCGGGATTGTCAGATTGGCTCATACGTTCTTTTTCGGCGAGTTTGTATAATTTGTACATGGGTTTTGTACAAATATTTTTGTACAAAATGTCCTGCGGCGGTGGTGATTATTGATCTGTTAACCGTTTGTACCAGGCTTGTTCGGTGGCACTTAACGCGGACAGGTCCGGGACATAAATCGGATCTGGAATGTACCACGGCAATTTACTGAAATAGTTTTGCAGGTTGGCATTCGCAAAGACATAGCCACGGCGCGCAAACAGATAATTGCGCAGCACCTTGTTTGAAGCATCATCAACCCCGTTTGTGGGGATCATGTATAGTAGGTTAAAGGGCAACTGATCTTTGCTGGCATCAAAACGCGCATCGTTGAAATTAGAATAATTCGAAAAGCGTGCGATGCTTGGCACCCAAAGATACAGTTCCCCCGCAGGTTTGAAATTCGTTTGTTCCATAGTGATTTTACCATCCCGCATCGCGAATGTTGTATAGTCAGGGGGCGTGTCGAGATTGGGATTATATGAGTCATAATCATCGTAATAGTCGGGGGATGGATAAGCTGTGCCAATACCCGATATCTGCCAATCTTGCGCATCTTTGAAAAAGCTGTTGCGAATGTTGAATTCAATCATCTCGCCCATGTCGATGCTGAGTTCGAAATTCTCAATACCATTCGCGCCCCATCTGTTTGCGGCAGTCAGGACGTATTCGAAGTCATGCTTTGTGACGACTGACCCGGACAGATCAAAGCTGTATGTGTGAAGAATTCTGTTGGTTCCGGGCTGAAAAACCGCGTCGAAATGATAGACATAAAGCCGGTTAAATTCATCTGGCAGGATGGTTTCTGTAATGATCTGGCCTTTTTCATAATAAGGGTCTTTGCTGGTGATCGTGACCTGATAAGGCAAATCGCGGTCGTTCATCTGAACCGTGAAGTCATGCATATAAGGGTGCCGGCCGCTGATCGGGGTTGTATTGACATCGCCTTGGGGCGGCATGGCTTCGAACCCGACGACCAGCGTTTTTGTGGGGCCGGGGTTGTCAAAAATGTAATCGACAGTGACATTCATTCGGCCGCCATTCCGGATCAATGTCAGCCGTTCATGCGTGATCCGGATATCAGTTTCCACCATTGGGATCAGCTGATTGCCAGACGTATAATAGGCGCCATCATTGGCTTTGGCAGGGATCATCATCAGCAATGTGACAACGACAAGTGCTATAATGACGTGGTATGTATTTTCTACATAAGCCATTGTTATTTAACTTCGATACGTTTTGGATCACTTTCCAGCATAATCGGTTGCCCGTGCGGTGTGGCGTGGGCTGCGCGATGCCAGGCTTGGGTGGTGATATCGATCAGATCGGGTGTGGCGATCTTTTTCTGGGCCAATATCTGTTCCAACGCGGTCAGCCAACAGCGATAGTATTCAGCATTTGTGGGCGTGTCGGACTGTTCGGCAGCAATGACATTGGACAGGGTGCCAGCCCATTCAGTCCAGCTGAACAGGCCCCTTTCGTGCAAATGAACAACCAAACCAAAGGCTTGCGCCTGCCAGGGTTCGTCAAAGGGACGTGGATCAGGTTGCATCAAGATAACTTTCCCATGCGTCGATTGTGACAGATGTCCCAGGTTCAGCCGCATCCCCCCACAGGTCACGGGCATCGAATTCAACCGTGTAAAGCCATTGTGGTGCTTCGCCCACGCCCTTGGCGTTGGTATCAGGGAAAACATGATGGCCGGGCAGCGCGATGATGGTACCCTGCTTGTCGCGGGCATAATTGGGCAGGCGGCTGTGACCCGCAGGCAGCGTTTTTTGCGTTCTGACTTTTGTACCGATCTGAAAGGCGGGCTTTGTCGTGGCAGGACGATCTGCGGGGCCGCCACGTGCCAGAACAGCAGGAACATCTTGTGGATCAAGACGCTTTGCGGTGGCATGACCTGGGGTATTCATGTGCCCCTTTGACAGTTCGTCTGGATGAACTTCACCGTGCCGGATCAGCAAGCGTTCCAGTCCTTTGACCCAAATCTCGTAATAGCTTGAGCCATAATAATCGTGGGGGTGCAGGCTTTCGCGGGCATGGCGGCTTTCGTCAATCCCCCAATATCCCAATGCGCCGCAGCACAGGGTCAGCCCAAGGGCGCGTTTTTCCCATTCTGCATGAAAAATGGGTTCATCTGCTTCGGGGGCTATGGAACCAAAGCCCGCGCGACCGCCCAGATCGTGTGGGCCATTCATGACGCGACCTGTGGCAGGCCCGTGCCAATCATTGCATCGCGGGTAACAAGATCAACCAGCGCGCTTTCGTCCATATTTTCAGTCCCTTCGGGGCGCATGGGGATGACCAGATATCGGACTTCGGCCGTGGAATCCCAGACGCGGATTTTTGTTGTTTCAGGCAGTGTCAGGCCGAACTCGGCCAGCACAGCGCGTGGTTCCAACACAACGCGGGATCGGTAGGGCGGTGATTTATACCACACCGGCGGTAGGCCCAGAACCGACCAAGGATAGCATGAACACAGCGTGCAAACGACGACATTATGTTGATCGGGCGTGTTAAAGACCGCCTGCATATGTTCACCCTGACGACCGGTAAAGCCCAGATCGGCAATGGCAGCGGTTGCGTCTTTTGCCAGCCAGTCCGCATAGTCGGGATTGGTCCAGGCTTTGGCGATAACCTTTGCGCCGTTGCGTGGGCCGATCTTGGTTTCATAGGTGTCGACGATTGCATCAATGGCCTTTGGATCGACCAGCCCTTTGTCCGTCAGGATCGTTTCCAGAGCGCGGACCCGAGCGGTCATCGGATCCAGGTTGTTGTCGTGATCATGGGGGTGGTCGTGCATTGCGAATGCCTTTGCGGATTTTGTTGGGTGAGCATAGGAATGAAGATGGCGGCTGTCCAGAAAGCTGGTTAATGTCGCGGCATGAAACGTTCTGAGATCAATCGCATTATGACCGAGGCCGATGTCTTTATCCGGTCTTTTGGCTATGTGCTGCCGCCCTTTGCATATTGGACGCCCGATCAGGTGCGTGCTGCCGACGGTGTTATGACAGCCGGTCTGGGCTGGGATATTACAGATTACGGTCAGGGGCAGTTTGACGATCTGGGTCTGTTTTTATTCACTACGCGCAACGGTCGACAGGCTGATCTGACCCGTGGCGGGGGCATGTGTTATGCTGAAAAGATTATGATTTCGCGGCATAATCAGATCAGCCCGATGCACCGACATTATGTGAAAGCCGAAGATATTATCAACCGCGGCGGCGCATGTCTGGCGATTGAGCTATTCGGGTCCGCTGACGATGGCAGTTTTGATGCGCATGCGGGCGGTCAGCTGCTGTGCGATGGTCAATTGCGCGATTTTGAGCCGGGCGAGGTGATTGTCCTGCAACCTGGCGAAAGTGTAACGCTGATGCCTGGCGATTGGCACGCGTTTTGGGGCGAGGGCGGCGATGTGCTGATCGGCGAGGTGTCAACCGTGAACGATGATCGCACGGATAACTGGTTTCGTGATGATATAGGGCGGTTTTCTGATATTGATGAAGACGAAGCCCCCCTGTATTTGCTGGTGTCGGATTACCCAAGCGCGGATTTTGATAATAATGAAAGAAGGTAAAGTTATTACAAGCCTTCTAGGCCTGAGTAGTCGATATTCCGCAGGACGCGATCAAATTTGTCGGGTTCACGGGACTTGATGGCATTGATGGTTGCAGCAGATCGCATCTGACGCATTTGTGCCTCGGATTGGGTTTCGCACTGACGAAAAGCGTCGGACCAGCCCTGGGCGTAGTCGCGGTCAGAATTGAAGCGTGTCTGGTCTTTGCGAAATTGTTCGAACAGATCACCGGCAGCTTGTCGTCCAGAATGGCATCCGTCATCGAAACCTGCACGGTAACTGGCAGATGTATTGGATCTGTCTGATATCATCGTTTCAGATGGTTCCGGCAGATCGCAAGCGACCAGTGCAAATGCAGTCAAGGCTATAATCCAACGCATTTTGATCATCCAATATATGCAATTACGGATTCATCAACGACATAATACATCTAAAAGTTGTTTTTTGGCAAGCCTGACTTGGTAGCGGACAGAATATGATCTTTTTCTAGGGCCAAGTACTCTGGGTTTGAGGCAAAGCCCCAATTGCGCGCAACGCAAGTGTCACCCCAAACTCATGCTTGCGGCGCTTTCAGGCAGTTCTTCATCAAAACACCGCTGATAGAATTCAGCAACAGTCTGGCGTTCCAGTTCATCGCATTTGTTCAGGAAGGTCAGTCGAAAGCCGTAGCCCACGTCGCGGAAAATTTCGGCATTTTGCGCCCAGGCGATGACGGTCCGGGGGCTCATCACCGTCGACAGATCTCCGTTCATGAACGCCGTCCGGGTCAGGTCAGCCACGGTGACCATCTGGCCCACAGTTTTGCGGCCTTTTTCGGTGTTGTAATGCGGGTTTTTGGCCAGAACGATCGCCGCCTCGGCATCGTGGGACAGATAATTCAGCGTGGCCACCAGGCTCCACCGGTCCATCTGGCCCTGGTTGATTTGCTGGGTGCCGTGATAAAGGCCGGTCGTGTCGCCCAGACCCACGGTATTGGCGGTCGCGAAGATGCGGAAATAGGGGTGTGGGGTGATCACCTTGTTCTGATCCAGCAAGGTCAATTTGCCGTCGACCTCAAGCACGCGCTGGATCACGAACATCACATCGGCGCGGCCTGCGTCGTATTCATCGAACACGATTGCAGTTGGGTTGCGCAGCGCCCAGGGCAGGATACCTTCTTGAAATTCGGTGACCTGTTTGCCGTCTTTCAGCTTGATCGCATCTTTGCCGATCAGATCAATCCGGCTGATGTGGCTGTCAAGGTTCACGCGCACGCAGGGCCAGTTCAGCCGGGCGGCGACCTGTTCGATATGGGTCGATTTGCCCGTGCCATGATACCCTTGGATCATCACGCGACGATTGTGGCTAAAGCCCGCAAGGATCGCCAGTGTTGTATCGGGATCGAATTTGTAGGTTGGATCAAATTCAGGAACACGGTCGGTTTTGTCAGCAAAGCCTTTGACCTTCATATCTGTGTCGATGCCAAATACATCGCGGACAGAGATTTCTTCGGTTGGTTTTGCGTCAATATCCATCATTCCGTCCGCCATCGTGATTTTCCTGCTTTTGCCCAACTGCCGTGGTGCAACATATCAATCGGCGGTGCAAGAGGAAGAGGCGCGACAATACGACAGTTTGTGCTATAGTATAAGTTGTATGGCTAAATTATATTCGCCGCTCACGGGTACGGCTAAGCTGATCTTGAGGGTATCAAGATCAGCTTTTGCTTTTGTCACAAAGGAATTGCAGTGATCGTCGCGCGAAGAAAGCCCGTCAGGGGTTGATAAGCGGCCCAGTCAGGCCGCTGCGTTTTTGTTAGCAGCTTTACGCTTTTTGCTACCGCTGTTGGCGTCGATGAAATCCAGAACCAACGGCCGAATATTGTTCCGCCAGCTTTTGCCGGCGAAGATGCCATAATGCCCTGCACCGGGTTCCACATGGCTTGCCTTTTTCTCATCGGGCAGGCTGGTCAGCAGATCAAGGGCAGCGACACATTGGCCGGGCGCTGAAATATCGTCATTGGCACCTTCGACTGTTTTCACGGCCACTGTTGTGATCTTGGAGATATCCACAAGGCGTCCGTTGATCGTGAACTCATTCTTTGCGATTTCACGTTCTTTGAAAATACGCTCGACCGTAGATAGATAAAATTCTGCTGTCATGTCCATCACAGCCAGATATTCGTCATAAAAGCGATTATGACGGTCATGATCACCGGTTTCCCTTTTTGAGGCACGCATAATCTGATCAGAAAACGCATTCATATGGTTTTCCGAGTTCATCGAAATGAACGACGACAGCTGCAATAACCCAGGATAGACCTTGCGCCCCACGCCGGGATATTTAAAGCCAACCCTTTGGATCATGGCTTCATGCAGTTGGAACATCGTGACGCGGTTACCGAAATCGGTCACCTCGGTCGGGTTTGCGTCGGGGTCCACAGGACCGCCAATCAGCGTCAGTGTTTTGGGCTGCGCTTTGGGGTCATCTTCGGCAAGATAGGCGGTTGCTGCCAAAGCCAGTGGAACGGGCTGACAAACCGCAATCACATGTATATCGGGCCCCAGTTCTTTCATGAAGTCGACCAGATATAGTGTGTAATCTTCGATATCGAATTTGCCTTCAGACACGGGAATGTCGCGCGCATTGTGCCAATCGGTGATGTATAATTCACAATCGGGCAGCAGACTGGTCACGGTTGATCGCAGCAGCGTTGCATAGTGGCCGGACATCGGTGCAACCAGCAAGACCTTGCGATCTTTTTCAGGACGGCCCTGAACATTGAAGTGAACCAAATCGCCAAAGGGGCGTTCGATCATTGTTTCAATCTCGACCAGATGATCACGCCCGTCTGCACACGGCAGTGAACTGATGCCCCAGTCGGGCTTCGTAACCATGCGGGAAAAAGCACGTTCTGTGACTTCGCCCCAACCACGCATCCAATCCAGCGCAGGATTTGGAATCGCACTGGTCATGGGATAGGACGTCATCGCTTTTGCTGTCGCACCAAGCCATTGGTTGGTGTTGCGCATGGTTTCCATAAAGTCATATGAAAGCATATATTTCACGGGCGTCTCCTTGGTTTTCGCCGGGTGACGGCGAGGTCATCGCGTGTTTCTCCCCCGTGACAGCGACGATAATCTGAGTAAGATCATTAGGGGGGAGATATTAAAATGACAACAACAGATTCTGGCAAAGCTCCGCCGTCGGCCGAAGATGCGGCGCAGGAATATGCTGCAAATGCAGAAAAACTCAATGAAAACCTGGCAAAACTGGAAACATTGTCGCAACGTCTTGTTGCAGCGATGTCGCACAAAAAGCCCGTAAACCCAGCATTAGAAGGCCCCGGACAGGGTCTGATGGTCAAAGCGGCCACGGCTTACATGAACGATTTGATGCATAATCCCAGCAAATTACTGGAACATCAGGTGTCATTTTGGGGGGCATCCTTGAAACATTATATCGATGCACAAGCCGCATTGGCATCGGGTCATCTGACCGCCCCGCCCGATAATGGCCCCGAAGATCGTCGTTTTGCCAACCCCCTGTGGACCACGCATCCCTATTTCAATTATATCAAGCAGCAATATCAGCTGAATGCAAAAGCGCTGCATCAAACGGTATCAGACATCGAAGGTCTTGATGCCGTTGAACGCAAGCGCGTCGAATACTTTACCCAACAAATCGTGGATATGTTGTCGCCCACCAACTTCTTGTCGACCAATCCCGATGCGTTGGAAAAGGCTGTGGAAACGGATGGCGCGTCGCTGGTTAAAGGGCTTGAAAACCTGGTCGCTGATCTTGAGGCAAACGAAGGTGATCTGCTGGTCACGCTTGCCGACCGCAAGGCATTCAAGGTCGGTGAAAATCTGGGTGTGACCGAAGGATCGGTTGTCTTTCGCAATCGCTTGTTTGAGCTGATCCAATATAAACCCACGACCGAGACGGTGCACACGACCCCGCTGATCATCTTTCCGCCGTGGATCAACAAATTCTATATCATGGATCTGAAGGAAAAGAATTCACTGATCAAATGGATCGTGGATCAGGGGGTAACGCTGTTTGTGGTCAGTTGGGTTAATCCGGATGCCAGCTATCACGATGTGGGGCTTGAGACCTATATTGACGAAGGGTATCTGACAGCGATTGAACAGGTGAAGCAGATCTGTGATGTGCCGCAGGTGAATGCCGTTGGGTATTGTATCGCCGGCACGACGCTTAGCATGACATTGGCCTTTCTGAAGCATCGCGGTGATAAATCTGTGAAATCCGCCACGTTCTTTACGACACTGACCGATTTCGAAGAACAGGGGGAATTCGGCGTTTTCCTGACCGATGATTTTGTTGATGGGATCGAAGAGCAGGTGAAAAACGACGGCTATCTTGATAGTTATTTCATGTCGCGCACTTTTAGCTTTCTACGCTCGAACGATCTGATCTATGGGCCCGCGATTAAAAGCTATATGCTGGGCGAAGCCCCGCCGGCGTTTGATCTTTTGTTCTGGAATGGTGACAGCACAAATCTGCCCGCGCGGATGGCAATCGAATACCTGCGGTGGCTGTGTCAGGACAATTTGTTTGCCAAAGGCCAGATTAAGCTGTTTGGCCAAAAGCTGTCATTAAAGGATGTCACTGTTCCGATGTGTGCGATTGCCTGCCAAACCGATCATATCGCTGCCTGGAAGACCAGCTATGACGGTGTGGCCCAAATGGGCAGTCGCAGTAAAACATTTATCGTATCGGAATCCGGTCATATTGCGGGCATCATCAATCCGCCGTCCAAGAAGAAATACGGTCATTATACCAATGGCGGCCCAAAGGGCGATGCGGACAGCTGGCTTGCCGCGGCAGACTATAACGAAGGGTCTTGGTGGCCAACGTGGGGCAAATGGCTTGGAACCCGGTCTGGCAAGCAGGTCCCGGCCCGAACCCCGGGCGATTCGACGCACAAAGTGTTGTGCCCCGCCCCAGGAACATATGTTTTGGCTGATCCAAATAATTGATAAATTTAGACTTTATAAAAATTATGCTGCAGTGCAGAAAAATACTTGATTTGCTGCGCTGCAGCATTTATATTCATTGTCAGACGCAAGAACAGCACGGGGTGGGCCCGCGCATTAGCGTAAGGAGAAGACAATGTCACAAGATTTTACAGCGATCATGAAAGACATGATGGGCGCATTTCCAGTAGATACGAAAGCAATGCAAGACGCGTTCAAAACGCAAGCATCGCTAAGCGAAAAGATGTCATCTGTCGCTTTGGAAGCTGCTGGTAAATCAGCCGAACTTTCGTCCAAGTGGACAAAAGACACCATCACAAAAATGTCTGCGATCACAAAAGTAAAAGAAGATCCGGCAGATTATTCAAAAGCAATGACAGATTTCGCATCTGCCTCTGCTGAAGCTGCTGCTGAGCACATGGCCGCTTTCGCTGAAATCGCGAAAAAAGTTCAAATGGAAACAGTTGAACTGGTTCTGGCTGCTGGCAAAGACATGGGTGAAGAAACAACTAAAGTCATGAAAAAAGCCACAAACGACGTGACAGCTGCTGCGAAAAAAGCGGCCGCTAAATAAGTCACTGATCAGATACACGCCGCATTCCTCCCTAATCGGTGTGAATAGTAGAGCGGGCTCTTCGCGGAGCTCGCTCTTTCTGTTTGTCTATACTGTTGTTGGCATTGCAGTCGGCATAATGATATTTAAAATATCAGCTGTGCGGGACTTTTCCGACATTCGTTTTTACACCTTCGCTGATGCATCATTAGTTCGCAGGTGCGGCACGTTCATCGCTGTGTCGCAGCGAATGTCGCCAGACCGGTCTTTCAAGGGGCGCCGATTTCGCCTAAGAGTCTTGCAAACAAAATTTCTATAAGGAGCATCAGATGAGCAACACCCTTTCAACCCTGAAATTCTGTCTGCTTTTTGTTTTGACAAGTTTTCTGTTAGTGGCGTGCAATGAGGACCAAGCGGATGCGGTTGGTTTTTGGAAGGCCGATGACAAAAACTTTATAGAAATTTCCGAAAATGACGGAGTCTATCGTGCAACGGTCTATCGACCATCTGCAGTCTATAGCACCTTTGAAAAGGCCGAATATCCGGCCACATACGAAGACGGTACAGTTAGCATTGGCTTGCCGCGCGGTCCGCTTCCCGTACTGTATCGCGCAGAAGATGATGTAATCGTCGTTTTCGGGGACGTCACCTATTCACGAGTTAACGCAGAAAAAACCCGGACTGAAGTTGACGGAATGCTGAGGCAGGTTGCTTTGGACGAAGCAGACTGCGAGGCATTGCAAGAGCAGGTCAACGCCACGCGCGGCACATTTGAAAGTCGAACCGCCTGCGAGGCCTTCATGACATCAATCTCTGAGCGGAAACCAGCAAGTTGCCGGTTGCTGTTCACCAGTTGCAGGTCCTACTAGACTGCACATTATGACAAACCAATTGGATGCAGGTTCACTCATCACGACAAAGACGATCTTGGAGGAGTAACAATGTTTGGAGTTTCATTGCCACTTTCAACGTGGTTTATATTGATTGGTGGCGCGCTTCTGGCACTGATTATACCTTTTAGTATCATTGGCTCTTTCACGTCATTCCTGCCGGAACCGTTTGATCTGATTGCCAGCAATTTGCTGGCTGGCATCGGTTTCCCCGTACTCCTTTGCTACCTGCATTCGCGCAAAATGTTCGGGCGCGGATTGGGGTCCGTATTCTTCAGAATTTACACGTGGTTCTATTTAGTGCTTGGACTTTTCAGTATCAGCATGGGCTTTCTTTCGAACGAGGCGCCGAACCTGGCGGGCATAATGTTCGGTGTCATCATGCTGGCAACTGGATTGGGTATGCTTTGGTGGTCCCGTCGAACAGCCATCAAATTGCAGGCCGCATATGCAGATGAGGCGGAACAACGTGCGGCCGCCGAACGCGAGGAACAAATTCAGATCCAGGCTGAGGCGATCGCAAGAGCAGAAGCGATGAAGGAGCACTGATCTTCCCCTTATCGCAACTCTTAGCGCCTTTGGATTCAGGGCGTCTGCTAAAATAGCACTCTGGTGCTTTCTTAAACGTCGCAACGGTTCAAAATGTGCAATGCCGACTCATGCTGATCGTTGCCGGGATCGTAAAGCGTTGACGAAACTGCCATTCGTGCAAGGACAGTAAATTGGTGATTTGTCCGGCATCTAGCTCATTGCCTACATAGTGTTTGCCGCCCCGTGCACCAAAGGCCGATCTTCCCACAGCCATGCAGCTTGAGAAACTGAGCATATGCAGAATTTTTCGTGCTGCGTGCGCTTGCAGCGAGAATCTCAAATTCACAGGTTGGGCTCACAGCTGCCACTTACAGTCTATAACCCTTTCGAAAGTAACTGAGGCTTTGATGATCGTTTATGCGAACCATGATTACAGCCAATGCTCTTTCTTTTTGTGACACATGCGCCTAAGGTTTTTTGCAGTACCGCAAAAGGGGGAAGGAAACCCATGGCAGAGCCAGAAAAAAAGCTGCTGATAAAGCGCTATGCCAGCCGTCGTTTGTATAACACGGAAACCAGCGATTATGTGACACTTGAGGATATCGCGTTGTTTATACGCGAAGGGCGCGAGGTTCAGATTGTTGATCTGAAGTCCGGGGATGATCTGACGCGGCAGTATCTGTTGCAGATTATTGCAGAACACGAAAGCCGCGGAGAAAACGTGCTGCCGCTTGGTGTGCTGACCGACTTGGTGCGCAGCTACACGACCCAGGCGACCAGCGTTGTTCCGCAATTCCTGGCGATGAGCTTTGAAATGCTACGCGACGGGCAGTCCAAGGTTGTTGAAAATATGACCAGCATAAACCCAATGGCGCAAATGCCGGGTTTCGACGCAATGCAAGCGCAGCAAAAAGCGTTTCTGAAGGCGATGACCGGCGGTATGTCGGGCAGTTGGTCCAGCTCCGCCAAGGAAGACGCGCCTGAAGATAAAGATGATCTGGACGATATTAAAAAGCAGTTGTCCGACCTGCAGGAAAAGCTGTCGAAACTTAGCAAATAAAGGATGGAAATGCTAAGATACATTCTGTTTATGGTCTGTATCATAAGCGGAACGAATGTCCTGGCTGATAGTATCAAAGACAGTTTTCAGAAAAAATTCGGTCAGCTTGCGCGTGAACAGGATCGTTTTGCGATTGCGGCTGGGTTTGCGTTGGAAAATAATGCCCCGATCACATTTGTGTCTGGCAAACGCTATCGCGGTGCGGGTTTGGTTGGGGGCGATGCGCCTTGGCATATCGGCTCAATCACGAAGTCTTTTACATCTGTTCTGGTTATGCGCCTGTTCGAACAAGGGAAACTGCGCCTTGATGATCCTATCGGGCCTATTATCATTGATATCGCGCCTGATATGCATGCAGACTGGCAAGCGATCACACTGCGGCAATTGCTAAGTCATACCTCCGGAGTACCCGCAAATGTTTCGGTGTTTCACCTTCGAAAATCAGGAACATCAGATCCGTCACAGGACCGTATTGAACGCTTGAAAGTGCTTTGGACAAAACCTTTGAATGACCGCGCAGGACAGTTTGAATACTCTAATGTCGGCTATGTTTTGGCGGGCGTTATCGTTGAGCATGTTACTGGAGCACCCTGGGAACAGCTTGTTGTGTCTGAGGTTACGCAACCCTTTGGTTTGAACTCGGCCGGATTTGGCGCGCCGACGCATGCATCTGCGGCTTGGGGGCACAGGCAGATATTGGGATTTCAAAAAGCTATGGATCCTAACAAAGTGACGTCGGACAACGCGGCATGGATGGGACCTGCTGGGCGATTACATCTAAGCATGGACGATTTATTGCGTTGGGGGCAATTGCATTTGTCGGCGTGCAAAGGGCGTGCACCTGATTTTCTAACGCAGGAAAGCTGTATAGCGATGCGAACACCAAATGCAGCAGACTATGGGCTTGGTTGGGTTATACACCGATCGCCGGAATATGATGCCGCTTTGATTTGGCACAATGGGTCAAATACGATGTGGTACACCGCAGTTATGATGGTGCCAAAATACGACCTTGTTATCGCCATGGCGACCAATACGCGCAATCCAAAGCTGGTGGATGATGGTTTGCAAGATCTGATGGTCGACATTCTGGAAACGCTCTGACTTTCAGTTTTTAGCGCTTTTTTAACATGCACCATACAATGGCAGGCAGAACACATAGAAAAATCAGAAAAACTGTTTCTATGGTCAGTTGAGGTCCATATTAAAGAATGCGCAATTGGTCAGCCAGCCACGGTAAGTCTATGATGGCGGGCTTTACGACAAGTTCGTTCAAAAGGGGGCGCAGGCGGTTGGCAACGTCGCCGGGCATATCTGCCAGAATGCCTTTGCGCGCATTCAGGGAAATGGTGCGGCTAAGCGGTTCGAACGGTAGCGGGATCAGGTCCACCTGATCGCGGAAGCGTTTGGCACGCATCCAGCCAAGGGGTGTCAGAATGGTCCAGCCTGCGCGTTCGGCGACCATCGCCATAATCGCATGATAACTGTCGAGTTCGAATTTATGAGCCAGCGACATATTCTGCCGTGCCAGATGTGCCGCGATCTGACGACCCATATGGTGACGCTGTGTGTATTGGATCAGCGGCAGCGTTTCGATGGCATTAGCGGATCCTTTGGGGACAGCGGCGACAAAAGGTTCCTCGATCAGGGGATGGACCTCCATCCAATCTGCGCCTGCACCCATATCGGCCGCCACGATCAGATCTAGCGCGCGGGCATCCAGTTGATCAAAAAGCCTGTGGCTGGCCCCGGTTTCCAGCAAAAACTGGCAATCTTGAAAGGTGCCTGCCATCTGTGACAACAGGCGGGGTGTGACATCAGCGTCGAAATCTTCAATCATTCCAAGGCGAAAGCGGGTCAGGGCAGCCATGTCGGCCTGCGCCAATTCTGCGCGTACCAGGGCCGCTTCGTTCAGTATGGATTGCGCGCGTCTGCGAAAGATATCCCCGGCTTGGGTCAGTCGGACAGGGCGTGCATTGCGGTCCAGAAGGCGTGCGCCGACGGCTGCTTCCAGGTTGGTCAATTGCTGACTAACGGTCGCGGGGCTGGCACCCAAACGACGGGCGGCGGCACTGATTGATGCTTCTTCGACGGTCGCGATAAAGACCTCGATTCCCCAAAGTGTAAAACGGTCGGCAGTGTGTGCCATGCCTTGTGTCCCTTATCCGCTGCGACCTGACGCTAAGCGCAATTGCGGCCGGGCGCAATGTCATGGATTGATCTGCGCCTGTTCCGCGATTAGCGTGCCCACAAAGGAGCCCTGAGATGACCGATCATACCCCCAACAGCTGGGACGCGCGCGCCGATGCGCATTCGTTTTACGGCTTTACGGATTTGCCCACAATTCACGAGCGTGGGACGGTCGTGCTAACCCACGGAGATGGCCCTTATATCTTTGATGTTGAAGGAAAAAAATATCTTGATGCCAATTCAGGTCTTTGGAACATGGTGGCAGGCTTCAACCATCCCGGGCTAACAGAGGCCGCCAAGGCGCAATATGATAAGTTTCCGGGATATCACGCTTTTTTTGGGCGAATGACAGACCAGACCGTGATGCTAAGCGAAAAGCTGATCGAGGTGTCGCCGTTCCAGACAGGTAAGGTTTTTTACACCAATTCCGGGTCCGAGGCGAATGATACGCTGGTCAAGATGTTGTGGTTTCTGGCACGGGCCGAAGGTAAGCCTGAACGGCGCAAGATTTTGACGCGGATGAACGGGTATCATGGGGTGACAGCGGTGTCAGCGTCGATGACCGGGAAACCCTATAACGCCTTGTTTGGGTTGCCTTTTGATGGGTTCATTCACCTGACTTGCCCACACTTTTGGCGCGAAGGCATGGCGGGCGAAAGTGAGGCGCAGTTTACATCGCGGTTGGCGCATGAATTGGAAGACGTCATTCGACGCGAAGGGGCTGAAACCATTGCGGGATTTGTGGCCGAACCGGTGATTGGGGCAGGGGGTGTGATCCCGCCGCCAGCGGGATATTTTCAGGCCATTCAAGCGGTTTTGGCCAAGCATAACATTCCCCTGATCGCGGATGAGGTGATCTGTGGGTTTGGTCGCACGGGCAATGTGTGGGGCGCGCAAACCTATGATTTTGTGCCCGATGCGATCATTTCATCCAAAGCGTTGACGGCGGGATATTTTCCGATGGGAGCCGTTATTTTAGGCCCTGATCTGGCTGACAGGTTGCAGGTGGCCAGCGAAATGGTGGAAGAATTTCCGCATGGATTCACAGCGTCGGGCCACCCGGTTGGATGTGCTATTGCGTTGAAATCCATTGATATTATCCTGAACGACGGTCTATTGGACGCCGTGCGTGATTTGACGCCGCGATTTGAATCAGGCTTGGCAGAGCTGGCCCAGCATCCCCATATTGGCGAGGCGCGCAGCAAGGGACTGATGGGCGCGCTTGAAGCAGTGGCGGACAAACCGACCAAGGCGCCGTTTGCCGCGGACCTAAGCGTCAGTGAGCGGATCGCGAATGCCTGTACCGACAACGGATTGATCTGCAGACCACTGGGGCAGGCGATTGTTCTGTGCCCGCCGTTTATCATGACAGACGCGCAAATGGACGAAATGTTTGATAAACTGCACACAGCACTTGGTCAGGTTTTCGCAGACATCACCTGACCCATCGTGCGGTCGGCGTTAACGCCCCGAACGTTGCGCCAGATACGTCGCGCTGTGGGCACTGTCACGCTATTTTGTATAATTTGTACACAGGTTTTGTACCAAAAATTTTGTACAAAACTGCCGAGATAGACCAATTTTAAAGGATCTGTTTACCAAATATACGCACGCCGGGTTAAGATCGGCTTAGGCGTTAACATTGATTGAAATCCGGTGAACTAGGCTGTCCCGCATCCGGGTTCATGGCGAATAAGAGCCAAGTGCAATCCTGATGGTCATGTCCCCTTTGACAATGTATTGATCCGCGTTGGTCAGGTCGACGATCTGCAATAAAACGTGCTGTCCATCAAAGGAATAGACAGCACTTGCGTGGTCCTCTTTCAGGGGCAGAATTTTGTGTTCGATCGGGATGTCAGCGGCATATCCACGGTCGGTGAATTCAGCAGCATAATATTGCATGGCGTCGTCAAAGCTGATGCCTTCGTCATCGTCGATAAAACAGAAATACTGGCGATCGCCGTCCTGTCTGGTAAAGCCATCGGGTGTCAGATCCTGAAAAAATTTCTTTGATCCACGGGGTTGCCCGCGTGATCGCAAGGCGCGTGGGTGTATGGGCAGGACGCCTTGGGTGAAATCATCGCGGGTGGCCCCAAGATAGGTCAGAACATGCTCCACGCGGGCACCTGACAGATATCCGGGATGGCCTGCAATGACCCAACCGAATGCCTCGGCGTGATCTTCGACAGGGTTTGTCTGGCCGTATTTTGTGGTTCCATCTTCCTGATCTTCTGGCAAAAACCACTGATGATTTCCATCACGGACGACATCAAAGGCAAAGTCATCACCTGTCAGGATTTTATCTTTGTGCAGTCTTCTGTGTGCTTTCCATCCGGCCTGTTTTGCAAAATCAAAAACCAATGAGGACGTTTCTTTCATGTTTTGGATTTTGCCCTTTTCAGGGTCCAGATGGTAATATTGAAGAACATGTGCATATTCATGCATGAAAATACTGTTGCGATCATTTTCAGTTGTTTTGGCACTGAAGCCGCCAGCGGAACCTTGGAAAAAAGCTGTGCCAAGGAAAATATAGGGGCCACTTGCCGTCGCGACTGCGTTTGGTCGGATTGCACGCCCTGCAGTGTCTT
Organism: Parasulfitobacter algicola; assembly: GCF_013315265.1. GTDB lineage: Bacteria > Pseudomonadota > Alphaproteobacteria > Rhodobacterales > Rhodobacteraceae > Parasulfitobacter > Parasulfitobacter algicola. Next base: position 241,403 of record NZ_JABUFE010000002.1, on the reverse strand, counting down.
TGCTTGCTGCAATGATCGCGCGTGGCGGGGTTTCAAGCATCTTTTCAGGCACCAGATCAAGCATGCGAATGATCTCGGCTATTTCCGGGTCGGTAAAGCGGCGGCTGGGTGTATCGTAAATCGGGATACCATTGCTTTCGCCAACTTTCACAGTCCCTTCCGGCGGGATTATGACACCCAGCTGTCGTTCTTGTTCGGTCGAAAGCTGTGTAAAATGATCGTAATGGTTGGTGATGGTATCTGCATGTGACAGTGTTGTGGTAATCTGCAACAAACAAAGGATAGCGACGGTCAGGATTGTAAGATTTTTCACAATATATCCAGTCGTTATTTGGAGGCGGTTGGCCCCCGAGGCACATCAAAATATGTCGAAATCTTATTTCGCCAATACCCATCAATCAACGCGCGCTGCTGTCTGTCGGTGGTTTGTTGCCTGCTATCGCGATGAAGGATCGCAGGCTTGGGCGCGAATTGACTATCTAGCTTCGCCAAGCGTTTTCAGGCCTAGCAATACTGCGGCACCAATCAGAAAAGTTGCGCCGATCTTATCAATGATGACCCGCGCGCGCCCTTTTAGACGTCGGGCGATTGCATCAGCACCAGCGCCATAGCTGCACAAGAATATCCCGTCAATTGCGATATAGGTGATCGACAGTATAAAGAACTGAACAAAGAATGGATGATCGGATGCAATGAACTGCGGAAAAAGCGCTGCAAAAAAGACGACGGCTTTGGGGTTCGCGGCTGATGTTACAAACCCCTGCATCCAGAGTCGTTTTATTGACGCCGACTTGGCGGGACCTGCAGATGTGCCAGACCGCCCGGCGTTGCGCCACATTCGAAGGCCCATCCATAATAAATACAAGACGCCAGCCCATTTGATCACTGTCAGCGCATATTGCGAGGCGACTAGAATGGCCGCCAATCCAAGGCCAGCGGCCAGCATTTGCAGCGCATTGGCCGTCAGATCACCAACAGCTGTTGCAATTGACGGGCGAAACCCGTGGGTCATGCTGTTTGACAACATCAACAGGTGGCTTGGCCCGGGTGTCACCATGAATGCGAAAACGGTGCCGACATAGATCATCCAGATATCGAAATTCATGTGTGTATCCTTAGTATTCAGGGATCAGGGTCGGAATCCTAGCTTTGAAAGTCAATAGAGGATTGGGTTTGAGAGGGGCGTTTGGCTAGGTTTTCACAAAACCGCAATTATGCCCCTTGTCACATTGATGATCACAACAAGATAGTTTAGCACTAAACTATATTTTTACGCAGAAGGGGTGCGGCATGGCGACGAAGTCTTTTGATATGATCGTGATCGGGGCTGGCCCCGGTGGATATGTGGCTGCGATCCGGGGCGCTCAGCTTGGGCTGAATGTCGCGATTGTTGAACGCGAACATATGGGCGGGATTTGCCTGAACTGGGGCTGTATTCCGACCAAAGCCATGTTGCGGTCGTCCGAGGTTTTTCACCTGATGCACCGGGCCAAGGAATTCGGGCTGAAGGCCAGCGGTATCGACTATGATCTGGACGCTGTCGTCGCACGGTCACGGGCCGTGGCCAAGCAGTTGAACGGTGGGGTCGGGCACCTGCTGAAGAAAAACAAGGTCACTGCGATCATGGGCGAGGCCACGATCACCGCCAAGGGCAAGGTCAGCGTGAAGACCGACAAAGGGACAGAAGAGCTGACGTCGAAAAACATCATCCTGGCCACCGGCGCGCGCGCGCGTGAATTGCCGGGGCTTGAGGCTGACGGCGATCTGGTCTGGACCTATAAGCACGCGCTGGTCCCCCCAAGGATGCCGAAAAAGCTGCTGGTGATCGGATCGGGCGCGATCGGGATCGAATTTGCCAGTTTCTATAACACTCTGGGCGCCGATACGACGGTGGTCGAGGTCATGGATCGCATCCTGCCGGTCGAGGACGCCGAAATCAGTGGCTTTGCCAAAAAACAGTTCGAAAAGCAGGGCATGACCATCATGGAAAAGGCCATGGTCAAGCAGCTTGACCGGGGCAAGGGCAAAGTGACGGCCCATATTGAAACGGGCGGCAAGGTCGAAAAGCACGATTTTGACACGGTGATCAGTGCCGTTGGCATCGTCGGGAATACTGAAGGTCTGGGGCTGGAAGGCTTGGGCGTCAAGGTCGACCGCACCCATGTCGTCACAGATGAATACTGCCGCACGGGCGTCGAAGGTATCTATGCGATCGGCGATATTGCGGGTGCCCCGTGGTTGGCGCACAAGGCCAGTCACGAAGGCGTCATGGTGGCCGAACTGATCGCGGGCAAGAACAACGTGCACCCGGTCAAACCCGAAAGCATCGCGGGCTGCACCTATTGCCATCCGCAGGTGGCCAGCGTGGGGTACTCTGAGGCTAAGGCGAAAGAGCTGGGCTATAAGATCAAGGTGGGGCGGTTCCCGTTCATCGGTAACGGCAAGGCGATTGCCTTGGGCGAACCCGAGGGGATGGTGAAGACGATCTTTGATGAAAAGACGGGTGAACTGCTGGGCGCACACATGGTCGGGGCCGAGGTGACCGAGCTGATCCAGGGCTATGTCGTCGGCCGTACGCTTGAGACGACCGAGGAAGACCTGATGAACACCGTTTTCCCACACCCGACTTTGTCAGAAATGATGCATGAAAGTGTATTGGATGCGTATGGGCGTGCGATCCATTTTTAGGGGTTCCATGCGCGTTGTGATGGTGGTTTCACAAAGGTCTAACGTCTTTTGCTGAAATTTTGTGGAGCTTCAGATCGATATATTCAGGTAAACAGATGTATCAGATTTATCTGAAGGTAAGTATCAGAATATCCACAGTTTTATCAGTTCTGATACACTGGTCGTCATGGACCTTGATGAAAAGCGTGGCTGTCAAACCTGGACGCAAAAGTTCGGTTTCCTGTTGGGAATAATCTTCGAAATGAATGATCGAATTTATCAAAATGGTTGCGGTTTCGTCGTTGGCTTTGGCAAAACGATCATCAATGAAATAGGCGTGGATGGTAGGTTCAAGCAGGTCATATTGCTCAAGGTTCACAAGATGGGTTTGTGGGGTTTGATACCATGGTGCGCCTGTGGCGCCGTGAAAAAGAGTGGCGTCAGGATTATTCAGCCTGATCTTGGGGTCGGTTGAGGTCAGAATATGTTTTAAAATTCTGGCCCGTTCATCGGTCTCAGTGCGAATGCCGACTGCTGCTTTGACAACATCAATGTCTGACTTATCATTTGTGGCACATTGAAAGCGGGGCATGATCAGCTCAAATGCATCAGCTTGCAGATTACCCTGGACGATGAAGGGATGATCAGCATCAGGGGTCAGGGCAATTTTCTGGCCATTTTGGTAAAGTGCAACCTGATAGCGCGCGGTTGTATCTTTGGGGATTTCAGCAAATACTGGATCAGATATCGCCATTGCGATTGCAGCGAAGAGATTGGTTTTAAATTTGAACATTCAGTACCACCAGGACATGACAGGATTTTGTCAGCATGGCTGAAACAGATAGTCTTGTCACTATTGGCTGGGTGCATGGGGCGGGACCTATGGCGTATGTCATGGGGGCTGGATACGCCCGGACAAGCTTTCAACATCGCATATACAGAACGCGACTTCGCCATTGAAAACAGACATTTCAAAGTGAGAGAAGCCGTTTTGGGATTATTGTAACAGGTCGCCTTTGCGCTTGAAGCCCTGCCCGACGCATTCTTGAAGATGCTTGAGTAGGCTTTATCGGCAAACCTTAAAGGTTGATGATAACGCCAATGGGCCTTAACTTACGGGATTAATAATTATTATAGATAAGGTTTGTAAGTTGAATGCGTATTATTTTGACCCTGGTTCTATTTTGTTTTGGTGTTGTGGTCGGTTGGTTTTTCGGGCTTGGGCTTGAGACGTTTTTTATGGGCTGCAGTTATGGGGTTTTCGGTACCTGCGATTACATCATCACGCTTTTGTTCGCGGTTTTTTTTGGTGTTGGATTTGGCTGGATGACCTGGCGGATCGCCGGTTCATCATAATTAGATCTAAATGTTTTAAGACGAACACAGGTTGCTTTACAGTGTCGTCTGATAGCGCAGTTGTATCTTTGCGGATTTCAGCGAATACTGGGCAGATATCATCATCTCGATTGGTGCTAAAAGGCTGGTTTTAAATATGAACATTCAATCCCATCAAGGTGTTACAGGGTTTTGTAAACATGGCTGAAATGGATAGTCTTGTCACGATTGGCCGGGTGCATGGCGCGGGGCCTATGGCGTATATAATGGGGTTTCTGGATGCCCATGATGTTCCGGTTTTTGCCCATGGATTTCATACTGATCAGGTGATGGCGAATTACAGTCTGGCGATGGGTGGGGCCGTTTTGCGGGTGCCTGCAGCGCAAGCCAACGATGCCGCGGCTTTACTGAATGATCTGCCGCCCTTTGAACAAAGCCTGATGCGTCCTTGGGTTTGTATTTTGTGCATTCTTGGCTGGATCGGGTTCGGTGTGCCGCCCGCAATGACAGCGATTTTCACAGGTCGCAATGACGAGGTTCAGGCGTTTGATTAAATATATCATGATTGCCTATGTCGCAGTGGTGGGGCTGGCGGGATTTGTTCTGACCGCAATGCCCGGCCCCGATCAATCTGGTACAGTGTCGGGTGCGACCCCGGGCGGCACGGGGCGCTATGGTGTGTCGGTATTTCAATATGGCCAACAGGTATCACTGCGCCGCAACCCCGGATCACCTTATTACGCCGAGGCGACATTGCAGGCCGATGGCTTTGATCTGGTCATTCCACGCATGCAATGTGGGTGGACGCCGGACAATCGGGTGGATCTTGCGGACACAGGGCTGGCCATCCGGACCGAGGTTGGCGAACGGGCACAGGTTTTAATGGCGATGATGTTTAATGCGGCACCACAGGCCCGCCTTGATGACCCGCATAACACACTTTTCCCGCCGGCGACGGGGGCCGCATCGGGCGCACATGATCAACGTGAGCTGATCGTTTCGGACGAATACGATCTACTAAGCGATCTGACGTCTCATGCGTCTTTTAGCGATCAGCGCTTTACCCGTATATCAGATCAGACGGTGACGGTATCCATCGATACGATTTATGACATACGCGCGGGTCAGGGATTGATCGAAAGTGGGCTTGAGGCTGTGCTGATCTTTGGTGCCTATGCCCCCGCATGCACGGATCGCAACAAAAGCGTGGATGTTCTGAAGCTGATCTTTGAATAGCTATCAAAGTTTCCCTCGGTATGCGTGGTTGGGCCAAATGGACGACTGACCTAAATCATGTCGGCCAGCACGCGAGCCTTTCCTGATCTGACTGTATAAGGCATGGGAAAAGGTCGAGCACTTCACTCAGCTGATCATCGTCAAGATTATCCAAAGTCTGATCGCCGGAACCGTGCGTTGCCCTATCCAACGGACGGGCTGATCGCCATGATCACGTGTCGTGACCAAGTCACCGGGCGTCAGTGTTTCAATCCGCCGGTTGCCCTGCGGTGTCGCAATCATCATTCTAAGCGTAAAGCAGGCAAATTGCGCATAAGGTCGACTGTTATCGCGGATATTTCCTTCGCTTGTGAATTCATAGGTTTGACTGGGCACCACCTGCATTCAGCTGTAATTGCCAAGGCAAGCTGCCATGAGTCTGCGCACCTTGTTCGTTTGGGACTGCATCCAAGGGGCCGGCTGTGTTAAAATCTTCCGGATAATACACCCACTGCAGAACAAAATCAGGCATCAAAATTCCTTATATCCTGTTGAAGCTAACACAGATGACCATGGTTCTAAATCCAAGCGTGGCTTATTGACCCTACCGCTGTCCATAGGTTGTTCAGGGCATCAGCTGTAAGCAATCATACGTCCGCAGATCAGGGCGGCGGGCCATATGATAAGTGATACGGTCGCGGCCAGCCTTAGGCGTTCGGGCGGCAGGCGTATGTGCCACATGGCATGTGCAATGGCGGATATGATCAGCAGAAGTTTGACCTGAAACCAGCGATTGGCTGCATACTCAGTCGCTTGGACAATAAACAGCAAAGCGCCTGTGATCAGCGCGATCAGCAATCCGGCGATGGCGACGGGCCGCAAAAGGATGATGGCATCATCCGGGGACGACAGGCGTGTAATGCCGATCAGGCGCAGGTTCATCGCGACAATGGTGCCGACCAGCAGCGCGATACCAAGGATGTGGCTGGCGTTGATCAGCGGATAGACCCAACGCGAGCGGCGCAGGTATTCGGCCAGAGTGGTTGCTTCGATCGCCGCGAAAAATTCGGTCACATGCGTTCAGGATAAAGCAGATAGGTTTCGCCAGCGATTATAATCGCTTCGGCTTTGACGACCAGTTGCGCAGGATCGGCGGATCGTTCGCCAAGAATTGTCAGCTCTGTCCCGGTTGCAAACATGGCATCTGTCAGGCCTGCGCGTTCGTTGCGCCAGGGTTGGCCGACCTCGGCCGTCCAGGTTTCGCCATTTGCTGTGATGGTTACAATTCCGTGCGGGTTGCCAAGACGGGCGTCTGCGATCACTCCGGTCAGTTCAAAATCGCCGCTGTCTGTCCAGCGCCAGCCGTGATGGGCAAGCGCAGGCAAGGCGACGACGGCCAGCAAAAGGGATAAAACGGCGTATTTGATCAGGTGCATGATTATTCCTCCTGCCAAGGAAAATAGGTCCTTTAACGCCCTGGACAAGAAGATGGTTGACGCCCCTTGTACGATCAGGTCTGCAGATCCCATGACGTGCTATGTTAAAACGAATTGGATTTTGATCCTGATCCTTTGGGCGGCGGGGCTGTTGGCTGCGGCGCAGTTCGGCAAGATATCATTGGCGCTGGCCGAAGTGTCGGTCGTATACGCACAAACGCAAACGATGCTGTCGCTTGCGGTCTCTGTCATGGGGGTTATTGGCGTTATTTTCGGTGCGGTCGTTGGTATTCTGGTGGCACGTCAGGGCGCACGGCGCGCGGTTTTATTTGCGCTTGGGCTTGGGGCGCTGATGTCGCTGCTGCAGTCGGCCCTGCCGCCCTTACCGATCTTTTTCGTCAGTCGCCTGATCGAAGGCGTGTCACATCTGGTGCTGGTCGTCGCGATCCCGACGCTGATGATCCAGATCAGCGCGCCGCGACATTATTCCATTGTCATGGGGCTTTGGGGGATGTTTTTCGGTGTTGGATTTGCAGCCACGGCCTATGTCTTGCCGGGGATTTACGGCGTCGGTGGTGTGCCTGCGATTTTCGCGGTACATGCAGCCGGGATGGCGACGCTGGCGCTGGTCTTGTGGCCGTTATTGCCACGGGCTGCACGCGAAGACATCCCGCTGAACTGGATCGCGCTGCATCTTTCACTGTATGGCAATCCGCGAGTGATTGCGCCTGCGTTTGGATTTTTCTGGCACACCCTGATGTTTGTGGCGCTTTTGACGTTTTTGCCGGATCTGATCAGTGATATGCCGTGGGTCGCAACAGCTTTGCCGTTGATTGCGCTGTGCGGCACTTTCAGTGTGGGGTTTCTGACCCGCTATATCCGGCCCGATCAGATCGCCGTGATTTCATTTGTGGGAACGGCGGTGCTGATGGGCATCAGTGGCGGCAGTCTATGGATCATCTTGCCTGCGTTTTTCGTGATCGGGCTGTTGCCGGGGGCCAGTTTTGCCAGCATTCCTTATTATAACCACACGCAAACCGATGTTGCGCGGGCGAACGGTGCGATGGCACAGCTGGGTAACCTTGGAACCAGCACAGGCACACCTATATATGCGCTTGTGATTGCGGACTTTGGATTTCCGGGTTTGACGGTGCTGACGACAGTTTTGTGTGTAGCTGGTATTCTGTGCCTAGTGATTATCCGCAAAAAGATCGTGCGCATGGGCGAATAAATCGCGAATGTTCCGTAAATGTTCCATTTTTCGGTTGGCCCTTTGGGCGATGACCGCTATCTCTTATCCATCTGTTAATGAGGGCTGCCATGCCAGAGTTGAAAAATATCGAAGTCCGCGGCGCGCGCGAACATAATCTAAAGTCAATTGATGTGGATATTCCACGTGATCAGCTGGTGGTGATCACGGGGCTTTCGGGATCGGGCAAGTCATCTTTGGCGTTTGATACGATCTATGCAGAAGGACAACGGCGCTATGTGGAATCGCTGTCGGCCTATGCGCGGCAGTTTCTGAACATGATGGAAAAGCCCGATGTGGATCATATCAGCGGTCTAAGTCCTGCGATTTCGATTGAACAAAAGACAACCTCTAAAAACCCACGGTCGACTGTCGGCACTGTGACCGAGATTTACGACTATATGCGGTTGCTGTTCGCGCGCGTGGGCACGCCTTACAGCCCTGCGACCGGCCTGCCGATTGAGGCGCAGCAGGTGCAGGACATGGTTGATCGCATCATGACGATGGAGGAGGGCACGCGCGGCTATCTGCTGGCCCCGATCATTCGCGATCGCAAGGGTGAATACCGCAAAGAATTTCTGGAACTGCGCAAGCAAGGGTTTCAGCGCGTCAAGGTTGACGGTCAGTTTTATGAACTGGATGAACCGCCCACGTTGGACAAGAAATTTCGCCATGACATCGACGTTGTAGTGGACCGAATTGTTGTGCGCGAAGGTCTTGAAACGCGTCTGGCCGACAGTTTTCGCACCGCACTTGATCTGGCCGATGGCATTGCGATTTTGGAAACGGCCCCGACCGAGGGTGAGCCTGAGCGGATGACATTCAGCGAAAATTTCGCCTGTCCGGTCAGCGGCTTTACCATCCCTGAAATTGAGCCGCGCCTGTTTTCGTTCAACGCGCCCTTTGGTGCGTGCCCGTCCTGTGATGGACTTGGGGTTGAGTTGTTTTTTGACGAACGCCTTATGGTGCCGGATGCCACGCTAAAGATCAGTGATGGCGCGATTGCACCCTGGCGCAAGGGCAAATCGCCTTATTTTCTACAAACGATTGAAGCGATTGCCAAGCATTACGAATTTAACAGAAACACCCGCTGGAAGGATCTGCCCGCCCATGTGCAACAGGTTTTCCTGTATGGTTCCGGTGACGAAGAAATCCAGTTTCGCTATGACGAAGGGGGCCGCGTTTATCAGGTGACGCGCACGTTCGAAGGCGTCGTGCCGAACATGGAACGCCGCTATCGCGAGACAGATTCAAGCTGGGTGCGCGAAGAATTTGAACGCTATCAGAACAACCGGTCCTGCGGCACATGTCATGGTTTCCGGCTGCGGGAAGAGGCTTTGGCGGTGAAAATCGCAGGGCTGCACGTGGGACAGGTCGTTCAGATGTCGATCAAAGAAGCGTTCAACTGGTGCGAAACGGTGCCGGACACGTTGACCAAGCAGAAGAACGAAATCTCAAAGGCGATCCTGAAGGAAATCCGCGAACGGCTTGGGTTTTTGAACAATGTAGGTCTGGAGTATCTGACCCTTAGTCGCAATGCGGGCACGTTGTCGGGCGGCGAAAGCCAACGCATCCGCTTGGCCAGTCAGATCGGATCAGGCCTGACGGGAGTGCTTTATGTGCTGGATGAACCGTCGATTGGGCTGCATCAGCGCGATAATGACCGGCTACTGACGACACTAAAAAATCTGCGGGATCAGGGGAATACGGTGATTGTCGTTGAACATGACGAAGAAGCGATCCGCGAGGCAGATTATGTCTTTGATATCGGCCCCGGTGCTGGCGTTCATGGTGGGCAGGTGGTGGCAAAGGGTACGCCTGCTGAAATTGCGGCTGATCCTGCATCGATCACCGGGCAATATTTGACTGGCGCGCGCGAAATCGCAGTGCCCGCGACGCGGCGCAAGGGGAATAAGAAAAAGGTGACGGTCAAGAAAGCCACTGGCAATAACCTGAAGGGCGTGAGCGTTGATTTTCCACTGGGTAAGTTTATTTGTGTTACGGGCGTTTCGGGAGGCGGAAAGTCGACCCTGACAATTGAAACGCTGTTCAAAACGGCGTCCATGCGGTTGAACGGTGCACGGCAGACGCCCGCGCCATGTGAGACGATCAAGGGGTTGGAGCATCTGGACAAGGTCATCGACATTGACCAGCGTGCCATCGGACGGACGCCGCGATCAAACCCGGCGACCTATACGGGGGCGTTCACACCGATCCGCGACTGGTTTGCAGGCTTGCCTGAATCGAAGACGCGCGGTTATAAGCCTGGGCGGTTCAGTTTCAACGTCAAGGGTGGGCGGTGCGAGGCGTGTCAGGGTGACGGTGTCATCAAGATCGAAATGCACTTTTTGCCAGATGTCTATGTGACTTGCGAAACCTGCAATGGTGCGCGCTATAACCGCGAAACACTTGAGATCAAATTCAAGGGTAAGTCTATCGCGGATGTGCTGGATATGACAGTCGAGGACGCGCAGGTATTCTTTAAGGCCGTCCCGTCCATCCGCGACAAAATGGATGCGCTGATGCGTGTGGGGCTTGGCTATATCAAGGTTGGCCAGCAGGCGACAACGTTATCCGGCGGCGAAGCGCAGCGCGTGAAGCTGTCAAAGGAACTGGCCAAACGGTCGACGGGCCGAACGCTGTATATTCTGGATGAACCGACCACGGGTTTGCATTTCGAAGATGTGCGCAAGCTGCTTGAGGTGCTGCATGAATTGGTCGAAGGCGGTAACACGGTCGTTGTGATTGAACACAATCTGGATGTCGTGAAAACCGCAGATCATATCATCGATATCGGCCCCGAGGGTGGCGATGGGGGGGGAACTGTGGTGGCGGAAGGCACACCCGAAAAGGTGGCTGAAGTTGAGGGCAGCCATACAGGCCGTTATCTGAAACCTATGTTGCAGGTAAAGCGAGTCGCTGCGGAATAATTTTTCAACGCGCTTAACAGGCCCTTACCGGCCTTCTTCGCGAAGAAAACCCGTACAGGGTTTGATTAAGCGACACGATTAAACAAAAAAGCCGCCCACTGGGCGGCTTTTTCAGTTTATCAATTTTATTCTTCGTCTTTGGCGCGCTGTTTAATCGGTGCCCACAGACGTTTGTTGGCCAGATAAAGCAGAACGGCCAGAACAGTCAGAAACAACACGCCCGTCAGACCAGCCTGTTTACGGGCCATCATCTTGGGTTCTGCTGTCCACATCAAAAATGCGGAAACATCCTTAGACAGATTTTCCAGATCGTTTTCATGACCATCGTCAAATTCGACATATCCATCATCAAGCGGCGGCGCCATACCAATCCAGCTGCCTTCGATTTTGGAATACCCGTTTTCGTCTTTGCATTCCGCCGGAATACCACCTGCCGTGAAGGCACGGTTGTAATATCCATCGAAGTCATCAGGCGCACAGGCCGGGGGATCAACATAACCGGTCATGAGTGACGCGATATATTCCGGTCCGCCCATGCCCTTCATCAGCTGGTTGATGCCAAGGCCATAAGGGCCATGAAAGCCAGCGCGGGCTTTTGCCATCAGGCTAAGGTCTGGCGCATTTTCCAAAGCTGACTCTGGAAAATGATCAACTGGTTTGGCTTCGCGAAAATCTTCCAGCTCTTCGTCATAGACTTCGTACAGCTTGGCATATTCGCGCACCTGATCTGCAGGCAGGTCAGGCCCACCTGCATCCCCAAGGGTCCGAATTGGAACAAACTTCAGACCGTGGCATGCTGCGCAGACCTCGGTGTAAACCTTCAATCCGCGTTGCAGCTGGTTTTGGTCAAATGTTCCGAATGGGCCTTCGAAGGAAAAGTCATAATCCTCGACGTGGCCAGCGCCGCCAGCGGCCAACGCCGCTGTTGCCGACAAGCCAAGGGTCAAGGCCGCAGAGAGTGATAGTTTTTTTAGCATTAACCTTTATCCCTTTTATTCTGCGGGCGACACAGCGGGCGTACCCGATGCGCTGCGATCTTTTTTATACATTGCCTTGAAGTCATCTTCGATGGTTGCCGGCGGTTTCGTCGGCTTTTCGATGATGCCAAGCAGTGGCAAGATAATCAGGAAGTAGGCGAACCAATAGGATGATCCGATCAAGGCGATGGTGGGATAGATGCCTTCGGCTGGCATGGCGCCCGCCCACATCAGGACAAAGAAGTCCACCACCAGTATTGCAAACCACCATTTGAACATGGGGCGATATCGGCCTGATCTGACAGATGACGTGTCCAGCCACGGGGCCAGTGCCATCACCGCAATCGCGCCAAACATGGCCAATACCCCAAAGAATTTCGCGTCAACGAAACCAAATGTGATGAAGTCTACGATGATCACCAGCCAGACATCCCCATCGAACGCACGCAGGATCGCGTAGAACGGCAGGAAGTACCATTCGGGCACGATGTGTGCAGGGGTCGCCAATGGGTTTGCCTCGATATAGTTATCGGGGTGGCCCAGATAGTTTGGCATAAAGCCCACGATTGCAAAGAAGATCAGCAAAATGATCGTCAACGCGAACAGATCTTTGATCACGAAATAGGGCCAGAAGGGCAAAGTATCGCGTTCGGCTTCTTCTTTGGATGTGCGGCGCACTTCGACACCGGTCGGGTTGTTGTTACCAGTCGTGTGAAAGGCCCAGATATGCAGGATCACAAGACCTGCAATGATGAAGGGCAACAAATAATGCAGCGAAAAGAAGCGGTTCAGCGCAGGCTGTCCAACGGCAGAGGCACCCAGCAACCAGGTCTGGATCGATTCGCCGATAACCGGGATCGCGCCGAACAGGCCGGTGATCACCGCGGTGCCGTGAAATGACATCTGACCCCAAGGCAGTACATAACCCATAAAGGCCGTACCCATCATCAGAAGATAGATTAGCATACCGATGATCCACGTCACTTCGCGTGGGGCTTTGTATGAGCCATAGTAAAGACCGCGGAAAATATGCGCATAGACGGCTGCAAAGAACAGGGATGCGCCATTCATGTGCACATAGCGGATCATGTGACCGCCGTTTACGTTGCGCATGATGTGTTCAACACTGGCAAAGGCCATGTCTACATGCGGTACATAATGCATAACCAGAACGATACCGGTGGCAATTTGCAGCACAAGCGTGAAGGTCAGAACGATGCCCCAGATCCACATCCAGTTCAGGTTCTTGGGTGTGGGGATCATCAGCGTGTCATACATCAAACCAACGATAGGCAGACGCTGATGCAGCCATTTTTCCTTGGCTGACGTGGGTTCGTAGTGATCGTGTGGGATTCCAGCCATTGTCTAGGCCTCCTCTTCTTCTTCACCGATTAGGATGGTCGTTTCATCCACGAATTTTGCCACCGGAACATGCATATTTTCTGGTGCCGGGCCTTGGCGAATACGTCCGGAAATATCATAGTGCGATCCATGGCAGGGGCAAAACCAGCCGCCAAAGTTACCAGCGTCACCCAGTGGCACACAGCCAAAATGGGTGCAGACACCCATCATGACCAGCCATTCGCCATCTTCCCCGATGGAACGGTTTTCATCGGTTGCAATGACGTCTTCGCCGGTATTCGCATTACGGGCAACCTGATCGGGCAGTGTGCTGACATCGGTCGCACGTGCTTCTTCGATTTCGGCAGATGTACGTCTGCGGATGAAAACAGGCTTGCCCTGCCACAACTGTGTCAGCTGTGTACCCGGCGCAATGCCACTGACATCAACACGAATTGAGGCCAAAGCCAGAACGTCGGCGCTTGGGTTCATCTGGTTAACCAATGGCCAAACGGCCACTGTGGTCAAAACTGCGCCGCCACCTGCGGCCGCGTAATAGATAAAATCGCGGCGGGTGCTTTCATGATCGTCTGCATGAGACACGAGTGACATCTCCTCTCGGATTTTGCGTGCGAACCATGTTTGATGTCCACACAGGCTACTCACCATTTGAAAATGGCCTTTTGCGGGTATTTAGCCCCCAACGTGCCCCGCGTCCAGCAGACATTCGCGCATATCGCGAATTTGACAAGTTTGTCGCAGATAGTTGAACGGCCCCCTCTTTACGATTTTGGGTCGTATCCCTACGTAAAGGTTAACAGTAAAAATATCCTATCGCAGTTTCACAGGTTTTATAGATGTCTTTTCGTATGCCCTTGGCAGCGCTTATGTTTTTGGCGGCAAGCCCGGCTTTGGCCGAATTAGAGATAAGCGTATATACCGGTGTTCAAACAGCCCCGCACAGCAGTGTTGAAGGCAATAATAACGGTGTGCCATTCGACTTTGGCGTCGAATGGGAAGGTCGTTCAGGTGATGCGCCACCTTATTACGGATTGCGACTGACGTGGTGGCAAAACGAAAAATGGGGCTATGGCGTCGAAATGAACCATGCCAAGGTTTATGCCGATGATGACACTTTGCGCGACAGCGGATTTACCGATCTTGAATTTACCGATGGTCTTAATCTGGTAACAATTAACGGTTTTCGCCGCTGGCAACAGGACGACAGCCGCTGGACGCCTTATGTTGGGGCAGGGGTTGGCCTGGCTATTCCACATGTGGATATTCAGGTCGGGTCCAATGACACATTCGGATATCAGATCACCGGGCCTGCGGTTGTTGCAATGGCGGGCGTCAATTATGAGATCACTGATACGTGGTCTGTATTTGGCGAATACAAAGGCAGCTTTTCGTCAAACACCGTCGATCTTGATGGCGGGGGTGATTTGCAGACTGATATTGTCACCAACGCGCTTAATCTGGGTCTAAGCTTTAATTTCTAAGCAAGCATCATTTGCCAATTTCCTATGGCTGTGCTGGCATCGATATGTTGAGTACCTTAGACAGAATTGCAACTGCATCCTGTGAGATATCTGTGCGAAGTTGATATTGGCCAGATGATATAACAAAATCCGGCGGTTCGATTCCGACAACGGTCAGTGTTTGGCGCAGATGCATTCCTGATATTGGAATATAATTGGCGTCTTCACCGGAAAATTTATTGAACAGTCTTCCGCCAATCCAGCCACTTCTTTGGTGCGCAGACTTTGCAGTCTGATTGCGAAAGTGCAGGATTTGCAACAGACCTTCGCTGTCATGTGGTAACTGATCTGCGGCTTTACTTCCCGCAGATAAAACGGGCGCCAGCCCCCAGGTTATTGCCTTGGCGATGCCGTCCATTGTTGGGCTGGGGCCGCTGATGACTTTAAAAATAGGTTTTGTCATATGCATTACACTCGATATGTTTCAGATCAATTATACAGGACTTTATTGGCACCGCATCGGTGCTATCGCAGAAAGTTCTGAATATTTTCATGGCCCACAATGCCAGGGCCACTGGGCGGGTCAAGGAAACTCAGCCTTGGCAGACCGATCAGAGGCGAGATGTCTTTGATATCTGTGCCGTTCAGATACACGGCCGTCAGGCTTGTTATTTGCGCCAAGGGGGTCACATCAGAAACGGGCGTTGCCTGAATGTGTATGGTGTTCAATGCCGTTATGTTTTGAAGTGGGCTCAGGTCGGTGATATCGGTTCCGAATGCGTTCAGGGTTTCTAGTTCATCCAAAGCGGCCAGTGCCGAGATATCCGTGATGGCATTGTCGTATATGTCCAGATGACGCAGGTTTTTCAGATTGGCAAGCGGCGACAGATCAAGAACGCCATCGCCGCGCAATTCTTGCATATCCAGGTATTCAAGGCTGCCCAGGGATGCCGATTTCCTGCCATTGAAACAGGCACCCGCCGTTTGGCAACATATTCCAAGTATCGACAGCTTTCCGTTCGCACGGCTAATTGCGCCGTACTTTGTCGAATTCATTCCCAACTCATGAACGGCCATTGAAATCGCTTGGGCCTGAAGCATCGAAAGCGAATAATCGGGCCCATCGATGTGTATGCGATCCAATACATCTTTCGCAAAAATCGAAAGTTAATGATCAAGTATCGATTGTATGGGTTCACTTTCGTCGACATCGCCAGTCAAATGCCGGTTCACCTTTACGAAGGATGCAATGCGATTTTCAAGCGCTGACAGAAAACTGGGAATATCCCCTGTTGCCCTGGCGGTTTGCCGTTCGACATCCCCGACATCAGCGAACAGATTGCTAACTTTGTGTTGTAATTCCACCATCAGGGTATTGCGCAATTCTCGATTTTTGATGCTGTTTGTGACGCTTTCGCTGCATTGAAACAAGTAATCATCTGATCTTTCTATGCTTTTGATCCGCCTATGATGCGCCGTCCCCCCATTGTTCTTTGATCACGCCATCTTTGTTAAGTCTAAAAGGGATTTCAGAAATTGTGACATTTTGCCCGGCAAAAGTTTTGTCAAAAACAATATCATGCTTTTAATGCGATCTTCGGTTTCTGGAAAAGCGTCGAAAACGAATTTTCCAAGCAGATGCGTGACGTTATACCAACCATTTTCTCATAAGCCGGATTTACTGCGACAAATTCGAACTTTCGGTTCAAAATCATACTGGCGTCAGAGATTGCTTGAAAATTGCTTCGAAGTCGAGGTTCATATATTCAAAGCCCATACAACAAAGCAGAGTGTTCAAGGCACATTTGCCAAGCTCAATACGTATATCAGCATCATTTTTTATGTGTAAAACGATAGAATGCGTGCAGGATATCAATGTACCGATATCGCATTGGCGAATTATCCTGCACAGACGGGTGTTTTATTTTGGCGTTGTTTTCATCATACTGTCGCGCTGTGAAAAGGTCTGATACCAGTCTTTCAGGGCATCATTACCATGCCGCCAGCCGCGATCATCGTGGCGGAAGTCCAGATACCCAAGGGCGCACCCCACCGCAATATGGGCTACATCTAGGGGGCCGGACAAATGACTTGTCCAGCGGGTGTTCAATATGGAAACGGCGCGATTGACCTTGGCCCATTGTCCTTCGATCCAGTCTTTTGATTGCTGTTTTTCTGTTTTAAAGCGGGCCTCATAGACCATCAGAACGGCGGCCTCCATCATCGCATCGGCGGTGGCTTCCAGCGTCAGCGTTTCCCAGATACGACTTTCAGGGTAAAGACCTGCATGAACGCGGGCGTCCAGATAGCGACAGATCACACGACTGTCGTAAATGGCAGGACCATCATCGCGGATCAGCGCCGGAATTTTCCCAGTTGGATTGATGGCTGTCAAAGCGGGGTCTGGATCAAGGGGCGACGCCACAACCTGTTGCAGCTGAATATCGGCGGTCTGCCCCGTTTCATGCAGTAGCACAAGAACCTTACGTACAAAGGGGGATGGCCCCGCGTATAGCAATTTCATAAAGGATGAACCCGTTTGAATTTTATCCGCGCCAGGAATGCTGTATCAACGGCCACGCCTGCGCCGCGTTTACTGACGCGGTAAATACGCCGAAACCGGCCTGTTGCATTTGCCTGATCGTTGGATTTTGACAGATGCACACCTTCGTCTACGGTATCCAGCGCATCTTCGTTTTTCTGATTGCGTGGCGCCCGCGGCAGTTTGCGCGCAACGACATAGGCAGCACCCATCATCACACCATAGCGCAAGGCTATTGTGGCAATCGGGGCAAGGGGTATGGCCATATCTGCGTCCTCCTGTTTCCTTATATCTAAGGGCTTGGTCGCGTTGTGTCCATGGTGGCAGGAAAGAACGTCGGTGCATCGCCTGCAGCCCATTTGGGATATTTGCCCATAATCGCGCCGAATGCTGCCGATGTGACAAAGCGATCAAGCCAGCCGATCAGATGGGGCCAGGGCTGTGCGCCAAACCAGGATCGATCCGTATTGGCGAACTGGCGCACGAACGGCGCAATAGCCATATCGGCAAGGCGCGGGGATTGACCGTAAAGAAAGGGCTGATCGCCCAACATTCGGTCCAGGTCACGCAGGAACCCCGATGCTTTTTCACGTTCTGCCATTGGGTCGCTGTCGTGCCGCGTGGCGTATTTATATCGGTCCAACGCCAATTTAAACGGGCCATCAGTCATGGCGATCAGATCATGCCACGTATCAGGCATATCCAGCCAATAATCAGGGTCGTTTTGCCCCAGAACATGCAACATGATGTCCAGACTTTCGTCGATTGTCTGATCAGGTAAAACAAGACAAGGCACAGTCCCACTAGGCGAGGCTTCCAGGAACTCTAGCGCTTTGTCACGCAACAGGACCTCGCGCAGTTCACATACAAAGCCAGCGGACTGAACGGCCAAACGCGCGCGCATGGCATAGGGACAGCGGCGGAATGAATATAAAATGCGTGCGGTCATCGTGCGCGCGGGTCAGCGAAGAAGGCCGTTAGGACTGATGAGCAGTTCGTGACATTCATGCCAGTAACTGTGTTTGCGACCGATCTGCAATCTGTGCTGATACGATCTGCCCTTGGGGCTGATCGGTCTTAAAGCACACTTCAGCAAAATGTCGTGTTCGTCCCATTCGTGGATTTTCCATCAGGACGTCGTGTTTCAAACCAACTTGCCGACTCAGGTGTTTTTCGACCTGCCGTTTGCCTGCCGTGCGCAAGCGGGCCGCGCGGTCTTTGATGGCAGAACCGCCCACTTGTGGCATCTTGGCAGCCGGCGTCCCGTGCCGAACGGAATACGGAAACACATGTAGCCAGGTCAGATCACAATCCTCTATCAATCTCAGGGAATTTTCAAACATCGGTTCTGTTTCGGTCGGAAACCCGGCAATAATATCCGCGCCAAACGTCATATCGGGGCGTAAAGATCGCGCGGTTTCGCAAAAGGCAATCGCATCATCACGCAAATGGCGCCGCTTCATGCGCTTCAGGATCATATCGTCGCCCGCCTGAAGCGACAGATGCAGATGCGGCATAAGGCGGGCTTCGGTTGCAATGGCCTCTAACAGCGCATCATCGACTTCAATCGAGTCGATCGAACTGATCCGCAGGCGTTTCAGATCGGGCACCAATTTCAGAATGCGCATAACCAGATCGCCCAGCTTTGGCTGCATTGGCAGATCCGCGCCCCAGCTTGTCAGATCGACACCGGTCAGCACCACCTCGTTATAGCCGCGATCCACAAGCCGCTTAATCTGGTCCACCACAACACCCGCCGGAACAGACCGCGAATTTCCGCGACCATAAGGAATAATGCAAAACGTACAGCGGTGGTCACAGCCGTTTTGCACCTGAACATAAGCACGAGACCGGGTGCCAAAGCCATCAATTAAATGTCCCGCCGTTTCTGTGACTGACATGATGTCATCGACCTGAACGGTCTCAGTCTGCCCAATGAAGTCAGCGGCCAAACCTGCCCACGTGTCAGCCTGCATCTTTTCGGTGTTGCCGATCACAGCGTCCACTTCATCCATCGCAGCAAAGCTGTCTGGTTCGGTTTGTGCAGCACAGCCCGTTACAATCAGACGTGCATTCGGGTGTGTACGGCGCAGCTTGCGAATATCCTGGCGGGCCTTGCGCACAGCCTCGGCCGTCACAGCACAGGTGTTGACCACGACCGCGTTGCCAAGTCCGGCTTGGTCAGCCAGTTCCTTCATTGCTTCGGTCTCATAGGCGTTCAGACGACAGCCGTGATTAGAAAAGACAGGGGGCTTTGTCATTGCAGTGTCGCCAGAAATTCGGCAGACAGGCGGCCATTAAAAACATGCATGGTCGGCCCTGTCATCCAAACGCCATCATCACGCCATTCAACATCAATGCGCCCGCCGTCCAGATCAATGGTGACGCGCCGCCCTGTCAGACCGCGCCGTGCCGCAGCCACAGCCACCGCACAGGATGACGACCCAGAAGCCAACGTTATACCCGTTCCGCGTTCCCAGACCCGCATCCGTAAATGGTCGGCGCCAATGATCTGGGCGATCTGGACATTTGTGCGCTGGGGATAAAGCGAGTGATATTCGTGATGGGGTCCAAATGTCTCAAGCTTAACCGCATCGATATCATCGACAAAAAATGTACAATGCGGATTGCCCATGCCTGTGGCGACCGGATCGCCCTCAATCGGTAATTTCAGCGTATCCATCTGTTCCAAAAGTGGAATATCCTGCCAATCCAGCTGAGGATGCCCCATATTGACACGCGTCAGCCCGTTGCCTGCATCTTGGGCCAACAGGACACCGTGTTCAGTCTTCAGGCGCATTTCCGCCTTGGCTGACCGATTCATTTCATACCGCGCAATACAGCGCGTTGCATTTCCGCAAGCCGCAGAATGCGACCCATCCGCATTAAAAAATGTTAACGCAACATCTGCTTGATCCGAAGTCTGAATGACAGCCAACTGATCAAACCCAACCCCACAATGGCGATCTGCCAAGGCACGCGCCAACCCTGCGCTGACATCTACAGCGTTTTCACGCGCATCAATGACCACAAAATCGTTCCCTAGCCCATGCATTTTCATGAACGCCAAGCCATTCTGAGTTGAATTATCTTTCATAGGCGCGCATATAACCCCCAATGTCGTCTTTTAAAAGCAATGGCTGTGAAATTCCTGATTTTGGGGTTGACCCATCCGGCCGCTATCCCTAATTAGCCGCCTTGTGCAAACATCACGCTTGCACAATGGTGCAGACATTTACCAAGATGCCTGCACCAGGGCGATAGATCGCTTTTGAAAAAGATGGGCCGTTAGCTCAGTTGGTAGAGCAGCTGACTTTTAATCAGCGGGTCACAGGTTCGAATCCTGTACGGCTCACCATCTTTTTCAATGTTGTGAGGGATCACGCGAGTCTTCCACGATACTCACGTTTTCTCCCACAAAAGTCAGGAACGTCTTCCACATCGCGGTTTTAGGTGTGTCTTAGAGTATTTGGGCGTCCGGGGGTTTTAACTTCTAGTCTTAGTCAGAACGGTGACGGTCCTAACTTCCAACTGCGGCAATTGCACCAGAACTCATGCTAGCCTGCAGTTCTCTGGCATTCTTCTGCCGTTAATTCTCCGGCTACATGTGCTCAACCGCGAAGCTTGGTCAGATCCGATGATCTTTAGGCGTGCTGTGTTCGACCAAAGCAACTGTATCTTCGATCGCTATTCCAAGAGCTCGTGTTAGAACAATAAGTTCAACGACATCGATCCGGCGCTCCCCGCTTTCGATGCGCGCAACGAAGGACTGATGGCAACGCAAACGGTCTGCCAACTCTGCTTGCGTCAATCCGGCTGATTTTCTGGCTTCAATGAGCGCTTGGCACAGCGTTTCATGGCCTTTGCTTCTAATGGTCTTAGCCAATCGCCGCGATCTCCTTCGCGACGAGCGTTAATCTACTTGTCAGATTATCTAAAAAATAGATATATTTCCTTTATCGTAGATATATAAGCGCTTCAAACCAGGACAAAGAGCCTCCTAGGCGAAGAGAACTGCATGCAAGTCATCGCCACTAGAGGAGCGAATTGAAATGGAGCCAAAACTGCACATTATTTCGTGCCTCGGTTTCAAGGGTGGAACTGGTCGGACAACCACCTCTGCTGCGCTTGCGTTCGGACTGGCCTCATTCCACATCAAAATTCCAACACAGATCAAAGTACATCGGAATGCAGTTGGCAGCGGTGGTGTATCCAACTGGCAGATGAAGTCTTAAAGTTGATATTTGAACGTGAGAGCATGGCGTCATGACTGGTGCGAAGACGTCTCTGCATGTCGTTCGAGGCGTCGTCACGGCCTGCAAAGTGCAGATGCGTAGTCCAACAGCAGCTGCGGTCACACTCACCGGCGCCGTTACACCGGCTGCCGCGGCCAAAGCCAGTCTCAAACCAATAGCGCTCACGATTGCACCGAGTGAGGACGCAAGCGCTTGATTTCGAGCGGAACCAGTTTCGTTACGCAGAGTAGAAACTGCCCGCTCCGCTTCATCAATGGCTGCCGAAAGTGCATTTAGGGTCTCTTGGCAACGCTCCCTGAGATAGCTTTCATTAGCTAGTGAAATAGAAGCCCTTTCGTTTTGCAGTGCGGCGACTATTGCCTCAAATTCTGTTGAACTTGCTTGAGCAATCGGTCCTGAGATTAGGCCTTCCGCCATCGCGATAGTTGGCACCTGTGTTGCCAATACCCCCGCCCCACCAAGTAGTAAGGTCTTGCGACGTGTTAGGGACATTTGTTTCTTAGAGTAGTAAAGTGTTTCCGACATAGAGTAGGGTCCCAAACCTGATCTTCCCATTAGCAGCTGACAAAAATTCTCTGCGATTGAATAAAATAGGTTTACCTTAACAACATCATATGTGAGCGCTACTTGATGTGCGACTTTCGAGTTGGTGTTATTGTGGTGCGTCATGTAGCGTGATCCAAGACCTTTTCTTTGAAGACCTCAACTGGCCAAAACCGACAAGGTGACGTTGGCGCAGATGCAGCGAATGCACACTTCGTCCCACATTAGGTGAGTTCGTCAGTCAACCACTTTCGCGTTTGCAGCGAGAGTCTGGATCGGAAGGCGCATGGCAGCATTGCCGCCTGCCAGCCAATGGCAAGTACCCAAAATACCGGACACTAGATTGAAGTCCCAGAGATGTCTTGCGGCATGCCGCGTTCTACAATGCGCAGAAGTCCATCTGCTAGCGGTCTCTGTAGCGACAGCGCTTCATCCGCACCCGCTCGCAGCCAGAGATCAACCTCTTCCATGGATGTGAGCACAACAGGCATCGCCTTCGGATGGATCGCGCCGACATCAGCATTTGCCTCGGTCGTCAGAAAACCAAACAAGTGGTTCGTGGTCTCGCCGTCTTTCAGTTTTCGCACTGATGTCCACTCTGTCCAGATGCCGGCAAAGAACGCGATCGGTCTTTCTTCAGACAATGAGAACCAAACAGGCTCGGAGGGCTTGCCTAACTGATTGTGCGGTTCCGAAAACGAAGTGAACGGGACGACGCAGCGGTGTTTAATGCCAAACCACCTGCGCCAATGCGGGGACTTCGTGTTGCGAATGTTGGTGACGCCCCGGTCCGTCTTCTTGCCCCTTAATGCGAAAGCAGGTGACGGCATAGCTCCGCCATAGGCTTCTGGCACATAGGTCAGCTCAATCTCGATGCTTTCCCATGTGAATCTGTGTGTCTCGGTGCTCATCTCAGTGGCTCCAGAATACGTGGACTTGCTCGAAGCCTGTCTGAAGGGTGAAGACGTCACAGATTTCCATGTCCCGCGCCATGCGCTCATAATCAACGTAGAAGCGCAAGTTCTCAGGGACTTGCAGCTTCTTTTTTGCTGGCCCCGGTGATCGCCCGTATATGCCCGACCCAGATTGCATCATGATAGGCTGACATGGCCTGACATTTGAGGGTAACCTGTCCGTAGTGTCTGCCTACGAGAGCCGCATTGATCGCATGCAGCATGAGAGGCATATTCTGGAAGATCGCCTTCAGAATACAGGCAAGTCGCATGCCTCCTTCGAGGAGACGTTCGAACTCGCGCTGAGATTTCTGGCAAACCCCTTAAAAATATGGCAATCCGGTCAACTCAACATGCAGAGACTAGTGCTTAGATTAGCGTTTTCAGAGCCAATCAGCTATTGTGGAAAAACAGGTCTTTGAACCGCAAAAGCGGCCTTACATTTCAATGCTTTCGGGAGTTTTTCCGCTGTAAAAAGCGGAATGGTGGAGCCTAGGGGAGTCGAACCCCTGACCTCTTGCATGCCATGCAAGCGCTCTCCCAACTGAGCTAAGGCCCCATGAAATGGGTGACTAAAGAACGCAAGGGGCGAGATCAAGTGAAAAATCGCCCCCAAGTGTTGTCTTATGTATCGTCATCGTCTGCAGGAACATCAGCGATTTCATCCAGTGAAACACTGTCGTCATCGTCGTCTTCCAGAACATCATCACCCAGATCTACGTCTGCATCATCGTCATCATCCAGAACGACATCTTCTTCGACTTCGTCGTCTTTCAACTTGGTGGTGGCAGGATCGGCTTTGTCAGCGATCATCGTGTGATTTTTGCCCGTATCCAAAGTGACGACTTCACCGGTATATGGGCTGACAATGGGATTGCGTCCCATGTCGTAAAACCGTTTACCGGTGGTTGGGCAAAGGCGCTTTACGCCCCATTCTTCCTTGGGCATTGGTTTTCCCTTTAAACTTGTCCAGGTTGCAAGATAATCTGCGCGACCTGCCATATGTCGCGGGCTGTGTCAAAGTGATTCCTGTGGTAACTTCGGTTAAACGAGCTGAGCAAATGAAAAAACACATCCTACCCGGGGTTCCCCCAGTTGAAATTCAGCTGCGTAAATCGCCGCGGGCGCGCAGATTGTCGTTGCGAATATCCCGGCTGGATGGCCGCGTGACGCTGACGATGCCCACTGGATTTGCGGTATCAGAAGCCGTGCGCTTTGCGATCGAAAAAGAGGCATGGCTGCGGTCCACGCTGGCGGCGCGACCGGCGGATTGTGATGTTGGTTTCGGAACAAGCGTTGCCTATCTGGGCAAGCCGGTTGAAATTGTTCCTGGTTCCGGGCGCGTGGCTACATATAAAGACGGTGTTTTACAGGTGCCGGGCGGCGCAGAAACTGTTGGTCGCAAGGTTCAGGCCTTTTTAAAAGCTCGCGCGAAACCTCAGTTGCATCGCGCAACGGAACATTATGCCCAAAAGCTTGGCCGGTCTTTCAGCAGAATTACTTTGCGCGATACGCGGTCGCGGTGGGGGTCGTGTTCGTCAGCGGGCAACCTGAATTATTCGTGGCGGTTGATCATGGCGCCGCCTGATGTGTTGAATTATGTGGCCGCCCACGAGGTTGCGCATTTGGCCGAAATGAACCATTCGGCGCGGTTCTGGTCGGTTGTGCGGGATATCCACGGGCCCTATGACGCCCAACGCGGCTGGTTGCGACACAAAGGGGAAAACCTGCATCGGTATCGGTTTGGGGATTGATAAGGGTGGAAAGGATCACCATGGTCTACAGATGCTGATACAGCCAAAATCCGAAGGGGGCACCCCACCGCAAGCGGCCGCCCATGACAGGATTTACCGCGTTCTGCGTAGCCGGATCATGCACGGTGAATTGCATCCCGGCCAGGCGTTGACCTTGCGTGGGATCGGGCAGGAATACGGTGTGTCGATGACACCCGTGCGCGAGGCGATGCGGCGACTTGTGGCAGAAGGGGCGCTGTCACTATCATCATCGGGGCGGGTCGCCACGCCCGAACTGTCTAACGAACGCATCGAAGAACTGGCCGCCCTGCGTGCCTTGCTGGAACCCGAACTGTCATCGCGGGCTTTGCCGCGTGCCCATATGGCGCTGATCGAGCGGTTGGAAAGCATAAACGGCACGATTGCCGTGGCAGTGACCAAAGGCGATGCCGTCAGCTATATTCGTAGCAATCTTGAATTCCACCGTACCCTCTATCTACGGGCGCAGGCGCCTGCGATGTTGGCGATGGCCGAAACAGTCTGGCTGCAACTGGGGCCCACGATGTGCAAGCTGTATGGGCGATTGCGCCGAACTGAACCACCGCGCCATCATCGGCTGATCCTGGCGGCCCTGAAGGCGGGGGATGAACCTGGGCTGCGGTTGGCCGTTCGCACAGATGTGACCGCAGGATTAAAGATGCTGGTAAGCTAGCGCCGCTCAATCAAACCCTATCTGGGTTTTCTTCGCGAAGAAGGCCCGTAAGGGCCTGACGAGCGTTACAAAACGATCTGATATTCCGGCTGAAACGGCGCATTTGTCTGGGTGCAAAACGTCAGGCCGTCGTGATCTGTGGCCGCACGGCCAAGCCCCACAGCGGCCGAGGTTGCGAACATCTGACCCGGCGCCAAGGCTGGGCACGACACCTGACATGCAGGAAAGTCCACGGCTGTCAAAAACTGACCATCAGGCCCATAACCTGCGACGCGCGATGATCCCCATTGGGCATTCCAAAGCGTGCCGTCCGCATCGACGATAGCACCGTCCGGGTTTCTATCTTCTGCGCGCAGATCCACGTGCACCTGCGCATCACCCAGGGGCCAACCGGTATCATCCAAGGGCTGTCGCTGGATTGTCTGCGTCGATGTATCGGCGAAATAGGCACATATTCGATCAGGTGCAAAACAGATCGCGTTTGAGATCGTGATATCGCCAAACAATCTGGTCAGCGCGCCGTTATAATAGCGATAGATGGCACCAGCCCCGGGCTCTGCGTTTTTGCCCATCGTCCCGATCCAGAAGCCGCCCCAAGGATCTGCACGACCGTCGTTTGACCGTGTCTTTGGATTATCTGCTTCCAGCGCACAGATATCATCGCGCTGCGCGGTATCCAGATCAAAGGTAAACAGCGCTGTTTCGGATGCGATCAGAAGCGTTTGTCGATCAACCCATCCCGCGGCCGAGACATGTTCATCGAACGGCCAGCTGTGTCCCTTGGTCATCAGACATTTGCCAAGGATGTCGAACCAGAACAGCTGTTCGCGCAACGGGTGCCATAACGGCCCTTCGCCCAGTTTGCAGATGCGGTCGTCGTAAACGACGCTCATGCGATGGCCTTGTCATATGCGGCGACGATTGCTTTGGCACGGTTGGCAACATCGTCTGGTGTCAGCCCGGGTGTATAAAGCGCGGATCCGATGCCGAACCCATCTGCGCTGGCAGCGATCCAATCTGCAAAATTATCCGCACCCGCACCACCAACCGCGTAAACTTTCGTGTCTTTCGGCAAAACGGCCCGCAGTGCCTTGATGCCCGACGGTCCGGCCAATTCGGCCGGGAACAGTTTTAACCCGTCTGCGCCTGCATTCAGCGCTGCAAACGCCTCGGTCGGGGTAAAGATACCGGGGAAGCTTTGCATGCCAAGGGCTTTGGTTTTTCGGATTACATCAACATCGCAATTGGGCGACACGATCAGGGTGCCGCCTGCACCGGCCACTTGTTGCACTTGATCGACTGTCAGAACAGTGCCCGCCCCGATCATGGCCTTTGTCCCGTGGACTTTCATCATCGCGGCGATGCTGTCCAGCGGATCAGGCGAATTCATCGGCACTTCGATCTGCGTGATGCCCGCGTCGATCAACGTTGCTGCCATTTGTGCAGCTTCGGGTGGTTTGACGCCGCGCAGAATGGCGATCAGGGGGCGGGTCATGCGGTTTCCTTTGTCTTGGCATAGGCCGCCGATAACCCTGCAAGGGTCATGCGGGGGGCGTCTGTGACGGTGGCAAACGCGCCTTGGGCCTGCAGAGCATCGGCATAATGTTTGGCAATTGTTGAACCGCCGATAATCGCGATTTGCTGGCCCAACCAATAAGGGCGCGAGGCTGCCAGTTCTGCCCCGATCAGTAACCCTGAGAGATAGGCACAGGCTTGACTTGGCGCGCGGTCGTGCAGCAGATCATCGGCGCGAATGGAAAATAGCCGCGCGGCGATGGCTTCGGGTCGGGAAATTGCCTCCGACACGGCGGTTTGAAAGGCGTCATCGTCCCAGCCATCGGTATCAATGGAATGACGCAGCACGCTGTGATGGGTTAGCAGATCAAACAGCTCGCCCGTCAGAAAGGTCTTGAAACTGATGATCTCATCCGCGCTGATCTGCACCCATTTCGTGTGTGTTCCGGGCAGGCAGATAACGCCATCCCAGTTTTTGTTCAGGCTTAGGAAACCGGCGATTTGCGTTTCTTCGCCGCGCATCACATCGGCGGGATCTTTTTGGCAGACGCCGGGGATGACATACACCTGAAGACGGGGATCTTGCAAAAAGTTGACAGCTGTCAACTGATTAACAAAAGGTTTACAAGGGGTTGTCTGATACGGCGCTTCGACCCAGCCCTGACGCGCGCCGACCATGCCGCAGGCGATCACCGGCGTCTTATTGGGACCCAGCCAATCGCCGATCAGATCCAGCAGGGCGGGTTCAAACCGGTCGCGGGTCAGTTTGCCCATGCCTTGATCAGACACCGCCTGATCCAGAACCGTTCCACTGGCGGTCATTGCCCAGACCCGCAGGTTCGACGTGCCCCAGTCGACCGCGAACCAGTCGGGATATGATTTATCCTGTGACATCAGCCCGTTACCACCACGCCGCCATCAATCACCAGCGCTTGTCCTGTCATCATTTTCGATGCCTTTGAGGCAAGAAAAAGTGTGCCGCCGACAATATCATCAGGCTCAAGCGGGTCTTTCAGACATTGACGATCCAGATGGGCGGCCAGACCTTCTTCGGTCACCCACATATCCTTTTGCTTCTGCGTCAACACCCAACCGGGGGCCAGCGCATTGACGCGTATTTTGTCGGGGCCGAATTCACGGGCCAGACTGCGCGTCATGCCGTTGATGCCCGAGTTGGCCGTCGTGTAGGCGGGATAGCCCGTGTTACCCATCATATAGCTGATCGAGGTGAAGTTGATAATCGACCCGCCGCCCGCGGCGCGCATGCCGGGGATCACCGCCTGGCAGGCAAAGAAATAGGCTTTCAGATTGATGGCCTGGGACCAGTCCCAGAAATCCTCGGTGACCTCCTCTGTCGTATGGCGCTTGTCATTGGCGGCATTGTTGACCAGCGTGGTGATCGGACCGTGAGCCTGCGCCGCTTGACCCATGGCGTTTTGCAGGGCAGGGATATCGGTGATGTCGCATTGGACAAAAAGGGGTCGCGCCCCATGTTTCTGCTCCATTTCATCGCAAAACTCTGTCGCATCGGACCGGCCGACAAAAGCGACCTTGGCGCCTTGGTTCAGGAAGCCGTCGGTCAGGAAGGCCCCAATACCAGACCCGCCGCCGGTGATGAAAACCGATGTATCTTTCAGATCAGGGAAAACAGCGGTCATCAGTGGCTTTCCCGTGTGACAGGGCGTGTGTCTTTGCCGACAAGGAAATCCAGATCGGCCCCCTGATCAGCTTGCAGAACATGGTCCACATACATCTTGGCATAGCCTCGCGTATAGTGCGGCGGATCAGGTTGCCATGTGGCGCGACGGCTGCTCAGTTCAGCCTCATCCACCAACAGATCCAGCGTGCCGTTGCTGGCCGATACACGGATGCGGTCGCCGGTTTTGACCAGCGCCAGCGGGCCACCCGCCTGGGCTTCGGGGCTGACATGCAGGATCACGGTACCGTAGGCAGTACCCGACATGCGCGCGTCGGAAATGCGGATCATGTCGCGGACGCCCTGTTGCACCAGCTTTTTCGGGATCGGCATATTGCCGACTTCGGGCATGCCGGGGTAGCCTTTTGGACCGCAGCCCTTGAGCACAAGGATTGTGTCTGCAGTCACTGGCAGATCATCGCGGTCGATGTTGGCTTTCATGTCTTCGATATTTTCGAAAACGTAAGCCTCACCTTCATGTTCCAGAAGTGCATCAGTTGCGGCTGAGGGCTTAATGATGGCCCCATTGGGCGCAAGGTTACCGCGTAGCACACGCAGGCCTGCGGCGGGTTTTACGGGCGCGTCCAAGGCGTGGATGACATCGCGGTTAAAACATTCAGCCCCGTCGGCGTAATGGCTGATATCGCCGCTCAGAATGGTGTTTGCGGGGCGCAGATGGTCTTTCAATTCGGCCAGAACGGCGGGGACGCCGCCTGCGTAACAAAAATCCTCCATCAGGTATTTGCCCGACGGCATGCAGTTGACCAACAAGGGGATATCGCTGCCGATTTCGAAATCGCTCAGCGTCAGATCAACATCTGCGCGGCCAGCCAGTGCCAGCAGGTGAACAACCGCGTTGGTTGACCCGCCGACAGCAGCATTCGCAATGATCGCGTTTTCGAACGCAGGTTTCGTCAGGACCTTCGATAATCTCAGGTCTTCCTCAACCATCTCAACGATCCGTTTGCCGGTCAGATGGGCCAGCGCCATGCGGCGCGCGTCTACGGCGGGCAGGGCGGCGTTGGTGGGCAAGGACAGACCCATCGCTTCGACAATAGACGCCATGGTCGACGCGGTGCCCATGGTCATGCAGACGCCCGCGCTGCGCGACATACCGGATTCGGCGCTCATGAAATCCTGCAGGGTCATTTCGCCCGCACGAACCGCTTCGGAAAACTTCCAGACGTCGGTGCCGCTGCCGATATCCTGACCGCGATATTTGCCGTTCAGCATCGGGCCTGAGCTGACGACGATACTGGGCAGATCAACGCTGGCCGCACCCATCAGCTGGCCAGGTGTGGTCTTGTCGCAGCCACCAAGAAGGACAACGCCATCAATGCCGTAGGCACGAATGGATTCTTCGACATCCATTGCCAACAGGTTGCGGAATAACATCGCCGTGGGCTTCATCTGGGTTTCACCCAGGGACATGACGGGGAATTCGACGGGAAAGCCGCCCGCCTCCCACACGCCGCGTTTGACGCCTTTGGCCAGGTCGCGCAGGCCGCTATTGCAGGGGGTCAGTTCGGACCATGTATTGCAAATGCCGATGATCGGGCGGCCATCGAAGGCGTGATCGGGAAAGCCCTGATTTTTCATCCAACTGCGGTGGATGAAGCCGTCTTTGTCCAGTTTGCCGTACCAGGCTTTTGATCTGCGGGTGGTCATTTACGGGGTCGCCTCCGGCGGGAATATTTTGGCCAAGAAGAAGGGATCAGGCTGCCTTGCGAATGCGCGCCCAATCGGGAAGCCAATCGGTGTGGGCGGCCAGTAGATCGGTTGTCAGATCGCGGATCTGGCGCAGGTCCAACTCGGCGGCGGTGTGCGGGTCCATATAGGCGGCGTGATAGATGTGGTCGATATTTTCATCCAGCAGCGCGCGCACGGTCAGTTCCTGTACGTTAATCTGGGTGCGCATGAGCGCGGCCAATTGCGGCGGCAGATCGGTGACGGTAGTGGGCTGGATCCCATTTGCATCAACCAAGCACGGCGTTTCGACCACGGCGCCCATAGACAGGGCAGGCAGTTGGCCGGTGTTGGGCAGATTGCCGTAGATGACATAGGGCGTGTCAGTGAGTTGCGCATTCATGATTTCGGCCGCGAATTCGTGGCTTTTGGGCACATCGATGCTAGCCGCGGTCTTCAGGGTTTCGGCCTGGGTGGACCAGTCAGCGATCTGTTCTTCGCAACGTTTGGGGTATTCGTCCAGCGGGATACCGAATATTTCGATCAGGTCGGGGCGGTCTTGTTTGATAAACCAAGGCACGTATTCGGCCAGATGTTCCGAGGATTCAGTGCAGAAATAGCCGAAGTGATCCATCACCTCGTAGCGGACATGGTTGGGACAGCGGGGCATTAGCAGCGGCGGCTTGGGCAGGCGGCCGGTATGATACCCCGTGCGCAAATCGGGATACAGATCACGGCCCTGATGGGTCAGATCAAGGAAAAAGGCCACGTGATTGATACCCGCCACACGATAGCGGATTTCATGTTCGGGCAGATCCAGATCATGGGCGATTTCCTGAACGGTATTCTGGACCGAATGGCACAGCCCCACCTGTTTGATATCCGGATAGCGTTCCGCCAGCGCCCAGCAATTGATCGCCATTGGGTTGACGTATTGCAACAGCGTCGCGCCCGGACACACAGCGCGCATATCTTCAGCCACTTTCCACAGATGTGGCACGGTGCGCAGGCCGCGCATGATACCACCGATGCCAAGCGTATCGGCAATGGTCTGGCGCAGGCCATATTGCTTTGGGGTGTCGAAATCGGTGACGGTGCAGGGCTTATAGCCGCCAATCTGAAATGCGGTTACGACGAAATCAGCGCCATTCAGGGCGGCACGTTGATCGGTGTATGTTTCGACCAACGCACCTGTGCCCATCGTCGCAATCATCTTACGGGCCACCAGAGCGCTTTCGTCCAGCCGTGTTGTGTCAATGTCCATCAGCGCAAAGGTGGCATCGCGCAGCGCATCGAAATGTAGGCAATCGCCTACGATGTTTTTCATGAAAATGGTGGATCCGGCACCGATAAAAGCGATCTTGGTCATTTAACAGCCCCCAAGGTAAGACCTGCGATGAAGTGTTTCTGCATCAGGAAGAACATGGCGACAGGCGGCAGGGCGGCGACGATGCTGCCCGCGCTCATCAGGTGATAGGCGGCGCGGAATTGCGCGTTGAACGATGTGATACCCGCTGTGACCGGCTGGCTTTCGACGCCTTGGGTCAAAACGATGGCCCAGAAATAATCGTTCCAGATAAAGGTAAAGATCAGCACTGACAGGGCCGCAATCGCAGGCTTCATCAGGGGCAGCACGACATAGACAAAAATACGCCATTCAGCGATGCCTTCGACGCGGGCAGCTTCGATCAGTTCAAAGGGCAGCGCGCGGATGAAGTTACGCATGAACAAGGTGCAAAATCCGGTCTGGAAGGCGACGTGAAACAGCACAAGGCCCAGTTTCGTGTTATAAAGCCCCATATCAAGGGTCAAATCGCGGACGGGCACCATCAGGATCTGGAAAGGTACGAAATTGCCCGCGACGAACATGAAGAAAATCCACAGGTTCGACTTGAACTTATAGATGCCAAGCGCAAAGCCGGTCATGCAGGATAGGGCCACAGCACCAATAACCGTTGGCACAGTGATGAAAACGGAATTGAGCAGATAGCGCGGCATGTCGCTGTCGAAAAAGACTCTGCCATAGTTGTTGAAGCCTTCGAAAGACGACGGAAATCCCCAATAGTTGCCAGTGGTAAAATCGGCCTCGGGTTTGATGGAAAAGACGGCGACGGCAAGCAGGGGCAAAAGCCACATGATCAGCGCAAGAGGTAAAAGACCCTGATAGGTCAGTTGCCACGTGCGAGATGATTTTTCGATGGGTTTTGGAAACATCAGCTGACCTTTCGCGCAGGCAGGGGGTCACGCACAGACTTAGGCAGTGATTTGCGGATCACGTCATAGGATACGCCAAGGCGATGCACCATTTCGTCTTTTGTCGTGGTATCGAATGGCAGCCTGACCCAGCTTTTGTGGAAATAAGGTGCGCGGATAGCGGTGCCTGTATCAATCAGCATGGTGGCTGTGTCGACATCAGGACATTTTACGGACACACCATTCATGTCGCGTTCGCCCCCGAAACAGGCAAACATCTTGCCGCCCACTTTCCAACTGACCAATTCTGGCGGGTGGGCTTGTATGGCACCCGGAAAACCAGCGCAGATGGTATCGGCGTCTTGACGGATCAAGGTCATCTTGTGCGTTCCTCTTGGTACATCGACCACAGGAAATACGCGATAAAGATCAGCATGATCAGGAACAGGACCACGGCGATGGCAGCACCGTATCCCATACGGAAGCCATATTCGGACAGGGCGACTTCGAACATGTAAAAACTAAGCACGCGGCTTTCGCCAAAGGGACCACCGTTGGTCATGATGCTGATCAGGTCAAACGACCTGAGCGCGCCGATGATGGTGACGACAAAAGCGATGAATGTGGCGGGCTTGAGTTGCGGCAAGATCACATACCACAACATCCGCGCGCCCTTAGCCCCATCCAGACGCGCCGCTTCAACCTGTTCTGGGTCCACGGCGTTCAGGCCGGTCAGATACAGGATCATGCAATAGGCCGTCTGCGGCCATAGCCCGGCCAGAATGATCCCATAGGTGACATAGTTTTCGTCGCCCAGAACATTGATCGGACCCATGCCAAACGTTCCGATGATGGAATTCAAAAGTCCGAATGTGGGATCATAGAACCAGGTAAAGACCAGCCCGACGACGACTTGGGAAATCACGAAGGGAAAGAAAAACAGCGACTTATACAGGCGAATGCCAGTGACGGTCTGGTTCAGGAAAAGGGCGATGAACAGACCACCTGGAATCGCAAGAAGGTATAGCACCAACCACAGAAGATTGTTCCAAAGGGATGTGTAAAAAGCGTCATCCCAATACAGTTCTTGATAATTTTCAACGCCGACAAATTCCGCATCCCCCAGTCCGTCCCAGTCATAGAACGAGACGTTAAAGCTTTGGAAGATCGGGAAAATAACGTAAAATGCGAAAAACAGAATGCCAGGGGCCAGAAAAAGCCAAGGCGAAATCCCGATCTGATTGCGTCGCCACCAGGATGATTTCGGTGGATCATATTCGGTCTGAGGAAGCGCTGTTGTCATGCGGGCCTCGGCAATCGTTTTGGGGTTTCATGGGGTGGCCCCACCCTGTGGTCAGGATGGGGCGATTATTTTAGTAGATACGCTGACGCGCACGTTCCAGGCGGTTCAGGATGGTGTCCAGATTATCAGGACGCACCATGAATTCCTGAAAGCCTTCCATCGCCGCTTTTGCCATTTCAGCAGGGGCATCGCGGTCAAAGAACTGCGCCAGGGCCGATGCGTTGTTCAGCATCTCGAACCCTTCGACGACGAATTTGTCGTCCTGGTTCACGGATGACTGATTGTTCACCGGCAACTGGCCCAACTGGCCGTTGATCTCTGTTTGAACATCTGCCGAAGTGACATAACGCAGGAACGCACGGGCGTTATCCTTATTGGCCGCATTCGCTGGAATATGCAGCGTGTCGGTTGGCGCATCTTCGGCCATTGGGATGCCTTCGACGATCATCGGGAACTGGTGGAAATCCAGTTCATCATCGGTCAGGCCTGCGGTTTGCATCGGATCAACCGCAAAGTTCCCCATCAGATACGCCGCAGCATCGCCTTGGACCATAAACGGCAGTGCTTCCTGCCAGCTATAGCTGGTGTGGTTGTCGATAAAGGCCCCCATGTCGATCAGCTCGCGCCAGTTGGCGAAGGTCTGTTTGACACGATCGTCTGTCCATTCGACTTCGCCGTTGGTCAAAGCCATGTGGAATTCATAACCATTGGTGCGCAGGTTCAGATAGTCAAACCAGCCCGCAGCCGTCCACAGAAACTTGGTTCCGATGGTGAAGCATTTGATATCATTGTCCAGCAAAGTCTGGCAGTTTGCCTTGAATTCATCCCATGTTTTGGGCTCGCTCAGGCCGTATTGTTCATAGATATCTTTGCGGTAATAAATACCCCAATGATAGTAAGAATAGGGCACGCCCCATTGCTTGCCATCAAGTGTCATCGCGGATTTGGTGGAAGCCAGCTGTGTGCTTAGCTCATCATCCCACAGGTCTGATACATCCTCGAAAAGTCCAGGTTCAACATAGGGCAGCATGCGGTTGCCTGCGTACCATGCCGCCACATCGGGCGGATTGGCTGTCAGGAAGTTGCGGATCTGGGTTTTATAAGCCTCGCGATCAATGATAGTCGTTTCGATATTCAGATCCGGGTGCATGGTCTGAAAGTCTTCGATCAGACCTTCGAACGTCGCACGTGGCGCCGGATTCGACGTATCAAGGAATATTTTCAGATCGCCGGTCAGCTTTTCGCTGTGGCCCGCTGCAAACGCACTGCTTGCAAGGATGGCGGTCGTCGCAAACGCCGCGATGGACGCTTTCAACATGGAACGCATGGTTTCCTCCCTGGATGCTTTCCTAAATTTCGGTTTCATTATTTGAAACTTAGTTTTGTATATTGAAATCTTAACGCCGACTCGCCTAGGGTTGTCAACAGGTCGAAGCAGAGATTCTAAAAAACGCTGACCTAAGGGAGGGTACATGACCGCGACGCAGTCAGGCGACGGCACAGTCGGCAAGGCTTTGGACGTTTTGGACCAGGTTGCTGGTTTTGGCCGCCCTGTGCGTTTCGGTGAATTGCTGGATGGGTCGTCCTTTCCCAAGGCGACACTGTACCGCTTTGTGCAGACGCTGACCAACCAAGGGATGCTGCGGTTTGATCCGGATCGTCAGACTTATGCATTAGGTGTGCGACTGGTGCGTCTGGCCCATGCGGCCTGGGAACAATCCAGCCTGGCGCCTTTGGCGCGACCGCATCTGGATGTGCTAAGCGGTCAGGTGGGCGAAACTGTGCATTTGGCGCAGATCGATAATGCACATGTACTTTATGTCGATAAACGCAACGCCGCAGACCCGATTGAGATGTACAGCCAGGCGGGCAAGGTTGGCCCGGCCTATTGTACAGGCGTGGGCAAAGTGATGTTGGCTTATCTGGCGGAAAACGAACTGCAGCGCATTCTGCCGATGCAGGCGTTTCACCGGTTTACGGCCCATACTTTGGTAGACGAAGCCGCTTTGCGTGCAGAATTGGCCGATATCCGTACCAACGGTTACGGCTTTGACCGCGAAGAACACGAACCGGGCATTATCTGTGTCGCGGTCCCGATCTTAACAGCGCGAGGGCGGCTTTTGGGTGCCCTGTCAGTGACCAGTTCAACCACACGCACGACTTTAGCGGCACTGGAAAGCCATGTACCACTGATCAAACAAACGGCCCGCGCCATCGCAGAGGAGGCGCAGGCTTGGCGTTTTCCTGATCAAATGCGCGCGCAAACGGGGGGATAGACGATGTCAGGTGTCACACTGAACGAGGTGATCAAACGCTATGGCGACGTGCAGGTA
The DNA here is from genome assembly GCF_013315265.1 of Parasulfitobacter algicola. Taxonomy (GTDB): domain Bacteria; phylum Pseudomonadota; class Alphaproteobacteria; order Rhodobacterales; family Rhodobacteraceae; genus Parasulfitobacter; species Parasulfitobacter algicola. The sequence continues at coordinate 205,307 of NZ_JABUFE010000002.1, read as the reverse complement.
ATCCATGGTGTGGATCTGCAGATCGAAGATGGGGAATTCTGTGTCTTCGTCGGGCCATCGGGTTGCGGAAAATCAACGCTTTTACGGATGGTTGCTGGGCTTGAAGAAACGACAGAAGGGCAGATCAAAATCGGTCAACGGGACGTGACGCGGATGGACCCGGCGGATCGTGGCGTGGCGATGGTGTTTCAGACCTATGCGCTTTATCCGCACATGACGGTCGAGGAAAACATGGGATTTGGCCTGAAGATGAACGGCCATCCTGCGGCTGAAATTCGCCGCAAGGTTGGCGATGCCAGTCAGGTTCTCAAACTGGACGATTATCTGAAACGCAAGCCCAAGGCACTGTCGGGTGGACAACGTCAGCGGGTGGCGATCGGGCGTGCCATTGTGCGTGGCCCCGAGGTGTTTTTGTTCGACGAACCCCTGTCCAATCTGGATGCCGAATTGCGGGTCGAAATGCGCGTTGAGATTGCGCGATTGCATCAGGAAATTGGCGCCACGATGATCTATGTGACCCATGATCAGGTCGAAGCGATGACACTGGCGGATAAGATCGTCGTGCTGCGCGCAGGTGTGATCGAACAGGTCGGCGCGCCGATGGATCTGTACCGTAACCCGGATAATAAATTCGTGGCAGGTTTCATCGGATCGCCTGCGATGAACTTTGTGAACGGACACGTTCAGGGGGGTGCAGTGGTTGTGCCAGGACTGGATCAGACAGTTCAAATGGATTTGACGCTGCCTGATGACGGGACCGCCATAACTCTGGGTATCCGGCCCGAACACATTGAAATCATTGCGGGAAGTACACATAAAGTCGAACTGACCGAGGCGCTTGGCGGTGTGTCTTATGCCTATCTTGTGGCGTCGACCGGTGAAAAACTGATTGTCGAGGAACGCGGGGACGAACGGTCGAAAATCGGTGATATGGTTGGGCTGAAATACGACCCCATTCGTGCGATGTTATTTCATGCGGAAACTGAGGCGCGGATCAGGTGATACGCGCCCGTTTTTATGTACTTTCCCTTTTGCCGTAATAAAGGCCAATAACATGTTCGGCCTCGGCAAAGAAAAGCCAGCGGGATGTCAGGACGCCTGCCAAGTGACTTAAGGCGGCAAGTGCGCCCAGAGTATGGGAAAATGGCAGCAACAACAGGATTATAGGCAAGATCGCCATCAATGTGATTGCGATAATTCGCAGTTTTTGGCTGTGCTTGCGGCCAACCACGTGGACCATCTCTTTCAGCAGATAATTGTTGCCGGTGTGCGGTGGCTCAAACGCGGTGACTTTACCGATTGTACCCAAACCGGTTGCCGTTTCCATTGTGGTGCCGGATTTTGCAAAACGGGTGTCGCCCAGATACCAGACGGCGCCCTGTAAGACGCCGGAAAGCGTTATTAAAATAAGGGCATAGGTGACCTGCCCCGCAAGTAATGCACCGCCGGCCAGCGACAGCATCAGAAACAACGCAGGCGTTGTGGGCTGGTTCCAGCGGGGGACGGTTTTCAACTGGCCATAAATCATCGACGTGGCATAGACTGTGGCCAGCGCAAGTGCGCTGCCGATCCAGCCAAGGGGCGCGATGCGCGTGGCGAAAAACACAGCACCAATGGCGTATAACCCCATGAACGTCAGGGCAAAAACGGACAGCCACGCTTCGCGGCTAAGCCAGCTGGTTTGCCATTGCGTAAAGGCCTTGAGCGCACGTTGCGGATTACCCAAGTGAAAGGTTGAACTGATCAGCCCGCCGATGGCCAGCAGGTAAGCGATTGTAAAGAAAGCAAAAGCTGAAAATCCAGTGACGGGCGGAAAGCCAAGGCCCAGCCAGAACAGCAGGCCAAATCCAAGGCCGGACAAAACGGTGAACAGAATAATTGATGGGGCTGGATGCATTTTTTACAGTTTTTCCAATGTCTTATCGAGCCAACCCAGAAAACCCTTGGGCTCTTCCGCGACGGGGTCCAGAAGGGGGGCCAGAATGTCGATCTGGTCCCATGTATCCTTGGGGCGCGGGGGCAGGTATTTGTTGACAGGTTTTGTGCCCTGTTCCGGCATCAGATCAATGCCGCCGCGTTCGGCGACTAACTTACTGACATCGCTTTCAGAATCCGCCAGATCGCCAAAGTGGCGGGCATTTGACGGACAGGTGCGGACACAAGCCGGTTGACGGTCTTCTTCGGGCAGGTTTTCGTTATAGATACGGTCGACACATAGGGTGCATTTCTTCATAACCCCTTGATCTGAATCCATTTCTCGCGCGCCATAAGGACAGGCCCAGGCACACAGGCCACAGCCGATACAGTCGCTTTCATTCACCAGAACTATGCCGTCTTCGACCCGCTTATAGCTGGCCCCGGTTGGGCAGACGGTCACGCAGGGCGCATCGTCGCAATGCAAACAGCTTTTGGGAAAGTGGATAAGCTGCGCAACCCCTTGATTTGGTTGAACTTCATAGGAATGGACGCGGTTTAGGAATGTACCTGTTGGGTCGGCGCCATAAGGATCCTGATCAGATAATGGCGCACCGTAATTTTCGGTATTCCAGCCCTTGCAGGATACAACGCAGGCATGACAGCCAACGCAGGTATCTAGGTCGATCACAAGGCCCAGTTTCTTTTCGGTATGGGTGGGAAGTTGGGTCATTTTATGGCCTCCCGTATGAAGTTTTGTATATTTTGTACACGGGTTTTGTACTTAAATTTTTGTACAAAACTGCATTTGCATTCTCATAGGAAAACGCGGGGGCGATCCTTGGGTCGGTCAGGGCTCTGTTATGCTTTTTATAATACAGAACAGTTATCATTCGCCCACCTTCCACGTCAGCTTGTCCGGGCCCTGTCCGACCGGGGATTTTTGCGGTGGGAATTCGGGTTGGGCTTCGGCGGGGGCATCGACTTTTTCGATCTTCACTTTCAGGTCGAACCACGCGGCCTGGCCTGTGATGGGGTCCGAATTAGACCAGCGTAGGCCGTCGCCTTTGGGGGGCAAGAGTTCGTGAATGATGTGGTTGAGCAGAAAGCCCTGGGTGGCCTCGGGCGCGTCTTTGTCCAGCGCCCAGGCGCCTTTGCGTTTGCCAATGGCGTTCCATGTCCAGATGGTGTGATCGTTCAGCGCGGCCATATGTGCGACGGGCACAGTGATGGATCCGTGGGGCGAGGTGACACGCGCCCAATCACCGGTGTTAAAGCCGTTGGCTTCCCAAAGTTTGGTCGGGATATACATCGGATTACGACCATGGATCTGGCGCAGCCATGCGTTTTGCGTACCCCAGCTGTGATACATGGCCATAGGCCGCTGGGTCAGGGCATGGATGGGGAATTCATCGGACCCTTGCTGGTCCTCTTCATTCACATCGTACCAAATCGGCAGCGGGTCCATCTTTTGTCTAATCTGGTCGCGCAGATGATCCGGGGGCTGGCGGGTGCCGTGCCCGTCGGCGGCCCGTTGGAACTTGCGCATGGGTTCGACATACAGTTGAAAGATGTACGGTTGCACACTGTCGTAAAAACCCTTGGCCACGGCCCAATCCTGATACGCCTTATTCCATGGTTTATAATACAGCGCTTCGTTTGGGATATGTTCCATCCAGAAGCCGCCGTTTTCGATATAGCGGTCGATCTGATTGGGGTTTGCATCACCCCGCCCATCACCACCCTCGCGCCATCCGGCCAGTGGGCCGATGCCCGGGCGGCGGATGTGGTGGGTCATATAGTCAGCGTAGTCTTTGTATTTGGCGCTGCCGTCTTCATTGATGAAACCTGGCAGTTTCAGCCGTGCGCCCAGATCGACAAGAACAGACTGGAAGCCGCGCACGTTGCGATCTGGTTCGATCACGGGCCAGCGGATGGCGTCGGCCACGGCATCGGCTTCGCAGATGGGACGGTCCAGCAGACTGATGCAATCGTGGCGTTCCAAATAGGTCGTATCGGGCAGGATCAGATCGGCATAGGCCACCATTTCCGAGGAATAGGCATCGGAATAAATGATGTGCGGGATAACATAATCGCCGTTTTCATCGGTGTCGGTCAGCATATCCATTACGCCAGCCGAGTTCATAGACGAATTCCACGACATATTCGCCATATACAGAAACAGCGTGTCGATCTGATAGGGATCGCCCGCGTGGGCATTGCTGATGACCATATGCATCAGGCCGTGGGCGCTCATCGGGTTTTCCCAGGTGAAGGCCTTGTCGATGCGGGCCGGTGTGCCGTCGTCGTTCAGGCACAGATCTTCGGGGCCGTGTACAAAGCCCAGATGCGGGCCGTCCAGTGGTTGGCCCGGTGTGACGCGGCAATGGGGTTTGGGATGCGCGGTCGCAGGCTTGGGATAGGGCGGTTTGAAACGGAAGCCGCCTGGAACCTCGACACTGCCAAGAATGATCTGCAAAACGTGCAGAGCGCGGCAGGTCTGGAAGCCATTCGCATGGGCCGAGATGCCGCGCATGGAATGAAAGCTGACGGGTCGGCCGATCATCTTATCATAGGAATGACCGCGGAAATCGGTCCAGGGCTGGTCGATCTCAATCGCTTCGTCAAAGGCGACGCGGGCCAATTCGGCGGCAATCAGTTTGATCTTTTGCGCGGGGATGCCGCAGCGTTTGGCGACGGCATCGGGGGCATATTGCGGATCAAGATAGCGTTCGATCAGCTTGGTAAAGACAGTATCGGCCCCACGCAGATCGGGGATGATATTTTGTGCGTCAAAGGGCACGGTTTCGCCAGTGGTGCGATCCCGAACCAAGGGGCGGCCTTCGCCGTCACGTTGAAACAAGCCGTCATCATCCAGCAGCACAGGCGCGTTGGTGCGGTGGGCCAGATAGTCCAGATCGATCTTGCCTGCCTTCAGCAGTTCATGGATCAGCGCCAGAATAAGCAACCCATCGGTACCGGGCGTGATGCCCAGCCATTCATCTGCAATCGCGTTATAGCCAGTGCGGATCGGATTAACGCCAATCACCTTGGCACCGCGTTCTTTCAGCCGGCCCAGACCCATCTTGATCGGGTTGCTGTCGTGATCTTCGGCCACGCCAAACAACATGAACAGTTTCGTGCGTTCCCAATCAGGTTGGCCGAATTCCCAGAACGCCCCGCCCATTGTATAGATGCCAGCAGCGGCCATATTGACGCTGCAAAACCCGCCGTGCGCTGCGTAATTGGGGGTGCCAAAGCCCTGGGCCCAAAAGCTGGTAAAACTTTGCGATTGATCGCGACCGGTGAAAAACGCCAGCTTTTCGGGTGCGGCTTCACGGATGGGGGCCAGCCAGTCGGTGGCGATGCCCAGTGCTTCGTCCCAAGTGATTTCTTCGAACTCACCCGACCCACGCGGTCCCACACGTTTCAGCGGCGCCCGCAGGCGGGATGGTGCGTTGACCTGCATGATGCCTGCCGATCCCTTGGCACAAAGAACACCGCGATTCACCGGGTGATCGCGGTTGCCTTCGATATAGGCGACCTTACCATTTTTCAGATGCACATTAATCCCACAGCGACACGCGCACATGTAACATGTGGTTTGTCGTACCTCATCTGAAACATGCGGCGAGGTATTAAGATCAGGTTGCGTACGGGCCATCAGGATTCCATCTGTCTTGTCGTTCTGCGCAAGTTAGGCGGAAATTACGCCGTCTGCACAGGCTTTTTTCAGCTAAAATTATGCAAGTTTTGCATTTTTATATTTTCGGCATCCATTGTTATTAAGGTTGTATTACCCAACGTAAAGCAACTTTAGGTTGTTTGAAAAAGTTAATGACGCTACGTTTTCTGAGGAAAAGCGAGTCGATATCTGCGCCTGTAATGGTTGAAAGTGATCTGTAGGAGACGAGTAATGACACTGTTTAAGACCAAGTTGAGTTCTGTACTGTTAACGAGTTGCCTTGTTTTTGGCTGTAATGTCGCATGGGCGAATGAAATTACACTAACGCGCGATGAAGACGAGATTGTGATGCGCGGTACGTTGTTACGATACGAAGACGGGTATTATGTCATCAAGACCTCGCTAGGGCAGATGACGGTCAACAGCGCGATGGTGGAATGCACGGGCGATGCCTGCCCGAAAACAGATGGCATCGATGCGAATTTCCGGATTGCGGGGTCTGATACAATCGGTATCGAACTGATGCCCTTGCTGATCAAGGGAATGGCTGCGCAAAACGGAACGGCGGTTGGAAATGAACGCAGCCAAGGCGGGCATCTGTCCACCATGACGGCGGTCAAGGATAACGGTCGCGGCGACAAGGATTTCACAGCTGTGGTCGAAGCGCGCGGATCCAGCAGCGGCTTTCAGGCGCTTTTGTCGGAAACGGCTGATTTGGCAATGTCATCGCGTCCGATCAAGTCGGAAGAGCATCAGGCGCTGTTGAATGCAGGTGCGGGCGATATGCGATCGCGGGCACAGGAACATGTGATCGCAGCAGATGGCATCATCATATCACTGAACCCTGAAAATCCGGTCGATCAGTTGACCGAAGCGGAAATCGCAGCACTGTTGTCTGGGCGGATCACGAACTGGCGTCAGGTGGGCGGCGAAGATGTTCCGGTCAAAGTTTACACCCGAAACGGCCAGTCCGGCACATCCGAGATGATCAAGAGCAGGTTTCTGAATCCGCAAAATGCATCCTTTGCACGGTCTTCCAAGGTGGTGCTGGGCAATGCGGAAATGGCCGAAGGTATCTTTCTGGACAAAGGGGCCATTGGATACCTGAGTGCGGGGTATGACACCGACACCAAACCTGTCGCGATCACCAGCCGATGTGGCATCACGACCATGCCGTCTGAATTCACGATCAAAACCGAAGAGTATCCGCTGCAACGGCGCTTGTATGTCTATCATCGCAACGGCGAACTGCCCCAAACCGTCAAGGCGCTTTTGTCCTATACATCAAGTGATGCAGCGGCCGGGTCCATTGAAAAGGCAGGTTTTGTCAGCTGGAACATTGTACAGCAATCACAGCAGGACATTGCCCAAGCTTTACGCAGTCAGATCACCGATACGCAAAGCCCGACAGAACAGAACCTGGCCCGCGCTCTGTACATTGATCTGTTGGAATGGGATCGGCTTAGCAGCACGTTCCGTTTTCAGACCGGGTCCAGCATTCTGGATAATCTGTCACAACAAAAGCTGGTGCGTCTTGCCAATTATATCGTTAACTTGCCAGCCGGGTCCGAGATCACGCTGACCGGTTTCACCGATAGTGATGGCGCTTTCAACGCAAACCAGCGTTTGTCCGAAGGGCGTGCGATGTCGGTGCGCGAGCAGCTTGAAGTTTTGCTGAAAGGCACCGATGTGCTGGACCGCGTGAAGATCAATGTCAAAGGCTATGGCCCGCTGAATGCCGTGGCTTGCAATGATGATTATCTGGCCCAGGGGTTGAATCGCCGGGTCGAAGTATGGGTGCGCCCGAATAACGGCTAACCCAGTATCGGGCCGGCGCTCTCCCTCGGGCGTCGGCCTTTTCATTTGTCTTCTGTCGGTTTGCCCCCAAATATAGCGGCGATGGATGATGTAATCAAAGACCTGAAGGGGTGTCGTTTGTGCGCAGACAGGTTTGCTGCAACTGCGACACAGCATTCTCCCAATCCGATTGTCTGGTTTCAACCTGGGGCGCGTCTGCTGATCGCATCGCAGGCGCCGGGAATGCGGGTGCATCAGGCGAATACGCCGTTCTGGGATCAGTCCGGCAAGCGGTTGCGCGACTGGCTGGGGTTGGACGAGACCGCATTTTACGACAGATCCCGCGTGGCGATTGTGCCGATGGCATTTTGCTTTCCGGGATATAACGCCGCTGGGTCTGATCTGCCGCCGCCGCCTATTTGTGCGCGGACATGGCGGGGGCGCGTCATGGCCGGTTTGAAAGATATCAAGTTGACCATTCTGATTGGCGGCTATGCGCAGAAATATCATCTTGAAGCACCGGGCAACGTGACGGAGACCGTCGCCAGCTGGCGCGACCATGGGCCAGGCGTTATCCCGTTGCCCCATCCGTCATGGCGTAATACAGCGTGGCTGAAGAAAAATTCGTGGTTTGAACGCGATTTGCTGCCCGTGCTGCGTGCCCGTGTGAAAAAGGTGATGAATGACACAGATAACGCCGCTTGATCAGGCCTTTGCGCAGATGCAATCCACAGACCTGGATGCAGACAGGTTGCGGTTTTACGAACGGTTTGCGGATGCCGAGCTGTTTTTGATGCTTGCAGACCAGCCGGACGATGACGCCGTGACGCCGGACATCTTTCAGGTCGATGGCAGCGGTTTCGTTTTGGTCTTTGATCTTGAAGAGCGACTGGCGCAATTCGCGGGACAGACCGTGCCTTATGTTGCGCTGTCGGGGCGCAATCTGGCTGGTATGCTGGCCGGGCAGGGATTGGGTGTCGGCTTGAACCTGGGGTCTGAAATGTCTGAATTTCTGATGCCTGCGGACGCTGTCACATGGGTGACGCAAACTCTGGCGAACACGCCCGATCAGGTGCAGGATCGTCCATCTGAATTACACGCGCCCAAAGGTCTGCCGGAGGTGCTGATCACTGCCCTTGATACAAAACTGGCGATCACAGGCGGGCGGGCGCGGTATGCCTATCTTTGTGGGGTCAGCTATGACGGTGGCGGTAAAAGCCATCTGTTGGCGTTTGTTGATGCGGTGCCGGGTGCCGAACAGGCATTGGCCAATGCCGTGTCCGAGGCGCTGATCTTTAGTGGGGTTGAAGCAGGCATGCTGGACGTAGGGTTTTTCGCGTCGCATGACGAAATGGCGGCAAGACTGGCGCGTGTCGGATTGCGGTTTGATTTGCCAGAACTGGACAACACCCGCGCGGCACCCGCACCGCCCGGGTCAGACCCTGACAAACCGCCCATCTTGCGCTGACCGCTCATCGCATCCTTGCGGGCGCTTTTCGCGTGGTCACTTGTTCGCCCTTTGCGTGTGGGTGTGATAGGCTGGGATAAACGCTTACAAAGAATGGATAAAGACACATGGCTGATACGATGTTTGCGCTTTTGCAAAAAGGCGATGGCTATTGCGATACTGCAACCGGACCACAAATCGAGAGCGCGAATGATTGGCTTGAGGCCGCAGAAATTCCAGTGCCGACGCCTGGATCAGGGCAAGTGTTGATCAAGGTCCTGGCGGCCAGTGTAAATCCGTCTGATCTGCACTTTATCAAGGGTGAATATGGTCAGCCCCGCGTCAAAGGCACGCCTGCAGGGTTTGAAGGCTGCGGCGAAGTGGTTGAAATCGCAGGCGATGGCGGTTTTGTTCAAAAGGGCATGCGTGTGGCGTTTGTCGCCGGCAAAGGTGGATCAGGCGCGTGGGCAGAATACGCTGTGGCCGATGCCATGGGCTGCATCCCGTTGCGTGATGATATCAGCGACGAAGATGGTGCGGCCCAGATCGTGAACCCGCTGACTGCCATGGCGATGGTGGATATTGCCGAAAAAGCGGGCGACGCGCTGGTGATCACGGCGGCCACATCGCAGCTGGGCAAACTGATGATCGGGCTGGCCAAGGACAAAGGACTAAAAGCCATTGCCACGGTGCGCCGCGATGATGCGATCCCTGCGTTGAAAGCCCTTGGCGCGGCCGAGGTTCTGAATACCGAAGCGCCTGATTTTCTGGACAGTGCCAAGGCGGCATTCAAAGAGATTAAGCCAACTGTGATGTTGGATGCAGTGTCGGATCAGACATCATCAGACATGTTTTTTGCCATGCCTGCGGGCGCGCGTTGGGTCACCTATGGCAAGTTAAGCGCAGACCTGCCAAAGCTGACCGAGATGGGGCAATTCATCTTTATGAACAAGCGGATCGAAGGCTTTTGGCTGACCATGTGGTTTCGTGACACACCCCCCGGCGATCAGATGAAAACCGTGGCTGAAGTGCAAGCGCGGTTCGCAGATGGACGCTGGAAAACGGATATCAGCGAAGTGCTGCCCTTGCGCGATGTCATGGAAAAGCTGCCCGCCGCTTTGAAGAAACCCGATGGCAAGGTCATCATCAAGCCATAAGATTTGCGCAGCGCAAAATCCGCGATAGGATGTACGCTGTGCGTATTGATAAAGGCCCTGTTATGACCCCTGAGATTGAAGCCAGACTGACCCGGTTTATCCTGTCACTACCCAAGCCGCTGCGCCGCGCGATGACGGGTGAACAGGTGATCACCCGGCGCGGCAATACGCTGGACGAAGATACGGCTGCGATTTTGTCGATGCAGAAACGCATGAAGCGCGACAGCTTTGATGTGATCGGCAAACGCGACGGGATTGATGCGGCGCGGGCGGCCAATCTGTTCAGTTTTCGATCAGGCGCTTTGGGGGCCAATACCCTGCCAGTGACACACCGTGATATCGTGGTGCCAGGGGACACGGGGCCGCTGAACGCGCGGCTTTATGTGCCAAAGACACCGTCAGACGGGCTGCTGATGTATTTTCATGGCGGTGGCTTCGTGATCGGGGATATTGAAACCTATGACGGGCTGTGCCGGTACATCGCGGATCGCACGCAAATGCAGGTGCTATCTGTGGACTATCGCCTTGGTCCTGAACATCGCTTTCCGGCCGGACACAAAGATACGATCGCAGTGGCGCAGGCCGTGATTTCCGATCCTGGTGCGTATGCCCCCGGTGCCACGCATGTTGCGGTTGGGGGTGATAGTGCGGGGGCCTGTCTGTCGTTGATGGCGGGGCAAAATGTGCAAGGGATACATGCGTTGTGGTTGCTGTATCCAGTGTGTGATTTCGTGAATGATTACCCCAGTTTGACCGAAATGGGCAGCGGGTTTGGTCTGAGCAAGGATATGATCCACTGGTTTTCAGAGCATTTTATAGACAACCCCGATTATGGCGACCCATTGGCATCGCCATTGTTGTGTGACAGCTGGGAAAACGTTCCGAAAACCTGGGTGTCGGGTGCGGGTTTTGATCCGCTTTTGGATCAAAGTTCAGCTTTGGCAGACAAGCTGCGCAGCCAAAACGTCGATGTCACATATGTTGTCGAAGCTGACATGATTCATGCCTATGCGAACCTGTTCGGCCTGTCGCAAAACGCGCGGGCCGCACTTGATCGTGCATGTGACTGGTTGTCGGGGGCTATGGATCAAAAGACCAGATAAATAATCAAAGCATTTGGCAGAATAAACAGGGCCGCAATACAAAACAGCTTGGCCGCTTTGCTGAGTTTTGCAAATTTTCCGTCGCCCAGGGCTGCTTCGCCATAGCCCATCGCACCTGCCATGACTGCATATCCGGCAGCCTGACGTTTGCGTTCCGATTGTTTCACCGAAGCCATGGCTGCATCATAAACAGCCTTCTGGCGCTGTTCTTCATCCAGCGCGGGCTTCAGATCATCCATATTCGACATAGTGTATTCCTCTTAAATATGTTGGTTTTAAATCTGTTGCGCGCAGCCCAAAAGTCGAGGTCCACGCGCATAAATTCAGTCTTTTAATATAAATGTGACTTTCAGGTTTACACGGTATTCCTTGATTTTTCCGTCTGCGACCGTGACTTTTTGATCCTGAACCCAAGCGTTCTGAACATTTTTCAGTGTTTTGCAGGCACGGTCGACGCCCTGCTCGACAGCATCGTCAAAGGATTTGGATGAACTTGCGATAATTTCGGTTACGCGTGCGACTGACATGGGTTTCCTCCCTTTAATTTACGGTAAGCAAAGGCTACGCGTTGATGGGGCAAAGGTCTATGACGGGTTATCTGCCGCATTCACAAGATCAAGCACGGCCGGACCGATGGCATCAACGATGATCTTCACACCGTCGGCATTCGGATGGATCCCATCGGCCTGCATATATTGTGCGATATCGCTTAGGTCATTGTTTTCGCTGTCAAACGCGGCGAACAGACTGGGCCAATATGCAGTGTCAAATTCATCAGACAGCTCAGGATAGATTGCGTCAAATTGTTGTTTGTAATCAGGGCCATAGTTTCCGGGTGCTTCGATCCCGACCAGCAACACATCTACGCCTGCGGTTTGTGTGGCTTGCAGAATGCCGCGAATATTGGCGCGGCTGGCAGCGGGGTCGATGCCGCGCAGCAGATCATTACCACCAAGCGACACGATCACTGCGTCGACCTCGGGTGTCAGGGTCCAACCGATGCGCGATAACCCGCCTGCGGTGGTATCGCCCGATACACCGGCGTTTATGACAGTCACGTCCGCCCCGTTCCCGCGCAACCATTCTTGCAATTGTGGAACCAATCCCTGGTCGGCAGGCAGTCCGTACCCTTGCGTCAGGCTGTCGCCCAATGCTGCAATCGTGACTGTTTCGGCCCGCGCGGCGAATGGGAAAATTAAAACAATTGCAAAGATCAGGTTGCGGAATGCTGACATTGCCCCATATCCCCAAAAGGCGCCTGTCCGGGCGATGTGTCTGTAAAGAAATGTGTACCGCTTCATGTCTGATCCTGTCATTTCACTAAATAATGCTGCGCTTTCATTGGATGGAAACGCGGGTCGCGTTGATATTCTTCACCAGATTACGCTGGACGTCCAGCGCGGCGAAACGCTTGGTCTTATTGGGCCATCCGGGTCTGGCAAATCCTCCCTTTTGATGCTGATGGGCGGGCTTGAGCAAGCTACAGGTGGGTCTGTTATGGCATTAGGGCAAGACCTGACCACCATGAACGAAGATGCATTGGCCCGTTTCCGCCGCGATCATATGGGTATTGTGTTCCAGTCTTTTCATCTGATCCCGACAATGACGGCACTTGAAAACGTGGCTGTGCCATTGGAATTGGCGGGCCACAAAGATGCCTTTGACCGGGCCGAGGCTGAATTGAAAACCGTCGGGCTGGAACAGCGGGCGGGTCACTATCCGTCGCAGATGTCAGGCGGTGAACAACAGCGCGTGGCCCTTGCCCGTGCATCCGCCCCGCGCCCTGCAATACTGCTGGCCGACGAACCCACTGGTAATTTGGATGGCGCCAACGGTGATGCCATCATGGATTTGCTGTTTGGGTTGCGTGATCGGCATCATGCGACGCTGGTCATGGTGACCCATTCACGCGAACTGGCTGCGCGCTGTGACCGGACAATCCGATTGCGTGATGGACATATTGATGTGGCTGACGCCGTGAAAGTCGCAGAATGAAGATCGCAACGGCATGGCGGTTCGCGTCGCGTGAATTGCGCGGTGGTTTGCAGGGGTTTCGCATTTTACTGGCCTGTCTGGCGCTGGGTGTGGCTGCAATTGCCGCCGTGGGCACGATCCGCGCCAGCATTCAGCAAGGCCTGGCTGAAAAAGGGTCTGAACTGCTGGGTGGTGATGCCCAGATGGAGTTTACATATCGCTTTGCCACCGATGAAGAACGTGCCTGGATGGCAGGGAATGCGCTGGCTGTGTCCGAGGTGACAGACTTTCGATCAATGGCCGTTGTGGGCAATGGTGACCAGACAGAACGCGGCTTGACGCAAGTGAAATCCGTCGATGATGTCTATCCGTTGATCGGCCAGATCACGCTTGATCCCGATATTTCATTAGATCAGGCTTTAGCAGGCAATGATGTACCCGGCGGTGTGATGGACCGCGTCCTGGTCGACCGATTGGGTCTGTCAATCGGGGATACGTTTCGCCTTGGAACACAAAGTTTTACGCTGACCGCACTGATTGTGACCGAACCCGATGGCGCGGCAGATGGATTTATGTTGGGGCCGCGTACATTGGTGCGTACGGCAGATCTGGCTGATGCGGGCCTGTTGGAAACGGGTACTCTTTATTCCACGAAATACCGTCTTGATCTGCCGGATGGGGTAAATCTGGCAGCGGTTGAACGACAGGCCGAAGAGCTATTCGAAGAAACCGGAATGCGTTGGAGCGACGCGCGCAATGGCGCCCCTGGTGTGCGCGAATTTGTCGACAGGTTGGGCGCGTTTCTGGTATTGGTCGGGCTGTCCGGCCTGGCCGTCGGCGGCGTTGGCGTATCGGCTGCTGTCCGGTCATATCTGGCGCGAAAAACCAGCGTGATTGCCACACTGAAAACGCTTGGCGCAGATCGCAGCACGATTTTCCTGACCTATTTCATGCAGATCGGCGTGTTGACAGTTCTTGGCATTATTCTTGGCATCATTCTGGGCGGCGGTATTCCGGTGCTGCTTGGGTCATTTATTGAGGCCCGCCTGCCAGTGCCCGCTGATTTCACGCTGCACCCCATGCCGCTGATCGAAGCTGCGCTTTACGGCACTTTAGCAGCGCTGATCTTTACGCTGTGGCCACTTGCGCGTGCGGATGACATTCGCGCCGCGACCCTGTTTCGGGATGCGTTGGACGGCAATCGCAAACTGCCCGCGCTGCGTTATCTGATTGCGATTGGCGCCTTACTGACAGCCCTTGTTGGATCCGCTATGTGGTTTTCCGGCACAGTACGCCTGACACTTTGGACGGCGGGTGGCGTTATGGGTGTTCTGATCGTCCTAAGTCTGTCTGCGATTGGCATTCGCTACGCGGCGCGAGTTCTGGCGCGGCGGTCCTTTGCACGGGGTCGCACGCGGCTGCGTCTTGCGTTGGCGTCGATCGGCGGTCCACGGGACGAGGCGACATCGGTTGTGCTGTCATTGGGCCTGGGTCTGTCGGTGCTGGCCGCTGTGGGACAGATCGATGGCAATCTGCGTAACGCGATTGCAACGGACCTGCCTGAGGTGGCCCCAAGTTATTTCTTTGTCGATATCCAAAACGATCAACTGCCCGGCTTTCTGGATCGGCTTGAGAATGACGATGCCGTCAGCAACATGGAAACGGCGCCAATGCTGCGCGGTGTGATCAGCCGTATCAACGGTCGTCCCGCGCGCGAAGTCGCGGGTGATCATTGGGTGATTACGGGTGATCGCGGTGTGACTTATGCGGCATCGCAGCCAGAAAATACTACTGTGACAGAAGGCGAATGGTGGCCTGATAACTACACAGGCGCCGCGCAGATCAGCTTTGCCGAAGAAGAAGCGCTTGAGATGGGGCTGGGCATTGGCGATGAGTTGACAGTGAATGTCCTGGGCCGGGATATCGTGGCGACCATCACCAGTCTGCGCGTCGTGGATTTTTCGAACGCTGGCATCGGATTCGTGATGACCATGAACGAGGCCGCATTGGTTGGCGCGCCGCATACCCATATCGCTACGGTTTACGCCGAACCCGAAGCCGAGGCACGGATTTTGCGTGATCTGGCCAATGCTTATCCCAATATTACAGCGATCCGGGTGCGCGATGCCATTGCTTTGGCGTCAGATGTTCTGGCGGGAATTGCGGCAGCCACGTCCTATGGCGCGGGGGCGACGTTGCTGACGGGCTTTATGGTGCTGATCGGTGCCGCGGCGGCCGGGCAGGCGGCCCGCACGTACGAGGCTGCGATTTTGAAAACTGTCGGGGCTGGACGCAAAACAATATTCGCCAGCTTTATCATGCGCGCGGCCTTGCTTGGCGGTGCGGCCGGAATTATTGCACTGATTGCAGGCATATCGGCAGGGTGGGCTGTATCCACGTTCATCATGGAAACAGGGTACAGTGTGATGTGGTCATCCGCGCTGATCATCGTCATCGGCGGCGTGCTGGCCAACATGCTGGCCGGGCTTGCGTTCACATGGCGCCCCCTTGCAGCACGCCCTGCGCAAATTCTGCGGGCTAAGGAATAATCGCAAAGAAAGCCCGCAAGGGATTGATGAGCGTCCCGTTGAACGATCTATTGGCGGGCCTTTATCACTTGTAAAAGTGGCAGAACCTGCGACATGTCCGGCCCGTGGCTTTGCCCGGTCAACGCCTTGCGCAATGGCATGAATAACCCACGCCCCTTGCGCCCGGTTGCCTGTTTGACGTCAGCGGTCCACTCGCCCCAGGTGCTTTCCGTAAAAGGCCCATCAGGCAGTAACCCCATCGCCTGATCGACGAATTCTTTATCCTCTTCGTCAATAACCGGATCCGCGCCTTTGGAAAATAACACCCACCAGCCAGCCAGATCGGCTTTGGTCGTAATGTTTTCGCGCGTGATCGCCCAAAAATTTTGGGCCTGATCGTCAGGAACGCCAAGGGCGCGAATATCATCAGCCACATCGGAATAGTTTAGTGTTTGCAGATATTTCGCTGTCATTGGAAACAGATCATCCACGTCGAATTTCGTGGGCGCTGATCCAAAATGGTCAAGATCAAATCCTTCAGCCAATTCCTGCATGGATGTGCGTATCTCAACCGGGTCCGACGATCCAAGCCGTGCCATAAGGCTCAGCAGTGCCATCGGCTCTACACCCTGTTCACGCAGATCGCGCAGGGCCATTGTGCCAAGGCGCTTCGATAAAGCCTCGCCCTGTGGACCGGTCAGCAGCGAATGGTGCGCGAAATCGGGAACGGTGCCGCCAAGCGCCTGGATCATCTGAATTTGTGTCGCGGTGTTGGTCACGTGATCAGACCCGCGCACCACATGCGTTACACCCATATCCGTATCATCCACGACTGACGCCAGCGTATAAAGCACCTGTCCGTCGCCGCGGATCAAAACCGGGTCAGATACACTGGCCGCATCGATTGAGATATCCCCAAGAATACCATCTTTCCATTCAATCCGCGTCTGATCCAACTTGAAGCGCCAATGCCCCGAACGGTCCGCGCGCAGAGCGTCCTTTTCAGCGTCACTCAGGTCAAGGGCCGCGCGATCATAGACCGGCGGTTTGCCCATGTTCAGCTGTTTCTTGCGCTTCAAGTCCAGTTCGGTCGGGGTTTCAAACGCCTCGTAAAACCGGTCTATCTTGCGCAGTTTATCAGCCGCATCCGCATAGCGACCCAATCTGTCTGACTGACGTTCCACCCGGTTCCATTCCAGCCCCAGCCAGTCCAGATCCTGCTTGATGGCATCAACGTATTCTTCTTTGGACCGTTCCGGGTCGGTGTCATCAATCCGCAGAATAAACGTGCCCCCCGCCTTGCGGGCGATCAGGTAATTGAAAAGCGCTGTGCGTAGGTTGCCAACATGAATGTATCCAGTGGGGGACGGCGCGAAACGGGTAACTGTCATCGGAAATCTCCTGTTGGCGGTTCCATTTCATAACATCACAATTTTGTCCATATCAGTCGCCGCAGAACGCAATCGTGCTATTATCATTTCATCAACTTCAGGAGGGACACGCATGTCATTCAAACTTACCCGTCGCCAGGCCATTGCTGCCACCGCAGCCACGCCACTGCTTGCGGCCACAGCTTCACCCGGGTTTGCCGGTGGTCACGGTGGTAAAGCCCCGATGCCATTGGCCCACACCTTCAACCTGGGCAGCTTTGGCGTCACGACCTTGTTGGATGGTACGACACCGCGGGATGAACCGCAAAGCATCTTTGGCATGAACGTATCACCCGAAGAATTCGCCACTGTCTCCGAAGCGAACTTTATTTCGACCGACAGCGCACAGTTTTATTTTACCCCGACGGTTATCGACACAGGCACAGATGTCGTTTTGTTTGACACCGGCCTGGGGCAGGGCGGTCTGCAAAAAGCATTGGCAGAAGCCGGGGTCGAAGCTGACGCGGTCAACGTTGTCGTGATTACCCACATGCACCCCGATCATATTGGCGGTTTGATGACGGACGGCCAGCCTACATTCCCGAACGCCCGCTACGTGACAGCCAGTGCCGAATATGATTTCTGGTCTGCACAAGAGGCCGGCAATCGCGTAGGCGACATGGTCAAACAGAATGTCACGCCGCTGGCTGAAAAAATGACATTCATCGAAGACGGTGGCGAAGTTGTATCTGGGGTGACGGCCATGGCTGCCTTTGGTCACACACCGGGCCACATGACCTATATGCTGGAAAGCGACGGGCAACAGTTGGTGCTGATGGCCGATCTGGCCAATCACTATGTCTGGTCGCTGGCCTATCCCGATTGGGAGGTCCGCTTTGACATGGACAAAGCCGCCGCTGCCGCCAGCCGCCGCCGCGTTTTGGGTATGCTGGCCGCCGATAAAATCCCGATGATCGGATACCACATGCCATTCCCCGCCGCCGGTTTCGTCGACACCCGCGACGACGGCTTCCGCTATGTGCCGGTCAGCTATCAGCTGATGTGATCTGTTATTTTGAAAAACATTGCGATGCGTTCGCGCGTCGCAAACTCTAAGCCATTTTCAGGGCTTGGAAAAAGTGATCTTTAGGAAAATGCTGACCTGGACAAAGCGAGGCTTCACCACGCGTATCGCCATGAAGGCTGACGTTTTCAAGTATGATATCATGTTCTTGCATCAGAGTCCGACACAACATTACGGCCGCGTTGAACTGCGTATCGTCCAGTTTGCCAATATGAAAGTTTCCGATTAGACATACGCCGATGCCCCGCACATTACGATCAAGGTTGTTTGACGACATATGCGCGCCCCAAACCCCCCGTTTCCAACGTTCAGTTTCAACAACTTTCCCCAGACCAATACCGTTCCCGTTTCCGATCAGGAAATGATATGGCACCATGTCAATTGGGTCGTTGGGTTGGCGTTGTCGGTGGATATCTTTCAGTGCTGCCTCATCCCCGAAACGCCCGGCGCTGTGATGGATCACCAGATATTGCCAGCGCGATATCAGCCCCAATGAAACGCCTGCGGTTGCGGCAACACTAAGTCCCCCGATCAGAATGCTTCGCCGTTTCCACATGTTTTGATAATCCTGAAAAGCTAAATCTATGAAAATTTACCTATTTCCGGTCTGTTATACAAACCGCTTCATAACTATTTCTTGCTGCGCCTGCGGTGAAGGTTTTCCGAGTCAGCTATCAGCTGATGTGATCCGATTCTTTATCTAAAAACTGGGCGCATTTCTAAGGGGATGCGTCCTGACTCAATCAACGACCAAGAGTTGACTTTTGGTAAAGATAATATGTCTAAAATGAGGGACTTTCTTATGTGGACAACTGTCAAGTGCGACTGGCACTGATGCGAATGCATAACCTGCCTACCAATGTCAGCAGTGAGCCCAAGTTGACCAATGCTGCAAAGCGCGAGAACGGCGGCTTTTCGATCCTATCACTAGAGTATGGCCGACAAAGCGTGTAAAAAAATCTCATGGAAATACTGACGTTTAGAGAAGCGGTAAGAAAACGGCCCGGTATGTATATCGGAGACGTAACCGACGCGAGTGGCGCTAACCATATCGTTTTTGAATTGGTAGCGAACGTTCTTGACCAGTTCTTGGCCAACGCCGCAACACGGTGTGAGGTCGAGCTTGATGGGTTTGAGTTGACCATCTTGGACGACGGACCAGGACTGCCCTTTCATGTGAGTGCCTATAACGGTGACGGTTCGCAGGCAGAATATGTTCTTGAGAATGCGCACTTCGGGGCAACGGCTAGTGGTCATGCACCGCATGTGCATCTCGTATCCAACGGTGTTGGTTTGGCAGTAGTTAACGCTCTTTGCTCAGAGTTCACGGTGGTATCTTCTGACGGCCAAAGTACGTGGTCGCATGCCTACGAAGCGGGAAATCCAATCGGACAACCAAACGTTACAAATGCAAAAGAAAGCAGCGGTACCCGACTGGTTTTGCGTTTGGACCAAGAAATCTTCCGATGCCCGCCAGATCAATCGTATCTGAGTTCTACCCTTCGCGAAAAGTCACACCTCTTTCCTGGGTTTGAGATTGTATTCAATGGCTCAAGTTTCATCGCAGCGGGCGGCCTTATGAGCCTTGCGGAGAGCTTTTGTGACGGCGACGAGCAACCAACTCTTTGGCATCGTCAAGAATACGCGGACTTCCAAATCGATTTGGCGCTTGCGGGCTCAGGCTCTGAAGCGCTCACATCGCAAAGCTGGGTAAATGGTAGCCTTACAGCCGATGGTGGAACCCACCAAGATGCACTGATGAAAACTCTCAAAAATGCCAACTGGAAACCCAAGGTCAGCCTTGTTCACGTTGTTATGCTTCAACCCGAATTTGCAGGGCCAACAAGAAACAAGCTCTGGGCTCCGTCCCTTAAAGAACCACTAGAGGCAGCATTTTCTGAGGCACTGGCTTCAAAACTGCGTGGGCCTTGATGACACTGCTCTTGGGCAAGCGGACGTTGAACATTGATTGATGAACGGCAGAAAAGTCCCGCACAGCAGACTTTTACGAAGTCACGTGCCAATAAACGGGCACGCCTTTTCCCCCGTTTTGGCGCTGACTGAATAGTGGCACGACTTGCAGTAATCCGACATCTTGTTGATATAGGCCCCGCTGGACACATAGGGCTTTGACGCGACGATCCCCCCATCGGCAAACTGGCTCATCCCCACGGTGTTCGGCGCCTCGACCCATTCATAGGCGTCGGCGTAGACGGCCAGATACCATTCGTGGACCTCGGTCGGGTTGATCCCCGACAGCTATCAGCTGATGTGATCCGGTTCTTTATCTGAAATCGGGCGCATTTCTAATAAAATGCACCCGTATTGTTTTGATAAGGTTCACTTGAATAAATATGCTTAGAACCATCTGGTCATTTATTATATTAGTCTCAACAGGGGGCTTGATCGGTGTTAAATTATTTCTCTATCGGACAGATTTTCTGCTTCTCATAAGCGGCTTGAAGTTGGCCTCTTAGCCCATTTAATCTATTAATTGTTTGGCAATGTTTCCCAGAACATGTTTGCCGTTCATCATTCACAATCCCAACATAAGCAACTGATCCAAGAAAAAGCCCATCAAGCTCATCAAACTCTGTGTTGATCGGAAAACAGCCAAGGGTGGCTTGTATCATGTTAAGGTCTGTTTGCATCGCGTCTAACATCAGTTCGACTGCTGGATTTTCAAAAATATCGCGCCAATACCAGTTTTGCAGATGTTTAAATAATATCGCCGACCCCTCATCACCCAAGGAAGCGATAGGTACATTCTGGGCCCCTATGCTACCTTTATCTAAGGCCGAAAAGACGCGCTGTCCTTCAGAGCTATCGACAGTTACCTTCCATGTACTTTCGGTCAGTTGAAATTCCATAGGTGACAGACAAATCGTTACTTCGCCTTGCATTGAAATCGACATATCAAGCTTTTCAATTTGCTCAACCAGACGCTCTTCGACCTTTTGCCCGCAGTCGAGTGGGGTGTGTGTGCTTTCAACTCCGCGCCGAACGGTTGTATAGCAAACGGGGCGGGTTAGTGTAACAATACCGTTCTCGACAACAGCCTTGATATTCGAATTCTCGTCATAAATCATATAGTTGATGTCATTGGCAATAATGGGCACCCGATAGGCGGTCTGGTGGGGTGCCGAACACTCTGGATAATTTGTGATCAATTCAAACTGGCCATAAACAAAATTCGGCTGGCCTTCGGTCACAAGCTGCGCTGTCTCTTGTGACCAGCCAGGGATCGCAGACAGTATGGCAAAACTTGTAGTCAGTATTGTGAAAAACGCAGTGGGCCTCATAAAATCTAACCTGTTTTAATTTTTTCCAAGATTTATGTATGCATTAAAGATGGTAAAAACAAGGAAGGTTAGACACACCCGCGGTTTCTGCCAGCAGTTTAAAGCAGATCCACAATTAACACTCTAATAACTAATATAACCAACTGATTAAAAAACATAAAAAGTTGACAGCTGTCAACTTTTTGACATGCCAGTTGTAAGACATTTCTTTAGCGTCTCAAACAACTTCCGACCCGTTCAGTTTGTGCAAAAACGCATCCCCTTCGGCCAATACCGTTTCGCGGCGGTCTTCATCCATTCGGTCCCAGGTGCGGTACATCTGGCCCATGCGGGGGTTGTTTTCGAACCGGTCACGGTGGCGGTTCAGGAAGTTCCAGTAGAGCAGGTTGAAGGGGCATGCCTTTTCCCCCGTTTTGGCACTGACTGAATAGTGGCACGACTTGCAGTAATCCGACATCCTGTTGATATAGGCCCCGCTGGACACATAGGGCTTTGACGCGACGATCCCCCCGTCGGCAAACTGGCTCATCCCCACGGTGTTCGGCGCCTCGACCCATTCATAGGCGTCGGCGTAGACGGCCAGATACCATTCGTGGACCTCGGTCGGGTTGATCCCCGCCAGCAGTGCGAAATTCCCCGTCACCATCAGGCGCTGGATGTGGTGGGCATAGGCCTCCTCCCGCGTCTGTTCCACGGCCTTGGCGATGCAGTTCATCCGGGTTTCGGCCCCCCAATAGAAATCTGGCAAGCCGCGCTGGTGGTTCAGTGCGTTGCGGCGCGGGTAGTCGGGGCCTTCCAGAAAATAGATACCGCGGATGTACTCGCGCCAGCCGATGATCTGGCGAATGAACCCTTCGACCGCGTTGATCGGCGCATCGCCCGCCTGATAGGCCTCTTCCGCAGCCCGGCAGACCTCAAGCGGGTCCAGCAGCCCCGCGTTCAGGTAAAACGAGATCAGCCCGTGATACAGGAACCGGTTGTCGTTCATCATCGCATCCTGAAAATCGCCAAACTTGGGCAGAGCGTTTTTGATGAAATGGGTCAGTTGCCGCCGCGCCTGCCCCTGATCGGTGGCAAACCAGAACGGGCGCAGGTCGCCGAAAGAATTGCCAAAGCGCGCCTCGACAAGGTCCAGAACCTGTTCGACCGTGTCGTCGGGCGTGAACTGCATCGGACCGCCAAAATCAACCTCATCCGGGGCGGGTTTGCGGTTGTCGTGGTCATAGTTCCACTTGCCGCCCTCGGGCTTGTCGCCATCCATCAACAGACCCGTCTTGCGGCGCATGTCGCGGTAAAAATACTCCATCCGCAACTGCTTGCGCCCGTCGGCCCAGTCCTCAAACTCCTTATGCGAGGCGATGAACCGCGTGTCCTGAAACTGGTGCACCGGGATCGGCATATCCTCAAGGGCCGAGATCAGCCGCCATTCGCCCGGCTCGGTCGCCAGCACTTCCTTGGCGTCGAATTCATCGGCCCGGCGCAGCAATTCGCCGGGGATCGACTGGCTGTTACCCTCGTCATCCAACCGGCTATAGGCCACCTGCCAGCCGTCATCGCGCAGCCGTGCCGCAAATTTGCGCATGGCGGCGAATAGAAAGGCGATCTTTTTAGGATGGTGGCGCACATAGCTGGCCTCATCCATCACCTCGGCCATGACGACGACATCCGAGCCCTTATCCGCCTCGCGCAGCGCCGCGATATCGGTCGACAGCTGATCGCCCAGAACCAGAACCAACCGCGTCACCACGGCACCTCTTTTCCCGCCCAGTCAAAGAACCCGCCGGTCTGATCCGTCGTCAGCCCGTCCAGTACCCGCAACAGGTTCTGCGCCGCTTCTTCCGGCGGAACAGTCTTGTGCCTACCCGCATATTTTTCGGTAAACTTCGTCGCCACAGTGCCGGGGTGCATCGTGACACAAATCGCCTGCTTGTGCGTGCGCGCCAGCTCAATCGCGCCGGTGTGAATGACCTGGTTCAGCGCCGCCTTGGCGGTACGATAGGAATACCACCCCCCCATCGCATTATCACCAATCGAGCCCACACGCGCCGACATCGCCGCAAACACCGCCCGCCGGTCGCGTGGCAACAACCGAAGGCCATGCTTCATCACCAGCGCAGGACCCACAGCATTCAACCGAAACTGATCCATCATCGCCTGCGCGCTCAGCGCCTTGATCGTCTTTTCCGGCTCGGCCCCGTCAATCTCCAACGCGCCGGTCACCACGAATATCAGATCATATGGCCCGGTCAGCAAGCCCAGGGCCGCCTCAACCGATGCCTCATCCGTCACATCCAGCCCATCGCCGGACCGCGATAAACCCGTGACGGCAACGCCCCGCGTCTCAAGTGCTGCCACCAAAGCCCGCCCGATCCCGCCGCTGCTGCCGATAATCAATGCCTTTTCCATGTCAAAGGCACATAGATGTATCGGTTGCGAAAACCAGCTTTTCATTTGTAAAAACCGCGGTATAGTGCCGCGCATGTTGAGCACACCACATATCGCCAACCGCGCCGCAGCGGCACTTGGCCTGCTCCTTCTCCTTAGCCGCCCTTGAGCGTGCCTTTCGGCGCGACCGCTCAGGGGTGACAGCGCGCCGATCATAAAGCTAAGGAACATTCAGGAATAACGACCATGACACAGACCGACCAAGATCGCGTGATGATCTTTGACACCACCCTGCGCGACGGCGAACAAAGCCCCGGCGCCACGATGACCCACGACGAAAAACTGGAAATCGCAGGCCTTTTGGACGACATGGGCGTCGATATCATCGAAGCGGGCTTTCCCATCGCATCTGAAGGCGATTTTGCCGCCGTCACGGAAATCGCCAAGAACGCGCAAAACGCCACGATCTGCGGCCTGTCGCGCGCCAATTTCAAGGATATCGACCGCTGTTGGCAGGCGGTGAAACACGCCAAATCCCCCCGCATCCACACTTTCATCGGCACCTCGCCCCTGCACCGCGCCATCCCGAACCTGACACAGGATGAAATGGCCGAACGCATCCATGATTGCGTCACCCATGCCCGTAACCTCTGCGACAACGTGCAGTGGTCCAGCATGGATGCCACCCGCACTGAATGGGATTTTCTGAAGCGCACCGTCGATATAGCCATCAAGGCGGGCGCGACGACGATCAACATCCCCGATACCGTGGGCTATACCGAACCTGCGGAATCCGCCGATCTGATCAAACGCCTGATTGCCGAGGTCGAAAATGCCGACACGGTGATCTTTTCGACCCATTGCCACAACGACCTGGGTATGGCGACGGCCAATAGTCTGGCGGCCGTCAACGGCGGCGCACGGCAGATCGAATGCACGATCAACGGTCTGGGCGAACGCGCGGGTAACACCGCGCTGGAAGAAGTCGTGATGGCCCTGCGCGTGCGCCATGATATCATGCCGTTCGACACCCGCATTGACACTACCAAAATCATGAACATCTCGCGCCGGGTGGCGACAGTTTCCGGCTTTCCAGTGCAGTTCAACAAGGCCATCGTCGGCAAGAATGCCTTCGCCCATGAAAGCGGCATCCATCAGGATGGCATGCTGAAAAACCGCGAAACATTTGAGGTCATGCGCCCCGAAGATGTCGGCCTGTCCGGCACATCCCTGCCCCTTGGCAAACATTCCGGCCGCGCGGCCCTGCGTGACAAGCTGGAAAAACTGGGTTTTGAGATGGGCGATAATGAGCTGAAGGATATATTTGTTCGGTTCAAAGCACTGGCTGACCGCAAAAAAGAAGTCTTCGACGAAGACCTGATCGCCCTGATCCGGGATGAGGAAACCAATACAGCCCACGACCGGCTGCAACTGAAATCCCTGCGTGTCATCTGCGGCACCGACGGCCCGCAAGAGGCACAGCTGACCATGACCATCGACGGCGATGAAAAACAGGTCACCGCGACGGGCGATGGCCCCGTTGACGCGACCTTCAACGCGGTCAAACAGCTTTTCCCCCACACCGCACGGCTGCAGCTTTACCAGGTCCACGCCGTGACCGAAGGCACCGACGCCCAGGCCACCGTCAGCGTGCGGATGGAGGAAGCAGGCAAAATCGTCACCGGCCAATCCGCCGACACCGACACCGTCGTCGCCTCGGCCCGCGCCTATATCAATGCCCTGAACCGCCTGCTGGTCCGCCGCGAAAAAGGCAAACCCGACGAAGACATCAAGACCGTCACGTACAAAGACGCGGGATGATAGCAAATCTGCCTTCTTGTTGGCGAAAAATGCTTATCAGTAATCCATAGTTGATTTTTTCGATTAACTGAAAATTAAGTATTTGGCGGGAACGTTGATACTTAATTCTATGCATTTGATTACGATGTCATTAAGTTGTTGGTAAAGGTCTAGCGCAAGCGTGTTGGCTATGTTCTGTTCTTGATCCTCAACTGAAAATGGCAAAGTTGCATTTATGAATTGCCTATTCCGCTTGCTGGAGATTTAGATGAGAATTGTTGCACTACTTATGCTTATTGCATCATTGATGCTTTCTAGCCCTGCTATTGCTTGGCTTTGGGGTAACGACAGTGAGTTAGATTTCTCGTCGGTCGATACGATGCAAAAGTCCGTGGAAGAAGTGACAAAAGATATGTCACCTGCCAACAAAGAAGCATTTGGGCGTGCTTTGTTGTCGATCCTAATTGAGAAAAACCCCATTACTGGTGAAGCCAAGCCAGGTCTTCCTCAACTCATGGCAATGGGGCAGCTTGGCGACAAATTCTATGATGGCATGAGCGATTGGATGTCGGAGGTTACCATCGATGAAGTGAAAGCGAAAGCAACAGCAATGGTATCTCTTGAAGCTTCCAAAGCCGATGCCGCTGAAAAGGCAGAAGCCGAGAAGCAACAAAAGGCCGAGGTACTGCTAGCTCAACAAAAATGCTTGGATGAACGGATTATAATATCGAACATCAGCGTAGGAAAAGGCGATTTCTCAAATAACTTGACCTTTGATATTACAAACAACCTTCCTTTTGCTATTAGCGGATTTCAGTTCGAATACGTATTGAAACAAGAAGGTAGGTCGGTTCCAATCAACAAGGATGATAGCTCTTTTTCTGTTTCGGGTGGTGTCGAACCAAGGGAAACAAAATCCTTGTCATATTACTACCACGGACCAACTGGAGAGATCGGAAAGACGTTTGTTGAAACCAGAATGATAAACGCCTTCGATGCGATCGAGCTTCCACTGTTAAACACAAATACCACGTATTTGGGTAGACCAGAGGGCTTTTCAGATCAGAAGTGTGAGTGAGTGTCAGGACAATGCTTCCCGAAAACCGTCCATACACGTGCGCCTGGGTAATTCTCGTAAACGCGTCCTAACGAAACCTATGGGGTGTTGTAGCAGTTGAGGCAATGTTGGAAGACCTGATTCAGTCGCACATTTTGATCAAGATAGATTAATGACATTCTCGACAATGAATTACGAATACTCTCAAAAATATTCTCGCCGAAGGCACCGCGTCGCGCTTTTGCGCGGCACAACACAGGAAACGACGCGATAAGCGTCACGTTATGACAGCAATTTCCCGCCAGACAGGCCTTTCCCCGGACCGCATGCGCGCATATAAGAAGCGTCAGCAGGTATAAAATGGGCAGAGTCGCCCGGGTGGATTGAGGTAAAGCAGAGATGTTCGGATTGGGTGGCGTCTTTTCGTCTGATATGGCGATTGACCTTGGGACAGCGAATACGCTGGTATATGTCAAAGGCAAGGGCATTATCGTCAGTGAACCGTCCGTTGTGGCCTATCAGGTCAAAGACGGGGTCAAAAAAGTTCTCGCGGTCGGCGAAGACGCCAAACTGATGCTGGGCCGAACGCCCGGCAGTATCGAGGCGATCCGCCCGATGCGCGACGGCGTCATTGCAGATTTTGATGTGGCTGAAGAAATGATCAAACATTTCATTCGCAAAGTCCATAAACGCACGACATTTTCGAAACCTAAAATCATCGTTTGCGTGCCGCATGGTGCGACACCCGTTGAAAAGCGCGCTATCCGTCAGTCGGTGTTATCGGCCGGTGCGCGGCGGGCGGGTCTGATTGCCGAACCGATTGCGGCGGCCATCGGGGCAGGTATGCCAATCACGGATCCGACTGGGAACATGGTCGTCGATATCGGCGGCGGTACGACCGAAGTGGCTGTTCTATCGCTGGGCGATATCGTTTATGCGCGGTCGGTCCGGGTCGGTGGTGACCGCATGGACGAGGCGATCATAAGTTATTTACGCCGTCAGCAGAACCTGCTGATCGGTGAGGCAACGGCTGAACGGATCAAAACATCTATCGGCACAGCGCGGATGCCTGACGATGGACGCGGATCCAGCATGCAAATCCGGGGGCGTGATCTGTTGAATGGCGTGCCTAAGGAAATTGAGATCAGCCAGGCCCAAGTCGCCGAAGCACTCGCCGAACCGGTTCAGCAAATCTGCGAAGCTGTGATGACCGCATTGGAAGCAACGCCACCCGATCTTGCCGCCGATATTGTGGATCGCGGTGTGATGTTGACCGGGGGTGGTGCGTTGCTGGGCGAACTTGATCTGGCCTTGCGTGAACAGACCGGGCTTGCCATTTCCGTGGCCAATGAAAGTCTGAACTGCGTGGCGCTTGGGACTGGCAAAGCTTTGGAATACGAAAGTAAATTGCGCCATGTCATTGATTATGAAAGCTGATTTGCAGTTGGTTTTGTCAGGTATCACAGGCTAAACTGTGTTTATCCACAGCCCCTAAGGGACAAACGCATTGGCAAAAGACAAAAGTGCATCGGATATGTATTTCCGCCCGCTTCGGCGTTTGCTGGCCGGGGTCACTTTTATGCTGCTTGTGGGCATCTTTTTGTTGTGGCGGATCGACAGCCCGCGCGTGGAGCGGCTGCGGGCAGACCTGACCGACCGATTTGTCCCAAACTTCGAATGGGCGATGGCGCCTGTGACGGGCACAGTCAATATCGCCAAAGATTTCCAAAGCTATCAGCAGGTTTATGAACAAAACCAGCAGTTGCGGCGTGAATTGCAGCAGATGAAAGCCTGGAAAGAAGCGGCATTGCAGTTGGAACAGCAAAACGCTCAGCTGCGTGATCTGAACAATGTGCGTCTTGATCCGAAACTGACCCATGTGACAGGTGTTGTACTGGCTGACAGCGGATCGCCGTTCCGGCAGTCTGTTTTGCTGAATGTCGGTGCGCGGGACGGAATTATGGATGGCTGGGCCACGATGGACGGTGTTGGTCTGGTGGGGCGCATTTCCGGGATCGGAGGCGAGACCTCGCGGGTTATTCTTTTGACCGACAGCCACAGCCGCATCCCCGTGACCATTCAGCCGTCCGGTCAACGCGCCATTATTGCGGGCGACAATGCAGCATCGCCCTTGATCGAATTTCTGGAAGACCCAGATATGGTGCGCCCGGGGGACCGGGTTGTTTCATCAGGCGATGGCGGGGTGTTTCCGGCGGGCTTGCTGGTTGGGCAAATCGCGCAAGGCCCGGATCAAAGATTGCGTGTGCGACTGGCTGCTGACTATGAGCGTATGAAATTTCTGCGGATATTGCGCAAACAGCCCAACGCGCCCATTACGGATACAGGTGCCATGCTGGCGCCAGCGCTTTCATCACAAACGGGCGCCGGTATTATTCCGCTACAGGACAGCCAGTGATGGAAACGTTATCATCCCGCACTGTCATATACTGGCTGGGGTATTTCGGTTTGGCGATGCTGATTATCATGCTGAATATTCTGCCATTACAAACTGTCCCACCGGAATTCTTTTCGATGAATGCGGTATCGCTTGAAAGCAATGCAACCACCATGTTTGGTTTGGTATTCGCAGTTTTGAAATCCTTTTTAGCTGATTTTGTTCTGTCCCTTGTGTCCACGCCGAATGTGTTGCTGGCGTTCACATGCGCTTGGGTTTTGCGCAAACCGGAATATGTGCCTGTTATGCTGATCGGTGCGGTCTTTTTACTGGCAGATTTTTTGCTGCAGCGCCCCCCTGGGCTTTATGCAGCAGTGGTTATTATCGGGACAGAGTTCCTGCGCCGCCGCGTCATGGAGCTGCGCGGGGCCCCTTTTTTGGTGGAATATCTGACTGTGGCCGGGGTCATTTTTGCCATCGCCATTATGTACCGCATTTTTTCATCTGTCGCAGTAATCACGCCCCCTGATTTCTGGCTTTTGTTCCTTCAAGCCGTATCGACGATTGTTATCTATCCACTGGTTGTTTTTGTAACCCAAGCCGTTTTCGGCATCCGGTCGGTGATGCCGGGTCAGTTGGATGAAGGCAGGGGGCGGCTATGAAGCGATCTGCCAAAGATACTGCGACCAGCGTTCAAAACATCACCCGGCGTACGCTGATCCTGGGTGGGGTACAGGTGGCTGTCCTGGGGGCCTTGGGTTGGCGCATGCGTCAACTGCAGATCGAACAGGCCGATCAGTTTCGGCTTTTGGCAGATGAAAACCGGATCAACATGCGTTTGATTCCGCCAGCGCGGGGACTGATTTTTGATCGTAATGGCGTCACACTTGCGATGAACGAACAGAATTATCGCATTACGCTGGTGCGCGAAGATGCCGGTGACATGGAACAGGTTCTGAAACGGTTGTCCCTTATTGTTCCGCTCAGCGAAGAAGAGATTCAGGAAACGATTGCAGATGCCAAAAAACGCAGTCCGTTTGTACCTGTTACAATCAAAGACTGGTTAAGCTGGGAAGACGTGGCCGAAGTGTCCATCAATGCACCCGCCTTACCGGGTATCACGGCCGAGGTCGGATTGTCCCGCCAATATCCAATGGGGTACGATACCTCCCATGTGATCGGCTATGTTGGACCGGTGAGCGATTTCGATCTGCAACGGCTGGATGATCAGGATCCGTTGTTGCAAATTCCACGGTTTCAGATTGGCAAAACCGGGGTCGAGGCAAAGCTGGAACGCCGCTTGCGCGGGTCTGCTGGCACAAAACGTATTGAAGTGAACGCCGTTGGCCGCGTGATGCGCGAATTGGACCGAAAGGAAGGTAATGCAGGCACGGATCTGCAGCTGACTATTGATGCGTCGTTGCAAAACTATGTGCAGGCGCGATTAAAGGGGCAGGCGGCATCGGCGGTGGTCATGGATTGCGCTACCGGGGATCTGTTGGCCATTGGATCCGCGCCGACATTTGACCCGAACCTTTTTGTTCGCGGGATATCCAGTGCCAATTATAATTTGTTGCGTGATAACAAATACCGCCCGTTTCGATCCAAAGCAGTTCAGGATATTTACCCCCCCGGATCAACGTTCAAGATGATCACGGCGATGGCCGCCCTTGAAGCGGGTTTGGTCGATTTTGATGAAACGGTCTATTGTCCCGGTTATACGCAGGTGGGCACGCAGCGGTTTCACTGCTGGAAGGGTGGTGGGCACGGTCATGTTGATCTGCAAAAGTCGCTTAAGGAAAGTTGCGATATCTATTATTATGATATCGCTCAACGGGTCGGGATTGATAAGATCGCCGAGATGGCGCGCAAGATGGGCATTGGCGTGCGCCATGATATCCCGATGTCTGCCGTGGCCGAAGGTCTGGCGCCCGACAAGGCGTGGAAAAGGTCAGTGCGCGACGAGGCTTGGCGCATAGGTGATACGGTCAATGCCGCGATTGGTCAGGGTTATGTACTTAGCTCTCCTTTGCAATTGGCGGTTATGACAGCACGGATTGCGACAGGCCAGGCGATTGAACCGCGTCTGATTAAATCAATGGACAGTGCAGAACAACCAATCGCCGATTCTGATCCGCTTCAGGTCAATCCTGCTATTCTAAACGCAGTGCGTCAGGCCATGTATGCTGTGTCCAATGATCGTAAAGGGACCGCTTATGGATCCCGTATTGTCGAAGATGCGTTTCGGATGGCGGGAAAAACGGGTACAAGCCAGGTCCGTCGCATCACTGCCGAAGAACGCAGACAGGGTATAACGCGTAACGAAGACCTGCCTTGGGAACGGCGCGATCACGCACTTTGGGTGAATTATGCCCCCTTTGATAATCCACGCATTGCGGTATCGGTGGTGGTGGAACATGGCGGCGGCGGGTCACGGGCCGCAGCCCCCATCGGCCGCGATATCACTTTGCGGGCCTTGTACGGTGAACTTCCGCCGGTGTCTGCCTATCCTGCCAAAGATCGTGACCGCATTACGCAACAACATCAGGCGATGGAGTTGCACGATTTCACAAACCCGACCACAACGGACAGTGATCGCGCATGAGTTATCTTGAACATAATGTCAAAACCGTTCCGATGGGTCTGCGCAAAATTCTTTATCTGAATTGGCCATTGGTGCTGCTTTTGATCAGTGTGGCCAGTGTCGGGTTCCTGATGCTTTACTCGGTGGCTGGTGGATCGATACGCCCTTGGGCCGAACCACAAATGAAACGGTTTGTCATGGGGCTTGTGCTGATGTTCGGTGTTGCCATGGTCCCGATCTGGTTTTGGCGCAATATGGCGGGCTTGGCCTATGCTGTTTCGCTTATCTTACTGATTTCAGTGGAATTTTACGGCGATGTCGGCATGGGTGCAAAGCGTTGGATTGATCTTGGTTTTATACGATTGCAACCATCCGAATTGATGAAGATCACTTTGGTTATGATGATTGCGGCTTACTATGATTGGTTGCCCGTCGATCGAGTTTCGCATCCGCTTTGGGTGATGGTGCCGTTGGTTTTGATCATATTGCCTGTGTTTTTGGTACTGAAGCAGCCCGATCTTGGGACATCCATTTTACTGATTATGGGCGGTGGGATTGTCATGTGGCTGGCGGGTTTGCATTGGGGTTATTTCGCGGCGGTCATTGTGTCGGGCTTTGGGACCGTGTTTGCCGTTATCCAATCGCGCGGTATGCCATGGCAGATGCTGAAAGACTATCAGTACCGCCGGATTGATACATTCTTGAACCCTGATAATGATCCGCTTGGCACTGGATATCACATCACGCAATCTAAGATTGCCCTTGGGTCGGGTGGTTTTTCCGGCCGGGGTTTCATGCAAGGCACACAATCCAGATTGAATTTTCTGCCCGAAAAACACACCGATTTCATCTTTACCACTTTGGCCGAGGAATTTGGTTTTATCGGTGCAATTTCTTTGCTGGCGCTTTATGCGTTGATCCTGATCTTTTGCTGTGTGTCGGCGCTGAACAATCGGGATCGTTTTGCATCGTTGTTAACATTGGGCATCGGTGCCACGTTCTTTTTATTCTTTGCAGTCAACATGTCGATGGTCATGGGATTGGCCCCGGTGGTCGGTGTGCCGCTTCCGCTGGTCAGCTATGGTGGATCGGCGATGCTGGTCTTGATGGTGGCCTTTGGTCTGGTACAAAGCGCGCATATTCATCGCCCCCGCCAAACGTAAGGCTTTCCATGATCAACGTTCTTTTCGCAGCCGCCGACATTCGTTGGGATGTCTATAAAGATGCCTTGCCTGTTGCCTTTGAAAAGGCGGGCTTGGATGTAGATCTATCGCGGGATCATGACCCTTCCGTCGTGGATTATATCGTTTATGCCCCAAATTCCGGGTTAACCGATTTCACGCCTTTCACCCGGGCCAAAGCAGTCTTGAACCTGTGGGCCGGGGTCGAAGATGTCGCGGGCAATCAAACTTTGACCATACCGTTGGCGCGCATGGTCGAAACCGGATTGCGCGATGGTATGGTGGAATGGGTCACGGGACATGTGCTGCGCCATCATCTGGGGATTGATAAAAACCTGAAACAGCAGGATGGTGCGTGGCGACAACAGGTGCCGCCCTTGGCCAAGGATCGCCCTGTGACTGTGTTGGGGTTGGGTGAACTGGGCGCGACGTGCGGGCGAATGCTGGCTGCGTTGAAGTTTCCGGTTACCGGATGGAGCCGCAGCCAAAAGGACATCCCCGGCATCACTTGCCTGTCGGGCGATGATCTTGATCTGGCATTGGCGCGTGCGGATATTCTTGTTCTGCTTTTGCCGCTGACGGGTGAAACGACAAACATTCTGAACGCTGAACGCATTGCGATGATGCCAAAAGGGGCGATTGTCATAAACCCGGGCCGGGGTGCGTTGATCGACGATGACGCACTGCTAGCGGCGCTGGATAGCGGCCATCTTAGTCATGCAACGCTGGATGTTTTCCGTAAGGAACCTTTGCCCTCAGATCACCCTTATTGGAAGCACCCGCAAGTCACCGTGACCCCGCACATCGCATCTGAAACACGTGCTGATACGGCATCGGATGCCATTGCGGACAATATCAAACGGGGTGAGTCAGGCTTGCCATTTGTGAATGTCGTTGATCGCGATTTGGGGTATTAGTCATTTTTCGGCTTTACAAGTGCGGCTGTTTTATTCGCGAAGGCTTCAAGGCGGTCCTGGGCTGCGGGTTGGGTGTTGACGATGCCCGCTACGACTGCCTCGGCATAGGATGCGTCCAGTGCGGACATGTTTTGCATATGTGAAATGGCCGAACAGATTGCAAAATTCGACAAAGGTGGATTGTCGGCAGCAGCGCGCGCCAATTCCATCGCTTTTGCTTCGCTGTCGCCATCGATCAGATATTGGCAAAGTCCGACCTGCAATGCTTCTTCACTTTTATAAATGCGGCCCGTCAGCATCATGTCGATCATACGCGCCTTGCCGATCAGATCCGCAACGCGGATCGTTGCGCCGCCGCCGGTAAATAAGCCACGCTGGCCTTCGGGCAGGGCAAAATAAGTCCCTTGATCCGCCACGCGGATGTGTGCGGCTGAGGCCAGTTCCAGCCCACCACCAACAACAGCGCCTTTCAGGGCTGCGATCACCGGAATGCCCGAATATTCGATTTTGTTGAACGCTTCGTGCCAGCGCATACAGACATGCATGAAATCTGCCGCCGTGCGTTGTTGTTTGTAATGTTCCACCAGATCAAGACCTGCCGAAAAATGCGCACCTGCGGCGGTCAGTACTACGGCTTTCACACCCGACCGTGGCAAGATGGAAAAAAGCGTTATGAATTCTTCGATCGTGTTGGCATCCAGCGCATTACGTTTGGCTTCGCGGTTCAGCGTGACCGTGGCGATACCATCGTCCACGCTGAGTTTCAGGTTTTCAAGCGCAAGATCGTCAAGGTTCATTCTGGATTCTTTCCTGTATGGGCAAGCCTAGGCACCAGTCATCACCCTGAAACCGGATCAAGTCAACGGTTGCCGATTATCCAAAGTTCGGGGGGCGTTTTTGCATGAAGGCAGTCACGGCTTCGGCGAATTCAGGGCTTCCAAGGCGTTGCATGAACATCAGGTTTTCAGCATGCATCCGTGCGGCCAGATCTTCGGGTGGGCGTTGCATCAACTGCTTGGTCTCGCGCAAGGCGGCAGGGGCGAGGGTGCTGATTTTATCTGCAAAGGCCAGTGCGGTCGGCATCGCATCTTTGGGCGAAACGACATGCGCGGCAAGACCTGTTGCCAGGGCTTCATCAGCCAGAACGGGGTGGCCTGTCATCAGAATTTCGGCAGCACGCTGGCGCCCGACGTATTGTGGCAGCAGCATCGAACTGGCCGCTTCCGGGACCAATGCCATTTTTATGAAGTTGAAATGCAGTTCGGCGTCCGGGGTCAGAACCACATGATCTGTATGCAAAAGCATTGTTGCACCAACGCCTACGGCCTTGCCTTGAACCGCTGCGATCAACGCCACATCGCTTTCGCGCAATGTTTTCAGAAACCGCAACACAGGGCTGTCTGGGCCGGTCGGCGGGCGCGCCATAAAGTCCTGTAGATCATTTCCGGCGCAAAAGCTTTCGCCTTCGCCACTGAAAAAGACGGCCCGAACAGACGTATCTGCATTCGCAGTTTCAATCGCATCGGCAATGGCCGTGTACATTTCGACCGTTAGTGCGTTTTTCTTTTCAGGCCGGTTCAGGTGGATTTTCACCACAGGTCCCTGCTGGTTAATTTGAACATGGTTGGTCATCGAATATCCTTTGTCTACATCTGACGGCCGGTTTTCGCGGCAAGCATCTGACGGGCTTGTCCCATGCGTTGCAGCCATTTGTCCGGGTCTGCCGCACGGGACTGGAAATAATCCAGCGTTTCAGGGTGGGGGAACACATAGCTGCGCCCGTCATCAAGGGCTGCCATCATTGCAGTTGCCACATCTTCGGGCTGAAGGATTGCGCCAACGGCTTTCAGGCTTGTCTCGGCCCCTTGGATCAGGTCGGTTTGCACACCTTGGGGGCAAATACACAGCACACGTAACCCCTGGTGCGCGTGGGCGATGGACAGACTTTCGGCGAATGACACAGCTGCGTGTTTGGTACAGCTATAGGGCGCAGATCCCATCTGGTTCAGCAGTCCAGCGGCCGAGGCGACAATCATAAAGATGCCCTGGCCGCGTTTGATCATGCCGGGCACAACATGGCGCGCGGCATAGACCGATGACATAACATTGACCTGCCACGATAATTCCCACGCAGCGTTTGGGGCGCCAGCGGCCATATACGTGGGGCCATCAGACCGCGCCACGCCAGCGTTCGAGACAAATATATCAACCGGTCCCATTTTCCGTTCAACGCCGGTTAGAAAATGCGCAATATCAGCTTCGTTGGTCACATCGACCTTGGTGCCATAACCGCCGCACGCCTTTCCAACGTCATGCGCTTCGGCTTTATCAAGATCAGCAATGGCAACCCTTGCCCCGGCTGCGTGAAGTGATTTTGCAATGGCTTTGCCAATGCCGCGTCTGCCGCCGGTCACAACAGCAATTTTTCCAGTCAGATCCATGGCATCCTGCCTTATGATATACTTTGACTAAGGGGTCTTATGACAGCCTTTATGTCAATAGGATCGCTGCGTCGCTACATCAGGCATCACGTAATATTATTACCCCTGTGATTCGAATTGTGAAATATGCCAAATTTCAATCCTAGCGAGCTCTGCACAAGGTAAATAATCCCTATTGGCGAATTCTATTAATATAAATGATAGTTTTTGCTGATTGTGAACAATTTATGACGCCAAAATCATATTTCAGGACTAATGTTACGTTGGGTAATTATTAAGTGGAAGAGGTGCCAACTGTGAAAGATTTATGTTTACGAGTCGTTGTGTCTAGTTTGTTATTAACAGTTCCCATGTTCGGGAGTTTTGCAGAAGAAGTGCTTTTAAAATCGCCAGACGGATCTCTGGAAATGAGAGGCGATCTAAAGGCTGTTCGTGAAGATGTCTTTATTTTAGCGACAACAATCGGTGATGTGCAGATCCCTCGTTCAGCAGTGATGTGTATCGGAGATTCGTGTCCCAAAATTGACAAGCCTCAGGCTGACATTGTCATTCGTGGGTCAGATACTGTCGGGGATGAACTGATGCCGCTTTTAATTGAAGGTTATGCCAATTCTTTGCAGGCAGCGACTGCCAACCGCCGAGAGGTGGGCGCAGATACCGTTTCACTTAGCATTCGGGATAATTTTGGTGACGGCGAAGAGATCTGGATCGCAGAAGTTCAGGCGGCTGGATCATCGACAGGATTCAGGGCCTTGATTGACGGGCAGGCTGACATTGCAATGTCATCGCGTCCTGTCAGATCTATCGAAGCTCAGGCAATTGTGTCACAAGGTCGAGGCGATCTTTTAAATATTAATCAGGAATACGTCGTCGCTGTAGATAGCATTCTGACAATCGTATCGCCACAAAATCCGATAAATGAATTGAGCATGACGCAGTTGGCTGATTTGTTCGCGGGACGGATCAGGAACTGGTCTCTGGTCGGTGGACCAGATATCCCGGTCACTGTTTTCACGCGCGCACCAACGTCAGGGACGCGCGGAGTTTTCCAAACACAGATACTAGAGCCGAAAGGGCTTCAGATGGCGTCTAATGCTGTGGTGCTGACTTCAAATCAGGAAATGTCCAATGCTGTCGCCACCACGATCGGTGGCATCGGTTATGTTGGGTTTGCATCAAAGCGCGGCGCGAAAGCCGTTGATTTGATAGCTGATTGCGGCATCAAAATGTCTGCCACGCCGTTCGCTTCCAAGACTGAAGAATATCCACTTGAACGCCGTTTACGACTTTACGTTGATAACAAGCAGTTGACTGAGACTACAAAAGGTTTGTTGGACTTTGCGATATCATCCGAGGCGGACGGTTTGATTCAAAAGGCTGGTTTCGTTGATCTAAGCGTTAAGGTTGACCCCGATTTTGGCGCAAGTCGTATCATACAAGCCGCCCAACAGCTGGATGAAGCGAGCGCTTTGCAGACCATGCGCGACATGATGATCAATTTGAGCGGTGTGCAACGGTTATCGACGACCTTCCGGTTTGAAAGTGGTTCTGCTAGTTTGGATAATAAATCTGTGCGTGATCTAAAACGCGTGATCGAATTTATCGCAAAGCCTGAAAATCGTAATAAAGAGATTATTCTTGTTGGGTTCACCGATAATTTTGGGTCATTTACTGCTAATGCTGAATTGTCCAAGGCACGTGCCGCAGTTGTCCGAGAAGCATTGTTGCTTCACCGCGATGCGGCATCTTTGCAAGGTGTCACCATCCGCGCGACCGGATATGGAGAATTGTCACCCGTTGGATGTAACGACACAGATCAGGGCCGAAAACGGAACAGACGCGTTGAGGTCTGGATGAAATAGCGCTTTAGTTGTTGAAAACGCGGCTGGGGTGCAGCTGTCCGGCTTTATAGACCCCAACCGCAACAGCATGCCCGTCATGTGATACCCAAGCTTCGTCACCATATTCCACATCGGCAGCAAAAACCATTCCGGGGTTACCATTGCGCAGTTTTGCTGCGGCGTCGGCCGGACAGCGCAGTTCCGGCAGATCGGTCAAACCGTCTTCCAGTGGGCGCAGATATTGGTCAAGTTCTGTCGTCTTTGCGTGCTGATCCAACAGATCAAGGCTTATGCCGTCCGCTGCATTGAATGGTCCCGACCAAAGTCGGCGCAATTTCAAGACATGGCCGTGACAACCAAGGGCGACCCCCAGATCGCGCGCGATGGATCGGACATAACCGCCTTTGCCACAGATCATTTCAAGGATAACGTGATCCTCATCGATGCGGTCGGTCATCACCAATTCTTCAACCCAAAGCGGCCGCGCAGCGATATCCACATCCTGACCGTCACGCGCCAGTTTATAGGCGCGCTGACCATCAATTTTCACGGCTGAAAATTTGGGGGGAACCTGTTCAATATCCCCTACGAACTGGCCCAAGGCATCTTTGATCTGATCATCCGTTGGTCGATTGGGGCTTTCGGCAATCACTTCGCCTTCTGCGTCATCGGTGTTGGTGGCCTGGCCCAGGCGGACCGTAAAGCGATAGGCTTTCAGGGCATCGGTAATATAGGGGACTGTCTTCGTTGCCTCGCCCAATGCGACAGCCAGAACACCTGTTGCTTCGGGGTCCAGCGTGCCAGCGTGGCCTGCTTTTTTCGCATCCATCGCCCATTTGACTTTGTTCACGACTGAAGTTGATGTGATGCCTGCGGGCTTATCAATGACCAACCAGCCCGAAATATCGCGCCCTTTGCGTTTGCGTGCCATATTTTATCCCTTGTCAGCGCCGGGGCGGCATACGCAATGCGCACGGTTTGGTCAATCAACCACACCTATGATCGGTCCCATTTGCACACCAACATCCGATCTTTCAAGTTGCGGTGCGTGCAGACGTGAGATGCGCCCATCAAAGTAAAGTGCGTTTTCAAGTTCAAAGTGTTCCAGAAAAAGCGATGCAAATTCATAAAATGTGACTGAATTGTCCGAGATCGCAAAAATGGCGCGTTTGCCGTCTTTGCTGGTTCCGACGCCATTTCGGATGTTGCGAAATGTGCTATCGGGCAGAAAACTGTTGTGACGCTTGCCATCGATCACCAACATTGGACCTGATTGCGTGGCATACTGGCAGCTGGGCTTTTCATCCGCATAGCGCAGGGTTTCAATGACATCAGCCCGCTTTGAGCGAATACAAAGCACGCCGTTTGGCAACATGCCAAAGTTGCCAGGGCCGGCATTGGGGATTATTCGCATGACTTCCTGGCCATTTTCAATGAAATGACCGACCGGCGCGCGATCTGGATGGTACATGCCTGCGTTCATGGCAAAGGGCAGGGTGCGTTCTTCCAGTAACTCTTCCAGTCGATAGAAATGGCCAATGATCTTACCCTCAGGGTCTTTCAGGAAAAGTTGCAGATCATCCTTGGTCAGGTCAACTTCGCACACGCTGTATGTGTTGCCGCCATGCGGGACCTCGGAACAGTCGACGGCCAAAGCGGGTGCGGGTAAAATAAGTAAGATAAGAAGGAACCAGCGCATCTTCTATTCCTCGATATCGCGGCGCACATTATCTTGGGAAAACAGGCGGCGTGTATCATCCATGCGATCAAAGGTTTCATCCAGGCGAAATCGCAGTTCGGGTGCGAATTTCAGCGTCAGGCCTTTGGCAACCATTCGGCGCAATTCGGCCTTGTTGCGTTTCAAGGCCTCTAATGCATCATCTGCGCCTTGGCCGCCCAGGGGCAGCACATATGCGGTTGCGATTTTCAGATCAGGCGACGTTGTCACTTCGCCGACTGTGATTGAAATGCGATTCAGATCTGGGTCATGCACATCACCACGGTTCAGCACATCGGCAAGTGTGCGGCGGATCAGTTCGCCGACGCGCAGTTGTCTTTGTGATGGGCCTGTGCCTGTATTGAATTTATTCTTTGCCATTTGCTTTCATTTACGCCGTTCTGCGGCTTTTGCCAAGCAAGGCTTTGCCATCCCGGCAAGGCTTCGCTAAAGAAATATAGATTTTTGAGGGAGATAAGGCATGACGGATTTGCCAGGCATCGTTGTTACCGGCGCATCGGGCCGTATGGGACAGATGTTGATCAAAACGATTCTGGGCAGTGACCGGGCCCGTTTGGTTGGTGCTGTTGAACGATCCGGGCATGATTGGATCGGACAGGATATCGGTCATGCGATGGGCCAGGCCGATATTGGGATGACGGTCACAGACGACCCATTGGACGTCATGGTGAATGCGCGTGCTGTCATTGATTTTACAGCACCTGCCGCAACGGTGGATATGGCTGCGTTGGCGGCACAAAGCCGTGCTGTGCACATTATCGGGACAACCGGTTTGTCTGATGCGGATCTTGCCAAAATAACAGCGGCCGCCCGTCATGCTGTTGTCGTCAGGGCAGGTAATATGAGCCTTGGTGTCAATCTTTTGGTGAAATTAACGAAAAAGGTGGCGCAGGCCTTGGATGAGGATTTCGATATCGAGATTATCGAAGCCCATCACAATCAAAAGGTCGATGCGCCATCTGGAACGGCTTTGATGTTGGGCGATGCCGCTGCCGAAGGGCGGAATGCCAGGTTGGATGATATCAGTGACCGGGCTCGGGATGGGATTACTGGTGAACGCAAACGCGGCCATATCGGGTTTTCGGCCATACGTGGCGGGGATATTGTGGGCGAACATGATGTGATGTTTGCAGCACCGGGCGAACGCATTGTGTTGCGACACATCGCCAGTGATCGCCTTATTTTCGCACGCGGTGCATTGAAAGCTGCACTTTGGGGGCTGGATCAGAAGCCTGGGGAATATGACATGATGGATGTGCTGGGTCTTTGATCCGATCACGACATTGCGATTACTTTTTGTGATCCGGAATGACTGAAATTTCGTAATCCTTCTCAGTAACAATGAGGAAGCGTGTCATGTTCAGAAATCTTAGCTTTTGTTTTGGGTTGGCTATTATCTGTAGTTTGCCGTCAGTTAGCTTGGCTGAACTTGCAAAAATAACTGATAAAGCACAGTTTGTTGAAATCGTGAACGGCAAAACGCTGTCTCGTCCATTGGTTCGTTTGGAGGTAACACCTGATGGCAAAATTGCAGGGACAGGTGCCACTTTTCCCATAGAAGGGTCATGGAAATGGGACAGCGGGTTTTTTTGCCGTGATCTGATTTGGGGCGGGGATTCACTGGGCTATAATTGCCAGGAAGTCCGGGTGAACGGATCATCCATCCGATTTACAGCTGACCGCGGAAATGGCGATTACGCAGATTTTCGAATTCGTTGAATCACGCGATTGCAGGCTATTCCGTCAGCATATGGCTTTGTGTGCCACGTACAGTCATGCGTGCGGACGGACCATATGCCTTGGTTCCGGCTTTAAGATCGGGAAACAGCGAAAACAGCTCTTCGCGGGCTTTGGGATCAATGCCGCCAAGGCTGTATTGACCTGGATTATAGCTTTCTGTCTGCGCGCCATTGGAAAAGATCACTTCGTGCTGATCAAACAGAATATGGTGATAGGTCACCAATTGCGGGGCGATCCGTACAATATCGCGTCCGTTCACAAGGT
Organism: Parasulfitobacter algicola; assembly: GCF_013315265.1. Lineage (GTDB taxonomy): Bacteria > Pseudomonadota > Alphaproteobacteria > Rhodobacterales > Rhodobacteraceae > Parasulfitobacter > Parasulfitobacter algicola. Next base: position 163,603 of record NZ_JABUFE010000002.1, on the reverse strand, counting down.
GTTTTGCGGCCACCAAAACTTCATCTTCGCCAAAATACAATTGAGCGCGATAGTTTGAAATCAGCATCCTGTGCTGTGGTGAAACACGTAAAGTGCGATCATTGTTCATTATGCTGCCAGGCGCGAATTCGATAGGGGCCATTTTGCCTTGTGCAAACAATGTGCGGCTGCCAGTCCAGCGAATTGCCTGCACGCCGTTGTCGCGTGTGACAACCAGATCGCCAACTTTTAGGTCTTGAACATTGCGCAGTCCATGTGGGGTCAGAATGGATGTGCCTTGTGCAAAACAAATAATCGTTTCGATATTTTCAAACGTGACAACAGTGCCATCCAGCAAGGTTGCCGTTCCAGACAGGCCGCCTGCTGCATCATCGGTGTTGGTATATACGATGGAACCAAGGTCAAGTTGACCGTTAAAATCAAGTGTATCGCCAAGGGTTTCAGCACCTTCGCCACCGCCGATGAAGATAGTGCCGCCGTTCAGTTCGGCAGGATCAATAGTGAATGTATCGTCACCATCGCCGCCGGTTGCGCTGTCACCCGATCCAACGTTAAAGACATCATTCCCGGCGCCGCCATCCATGGTATCGGCACCTGCACCGCCTGTCAGGGTGTCGCCGCCATTGCCGCCGGACAAACTATCATCGCCGGTTCCCCCATCCAGCACATCAGCACCGCCGCCGCCGATCAGCACATCAGCACCGCTTCCGCCAATTAAGGTGTCGCGACCTGTTCCACCGTCCAAAGTGTCGTCACCGTCGCCGCCATCAAGGGTATCACGGCCGCTTCCACCCAAAACCTGGTCTTCGCCTTCACCGGCTTCGACCAAGTCATTACCGTCACCCGCATCGACAACATCGTCGTTGGACCCAATTGGAACAGCATCAAAGTGCACATCTGAAATATTGACGCCCTGCTGCGTATCACCACCGTTATCATATTCAATGACAATGCGTGAAACGGGGCCTGCGATTTCAATCAGCGCAGAGCCATCTGCCTGACTTGCATTGTCGCCATCAATCAAAGCGGTAATTGTATTGCCATCAACGCTGTCATTGCCACTGATTGTGATGTTGACGGGGACAGGATTCCCATCAGCGTCAAATGCCGTGATGGTCAGAATATCCTGGAAATTATTGTTACCATTTATAACACCATCAATATCATTTATGCGAAACTGTACATTTTCGACTTCGTCTTCAAAACCGGATCCTGCGACTGCGTCGAAATCCATCGTAACGATGGAATTGTCAGCCCCACCGTCTGCAAAAAGATATGCAGACGAGCTTGAGTCAAAAGGCTCGCCTGTATCCACATAGACTTGGGTGTTGCTTTCTGCTGAAAATTCATCGCCATTGGGGGTTGGTGATGCATCAGAATAGCTGACGGAAACATTGATGTTGCCTGTATTCTGCGTGACGCCGCCAGACAGATCAGCTTCATCCCCAAAATCCTGCCAGTTCAGGGATTCTTCGACAGGGGCATTGGTGTTCGGATTATCGTTATTATCAATCTGATCGCCATGAGGGTCGCCGGTGTAATCGGTGTCGATGACATCGTCGCCATCTGTGCCTTCGACAATACCGTCTGAGAAATCAGCATATGTAAAAACGTCGTCGCCATCATCGACATCGGGAACATCATCGAAACTGACGATTTCATAATCACGCCCGGGAATTAGCGGAACCTCGGAAATTGTATAGAAACCTGCCGATGGCCCGCTTTCTATCTCAAAACTTGAAACCTGAAATTCCTGACCCGTTTCGGTGTCGCGGACTGTCCAGACTTCTTCTGCATCAACGCTGATACCGCTGGTTGTTGTTCCACCCAACGTAATTTCCGCAGTGGCGGTTTCGCCGTTCGTACTATCATCATCATCCAGCACCTGATCATTAGGCGAAGTCTGATTGTCTGTGATGATCGCAATGCCTTCAGCTTGAGCTGGACCATTATATGTCGACGTGTTTCCGGGCGTTTGTGAAAAAACGTTAATGGCATCTATGTTATAAAATCGAACGTCAAAAACCGGCATTACTGATATCCTGCAAATCGTACACTTACTTACTGACTAGCTAAATGAAAGTTGTTATTAACGCAACTTTAACGTAACTATTCGGTAAATTTATGTCGATTTATAGACTGCATGCCGTTAATAATAGGTTTTTACTTTTCAAGAATGAGACTGTTACGTATGCCAGTTCGCGTTGGAATTGCATTTCGATCAATCTCACCCGTAATGGTGCAAAATGCATCACGCATAAATGTTTCATCATAAAAATACCAGGAATGGGCTGGAAACTCCAAATCCTGAAACTGTACGCGGTTTTCATCGTAATAAGCGCCAACATCAACATTGACGGCCTTTTGTGGTGCATTTTGAGGCAATCCGACACGCCCGGCCCGTGGTGCTGCACCAATGCGTTTCACATCAGATAACGATAAAATACCGTCGTAAGGGTTTGCATAATTCGTCAGCCGCATACAATGGCGGTAAAGTGATGCCGATTTTGGATTTTCCGCCGCCATTGAGGCGGCCGAGACATCCGCAGAAACAAACAACATTTGACTGACCGACCAATTTGTTGATGCAATCGAACGTCTGTCATCGGCATCGTCAAAAGCCTCGCGTACCACATAGCATCCCATTGAATGGGCCATTATGTGAAGATTTATACCGCATTCCGGTGTCTGCATCTGAGCGAAAACGCGGATGCCGTCATCGACTAAGCGGCGCGCGGTTTCTTTGGCGTCCGTGCGGTCTTCCAAGTAATTCAATGCTTTGTCGGCGGCAGGCCAATCAAAGCTGACCACAGTTCCTTTGAACCCCTGACGTCTAAGCCCGTTTTTGATCAGACGATGACGCGCCAGCGTATTTTGCGTTGTCGTATTGAACCCGTGAACATAAAATACAATTTCGCCATGACCTGAGTGATTAGGGCATGCATCGTCCATCACTGCATTGCGCCATGTTTTTGGCATTTGGCCTGGGCGACCCATTGCCTGATTTGGAAGCAGATCATCGGCGGTCCCTGGAACAGCCAGAAAATATGTACTGCCAGGTTCGTTATCAAACGCATTTTGGCGCACGCGTCGCACACTGAAAATGTAATCCATTCTAACTTACCTCCCGGGGTCACATCGACAGTGAAACCAAGCTGTGCGTTCGCAGCAAGTCATAAAGATAGCTTATCCGGACCCCCGTGTCATTTCTGCCTTTGAAGTTAAGGTCGATACGATTAAGACGACTGCAGTTTTACAGCACTTTATGCAGGTGACCGATGCTTGATGATCTTGATGACATACATCCGTTGTTTCACGGCGCACCTTCAACGACCGAGTTTAAAAAGCTGCGTAAACGTATCGTGCGCCAAGTGTCTGAAGCCATTGATCAATACGGCATGATCCAGCCGGGTGCGCGGTGGTTAGTTTGTCTATCCGGCGGCAAAGACAGCTATACCTTGCTGGCCGTTCTGTATGAACTGAAGTGGCGGGGTCTTTTGCCGGTAGATCTGCTGGCCTGTAATCTGGATCAGGGGCAACCAGGTTTTCCTGCGACGATTTTACCTGAGTTTCTGGAAAAGATGGGCGTTCCGCACCGCATAGAATATCAAGACACCTATTCGATTGTTGTCGACAAAATACCGCAAGGGCGCACATATTGTTCGTTATGTTCGCGATTGCGGCGCGGGCATTTATACCGGATCGCGCGCGAAGAAGGGTGCAGTGCTGTGGTGCTGGGTCATCATCGTGATGATATTCTTGAAACGTTCTTTATGAATCTTTTTCATGGGGGTCGTTTAGAGACGATGCCGCCGAAATTAGTGAATGAAGAAGGCGATTTGTTTCTTTATCGCCCGTTAGCACTTGTCGCGGAAGTCGATTGTGAAAAATTTGCCCGCGCGATGCAGTATCCCATCATTCCATGTGATCTTTGCGGCAGTCAGGATGGATTGCAGCGTCAACAGGTCAAACGCATTCTGGATGACTGGGAAACAAGCAGCCCAGGCCGGCGACAAGTGATTTTCAGATCGTTGATGAATGCGCGGCCGTCGCATCTTTTGGATCCTAGACTTTTTGATTTTCAAGAGCTTGAACTTAAATCCAAAGAAATTGAGAAAAATCCTAATTAAGTTTCCAGGGTGAATTAACCTGCGGCTGACATTGCCTGATTAAATCTTGCTGAACCAAGGGTGCGGTTCGAAGCAGGGGATACTAAAATGTCAAGGTTTCAGGAAAATCGTTTGCGTCAATCGTGGAACCGAATGGGTGCAGTGATGCACGCAACCTATAGCCTTGTTCTGTTGCCTGTGGTGGCTTTGACAGCTTATTATCTTGGCGGTGAAATGGTATTGCTGGCTGCGTTATTTGGAACACCACTTTTGGTTTTTATCATTGTTTTGATCGTACCTGGCGTGGTTTTGCGTAATTCATCACGCGAAGATCTGATTGGACTAAGTGCCCGTGATGATCTGATCGACATGCTTGACACTGTTCTTGAAGACAGCGCTGAAACAGGCCGCAAAACGCTGTGTCTGGTTATTGATCTTGATGATATTCTGACATTATCTGAACGCTTTGGTCGCAATGTGCTGCACAAATGCCTTATGCGCATTGCTGAACGAATGCGGGGCACATTGCGTGATGAAGATGTCATAACGAAACTTGATGGCAATTGTTTTGCCGTTGCGATGGCCCCTGTGCGCCACCTTGATCTTGAGGTTGCTATACAAATTGCAAAACGGTTGCAGTCCGCCATAGAAGAACCATTGTCGTTGGATGTGATCACTGTTCATCCGTCAGCATCAATTGGTTTTGCAATGCCATCCCGCGTGGACGATGCAACCGGTGAAAAGCTTTTGGATGCGGCGGAATGTGCTGTGATGGAGGCGCAGCAAAACAAGCCATCGGCCATTCGTTCTTACGTGCCTGAGATGCGCAGACGAATGGAAACGCGCAATGCGTTGGTTGATGAAATTTCAATTGCGCTTGAAAATGGTGAAATTATCCCTTGGTTTCAGCCGCAGATCAATGCGGCAACGGGTAAAATTTCAGGGTTTGAGGCATTGGCGCGCTGGATACACCCGGAACGCGGTCTGATTCAGCCCGGCGACTTTTTGTTAGAACTTGAACAGGCCGGTCTAATGGAGCGTTTGGGTGAGGTCATATTATATCATTCCCTTGCAGCCCTGCGGTCTTGGGATAGCACCAGTTTTGAAGTCCCACGAGTCGGGGTTAATTTTTCAAGCGCAGAATTGCGCAACCCCAAACTTGTCGACAAGCTTAAATGGCAGCTGGACCGCTTTGAACTTTCGCCTGACCGTCTTTCTGTTGAGGTTTTGGAGACGGTGATGGCGCGCAGCGATGATGATATAATAACACGTAATATCAGTGCGATGTCCGATTTGGGCTGCGGTATTGATCTGGATGATTTTGGCACCGGCAATGCCTCCATTTCCAATGTTCGCCGTTTTGCGGTCGAGCGCATAAAAATTGATCGGTCTTTCGTGACGAAACTGGACGAAGATCAGGAACAGCAACGTATGGTGTCTGCAATTTTAACTATGGCACAGCGGCTTGGTTTGGACACCCTGGCAGAAGGCGTTGAAACGGTCACTGAACATGCCATGCTGGTTGATATGGGCTGTGGGCATGTACAAGGTTTTGGTATTGCAAGGCCGATGCCAATAGAGGAAACCGCGCTTTGGATGCGGCAGTACAATGCGCGTGTTCAGCCTGCTGAGGCTCAAAATAGATTTCGCAATGTCATCTGATTAATAAAGATTGTAATTCTGCCATTTGCCTACAAATGGAAAGGACGCCCCGAAAAGCGCTATTACCAAAAGAGCGCGGACAGGAAAACAGCTTGACCTTTGGTCGGTCAATCTGTTGAACCCTCCTGACCAAGTAAAAAGCAATGGCAGAGCCTTATGAATGATCAAAACAAGAACCTAATTCTTGCATGTGTACTAAGTTTCCTGGTCATCATTGGCTGGTCTTTCTTTTTCCCGGCTCCTGAACCACCGCTGCCAACGGAAACGCAACAACCTGTTGGCGAAGGTGTCAGCACACCGATCGCTGCAGATCCAGTTGAGACGGTGTCGAACAGTGCGACCGAACAAGAAACGTTGCAATCTGCATTGTCTGAGGCGCCTCGCGTACCAATCAATACGCCCGAACTTGGTGGGTCGATATCGTTGTTGGGTGGCCGTATCGACGATTTGGCATTGAAAAGCTATCGTGAAGAGCTTGATCCTGAAAGTGATATTGTCAGACTGTTGTCCCCATTTGGTGCAAACGACGCCTATTACGCGCTTTATGGCTGGGCCCCCGGTGCAGGCGTTGAACTTGAAGACGTTCCTGGCCCAAACACATTGTGGACGCTTGAACAGGGTGATGAACTGACTGTTGATACACCGGTTGTTCTGCTTTGGGATAACGGAAACGGTTTATCTTATCGTCGCACGATTTCAGTTGATAAAGATTTCATGTTTTCGATTGAACAATCCATCGAAAACAATACTGCCGAAGTTGTCACTATGGCCCCTTATGGCATTGTCGCGCGTCATGGAGAACCTGACATCATTGGGTTTTTCATCCTGCACGAAGGCATTGTCCGCATGTCTGATGGGACGCTGGACGAAACCGATTATGACGATATGACAGAGTTCGAATTCTTGGAACGGGAAGGCGCACGTGCCGATGTCATTCGTGTTGAGACTGACGGCTGGATTGGCTTTACCGATAAAAACTGGATGACGACTTTGATCCCGCAACCCGGTACATCATTTCGATCCGTCGCGAAATATGATGAACGCAGGGATATTTATCAGGTCGAAGCCGTTCTTGGTGTTCAGACTGTTCAACCGGGAACGACCGCAAGCGCATCCAGCCAGCTTTTTGCGGGTGCCAAGGAATGGGAAGCCATTCGCGATTACCAGAATGAAGGTGGGATAAAGGGTTTTATCGACAGCATCGATTGGGGTTGGTTCTTTTTCCTGACTAAGCCCATCTTCTGGTTGCTGCATGAACTTAACCTTTTGATCGGCAACATGGGTTGGTCAATCATTGCGTTGACGTTCATCATCAAGGCATTGCTGCTGCCTTTGGCTTATAAATCCTATGTTTCCATGGCCAGAATGAAAGAGCTTCAGCCGGAAATGGAAAAGCTGAAAGAGGCGGCTGGAGACGACAAGCAGAAAATGCAACAAGGCATGATCCAGCTTTATAAGACGAACAAGGTTAATCCTGCGGCGGGTTGCTTGCCGATTTTGCTGCAGATCCCAATATTCTTTTCGCTTTATAAAGTGATTTTTGTCACGATTGAGCTGCGTCACGCCCCTTGGCTTGGATGGATACGCGATCTTTCTGCGCCAGATCCGTCATCAATCCTGAACTTTTTTGGGCTGTTCCCATGGGATACGCCGGACCCAGGATCGTTCTTTTTCATCTTTTCACTTGGTGTTTTGCCAATTTTACTTGGTGTTTCGATGTGGCTTCAGCAAAAACTGAACCCTGCACCAACGGACGCCACACAAGCGATGGTCTTTGCCTGGATGCCGTGGATTTTCATGTTTATGCTGGGCAGTTTCGCATCGGGTCTTGTCTTGTACTGGATTGCAAACAACATGCTGACGTTTACACAGCAGTACGTGATCATGCGCAGTCAGGGCATAAAACCTGATATTTTTGGCAATATAAAATCAAGCTTCAAAAAGCCTAAGCAAGACGCAAAGTAATGGCGGTTGTGTCCGACATATGGCGTTATCCGATTAAGGCACATGGCGTAGAAAAGCTGGAAAGTGTTACCTTGGAAGCGGGTAAAACAATGCCATGGGACAGAACCTGGGCTGTTTTGCACGAAGCTGCGCAATCGACCGGTTCAAAATGGGCGAAATGCGCAAACTTTTCGCGCGGGGCCAAAGCGCCAAAGCTTATGGCGATCCATTCAGTCTTTGATGAAGACGCCGGGGTAATCACACTGTCACATCCTGATCTGCCGGACATTCAGTTCAACCCAGACACTGAAAGTTCCGTATTTCTAGATTGGGTACAGCCACTGATGCCCAAAGATCGCGCGCGATCAACAGATATTGTGCGTGCCGATCGCGGAATGACAGATACGCCTTTTGAATCAGTCAGTCTGTTATCGCATGACTCACTTCGAAGTCTGTCGAATCAAGCCGGTGTATCCCTTTCTTCCCGTCGCTTTCGCGGCAATATCTGGATCAAAGGGCTGGACGCATGGGAAGAGTTTAATTGGATTGGCAAAAAAGTGCGTGTTGGCGGTGCGGTTTTGAATGTTGTTGAAAGAATTGGCCGATGTATGGCGACCCATGCCAATCCTGACACAGGCGCGCGTGACCAAGATGTTTCATCCCTGTTAGAAAAAAAATGGGACCATAAGGATTTTGGTATATACGCCGAAGTTATTGAAACTGGTGATATAAAATCCGGTGATGCGGTACAGGTGATCTGATGCAAGTTCCTTTTGTTCATGCGCCTGATCCTGATGACATTACAAAAGAACAAGGGCGCAAACTTTTTGCGGGTCAAACCGAGTTTCTAAAAGGTGTGGTGGCCATGAACGGCCTGCCGCCTGATGACCGATTGGAAGTTTGTTTTGCAGGGCGGTCCAATGTTGGAAAATCCAGCCTGATCAATGCATTGACAGGACGCAAAGGACTGGCACGTGCGTCGAATACGCCTGGTCGAACGCAAGAAATCAACTTTTTCACAGTTGGCGATGACTATTACCTAGTGGATTTGCCCGGGTATGGATTTGCGAATGCGCCATTGCCGGTTGTGGAAAAATGGCAGCGATTGCTAAAGTCCTATCTTTCGGGTCGTGCCACCTTGCGCCGCGCTTTTGTGTTGATTGATGCCCGCCACGGGATCAAGGCGGTAGACGAAGATATTCTGACCCTGTTGGATCGCGCCGCTGTTACGTTCCAATGTGTACTGACGAAGGTGGACAAGATCAAAGCGGCCGATCGCGAAAAGGTTTTTGATCAAGTTCGAACAGCCCTGTCAAAACATCCCGCCGCTTATCCAGAGATTGTGCTGACCTCATCCGAAAAGGGCGACGGGATCGCGACTTTACGAAGTATAATCGCAACGCTTGAATAGGCTTTTATACGTGCTGGCCTGCGTTCACTTCGATCTCAGTCCCTGTGACATAGCTTGACTGATCCGAGCATAGAAAAAATATCACGTCAGCCACTTCAGAAGGTTGGCCCAATCTGCGCAACGGCAGCTTTTCAACTATTTTTTCAGTCCCAGGCGACAGGATTGAGGTTTCGACTTCGCCCGGTGCTATCGCATTCACCCGCACACCCAAGGGGCCAAAGTCATGCGCCATTTCCCGCGTCAACGCGGCAAGGGCTGCTTTGGACGTTGCATAGGCCGCGCCTGCGAAAGGATGCGCTCGGCTGCCAGCAATCGATGTGACATTCACAACCGCCCCTTTGGCCGCGGTTAATTCGGTTTTTAGACCGCGTGCCAATACGACAGACGCAAAGAAGTTCACATGAAACACATGCCCCCATGTGCGCAAATCGGTATCAAATGTATTCAGCCGTTCACCGTCTGGGCCTTTGGGCGAAATGCCTGCGTTATTGACCAGCGCGTCCAGACGACCCCTCAGTTTTTCACGGATCACCTCGATCGCGGCGATGGTATTATTGGGATCAGCCAGATCAATTTCGACGTGATTATCTGCACCGCCCCCCCAAGGGCACGCATCCGGAAAAGGGTGGCGCGAACAGGTGATCACACGCCAGCCAGCCGAATTAAAGCGTTGCACCGTAGCGTGGCCGATGCCCCGGCTTGCGCCGGTTAAAACCATTGTGCGCTGTGGTTCAGTTTTCTGCATTTTGTAATCTCCGTCCGACGATAGCCTAGCAGTGTCTGCGGTGATGGCAACGCCCCTTGGCATGGTCACCGGAACCGATTACCAAAGACGCGCAAAGGGACATAAAATGAAGAAGCAAACAGCCATGGACGCCGATTGGATCGCAACAGCCCGTACCTTGTCACAGGCTTTGCCTTATCTGCAGCGATATGATGGCGCAATCGTCGTCATCAAATTTGGCGGCCATGCCATGGGCAGTGACGAGGCGATGGAAAGCTTTGCGCGCGACATCGTCTTGATGCGCCAAGTGGGTGTAAATCCGGTCGTTGTGCATGGGGGTGGGCCCATGATCAATAAAATGCTTGAGACATTGCAGATCAAATCCGATTTCGTGAATGGCAAACGTGTGACAGACGCCGCCACTGTAGAAGTCGTGGAAATGGTGCTGTCAGGTCGCGTGAATAAGCGGATCGTTCAGGCCATCAATGGGCAGGGTGGCAAAGCGGTTGGGTTGTCCGGCAAAGATGCAAACTTGATGATCTGTGATCAAACACATCCTGATCTTGGTTTTGTAGGGACCCCCGCTGATATTGATCCGGGCGTTCTGAGAACCTTATTCAAGGACGATACGATCCCTGTAATTGCGCCCATTGGAGCTGGGCGAAATGGCGAGACGTTCAATGTGAATGGCGATACCGCCGCAGGTGCGATTGCAGCTGCCTTGAATGCAGATCGGTTGCTTTTGTTAACGGATGTGCCTGGGGTCAAGGATGCCGATGGCGATGTGGTCACAGAGCTAACAACCCAACAAATTCGCACCATGATAACAGATGGTACAATTCAGGGCGGTATGATCCCAAAAACTGAGACGGCACTTGATGCGATTGAAAATGGTGTGCGTGCCGTCGTTATTCTTGATGGTCGCGCGCCTAACGCTTGTCTGCTTGAGTTGTTTACAGACCACGGGGCGGGGTCAATTATTCGACAAAAAGCGTGAATCTATAGTAAAATTTAATTCCGATTAAAATAATCGGAAAAGGACTTGCGTATCCTGACTAATTTGGTAACTGATTATTTTAGTAAGAAATAATCGGCTCTGTTAGGAGAACTATAAATGTCCCGATCAAAACTTGTCTCAGTCATTTCTTTATCAGTTGCAGCGGTGATTTCCGCCCCGTCATTTGCTTACGCCGAAGGCGAATTAAATTTGTATTCATCTCGTCATTACGACACGGACGAACGCCTTTATTCTGATTTTGAAGAACAAACTGGTATCACTGTCCGCCGGATTGAGGGCAATGCAGATGAGCTTCTGGCGCGTATGCAGGCCGAAGGTGCCAACAGTCCGGCTGATATTTTGCTGACGGTTGATACATCGCGGCTTGAGCGTGCGAAAGAAATGGGTTTGCTGCAATCAATCGACTCTGATGTGCTTGAAGCGCGTGTGCCGGGGTATTTGCAGGACGCTGACAACCAATGGTTTGGTCTTTCACAGCGCGCGCGTATTTTGTTTTACGACAAAAACGATGTGACCGATCCCCCGCAAACTTATGCTGATCTTGCCGACCCCAAATACAAGGGTTTAGTGTGCAGCAGGTCATCCACGAATGTCTATTCCCAGACCATTCTGGCAGCGATTATCGAACACGAAGGCGAAGCGGTCGCGCGAGATTGGGCAACCGGTGTTGTTGCAAACTTTGCACGTGATCCACAGGGCGGAGATACCGATCAACTGCGTGGCATCGTATCGGGGGAATGCGATATTTCGATGTCGAATACCTATTACTTCGGTCGGGCTATTCGCAAATCAGTCGAAGGCGTTTCTGATAGCCTGGACATGTTCGGTTGGGTTTTCCCTGATCAGGGCGGCAATGGTGCGCATATGAACCTGTCGGGCGGCGGCGTGGCTGTAAATGCGCCGAACCGTGAAAATGCAATTAGGTTCCTAGAATATTTGGCCAGCGATCAGGCGCAGCAATATTTTTCCGCCGGCAACGATGAATATCCTGCAGTTCCGGGTGTGGCGCTGTCGCCAAGCGTTGCGCAATTGGGATTTTTCAAACCAGATGATGTTGATCTATCAGCAGTTGCGAAAAATGTCGGCACAGCCCAAGCGATATTTAATGAGGCCGGTTGGGAGTAATCCACCACCTCTATGACGTTAAAAGACGCGGTGGCCATACCTCCCCGCGTCTTTTATTTATTGTATAACGAAGCGTTTAAAGTCCGAATGTTTGGTTTCATTTGAAATATTCCCAAAATCCTATATGTGAGCAGTCCAGTCTTTATTTGGAGTAGTCGCATGTCGGACAATGCACCGATCACGCAGGATGTTTTGACGATTCCGCGCAAATTACCGGATGGCCCGATCAATCTGATTGGATTGACGCGCGATAGTTTGCGTGCGGCATTGATTGCTGCTGGTACGCCCGAGAAGCAGTCAAAAATGCGGACTGGGCAAATTTGGCAGTGGCTTTATCAAAAGGGCGTTCGGTCATTCGATGCGATGACAAACCTGTCCAAACCCTATCGCGCAGAACTGGCGCAGCATTTCATGATTGAGCTGCCTGAGCTGGTTACAAAGCAAGTATCCGAGGACGGAACACGCAAATATCTGGTGCGGATCGCTGGCGGGCACGAGGTTGAGGTCGTTTATATCCCTGAAGAAAACCGGGGAACTTTGTGTATTTCGTCTCAGGTCGGGTGTACATTGACCTGCTCGTTTTGTCACACTGGCACGCAAAAGCTGGTACGCAATCTAACACCGGGCGAGATTATCGGTCAGGTGATGCTGGCGCGCGATGATCTGGATGAATGGCCCGAGGCAGGTCAAAACCCTGCGGATAAACCAAGGTTGCTGTCAAACATCGTGCTAATGGGCATGGGCGAGCCGCTTTATAATTTCGAAGGCGTGCGCGATGCGATGAAAATCGCAATGGATCCCGAAGGCATTCAACTGTCCAGGCGGCGGATTACGCTGTCAACCAGTGGCGTGGTGCCTGAAATCGCACGCACGGCCACCGAAATTGGGTGTTTGCTGGCGGTATCGTTTCATGCGACCACAGACGAAGTGCGCGATAAGCTGGTTCCCATTAACAAGCGCTGGCCGATCGCTGATTTGCTTGATGCGCTGCGGGCTTATCCCAAGGCCAGCAATTCCGAACGTATCACATTTGAATATGTGATGCTGAAAGGCGTGAATGACAGTGATGATGATGCACGTCGTCTGGTCAAGCTGATCAAAGGCATACCTGCCAAGATCAATCTGATCCCCTTCAACGAATGGCCCGGTGCGCCCTATGAACGATCAGATTGGAAGCGGATCAAGTCGTTTGCAGATATTGTTCATGATGCAGGTTATGCCAGCCCAATCCGAAAACCGCGTGGCGAAGATATTATGGCAGCATGCGGTCAGCTGAAATCAGACACGGAACGCGCCCGTAAATCCCGCAAGGAAATCGCAGCCGAGGCCGGTCTTTGACAGACTGGCGCACGCAGATAGATGCGGCGGCTGACCGAATAGATGCGTATATTGTGCGAACGCCAGTTCTGAAACTGGATGCATTTGATTTGGGCTATCCAGTTGAAATCAAGCTTGAGCAGATGCAGCACACGGGCAGCTTTAAGGCACGCGGTGCGTTTAACAATCTGCTGACGCGTGATGTGCCAAGGGTCGGTATTGTGGCGGCATCGGGCGGCAATCACGGGGCAGCTGTTGCATTTGCGGCGCGCACTTTGGGCTATAAAGCACGGATTTATGTGCCTGAAATTGCGGGCCCTGCAAAAATTGCGTTGATTGAACGAACCGGCGCGGATTTGCATGTCATACCGGGGACATATGCAAATGCGCTTGAAGCCGCGCAGCACTATGAGGCTGAGACAGGCGCGATCCAAATTCATGCCTATGATGCTATGGAAACGGTGGTGGGCCAGGGGACCTTGGCGCGCGAATGGCAGGCGCAAGGATTAGAGGCCGATACAGTGATTATCGCCGTAGGTGGCGGCGGTTTGATCGGTGGGGCGTTGGCCTGGTTTGGGGGTGTACGGCGCGTCATTGCGGTTGAGCCTGTTCAAGCTGCAACATTACACACAGCATTGCAGCACGGGCCAGAAACAGCGGTTGAGGTGTCTGGTGTGGCCGCAAATGCATTGGGGGCACGACAGATTGGCCGGATCGCCTATGATCTGGCGCAGCAGCACCTTACAGCGTCAATGACCGTGACAGATGAAGCGATTATCGCGGCGCAACGCGCGTTATGGATCCATGCGCGACAGTTGACGGAACCTGCGGGTGCTGTTGCTTTGGCCGCGCTAACCTCTGGGGAATATCAGCCAGAGCCTGATGAAAAAGTCGCTATTCTGATTTGCGGCGGGAATATTGCGCCAGATCCTTTGGCCTGATTAACTATATTTTCAGCAGCTGTGATTAGCGTTCATTTTATGGATAAGATCACAGCTATGTTTCATTTGTCACAACCCACAATTGAGGCACTTCAGAAAATCGCAGCGGAAGAGGGCGTTGAGGCGGGCGATATTGTTCGCGATGCCATCAAACGCGATCTCTTTCGTAGATCACGCGCGAAGAAGTCCGTCAGGACTGATGAGCGGCTCGTCGCACCCTTGCGGGCGCTTCTTGCTGATGATTTTGCCTTTGCTACGGGATGGAAAGATTTACAGGCGCGACTGTCTGTAAAAGGCTATATGCTGCAAGAAGCGGGTGCCGGTCTTGCGCTTTTTGAAATCGGCAATAACAGGCGTGTGGCCAAAGCATCGGATTTCGGTACCAGCTATACAAAGCTGATGCGCCGTTTTAACGCGCCCTTTCCAGGACATTCACACATCTATATTTTCGAACGCGACATTGCGCGATCAGCGGCCAGGGATCGCTGATCTTTTCTGGCCGGCACCATTCCAGTTTTCGATCTCGGCGATTGCTTCGGAGGCTGTGTCGACAAATCGAAACAGGTCCAGATCTTCGGCTGAAATAGTGCCTGCGTCAGCCAGCGCATCCCAGTTGATGATCCGTTCCCAAAAAGCTTTGCCAAACAGTAAAAATGGGACTGCTGACATGCGACCCGTCTGAATTAGCGTCAGGCTTTCGAACAGTTCATCGAGGGTGCCAAAGCCACCCGGAAAGACACAGATCGCTTTGGCGCGCAGCAGGAAATGCATTTTTCTGATGCCAAAGTAGTGGAAATTAAAGCACAGCTCTGGTGTGACATACTCATTCGGCGCCTGTTCATGGGGCAACACAATATTCAACCCTATGGATTTGCCGCCCGCATCAACTGCACCACGATTTCCGGCCTCCATCACGCCGGGGCCGCCGCCAGTGACAATGACGTCTTCCTGCCCACCGCTTTCGATTGATTTCAACGTCATCAGCCGGGCAAATTCGCGAGCCTCATCATAATGGCGCGACAGTTCAGCCAGCGTTTCTGTGCGGGCCTGATCTTTTTTTGTAGGTTCGGGAATGCGCGCGCCACCGAAAAGAACAATAGTGGATTGTATGCCAGCTTCGTCCAAAATGATCTCGGGCTTCAGCAGTTCAAGCTGCAATCGCACGGGGCGCAATTCGGGCCGCGTCAGAAAATCTTCGTCTGCAAAGGCCAGTCGGTAGATGTCTGAACGGGTTTGCGGTGTGTCGGGCACATGCCGAACGGTTTCAATATCATCCTGACTGTCGCGAAACAGATGGCTGCGGTCATCACTCATTACGTCGTCCTTCGCATTGCACGCTTGCATGCATCGGTCTATAGCCCAATGCGACGTGATGCCAGCATGGAATTGGGAGAATGACAGATGTCAAACGCCGCGCTTGAAACTGCAATCGAAGCCGCATGGGATGCGCGCGATACGATCACCCCGACCACTACGGGCGAGGCTCGCGAGGCGATCGAAGATACATTGAACGCATTGGACAGCGGATCATTGCGCGTAGCTGAAAAGCAAGATGACGGCAGTTGGCACGTGAACCAATGGGCCAAAAAAGCGGTTCTGTTGGGTTTTCGTCTAAAGGATATGGAACAGCAGGACGGCGGCCCCCAAGGAAGCGGCTGGTGGGATAAGGTCGACAGCAAATTCAAAGGCTGGGGCGACAATCAATGGCGGGCCGCCGGATTTCGGGCTGTGCCAAACTGCATTGTGCGTAAATCAGCTTTTATTGCCCCCGGGGTTGTCTTGATGCCGTCTTTTGTAAACCTTGGTGCTTATGTTGACAGTGGCACGATGGTTGACACATGGGCCACTGTTGGCAGCTGTGCGCAAATCGGTAAAAATGTGCATTTGTCCGGCGGCGTTGGCATTGGTGGTGTGCTGGAACCCATGCAGGCTGGTCCAACGATCATCGAAGACAATTGCTTTATCGGTGCCCGGTCCGAAGTCGTCGAGGGCTGCATTGTCCGCGAAGGGTCCGTTCTGGGTATGGGTGTCTTTATCGGCCAATCCACCAAGATCGTTGATCGCGAAACAGGCGATGTGACTTATGGCGAAGTACCGCCCTATTCCGTCGTTGTCGCAGGGTCTATGCCATCAAAAAATGGCGTTAATCTGTATTGTGCGGTGATCGTTAAGCGGGTCGACGAAAAGACCCGGTCCAAAACTGGCATAAATGAGTTGCTGCGTGACTAAGGAAACGCGCCAGCAAGTCTATACCCTTGTGATCGAAGTTGGTCGCAAGGATGGCGACGGTTTACCCGAAACGTCAATAGGGGCCGCACTTATGTGCTATGCCAGTGGTGTTGACGAAGCTGAAGCTGT
The DNA here is from genome assembly GCF_013315265.1 of Parasulfitobacter algicola. Taxonomy (GTDB): domain Bacteria; phylum Pseudomonadota; class Alphaproteobacteria; order Rhodobacterales; family Rhodobacteraceae; genus Parasulfitobacter; species Parasulfitobacter algicola. Next base: position 146,994 of record NZ_JABUFE010000002.1, on the reverse strand, counting down.
GCGCGAAACCGTTGCGATCCTAAAGCGGGCAGATATGGCCCCACTTGATGTGACGGGCTACGGCACACTTGACGAACGGTTGGCACAAGGCCATGAAATCGAACAGGAAGAACGCGATTTGATGCAACGTGCGCTGCAGGAAAATTCAGTGATCGTCGCACAAATGACACCGTTTTACGCAGATAAATCATGATAGGTGGTATCAATCATGCCATTTAGGTTGATCCAGCTTTCTGTACCACGCGATTGGTCGGACAGTATTTCCGAAATTACAGAAGATTTACCCCAAGGGGATTGTTGGAGCATTCGCAGCAAAAATGATGATCATCCAGATCAAATTTTCATGCTGGTTCATACGGCCGATTCCCAGGAAAAAATGGATAAGATCAGCGATGCCTTGGCGGATTGTGATCATTGGAAGCTGATCAGCCATTCGACCGAAGCCGTCTTGCCGGAACCAGAAGATGAGGAAAAGCAGGAAGATCTTGATCAGCAAAACCAATCTGCAGCCCGCGAAGAGATTTATGCAGATGTGCGAAACGGTGCCATTCTGACGTCGGATTATCTTGTGCTGACAGGGCTGGCCACACTGGTGGCTGCGATTGGATTGAACACAGGACAATTGGCTGTGGTGATCGGGGCAATGGTTATTGCACCATTGCTTGGCCCGATCATTGCGTTTTCATTCGGCACGACTTTGGGAAATCGGGATCTTTTGTGGATTTCCTTAAAGTCGCTGCTGGTGGGATTGGCCGTCTCGATTGCAGTTGGCATGACTTTGGGATTGTCACTTCCGGTAAATATCGAATCTGGCTTGATGAATTTCAAAGAACCTTTGGGACTGAACACAGTTGCCTTGCCATTAGCATCGGGTGCGGCGGCAGCCCTTATGGTCGCGCGCGGGAATCAATCCGCACTTGTTGGCGTGATGGTTGCTGCGGCACTTTTACCCCCGATTGCAGCGTTTGGATTGCTGTTGGGTGCACAGGAATACCGGCAGGCGATCAGGGCCATGGTGACAGTTCTGGTTAATATCGTTGCGATCAATCTTGCGGCTCAGGCTGTTTTTCTGTCAAAAGGTATTCGGCCCCGCAGTTGGTTAAGTGATGATTATCAAAACTCGCTTCGCTGGAATATCGGTGTGTCAATTGCATTGGTTTTGTCGATGTTTCTGGCGCTTTATATCTTTGGCGGCGGTGGTGTGGTCAGTTGGGATAATTGAAGTCATCAGAGTGGGGATTAGAATATGAAACCTGTTGACCCTGTTGCTTTGACGGCTGATTTGATCCGTTGCCCGTCTGTGACGCCGGCCGAAGGTGGGGCTCTGCAGTTATTGCAGGCGGTTTTGCAAGATGCAGGCTTTGAATGCTGGCGTGTGGACAGGGGCGATGTTGCCAATCTTTACGCGCGTTGGGGTGAAAAGGGACATTCCCAATCATTCGGATTCAATGGGCATACGGACGTGGTCCCGATTGGTGATAAAGCTGCGTGGACGGTTGATCCGTTTGGTGGGCAGATCACGGATGGTGTTCTGTACGGGCGGGGTGCGACAGATATGAAGTCAGGTGTTGCGGCTTTTGCGGCAGCGGCGATTGATTTTGTGACCGTTACGCCACCTGATGGTGCCATCATTCTGGCGATCACAGGGGACGAGGAAGGCGACGCCACGGACGGTACAGTCGCTTTGCTAGACTGGATGCAAGGCAAAGGCGAGGCCATGTCAGTGTGCCTGGTCGGCGAACCTACTTGTCCTGACCGTATGGGCGAAATGATGAAAATCGGGCGGCGCGGTTCCCTGACGGCTTATGTCACTGTGACAGGTGTTCAGGGCCATTCGGCCTATCCACATCGCGCGAAAAATCCATTGCCAGCGATCGCGCGACTGATAGACCGATTGTCCAGTCATGAACTGGATCAGGGTACAGATCACTTTGACCCCTCGACGTTGGCAGTCGTTACGATTGATACGGGTAATCCCGCCACAAATGTAATACCCGCAGAATGCCGTGCGACGGTGAATATTCGATTCAATGATACCCATTCCGGGGCAAGTCTGACCGCATGGCTGCAGGATCAGGCAAAGACCGTTTCAGACGAAATGGATATAAAAATCGATATCAAAGTCAAAGTTTCGGGCGAAAGCTTTGTAACTCCGCCGGGCGAATTGTCTGATCTGGTGGCCCATGCCGTCAAAGCCGAAACCGGGATTGAACCTGGCATGTCCACCTCGGGTGGGACATCGGATGCACGTTTTGTCAAAGATCATTGTCCCGTGGTGGAATTCGGTCTTGTGGGCAAAACCATGCATCAGGTGGATGAATGTGTGCAGACCGAACAGATTGATCAGCTAAAAGGGATCTATATGCGTATTTTGCGGGAATATTTCATCTGAGGATTATGCGTGCTTTCTTTCCGTGACGGCCCCTTGGCTTCGTGCTAGGTCGTCCGCATGACAAAAATTCCAACGAAAACTGAAGTGCTGGACTGGATTTCCCAGAACCCTACGCTGACTTCGAAACGTGATATTGCCAAGGCCTTTGGGATCAAAGGTGCTGCGCGGATTGATCTGAAACGGCTCTTGCGCGAACTTGAGACCGAAGGCCATTTGGAAAAGCGTAAAAAGACCTATCGCGATCCTGATAAACTGCCACCTGTCAGTGTGTTACAGGTTCTAAGCCCCGGTAAGGACGGCGATTTAATGGCCAAGCCCATGGAATGGCATGGCGAAGGTGTTGAACCCGTTGTGTTGCTGATCCCGCGGGCTGCGGACCCTGCATTGGGCGAAGGCGACCGTATTCTGGCGCGTCTGACTGAGGTCAAAGGCCAGGATCATCATTATGAGGCCCGCCTGATCCGCCGTATCGGTCAAAGTCCAAAGCGTGTGGTCGGTATTTTCCGCACTGGCGCCGAAGGTGGTTGGATTGTCCCAATTGATAAGGGAACAGAAAAGGATTTTGTTGTCGCTGCGGATGCGACGGGGGGCGCGAAAGAAGGCGAATTGGTTGAGGCTGAACAGATTGGACCCAAAGGACGCATGGGTTTGCCAAGAGCGCGGATTTTAAAACGGCTGGGCGATCCATCGGCCCCGCGTGCTGTGTCGCTGATTGCGATCCACCAGCACGGCATTCCAGATCATTTTCCACAGGATGTAATCGCCGAAGCCGATGCTATGAAACCAGCGGGTCTAAAGGATCGCGAAGACCTGCGTGATATGCCCTTAATTACAATTGATCCGGCAGATGCGCGTGATCATGACGACGCCTGTTTCGCCCATGCGGATGATGACCCCAAAAACGAAGATGGCCATGTGGTTTGGGTCGCGATCGCAGATGTGGCACATTATGTGACGCCTGGATCGGAACTGGATCGCGAAGCGCGCAAACGGGGCAATTCAACATATTTCCCGGATCGTGTGGTGCCGATGTTGCCTGATCGTTTGTCTGGTGATCTTTGTTCATTGCATGAAGGTGTTCCGCGGGCGTGTATTGCAGTGCGGATGCAAATTGATGCAAAAGGCCATAAGATCGGGCATCGTTTTGTGCGCGGATTGATGAAAAGCCATGCGTCATTGAACTATGTCGAGGTTCAGGCGGCGATGGACGGTCAACCCAATGAAAAGGTCGCACCCTTTTTAGACCATGTGATCAAGCCGCTTTACGCCGCTTATACCGCTTTGACCAAGGCAAGGGCCGTGCGCCAGCCTTTGGAACTGGATTTGCCCGAACGACGTATCGAACTGGCAGATGACGGTACGGTGACGGCGGTCAATTTTCGGGATCGCCTGGATGCGCATCGGTTAATCGAAGAATTCATGGTATTGGCGAATGTCGCCGCTGCCGAAGAATTGACAAATCGTCGTACGCCCTTGTTGTTCCGTGTGCATGAAGAACCTTCACCCGAAAAGTTGGAAGCCTTGCGTGAAACGGCACAGGCCTCTGGTTTGCAACTGGCCAAAGGGCAGGTTTTGAAAACCCAACACTTAAACCAGCTTTTGAAAGCGGCTGCCGACAGTGAGTTTTCAGAACTGATCAATTTATCTACCCTAAGGTCAATGACACAGGCGTATTACAATCAGGAAAATTTTGCGCATTTTGGACTGGCGTTGAAGAAATATGCGCATTTCACGTCCCCTATTCGCCGCTATGCTGATCTGATTGTTCATCGCGCTTTGATCGCAGCGCACGGCTGGGGCAAGGATGGGCTGACAGATCAGGACATCAATATTCTGGATGAAACTGCAGTGCTGATTTCTGATACCGAACGGCGGTCGATGATGGCCGAACGTGACACGACGGATCGCTATCTGGCCAGCTATCTAAGCGAACGGGTGGGCAACGAATTTACGGGCCGGATTTCCGGTATCGCGCGGTTTGGTGTCTTCGTGAAGCTGGATGAAACGGGGGCAGATGGTCTGATCCCAATCCGAAGTCTAGGACGCGAATACTTTCATCACGACGCAGAAACGCAAACCCTGATGGGCTCTGACAGCGGTATGGTGATTGGTCTTGGACAACGCGTGACCGTCCGTTTGTCCGAAGCGGTACCCGTCACAGGTGGCCTTACGCTGGAACTGCTAAGTATTGAAGGCGACGATATGCCCAAAGGTCCGGCACGCGGACGCGGCAAGCCGCCACGGCGAAAGGCCGGATCAGGTAAGAAACGCGCGGCAAAAGAGAAACGTAAGGTATCACGAAAGCGATCCTAGAAATTTTCTGGTAGTGGACAGCCTGTATTAATATCCAAAATAGGCGTGTTTAAGCCGAGTGTTTTTTAGCACTATTTTCTGGGAATACTTACGAAGTGATCCCAGTTTAAACTATTATCCGAATGTCATGTACGCAAGATGGATAAAAAAACTTGAACCTATGCGCAGAAGCATAGACATATTATGATCAAGTGCTGTTTTAAGCAGCTTGGCCATACTATTTGCAAAGGTTTCTTTATTATGAAAATTTCCTCATTCTCTTTTTGTCTTGGACTTGCTTTGATATCTGCACCTGCATGGGCCGATCTAAAAGTGACCGGTGATGGCGATGTATCAATTGGCGGCATGTCTGTAACCGGCGAAGGGGATGTGCAGATGGACGGTATGTCTGTCGGATCTGATGGCGATGTTAAAATTGGTGATGAGATATCGATCGACTCTGACGGTGATGCCAACATAGGTGGCGGTCTGTCTGCAGGATCTGATGGTAATGTTAACATTGGCGGGGCATTGTCTGCTGGTGCAGACGGCAATGTTAGTATTGGCGATATTGAGGTTGGTGAAGATGGATCTGTCGTCATGCCAGAGATGCGTGTCGAAAGTGACGGATCAGTATCGATGGGTAGCGAATTTGAAACTTCTGACATGGCCGAAGCTTTGGAACAGCCTGGGGCTGTGATCAATGTCTCGATCCTGTTTGCGTCTGGCTCGGCCGAGCTGACAGACGATGGTCGTGCCCAAGTCAAGCAAGTGGCGGATGCAATGTTTATGCTGGACGACGGTGTGCGTGTTCTGATCGAAGGACATACTGACAGCGTGGGATCAGACGCAGATAATTTTGCTTTATCAAATGCACGGTCACAGACAGTGATGAATGAGCTGCTTTTGAAACACGATGTGGAGGTGCAGCTTTTGTCAGGTGGCAAAGGGGAAACAAGCCCTGTTGCTGATAATGGGACAGCCATCGGGCGCAGCCTGAACCGCCGTGTTACATTTACCCGTAATTGATCCTAGGACAGCAAGTCTTTCAGGGTGGGATTTGGAAAGCGGCGATCCAGTGTGATTGCGTAAAAACTTTCCGACATTCCATCCAAAGGGGCGATTTCGACCAATTCGCCTGATTTTAATTCGTCCTGCACAACGATGGGCGGCAGTACAGCAAGGCCGATGTCCTGGCGGGTCAAAAGCCGCAGCATTGCCATATCGTCAACCTCGGCTGCGATGATGGGCCGTATCCCAAGCCGATCGGTCAAAGCATCAAAATCGCGTCTAAGTGCGCTGTTCTTTGTGGGTACTAAAATAGGATGGGTTGCAAGCATGTGTTGCAACTTCCGTGGTTTGTCAAAGCGTGACGGCGTACCGATCAGGCTAACCTGCTGTTCGGACAATTTATGCGATATGAATGACGTCGTGCCGTCACTGTCAGTGGCCTGATTGGTCAGAACCACATCGATCTGAAGCGCTTTAAGGGCCATTAAAAGTTCGGTTAAACTTCCGGATTTCAAGTCCAGCTCAATATCATTGCGGCCAAGCAGCGGCCTTAGGAACTGCAGTTGGAAATTACGCGATAACGTAGCCAATGCGCCAACGCGCAATGCATTCCGGGCACGCCCTGTTTCATTCAATGTTCCCAGTAATTCATCGCCGACTGCGAAAATAGTATCTGCATGATCCAACGCAATACGCCCTGCTTCGGTCAGATGCAGCTGTCTACCGCGTCTTTCGAACAAGGGGTGGCCTAAACGATCTTCAAGCTTGCGTATCTGAACAGAAAGCGCAGATTGCGACAGGTTTAGTTTTTCTGCGGTGCGGGTCAAATTCCCATCGTGTGCAACTGCCCAGAAGTAACGTAGGTGATTATAATTCAATGATGCCATAACGTTCTATTAAACAGAATGAATGATGAATAACAATGTATTTAATTTATGCATTTTGATGCTCTACATCTGATCCAAGCCGATTTTACAAATGAATGGGATCCGATATGACAACTGCCTATCTTCTTCCACTTATTGCACCGATTGCCCTATTGCTGACAGCTGTTTTATGCGTCAGATCTGAAAAATGGTGGTCACAACTGGCCGAAGGGGCAGCGTTTTTTGCACTTCTAGTTGCCGTTACTTCGTTTGGTGTACTGATATGGATGGGGCCCGGAGCAAGCCCATACCTGATCCTTCCAACGCGGTTGGATTTGCTAAGTGCGATCATGCTGATGCTTGTGTCTTTTGTCGGATGGATCGTTTTGCGGTATGCAGCGACGTATCTTGATGGTGAACCACGTCAAGGCCCCTTTACTGCCTGGATGTGTGCGACTTTGGCGTCGGTATTGATGCTGGTTCAGTCAGATCATCTGATCCAACTTGGTGCCGCATGGATCGCAACCAGCTTTTTCCTACAAAAATTGCTTTTGTTTTATGCGGATCGTACAGGCGCACAGCGGGCTGCGCGGAAAAAATTTGTCGTATCTCGGCTTTCCGATATCGCGGTAATTGCAGCTTTCTTCTTGCTGGCAATAGGGTATGGCACCGGAAATATTTCTGAAATTATTAGCGCTGCCAAGACAGGCAATGCACCGCAAACGGTTGTTTGGGCAGTCGGCTTTTTGGCCATTGCAGCTTTGCTGAAATCGGCTCAATTCCCGACGCATGGGTGGCTGACAGAGGTGATGGAAACCCCAACGCCTGTATCAGCCTTGCTGCACGCTGGTGTCATTAATGCAGGTGGATTTTTACTGCTAAGATTTGCGGATGTTCTGGTGTTGGCCCCATGGGTCATGGCATTTCTGGTCATGATTGGTGGCTTTACTGCACTGTTTGGCGGTATCGTCATGTTGACGCAGTCTGCTGTAAAAACATCTTTGGCTTGGTCAACCATTGCCCAAATGGGTTTTATGATCATGCAATGTGGTTTGGCGCTTTTTCCGCTAGCGTTGCTGCATATCGTAGCGCATTCACTGTACAAAGCACATGCCTTTTTATCGTCGGGTGGTGCTGTGCGGATTGTTACGGATTTACACCGGCCCGGGCCGATTGCCGTGCCCAACGTGTGGGCCGTGACCAAGGCTTTTGCCATTGCGATCGCCATTTACGCACTGCTTGCAGTGCCATTTGGCTTTGCTGATAAATCGGCCCAGACCATAGCGCTTGGGGCTATCTTGATCTTTGGCGTCGCGTATCTTTTGGCGCAAGGCATGGCGGGGGCGGCACCCTATCGCCTGATGCGCAAGACAGTGATGTATTCATTGGCGGCTGCGCTTGGCTATTTCACGCTGCAAACGGGTGCGGAATGGGCCATGGCAGAAACATTTCCGGCCACACCACAACCTGGGGCGTTGGAATGGACAATGATCGTTTTGGCCGTTGGCAGCTTTGGTCTGATTGCCGTTGCCCAAGCGATGTTGCCGCTTTGGGCCCATAAGCCATGGGCTCGGCATCTGCGGATACATGCAACAAACGGGTTTTATGTCACGGCTGCTTTTGACCGGCTTGTTTGGGCCTGGTCGCTGCGTAAGTCAGTTTAAGAAAGGAATTTGGATATGACAAACACTGCAAACATTCTGAATGTTGCTGAACAGGCTTGCAATGCTATCCCACCTGCCTGGCCATTGGCTGCAACAGTTGCCGTTAATCCATTTTTGGGTCAATCAGGGCAAAATCTGGCAGACACTACAGCGCTTTTGGCGCGTGTGGCCGGTACGCCCGTGACGATGCCCAAGAAATGGTATCTTGATAAAATCCAATCCGGTGCAATAACCGATGTCGATTTATTGGATGCGTTGACAGCTGCGGATTTCGGTCAAAAGCCACAAACTGTGGATGCTTTAAAAAGTGCTGCGCAGTCGATGTCATCACAGCCGAATGCGGTTCCAACAATTACAGAATTGGCATCGAAAGCGTCTGGCATAGATTGGACCGCGATTGTGACAGATCGGATTGGCGCATGGGCGGCGGGCTATTTTGATAAGGGACAAGCCCTTTGGGGTGACGCCGACAAAACCGGCGCCTGGCCCGCGTGGTGTCAGTTTGCGCAGTATGATCTAACCCCAGATATACGGGGATTGAGCGGCTTCAGAACCACAGTCGCGGGATTACCTGACAATACAAAAGATGCCATTTTCCAAATGACTCAAACCCTGGGGCTGACAGAAGCTGAATGTCAGACATATTTCCACCAACAACTGATGATGCTTGGCGGATGGGCGCAATATGCGCGCTATTTGTCATGGCAAACGGGGCTTGAGGGTAAAACCGATGATACTTTGCGCGATCTTCTGGCCATTTCACTGGTGTGGGAGGTTGCATTATTTGAGCAATATAAAGATCAAATCAGCGCAGATTGGATCAAGGCACGTGCCGAACACGCAACGGCTTTGGCGCCATCACAAGATCAGATTGTGGCAGTTATTCTTCAAGACGCAGCCGAACGTGCGGGACAAAGGCGGCTGTCAAACGCATTGATTGTAACATCTCATCAACCTGCTTCGGAACGGCCCAAAGTACAGGCTGCGTTTTGTATTGATGTTCGGTCCGAAGTTTTCCGCCGCGCTTTAGAGGCTCAGGATACGCAAATTGAAACCATTGGATTTGCAGGTTTTTTTGGTCTAACGGCCCATCACAAGCAGTTCGCATCTGATATTGAAGAAGCGCGCTTGCCAGTGCTTTTAAAACCCGGCGTGTCGTCTGTGTCGGGCGGCAATTGGCATTCCGAAGAGGATTGGGCCGCACGGATCAATGCCCGTGCACAACGGGCATGGGGCAGATTTAAACTGGCTGCCGTATCTTCTTTTGCTTTTGTCGAAGCAACGGGTCCGCTTTACGCTGGCAAACTGCTACGCGACAGTTTTAGTTTGAACAACCGTTCAACCAACATCCAACCCGCACCACAATTTAGTCCGGACCTTGATGCAATATCCAAGGCAGATATGGCCGAAACGATCTTGAATGCGATGTCGTTGACCGAAACTTTTGCGCCACTGGTCGTTTTGGCAGGACACGGTGCAAATGTTACAAATAATGCCCATGAAAGCGCTTTGCATTGCGGTGCGTGCGGTGGCTATTCGGGCGATGTCAACGCAAGACTTCTGGCTGGAATATTGAATGATGACACTGTGCGTGGATTGCTTGCAGCGCGCCAAATTATCATACCGGACGATACAATCTTTGTTCCTGCATTACACGATACAACGACGGACGTGGTGACACTTTATGATGGCGATATATTCATCGACCATAATGCAGCGAAAGCACTGGATGAACTGCGGTCTTGGTTAAATTCAGCAGGCAAGGCGGCCAGGGCTGAGCGGTCGTTGCGACTGGCGCGGGCAAAGACCGATGGCGATGTTTTGCAACGTGCCTTGGACTGGGCCGAAGTGCGCCCGGAATGGGGGCTTGCGGGTTGTAATGCGTTTATCGCAGCGCCGCGGCATCGCAGCCATGGCACGCAATTAAAGGGGCAGGCGTTTCTGCATAGTTATGATTGGAAAAAGGACAGTGATTTCAACGTACTTGAGTTGATCATGACAGCCCCGGTTGTTGTGGCCAGTTGGATCAGCCTGCAATATTATGGCTCAACCGTTGCGCCGGACACGTTTGGCGCGGGCAACAAATTGTTGCATAATATCACTGGTGGCATTGGTGTTGTTGAGGGCAATGGAGGTGTCATGCGAGCCGGACTACCTTGGCAATCGGTTCACGATGGTGAAAATTATGCACATGATCCATTGCGTTTAAATGTTGTGATCGAAGCACCGCGCGATGCGATGAACGATATTTTGCAGCGCCATCAAGGGGTTCGGGACCTGTTTGACAATGGCTGGCTGCATTTGTTTGCAATGGATGACATGGGTCGCATGGCGTGGCGTTATGTTAGTGATTTAAAATGGCAAGAATACGTGCAAGATGACTTGAAAACGGCATCTTTTATCGCCGCTTAATAGGCAATATATATCTGCCCGCTGATTAGAACCGGCGGGCAGATTTGGTATCAGCGCAGGCGCTTTAGAATATCCAATGATGCGTATCCATCAGGTACTACACCGATTGATTTTTGAAAGGCTCGGATGGCCGCCACAGTCTTGGGCCCAATCCGACCGTCAACGCCTTGGGTGTTAAAACCACGGCGCGTCAGTCTTAGCTGAAGTTCTTTGCGTTCCGCAAATTTCAAAGATCGATCGCCAAGCGGCCAGGCCGTCTGGATCGCGGGGCCACCACCAATACGGTCGCTTAGGTGTCCAACGCCGATCACATAGGCATCAGCCGTATTATAGCGTTCGATTACATCAAAATTCTTGAAGATCATGAAAGCCGCGCCGCGCGCGCCTGCGGGCAAAAGAATGGATGCTGATCCATGGTCTGGGACCGGTTTGCCATCCATGCCACGCACGCCAATGGCGGCCCATTGGCTTGGTCTTTTCTTGATGCTGCGATTGGCTTGGCTGTAATCAAAGCCCCTTGGCAGCTTGACTTCGACCCCCCATGGTCTTCCTTTTACCCAACCAAATCGCGCAAGATAAGCGGCTGTTGATGCCAAGGCATCAGTGGGATCATCAGACCAGATATCGCGTTTGCCATCGCCACGAAAATCAACCGCATAGGCAAGGTAGGATGTTGGAATAAATTGTGTGTGGCCCATGGCACCGGCCCAACTTCCGGTCATATTTTGCGCATTTACATCGCCGTTCTGAATGATTTTCAAAGCAGCAATCAGCTGTTCTTCGAAAAACTTTCCACGCCGCCCGTCAAAGGCCAGCGTCGACAACGCACTGATAATCGGGGTTGATCCACGGACTTCGCCATACGCACTTTCCAGCCCCCAAACCGCGACAACAACCTCTTTATCGACACCAAAGCGTGCCTCGATCTGGTCCAGAACGCGCGCATGTTCGCGTAAGGCATTTCGCCCATTTCGAATGCGGGTGTCCGAAACCGCGCTATCAAGATATTCCCAGATCGTTTTGGTGAATTCAGATTGATTGCGATCGCGGCGGATCACATCTGGCAAATACTCTACCCCACGAAAGGCAGCATTAAACGTTCGCTCACTGATCCCTTGTGCGCGCGCCCGCCGTTTGAATGATTTCAGCCAGTTTTCAAACCGCGCGTTTGATGTTGACGTTTGTACCAACACCGGACCGCTGCCTGCGATAAGCGTTGGTCTTTCATGTGGTCGCAAAGATCGTCCGCCTAGGAAACGAACGGGTTCAGTTGTCTGAACAGCCCGCGCTTCGGGACGAAGGGATCGTTCCGGTGCGTTTGCCCACATCGGCCCAGAAAACAGCGCCACAATCAGCGCCACGGTATTTGCCCAATTCAACATTTTGCCTGCTCATTATGTTATTTTATGCAATCTTAGCGTTAAACTTGGCACAGGCAAAGCACTGTTCGCAGCAGACGGGTCATATTTATTTGATTTTAGACTTGGGACTACTTTGCCGTGGCCTTGTTACTGTAGGGGGTAAAAAGCATCGGGTCGTTTCACACAGCTAATAGTATGACCCCGAAATCGAGATCATACTATTGTTTTAAAAGATTTTCATTGTCAGTCGAAGTGTTCGACAACAGCTGTTTCAAGAAGGGCCTTCCAAGTCAGATGATCAATTATCGCTTCACGGCCAAGATTATTTTTTGTGCGAAACTCACGCACTGCCACAGCCGTTTTAGGGCCGAAAATACCATCAGGTTTGATAAACAACATCCGCTGCGCTTCGATTACGGCCGATCCACGATCGCCTTGGCGCAATATGGGAAAGGTATCAGGCTTGTTGCCAGTCACTGTTTTTGTTTTTTGTTTTGCCGCCCCGCTTAGCCCCAAGCGGCCAAAATCGTCCAGTTTCAGCACTTTTGCGTAATCAAACACGGGACACGCTTTTGCCGCGACTTCATTATGGCCATGAAATGTGACCCGGCCGCCATAGGCATTGTTGATCTCAACGCAAAGTTCCTTGAGTCGGTCAAATTGGGCTTCTGTAAACTTCGAAACATGCAAACCGTGCAAGCATATGGCGATTGTCGACTTATTGTGCCCAGCTTGTGCGGCCGGAGTTTTTTCCAAAGAACGACCATTTTCCAAAGTACCGTTTTTACGGATGAAATAGTGATAGCCTATATCGCTCCAGCCGCGACCTTTTGGGGGGGCATCCATATGCCATCTGCGAATTGTTGATACATTGTCATGATTTGCATGATCAGAGGCAGAGCAATGAAGAAAAACGCGATCGACCTGTCGTGAGGGTTTTGTAAACATATCAATTTCTTTCTTTTAAAATATTTGTAAAAAATACGACGAAAAATGCCGCAGCCGTTAAAACACGATTTGTATACAGTATTTTTACGGCGTCACATAGCATTTATTTCATGCAGGTGTCGTATGTGTTCGGTCAACAGGCGTTGGAAAATCTATTCGCCCGCCGATAGAACCTCAAATCTTAGTCCCTTGGCTGTGCGGTTTGGAAAGCCCGTCCAATGAGTGTGTTCCGGCTTGATCGAACCATTTTCGGTTTTGGCCCAGACGCCATCGTTTGAGTTCGGTACAAGTTGTAGATAGGCGTCCATGTCAGGGTCATCTTTAAGATATTTACCAAGCCATGCGGTGACAAAATGCTGTGCAATATTGTTCATACGCACGGTGTCCCAGACAGCATCACTGTAGTGTTCAGTAAGATTGAAATCTAAATCCGCATCAAATCTGTCAGCTTCTTTTGGTGCAGGCATGGGGGCGGCAGCGTTGTGATTGGCATTGTCATAAGTCAAAAGCGCGCGGTCAGAATTGATCGCTGCTGACCATATCGCACGGGTACCATTTTCATACCCCGATACATCATCGATAGACCCGGACACAAACAGCATTGGCGATGTGATGTCCTTTAAAGTATCAGCATCCCAGAAGTCCCGGTTCATACCCCAAGGTGCAAAGGCAATGGCCGTTTTGATGCGTGCGTCGGTTAGTGCGTTATGGCTGTCTGACCCGCTTTTATGCACCGCCAGCGTTCCGTGGGGCCCACCCCATTCATAGTCGACAGATTTTTGCGTCACACCGCCGCCCATCGTAATCACGGCGCCGTACCCGCCCATGGAATATCCGATAAGCGCAGTGTTCGATGCGTCAACCAAACCATTTAAGAATGAGTCATCATCGGTCGACAGGCGGTCAATTTCATTCAATGTGAAAATCTGATCCAGAGAACGGTTAACCAGTGTCGATCCAAATGCAGCCTTTGTACGATAGGTTGAATCTGTATGGTCAATTGACACTACCACATATCCCTTAGACGCTATGTTTTCGGCCAGGTGGGACAGTAAAAACCGATTGCCTGGATACCCATGCGATATAATGATCAGTGGAAATGTTCCATCCGATTTCACAGCATTCCGATGGGCTTTACCTTGCAATTCAACTTGGGTTTTGCCGTCACGCAGAAAGGCCCTGAGGGCAGTATCACCCGTCGCGTCTGGTGTTGCAGGATACCATATCTCTAATTTTAAGGGCCGGTCATAGCGGGGAAAATCGTCAGGCTTTGGCGCGTCCGGATCAATGCCAAGAATGTCGATTTGATCCGGATTGACGATATCAATCGTTTGGACGCCAACTGCATATGTCCCATACGCAGCTAATGTGGGTGCGTTCGGGAGTTGTGTATCAATGCGATTTTCTGCAAACGTCATTGCTGAAAATACTGTGAAATTGACAAGCATAAGGCCTGCGATTTTGAGTGCGGTTCGCATAAGACATCCCCTATAGTCATGACTTGAAACCTAACGAAATGATTTGCGCAATACAATCTGGCTGGGCACAATTTGCGATTTATTATAATAACTTATGTTCTATTTATTGCGAGTAGACCTATATAACCTCTGCAATTCTAACAACAGTTTCGTTTAACGTAACATCTGGAATTGATCGCAATCATACGTATTTTGTGAGTTCATCACCTTAAAAAACGAAACAATTTATCCATTGCGCTGAAGAGCTTTGACAAAACCAGCTGCGCCCGCCATGGTTGTGAGCACAAAGCGTGACCAAGATATTTGGGGAAATATCCACGCTGTGCCGGGCGAGTTCAGCTGTTTCAACAAAATTCACACTTAAGGGGAAACACATGTCGTCTTGTGCATCTCGTCTTTCCGACAAATTCAGATTTATGGTTTTGACCTTTGTGATATCTGGCGGCGCGGCCAGCCTTGCGCTTGCGCAAGATCCAATGGCCTCTAACAACGGGCTTTATCCATCTGCTGAGGATTGGCAGGGCCGTTATAATATTGCCAATCTGGATTATCCTAACACCATCAGCGCAAATGCATGGTCCACTTTGGACATGCCGCAAAGACTGACGCTTGAAAGCGCGGCTGAGTACGTCGCACGTATCAAAACCCATCTTGAGCCAACTTTGCGTACACTGGTTGAGCAGCCTGAAAATTGGGATCCGACGACTGCCGGATGGTACGATCTTGTCTGGTCTGGTGACGGAGCCCCTGGACCAAATGGTACTGATCCAACATCTGGTCGCGAGGCGTTGATGAATACCTATTCAGGTCAGATCATGCCGCCCGAGACGTTTTCACCCCCATATCGGCCAACGACGTATGTGCAAAATCATGCTGTCATTTATTATAACAGCGCGGCCGCCACTATGCTGGGGGACATGTGGGAAAACGTTTACGCGCCCGACATATCACGGGCTGTTTTTCCCGATGGGTCTATCGTTGTGAAAATTGAGGCCGTTACAAACACCCCCGAAAACTGGAGCGTGATTGAAGGCGCGTCGATGTGGCACGTCTTTCGCCCGACGACAGAAGATCAGGCAAATAACGTCCCCGACATGAAACCGCAGGTTTTGCCGGTACGCCCGATCCAGATTGCAGTAAGGGTCAAAGACAGCGTGGCGGCCCCTGAAACGGGCTGGGTTTTTATCGCTTTTACGTATGATGCGACGTCGCAGGGCGAAAGCGCATGGGATCGGTTTGTGCCTGTCGGCATGCAATGGGGTAACGATCCAGATTTAACCAGCGATCCAAGTGGCTTACCCCCGGGTGCCAAGTTGCAGGAGACCTGGATTAACCCGGATGCACCGGCATTTACACGTGATACTTTTGGATGGGGTGGACGTTTGGCAGGGCCGATGGACGTTGCGACCCGTCACAATGTTATCACAGCATCCGGTGAACGATATCAGGGGGATAACCACCTGCGCGCATCGTCTTGCCAAAGCTGCCATGGCGCATCTGAATTTCCTTTCACAGCAAATCTTTACCCCTCACCAAACCGCAGTTTCCCACGCGATGGTGAACCGTTTTTACTTTATGATCCAGGCTCCAGAAAATGGGCGGAATGGTTTCAGAATAGACCCGGCACCGAGGCCATGTCAGCACGAATTGGCGGTCAGGGTCTGGATTATGATATGGCTTTAATGTTCGCATTATCAGCATATAATGCAGCTGTTGGAAATGATGGCTTCGTACAGAAGCGGTTTGATGTCCACTAAGATCGGCCACTCAGATACGGACGATCAGTTGGTCGAACCGGAAGTGGTGGTTAGGCCAGCTGACCCGGGTTGGTCAGAATACCGTCCGGTGACGGTTATGTTTGTCGATCTCGAAAGTTCTGTCGAGCTGATGCAGACACTTGGCCCTGAAACATACAGCACAGCATTGCGTGCATTTCACAGCATGATCACAATGCATGTTCGTACATTCAATGGCGAAGTGACCCAATATCTGGGGGATGGGGCGATGTGTTTTTTTCACCGGGGGCAAGGCGATTTGGATCGTGCATCGACAGCCATAGCGGCAGGTTTTGAAATTGTGTCGTCCATGCAAAAAACAACTGCTCCTTTTTCGACGAACGTTCGCATCGGCATTGCTTCGGGCCGCGCATTGTTCAACGATGACGACGATGGCAGTTCTTATGCCGTTGGCGCTTGCATCAATCTTGCAGCGCGTTTGCAGAATATAGCTATTCCCGGCCAGATCCTTGTGTGTGACGAAAGCAAGAACAGTGCCGATCATCAGTTTCGTTTCAAACCGCTGATGGATCAGTCGTTAAAGGGTTTTTCCGAAGATACATTGATCTGGCACGCTGAAACCCCGCAGATACAACGCCAGCAAGATCGAAATGGTCCACTGACCTTTCGGACATTTGTTGATCCTCTTGTCGGGCGGAAAGCCGAGATCAAGATATTGGAAAACGCCTTGCGCAATACGGTATCCGGACGAGGATCTGTTGTTACAATTGCGGGTCAAGCCGGGCTTGGGAAAACCAGGTTGGTTCAGGAGTTTTTGCAAAAACCCGTGACGGAAGACTGTGCCAGGATCGTCTTAAGCTGCAGTCGTGATGGATCTGGCCGTGACTATCATCCAATCAAAACCCACTTGCAGTGGATAGTTGGCGTTTTGCCAAGTGATGATGATCAAAAGAAAGCAACAAAGCTTAGTCGGCTTCTAAGCGCGGTTTGGGGGCTTGACCAACAGCAGATCGAAGACTTGCTTTTGTTGTTTGATGCGCATCCCGATAAGACTGCAAGGCTTAGCGAAAATGCGGCTGTTTTACGCAATTGGCTGTGTGGGGAATTGACCAAACGTTTGATCGAAGCCCGCGGCGCGAAGCCAGCGCTGATCGTTGTGTTGGAAGACGCCCATTGGATGGATCCAAGTTCTGCCGGGTTTTTCTTGGACCTATGTGATGTACTGGTGGAAAAACGTATTCTTTTGCTTGTTACCCAAAGGACTGTTGGGGCTGAAGATCATCCTGTTTTACCATCGGATCATTTAATAACGCTTGATCCGCTGTCAGACAAACAATCCGAAAATATGATCCGGAAGGTGCTTGACGCGCACTCTTCGTCTCAGGAAACTGTGGCTTGGATTTTAAATAAAGCGCAAGGTGTTCCGCTTTTTGTTTCGGCGTTTGCAGATTTTGCACGCAAGCAGAATGTGATGGAGTTTGGCCGGCAGGACCTTCCTCTTGATTTATTGGATTTATTTGAACAAAGCCTGATCCGCTTGCCCCGACAAACCCGCAGGTTCGTACAGACGGCGTCTGTTATGGGACAAACATTTGAGCCTGAGTTGATTGCCGGACTGTTGGGTGACAGCCACGATGATATGACTGAACACCTGAAGCTTTTGGTACAGGAAAACCTGATCGAAGAGCGTTCTGACAGCTCAGGCCTTTGTTTTCCGCATGATCTAGTGCGCGAAGCTATTTATAGCAGCCTAAGCAAGGATCTGCGGCGCAGGCTGCACGGGCAACTGGCTGATATAATGAAAGAAAAATGGCCCGAAGCCCCATCGCATTTGCTTGCGTTACATTATGAACGTGCACAACGATCCAAAGATGCAATCGTTCATCTGATTGCCTCAAGCCTTGCATCCGTCCGGGTTGGCGCCTTGCAAGAGGCCAAGGATTATCTTGGCAAGGCGTTCGAGTTAAATGATCTGATGACCTTGGATGATGCGCGTAAACATCAAGAATTGACCTTACGCAGTATTGAAGGCCCGCTTGAGATGATCCTTGGCGGACCGGGCAACTACTCATTCGGTGTTGCACAAAAAAGATCCATGGAATTGATCCGCGAGTTGGATTTGAAACAGGAAATTTCCCATGTTCTATATAATTGCGGCTTACATGACTGGGCACGCGGCAGGTTTGAAAAAGCTGAGTTGATCAGCTCGCAAATATTGGCACTTCAAGGTGATGGAGCCCTGCTAAGCGGGCATACTCTTGCAGGGCTTGTGGCTTGGCACAGGGGCGAAAATGCGGATGCAGCAGATCATCTTGGTCAGACAATATCGCTCTACCGACCTGATCAGCATGCGTCATTATTCCCGAAATATTTGAAGGATTTTGGTGTTTTCAGTTTGTTTTACGCAGGTCTGACAGCCTCTGTTCTTGGAGAGCATGACCGGGCGCGCGATTTTGCAGACCGGGCGCAGAGGTTGGGTGAAGATCTTGGTATCGCTCATGCAATGGGATTTGGTCTGTTGGCCCAGTTTCTGACATCCTTGCTTCGTGATGATCCAACTTCAGCAAGCCATTACAGCCTGCTTGCAGAAGGATTTGCAAAGACACACCGCTTTCCTGAGTTTGAAGCGATGGCAGTTTTTGTACAAGGTTGGGTGCAAACCCGTCATTCCAGTACACATACTTCGGGCCTGTTGCGTATGGACGAAGGTTTGAAGCGTTGGCAGGATATGGACTTTATATCATGGCAGTCTTTTTTCGAAACACTTATTGCCGAAGAACTCATCAAGGCAAAAAAATTGGATGATGCGAATGATGTTCTTGCCGGTGTGAAAGCCCGTATTGAACAAACAGGGGAAACCCAGTTCAGTGTGCCGTCCATGATCGCAGAAGCAAGGCTGTTTTTTGCAAATGGCGGCCATGCTTTATCAAAAACATGTCTTACTGAGGCGGAAAAATATGCGTGCCATCAGCAAGCACCGCTGTGGATCAAAAAGGTCGAACGCGCCAGACAAGAGATTGATCTGGCATCTGGCTAATCTGAGTTCCGTAAACGCAAATTTATACAATGTTCGGATTCGGGAGATTACATAAAAATTGAAATGGTGCGGTTGAGAGGACTTGAACCTCCACGTCCTTGCGGACACTAGCACCTGAAGCTAGCGCGTCTACCATTCCGCCACAACCGCACGATACCTTTCGGTAAAGCGCGATTTAGACGCGCCCGCACGAACTGTCAACGGCAATCTTCTGTGGCGTTATGGTGGGTTGTTCCTTTTGCGAACCGGGGCTAATACGCTTATGCACGACTGACTGAGGTTTGAGAATGTCCAAGCTTGTTACGATCTATGGCGGCTCTGGTTTTGTGGGACGCTATATTACCCGCAGGATGGCTAAAGAAGGCTGGCGCGTACGCGTGGCTGTCCGCAGGCCAAATGAGGCGATATTTGTCAAACCTTACGGTGTTGTTGGGCAGGTCGAACCAGTGTTTTGCAATATTCGGGATGATGCGTCTGTTCGGCTTGTGATGCAGGGTGCAGATGCTGTCGTGAATTGCGTGGGCATTTTGAGCGAAACCGGCAAAAGCACTTTCGATGAATTGCAGCATGAAGGCGCTGAGCGGATTGCACGAATTGCAGGTCAGACGGGGATCGACCGGGTTGTCCACATATCGGCTATTGGGGCGGATGCGGATAGCAAAAGCGATTATGCCCGCACCAAGGCGCTTGGTGAAGAAGGTGTAATGCGGTTCCAGCCCGAAGCTGTGATCTTACGACCTTCGATTGTGTTTGGTGCCGAAGATGGTTTTTTCAATCGCTTTGCTGGAATGACGCGCTTTGGCCCTTTGCTGCCCGTCGTGGGGGCCGAAACCCGATTTCAACCGGTGTATGTCGATGATGTTGCAAAGGCAGCTGTCAAAGGCGTGTTGGGGCAAGCTGAACCTAGTACTTACGAACTTGGTGGTCCGGATGTTCACACATTCCGTGAACTGATGCAGCAAATGTTGCAGGTAATTCGCCGCCGCCGTTTGATTTTGAATATTCCGTTTTGGGCCGCGCGGATCATGGCGTTTGGCTTTGATATGTTGCAAAAAATCACGTTTGGTGTTGTTAAAAACGGCATGATCACACGCGATCAGGTCAAAAATCTGCGCAATGACAATGTTGTGGGGCAGGGGGTTAAAACCTTTGACGATCTTGGGATCAAACCCACAGCACTTGAGGCTGTCTTGCCTGATTATCTTTGGCGCTTCCGTCCATCGGGACAATACAGTGACATCAAAGAATCTGCAAAGAATTTAAAGACTTAGCTGTAAGCGAAATATAGCAAAACCACACCCAAGATCACGCGATAGATCACATAAGGTGTGAAGCTGACGCTGCGCAAAAGTCGCATCATTAATGTTAATGCCAGCAGAGCTGAGACAAAGGCAAAGGCTGCGGCAATGGCCCCGTCGCGGGCCAGTTCTGCATTGGCGTCACGCGCAACATCAGCCCCCAATAATATACCGCTGGCGATGATTGTCGGGATTGACATCAGCATTGAAATTCGTGCGGCATCTTCGCGTTGATAGCCCAGCATTCGTGCGCCTGTGATTGTGGCACCCGATCGTGACGTGCCGGGGATCAACGCAATAGCTTGCCATAATCCCATAATGATGGCGTCTTTTGTGGACCAGTTTTCCGCTTCCTTGACTGTCGCGCCTTTCTGGTCGGCAAAATAAAGGATTATGCCGAAAATCAGCATGGTCCATCCGATCACAGTGACTGATCGCATCGCGATGTCCCACCCTGTTAAGTGTAGGAAAAGACCAAATAAAATAACTGGTATCGTTGCAATCAGCAGAAGTAGCGACAGTTTTGAGCCGGGTGTGTCGGCGCGTCCTTGCGCAAGGCGGGGAAGACCAAGCAAAGCAATTTTTACATCACGCCAGAAATATAGTATGACAGCAAACAATGTTCCGACGTGAACGGCGGCATCTATGACCTGGCCCTGGTCCTCCAATGATGTAAGATTCGGCAATAGAATCAGGTGACCCGATGATGATACGGGTAAGAATTCGGTAAGACCCTGTATGATGGCCACCAGAAAGATATGAAACAGTGACATAAGACGCGTCCGGTTGATTCTTATGTGCCAATCTAAGCGTTTGATAATAAATGAAAAGATTTAATTTAAGTCATGCTTGCTTACCTAAAATTATAATGTGAAAGGATATTTCGATCCATCTAGTGGGAATATTTTTCAATTAGGTAACTCTTTCTGACTTTTATTTTGTGAAAACCTTCCTTAAAACACCTCTACTGCATGGAACGGAAGGTTATATAATAATGGCAAATCAGAAAATGCTTCAGTTTGTGAAGGTTGAGCGCGAGATGCCGGAAAAGCGGCCTCCGGATTTGCGCAAACAGGACTTTGGCGAAATCTATGCTGATTATGCCCTTGAAAAAGCTGAAGAACAATCAGGGCGGTGCAGCCAGTGTGGTGTGCCTTATTGTCAGACGCATTGCCCGCTGCACAACAATATCCCGGATTGGTTGCGATTGACTGCCGAAGGGCGTTTGGAGGAGGCCTATGAGCTGAGCCAGGCCACAAATACTTTTCCAGAAATCTGCGGACGGATATGCCCGCAGGATCGTTTGTGCGAAGGCAATTGTGTGATTGAACAGTCGGGCCATGGCACTGTGACAATTGGAAGTGTTGAAAAATATATCACCGATACCGCATGGGAAAAAGGATGGGTCAAACCGATCCAACCACATCAGGAGCTGACTGAGTCTATTGGGATAATCGGCGCTGGCCCCGGTGGTCTGGCGGCCGCTGATGTGCTGCGGCGACAAGGGTTTCAGGTGGTGGTTTATGATCGCTATGATCGTGCGGGCGGATTGATGACCTATGGCATTCCCGGCTTTAAGCTGGAAAAGGATGTGGTGATGAAACGCATCAACCAGCTTGAACAGGGCGGTGTGGACTTTGTGCTGAATTGTAATGTGGGCGAAGACATCAGTTTTGACGCCATTCGAGGCAAGCATGATGCGGTTCTGATCGCCACAGGTGTTTATAAATCCCGCGATCTGCAGGCACCCGGTGTTGGTGCCCAAGGCATTGTTCGCGCAATAGATTTCCTGACCGCCAGCAATCGTAAAAGTTTTGGCGATGACGTACCTGAGTTTGATAGTGGCGAGTTGAATGCTGAAGGGAAGCGCGTTGTTGTCATTGGGGGAGGGGATACAGCGATGGACTGTGTTCGGACGTCGGTTAGACAGGGCGCGACCAGCGTAAAATGTCTGTATCGCCGCGATAAAGCAAACATGCCGGGATCCCAACGCGAGGTGAACAACGCCGAGGAAGAAGGCGTGGAATTTGTCTGGCTAAGTGCGCCCAAGGGCTTTACGGGCGAGACGATCGAAGGTGTGATGGTGCAAAAAATGCGCCTTGGATCGCCCGATGCCACAGGTCGACAAGCTCCTGAAATCATTGAAGGGTCAGATTACATAGAAGACGCTGATCTGGTCGTTATGGCCCTTGGGTTTGAGCCTGAAGACCTGCCCGCATTGTGGGATGTGCCGGAATTGGAAGTTACGCGGTGGGGTACGATCAAGGCTGATTTTCAGACCCATGCGACCGCTATTCCGGGTGTTTATGCAGTGGGCGATATCGTGCGGGGGGCAAGTTTGGTTGTGTGGGCTATTCGTGACGGGCGCGAGGCGGCAGACGCAATTGGGAACTATATTAACGGGGCAAATTCTATTGCCGCTGAATAGGGGCCACAGACCGAAAAACACACCGCCATGCGCAGTTTTGTATATTTTGTACAAGGGTTTTGTACCAAAAATTTTGTACAAAACTTCGTATTAGGCGAGAAATTAAGTAGATATTCATATAGATTAGCAGTCTGTTAAACTTGGTAAAAAGGGCACGCACGCTGTCCTAGTATAAAACAAAGAAAGGGCCGTTTTGCATATGCAATTGGTCAGGATCACAATGGCAATCGCACTGATGGGTGCCGCCCCTGCGGCGGCGCAGTCTTTCAATGTGCCAGATGGCTGCACGGGTTTTTTGACCACGCAAAACCGATCCTGCACGGTCACACATTATTTCACCTGCGAAGGGGATGCAGAAGGTTATCGGCAATCCTACACGTATACTCAGCAAGGGCGGTCGCATCATCTGACGTTTGATGCGGATTTCAATTGGATTAAGATGAACAATTTGCGGTGGGATCATCAGTTTATGCCGCGCAACCTGAAGCAATCGCTGGACAGTCTGGAAAAACTGCAAACCGAAGGTAGCTATCGGTTCAATGATGATTTTCTGCATGTGGCTCAAGGCCAGACTTATGAGGTTGTTTGGAGCGGAGAAAACACGTTGACCGGAACGAGTGTGACAGTCGACGGTGAAGACATGCTTGAGGTGTCGCACCTGAGCCATTTTTATGACAGCAACAATGCGCCCTATATCAAATACGAAGGTGTGCAGCTGTTTTGGGCCAAAGAAAACCTGTATATGGGCGGGCGCTGGATTGATCAGGACACGGGGGAGGTGGGCAATAACACCCCCGTTGATCTGATCCGCCCGGATGAGCCGGGCTTTGATGTGGCGACGCCCGCATATGACTGTGATACGCTGATATCATCGGCTGATTTACCTATTTCCACTGTGCATGGGCTATGGATCCGTGCCGCATTTTCCAAAGGTGTCGAATGAAAAAACTGGTTTTGATGATTGCTTTGACATTTGGTTCGGTGGCACCTGTGCTTGCCCAGCAATTCACGCCACCCAATGGGTGTAAAGGACATCTGACGGTGCAGTACCGCGGGTGTCTGATGAACAATATCTGGACCTGCGAAGCGGATAATCCGGGCGACAAATGGATGGCGCTTTTCACTGATCGGGGTCCATCACGGGTGCGCAAGGTTGATGATGAATTTCAATGGCTTGAGACATATTATATAAATCCAGTCGCCACTGAACTGATGCAGAACCCCGCACCTGATCCCGCGTCATTGGCTGAACTGTTTGCGACGAATTACGATACCTATGATTTTGTAAAATCGATCAAGGGTAATGCGACGCGGCAACCCTTGCGCTATGTCGGATATGACAGATTGACCGGCGAAGAGACCGTGATTGATGGTGAGCGGCTGTTGAATACCGAATATTCCTATTCTGCGTCATGGCCGAACGGCGAAGTGGCGCAGACCCGCACAGGTCGGCAATATGTTCATCCTGAAGAGCGCATTTTTCTGTTTGGTACATCCGCAAACGCTGATGGCACCGAACGCACGGATCACACACCGGTTGAGTTCATTCGTCCTGGCGAACCTGGGTTCTTTTCATCCAAGCCACGCTATGACTGTGACGTTTTGATGTCGAACTATATGCCTGAAGGATCAGAGGAATGAGCAAGACAGGTGGATGTCTTTGTGGCGCTGTGACGTTTGAATTGGCGGAAGATCCAAAAACGTATGGCGCATGTCATTGCCAGATGTGCCGCAAGTTTTCCGGCGGGATTGAAATGAGCGTTCAAGTCATGCCCGGCGGGATCACGTGGCAGGGTGAAGACAATGTTCAAACATTTGCTTCATCAGAATGGGCGGAACGCGGCTTTTGCAAGACCTGCGGATCAAGCCTGTTGTGGCGACTGACAGCGCCGGGACCGATGCAAGGTATGCTGATCCTGTCTGCAGGCGCGTTGGACAGTTTGGATGGGATGGTGTTCGACAATGAGGTTTATATCGACCACAAACCGGCCAGCCATGCGTTTGCTGGCGATGATCGCACCCAGATGACAGAAGCTGAGGTGCTGGCACTGTATGGTCCGACCGAATGACGTATGATCTGAACCGTTTGATCAAATGGTGTGTCGGTGTGACGGGTATTTTTATCCTGTCAGAAGTGATTTACGGCATACATTCCGGCATGTTGTATCAGTTCTTTAGCCAGGTTGAAGATGGCACGCTGAGCGGTGCTGATCAGGACTTCCGCGCAGTTGAGATAGATTTCTGGGGTGTTATAGTCGGGGTTGGCAGTACAGTTGCTGTCCTTGTGGCTTTTATTGTGAATGGCATTTGGGTGTACCGCGCCAGTGTGAACGCCAAGGATCTGGATCCCGATCCAAACCGTATTAGCCCTGCGATGGCGGTTATCTGGTATGCAGTTCCGTTTGCAAATCTGGTGATGCCGTTCAAATCGATGAAGCAGACCTATAATAGTTCGCTTCATCCTTCGGCTGATCTGAACAGCAAAGTGCCAGGTTATTTCGGTTGGTGGTGGGCAGCGTGGGTGATCAGCACGACGCTTGTTAATGTATCGACGCAGATTTTTATCCGCGATGATGGGTTAGAGGCGCTACAGATGGCCAGTTTGATCGACATGATCGCCACACCGATCAGTATTATGGCGGCTGTATTGTTTATCAAAATCATGAAAACCGTGACAGAGCTGCAGGCCAATAACGCTGGAAACGCAAATGCGATGGCCGAGGTTTTTGAATAAAAACAAGATGTTGTATGGCCCCGATATTGGTGCGCCATACCCCGAAGATAGGAGTTTGACCATGACCAAATATGATGAAAACTGGGCTGCGGCCGAGAGTGCAAAGCGCATATGGTTGGCTGAAAACGGGCTGTATTCCGAGGAAGAAGAGCATTCGTCCTGCGGCGTTGGGCTGGTTGTGTCTATTGATGGCAAGGCGTCGCGCAAGGTAGTGGAAAACGGGATTTCTGCGCTGAAAGCCGTATGGCACCGCGGGGCCGTCGACGCGGATGGCAAAACCGGTGATGGCGCGGGTATTCATGTGCAGATCCCGGCTGAGTTTTTCTATGACCAGATCCGCCGCACGGGTCATGAACCTGATATGAAAAACCTGATCGCGGTTGGTCAGGTCTTTCTGCCGCGTACAGATTTTGGCGCACAGGAAACCTGTCGTACAATCGTTGAGGCCGAAGTACTGCGGATGGGCTATTACATCTATGGCTGGCGGCATGTACCGGTGGATGTCAGCGTATTGGGCGCCAAGGCCAATGCGACACGGCCCGAGATTGAACAGATTATTATCAGCAATTCCAAGGGTGTAGACGAAGAAACGTTCGAGCGTGAGTTATATGTGATCCGCCGTCGGATCGAAAAAGCTGCTGCCGCTGCTGGTGTGCGCGAACTGTATATCTGTTCGTTGTCCTGCCGGTCGATGATTTACAAAGGCATGATGCTGGCCCAGGATGTGGCTGAATTTTATCCAGATCTGCAAGATGATCGGTTTGAAAGTGCATTCGCGATTTATCATCAGCGGTATTCGACAAATACGTTCCCGCAATGGTGGCTGGCGCAGCCGTTCCGCATGTTGGCACACAATGGCGAGATCAACACGCTGAAGGGCAACCTGAACTGGATGAAAAGCCACGAAATCCGTATGGCCTCATCTACCTTTGGGGATACTGCAGAAGACATTAAACCCATTGTTGCCCAAGGATCTTCGGATTCTGCGGCGTTGGATTCCGTATTTGAGGTTCTGGTGCGCGCCGGTCGATCCGCGCCCATGGCTAAGACGATGTTAGTGCCGGAAAGCTGGTCGAAGCAGGCGGTGGAATTGTCGCAGGAATGGCGCGATATGTATTCCTATTGCAACAGCGTGATGGAGCCATGGGACGGCCCCGCAGCATTGGCCATGACCGATGGTCGCTGGGTCTGTGCGGGCCTTGATCGCAACGGTTTACGGCCCATGCGATATGTCGTGACGGGTGATGGCCTGATGATCGCCGGTTCAGAGGCTGGAATGGTGCCAATTGACGAGGCGCGCGTGATTGAAAAAGGCGCTTTGGGTCCTGGGCAGATGATCGCCGTGGATATGAAAAAAGGCCTACTGTTTCATGATGATGAGATCAAAGACAAGCTGGCGCGTGCGCTGCCTTTTGGCGACTGGGTCGGCAAGATCAATGATCTGGAAGAAAAGCTGTCGGGCATTCCCGAAACCGCGCTGTTCAGTGGGGCAGAGCTGCGCAAGCGACAGATCGCGGCGGGCTATACCGTTGAAGAACTTGAACAAATTCTGGCCCCCATGGCCGAAGATGCGAAAGAAGCATTGGCGTCGATGGGCGATGACACACCATCGGCCGTACTGTCAGAAAAGTACCGCCCGCTAAGTCATTTCTTTCGTCAAAACTTTAGCCAGGTCACCAATCCGCCGATTGACAGTCTGCGCGAATACCGGGTGATGAGTCTGAAAACGCGGTTCGGTAACCTGAAAAACGTACTGGACGAAGACAGTAGTCAGACCGAAATTCTGGTGTTGGACAGTCCTTTTGTTGCCAATGCACAGTTTGATGCGATGGTAGAAAGTTTTAACGCACCACTGACCAAAATCGACTGTACCTTTGATGCCGATGAAGGCCCAGAGGCCTTGCGCAAGGGGTTGATCCGCATCCGCGCCGAAGCCGAAGATGCCGTGCGGTCCGGGGCGGGGCACATTGCACTGACTGATCAATATCAAGGCGAAACTCGTGTACCTATGCCGATGATCTTGGCGACATCTGCCGTGCATTCGTGGTTAACGCGCAAGGGTTTGCGGACGTTCTGCAGCCTGAGTGTACGGTCGGCGGAATGTATCGATCCGCATTACTTTGCGGTATTGATCGGGTGCGGTGCGACGGTGGTAAATGCCTATCTAGCCGAGGATTCCATCGCAGATCGCATTGATCGTGGGCTGTTGGATTGCAATCTGTCCGAGGCGATGCAGCGCTATCGGACTGCGATTGATCAGGGCCTGTTAAAGATCATGGCCAAGATGGGGATTTCCGTTGTTTCATCCTATCGCGGTGGGCTAAATTTCGAGGCCGTCGGGCTAAGCCGTGCGATGGTCGCGGAATATTTCCCCGGGATGCAATCGCGGATTTCCGGGATCGGAACGGCGGGTATTCAGAAAAAACTGGAAGAAGTTCACGCAAAAGGCTGGCGCGGCGGTGCCGATGTGTTGCCGATTGGCGGGTTCTACAAGGCGCGTCGTACGGGCGAAAAACACGCCTGGGAAGCGCAAACAATGCATATGATGCAGGCGGCCTGTAATCGGGCAAGTTATGAAATGTGGAAGCAGTATTCAGCCAAAATGCGATCAAACCCGCCCATTCATTTGCGCGATCTACTGGATATCAAGCCGCTGGCAAAAGCTATTCCGATTGAAGATGTGGAGTCGATTACATCGATCCGTAAACGTTTTGTGACGCCGGGGATGTCGCTGGGTGCGTTGTCGCCCGAGGCACATAAGACGCTGAATGTGGCGATGAACCGGATTGGTGCAAAAAGTGACAGTGGCGAGGGTGGCGAAGACCCTGCGCATTTCGTGCCAGAGCCCAACGGTGACAATCCCAGTGCGAAGATCAAGCAGGTTGCCAGTGGTCGCTTTGGTGTGACGGCGGAGTATCTGAACGCCTGCGAAGAACTTGAGATCAAGGTGGCGCAAGGTGCCAAACCGGGCGAGGGCGGTCAATTACCGGGGATGAAGGTCACCGATCTGATCGCGCGATTGCGGCATTCGACCAAGGGTGTCACGCTGATCAGCCCGCCACCGCACCACGATATCTACTCGATCGAGGATCTGGCGCAGCTGATCTATGACCTGAAACAGATCAACCCGCGCTGTAAGGTGACGGTCAAGCTGGTCGCGGCCAGTGGCGTGGGCACGATTGCTGCCGGTGTGGCGAAGGCCAAGGCGGATGTGATCCTGATTTCGGGTCATAACGGCGGGACGGGCGCGTCGCCTGCGACGTCGATCAAATATGCGGGCCTGCCGTGGGAAATGGGCCTGACCGAGGCGCATCAGGTGCTTAGCATGAACAATCTGCGGGGCCGTGTGACGCTGCGCACGGATGGCGGTTTGCGCACGGGTCGCGATATTGTCATGGCCGCGATGATGGGGGCCGAGGAATACGGCATCGGCACCGCCGCCCTGATCGCGATGGGTTGCATCATGGTGCGTCAGTGTCAGTCAAACACCTGCCCTGTGGGTGTCTGTACGCAGGATGAAAGCCTGCGCGCCAAGTTCACAGGCAATGCAGATAAAGTGGTGAATCTGATCACATTCTATGCGCAGGAGGTACGTGAGATTTTGGCCAGTATCGGTGCGCGGTCGCTGGATGAGGTAATCGGGCGGGCGGATCTGTTGTCTCAGGTCAGTCGTGGGTCGGCGCATCTGGATGATCTGGATCTGAACCCACTTCTGATCACGATCGATGGGGCGAAGGACGTAGTTTACGATACGGCCAAGCCCCGAAACGAGGTGCCCGATACATTGGATGCTGAGATCGTAAAAGATGCCGCAAGGTTTCTGAACGATGGTGAAAAGATGCAGCTGCAATATGCGGTGCAGAACACGCTGCGGACCATTGGGACGCGGACATCCAGTCATATTGTCAAGAATTTTGGGATGCGCAATGCATTGCAGCCCGATCATCTAACGGTCAAGTTGAATGGATCTGCCGGGCAATCGCTTGGCGCGTTTGCAGCGCCTGGGCTGAAACTGGAAGTGTCGGGCGATGCAAATGATTACGTCGGTAAAGGACTGTCTGGCGGTACGATTGTCGTGCGCCCACCCATGGCCAGCCCGCTGAAGGCGGATGAAAATACCATTATCGGTAATACGGTGCTGTATGGCGCCACGGATGGATATCTGTTTGCGGCGGGTCGCGCGGGGGAACGCTTTGCCGTTCGAAATTCCGGTGCGAAAGTCGTGATCGAAGGTTGCGGGGCCTGCGGGTGTGAATACATGACGGGCGGCGTTGCGGTGATCCTGGGATCGGTTGGTGCGAATTTTGGCGCGGGCATGACGGGGGGCATGGCCTATCTTTATGACCCCGATGGCAAGGCGCAGGATATGATTAATATGGAAACCTTGGTGACCTGTTCTGTCGAAGTTGACCATTGGGAAACTCAATTGAAGCAGTTGATTGAGCGACATTTCGCCGAAACGGAAAGCCGCAAGGCAGAGGGTATTTTGCAGCATTGGGCGCTTGAAAAAGCCAATTTTCTGCAAATTTGCCCCAAAGAAATGCTGGTTCATCTACCTGCACCCTTATCGCGACAAGTTGATGCCGTTCCTGCAGAATAAAAGTAGGCAGGCCTTGACCCATTCATGTTAGGCCATAGGACTATGGCGATGAATGAGTTGGCAGGATTACGGCCCGTACGGAAACGTAAGGCGAAAAAGAAAAGCATAAAAGCGCAAAAAAAACCTGCGCTTTTGCTGCGCCCGTTCTTGTGGTTATGGAAGTGGTTTTTGCGCGGTGTATTTGGTGTTGTGGCACTAACGCTTGCGGTGATTTTTTTGTATAATTTTGTCAATCCACCAACCACGATTTACATGAATCAGGAAGCACGCCGTCTGGGCGGCATCAAGCACCAATGGGTGTCGATTGATGACATTGCACCAGTAATGGCGCGGTCTTTGGTGGCGGCTGAGGATGCAAATTATTGCCTGCATTGGGGCTTTGACATGGATGCGATCCGTCAGGTAATCGCCGAAGGTGGCAACCGCGGCGCATCGACCATCAGCCAACAGGTCGTCAAAAATGCGTTTTTATGGCATGAACGCAGCTGGACCCGCAAAGGGCTTGAGGCGCTTTTGACCCCGGTGGTCGAGGCCGTCTGGTCCAAGCGGCGCATCGTCGAAGTTTATCTGAACGTCGCTGAATTCGACGAAGGTGTCTTTGGCGTGCAGGCTGCATCGCGTCATTATTTCGGGGTGGATGCCGCAGATCTTTCGGCCACCCAATCGGCGCGTTTGGCGGCGATTTTGCCCAACCCCAAGCGCAGATCAGCGTCGCGTCCGTCACGGTTTGTGCAAAAAAGGACATCCCAAATCATGAGCGGGGCGTCAACGATCCGCGCAGATGGACGCGCAGCTTGTTTCAGTGGTTGAAAATGTGACCTTTTCAAGGCATTGAGGGGAAAACGACCAGAGCAGTAACAATGAACCGTCTTTTTCATGTCCCGTTATCCCCGTTTTGCCGCAAGGTACGTCTGAGTTTGGCCGAAAAGAAAATCGAGGTTGAGCTTGTCGAAGAAAAATACTGGGAACAAGATCCAGAATTCATGCGCCGAAATCCAGCCGGTAAAGTGCCCGTTCTGAAAATGAAGGGCCGAATGCTGGCCGAAAGTGCGCCGATTTGCGAGTTGATCGAAGAACTGCATCCTGACCCGCCGCTGTTTCCACGCAAGCCCGAAGATCGCTATGAAGTGCGCAGGCTGGTATCTTGGTTTGATGACAAGTTTCATAACGAAGTTACAAGCAAATTATTGTACGAACGGGTAAATAAGAAAATCACCAAGCAAGGCTACCCTGACAGCAAAAACGTCAAGGAAGGCGCAAAAGCGATCAAGTATCATCTGGATTATATGTCATGGCTACTGGATCAACGGCGCTGGTTGGCAGGCAACGTTATGACACTGGCCGATTTCGCGGCGGCGGCGCATTTGTCATCGCTTGATTATATCTCGGATGTGGATTGGGACCGATCAGAAAATGTTCGTGATTGGTATGCCAAGATCAAATCACGACCTGCCTTTCGTAGTCTTTTGGCTGATCAGGTTTCGGGATTTCCCCCGCCTGCACATTATGCCGACCTTGACTTCTGATCTGAAAGCAAAGCTGGTTGATTTCGCCACACAGGCAGGTTTTGCAAAAGTTGGAATTTGTAGGCCGGATGCGGTGCCAGACATCGCGGAGCGGTTGGACGCATTTGTGGCAAAGGGGTTTCACGGCCAAATGGGATGGATGGCGGAACGGATCCAATGGCGGGGCGATCCCGCAGCCTTGTGGCCCGAGGCACGATCGGTTGTGATGCTGGCCGAGCCTTATACCCCGGATCATGATCCGTTTGAGGTATTGAAGCACCGTGACCGCGCCGCAATCAGCGTTTATGCACAAAACCGCGATTATCATGATGTGGTCAAAAAACGGCTAAAACGGGTCGGGCGTTGGTTGCTTGATCAGGAAGACGGTCAGATCAAAGTCTTTGTTGATACGGCGCCTGTGATGGAAAAACCGTTGGCCCAGGCGGCGGGATTGGGGTGGCAAGGTAAACACACCAATCTACTTAGCCGTGATCTTGGCAATTGGTTTTTTCTGGGGGCGATCTTCACAACGATCGAATTAGTTGCAGATGACGCTGGCGTTGAAAATTGCGGCAGTTGTACTGCATGTTTGGATATTTGCCCGACCAATGCTTTTCCTGCCCCGTTTCAGCTGGATGCACGGCGGTGCATCTCTTATCTGACAATTGAACATAAAGGTCCGATTGATCTGGAATTACGTGCGTTATTAGGCAATCGGATTTACGGATGCGACGATTGTCTGGCGGTTTGTCCGTGGAATAAATTCGCGGCCCAAGCGCATGAAGTGAAATATCATGCCCGTCCTGAACTGCTTGGGCCTGATTTGGCCGATCTGGCGCAGTTGGATGATGCGGGATTTAGGGCGCTATTTTCTGGATCACCTATTAAACGGATCGGGCGGGACCGTTTTGTACGAAACGTACTCTATGCCATTGGAAATTCTGACAGGCTTGAGCTGCGCGAGGTTGCTGTAAGTCTTTGTAATGATCCTGATGCGACTGTGGCAGATGCGGCGAAATGGGCGGTTAGCAAGTTGACTTGAAAGGTTTTGCGCCGCGTTGACGCGCTCCGCGACGCCTCCGGCGGGAATATTTAAGCCAAGAAGAAGAAAAAAAGACGCCCTGCAAATCTGCAAGACGCCTTCTCCTTGGGCGGTCATCGGCGTTCCCGCCTGTACCGCACATATGGAATACTGCCCAAATCCTTCTTCTTGGTTAAAATATTCTGGGGTTTGGGGCAAAGCCCCAATATGCACGAAGTGCCAGAACGAATGCGCACCAGCGCCCCTTTGTGTTTCTGCAAGAAAAAGATAAAACATCCTCTATGAGTCTACCCCCCGGTTTTTTAGATGAACTGCGCACACGGATATCACTGACCCAAGTCGTCGGGCGAAAGGTCATGTGGGATACGCGGAAATCCAATCAGGGCAAAGGCGACATGTGGGCACCTTGCCCATTTCATCAAGAAAAAACCGCCAGCTTTCACGTCGATGATCGTAAGGGCTTTTATTATTGTTTTGGCTGCCATGCTAAAGGCGATGCGATCTCTTTTGTACGGGAAACGGAAAACGTGGGCTTTATGGAGGCGATCGAAATACTTGCGCGCGAAACCGGTATGCCCATGCCGGAACGGGATCCGCAGGCGCAAGAGAAAGCTGATAAGCGGTCCGAACTAGCGCAGGTCATGGAGCAGGCGGTGCAATATTATCGTCTGCAGCTTAAAACTGCAGCCGCCCAAGACGCGCGGGAATATCTGACGCGCAGAGGCTTGAGCGAGGCGACGCAGGGTCGCTTTGACATTGGGTTCGCCCCTGATATGCGTCAGGGCGTATTTCAACATCTCACCAGCAAAGGGGTTGAGGCCGATTTGGTCGTGGATGCAGGCCTTGCGGCGCGTCCTGATGATGGCGGTGAACCTTATGATCGTTTCCGCGGTCGCATTATCTTTCCGATCCGTGATCCGCGCGAGCGCTGTATCGGTCTGGGGGGTCGTGCGATGGATCCCAACGCGCGCGCCAAATATCTGAATAGCCCCGAGACTGAGTTGTTCGATAAGGGTCGTAGCCTTTACAACCACGGCCCCGCGCGTGAGGCGGCTGGAAAGGGCGTGCCTTTGGTTGTTGCCGAAGGTTACATGGATGTCATTGCGCTGTCTGAGGGCGGTTTTGAGGCAACGGTTGCGCCGCTTGGAACAGCCATCACCGAAGATCAATTGCGTTTGTTATGGCGCATTGCGCCAGAACCGATCATTGCATTGGACGGTGATAAAGCCGGATTGCGTGCTGCGCAGCGATTGGTTGATCTGGCATTACCGATGCTGGAAGCCGGGCAATCGTTACGCTTTGCGATCATGCCTGATGGGCAAGATCCTGATGACCTGATCCGCGCACAGGGGGCAGGGGCCTTTCAAAAATTATTGGATAACGCGTTACCAATGGTCCAGTTGCTGTGGCGGCGTGAAATTGAAGGTAAGGTATTTGATAGCCCGGAGCGCAAGGCGTCTTTGGACAAAGCCTTGCGTGAAAAGATCAAGTTGATCCGTGACCCATCAATTCGCAGCCATTATGGTGAAGAAATTAAACGGTTGCGTTGGGATTTATTTCGCCCTGTACGAGATTTCCCCAAAAAGGGACGCGGATGGCAAGCACCCGATGTTCCTTTGCCTACGACAAAAAATTCAGCCTTAGCAGCCGGAGACGGCACTTTCGAAGATCAGCTGCGCGAGGCGGTTATTCTTGCTTCATTGGTCCTTAACCCGGATATCTTGCCAGAATTTGAAAGCCAACTTGAGCGGATGGATTGCTTTTCGGCTGATCACGCTGTGCTGCGCGATGCGTTGCTGCGCCATGTCGGACTGGATACTGTAATCTTTACCCAGAAAATGAGAGATGAGATTGGGGGTGAAGCCCTTGAAAAACTGTTTGCACAACGCCATGTGGCCATAGCACCGCCTGTGCGTAAAGCAGGGAATTCAGAAGTGGCAATAATGTGTGTGGCCGAAGAGTTTGCAAAACTTGATGCAAGACGGGGACATCAGCGCGAGATTGACGAGGCCGTCGAAGACCTGTCTGGCATAGCAGATGAGGGTTTGACATGGCGATTATCGCAAGCGGCGCATGCGATGAACCGAGCAGGAAAAACGAATAATGATGATAAGGCGGATTATGAGCTTGGCCCCAATGGTGCAAAGGTAAAACGTGATGAACGCACAGCTCTTGATGATCTTCTTGGAAAGATTGACTTTGCCAAAGGCGGTCCACGACATAAATAGTGTTGCAGATCGGTCGTTTGGTAAAGAATCTCTAGATAAATAACACTAAGCCAATAAGCGAATCGGTTGAACCTTCTGGTGATTCGCTTCACTTTACACATGATTCGCCTCGCATTCAGTACGATCCGAACAAGGAACTCCGCATGGCCAAGGATACAGACGACCGTAAATCTGACGATCAGGACAACGAAATGTCTGGTGATGCAAGCCAGACCGCTGTCAAAAAGATGATCGCAGATGCGCGGGAAAAGGGCTATGTCACTTACGATCAGCTCAATCAGGTTTTGCCGCCTGAACAGGTAAATTCTGAACAAATCGAAGATGTGATGTCGATGCTGTCGGAAATGGGCATCAATATCATCGAAGATGAAGAGGCTGAAGAGGAAGAGCAGAAAGGCTCGACCGATATTGTCACAACCTCTGGTGCGCGCGAGGTGGCTGTTGCTGCGCAGGAAACCGAAAAGTTGGATCGCACAGACGATCCGGTGCGCATGTATTTGCGCGAAATGGGATCGGTTGAACTGCTAAGTCGCGAAGGTGAAATCGCGATTGCCAAGCGTATTGAAGCTGGCCGCAACACGATGATCGCAGGTTTGTGCGAAAGCCCTTTGACCTTTCAGGCGATCACGATCTGGCGTGACGAATTACTAAGCGAAGATATTTTGCTGCGCGATGTCATTGATCTGGAGACTACATTTGGCAATGCCATGGGCGACGATGAAACGCCTGTTGTGGACACCGCCGTTATTGGTGCGGCCGCCGCCCCGAAGCAAGAAGATGATCAACCCGAATTGGATGCTGATGGCAACCCGATTGCCAAAGATGATGACGACGACGAAGATGAACAGGCCAACATGTCGCTGGCCGCGATGGAAGCGGCCCTTAAGCCACAAGTGCTTGAGACGCTTGAACTGATTGCGCGCGATTACATCAAGCTTAGCGAAATGCAGGATTTGCGTATCTCGGCAACGCTGAACGAAGATGCCAGTTTTACGGAAAAAGAAGAAAAGATTTACCAAAAGCTGCGCGCAGAAATCGTAGTTCTGGTCAATGAACTGCATTTGCACAACAATCGGATCGAAGCGTTGATTGACCAGCTGTATGGCATCAACCGCCGGATTATGTCGATTGATTCAAATATGGTGAAACTGGCCGATCAGGCGCGTATTAACCGGCGTGAGTTTGTTGATGCCTATCGCGGGTACGAACTGGATCCGACGTGGCTGGAACGGATGGCCGAAAAGCCAGGACGTGGCTGGCAGGCCTTTATCGAGCGGTCAACGCCGAAGGTTGAAGAGCTGCGGTCAGATATGGCCCAGGTCGGCCAATATGTTGGCCTTGATATCAGCGAATTCCGCCGCATCGTGCAACAGGTTCAAAAGGGTGAAAAAGAAGCGCGTCAGGCCAAGAAAGAAATGGTCGAAGCAAACCTGCGTCTTGTGATCTCAATTGCCAAGAAATACACCAATCGTGGCTTGCAATTTCTTGATCTCATTCAGGAAGGTAACATCGGTCTGATGAAGGCCGTGGACAAGTTTGAATATCGCCGGGGCTATAAGTTTTCGACTTATGCGACGTGGTGGATCCGTCAGGCGATTACGCGATCTATTGCGGATCAGGCGCGTACCATTCGTATTCCGGTCCATATGATCGAAACGATTAACAAACTGGTCCGTACAGGCCGTCAGATGCTGCACGAAATCGGCCGCGAACCCACGCCCGAGGAATTGGCCGCAAAACTGCAGATGCCACTTGAGAAAGTGCGCAAGGTGATGAAAATCGCCAAAGAACCTATTTCATTGGAAACCCCGATTGGGGATGAAGAAGACAGCCAGCTTGGCGATTTCATCGAAGATAAAAACGCCGTATTGCCACTGGACAGTGCCATTCAGGAAAATCTGAAAGAAACCACGACGCGTGTGCTGGCCAGTCTAACGCCGCGTGAAGAACGTGTGTTGCGCATGCGGTTCGGCATCGGCATGAATACAGACCACACGCTTGAGGAAGTTGGCCAGCAGTTCAGCGTCACCCGTGAACGTATCCGTCAGATTGAAGCGAAAGCACTACGGAAACTCAAGCACCCAAGTCGCAGCCGCAAGCTGCGGAGTTTCTTGGATCAATGACCGCTGATAGTAGGGTCTTCGGCATTGAGTGACGACGCATTAAGAATTGTTCTTTTTAGTTGTTATTACGGCAAGCCCGAACCGTTCAACACAACAGTATTTGGTGATGCCCTTGGACACTATCCTTGTGTTGTTGTGTCAGACGATGCTGATTTGAAACTGCCATCTGGTATGACATTACTCTTTGATGATAGCTCAACTTTGGATGTGAATCGTGCGTCTCGGCGTGCAAAACTTATGCCGGATGCGTATTTCCCAGACGTTGATTGGTCGATTTATATCGATAATAATGCCCGTATCATCGTTGATCCTTTACAATTGATAACCGCGCTTGAAGACGCAGGAGCGCCCACTATTTCGTTCACGCGCCATCCTGACCGGACGTGTGTTTATGCGGAGGCAAACGCTTGTATAGATGCATATAAAGATACCGAGGAGACCATACGCAATCAAATGCGTGTCTACAGAGCACAGGGATACCCTGAAGAGGCGGGATTAATCTATGGTGGATTTATCGTGCGTAATCACCGTGCGCCTGATTTGGTAAAGCTTGGTAGACTTTGGTTCGAACATTTACTTGTCTTTTCACGCCGTGATCAGTTGAGTTTTGGCTTTACTGCGCGGCGTTGTAACATCGTTCCGTTTTTTCTTGAAGATATTGGCCTTAATAAAGCCGCGCTGTTTGAATGGCCGATTTTTAGAAGAAAGCAGAGAAGAGATTGGTCAACTGCAAAACAAAAAAAGAAGAAAAAGAAATTTTTACAAAGAATTAAGAAAATATTTTCAAAACTAAGCAAGGGATCTTCAAGTTCTTAATTTTACGTTGATTAAGGCTAGTTTTGGTATTTTGCTAGAAAGTACGATGCGGTCGTTGCGACTTGATGGTATAGATATGCTATCATTCAGCTTATGATCTTAGAATTTTTTGTCGTATCGAATAGTGGATAGATAGATCAGAACGCATTCAACTTTAATTACGAAGCCCTGTTACGAATGAATAATTCGGTCATGGCGCTAAGCAAGGAATTGATGTCTTTGAACATCGCAACGCGCCGCACCATAGGATCGTGGTCCATTTAGCGTGAGCCAGCCATGTGGTGTGTAATCTGGCGTATTAATGTGAAACCGACTATATTTATAAAGCAGATTTAAAAAGGATCATGCTTATGTCTTATCTGAAGCCACTTATTGTAGCTGTTTTATTTGGTGTGCCTGCAGTTGCATCCGCAGAGTCTTTATTGGCGTTGAACGGATTGCGCACCCAATCTGGCGCCGGATCCGAGATTGAGGTTTTCACCCGCGCAGGCTCGCATGGATCGGATTACTTTTGTGCAGCCGGTGACTTTGCGCGGCGTAAATTAGGGGCTGACACGACAGACCGTATTGTCATTAGCCGTGCACCTGGCGGTAGCCCAACACGCGCAAACCAACGCAGCATGGGTTTTAAGTTGGTTCCGGCTGGCGCAAAGCGTAGTGCAAAAAACAGCTTTGTTCTGTCACCCCGCAATATTGGATTAAGTCGAACAGTCGGGCATTCTGTATTTTTATGTAAAAATACAAAAGGCAGCCGGATCAACGACTAACTTGGCTTTCGCAAAACCTAAGACAGCATTTTGTATTCAATATCAAGTATCTGCATTTCCCCTCTACCCAAACGGTAGCGTGTCACCTATAGTCCGTGTGGATAACAAGGGGCGAAGACCCCAGAGGCGGAATTAAAGATACAAGGGGGACGCGAATGCGCTGTCCGTTTTGCGGGAATATCGACACGCAAGTCAAAGATTCAAGACCGGCAGAGGATCACGTTGCCATTCGGCGGCGCAGGTTTTGTCCGGCATGCGGGGGGCGTTTCACGACTTATGAACGTGTTCAACTGCGTGATCTGGTGGTCATCAAAACCAATGGCCGACGCGAAGATTTTGATCGCGACAAGTTGGAACGATCTATACGTATCGCACTGCAGAAGCGCCCTGTTGAGCCAGAACGTATGGACCAGATGATTTCTGGTATCGTGCGGCGGTTGGAAAGCATGGGCGAAACCGATATCCCAAGTAAAACCATTGGCGAGATAGTGATGGAAGCACTGGCACGTATTGACACAGTTGCCTATGTGCGTTTTGCGAGCGTTTATAAGAACTTCCAGGCGGCAGATGATTTCGATAAGTTCGTATCTGAACTGCGTCCGGACGACCCTGCCGAAGACGTGTGATCACTGACGATCAACGCTTTATGTCGCTTGCGCTTTCCCTGGGACGGCGTGGCCTTGGTCGATGCTGGCCAAATCCAGCGGTTGGTTGTGTGATCGTAAACAACGGCCGCATTATCGGACGCGGGGTTACTGCCAAGGGTGGTCGACCGCACGCTGAGGTCATCGCATTGTCACAAGCGGGTGGTATGGCGCGGGGGGGGGTGGCCTATGTTTCGCTTGAGCCTTGCGCGCATCATGGGCAAACGCCGCCTTGCACGGATGCATTGATCAAAGCAGGTGTTTCGCGTGTCGTAGCCCCTTTGACCGACGATGATCCCCGTGTTTCTGGCAAAGGTTTCGCACAATTGCGCGCGGCGGGGGTTCAGGTGACAACAGGTGTTTTGGCGGATCAAGCGGTCTTGGCGCACAAGGGCTTCTTTCTAAAGGTCACGCAGGGCCGGCCGATGGTAACATTGAAGCTTGCGACCAGTTTTGATGGGCGGATTGCTACAGCAAATGGCGAAAGTCAGTGGATCACCGGCCCTAAGGCGCGGCGTTGGGTTCACGCGATGCGTGGCACCCATGATGCTGTGATGGTTGGCGGCGGGACTGCGCGAGCGGATAATCCCAGTTTGACGGTTCGTGATTTGGGTGTTCAGCACCAACCTGTGCGTGTGGTCGTATCGCGCAAACTGGATATTCCGACACATAGCATTCTGGCTGAAACAGCGCGCGATATTCCGATATGGATATGTCATGGTACGGATGCGGACCCTGACGTGTGCCGCAAATGGGCGGATTTAGGGGCAAGACTGTTCCCATGTGATTTGATTGGTCGGCAGCTGGATGTTGCTTCTGTTCTGCAAAACCTTGGGAACGCAGGTTTGACACGCGTCTTTTGCGAAGGCGGCGGCGCGCTGGCGGCATCCTTGCTGAATGCGGGTTTGGTTGATGAACTTGTGGGCTTTACCGCAGGGCTTGCACTGGGCGCTGAAGGGCGTCCCGGATTGGGGGCCATGGGCATTGACGCATTAAATGACGCCCCGCGTTTTCACCTGATCGACACGCAGAATATTGGCGGCGATGTCATGCATCGGTGGGGGCGTATTTAGCGCCAAAGATAGGCGTAGCTTGCGAAAAGACCCTGCACCTTTGAAAGTGTATTATTCAAAGCGCCAGGCGCGGGAATTTCATCATTTGCAAGGCGATCCAGAACAACTTCGATCGGGCATGGCCCCTTGGTAATGGGATCATAATAGCGTGGGTAATCTATCAAAGCCGCATAGACAAAAGCTTGTAGTGAAGGTCGTGCCTGCCTGCGTTCAGGTGTTGTTATAAGGTCGGTCGTCAGCCCCCAACCTGCATAGAATGGAACGCCCAAACAGGTGACTGGCACATTGCGCAACAACGCTTCGAACCCTATTAATGATGTCATTGTCCATATCTCATTGACCTGTTCAATCAGCGATATGGGATCTGTATTCGCCGCAAAGACGTCAGCGTATTGCATGGCCTGATTTTCGCTTAACGTCCCTTTGCGCAGGCCGGTTTCGACGTCAGGGTGCGGTTTATAGATCAAGATCGCATCGGGGTTAGCGTGCCTGACAGCTTTGAGCATGTCTAGGTTGGTACAAACATCCGGGGCGCCCAACAGAATGGATGCATCATCTTCGACCTGACCTGGCACCAGAATGCGATAGCCGTCGGGTAGATCATGCAAAGCGCCCTGCAGATTATATTTACTTAGCCTTGCAGATATGATTTTTTTGATAACGGTTTCTGCGCGCCGCTCGGCCCATTCAGGAAGCTCTTCGCGCGTTGCGATCAAAAGCTCCAGATCGTTTTCCTGATTGGGGTCATAGTAAATGCCACGTTGGTCCCCAATCAATGACAAAGGTGGGACAAGTGCGGCACCCAGACCGCTTGAACGGATAAAACCATCCTCAAGCCGTGTGGCGTCTTGCAGATCAGGTGTCCACTGATTGGCCCAAACCATAGTTCGATAGTTTTTTGCATTATGTTTGCTAAAAACCATCTTGCGAGACTGCCCAAAGATTTTCTGTAAATGCGCGCGTTTCCACAAGCGCATGCCATGGGCGGACCAACCAAAGCGATCTTCTCGCCATGCGCGTGTTTGCGCTTCAAGTGTTGTTATAACGTCTTCCAACTCGCATAGCTGATCGCGATATGGATCATACCATGTGGGATATAGGATCATCGCGGCTGCAAAAAGTTGGGCACGGGTCAATGTGCGCTGCCTGCGATCAATAGGCATGCGGTCGTCGGTTAAGCCCCATCCGGCATAAAAGGGTTGGCCGAAAACCTTGGGCTTGTGTCCGGCATAAATCGCCTCGAACCCCAGTTGAGAACTGACGGTATAGACACCACGAGCGCCTTCGAACAAACGCCAAGGCGATATATTTTCGTCATATAATTGAACGCGCCCC
This sequence comes from Parasulfitobacter algicola, assembly GCF_013315265.1. GTDB lineage: Bacteria > Pseudomonadota > Alphaproteobacteria > Rhodobacterales > Rhodobacteraceae > Parasulfitobacter > Parasulfitobacter algicola. The sequence continues at coordinate 105,204 of NZ_JABUFE010000002.1, read as the reverse complement.
GTTTCATGCGCCTTTGAAAAATAGCCTTCACGATGCCCGCTGCGGGTTTCAGGATGGGTCTTGATCAAAACTGTGGCGTCTGGATTTTCTTCCTGCGCAAAGACCAGCATTTCCTGAAATGTCGCAGAATTAGCGCCACATGATGTGACGGACGCGTCGCCTTTGGTTTGATCGATGACGATAACATACCCAGGATCCGGGTGCGGGATATCGGGATCAAAATTATTGTATTTGGATAGATGAGCTTCTTGCAGCCGCTCAACCGCATAACGCCCGCGGTTCAAAAGGGCGGTGTCATCCAAAGGATGCGTTGCCAGAAGTGTTTCAAGATCTGATGCGGATGCCGCATCGAAATGTACGCCGCTTTTATCCAATGTAAGTCCCAAAGGCGCATCACCATCGCGACCGGTATGGATTGATCTTAGAAAAGCGTCCTCGACCCGAAGAAGGGGCGCGTTTGTTTTATCAGCAATGCTTTCGCCACGTGGCGCAGTCGGGCTTTTTCCCCAGACTGCAATCATCGCGTCCGCATCAGGTTTGCCCAGACGGATGTCATATCCTGACAATTCAAGAATACGCCTGACACGTTTTTGTGTCAGAAAGCCACCGTTATAGACATACAATGACGTCTTGTTCTGCACCTAATTTGCCAGATTACTCAATGAGTTAACACGCCCCAACGACCCCGTCAGGGCCGAGATTGTTTTGTCCCATTGCGTAAACGGTGCTTCGGTTACATAGACAGTATCGCCATCGCGAATATGAAAATCGCGCGCATAAAACAGACCATTTGGTTCGGTCAGGTTCAGGACATAGACAATCCGCTGACTGGCTTTGAAATCACTACGCCCAAGTAGCGTATTGGCAATGTTGGGCTGCTCATCCCGAAGAATAAATATTCCGGTCGGGTCAGCTGTTGTGGACAAAAGTCCGCCAACCTGTGCAAGCGCCTCAAGTGCGGATAAGTTTTGCATTTCAAAAGCCACAAGACTTTGGGCGCCTGTCGAACCAAGTGCAGTATATTTGCGTGTATCCGCTTCGACCAGAATGCGATCCCCGCCGCGAAGTGGGACATCAAGGGATGGATCGTCATAAAGATCTTCAAACCAGATGCGGCCGCGTCTGTTTCCCCTGACAAGTACGATTTGTGCAATTTCAGGTTCAACCGCAACGCCGCCCGCACGGGCAAGCATGGCTGACAATGTGCGTGTTGGACGTTCTATTGCATAGATACCCTGCCCACTGACAGCACCTGATACAGAAACAGTGGCGCCATCCCCTGCAACACGGCGCACCTGGACCTGTGGGTCCGGTGTTTGATCATTCAGTTTGCGTGTGATGACTTGGCGCAATTGTTCCGGCGTTTGCCCTGAGGCGCGCAATTTACCGGCGTATGGCACAAAAATATTGCCTGCACCGTCCACCTGGACCTCTTCCAGAATAGTTGAATTTTGTCCCTGACCTGCCAACAAGCCGTCATCAACGTTTTCCCAAATCGTCAATCCAAGCACATCGCCCGGCCGGATAATATCAGACCCCACCATGCCAACACGCTTGAAGTCATTCGGAAAACCCAGTTCAGGTTGAATATTTGAAACACGCATGATGCTGTCATCGACATTCACGACAAAAGATGCCTGACCCGTTTCGCTGTCTTGTCGGGTCAATTCTGATTTCGTCGGTCCAGACCGTGGCAAACCACAGGCTGCCAAGTTTGCGGCAAATGCCAAAAATAGCGCAAACTTTACCGTGCGCACCACAAGGTTCTTCACTGCCATGTTCCTGTTATTTTGTTTTTTTGCCTCGATTTATCCACAACTTAGATCAGTCCTTTGTGAAAAGCCAGTGTTCGGTTAACGGACGCTATTTACGACGCTAAGCTGTTGCCTTGGTGCAGGGGTGCCTGCTTTCAAGGCATCATATGGGTCCATGGGCATAAGCATCATATCGACCACTTGCCGCAGCAGTTGCCGGCGCCCTTTGGTTGAATAGAAACTACCTGGTAATTGTGATGTTTCAAGAAGATAACGACGAAAATCACGATAGGCGGCATTATCGGGTTTTGAAGGCATTGAAAAGAAATCGGCAAGCGGCTGTGTCGATACAAATTCAGGCTTGCCATAAATGGCAGTGCCAAAGGCTTTCAATGGCAAGCCACGCCAAAGAACCTGTTGGGCGGCGGTCGAATTAACAGTCACTGCACTGCGGGCGTGATCCAGCAGTCGTGCCAGTTTTCCGCCGCGGATGTAGTGTGTCCGATCTTCGACACCGTATTTTTTAGCCAATCGGCGGATTTCGCTTCTAACTGGTGCGCGGCCATCTTCAAGCGGATGGGCTTTGAAAACAAGATGATGGTGTGTGGGCGCACCCTTGGCAAAGCCTTCCATGACAAGCCTTAAGAATTCAGATATGTTGGAAAATGGTGAATGATCCTGAAAACTGGCGTCATGTTCAAGTTGCAACAAAGCGATATGATAGGGATACCCGCCTTGTTTTACCCGGTATGTGGCCAGCATACGCTCAATTGCATGAAGCGGAAGTAGCATAAGCCGCGACAGATGCAGCCGGAATTCTTTCCCGACTGAGATACTTCTGTGCGGTTTGAAGTTGCGATAGTTGCCATTTCTGAACATGACAAACCAATGATACAACGCGCCGTAAAACATATGTTGGCGCAAGGCACCCCAATGATCTGGGGCCAAGGGTACATCCAGATCATTTTTCGCCATTATCGCGCGCATGTCAGAGACGGACATATTCATCAATTTCGAGTTGCCATTCGACCCTTCGCGTTCATAACTGATCCAATAGGGGCGCAAATATCCTTCTTCGAAAACATGCACGTTGATGTCGTTTTCCTTAGCAATTTTCACAGCTTGCGCATGAAGGGGGCGTGTATCTGCGTATATCACAATATCGGTTACGGATTTTTCGTTCAAAAGTCGTTTTAAAGTGCCTGGCCAATCTTCTGCGCGTCCGTAGAAAGGAATATAGCGTGCTTTGTCTGACCAAAAGAAATGATCACCTGTATTAAAACCCACGCGCCAGACATCGGCACCGGCAAGTGTCAGCATGTGGCCCAAGCGGTTGAAAAACGGCCCATGCGGCCCTTGCAAAAGCAAAAAATTCCGGCCTTTTCCAGTCACATACGCCATTAGATACTCGATCAATAACCCCCTTCTGATTTAGCCATAAATCAAAAGTTATTGAAAGCTTTTGATGAAAAGGCTGAACAATTACTTAATTTTGTAACTCAGTGTCGCATCTTGTGTCAGCCCATCACTCGGGCTAGGTGGGGAATAGCAAAAGAGGCATACATGTTTACAGGCATCATTACGGATATTGGCAAGGTAAAAAGCGTTCAGCAAAGCGGGGACCTGCGTGCCCGTATTGAAACGCGTTATGACACTGGCAAAATTGATATCGGGGCATCCATTGCGTGTGATGGCGTTTGTCTAACCGTCGTCGCGTTGGGCGACGATTGGTTTGATGTGGATGTATCGGCCGAGACTTTGTCAAAAAGTAATCTGAAACGGTGGTCAAAAGGTTATCATATTAACCTTGAGCGTGCGTTGAAGGTGGGGGATGAGCTGGGCGGTCATATTGTTTCAGGCCATGTGGATGGTGTGGCCGATGTTATTGCGGTTAAAGACGATGGAGACAGTACGCGCGTCACATTGCGCGCGCCGTCAGCCCTGGCTAAATTTATCGCGCCAAAGGGTTCGGTTGCACTGAATGGCACGTCACTGACCGTGAATGAAGTGAATGGCACCGATTTTGGCATCAATTTCATTCCACATACCAAATCTGCGACAACATGGGGTACTGTGAAAGTCGCCGATCATGTAAATTTGGAAATTGATACGCTGGCGCGTTATGTGGCCCGTCTGAAAGATTATGAAACATGAGTCTGATAGGGCACAACAACGGCCCCACAATGGAGCCGGGTTATAGTTGGCGAAAGCATTCTTGGACCAAGGCGCGGTCTGATCTGCTGCCCAAACTTCCAATTGAAGTTATACGTGTCCGCGTCAAACGGGCTCAGGAACTTGGGCTGGATTACAAATCATACGCAAGTGTCAGGGCCAGTACCGGCCGGGATGTAATTGGGTTTCTGTTTTCCAGCAATGCATTGCGACTGATTAAATCCAATGCTTGCCTTCCGGAAAATCGCCGGGAAAAATTGTCAGACCTGAAATATTGCAGCCGTATTGCCGTTGTTCACGCCCCTTTAGATGCGCAGGTCATTGTCGAACAGAACGCTGTACTTGATGCCGCTACGATTGCACCGAAGTTTACGTCAGGCTGGTCTGATACACGGGCAAGCATCACAAAGGCTGTTCGTTTGGCCGATGCCTCTTCAGACGGCATCATTTTGATTGGCGATACTGATCTTGAACGGGAATGGTCCAAGGCTGGGCGTCTTGCGGGCTATATCACGGCTGACACCTACTTTGGAGAACACCCATGAGTTTTGAAATACCGGGTCCGGTCGAAGAAAACTGGCGCGATGCCATCAGTTCGATTGAAGAAATCATTGAAGATGCACGTAATGGCCGGATGTTTATTCTTGTGGACCATGAGGATCGCGAAAACGAAGGTGATCTGGTTATTCCTGCGCAAATGGCCACGCCTGAGGCGATTAATTTTATGGCGATGCACGGGCGCGGTCTGATCTGTCTGTCTTTGCCAGGCGACCGCATTGATGCCTTGGGGCTGCCATTGATGGCATCTTATAATTCATCACGTCATGAAACTGCCTTTACCGTCTCGATTGAGGCCCGCGAAGGCGTCAGCACCGGGATTTCCGCCCATGATCGTGCCCGTACGGTGGCCGTCGCCATCGACAGTGGAAAAACCGCGGCTGATATCGCAAGTCCGGGCCATGTCTTTCCGTTGCGCGCACGCGATGGTGGTGTGCTGGTGCGTGCGGGTCATACTGAGGCGGCAGTGGACGTTAGCCGCTTAGCAGGGTTAAACCCATCAGGTGTCATTTGCGAAATTATGAACGAAGACGGATCCATGGCCCGCCTGCCGGATTTAGTTGCCTTTGCGCAGCTTCATAACTTGAAGATCGGTACGATCAGCGATCTAATCTCGTATCGTCGCCGACATGATAATCTGGTCAAACAGCGCACATCAAAGACGATCACATCAGAATTTGGCGGCGATTGGGATTTGCGGATTTATACGGATGAAACCCAAGGTGCAGAGCATATTGCGTTGATCAAGGGCGACATTTCCGGTGATGATCCTGTTTTGGTGCGTATGCATGCGATGGACCCGATGCTGGATATCGTCGGCGTTGGTGGTCAGGGCAGGGCGGCAGAATTCAGTGATGCCATGCGCCTTATCGCTGATCAAGGTCGCGGGGTTTTGGTATTACTGCGCGATGTTCATATGAAGCTAAGCGCCGAGAGTGAGGTATCGCCACAGACATTGCGGCAATACGGTTTAGGTGCCCAAATATTATCATCACTCGGGTTGTCAAAGTTGGTTTTGCTAACAAATTCCCCCACACCAAAAGTCGTCGGATTAGACGCCTATGGCCTGGAAATTGTCGGGACTTGTAAAATATCGGAGATTGGCTGATGGTCGGACATGAAACACATTACATATTGCCACGACCGGAATTTGACAGACCGGTCAAGGTTTTGATCGTTGTCGCCCCTTATTATCGCGATATCGCGGATAATATGATTGATGGTGCCAAGGCCGAGTTAGATGCCGCAGGTGCCACGTATGAGATCACCGAAGTTCCTGGAGCGCTTGAAGTGCCGACGGCTGTGTGTATTGCTGAACGACTTTCCAACTTTGACGGATACGTCGCATTAGGCTGTGTCATTCGCGGCGAAACCACCCACTACGAGACCGTCTGCAATGACAGTAGTCGCGCGTTGCAATTGCTGGGACTGCAAGGGCTTTGTATCGGTAACGGTATTCTGACGGTTGAAAACCGTAAACAAGCCGAGGTTCGTGCAGATCCTGCAGATCAAAATAAAGGGGGTGGTGCTGCGGCTGCGGCCTTGCATCTAATTGCGCTTAGCCGCAAATGGGGTGGACGCACCAAAGGGGTGGGTTTTAAACCTGCATCAGAAAATATCCTTTTGGCAGGTAATGCAGATGGATCAACGACGGCATGACAATATCCAACAATCAAAAGCGCAAGATGAAATCGGCAGCACGACTTTATGCTGTTCAGGCGCTTTTCCAGATGGAGGCAATTGGCCAAAGTGTCGATGGTGTCATAAGCGAATTTGAAGATCACCGCTTTGGCGCCACTTACGAAGGTGACGAAATGGCCGAAGGCGATATCGACACCTTTCGTGATCTGATGGAAAACGCTGTTGATAATCAGGCTACCATTGATCAGATGACAGATCGTGCCTTGGTTGCCAAATGGCCAATTGCACGGATTGACCCAACATTGCGTGCGTTGTTCCGTGCAGCGGGGGCAGAGATGGTCAAAACAAAAACACCTCCAAAAGTTGTTATCACTGAATTTGTAGATATCGCCCGGGCTTTTTTCCCCGAAGGCAAGGAACCTAAGTTCGTCAACGCCGTTTTGGATCACATGGCCCGAGAGGCACGACCAGACGCTTTCTGATCCATTTGTAAAACAGGCTACTCGGGCTATTATTAAAGTACGTTTAAGGAGATCAAAGATGCCAAAACTTGTCCACCTCTATATAAAGCATACGATCATTGGCTTCATTATCTCAGCCGTATTCGTAGTTGGTCTGTTTTATTTCAACATCGCGAACCTTTGGCATCTTGTGACGCACACCCAAGGCGGTTGGTTGGCGGCTTTTGTACTGTTTATGTTGAACGGTATTGTTTTTTCAGGCGTGCAATTTGGCATAGCTATTATGAATATGAAAGAAGACGATACGCCAAAACGTGGTACACCTATCATGCCACGTGAATTACAACCTGTTATGGTAAAAGCCGCTGCGCAAAAAAAGCGGCTCTGATTTACCGTTACAGTTCAATCATGCAAAATATTGAAAGCGGCGGGCCCGCACGCAACCGTGAAGGTAATGAATTCCCGAGGACCTGTATGTACAGGTGGGCGCCAGATAACTAGACCACGGCCCAATCAGAGCCAGCTCCCTCGGAATTGCTTAAGGCCACTGGAATTTAACCTTATGTACGAGAAGGGCAGAACCCGCCAATCGCTTACCTATGCCTTAATAGGGCGTGCGGCAAGGCTGATGCTTTTATATTTCAAGTTAGTGATTGTTTTGTTTGAATTTTATCTATTTCTTTTCATGCCAAAAAACAAATAGCCAACATTTTCATCAATTTTTAAGTGCGCATAGGTCACATTGTTTTCACTGCTTAGGGGCAAAGTTTAACGATTGTTTTGTGTAGGAGAAGCCGAATGCACGCACTAGTACTAGATTCCCGGTTTTCGTCAGTTGGTAAAATCGGCACTGCCTTGAAAGCACACAGTATATCAGCCAAGCAAAAACTTACTGTTGATGGTGCTCTTTCTTTCCTGAGAACATCGCCAATCGATTTGTTGATACTTCGCGATTATGTGGGTGATCAACATACCCTGTCAGTTTCGTTGGCTGCAGAATATTATAATCCAAATGTTTCAACAATTCTGTTAAGCGACAGAAACGGTGAAGATGCGGATGAATTGTTCGATTTGCTTCCATCTTTATACAGCATTCTCGGAAATGGATGTGATGCGAAAAGCATTGCCAAGATCGCAAATTCAGCTGCAGAAACTAAAAAAGATGTCCCATTGTTGCTGGGCAAAAAGTTCCAAGTGGCTGAAAGTTTTTCAGAGATACGATTTGGCAAGCATATGCCTGTATTTGCAACCTCTCGTATCGTGCACAATGTTGGCATGAGATTATCTGCCTAACTCCACGCTCATCCCACAGGGTGAAAGAGTTTGAAAAAGTGAACAAGTGCCATTGCGCTTGTTCACTTTTTGTTCATATTGTTGCGTATGACACTTGAACTAAAGCCAGGCCAGGAACTTGCACGCGGAGTGTGTCGCCATCTGGCGTCCCTTGATTTTGTTTCAATAGAAGAATTCACACCAAAAACGGGCCTGCGTGTCGATGTCATGGCGTTGGGGCCCAAAGGCGAATTCTGGATTATAGAATGCAAATCCAGCAGAAATGACTTTCAATCAGATAAAAAATGGCAAAACTATCTTGAATGGTGTGACCGATATTTCTGGGCTGTTAATAGCGATTTCATGACAGAACTTCTGCCTGAGGAAACCGGCATTATAATTGCAGATGCATATTATGCAGATATCATAAGAACTGGGCCTGAAAACAAGTTGTCTGCGCCGCGTCGCAAAACGTTATTACATAAATTCGCACGTCAAGCTGCTATGCGCTGGCATAATGCGCGGGATCCGGGGTTGATCCATCTTTGATCTATTTTGTTGCTTTTGCAGCCTTGGCAGCCGCTAAAATTTCTTCGGCGATTTCTTGCGCTTCCTCTGGTTCGAAATCCATTGGAATTTCAACACCATTTGCTTCGATAAAAATACGAACCATGCCAAGATCAGTTGGACCGATCTGCAAGTTTGCTTCGACATCTTTTTCCGTATTAATACCCATGATTTATCCTTTAGCAGCAGTGCTTTGATCGCGATAATCCCTGCCTTATTCGGCAAAGATGTGCAATAAACCATATAAGTGAACAGAATAAAACTTAAGAGGAACTTTCCGGTCCAACCGGTGTTTTAAAAGATACGTTATATGAATTCGAGGGCAAAAAGTGTCAGATAATGATAAAGACGATATAGTCAGGCTGGATAAAAAATCCGAGCGTAGATCTATAGAAGCAGCTTCAAAACTTTCTTCAAAATTGATCTATGAGGTTATACGCCGCGACGGTGAAGAAGAGCTTGAGCGCACGACAAGGTCTTTGATCTGGTCTGGTATTGCCGCTGGCATCATGATCAGCTTTTCTGTTCTGGGCGAAGCAATTTTTCGAACATATCTACCAGATGCGCCTTGGCGCTATTTGGTTGAAAACCTAGGATACAGTCTGGGATTTTTGCTGGTCATTTTGGGCCGTATGCAGCTTTTCACTGAAAACACCATATCCACTGTTCTTCCATTTATGGTCAAACCCACTTTTTCAATGTTCGGATGCGTTGCAAGACTGTGGGCAATTGTTCTTGCAGCAAACGTTGTTGGGGCCTTTGCAATCGCAGCATTATACGCCCACACAAGCGCAATTCCCGCTGAACTTTTACCGGCAATAACGTCGTTATCAGAACATGCTGTCGGCATGCCGGCTGGTGAAAGCTTTATGCGTGCAATTCCTGCGGGCATTTTGGTTGCCGCAATTGTTTGGATGTTACCACAGTCTGAAAGTTCCGCCTTTATGGTGATCCTGACCTTTACGTGGCTGATTGCTGCAGGCGATTTCACACATGTTGTTGCGGGATCTGTTGAAATGGCATTTCTACTTTTACGTGGTGAGCTGGGCATAATGAATGCGATATTCGGATTTTTCCTACCGGTTTTGGCAGGTAATATCGTAGGTGGCACAGCGATTTTCGCCCTGTTGGCCTGGGGGCAAGTCAAAGACGAATTCATAAGTGATGCAAGCGAAAGGGAAAATTGATGAACAAAGATCATGGCCCTTCAGTTAAAAATGAAGAAACATACGAAGCCTTGCGGGATAAAGGCTATTCAAAGCAAAAATCAGCTGCAATTGCGAATGCGCAAGCCAATAGAGACATGTCGCCTTCTGAAAAAGGTGGCAAGGCGCCACCTTACGAGGAATGGACGAAGGATGACCTGCTTGATCGTGCTACTGAGTTGGACATCGAAGGTCGGTGGGACATGACAAAATCTGAACTAATCAAAGCATTGCGGCGTTAAAGCAGCATATTGAATTATAAATGCTGAAGAATGGAGGCGTAAAATGTCGGATTATTCCAAGGGTGATACGGTTAAATGGAACTGGGGCAATGGGACAGGTCAGGGTGAAATTGTCGAAAAATACACAAGCGACATCACAAAAACCCTGAAAGGAACCGAAGTTACGAGAAACGCGTCAAAGGATGACCCCGCCTATCTGGTTGAACAGAATGACGGGGATCAGGTTTTGAAATCAGGAAGTGAGCTTAGCAAAAAATAGAGTCATGATATGATTTTGTCAGCGCTTCAAAGCACTTCAGTATATCGATGTCAGCAATGCAGTCGTTGATCTCTGGGTTAATTTATTATCCTGACGAAAAACCAGGAATTACACGGCAAAAAAGGGGTCGTGGATTTTCATACTTGGCGTCAGATGGCACACGTGTTGCGTGCAAAAAAATGCGTGCTCGTTTGAACGCACTTGCTGTGCCGCCAGCCTATCAAAATGTGTGGATGTCACCGCATGATAATGGCCATCTTCAAGCAACGGGCCGTGATGATAGAAATCGAAAACAATATCAGTATCATCCAGATTGGTCTGCACAAAGGGCACAGCGTAAGTTTGATCAGCTCGCAAATTTCGGTGAAACGCTACCAAGTCTAAGACGTTGGATTGATGATCGTCTATCAGGCGAAGTTGGAGAGGTTGAAACAGCAGTAGCAGCTGTCTTGGCTTTAATAGATCGTGCGTCACTGCGCGTTGGTCATCCCGATTACACGGCCGATAACGGAAGCTATGGCGCAACAACATTGCGCAACAGGCATGTCGATTTTGATGGGTCAAAGATTATTCTGAATTATACTGCCAAAGGTGGCAAAGCGGTTTCCAAGCAGTTGCAAGGTAAGAAACTGCAGCGTGTTCTTGAACAAAGCGAAGATTTACCAGGTCCAGAATTGGTGTCATGGATCAACTCAGAAGGCGATGTCAAAGCTGTCAGGTCAGAACAAGTACAAACAGTTCTAAAAGGAATATGCGGCGAAAATATCAGCGCCAAGACATTGCGAACATGGAATGGATCCCATGCGGCATTTCAAATGGCCTTAACATCAGCGCCCGTAACAATAAAAGATATGGCAACGGCTGCCGCAGAAAGATTACACAATACGCCAACGATTGCGCGCAACAGCTATATTCATCCTGATATCATTGCCCTTTCGGATCTGAACAAAGATCAACATGCGCGATGGCTGAAAGCGCTAAAGCCATCATCCATATCAGGCTTAAGACAGGGCGAAGCTGAACTTCTGACGTTCTTGTCTTAGTTTTTTAACCAATTTGCCGAACGCTGCAGGAACGTATTGTCTATCTTGACTAGCCCTGTCGCTATTCCAGTGATTATCGCACCGAAAACCGCGAAAATATTACCTAATACTGTTGCGCCAAGAATACCCATATATCCAAACATCCACACGCCCAGCCAAGCCAGCGGCAGATAGATGGCAAATATGCGCGCCAGACTCAATCCCATTGAATGGACCGCCTTTGACCGCGCATTCATGGCGGCATTTGCCGTGACAAGGATGCCATATCCAAACAAGCTCCAACCAACAACTTGAAGATAACGTGCCGTGTACTCCGCGGCCTCGGGATCAGACGCGATTGTATCTGCAATCAGCGTTGAAAAAGCGGTTAATATAATTGCAATGACAATCCCGTATATGACGCAAAATGTCCAAGACAGGCGAACGGCTTCACGGGCGCGGTCCTGACGCTCAGCGCCCCAGTTCTGCCCAACCACCGGGCCAATACCAGCAGATAAAGCAAGCAGTGCAACGATTGCTATGGATTGGACACGTGCTGCGGCCCCGAAACCTGCCACAGCGGCGTCACCCAGGGTGGCAACGGCTGCCGTGACCAGCGCCATTCCGGCTGGATTGATTGCATTGGAAAACGATGCAGGCAGCCCAACTGCCATTACCTGTTTAATGGATTGCATCAGGTTTTTCATTGGATTGCCGCATAAAATCACAGTCTTGGTGAAAATTGCATATCCGACGGCAACGAACGCCGCTGTCGCTTGTGCAATCGCTGTCGCAAATGCCGCACCTGCCGTACCCATTGCTGGTATGCTGGCCCACCCGAATATAAACAATGGGGTCAACGCAATGTTGATAAGGGCTGCCAATATCATGATGACAGCAGATGTTCCGCCGTCACCATTCGCCCGAAAGATCGAATTTGTAATCATCATCACAACAAGAAAAGGAAACGATAATGACCAGAATGGAAGATATTTCTTTGTTTCTTCCAGCACCTGCCCATTTGCACCCATTGCCTTGAATAAATATTGTCCGGCAAGTGCAAACAGGAAGGCGACCATGATCGATAATATTATACCAAGTCCAAATGCATGAAATGCCAGACGACTGGTTTCGGCCGTATCATCACCGCGCCCCAGGCTTTGCGATATTGCAGCGTTTGCACCGGCTGACAGACCAATAGCCAAGGACGTAATTGCGGTTGTAACGGGGTAGACGAAGCCAACCGCCGCCAAGGGCGCACCACCCAATTGCCCAAGAAAATAAGCATCAGCAATGCCAACACTTAGAACGGCTAATATGCCAAAAGACATTGGCGCTGATACGCTTGCCAGGGCCTTCCAAACGGGCCCTTTGGTCAGATCTTTTGATGCCATTATATCAAAGGGCGTTCTGGCAATGGGTCTGATGATGTATGGGCAATTTCGGCCAGTGCCTCCAAGTCATTGATCTGCAAAACACCATCTGACCATGACGCCAACTGAAGATCCCGTAATTTGGCCAGTGTTTTATTCGTGTGCACCAGCGAAAGCCCAAGTGCATCTGCGATATCCTGTTGCTTATAAGGAAGCGGCATAACTGCATTTTCAACCATACCCAAGGATTGTCCGCGCAGGAATATTCGAACAAATGCCCAAGACATTGCTTGCATCGCGGTGCGTTGTCCGATCGACGTCAGTGCCTCACCCAAAAAGTGTTCTTCAACGGCAGAAAGCCACGTTAAATCAAATGCGCGTTCTGGGTTTTCTTTGAAAAAATTCCAAAACTCTGAACGGTTAAAAACACATAATGTCATGGATGTTGTCGCTTCAACCGAATGACACATTTCCCCCATGACTGCCGCCTGCATGCCAATGAAATCCCCTGGAAACACAAAATTGATGACCTGCCGTTGTCCATCTTCTAAAGTTTTGTACCGAAGACCCATACCGCGCAAGGAAGTGAAAAGCTGTGGGCTGTTTGATCCTTCCATTAAAAGGGGGGTTTTAGGATCAATTGTTAGTTCACCAGATTTGAATTTCTGCATAAAAGAAAGGTCATTGCGGTTGAATTCCACAAAAGCGGGCAATTTCCTAAGTGGGCATCGGTTGCAGTCAGTTGTCATAACAAAAAATCTTTCTTCTATGTCATAGTTAAATGCGGCGGCATCAAGATTGTTCCATACCTTATTTTTTGGTGGGGGCTAAAATATGTCTTTAAACTTTCTTATCCTTGAGCCTAACCCATTTGTTGCGCGCGATCTAAGTGAAATTGTTATGGCTTCTGCACCGGGTTCGGTGGTTACGGTCTGCGAAACGCAGGAAGCTGCTTTGGCAGCGCTTGAGAAGATTGATGATTTAACAGCTGCATTTGTAAATGCGCGCCCGGCTGACATTCAAAAGTCCGGCTTGGCGGAAAAGATTGTTCAGTGCAGCGGGCATGTTTTGATAATACGTGATGAAGATCGTTACGAAACATCAGATCATTTCAACTGCACCTTTGTTGAAATGCCTTTCACAACTGATTCAATTAGTGAGATTATCCAAAATCTTTGCAAGATATCCGCTGAATAAATACGGGAACTATTCCGACGACTTGTGGGTTATGCTTCAATGCGCGCAAAAAAAGGCGTGCCTGAAAGGCAGTGAATCTATGACAGATCGTCAAGTTTTAGTTCGTGATTTTATGAAAGCGGTGAAAGATCGCAATGAAGGGCAGGATGCATTCTTGCAAGCTGTGCAGGAAGTGGCAGAAGATGTCATTACAATCGAAAAAGCACACAGTGATTATGCAGCTGCCAAAGTGCTGGAACGTTTATCCGAACCTGATCGTATCATTGGATTTCGCGTAACTTGGGAAGACGATAACGGCGAAGTTCAGATTAACCGTGGCTGGCGCGTGCAGATGTCAAATGCCATAGGGCCTTATAAAGGTGGTATTCGCTTTCATCCTACAGTCGGTCCATCGATCTTGAAGTTTTTGGGTTTTGAGCAGGTTTTCAAGAATGCACTGACTGGTCTGCCTTTGGGGGGCGGTAAAGGCGGATCTGACTTTAATCCCAAAGGGCGATCCACACGCGAGATCATGCGATTTTGCCAGGCCTTCATGGCCGAGCTTAGTCATCATATTGGACCAGATCGCGATGTGCCTGCGGGAGATATCAATGTCGGCACGCGCGAGATTGGGTTTCTGTTCGGGGCATATAAACGCCACGAAGGTCAGTTTCATGGCGCGATTACGGGCAAGGGACAAGCCTTTGGTGGAAGCGCGATGCGGGTTGAGGCCACTGGTTATGGGCTGATTTATTTTGTGCAGAATATGCTGGCGGAACAGGGCCAAAGCATTGAAGGCAAGCGAATTGTCATTTCCGGAAAAGGAAATGTTGCCACCCATGCTGCGGAAAAAGCCATTTGCGAAGGGGCCAAAGTCATCAGTTTGTCGGACACAAGCGGCACATTGGTAAATGAAGATGGCTTTGGTCAAGACGCTGTCAAATGGGTGCAAGATCGCAAAGCGGCAGGTGAAGACGTTGCTGATCCGCCATTAAGCCTTGGACTGACATTCAAAGAAAACGCTTTGCCATGGGGTCTTGGCGCTGACATTGTTTTGCCCTGTGCCACCCAAAATGAGATGCATAAATCCCACGCCAAAGATGCGTTGGATGCAGGGGCTAAGATTATTGCTGAAGGGGCAAACATGCCTTTGACGGCTGGCGCTGCGCAATTGGTTGCTGATGAAAATATTCACTATGCACCTGGCAAAGCTGCAAATGCGGGCGGTGTTGCCATTTCTGGACTTGAGATGAGCCAGAACGCCCATGGACAGTTTCAATCATCAGAGCAAATCGACACGGCCTTGAAGGATATAATGAAAGGCATACATCATCGCGCAGCGGGCGAAGGCCGTGATGGTAATTTCATAAACTACCGCCGTGGCGCAAATATCGCGGCATATCGCAAGGTCGCAGATGCTATGACGGCTTATGGGGTGATATAATGACAGGTGCTGAGCTTTTCGTAAAATGTCTGCAAGCCGCTGGAATAGAAGTTATTTACGGCATTCCCGGCGAAGAAAACACTGACCTTATGCTGGCCATTGATCAATCTGATATACGATTTGTTCTGGTGCGCCACGAACAGGCTGCTGCTTTCATGGCATCCGTTTATGGACGCATGACGGGCAAGCCCGCAGGGTGTTTGGCGACCCTTGGACCTGGTGCTACGAATTTAGTGACTGGCGTTGCGGACGCCACGCTTGATTTTGTGCCACTTGTTGCGATCTCTGCCCAAGGCGAAGTTGGCCGGATGCAGATGTCGGAAAGCCACCAGGTGATTGATCTAGACGCCTTGTTCAAGCCCATTACGAAGATGTCGCAAACAATACTGAACACGCAGTCTATTCCGGGAACCGTCGCGGAAGCTGTTCGTGTTGCCTGCGCTGAACGCCCCGGTGCTGTTCACCTTTCGTTGCCGGTCGATGTCGCCGGTACAGACGTTGATGCATCCCCGATCACAGTCACGTTCCCCAAAATGGGTTTGCCTGACCCTAAAGCGGTTTTGGCAGCTGCACAGCTTTTACGTGGATCAAGTCAGCCTATTGTGGTTGCGGGGGCAGGCGTTGTACGTGCGCAGGCGCATGATCAGTTGCAGTATTTCGCAGAAAGCCTGAAGTTACCTGTTGCAACATCGTTCATGGGCAAGGGCTTGCTGCCTGCCGATCATGAATTGAACATATTTTCCCTTGGGCAACCTTACGAAGATCACATTGACACGGCATTGGGGTCGGCCGACCTGATTATCGCGATTGGGTTTGATCCAATTGAATATTCACCATCCAAATTAACCAACGGCGGTCGTGTGCCGGTGTTGCACCTTGCAGAAACACCAGCAGCGATAGACGTGGGTTGGGCGATATCCTGCGATGTGACAGGGTCGCTGTCTGCAACGCTGAAAGGTTTGGTCGCAGCATTATCGGGCCATCAATGGGATTTGTGGTCAGAGGTTGCGGATGTGCAAAACCGTATGCGATCTGATCGCGCAACCTGTCTGACCGCATCTGATGCTGATGTCATGCGTGCCGAAGATGTGTTGGCCGTCGTGGAACAACAACTGGAAACTGATGATTGGATTATTTCCGGTGTTGGAACACATAAACTGAAAGTTGCCCGTAACCTTGCGCCAAAACGTGCAGGCCAGGTTATAATCGCCAATGGATTGGCCGGTATGGGGCTTGCTTTACCCGGCGTCATCGCAGCGGCGGACTTGCAGGATACAGGACATGTCATGGCCATCTGTGGCGATGGTGATTTTATGATGAATGTCCAGGATATGGAAACGGCAGCACGGCTTGATCTGCCTGTCACGGTGATGGTTTGGGAAGACAAAGGCTATGGTCTGATAAAGGCCAAACAGGAAGCTGACGCCGACACACACACAGAGCTGTCTTTTGAAAATCCAGACTGGGGTTATTTGGCAAAGGCCTTTGGATGGCAGCACATACCTGTCGATCAATTTAGCCAGCTTGAAGGAATACTGAAAGATGCAAAGGCAGCCACTGGACCGGTTTTGATAACCTTGGCGATTGATTACGGGAATGACTTGCAACCACCATCCGTTGACGCCGAAAAACCTGCAGCCTGATGGAACAATACAGATCGTCAAGACGTTAAAACTTCGAACTAAAGAAGGAGTTTGACATGACAGATGCACTGAAAGTTATTCCCGAAGAAAACAGCGTTCAAAGCGGCGTACGCAATGTTGAAGGTGTTGCAGAAGGGCTGGCAGATATTCTTGCAGATACATATCGTCTTCTTTTCAAGACACATGCGTATCATTGGAATGTCGAAGGCCCGCTGTTTTATTCGGTTCACAATCTGACTGAAGAACAGTATGAAAATATGTTCAAGGCAGCCGATGAAATTGCCGAGCGTATTCGTGCCTTGGGTAAAATGGCCCCAATGAAAATTAGTGATATTGTGGAGAATTCCGTCATTACCGATATGGATGAATTACCTTCCGCTGGCAAAATGTGTGAAGATCTTGCTGAAAATCACGAAAAAATTGCGCACAGACTTCATGCTCTGGTTGAATTGGCGGGTGAACGAAATGATCCTGTGACCGAAGATCTGGCGACAGAAAGGTCCGCGTTTCATGAAAAAGCGGCATGGATGCTGAAAGCGATTGCAAAGCAATAAAGTAATAAAGCCCCGCAAATAGCGGGGCCTTTTTGTTTAGACTTTCATTTCGTTTAGGCCTTCAGCGTTTCGGTTGAAGAAAAGAACATTGCTTGGCTGACTGCGGATCGAACCTGATCCTCTGTATAAGGTTTAGAGATCAAGAAGGCAGGTTCTGGTCGATCCCCTGTCAACAAACGTTCAGGAAATGCGGTTATAAAGATCACTGGACGGTCACCCAGTTCGGACAGAATGTCGTTTACAGCATCTATACCAGACGAATTATCTGCAAGTTGGATATCTGCCAAAATCAAATCTGGATGATCGGATTTGGCAAGGTCATGCGCGCTGGCTCTGGTGCGTGCCACGCCGGTGACACGGTGGCCCATGTCTGCAACCAATGTTTCCAGATCCATGGCGATAATCGCTTCGTCTTCGATAATCAAAACGGAACCGGCGATAAAATCTTCCATTTCCTGGCGCGCAACTTTAATCAGATGTTCTGCTTCGACTGTATCGATCTGCATAATTTTTGCTACTTCGGAAAAAGTAAATTCTTCCACAGTGTGTAACAAAAGGGCTTCACGTGTGTTTGTTGTCAGTTTTGACAAATGCCTTTGTGCTTCGGCGCGCAAACCCGTTTCTTCAGATGAAACCGGTGCGCCCGTTGTTTGCCAAATTGCATGAAATGCTTTGAAAAGTGCAGTTTTCACTGCCATTTCGCTGTCAAGAACCAATGCGTCCTCTAAGATCGCCTCCAACGTGGCAATAGCATATTTGTCACCACTGTTTTGGCTTCCTGTCAGCGCACGGGCATACCGTCGCAGAAAGGGAAGATGTATGCCAATCTGTGTTGTCAGATCCGTCGCTTGAGCGTTATCTTGCATCGAGAAAACCTTTTTTCGTTTTATTCGGGAACCAAACGTTTCGTGTGTGCGTTTGGTTCCAGTAAATGTGTGGAATGTGATAAATTTTTTGGCAGTAGGCAAGTGATGACAGATAAAAGCTCAGATAAAAGAGCAGTTCAAATCGATGAAAATTTAAAGCGCGTCTATCAAGAAGCGCTGCAAGAGGAATTACCTGATCGATTTATGGATTTGCTGAATCAACTGAAAGCAAAAGATTCCAACACGACCGAAGGCGGCGCAGAATGAAAAACGCTGATCCGCGTGACGAGCTGGTAGAGCATTTACCGGCCCTAAGAGCATTTGCAATGAGTTTGACACGAAATAATTCGACTGCTGATGATATGGTGCAAGACACGATTGTTAAAGCATGGACGAATATAGATAAATTTGACCCCGGAACAAACATGCGCGCTTGGCTTTTTACAATCCTGCGCAACACATATTATTCTAGCCGTCGTAAATTAAAGCGGGAAGTGGCAGACGTTGATGGCGTATTTACAGCCGGTCTGGCAGAAAAGCCTGCCCATGATGGGCATCTTCAAATGGCTGATTTTCGCAAAGCTTTTGACACATTGCCAGTTGAACAGCGTGAAGTTCTTATACTTGTTGGTGCGTCAGGATTTTCCTATGAAGAAGCGGCGGAAATGTGCGGTGTCGCTGTTGGCACAGTGAAAAGTCGTGCCAACAGAGGGCGGGCAAGACTGACGGAAATTTTGTCACTCGATGACGATGGTGCAATGGAATTGACAGACAGTGCAACAATGGCGGTCGTCGCGAATAATGGTCCAGGCAGTCTCTGATAAATCAATATTAACAGCCAAATCTCGCAGGAGATCATGGCATAAATCATTGGCAATCAGGATAATTTTCCTACTGTCGATGGCACTTTTACCCATTGGTTTGATCGCAATTTATCAAACATCCGAAGTTGTGGAAGAGGTTCGCAAGCGCTCTGAGTTGTCTCTGCTGGCCATGACAGAACACGCTGCAACAGAAGAAAGGCAGGTTGTCGAACATGCGTTTGGTGCAGCGCAAGCCCTAGGTGTCGTGTTGCAGTTGATCCGCGAAGATCCGATAAGATGTCAGCAATATCTTGAACGATATCTGAATGAAACTGAAATGTATTCATTTATCGGTTTACAACGTACTGATGGCGTTATTCGCTGTTCTTCGGTAACTCAGGAATTTGACTTTTCCGGTTCTGCTGGATTTCAGGATCTTATCGAAAATCCAAGACCATACGTTGATGTGAACCTTGATGCACCTATAAGCCAAACATCGGTTTTGATTATCATGCAGCCTTTTTTTGTGGATGATGAATTTAACGGATATGTTTCAGTTTCGGTGCCACATTCAACCGTGTCAGAGGCAAGCGATCGCATTATGGATCGCACACCGCTGGAATTGATAACCTTCAATGCCAATGGCGATATCCTGACCGCAGAGGGTGGGTTTGACAATGTGGAAGATCATTTGCCTGACGGTATAGAGTTAGCAGAATTGGTCGGACAAAAACCCAATGTCTTTTCCGGAGTTAATCGAAATGGACAAGAACGGGAATTTGCCGTGGTGCCGATTGTGCCGGGCGTTGTCTTTGCATTGGGAACCTGGAGTCCGAATATCCCGCTGCTTACTAATTTTAATTCAATTGTCTCGCCTATGCTGTTCGCGGTGGTGATGTGGGTAGCGAGTTTGATTGTAGCTTATTTTTCCGTTCATCGTTTGGTCGTGCGACACATCAATCAACTTGGTACGCAAATGCGTCGTTTTGCGCAAAACCGGCGCCTTCCTGATCTGCAAGAAGCCAATATGATGCCTCTTGAATTGCTTGATATGCAAAAAAACTTTCAATTGATGGCCTATTCCCTGATGGAAGAAGAAGCACAATTGGAAGACTCAGTTCGTGAAAAAAATGTTTTGCTTAAAGAAGTGCATCACCGTGTGAAAAACAATTTGCAACTGATCAGTTCAATTATGAATATGCAGATGCGCAAGACCTCTAATCAGGAAACCATCGATGTGGTCAAGCGGTTGCAGGACCGTGTGCTAGGCTTGGCGACAATACATAGAAATTTGTATCAAACGGAAAACCTTAGTCAGGTTGATGCAAGTATATTGGTGAAAGAGATTACAAATCAGTTGCTTGTCGTTGGTGAACAGCCAGGTGCGACGATTGATGTGCAAACCGATCTGGATCAGATTGTGCTATATCCCGATCAGGCTGTCCCGATGTCATTGCTGTTGTCAGAAGCTATAACGAATGCCATTAAATATGTTGGTACAGAAACGAACGATGAACGATGGATTAAAGTACATCTTGAATTGATTGATACCGTAAATGCCCGACTGGTAATCATAAATTCCAAAGGGTCGCAGCCTCCGGTATTGGGCAAAACCGGGTTGGGATCGCAGTTGATCCAGGCGTTTGCACGCCAACTTGAGGGCAGTATAACTATTGAGGAAACAGACGAAGCGTATCAGGTCAAGGTTGAATTCCCTGTATCCGAATTCATAGACGCACCGTTGGATTATTGATGTCAGCACACCAAAACGATCCTGCATCCGTGCAGATCCTCATGACTGCAGCCGAAGCGTTCCCTGTTCTTGAAACATGCTTTTTGGAAGCGGAAAAAGACATTCGCGCGGGGTTTCGTGTTTTTGATCTGTCGACAAAGCTACGTTCGCCTGCTGCCCAAAAAATCGGAAAGACCTGGTTCGATTTGGTGGTCCATACATTGTCACGCGGTGTCCAGATCAATCTGATAGTCTCAGATTTTGATCCAATCGCACGGCCTTGGCTGCACAAAGGAACATGGGAAACCATGCGTGCTTTGCGCAAAGCCGCCAAACAATCAGGCCAAGAAGCACTTTTGACAGCCAAAGCGGCTATGCATCCCGCCAAGGTTGGGGTTTTGCCGCGCATTATATTTATGAAAAAAGCGCGGGATGAGCTGAAAAATACAATCAACATACTGAACGATCTTGATAAAAATGATCGGATGGATGCTGTGGAACTGATGCCGGGATTGCAGCAATACATTGATATCAAGGATGATGAACTGACCGTAAAACAGGGTGTTTTACCTGGCCTTATACCTGCGTCACATCATCAGAAGTTGGCCGTTTTTGACAGCGAACGTCTGTATATTGGCGGTCTTGATTTGAATGATCGCCGATATGATGATCCGGATCACGCGCAAGAGGCATCGCAAACCTGGCATGATATGCAGCTTTTGGTCAAAGGGCCCGTCGCAAAAGAAGCCGAAAGCCACCTCAAGGCCTTTGAAAACCCAAAGTATGCCACGCCGGTCACACATCAGCTGCGCCGGACTTTATCAAGACCAAAACAGTTTAATGCGCTATCCATATCGCCACGCACCGAATTGACGGAAATTGCCGATTTTCATTATGATCAGGTCAAAAAAGCGCAGAATTTGATCTATCTGGAAACGCAGTTCTTTCGGGATACGCAGCTTGCCAATACGTTAGCGCAGGCCGCCAAAAACAACCCATCACTTGGGCTGATCTTAATTCTTCCTGCCGCCCCAGAAGAGGCCGCGTTCGAGCGAAGTAAAACGTCAGATATCAGATATGGCGAATATCTTCAGGCAAAATGTGTTTCGACCGTCAGTCAGGCTTTTGGATCACGTGCCTTTATCGGTGCCCCGGCCCAACCGCGCAAGCTTGACAGCGATGATCGTGATACGCTTCATGCCGCACCCATCATTTATGTTCATGCAAAAGTTTCTATTTTTGATGACACTGCAATGGTGTCATCGGCCAATCTGAACGGCCGAAGTTTTAATTGGGATACCGAAGCTGGTGTGATCCTGGATAAGCCGCAGGATGTTCAAAATCTGCGTCAGCGCTGTTTTGAACATTGGTTGCCTGATGACGCTGCGGACAACTTGTTCAATCCCGAAACTGCTGTGGCCGCCTGGCGTGCTTTGGCGGATCAAAACAAAAAGCAAAGCCCGCAAAGTCGCAAGGGCTTTTTGCTTCCCTATCCACTGACAGTTGCCCGCAGATTTGGGAAAAATCTGCCCGGCGTACCAGAAGCGATTGTCTGAACTGATTTTCTGGCCTTGGCCTGGAACATGTTGGCATCCCTTGCGTTTCTTTTCCAAGACAATCGCGTGATGCGGTTTTTTCACGAAAACAGTTTAGGGGGCCAAAATGGCTGATGTACAGTACGCAGAAGAAAAACCAATGGATGCCTTATTTGATCAATTGGATGATATCCGAAACGGCATGCTTAGCATCAAGGGGTCTGATCAGCACCCGCAGCCGATGACCCATTTTCTGGATCGCGAAACAGGCGTTGTGTGGTTTATCACATCGCGTCAGACAGATTTGGTTGCTGCAATCGGCCAGGGCGCCACAGCACAATATACTGCGGTTTCGCCTGATCAGGATTTCCATATCTCGCTTCAGGGGCCGATTATACAGACTATGGACCAGAAAAAACTGGAAGAGCTATGGGGTGTTATGGTCAGCGCCTGGTTTGAGGGCGATGAAACCGACCCTGATGTCATTTTGCTGAAAATGACACTGGGCGAAGCGGCGATCTGGTCTTCGACCGATAATATCGCGAAGCTTGGCTATCAATTGATCAAAGCGCATCTGAACCCGGAACATACGCCGGACGTCGGGACACATAAGATCGTTGATTTTCGAAAAGCGATGTAGCCGATCATTCAAAAATTTAAACGCACTGGACTGTGGAACCAAACACGGCGCAGTGCGTTTTATGGTCATGTTTGATCAAATAAGCAAAACAGACGTTCACACGCTTCCTATTCAGAATAATGCTGACGGCGATATCAGAAAAGTCGGTATTGAAATTGAGTTGGGCGGTTTGGACGAAGCACAGGCCACATCCGTATTAAAAGATAATTTAGGCGGAAGTATCTCTGTAGATGAAAACAACGATCATCTGTTGAAAGATAGTGAAATAGGCGATGTCGAAATCTATTTGGATATCCGTTATCGTAAAGATGACAATAGCAAGTTGATGGATCTGGGAATTGACCTGTCACGTAGTGTCGTTCCAATTGAAATTGTAACGCAACCCGTTGAACCATCTCAGATTTCTGTGATTGATATTGCGCGGAATGCCTTGCGTGAAAAGGGCGCCATGGGCAGTCGTAGTGGTATTTTATTGGGCTACGGCGTTCATTTGAATATCGAAATTGTCAGCCCGAAATTAAAGGATATTTTGCCGACACTTAAGGCATTTGCATTGCTGGAAGATGTCTTGCGTGATCAGGATCAGATGGATATCTCTCGGCGCGCGCTGCCATTCAGTGACCCTTATCCGCGACGCTTTATAGACTGTCTGGTTGCCGAAGAATTTGAAGATGTCGATGATTTGATTGATCTTTATCTGGAAGAAACACCAACGCGTAATCGCGCACTGGATATGCTACCGATTTTCGCCCACATCGCCCCGGACCGTGTCGCGAAAGATGCCGATAGCCCGTCAATTTCGGCACGGCCAGCATTTCATTATCGCATGCCTGATTGTCGGATTGATGAAAAAGATTGGTCCATTGCCTATGAATGGAACAGGTGGGTGGCCGTCGAACAAATTGCAAATTCCCCTGACGTTATGGCGGCTTTGGAACGCGCATGGCGCGACCAGCGCGCATCATGGACCACTGTGCGTTGGGATTGGGCTAAAACGGCCAAATCAATCCTGGACGATTCAGAGCAAAAGGTGACCGCATGACTCGTCCCAGAATTGGTGTCACCGTATCGCGCCGCAGTGGGTGGCGTGTATTCCCGCTGTTTGCGCTGAACATCTGGCTTGCCGGGGGCAGGGCGGTCCGCTGGCAAAACCCGAATAAGGTCGATATCGAAAGCGTCAAAGGCGTTATAATTGGTGGTGGCGATGATATTTCACCATCTCTTTATGGCGGTGAAATCGTGGCCGAGGCATTTTTCGACGATACACGCGACGCGCTTGAACTTGATGTGATCAAGCAAGCGTTTGATTGCAATATTCCCATTCTTGGGGTCTGCCGCGGGTCGCAAATGTTGAATATCGCCCTTGGCGGAACACTGCATCAAGATGCGTATGGTGTGTTTTCATCCAGACGCTATAAAACCATTTTGCCCCGCAAGACTGTGACAGTTTCCGATGAAACACGGTTGTCCCAAATCGCAGGAAACGACCCCATGAAGGTCAACGCTTTGCATTCGCAGGCAGTTGATACCTTGGGTGATGGTCTGCGCGTGGCAGCACGTGATGAAGGTGGCATGATACAAGCAATTGAACGTATTACAGATCCCTTCGCGCTTGGTGTGCAATGGCACCCGGAACATATCTTTTACGCCCGCCGTCAGCGACGCATATTCAAAGCATTGGTTGCGGCTGCAACCGCGTTGATGGAAAATGAAAATCAGATCAAAGCGGTCAAAGAAGACGCGATATCGTCTGCATAAAACAGAAAATGCTTTCCTGGCTTCGCCTCTGACACATTGTCACAGATACCCTACGGAACAACGCGCAATCAGGTGCGTTATTCAGACAATGGAACCGAAACCGAGGAGAGCAAAATGACCATAGATGTACTAATACTCGGCTTGGCTGGTGTCACATTCGCAGCCGTTATTATTTTTGCTTTAACCAGCAAAAAACAGGTTGTCGAAAAGAAAGAAAATCCGAACAGTGAAAAATCATCACTGGCTGCGGATACAGACAGTCACGGAAACACAAAGTGAAGCATCATTCAAAAATGTCAAAGCGCGCCCTAATCCCCATGGCGTAGCAAACGCTGTTTTTGCCGCCCCCAGTCACGTTTGGCTTCAGTGGCGCGCTTGTCGACATTCTTTTTGCCTTTCGCGATACCGATTTTCAATTTCACAAGACCTTTGTGATTGAAATACATAACCAATGGCACGATTGTCATGCCTTGCCTTGAAGTCGCCTGCCACATTCGCGCAACTTCCCGTCTTGACGCCAACAGCTTTCTTTTACGGCGTTCCTCATGACCAAAGGTTTTGGCTTGGGAATACAGGGGCACATAGCTGTTGGTCAGCCACAATTCGCCATTTTCAACAGCAACATAGCTTTCTGCAATATTGGCCTGACCGCCGCGCAGCGATTTTACCTCGGACCCCATCAGCATGATGCCGACTTCCAAATCTTCCTCGATCGCATAATCGTACCGCGCACGCCGATTTTCGGCGATTACTTTGTAATTAGGATCTGTTTTTGTCTGTGCCATAGCGTTGCGATATAGGGAATTTGGTATCTGTATCCAAGAGCTATTACGCGCTTTGCCTTAACCATCGCACAAAGGTTTGCAGATTTTTCGACTGATGCCCTTTGCGCGTGACGATATAATAGTTCAGGTCGGGATCGGCTTGTTCTTCAATGGCCACAAGTTGACCTGTTACCAAGTCATGTTCCAAAATCGCTTTTGGTTGAACAGATAAGCCATATCCAGCACGCACAGCAGATAAAACCATTTGGATTGTATCATAAACCGTAACGGAATGGTCTTCATACATCATACGATGCACTTTTTCCCATTTCTGATGTTCCTTGCCTTTGCTCTCTATGAACCAACGAGTATTTTTGGGCCAACTGCCGTCTTTGTGCTGTGTATTGGCAACATCGGGATGTGCAATCATAATAAAGTTGGCTGAAACCAGTTTTTCGGCCTCATAAGGCGGCCAATGTCCGCGTCCGTACCGCAGGGCCAAATCAAACCCGTCTTGCTTCAGATCAACCAACGCGGGCGACGGCGTTAGCGAAATCTCAATATCTGGATATTTGGTCCAGAACGCGCCCAAGCGCGGCATCAGCCAGTGTTCAGCCAGCGATGCCGTCACAGAAACCTTAAGTGGAGCCGCCGCGCTGCTGGCTTTCATCGCTGTAATTTCGTCTGCGATATGACCAAAGCCGGTGGCCAGAGCGGTGGCCAAACGTCGACCGTCTTCGGTTAATTCCATCTTGCGGCCTTGTCGGATCATCAGGCTGGTTTCCAGATTGGCCTCTAAGGTCCTGATGTGTTGTGAAATCGCTGCATGGGTGACGTTCAAGGTATTTGCTGCGTCAGTCAAACTTTCAAGTCGGGCTGCGGCCTCAAATGCCCTTAGGGCTGAAAGTGATGGTATAATGCGCCAGTCAATCGTCATGATCTTATTAAATGTTAGTTTAACTTACAGATCAATAATATTCGTGACTCGGTCAAAGCGGTGGCAACTGCTAGCTTTAATTCATCGGATAAAAAAGGAGATGTCCCGATGCTTACCGTAATTGCAGACGCGATGATGGTCGCCACTCGAAACAAACGTCACGACCTGTCGCTGGATTATGACGAACGTCGCCGTCGTAGGGAAGAAAACAGAAAAGCCGACGCAGAATTTTTGCGCCGCTGGAACAAATACACCGGGATGTGGTGAAACCGGGCCGTCCTGTAAGGGCGGCCCGTATCGCTAGTTGATCAGACCCGCATGAATCATCGCGTCCTTGATCACCAGCTTGGTGCCATCGGACAACGCAGTCAGCGGGCTGCGGACCTCCTCCCGGCATAGCCCCAACAGGGACAATCCGTATTTTGCACCAACCAGACCAGGCTCAAGAAAGATCGCGTGGTGCAACGGCATCAGGCGATCTTGATAGTCCAGTGCCTTTGTATAATCGCCCGCAAGCGTCGCGGCCTGAAATTCCGCACAAAGCTTGGGCGCAACATTAGCCGTAACCGAAATGCATCCAACCCCACCATGCGCGTTAAACCCAAGGGCGGATGCATCTTCGCCCGACACTTGCACAAAATCCTTACCGCAGGTCTGGCGTTGATAGCTGACGCGTGTGATGTCGCCGGTGGCATCCTTAACGCCGACGATCATTGGATGTTCTGCCAGCTTGCCCATTGTATCGGGCGACATGTCCACGACGGACCGACCGGGGATGTTATAGATTATGATCGGCAGGCCACAGTCTGCGGCTGCCATATAATGTTCGATCAGCCCGCGCTGCGTCGGTTTATTGTAATATGGCGTCACGACCAAGGCCGCGTCTGCGCCCACGGCTTTGGCCTGATTGACCAGTCGCACGGTTTCGATCGTATTGTTTGATCCGGCACCAGCAATGACCGGAACCCGACCATTCACAGCTTTTACGACCGTTTCGACAACGGTGTCATGCTCAGTATGGCTTAGCGTCGGGCTTTCGCCAGTTGTTCCGACCGGCACAATCCCGCGACTTCCCTGTTCAATATGCCACTCGACCAGCTTTTTCAGCGTATCCAGATCCAACTGGCCGTCCGCGAACGGCGTGACGAGGGCAGGTAGAGACCCTTTGATCATGACACGCTTCCTTTTCTTTTCATGTTACGGGCAATTTCGCCCCGTTAATGCGGCGGACCCTAGCCGCCAAAGGCCCAATTGCCAAGATTAGGGTTTGATGTCCAGAGATTGCAGAGTACTCTTGCATGATCGCTGTTGTCTGACCGGGCTTTGAATGCGCTTTTTTCCCCTTGTTTCAATGTTGTTTATCGTACTTGCCACAGCACCTGCGACTGCGCAGGATCGGCGTGATGGCGTGGCATTGCTGGCCGCGTTTCGGGCAATAAATCAAGGCGATTGGGACAAAGCGCGTGAAAGTGCTGAAAAGCGCAGCACGATCCTTGCCGATATCGTTGAATGGCGCCGCTTGCGCGAAGACGGCGGCACGCTGGCCGAGACGAATCGCTTTTTGCAAAATCATCCTGATTGGCCCGGATTGCAGCGACTTCGGCGGATCGGTGAACAAACACTGGCTCCATCAACGCCACCTGATCAGGTTTTAGCCTATTTTAAAGACCAACCGCCGCAAACAGGTCACGGTATGTTACGTCTTGCCATTGCCTTGCGTGCGACGGGTGACCAAGAAACCGGCGATCAGATGGTCGTTCATGCCTGGAAAACGATGACATTGACCAAGGCGGAATTCGCGACCTTTCTGACGCAAAACACCAAACTACTGGCCCCGCATCATACCGAGCGGCTTGATATGCTATTGTGGCGGGGGCGTCTGGTCGAAGCTGAACGTCTGCTACCGCTGATGGGTAAAGATCAAACCGCCCTTGCCAAGGCACGCATCGCCCTGCAACGAAACATGCCAGGCGTGGATGATCTGATCAAAGCCGTGCCAGAAGACCTGCAAGCAGACGCAGGTCTGGCCCATGCCCGGTTTGAGTGGCGCATCAAGAAAGGCATGCGCGCCGGTGCAATGCAGATTATTCTGGACCAATCAAAAACCGCCGAAGGGTTGGGTTTGCCAGAAGAATGGGCCAATCGCAGGCGTTTATTAGCGCGTCAGGAAATGCGGCAGGGGAACGCCGCACGTGCATATGATCTGGCCAGCGCGCATCACCTGAAAGCTGGGTCCAATTTTGCGGATCTGGAATGGCTGGCGGGTTATATCGCTTTGCGTAAACTGAACCGTCCGCAAGTGGCCGTGAATCACTTTCAACGCTTTTCCGATGCGGTTTCATCGCCCATTTCCCGTGGACGGGCCGGATATTGGTTGGGGCGTGCGTATGAAGCGGCGGGCGATCCGCAAGCCGCAGGTCGTGCCTATGCAGATGGCGCACAACATCAGACCAGTTTTTATGGGCTTCTGGCAGCCGAACGCCTAAGCCTGCCCATGGACCCCGCGCTGGCGAACCGGCCCACACAAGGCGATATGCCTTTCGCGGACAGTTCTGTCTTTGCAGCGGGGCGCATTTTGATGGACGCGGGCCACATCAGCCTGGCCGAGGTCTTTTTGACCCATCTGGCGGAAAGTCTGGATGATCAGGGTGTCGCGCAATTGGCCCTGTTTTTGCAGCAGGAAGACCAACCGCATTTGTCCGTTATGATTGGCAAGCGCGCATCGCGCGGCGGTGTCACGGTGCCCTCTGCATTGTTTCCACTGCACCCGCTGATGGATGCAGACATCCCTGTTGCCCCTGAACTGGCGCTGGCCATTGCACGTCGCGAAAGCGAATTTGACCCGTCCGTGCGCAGTCAGGTCGGCGCGCGCGGCTTGATGCAGTTGATGCCAGCCACTGCCAAGGCGGTCGCAGCAGATCTTGAATTGACCCACACAACCGCCAGATTGTCGGATGCTGTGTATAACGCCATACTTGGCACGGCCTATCTGCGTGATCTGACAGATATTTTTGGCCCGTCCAATGTAATGGTTGCGGCTGCTTATAATGCCGGGCCAAGCCGCCCGTTGCGATGGATGGATGAACGGGGTGACCCCAGAATTGGCGAAGTGGATGTAATCGACTGGATCGAACACATTGAGTTTCGCGAAACCCGGAACTATGTGATGCGAGTGATGGAATCCTTGCCCGTCTACCGCGCGCAATTGACCGGACAGCCACAAAATCTGCGGTTTATGGAAGAATTGATCGGCGCCAAAGCTGTTGTACGGCCCCGTGCGCGGCCAGAACAATTGTCGCCGGCAACGCAGCTTAGTCCGACGTCTGCCGAGAACGATATAAGGTAAACAGCCCCGCGCCGACGACAATCGCCGCCCCGATGGCCACATTGGTTTCAAGCTCTTCCTGAAACAGCGTCAACCCGATGATGGATGCAAAAACAAGTTGTAGATAGGCAAAGGGCTGAACGGCACTGGCCTCGGCCACCTCATAACATTTGATCAGCAGAAAATGCCCAAGCGCGCCAGTGATGCAAAGCGCGCCCATCCAGCGCCAGTCATAGGCGGTCATCGGTTCCCAATACCAAACGCCGATACAGGTCATCAAAATGGCCCCGGTCGTGCCCGTCCAGAAAAAGCTGGTGGCCGCACTGTCCTGGCGGGCGGCATACCGGGTCAGCAAACCGTAAAGCGCAAACATAAGCGCCGATATCACGGCAACGATGGCCGATGGGGAAAAGACCTTGATCCCAGGTTGCAGGATGATCAGCACACCCAAAAAACCGATCCCGATTGCGACCCACCGTCGCCAACCGACCTTTTCACCCAGGATCGGCCCGGATAACGCGGCAATCAGCAACGGGTAACAGGCAAATATCGCATGGCTTTCAACAAGCCCCAGCAAAACGAACGCCAACACCATCACACAGATTTCCGCCGCCAGAAGAAACCCGCGAAACGCCTGCAGAAACGGTTGCCGGGTGGCTGCGGCCTTTTTGATGCCGCCCGCTGATCGGCCTGCCACTGCGATGACAAAAGCCGCAAAGAACCAATAGCGGATCATGACAATCATCAGCACATTGTATTCACTGGCCAGATACCGTGAAATGCCGTCTTGCACCGCGAAAACGAATGTTGTGGCGATCATCAAAATGATCCCCAGTTTCGTGTTCTGTGTCGTCATGCCAGAACCGCTTGTGTCATGTGCCGCTTGCGTCCGTATCCTGTGGTGCGCGTGACTTCAAACCCGGCATCCTGCAAAGCACGCCGCACCGCCCCTGCGGCGGTATAGGTCGCAGCCGTTCCACCCAGACGCGTATGCCGTGCGACATTAGCCAGCAAGTCAGGTTGCCATAATTCGGGGTTCTTGGCGGGCGAAAACCCATCCAGAAACCAGGCATCCGCAGCCCCATCCCAATCTGCAAGTGTCCGGCGCGCGTCCCCATGGATCACTGTCAGCCGCGCATCACCCAGATCATTATCGTCCTCAAGCGCCTGCACCATCTGGTCTGCCAGGTCTGTCAAATCGGGAAAGGCGTGCAGCGCCTTGCGCATGTCGTTTGAGTCCATCGGAAAAGCCTCGAATGATGTGAAATGCAGCACGCCTTGAACATTCGCTGCACGCCATGCCTGCCACGCGACCAAAAAGTTCAGACCCGTTCCAAACCCCAATTCTGCAACCTGAAATCCATCGCGGAACCGTGCGGGCAGATCATTGCCATGCAAAAACACATGCTGCGTTTCGGCCAGACCGTTTTCCAATGAAAAATAAGGATCATCAAAGCGCCGGGAAATCGGGGTTTTACCATCCCGCCAGTCCAAATCTGCTGTCTGGTTCATCGTCGCTGTGTCCTTTAAAGCGTTACGAAACAATGAAGTGGGGATCAGGTCTTGGCAATGGCTGATGTGACGATACGCGGTGCAGGTATATTCGGTTTGTCCGTCGCCTATGCCTGTATGCTGCGGGGTGCCAGGGTGTGTGTTGTTGATCCCAATGGTGTGGCCGCAGGTGCCAGTGGTGGCATTGTTGGCGCACTGGCCCCCCATACACCTGAAAACTGGAATGAAAAAAAAGCGTTTCAGTTCGATAGCCTGATCATGGCGCAGGATTATTGGGCGCAGGTGCAATCCCATTCTGGTCTGCCCACCGGATATGCGCGGACAGGGCGGCTGCAGCCCTTGCCCGATGATCGCGCTGTTGAACTGGCGCGCGTCAGGGTGCAGGGGGCCGCCGACCTGTGGCAAGGCCGGGCGACGTGGCAGATCGTACCACACTCTGATCATGCCGATTGGGCCCCGCAAAGCGCCACCGGATATCTGATCCATGACACGCTATCCGCCCGCATCCATCCACGGCACGCCACCCGTGCGCTGGCCCGCGCTGTTGAAAATCTGGGCGGGCAGATCGTGACACAGGCACCTGACACAAATGGCCCCACTATTTGGGCCACCGGATACCATGGGCTGTTGGAGTTATCGCATGATATGGGAAAACCCATCGGCAACGGTGTCAAAGGGCAAGCCGCACTGCTGCAATTCGATGCCCGTGACACGCCGCAGCTGTTTGCGGATGCCCTACATATCGTGCCCCATCACAATGGGACGGTCGCCATCGGATCCACGTCAGAACGGGAATTTGACGACCCACGGTCAACCGATGCGCAGTTGAATGATATCATCGCTCGGGCGGTCCACAGCTTTCCCGTGCTGCGCAATGCGCCGATAATCGAACGATGGGCCAGCGTGCGCCCCCGTGCCAAAAGCCGCGCGCCGATGTTGGGTCATCACCCCCTGCGCAAAGGGGATTTTATCGCAAATGGCGGCTTCAAAATCGGCTTCGGCATGGCGCCCAAAGTGGGGCAGGTCATGGCCGATCTGATCCTAGAGGCCCGCGATATCATCCCCACAGGGTTCAACGTGACCGATAATCTATGATGTCGCGCGGGCTGTCATGCACAACCGCTCATCCGGCCCTTTGATCCAGGCTTTGCCGTCTTTCCAGCCCATCTGGGCGGTTTCAAAATCCAACAATGGAGCTGTGGCGCGAAAATCAAAACTGGACAGGGCTCCCAGCTTTGCCTGACACATCAAGATAAGATGCTGTGCCAGTAACGGGCCATGCACGACCAGCCCGGCATAGCCTTCGACCTTGCGACAATAATCCAGATCATAATGAATGCGGTGCCCGTTGAAGGTCAGCGCAGAATATCGAAACAACTGGGTTGGTCCGAAATTCACGCGATCAACGATATGCCCGTCTGGCGCAGGTGGCGGGTCAATTTGCGCGTCCCGCTCCGTCGGATCATTACGATAAACAAGATCCTGCCGCTCGGTCACGCAAAGCGCCTCACCTTGCCAAATCTCATGGCGCAAAGTCACAAAGCCCAACGGACCCGACCGCCCTGTTTTCCGTGTGATATTTTCGATTGTCACGCGTTTTTCAGCAGGCATTCCTGCAATCAACGGGCGTTTGAATTCGATCCGACCACCGGCCCACATCCGCCGCGGCAAATCCAAATTGGGGATAAAGCCCCCAAGCCCCGGGTGCCCATCCCGCCCCAGGTCATCCTGTGCCTGAACATCCCAGAAATAGGCCTGATGAAAAAACGGCGGCAACGCATCGCCAGCCCTGATATTGCCGTCCTGTCCCAAAACGGTCAGCAACGCCGCACCCCGCGCCGGATCCATGATATCCGACTGCGTTTTGAACTGCCCGACTGCACTGTTTTCTGACATCAACAAGGCTCCTTCATCGGTATGATGCATGCGTGTTTGATCAAACATCACTTAACACGATTTCAACATCGCTTCAGAACGATTTTTATTGCGGGAGAGTGGAGCCTGATGGGCGATTAGGCTGATTTTAACTACACAGCCCGATAGAGGGAAGTTGCGGCAGTTTTGCGGGGTAGAGAGTGTTTCCACCCCGCTCTACTAAATGTCAGATCACAGCAATCCACAGTATTCTCTTAATCTTCGAAGTGACGCCCATCAACTGCCTTTGAGTAGCGCAGGAATGCTGTAACGCTATCAAAAATGAAGCGAGCCTCCTCCATCTCAACAAGATCTGGATTGTCGTGCGCGAAGGAGCGATCATTACGAATAGGATTCATGGCCTCGAAGACGCTGATAGAACTTCGCATAATTCTTTCGGACATGGGGGTAAGGTTATTTTGCGTCCGCAGTAGATTGACATATTTTCCGACACGAGAGTGGAGTGGATCGTCTTTGCCACATTCTCCGCCTCCACGCTTTCTAACAAGAGACGCAAATCGCTTCATGCAGTAGGTATGAAGTCGATCAATGCCTGCCTGAGGCTTTTTTGCATCCAGATCACGTCGAATAGACGCAACAAGCTCTTCAAGGGTTTCATTTGGTTCAAATGCTTCAATTGCGGATGTATCTATCATATCCGACCGACCCTCAATACGCGCAATTGTCGAAAAGAAACTATGGCGCATTTTTTCTTCATCAGACGAGGGAGGCCAATACTCAAGACTAGCACGATACTCCCAGATCTCTCGCAAAAGCTTAGCGACGGTGGATGGATTGCTGTGTTCAATGAAGGCGCGGAAGCGATTTGCTTTAGACGTGCCACGTCCGTTGAAAAGATGCGCCTCGTAATCTGGATCGATAGCAACAGTTTCATAAAAAAACTCGTTAAATGTCTTTTCGCTGAAGTCGAGAACATAACCTGATTCCATGCCAAGTGCCTGCTCTAGAAAGTTACGCTCACTTCGAGGGATCATTTTTTCGTATGTTTTTCGTTCGTCCATGACATCCAAATATCAATTCGTGAAGTTACCTGCTAGTAGACCCAGACTTAAAGCTATTGTTCAAATTAGTCGAAGCATCCGTCAATCTGATCCCAAACCATACACTGACAAAAACACACCACAAAGCGCCCCATTTCGCCCTTTCCGGCAAAGCACTCAGATTTTTTACAGCGGGTCCGAAAGCACCCGCTGCATTAACCTTTCATTTACTTTTGGCGGCGGCTTTCAGATTGTTCATCAGTTTTCCCAACAGATCCTGATACATCTCGCCCTTCAGGCGGCCATCGTCGTCGAATTCTTTATGACTTGCGGCCACCAGAACCTCGGGCGTTTGCAGCAGGTGGGTCGCAAAGGGCATCATCATCAAGCGCAACGCGAATTGCGCGCGTTCCCCGCCTGCGCGCCCTGCGGTGGCCGACATGATTGCCACAGGTTTGTCGCCCCAGACATTGCCTTCGGTTCGGCTGACCCAGTCCAGCGCGTTTTTCAAAACGCCTGACGGGGCCTTGTTGTATTCGGGCGTTGCAATCACCACAGCATCAGCCTCAGCAATTTGATCGGCCAGTGTTTGCACCTCGGTTGGAATGCCTTTTTCTTCCTCAAGATCACCGTCATACAAGGGAAAACGCAGATTTCCTTGGGTAAATTGCGCGGGCTCAAAATACCGCGCGGCCTCGTGGATCAGCAATGTGTTGGTTGACGCTTTTCTAAGCGAACCAGAGATGCCAAGTAGGTGCATGAAAATATCCTTTTGTTGGTCTGTTCAGACGATAGGATACAAACGCAGAATGACAAGAAAGGTTGCTGAAAACACATGAAAAAAGATAAGTTGCGCCACGGTGGCAAATGTCTGGTCGAACAATTGGCAGCTTTTGGTGTGAAACGCGTGTTTTCAGTTCCGGGCGAAAGCTTTTTGCCGGTGTTGGACGGACTTTATGACAGCCAGATCGAAAACATTGTCTGCCGTCACGAAGGCGGGGCCGCGATGATGGCCGAAGCGCATGGCAAACTAACGGGTATACCCGGCATTGCCTTTGTTACGCGCGGGCCGGGGGCCACAAATGCGTCATGTGGTGTGCATATCGCGCGGCAGGATTCGACGCCTATGATCCTGTTTGTGGGCCAGATCGCGCGCGGACATCGGGATCGCGAGGCGTTTCAGGAAGTTGACTATCGCGCCATGTTCGCGCCCCTGGCAAAATGGGTGGCCGAGATTGACGACGCAGACCGTTTGCCCGAATATATCGGCCGTGCGTTCCATGTCGCACAATCGGGCAGGCCGGGGCCGGTTGTTCTGGCACTTCCTGAAGATGTGTTAACAAAGTTGACAGCTGTCAACTTTCGCTCGGCCCCTGCGCCTGAGCTACCACATGATTTATTCAACGCCGCTGAGAAGATTGCAGATCGTCTGAGCCATGCAAAGCGACCCCTGATAATCGTCGGCGGCCCGCATTGGACCGCGCAAGCCGCACGCGATCTTGAGGTCTTTGCACAGGCCCATGATCTGCCTGTTGCGACAGGCTTTCGGCGGCAGGATTATATCGATAACCGGCACTCTAATTATGCCGGGGATTTAAGTTTTGGGACCAACCCGAAATTGGCTGCGCGTGTGCGGGACAGTGATTGTCTGCTGGTTCTGGGATCGCGTTTGGGCGATGTTGAAACGGGTGGGTATACCTTGATCAATCCGGATGCGCCGGGCAAGACGATCATTCACGTCCATGCCGACGCGGATGAGTTGGGGCGGGTCTATCGGCCCGATCTGGCCGTGACATGTGATGCACCTGCGCTTATATCTGCGCTGGTCGCCGTGCCGGGCAATGCGACAGAAGAACGGGCGAAACACGCCAACGCGGATTATCTTGCATGGCGCGCGCCCGCTGAAACGCCGGGCGATATGAAATTCGAGCAGGTCGTAAGTGGGTTGTCGGATATGCTGCCTGATGATGCCATTATAACCAACGGCGCGGGTAATTATGCGGCGTGGGTCCATCGCTATTTCCAGTTCAAAACCTTTCGCAGCCAGCTTGCGCCGACCAGTGGCAGCATGGGGTACGGGTTTCCGGCGGCCATCGCGGCCAAGCTGGAAAACCCTGATAAAACGGTGGTCTGTTTCGCGGGCGATGGTTGTTTTCAAATGACCCTGAACGAGATGTCGACAGCGGCACAACACGGCGCTGCGGTGATTGTGATCGTGGTAAACAACGGGCGGTATGGCACGATCCGAATGCATCAGGAGAAGACATATCCCGCGCGTGTCTCTGGCACCGATCTGGCCAATCCGGATTTTGCAACCCTTGCACGAGCCTATGGCGGACACGGGGAAGTCATTGAAAAGACAGATGATTTCTTTGATGCATTTCAGCGCGCGCAGGCATCGGGCAAGCTGTCGGTGATTGAATTGAAAGTCGACCCCGAAGCACTGTCGCCAGGCCTTACGTTGTCACAGGCGCGCGCGATGGGGGCATCCTAAGTCTTTGTTAATCTGTGCGCTCTATCACTTTACGAATGCGTTACGGAATCACACATCTGCGTTTTTTTCTTATGGGCTGCCTGATGATTTTGGCGGGCTGCAGTATGCCGCCGCCCGCCTATTACGGAGTGCCCGCAACGCGGATGACCGTTGAGGGCAGTACGTTTGATGTGCGTATCAAAGACAATCAGGCGCAGGCCATTCGGGTGAATATGCAATACGCCCCGCGGCCTGATCGGATGTATCCCAAGGCTGCCTTGGCGATCGAAAAGGTCAGCGGGTGCCGAATTGCGAAAGGGTCGCTTAACGGGGATCAGGTGATTATCAATGCACGCCTTGCCTGTGGTGGAAAAGCGCCCCGGGTACCTGTGCCGGTGGTTGATCAGCTTGAGTGCGAGGTGACGGATATCTATGAAAATGATGGGCTGCGACAGGTCAAAGCGGATGTGGAATGTGATGCATATGGCAAAACGCGCTGATGGGCGCTGTTACCGTTAATCTGTATTTGAACTGATAGCCCGTCAGATCAGGGATTTTTCCATGAACAGACTGGCAGGGTGTTCGGAATAATCACCGAACGGGCCACAGATTTTATATCCCAATCGGCCATACAGCGCGACGGCGGCGGCCAGCTTGTCGCCGGTTTCCAGCTTGATCTGATCCAGGCTCGCGTCTTTGGCATGGGTTTCAAGCGCTGCCATCAAGGTTTTGGCGATGCCCAACCCACGACCCGTCGGATCAACATAAAGCCGTTTGATTTCGCCATAGGTTTCATATGCGCAAAGGGCAACACACCCGACTGGCGCGCCATTGCTGCGCGCGACGAAAAAAGAAATACCGGGCTTGTCCAGTTCAGCTGCGGTAAAGCTAAAGCATTCGTCAGCGGTAT
Source organism: Parasulfitobacter algicola (assembly GCF_013315265.1). GTDB lineage: Bacteria > Pseudomonadota > Alphaproteobacteria > Rhodobacterales > Rhodobacteraceae > Parasulfitobacter > Parasulfitobacter algicola. The sequence goes on along the minus strand of NZ_JABUFE010000002.1, from coordinate 67,691 downwards.
AGACATCACGCAGCGCGGCCTCACTGCCTTGTATCAGGATGGCGGCATCTTGGGTCAGGGGCGATTCGATGTGAACGGTCAGGGTCATATCCGCATTTATGCCGCAGTTTTTTGTGACTGCAAGATCACTTTTCTGATTATAGATGCGCAATATGTTGTGGATAAGTCGGCGAATTTCCCCACATGCGGGGGCATCCCGTTGACAGACGCGTTTTGCAAGGGTCCACTATGTCCCTAGTAAAATGGTATCAGGATCACGCTTTTGCGGTTTTCGCGGCTTCGATTGAATGGCTTTAAAAGCTTTGTTGACCCCACAGATCTGGTGATCGCGGATGGGTTGACGGGGGTTGTTGGCCCCAATGGCTGTGGCAAATCGAACCTGCTTGAGGCGTTGCGTTGGGTGATGGGGGAAAACCGCCCCACTGCGATGCGTGGCGGCGGGATGGAAGATGTGATCTTTGCCGGGGCAGCCACGCGGCCTGCCCGGAATTTTGCCGAAGTTTGTCTGATCCTGGATAACAGCGAACGACTGGCGCCTGCGGGTTTCAACGACAATGACCAGCTTGAGATCGTGCGCCGGATCACCCGTGATGTGGGCAGTGCTTATAAGGCAAACACCAAGGACGTACGCGCGCGCGATATTCAGATGTTGTTTGCCGATGCATCTACGGGGGCGCATTCGCCGGCACTGGTGCGGCAGGGGCAGATCAGTGAATTGATCAACGCCAAGCCAAAATCGCGGCGGCGAATATTAGAAGAAGCGGCGGGAATTTCAGGGCTTTATCAGCGGCGGCACGAGGCTGAATTAAAGCTGAAGGGCGCTGAAACCAATCTGGCGCGCGTGGATGATGTGGTCGAACAATTGGCCAATCAGCTGGCGCAATTGGCCCGTCAGGCGCGGCAAGCTGCGCGTTATCGCGAAATCGGGACAGATTTGCGCCGCGCCGAAGGGTTGCTATTGTATCGTCGCTGGAAAGAAGCCGATCAGGCGCTGGCGGTTGCGGCGGCTGAGTTGACCGAACGGACAAAGATGGCGGGGCAGGCTGAAATTGCTGCACGTCAGGCGGCGAAGGTGCGTCAGGAACGCGATGGCGCTTTGCCTGCTTTGCGCGAAGAAGAGGCGATTGCCGCCGCAGTTTTGCAGCGATTGCAGGTGCAACGCGATACGCTGAATGATCAGGAAGCACGCGCCCTGCAGACTATTGAAACGCTGCAATCGCGGATCGAACAATTGGCGCGCGATATCGAACGCGAGGCGGGGTTGAACCACGACGCGGGCGAAACGATTTCGCGGCTAGAGTGGGAAGCGACTGAGCTTGCCAAGGCCGCCGAAGGGCACGACGGACGTCTGGAAGCCGCGGCCGAAGAAGCGCGCAACGGGGCGTCGATCTTACAAGAGCGCGAGGCTGAGTTAAGCCAGATCACTGAAGATGTGGCACGTTTGGCCGCGCGGCATCAATCGGCGCATCGCTTGCTGGATGACAGCCGCAAAACGTTGGACAAGTACGAGGCCGAAGCAGCCAGCGCGCGCGAGGCCGTTCAGGCCGCCGAAGACGCAGTGGGCAAGGCCAGCGCGGATTTCGAAGATGCCGCCACGGCCGAAAAAGCGGCAACTGTTGCTGTGACAGATGCCGATACAGCGCTGGCCGAGGCTGAGGCCGCGCGGGCGGAAGCGCAATTGGAAGAAAGCAATGCGCGTGCGACAAAATCCGAAGCCGACGGCGAGGCGAACGCTTTGCGGGCCGAGGTGGCGGCATTGTCGAAATTGGTCGCGCGCGAGGCGTCTGAGGACGGCCAGATTTTGGATGTTTTATCGGTTAAGCCGGGCCATGAAAAAGCGCTGGGTGCGGCCTTGGCCGATGATCTGAAGGCCCCGCAGATTGGGGCAGATGCGCCATCGGGTTGGGCAATGTTGCCGGCCTATGACCAGGTGCAAGCCTTGCCTGCCGGGTCTAAACCACTGGTACAATATGTGACTGCCCCCGATGTTTTGGCGCGGCGTCTGGCGCAAATTGGGCTTGTTGCGGCGGCGGATGGACCGCGCTTGCAGGCTGATCTAAAGCCAGGGCAGCGGCTGGTCAGTGCCGACGGCGACCTGTGGCGCTGGGATGGATTTCGCGCGGGGGCCGAAGACGCGCCATCGGCGGCTGCGTTGCGATTGCAGCAGTTAAACCGGTTGGAAGAGTTGAAAAGTCAGGCGGCTGATGCGGATACGCGGGCCGATGCCGCGCGGCAAAGCTATGAGGTGCTTTCGTCCACGTTGTCTGACGCAACCCAAGCCGATCAAGCCGCCCGCCAGACGCGCCGTGATGCGGACCGTCTGTTAGCTGATGCAAACCGCGCATTGTCACGGGCCGAGGCGGATAAAAGCATCGCTACGGGCAAGCTGGAAAGCCTTGGGTTGGCTGTTAAACGCTATGATGATGAAGCGACGGCGGCGCGTCAGCGGCTTGTGGAAGCTGAACGGGGTGTGGCGGATCTGGGCGATCTGGACGCCGCGCGGCATTCGGTCGAAGACATCAAGATGACCGTCGAAGCGGCGCGCATGACGATGATGGCCAAACGGTCCGGGCACGATGAGTTGCGCCGCGAAGGCGACGCGCGATTGAAACGAAAGCAAGAGATTACCAAGGAAATCAGTGGTTGGAAACACCGGCTTGAGACGGCTGAAAAGCGGTCAAAGGAATTGCTGGAACGCAAGACGGAATCCGAAGAAGAGCTGAAAACCGCAACTGAGGCGCCCGAGGAAATCGCAGCAAAACGCGCAGAGTTGGCCGATGCCGTTGATGCGGCTGAAACCCGGCGCAAGGCGTCTGCCGATAAACTGGCCGAAGCTGAAACAGTTCTGCGCGAGGCGGAACAGGCCGAACGAGATGCGGAACGGTCAGCATCAGAGGCGCGCGAGGCACGCGCACGCGCCGAAGCACGTGCAGATGCTGCGCGTGAGACCGTGGCCTATGCCGCCGAACGGATTGTTGAGGCACAGGATATAACGCCCGATAAACTGTTGGAAACATTGGACGCAGACCCGGAAAAAATGCCCGAGGCCGAAGTGATCGAGGCCGATGTCAACCGGCTGAAACGGCAGCGTGATGCTTTGGGGGCCGTCAACCTGCGTGCCGAAGAAGACGCCAAAGAGGTTCAACAAGAACATGACACTCTTGTCAGCGAAAAGGCTGATCTGGAAGACGCAATCAAGGCACTACGCACCGGAATTGCCAGCCTAAATCGCGAGGGGCGCGAACGTCTTTTGACGGCGTTTGAACAGGTGAACACGAATTTCGGCTTGCTGTTTACGCATCTGTTTGGTGGTGGTGAGGCCAAGCTGGTTCTGGTGGAAAGCGATGATCCGCTGGAAGCGGGCCTTGAGATTATGTGTCAGCCGCCGGGTAAAAAACTGTCGACGCTTAGCTTGTTGTCGGGGGGCGAACAGACCCTGACCGCACTGGCGCTGATCTTTGCGGTGTTTCTGGCCAACCCAGCACCGATTTGTGTGCTGGACGAGGTCGACGCACCGCTGGATGATGCCAATGTGACGCGCTTTTGCGATCTGTTGGATGAGATGACGCGGCGCACCAACACCCGCTTTTTGATCATCACACACCATGCCGTCACCATGTCGCGGATGGACCGTTTGTTTGGTGTGACGATGGGTGAACAAGGGGTCAGCCAGTTGGTCAGCGTCGATCTGAAAAAAGCCGAAGCAATGGTGGCTTAAGGTCAGAGGTCTAAAGTATCCAGTTTAAATTCTTCGCGAATTTTTGCGATATAGATCTGATCGGTTATCAAATTATCAGAGATATATGCCAGTTTACTATCAATTTTACCGCGCCGCTTTTGCATGTTTTCACCGTGATTTACCAGATAAAGCACAGATGGAAACGCGATTGATTGCATTTCAAAGCCATAATACGCCACGTTATCCGGCACACTTCCATGCTTGCCCCGTTTGCGTAATATTTTTTCAAATTGAAAATCGGACCGAAAGTCAAATCGCATGGCTGTACTGGATCCACACGCTTTGTACAAAGGCGAATGGGGCGAATAAAGGGGTGCAAGTTGACTGGTCTTTGCGTCAATCATGTAACCTGCACTTAGGTAATATCCCTGGCCGTTGTTGTCAGATTGGATATGAGAAAAGAGTTCGGGATGCAAAATATCGTCAGCATCCAGCGCAAAGTAATATCCGTCGCCTGTGGATGATAATTTTAGGTCGTCCACCAGATAGGAAAGTTTACCCCTTTGATCTGAAAAATTGCTTGGTTCGGGGTATTTCAAGAACCGAATACGAGGATCCTTAACGGTTAGATCAGGTTCATTTTGCCCACATATAACGGCCTGCCAGTTCGGATTTGTTTGATGTAACAGGCTTTTTAAAGTGCGATCCAATATGCGTTCAAGGCGGGACCAATCGTCGGCTCTGTCTTTTGCGACTAATGGGATGGCTACATAGATCATAGGTTCAGTTGAAGGGGGTGTCAGTGTATGGCGCCACTGCCAAAGCCGGCCACTTAAATTGCGCTGAAAAGGTGCTTTGCCTTCCCAAAGATGCTTTAAAGAATACGCCATCAAAAGTTCCTATTTTGATGTCATCGCTAGCAGTCAGTTTTAAAAGTTACAAGTATGAGCCGAGGCAAGCAAAAAGGCCCCGGAAGAAATCCGAGGCCATTGTTAAATCAAGCGTATTGATTACGATTGATCTTCTGCTGCCCATGCACCGATTTCTGACATGTCGAATGCGGGGGCATTCATAAGTTTGTCTTTGGTTGATTGAACAACGACGAAGAAATCGCCGGCATCATCACGATCATTGACCAATTTCAGTTGATCCATGTTCACGGCGACTGTGTGTTCACCCATCCCAAGGAAGCCACCAATATCAAGAATGACAGAGCGTGTTTTCCCGTCGGCTGACATGACGACATCACGCACTTCGCCGATATTATTCCATTCCTTTTCAACATCAATGGATCCATTGCTGGCAAACTCTTTAAGTTCGGTCGTATAGACATATTTGCCAATAAGGGTACTTGCAGAAAGCGTGTCAGCACCAAAGTTTTGGGGTTCAAAGAAAAACACACCAACATTTTCAGACGTAGTGGCTTGTGAATCGTATGTTGTTGTTTCAGCCAAGGCTGGCAAAGTTACACAGATGACGGCTGTGGTTGCAAGGAAAGTACGCATGGACATTCCTCCTATGATTGTTAATGAGACTTTCTTTCGCCCCTTGTAATCAAAACGAGATACGTACAGATTTGTTCCCGAAAACCTCAAAGAGCTTGTAATAAATTCCGGGTTGGCCAGGCGTCGGCTGGTAAGCCAAGGCGCTGTTGTTCAGCCTGAACAGCTGCGCGCGTTTTGCGGCCCAGAATGCCGTCAATTTTACCAACATCATGGCCACGATTGCGCAGTTTGGTTTGCAGCATTTTCATTTCCGTGTCGTTCAGACCGCTTTCGGGATTGCGCGGGTCATAGGGTGGCGCGCCCGACAGTCGTGTGGCGAAATATGCCGCGGTGGTCACGTAGATAAAGCTTTGATTCCATTCAAAATAAACAGTGTAATTCGGATAGGCCAGAAACGCAGGGCCATCTTTGCCCATTGGCAGCAACACCGAAGCCTGCAAATTTCGCGAACCCAGATCACCCGACCGACCACGCACCCCCATTTTAGCCCATTCATCAACGGTGATTGTGGTATCAAATCCGGTTTTAGACCAATCCAATGTGTTCGGAACGGTAATTTCCTGCAGCCACGGTTCATTCGCGCGCCACCCTAGATCGTGCAGCATTTTGGCCCCGGACATTAGCGCATCGGGGGGCGAAGTCTTAAGGCTGACTTTGCCATCGCCGTCCGCATCGACGCCATTGGTCAGGATATCTTCGGGCAGCATCTGAACCATGCCGATTTCTCCGGCCCATGCCCCTGTGGTGCGGGCGGGGTCAAATTCGCCACGTTCATACAGTTTTATGGCTGCGAAAATCTGCGGGCGGAACAACTGGGGGCGTCGGCAGTCATGGGACAATGTGACCAGCGCATTGAGTGTGTTGAAGTTGCCCTGCACCGCGCCATAGTCAGTCTCAAGCGCCCAGAATGCTAATAAAACACCTGACGGTACGCCATATTCGCGCTGTGCGCGGTCGAAGACTTTGGAATATTTTTGTGCGTTACGTTGTCCGTTTTGCAGCCGGTTCGCGGATATAACGGCGCGGGAAAATTCGATGAAATTCTTTTTGAAAACACCCTGACTGCGATCGGCGCGAATGACTTTGGGGTCTTGTCGAACAGATGCAAAAAACCGATTTACCGTTTCGCTGGAATGTCCGGCCTGTCGCGCTTTTTTTTTCAAGTCGGTGACAAAACTGTTAAAACTGCCGCCACAGTTTGCATGGGTGACCGCCGTTGTAATTGCAAAACAAAAGATCGTGGCAAGGCTTAATCGCATGAATACACTCCTGATAAAATCATGATCAGATTAGCGATCTTGTGGCAGGGCGCAACATGTCAGATCAGGGCGATGATCAGGATAAGACCCGTGGCAAGCGCCCATGTGCGCCATAATATGGCAACCGCCTGATCTATTTCGCCCGGCCCTGCCATCTGTTTGCCTTCGGGGTAGACCCACGGAAAATCCTGCCGTTTCCCGTCATAGGATCGTGGGCCGGACAGGGGGGTATTCAGCAAGACGGCGATTGCGGCTTCGGGCCAGCCCGCGTTTGGGGATCGGTGCAGGCGGGCGTCACGGCGCAGGGTTTTAAAGACATCCAACCGCGCATATGCCAAAGCCATCAGAACAGGTGTCAGGCGGGCCGGTATCCAGTTCAGCACATCATCCAGACGGGCGGCCGCCCATCCGAATTTTTCGAATTGTTCCGTACGGTGGCCGATCATGCTGTCGGCGGTATTTACGATTTTATAAAGTAACAGTCCCGGCAGCCCTGCCACCAGAAACCAGAACGCAGGCGCGATCACACCGTCGGACAGGTTTTCGGCAGCAGATTCAATGGCCGCGCGGCTGACATCGCTTTCAGTCATATCTTTTGTATTGCGGCCGACAATCATGGCGACGGCCTGTCGACCGGCTGGCACAGACAAGCGCAAGGCATCCGCGACGGCGCGGACGTGCTGTGTCAGAGATTTTTGCGCCAGAAGGATGGCGGCCACCAGAATTTCAGCCACGGGGCCAAGCAGTGACAGACCATAGCCCAAGGCGATGGCGGCAAAGCTAAGCAAGGCAACGACTTCGGTGCCTTTGATGCGGCGGGCGGGATCATTGTTAAATCGTGTCTCAAGCCAGCTGATCGCGCGGCCTATCAGAACGGCAGGATGGGGGATACGGTCCCACAGCCATTTCGGTTCACCCAGGATGGCATCCAGGATCAGCGCACAAAAAAGGGCAGGGGCAAAGGTCATAGGGCAGCCTTTAGACGATCCCAACCATCTGCAGGCGGCAGGCCAAGGCGCACCCATGTTTTGGAATAGGGAAAGATGCGTGACCAGATGTGATGGTGTGCCAACTGGTCCTGCATCTGTGCGGCATCGGGTACATCATACAGGCGGAACAGGGATGTCCCCCCAATCAGTTGGGCGTGATCTTGCATCACGGTATCCAGACGATCTGCGTCGTCTTGTAATCGCTGTCGTGTGTCATGTGCCCATTTTGTATCTTGCAAAGCTGCGGTGCCAATCCGCAGGGCCGGGCCCGCCACGGGCCATGGGCCGATCAGGTCGGACAAGCGTACGATCAAGGCAGGATCGCCGATGGCAAAGCCAAGGCGCAGCCCCGCCAGACCCCAGAACTTACCAAAACTTTTCAGGATGATTGTGCCGGGGGTATCGGCCAGATGGATCAGGCTGCGATCCGGGGCCACGTCACAAAAGCTTTCGTCGATGATGCGAACAGATGTTTGCAGATCGTCAGCGGTGTACCATCGGCCATCGGGGTTGTTGGGGTGTACAATGACTTTGGCGTCGCCCGAATTGATCTGCCAGCCATGTGCTTTGAAAGCGGCAGCATGTTCATTGTATGTGGGCGTCGGGATATCAACGTTTGCGGTCGGGAAAAGCGCAGGGATGCGGGCGATCAGGGCGGACGCGCCGGGGGCTGCTATAATAGCCGCGCTGTCAGGGATCTGCCAGAATTTGCGGGCCTCGACCAGCAAGGTGTTCACTGCGCCTTGGTCGGGCAACTGGATCCAGTCTGACATCGCAGGTGTGCCAATGGGATAGGGATGCGGGTTGATACCTGTAGACAGATCGATCCAGCCCGCACGCGTGCCGCCATATTGCAAAATGGCTGCATCCAGCCCGCCGCCGTGATCCCGTAGCTTGTGATTCATAACGTGCAGTCAGACCATCAATGGCGTATCTAATCCAGTGCTTTGATTTGTAAAACCACACCAATTGATATGGTTTTTGACGCTATTCAACGTGGTGGCGACCGATATGCCTTATGAAAAGACATCTTCGTCGGTGTTTTGCAGGGGATCGGGACCAAACCGGTTAGGCCCCGGAGTGCCCGGCAGGCAGTAAAAGACCAGCAGGACAATTCCACCAACAAAAGGGACCAGTCCAATCAGGTACCACCAACCGGATTTATTCTGGTCATGCAAACGCCGGATTGACGTACAGATCAGCGCAAGAGCCATCCACCCAATCATCATATAGAGAATGGGCATAAAAATAATCCCGATCAAACCACCCACGGCCGCACCAGCCGCTGCGGCGTCAGAATCCATCGAAGCAGACGCTGCAATTGGTCCGATAAAGACGACAAACAGCAGGATCGTACCGCCGATACCCAAGATGAAGAACCAAAGGAAAAACCACCAGAATTCCGAGCGTGATGCCCGACCTTCGAACGGTTTGACCATGTTGTGTTTCAGCGCTTTCGTAAATTCCATTTGGTAAAATTCCCTTTATAAATTTAGTTCGGCACTTGCCGAACATGCTTTATGCATATGCTATTAAAATCTGTGGTGCGATCAGTCTAATGCTTTTGTCTGCAGTTCGCTGCCTTGCAGCATTTTGACCTCGCGCTGCGGGAACGGGATCGAAATACCGTTTTCCTGAAATGCATCCCACAACGCCAGATAGACCTGTCCACGCACGTTGGTCAGCCCGCCCGTTGGATCGGAAATCCAGAACCTCAGGATATAGTCGACCGAACTGTCGCCGAACCCGACGATGTGACATACGGGCTTGCGCGGATGGCTTAGCACGCGATCAACGCTCATGGCGGCTTCGATTGCGATAGGGCGGACAGTATGTGGGTCATCGTGATAGGCGGTGCCGAAATAGATATCGAGCCGCACAAAATCATTGGAATGTGACCAGTTGACCACCTGACCTGTGATCAGATCTTCGTTCGGGATCAGGTATTCGCGGCCATCACGGGTGACAACCGACACATAACGTGCGCCAAGCGAATTGATCCAGCCAAAAGTATCGCCAAGGCTGATCACGTCCCCCGGTTTGATGGATTTATCCAGCAGGATAATGATGCCAGACACCAGGTTCGACACCACCTTTTGCAGACCAAATCCAAGGCCCACACCGATGGCACCGGACAGCACAGCAAGCCCTGTCAGATCAAAGCCAACTGCGCGCAAACCGATAAAGAAAGCCGCGCCATATAGGACAACCTGCAGAAACTTGACCGTCAGGACACGCATCGAAGGCGAGATGTTTTCGTTTCTTTGAATGCGGTCAGACGTGGTGCGCGACACGAACCGTGCGCTGAAAAGGAATATGCCAAGGACAAAGGTGGCCTGAAGAACCAGCCAGATCGAAATGCGGGTTTCGCCGATTGTGATGGCCAGACTGTCCAGCAATTGCTGGGCTTCCTCGGACAGGTTCAGAATGCGCAAGGTGACCCAGATCCATGCGCCGTAACGCACCAGCTGGCGTAAAACGACATTGCGTATCAACCGGGTGCCGAAAGCCACGATCAGCCACGCGGTGGCCAGGTTGGCAATAATCGTCAGCCAATAACTGCGGCTGGGCCAGGTGATTTCGCGCATCGCCGCGATGACCAGCCAGATCAGAATCACATAAAAAATACTGCGCAGACGTTTATGAACGACGACCAGAATACGCATCCGCCATTTCGGCCAGCCTTCGCGTGTGCGCATCCAGTCATGCATTTTCGGCCCGATGTAAGCCCGAAGCAGATGCGCCATCAGCAAAACAGCAAGGGCGATTCCGATCTGATAAGCACCCCAAGGCCGCAGCAGGTTGGCGATCATACCTTCGCCCTGCAACAACAGGCTTTCGCCTATTTCCAATGCATTTGCCTGTTCTGCCACCAGTTCGTCGGGTTCCGGGAAATCCATACTCGATACCTTTTGTTTCGTTCATACTGCCCGGTTGATGCGTATGGGACAAGTCGCGCCTTGATAGACGGGCCAACGCGATGTATCTGCATCCCATGATACCGATTTTTGACATGGATGATCGTGCGCGTCTGCCTTGGCGGTTTTATGGGGCGTCCTGCACTGTATTGGCGCGACTATAACGCGCCTTTTACCATCTGTTTCAACCAATAACTATGGGAGAGGACAATGTCCCCCAAGACGCTTTACGATAAAATCTGGGATGCTCACATCGCGCACGAGGCCGATGATGGCACCTGTTTGCTGTATATTGATCGCCATCTGGTGCACGAGGTCACAAGCCCGCAAGCCTTTGAGGGGCTGCGTATGGCAGGCCGTCCGGTGCATGCGCCCGACAAGACGATTGCGGTGCCTGATCACAATGTGCCCACCACATTGGATCGTGCTGAAGGGGGCATGAATGAAGAAAGCCGCATTCAGGTCGACGCGTTGGATAAAAACGCCAAGGATTTCGGGATACATTATTATCCGGTGTCTGACGTGCGTCAGGGGATTGTGCATATTGTCGGCCCCGAACAGGGGTGGACTTTGCCTGGCATGACGGTGGTCTGCGGCGACAGTCACACAGCCACGCATGGGGCTTTTGGAGCACTGGCCCATGGGATCGGGACGTCTGAGGTTGAACACGTTCTGGCCACGCAGACGCTGATCCAGAAGAAATCCAAAAATATGAAGGTTGAGATCACCGGCAAGCTGCGCCGTGGCGTGACGGCCAAGGATATCACCCTGTCCGTGATCGGCGAAACCGGAACCGCCGGCGGCACGGGTTATGTCATTGAATACTGTGGCGAAGCGATCCGCGATCTGTCGATGGAAGGGCGCATGACCGTCTGCAATATGGCGATTGAGGGTGGCGCGCGCGCAGGCTTGATTGCACCGGATGAAAAGACGTTTGAATACGTCAAGGGCCGCCCGCATGCCCCGAAAGGGGCACAGTGGGACGCCGCGCTTGACTGGTGGAAGACGCTTTATACGGATGAGAACGCGCATTTCGATAAGGTGATCACGATCAAGGGCGAAGATATCGCGCCCGTTGTGACATGGGGCACCAGTCCGGAAGATGTGCTGCCGATCACGGCCAATGTGCCTGCAGCTGAGGATTTTACGGGTGGAAAAGTGGGCGCTGCACAGCGGTCGCTGGAGTATATGGGACTAACGCCTGGTACCCCTTTGAGTGAGGTTGAAATCGACACTGTCTTTATCGGATCTTGTACCAATGGTCGAATTGAAGATTTGCGCGCAGCGGCGGCGATTTTGAAAGGCAAGAAGATCAAGAATGGGTTGCGTGCGATGATCGTGCCCGGATCGGGTTTGGTGCGTGCACAAGCCGAGGAAGAAGGTCTGGCCGATATCTTTAAAAACGCCGGATTTGAATGGCGCCTTGCGGGGTGTTCGATGTGCCTGGCGATGAACCCTGATCAGTTAAGTCCGGGTGAGCGGTGTGCCGCGACCAGCAACCGAAACTTTGAAGGCCGTCAGGGGCGTGGCGGGCGCACGCATTTGATGTCGCCTGCCATGGCGGCAGCGGCAGCCATTACCGGACGTCTGACGGATGTGCGCGACTTGATGTAAGTTGGGTCTTTTAAGAACGGAGGCGCGCTGATGCGCGCCACGTTTTTTGCGCCGCGCTGTCGCGCTGCGGTGCCTCCGGCGGGAATATTTGGACCAAGAAGAAGGACGTACCTGGAATGAGGATTTACAAGATATTCCGGACGCCTGAGTGGGAGGTCTTTCAGTCGGATGGTTGGACGGATGGCGCGCCTGTGGATTTGGCCGATGGGTTTATTCATTTTTCGACGGCAGAACAGGTCATCGAGACGACAGCCAGGCACTTTGCCGGGATCGATGGATTATGGCTGGTGGCATTTGACGCTGAGGCTTTGGGTGATGCCTTGAAGTGGGAGCCATCGCGAGGAGGGGCGTTGTTTCCGCACTTATATCGGCAATTGCGTTTGAATGAGGTCGCTTGGGTCAAGCCGTTGTCATTAGTGGGGACAGTTCACCAGTTTCCGGATGATATGGTATGACCCCGCTGGAACGTATGGGGCTTGGCGTATTGCGCCGGATGGACCCGGAATATGCCCACGGGCTTTCGATCAAAGCTTTGAAAATGGGGCTGGCACCTACGTCGGGTGTTGTGACATCAGATCGGTTGCGGACCACGGTTGCGGGGCTGACATTGCCCAATCCGGTTGGGTTGGCGGCAGGCTTCGATAAGAATGCCGAGGCCCTTGCGCCCTTGGCGCGTGCCGGTTTTGGTTTCATAGAAGTGGGCGCTGTTACGCCACGCCCGCAGCAGGGTAATCCAAAGCCCCGGCTGTTTCGCTTGACCGAAGATCATGCGGCGATCAATCGGTTTGGCTTCAACAACGAAGGCATGGATGTGGTGGCCGAACGGCTGGCGGAGCGGCCCAAGGATGCCGTGATCGGGCTGAACCTGGGGGCCAATAAGGACAGCCACGATCGCGCGGCGGATTTCGCGACAGTTCTGGCGCATTGTGGTCCTTACGTGGATTTTGCAACTGTGAATGTTAGTAGTCCTAATACAGAAAAATTGCGCGATTTGCAGGGTAAAGACGCACTGGGTGCTTTGCTGGCCGGTGTTATTGACGCCCGTGCCGGAATGGCGCGCAATATTCCAATTTTTTTGAAAATTGCGCCGGATCTGAGTGATGCTGAAATCGGCGAGGTTTCAGACGTTGCTGGGCTGTCAGGCATAGATGGAATTATCGCGACGAATACGACGCTTGACCGTGAAGGTTTAACAAGTGCGCTTCAGGATCAGGCAGGTGGTATGTCGGGCAAACCGTTGTTCAAGCGGTCGACCCGCGTTTTGGCACAGCTTGCCAGGCAAACCGACTTGCCGCTGATTGGGGTGGGTGGGATTTTTTCGGCCCAGGATGCCTATGACAAGATCAAGGCGGGGGCATCGGCCGTCCAATTCTATACGGCGATGGTTTATCAGGGCGTGTCGATGGCGGCGCATTTGCCCGCAGAACTCGATCAGCTTTTGGCCCGCGACGGATATGACAATATTGAAGATGCGGTGGGGGCTGAGCGCCACAGGTGGGCGTGATCTGAATTATGCACTAGGACCTTTGTTCTGGATCGGGTAATTTCATCTGTGTGTTATTTGTGAAGAAGTTGATATGAAAGCATTTATGGCGTTGATGACGGGCGAGGCGATTTTGCTGTTTGCCCGATTTATGACAGCGGTACGCGGCATTTGGCATGGTATTGAACCGGTACCGCGACAGCGTGTTTATTTTGCCAATCACACCAGTAATGGTGATTTCATTCTGATTTGGGCGGTTTTGCCGTCTTATATGCGGGCCAAAACGCGCCCTGTGGCTGCAGCGGATTATTGGCTGTCATCGAAGCTGCGCGCTTTTATCGGACAGGAAGTCTTTAATGCTGTTTTGATTGATCGTCGCCCCGAAGATCGAGACCATGATCCGATGGAGTTGATTATAAATGCAGTTGATGAAGGATCATCGTTGATTATTTTTCCCGAAGGTAAACGCAACAACACTGAAGAATTTTTACTGCCCTTCAAAGCGGGCATATACAATCTTGCGCAGGCGCGGCCAGATGTTGATTTGGTGCCTGTCTGGATCGAAAACCTAAACAGCGTGATGCCCAAGGGCGAAGTGATCCCAATCCCGCTGGTTTGCACCGTGACCTTCGGCGAGCCGCTTGATGTCGACAAAGACGAAGATAAAGACGCCTTTCTGGCCCGCGCGAGTGACGCGTTGGTGAAGCTGTCTGAAACCGTAAGGAGGGCGTCATCATGACGGTTCATGCTGAATTTATCACCCTTCTCATTGGGATTATCGCAGTGCTTGTCGCGGCATCAGCCGTGGGGTTCGTGTTGAAACAGAAAATTGGTCAGGGTGGGGCCAGCCCCACGGTTGAAAATCTGAACGCACGGATTACGGCCTGGTGGGGCATGGTAATCTTGCTGTCGATCGCATTTCTGGCGGGGCGGGGCGGTGTGATTATGTTGTTTGCATTCTGCTCATTCGCGGCATTGCGTGAATTTCTGACGTTGACGACCAAATCACGGGCCGATCACTGGTCGCTTGCGGCTGCATTTTTTGTTGTTTTGCCTGCACAATACTGGCTGATCTGGATCGACTGGTATGGGCTTTATTCAATTTTTATCCCCGTCTACGCCTTTTTGCTTTTGCCGATTGTCGCGTCGTTGCGCGGCGATACCCAGGATTTTCTGATCCGGACGTCCGAGACCCAGTATGGTCTGATGATATCAGTATTTTGCGTATCCCACGTGCCTGCGCTTTTGTATCTGGATATCCCTGGATATGAGGGCAAGAATGTGCTGCTGATTGCCTATCTGGTGGTCGTGGTGCAGATCAGCGACGTGCTGCAATATGTGTGGGGCAAGCTGATTGGTAAGCATCCGGTTGCGCCATCGTTGTCGCCGTCAAAGACATGGGAAGGTCTGATCGGGGGCGTGTTAAGCGCCACATTGATCGGGGCCTGTCTGTGGTGGATGACACCCTTTACAGTTCTGCAATCTGCGGGATTGTCTTTTGTGATCACGCTGATGGGTTTTTTTGGCGGGCTGGTTATGTCGGCCATCAAGCGCGACCGCGGGATCAAGGACTGGGGGCATCTGATTGCGGGACACGGTGGATTTATTGATCGGTTGGATTCCGTGATTTTTTCAGCGCCGATCTTTTTCCATCTTGTCCGTTTCTGGTGGTCTTTGACATAATGCGCGGGGCTGGCAAAACGGCCCTTCATATGTTGGTCGGGTTTCTTTTGATGGGCGGATGGGCGCTGATTGCAAACCGTCATCATCCGATGCCCGCGCCATTGATTGCAGGGTTGTTACAGGGTGTTTTGTCGGCCTGTATCACGTTTGTGATGAAAATTATGTTGGAAAAACTTGTGTTTAGTCTGAATGGCTATGTCGCATTGATTATCCCGCCAATGATCGCTGCACTCATTTCGGTGAGTGTGCTTTCTATCCTACACACACTTGCAAAGACGCCTGAAGTCTTGGCGACGATCATTTTTCCGGTAACAGTCGCAACAGTTTACAGTGTCACATACACATATTCTATTTGGACACGGACGCGGGGGGAATAAATCATGACCGAAGATGTATCACGCCGACCAATCGCCAGTCGTAACACAGCCTGGGCTAAGAAGCTGGCGGAAAAATTGGCAGCAGCACAGATCACGCCAAATCAGATATCGCAGGCGGCGATCGGGTTTGCTGCTTTTGCGGGGATCGCATTTGCGTTGTCCGGTGTTGCATCTGGTGGTGCCGTGCGAGTGTTTCTGCTGATCTTCGGGATCATCGGCGTTGTTGGACGTCTTTTGTGCAATTTGTTGGATGGCATGGTTGCAGATGAAAGCGGGTATGGCGAAGCGGATGGTGCGTTTTGGAACGAAGTGCCAGATCGTTTGTCAGATATCATGATCCTTGTTGGAGTAGGTTTTTCAGCAGGCGCGCCCATGCTGGGCTGGGCGGCTGCCGCGTTTGCCATTTGTACGGCATACGTTCGTGAATTTGGCCGCGCCGAAGGTCTGGGAAATGATTATTCGGGTCCTATGGCCAAACCGCACCGGATGGCGGCCGTGATCGCAGGTGCTGTTGTCGCGATATTCTGGAGCAATGTTGCGATGCTGATCGCGTTGGTCATCATTGTTTTAGCCACCATCGGAACCATCGGCAGCCGCGCTTATACGATTATCCAGACGATGGAACAGACACGACCGTCTAGCATCGTGAGAAAGAAAAAGCCCGTCAAGACCGATGGCGAGGGAAACACTGACGAAGAAGAAACGACTGAGGGCGACGAAGAGGATCCCGAAGATGAATTGATGCAGCGTTTGAAGGATATGACGAAGTAAACGGGCGGAAATCAGCACGTTTGCGTTATTAATCCGTCATTCTTTCTACGACCTCTGGTAGAGTGAAAACTTCGACCTATCTGCTGTTTTATCCAGCAGAAGGAGACGCCAGATGTCGATCAGTTTCACGGTCAACGGAACCCCCCGCACGACAGATACTGACCCCGCAAAGCCGTTGCTTTGGGTGATACGGGACGAACTGAAATTAACCGGAACAAAATATGGCTGCGGTGTTGCGCAGTGCGGTGCATGTACCGTGATGATTGATGGGGTCGCGTCGCGATCCTGTGTCACACCCGTGGACAGTGTCGAGGGCGCCGAGATCACAACCATCGAAGGACTTTCTGGGCCCGAAGCTGCCGCTGTGCAGGCTGCGTGGACCGAAATCGAAGTGCCGCAATGCGGATACTGCCAATCAGGGCAGATCATGACGGCGACATCGTTTTTGACCGAAACGCAGAACCCGACTGATGAAGATATCGCTTTCGCGATGGATGGTAACCTGTGCCGCTGCGCCACATATACCCGCATTCGTGCGGCGGTGCGCAAAGCTGCCGACAGTCTGGAGGCTTGATCATGGGCGAACTCAAACCCACCCGCCGTGCTTTTCTGGCAGGCTCTGCCGGGCTTGTGCTGGCAGTATCCCTGCCGCGCCGTCTTCGTGCACAATCTAACGCGCAAACCTTTGTCCCCAATGCGTTTATCCGCGTTGCCCCGGATAATACTGTGACGGTCTTGGTCAAGCATATTGAATTTGGTCAAGGAACATGGACCGGTCTGACGACAATGGTCGCCGACGAGATGGACGCTGACTGGACGCAGATGCGGGCCGAACATGCGCCTGCGGATGCCTCGCTTTATGCCAATGCCTTGTTCGGAATTCAGGGGACGGGCGGATCAACAGCGACGCCATCGTCGTGGATGCCAATGCGTCAGGCAGGCGCTGCTGCGCGGGCAATGCTGGTCGATGCCGCGGCCCGTACGTGGGATGTGCCCGCTGGTGAAATTACGGTCAGCAACGGCGTTGTCAGCCACGTCGGATCTGGTCAAAGTGCCAGTTTTGGTGATTTGGCAACCGCTGCGGCGGACAGCACCGCCCCCGCCGAACCGACATTGAAGACATCCGATCAGTTTACATTGATCGGCAAAAACGTTGCCCGTATTGAAGTGCCGCAGAAAACCAATGGTACGGCGCAATTCACAATCGACGTGTTTCGCGATGGTATGCAAACGGTGGCTGTGGCCCATCCACCCAAGTTTGGTGCCACGGTCGGATCCTTTGATGCCACTGCGGCGCTGCAGGTGTCAGGTGTGAACAAGGTCGAACAAATCCCATCAGGCGTGGCAGTTTATGCAGATGACACGTGGGCGGCATTTCAGGGCCGTGATGCATTGGACATCACCTGGGACGATGCCAATGCCGAACTGCGATCAACCGAACAGATAATGACAACCTGGGCTACAGCTGCACGTGACGGCGGGCTGACAGCAGAAGAAACCGGTGATCTTGATGCTGCTATGGCGGATGCCGCGCAGGTGATTGAGGCCGAATATCGCTTTCCGTATCTGGCCCATGCGTCGATGGAACCATTGGACGCGGTCATCGAAGTGCGCGAAGATGGTGCCGAGGTTTGGACCGGATCGCAGATCCCGACAACAGATCAGGCGACCATTGCGGGCATTCTGGGGTTCGAGCCGCCAAACGTGACTATCAACACGATGCTGACGGGCGGATCATTCGGGCGCCGCGCGCAGCCAGACAATCAGTTTGTGGCCGAACTTGCCGCTGCTGCCAAGGCCAGCGGACCAGGCAATTACAAGCTGCAATGGAGCCGGGAAGACGACATGACCGGCGGCTATTACCGGCCGCTGACCGTGCATTATATGCAAGGCGGTTTGGATGCAGATGGTAATATTGTGGGATGGCGCAACAATGTGGCCACGCAATCCATTCTGAAAGGATCGCCGTTTGAAGCGATGATTGAAGGTGGGATTGACGCGACCTCGATCGAAGGATCCACGCGGATGCCTTATGTGTTGCCGAATTCAAAGGTGACGCTGGCAACCATGGATAGTCGTGTGCCGGTTCTTTGGTGGCGTTCTGTCGGGCATACGCATACGGCTTACGCGACCGAGACGTTTCTGGATGAGTTGCTGGAAAAGGGTGGCAAAGACCGTGTGCAGGGTCGGCTTGATATACTGAGTGGTGACGCTGGTCGTGATCGTGCAGTACTGGAACGTGTGGCCGAGATATCTGGCTGGCAGGGTGTTGATGCGGGCAATGGGATTGCTCGGGGTGTCGCCTTGCATGAAAGCTTCAACAGCTATGTCGCGATGGTGGCGGACGTGTCCGATGATGGCGGTCAGCCACGCGTGCACAAGGTTTGGGTGGCTGTCGATTGTGGTATTGCGATCAACCCGTCGATTATCGAAGCACAGGTCGCCGGCGCAATCGGATACGGTCTATCGGCTGCTATGTTTGAGGAAATCACCCTGCTTGATGGGGGGATGGTCGATCAAGCCAACTATGATCTGTACCGCATTCTGCGCAACACAGAGATGCCCGAGATCGAAGTATCGATCATGGACAGCTCTGCCGATCCGACGGGTATTGGCGAACCCGGTACACCCCCAATTGCGCCTGCTGTTGGGAACGCATGGCGGGCTTTGACCGGCGAAACACCAAAGCGTTTGCCGTTCGTGCGGGCGTGATCTAAAGGTGGCGCGCCCAGGCGCGCCATTTCTTTATCTCGTATCCCTATGGATACTCGGGTGGGGCGTCGATGTCTGATATCGGATGATAAAGTAAAAGTAAGACTGCCCCTTGATCCGGTTGCCAACACAGCGTATAGCCCGCCGGTGGCTGCTTTTAGCCCGACTCAGAAATCAAGACATGCCGTGGTTGACCCATACGCTTCGGGGGTCACATCCGGCTTAGGAGAAGCGAAATGAGACTGAATGAACTGCACGATAATCCCGGTGCAACCAAAAAACGCAAACGGATCGGTCGTGGACCGGGATCCGGCACAGGTAAAACCGGTGGTCGTGGTATTAAAGGTCAGAAATCCCGTTCAGGTGTGGCGATCAAAGGGTATGAAGGCGGGCAAATGCCGCTGTACCAACGTCTTCCTAAGCGTGGCTTCAACAAGCCAAACCGTAAAAAATTCGCAGTTGTGAACCTGGGTCTGATCCAGAAGTTCATCGACGCCAAAAAGCTGGATACCAAGGGCGAGATCACCGAAGATAAGTTGATCGAAAGCGGTTTGGTACGTCGCAAACTGGACGGTGTGCGCATTCTGGCCAAAGGCGATTTTTCCGCTAAAATCAAGCTAAGCGTGACCGGTGCGTCTAAGTCAGCCGTTGAGGTCGTCGAAAAGGCGGGCGGTTCACTTAACGTCACAACGGCGGCAGCTACAGAATAAGAGGTTGTGAGCGGTGCATCTGCCGCTTACATACTTTCACAAGTTTTCCAAAACGCCGCCGCCCGGGAAACCCGGTCTGGCGGCGTTGATATGAAAGAGATCACGAATGGCATCTGCAGCAGAGCAAATGGCGGCAAACATCAGTTGGGGCGCCTTGAGCAAAGCCACTGAACTGCGTCAACGGATTTTCTTTACGATCGGGCTTTTGATTGTTTACCGCATCGGGACTTACATTCCGGTCCCCGGTATCGACGCCGAAGCACTGCGTAATTTCATGGATCAGGCGCAATCAGGCATTGCCGGTGTGCTTGGTATGTTTACCGGCGGCGCGCTTAGCCGAATGGGTATTCTAGCACTTGGCATCATGCCTTATATCTCGGCCTCGATCATTGTTCAGTTGTTGACCGCTATGGTTCCTCAGCTTGAGCAATTGAAGAAAGAGGGCGAACAGGGCCGCAAGAAGATCAACCAATATACCCGCTATGGTACTGTTATATTGGCAACATTCCAGGCTTATGGCTTGGCTGTCAGCCTTGAAGCCGGTGAGTTGGTGACTGATCCGGGCTGGTTTTTCCGTGCGTCCTGCGTGATCACGCTGGTTGGTGGCACAATGTTCCTGATGTGGTTGGGTGAACAGATCACGGCGCGTGGTATCGGCAACGGTATTTCACTGATCATTTTCGTTGGCATCGTGGCTGAAATTCCAGCGGCACTTGCACAGTTCTTTAGTCAGGGCCGGTCTGGTGCGCTGACACCCGCGGTGATCGTAGGTGTGATCATCATGATCTTTGCCACGTTGGTCTTTGTGGTCTTCATGGAAAGGGCGCTGAGGAAAATCAACATTCAGTACCCGCGACGTCAGGTTGGCATGAAAATGTATGATGGCGGATCCAGCCATTTGCCGGTCAAGGTCAACCCTGCGGGCGTTATTCCTGCGATCTTTGCCAGTTCACTCTTGTTGTTGCCCACAACCGTTTCGACATTCTCGGGTCAGGATGCTGGGCCGATCATGGCGACCTTGCTGGCCTATTTCGGTCCTGGTCAGCCGCTTTATCTGCTGTTTTTCGCAACGATGATCATCTTTTTCACGTATTTCTATACGTTCAATGTGTCGTTCAAAACGGATGACGTGGCAGATAATCTGAAAAATCAGAATGGCTTTGTCCCTGGTATTCGCCCAGGCAAAAAGACCGCCGAGTATCTGGATTATGTTGTGTCGCGCCTGTTGGTGCTTGGGTCTGGCTATCTGGCACTGGTGTGTCTGTTACCGGAAATGGTGCGATCGCAGTTGTCGATCACGGCATATTTTGGTGGTACATCTATTCTGATTATCGTGTCGGTTGGTATGGATACGATACAGCAGGTGCAATCCCATTTGCTGGCACATCAATACGAAGGACTTCTTGAAAAGTCTCAGTTGCGCGGCAGAAAGCGCAAAAAGAAGGGACCAGCACGTAAATGACGAATATCATTCTGCTCGGGCCACCGGGCGCCGGTAAGGGAACTCAGGCGCGGCGATTGGTGGAGGAGCGGGGCATGATCCAGCTTTCCACTGGGGATATGCTGCGCGAAGCCAAAGCAAGCGGAACCGAAATGGGCAACCGTGTTGCCGAAGTGATGGCCCGCGGCGAACTTGTCACCGATGATATTGTCATTGGCCTGATCGAAGAAAAACTGAATGATGATCACGCAGCTGGTTTTATCTTTGACGGTTTTCCACGCACATTGGTCCAAGCGGATGCCTTGGGGGACTTGCTGCAAAAACTTGGCGAAAAGCTGGATGCAGTGATCGAAATGAAGGTGAATGATGATGTGTTGGTCAGTCGGATCACGGGGCGGTCAACATGTGGTCAATGCGGCGAGGTTTACCATGATGTGACCAAGCCCGAACCGGATGATGGAAAGTGCAGCGTTTGCGGGGCCAGCGATTTCAAACGCCGGGCAGACGACAACGAAGATTCGTTGCGGCAGCGTCTGATGGAATATTACAAGAAAACATCCCCGTTGATCGGATATTATTATGCAAAGGGCGAGTTGATATCAATCAATGGGTTGTCTGAAATTGATACAGTCGCGGCTGATATTACGAAAGTTCTTGACAAGGGGTAAATGCCCTTGACGCTTGGCCGAAAACCCCATAGCTAGCCCTATCTTTAATGGAATCAATTTGCGCCGGGAAGTATCCCGTTTGCAAGACCACCTGAAATCAGCTGCGGCCCGATGGTGAATGCCTCGGGCCTACGTTGTGAAAAAAGGTTCTGGAGTTACGGAACCGCAACAAAAGGAAAGTGACACTTGGCACGTATCGCCGGCGTTAATATCCCGACCCAAAAACGGGTCCCGATCGCCCTGACATATATCACTGGAATTGGCCCTGCATCGGCTAAATCCATTTGCGAAGCCGTTAAGATTGACCCGACCCGTCGCGTCAATGAATTGAGCGACGCAGAAGTGCTTGCCGTTCGCGAGCATATCGATGCGAACCACACCGTTGAAGGTGACCTGCGTCGTGAAGTGCAGATGAACATCAAGCGTCTGATGGATCTTGGTTGCTATCGCGGTCTGCGTCATCGTCGTAATCTTCCTGTTCGCGGTCAGCGGACGCATACCAATGCGCGCACGCGTAAAGGTCCGGCGAAAGCAATCGCTGGCAAGAAGAAGTAGGGGGACACGATATGGCACGCGAAGCACGTCGCGCAAAAAAGAAGGTCTCCAAGAACATCGCCGCTGGTGTGGCGCATGTGAACAGCACCTTTAACAACACGAAAATCCTGATCTCGGACGTTCAGGGTAACGCAATTGCATGGTCGTCTGCAGGCACCATGGGTTTCAAAGGGTCGCGCAAATCGACACCTTATGCTGCCCAGATGGCTGCAGAAGACGTAGGCAAAAAAGCACAGGAACACGGTGTCAAAACGCTTGAGGTTGAAGTGCAGGGGCCCGGATCGGGTCGTGAAAGTGCATTGCGCGCTTTGGCGGCTGTTGGGTTCAACATCACATCTATCCGTGATGTCACGCCTATGGCACACAATGGCTGCCGTCCGCCGAAACGCCGCCGCGTTTAATAAGTATTCATGGTTGGGACTGCCTTCGGGCTTGCCCCAACCCGTCATTTTTATCCTCGGGCGCTTGCCTTTTAGGACATGGAAGGCAGGCTGGAATGGAGGGACGCATGATCCACAAAAATTGGGCAGAACTGATCAAGCCAACGCAGCTTGACGTCAAACCGGGCAACGACCCCGCGCGTCAGGCAACGGTTGTTGCTGAACCGCTGGAACGTGGCTTTGGTCTGACAATGGGTAACGCACTGCGCCGCGTATTGATGAGCTCACTTCAGGGTGCTGCCATTACTAGCGTACAGATTGACAATGTACTGCACGAATTTTCCAGCGTTGCTGGTGTTCGCGAAGATGTCACCGACATTATTCTGAATCTCAAGGGTGTTTCGATCCGTATGGAAGTTGAGGGACCGAAGCGTCTTTCGATTTCTGCAAAAGGACCTGGCGTTGTCAAGGCCAGTGATATCGTTGAAACAGCTGGTATTGATATTCTGAACCGCGACCACGTGATTTGCCACCTTGATGACGGTGCTGATCTGTACATGGAACTGACCGTCAATACCGGCAAAGGCTATGTTGCCGCTGACAAGAACCGCCCCGAAGATGCGCCCATTGGTTTGATGCCGATTGATGCGATCTATTCGCCGGTCAAGAAAGTCAGTTATGATGTTCAACCAACCCGTGAAGGTCAGGTTCTGGACTATGACAAGCTGACGCTGAAGTTGGAAACAGACGGGTCGATCACGCCGGATGACGCTGTGGCCTATGCTGCGCGTATTTTGCAGGATCAGTTGTCAATTTTCGTGAACTTTGACGAACCTGAAAGCGCGACAGCGATGCAGGAAGACGACGGGTTGGAATTCAACCCGCTGCTTCTGAAAAAGGTCGACGAGCTAGAATTGTCGGTTCGATCTGCAAACTGTCTGAAGAACGACAACATCGTTTATATCGGCGATCTGATCCAGAAAACCGAAGCTGAAATGCTGCGCACGCCGAACTTTGGCCGTAAATCCTTGAATGAAATCAAGGAAGTGCTGTCTGGAATGGGTCTGCACCTTGGCATGGATGTCGAAGATTGGCCACCGGACAATATCGAAGACCTCGCCAAAAAGTTCGAGGATTCGTTTTAATTTTGCAGGGTGGGGCTTCGGCCCCATTTTGCGCACCCGGGCAATCCCGCCCCAAGGAGAGTGGCTGACACGCATCAGCTGCCAGACAAAGCAAAAGCTTGAAAAAGGACTAAGAAAATGCGTCACGCCAGAGGCTATCGCCGCCTGAACCGAACCCACGAACACCGCAAGGCCCTTTGGGCGAATATGGCGGGTTCGTTGATTGAACATGAACAGATCAAGACAACGTTGCCAAAAGCCAAAGAACTGCGCCGGATCGTTGAAAAACTGATCACGCTTGGCAAACGGGGCGATGACCATGCACGCCGTCAGGCAGCAAGCCAGCTTAAGCAGCATCAGTATGTTGAGAAGCTGTTCGACGTGCTTGGCCCCCGTTACAAAGAACGTCAGGGCGGTTATGTCCGCGTTCTGAAAGCGGGTTTCCGTTACGGGGACATGGCACCCATGGCCATCATCGAATTTGTTGATCGGGATGTATCTGCCAAAGGCGCTGCTGACAAAGCACGTGTTGCGGCAGAAGACGCGACGGCCGAATAAGCCATTCTTCTTTAAATCCTGTCTGGAATTTATTTGCAGCATAGACTTGTTAAGTCTAACGCGCGTTCAGATGAGAAAACCCAGCCATTGGCTGGGTTTTGTTTTTCAGTACTCTTGGAATAATGAAGTCAGGCCGCTTTCAATCGATCTCGATTGTGGGGCGCGTTGAAATTAATATTGGGGTTAACCGGTATAATTCGGCTTGGATTAATGGTTTCGTGACTATAGTGATAGTGGCGCACGATATGATCCATGTTCACAGTTTCCGCAACGCCTGGCCATTGATAAAGCTCACGTACGTATCCTGACAGATTTGGATAATCGATAATTCGTGTGCGGTTGCATTTGAAATGCAGGTGGTAAACGTGATCAAACCGAATAAGGGTCGTAAACAACCTCCAATCCGCCTCGGTCACCTGATCGCCCATCAGATAGCGGTTTGACGATAGCCGATCTTCCAGCCAGTCCAGACTGTCGAACAAGGGGCTAACGGCGTCATCATAGGCTGTTTGGCTGGTTGCAAATCCCGATTTGTAAACGCCGTTGTTGACGGTGTCATAGACGCGGGTATTCACGTCTTTAATCGCATCGCGCATGTGTTGGGGCCAAAAATCCAGCGTGTTTCCAGTTAGCCCATCAAATGCCGAATTGAACATGCGGATAATTTCAGAACTTTCATTTGAAACGATCGTTTCACGCTGCTTATCCCACAGGATCGGAACAGTCACACGACCCGAAATTTTGGGATCTGCTTTCAAGTAGATGTCGCGTGCAAAGGGCAATCCATAAAGCGTGTCGCCCGTTGCGCCATGGTTATCTGTTTTAAAGGTCCAGCCTTCTGACAGCATGTCAGGGTGGACGGCGGAAATGGTGATATGATCTTCCAAGCCCTTCAGCTTGCGAAAGATCAATGTGCGGTGCGCCCAGGGACACGCATAGCTGATATAAAGATGATAGCGTCCGCTTTTAGCCGGAAAACCATATTCACCAGATGGACCAGCACTTCCGTCGGCTGTGATCCAATTGCGGAATTTTGCGGTCGAGCGGACAAATTTTCCACCCGATGATTTCGTGTCGTACCAGACGTCATGCCAGACGCCGTCAACCAACTGGCCCATATGTAATCTCCTGTTTTTAAGGTTGGATCATACATAGACTATGTTCGCCTGTCTGGCATCGGGCAGGCGCGCGCAGGGTATATGTGTCAGCGCACAGGGGACTATTGCAGATCGCCGAATGCCTTTTGCATGCGGGCGATTGCGTCTTCGACCAGCGCACGTGGGGTTGCAATGTTGAAACGCAAAAAATCTTCGCCGCCGGTTCCAAATGTTGGCCCGTGGTTCACGGCGATCTTGGCATCCTTGGTCACACGATCTGTAAAATCGTTACGCGTCATGCCGATGTCGGAAAAATCGACCCACGCCAGATATGTCGCTTCCAGCGGCATGGATTTCAGGCCTGGAATGGCGTTGATCCCATCGTCAAATATCTTGCGATTTGCATCCAGATAGCCCTTTAGCTCATCAACCCAAGCGGCCCCTTCGGGGGAATAGGCGGCGGTTGCCATGAACAGACCAAAGCTGTTGGCCGAAATGCCCAACCCCATCATCCGCTTGGCAAAGCGCGCACGTAGATCGGGATCTTTGATGATGACATTACCGATATGAGATCCTGCAATGTTGAATGTCTTTGTCACAGCCGTCATCATGATCAGCCTGTCGGTGATAGACGGATCCACCAGCGACATGGCTGTGTGCGTGTGACCGGGGAATGTCAGATCATGGTGGATTTCATCGCTGACAAGGATCAGGTCGTGCCGTTTGGCAAAATCGGCAACACCTTGCAGTTCGTCTCGTGTCCAGACGCGCCCGCCTGGGTTATGGGGTGAACACAGGATCACCATTTTTTCACTACCTGTCATTTGCGAGTCATAGGCATCAAAATCCATAAGATATCGGCCGTTATCATTAACCAATTGGCATTCGACAACCTGACGGTCTGATGCCTTAATGACCTTGGCAAATGCATGATAAACAGGTGTAAACAGTACAACGCCATCGCCGGGCTGCGTATAGGTGTCGATACACATGGCCGTACCATTCACTAGCCCATGAGTGCTGAAAATCCAATCGGGTTCAATTGTCCAACCGTGACGCGTTTGCATCCACCACTGAATGGCCTTGCGATATTTGCTTTCGTCACCGAAATAGCCATAAACGCCATGGTCATGCATATCGCGCACTGCGTCCTGTACGCATTGCGGGGGGCGAAAATCCATATCGGCCACCCACATGGCCAAGCCATCATCGGCAGGAACGCCATAAAGCGGCTCCATCATATCCCATTTTGAACAATGGGTGCCGCGGCGGTCGATGATTTTGTCGAATGACATCCTTGATGCTCCTGCTGGTTTTGCGAAATCCTATCTGTGTCGCCAACAAGTGCCAAGTGTGATTGCACAACGCGAATGCATCGCCTAAATCAAGGCCATGACACTTAGATCTATTTTACTTCACCCCGACCCGCGTCTGAAAAAGACAGCTGATGCTGTGCCTGATATCAGTGATGATCTGCGCGCGTTGGCAGATGACATGCTGGAAACCATGTATCACGCGCCTGGTGTTGGACTGGCGGCCCCGCAGATCGGCATTAATCAACGCCTGATCGTGATGGATTGCGTCAAGGAAGAAGGGGCTGCCGCACAACCAACAGTCATGTTCAATCCGCGTATTTTAGCGTCATCCGACGAAATGAATGTTTATGAGGAAGGCTGTCTTTCGATCCCGGACCAATATGGCGACGTGGAGCGCCCGGCTGAGGTGACTGTCGAATGGCTGGATCGTGATGGCAATATACAAACTCAGGATTTTGACGGCCTTTGGGCGACCTGTGCGCAGCATGAGATTGATCATCTAGATGGCAAGTTGTTCATCGATTACCTGAAACCGCTTAAACGTCAGATGATTACCCGCCGTATGATCAAGCTCAAGCGCGAGCGTGCGCGCGACTGATGGGGAACGTGCGCCCCTTTGTTCCGTGGCCTGACAAGCGGTTACGCACTGTGGCTGATCCGGTCGACACCATCACAGATGACATCCGGGCGATCTGGGATGATATGATCGAAACGATGGACGTCATGCCCGGCGTCGGTTTGGCAGCCCCGCAAATCGGTGTGATGTTGCGCCTGGCTGTTGTCGATGCGTCTGACAAACGGGGGCAGGCCGTGCGGATGGCAAACCCTGAAATCCTGCATACCAGCACGCAAATGCGGGATCACGAAGAAGCGTCACCGAATTTGCCCGGGGTGTCGGCTAAGATCACTCGTCCGCGTGCGGTAACTGTCAGATATCTGAACGAACAGGGAATTATTGACAGGCGCGATTTTGTAGGGCTTTGGGCAACCAGCGTGCAACATCAGATCGATCATCTGAATGGTCGCATGTTTTTTGATAACCTAAGCAAGATAAAACGCGATATGCTGTTGCGCAAAGCGAAAAAGGGCCGGGGATGAAAGTCATCTTTATGGGAACGCCGGACTTTTCGGTGCCCGTGCTGGATGCTTTGATGCAGGCAGGGCACGATATATGTGCCGTTTATTGCCAGCCGCCGCGCAGGGCAGGGCGGGGCAAAAAAGAACGCCTGACGCCCGTACATGCGCGAGCTGAAGCGCTTGGCTTAACCGTTCGTCATCCGATATCTTTGCGAAATGCAGATGCGCAGGCAGAATTTGCAGACCTGAATGCGGATATCGCTGTTGTTGTGGCCTATGGTTTGATTTTGCCCCAACCCATTTTAGACGCGCCAACCTATGGGTGCCTGAATATTCATGCCAGTCTCTTGCCCCGATGGCGCGGTGCTGCGCCTATCCACCGGGCGATTATGGCAGGTGATGCTGAAACGGGCATCTGTATCATGCAGATGGAAGCCGGGTTGGATACGGGCCCTGTGATGTTGCATGAAAGTATCCCGATTTCTGATACAGAAACGACAGGCGATTTGCATGATCGCTTATCGAAAATGGGTGCAGGATTAATTGTTAAAGCATTGGCTGATTTGCCAAACCTGACGCCTGTTGTGCAGTCCGCAAACGGTGTGACCTATGCTAATAAAATCGATAAATCCGAGGCGCAAATTAACTGGACTAAGCCTGCCGTAGACGTCGATCGTCTGATCCGTGGGCTGTCGCCTTTTCCAGGGGCTTGGACGACCTTGCACGGCAAACGATTAAAGGTCCTGCGGTCGCGCGTTGTTGAAAAGAATGGGATGCCGGGGACTGTTGCGTCTGGTTTGACCGTTTGCTGTGGGACTGGGGCGATCGAACTTTTAGATGTACAATTTGAGGGACGCAGCCGACAAAGCCAGAAAGAATTTCTGAACGGTACCCAGATTTTGCCAGATACGGTTTTGGGGGAAAACTGATGTTTTCGACCGTAAAAATTTTCGAAAGTACGGCATATGGTTGAAGGCCTGTTAACCGCTTTGAAGCTTGATCATTTGGTGTCGCTGCAGCATTTAATCGACCATCATGGCCTTCAAGATGGTTCGTGGCATGGGCGAAAAGCGGTCGAATATACTGAAACCAAAGGGGCCATACCAGGTCTGATCGTGCCCTTACGTGCCGAAGTTTCAACATCAGATAGCCCAAGATATCCTGTGACAGAGTGGACCGGATACCTTGATTTCGGGGGGAAAGGTCCCCAAAACATTGATATCGCATCAAAATTCATATCGCGGTTTTTAGGAAAGTCTGACCGTAAAAACACGCAGCAGGGGATATACGACCACTGGACATGCGGATTATTTGATGTGGGTCTCAGATTTCAGCGTGGCAAAGTGACGGATCACTATGTTTTTGAAAATAAACTTCACAACGCGTGCATTATGACGATCCATCATGGCTATTTGCCGGCACTCAGTGCCGCGGAAGAAAGCTTGATTGCGACGTACGTCCCTGTGGCAAAGCATTCTGATGATCACAAGAAACAACAGGTTCGCTTATATGGGCGCCGCTATGTTCGAAATAAATTTGAGGTGATCCGCGAACGTAAACCTTGTCGGGGTGGTATCGTACCATCTGTTGGGCGCAGCAATGACTGTTTGGTTCTGGATGCGGAGGTAATGGCGTTTGTTCAAATGGCGGCTTTCACGGAATTTGAACTGCATCGTATCCAACCGGCAAAAGGAGGCGGTGGATCCTATCTTATAATCAAATATACAGGGGATGATCTTTTCATGAAATCGTGTGAAAAAGATTTGGCTCTTCTTGAAAGCTATGCAGTTGATGCGCTTGATTTGATTGCCGATGATTTTTCAAGACTTTTTGATAAACCCGTGCGCATTATCGAAGGATATGATTGTTAACAAAATTCGCTTGGGTGACGACAGACTTATATTTGCCGATTACGACGGTACAGAACTAAGAACGGATTAGGAGAAACGAATGGGCTTTTTTTCATTCTTTGGATCATTGATGATCGGCGGGATTGTCGGTGTTCTGTTTGAAAAATGGGGTATTACACACAATGGTTTCATTGCGTCTGTTATCATTTCGCTTGGGGCAGTTATTCTGCTTTTCATGATCCGGGTGATGTTTGACCTAAGCTTTGGCAGCCCGGGAATTGACGCGATTATCGGCGCGTCAGCCGCTCTTATCCTGATCCCGACTGAAGCCGCTGCAAACCGGCGGCGCAATCGGCGCAAGTAAATGCGCCGATATTAGGCTTTATCTGCAGCGCAAATTAACCATGACCGGGTTTGGTTCTAGGTTCTGGGTTGCACCCGTGGCTGCATCCACGCCAATTCCAATCACACCGCCTATCAATACATTTCCGGCCATGCCTGCGGCGCCACCTTCGGCAAGTTCATTTGTCACTTTAACCTGCTGAGTTTGACAGCCCGCTTTTGAAATGGTCACAACGAATTTTGACCGACGCGGTATTTTTAATTCGCATGGTGTATTGTCGCAGCTATAACCGTTGCTTGTTTTAACTTGCGCGCCCGCTGGCTGCGATACAATTTGCAACATATCATTCGATCCGCGGGTTACTGTTGCGCAACCGGAAACGATAAAAAGCGCACTTATTGAAAAGGCCATGACAAGGCGTGATTTGAATACCATAAACGTTATTTTCCTAAGTTTCAGATCGACATTTGTGTCGAAAAATTCATGAGATACAATTGGATAGACTGTTACCATTTATTAATGAAAACAAAGCACTGAAACTTGCTGTACTCAATACGAAAAATGATTTTTCATATGGTAGTGATTTAAAAACCAAAACGAGGCCATCCTTTCAGAAGCCTCGTTTTCTCTTTATTTTTGTGTTCGAATTACCCTTCGTCTGAATCACGAATGCTTTTGATCCGCGCCAGCTCGCTGACTGAATATTCATTTGCATCAAGGCCCAGAGATTGCGCCAGTTGTGCGTGACCTGCCGAAATACCACTTTGTGTTGATATCACTTCGCTGCCACCCGCTTTGATAAAGGATGCGATGTTCTGATCGTCACCTTCCAGGGCAGATTTCAACTGCGCAAGTTGACTTGTTGTAAAGGAACCTGCGTCTACGCCAACGGAACCAGCCAATTGGTCGTTTGCAAAAGCAGGGGCTGCGGCAAGGGCAAGTGCGGCAAGAGAAACTTTAACGTACATTTTAACATTCCTTATCTATGCCCATCTCTGGGCGATTGTATTTTGACCTATCGGCCTGTTTTCGGTTGGGCAAAACACCCGTTGTTGATGATTAAGACTTATGTAACACTCAATATTTTTCTATTGATCAAAACAGCATGCTGCTTTGTGCATAATTGCACATCAATCAAATGTGAGCACATGTTTCGGTTGTATGGTTGGCAAATTTCATTGAAAATAAAGGAAATTTTATTCGCACATCGACTGTAAGTTATATGCATTCTAAAAAGAACTATGTCTTTTCACAATTGGCGTGACTGACGTTAGGGCAATTTATATCATTTATTCTTGTTTAAAAGGTGCCATTCCGGCCCGTGCCAATACGTCAGCGCGTTCATTTTCAGGATGCCCGGCATGTCCTTTGACCCATTCCCATGTCACATCATGTGGTTTGCGCGCCTCATCCAATCGTTGCCACAGGTCTACGTTTTTCACAGGTTTCTTGGTCGAGGTCTTCCAGCCGTTCTTTTTCCAGCCATACATCCATTCGGTGATGCCACCTTTGACATAGGCGCTGTCGGTCACGATCGTGACTTTAGTTGCGCGGCTCAACGCCTCAAGCGCGTGGATCGCGGCCAAAAGCTCCATCCTGTTGTTCGTTGTATCGGGCTCACCGCCTTTCAGCTCACGTTCTTTGACGACATCATCACCGTTTTTAGCCAGCATCAATACACCCCAGCCACCGGGGCCGGGATTTCCACTGCATGCGCCATCGGTATAGGCGAAAAGATCAGGCATTTGCTTTCCTTGATTGAATGATGATGAAAGGCTCGACAGTTCCAGCCAACCCTTTGCCTTCGCCTTGCCGCTTGTATTCGGGTTCAAAACCGCAATTGATCAGCAGATTGGTCAAGTCTTCTTCAGAGTAAAATGAATAAAACCGCCCGATCTTGTCACGCTTTTCACCGCTTCCCAGTTTCATGCCGATATGAAAATATCCGTCGATCCGCAGAGCATTGTGAATCTGTGTCAGGTGAACCGGAATATCGGCTTGTACAGCATGCAAAAGACTGAAGTTGGCCCAGATGCCATGGTAATGACCTTTCGCGGTAAGCTGGTCGAAGGTTTCAAGGCGAGCGTCAATTCCATATTGATCCTTGGCCAGTTGGACCATTTCAGCACAGGCATCTGTTGCTTCAACCTGCAATCCTGCATCGCGCATCATTGCGGCTGAATTGCCTGGGCCACAGCCCAGATCCAGTACAACACCATTTGTGGGGATCGCATCGATAAAGGTCTGCAAGTCCTGATCTGGTGTGCCGCGCGATACCAGCGTTGCGTAATGGTTTGCCTTGGCGGTATAGGTGGCAAGCGTTTTTCTATCCATAAAAAAGCCCAACCCCCAGACATGTGACCACGATCAAAGTCAGAATAATGCGTAGCTTTAGCCACCATTTTGGGGCCAGTTGATGTTGCCAAAACAACCAGTCCAGCCCCAGAACGCCGATGAACCCAAAAATTAGATTGATCGCAGCTGTGTCTGGGGTGCCATTGGTTGCAAAAAAAACCCAAAGGGCGGGTATAACAGATAAGGTGTATCCAACAGTGGCCGTTTGCCCCTGCGCCCGTGCAGAAAACCCCCAAAGGACACCTGACATAAAAGACAAGATCACCTGGCCGTAGATAACCTGTATATAAGGACCGATGTACAGCGGACCCAGAAAGCCAGGCATCAAGCCCGTCACACTGGGGGCAATTTGGGTTGCAGCCCCCCAAAGGAACGGGGTCAGTCCGGCAATGCCAAGCCAAAGGG
The DNA here is from genome assembly GCF_013315265.1 of Parasulfitobacter algicola. Classification (GTDB taxonomy): domain Bacteria; phylum Pseudomonadota; class Alphaproteobacteria; order Rhodobacterales; family Rhodobacteraceae; genus Parasulfitobacter; species Parasulfitobacter algicola. The sequence continues at coordinate 34,822 of NZ_JABUFE010000002.1, read as the reverse complement.
CAGAGCGTGGGATCTGGATCATGCGGGTTCGCGCAGCACACGGGGCACTTTGAATTCGACATTTTCTTCAGCAGTCACGACCTGTTCAACGGTCACATCGAATTTGTCGCAAAAAGCATCAATGACTTCGTTTATCAGCACTTCGGGTGCCGATGCACCCGCCGTTATCCCAACCGACGAAATGCCAGACAACGCGCGCCAGTCGATATCGGCAGCACGCTGTACAAGTTGGGAATATTTGCATCCAGCCCGCGCACCGACCTCGACCAGACGTTTCGAGTTTGAGCTGTTGGGCGCCCCCACTACCAGCATTGCATCACATTTGGGTGCCATAGCTTTGACCGCCTCTTGCCGGTTTGTTGTGGCATAGCAGATATCTTCTTTGTGGGGCCCTACGATCCCTGAAAATCGTACCTGAAGAGCGGCGACTATATCTGCGGTATCATCGACGGAAAGGGTTGTCTGGGTGACAAAAGCCAGTTTATTCGGATCACGCACTTGCACCGTGGCAACATCTTCGACAGTTTCGACCAACAGCACTTCGCCATCAGGCAGCTGACCCATCGTTCCCACCGTTTCGGGATGGCCTTTGTGACCGATCATGATCATTTGAAGGCCATTCTGATGATGACGTTCTGCTTCGATATGGACCTTGCTGACAAGTGGGCAGGTTGCATCCACAAATATCATTTCGCGCTTTGCGGCCTCAGCCGGAACGGCCTTGGGAACACCGTGGGCGGAAAAGATCACCGGGCGATCATCTGGGCAATCGTCAAGCTCTTCGACGAACACAGCACCTTTTTCACGCAGTTCATCAACGACATACTTATTATGCACGATTTCGTGGCGCACAAATACCGGCGCACCCCATTTATCCAGTGCCATTTCGACGATCTTTATCGCACGATCAACACCTGCGCAAAATCCACGCGGTGCGGCCAGATAAAGTGTCAAAGCGGGTTTGCCCATATGTTTGATCCTCTTGTCCCTGACGCAGATAACGCCTTGCAGACAGATTTAACATATCATTTCGGGGAATAAATAGCCCCGCGCGTTTGCGTCGCGGCCAGAGCTTAGGAAAATAAAAAAACCGGGAACTGGCCCCGGTTTTTAATTATTCGACTTCGACTTCCTGTTCGTACATTTCACCTTCCATCTCGCGCGGTTCGCGCGGCGGGCGTCCGATCACATCTTTTAATTCATATAACTCAATAAAATTATCTGCCTGACGACGCAGTTCATCAGCAATCATCGGGGGCTGGCTTCGAATGGTTGATACAACAGAAACACGAACACCTTTGCGCTGCAGGGCTTCGATCAGTGGGCGGAAATCGCCATCGCCTGAAAAGATAACCACATGATCGACATAGGGGCTAAGCTCCATCGCATCGACTGTCAGCTCAATATCCATATTGCCTTTGACTTTGCGACGACCCTGGCTGTCGGTGTATTCCTTGGCGGGTTTCGTAACCATCGAAAACCCATTGTAATGCAGCCAATCCACCAATGGGCGGATAGGTGAATATTCGTCATTCTCTAACAGGGCCGTATAGTAAAATGCGCGTAATAATTTTCCACGACGCATAAATTCCTGGCGCAATAGTTTATAATCGATGTCAAACCCAAGTGCTTTGGCGGCCGCATATAGATTTGATCCATCAATGAACAGCGCCAGCCGTTCGCCTTGATAAAACATTAAGTTATCCTTCCAGATTTCGTTCCGCCGAGAGTTGCCGTGAGTGAATGATTTGAAATATGGCAGAACTGACAAACTAAATTAGGGAAAATAAAGCATGCTGCAACCCCATGTGCAAGAAGTTGCCGCAAACAATGTGTTGATCGCATTGGGAAGCAATACAGGATCATTCCTTGGGGATGCGAAAACAACTGTTTTTAAGGCGTTTGACTTTATCGAAGAAGAAGTTGGGAAAATTCGAAAAAAAAGTAAATTATATGAAACTCCCTGTTTTCCCGTTGGTTTTGGGCCTGATTATGTGAATGCTGCAGTGTCCGTCGTCACAAATTCTGAGCCAAGCGATATATTGCTGCGTTTGCATAATATCGAAACATATTTCGGGCGTGAAAGATTGCAGCGATGGGGCAGCCGTTCCCTTGATCTGGATTTGCTGGCCGTGGGCGATATGATTTTGCCGAATCGTACCCAAGCCGAGAACTGGATTGGGATGCCCTTGTCCGATCAAGCGAACAACACACCGGATGAATTGATTCTGCCCCACCCACGCATTCAGGATCGCCCATTTGTATTGGTGCCATTATTGGACGTCGCAGATGACTGGAAGCATCCTGTTTTGGGGCTGAGTGTTGCCGAAATGCTGGATCATTACCCAATGGATGAGATATCGCAGGTGAAATCTGTCTCGTGAGGCATAAAGTGCCCTTGTAAATTAAATAAATTGGGCGTAAATGATCGCTTTCTGACCACTTGCAATATTGGAGAGCTTGATGGCCCGCGTAACCGTGGAAGATTGTGTCGATAAGGTTCCGAACCGCTTTGAACTCGTGATGCTTGCTGCACACCGCGCCCGCGAGATCGCCAGCGGCTCGCCCATAACCGTGGATCGCGACAACGATAAGAACCCTGTTGTTAGCCTGCGTGAGATTGCCGACGAAACCCAGCAAGCGGATGATCTGCGTGAACGTCTGATCGAATCGAACCAAAGCCAGATCGAAGTTGATGAGCCAGAAGAAGATGCAATGGCGCTTCTTATGGGAGCCGAGGCTGATAAACCTGCCCAGGACGATATGTCAGAAGAAAAACTTCTGCGTGCGCTGATGGAAGCACAGGGGCCAAAATAAGGATGGCGGTGGATGATCGCAGTCGATGATCTGATTGCGCTTGTCCGCAGCTACAACCCCAAGACAAACGAAAATCTTATTCGCGCGGCCTATGATTATGGCCGCGATATGCACGAAGGGCAAAAGCGCCATTCGGGCGAACCCTATTTTTCACATCCTATCGCTGTTGCTGCCATTCTGACCGAACAAAGGCTGGATGATGCGACGATTATAACGGCCCTTTTGCACGACACGATCGAAGACACGCGCGCCAGCTATTCAGAAGTCGAAAAGCGTTTCGGCAAGGAAATCGCCGAACTGGTTGATGGTGTTACCAAGCTGACGAATATCCAGCTGACCTCGACCGAAACCAAACAGGCTGAAAATTTTCGCAAGCTTTTCATGGCGATGTCAAAGGACCTGCGCGTTATTTTGGTCAAACTGGCCGATCGGTTGCATAATATGCGTACGATCAAGGCGATGCGCCCTGACAAGCAAGTGCAAAAAGCGCGTGAAACGATGGATATCTTTGCGCCCCTTGCTGGCCGAATGGGTATGCAATGGATGCGCGAAGAGCTTGAGGATCTGGCTTTTAAGGTGCTAAATCCCGACGGTCGTGCGTCGATCATCCGCCGCTTTATCACATTGCAGAAAGAAACGGGCGATGTGATCCACAAGATCACCAGCGACATGCGTGACGAGTTGGATGAAGCTGATATTGAAGCAGATGTCTTTGGCCGCGCCAAGAAACCCTATTCGATCTGGCGCAAGATGCAGGAAAAGGATCAGGGTTTTTCGCGTCTGTCCGATATATACGGATTTCGCATTATTACCCGCACGGAAGGCGATTGTTATCGCACGCTTGGCGCTATTCATCAACGTTGGCGGGCTGTGCCGGGGCGCTTCAAGGATTACATCAGCCAGCCCAAGTCAAACGGATACCGCAGTTTGCACACCACCGTTTCTGGCCGGGATGGGAAACGGGTCGAGGTTCAGATCAGAACCCGCCAGATGCATGATGTGGCTGAAAGCGGTGTGGCCGCGCACTGGTCATACCGTGATGGCGTCCGTTCCGAAAACCCCTTTGCAGTTGATCCCGCAAAATGGATCGCGGGCTTAAAGGAACGGTTTGAAGCTGCCGAGGATCACGACGAATTTCTCGAAGCTGTCAAGCTTGAGATGTATTCGGATCAGGTGTTTTGCTTTACCCCCAAGGGCGATGTGTTCAAGCTGCCCCGTGGTGCGACGCCTATTGATTTTGCCTATGCCATTCATACCCGCATCGGAAGCGCATGTGTCGGGGCCAAGGTTGACGGTCTGCGTGTGCCTTTGTGGACGCGACTGAAAAACGGACAATCGGTCGAGGTTCTGACCGCTCAGGGTCAAACGCCACAAGCCACCTGGATTGATATTGTTGTCACCGGCAAGGCAAAATCGGCGATCAGAAAAGCCTTGCGTGAAGAAGACCGCGAACGCTTTGTGAAGTTGGGGAAAGAACTGGCGCGGGTGGCCTTTTCGCACATTGGGAAACGCGCGACGGACAAAGCATTGGAAACGGCCGCGCGCAATATGGCGTTGCCTGATCGTGATGAACTTTTGGCGCGTCTTGGTAGTGCTGAATTGACAACCAGCGAAGTTATCGAAGTGCTTTATCCCGCACTGGCAGCAAAACAGGGGGATCTGGTATCAGAAGATCATGCTGTCGTTGGCCTGAATCCTGATCAGTCTTTCCGCCGTGCCCCATGTTGCCAGGCTGTTCCGGGCGAACGAATTATTGGCATTACGGTCCGTGGGCAGGGGGTGGTGGTGCACGCGATTGATTGTGAAAAGCTGGTGGAATTCGAAAATCAGCCCCAACGCTGGATTGATTTGCGTTGGCACGATGGCCCACACCCGGAAATTTATACAGTAAGCCTTGAAGTGACCATAAGTAATGATGCAGGTGTGCTGGGACGGATTTGCACATTGATCGGAGAGAAAAAGGCCAATATCAGCAATCTTAATTTTATTGACAGGAAACCGGACTACTATCGCCTCATTATCGACGTAGATTTACGTGACGTAGAACACCTGCATGCTGTGATGACCGCACTTGAAGCGGAAACAGACGTTGCTCATGTAACGCGTGTACGCGATCCGGGAAGGGGTTTGGCGGCTGCTGCCGAATAGGGAAAGAAGACTTGGTATTCAAACGCCGCGACAGACGAAGCATTTTCAAGATACTGCGCGAATTTGTGTATCCTCGCGGTGGATGGGGACGTGCATTTGTCTATGTCAAACATCGTTTGCGCAGACTTCCCGATACCCCTGAAAAAATCGCACGCGGCATATGGGCTGGCGTCTTTACCACATTCACGCCCTTTTACGGGGTGCATTTTATCGTTGCCGGAACCACAGCTATCTTTATGCGTGGCAACATTCTGGCGGCATTGCTGGCCACTTTTTTTGGCAATCCTCTTACGTATGTGCCAATTGGTATTATATCACTGAATACGGGGTATTTGCTTTTGGGCAAAGAACCCAAGACAGATGTAGATCGGTCTTTGGGTGGTAAGTTTGTTGATGCGGGGAACGACCTTTGGCACAATTTTCTGGCGATTTTCACAGATCGGACGGCAGATTGGTCGGGGCTTACTGTCTTTTACACCGATATTTTCTATCCCTATCTGATTGGTGGTCTGATCCCTGGTATGTTGGCGGGCTATATCGCGTATTTTATAAGCGTTCCGCTGATCCGTGCTTATCAAAACCGCCGAAAGGGCCGGATCAAGGCCAAGCTTGCGAATTTACGCGAAAAGGCAGCCCGCAAGGCCGCCGAAAAAGAACAAGCAGCAAAGAACCCGCCACGCTAAGGCAGACATATGGCCCATGACCCGCAGTCTGTGACTCAGGTTCTTGACCGTCTGAATGATCTTCAGGAAAATGAAAGTCCTACTCTTGGTTCGGTTTTAAGCACCTTTGGCGCGACATCTTTTTTACCTATGATGATTGCGCCCGCGCTTTTGTTAATATCGCCACTCAGTGGTATTCCGCTGTTTTCATCGGTTTGCGGTCTTTTGGTTGCGGTCGTTGCAGCCCAGATGTTGATGCAGCGCCATTGCATTTGGTTGCCAAAATTCCTGCGAAATCGGCATATTGCGCTTGATCGGTTGCAGGCAGGTACGCGCAGGCTACGCTGGTTGGCCAATTGGTTGGACCGTCATTCAAGAAAACGGTTTCGCCTGCTTGTTGGGCCTCCGATGATCTATGTGGTTCAGGCCTTACCAATTGTCGCAGGACTTGCCATTCCGTTCATGGAAGCTATCCCCTTTTCCTCTTCCTTGATGGGCGCTGCCATACTTTGCTTTTCGCTTAGCCTTTTGGCGCGCGATGGATTGTATGTCGTGTTTGGATGCTTGTTTTTGACCATTGCGGCATCACTGCCGGTTTTCATTCTGACCAAGCTGTTTTAGTCGGGCATTGACGCGCTTGCGGCAGGGCGTAAACATGCATTCGGTCACAAGGAGTTCTGATATGTCGGCGGTTGGTAAACTTCGTCTTGGTGTGAATATTGATCATGTGGCGACAGTCCGTAATGCGCGGGGTGGAATTTATCCCGATCCTATTCGCGCGGCCAAATTGGCCGAAGAGTCAGGGGCCGATGGGATCACGGCCCATTTACGCGAAGATCGTCGCCATATCTCGGATACTGATATCGAAGGATTGATGGAAGCGCTTGACTTGCCGTTGAATTTTGAAATGGCCGCTACGGATGAGATGCAGAAAATAGCGCTGCGTCATAAACCGCATGCGGTTTGTATTGTGCCCGAACGACGCGAAGAACGCACGACAGAAGGCGGGCTTGAGGTGGCGCGCGAAGAAAATAAACTGGCGCATTTTATTGCGCCATTGCGTGACGCAGGCTGCCGTGTGTCCATCTTTATCGCCGCAGACAAGCGCCAGATCGAGGCCGCAAATCGCATTGGTGCACAAGTAATTGAATTGCATACCGGCGCCTATTGCGATGCGCATGCAGAGGGCCAGTTTGATGAACGTAACGCCGAATTGGATCGCCTGCGCGATATGGCTAGCTTTGCCCATTCGCTTGGTCTTGAGGTGCACGCGGGCCATGGTCTGACCTATGACACAGTCCAGCCCATCGCAGCCTTACCTGAGGTTCAGGAACTGAACATAGGGCATTTTTTAATTGGAGAGGCAGTCTTTCTTGGGTTACAACCTGCCATCCAAAAGATGCGCGCCTTGATGGATGAGGCACGTCACTAACGAGTTGAAAAGAGTATGTAAATGTCGCAAAAAAAGCCTGTTCGTTATCTTAGATACACATTGATTTTCATAGGGTTGAACTTCGCCCTGAGTGCAGTGAACTATATCGCTGCAACTTTTGCGGGACTTGAGTTGCCGACAGGCTTTGCCTCTGTTCTGACCCCGATGTTTGCAGCGATGGATTCGGGCATGCGGTATGTTCGTGTGTGTGGGCAAAGACCCAGCAATGGATATGCATGGATCACTGCGACATACATGAGCCTGATTTTCGTGGCGATAATCATACCTTTGGCGGCATTGGTATTCTGGGCGATGCGGTTTGGCGAAGAAGAAATGGCTCCTGCGGCTTTTGCGGCGGCAATGCTTCTTGCTACGCTAGTGTTTGGTGTCATCGCGCTGATATCCAATCGCATTGGTTTTGGCTTAGGTGCCAAAATTCAAGCCAAATCGCTTGTGGATGATGTTTCAAGGACGTTCGATTGATACTTGGCATCGGAACTGATCTGGCAAATATCGAGCGGATCCAAGGAACGCTGGATCGGTTCGGAGATCGGTTCCGTGACCGTGTTTTTACCGATATTGAACAACGCAAGGCAGAACGTCGTAAGGATACCGCTGGCACTTATGCCAAGCGGTGGGCCGCCAAGGAAGCTTGTTCAAAGGCGCTGGGTACAGGCCTGCGTATGGGTATTTCCTGGAAAGATATGGCTGTTAGCAATTTGAAAACGGGTCAGCCTGTTATGGCTGTTACTGGATGGGCGGCTGAACGCCTTGCAGACATGACGCCACCGGGTCATGAGGCGATTATCCACGTCACATTGACCGATGATCATCCTTGGGCCCAAGCCTTTGTCGTGATCGAAGCGCGGCCAATATCGTCTTCGCCCGCTTGACACCCCCGCGCAGGCTGCGCATGTAACACCAAGTTTTGCAGGAGTTTACATTATGGCCGACAAGGCTGCTAAAAAAGACGGGTTCAATGAGACGCTCAAGACCGTTTTTTATGCGTTACTGATCGCCGGGATTTTCCGGTCTTTCTTTTTTCAGCCGTTCTGGATTCCGTCTGGATCCATGAAAGATACGCTGCTGATTGGCGATTTTTTATTCGTCAATAAAATGGCCTATGGTTATTCGAAATATTCGTGCCCCTTTGCTGCATGCCCCATCAGCGGTCGGTTGTTTGGCAGTGAACCTGAACGTGGCGATATTGTGGTTTTTCGTCACCCGGTAACCAATCAGGATTATATTAAACGTCTGGTCGGTCTGCCCGGCGACAGGGTCCAGATGGTGCAAGGTTTTTTGCATTTGAATGGTCAACCTGTCCCCACCACTCAGGTCGAGGATTTCGAAGAAACCTATGAGCTTCAGGGCACCACGATGGTGATCCCACGTACAATACAGATGGTTATGCGCGGCGTCAGAACAGGTGATTTTACCTTCCCTAGGGATCCGCGAAACACACCGTCTTGTTCAAATGGAAACCCCGGCCAAGGGGCTATTTGTGAAAAAGAGCGCTTTACAGAAGTGTTGCCCAATGGGGTTAGCCACAGCATTCTGAATATTGGTCCAAAAATACAAGATAACACTCCGGTATATATCGTACCACAGGGTCATTATTTCTTTATGGGTGATAATCGCGATAACTCGGTCGATAGCCGCGTTGCGCAAAACAGCTTTCCCCAACCCGGTGTTGGTTTTGTATCCGAAGAATTTCTGGTTGGCCGCGCAGACCGTGTGATTTTCTCGGCCGAAGGCGCCTCAATTCTGTTTTTCTGGACATGGCGATCAGATCGTTTCTTCAAGAGGCTCGATTGAAGCTGGCAGCAGATCTTCAGGCCTTTGCGGCATTGATCGGACATGATTTCAAGCGACCCGAAATCCTGATCCGTGCGGTGACGCATGCGTCCATCTCATCGCCGACGCGTGATGATAACGAACGGCTGGAATTTTTAGGTGACCGTGTGCTGGGGCTGGTTATGGCCGAGGCATTATTGGAAGCGGACAGAAACGCCAGCGAAGGTCAACTGGCACCTCGTTTCAATGCGCTTGTTCGCAAGGAAACCTGTGCCGATGTTGCCAGGCAGATAAATCTTGGTGATGTGCTTAAACTGGGTCGGTCTGAGATGATATCAGGCGGGCGCCGGAAAGAGGCTTTGTTGGCCGACGCGATGGAGGCAGTGATTGCAGCCGTTTACCGTGATGCAGGCTTTGATGCCGCCAAGGCACTGGTACTGCGTCTTTGGGGTGACCGGATTAACCGTGTCGAAGCGGACGCGCGTGATGCAAAAACGTCGCTTCAGGAATGGGCCCAGGCCAGGGGGCAGACACCGCCTGCGTATGTTGAATTAAGCCGCAAAGGCCCAGACCATGCCCCTATTTTTACGATTGAAGTACAGCTAAGCTCTGGTCAGACGGCGATCGCAACAGCCGGTTCGAAACGACACGCAGAACAGGCTGCTGCGAAAGCCCTGCTGGAAAAGGTACAATCAGAATGACACGTGCAGGCTTTGTGGCGTTGATCGGGGAACCGAATGCGGGAAAATCGACCCTGCTGAATCGGATGGTGGGTGCCAAGGTTTCCATCGTGACACACAAGGTGCAAACCACCCGCGCACGTATTCGTGGTGTAGCGATGCACGGCGATGCACAGATTGTTTTTGTGGATACACCCGGCTTGTTTCGCCCACGCCGCAGGCTGGACCGCGCTATGGTGGCTGCTGCGTGGGGTGGGGCTGCCGATGCCGATATTGTTGTACTGATGGTCGAAGCGCACCGGGGCATCACGGATGGTGTCGAAGCTATTCTGAACAGCCTGCAAGAGCGGGCCGAAGGTCAGACGATTGCGTTGGCGATCAATAAAATCGACCGTGTGCAGTCTGAGGTTTTGCTGGGCCTGTCAAAAGATCTGAATGATCGGTTTAACTTTGCCGAAACCTTTATGATTTCTGCTGAAAAGGGACACGGCGCCAATGACCTTAAGGCATGGTTGGCCGATCAATTGCCAGAAGGTCCATTTCTTTATCCCGAAGATCAGATTGCTGATCTGCCACTGCGCATGATCGCGGCAGAAATTACGCGCGAAAAGCTCACACTGCGATTGCATCAGGAACTGCCTTATCAACTGACGGTCGAGACGGAAAAATGGGACGATCGCAAGGATGGCTCGGTCCGGATTGATCAACTGATTTATGTAATGCGTGACGGCCACAAAGGTATCGTGCTTGGCAACAAAGGTGAAACGATCAAGGCTGTGGGCAAAGCCGCACGCGAAGAGTTGGAAGAGTTTCTGGACCGCAAAGTGCATCTGTTCACGCAGATTAAAGTCCGCCCGAACTGGCTTGAGGACAAGGAACGCTACTCCGAAATGGGCCTTGATTTTCGTGACGGGAACGCATGACGCGACTGACCGCTGATTTTTGGGTGTATGCTTATCTGACGCGATTGCGTTTGGCGGATATTCCGGCGTTTGTCACAGCCAAAGGGGATGCAACAGCAGGGGCCGTTTTTGTGAAGCTGAACACGCTTGACGGACAAGCCGTGGTCTATCAGCGGTCCTTTGATCTGATGACAGGGGATCGAACGTGGGGTGTGCTGGTCGAAGGGTCCGAGACGGATGTGGACGCCAGTATCCAGAAGCAGCGCGGGTTTGACCCTGATCTGTGGGTGATCGAAGTTGAAGACCGCGCCGGGCGGCACATGCTGGATGAACCGGGATTAGAGTAGTAATCAATTTTTCAGGTATTGTTTTTTACCTGGTTGATCAGATATTTGAAAATAAAAAGCTGTAGTATCATGACTGCAATAAATGCCGCACTGCCAACGATTATATGAAAGCCTGTAATATCATCAGGCGGGGGCGGCGCTATACCGAATATAACCGCAAGGCCAAGACCCATTCCACATATACCTATAAATATACCAACATAGGCGGCAATTTTCACAACGGGTTGAATCGCAAGTGCTATTTTCTGCATATTCTGTTTTGTCCTTATTATTGAATGTCTTGATGATCATTCATGAACAAAAATGCAAGTTTTATGGTAAGCATGACCAGATTAAATTGGGCATTTATGAATGATCGAATGGCGCGACCAAGGTGTGTTGTTATCCGTGCGCAAACACGGGGAAACCGCTGCAATTATCGAGATTTTTACTGAACAAAACGGTCTTCATGCTGGGGTCGTGCGTGGGGCAAGCAGCCGCAAAATCGCACCTGTTCTGCAGCCGGGCGCGCAGTTGGATGTTGTCTGGAAAGCGCGGTTAGATGAACATATCGGGACTTTTGCGGTTGAACCACTGCGCAGTCGTGCGGCTTTGGTCATGGGCGATGCAATGGCTTTGGCTGGCCTGAATACGGTCTGCGGGTTGTTATGTTTTGCGCTGGCTGAACGCGAGCCCCACCCGCCGCTTTATGCCCGTACAACTGCATTGTTGGATTTATTGGGGCAAAACACGCTGTGGCCATTGGCCTATTTGCAATGGGAAATGGCCCTGCTTGAGGAATTGGGCTTTGGCCTTGATCTGTCCACTTGTGCTGTGACGGGCGCGGTCGATGGGCTCGCATATGTCTCGCCTAAAAGCGGGCGGGCAGTTACAAAGCAAGGCGCAGGGGATTGGGCCGATAAGCTGCTGCCTTTACCGCCTGTCATGCTGGGTAGTGGCACATCAGATGATGCAGAGATCGTGTTGGCATTACGCACGACTGGTTATTTTCTGGAAAACGCTTTGGCACCTGCTTTGGGTAACCGCCCCTTACCGCCTGTTCGCGCCAGATTTCTGGATGTTCTCACGCGTTGCCTACGCGTCTGAAACACCATTTGATCCCCTTCGTCATTCGACAGAATCAGTACATCCCCTGACACCTCGGCCAATGTCATTTTGCCCAGGGATTCAAAGTATTGGCGTTCATCGGTAAGTTTTGGACAGGCCAGTTCGGTACTTTCGATCAAGCTCAAATTGATCCACGGATATGGCGCTGATTGCTTGGCGTTGAAACGATTGCACGGGCCTTGACCTGTAACTTTGCCTTTGCTCGGAAACTGGATCGTCGCAAGACTTGAAACAACCATATTATTGATCTCGATTAGTTCATATATCGCGTTCTTTTCAGCATATGCAGATATGGTTTCATCCCTCACACAGGCAGCCACCAAGAAAGGTACCAGAAAGAAAACCCGCCACATCACTGATATCGTTGCCTGATTTTCACAAGGTTATCTGCGATCGATATCATGGCCCCCTGACGTTCATCCGGCGGTGCCAGCGCCAGACTTGCAAGCATGATGTTCTGCATGCTGACGGGCACCATTTCCCACACATCCGAAACATCGTGATCCTCAAGAATACTGCGCAAATCTTCGGGGATGTCTTTTACATCCTGGGCCATTGGGTCAGCCTTGATGAGGGCGTTTCCTGCGGGCATCATCCAGCCGCGCACCCTGGCCCCAATTGCCGCCGCCGTCATGTGGTCACTTAGCACCTTGCCCTTTTCCATAGGACGGATCACCGCAACACTGTTACCACGTCTGGAAATCGCAGGACCAATGCGCCACCAGCCATGGGCGATGATGGCATGTTCGATTTCAAGACTGGCTGAATATTCCTCGGCTTCGGGCAAAGCAACGACATGCTCGTCCGCATCGGTTCGGCTGGCCAACCACTTGGTCAGTGTCTCAGCCGATGGAAACAGAATGGCCTTCATCCGTCGCGCGTGCCTGAAAATCGGGTTTGCCAGTCTTCGCGTTCCTCATCCGTGATCTTGCGAAACAGCACGTCTGGAACGGCAAAGCCATGACCCGCGGGCAAAGCCGATAGCGCCTGTTCGACATCATCGGGCCAGCTGTTGTCGTCGGTGTTCATCGCCGTCATCAGCGTGGCAGCGGCATCGGGAATGAACGGTTGCGACAGCACCGCATAAAGCCGGATCAGGTTCAGCGACAGGCGTACGACGGCAGCGGCGGCATCTGGGTCGGTCTTGAATTTGGCCCAAGGCTCGGCCGATTGCAGGTATTCATTCCCGGCCACCCAGATCGCGCGCAACTCGCCTGCGGCTTTGCGGATCTCAATCGCGTCCATATGCGCCTGATACGCGCGGATGCGGCGGGTCAGATCGTCGATCAGCGCCTGTTCCTGCGGCCCATAGTCACCCCCCGCGGGCACTTCCTCGCCAAACTTAGACCGGCAGAACTTGGTCACGCGGCTGACAAAATTGCCCAGCACATCGGCCAGGTCTTTGTTGACCGAGGCTTGGAAATTTTCCCAGGTGAACTCGCTGTCTGAATTTTCGGGCGCATGGCTTAGCAGCCACCAGCGCCAGTAATCGGCAGGCAGGATCGCCAGCGCCTGATCCATGAACACACCACGCCCCTGCGACGTGCTGAACTGGCCGCCGTCATAGTTCAGATAGTTGAACGATTTGATATAATCGACCAGCTTCCACGGTTCGCCCGACCCCATGATCGTCGCCGGGAACGACAGCGTGTGGAAGGGCACGTTGTCCTTGCCCATGAACTGCGTATAGCGCACGTCATCGGCGCCTTTATCGGTGCGCCACCAGCGTTCCCAGTCGGCATCCGTCTTGCCATGCGCCTCGGCCCATTCGCCACCGCAGGCGATGTATTCAATGGGCGCGTCGAACCAGACGTAGAAGACCTTGTCCTCCATCCCCGGCCAGTCCTGATCGCCCTTTTTCACTGGGATGCCCCAGTCCAGATCGCGGGTGATGCCGCGATCCTGCAGACCGTCACCATCGTGCAGCCACTTCTTGGCAATCGAGGTCGTCAGCACGGGCCAAGGCATAGTCCTAGGATCTGTGAGTAGCTTTCTGCTCTCATCTGAATCACTGCCTTCGTGCAGCTTTGAAAATGTGGATTGGTTGATCTTTTCATCAATCCACTGATCCAGCTTATCCTTCATCGCGGATTGACGCAGGTGAAGATGCTTTGTCTCACGTACCTCAAGATCACTTGATCCCGAAATCGCACTGCGCGGGTTGATCAGGTCGGTGGGGTTCAGCTGAATTGTGCAGTTTTCGCACTGATCCCCCCGCGCCTTGTCATAGCCGCAGTTGGGGCAGGTGCCTTCGATATAGCGGTCGGGCAGGAACCGCCCGTCAGCGTTCGAATAAACCTGCTTTTCACTGACCTCTTCAATCAACCCGGCCTCGGCCAGACGCCCAGCAAAATACTGTGTCAGCCGGTGGTTCTGCGGGCTTGAGGATCGGCCGAAATGATCAAAAGACAGCCGAAAGCCGTTCGACAACTCCAACTGAATGGCGTGCATCTCACGGCAATATTCATCGACCGGCTTGCCCGCCTTGGCCGCCGCCAGTTCAGCCGGCGTACCATGTTCATCGGTGGCACACAGAAACATCACCTCATGCCCGCGCGCACGCTGATAGCGGGCGAACAGATCGGCAGGCAGTTGGGACCCGATCAGATTGCCCAGATGCTTGATGCCGTTGATATAGGGAATGGCAGAGGTAATTAGATGCCGGGCCATGGAACACGCCTTTGTTGCTGTGGTCCGATCCGTTTAACGCCCCCGCACGACCCGATGCAAGCGCCACGCCCTTTCATTGTTCAAAAAATACTCCCGGGGGTCTGGGGGCAGGCAGCCCCCAGTCCGAAACCGGCCTACTGCACCCGGTCAATCCAGGCGCGAATGTTCAGATCAATCCGTTCATCCACATAATCGGGCCAGCCACCCGCGCCGAAATCATTGCGGTTCACCGACCCCTTCATCACAATCAGCAGCTTGTCCCGCTGCGCTGGATCAACGCCCTGTTCCTGAAACAGCCCGGCTGTCAGCGTAATAGGCCGTGTCACACCACGGATCGTGATATCACCCGTCAGACGCGCATCGTTCACCGTACCCGTCACACGCGTTGACCGGAAGGTAATCGTCGGAAACCGCGCGGTGTCCAGAATACTGGGCCCCTTCATCGTCTGCGTGGCAAAGACAAACCCCGCTCGTGCCCGGCTTGGGTCCAGCGCAACCGTAACCTGACTGCGCGATACATCCCTTAGATCAAGGGTGATATCGGCAGACCGCACCGGCATGGTCCCTTGCGTGGGCTGCCCCTGAAAAGCATAGGTAAAGCCCACGCTCGATCGTTGTGCATCCAGCCTGTAGGCTTGCGGATCGGCCAATGCCGGACCTGCAAGCACACAAAAAAGAAAGAGTATAAGTCGCATAATCCGTATGTACCTTTTGTCATTCAAATAGTTTTCTGACTCATGTCTTTTTAATCGGGTTGTTGTCCCGGGGTGATCCGCTAAAGTCCCGAATAACACATAACAGAGGGGCCGTTTACATGCAGATGAAAGAATTGGGGCGCACCGGCATCATAGTCAGCGAGCTGTGCCTGGGATCGATGACCTGGGGGTCGCAGAATACGCTTGAAGAAGGCCACGCACAGATCGACCGTTCGCTGGATGCAGGGATCAATTTCATTGATACGGCTGAAATGTATCCGGTCAATCCGATTACAGCTGAAACTGTTGGCCGCACAGAAGAGATTATTGGTGAGTGGTTCGCCAAAACTGGTCGGCGGTCGGATATTATTCTGGCAACAAAACATTCAGGGTCTGGTTTTGCCCATGTACGTGATGGTGCTGGGATTTCAGCGAAAAGTATCCCTGTGACAATCGAAGGCAACCTGAAAAGACTAAAGACAGATTACATCGATCTGTATCAATTCCACTGGCCAAACCGCGGGTCTTATATGTTCCGGCAGAACTGGACATTTGATCCGTCCGGGCAAGACCGGGCCGACACGATGGCACACATGGAAGAGGCGCTTGAGGCGCTGCAAAAGCAGGTCGACAAGGGGAATATTCGTCACTTTGGCCTGTCGAACGAAAGTGCCTGGGGCACAGCACAATGGTTGCGCATCAGCGAAGAAAAAAGCCTGCCGCGGGTGGCGTCAATTCAGAATGAATATTCGTTAATGTGCAGGCTTTATGATACTGATCTGGCTGAATTAAGCGTGAATGAAGATGTGGGGCTTTTGGCCTTTTCACCTCTTGCGGCGGGTCTTTTGACCGGAAAATATCAAAACGGTGTTGTCCCAAAGAACAGCAGAATGGATTTGAATGGCGATTTGGGTGGGCGTCGGACAGATCGTGCTTTTCCTGCGGTTGATGCTTATTTGCAGATTGCTGAACGGCACGGGCTGGATCCTGTGCATATGGCTTTGGCCTGGTGTCGAACGCGCCCATTCATGGCATCGGCCATCTTTGGTGCGACGACAATGGATCATTTGAACCGTGCGCTTGGGTCTGTTGATGTGACGCTAAGTGATGAAATCCTATCCGAGATTACAGCAGCTCATAAACTTCACCCGATGCCATACTGATGCGCTGGCTTGTTCTATTTGCGCTGTTGGCGGGTTGCGCGGTGGCTCCGACATATCGTGATGAAAATGTCCCAATCGCGTCAACCACGCGGTTTGATGCCGATCTCTATGCCGGGTTATGGTATGAAATTGCGCGCTTTCCTGTGCCGTTTCAAAAGGGCTGTGTCGGTGTAACGGCTGAATATAAAGTTCAGCCCGATGGGACACTTTCTGTTAAAAATACATGCCGACAAGATACACTGGATGGTCAGGTCCGTTCAATTCAGGGTCAAGCGCAAGTCGTATCGCCCGGACGGTTGGACGTATCTTTCAACGGTATTCCCTTTAGCGCGCCTTATTGGGTGCTTTGGGTGGACGCAGATTATCGTACGGCTGTTGTCGGCACACCAAATGGTCGGGCGGGTTGGATTTTGAACAGAGATCCTGAAATTTCACCAGACCGTTTGCGCGCGGCGCTTGAGGTGCTGGATTTCAACGGGTACGACGTTAGTAAGTTGGTGCGTACGCCGCAATGACCGTTGTCACTGTGATAGGATGTGGTCAAGAAGGCACCAGTTGGGTGACTTGGTTTTCTGATCAAGGGTTAAGTGTCCGTATATTTGATCCCGATACATCGGCGCATTTCACGGCTGAAAATATTACATTTCACAAAACGATGTCTGATGCGGTTTCTGGTGCTGCCTGGATACAAGAATGTGTGCCCGAAAGGTTAGCGTTAAAGCAAAAAGTGCTGCAGGTCGTGCAATCGCATTGCAGTACCGATGCTATTGTTGCGTCGGCATCTCAAATATTCACTATCAAACAATTACAAAGTTGTGCTGTACGATCAGAGCAGATCTTGTTGGCCCATCGACGGACAGATTGTATCAGGCTTTTGGCTTCACACCGGAACCCGAATGCTTTTGTTGATCTTGCACAAGCCTTTTTGGCGGATGCCGGTTGTGATGTTCGTACGCAATGGTCAGGGCATCTGGTCGCGTAAGGATTGTAAAAATGCCGGCAAATGACGGGACGAGATTTCAGCCTCGCGGACCAATCCGTCAAAGTGCCGGGTAATTGCCTGAACCCGTTCAGTATCGCGAAAAGCCAGATAATTGCTGCCCATATAAATTACTGACAGCAACGGTCCAAAAATTGTGATGGGTGCAGAGTACAGCTTTCGCGCATTGAACAGAAAAATCCGCAAGGATGGGTAAAGCTGTTCGTGAAGCGTTAACAGCCAATCGATTTGTTGACGCCTGATGGATGCCGGAAGACCGCAGTAATAGCCTTTGGCTTGCGCAAAAACCTGCAGTTCATGTAGTGGCATTGCGATTTCATAATCAGATTGCAAACTGCGCATCCATGACAAGCGATCTTCAGATGCGCCAATCGCTTGATCTGTTGTGCGCCCAAGCGATGGTTCATATTCCCACTGTAAAAGATCATGGGTTTTCAACATATCCGGTAACCCTGCTGGAACATGGCGAATTTTATAGCCAGCGGCCTCTTTGTGCCAAGCAAATATCTGTTCATCGACCAAAGCGCGGGGGGCATGGGTCATGGTCATTGATGCTGCAAGCAGATCAGCTGCACTTTCTGGACGTTCAGAAAGCCCCAAAAGCCAATCCGTCGAAACCCCCAACGCCAAAGCGCATTCACCGACGACTTGGGCATTGGGCAATCGCGTTCCATCGCCATTTAAAATTTGACTAATCGTTGACCGATCAACACCGACATTGCGTGCAAGCTGACTTTGGTTGCTGCCGATCTGTGTCATTGCAAGCATTAGCCTGTCACGAAACATCTGCGCGCGGTCACGTTTATCGGTTTTTCCCAACACTTGTGAATTTCCTAAACAAAATTGAATTCATGCTGCGTATCTTCAGAATTATGCACATTTGATACAAGTGCTAATGTCGGCTTGCTAATCAAAATTGGGGAAAAAATGACGCTTTGGCAAAAAGCGCGTGATATTGAATGGCCGACATTGATATTACTGGCCGCTACGTATTTCGTTTGGATTTTAAGCACGATGTGGCTTTCTGCGCTGTGGCTGCCTGTTGGGATCGTGATAACGGGTTTGGCCATAGCGCAGTTTGCATCCCTTCAACATGAAATCATCCATGGCCATCCCTTTAAAACAAAAGCATTAAATCAGGCGCTGGTCTTTCCTGCGTTACCTTTGTTTATTCCATTTCTAAGGTTTCGGGATACACATCTGGCCCACCATCAGGATAGTATTCTAACGGATCCCTATGATGATCCTGAAAGCAACTATATGGACGGCGGGGAATGGGCGCGTTTGCCAAGCTGGATGCAGACATTGCTTTTGTTCAACAACCGTTTGCTGGGACGATTGACGGTAGGGCCTGTAATCTCGCAATTGTCTTTTATGCGTGCAGACTGGGTCGCCATTCGGAATAAAGATCTAAAAGTTCTTATGGGATGGGTATGGCATATTCCTGCGATGGGCATTGTGATTATTTGGCTAATTTATGCGCCTATGCCGGTTTGGGCATATCTGGTGGCGACATATCTGGGATTGTCAATTTTGAAAATCCGCACCTTTCTGGAACATCAGGCCCATGAAAAGGCGCGCGGTCGAACGGTTATTATCGAAGATCACGGTCCATTGGCTTTTCTATTTCTGAACAATAACCTGCACGTTGTTCATCATATGCACCCCAAACTGCCTTGGTATCGTTTGCCTGCAGTGTATCGCGCGAATGTGGATCGATATCTGAAACGCAACGAAGGGTATTATTTCGCGTCCTATGCGCAGGTCTTCAGGGATTATTTTTGGAAAGCGAAAGACCCCGTCCCACACCCGATCTGGCGCAGAAACCCTTAGCCACGCAGGCGTAAAAACAGGCTTTCTTCATCGTTATTTTTGAAAAAGGGCACGCTTTCCGGCGCATCTAGTATCGGCAACCTGGAACTGACTTCGGCCAACACCACCTCGGTAATAAAAGGCAGATCAAAACTGCGGGCTTGGGGTAATTGGATCCATTGTAAATGAGACAGCTCATCACTGGCGCGGGAAAAATCATCTAGATCGCCATGTAAATGGGCTGCATCCAATAAGAAAAACCTTGCATCAAAGCGCCGGGGCCGCCCTGGTGGTGTGATAGCACGAAATACGAACCGCAATCCTTTAGGTGTAGGGCGAAACCCTAGATTTGCAAAATCCTGCCAATCAGATGGGGGTGTGTGCCACGCAGCACGTTCGCCTAAAACCAATCCGGATTCTTCCCACAATTCACGAATTGCGGCAGCAGCAATCGCATTGCATGAAACATCAAGACAGTTTTCCAGTCTCGATTTACAGGGCTCTGACACATCCTCTAGCAATGGAATGTCTTGATCACCATGATCAACCGCGCCACCTGGAAATACGAACTTGTTTGGCATGAATGCTGCCGATTTTCCGCGCTGCCCCATCAAAACACGCGGATCATTTTGCGGGTTTCTAACAACGATAATCGTTGCAGCGTTTCGAACTACAGATTTATCCATCCTGCAATTTGCCAAACCCATGCATTCGGCGTGACCATTGGATCGCAACAATGACGCCTTTTAGTCGTGGTAGTAAATATAAAGACAAGGCCACGCATCCGACGCAAAAAATACCAGCCAGAACTACAGGGTGGGGGCGGAACTGAACAAATACGATATGCAGCAGTGGGGCCATCAAGTGACCCACGATCAAAATCGTAAGATATGCAGGCCCATCATCTGCGCGATGATGATGCAAATCCTGACCACACTCAACGCAAGTGTCACGTACTTTCAAATAGCCTTTCAGCAAAGCCCCTTTGCCGCAGTTGGGACAGCGTTTGCGCCATCCGTTCCACATCGCAGGTTTCATCAGTCGATCTGTCGCATCTTCGGTCATGAGAGCCCTATATGTTACACATCATGAGATGGGTCATATTGCACAATAGGAAAAGAGATTAATCACTTTTGTGACGCGATGTCGCAAAAAATTACACGTTTTACGACGGAATCCGCCCATACGACCGTTTAACCTTTATTCGAAATCGCAAAATGGAGACAAGCGATGATAAGATATGGGTTCGCAATCATACTGATCGCTGCAAGCGGTGCTATGGCGCAAGAGCAGGGAAAATCAATGTCTTTTGATATGTTAGATAAAGATGGGAACGGCGAATTAAGCCGCGAAGAAATGCAGCAGGCGCAAGCGTTGCGTTTTTCCAATGCAGATGCTGATCGAAACGGTGCATTGTCACAATCCGAGCTTGAAACGTTGGCGGCAAACCGTGCGGGTCGAATGATGGCGCGTATGGATGCAAATGATGACGGACAATTGACACAAGATGAGATGCCGCAACAAAGAGGCGAAGGGCGGATGTTCAGGCGCTTGGATACGGATCGCAACGGTACAATCTCAAAGACTGAATTTGACGCAGGTCGCACCAATATGCGCCAACAAAATAAGGGATAGCCTAATGGCAGTGTCGTTTTGGATTTGCATACAAAGCGTATTCAAAACGACTTATGTCATCCACTGATGTCAATGTCTTATGATGCCATGATCCAGGCTGCTGATGAAACACTGTTGGCGCTTTACGCGAAAGGGAACCCTATGGCTGCGCAAATTTTGACCACCCGGCTTTCGCCAATGGTCTTTGGTTATGCCAGCCGTGTTTTAGGTCAGCAGGATCTGGCAGAGGATATAACACAGGAAGCTATGCTTAGACTTTGGAAAATCGCACCGAAATGGCGTGTGGGTGAGGCAAAAATTTCCACCTGGCTTTATCAGGTCACCGCCAATTTGTGCACAGACCAATTGCGCAAAACTCGCCCGATGAGTCTGGATGTTATATCAGATGTGAAAGATACACAGCCACCAGTTACGGCTGGCTTACAAAACGCAGCGCGCTCAAGTGCCTTGCAAGCCGCTTTAATGAATTTGCCGGATCGTCAGCGCCAGGCAATTATTTTACGTCATATTGAAGAACTCAGTAATCCTGAAATTGGGAATATTATGAACATAAGTGTGGAGGCTGTTGAAAGCTTAACGGCACGCGGCAAACGCGCGTTGAGTGTGATGCTTGCAGATCAAAAGGATGCTTTAAGTTATGCAACAGAATAAAAAAGATGATGCAGATCTAGACGTCTTCTTTGAAGCTGCGCGTGCGACACCCTATGTGCCACCTGTTCCTTTGGTCGATCGCATTCTTAATGATGCAGCATCACAAAACGCACCTTTTTGGCACAAAATATGGTCGGAATTGGGTGGCTGGCCTGTGACTGTAGGGTTGGCAACCGCCTGTAGTATTGGCATTGTTATTGGCCTGACATCACCAATGTTAGTGAGCGATATTTATATGTCAGAAGCTGACATATGGGCGTCTGATAATCTTTTATTAGACGTCAGTGTTTTTATGGACGAAGGGTGAAGCATGCAAAATGCTTTGAAAAAAAAATTACCGCTTTGGATCAAGATTGGGTTTGCAATTTCGCTGGCTCTAAACTTTCTGATTGTTGGTATCGTTTTGGGGCGTGTATTCACTAATCAGCCAGTCAGGGCTGGATCTCAGATATTCAGCCCCTATGCACGTGCGCTTGATCCGTCAGATCGTCGACAAATTAGCCAGCAGCTGTTTAATGTGTCGCCCGAGCAGATGCAGGGGATGCGTCGCGGTTTTCAAGACGTATTTGATCTTTTACGCGCCGAGACGTTGGATACTGATGCCGTTGAACGTATTCTTTCAGATCAAAGTACATTCCTTATGGATCGACAAAAGTTTGTTCAATCCATGCTTATTCAACGGTTACAAACAATGACGCATGAAGAAAGATTGTCGTATGTAGATCGGTTAGAAAAAATATTGCAGCGACGTAGAATGCGTTAGGCGGCCCCTTTGCTTATTGTGACCTGATTTCGTCCATCGGCCTTTGCCGCGTAAAGGGCACGATCAGCGTGGCGCAAAACCGTTTCCACATCTGCAGAAGAATTCAGGGTCCAGTCAGCCATCGCGACGCCTATGCTTGCACTTGTGTATATTGGATCTGAATAGCCTGAAATTTTTACTGGTGTTGATCTAATCACCCCACAAAGCCTTTTGGCAGCACCTCTGGCAGCTTCTAAGCTGGTGTCCGGCATTGCAACCATAAATTCTTCACCCCCGATACGTGCCACCAAATCAACGGCGCGCAGGTTTTCCTGAAGACATTGGCTAACGCTTTGCAATACCTGATCACCAGCCGCGTGGCCATAGGCATCGTTTACAGATTTGAAGTGATCTAAGTCCAATAGCATCAATGCAAACGGCTTACCATTCGTATGCGCGCGTTCGGCAATTCGTTCCAGATGTGGCATCGCATAGCGGCGGTTATAAAGCCCTGTCAGGGGGTCCGTGATTGCTGCGCGCAGTCCATCCTTTACCCGTGCGCGTAAACGGTCCGAATGCCGCTTATGTCGGATTTGAGTCTTCAAGCGTACAGCCAATTCTGCGGTATCAAAACCTTCGGCAATCAGATCATTTGCACCAAGATCTAATGCCATCGCACTCAAATTACTGTCACCTGAGGGAACGACAATCAGTATTGCGGAATGTCTTGTACCCGCACGACTACGCAAGTCAGTTATTAACCGCAGGCCTTCGTCCCGAACATTTAAATGTGCGGATATAACAAAGACATCATGTGCTTTTTGTGCAGTTTCCATATCAAGAACATTCGTCTTGTCGACCACATCAAACTTTCCACGCAGTTTCGTGTTCAGTCCGTCTTTCCAGTTTTGTGCAGTTTTGGCGTTTGGTGCGATAAGCGCAACTTTTGGCGGTAACTCAAATCCGGTTTCTTCTTCTGCAAATCCCAATGCACGGTTTGTACCATCACGCAGTCTAAGTTCATCAGCTGCATCGCGTGCGCGCAGAAGACTGCGAACACGAGCCAGTAAAGTGATATCATCTACTGGCTTCGATAAAAATTCTTCGGCTCCGGCTTCGAGTGCAGCCATCTTGGTGGTAAGATCTGATGCAGATGTAATAACGATGATGGGGATTTGTGCCGTTTCATAATTATTCTTCAGGGCCTCACATACGGCCTTGCCATTCATGTCTGGCAGCATCATGTCCAATAAAATAAGGTCTGGCGTTTCGCGTTGTGCGATATCAAGGGCCTCGCCACCAGTGCGAGCTTGGACAATTTGATAGTGTGCCGATTCAAGCTTGACCTGCATTACGATGCGATTGCTAGCGACATCGTCTACAATCAGGATACGACCAGGCATCAAAGACCTTCTTTTCTTTAGGACACGGTATATTCTTTTTTGATGAGAAAGGTTAACAAAGCCTTTCCAGTAAACCGAGGAAGCAATCTATGCGGCAAGAATACGCCGAAACATTGGCGCTGAAAGCTTTGACGTGGTTGGCAGGTAACGATGAAGTCTTACCGGTTTTTATGGGGGCGACAGGTGTATCAGAGGCTGATTTGAAATCACGTGCAGCTGAACCTGATCTTTTGGTTTCCGTCCTGGATTTTTTAATGATGGACGATGCGTGGGTACAGCAGTTTTGTGATGCGGAAGGATTTGATTATACAGAGCCGATGATCGCAAGGACATATCTGCCGGGGGGCGGTCACGTGCACTGGACATAACGGCGTTTATCTTTCAAATCACCATGATTTGAATGTAAGGTCCAAGAAATCCAAAAGGGACAAAATGTCTGAAAAAATTCTGGCTGAAGTTAAGCCATCGCAGTTGAAACAAGCCTTCGGGATAGGTGGTCTTGTTTTTCTTGGTTTGCTGTTGATCTGGGTTGGTATTACCGCGCCAACGCGTTCTTACT
Organism: Parasulfitobacter algicola; assembly: GCF_013315265.1. GTDB lineage: Bacteria > Pseudomonadota > Alphaproteobacteria > Rhodobacterales > Rhodobacteraceae > Parasulfitobacter > Parasulfitobacter algicola. The sequence continues at coordinate 10,603 of NZ_JABUFE010000002.1, read as the reverse complement.
TGGGGCAAATTGTATTGATTTTGGCTGGGGCAGGGGGGATGTGGTTTGCATATCGTATGTATGTCGCCACATCGGTTTCAATAGAACTGACTGAGACGGAATTGAGAGAGTCATCCGGCCGTATCCTGACGAAACTTACAAATATAAACCGCGTTGATCGTGGGTTATTCGCTTTTAAGCCAACAAACGGATTTGTCGTTTATTTGGACCAACCTGCTGAAAGGTCATGGTCACCCGGACTATGGTGGTGCACAGGCCGTAAAATAGGAATAGGCGGCATCACTGCCGCCCATCAAACAAAATTTATGGCTGAGATTCTTATTAGTAGATTAAAACCTAAATAGCTTTTTTAGCAGGGGTCATCATCCCAGCAATAGCTTGCAACAAAGCGCGGAGAAATCAGAACTCTCTTAGAGATTGGGATTTCTGGGAGAACTCCTGTTGCAAAAGGGACAAACAGCATCTTTGTTTCAACTATTATAGCTTCTTCTCCACCACCAAGCAAAGGGGTGAATGCCTCAACATTATTTACACTTCCATGTGGGCTCAATTCTCCGGATGCCTTTGACCACAACATCACAAGCTCACGATTGCCGTCTGGATCAACATTTTGCCTAACGGTTGTAACTCGTACGCTTGTTGGTTGATTGGTGTAGGAAAGCCATGCAAACGTTCGGTTTAAACCATCAAGATAATTCTGGTCTACTGGGTTGCGTTCGCGTGAAAGCGTATCAGCTATTGTAAATGAAGCCTTTTCAACGATTAAATCGCTTTTATAGCCATCCCAGAATACTATCATTGCTACATATGCCCAAAGTAGCATTGGAAGTATAAGTATTGCTTCCAGAGATGCCGATCCATGCGTGTCTTTAACAAAAGATTTTATATGTTTCATCAAACAATCCATTAGCTCGGCTCATTTACGAATGCGGTTGTCGCAAAGATATTCAGATCATCATTTGCATCTGTTATCGTACTCAGTCCGATAGAAAGTGAATCTCCGAAGAAAGGCTTAATCTTTAAGCAAAACCTTACAAACATCAGGTCGTTGTCGGATCCGGCATCAACTGTTGGTTCATTCAATGGATCGACCGGCTCATCCCGTGTGCGGCATGGTATTGATGTCGGAAATGGCGACCAAGTAGCAGTGCTTACTGGTTGCAGTGCAACTTCAACAGTTTCAGCACAATCAGAAACAATACTCAGATTTTTGCACAATTCTTGCTTAAGTCCATTCGCGCTTGTTACATTTGGATTTCCCAGTCTCAATTCCCGCACTGTAAGGTCAGCAGCACGTTCCAGCATCACGTTGTTCAGCATATATAGCCCCATCTCATAAGCGGACAAAAATATGCTAAAAATGACTGGGAACATGATCACAAATTCAATTGTGGCTGCGCCGTCTTCGGATCGCTTGAACCCGAAGACAGTTTTTTTGACTTTCATCATGAATGAAGTGATCATTGGGTCAATCTCAGTTGCTTGATGTTTTCGGCAATTCTCCTAAACGCAGACTGAAGTTCTGACGCGTTTGTAGCAGGGAAGTACAGCTTGGAATTTCCACCGGAATCGTTGCTTGCGCAATCCTGAAGAAGCACTTCTTCGGTTGATGACGCGTCAATCTGAAAGCCAACGGTATAGATCTGTATGTTTCGAGTTGCCTTTGCAGCGTTACAGATATTTTTAAGCCTTGCATCAGCTAAGGTGCCAGAATGATTTTCCTTATAAGGAGTACGGATCATATTATAATCTGCATTCGTCAGATAATCGTCATCCCTTGCATCCCTAAAGAACTTTTCTGCAACTTTGCGCGTGTTATAGTTAACATAAAGTTCTGCCCAGCTTAGTTGTATGATGTCCATATTGTTGGGATTGTGATCACCACGACTTTGGTCAATATGACGTGCGTAACGTTCATCATCTTCGTGATAAAATCTTGGCCTTTGTGAAAACGGATCGTCAGGATCACTATCCAGCCATAGTTGAATGGTGTCTTCAACTTGTCTATCGTTCATATTTGTGACGTCAATACCTTCGTCTGTCAAAAGATTAGCTGCATTGTCATCCAAATATTCCGTATATGCTCCAAGATCAAAATCACCCTCTACTAAAACGCTATAGCGCCCACCATTTGGATTTGGCCGGGTTCTATAGAAAACAGGCGACATCTGACCTTTGATACCATTTGGTAGATATTCACTATTTAGATTATCCAAAGCCGTTTTTAGTTCATATTGCCTAGTGTTTGCGCCGTCACTCATAATAACGAGTACTTTTTTAGTATCGCTGTTTTGATAAGGAGCGGGACGGTTGCTGATCCAAGGGCTGACTGCCTGTGGCGATATTTTTCGATTTGGATTAAATAAAACACTATTACTGTATTTGTACCCAATTCTTGGAGTGTTTCTGTTGTTGTCAATAAGTTCAGGACCATTTTGAAAGGATTGGAGTGCGGTGATGGTCGGCTGCGTATCGGGGTCCAGCAATGCAACACCCCATTTTGCGCCATGGTCCGTCGCTGTCCAACCCCCTGCTGTGTACCCATAGATTGCAGTTCTTAGCGCTGCTTCATTCATACTGACAGGAATAATCTGATTTTTTCCAGCATAGTTACAAACTATGCCCCCACTTATAGGCTGTGGATCTCCACTTGTATTTGTGCTGAAAAATGATTGTTGAATGATCAAATCACCGGTCACGGGAAGGTTTGGCAAAGGGTTATCATTTGTACTCGCTGGATCAGCCACAGAGGTATTTGGCTTTAGGCTCACCTGAGTCATCTGCTGATCAGTGAAGTTTGCACAATGCGAATAGTTGTGTTTGCGAGATTCGTCGTCAGGGGCGGTACCATCTTGTACATTATACTGGTTGAATAACGCTGCACCTGCATTAACGGACTGACTATAGGGGATCAATGAAATGGTTGTCAGAGGTAAACCATTATTAATTTCAGCTTGCGTCGTCGGATTATCCGCAAGCATGATTTCAATGAAACCAGTATCTACACCATCGGCGTCATTTCTATCCCCTGCAGCAGCTTTTTGAAGGGCTATGATTTTATCACCAGCCATTGATCCGGAAATGTCCAAGACCAGAGATATTTCAATATCCTGAGTTGTTTCTTTCGCCGTGCTTGCGGATGGCGCAACCATCATATCAACATTGAGCCAGGTCATAAATGCCGTTGGAACTTCAAGCTGTGCTTGCACCTGTACTGAACGTGATGAAACACCTATAACATTGCCATCGGCATCTCTTTCGACCACTTTTTCAAGAACCTGAATTTGATCGTCGCTAACCACACCATCAAAGCCAGCCACTGCAAACCAACTTTTTACAACGTCTATTTCTGTAAAAGTATCGCCACGTGCAACACGTGTCGCTGCAAGTGTAGCTGAATCAGTAACATTTTGAAGCGTGACTCGTCTACTTTCATGTCTAGCAATGTCAACCGCCATACCTGACGTGAAAACCATAATGATAAACATAAAGAAACTGAAAAGGATTAGGTTACCATCTTCATTCTTCAGAAACTTCTGAGCGGCGCTCTTGTTGCGCTGCGTTGAATTTTTTGTGTCCATCGTTTTCGTCTTCTTCATGTGTTCCGCCTCCAGGCATAGTACAGCTTTGGCAATCTAGTTTCCAAAGCGGTCTCAGTTCAGCGTGTCATTACTTGTAAATAGGCACAGGTCTTTTAACTGCGACCGCGCAGAATAAAGTGTACAAATCTGAGGATGCATTTTAGAGCAGACCAATGGCAGCAGGTCGGCATTCGGAATATTCCCATTCACGCCCATTTAATATCGCACCTTTAACAACTCGGTTAGCTCCCCAAAAGTAACCTAAGTTTACACTTACAGATATCACCCAATCTGCACAGCACTACTTAACTGTCAAGTTGTGGCAAAAATGGGGCAAGGATTTCCGTTTACGATACGATTGGCGCAATCTGAATAGAATTGTTCTTACTTAAAATTGCAATTTTACATGTTTGACACGATGATAAGCGATAAATTGCTCGCCTGATCCAGATTGTTTCGTGATACTCATTGGCAATGACGTTTGGTCAAGCGGTGTTTAACGCGAATCGCTCCGGGTTGGTAACTCAACTTTTACACTAAATATTTCGCAGATTTGTAAAACAGATTCGACATAGCGTTAGAATCGTAGCACGGCTTGTATATGTGTTTGAAATCAGGGGGGAATTGAAATGACAATTAATCAAAAATCCGCGCAAAGCGAACCAAGCTTTCGTGAAAGTGTCGATATGATGTTTAATCGCGCGGTTGCATTAATGGACCTTCCCCCGGGATTGGAAGAAAAAATCCGCGTCTGCAATGCAACTTATACTGTCCGATTTGGTGTCAGGCTACGTGGTCAAATTCATACATTTACCGGCTATAGATCAGTCCATTCCGAACATATGGAACCTGTCAAAGGCGGCATTCGCTATGCAATGGGCGTTAACCAGGACGAGGTTGAGGCGCTATCTGCATTGATGACCTATAAGTGTGCTTTGGTTGAAGCACCTTTTGGCGGTGCAAAAGGCGGTTTGCGCATCGACCCAAGACTTTACGAAGAACACGAGCTTGAACGCATCACGCGTCGTTTTGCTTATGAACTGGCAAAGCGCGACTTGATCAATCCGTCACAGAACGTTCCTGCGCCCGATATGGGAACCGGGGAACGTGAGATGGCCTGGATTGCAGATGAATATGCACGGATGAACACAACCGACATCAACGCAAAAGCCTGCGTTACTGGCAAGCCATTGAATTCAGGCGGTATTGCCGGTCGTGTCGAAGCAACCGGTCGCGGTGTTCAATATGCATTACGTGAATTTTTCCGTGATGCCCGCGATATTGAAAAAGCTGGTATGTCGGGCAAGCTGGACGGCAAGCGTGTGATCGTACAAGGTTTGGGAAATGTGGGGTATCATGCCGCAAAGTTTCTGCAGGAAGAAGACGGTGCGATCATTACTGGTATCATTGAGCGCGATGGCGCACTTTTCGATGAAGCTGGATTGAACGTATCGTCTATTTATGAATGGATCGTCAAACACGGTGGTGTAAAGGGCTTTCCAGATGCAACTTACACAGCAGATGGTGCCGCCATTCTTGAAGAAGATTGTGATATTTTGATCCCTGCGGCGTTAGAGGGTGTAATCAATCTGTCAAATGCAGATCGTATCAAAGCCTCGTTGATCATCGAAGCAGCCAATGGTCCGATCACTGCTGGTGCGGATGATATCTTGCGCAAAAAAGGGACCGTAATCATACCCGACATGTATGCAAACGCAGGCGGCGTAACAGTCAGTTATTTTGAATGGGTTAAAAATCTAAGCCATATTCGCTTTGGCCGTATTCAACGCAGACAAGAAGAAGCGCGCCATCAACTTTTGACGGATGAGCTTGAAAGACTGTCGTCCGATAAGATGTTGGGATGGGAACTAAGCCCCGGTTTTAAAGAAAAATATCTGCGCGGCGCAGATGAGATTGAATTGGTACGATCCGGTTTGGATGATACAATGCGCATCGCCTATCAGGCCATGCGTGAAGTGTGGCACGAACGAGGTGATGTCGAAGATTTACGCACGTCGGCATATCTGGTCGCTATTGATCGTGTGGCCGCCAGCTATCGCGCCAAAGGTCTTTAATCTTGCGATCTGCGGCGCTTTAGCGGTGCCGCAGTATACCCTGCGCTGGTTTGGCGCTTGAAGCTGCCTGTCATCAAGCCTAGCTTTCGCAAAAAGCAATGAGAGTATGATGAGCGGCAAGCGGAATATATTTGAAGAAGTCAGTCAGTCGCCTGGATCTGCGACAGCAACGGCGCAACCGGGTGCAATCGACCGTGCGCCAAAAGGTGCCCGCAAAGCTATTCGTGCGTGGTTGTTGGTTTTGTTTGCGATGGTAGTCATCATGATTGCGGTTGGCGGTTTAACGCGTTTGACAGATTCCGGTCTGTCGATTACGGAATGGCTCCCTGTCATGGGGGCAATACCCCCGGTGACGGCCCAAGACTGGGCGTCGGAATTTGATAAATATCGCGCCATCCCAGAATACCAATTGCAAAATCGCGGCATGAGCCTGGCGGAATTCAAGGTGATTTATTGGTGGGAATGGGGGCACCGGCAGTGGGGTCGGGTGATTGGCTTTGTCTGGGCATTGGGTTTTTTATACTTTTTGATCCGCAAGCAAATACCTGTGGGCTGGACCAGACCGCTTTTAATCCTGGGTGCTATGGGTGGTGCACAAGGGGCCATTGGCTGGTGGATGGTATCATCAGGTTTGCGTGATGGCATGCTGGATGTCGCATCGTATCGTCTGGCCATACATCTTGGATTAGCTTTTGCTATTTTAGGCTTTATCGCGTGGCTGGTCTTTAAGCTGTCTCGGACCGAGGCGGAATTGCTGCAAGCCAGGCGCGCGCGTGAAGCCAAGTTATTCGGTATGGGCACTGGCTTGATGCATTTTGTGATGCTGCAAATTCTGATCGGTGCACTTGTTGCGGGGATCGATGCAGGTCGTAATTATGTTGATTGGCCACTTATGGCCGGTGGGTTTTTCCCGCCCGATCCATTTCAGCTGGAACCCATCTGGCGCAATTTCTTCGAAGATGACGGATTGGTGCAGTTCATGCATCGTATAGCCGGATATCTGCTGATGATTTTTGCCATAGTGGTTTGGCTGCGCGGACGTAAAAGCCCAAATACCAACACGCGGTTTGCTTTTCATGCCGTACTTGGCATGATGATTGTGCAGATGGTTCTGGGCATCGTCACAGTGATGTATTCAGCCCCTTGGCACATCGCGATTGTACATCAATTTGGCGCTGTGGTGCTTTGGGTGCTAGTCATTCGGGCGCGGTTTTTGGCCGGTTATCCATTTGCCCAATCAGTGAGAGATTAGATGTCTGCATACACAAGTCTGATGGCATATCAGCGCGAAACAGAAGCGCTGTCTGAAATCGCAGGCCGTTTGGGTTGGGATCAGGAAACCATGATGCCCCGCGGGGCTTCGGAGCAAAGATCAGAAGAAATGGCTGCGATTGAAAGCGTCTTGCATGCGCGTCGAACTGATCCGCGTATCGGTGATTGGCTAGCGTCCGCCAAACCTTCAAATGCTGTGAAAAAAGCACAGTTGCGCCACATCCGGCGCAGTTTTGAGCGATCTCAGAAGGTGCCTGCCAAGCTGGCCGTGGAAATTGCCCGTGCCACCAGTGTGGCCCAAGGGATCTGGGCTAAGGCGCGAGAGGCAAATTCATTCAAAGATTTCGCGCCCACGCTTGAACAGATTGTCAGCCTAAAGTGCGAGGAAGGGGCAGCGCTGGCTGATGGCGGTAATGTATATGATGCGTTACTGGATGATTATGAACCCGGGGCAACGACGGCTGATCTGGAAGACATGTTCGATGCATTGCGCCCCCGTTTGGTTGCATTGCGTGACCAAATCAAAGACGCAGATCAACCACCTGTACTTCAAGGGAATTTCGATGAAGCGGGTCAGTTGAAGCTATCTGCAAAACTGGCTGAGGTTTTCGGGTATGACCTGACACGTGGGCGCATCGACAAAGCTGTCCATCCCTTTTCATCAGGCTCTGGTCAAGATGTCAGGATCACCACGCGCACCGTTGCGGATGATCCGTTCAACTGCTTTTATTCCACCATTCACGAGGTCGGCCATGCCACTTATGAACAGCAGATTGATCCGGCCTATTTGCTGACACCTGTGGGGGCGGGGGCATCCATGGGTATTCATGAAAGCCAAAGCCGAATTTATGAAAACCAACTTGGTCGCAGTCGCGCGTTCACCGGTTGGTTGCACGGACAAATGATTGATACATTCGGTGATTTTGGCATCGAAGACCCGAACATATTTTACCGTGCCGTAAACGCTGTGCAGGATGGATTTATCCGAACCGAGGCCGATGAGGTGCAATATAACCTGCATATCTTGATGCGCTTTGATCTGGAACGCGCGATGATGTCGGGCGGACTGGCTGTCGGCGATCTTGAAGTCGCTTGGAATGATCGCTTTCTGGCTGATTTCGGCTTTGCGGTCGATATGCCTGCAAATGGCTGTTTGCAGGATGTACATTGGTCGGTTGGGTTGTTTGGGTATTTTCCAACCTATACACTTGGTAATGTCTATGCTGGATGTTTGTTTGAGGCTTTGCAAGCTGCCGTTCCCGATCTTGATGCGCAGTTGTCACAAGGTAATTTAACGGCTGCAACAATCTGGTTGCGCGACAACCTGCAACGTCATGGCGGCCTGTACGAACCGCGCGATTTAATAAAACAGGCAACAGGTGCGGACCCAACAGAAAAGCCATTGCTGAATTATCTTGAGGCTAAATTTCTAGATATTTATAATATTTAGGCTGTCTTTGCGACACCTGCTTTACCGTCAATCCGCTCAACGTCAAGCCAAACGCCGCCTTCCGGTCGTAATGTCAGGATTAACACAGGCTTTGGGTCTTTGCCTGGCACACGCTTGAAACGGAAGCGCGATATAAGAGTGGCCAGAATGATGACCGCCTCTTGCAATGCAAAACTGGCGCCGATGCAAATACGCGGACCATCCCCGAACGGCAGATAGGCAAAACGGTTGATCGCTTTTGGGTCAACAAAGCGGTCCGGATCAAAGTGGTCAGGGTTTTCCCACAACAGATGATTGCGGTGCAATGCATATATGGGAAGTATAACTGTATCACCTTTTCGGATGTCACGACCGCATAAGGTATCGGAACTTTGCGCAGTGCGCGACAAAAGGGCAGCAGGGGGATAAAGACGCAGTGCTTCATCAATGATCTGACGGATGTATTTAAGTTTCGGCACATCGTCAGCGTTGGCAGTGCTGCCGTTTAAAACCGATTGCGCTTCGGCCCGGGCTTTGTCCTGCACATCCTGATCGAAGGCGCACAGATACAGTGACCAGGCCAGCGTCAGGGCAGTCGTCTCGTGGCCCGCCACGATAAAGGTCAATAGGTTATCGCGCAGTTCCGCCGTGGTCATCTGGCGTTTGGTTTTGGGATCTTCGCCTTCCAGCAGCAAATCAAGCAAATCCGGCACATCGCGCGATGATCCGTCCCGTCGGTTATTGATGGCGTTATCTGCAATGGCCTTCATCTGCTTAATAGCCCCGGACGATATCATGCGCGAAGGACGTGGCACCCAGGTTGGTACACCAACGATATCAAATAATGACAGCTTGGCCGTTTGTGCGATGTAATTGTCGATTGCAGTATGAACGCCCATGCGGTCAAACCCCTCATCGCCGGAAAAGGTCACGTCGGAAATTACCTCGAATGTGGCGGCCACCATTTCCTGAAACAGATCCACTGCGCGGCCTGATGATTGCGCCAAACGCTCGGTCGACCGATCTGCGGCCAAGCCCATGATCGGGGCCAGATTTGCGATATTGCGATGGGTAAAGACAGGCGTTGCTGCGCGTCGTTGCCATCGCCAATGCGCGCCTTCGGCATTAAACAGACTTTTGCCAATGGCAGGTTCAAGAATATTCTTGGTCACGTCTGATTTTGGATAATTTTCCAAATTATCCTTCAGTACACGCCGGTTGCCGTCAGGGTCCATCACCATGTGCCAGCGCACAATCGCGGTTTTGCCTGTGATCATCGGTTGTTTTGTTGCGATATCGGGGATGATCTCGATCAGATTTTTACGGGCAGTTTGCAACGATTGCCAAACGCCCATGGGTTGGGTCACAAGCGGGACGCGGGCGGGAATGTCTGTTTGGGTCATCTAATACTCACATATAACATATCATCCATATAGCCATTAGGCGTGCGGCGTCCATTGGTCATGATTGCACACCCTGAATTGCTGGGCTAAGGCAACACCAAGACCTTTTCCGGAGAGACCAATGCCCTTTCACCGCCTGTTTTTGATCGCTACATCACTCATTTTAGTAACAGCTTGTGCCAAACCTAATTTGGAAACCCGCCCGTTAGAGGAACTGGGTAATTTCAAGATGGGCCATAATATCGTTGTTGGTGAAACGGCCCGCAGAATTGATCCGTCCCGTGATGCAACGGCAGATGAATGGGAAGCTGTTTTACAGACAGCGATTGATAATCGTCTTGGCCGCTATGACGGCGACAAATTCTATAATGTTGCTGTTTCCATTGATGCTTATGCTTTGGCTATTCCGGGCATACCGTTGGTTGTATCGCCCAAATCTACGATTGTCGTTTCGGTTACGCTTTGGGACGATCGCAAAGGCGAAAAGCTTAACACAGAAGTTCGGCAGTTTGTTGTCTTTGAATCCCTGTCTGCAGAAAATGCAATTGGGTCGGGTTTGACCCAAACCAAGGAAAAGCAGATGGAAAACCTTGCGTTCAATGCTGCAAAGAAGATCGAAGAATGGTTGGTTGAAAACAAAACATGGTTTGGTGTTTCGCAATCAGATATCAACTGATGCTTGATTTCTTTTACTAATCACAATATGTCGCGCGCGATGATGAACCGGGTCACGCGGACCCCATTAACCTGAAGAGGCGCCTGAGGAATGGCAAAGGAAAAGTTTGAGCGTAATAAACCGCATGTTAACATCGGTACGATTGGTCATGTTGACCACGGCAAGAC
>NZ_JABUFE010000029.1 GCF_013315265.1 Parasulfitobacter algicola | reverse complement strand
CAACTGCACTATGGCGCATTGTGACGCCGGTTGGAGCAGGAGCTATCCACCACATCGGGTTCGACAGGCCGCACTGCAGCATTACAGAGGACGGTTGGATGGTAGCTAACAGTTTGTGTTGTCCTGTCTTTTCACGGTCTATGTCTCTGTCGTAGCGGACAGTCCGAAAGTGTCTTGAACTGTCCAAATCTGTCCGTTGGAAACTTTCGGACGGTTTTTCAGGGGAATGACCCGGGCAGATTAAAGATAGTTTTAACCTCGTTAAAACGCCACATCCGTATCCTCGCCCGTACCGCCGCGTGTTCCATCTCGGCCCTGGGACTGAATCTTAAAAGACCCCTGCCCCGAAGGTTCTTCGTACAAATAATCTCGCCCCCACGGATCTACAAGGGCTTCTTCCGTGGGCATATAGGGCCCTTGCCACGCGGCCTCACCCGCCGGGGAATGAACCAGCACGCCCAAGCCTTCGGATGTTGTCGGATAGCGGCCCATGTCGATATAGAACAGCTGGACAGCCTCGGCTAAGTTTTTCACCTGCAACTCTGCCGTTTCGGTTTTGGCCCGGCCCAGATACCCAACCAGTCGCGGTCCGACGACAGCAGCAATCAGCGCGATGATTGACAGGACAATCAATACCTCAAGAATGGTGGCCCCTGCCTTGCGACCCATCTTTTGCAACGGTTTAACAAAGCGCATCATGAAACTCCAATCAACCAAATGGCCCATGCAGATAAACAAAGGAACGGCCCAAAAGCGACCGCGGATTGCTGCGGCCCCTGAAATTTACCAGCCTTTGACACTCCACTTATCAAAAGCATCCCGATGCCCGCAATGGCTGCCATGAAAACAACCCAGATCGTACCATAAAAACCCGTCCAGGCCGCGATACCCGCGATCAATTTTACGTCTCCGAAGCCCAGACCATCCCATCCCCTCACCTGGCGATAAAATGCAGCAACACCCCAAAACAAGGCACCCCAAATGACAGTTGCAGCCAAATGCCAAGCAAACACGCCAGCGCCAAACGCCACGGCCAAACCAGTGATCCACAAGAAAATGCTGGCAAGATCCGGGATCTCAAACCGCTCAAAATCCACTACGCTGGCCCATATCAGACATCCAGCAAACACAATACTGAACCATGGGCCATGCAGCATGGCGAAAGCGACCGTGTAGACAGTGATATGAAGCAGGATCAAAAAAGAACGCGACATGATTTCCAATATGAATTGAATTGGCTATCTTGGTGCCATGTCGTGCCTGCCTTGGAAAGCCAAAAGCCGCGCTGGCTTTGCCTTAGTCACCGTGTTGTTCACGCTGGCCATTCTGACTGTGCTATTGGCTGTGGCCAGTGAACGGACCATGACCCGCCTGCAAGAGACATCGCTTGACCGCCAGATTGCCCTGATGGGCCATACGAACCGTGACGCCCTGCACCTGTCGATCATAGACCTGATAAATGACCAGTCCCCTGGCTTTGAAGGCATGTTATATCAGGATGTCGGTGGCTTGATTGATCTTAACACCGCATCCCCCGCCCTTTTGCAGCGGCTGTTCGCGGATATCACCGAAACCACTGCAGACCGAGATGACGCGTTGCGCGCCTATCGCACGTGGCGCCGGCAAGGGCGTCGTCTGATCAGGGTGGATGACCTGCCACGTATCAGTGGCCTGCCATGGTCTGTCATCACCCGTTTGCATCAGACCGCTACCGTCCATTCAGGTCGTACGGGAATTTCCCCGGATGTGGCCCCCCTGCCCGTTCTGGAAATTGTCACTGGCGAAACCGGCACACAGGATCAACTGGCGGAACGTGTTGATCCGGCTTTTGTCTCACCACCCTCCAACGTCAACTACCTGATTTATCGTGATCGTAATCTGATAGGAGGCGTCAATGCCCTGCGGGTCGGCCAACCACGTATCTTATTCATTCAATAGTCACGTCAGACGTATATCAGGCGGCTCTGTCTGCCCGCGGCGTTAAGCAGACATTGCTACACAGGCTGTCTGCACAGATTGATTTATGATGAATCTCCGATACTGTTTTGCGAATATTCTATGCAGTGGTTACGCTTGCAGCGATGTCTGATCTTGCAGTTACTGGCGTTCAGGCATCATAAAAATTGTTGATGTTTATCCAGCCCACTTGTGCCCCCTGCCCTTCTGACCACAATATACAGAAGTTTTTCCTTGCCCGAATCTGAATTCATCGCCATTAAGTTACGGTAAGAAGTGAATAATACGACGTTTGCCGTAACAAAGGCCAGCGCATGAGGGCAGAAATGACCAAGTATACCCGGATTGACCGCCTTGTGGGCGAGCATGCAGAAAAGCTATCTGCCCGTCTTCAGGCGCACCGCACACAATTGTTCCCCCCCGATGCGCGCAAGCAGTTGCGCAAGTTTACATCGGGCGAAGTGGCTGATCTGTTGGGGGTCAAGGACGCCTATCTGCGCAAGCTGCATCTGGATGGCAAAGGCCCCTCGCCCGAGATCCGCGCAGGCGGGCGGCGTTTGTATTCGCCCGACGACATTCAATCCTTGCGCCATCATCTGGAACAGGGTGCCAAGACGCCCGGCACTTATTTGCCTGGGCGGCGCGACGGCGATCACATGCAGGTCATCACAGTGATCAATTTCAAAGGCGGGTCCGGCAAAACGACGACCGCTGCGCATCTGGCGCAAAAAGCTGCGTTGGACGGATATCGCGTTTTGGCCATCGATCTGGATCCCCAGGCCAGCCTGTCGGCGCTGCACGGCTTTCAACCGGAATTCGACCTGCTGGACGGCGGTACGCTGTATGACGCGATCCGCTATGATAATCCGGTCCCCCTGCCCCAGGTCATTCAAAAAACCTATTTCACGAACCTTGATCTGGTGCCTGGCAATCTGGACCTGATGGAGTTTGAACACGAAACCCCCCGCGCCATTGTTCAGCGTGATAATCCGCTGTTTTTCACCCGTGTCGATGATGCGCTGGCCAGTGTGCAGGATGATTATGACATCGTCGTTATCGACTGCCCGCCACAACTGGGCTTTCTGACCATGTCTGCATTGTCAGCCGCAACAGCGGTTTTGGTTACGGTTCATCCACAGATGCTGGATGTGATGTCGATGTGTCAATTTCTGTTGATGACCTCAAACCTGCTTGGTGTTGTGTCCGAGGCCGGCGGCGATATGAGCTATGATTGGCTCCGTTATGTCGTGACCCGCTATGAACCCGGCGACGGCCCGCAAAACCAGATGGTCAGCTTCATGCGGTCGATGTTCGGGGAACATGTGTTGAACCATACAGTACTGAAATCCACTGCAATCTCGGATGCGGGGATCACCAAGCAAACATTGTACGAGATCGAAAAAAGCCAGTTTACCCGATCCACCTATGACCGCGCGATTGAATCGCTGAACGCGGTGAATGGTGAAATCACCGATCTGATTCAAAAGGCATGGGGGCGCTGATGGCACGCAAAGACCTGCTAAAAGGCCTGATGGGCCAGACTGATAATCCGAAATCGACAGACGACCCCCCTGCCCGCGTCGACACTGCCCGGCCCCGTTATACCAAGGGTGCTATTGGCGCGGTCAGCAAATCCATTGCCGACCTGAAATCCCGCGCCGTGGTCGAACTGGATCCACATCTGATTGACGCTGGCGGAATGCAAGACCGGCTGGAACATGACCAAACCGATCATGAAAAGCTGATGCACTCGATCCGTGATCATGGACAACAGGTGCCGGTGCTGGTTCGGCCGCACCCTGATACTGAAGAACGCTATCAGATTGTGTATGGCCGCCGTCGTGTGCTGGCGCTGCGCGATCTGGGGCAACCGGTCAAGGCGATGATCCGCGATTTGGACGACCAAGCGCTTGTCATTGCGCAGGGCCAGGAAAACACCGCCCGCAAAGACCTGAGCTTTATCGAAAAGTCCAACTTTGCCCGCCAGATGGCCGACGCCGGATACAAGCGCAAGATCATCTGCGATGCACTGACCATCGATAAGACCGCAATCAGTCGGATGATGCGCGTTGCTGAAACCATTCCGCTGGATGTGATCGAACATATCGGGTCTGCACCGACCGTGGGTCGCGATCGCTGGATGGTGGCGGCTGATCTGTGGCTGGATCGCGATGCAGATGTCGAAACGGCCGTTGACATGATTAATGTGGGTGGTTCCGAAACATCCGATGCGCGCTTTGAAGATTTGGTTAACTGGTTGTCAGATCAGAAAAAAATATCAAAAACTGTATCGCTGAAAACGGATAAGACCGCGCTGAAGGCAGCGGATGGAACATCCTTCGGAAGCGTGACCAAAGGACAGGGATCGGTGACCATTGTATTGAAATCCAGACCTTCCAAGGGGTTCGATGATTGGCTTGTCGATCACCTCGAAGACCTTCACCGCGACTGGCTTGCCAAGCGCGGAGAATAGGCCCGTTCGCGGGCCACACACTCGAGCAGTTAACGATAACAAAGGAGGCACAATAGACAGGACCCATAAAAAAGCCCCCAAGACATGACATCCAGAAGGCTCTCTTTTTGATCTAGCACTCAGACGATAGCCAATAAAGTTGACAGCTGTCAACAAACGTTGTGATTCGGCGGGCAAAAAAGTTTTGTCTTGTGAAAAAATATGCAACGACTGACAACGACGCCCTTTGGGCAGCGCATGATATCGGCTGGCCTGTTGGCAACCGAAAGCCTGGCCGCGCAAAAGCCCGATGTTCCGCAGTATAATAAATGGGAATTGTTCCGAAATCTGTGTACGGCGCGGGTTGCATTTGGCATCACGGATCGCGATCTGACAGTGTTGAACGCGCTGTTGACCTTTCACAAACCCGATGCGCTGACCGAAGACGACAATCTGATCGTTTTCCCGTCAAACGCCGCCCTGTCCACCCGCGCCCATGGGATGGCCGAAAGCACGCTGCGTCGTCATTTGGCCGCCCTGTGCCAGGCAGGCCTGATCCTGCGCCACGACAGCCCCAACGGCAAGCGCTATGCCACACGTGGCGAAGGTGGAGAGCTGGTGCGTGCTTTCGGGTTCGATCTGGCTCCGCTTTTGATACGTGCCATGGAAATCGCCGATGCTGCGCAACAGGCAGAGCGCGGTGCATTGGCTCTGAAACGGTTGCGCGAAGAAGCCGTCTTGATGGCCCGCGACGTCTGGAAGTTGATTGAATTTGGCATGGCCGAGGGCATCAAAGCCGATTGGCAGGCCCTGACAGCCCGTCTGGCGCCTCTACAGGCCGCACTGCGCCGTAAGCTGGCCCATGGCGATCTAATGGATCTAAAGCCCGTTCTGGCTACCCTTCTGAACGATGTGCGCAAATGCTTTGATATTCTCAATGAAACAGAAAAAATGAGCGGCAATGTCGCGCGAAATGAGCGGCACTATCAGAATTCAAATACAGACTCTTGTGAATTTGAACCTTGCTTAGAAAAAAGCAAAGGGGTGGAACCTGAAGTGTCAGATGATCCAGAACCGGACATGGATAAGCTACCTCCCAAAATGCCTTTGGGTCTGATCTTGAAAGCCTGTCCTGACATATTGGATTATGCGCAGGGTGACATTCGTCACTGGCATCAGTTATGTGCAACGGCCGATTTTGTCCGCGGTATGATGGGCATCAGCCCCCATGCCTGGGCACAGTCGCAAACGGTGATGGGTCGTGAAAATGCAGCCATTGTTCTGGCGGGTATTCTGCAACGGATGTCCCAGATTAACAGCCCGGGCGGTTATCTAAGGGTGTTGACACATAAAGCTCAAGACGGCGCGTTTTCCCCTGGCCCAATGATCATGGCGTTGCTGAATTCTGATCAAAGCAAAGCCGCTTAGGATGGTGGCTTGTTCTGTAAACCATGGCGCTGTACCGAAAATATTCTTTAAAGGCGAAACAAATGATCAACTGCGCGGGAACATTTTTTGGATTTATACTTGCATGTTGGCTAACACCATTTGTGGTGACGGCTCAGCAAGCAGACCTTGACCCTTGTCAGACGAACACAGGAATCCCGGGTGTGTTTTTTACAGGCCTTATGGGAACATTGCATGGTCCCGCAGATTTCGATGCCATAGTTTTGACCCCACCCGGTGACACCATTTATAGCAATCAAACTTCAGGGAATAATCACATCACCGTTTTTGCCGATCTGCAGTTCGAACATCAAACTCTTGTCGCTCCCGCGATGAATGTGAAAACGGGTGCACAAACTAACATCCAGTTTCAGGATACATCTGGTCATGTTGTGCAATCCTGCGTTGTTAATTTTGTGACCTTCGACCCTTCCATTCATGACTTTTCGAAAACGCGCGTCGGGTTTTGTGAATTTGTGAATCAAAGCGGTGTCCTGGATTTGGAATTGGGCACAACCACGACCTATGATTTGCCCGAAGACTATTACGAAGGCGCGACATCCCCGCGTAGTATTCTGGATCACCGGCCCGAGAGGGGTGCGTTACACACTCTTCGCGTAAACCCGAGCTTCTCCTGTATCTCTGTAAGGGATTGTTTTGCAGGATAAAGCGGGCTTTCGTTCCGCCTCGGTAGTTGGCTGCTTTTGCGACATTCTGATCATTGATGAATAAAGATAATTTCTCCCGCAATGACCTTACTAATAATGCCACCAGTGTTTACGGCGCTATAGATTGATCTTGGCGGTCGAGCGGTTTCGTCGACGCTGCGATGCACCCAATCTTTCACTTCCATAGACTTCAGTGACTGTGACAAAGCGCGATCGGTGATCGTTTGCAAATTTCGCTTGATATCGTTGAAGCGGCTTGGTGTCTGAAGTGAAGTCAGCACCGGCAGGGTCCATGATTTACGCAGCAGGCTCTGATCGCCCTCAGGAGATACACATTGAATTTTATGCGCGATTGCCGCCGCCTTTTCTCCAGGCTGCGTGAGACGAAACTCAGGTCGTAGCGGATGGCCGTAACCGGGATTTCTTTCTAACAATCCAATCTTGATAAGATGATCCATGCTCTGGGCGAATGCAGTCCTGCTTGCGCCTGTGGCTGCCAATAATGGCGCCTGTCGTCCTGCAATACCTGCATGCATGTTAGCTAGTATGGGCACAGCCCAAGCTCTTGAGGTGATGTTGACAAATGTCATGATGTCCATAAAGTATAGTTAGTATATTTTCAATGAAAGGGAAAGACCATGTCGCTCGTTGCGCTGGATACCACGATTAATATCTCGTTTTCTGTCAAAGATCGCCACGCTAGCGCCAAGTGGTATGAAACTATGCTGGGATTCGAGACGCTCTATCACGCGGATGAGGCAGGATGGTCAGAACTTCAAACAAACACCGTCGGCGTAACGATCGGCCTTGGCGAACATACCGAGCCTGCACCCGGCAACTGTGTCCCGGTTTTTGGTGTCGCTGATCTCGATACTGCCCGGAAGAAACTAGAACAAGCCAAGGTGAAATTTGACGGCGCAACGGACGTAGTTGAAGGCATGGTCAAGACGGCAACTTTTTACGACCCTGATGGAAATGCCCTCATGCTCGCCGAAGATTTGACGCAAGGAGCGTAATGCGGAAATCGAGATGTCAAATAGGGCGGCTTTTCTACGTTTTTTGATCCCAAAGGAACTGCTATCAGGCTGGATGTTTATCTATATCCGCAAGGCGTTTCCAAATAGCTGCCGTTCCAACTCGCCGCAGTATCTGTAAGTTCGGGCTCATTCGAAACTTTAGTTGCGATTCGAACGAATGGCAGCTTTGCTGCTTTTCTCATTTTTTGGATTAATATTATGACCTAAATATCAAAACTACCTAACTGTCTAAAATCATTTATTCGCATCATTTTATGTTTTTTCATCACATGGGCGCGGGTTCACCGAAAGTTATTATAAACACTCCGCGCGTTGTATTTGGAAAAAGTTGACAGCTGTCAACTTTTTGATTTGGCCATGATCAGATCCAGAAAGCAGCATACGTCGTACAAAGATCATCATGGGGGATGTGTTATGCGGCTTGTTGCAGTTTTCTGTCTTATTTTTCTAACCGCCTGTACGGGAAAACCCGCGCTGGAGGATGAAAAACTCTCGAGGCAACAGCTAAATCTGGAAGAATTCTTTGATGGCCGACTTGTGGCTTACGGTCAGTTCCAGGATGTTCTGGGCACAGTACGGCGACGGTTCAAGGTGGATATTCTGGGCACTTGGGATGGCCGGACCTTAACGCTGGTCGAAGATTTTGTTTACGAAGATGGATCGACCGAACGGCGTGTTTGGAATTTGGATAAGACCGGCGCACAAACCTGGCGCGGAACGGCCCCCGGTGTGATCGGACAGGCTTTGGGTGAAGAACGGGGCGATACCTTTAATTGGAAATACACCATCGACCTGCCCGTTCCAGACGGCACTCTGCGTGTCAGTTTTGACGATTGGATGTGGCTGCTCAGCGAAGATCGTTTGCTGAACAAAGCCTATATGCGGCGGTTCGGTGTTGATATCGGCGAAGTGATTATTGTTTTCGAAAAACTATAGCGGATTGCGAAAAGTTGACAGCTGTCAACTTTTTCTAAATCTCGGATAAAATCGTCTGTATTTCAGGCATACGTTTCAGCGTATTATCCAAGCGCATAGCCCATTTTGACCCCATTGCACGCGCGGTTTCATAGGCGTCTTTCAACTCGTCGGGCCGATCTTCAGCCAGAGCTTTGATCAGAAAAGTGGCTTGCGCGCGGTCCTTGATGGCTTTGATTGTATCGGCCCCATCCCGTCGTCGATCGGCGACGATAAGTTTGTGAATGGCAAACCGTTCGGGCTGTGGGATTTGGACCAACACACCGCCACGGTACAGCACTGCAGCGTGGATGGGATTTTGGATCAGGTAATTCAGATGATGTAGCGACTGCGCGTCAACACCAAGGGCGGCAAGCGGGCGGATCGGTTCGTCGTCCTCGAATGAAGGCGTCAGAAATTCCACCATCAGATCATTGCGCGTTTGCTTCCAGCGCCAGACATGTTTGCGCTGCAAGCTAGGGACAGGATCAAACGCGAAATGCTTGAACACATCCTGAAGGGTAGGGGAGACGGTATCTTCGAGCGCAAGCGACAGACGTTCAAAACTGGCGATATCCACGTCGCCGGTCTGGGCTGTGTCGTCAAAGCTGTAGCGTAATCCAAGTTCACCTTCGTACAGGCGAAAGGCATGCGTGCCAACGATCGTCCCGCCCAAACGAAAGACGCCGGATTTTGCCATAGCTGAAAGCAAACTGCCGGTGGCGGCATCGCTACTTAGAAACCCTTCGGCGCGCAGGATGCGGATCAGACGGGTGCGGTGGCTCTGCCGATCGGCAATCTGATCACGTAGCATGGTCAGGTCAGACAGCCGTTGTGTCAGTTCCGGGGAGTCTTCGCCAATATAGGATTTGCGCACGTCATTTCCGACGCGGAATGTATCGTACCAATAGGTCTTATCGCCTCGTTTTACTTTGGTCGGCGTACCGCGAATTTGCGCGGCTGCTTCGTCTTTCAGAGATCGAAGCAGATCGTGATAAGCCGCATGCGCGACAGAGGAGTGACGATTTATCATAGCGTGTTCTACAAAATTTATTTTTGTTGAACATAACGACATGTTCAACAAAAAGCAAATGTGTTGAACATAGTGATTAGAGAGGGTGGATTCTGTTGTTTTAAATCACCTTAAAGCGTGCTGTTGCATTAATTGGTTCACATTGCGAAGTTTGGGTTTTTGAGGTCCAGCATGCCGCGTAAGTCGCCCTTAAAACACCACCGCTTTCCGAGAGATATTATCTTATGCGCCGTGCGTTGGTATCTGTGCTATCCGTTGTCCTACCAAGATGTTGTCGACCTTCTGTCGGAGCAGGGCATCACGGTTGATCGGTCGACTGTGTATCGATGGGTTCAAAAGTTTGGCCCCGAACTGACCAAGCGCACCGAGAAGCACCTCCGCCGAGCAAGCGTCGATTGGCACGTGGACGAAACCTACATCCGCGTTGACGGCAAATGGCGTTACTCTTGGCGTGCGATCGATGCAAACGGCCAAATGGTCGATTTTCGCCTGACCGCACGGCGGGATGCGAAGGCGGCTCGAGCCTTCCTGCGCAATGCGATAGAGCGTGTGCGGTTACACCGGCCGGTCACGATCTGCACCGACAAGGCTCACACTTATCGGCGGGTCATCCGTGAGATCAACTACCGATATGACCCGCATTTTGAAGGCATCCGACATATCGATAGAAAGTGGCGGAACAACAGGATCGAAAGCGTCCTTTGCAAATGACGGCGATCGCATTCGGGCGCTGCCAAAGGACCGGGGTGCACGCATCGAAGCACTGGCCGATGAGATGGCGGCCGAGTTGCACCTCTCGGAAATCCGCAAGGCGCTCTCGATCACACAAAAGGATCTGGCCGAACTTACGGGATTGGCCCAGGGGGAGGTCTCGAGGTTCGAAAGTGCTGAACTGACTGGAGCAAAAATCGGTACGCTCGAGCGCTATGTGGAGGGTATGGGCGGTCGGCTACGGCTTGTGGCCGAGATGCCGGACGGGACAGTTGCGGATATCCCGCTCAAGCGCGGCAAACCGGTCAAGTCGAAGGTCAGCACGGCAAGAGGGTAAGGGGCTACAGCCCCGCGGCCTTTGTCAGGTTCACCCGGAACCGGTCACGGCGGCGCTGGTATCGGCGGGTCATCTCGGCCGAGGCGTGCCCGAGTTGCTTCTGGACGTACCTCTCGTCGACCTCCGCGGAGCTTGCGAGACCAGCGCGCAAGCTGTGCCCGGAAAACAGCGCCAGGCGGTCTTTCTCAGGCAAGTCGGACCGGATCCCCGCGTCCAGGACCGTCCGCTTGATCAGCCGCGCGACGTGCTTGTCATTGAGACGGGAATGCAAGGCCTTCCTGCCATCGCGCGAGGTGCCGACAAAAACCGGCCCAAAGTCGATCTTGGCGAAGTGCAACCATTGTTCGAGCGCTTGCACGGGACATGTCTGCTCTTTTGAGCCGCGGCCGATCTCGACCTCGCGCCATCCCGTCTTGGCGTTGAGCGTGAGCAGAGCGCCCTTTTCCATGATCTCGATCCAGCCGCCTGAGTCCGGCGTGTCGTCCTTGTGCACGTCCAGGCTCACGATCTCGGAGCGCCGCAGTCCGCCCGTATATCCCAACAGCAAAATCGCCCGGTCGCGCAATCCGCGCAGGTCATGAGGAAGGGTAGCCACCATCGCGAGGATGTCCTCGGCCAAAATCGCTTCCTTCTGCACCGGCGGCCGCGCGTGCTTGCGCTTGATCCCCGCCAACACCGTCGCGATGTGCCTGTTCTTGCGATCGAGGGCGAAGCCGCGTTGCGCATAGTTCCAGGCGAGGCCCGAGAGGCGTCGGTCGATGGTCGAAACCGATAGAGCAGGGGACGAACCCGACCCGCTGGCCAGATCAGCGAGGTAAAGCCCGATCATCTCGGGCGAGGGGGGGAGCGGCTCCGCGCCCTTCATTCGGCACCATCGCGCAAAATGTGCCCAGTCCTTGGCGTAGGCCTTCAGCGTATTGTCGGAGGCCGCCGCGCGGGCGTAGTCCCGGGCGGTGTCAACAAGGCGATCCAGCGTGCCGGACCCGGCAACATGAGAGGGCAGGGCGATGCTCTCGCCGTCCTCTTGATCTCTCTCGTCGCGCTTGTCACCGTTCGGTGCGTCATGGGACTCTGAACTCGAAATCTCGGCCTCAGGTGTCGTCTGATCGCCGGTTTTGGTACCCTTATTCGTCGTATTTTGCATGTTTCGGAGCATAGCATCTTTGCGTCCGATAAGGCAACCTTATTGGACATGAGTGAGAGCCGCAGGGTGGGGCGGTTACTGCACTATATTATGGACGAAAGCGCCGCGATAAGATAGTGTTGGGGCATGACCTATCAGCCTACAGCACTCTCAGACGACTTGAGTACCCTACCGAAACTGCCGGGCTGGGTCACCTCCGGACGCGCCGAAACCCTTGAAACTGTGGCGTTTCGGTCAGGAATAGCGCTGACAGTGTTGGATCAGCTGGTCACCGATCCGAGGCATGGGCTGCCGCTGAAGCTGCTTTCCAACCGGCTGGCTTTGAGCGCCGCGACAGCGACTTCGAAACTGGAAGGGCGACTGGCGCGGGAGGCGGATATCCGCGATGCCTATCATCTGACGCCGCCGGGCGAGCAACGGGGCCCGGACGGCGATCTGCTGGCCTTTTGGCGGGAGGCGGTGCAGCTACGCTTGATTGGCCGAGACTGGCAATCGGGACTGACGGACCTCGTTAGTCCCGACCTCTTGGCTGAAGCATACAATTGGCTCAACGCTGGCACCGCTCACGCTCGGGTGTATGGACCGCTGGCGGCATGTGTCTCGGTGATGCGCGATGTTTTGGAAACCGATGACCGCGCAGAACGGGTCGCCTGCATGTTCGCCGACGTTGTCCTGGCCCGTGCGCTGAACTGGAAGACCGTGCTGCCGATCTCAGGCTTGCGCCTGACAAAGTCGATGTTGCGAGATCTGGGTGCGGAGGAGCAGGGAGCTGACTTCAAAGTTCAGGCGAGCCTTTTGGAATCCGTCGAAGACACGATCCGACTGGCGCGTGACCTTGCGTCTAGGGCAGCGGCGCTGCGGTCCGTCGCGCCGAAGTTGCGGGCGAAAGGATCGGAGGCGGCGGTGGCCCTGTTCCTGTCCGAAGATGCGGTTGCGCCATCAACGATGCTCTCGCCAATGATCCAGGGCACCACGATCCCGATGACGGATCGCGCTGCGCGGCGCTTTTGCGACCGCTTGGTTGAGCTTGGCGTCTCACGCGAGCTGACTGGACGACCGACCTTCCGGCTCTATGGAATTGGATCATGACGGCGGCAGCCAGGAAACGGAAACCAGCGGACAAGGGCGCCGCCGTCTTTGACCGTGAGCTTGAAGACCTGCCTCAAGAGCTTCGCTGGCGCGAATGGATGGGGCGGATCGAGGCCGTGCTGTTCGCCAGTGGGTCTCCTGTGGGACGTGAAGACCTGGCACGCGTCGTGGGGCAGGGGGCCTCGGTCGACATGTTGATCGATGACATCCAGGCGGAGCTGGTGGGCCGGCCCTACGAACTGGCCGAAGTTTCCGGCGGCTGGATGTTCCGAACCAAGACCCAGTTCGCCGATGCCATCAAGGCCGCTGCCGATCTTGGCGAGCAGTCCCTCGCCTTCACCGAGATGGAGATGGGGGTGCTCTGCGCCATCGCCTATCACCAGCCCATCGATCGGGCAGGTCTGAAAGACATTTTTGGCAAAGAGGTCAGTCGCGATCTGCTGGCGCGGCTGCGGTTCAAGGATTTGATCACAAGCGGGCCGCGATCGCCACGCCCCGGCGCGCCACATTCCTTCGTGACGACTGCGACGTTTCTGACGACGTTTGATCTTCAGTCGTTGCGGGACCTGCCGGAACTGGATTTGGCTGTTGGCAACGTTGGCGACATAACCCGGGCGGCGCAGGTCTGAGGCTCTTTGCTTTCAATCAGTCGGAGGCTTCAATAGACTTAAAGTACAAACGCACAGCAGAG
>NZ_JABUFE010000028.1 GCF_013315265.1 Parasulfitobacter algicola | reverse complement strand
GAATACCCGCAAATGGGCGGCTGTCAGTACTGCCCTCGAAAATGGGCGGAGTTTTTCACCAGTATCGACCGTTTTTGGCAGGGAGGTTCTGTCATGGGGTTTATGTCCATCGGCGGTCATTCAAACAAATTGCATCTAATGTCTGCTTGGAGCCCATCCTGTGAATTCAAGTATCTCGCTGCGCGCGCTCGCAGCGTAGAGAATGCGGCAAGTGCGTAATCGATGGTGCTGCAATGCCGCAGAACAACCGGCCATTCAGCAAATATATGTCGAGACCATTCTGTTGGACTCACATCCACCAGACAAACTGCGTGGTATCTTGCCGTATTTGCTCAGGTAGGAAACATGCGCGGTTACGGGACAAGCGTCTCAGTGTTGATGTGATTTTCTCAATGTGGCCGTTCGTTCACTTTAGTCGAGACTCAGCGTCCCCGAAGCCTTACGGTCTACATCTGAAGCGATGTGATCGTGCCTCTATCATAGTACTTTCATGCATCGCTCAATCCCACAGGGTGCCAAATCATCACAAATCTCATACAGATCGTTTACGTGTCACAGCCGTTTGGGTTCGATGAGCCGACACTGGCGGGCATTTTGCTCGATGCCAGACGCTGCAATAAGCGGGACGACGTGACCGGCGCGTTGGTTTGTCGGGATGACATCTACCTCCAACTACTGGAAGGACCGGAAGGTGCAGTGCGCGCAGCCTATGCACGAATTAGTCGCGATGATCGTCATGCTAGGGTCAAAGAACTCCTAAATCGCAAGATACAAACCCGATTATTTGCAAATTGGGCGATGCTTCATGATCCTGCAAAGACATGGATTTGGACGGAAGAAGAGATCGCAGACGCGGCGCTTGATCGCGCGGAGCCCACCGAAATCATAAAAGTATTCAACGACCTATCGGATCGATCCGGGAAACCGGCTGTGCATTGATGCAACCCCTTCTCGCATCGACGCATACGCGAACCACGATTTGTAAATGGTGGGCGGAATGATGGTAGTGCACTCAGTGCCCGATGCGTTTACCACGTGGGAATGTGATCGCATTGTTGCGGCAATCGCCAAAATGCCCACCGATGAAGCGCTGCTTGTCGGCCGCAATAGGGATCACAATTTGCGTAATGCGGAACTCGTTTGGATGGACGATGTCGGAGACCTAAGCTGGGTGATGACCCGGTTGATTGAGCTTGTCAGTCATTCCAACAAGCACCAGTTTGATTTAGATGTGCGCGAATTTGCGGAAAGCCCACAAGTAGCTAAATATGATGCAGCCAAAGGTGGCCATTTTGCCTGGCATTCTGACATCGGCCACGGTCTTGCCGCTGGCAAAAGAAAGCTTACGCTTGTGCTGCAATTGAGCAATCCGGACACCTACGACGGGGGTGACTTGGAAATCAGGCCAAGTGCTCAAATCCAAATGGCCAATCGGGCGCAAGGATCTGTAAGTGTGTTTCCAAGCTTTGCACTGCATCAAGTTACGCCGATTAAGCGGGGCATTCGGCGTTCGCTGACCGTCTGGGCGCATGGTCCCGCGTTTCGCTGAAGGCGGCGAGAACAGGTCAAAATGGTAGACCCATCGACGGTGTTGGGAAAATGGTCAGGTTAGCTAGCATTGTAAATCAGGCGCAAAGCGACTACATCGGTCATACAAAGTTGTGGTCTTCTTCGGCAAAGGTGCATCGCCTGCCAGAGCCAGTCGCAATTATCCATCATTAAAATTCGAATGTCACATGCCGTAACAGGGCTCTGACGCTTGGGAATGTTGCCGATGTTGTCGTGCATGACCATGGGTCATGTTCTTCCCCCTTGGTGGCCGGACTGACCAGCGACTTGCGACCAAGCATAGATTGCGCGTTGTCGATCAAACGATCTCGAAACGGCTCTGACAAAATGTCTTGTCAGCGCAAAAACAACGTGGCGGCGTTTTCTCCGTCAAAGGACCAAAAATGACTTTTCCTGAATGGACGAAACCCGGCATCTACGGTGCTTTGGGTGGCGCGATTGCGGTTTCTATCTTCGGCTTCTCATGGGGCGGCTGGACAACAAGCGGCAGTGCCCAAACCATGGCACAGGACTTGGCTGCTGAAGAGGTGACTTTGGCGATGGTGCCGGTCTGCCTCAATATATCAGCGGCTGATCCAGAACGCTCAGAAAAGCTCGCAACTCTTCAGGATCTCTCTAGTTTTGGCCGCCGCAATGCAATGATGGAAACGGGCTGGGCCACGCGCCCCGGTACAGATACGCCAGATCGTGACCTAGCGGCCGCTTGCCTCGCGGGGCTTGAGTTGGATGGATCATAATTCAAAAGCAACGCCGCAATCGTCAGAATTAGTTTGCGAGACATCGATTTTGGCGGACGCGCGATTACTTTGGGTCGTTTTCATAGGCCCAATCTTTGTTCTGCTACTCCTTGCAATGCCCGCCATGGCCCAGACCATGCCAGAAAACGCTAGCGCAAAGAGCTATGGCGACGGTTGGCAGTGCAATGTCGGGTATCGGCTCACGGACGAGAGTTGTGCAGCTATTGTGGTCCCCGAAAATGCCTATGCGACAAACCGCACCTATGGACCCGGATGGGAATGTTATCACGGATTTCGCAAAGTCGACGGGGTGGCCTGCGTTGCAGTGATTGTCCCCGACAGTGGGTTTCTAGACCCCTCTGGCGAACGCTGGCGCTGCCTACGCGGCTTTCTCAAGGTCGACGATACCTGTCAAGAGGTCATAGTGCCTGAAAATGCTTATCTTGCGGATGGTTCCGCATGGGAATGTGGACGCGGGTTTGAGAAGACGGACGACAGTTGCACCGCAATCGCGGTTCCGACCAACGCATATCTGAACGGTTCTCGCTATGGTCAGCCCTGGACATGCGAACGTGGGTATTTCGAACAAGACGGTCTGTGCAGGGCCGTCGTCATTCCCGAATTCGCGTATTTCGACGATGCATCTTACGGCGAGGGATGGAAATGCCAGCGGGGATATGAAGCTTCTGGTGCAGGCTGTGAAGCGATCAACATGCCCGCAAACGCCCATCTCGACCGGTCGGGAAACCGTTGGGAATGCAACCGGAACTTCCAGAAATCCAAGGGGCTGTGCGTTCTCAATAACTGAGCGCGTCGCATCAAGACGTCCGCCTCAACACCTCGTCGAACGACAGTCTCAGCATCAAAAGGATGACAAGATGAAAACCGAAATCCAGACGGTAGATACCGTTCGCCGCCCCGTCAGGGGCGCTCAGGCGCCCCCCATGATACGTGACACACAGGCACAATCATCTTCGCTCACCCAGATCCCCACAGCGGTTATCTATTGCGAGGGCAACTTTGCCAAAATTGACGGCAAGACGGCCAACGGCCTCGTGCGTCATTCAGAGGCCTACAAGATCATCTCGGTTATCGACAGCGCTCACGGTGGCGAGAACAGCGGGCAAGTTCTTGATGACGTGATCAACAACGTACCAATTCTCAAAGACCTAGATGCCGCCGTCGCCCATGCAACCGCCAAACCTGATACCTTTGTCTATGGAATGGCCCCCTCAACAGGGCGACTTTCGCTCGCTGATCGTGGGGTCGTACTGGATGCGATTGGGCGCGGCATGAACATCGTCAGTGGCTTGCATGAGTACCTCAGCGACGATCCCGAAATTGCGCAAGCCGCATCGGACAGACAGGTCACCATTCGCGACATCCGCAAACCCAAAGCCAGCAAAGACATGCGCTTGTTCGACGGCAGCATCGCGGATGTCCATGCGCTACGCATCGCAGTACTGGGAACCGATTGCGCGATCGGAAAACGGACCACTGCGACGGTCTTGGCACGCGCCCTCAACGCAAAGGGCATCAAGACTGTACTGGTTGGCACCGGTCAGACGGGCCTGATGCAGGGCGCAAAATATGGCGTGGCCATGGATGCCGTCCCACCCCAATTCTGCTGCGGCGAACTTGAGGGTGCGATTGTCGCCGCCTCAGAGGCGGAACAACCCGATGTCATTTTGATCGAGGGCCAGGGTGCGCTCAGCCATCCGGCGTTCTGTACATCGACGTTCATCCTGCGCGGCAGCCAACCGGACGCCGTCATCCTTCAGCATGCACCCAAACGCGCGCACCGCTGCGATTTTCCCAACATGCCGATGCCCACTCCGGCAAGTGAGATTGCATTGATCGAGGCGTTTTCGGATACCAAGGTCATCGGCGTCACGCTCAATCATGAGGGTATGTCCGAAGCCGAGATCACAAACACGATTGCAGGACTAAGCGAAAGACTTGGATTGCCCGTCACCGACGCACTCAGCCGACCGGCAGCACACCTGCTAGCCATGGTTGTTGCGGCCTATCCCGGCCTGCAGCAAGAGGTACCCGTGGCTGCAATATGAGCAACCCACGCATAGAAGTAGACTTAAGCAAGATACGCCACAACACACAGATTGTTGTTGGGCTGCTGAAGGCGCGCGGCATCCGGGTGACCGGGGTGACCAAAGCCGTTTGTGGGCATCCGGCAATCGCCCGGGCCATGCTCGACGGTGGCGCTGCAGGTCTTGCTGAGGCGCGTTTGAGCAATGTGAAGCGGCTACGCCAGGCTGGCATGACTTGTCCGATCACCTTGATCAGAACACCAATGTTGAGCCAGGTCGATGACATCGTGCAGGTCTGTGAGGCGAGCTACAACACAGAGATGTCTGTGACCGCAGCCTTGGCCGCTGCTGCACTCCGACAAAACAAGGTTCACGGTGTTATCTTGATGGTCGAAATGGGTGATCTGCGCGAAGGGATCATGCCACACGACCTTGGCGACTTGGCACGGCGTGTTGTTGATATGCCCGGTGTGGCACTGAAAGGCATTGGGGCCAACTTCGCATGTCTCAGCGGGATCGCCCCGACGGCTGCAAAGATGCAGGCATTGTCTATGCTAGCGAATGATGTGGAGGGGCAGTGTGGCCCATTCATTGAGACAGTATCTGGCGGCAATTCTGCAAACCTGCCTTGGGCGACTGGGGGGCATGCCACAGGCCGGATCAACGATCTGCGCATTGGTGAAGCCATACTATTTGGTGTCGATCCAGTCACAGGGGATCAGATTGGTGGTATGTATCGGGACGCCTTTACGCTTGTCGCCGAAGTGATCGAGACGGATGCCAAGTCTGTGCACCCGGTTGTGGGCAACGCCGATCACACCTTGGCAAGAATTCGACTTGTTCCTGACATTTCAAAAATCACGCAGATTATTCTTGCCATCGGGCATCAGGATACGGACGCAGCAGGGCTTTCAATGCCTCCCGGAAACACACTTATTGGCGCAACAAGCGATCATCTGGTCATCGGCACGAAAGATGCGGCGCTCTGCGTTGGATCGGAAATGCGGTTTCAGATGAGTTATGGCGCTTTGATGCGCGCCATGGCCGCCCCGGATATTCAGATAAATCTGCGCAATGACAGACCCGCGTCAATCGCACACAGGGTCCATGGCCCAGGCAAACACCTGGCATTAGTTTGAACAGTCCTGTTCAGACACGCCTGGATGAAATCAAAGAGGAGATTGCCACTTGGCAAAGCTGACAAAAACAAGCGTATTCAAAGCGCAAGGCTCCAAGGCGGAAACACCATTGGACAAGACAACCCGTGTCGTTCGGAAAATGGTCGAAGAAGAGGCCGAGCAGCGACAAACCAAGATTAACCGTCTTCGCAACGCGCGCCTTGAACGAGAAGCTAACACTCCGACAAAGAGGTCGCGCTAAGGACGCAGGAATGTTTGAACCAAGGCCATTACATCCCAGCAACCCACGTTTCGCCTGCGTCTTTCAATCTGACTGAGCGACCGGACACACCAGAAGGAATTGCCCATGACGCAGGCAGACGAGAGCACAGCAAAAGTTCACTATATCTGTCAGACATACGTGGAACAGAAGCCAGGGCGCGACGGACACACGAGTCTGAAGATCGGCAAGCAATTTCAGTATTCCACGGCAGCAGAAGCTCAGAACAGAGCGGAACGGGAAGCCCAGTCCGAGGATTGTGCCGGTGCGGATGCCTATATGATTAGTGAAGACCCAGACAGTGGTGAAGTCGGATCACCAAGCTTTCTTGTCAGGCTTGGGAGCGTCCCGGAAACTGATGATTTCTAGACCTACGCTTCTGGCAAAGTGCCTTCCAAAAGGCGTCTCACCATCATGGGCCGAGTTGGTTAGAAAAACAGCTATTGGCGCAGCCGCAGCGACAGGTAAGGTGTCGGCCAGCTTAATATCGAAGGTTGGAATGACGGCTTCGATGATATCGGCTGCATTGCAGCGGCAACTTTGGCGTGACTGCGAAGTAATGCTGCGTCAGCAATAGCCGCAACCGCACAAGGCCGGTTTGTCCGCGTCTCACCAGTTCATGGCTAGCGCAGCGAAAGTCAGCGAACCCCGAATGTTCTCAACTTGTTCTTCAAGATGCCCAAATATGCACGTTCGGTCCAGTTAGGCCAATTGGACCCCAGATGATCGTTTCGAATTCTTGCATGGTGCCTGGAATGAGCTTCTGGACGCATTCGGCCAGCAGCTTGTAGATGCCGAAGAATTCAGGCGCTACCGCGAGGTCCGGCTGCGCAACTGAGATTACATAACTCGTGAGAATGTTTACGGGTAGGGACTTAGCCGAGTAGGATCGCTCCAGTGAGTTAGAGGATGGCGCGTTTCAATTGGTCGGGGCTCCTCTTTCAGATGGGCGGCGTTGAATTCTTCAACCGGTCGCCACCAGGCTTTCAATCGGTCGAAGCTTGACTTTCAACTGGTCGGATGTTTACTTTCAATCGGTCGAAAGGAGCCGTGCGCCGATGTATCCAAGATTTGCCAAAGCCAGGGTGGAAGAGGCACTGTCAGACACCCGTGTGGTTCTCATATCGGGGCCGCGTCAGTCCGGCAAAACGACGCTTGCGACCGAAATCGCGTCGGACAAGATCCCGTTTCTGACACTGGACGATGCCAACGTTTTGCGGTCGGCGATCGATGATCCGGTCGGGTTCGTCCGCGGATTGGATCGCGCCGTCATTGATGAGGTTCAACGCGCGCCCGACCTTCTGCTAGCCATCAAAAACCTGGTCGATGACGACAAGACGCCGGGCAGGTTCCTCCTCACGGGCTCGGCCAACCTGATGACCATACCAAAAGTGGCGGACTCTCTCGCGGGTCGCATGGAGGTTGTTCCGCTATTCCCTCTATCGCAGGCGGAGATCTTTGGGACAAAAAAGAGATTTATTGATCAGGCCTTTGCGGGACAAACGCCAAACGCCGATAAAATGATTGTCGGGGAAGACCTTATAGAAAACGTCCTTTCGGGCGGTTATCCCGAAGCACTTGGTCGCGCTCGATGGTCGCGAAAGCAGGATTGGTATCACGGCTATCTCGATGCGATCGTCCAACGAGATGTCCGAGACGTCGCACAGATCGAACAACTTGCCATCATGCCAAAACTGATGTCGGCGCTCGCCGAGCACGCAGGGCAGTTGGTCAACTACACCGGGATCGGGGCGGGCCTCGACCTCAACCACGTCACCACGCAGAAGTATGTGAGCGTCTTCGAGAGTCTCTATCTCGTTCACACGCTACAGCCCTGGTTCACAAATCGCCTGAAACGTCTCACAAAGTCGCCGAAACTACACTTTCTCGATGCGGGGCTCCTCGCCGCGATGCGGGATATCTCGCCGGACGTAGTCCGTAAGGACAAAACGAGTTTTGGTGCGATTCTGGAGACCTTCGTGTTCAGCGAACTGAGAAAGATCGCCAGTTGGAGCGAACAGAGATGTACGTTCTCTCATTTCCGGGACAAGGACAAGAACGAGGTCGACATTGTGTTGGAGAACCGTCGTGGCGAAGTGGTCGGGATCGAAGTGAAGTCATCCGCAACCGTTTCGGCGGCGGATTTTTCGGGAATGCGCAAATTGGCGGACGCTTGCGGCGAGAAGTTCGTCCAAGGCATGGTGCTCTATGATCACGACAAGGTGGTCCCGTTCGGTGAGAACATGTTCGCGGCTCCGCTGTCATGCCTGTGGAGCGGCTCGTGAACCTTGTCGAGGAATAATGCGTCGAGGATCTCGCGGATCTGCTCTACAACTTCCTTCCGGGGAGCGGTAACTCCCGCACTGCGTTCCCGTTGGCGGCGGCACAGGTTCAATGTCAAGACTTTTGGGTTGGTGGAAGCAAGCGTCCGGCGATCGTCCAGCTGTTGTCATCAACACTAGGTCATAGAAGGCACAAATTGAGCCCGCTGATGCTGTCGATCGTAAGGCAATCGATGACATGGCGGAGAGGGAAGGGAGAGCCGCTCACCCGTGCAGAGGTGTGCCCGGATGCTGCTTAGGTCGACATACCGATCAATTGACCGCAGCAGATGATCCTGCGGTACATGCTCCTCCAACGAGAACTCGTATAACAAGGCCGCTTGCGCCTCCTGCCTCGGTCCCATCATCGCAATTCCTCCCGCTCGTTGAGAGAATTGAATCAGTCGCTGGCGACCCGATTAAGGAAGAGTTTTTCAACGGAATCAGCCCATATTTCTCGGTTTCTGCATCGCCGCGAGTGACAGCTGTAGAGGTTGTGCTATGCGCGATATACTATAAAAAGCTACCTTCTGATGGACCCAACTCTACAATTCGTAGGGCCGCTCAACACCCAAAGCCTCGTGTAGCTTGTCCCAAGTTGCGGCTTCGAACCGCTCCGGCCACTCCACTCCACGCTGTTTTGCAAGCTTGCGGGCGCGCGGCAGATATGCCTTCGCATATTCGAGGTGTGTTGCGATCATTGCCTCTCGCTCGGCTAAAGGCGAGGGCAAGGCCGTAATCAACGCCTTCTGCTCTTCTGTCAGCAGCCGGTTCAAGTGAAGCGCTCCGCCTCGATCCGGCGCGGCGGTTTCTTCAACCATGAGGTCGATCAGTTTGGTACGCAGATGGAAGATACCTGCGACACCGTTGATGTATTCTTCGCGGCCCGCCGCAAGGTGCAGAAGCCCCAGTATGCGAATGAACTCCTCGATCTGGCGGAACAGGCGCGCCGGTAAAGCCTGCGGTTGTGGTTGCTCTTTTGGCAACTGGTCGAAAAGGCCATCATGGTCAAAGAGAGGTCGAAGGCTTGCCTGATTATGTGCTGCGAACTGTTCAGGCTTTAAGATGATTACATCTGTGCGTGTCCAGTCTGCGGTGATGGCGTTGATAAGCGCAGGGCGCGCACTTCGATCCCACCACATCACGATGTCGCCAGTGCGCGCGACGGCGGCCTTCCACGCTCCGGCAACCTCGTCGGTTGGCCCGTTTTCCGACACCAAGACGAAGTCGATATCGCTAAAAGCGTCTGCCCGCCCATTGCCGAAGCTACCGCTCAGGAAAAGACCGCGAACGGCGGAGTGATCGCGTAGTGCGTTACTGATCGTCTCTATGACACGCTTTGATTTCATGAATTCTTCCTTTCAAAAGTTATCGGTTCGCACTTCAGCGACGTGAAAAAGCCGTTGAACAGTGCTGTAACTAGAGCGGTATGGCGGGGTCTATCGTTTGATGGACCAGACCATCGCGGTCTCGTAGCCAGCAGCTTCCAGCAACTCGATCTTGGACATCCATCCAGCCGGACAAACGACAAAGGCGGCTCCCATACCACGGTTGGCGAACGCCGCCTCGGCCGCGCGCAACAGCGCATTGGAGTTCTCACTCCCTCGGTCAAGCGCCGCCGGGTTGGCCAGCTCAGGATGGTAGTAGTCATCAATCACACCTGTCCCCGTGACGTCGTGAGCCGGGGGAAAGTGCAGCCGTGAGGCGGGCTGTGCGATGATGTAGCCCTGTAAATCCTCGGACGCTCCAAGGACCATCATGTCCCGATCCCGAAGTGTTAGGCTCCGCGTCATCCAGGCTGAAAATCGTGGATCAGCTTCAGGATGAATTTCCCAGAAAGGGTCGATGTCAAAGAGAATCTGCCGGTTCTCGGCGCTGCGTTCAACGATACCTGGAATATCGTCTTCCGTCGCTTGCCGAACACTGACCGGCATTCCCTGGTCGCCAAGGTCACTGCGCGACAGATAAAGTGTCAAAGGCTCATAGCCGCTTGCTTCAAACGCCGTTCGCCAAGCTTCGCCCGCCACGTAGGATGCCAGTGTGATACGGGCACCGGCTTCGTGAAGGGCGTCCTCGGCTGCGGCCAACAGGCCCTCTAAAGTGCCGCTTGGTGCATCGGTTACCACAAAAGAGTCGGGCAGGATCAATCCTGGATCGCCGAACGGGCCTGCATAGATTGGAGGCACAGGCAGCACCATCGCATGGATGACACCCGTGATCTGCGCCCCATCCTCCGCGACATGCCAAAACTGTCGAAAGGGTTGTTGTTCTGCCGTCAAAGCAAAAGTCAGCGCTTTTTCGATCTGAGCGGGCGCGTCATCCGCCATCTTCCAAAGGATCTCATCCTCTGCATGGCGTTCCTGCGTATCCAGCATGAGGAGCTCGACCAAGCGCGGCATGTCGTCGGGTGTCGCTGGTCGGATTGTCTGGGTCATCGCTCGGTCTCTTGTAGCTATCGCTGAGTGCTGCTTGACCGCTTGTATCGGCCACCTGCACCAAATTGACAAAGCAGGATAATTCTATAAGCGTTTAGAAAAACTATTGCCTCGAAGGTGTCGAATGAAGAACGTGAACCTGAACGCGCTTCGGGTATTCTCTGTCGTCGCATCGCATGGGAACCTACAACGCGCGGCTGAGGGGCTGAACCTATCGCGTGGCGCAGTCTCTCAGCGGATCAAGAAGCTCGAAATCGAGTTGGGGGTGGTTCTTCTCGTGCGCGGCGCACGCGGTGTCTCGCTCACGGCGGAAGGTGAGCGCTGCCATGCAGCCATGCAAGAAGCCCTCGCGACGCTCGAAACCGCGTTGGTGAGCATTTGCGAGGACGGTGATCACGTCACCCTACACCTTGGGTCTTCCACCGCTACCAAATGGCTGATGTCCCGGATGGAGGCCTTCTCGGCTAAGTTTCCGAACGTATCCCTCACCACACAGGTCCACGAGCAGATTTTGGCGCGCAGTCTGGGCCGGAACGAAATCGCGATCTGGCCGGGCAGAGCGCGCGACTTGAACCCAGCCCACAGATCGCGCCGCCTGACGGACATCCGCCTCGTTGCCGTATGCAGTCCTGATTTTCTCCGACCGAATTGGCCAATGGGGCTGGAGACCTTGTTGACGCTGCCGCTCCTTCAGGATGCGCACCGGCGGTGGGAAAAGCTGATCCAGGCAACTGGGTACGGAGACACGCACAAACTGCTTAACTTTGATCGCTCTGCCTTGGCCCTCGATGCTGCTATCGGTGGTCACGGCGTAGCAATCGCGCCGACCTACATGGTGGAAAATGATCGTCGGTCAAAAAAACTGGTAGAGATTTGGGTCGATCCCGCCCCCTCTGATGATGGGCTTTATATCTCATGGGCAAAGGACCATTTGGGCCAGACGCGCATCAAGCGGATCGTGGATTGGATCGCTTCAGAGTTTGAATAAAGCGGACCTTCAGTTTGGGAAGGCCAACCGCGGGAAACGTCCGCATTCCTGCCGTCCACACAGATCGAAATGCACTTGATTAGCGTTGCATCGCGGTAAAATTCTGCTTCGGGCCCAATCCAGACCTTGTTTACCATCTTGCGACCAATTTTTCGCGACAGATAAATCACTGGTTTTATTGAATCCAAATAGACGTTGTATAAAGGATGGTTTTTGCGACAATACATGTATTCAATTGTGCGACTGTGTGCGTAAGCCTTCTCATCGCAACCGTTTTTCGAGATAGTAGAACGACAGTGTGCCCTCATAGTTTGGCAACTCGCCAAACACACTATAGCCCAGACGTTCGTATAGAAGTTTTGCTTTTGGGTTGCGTGTTTCCAAATGGATACGTTCGCAATCACGCTCAACTGCGATTGCTTCTGCTTCAGCCAGAAGCTTCGTTCCAAATCCATTGCCGCGATTTCCCTCAGATACCCATAACTCAGATACCCGTGCACTTTTGAAGGCAATCTCACCTTTACAGCCAGCACATAGATTGCCGTGGTCATCGGTAACCGAGAGAAGAAATGTGATTAGCTCATCATTTGATAAGGTTTGGTCAGTTTCGACAAGATGTTGATGTAATTCCTCAGCGAGCTGGGATGGTACAGGAATATAGCGCTCGATTTTCATACACACATTCAATCATAACCGTTTTTGGATGACCACCTTGTTGCAAAAACTATGGTTTTTGCGACTATCGTGGCAGAAATATTTTTGATTTTAAGACGGAAAAATCTATGCGTATCGCTCTAATTGCTTGTGCTCAATATCCAGAGCTTTCGGCCTCCAATCAGGTCTTTAAAAGCGCCCTTGAATCTCGCGATATATCCGTAGACGTTGTGCTCTGGAATCGTATAGCGGCTTCGGAGATGCTCTCTTATGATTTGTGCGTCTTCCGCCAAAGCTGGGATTATCAAGACGACGCTGCAGGATTTGCTTCTTGGGTTGGAAATGCGAACCGGTTAGGTGCGCGGTTTGCAAACAGTGCTGGCACAGTACTTTGGAACAACGATAAGCGCACATTGGACGAATTGCGCGATATTGGCGTAACCGTTCCATGGATGATGGACCTCGGAACAATTCTTGAGCCAGAAACAACTGGGATACCTGATAGAGTTGTTTTGAAACCTGCATTTGGCGGCAGTGGTGTCGGTGTTCGCCTATGTGACCGTGACCAGCTTGTAGAAGCCTTGGCGGATGCAAGATTGGAAGCGCCTGGGCGTCCATTTTTTGCTCAAGAGTTTATTCCTGAAATTTCTGAGGGCGAATGGAGCGCGACAATCATTGATGAAAACATTGCTCACTGCATTCGACGACGTCCTGCCTCTGGTGAATTCAGGACAAACGGTAGGTTCAAGCCACAAACAGAAGTCGTGGAA
This sequence comes from Parasulfitobacter algicola, assembly GCF_013315265.1. Classification (GTDB taxonomy): domain Bacteria; phylum Pseudomonadota; class Alphaproteobacteria; order Rhodobacterales; family Rhodobacteraceae; genus Parasulfitobacter; species Parasulfitobacter algicola. Next base: position 2,256 of record NZ_JABUFE010000028.1, on the reverse strand, counting down.
GCGCCGCAATCCCTACAAGAGGCCGCAGAAAAGGTGTCTAGATATCTCGGCCCGACAATGCTCTACATCCGACTGGACGGCATAATTTCCGCAGGGAATTTCGTTTGCACCGAATTAGAGCTAACCGACCCAGATTTGTATTTCGAATATTGCAAAGAATCAGCGGCTCTTATGGCTGAACAAGCAATCAGATTTGCCGAAGAAGTGCAGGCTGAAACCTAAGTCGCATATGACAATTCGATGAATGGCAGCAATGGGCAGTCAATGGAAATCTCTGCTTGGGAACAGCCTTTTTGCCTGATCTCGTGGATGCATGGCGCGCGCGAGCGCTTTGAGGGCCGTCCGTGGCGCTCTCGGTGCCATAGTGAGTAGCCAATGACGCGCCGCCTCCGAGGTCCGCAGAGAGCCCATATTGACCAATGCTGCAGTGTCTACGAATGACTTCTGCTGGACTGTTTTTCCCAGACAAGAGTGTCAAAGTTAAGCAGAAATGACGCGTTGCTGTCCTTATATCCGGGTTCGATTTTGCCACCCGAAATACAAATCCCATCTTTCTTCAAAGTTGCTTGGTGCCTATTTATCCAACCCGGAAACTCCCCGGATGTCTCAACCTTATGAATGCTGAAATCATTCAGGTCTAAGCGATACACAGCTGTTTTTCCGAATTGCCGTTCTCCGGCATAGCCCAGCCCACCTATGATCCAGATCGAGTCGCCAACCAGCGTCGCTGTATGGAAATCTGTCGGAGGGAAAGTAGAAGTGGGGTAAAAAAATACGCGCGGCGAACCGCCTGGCGTGTGGACAACAACGTCATTGAAAATGACAAACTCCCGCATATACCCGTCTTCGTGCTCACCACCAATTTGAACCCAACGACCGTCCTCAAGTCTGGTTGTTGATTGCCCGAAACGATGAGCAGTCCAGATAACGTCCGGCAAATTCTTAATTCGACTTTGCATTAGCGAAGACCATTCGCCGGTGCGCAGCATTTCGAGGTAAAAGGGCTTTGTCCGCTCTTCGGGATTACTGGTGCCTCTCACCTCGCCAGCACCATCCGTAAAATTCGGCAGTGTTACATCTTGTTCAGGTAACAGATAAGCTTCTGTAAAATAACGAACTTGTTCATGTTCAAAATCATCGAGATTATCAATAACCCAACCGGCGTCAAGCATCGCATTTATGTAAGCACGGATGGCAGGCTCGCCCTCAGAATCCAAGATTGTCCATGGTTTGTTTGTGTACAGAGCAACATCAGAAATTTGATGGACGTCGGCACCCTGTTCGATCAACATCTTTAGCATACTGACGTCGTACTTCTCCAGCGTTGAGTCCAACGCGATCTCGCATGTCAAACCTAGCTTAATAAATGGCTGCACCAGTTCTTGGTTGGCGGTTCCCACGGCAAGGCCAAAACAAGTTTCAACCTCTTCATCATCTAAACGGTTTTCCGCCTCAATATGGCTCAGCAAAGCCGTCAAAACGTCGGTTTTTTCAGAGATAACAGCCTCCCACAAAACTGACGGTGCCGTTATGTAGGTCTCCAATGGGTCAAATGTCTCAATAAGTCGTTCGACGTCCAGCAAGCAGCCATAGCGAACTGCGTGGTGTAGGTTTGAAAACCCAGCTTTTTGACCATCTGCGCCCAATTCGATTAGCAGATCAAAGACATCATTATAGCCATGGTAGCGGGCGGTCCCGAGGGCAGTATCTTTCAACAAGCTTGCAGCGTTGGGGTCTGCGCCCAGGTTCACCATCTCACGAAGTCGCTCAGCCATTCCTTCGTGTGGCCCAGTCTCAATCTCGCGGATCAAAGAAGTTTTGCTCCGTTCATTTTTTGCCATCCAGTCATCGCACCGTCTTGCAATCGCTTTGTAAGAAAGAGACTGCGACTTTAGCTCCGCCAGTTCTTTCGGCGCGGCAATGAAGTCCCAAAAGGTCCAATCATCACCGTCCCAAGCAGCACTTTTTTCGAAGCGCGCCAAAAACTCGCGTTTCGATTTGAAGCTGTCTTCCCGTAGGTCGATTAAGTCGGAAATACTATTTTTGATCGTTCCGATAAGGTCTGAAAAATCCATTTGGAAACCTGAATATATGTCTGGCACGCTTATCCAAGTAGAAGCTGACGAAATTGTGGCTTCCGCTAAATTCGGACATTGATGATTAAATCAGCAAGGTCCGTTTTGTCCTGTGTGGATGGCACCTGCAAAGCAAGACTTTTTTTCGAAGCAATTGGCAATTTGTCAGATACGGTCTTGT
>NZ_JABUFE010000027.1 GCF_013315265.1 Parasulfitobacter algicola | reverse complement strand
TCCTAGCAGTGATACACAACTGCACTATGGCGCATTGTGACGCCGGTTGGAGCAGGAGCTATCCACCACATCGGGTTTAAGACCTATCGTTAGGTTGACCTTATGACCGGGCCGGGTTCTGTTCCAACTGCGACAACGCCGACCGGCGCGCTCACCGGACCTGTCACGGCAACGGCAGTATGCTGCCCGGACACCGCGACATTTTTTAGAATACATGGCGCGCGAACACGCTATTTCGGCTTTGATACAACAACAACCTTGCCTGCGAATATCTCGACGGATGCCTATTGGAATTCATCGCCAGGCAACGTGCAGATCGATACATCAAGCGAACCAAGGGATGGATCGAAATGGGTCTCTGTCGGATTTGGCCGGCAAGCAACGGTCGAGATTGGTTTCGGCGGGACTTACACAGTCGACTGCCTGGCCAATTGCAGCTACGAAGTCGATCCCCCCGCACTTGCAGATGTCGTCAGCACCAAGCCTAACGCAAGTGGTGTTGCCTTTACGATTGAGGGCAAGCAGGTCGGCGAGGGCTTTTTGAAGGTAATGTGCGACGGCAAAATGCGGGGATACTACCGGATCTGGTGTGCGCAGCCTGCGACGATCACTGTTGACGTTGCCACCATCGTGTCACCGGAATCCACCGCGGCCAGCTATGTGGCGGCAGATTCACAGAGCTATATCAATGACGTGTACCGGCAAAACATGCTGACCTTTCGAGTCAGGGATGCCGACACAGTAACGGTTGGGTCGGAGCACGCATTTTACCGAAGCAACACGTCGATCTTGAACGCTTTAGACACGGCGGCGCAAACGGCCTCATCCAACCTTACATTCCGCTACAGGCTCTATTATTATCTCGATCCGCATTTCGCAGACAAAACACTGGGGATAGTCTCGAAGGGCATCGGCAGCCCCGGCCCCGGATGGGCCTTTTTCGATTCACATACACAGGGCAGCTACAACACACTCGCGCATGAATTGGGACATCTGCTGGGGCTTGAGCACCCCAAGCACAATTCGACCGCCGATCAGTTTCCCGATTGGCAACTGGACCGGTTGGAAGAGGGTGACAACATTCTGCCAAACTGGCTTTGGGATGATGTGCGCAATGTCCTGATGGATGATCCATGGAACCTGATGGGCTACAAGGGCAGCCTGTCCGCGCGCGCCAACCGTCGCAAGCAAGTGCGCTACCTTCAATGGGTGAAGTGCAAAAGGAGCTAACCATGATTGAAGCCTATCTAGACCTGATGCAGCAATCCTGTGCGCCCGAAGTCGTGCAGCAGACGCAGGCAGCTGATTTGTCAGGTGCTGACTTCGGGGAGTCGGCCTATGACGTCTACAGCGTATTGTGGCAGCAAAATGCCTTTGCCTGCATGTCCGCATATACAGGTTACCTGGCCTACAGCATCCGCGCGGGCACACCGCCCGATGTGAGACAAGTTTTTCTGGAAACAGCCAGTTCCCTGCCGCAATCCTACCGACCGCCGCTCACCGATGCGATCAACCGGGCTTACGCAATCATCCCGTTCGATCCGGCTTTGCATACGCAGTATTTCACGACGGCCGCCCTCTTTGATATCGAAATTGCCCCTATGCTCGATGCCCGCATGATCGAGACGCCGATTACGGACCAAACCGATGCAGCGTTCAGTCATGCGCGATATCTGATCATTCGGGGTGACCGGAGGGGATACGAAAAGTTCGCAACGACACTTGAAAGTTTGTTTCCAGATCTGGACAGGTTCCTCAACGTCTTTTCGGGCCTGCTGGACATCGCGATCGTGCTGCATCGGGAACAGCGCAGTCCGTCCGAAGTCTGGGCCGTTGCCGAACGGTACAAAGAGGATGAACGCGCTGGTTTGGGTGTGAATGGCCCCGGCAGCGGGCCTAACGCTGCCGAGCTTTATCACGTAAACACGCAAGTCCTTGGGAAGTAATTTCACGAAACCCTGGCACAAGCGATGGAAAACCCGATGCATTTGCGTGGCATGGCGAACCTCAAAAGCAAAGATCTCGCTGACACGCCAGGTTAATGCAACAGTCCCGTTCTGAGTGGGTTGCACAAAGAGAGTTTGATTTTAGATTTTCTGTTATTTTAATGTAAATCAGACGGCTGTGTTTCTGTTTTGATGACAATCGGGTTTTATTGTTTATCGCATTTTTGGTTAAGGGCACTTGACGTTTTTCAACCATATCGGCAATTGCTTGTTGAGATAAATCTAAAGGTTGATCTCGTAATAGTTTAGTTTTGTTCACTTTGAGTTCTTTTTGAACATTGTTAAAATTTACAATTTTAGACCATCCTTTTTACTTTAGAATGGATTTGAGCGTCATGCGTTTTCTGCACTTTTTCCTGATATCTTTTTTTCTCTCTACATCCTTTGCGTCCGCTGATAATTTGACGAGTTTGGGTCTTCGTGATGACGGTGTGACGTATTGGCGTTTGCAGAATGATGGGGGTGCGGCGCAGGATGTGACGCTTCGGAAATATGGCGGCGGGTTTGAGGCGGTGTTTACGGTTGCGCCGGGGCGTTTGGTTGTGGCGGGCGCGGGCGCGGGGACGTATATTGCGGAGTTTAGTGTCAGTGGAGAGAGCCGGACGAAGGCGTCTGGATCTCAGGCGTTTGATGCGTGTTATCATCTGGGTCAGTGCGGGACAGTCAGCGCATGTTCTGCGCAGACGGTTACGTTGCCTGTGTCAGTAGGGCAGGGGGCACTGCTAGATGCGACGGGCGCGATTTTAACGGATCAGACAGGTTTGCGTCCGCAGTGGCGGTGGGAGGGCCGGCCTGATACGAGTGTGGCCGATCTGAGCGATGTGGATGTGTTGCGGCCGGAGTTCACGCCGGATGTGCCAGGAACCTATGTTGCGGTTCTGGATTTGCTGGCGGATGGATCTTCTGATCCTGCGTTCAGCGTGACGGTTGAGGCGGGTACAGACAATCTGCGGCCTGTTGCGCGCCTGCAGGGGCGGGGTCTTCCCAATACGGGCGATCTGACGCTGGATGGCTCTGACAGTTTTGATGTGAATGGCGATGCGATCAGCTATGTCTGGTCGGTTGAGGCAGCCCCGGATGGCAGCGCACTGTCGCTGGCGGGGGTTGCGGGTCCGCTGGTGGATGTGGCGCTGGATTCCGAGGGTGATTACAGCTTTGGTCTGACGGTGCAGGATGCGGGGGGTCTGACGTCTGGTGTGGCGTGTTATGACGTGACGTTCACACCAGGCGGTAACACCGATATCTGGTTGTCGTCCTATGATCAGACGCTGCCCAATGACGGGTCGGACCGAGTGACATTTGCGCTTGGGGATGTATCGAGTGGGCCTGCGCTGGATATTCTGATCCCGAGTTTTGATGTGAATGGCGGGAATGAAAACACGTTTGATACGCTGACATTTACCTTTAATGGTCGGGATTATAGTCTGTCGTCGACGCGGGATTTTCTGGATTTTGTCAGCTTTATTGAGTTTGACGGAGATCGTCTGACCGATGCGCTGATTTCGCCAAATACGGATGTGCGCGATTTTACGCTTGATTTTGGTGTGGGTCGCGGGTCGATCACCTTGCAGAACATTGTAGGCAACAACCTGTCACGGCGTCAGCTGAAAGAGCGCAGCATTGATTTTTACGAAGGTGCGTTCACGCGGCAGGCCGAGCCTTTGGCCGATGCGCGGTTTGATCAGTTGATTTTGCCGGTTGGCGCGGCGGGCACGCTGGACCCCCATGGCAGCACGGATATTGATGGTGATCCGCTGCACGCGCAGATCGGTTTGACTGTGGCACCTGTGGGCAGCGCGACAATGATCATACCTGCGGGCGAAGGTCTGGGCACACTAAGCCCGGATGTGGCGGGCGACTATCTGGCGCGGGTTGCGGTCAGCGATGGTCTGCGGACGCGGTTTGACACGGTGCTGGTGACGACGCAGGCGGACGCGCCTGTGCGCCCTATGGCCCGGATTGCGGCGGGCGCTGCGAACGCTGCAGCCCTGGGGACCCCAGTGGCGCTGGATGGCAGCCAGAGTTATGACTTCAACGGCGATCTTCTAAGCTATGAGTGGACGCTGATCCATGCGCCCCAGGCCAGCCTGGCGGCGATCACCGACCCTGGTTTGCCCTTTGCCGGTCTGACGCCGGATGTGGCGGGCGATTATGTGGTGCAGCTGGTGGTGCGCGATGGGGCAGGGGCCTCCACCCCCGCCACGGCGCTGATCCGGGTGCCCGAGGGTCTGCCGGTGGCGGTGGCCGGGCCTGATCTGGCCGCACCCGCGTTTGGCTTTGTGACGCTGGATGGCGGTCTGTCGTCTGTGGGGGCCGATGCACGCTATGACTGGGCGCTGACCGGTCTGGTGGGCGATGTCGACCGGGCGGTGACGCTGACGGGCGATGCGACATCCGCGATCTGGACGCTTGAGGTTCTGCAACCGGGCGATCCGCAGACGGCTGCCCCCTATGCCGGTGTGGCGCAGCTGATTGCGGCGGATGGCAATGGGGTGGCGCGGCCGGAGGCTGTCTTTATCGGATCGGGCAATCTGCGCCCTGTGGTTCAGGGGGCCGGCCGGATTGAGGCCGAGGCCGGTGTGCCCGTTGATTTGAATGCCGCGGATTATGCCAGTGATATCAATGGCGATGCGTTAAGCCACAGCTGGTCGCTGCTCTATCGGCCCCAGGGCAGTGCGGCGCAGGTTGATCCTGCCAATGGCGCGCCGGTTGTGACCGGTGACAGTCTGTCGTTCACGGCGGACCGGGCGGGGATTTACCTGATCCAGCTGACGGCCGAGGATGGCAGCCTGCGGGCGACCCCGGCGGTGATCCTGCTTGAGGTGACAAACAGCGCCCCGGTGGCGGTGGCCACGGGTCCGGATCAGGTCTTTGTGGGCCAGGTGGCCACGCTGGATGGCACCGGATCCTTTGACCCTGACGGCAATGCGCTGAGCTACAGCTGGACGATTGTCAGTGCGCCTGCGGGCAGCACAGCCACGATCCCCGATCCCTTTGGCCCCACGGCCAGCTTCACGCCCGATCTGCGCGGGGCCTATAGCTTTGGCCTGGTGGTGTCGGATTTTGAGCTGAGCTCGGATCAGGCCGTTGTCAGCCTGAGCGTGCCGAACCGGGCCCCAGTGGTGTTGATCAGCGGCCCCGATACGCTGGAGGCTGGCGTTGAGACGCTGATCGATGCGACCGGGTCGACGGACCCCGATGGGGATGTCCTGAGTTTTGTCTTTGAGGTTACCTCTGCCCCCACAGGCGCTGATTTTGCCTTTGCCGAGGTGGCCCCGGGCCAATACGGCTTTGTCAGCCAGGACGCGGGCGATTACACGATCGAGGTCACAGTCAGCGATGGCATCGACACGGTGACCGAGGTGCTGGCGCTGAGCGTGGTGCCGGGCAACACGGCGCCGGTTCTGGGCCCTGTGCGGGATCTTTACACGGTGGAACTGGGGCTGGAGTTCGTGCTGGACCTGACGGCCAGCGATGCCGATGGCGATGTGCTGACGTTCTATGCCACGCCGCTGCCGCTGCCCACGGGTGTCAGCTTTGACGCCAATACCGGCGCGATCCGCTTCCGCCCCGAGACGGGGCAGGAGGGGCAGTATCAGTTCACGGTGGGTGTGTCGGACGGGGTTCTGACCGATGAGGCGGTGCTGACCATCGATGTGGTGCCCGGCACGGCCAGCGACACGGCGGTCTTTGGCCGCGTGCTGGATGCGGTGGATTTTGCCAATGGGGTGGAAACGCCGCTGGCGGGGATGCCGGTGCGTCTGGCCGACAGCGCGCTGATGGATATGACCGATGCCGAGGGCCGGTTCCGTTTTGGCAGCCTGGCCGAGGGGCGCGACCGCGTCTTTATCGAACCGAGTGCCGATGGCGGCCCCGGTGGCTATATCGGGGTGAACCGGGCCATCCGGATCACCGCCAATCAGGAACGGGACCTGGCGCCTGACTTCCTGCTGACGCCGCTGAATGATGGCTGTGCGACCGTGGTCGCGGGGCAGGATACGGTGCTGAACGGGGTGCAGTCCGGTGTGACGGTGACCATCGCCGCGGATACCGTGCAGGACAGCGCCGGGGCGGCCTATACAGGCGAAGTCTGTCTGGGGTCCCTGCCAGAGTTGTTCCAGCCCGCCAGCATGCCCGATACGGTACAGGCCTGCCGCATCTATGCGCTGGACGCACCAGGGGCAGTCTTTACCCAAGGCATTCAGATCACAGCGCCCAATGTCGATGCGCTGCCCGAAGGCGCACGGCTGTCGCTGTGGCAGGTGGGCACGAACACCGGGCGGTTCCGTCCGTCGGCGCGTGGGTCTGTCGATGCGGGCGCCACGACGGTCAGTGCGACGCTGACCGGGGCAGGGGGCCTGTTTACCTTCCTGCCGCAAGCGCCTGTCAGCCGGCCCTCGGATGATCAGCCCACGGGCAACCGCAGCCTGACGGTGTTTGAGGGCGACATGTCGCAGACCTATGCGCTGCCCGGCTACCGGTCGTTCAACCGCGACCAGCAGGTGGCGCTGAGCTATCATTCCACCGCCGCCGATCCCACGGTGATCGTGGCCGGTGACGTGACGATTGCGGCCGATGCGTCACTGCCTGTGACCCTGGATACAAATCTGGATATCGGCGGTCTGGCGATCAGTGATCTGGTGCAATGGACCCCGCGCGAAGGCGCCGATGGCAGCACGCCTGCGCTGGTCGGCGAAGAGCTGACCCTGCGCCAGTCAACGCCGGTGGATGCCACCGGCCTGCCCTCGGGCCGTTATCCCTATACTTTTACCACGCGGGCGAACTATGCCTGTTCATCCGTTGGCGCCAGCCATCAGGGTGAATTGTACGTACAAAACGAAACCGACAGCCCCTACGGCAAAGGCTGGTCCATCGACGGGCTGCAAGAACTGGTCCAAAACCCCGACGGATCCGTCGCCATCATCGACAACGACACCATCGCAACATTCGATCCAAAACCAACCCTGACAGAGTTCGAAGACGAACCGCTGGTGTTTCCAGCACTGGGGCCAATGAACTCTGTTGTAGCTGATTTTAATTCAGATGGTCAGCCAGACATTGCATTTTCAGAAAGTGGCACGGGTAGTATTGGGATTATTTCCAATTTTGGAAACCGTGATCTGCGATTGGATGAACCAGTCGTTGTTGCTGACCCAAATGATGTATCAGAGGACCCTAACGATTCTATCTTCCCGAATTTGACTGCGATTGCATCTGGTCAACTGACTGATGATAATGGACCAGACATTGCCTATACATTGCAGTTCGAAAACGGATATGGCTTCGTCGAAAACCAAGGACTGGGACTGTTTTCGGAAAATTTCAAATATCTGACAGAGGCTGAAGGCATATTTAGTCATCAACCTTTGGCTTTGGATATTGTCGATGTTGATGAAGATGGGAATGAAGATATTATCTATGCCGCATTGTGGCAGTTCTTCTTTTTCCGTGATGCCTACATTCGAATTGATTATGGAGGTGATAATCAGCTTGGTGCCGATAACATTCAGACAGTTGCCAATGACATAGGCCTTCAGGTTGCAGCAGATGATATCGACGGTGATGGCCGGATTGATGTTGCTTTCAGAACAAGAGAAGGCGTCAGCTTTCTGTTCAACGAAGGCAATCGTAACTTCACACCTGTTCTATCACAATTGGGTGGGCGAAATCACCGCACTATTGGTAAGTTGTTCAATCTGATAGATCTCAATCAGGATGGATATTTGGATGCCATTATTTCTACACCCAATGAAATCAGAATATTTTTAAATGACTCCGGCCGCAGTTTTGTTGAATCTGCGGTGACTCTTCCCAAGCCGCCGCCAAGTGATGAGCAGCTTAATGATCCAACACCAGATGAAGATGGGGATGGTCTACCCGACTATTTGTCGAATGCTTTTGTCATGGATGATGCAAACGGAGACGGTATTCTGGACATCATCATGACTGTCGGCAGTGGCGTCGCTGTCTATGCAGGTGATGGCAATGGCGGCTTTGCTCCCTTTGAAACCGGTTTTGTAGATTACCCATTCGGAGCGCCAGTCTTTGCTGACATAAATGGCGATGGCAGCCTTGATGCGATTTCTGTTCAACGGTTTTCAGTCACTGTCCATTTCTCCAAACCCTCAGACACCGGCGAATTCCGATCAGGTGCGGGGGAGTTTTCGACCCTGACCAAACTCCCTGACGGCACCTGGCAGAGACGCTACAAAGATGGCAACATCATCGAATTTGACGCCAACGGCCTGCAAACCGCCGAGGTCGACCCCCAAGGCAATCGCCGTGAGTTCGCCTACGGCCCCGACGGGCGGTTGGACACCATCACCGACCAGGTCGGCGGTGTCACCCAATTCACCTACGACCCCATCGGCCGCCTCACTTCAGTCACATATCCCGACGGCCGCGAAACCCTGTTCACCTACGACGACGCAGAAGGAACGCTGACTGAAGTCACAGAGCCTGATGGTGAGAACATACGGTATCGGTACGACTCAGATGGTCGTCTGGTCGCCGTTACAGATCAGCGTGGGAACACCACCGAGCATCAGTATTCATCCATCGGTAAGTATGAAGGGACGCTTTATCCGAATGGATCGTCGATCAAAACCGAGGCGGCCTCGTCCATTGGTATTGCAGATCTGAATAACACGCCGCAACCGCTTCAGTACGTGCAGCCCGACAAACGCGTCACGTTCCACACAGACGATAAGGGTGGTGTCAGTGGCGTGAAGGTCAATGAATTTGGCGCCGTGATCGAAACCATTGATCCACTGGGCCGATACACGATCATAACGCGGAATGAGGATAATCTGGCGATTGAGGTTATTCGCCCGACCGAGAATGACGCCGAACAGCAGGCCATGCTGGATACCCGGGGTCTGTTTGGCGGGATAGCCTATGCGCAGGCCACAACACCTGATGATATTGCAGCTCTGCCGACCCGTGTCGATGAGATGGAGTATGACGCACTTGGTAATATAACCGTCATGCGCATGGCGGTCGGTACGGTGCTTGAGCGTGAACAGCGCTATGAATACGAACCCGATTTCAATCAGATATCCCGTGTGACTGACTTCGACGGATTTGTGATGACCTATGAATACGACGAATTCGGCGAGCTTATTCGAGTTGTCGATGCCGAAGGTTTTGACGAGACCTATACCTACAATGTCTTTGGTCTGATGGAGACCGCGACGGATAAGCGTGGGAATGTCACGCAATATTTCTACAATGATCGGTTCAATGTGGAGGCGGTTGTTCTACCAGATGGCACGGTTAACCGCAGTGTCTATGATGACTTTGGAAATATTATCCAACAGATTCAAGCTGAAGCGACGCCATTGCAGCGTAGTTTGATCCGTGAATTCGACGACATGGATCAGATTATTTCTGAGGAAGTGGTAGATGCGGTCGGTATCTCGATCGATGGCAAGATGTTCTACGAATATGACGGCATCGGTAATCTGGTTGCGGTGATCGACGAAACTGGCCTGCGCACGGAATATGTTTTCGATGACATGAACCAACTGGTGTCCGAGATCATTCCCGGTTTTGGAACAACAACATTCGAATACAACTTTGCCGGTGAAATGACGGCTGAGACGGATGCCGAGGGGTATACTGTAACTTACGAATACGATATTGTCGGGCGCACAACAAAGGTGACCGATCGTGTCGGTAACATTTCGTCCTTTGTTTATGATGTGTCAGACAATCTGATCCAGGTCATTGATGGTCGGAACAACGTTACGAACTTCGATTATGACATACTTGAACGTCGTATTGGCCGCACCAACCCGATTGGGCAGACCATTCAAACTGTATTCGACAAGCGCGATAACCTGATCCAGATCACGCGTGAGAATGGCTCGATTGAAACCGCGACATACGATGGCCTGTCCAGACGTCTGAGTGTGACGACACCTGATAATGTTATGCGGTATGCCTATGATGCGCAGGGCAATCTGATCACAGTGTCAGATGATGACAGCGAAATGTCGATGACCTATGACAATCGCAATCGCCTGGCTTCGGTCGCGACAAATGGGACTGTGGGGCTGCAACCCGAAACGTTGCTGAATTATACCTACGACAATCTCAGTCAGCGCCAGACGGTCACCGATAACTTTGGTGGTGTCTGGAGCTATAACTTCGACGAAAAGAGCCGGGTTGAAAGTATCGTGGCACCCTGGGGTGATACGCATTCTATGGATTATGACCCCGCTGGACGTCGTCTTGAACTGGCTAACACAACAGGGCGCCAGACGTTCAGCGGGTATGATTTTGACCGGCTGACCAGTCTTGAACACCTGATGAACAGCACGCCTGTCGCGCGGTCGGGGTACGCCTATGCTGCCGATGGTGCCCTGCGTATTGAGCGTGATCTGGAAAACCCGAATGCCAGTGAAACACTGACATATGACGCTGCAAATCGCCTGCTGATGGTGTCAGAAGGTGTGCCGACAGAAGACGGCGGAACGCCACTGCCCGCCGAGGATTATGCCTATGACGAAACGGGCAACCGCACATCCAGCCACATCAGCGGGACATACACCGTCGATGCCCACAACCGTTTGCTGGAGGACGCCGAATATATCTATGCCTATGATGAAAAGGGCAACAGAACCGGACGGACACGCAAATCGGATGGCCGGGTCGAGACCTATATATACAACTCGATGAACCAGCTGATCGCGGTTAGTGCAACCGACGGTCTGGACGTCAGCTATGCTTACGACGCGTTCGGACGCCGGATCGCCAAGACCATTGACGGTGTGACGACGGCTTATGTCTATGACATCGGCAGTCTTTATGACATCACTGGCCATGACCGCTTGTTGGACTTCACAGACGGTGTCCTGACCAAACGCTGGCTGCACGGCCAGAATGTCGATGAACCCATCGCCTATGAGGAATATACAGGCGATATCACTGCGGGGGCAGGGACGGCCTATAACCTGCACGCGGATCGTCAGGGATCGGTCATTGCTGTGACCGACCAGGCGACGGGCGGCTTGGTGGCGCGCTATAAATACGATGCCTTCGGTCAGCGTGAACAGACGGTCTCTGGCGTCACGCAGGATATCGGTTTCACAGGGCGGGAATATGATGCCGAGACAGGCCTCTACTACTTCCGCGCGCGGCACTACGACCCCTATGTGGGCCGGTTCCTGCAGTCCGACCCCCTTGGCTTCGCCGCCGGAGACACGAACCTATACGCCTACGTCTGGAACGACCCCGCCAACTGGACCGATCCGTCGGGGCTGAAGGGCCAGCGCAAGGGCCGCACTGCGGGCGGGTCAATGGCCGCTGAATGGGCTGGGCTGACCGCGAATGTCGTCCGCATGGGCCGGAGTGCGTTCCGTCCGATTGGAAAAGCGACGCGATGCTTAGCAAACAAGGTTGCGACTGCTATTAGTGGGATAGCTCGAAATATGGCTTTGGGTCGTGATGTTTCACGTGCCAGGTTTGCTAGTGGGCCAAACTGCCGAACACGCGTTGTTGCGCCGAGAGATCGCTGTTCATGTCGAAATAGGGGTGGAGGTGCAGCCGGTGCCCTGATTGGTGCCGCCTTAGGCGCAGCTAGTGAAGGATCATCTTTTGTGCGTGGGACCGAGGTTTTGACACCTTCTGGTCTGGTGGCGATTGAGACCCTGCGCGAGGGCGATCTGGTTGTGGCGCGGGATGAGGAGACGGGGCAGAGCCTCGTGTCGCCGGTGACTGCTGTCATGAAACGTCAGGCGACGGATGTGCTGTGGCTGACGCTTGAGGATGGTTCTGGTCAGGTCTCACGCCTTGGCGTCACGGCTGAGCACCCCCTGTTTGCGGTGGGCGCAGGCTGGCTGCCCGCGGGCGATGTCACCCCCGGAGACCAAATCCGCGACAAGGATCTGCAGGTGTTGACAGTACTGGCAGCCGAGTCTGATGCATCACCACAGATCGTGCATAATCTGGAAATCGAAGGCCCGCATACATATTTTTCCGGTGAGCTGGAGGCTTGGGGGCATAATGCGGGTAAATCAAATTTACCTGCGGTTCCGAGGTCTTCTCGCGATCCTAAAAGATGTGCGCGTGGATCGCTGCTTAATACAGTTTTGAGTCGTGATCCAAACTGCGTATATTGTGGCGCGCCAAGCCAAGTTGCCGATCATTTTCTTTCGCACTCGCACGGTGGTTTAACAGATGAGTTCAATCTGCGAGGGTGCTGTCGGGCTTGTAATCTTAACAAGAGCAATATGACGCCAATGGAATGGTGGAAACATTTTAACGGACTAAGATAATGTGCTGGATTAAAAAGATTGACGTGAATACTCCCGTGCTTGTATGTCATCATGTCATTTCAGGTGAAGCCATATTACAATGCGTCTATCACGCAAATGATGGCACTCTCAGTTTTATGTGTGACTCAGATCATGATATGTTAGCCGGCTTAGACATAACTTGGTCTCATATCAGTCATCTGATCGAGCACTTCCCTCATCTTTCTAAGCTAGGAACAGTTAAACCAGGATATATGGGATATTTTTTCCCCGCCCATGATGCTTGGGCAATCGAAAAAATCGAATGTGAATAATGATCGTTTCGATATAAGCGAAAGTTACAAGGACAATGCTGTTTTTGTAATTCACGTCAAGGCACGGAAATAAAGTTGGCTACAAAACCGGCGGTGGTGGAAAGCTACAACCTTACGACATGGATACAGGTCGATATATTAGTAGATGTGATGTACCGGCTGATCTAAAAAATAATCCCTTCTCGCATTTTGGCATTGGCTTCGGATTTGGATATAATGATGCACGTTTGCGCGAGGGCGATCTGGTTGTGGCGCGGGATGAGGAGACGGGGCAGAGCCTTGTGTCGCCGGTAACTGCTGTCATGAAACGTCAGGCGACGGATATGCTGTGGCTGACGCTTGAGGATGGTTCTGGTCAGGTCTCACGCCTTGGCGTCACGGCTGAGCACCCCCTGTTTGCGGTGGGCGAGGGTTGGCTGCCGGCGGGTGAGGTCACCCCCGGAGACCAAATCCGCGACAAGAATCTGCAGGTCCTGACCGTACTGGCAGCGGAAGCTGATCAAACTCCACGGATCGTTCATAATCTAGAGATCGATGGTCCTCAAACTTATTTTGCTGGAGAACTAGAGGTTTGGGGGCACAATGCTCGAAACAAAATGATTGATCACATTATTTGGTGGCGCGCGCGCGGACGCTGCGAGTGCTGTGGACGAGCAGTTCCACCACCAGGCACGCCTGGAATACCACATGGCGACAAATTTTCATTCGAACACAACCCTGCTCAGTCGACCGGGAGATCTTCTGATAATGCAACATCGGGGAATAAGTGTTATTGTGTGCGTTGTAACTCGCGCCATGGAAACAGAGATGCCGGAAAGCCGCCATCAAACAGAGAGCCGTTCTAAATGTCAGACAACCGAACAGTGCTTAGCTGTAAACACGTCGCTGCTGGAAAAGAGGCGATAAAAATAGAAAACGATGATGGCTACCTTAGTACATGCTGTGGTTGTGGTGTTATTTCATCGGCAGAATTAAATATGAACAAACTGACTGTAATCGAACTACGCCATGTCTTGGATGGTAATTTGGCTAGAACACATTTAGCGAACCTTGGAGCGAATGCTCAGGCAAGATTTGTGGATAACGAATACTGGGAATTCAATCCTGTCGACAATAAAAAGGCAAAGTTTATACCTGCCGGTGCAAAATGGATGCTTGGGCTTGCCGATTTCGAAGATCAATTCTTTGACGTTGATTTTTATACCTTGCAGAAAGACAACGGTGAGATTGGAAAAATGTACTCACAGTCGGGATATGAGATGATCGCGTTTTGGTCTGATTTGGAAGCAATTGAGCAGTTGGAAAACACCTCTCCGGTCGCTGTTACAAAAATCAAACTAACCCTATCTGTCTTAAACTGTATAGATAAAAAGTTTGGATGTTTCTTGGTGAATCCTGATGCGAATGACTACCAAAGAATTGTGACACGATCTCAGTTGGAGCGGAAGCTTATCTAGAACGACCAATATTGTCCGTCGTCAGAGTTTTTGGGCCAGATGGCGGCGTGATCTAAGAGAGGGTCTGGCACATCTGGTTGGTTTGATTATGCGGCGGATTTGCGGTGAAGCAAGCGTCGCGTTTCGATGGTCTTTCGTTTGATCCTTTCTCGTTGTTTCAGGATGGCCTGACCGCGTCCGAAGTAGACGTCGGCGGGTGTGAGGTTCTGCAGGCTTTCGTGATAGCGCCGAGGGTTGGCTGCCGGCGGGTGAGGTCACCCCCGGAGACCAAATCCGCGACAAGGATCTGCAGGTGTTGACAGTACTGGCGGCGGAAGTTGATCAAACTGCTCAGATCGTCCATAACCTCGAAATCGAAGGCCCGCATACGTATTTTGCAGGCGAGTTAGAGGCGTGGGGGCATAATGGAAGCCGTCCCCCGGCGAGTTGGTGGAGATCACTGCTGAACGACCCAAAACAGCCGTGCTTCCTTCGTGGCTGGTTAAGACAACAAGCAAATCGTGGTATTACACCATCGAAATGGAGGTTGCCACCCGGTTATGATCAGGGGCATCATCCAACTAATAGGAGTTCTCATGATGATACATCACGTCCAGAATTGACATGTGACAATCGTCGTAGGCCGGGTATCACAGGCAATGACACAAGGTGGCGTTAATGACATTTCGGAATATGTCTGATCGAAAAATGAAACTATCCATGACTGACACCGAACGAAGAAAACAAAGAGGCAAGATCAGTCAAACCGAGGTAGTTTCATTGGAAGATAAATCATCTGATGACCGGTTTGTATATCTTCTCGACGAATTCTGCGGTCAAGAAGAAGCTTGGACACTTCTAGCTCCTGATAATCAGCCTGCAGGTTGGTATGATGGTGCTCAATGCTGCGATATTATTCCCATCTGGCCTAATGAAGAGTTTTCTAAGAATTTCCTTGATCATAAAGCTAAGAAAGGATGGCGATGTGTACCTATTCCGCTTGATGATTGGCTAGATGATGTTTTGCCTGCCCTACAACAGGCTAAATACCGAATTTCTACTTTTCCAGTATTAGGACAATCTTCTTTTACCATGTTACCAAGTGAATTAGCTGATGAATTAGAAAACCATTGGAAGTTATTTGCTAAGTCTCTAATTACGTAGAGTTCTATATTGGTCAAATTGCAGTACTAGATGCTTTCGTAGAAATATACCAGTAATCCCTCCGCAAATTGAGACCCTGCGCGAGGGTGATCTGGTCGTGGCGCGGGATGAGGAGACGGGGCAGAGCCTCGTGTCGCCGGTGACTGCTGTCATGAGTAACCGCCCGATTGGCACCGCCTGCCTGATTTTGGCGTGATGCGTTAAGACACGTGGATAGCGACGTCGTTAGTGACGTGTCTTATGCGGAGGATGTCATGCGGGGTGAGGTTTTGGGTGTTGAGCGTCGGCGGCGCTGGAATGATGATGACAAGCTGGTGATCGTTTCATCGGTCGGAATTGACGGGGCGACGGTCACGCATGTTGCGCATAGGCACGATGTGATGGTCCAGATAACCCGCCTAGTGATGATCCAGATGCAACTCCAGATACAGGCAACGCCACACTGCTTCCGCTGCTTGCGTTCCTGTCGGCCGCAGTGGTGAATGTGCTCATGCCATCGGGCGGCGGACAATGGGCGATTCAGGGTCCGATTATTATGCCTGCGGCACAGGCTCTGGGCGCGGACGAAGCACGTGTCATCATGGCGGTTGCATGGGGTGATGCATGGACGAACATGATTCAACCATTCTGGGCACTTCCAGCCCTTGCCGTGGCAGGTTTGTCGGCCCGGGACATCATGGGGTTCTGCGTGATAGTGTTGCTTGTCAGTGGATTGGTCCTGATCCCGGGTCTGATGCTTCTGCCGTAATCCTCAACAGCTCCAAGTTCTAAAGGTGTCTTCGAACTTCTGAAAGCTCTCGACGCTTCGATTGGGAATGAATGTCGACGGGAACGTAAGCCGTCGGGATTTACGAGATAAACGAGGTCCTCCGCTTCGCCGGTTCTTGCATTTTCCAGCGACGATGCAGTTCACATTTGGCATTTGACAATGAGACTGAACGGCAGTATCGGCGAAAAGTGCCGCATCGCAGCAAGTTGCTACTGCATATTCCAAGGCTTTCTGCGCGAGCAAACGCTGCATTTGCACAAGGCGGCTTTGTCCCGCATCTTTCCAATTCGCAGCCGTCGCAACGAAGGTCTGCAATCGTCAGTTTGGCAAGGCTCGTCTACCGTTCGGATGGCCGGACTGATGTGGCGGGTGGCAAGATATTTTGCGACCGCAGATCGGGTCATTCCTCGGGGAGGCCCGCCCGCCACCAGTTTCCCCGATGGCCATCAAGGAAACCGACCACCCTCATCTTCTCAGAGAAGAGAATGAGGGCAATACTCTACGCATAATCCTCGTGGGAGGCCGTTAGGCCGGGGGCAGACAGCCCCCAGCCCAAAGCAGATCTGACGATCTGGCACCATGGGCTTATTTCGTTGAAAAACTCCTGCTTGATTGATGACCTAACGGCTGATTCAATTCCCTTATTGGTTGGGGGCAT
>NZ_JABUFE010000026.1 GCF_013315265.1 Parasulfitobacter algicola | reverse complement strand
TGCCATGGCCCGAACGGTTCGAAGCAGTGACTTGGGACAAGCTGAAGCAGTCGCTCGGGCTGACGCGGCCCTATTAGTTGGTGAAGCGAGTGTGCCAGATTCCTGACATTCGTGCAGAGCGCAGCATCGATCAAAAAGGGCTCCGAGCCGACCTCAGAGGCGGTGCAGCATCGGCCAATTGGGAGCTGCCGAGCTCGGTCAAGGACGGCCCATTCCTGCCATTCACCTGCCGGTCAGGATACTGCAGTCGCAGCCCGGATTCCGGTCATTCGCTGCATGTGCAAAATTCGGCGTCAGGCTAACTCACAGTTCGCGGGACCTTCCAGACCTTCGCTGCAAGTGCCCCAATGGCCGCTTCGGTCAATACTTCCAAAAACGGTGGTTTTTGGAAGGCTTCAAATGGCAGTTTTTATCCCTTCTTGAATGTTCTGTCGGCAGCAAATACATCAGTAATACCAGTTATGGAGTGAACGACGATGGACAAGCGCCACCGGTAATCCGGCTAACCGCCCTTGATAAGCGCACCGCTTCTGGCGAACTGCGCTCGAAATCCATATTCAATTCCCCCAAGGAAAACCTATGCCCAAACTAACTGGAAAAACCGCCCTCGTGACTGGTGCCGCACGCGGCATCGGTGCTGCCATTGCCCGTGCTTTTGTAAATGAAGGCGGAGAGGTTATTGTCACCGATATCAATGTTGAATGTGGTCAAGCGACCGCTGATTCAATTGGCGCAACCTTTGCTCGCTTAGACGTTGCCTCCGAGGCAGACTGGACCGCTATCGCGGATCAGTTTCCAACTCTTGATGTGCTTGTGAACAATGCTGGCATCACAGGTTTTGAGGGGCCGTTCGACGGCACACCGCCTGCACACGATCCTGAAAACGCACAGCTTGCAGACTGGCACGCCGTCCATGCGGTGAATCTCGATGGCACGTTTCTGGGAAGCCGCTATGCAATCCGTGCCATGCGCGCAAAGGGCGCGGGTTCTATCATCAATATCTCATCGCGCTCGGGGCTTGTTGGGATACCAATGGCCGCGGCCTATGCGTCCTCCAAAGCTGCAATTCGGAACCATACCAAAACTGTCGCACTGTATTGCGCGGGCCAAGGTCTGAATATCCGCTGCAATTCAATCCACCCAGCAGCGATTATGACCCCGATGTGGGAACCGATGCTGGGCGACGGTTCTGATCGAGCGGAACGTGAAGCTGCTATGGTTGCAGACACACCTATGCGACGGTTCGGAGAGCCGGACGAAGTCGCTGCAATCGCTGTTTTGCTGGCCTCCGATGATGCAGCCTACATGACGGGGACAGAACTCACCGTTGATGGAGGTATCCTTGCAGGATCGGCGGCTACACCCCGTAGCTGAAAAACCGAGGGCGGGGATGCTCCCCATCAAGACCCTTCCAAAAACGCTCCTTTTTGGAGCGACTGAAAAAGGGTCTGTTCGCCACTGCCAAAAACCCCATTCAAAACCTAAGTGGTTGTTGAGGGTTTTTGGTTGCTCTCATGATAACGGACATTCGTGCAACCCGCAGCATCGGTCAAAGAGGGCTCTTCGCGGTCGTTAGATCGGTTGCAGAATGTCCAGGCAACGGATCGCGTTGCTTCAGCAAGGACGGCCCATTCCTGCCATTCAACTGCAGATCAATATGCTGCGGTTGCAGCCCGCTTTGCAGACATTCGCCGCGAGAGCTAAATCTGGATGAGATCAAACTCTCACTCTGCGGACTTAGCGTGAATTTGCTGCTGCTGCTCCAATGTCTGCTTTCAATATCTCCGGTCAGCAGGGGGAAGCATCCGACTTCGACTGCAAGCCAAGCCAATCAGCAAAGGCGACAGCCTCGTCGGAGGGATGAACAGGCGTCAGCGCGACGTATCGCTGGCCGGAGGGCCGAAATCCGAACGGGGCGAACAGTCGGCCAGCCGCAAGATCATCCCGGACGAGAACCTCCGGCGCTATCGCGACACCAAGCCCAGCGGTCGCGGCTTCCAGCATGAAGTAAAAATGCTCAAACTCTTGCCCACCTGACGGGATAGGATTTCCGGTCGCGCTGCACCACTCAGCCCACGCCGCAGGCCGGGTCCGCGTGTGAAGTAGAGGTAGAGCCGCCAGGTTCTCCCACATGACCGACCCAGAAGGTTCCAGAAGAGTTGGGCTGAGGACCGGTCCGACTTCATCCGCAAACAATTCAGTCACATTCACTCCGTCCCACGGACCCGGCCCAACTCGAACTGCAACGTCGAAGCGGTCCCGCGCGAAGTCTACTGGCGCGTCATCTGCTGTCATACGCACGTCGATGCAGGGATGCACTTCGCGAAAATTGAAGAGGCGCGGGATGAGCCAGCGCATCGCGAATGTGCTGAGACAGGACAAATCAAGCGTCCGCTTGTCTCGGCGCTGCACCCGCAGAACCGCAGTTTCAATACGGTCGAGAGCGTCCTGAAGGGCGGGCTGAAGATCACGCGCGGCTTGGCTCGGGGTGAGTCTGTTGCGTGGCCCAACAAAGAGCGACACGCCGAGAACTTCCTCAAGCCCTCGGACCTGTCGGCTAACGGCCCCATAGGTCACGCCCAACTCCTCAGCTGCCAGCTTCATCTGGCCATGCCGCATCGTCGCCTCGAAGGCACGAAGGGCGTTGAGGGGGAGCATTCCGCGTTTCATGTGTGCATACCTCACTTACAAGTTGAGAAAACATCGTTTTTAACGTCGAACCGGCAATACTATAAACGGTTATGGCACATGAATACTCATCCCGCTTCGTCGATACCACTATCCCGACTACGATCACCTGGGATCATTTGGCGCTTTGGTATCGAAACCTTGTCACGCGCCGGGCTCTGTCTCGCCTGACTGCGGACGGTCTGCGGGATGTGGGGATCAGCGAAGCGGACCGCGTGATCGAGACCGCCAAGCCGTTCTGGCGCTGACGCATGGAGAACCACGTCTTCGCAGCCGTGCTGGTTGCCGCCTTCCTGCACGCGGGCTGGAACTCGGTCGTCAAGCTCGGGCTGGACCGGGTTTCGACGGTTCTGCTGCTGGCCCTTGTACAGGCACTGATTGCGATTCCCATCTTGCCGTTCGTGCCCAGACCGGCGACGGAGGCGTGGTCCTGGATCGTGGCAGCTGCCGTGCTGCATACGGGATACAAGGTTTTTCTCGTTCAGGCCTACGCCCATGCCGACCTTAGCCAGGCCTACCCTTTGGCGAGAGGCACCGCCCCTCTGATCGTGACGCTGGTATCGGTCACTTTCCTAGGGGTGTCGCTCGATCCGGTTTCTCTCCTCGCCATCCTTTGCATTTCCGCCGGTATACTTGTCATGGCGGCGCGCGGGTCAGCCGATGGCCGAATGCGGGGAAAGGCGCTCTTCTACGCCATGGGAACGGCAGGATTCACGGCCAGCTACACGCTGGTGGACGGAATCGGCGCGCGGATCGCGGGCACATCATCGGGTTTTATCCTCTGGATGGTGATCGGTGATGCGATTGGCATGATTGCATATGCCCTCTGGACGCGGGGACGTTCGGCTCTTCCAGCTATTCTACCCGCATGGAAGACCGGGATCGCAGCTGGAGCTATGTCGCTCGGCTCATACTGGATCGCGGTGTGGGCGTTCACACAGGCTCCGATTGCGCTGGTCGCGGCGCTGCGAGAGTCGAGCATCCTCTTCGCCGTCCTGATCGCAGCATTCGTCGTGCGGGAGCCGGTGAGCGGGTGGCGTTGGTTGTCGGCCTTGGCGATTGCCGGAGGCGTTGCATTGATGAAGGTATGAATTTTCTCGAAAGCGGGCGTTGGTGCAGCGCGCAGCATTCGGTAAAATGGGCTCTGAACAGACCTCGGAGGCAGCGCAGCATCGTGTGATATATTGGCCTAGTCAACGTCGGGTTGTCGTTGTGGGAGGGCATGGCGGATCGGAGGATCAGTCATGGAAACACCAAACCTACCGGCCATTCGCGCACTACGCCCGGCCTGGAACAAGGGTCGCGTCGTTGGTCAGAAACGACCATTGAAACCCAAGCATGTATGGGCGATCCGGGTGCGACTCGAATTGGCAGAGAACCATCGTGACCTCGCACTGTTCAATATGGCGATCGACAGCAAGCTTCGCGGCTGTGACTTGGTGAAGATGAAAGTCGTCGATGTCATGGCGTCTGGTCAGATCAAGGAACGGGCATCGGTACTACAAAGCAAGACACAGAAACCTGTGCGATTTGAGATATCCGAAGGCACACGCGCCTCGGTAGAAAAGTGGATGGAAGATGAGCTCATGGTCGGCTCGGAGTACCTTTGGCCGGGTCGTTTCCATGAACGTCTGCACATCTCGACACGCCAGTATGCGCGGATCGTCCGCGATTGGGTCACGTCGATCGGTCTAGAAGCGAGCGCATATGGCACGCATTCGATGAGGCGAACAAAGGTGACCCAGATCTACAAGAAGACCGGCAACTTGCGGGCGGTTCAGCTTCTGCTCGGTCATACCAAGATGGACAGCACGGTCCGGTACCTGGGCGTCGAACTTGAGGACGCTCTAGCAATCGCTGAGGCCATTGAAATCTAGCAATCGCAGGGTCGCCTTCGCGGGCGGCCCATTCCGGACGTTTAGCGTAGGCCAAAATGCTGCAGCGCCGCTTCCGCAAAGCCGCCATTGGCCAGCAAAGACTTCAGCGCTTCCAAAACAAGCCCGCAATGTAACACTCAAACCGCGCATTTCGAATAAGACGGCCTTGAATTCAGACAAACCCAAACCGATATCATACTCGTAGAAGAAAACCTAAAAATGCCACTATTAACCTTTGTTCAAAGGGGAATTACATTTGGAATTTGTAATACAAAATGCTTTTGAAATCCTTTCAATCCTGATTTCAGCAGGTGCATTGTTGTATGCGGCCCTTGCCTTCCGCACGTCAAAGCAAGCGATCAAAGCTGCTAGAGATTCCGATGTCACGGCTTTGCACTTGAGAGCTCAGGATAGCATCTCAGGCGCAAAGCGTAGCTTGCTGATCCTTCAAGAGGCTTGCCATCAAACGCGACAGGAATGGGACAACCACAGGACCAGGCACTATCCTACACTTGGCAACGGTCTAGGGCGCTCGATGTTCTCTGAACCGAAGGAAACGCAACACATCAGTTCTATTGAGCGTACTGGATTGAAAACGCTTGAAGATCTTCTTTCCTCAACACCCAAGCCTGATGCGTCGGCACCTTCAGAATTGCATCAGTTCATAGCAAGAGCACAGTCCGCGTCCACGCAAATTGAACGGCTTAAATTGGGCCTGGAAGGACCGAAACCGTTTCGGCACTGACGGCCCTGAGCGTGCTTTGTCCAGAGAGTTTTGATACTGCATCACGACCTTTCGAGCCAACCGTTTGCTGCGGGCGCAAACGATTAAGAGAACAAGTCTCCTTGTGGCCGATAAGCGTCTAATTCTGCGTAGTATGGCCGACTAGTTGAGGTTGTAGCCCAAATCCAACGCCAGTTGCCCGTATCCTTGATCGGAATATCCGAATTGATAAGTTTCTGGTGATGCATCCGATTTTTTGGGGCCCGCAATTAACCCAAATTTGTCTCTTATTTGATCTAGGTCCGAATTCTCACTGACTCTAACTAGAACCAAACCTCCCTTTGCCATACTCGACCAGTCGCCTTTCAAGTTCTCAGACAACCATTCTTTCAAAAGGCTATAAGGTGTAGGGAGAGCTTTGCCCTTTTTGTCGAGGATTCTTGCTGCTTTCGGAAGCGACGGACTCACTTTGGTCACGCAGGCAGGTGCGTTTGGATAGGTCTCAACAAATTTGTTCCATATTTTCAGTGGCATATATTTTCTACTCCGCTCTCGAACCGACTTTCAGGCTATCAGAAAATAACAGCGCTGAAAGGGCGCCGTCACCTCAAATCAAGACGGCCCTAACCGGACCTTGCTAGTGTCTTCAATCGCTACGGTGCAGCTTCTTCGGAACAGACACTCATTGTTGGCCCAGTCCAAGGTCACCGATAGAAGAGAAGAGCCTCAGGGCTAGTGCCACCCTGACCTCATTGTGAACTGTATCAAGATCGGCACTAGCATCTGCAGAAAAACCATCCGCAATTGTTTTGAGGTCCTCATATGAGCCGACGCGGGTAGTGCTATTAGTCTCTCGCCGGAGACAAGAATGATGCCTATTGAAGTCGCCTGCCTTGACCATCTGTTGTAGCATTTCGATAACAGGGCTCGGAGAATTCCCTGTCTCAAGCTCTATTGCCTTCCCGATCTGGCTCAGCAAGCCACACACAAAAGCAATGTCAGGCAGTATTCTGATAGAAAAACGCCGAGCGCGGTTAGCGTGTTTTTGGGCAGTTGCTTGCCGGACTACGGGCTGCTCATGTTCGCGGATGAATGCCAAAAGCCAAGTCTCGATCTCGACAAGCGACTTACCTCCACACCACATCTCGATCAATGCCTTTAAGGCACCTAATATGATTAGCGAGCCAGCATCCTTGTCTACCTGATTCGAGTAAGCGCGCCCAAATACGGTCTGCAGCGAAGTGTCCCGCACGAGCAGCGTTAAGTCTGTCGAAGATGTCACACACACATCTAGAAGCCAAGAAACCCAATCGCTGGTTTCAGCTTTGTCGTTTGGCGCCGAACCCATTTGGTTGACAATACGGGCGACTAGTTCAGGTGGAATACCGTTCCGAACAGCTAAGGTTTGTTGCCAAGGAAGCACGGGAGGGTCCTGTAAAGTCGCTGTCGCTGCGGTGAGTGCTATTTGCCGAGACTGAAGCCATGCATCGGCAGAGGCCGTCTCTCGCGATTTTCGCACAAAATATCCGAAAGACCTTCCCGCGATGTCGTCAAAGCCCGATCGACCATCGATTGTGACCGAGGAAAGGCGTCGTATCATTGCCTGAGTCTTGGGGTCAGAACTCGCTGTTGCTTCGACAGCATCCAAGAGTAGTTCGACTGGATCGATAATATCCTGACACGCATCTTTATCAGAAAAAACGATATCCAAAGGATTTTGATGCAGCCCGAAAGAAAGTGTTGAAGGGTCAATTCGGATTGGATTCGCCGGAATAACAATGGCGAGTCCCGTTGCCGAATAAGCAGCGCGCCCGGCGCGACCCATCGCATTCAAAACCTCATGGGGAAGCAAGTCCTTTCTTGGGTTTCCTCCCGGATCATCTTGGGCGCTTCGATCAGTTCCTGCGAGAATTACCACGTCGCAAGGCAAATTGAGGCCTTGAGCGATTGTTGAAGTAGCAGCGATTACCTCCAACCCAAACTGTGCCCCCTCCGGAGCGCGACTCCTGCGAAAGACGGCTTCCATCAATCTTCGTTCTAAAGGTATCAAATCACCATGATGCACACCCGCACGTAACCCCGTCGGTTCATACGTTGCCTCTGAAGATCCAACATCTTTCAGTATCGACGACCGCATTCCTTCTTGATCAGCGGTTAGTGGGATGTCTGCAGCATCCAATTGGTCATTAATGCCGTCGGCAATACTCCCACATGCTGTTGCGTCAGCGCAGAAAACGACCACCCGTTTGCCTTGCGCCGCATAATCAGCCGCGACCTGTGCCGCAATGGCGTTTCTATTTGACGTGTGACGTCCATTAGGTTTGCGTGTCAAAGGCGGAGATGCTGCCGTTAGTCTTCGGACCGCGAGTTTCTCTGGCCTCTCTGGATGCCAACCTGACAAAAGCGAAAACAACCCGAAGGGCTGAACGGGAATCGCATTCTGTGCCTTCTTTGTAAGTAATTTCGCAGTTTCGGCGGCCGAACTTCTGACCTCGGCGTCATCGTATATCACACATGAACGTAACTGACGAGTTGGCTTCCACGGGTCATTGAAGCAGTGGACTGTCTGCCCCGTGGTCGAGCGAAGCCAATTCCTAATTTCCTCTCCGTTTGCGACCATCGCGGAAAGCAGCAGTAGGTCGGCGCTTTGCCTATGGCTCATAAAACTTAACAGAGCCAACATTGCATCGATTGCACGCGAGTTGATTTTGGGTGAGATTTGTGAGTCGTCCGCACTAATCAAGTGAAACTCATCAAAAACAAGCAAGCCTACATTCTCGAAGAGCTCAGGGGCAGAACCCAGCAATGCAAGACATCTCTCTGGGGTCATTACAGAGAGTTGGGGGAGGCGATCCCCAATCTCCTCCAGCAAAGTATCTTCAACGCTTTCTGGATTGATGTCTCCAACTTCACCCGACAGGTCATGCTCCACCTGGTCCACAAGTGCATGGGTCGGCGCGAGATAGACGACACTTTCGTCGGCGCACAAAACAGAGGCAATTTTCAAGACCGACAACGTGGTCTTCCCAGAACCAGTCGGTGTTGTCATCACCATTGAGGCACCACGGTCGAGGTATCCTGTCGCGACTGCGCTCAAGTGGTTGGTCCAAAGAAATGGCCTTTTTTGCACTTGGGGCAGCAACCACTCCTTCCAAGTGGTTGGGTTAGCACCTGAAGGAGCGGGCGTACGAACAAGCATGGCCTGCCTGACTCTGGGCAACAACCTAAGCAACAGCGTAGCCACGTGATGTGGCCCGGCATATTGCTCGTGCATCAGGCCGACGATCCCCTCGGGCAGTTCATTGCCATCTGGCTCCGAAAGTGAAATGACTCGGACCAACTTTTGCTCCAAGTCTTCTAAGGTTTCTGCCTCACCCAGAGCTTCCACAGCAAGACCTTGAATGACCTGAGCACATTCACGGAATAAGAGGTTAGTTGCGTGCTGCCTACTGTCGTCCGCTGCAACCCACTCCCCTTCCAAATTTCGTTCAGAAATCTTCGAGAGTTCACCCTTTGCGAGCTCGCGAATTGAGATTATCAACGCTCGCCGAATTGCATGATCTTCGCCTACTGCGATGAGCTTCGAAGCAGCTTCCGCAGCATCAGCCGCTCGGTCCGCAATCAAGAATAGCAATGTGCTTGCAATGGTGGATGACACTGCGTCGCTAGAAAGCAACGTCGGCCCAACTGCTCGACCTTCGGTTGCACTGGTAATTACCTGATGAGCGCTCGCGGCGACAAATGCTGCCGCTTGTGTCTGTGCTGGCTGCAAGTCAAGAGCAACATAGGCTTCGAACGTGGTTGCCAACCGTCGCACTTTATCAAGAAGAACGTTCCGCCGAACTTCGTCTTCCCCTAAAATTTCGATCCGTATCGTCGCAAGCTCGATGTGGGCTTCTGTTAGCAGTTCACCCAACATCTCGGCTTCAAGCCCTGGAAGATTTGGCGCCGTTCGAATTAAACGTAGTGAGCTCTCGTCAAACATCACCACCCTCCGTTGCCGCACCGATGCTTTGCAACTTCGCAATCACGTCTTGAGCAAGTTGGTGAAGCCCATTTCTAACATCGTCGAAAGGCAGAACCCCGCCAATCCTACTTGATAGTGCCCCCAATGCTACATCATCAAAGCCAGCGACGAGATGGGCAAAATCAGTCGTTCTGCGCTGATCTTCACCTGTGGCTATCGACACACGGAATTGCCGAATTTTCTCCCAAAATATCGCATCAACCGCATCCTCAAGTTCTTCACCTGAAAGACCCGGGACGGCCTTTAGAAGGGTTGTTAGTGCAGTCGATGCCTCATCTTCACGTTCACCGGCGCATATTGATGTGATTTCGTCCCAAACTCCTCCCCTCTTGGTCACCAACCTACGAGGGTCCTGTGACGCCTTATCTTCACACAGAACCACTTTCTGCACTCGTTTCTGTGCGTCATCAAATGCAATAATGAAGCCATCAAAGCCTTTGTCAGCCTGCCGGACATGTGGCGGCGTAAGTATGTCGTTAGGGTTAGCTAATCGAGCAACGACCCAGGACAAGTATTGAAAGAGGTGTCCATCCCTGTGCCAAATCGATACCTTAATACGGTCAGCAGCTTTCTTTCGCTCAACCTCATCGCCATACTGGGACATCTCAATATCGGCGGGCCTTGGGGCGGTGAGCTTTGCAATAGCGTTCGGCAAGACTCTTTCTGTTGAAGAACGCGTCCTCGTTTCCAAAGTATCTATAATGCGTTCGGCGTTTTGTTCTTGTTGTAGATATAGGTATGCTAAAATCGTAACGAGCTGGTCTCTTCTGGCCGGGTCGATTGACCACTCGGTTAGGCTGCATTCAGTTGAGGTGAGTTGAGATTGGGTTACTGGCAAAAATACGCACTCCAAAATTGGTTTTCTAACAATATATGTCCGAACACACCTATAGGGGGAAGCCTGTAGTGTGCGTTCACTCAGTAATAGGTGGATAAGATACGGTCCGTTTTCGCGAAATCAGACTGCGCGATGCCTAGTTGGTCTGAATGTCTGCTAACGCGGAGCGACCTTTGCAATCTCGCGACCGCAGCGAAAGCCCGCTTTCCGCCGATTCTGTGGAAAAACATCGTGTTGCTTGCGCAGAAAGTTGCGCTCTGAAGAGCGCGCGAGCGCCTTTCTGGTCAGGCTTTGCGCGTTTGCTGCGGTGCAGGAAAGATCTTGGCCAATTTGCGGAGGTTTTGGGCGGTGGCGGCGAGCAGGAATTCATCATTTGCACCGCATGGTCCGCGTAGTCGCAGTCGTCCCAGTCCCAGAATGCGTTTGAGATGTGCGAAGAGCATTTCCACCTTTTTCCGTAGCCGCATCGAGATCGCGTATTGCTTGGTCTTTGCGATATCGCGGGCGACCTGTCGGGCGTCTTCATGTTCTTCGCGGGTGATCTTGCGCGCGTCAGCTTTCGGACAACACCTCATCTTCGACGGGCAGGCCTGGCAGGTTTGTTTCAAAGCCTGATACTTGGCGACACCCTTGCCTGTGGGCTTACGGTTCGGATCAGAATAATTGCGCCGGAATTGCTTGAGCGGTTCACCTTCGGGACAGATGTACTGGTTGTTCTCAGGGTCCCATTCAAAATCGGCGCGAGACCAAGTGCCGTCGGTACGACCCGTTTTATCCAACACCGGAATGTGGGGATTGATGTCGCGATCCACGAGCCATCCCAGCATTGGGCCTGACCCATAGGCGCTGTCCGCGATGAGGCGTTCTGGATCAATATTGTGCAGATCTTTGATCCGATCCAACATGGTGCATACCGAACCGACTTCGGCCTGCCGGATCGATCTTGTTCCTTCGACATCCACAATGACGCTATGGTCGGTGTCGATTAAGTAATTGGTCGAATAACTGAAGAACGCTGGGCCTTTACGAGCTGCTGTCCACTGGCTTGCGGGATCAGAGTGAGATGTGAACTTCGGCTCAACCTCGGATGCGGCACCAAAAGCTGCGTTGTCCAAGACATCCAGATACTCCTTTACAGCACGCGGCGCATCGTTCGGATCGATGGCGCTGTGGTCCCAATCATCCTTTGGCGTAGAGTTCTGTTTGTTCGCATCGGCCTCGATCAGGCTGGCATCTGCCGCAAGGCGCTGGCCGCTCACCAGGCCATCTGCGATGCAGCGGGCGACGGTCTTCTCAAACAGATGCCTCAGCAGTTTGCTTTCCCGAAAGCGCCCGTGCCGGTTCTTAGAAAACGTCGAATGGTTTGGCACTGACTCAGACAAATCGAGGCGACAGAACCAGCGATATGCAAGGTTAAGATGCACCTCTTCACACAGCCGACGTTCAGACCGGATACCGAAGCAATAGCCGACCAACAGCATGCGGATTAGCAGTTCAGGGTCAATCGACGGGCGGCCCGTGTGGCTGTAAAACTCGGCCAAATACTGTCTGATGTCGCTCAGGTCGACAAACCGATCAATCGACCGCAGCAAGTGATCTTGCGGGACGTGATCTTCCAGAGAGAACTCATAGAACAAAGCCGCCTGCGCTTCTTGCTTCGGTCCCATCATCGCCAAATCCCCCCAACCAATAAAGGAATTGAATCAGCGAATGGACCCACGATCAAGCAAGAGTTTTTCAACAGAATTCGCCGACGCGCAGAACGGCCACGCCCGCTTTGGGCTGGCTGCGGTCGTTGACAGAGTCCAATTGCAGGCGATCTTGCTGCGGACCTACCGTGGCACCGTTGCACGTCCGCTGTGAGCCCAACCTGTGAATTGGTCAGCATGTGGCGAATGGCCGGTTTCGAGTGATTCAATCACGCAGGCTTCTTCCAGGGCGGCGACACTTTAACGCCGTCGACCCGCACCTCGTTAGCCTCGTTATCCAACACGACCGGATTGTCAAAGACCGTCAAAGTGGGCCTAACGCCAAAGCGACCCTCCATCCAGTCTGCCCACCCATCATTGAACCATGCTTCAGCATCTTCGCGGGTCGCAAATTCATAGATCCCACCACCACCAGCATCGCTATTGAGATAATACTTGCGGAGCAGCCCCTTGACGCCATGAAAAATCTTGGTCGATTCAACTGATTGCTCAATGACGAACTCATGATCACGTTTCGGTTCGTCCAATGGAATCTGTACGAGAGCAATAATCATTTTTGATGATCCCTTCTGTCCTAGGGCGTTCTGAGGCTCCTCAGCCACACCAGCTTTAGCACACAGTTTAGCGGATAGTGGCAATGTCGGCAAAACGATGCCAAACGGACGCATGATGAACGGCAGGTTTGCCCGCACAGTTCCAGTCCGCCACTCGCTAAATTTCGCTATCGCAGCGAAAGTCGGCTCTGACGGGCCGCGCCGCAGCGTACCGACCGGTAGGCGAACGGCAGGTCTGGGCCGTCCTTGACCGAGCTCGGCAGCTCCCAATTGGCCGATGCTGCACCGCCTCTGAGGTCGGCTCGGAGCCCATCCTGTAAGTTCGTTTTTCTCGCTGCGTGCGCTCGCAGCGTGAGAATCGTCGCACTTGCTCGGTTCGCAACGCTGCGGGGCGGACGCGATACCTGCCATTCAGTCATGACGGAGCAAAATTTTGCGTGGCAACGATCAAGTTGCGGAGATAGTGTTGAAAAAGTCTGTTGATCTGATGATCCAGTCCTGATTCACTTGATTTGAGAGTGGAGGACATGGCGATGATGGGTCCGTGCGCGCGCTTTCACACTCACACAGCCCTTCCCTTTTCCCTCAGCTCTCGCCGGAGGAACTTGCCCACGGCGGTCTTGGGCAGTTCCTCGCGGATCTCCAGCACGGTGGGGCGTTTGTAGGGCGTCAAACGATCTCTGCAGAAGGCGCGCAGGTCGGCGAGCGTCAGACTCTGGCCCTCGCGCAGGACGACGAAGGCCGCGACGGCCTCGCCCGCGGTCTCGGAGGGCAGGCCCGCGACGGCGACCTCCAGGATAGCGGGGTGTGCGGCGACGACCTCCTCGACCTCGTTGGGGAAGACGTTGAAGCCCGAGACGATGATCATGTCCTTCTTGCGGTCAACGATCTCGACGGCGCCGTCGGGATGGATCATACCCAAGTCGCCGGTGCGCAAGAGGCCGTCCGACAGGACCTCGGCCGTCGCATCCGGCCGGTTCCAGTAGCCGCGCATCACCTGGGGGCCGCGGATGGCCAATTCGCCCACCTTGCCCTGGGGGACGGGGGCCCCATCGTCAGCGAGCGCGAGCACTACCGTGCCAGGCAGCGGATAGCCGACGTGGCCAGAGAAATCCGCGAGGTCGAGGCGGTTGGCAGTGGCGACGGGCGAGGACTCCGACAGACCCCAGCCCTCGACGATTGCGACGCCCGTGGCGGCCTTCCACCTCTCCGCCACTACGCGCTGCGTAGCCATGCCGCCCGCGATGGCGAAGACAAGGCCTGCCATGTCTACCGATCTGAACTTCGGGTGGTTCAGAAGCGCGTTATAGAGCGTGTTCACCCCTGAGATCATCGTCACCGGGCCCTTGTCGAGCGTGCTGACGAAGCCGCCCACGTCGCGTGGATTGGCGATCAGCAAGCAGGACGCGCCGATGCGCATCATCGTCATAAAGCAGACCGTGAAACCGAAGATATGGTAAAGCGGGAGGGCAGCGGCCATGCGGTGGCCGTCGCGGTCAACGTCGATGCTTGCACGTAGCCAAGCCTCTAACTGAGCCACATTAGCCGAGACAGAAGCATGGGTGAGGACGGCACCCTTGGCGACGCCCGTGGTGCCCCCGGTATACTGGAGAAGCGCGACGTCCTCGGAGGCGGGAGTGATGGCTCGGAATGGCGCTTTGGAGCGTAAGAGCCTGCGGAACGGTATCGCGCCAGGTAGCCGATAGGGCTTCACCGCACGCTTCACACGGCGGCTGACTAGGTTCACGAGATAGCCCTTCGGTCCCATCAGATCGCCAGGCTTGGCCACCACGACATGCTCCAGCCCCATCGCGGTCGGAAACGCCGCCTCGACTACATGGGCGTGGTTCTCCAGCACAATGAGCGCCCGCGCGCCCGCGTCGCGGACCTGATGCTTCAACTCCGATGCGGTATAGAGCGGGTTGACGTTGACGACCACGAAGCCACCCAGCATCGCGCCGAGCATCGATACCGGGCACGTCAGCACGTTGGGCATCATGATCGCGATCCGGTCGCCGGGTCGCAGGCCCAAGTCGGCGAGCGCGGCCGCAACCCGCTCTGCGGCCGCGACCGACTGCGCGAAGGTGAGCGTCGCCCCGAAGCTCTCGTAAGCAGGCCGATCAGGATGCCGGCGCGCCGTCTCGCGGACGATCTCTACGAGGGTGGCGGGCCGGTCCTCCGGCAAATCGGCAGGCACGCCGTCGGGGTAGCTCGCCAGCCAGGGGCGCGTCGCGTTCGTCGGTATGTCAATCCTCGTCATGTCAATCCTCCCAGTTGACGATGGACCTACCTTTATGCCAATATTGAATCGAATTCAATTCGGAGTTTGATATGACGACCAAGATCGGGATGGCTGAGCGCCTGCTGCGCGCGGCGGAGGAAGAGATCGTGGCGAATGGCGGTCATCTGGAAATGCTGCCCGTCGCCAAGCGGGCTGGTGTCTCGGTTGGCAGCGGCTATCACCACTTCGGCTCCAAGGCCGGGCTGCTGGCGGCCGTTGCGGCGCGGTTCTACGGACCGCTGCAAGAGGTGACGCTGGGCGACGCGATCCCGCGCGACCTGCCTTGGGCTGCGCGCGAGCATCGCCGCCTCGCAGCCTTCGTGGCCTACCATCTGGAACGCCGGGCGCTGGCGGTCCTAATCTACGGGGGGCTGTCGAACGCCCCGGAGGTCCTCGACCTGGAGCGCGAGCACATGGCCGCAGTGGTGGAAGCCGGCGCGCGCAACCTCGAGCAGGGGAGCCGCGCGGGCGTCGTGCGCAGCACCGTCCCGCCACGGATGCTCTCCGCCCTTCTAATGGGGGCTCAACGTCAAGCGATCAACTCACTCATCGCGGGAGAGGGCGAGATCGACACCAATGCCGCTGTCCGGGACATCTGGTCCTTCGTGGCGGCCGCTCTCGATCTCGGCCCCGCCGCCCACAATCACGTCACCAAAGGAGGAACATCCCATGTCGGATAACCTAAAGCAGCAGGAGGATCTCGGCCGAGACCTCGCAAAGAAATACAAGGCCCACGTCCCCGGCCCCGAGCGCAAGTCGCCCGAGATCGACGCCGACTGGGAGAAGGTCCAACGAGACGGCTACGTCATCATCAATGACCTGCTCGACGCGGATGAGATCGCGCGCATCCGTTCCGAATGCACGCCGCTCCTCGACAAGAAGGGGCGCAACAGCTTCGAGGGGGCCGACACGCAGCGCGTATACAACGTGCTCGCGAAGACCCGCGCCATAGATAAGCTGGCCACGCACCCCCGTATCCTGGGGTTGATGGACAAGTTCTTCCAGCCAAGCTTCCTCTTAAGCCAGGCGCAGGTCATCAACATTCTGCCCGGCGAGAAGCCGCAAATGCTACATGCCGACGACGGGTTCTACCAAATCCCCCGCCCGCGCCCGCCGCTTGGCGCCGCTACGGTCTGGGCCATCGACGACTTCACCGAGGAGAACGGCGCGACCGTCATCATACCCGGCAGCCATGAATGGGGTGCCGACCGCGCGCCCAAGCCGGAGGAGACCATCCCCGCCGTGATGAAGGCCGGCTCGGTGATCTTCTTCCTAGGCACGACTTGGCACGGGGGTGGGGCCAACCGCTCGGGCGCGGCGCGCTTCGCCGTCACCTGTCAGTATTGCGAGGCCTACATGCGCCAGCAGGAGAATTTCCTTCTGGAGCTCAACCGCGACACCGTCCGGGAGATGTCGCCCGAGCTGCGCGGCCTCGTCGGCTACTCCATCTACGGGCCCTTCATGGGCATGGTCGACGGCAAGCATCCGCTGCGCTTGCTTGAGACCGCGTGAGAGATGGGCCTCGCCGCCTTCGATGACACCCTCTACACGCCGCGACCTCCCTGCCGTAGCGCGTGCTTCAACTGCCCTTATGCCAAAGGAATGACACCCATGGACGGAACCTGGAACATCGAGATGGAAAGCCCACTTGGCCGCAAGGAGGCCTCGCTCGACATCGCCATACAGGGAGACGCGTTGACCGGCATGATGCGTTCCGACGACCTCGGCGAGGCCGAGATGGAGAACGGCCGCGTCGACGGCAACGCCGTTTCCTGGACCGCAGACATTACCAAACCCATGGAAATCAACTTAGAGTTCAACGGAACCGCGACAGGTCATACTATGTCAGGGGACGTCAAGATGGGCGCTTTCGGCGTCTTCCCCTTCACAGCGACGAAGGCCTAACCACGAAAGAAATGGCCCTTCGAATGCATTGGGGGCCATTCCAAACATTTGCCGCAGGGAAACAGACCTTAGTGCAGAGTGCGGCGAACGACAGCATCGTCCCGCGTCTGAGTTGTCGGATCCCGCCGCGGCGAAAGTATGGTTTTGATTCGGGCTAAGTCCACGCCCTCGAACGACTGCTTTGGTGATATTCGCTGCGTCGCAACAACATTTGTGCCGCGCTTGCGAACGGATGCTGCGCCAGCGAAGGCAATAAATCCAATGACGGTTTTGTCCGCGATGCAGTCATCGGACAACCCTTTGACCTCGCAGCCGCAGCGAATGGCTGCAAAGCGGGCTGCGACCGCAGAATTTGGAGCAGTGGTCGAATGACCGCTTCTCTAATTGGGTGTTTGGGTCAAGCTCGTTTTCCTTCTTTCCTTTGGGTCTTTGTCACTCATCCGGGTCACGC
>NZ_JABUFE010000025.1 GCF_013315265.1 Parasulfitobacter algicola | reverse complement strand
CCCGGCGCGATGCGAAGGCGGCAAAGGCTTTCCTGAACAAAGCCATTGAGCGCGTCCGCCTGCATCGGCCCGTGACCCTCTGCACCGACAAAGCACAGGCCTATGCCCGTGTCATCCGCGAGATCAACCACCGTTATGACCCGCATTTTGACAGCATCCGCCACATCGATCGAAAGTGGCGCAATAATCGGATCGAAAGCGATCACGCTGCCATGAAACGGCTGCTTGGATATCGCCAGAGCTTCCGCTCACTCCGAACAGCCAAAGCAACACTCAGCGGTATTGAAACGATCCGAACCATCAAGCAAGGCCATATTCATTACAAGCAACCAGGCGTTCTGGGCGAGATCCAGTTCATCAGCCAACTCTTTGAAAGTGCGTGATCAGCTAGGTTCGCTACACCTTCGGCTGAGCTCAGAAGATTAATGCAACAGTCCCATCAGTATGCGCTTGTGTGATACCGTTTTTCCGTGGATGGGCTTCTTCGCGGCGTTGGTAAGAGCAGCTTGCTTATCTATCAAAAACTGATCATTCTCTTAGACAATAAGCTGCCTAACTTCTTCCGAACCTACATTATCTAGCTCTTGGGGAATAAACCATGATGGGACTGAAACAAGCCGCACCTGCCCTTGCAGCACTACTTGTACCTGCCGTACTAATTGCAGACCAGTTACGGTTGAAGTTTTGGAAGAGCCAAGCCGGATTTGGGTGTCGGACAGACTGACG
This sequence comes from Parasulfitobacter algicola, assembly GCF_013315265.1. Taxonomy (GTDB): domain Bacteria; phylum Pseudomonadota; class Alphaproteobacteria; order Rhodobacterales; family Rhodobacteraceae; genus Parasulfitobacter; species Parasulfitobacter algicola. The sequence continues at coordinate 18,514 of NZ_JABUFE010000025.1, read as the reverse complement.
CAAAGTACGAAGAATGGCTATAATATTCCAATCTTTTCAACACTCCAGTTTACGGAAGGTGGTTTTTTGGAAGGTTTTGTCAGCAACATGAATGGCATGATTCCTTACGAATGTGAAAGTGCATTTGAGTGTGCACTGGCGGAGAATCATGCCGCTGTTTACTCTGGCCGCTATACGCTTTCTGATGGCTCGATTGTGCTTTCCGAGGTGACGGCCACAGGTGTTGTTCCAGACCCCGCTGTGAATTCTGAGTTTGCATTGATGGAGACTCTTTCGGAAACGGGCACCTCATTTTCAATCTAGACAGCTGAAAATTCGTTGATCGTTGATGTTGAGGGAGAAATGCGGCGGTATCTTCCGGTCACGGATGACGTTTTAGATGAAAGCCTGGGTTTGGTATACCTTCTGCAGGTATCATCTTTGCAGTGGGGGGAATGCTTTTTAGAGGCCGCTTACAATGCCGCGATACAAGCACCCCAAAATGACGAGGATCTCGCGCGTCATGCACTTCTTGATGTGGCGCGGAGTTACAATTCAGTCTTTCATAGTTATTTCGATTTGACAAAAAATGAGACCATTGATTTAGCGCAAGCGGACGACGCAACCAAGGCCGAGGCGGTACTTATTCGCGGTAAGACAACTGCCATCGGTCATATAGCTTATGACGTTGGGTTTCAGACTGCGGCAATATTTCGTGAGACGGGCAAGTGGGATTATACCACACGACCCGAAACAATGTCTGCTATAATTCTAGATGTGGTGAGCCGCGTGGATAACCAAATTGAGAATCTCTCCAATTCAGATTTGGAAAAAATTTCAAGTTTCCTTGAGCAGGAATGGTCCACAATTTTAGCATCAGGTCCGGCGATGGGCGCTTTCATATTGGCTTCGACCGAGGGTAACGACGCAGATGTGGCGCAGGTTATTTGTCCATCCCTACGATGATGTACGGAGTTCCCTACCCCTTCAATGAAATTGCTGCATTGCGGACAGACAACAGCACAATTCGGTCGTCAGAGCGATGACAGCCCATCAGAATAATGACGAGCTTGCCTCCACAAGAGACATCATCTGATTTTAGGCCTTTTGCGATCTGATGGTTTGAAGCGTTGTGCCATCCGGTTTGGCCAACAAGCGGTCATTTGTATTCTATGCAGCATCAGGCAATTTGGGCTCAAAGCCGACATGCGGCGACGCGGCAACGCGGCCAGATCGTCCAAGACCGCACTGACGGTCCCGGCCCATAGCCGACGTCAGTGGTGTAACCTGTATGTTTCATGCCTGTATCTCACCTCCGGTTTTGTGGAAGCAAAAGAATCGCGTTTACTCAGGAGCGTTCGTCGTTGACAGTGAAACCTGTGAGACTTATCTTGAAGGCGACCAAACCATTAAGATCAGCTCTCAGGCCACATCGCTTGGGGGCTTTTCTTTTGCCGTTATTTCACTTGTCATTCCCTCATTGCTCCTTGCCTCATCGTTCCGAAGGATATCTCACCAACGCTGTCTTCAGTCGGTATGCTTCTCCGTGTCTTCCACGTCCAAATAGCTTGCGACTAAATCTCCAAGCTTTTCGAGACGCTCTTGGTCAATCGGCACTCCTGCAACCTTGATTGATAAGTTTCCATCAACGGAAGTGACCGAGAGATTTCGGTTGCCCACCTTGCGCTTTACGGTGAGTTTTTGGGACTTTGGTTTTGGCTTGGCTTTGTTTGTTCTCTCCAAGCTCGCCAAGGGTAGGGGAGGCAGATGGGCGACAGCTGTTGCAGATGGCGCGGTCGCTACAATGTACATTCCATGCAACCGGGTCGGATCGGGAGACCTCCGGCGGTCCAGAAAGATACCAGATGGAAATTGCCAACGCCCTTGAAGCTGAACAAGACAAGACGAGCCCCTTAGCACGCGCGCAGCGGGAAAAGTCAGCGCTGCGCTAATGCGTTCTCAACAGCCCAATTCCCTGTTCGAGGGGCACTGCCCGGATGTCTTCCGCCACCGGGGCATCACGTTCTCCGGCGTAGATCAGCAGGCCTTGACCGAAACCATATCAACAGAAAGAAACAGGAACGGATTCTACACACGAACGGCCCGGATCAGGGGGCTGCGTCAATGGCAACCAGGCCAATCATGCACTAACATTCAAAATGGACTACTCACATGGGGCTGATCACCCCTCAGAACACGTGTTGCAGTACAGGATCAAACATGATCGCGAAAACCTCGCGAAAGATGTCAAGACAAATACGGCATATCAAGAGGAGTGTGTGAGAGGGGTGATTTGATTATCTCGGCAAAAAAAGCCGGAGGATTTATCTTAGCGCGTACATCATTTAAACTTCAGACCTGTTACAAGTTATTTTAAAAACACAAATTATAAAAATATTAGCTGCATACACTTTTGGGTTGCGGATCATCTCAGAATCATGTTCGATCACATGTAATCACTGTAGCGTGATAATAGTAATCTAGTTTAATCAGTGCTCCTTTAAAAATCTATAAATAGTAAACAATATCAGTATGATATTGTATGCATTAGCTCGTGCTTCTTTCTCTGAGATGTCAACGCATAGGTAAGAATTATAGAATGATCGCATTCTGATAAGCCTCTGTCCCTCAAATAACCGCACTGGTTATCTTTATATCTTTTCTGCTTTAGGTGGATTGCTTCATGTCAAAAATATCCCTAATTTTTTCAGCATTTCTGATTATTTTTTCAATGATGTCTACGGTGATGGCACAGGATCCGCCGCCTGAGGAAGAGCGTCGACATTATTTAGATCTCTGGGACAACTTTTTATTTGGAAATTTCGCCGAAGATCCGCAAACTGTGTGTAATGGTATTGGGCCCGGTGGTGTAGTTGAAAATGTCACAGACCGAGATGCAGATTGCATTTTCCGCAAAGGGACACCAGAGCAAACGTCTTATAAGCTTGCTCAATATTGCTATCGAATCCAAGAAGACGGCTCAATCTCACGAGCTGATTGGATTAACGCTGGTAAATGCGCGACTCTTTTTCGGGTTGTTGAAATGTGTCACCAACCAAATGATGGACAAGCCGGTAATGCAATCGGGAATCCAACACTTCTTGGATCCCGTGAAAAATTTGAGATAGCTACGGATTGGGCTTTTCCAGCAGAGCCGCGTTTTGCACTATCTAGAAACTATATGTCGACCGATACAATTTCATCCAATGGCCTATATCGCATGTTTGGTGGTGCTTGGTCTGCCAGTTTCTCAGAACGATTTAGATCGGATACCAACGGCGTGATGACCTACGCCCGTGCAGATGGATCCCGTCACACCTTTCTACAAAAAGATGGACTTGGCATCTTGGAAACTCCTGAATTTGGTGGATATTCTTTTACAGGTCGACAAGAAATAGTTTTTGAGCCCTGGACATATTATCGATGGAATACATACGATATAGTTACTGAGAAAAGTGGGCTTGAAAAGTGGTTTTATAATAGCAATCTCTCAAAATTAAAATGGCCAGATGGCTATCAAATATATTTTTGGGGAGATTCTGCTAGCAACCCAAATGTCTGGATGTTTGATAATCGCGGTAATGGCGCGCGTATTGTGTATTCAACAGTTAATTTTCCAACGGGTTCTGCGAGGCTGTTGACGAGTGTCGAATTTGATACTGGTCTCATTCGGCGGGACTATAGCAGTGAGCCATTTTTAAACTTCGATCCAATTGTCCGAATAGATTATGAATACGGTGAAAATGTTGGTAACCTCGAGTACGCTCCTCTTGAGCGTGTGATGCGCACAGACTTGACCTTAAACAAGGTAGAAGTCGTTGCAGAGTATAGCTATAAAAAGAATGATGATGGCAACTATATTGCGCCTTTCCTTTTAATAGAAATTCGGGATGGTCGCACGTATGATGATGGAACACCTTTCCCATATGCCAATTTTGAATATGAGTATGTGTCTGGTGACGATGTCGTCTATGCAGATGTCGAGCAAGGCCAGCTCAAGAACTCTTGGCCCGTCATATCGACATCTCATTTTGGTGGCGCGGATGGGTATACGTTTACCGAAACCTCCGCGACGAATGCTTTGGGACATACAACTAATTATGTCTTTGGGGAAGCTGAAGGTCGCAAAGTTATAACCTCAGTCGAAGGGTTGGCGACACCAAATTGCCAAGCGACGGCACAAAGCTATGATTATGCCGCGCCCGAAGGTCAACCCAAAGGGCATGTCTATTCCCGTACAGAGCGCAATGGTACAATAACAACCTATACCCGGTATGCGGATGGCCAAATACAAACAAAGACTGAAGACAAGGGAGGTCTGAATGAACGGACCACGGCTTATACTTGGCATCCAGTTTATCAAAAACCTCTGACCCGCATCACCGAAGGTCTGCTGGAAGAGTTTGAGTATAGCGACAGCGGTCTTCTGCTGCGCTATTCACAGACCGATACTCTGGCAGGAAGCCCAAGCCTGGGTGAAATGCGAACTTGGATCTATACTTATAGTAAAATTGTGACACCCCGTGCTGAGCAGCTAGATTTGGATGTCCTTACCTCAATCGACGGCCCCGGCCTTGCGGCGGATGGGGTGCTGGATATCACAACCTATACCTATGACGCGAATGCGCGGCTGACCAGTGTGACGGATGCGGTGGGTCTGAAAACCGAGATCCTTGGCTTTGATGATCTGGGGCTTCCGAGCTTGATCCGTAACCCGGACGGGATTGAGTGGGGCTTTACATACGATGTCATGGGTCGTGTCACGGATATGGTGCTGAACCCGAATGGGGCCAGCCCAAAGACCAGTACCTTTTCCTATGATGTGATCGGACAGCTGACGTCCTCTACGGACATGTTGGGACGCACCTGGACCTATGAGTATAGCGAAGCGCGGCGTCTGGTGGCTATCACCAGCCCGTCTGGCGACCAGATGCGCTTTACTCATGATCTGATGGGCAATATCACAGGCACCGAGTATTCCGATGGTACCAACCCAGCCACATTCTTTGAAAACGCGCAGTTTGATGAATTGGGCCGCATTCTGAAAACCATTGGGGCTGAAGGACAAGAATGGGACTTCAACCATGATGTTGAAGATAATCTGGCGCAAATCACCGATCCCCTCAGCCACACGATCCAAAACAGCTTTGATGGTCTGAACCGCGTCAGCGAGACTGTGGATCAGGCAGGCTACACAACGGGTCTTCAGCATGATGATGATGATCAACTGACGCGTTTTACCGATCCACGCAGTATTGAAACCGTGTTTGACTACAACGGCTTTGGTGAATTGGTGCGCGAGGTAAGTGCGGACCGTGGCACAATGTTGTATAGCTATAACAACAGAGGTCTGGTCAGCCAGATGACCGATGCCCGTGGGCAGGTCTCGACCTATGAATACGATAACGCAGGCCGTCTGACGGCCCGCCTGTTTCTGTCGGACAGCACACTTGATCAGACATTCACCTACGACAATGGCCCCATTGGCCAAGGCAAGATCGATCAGACGTCAGATCAAAGCGGCACAACAGACCGCAGCTATGATGCTGAAACCGGCTTTATCGATGTTGAAACCCGAAATATCGAGGGCGTTAACTATGCGCTGGATTATGATCTGACCGTCGAAGGGGATCTGACCCAGGTCACCTATCCTTCTGGCACGCAGGTCCAGATCACACGTGACACAGACAGCAGGATTGCCGACATTGCGGTCGTTCCAAATGGAACCGGCGCACCTGTTCCGGTGATTGCAGGCACCACCTACCTGCCCATGGGGCCACTGACCAATGCCACCTACGGCGACGGCGGGCAGTTCGCTGCGACCTACGACAGATCCTATCGGCTGACCCGGATGACAGATACAGTCTTGGGCACCGCTTTGCGTGATGTCAGCTATAACTGGACCCTGCGCGACAATCTGGCGGGCATCACCGATAATCTGACCCCCACCGGATCCGAGACATTCGGCTATACCCCCCGGGAAAAACTGGCCAGTGCCGATGGTCCCTATGACAGCCTGTCCTATGCCTATGACGGCGTGGGCAACCGCACCAGCCTGACCCGCACGGTGGGCGGCGTTGCCGAGACCGATGTCTACGACTACCCCCGCCTGAACAACATGCTGCAAAGCGTGGCACAGGCGCAGGGCCACACCCGCACCTTCACCTATGACACGGGCGGGAATGTCACCTATGACAACCGCGCGGGCGGGGGGTATGGCTATACCTACAACGCCGCGAACCGCATGGACAGCTTTTCCATCAACGGCGTGGTGCAGTCCGAATACGTCTATAACGCCGCCGGTCAGCAGGTCATCCGCAGGCTGACACAAGAGGGCCGGACGCTGCATTCGGTCCATGATCTGGACGGTCAGCGCATCGCCGAATATGAATACGACCCCGGAGCCGGAACAAGCACCCTGCTGAGGGAATACGTCTGGATGGACATGACCCCCGTCGCCGTCATCGAGAACGGCCAGGTCTACTTCATCCGTGCCGACCACATCGGAAGACCGGTGTTTGCGACAGACAGCAACGGCACCAAAGTCTGGGAAGCCACCTACCTCCCCTTCGGCGGCATCCACACAACATCGGGCGACGCAATCAACCTGCGCTTCCCCGGCCAATGGTTCCAATCCGAGGCAGGCCTCCACCAAAACTGGATGCGGGATTATGATCCCACAACAGGACGATACATCCAAGCCGATCCGCTAGGATTGGTCGATGGGGCGAGTGTATATGGCTATGCGCTGCAGAACCCGGGGAGGTATATTGATCCCAGAGGAGAATATGCTGGGGCCATAATTGGCGGCGGTATACGCATCGGTATCGGAATAGGTATTCGAGCAGGAATTAGATATGGAGCTCGATATCTTGCTAGTCAAATGACTAAGAACGGTGCATCCTTGCCTCGCGCACAAGAAAAAGAAAGGGGCAGAGAAAGACGCGCATATAGTACATATTGTAAAAACCCACCACCGTCGACTGGTAATCGCTGTCAAGATCTGAAAAATAATTATGAGCATGCTAAACAATGTTTGGCTATGCGGCAATCATTTGGGAAAAAATGGTATAATGATAATGATCTAGGGCATTCGATCGAAAACAGCAATTTAGAAAACCGTATCAGTAGGTTAGAAGATGCACTTCGCGATGAGTGCCCCCAAATTTGTCCAACATTAGGTATCTCTCGATGACTAAATTATTGGATGATCTTTTGAACTTTTACTCTACATTTCCTGAATGGGAAGGTGATAAATGTTTGACGCCTTTTTCAAGAAATAAATTTGGCGATTACCCCTTAAATGTGGCTGCAACACGAGGTTTAATAGAAGAAATGGAGATTCTATTGAAAAGCGGAGCTGATATTAATCTAAAAGGTGAGCATGGCTACTCTGCATTGCATAATGGTGTTGAAAGTGGATCATTGGAAGCCGTTCAATTCTTAATCAATCATGGTGCAGATATTTTACAGGTAAACGACCATAATATAAGTTCCATACAGTTATCAGATTACTTGGATGAAGTGATTATCAAAGATTATCTTTCTAAAAGATTTTAGAGTGTCCGTCGTCAGGGTTTTTGGAACCAATGGGGGCCTAAACTAGGAGAGAGTTTGGCTCATCTTGTTGGTTTGATTATGCGGCGTGCTGGTGGTGATGCAAGCGTCGCGCTTCGAGTGTCTTTCGTTTGATCCTTTCACGTTGCTTTATGTCATGGTGACGCTATTCTTGAGACTCCCCCGTAATGACCATTCATTTTCGATATTTGGTAAGATTATTAATGAGATATCCACATGGGATTGGCATGCGCTTTCGAGGAACTTTGCCGCGCAATTGAGCAAATCGGACCGTTCAGCGTTTTCCCCAAGCTGATCAATCGCTCCCCCGAGGATATTTTAGGAAGATGGCCGCGGCGACCGCGGCCCACTCGCGATCAAGTCCTTATAGCGCAGCCTTGCGAGGAGATCGCGGCTGACCTCCTTGCCGAAAATATCCTTTAGCCTTCATGCCGCGTTTCGGCTCGTCGAAGGAGACATTCGCTGCGCTCGCAATGTCACGATTTCGGTGAATGAATGAACCGAGATCACGCTCGGCTTTCATGCCAATCGCGAATGGCCGAGGGCGTTCTGAAGCAGGATCCGTATTCGGGGCATCTGTTTGTGTTTCGTGGCCGTGACGCCAAGGCGGGACACTTGGCCACAACCATCCTCAAGCGTCAGCCACAGCACATCCGTCGCCTGACGTTTCATGACAGCAGTCACCGACGAGATCAGGCTCTGCCCCGTCTCCTCGTCCCGCGCCACAATCAAATCGCCCTCGCGCAGTGTTTCAATGGCAACCAGACCACTAGGGGTCAGATTCTCGATTTCGGTGACAGAGAGTGCCGAAAAGTGATAGATATATTGGTCGTTCTAGATAAGCTTCCGCTCCAACTGAGATCGTGTCACAATTCTTTGGTAGTCATTCGCATCAGGATTCACCAAGAAACATCCAAACTTTTTATCTATACAGTTTAAGACAGATAGGGTTAGTTTGATTTTTGTAACAGCGACCGGAGAGGTGTTTTCCAACTGCTCAATTGCTTCCAAATCAGACCAAAACGCGATCATCTCATATCCCGACTGTGAGTACATTTTTCCAATCTCACCGTTGTCTTTCTGCAAGGTATAAAAATCAACATCAAAGAATTGATCTTCGAAATCGGCAAGCCCAAGCATCCATTTTGCACCGGCAGGTATAAACTTTGCCTTCTTATTGTCGACAGAGTTGAATTCCCAGTATTCGTTATCAACAAATCTTGCCTGAGCATTCGCTAAATGCGTTCTAGCCAAATTACCATCGAAGACATGGCGTAGTTCGATCACAGTCAGTTCGTTCATATTTAACTCTGCCGATGAAATAACACCACAACCACAGCGTGTACTAAGGTAGCCATCATCGTTTTCTATTTTTATTGCCTCTTTTCCAGCAGCGACGTGTTTGCAGCTAAGTACTGTTCGGTTGTCTGACATTTAGAACGGCTCTATGTTTGATGGTGGCTTTCCGGCATCTCTACTGCCATGGCTCGAGTTACAACGCACACAATAACACTTATTACCCGCAGTTGGGTTATCAGAAGATTTCCCGGTCGACTGAGCAGGGTTGTGTTCGAATGAAAATTTGTCGCCATGTGGTATTCCAGGCGTGCCTGGTGGTGGAACAGCTCGTCCGCAGCATTCGCAGCGTCCGCGCGCACGCCACCTGACCCAGCCCCCTGAAATCAGGCCACAGAGGTGTTAGTAATCCGTCTGAGCAAAGGATGGCCCAAACGTGTTTGGGCTTCAAAGGCCTTTTTTGACCAACGATACGACCCTTGTTCCAGGCGGGGCGAAGTGCGCGAATGGCTGGTAGGTTTGGTGTTTCCATGACTGATCCTCCAACCCGCCATGCCCTCCCAAAACGACAACCCGACGTTGACCAAGGCAACATATCACAGGATGCTGCGCTGCCTCCGCTGGCAAAAGATAGTCCAGAACAACTAATGCTGCGCCTCTTACCAATGTCCGCTTCATAAATCCGAGTCTTCCAAGCGAGGACCTTAAGCATGCGACCGTCGTTTTGTTTCTTGTCTTGCGCATCGACCATATCAAACTGCCTTCACTTTTTCTGACTAAAAAAGTAGGGTAAATGTGAGGCCAGTAAAATTGGTCTGTATTTTGTGAGATTCGAAGTGAAGCATGCCAAGACAGAGATAGAATCTTTTGCCAGTCGAACCGGAACGGTATCTGCGCCGCGGCTACGCGCTGATCGTCTGTGCGTCGGTTATGCAGCAACGAAAATTGTCCATAACGTCGATCTGGAGGCAAATCCGGGTGAAGTTACTATTCTCGTCGGACCAAATGGCTGTGGCAAATCAACATTGCTGAAAGCGATGGCACGTGTCCTCAAACCAATGTCGGGGGCGGCGTTGCTGGATGGGCAGAGTGTTCATGCCATGCCGACGCGCGATCTTGCCCGGCAGCTTGCGCTTTTACCGCAGGGGCCAATCGCTCCGGAAGGTCTGACGGTGCATGAGCTTGTGAGCCAGGGGCGTTTTCCGCACCAAAGCCTGACGCGGCAATGGTCAGCCGACGACAGCCGCGCGGTGACGGATGCGATGAAGGCTGCCGATATCATCGAGTTTTCGGACCGCCGTGTTGACAGCCTGTCTGGCGGGCAACGCCAGCGCTGCTGGATCGCAATGATTTTGGCGCAGGAAACGGACGTGATCCTGCTGGATGAGCCGACGACGTTTCTTGATCTCAAGGTGCAAGTTGATGTGATGACATTGCTCCGAAAAGTCGCTCGTCAAAAAAGCCGGACCCTGCTTGTCGTGCTGCATGAATTGAATATCGCCGCAATGTTTGCAGATCGGATCGTGATTATGCGGGACGGACGGTTGATCGCTCAAGGTGCGCCGGAGCGGGTGATTACGGCAGAGAACCTTGCCGCCGGTTTCGGTCTTCAGGCCAGCGTCATCAAAGACCCTGTGACAGGCCGACCCGTATGCCTTCCCGCCATTGCAGAGCCCGCATCATGACAAAAGCCGGGTGGTTCAGTTTGCCGGTTCTTCTAGGCGGGCTTGTGCTGGCCTTTGGCTGGCATATTGCTGTCGGCGCGAAGACGGTACCCCTACACGTCGTGCTTGAGGCGCTTGTTGCCTATGATCAAAGCAATTTTGACCATGTTGTGGTAACTGATTTGCGCCTGCCACGGGCCTTTTACGCCGTGCTGGTCGGCGCGGCGCTTGCGGTCGCGGGGGCCTTGATGCAGGGCGTTACGCGCAATCCGCTGGCCGAACCCGGTGTTCTGGGCCTGTTGACCGGAGCATCACTTGTCGTGGTCATGGCGGTCGGCTATTTCCGTTTGGTTGACCCGGCGTTTATCCCGTTTCTCGCCGCTTTGGGCGCGACGGTAACGGCCGCATTGGTCTGGGGGATCGCTGCAGCGGCCCCGGGCGGATCAACACCGTTGACACTTGTACTTGCGGGTGCGGCCATCACGGGATTCCTTGCGGCATTCATTTCATTAGCGCATTTGCTGGATCAGGAAAGCTTTGACCGCTTGCGCGTCTGGCTGACCGGCACCTTGGCCGGACGATCCACGGATGTGTTGATCTGGGCCTTGCCTTGGCTGATTGGCGGGTTGGTACTGGCGCTGCTGCTGGCCCCGCAAGTAACCGCGTTGGCGATGGGGGATGAAACGGCCGTGGGTCTGGGCGTCGATGTCGCACGCGTCAAACTGCTGGCGATGCTCTCGGTCATCTCGCTGACAGCGGCGGCTGTAGCCATTGCAGGACCCATGGCTTTTGTCGGTCTGGTGATCCCGCATGTTGCGCGCATCCTGGTCGGGGCGGACTACCGTGCGATTGTGCCTGTATCGGCGGTCCTTGGCGCCGTCTATCTGTTGGTCGTGGATATCGCCGCCCGCATGGTCCTTGCCCCCATTGAAGTGTCGACCGGGATTGTCACCGCACTGCTGGGGGCGCCATTCTTCGTGTGGCTTGTGAGGGCGCGGCTGTGAGCGTGTTGGTCCTGAGCCCTTGGAATGGGCGCATTTCCATGCGCTTGCATCGCCATGCGCTGGTTGTCGCCGCACTCTTGCTCGTCGCGTTGATCGGTGTGAGTGTCGCAAGCCTGATGAGCGGAAGTTATCCGCTCAGCCTGCTTGGGGTCTGGAGTACGCTTGCGGGCAATCCACCCGAAGAGATCGCCCGTACCGTGGTATGGGAATTCCGGTTTCCGCGCACGGTCGTGTCCGCCATCGCCGGGGCGCTGTTCGGGCTGTCCGGCGCGATCCTGCAATATGTCACCCGTAACCCTTTGGCTGACCCGTCGCTTGTTGGCGTCAGCCAAGGGGCCGGTCTTGCCGTTGTATCCGCAATCGTTCTGTTTCCTGAAATGAACCTGTTCTGGCGTCCGCTGCTGGCTTTCGCTGGCGCGCTTGCCGTTGCCGCCCTGATCCAGAGCATCGCGATGCAGCGCACCGGCGGTGCGACGATGCGGTTCATCCTCACGGGCATTGGCGTCGCCGCGTTTATCGCTGCGATAACCAATGCCATGCTAACTTACGGCGATATCGATCAGGCTCACGCGGCTTTGGGCTGGTTGGCAGGTTCGATCCACGCCGTTGGTAGGCCCGAGGTCTGGAGCCTGACACTGTGTCTGGCGATCTTGACACCCGGGCTGATCTGGTCAGCGCGCTATCTGTCGGCGCTGCGGTTGGGGCCCGAAGTGTCAATCGGACTGGGTGTGCCAATCAGGTCGGCGCGGATCGGAATGATTACGCTGTCGGTGGCGCTTGCCGCATTTGCGGTTGCGGCTGTCGGACCACTTGGCTTCGTCGGCCTCGTAGCCCCGCACCTTGCACGACGTCTCGCGCATTCCGGTGTCGGCCAACACCTGTTGCTGACCGCATTGACCGGTGCGCTAATGGTTGGCTTGGCCGACTTTGTCGGGCGCATCGCCTTTGCCCCCGTCCAAATACCTGCGGGTATCCTGACCGCGATCCTCGGTGTGCCCGTATTTCTGTTGTTGATCCTGAAGACGCAGTCAACCCGCCAGCTCTAGGCGCCACGCGCCCTGCCAGCACACATCCTGTAAAATATCAAAAGGAGACGTCTATGCGACGTATCAGTCTTGCTGTTTTGGCCAGTTGTGCGGCAACACCATCCCTTGCCATCGATTGTGACGAAGGCATGCGGTTGTTCACACATATGCAGGGTGAAACCTGCATCCCCGAAGGCCCGGAGCGGATCGTTTCGCTTGGGTCCAAGAATGTGACGGTCCCCCTGATTGAGCTTGGTCACACACCCGTTGGAAGTCAGGGGTCCTTGCGCGAAGACGGAACAGCGACCCTCCGCGCCTCTGCGGTTTCTACCGGCGTGGAGTTCGACAACTCTGACATCACGTTTGTGGGTGATTACCCCGTCGATCTTGAATTGATCGCGGCGCTCGAACCGGATTTGATCATCTGGCCCGACTGGCAGGACGAGGTGAACATGGATCAGCTGACCCTGATTGCCCCAACGATTGCCTATGCGACCGACTCGACCGTTCACGATGGGCAGGCTTTCTTTGCACGCTTGCTGGGTGCGGAGGATCAGCTTGCCAAGGCGAAGGCGCGTTATGATTCCCAGATCGCGCAACTGGCAGCATTGGTGCCGGCGGGCACCACCGTCAGTGTGATCCATGGTGGCGACGGCGGGTTCTGGACAAGCTACCCTTATGGCAACCTCACCCTGATCCTAGAAGATGCCGGGTTCGAAGTGGTCGATATCCAGGCGTCTACCGCACCCGGCGAATACCCAACCTTCTCGGCCGAGCGTTTGCAGGAATTTGACGCAGACTGGGTATTCACGACCTATCGAACAGACCGGGGGCAAACACCTGCGGACGCGATTGCCGCCATGGAAAACGCTTTTCCGGGGTACTGCGATGTCCTGACGGCCTGCGCTGCAGGACGTCTCATCGCTATACCTCGCGAAGAGGTGACGACCCCGTCCTATGACGCCGTCGGGGCCGCTATCTTCGCACTGACCACGCATATGTCTAACCCATTCATACAGCTCGCAAACTAAGATGTTTTACCAATGAGATGCTTTGCAAGAATAGTCCTTTCGGCGCTGGCAGTTTTCGTCAGCAGCAGCACCGCTATGGCGCAGAACTTTCCTCTTACGATTGAAACAAGGTTTGGCCCCGCCGTGATTGCCGGACAGCCTGACCGGGTTGCGACGCTTGATTTCAACGGTGCGGACGACCTGCTGGCCCTTGGCGTTCAACCGGTCGCGATCCGCTATTGGTACGGCAACCATGAAAAATCCGTCTGGCCGTGGGCGGCTGAGCTTTTGACGACAAACCCCTTGGTGGTGCAGCGCGAGATCGACCTTGAGGCATTGGCCGCGACAGACCCGGATGTCATCCTCGCCATGTGGTCCGGCATTGATGCGGACATGCATACAAAACTGTCACAAGTTGCACCGGTCGTTGCAGTGCCCGACGGTGTGGGCGACTACGAAATGCCATGGGACGCCCGCGCCCGCCTTGCCGGGCTGGCAACCGGTCGCCTGGGCGAGGCTGAGGTTGCGATTTCAGCGCTGAATGCACGTTTCGATAGTTTGCAAACGGCCAATCCGCACTGGCAGCGACGCACCGCCAGCGTGGCTTATCTTTGGGATGGGCGACTTGGCGTTTATGGCAGCGGCGATGTGCGGCCACAAATCCTTGCCAATCTGGGCCTGATGACACCTGCTGCTGTCGATGCCCTCGTGCCCGAAGACGGTTTTGCTGTTGATATCAGCGGTGAAATCCTGCCCGACATCGACGCCGATGTGATCCTGTGGTTTACCTCGCAGGAGGATTTTGCCCACATCCTTGCGCTGCCGGGGCGCAATGTGCTGCAAGGCGGTGAGGTCTTTGTCGATGACCTTCTGACTGGCGCGTTCAGCCATGCATCACTCCTCAGCTTGCCATATGTGCTCGACCGGCTTGAACCCGCTCTGAACGCGGCCTTCGCCGACCGCGATACACCCGTTGATTTGACCGAAGGAAACAACCAATGACCCGACAATTGACCTTTGCAGCATGCGCCATGACAGTGCTGGCTACACCTGGTTTCGCTTTGACCTGCGACACGGGTTTTCGCGCCTTCACTCACGATGCTGGTGAAACCTGTATCCCAGAGATGCCAGAACGTATTGCCAGCCTGCGTGATGACAGCGTTACGACCCCCTTGATGGATATGGGCGCACCCGTTTTTGCAACCATCACCCGCGAGGCTGATGGCGACGGTCCACGCTGGGTCCGCGGCGCCGTCGATATCTTTGGACAGGACGCCGTTGATGCCGCCGGGCTGATTGACCTTGGCGGGCATAATCCACCCGATGTCGAAGCGGTCGCGGCAGCTGAACCGGACCTGATCATCTTGCGGGCCTATCAAATCGACACACTAGAGCAATTACAGGCGATCGCCCCCGCGATTGTGATGCCCGACGACATGCTGTTCCTTGATCACATGGCGTGGCTGGCCGATGCCGCCGGGATCGAAACGACGTTTGACACTGAACTTGCGTCCTACCACGCCCGCATCGCGACTGCCAAAGAGCGGATCGGCGCACCCGAGGATATTGTTATATCCCGCTTTGACATGTGGGAGAACGGCCTCTGGTATTACCCCAACTGGGGGGCCATTGATCAGGTCATCAACGATATCGGGTTTGCCAAGCCCACGATTCAGGCCGAGGAGACCGAAGGCTTTAACGGGCTGAGCGTCGAACGCATTCAGGAATTCGACGGCGACATCATGTTGGCCAGTATTGCGCCGCGTTGGGGCCAGACCGTTCCGATGCTGACCGCACAATGGGACGGGATCGCACCGTTCTGGCGTGACCTGGACGGTGTCAGCACCGGCAATCTCTTTTGGTATGAACGTGATGTGATGGTGGGCTACACCTTCACATCGCTGCACCGGTCCATCGACTTGCTCACGACCGTGACCGCAGGCCGCAAAATCAACTGATCCCGATATCGCAAGCCACGCCAGTATCCGGCCAGCCAGCACGCACCATGAAAAATGGAGTTTGCTATGACATTGAAAAAGACCCTTTCTGTGGTGTTCGCCGCCTTGGCGACACCGCTATTTGCCTTTGAGTGCGATGAAGGCCTGCGGCCTTTTATCCACGCGGCTGGCGAAACCTGTATCCCAGTCGACCCAAAGCGGATCGTCACGCTGCAAGACCAGAACGGGCTGTTGCCCCTGATAGAATTGGGTGTGACGCCCGTGGCATCTTCGGGTCACGTCAACAGCGCAGGTGCACAGATTTTTCGCCGAATGGAGGGGTATGATACCTCTAGCGTGACCTGGATCGGATCCTACAGCAGCCCGCCTGATGTCGAGGCAATCGCCTCTATGCAACCCGACCTGATTATTGCGTCACCGTGGCCGCCGGAAGCACCAGACCTACTCAAAAGCGTCGCACCGGTCGTGGTCATCGACATGTTTAACCAGCCGCTTGAAGATGCGCTGTTTCAGTTCGCCGATCTGGTCAACCGCACGGATCGGGCGACAGAACTGCAAGCCCAGATGCAGGACCGCGCTGCCCAAGTGCGCGCGGAGCTTGGTGACTTGATGGACACGACAACCCTGTCGGTGGTCACCCGCGAACACGCGGGCGACGGTTTCTATGGCATTGAACCAACACAAGCCTTCGGCGCGATCCGCCGCGCGCTCGATCCCACAATGACCCCTGCCGAGGCGGACTGGAGCACGGATCGTGTCAACAAAAGCCTCGAGGTCATCGGAGACCATGCCGCCGATGTGATGATGTTCCTGACCTTTGACGCAGACGAAGGTGGCGCATCGGCAGAGTTCGATGCCTTCATGTCCGAACCCGTCGTTCAGGCCCTGCCCGTCGCGCAGGCGGGGCAAATCTATGTCCTTGACGGATCACAGATGGTCGGATCCGCCTGGGGCAAGATCGTCAACGGGATGGAGCAGATTAGCGCCGTGTTGCTGGATGACAGCATCAACCGTAATCTGGTGATCGAATGATCCATATGCGCCAAACATGGCAGGACCAAGCCATTGCCCTGCCACGGCTGGACGACGATTTTTCACCGATCGTAGGGCTGGAGAGAGACGCGGATGGCGTGCCCCTCGAAGCTGTGCCGGTGCCGACACTTAGGCGGTGGATGACGGATGCCGCGATTGACGTAGACGGGCCGGACACAAAGTTATGTGCAGCCTACCTGATGGGTGATCTGAGTTTTGCGGTGGTCCAGACCTTTGCCGCCTTGGCCTTGCGCGGGCACTGGGTTGTTGGGGCAGATATGGATGCGGTGCATGTCTGTCCGCGTTTCGTGCAGTGGACGGAGGACGGCGAAAACGGCGTTTCCCAGGCGTTTGACCTGACCTTGACGCCTGACGCGCTCGCATTTGCACCGTCACTGTCGCCCCATGCCTTTGCAAAGACGGTAGAGGGTCTTTTCCACCCTTTGGTCGGGGACATGACCCATCTGAGCAAGCTGAGCAACACTGCCTTTCACAGGCTGATCGGGGACAGCATCGCCTATGCATTTCTGACCCACGGTCGCGCGCTGGACCGCGAACAAGAGGGGATGGATGCTGCAATGTCCATCCTTCGGGAACCAGGCACGAAGTTAACCAATCGCAAGGTCCGTTTTGACCACATCACCCTGCCCGAAGCGCCAGAGATCGGCCAATGGCTGCGGGTGCGCGGGGGGTGCTGTCGTGCCTATACCCGTCCCGGCAGGCCCGACTACTGCACCACCTGCGTTCTGCGTGACGACGCAAGCCGGACAGAACGCTTCCATAATTATCTGCGACGCACCTACCTGCGCGCGGGCATCGAAAGCTCATGAAAAGGAACTGGAACCATGAGACTCATCGCTTTTTTTATCGCAGTGCTCTTTGCAACGGCAGCCGGCGCACAAGATATGCGCACGATCACCGATGCGACTGGAACAAACGCCGAAATCCCGGTCCGGCCCGAACGCATCATCGGCATGCACGATCAGTCGATCACATTGACCCTGATCGAGCTTGGCGCGCCTGTCGTCGGTTCGATGGGTCGTACGACTGACGACGGAACGCTGTATATGCGCGCGGTTGACTTGTTCTACGGGCTGGATTTTGAAAACTCTGACATCGCGTTTGTCGGGCAATGGGACGCATGGGATTATGAAACCATCGCCAGCCTTACGCCCGATCTGATCCTTGAATGGGAGGATGCAGACGCCAATCATATTGAAAAGTTGCGCGCGGCCGGACCTGTCGTCCTGATCCCGCGATCAAATGAGAAATTTGTCAGCACCCGCGCTATCGCGGATGCGGCGGGTGTTATGGACAGGTTCGACTTTGAATTGGCGCGCTATACCGCCCTGATCGAAGATGCGCGACGTTGGGTACCGCAATTGCAAGGCGCAAGTTACGCCAAGATCCAAGGCTGGGATGGCAGCCTTGAGGTTTATGCTGGATATGGCGGTCTGACGCAGGTGCTGGAAGACCTGGGCATGGTGCGGACAGATTTTGCGCAATCCATGTCAGATCGGGGGGTGATCTGGGGAGAAACGGTCAGCGCTGAGACGATGCCAGAGCATAACGCTGATTACCTTTTTGACACTTTCACGGTCGCCTATGGCGATACTGCCACCAGCCCTTTCGAACGATTGAACGACGTCCTGCCTGGCTGGTGCGACATCCTCACAGCCTGCGCCGAGGGACGCTACATCGTCCTGCCGCGCGAGCATTCAACGGGTACGAATTTCGGATCGCTGGAGCGGCAGATCTACTATGTAGTGACCCATGTCGGAGGTAGGCCAAGCATTGCTGCCGTAAACTGACTAGTGTGAAATGGCGTCGTTCGATTTCTTGTCGCAAACGGCAGCTTAGTCCTGTGTGGCTGGCACCTGCAAAGCAAGACTTTTTTCGAAGCAATTGGCAATTTGTCAGATACGGTCTTGTGTTCGGCCTGTTCGCGCGGAACTAAAGCCCGCTGGC
>NZ_JABUFE010000024.1 GCF_013315265.1 Parasulfitobacter algicola | reverse complement strand
TCGGCGTCAGGCCCAGCCAAGCGGACAGATCTCTGCCGCTTTGGAATTGCGCACCACTTCCAACAGTTGCCACAATACGGACCCAACCTTACGCCTACGACCCCGCACTTGGACAGTTTATCCAGAAAGACCCCATTGGCTTCGCCGCGGGTGATCTGAACCTTTATGCCTATGTCTGGAATGATCCCTACAACTGGACCGATCCGGGTGAAATGGGAGATTTGGATTTTGAGTCATCAGGTATTGGTGGGGACCTCGAAACTATACCGTGGACAAATATGGGAGCAAACCAAGCATATGCACTTGCAACTCGTCTTCAGGAAAGTATCAATTTTCGTATATATGATAATCAGATAAATCCTGATGCAGGTCATGGATGTGAATGAAGAGTTATATCAGGCATTAAAAGGCAATAACCTTTTAAATTTATTGCGCGATATAGATTCGCAACGACAATGGAAATTCTCGAAACAAGAGCAAAAAACTATCACTTTAATGTTGCGCAGTGATAGTAAGCGAGCAACTAGTCTTGGGTGTTATATTGTTGCAGAGAACGCACGCTATGCAGAGCCTTTGATGCCACTAATTTTAGAGGTTTCTGCACAGCCTACGCCAGAAAATAATTATGGCACCTTAGGTATTAGTGGGCGTAGAATGTTTGCCTCTGTTATTGAAAATAGTAATATTGCTTGGAAGCCAATTTATACCAAACGATTGATAGAGTGTTTGGCGGATGTCGATAATTATTTACGACTACGCGCATTTGAAGTTGTTATGAAACGGTTTCGTGTTATTTTTCCTGATCTGTTTTTACAAGTGACAGGACGTAA
The DNA here is from genome assembly GCF_013315265.1 of Parasulfitobacter algicola. GTDB lineage: Bacteria > Pseudomonadota > Alphaproteobacteria > Rhodobacterales > Rhodobacteraceae > Parasulfitobacter > Parasulfitobacter algicola. The sequence goes on along the minus strand of NZ_JABUFE010000024.1, from coordinate 20,977 downwards.
GTACACAGACATAAAAAGCGCAACCGCGCTCATGCTTACAAAATATGAAGAATTTAATTCAGAGCAATTTAATGGGGATATAGAAAAGTTCTCTGATATTTTCCTTCAAAAGAAACGAGTACTGCGAATTTTGTATGTTATTTTGCTAGCTAAACAGATGAAATTTGAGACATTGCAGAAAAAAGTGTTATTTGAAGATAGTTATATATTCGATCATGTGATTTTTAGAATGACTTTGGGATCTTACCGTAAACGTTTGGAATTGAAATAAATTTAATTGCTAATGATATATCTATATGGACGGTATGGTGAATGTTAAGCTTACAGTGATGGCGCTTTAACAAAACGCTGGCTGCATGGCCCGAAAGTGGACGAGCCGCTGGCCTATGAGGACTACAGCAGCACAACCGCGCCGGGGTCCGGGTCGGTGTTTGAGCTGTTCCGCAATCGGCTCGGCTCGATCCTGACGGCCGTTGCCTTGTCGACGGGCACGGTTCCGCGGATTATGAGTATGACAGCTTTGGCCAGCGGGAACTGGCGGCAGGATCAATCGAGCAGAGGTACGGTTACACGGGCCGCGAACATGATGCTGAGACTGGCCTGATCTACTACCGTGCCCGTCATTACGATCCGACGCTTGGCCAGTTCCTGCAACGCGATCCTATCGGGTTTGCTGCGGGGGATCTGAACCTTTATGCCTATGTCTGGAATGATCCCTACAACTGGACCGATCCGAGTGGGTTGATGTCAAGTACAACTTACGGAGGGCAGGCGGGGAGTAGTCCAAGCAGAAATAGAGCCGCGACGGCTGGTATTTTTGGAGCCGTTGTCGCTTTGGCTTACGTTGTTAGCGAAGCCATGAATATGGATATCGGTAACCCAGATGACGCAGGGGATGGTCCAGATAATCCACCGAGTGATGATCCAGATGCAACTCCAGATACAGGCAATCCCCCACCGCCAGGTGATGATGGATGCGATGCAAACGATGAATTGTGCTGGGAAGACGATGAGCCAGAGGACGACTGTGTAGATGCATCAGATATTTTAGGTAAAACATCGCATTTTGGGGAAAGGCTTGCAGAACGCTTTAGAGGCTTGGACTGGCATTCGATAATTAACCATGGGACAAGATATTATGATTATAAACACGGTACTACGATTTTTGCTTACCGCGGCAAAATAGTTTCTGTTCTAAGAGATGGAAGAATAAACAACATTCAAAATAAGACTCAATCAAGTATTGATAATAACTTAGGGGATAGGTAGGATCCATGTTAAGTTGTAATATGATTGAATTTGGATTGACCGTTCATTTACAAACATTTCCTAACGGCGAAGTCGAAATTTATCTTATGCGCGTTAATAATAATTTCGAGTTTCATGTCATTGGCGTGCACTTTTCTACCGAAAAAGAGCTTTCGTCGGCTAGAAAAGACGTCATTTTAAATTTACTTGATAATTTGGTTGATAATATTTTCAGTAATCTAGACTTTAAATTTGAAGCAAAAAACCCTCGAACATATTATAGTACTAAATTTGAAGCGATTGATGTGTTTAAAAAAGAGCTTTTGGGGTAAATTTTCTAATGTAATACCTCGAATGAGGTGGCTCTCGACTTCCGGGATGGCGCTTTAACCAAACGCTGGCTTCACGGCCCGAAGGTGGACGAGCCGCTGGCCTATGAGGACTACAGCAGCACAACCGCGCCGGGGTCTGGGTCGGTGTTTGAGCTGTTCCGCAATCGGCTCGGGTCGATCCTGACAGCCGTTGCGTTGTCTACGGGCACGGTTGCTGCGGACTACGACTACGACAGCTTCGGCCAGCGTGAACTGTTGGCGGGATCAGTTGAGCAAAGGTACGGCTATACGGGTCGCGAACATGATGTGGAAACAGGTCTGATCTACTACCGCGCGCGGCATTACGACCCCGCGCTTGGCCAGTTCCTGCAACGTGACCCTATCGGTTTCGCAGCGGGCGATCTGAATCTCTATGCTTATGTCTGGAATGATCCACACAACTGGACTGACCCGGCGGGTTTATCAGCGCAATCTAGAAACGCTGCATTGCTGGGCACTGGTTTCGCAGGGATAGCGGGTATTGCTTTGTTAGCAGTTCAAAATTTAGGAAGTGAAATATCTGCTGCAATTGGGAATATAGATGTGTCGGGATCAAGTTCAGGTCCTGATGCTACGCCGGGTTCAGGCAATCCTCCTGGTGACAGGGCAGACCCTGTACCTCCGCCTCCTAGTGGAAACGAATGTGCTTCACTTGTAGCAAAGATGGATAGTATAATCGAAGAACTTCGCACACGTTTTAAACAATGGCGTCGGGATAAAGGTCGGTTAGTACCCGGTGAGCCCCCTGTAAGTCGACGTAAGGGTAACTTTCCTGGTCATGTTCAGCAAATCTGGAACAAACAACAACAACTACAAACGATCTCCAAACAAGCTGATGCCAAAGGATGCCAATATAATCGTACAGAGGTATATTACTGGATACACCGTCCCGTCCCGTTTCCTGGAGGAATTGGTAGTCAATAATGGCATTAAATTCTAAAACAAAACTTGCAGTTACTGTTGAGCGATGGCTTGCACGAAATAATACAATTGTTGGGCCAAACAGTGCGAATTACGATCATAAGTTGGAAACATTTTTATCAGATGCTGACTCTGATTTTCTTCTCGCTTTTTTCTATGAATTAAGCCGAATTCAGTTAACAGATACTGCTATTTCTATTTTAGGGGCTGGTTTAATGGAGGACTTTTTAGCAAGGTATCCCAATAGACTTGATGACTTTAAATCCCTCATAAGGGATAATCAAAATTTGATGGATGCCGCCTGTTGCATGCTGCCACGAGACGATATGACAGAAAAAGTCAATCAATACGTAGAAATGCTGATTGATTCTTAAAATATAACTGGCTGATACTACAAAAACGGCATTTCTATCGAAGCCCAGGTCTAAGATGTCTGCAGCGTCTATTCGACTACGTCGAATGAGGTTTTGCTCGACTTCCGTGATGGCATTTTAATCAAACGCTGGCTGCATGGCTCACGTGTCGATGAACCTTTGGCCTATGAGCAGTATTCTGCGACCACAGCAGCCGGTTCGGGGACATCATACGAGATGTATGCGGATCGGTTGGGGTCTATCCTGACGGTCATTGAGGCTGCTACTGGAACGCTGGCTGCTGAGTATATTTACGACAGCTTTGGAAACCGCACCCAAACAGGGAGCTTAACTCAGCGCTACGGCTTCACGGGCCGCGAGGTCGATCCGGAAAGTGGCCTGATGTACTTCCGCGCCCGGCACTACGACCCCGCACTTGGCCAGTTCCTGCAACGCGATCCCATCGGCTTCGCTGCGGGCGATCTGAACCTTTATGCCTATGTTTGGAACGATCCGTATAATTGGACCGATCCGAGTGGGTTGATGTCAGGTACCGATTATACAGTGCTTGCTGCAGGAACATCTCTTCTTACTGTCGGTGCGCTATGTGCATCTGGTGTTTGTCCAGATCCTTCTGATTTTCCTGACAGTCAGGATATGAAAGACAGTATTGGATCAGCTACAATTGGATTGCTTGGCAGTCTGTTAGGCGCACTTGGGAACATTGTTTTCAATGATGCAAATGGGTCTGGTGAAGGTGAAAGTGGTCGTGATGCCAGACCAGAGCCTTATATTGATGGTGATGGCGCTGAACATATTTTGGATGGACATCAGAGTGGTGCAGGTAAACCAGGTAAAACTGAATTCCCACCTGATTGGGATGAAGGCAAAATACTTGATGCTGCAGAGGAAATTGCAAGAAATGGTAAAGAAGTGCCGCATGGTTCACATAATCCAAATGATATAATGTACGAAGGTACTGTAGATGGTGTTGATATCGACGTCATTGTTGAGCCAGGTGGCCGTATAATTACTGCAATTCCTACAGGAGGCGATGGAGTTATTAAGAACCCATGGTAGATGATCAAGATTTAACAGATCGAGAATGTATTAGTATGATAGATAGGCTACTAAAGTCCCTCGTAAATTGGGGTATCGATCCTGGTTATGCGCCTAGAATGTTTAACGGAGGTGAATTTGGATTGTGTTTCAGATCAATTTTTTATGCTGCTAAGTCGAATGATAAATTTTTTGAGACGTGGTCGAAAGAACTGCTTCTACTTAATCAACATTTCGCCAAGCAAAAATATTACGCTAAACACTGTGGCTTTCCACTTGAAAGATAATTAACTACCACGCCTATTCCAAATCTGTCACAAGTCCCATAATCTTGAAAATCTTCAGTTTCATCTTCATACAAGAATTATAATATCGATTAATGAAATCTCGGATCGGGGATGGGAAAGTTCAAAGATTTCTATCGAAGAAATTAACGATAATAGCTTTGAGTTCTATGCAAATTCAGTTGAATTGAAATCTATAGATAATGATATGCTCTAACCGCTAATTTTAAATACGTTCTGTAATCATTATAGCATACTTGGAGCGTGTATTCGACGACCTAGAATGAGGTTGCTCTGGATTTCCGCGATGGCGCTTTAACCAAACGCTGGCTGCATGGCCCGAAAGTGGACGAGCCGCTGGCGTATGAGGACTACACCAGCACAACCGCGCCGGGGTCTGGGTCGGTGTTTGAGCTGTTCCGCAATCGGCTCGGCTCGATCCTGACGGCGGTGGTGCTGTCAACGGGCACGGTTGCCGCGGATTATGAGTATGACAGCTTTGGCCAGCGGGAACTGGCGGCAGGATCTGTTGAACAGCGCTATGGCTTCACGGGTCGCGAACATGATGCTGAGACTGGCCTGATCTACTACCGTGCCCGTCATTACGATCCCGCACTTGGCCAGTTCCTGCAACGCGATCCTATCGGGTTCGCTGCGGGGGATCTGAATCTCTATGCCGATGTCTGGAATGATCCCTACAACTGGACCGATCCGAGTGGGTTATACAGTGCAACGCTCGACTGGCGTAAAGTTACAGCGGGTGTTGTTGTATTGGGATTTGGTGCGTGTTTAGGTACAGAGCATTGCATTGATAATATCATGAATTTACCATCAGGTAATAATTCTTTGGATGGTGCAATTGTTACTATAAATCAGTCTACTATGACTTTGATGGCAAAAATTCTTGCTGCTATCCTAAATGCTACAAATGACGATGAGAGCGATGAAAGTTGGCGCGAAACTGGCGATCCGCCTCCCTCGGGGCATAATAGACCACCTAAAGATCCAGAAGACCCTAAATACCCTCCTATACCTTGGTGGCCAGGACACGATGATCCGATGAATGATCCAGATAATTGGATAGAAACATCTGAGACTGCCGATGACTATTTACCAGGGTCAAGTGGAGGTGATAGAGTTTTGCCAGATAGCCCAATCGGCAAAGGTATCGTAATTCTAGCACGTCTATTGCAAATATTTGGCGGATAAATAAATGCTTAAAGGCTTATTAGATAAGTTAAATGCAAACAGACGATATACTTGCGCTGAAAAGTTTGTATCAGAAAACAGATATAAAGAGGCTTTAGAGTTGTTGTATGATTATGAAGGACCGCCTTTATATGTTGCTAAGTCGGTATTGTTGTCTGCAGTTGCTCAACACAGAAATCTCGATTTTAAATCAGCCTACAAATTGTACTCAAAGTTTTTGAACTTTCATATTAATGATATTTCACGCTCTAATGATCGTGATTATTTGGAATTATATGCAAAATATTTTCGTGACTATGCTTTGAAAGAATTTGATCAAACAACTGAGCTTTGCATTTCTAGAAATAGATTACTCGAGTTGCAAAAGAGGGCTACGTTAGCGACACGAGGCGAATTTCCAATTATTGATTAATGTTTCCAATTAATTTAGCCAAACTAAACTTTGTGATTAGGTACAAACTACAGTCTTGGTAATAACATCAAACACGAATTCTAATTCAATGTTATGTTCGTATTGGCTGGGAGGTCCATCCACAAAGTGGCATGATCTACTACCGTGCCCGGCATTATGATCCGAGTATCGGGATGTTCGTTCAATCGGACCCGATTGGGTTTGCGGCTGGCCAATTGTCGATATACAGCTTTGTAGCGAACAACCCGACTAAATGGACCGATCCAACCGGGCTGATGGCCAGCATGGAAGAAAGGGCTATGTTTGCGAAAGATAGCGCTCAAGGTGTTGGTTCTTCTACGCGAACTGGAGTAGCAGCACTTAACGTGGCAGGATATATTAATGCATTACTTGCAAAAATCCCACTGAATAGCGGAAGATATAACACACCAGGAGCAGGTTACAATCGGGGACGACCAGGTGATTGTACTCTTTTAGAATTGAATACACTTACAATGCTTAGAGACTCTATACCAAAGAGAGCATGTCGGCCCCCTGCGAGAATAGCTGATCCAAATGACCGCTTTGTCACTCGTGGCATAAACTTGGCCAAGATGAGAGGTTTTTCTCGGCGAGCTCTGTTGCAGGCTCAGATTAATGCACAGTGTTTTCGTGGTGGTGATGCTGGTCATCGCGCCGCTGTTGCTCGTGAGATCGCTGCAATGGACAACTGCAATTTATATATTCAGAAATTTTAAGGTATATAGCTTATGGATAATGACCCATACAAAGAGCTAAGCCAATTACGTGACCGTTTGGCGGCTAGTAGTAAAGAATATCTTGGCGAACTGTATTATAAAGACAAAGAGACATTGCTAGCTCTAATTGAAAACCGTAGTAACCTGATTGATATTAAAATTGATAATGAGGTTCTAGGTCGACTTTCACTTACGCCGATGTGGTACTTGATTATATACGCATTACTTGAGATAAAACGGCTTGGGAGAAAGGTGGAAGAAAGCGATGAAATATGGCAGATAATCTCTTCACCAATTCAATTTGATAAGTATTCAATTACAAATAAATCTAACATAATTACATCAGACGAAGTTTGCACTATTATTACAGCTATAGATAGTCTTCTTTCTGATACTATTGTTAATAATTTTGATAATTTTGACTTACCAATATTTTCAGATGATCTAAAAAAACTTCAAAATCATCTCCGTCAAGCTCTTTAAACATAGTGACGTTAACCCGAAGACCTCCTGACCGACCTGACGGCGCCCTGGGGAACAATCTATAGCTTTGGCTATTACGGAGAGGGACGGTGGACGGCGATTGTGGATAATCTTGATCCGAGTAAGTCTATTGCCATCAGCTATGACGATCTGAACCGGCTTGTGCAGGTCGCCGAGGGTGTGCCTGCGGCGCATGGCGGAGCACCTGTTCCAGTCGAAGACTACGCCTATGATGAGGAAGTAAATCGCACCGCCAGCCATCTGAGTACGATCTACACCTCAAACGCGCATACCTAAACCTCAAGATGGTGTTTCTGGGTCTGGGCAATCTGATTGTCCTGAAAGTGTGAAAGCAATCCTGCAAGCTAGCGTCTGATAAAAAGTGGGATATCTAGAGAATTTATTTAATTCGCATGCAATAATCTGACCGTAAACTCAGGCCAGTTAGGCGTTGTCTGGATGTCCGTCTCGACACGAACAAGGGCGGGCAGGGCAGGGGATGTCCAATCGTTTTGCCAGGCTTGTTCCTCTGCATCGTAATAGCTGAAACGTACATCTGCAGTCGCAGTCAAAAGGGGGCCAGCAAAGACTTGCAGGGTTTCGTTTTCATCGTTTATCGCTTCTGCCGATAGCATCAGTGCGTCATCTTGCACACTAACAGACACGCGCAGAGCAGCAGCATCTGGCGCGAAGGGGCTGGGTTTGAGGGTAACGAACGTAAAGCCATCGCCATTACCCTGAAGCTCGGTGGGGAATGGAACAAGCTGTGTTTCCGAGATCGAAGACGCAAGCCAATCCCGCAGGCGCACGCGGCGGGTCAGTTCATCGGCATGCACAGAGATCTGTGCAGAGCGGTCATAAAGGCGAATGCCAAGTCCCATCGCGCTGGCCAAACCACCTGCAATCAGGGCCAGCAAGGCCAGTGAAATCATGAGTTCCAGCACACTCAGCCCACTGCGCGGTGTCAGGTTGCGCGTCACGGGGCGGGCCTGATACTGTCAACGGTTGCCAACACATTGCCACCTTGGGCACTGATGATCACGCGAACCTGCAGCAATTGAATTGCGTTGTCACGGGTTGGGTGTTCGGTAATCACCTCCTCGACAGTCCAGTTTCGATAGTTCTGCGTCATCTGACCAATTTCAAGCGGGGTCGTAATGCCGATTTGATCCAGCCTTGAAAGCGCATAGTCCTGGGCCAACAAGCGACGGTCTGCTTCGGTCGTGCGACTGAGCAGTTTGGCCTGGCCGGGCAAAAGTGCAGCAAGAACCAAGGACATGACAGCGAATGCGATCAGTACCTCAAGCAGGGAATATCCAGCCTTGCGGTTCATTCGATATCACCGATCTTATAACGGCCTATCAAAGGATCAAGTATCAGGCTCAAGGTCAGATCATTCTTGCGAAGACAAAGCGGCTGGCCCTGTGCTGATCCATCCGAGAAAAACACGATTGGCTTTGGGTTGGCATCGCAGCTTAAACCTGTTGTATCAAAGCTGACCGGCTGACCGGTTTGAATGCTTTGCGCCCGCAGATCAGTAAGATTGCGTTGCATTGCAGCGGCGTCCTGTTGCAACAAAAGCGTATCCGACGGCCCACGAGAAGACGTGGCGATAACACCAAGCATCAGTGACAATATGCCAAGCGCGAGCATCACCTCAAACAGGCTGACGCCTGACGTGGATTTAAAATGCAATGTCATTAAGGTCCAGAATAGCTGAAATTGTCGACAAAATCACGGCACCCACACCAAGACCGATAATTAGGGTTAAAATCGGTGTGATCAGTTTGACCGCACGCGTCACGGTTTCAGATGTTTGTGCACTGAGTGAGACTGAAGCCGTTTCAAGAACCTCAACCAGACGATCGCTTTCTTCGCCTGCGTCAATCATTGTACGTGCCAGATCATCCATCAAAGGGCTTTGTGCCAAACTGGTTGATAAGGTACCACCCGCGATCACAGTCTCTTCTGTATTTGCCAAAAGAACCTTATAGGCAGGGTGGGGCGTTGCCCTTTGAGCGGTTGTCAATGCCGACGTCAGCGTTGCACCATTACGCATCAACAAGGCCAGCATCTGGCAAATTTTCTGACTTTCCCTTTGGCGGATATAACGACCCGCGACAGGCAGGCGCATTGATATACCTGCCAATGCTTTTCTGATTTGGATGCGAAATACAGCAAAGATCACAGTGCCCAAAATTACGCCTGTTATCAGCAGCGGCCAGCCTGATATCAAGGCACTGCGAAGTGTGTCCATCATCACCAGAATAACAGGGGGTTCGGCGCCAGACGCGGCAAAGACAGGCAGTAATGTCGGAGTAAGATAAAAGACCACCAATGCCAGAACCAGAACGGACATGATGACCAGAATAATAGGATAGAGCAGAGCCCCCGTAAGTTGTTGCGCAATCTTGCTTTCGCGGCTCAAGAGATCTGCAGCTTCGCGCGCAGCCTGTTCCAGTTGGTTCGATGCTTCGCCCAATTTGATGATGACGGTAAGGCGTTCGGGAATGATCTGATCTTGTTGCTGCATGGCCTGACCCAGTGACATGCCGTTTTCAACGTCCGTTCGGATATTCTCCAAGGCGCGTTGCATTGCAGGTTTTGCGACCTGCTGTGCACAAAACGACAATGCCCGTGTCAGTGGCAGTTGGGCCTGCATCAATGATGCAAAAGACGTAAAGAACCGTTCCAGTTCTATGGGCTTTGCCGTGGTAGGGCCGCCTATCAGACGCAATTCACGGTTCCACCAAGGGACAGATGATGAACCGGCTTCATCAAGATTGATCGGCGTTAGCCCGCGCGATGCGATCATATCAAGTGCGGATAATTCATCATTGGCGTCAACCTCGCCTGAAACAGAGGTGCCATCAGCCGTGATTGCGGAATAGCTATAACGTGGCATTTAATTTAACCGTGCTGTTTTGATCGGCCCACGTCAACAGATCAATCAAGTATCCGGTGACCATCTTTCGGCACGCCAATCCCATTTTTGACCAGGCCGTTCGCACCACCGATGCGTCTGCGTAGTTCGTTTGTCACAGACCGGCTTTCTGAACCATTACGAATGACTTTTGGTGTAATCAAGACAAGCAGTTCTGTCTTGCTAATCCGATCTGATCGATTGCGGAACAGCGCACCGATCCCCTTGGCACGACCTAAACCAGGGACCTGAGAATTCGTCTGGTTGCGGTTTTCCTGTATCAGACCACCCAATGCCAATGTTTGACCATCGGCAATAACGACGCTGGTTTCGATTTTACGCTGCGAGATTGTGGGCGAGTCGATCCCGGATGTTTCTGTTTGGGATACTGTGCTGACCTCTTGTTCGATATCCAGAATAACCTGCCCGGATGACGACACTCTTGGTTTGACAGAAAGAATAATGCCTGTATCTCGGAAAGAGATTGTGTTGACAACGGGCGCATCTACATCACCGGTGTCACGGACCTGTTGGGTGGCAATCGGGACTTCATCGCCAATCTGCAGCCGGGCTTCCTGATTATCCAGGACCAAAAGGCTTGGGGTCGAAATGACATTGACATCCGTCACTGATGATAGCGCGTTCAACGTCACTGCGCTTGATCCACTTTGGAACAATAATGACAGACCCGGTACATTCGCCCCGAAACTTCCGTTATTGGCATCAGTCGATTGAATGCGGTTATCGCCATCCTGAAAGAACCAGCGTAAGCCAAAATTAAGCTCATCATTCAGGGTAACTTCGGCAATCGTGGCTTCCAGCAAGACCTGAACAGGGGTCGTATCAAGTGACTGGATCAAGCGGGAAAAGCTTTCCTGTTCTGAATCATTGCCCCAGACAATAACTGCATTGCGCGCATCATCCGCTACCACTTTGGGCGTACCTGCAACTGAGGTTCCTTCTTCGGCGGCAACATTTTCGACCATTTCCGACAGGATCGGGGCCAGATCGTCAGCGCTTCGGTTCTGCAGGCTGTAAACCACTGGCCTGCGTTTTGCGCCCCCTGCGGTTCTGTCCAGATCACGGATCCAACGTTCGGCCTCAGAAAGATAGCTGGACCGTGAGCTTATCACTAGAACGGCTCCAAGGCGCTGCGATGGTACAAAGGTCACCACATTTTGAAGACTGCCGCCATCACTTGTTTCAAAAATCAGATTCAATTCTTCGACGACTGCTTCGGGTTCAGCGGCACGCAGACGATAGAGCCCCACAGATTTGCCTTTCAGAACATCCACATCGAATAAATTGACCGCTTCAATGGCTGAATTGATTTCATCTCGTGTGCCAGAAATCAGCAGAATATTCCGACGTGGAATAGGTTGAAGGCCAACGGTTGATCCGGCAATCGGTTCTAGCAGGCGCACCATTTCGGCAGTTCCGATAAAGCGTAATGGAACTGCTACAACACGCGATCCGACACCCCTTTGCCGACCTAAGTTTTCAACGCGTCTTGCCGCGCCAGCTACAGGGACAATCGTGATCAGATCACCACTGGTTTGCAGAGTGGCGCCGTTTAATTCAAGAATGGTTTGAAAGGTTTCCAGTAATGCGCGTTCAGACAGTGGGCGTGTGGTTTGCAATGTGACCTGACCGCTGACACCCGGTTGAATAGTATAATTTTTGCGCAATGCTTGTCCCAAAACAGCCTGTGCAGCCTGTTCGATAGGGACATTGACCAAATTAAGAGTGATTTCGCCATCATCCGTGACGCCAAACAAGTTTCTGTCACCGCGTGGTCCTTCACCGATAAAGTTATCAGTTCCCAACCTGCGTTGGTCCCCCGATGAACCATTTAACGAAGCGCGAAACCGTTCGATCGCAGTTCGACCGCCACCGCGTGCCTGATTATCCTGATTGGCTAGTAGATCGGAATTACCGCGTGCGCCATTGCCATCCCCTTCGGTACAGGCCGCAATTGCTATGATCAAAAGCAAAGAGACGACTAATCGAAATGGGTGAGCTATCATTTTTGTCATTGGTACATATCCACTCGAAGACGGCGCGTTTCGCGGGTCAATTCTATCCAGTTGTTTTCAATTTCATTCAACGTCCACCCAGCCACTATTGCACCAGCCATATGCCATGTTGGTGGCTGGTTGTTGATCGATAACAAAGCAGAAGGTTGTTCGGACAATTGCATAACGCCAAGCAAGGCGATTTCTGGCGCTTCTTCCCATTCCTGGGGCTGAGGTTGGGGCGCAATATTTTGTGGTGTCGTATCAGGCGTTTCCAGGGCGATGACAAACGGGCGACGACCTGGTTCAAAAAGGGGCCTTTCCGTAATGGCTGCGTAATAAACATCCGGTCGGCTTGACGGCAAGGACAGGGTGTTTTGGTCAGCTGTTTGTGCGTTGATACCGACATTGACGGATTGTGGAGCGGGCGGGTCGTGCGCGACTGTCTGAAATGCTAACCAGCCCGCAACAACCGCCATGACCACAAGTAGCAATGTCCCGATATATGGAATAACGCGCATCATCTGGCGTTTTCATTCATGATGACCGGGGCCAGTATTTCAAGCTGAAAGAACATAAGCGGCTGATCGGATGTGCGTGTCGGACGGGCCAGGCGACGTAGATTTGCGCGTTCAATCACTAATGGTGGGGTGCTATATTCGATGGCCCGTAAAAGAGACACCACCTGGTCCAAAGTTGCCTCACTTTCCATGCGAAACGCCACGGCCTGTGAAAATGCAAGTTCACGGGCGCGTACCGGCGAAATCGATCGCAGATTAACGCCACTTTGCCGCGCCATAGTGCTTAGGTTGGCCTGTACTCTTGCTGTTGCCTCGCCCGATTGAGAGGCCATCCAAAGAATGCTGGTTGCATCATCCGCCGAAAGGCGGGTTTGTTCGATCTGCAGTTGTGCAATGCTACGTTCAAGACGTGCAAGTTCGGTTTGCGCAGATAGCAAGTTGCTTTGGGCCTGATTGCGCCATGTCACAAGCGGTGACAGCACCGCAATCCAGATCAACAAAACCAATCCGCCAATGATCAGCAAGACCATAAATCGTGATATAAGGCTGCCTGGCTTGATCATCGGTGTCCCTTCAAATCAAGCGTCATTTCAAAACGCTCTTCGCCGCTTGTCGTGCGTGAAACGGGGCCAGTCAGGCGCGGGTTTTGGAACAGTCTGTTGTTTGCAACACGCAGAACCAGCTCTGCAGCAGAGCTACTTGAAGTGCCATTTACGACGATACGCTCGGGTTGAAAGGATAAATCACTGATCCACACATCATCTGGCAAGGCAATCGTGAGTTCACGCAATGTTTCCGCAAAAATTGTTTTATTGATAACGGTATCTACCAGCGCGGTTCGGTCTTGTTCGGCCTGGCGCAGTGTTTCCATATTACTGCGCAACTGTACGGCTTGTGCACGTAAATCAGTTATGCGCGTTTCAATACTGTTCAGACTGTGCTGATTTTGAAATGTGGGGACCATGATCATCGTCAGAACTGCAATTGCAATCGTTCCGACCAAACCGAAATTGACCCATTTCTGTAAACTAGTATCGCTTTGCGTCTGAAATTTGGCGATATGTGTCGCTGTCTGGTCATTATCAATTCTGATAGCGCGAACCATAATACCAATTGTCTTTAGATGCTCACGCAATTGCTGTGCATCACTTCGCTTGATCAGCCATTGGGTTGTACTGGTCTTTGGCCCTTTGGTCGTTACTGCAGAAATAGTCCAATAAACATCATTTGGCTGAAATGGCGTGCGCCGCATCATGTCCAATCGAACCAGTTGTTCGGCATTTTTAAATGCAGCTGCAGGAGCTTCGATATCGCGTTTTAGAAAATAATGTTCTGGTAAATAAAGATCAACAGAAATGGGTCTTGGTTGTATTTTAATTGGCTTTGTCAAAATTGACTCAGGTGCGATGTACTTTGCGCGGCGCTTTTCCAGACCGGTTACAGATTGCGACAAATACAATGGAACGACATAAGCACCGCCTTTCAGGGCAGCTTTCAACCAACCCGGCAGCACAGACGATAGCTCTTGGCAGAACCACTGCCAGAGTCGCGACGGTACCTGTCCCGTCATTTTACCGTCAACCTCAATTTGTTATCATTTATCTATAGTTGCATACTGTAATATAGCTGCCCTAATAAAGACAGTATATTCTTTGCGTAAGGTCTGACTGTGATTACATTACTACCCACATTTCACGACGAAAACTTTGCCAAAGCACTTATTGATGCAGAGGTTATTTCCCCGTCCATAGCAAAACGCGCTTTGGCTGCCAGCAAAGAGGCCGGGACAGGTGTTGAAAAATCTTTACTTGAGCTTGGGTTGGCAGATGAAACGGCCATTTACCAACACATGTCTCAATATTTGAACATACCATTAATTGATTTTGACGTTATCGCTTTAGACCTTGTTGGGCAGCTGGCTTTATCGCGTGATTTTCTATCGCGTGTCAGTATCGTTCCTGTTGAAGACACAAGCGACGCAATCATTCTTGCCACAAGTGACCCACGCAATACCGGGACTATGGAAAGTATAAGCTTCCACCTTGATCGACCTGTGCGCGCTGTCCTTGCAACACCGTCAACAATTCGCTCTGCTTTAGCCAAACCAGAACAGGTTTTGGCCGAAACTGATGATGCATCATCAACCGATGTCAAAAAACTGCAGGCGCTCGCGAATGATGGACCGATCATTAAGCTTGTAAATGAATTGGTCACCAAAGCCGTCGATATACGCGCATCAGATATTCATATCGAAGCGATGGAACAGGACACCAGAGTGCGGTTTAGAATTGATGGGCGTTTGCGGGTGGACCGACGAATTGCTGATGCTGACCGTGCCGCTGTTGCCTCGCGCCTTAAGGTCATGGCGCACTTGAATATTTCGGAAAAACGTCGCCCTCAGGACGGACGGGCACAGATTACAGTCAGGGGCCGCGTTGTTGATTTGCGACTTTCCACATTGCCGACCCAATTTGGCGAAAGCATCGTTTTACGAATACTGGACCGAACACGGGTCGCACTGGAGTGGTCATCGCTTGGATATCCGCAAGAACGTGTCAAGGAAATTGAAGACATTCTGCGCCAGCCCAATGGTATTTTTCTGGTTGTCGGTCCAACGGGCAGTGGAAAAACAACGACGCTTTATACGGGCCTTAGCAAGATCAATTCAGAGGACCGCAAAATCGTAACGGTCGAAGATCCGATTGAGTATGCCTTGGCCGGTGTTAACCAAGTCCAGGTCGAACCTCAAATTGACATGACATTTGCACGCGCTTTGCGAGCTATTCTGCGACAGGATCCGGATGTTGTCATGGTGGGCGAAATCCGTGATCAGGAAACAGCTGAAATCGCTGTGCGAGCTGCATTGGTGGGGCGGCTTGTTCTGTCAACAGTTCACACGAACGATGCTGTCGGTGCGATTGACCGACTGATTGATCTAGGCGTACCACCGTTTTTATTAGCCTCAACCTTAAGGGGTGTTTTATCGCAAAGGTTGATTCAGAGACTTTGCGTGGAGTGTGGCGGAGATGGATGTGAAAACTGCGAAAAATCCGGGCGGAAAGGACGTATTGTTGTATCAGAGTTGTTACACATTAACGATGATTTAACCCAAGCTATCGCGGCCGGAGCGAAGTCAAATGAACTGCGTTCACTCGCAGCTGAAACCGGGTTTCAATCTATTGAAATTGATACAACCAGACTAGTCCAGTCGGGACTAGCTTTGCAGTCAGATATCGTTCGTGCAACTGGCTCATTGTAAGTTCCAGTAAATCATTTTTATGTTAATTAATAGCCATGCAAGTGATTTAAATTATTGAATGCAACAGTCCCGTAACGATTGGCATTGCTCTATCGATGATCCGATCATCGCGGATGCCGAAGTCTGTGAGTGTATGCAGGTTTAAATTATCTGATCTTACGTCTTTAATCATTGCTCTAAGCTGTTTTTTATGGCCCAAGATTGACAAGAGACCTAAGGAATATTTTTGATACTTTTCCTGAAACATGTAAGCGGTTAGGATGCACCAAGCAACTTTTGAGTATCTGATAGCAGCCGAATACGGCATAATTGTAAGGATTGCAGACCATAGCTGATAAAGATCCAGAGCTGTCTATAATCATACCCGTATTTAATGAACAAAATGCGATATGGCCGTTTTTGACTACGATGCAGAATGCGCTGTCAGAATTGCATGAGACGATTGAATATGTGTTCGTTGATGATGGTAGCACCGATGCAACCGTCCAAGAAATTCGCAGCCGTATGGATAGCGACTTACAGATTAAGCTACTTGTCCTATCTCGAAACTTTGGCAAGGATTCTGCACTTGCAGCTGGGCTTATGCATGCGAGTGGGCGCGCTGCCATTCCAATCGACGTTGATTTGCAAGACAGCCCGAATGTGATTCCGGAAATGGTCACAAAATGGCATGCTGGCGCAAAAGTGGTGAATGCAAAACGCGTCGATAGAAAAAACGATAGTCCGCTCAAACGGCAGTCGGCGCGGCTGTACTATCGGATATTCAACGCAATGGCCGAATATCCGATCCCACCCGATGTTGGCGACTTTCGTCTGATCGACCGACAGGTCATTGATATCCTGAACACGATGCCAGAAAAGGCCCGTTTCAACAAAGACCTGTTTAGTTGGGTTGGATTTGAAAGTGCCGAAGTGATATTTGACCGACAAGCCCGCCAAACTGGACGGACAAAATGGTCTTTTTGGAAGCTCTGGAATTTTGGTTTGGATGGCTTGTTTGGCGCGTCTACCGTACCGCTCAGGCTTTGGAGCTATCTGGGATTTTGTTTGGCGATAGCCTCATTCATCTATGCCGTGTATGTTCTGATCCGAACTGTACTATTTGGCATCGATACCCCTGGTTACGCATCCACACTTATCATAATACTTTTCTTTGGTGGACTAAATATGTTGTCCGTCGGCATATTGGGCGAATATGTCGGTCGTATCTACCGCGAGGTACGGGATCGTCCGCTATATATCATCCAGCAAACCTATGAATCTCGAGAAGAGAAATAAGAATGGATCGTGTTGTATATGAGCGCATGTCTGCGCTTGAAGAAGAGCATTGGTGGTTCGCGGCGCGGCGCGATCTTATCCAGGCAATACTCAATCAGACGATCCCAGATCAGGGCGCGCCACGTATCCTTGAGGCTGGGTGTGGCACCGGGGGAAATCTGAAACTATTAGAGTCATTTGGATCCGTCGATGCGTTTGAATTTGATGCAGCTGCACGGGACATCGCCATCACTAAGTCAGATTTACCTATTGCCCCTGGCTCGCTTCCTAACGATATCCCTTTTTCAGAACGGTCATATGACATCATCTGCCTTTTTGACGTTCTGGAACATATTGAGGATGATCAAGCAACACTGACAGCACTAGCATCCCGCTTGGCATCTGGTGGGCGCATTATTATCACGGTGCCAGCCTTTCCCGCGCTCTGGTCACGTCACGACGAAAGGCATCATCACTTTCGTCGCTATACAAGAAGGTCGCTTGAAGCCGTGGCAAAATCCGCAGCTTTGCGCATTGATCAGGACGGATACTATAACACTATACTCTTGCCGCTGGCCGTGGCGACACGGGCCTTCAACGGCTTGCTAAAGCGCGACGTCGCCGATGAGGCCATGCCAGGACCACTGGTGAATAAAAGCCTTTACAAGATATTCTCAACCGAGCGACACTTAATAGGACGGCTGCGCATGCCATTTGGGCTTTCGTTCTTTGCAATTTTACAGTTGAAATAAGATGCCCCGCGAGTTCTTGATGTTTCTTGTTATTGGTTTCGCCGCAACATTGACGCACGTCATCATCGCAATTTCTCTTGAGGCGTGGTTTGATTTTTTGCCGCAACATGCCAACTTTGGCGGCTATGTTTCAGCTATAGGATTATCCTATTTTGGGCATGGGAAAATTACGTTTCGCGTCGTAAGCAAACATACAATTCACATGCCAAAATTCATTTTTGTTTCGGTCGTAGGGCTCGCCATAGGGTCGGGTTTGATTAAAGTTCTGAACGAACAAAACAATGTGCACTTTGTCTATACTATGGTGATTGTCGGCATTTCAGTGGCATCAACAACTTTCCTTTTATCGAAGTTTTGGGTTTTTGCGCAAGCGCAACTTACCCAAAAAGACTGACATTGTGCATGCAAAGGGGATGACGTGACTGATAAAAATGACGTCGACTTGGCAAAAAGTAATCGCGTTCTTACAATAGTCATCCCAATATGGCTTGCCCTGATCGTTTTGGCTGTTTTGAACAACTTTATGTATTTAGATGCCAGTAGCCTTTGGTTGGACGAACTGTTTACGGTCTATTTCTCTGACCCTAATCAACCTAGTTTCAGTGCTTTCCTAAATCGTGCTTCCGAAGATGTGCACCCTCCCGGATACTACGCCTTGGTTTGGATCACAGGGCTTCTAACGGGGGCGGATACAGGCATGATTGCGCGTGGTATTAGCGCGACCCTGGCTGCCTTGTCACTTGTCCTTATCTGTCTGGCGATGCCCAAGTGGATTAGCCGCCCGGCCCGCTTGTTTTCTTGCACACTCGCTGCGACATCACACATCTACTTTCTGTACGCGCCGCAAGGGCGATCTTATGCGCTTAGCTGGGTATTGGTAATACTACTGCTTATGCTCGCGCTTGATATCAACCGCGCAATGTCTCAAGGAAAACCTATTTCTCTAAAGCTATCCACCTTTACAATTACCGGAATAATTTCCGGACTTTGTCACATGTATCTGGTTCCCCTTATTGGCGCAAAAATAGCAATAATGTTATGTTTTAGCCAAAGTTGGAAAAACCGGTTTTGGATTGCAGTCTCTGGCTTGATTATTCTTACCACAATGCTTGTTTTCTTGAATTGGCAAGCTGATAAAATTATTTTAGATGTGTCTGATACATGGTTTAGCGCTGACAGCGACTTTTTATGGCGTCAGACAAACGCTGGCCTAAAAAGGCTATTCGGTTCAGCGTTAGAGACTCCACTCTCGAATGTCATCATTGCGGCCAGCGTTGTTTCTGTTGTGTGGATACTTATCAAACGTATCAAAATTCAAGACCTAAGACCTATTATTTTCGATACTATATTTGTTTTCAGCAGTCCAATTTTGGCCCTAGCTCTTGCGATATTAGTTACGCTATTTTATGCGCCAAGTTATTCATTTCGTTATTTCATCGTGCTTGTGCCATTTTATTGGATTTTGATGGGCTTCCTCTTTGAAATTATCCTGCGTAGCTCTTTGAAGTGGATGATTATTGGTATAATAATTTTTACAACGATAATTTTTATACCCCTCAGCGCGCGTATATTGTGGAGTGATTTGCCGACCAAACAGCCTTGGCGTGAAACAGCCCAATTTGTAGATAATACGCAAGAATGCGTAGATGCGATATTACCTGTAGTGACCTTTGCAGAAAAATTCATCACTGGCAGTGTCCCTGTCAATTTCTATGGCTATTACCTAAACAACGGTACAGCGCGCGATTGGCTGTCTTACCCTGAAGACGAGGTGACGCTTTTCCCTGGAACTGGTCCAGTTCGAAATATCGTAGTAGAACGTATTACCGGCAACGATCCTTGTCCCATTTTGCTATGGGACGTTGCTCACTCGAATCCGGCCAACCTTGAAATTGCGCGGCAGTCAATGATGCAAACCTTTGATTTGCCCGAAGGAAGCACAATCATTCTAAAAACGATTAAACTGCCTGAAAGTAACTTGTTCATGCGACTATTGGGCATGTCTTCCCAAGAAGAAGGTTATTTCCTACTGGTTCAAAGGTGAACATGGCCAGTTATGCCCAATTTTAGGCTCCAGACTCATAACCAGAATATGACGGTTGCGGCGAGAACGATAGCTGACAAGAAGACTTGGGAGATTGGGCACTGAACCGCCCCGGTTTTATCGGAGAATGATTATTTCTTCTTACCCTCGCAGCAATCGTGCAAAACCTTCGGAAACCGGCAAAGCTAAAGCCCATGCCGCCGCAACAGGATGAGGGGAAGGCCAGACCTCGACATCCAAAAAAATCAAAGCGATCGTTCAGGAAGGCCTGTCCAAATCAAAGTGTTTTTGGGGTCGATTCGCGCCTGTCAGTCTTGACCCTGTGACCGGCTTTGCGTGGGATCATCGATGGTGAGACCACCGCGCATTCAAATCCAAGTTTGGTCAGATGTCTGTGAAGGCCATAGCCGCAAGGACCAGCTTCATAACAAAATGAAGAGGTGTGCCCGTTCTTGATCAATGTCTTCGTAAGTCTCAGAACAGCATCCGCCGAATTTACAACAGTGCCATAAAATCTGACTTCGCCACCGCGCCCGTCTTCTGCAACCGCCACAGCAATCGTGTCCTTGTGGACGTCCAGACCCACATGCAGCGTCTTGTTCATTTGCATTTCCTCCGTCGAACAATCTTCAGTTCGTCGAGAAAAACACGGCAAACAGCGTTGCCGCAAAAACGCTCATCTGCTCTAAGCCCCGATCGTCAGCAGACCAAAGTAGGCGTTTTTCAAATTTGCCTTGACGTTGTCGCGCTTTAGCTTTGGCAACCTCCAGCTATGCGAAATTTGCGTAAGGTCTCTTGAATAAGAGATCGGTTCTCCGCGATGGTGCGCCCATATTTTCCTTCGAGATATGCGATCGTTGTCGAGCTTGAGCACGAAGCCCAAGTTCAGCTTTATGCCCGCGCGCAGCAACGGGCGCATGTCCAAGTCTGATATCTGCTTCGCGTTTCAGACCTCATATCTCGCTGTGCAATTCACATTAATTCAGAAATTTCAAACTGAGACACTACCGAATTCTAGGGCTGAATCCCACTGAAGATAAGGGATTGCCCATCGAATGTCCTGTGTGGAAAGCTTCTGCATAGCAAGACATTTTTGAAGCTGATTTAGCACTGGTCAGAAGCAGACGTG
>NZ_JABUFE010000023.1 GCF_013315265.1 Parasulfitobacter algicola | reverse complement strand
ACCAACGGCCAAAACACCCACGCCGGGTCCACCAACCAGGGCCACGATGAGGCACAAAAAGGCTGGCAGCCCTCCCCGCAGCAGCCCGGAGAAAGCGCGATCTCATATCAGACACGGATAGCGGCCTATAATCAGAATAAGTCATAAAGGACAGAGGATTGGGCTGGTCGATGTGGCTGGCCCAATGCTGCGACTGTACAGTGATGAAGGGTGTTGAAACAGGCAGCAGATCGGTGCTCACCATCCGGCCCAAAACAGCGTGATCTCGCCGATGTAAGTGATCGAAAAATTTTGCGCGAAAATATAGCCTTGCTGCGTCGGCATTTCCACAAAAAGTATGGAATTCCATACCTAGCCCGTAAAACCACCGCGTGTATTGATGAATTCAAGAAGTTTTAATGATTGGAAATAACAGATGCCATAATTGGAGTAAAAATGACAAAAATATTAGGAAAAGCAAAACAACCAAAGAACTGTCGCATTATGATGTTTGTTGCGTAATTTTTGAATTTGTCGCGTTCAGTTTTAAATTGGAACACTGCTGCGCAAGTTTAGAAAGTCATTTCCGAAACTGCTAATCTGTGTCGTGCAGTCAACTATCTATGACAATATAAACAAAGGTCGGTTAATGCTCAAAAGCGTCTTAAAATCAATTTCTGCTCTATTGTTGTTAATGTGGTTCGTTACTAGGCCTTTGTCTGCAGATTTGCTTCAAAACGGTGACGCTATTTCATCTATTCAAATTAGAAAACAATTAGATCAAGGCAATTGTAGCGAGATTTGGGAAAAATTGTACTCAGACGCAAAGGTAGGATCGAAACATGCTTCAGCATGGCTAGCTGTATTACTTTATACCGACATAACACCACCCAATATTGAAGAGGATAACGATTTTCATGTTACATCGATATATTTCTTTACAGTGAATGCTGTAGGCGAACGCTTTGCTGATCTGCCAGATTTTGAATCGTTCGAAGATCAAGTCATTTATGAGTTATTCCTCAACATTGAAGGCAAATCTACATGTCAAACAGCAAAAAATAGTAGCGTATGTATGAGTGAAGCGCACAAACATGGGCTTCTACCAACCCGGTCCGAGTACATAGATAGAATCGACGAAATTGAGAGCGGCGGCGGTGTCGCTAGTTGTATGAAGGTGAACTGATGGCGAATCGTGGTTTGACTGAAGGCGAAATAGAGCTTGCTCAGGCTTTGTTTGGAGATGCTATAGATTACTCGACGATTCGTATATTTGATCGCGGTTATCAAAATATTGCAAATGAAGTAACGTCACCTAATGGAAACATATACTATCCAAGAGAAGGACGTGGAGAAGAATTCTATTCCGATGATTTTTCGACGGCATCTATTTCCAAGCAGGCATATTTTATGCACGAGCTTGCTCATGTCTGGCAATATCAAAATGGTACAAATCTGATTTTTAGACGAATTGTGGAAGGTGGAGACTACGATTATACTGATAAGTTGACTAGCGGCGTGCCATTTTCTGAATGGGGCATAGAAGAGCAAGCTTCTTATTTCGAAGATGTGTTTCGTGGTGCCTACGGGTACACAACTCGCTATAAGGTACCACTAGAAGAACTGCTAAATGTCGATCCTGGAATAGCTGGCTTTGTTGAAAACATAAGTAGTAGATGTTTTCTCGCTGGTACGAGAGTTTCTATGTTTGAAGCTGACATGAAACCCATCGAAGATATCCAGCCTGGCGACGTTGTCCAATCTTACGATGCTTCAGGCAATCTGGTCCCTGGTCGTGTTGTGCGGACGTTTCAGAAAGACGTCGCCCACCTGCTGGATGTCCATGGTCTGAAGGTCACACCGGGCCATGTGACGCTTTGTGGCGATGGTCAGTTTGCTGGGCGCCATGTGCCGATCATCGATATTCTGCTGAGTGACGGTGCTTTGGTGAAAGAAGATGGATCACTGATCCGCATGGCGATCAACAAGCCTTTAGGATCGCTGGAAGATCAGTTCGTCAAAGTGGCTTATGCGCTCACATCTGAAGATGCCCGCAGCGGCAATCTGCAGCACGGGAAAATGCGCGTTGGCACACTGCTTTGTGATAGAGATGGCGCGCAGGTGTCTGTGCTGGACTGTATCCGGGCCGATAATATGACATTTGATGCGGACACGGGCCTTGTGGCGCGTGAAGGTCAAGCCCCGGAGCCGCTTTACTTCTTCGGTGCTTTACCGCGTCCAGAGGACTATATCCTCCGCCGCAGTCGCGAAACTTTAGAGAGTATCCTGATCGACGGGGAATGGGAAGGCTCGCCATCAGAGCTGATTGCAAAGCGATTGCAGTATGCTGATAAGTTACGGGTGAATTGATGGGCGATGATCGAACAGGATCCGCCAGCAGCAAACCTGTGGGTGTGGCGGGATCAGAGGCTCTGGATCCAAACTCATTTGGGAAGTTCCTAGGGCTAGCAAGCTGGTTGATGTCCATGTCAAAAGCACATCGGGATTTACCGATCTCGACTTTGGATGAACGCATTTTGCCTGCGATCCTTTTGAAGCAATTCAAACTGATAAAAAAAGAGACGATGCCTGTCGCTTTTCTATCCTGGGCAATGGTGTCTGATGAAGTGAAGGAACGAATGTCCAAACCGGATGCTCGCATTGATTTAACGGAATGGCGATCGGGGGATAACCTGATCCTTGTAGAATGTATTTCGCCATTCGCACCAGCAGAAAAAATTAAAAAAGATTTTCTAGAGCGCATGCAAAAAGCCGCCTAGAGTAATACGAGGGTATCCTAATGCACACCAATTTGTCGGCGTCCGCACGCGGACTGCAGTCTTCTTTTGCGAAAAAATTATTTCTTTCACTGGATTGTCACTTCAGATCGGCAGGGAATATTGGAAAAGTCGCGCCTGAAGAGATTACGCTAGATGCATTTCCAGACGGGCTTGAGCCCAAAGCAGGTAAACATACCGTCTATAACTTTGAAGTTGAAGACACGCATACCTACATTGCGGGTGGTTATAGGGTCCACAATAGATCTGCGCTGTCTTACTTCGATCCTGATCAAAACGGGCAAATTACCAAGCTTTATTATGATGAAGACGGTAATTTGGTTGTCGAATCAGTTTCAGATGATGGTGGCCTTTGGAAGATAACGACAGAGGAAACAGACGGATCCGATACGACGGAAGTCACCAAGGAATACTCTTTGGGTGAAGATGGAAAAACAAAATTCTTTCTCAAACAAACTGAGACTTGGGAGGGTGATCCTGACTCTGATGAAGAAATCCTGCAGAGTGTTGAGATCACAAATTACCGGCTTTACGGGGATGAAATTGGCGGGTCTTTTGCGGGGGCAGTTACGCCCTTCATTCTTCAATCAATAGGTGCAGAGAGCGCTTTTGAGCGGCTTGCTGCTGGAACAATCATTGATACTTTAATTCAGAATATTGCAGAGGGTGGATTTAACATTCTACACCACAGCATTCTGAACGCATCAACCAATGGTCAGGTCGTCGAGTTTCTTGCTGTTGATGCCTTTGATGATTTTGGAATTGATCTGGCCATTAATGGTGTGGAGAATACCATTTCCCTTATCAGCCAAGTTATCATGGGGGAAATTTTTGCGTCAGTAGATACAGATGGTGCTCCAGGGGCGATTATGGAGGCTTTGGTATCAACAGGCATCGATCATTATCTGTCAAATGGATTTGATAATTTAATCACAGACGTTTTTGGTGCTGACTCGAAATTAGGAGAGGCTTTCACTGGCAGCTCTTTCAATACCGAGAACCTGGCCGAAAGCCTGTCATCTGTAATTTTTGCAGCTGTTTTAAACGAAGCCCTTCCACAACCAGAGACAATAGAAGGTGCGATTGCATCCTCTATTGCAAAAGTATTTGCGGGTAGCCTCTCTTTTACTGCTGCTGGACCGATTTTAGGTACGGTCATATTACCCGTTCTTGTACCTGCTCTGATTGGCTTGGTTGTCGGAAAACTCTTCGATTCTCTTTTCGACAAAGATCCCGAAGCCTTTGCAGGTCTTAAATATGATCTGGTTTCGGGACTATTCGATATCGATTATCTAGACTCTGAGGATGGTGGCAATGAAGAACTAGCCGAAAGCCTGGGCCTTGCTGTGGTCGAAAAAATCAACGAATTCAAAAGCGCATTGCAAGCGACATCACACAACTATGCTGATATTGACACCATCCGCATCGGACATCTTGAAGACAAGCTTAAAAATGGCGACGGTAAAAGCTATAAAATGGAAGACAGCGACGCCATTTTAGCGGCCGTTGTGAATGCGCTTAAACAGATGGAGGTCAATGACGGTGACTTAAAAGTCGCCAGAGTTCTTGATCTTGAGAATCTCGATCAGGTTTTGGCTGATATGGGCGCTGATGAGGCATTCAGCTATTTGTACTCTAGAATGCGCATTGCACAGGATTATCAATATTATTTGGAAAATGCGGAGCAGATCAATCTGCTGATTACAACGGCACCAAATAGCGCTGAGGCTAAAGCGTGGTTGGCGACCATACTATCTGCGGGTGAAATGGGGCTGGCTGACGGCTACACCGGCATAGGCGATGCTTTGGACAATCTGTTCCTGACCGCGGATGGCGATGATCTGATCGATGGCGGTGCTGGGAATGACGCCATTGTCACGTTTGCCGGAAATGATACCATTCGGGGTGGCGAAGGCGATGACGTGATCAATGCCGGTGCGGGTGCTGATGAGGTCGATGGTGGAGTTGGATCAGACACACTCAGCTTTGAGAACACAGCAGATGGTGTCTCCCTCGATCTCAGCCAGGGGATCGGGCTGAGCGGTGATGCTGAGGGGGATGTTTATACCTCGATCGAAAACGTCACTGGGTCTGAACGCGGAGATGCGATTGTTGGGGATCTCAATTCGAATGTGATCCATGGCAATTCTGGTGATGATACACTGTCTGGTCATGGCGGAGATGATACGGTCGCGGGCGATAAGGGCGATGATATCGTGTTCGGCGCTGATGGGAATGATGTTCTTGAGGGTGGCATAGGGAATGACACACTGGTTGGTGGCGCGGGAGCTGACACACTTGAAGGCGGTGAAGGTATTGATATCGCCTCTTATCGTGACTCCACGACTTCGGTCGATATTTCACTGAAAACCGGCGCTCAAACTGGTGAAGCGATTGGTGATACCTATGTGGGTATTGAGGGACTCGAGGGATCAGCATTTGATGACCGCCTTGAAGCGGCTGATGTTGGTAGCCTTCTCATTGGCGGAACCGGGGATGATGTGCTCATTGGCGGCAATGGCAGCGATACCTATCGCTACGCCCTGGGGGATGGCAATGATGTCATTTCTGAGCATCACAGCGGCGGAAACGCAGATCGCCTGGTCTTGGTAGATGTGGCATCCGATCAACTTCGCATTTCAAGAATTGATAATAATATTATTCTTACCTTTCCGAATAATGAGACTATTACGTTGGAGCGTCAGTTAAATTGGATCAGTAATCCTGGTGTTGAAAGCATTGAGTTTTCAGACGGTTTGATTTGGGCCCAAGATGATTTGATTGCAGAAATGCATGCTCAGGCCAAAGCAACAGGGACGGTAACCGGAACAAGTTTTATCGACACCTTCTATCATGCTCAAGGAGATGGATCATATATAATCTCTGAACATCATAGTGGCGGAAATCAAGATCGGCTGATGCTCACTGATGTGACTTCAGATCAGGTGCTCGTTTCTATGAATGGAAGTGATGTTATCCTGACTTTGCCAAACAGCGAAACGATTACATTAGACAATCAGCTTGGAAGCATTTCAAACCCTGGTATTGAGAGCATTGAGTTTTCCGATGGTCTGATTTGGACTCAAGATGACTTGATTGTAGAGCTTCACGCTCAAGCTAAAGCAACGGGAGTTGTAAACGGCACAAGCTTTATCGACACCTTCTTTCATACTCAAGGAGACGGGTCGTATACGATTGCTACAGAAAGTGTTGGGGACACACTTGTTTTAGGTGATTTGACCGCAGATCAGGTCTTTGTTTCGACTGTGGGTGATGATCTTGTCTTGGGCTTGCCAAACGATGAAACATTAACAATACAAAACCAGTTTGGTCGATATGGGTCCCCTGGCATTGATCAAATCACATTTTCAAATGGCTTTTTTATCAATCGTGCGATCTTGAACAACGCTGTACTGACAGGCCAATCGCTTCAAAGTCTTTTAACTTTTGGCACTGGAGGTGATGATGTTCTAAATGGAACTGATCAAGCGGATGTCTTTCTGACAAGTACTGGCACCGATTTTCTATCGGGGGGTGACGGGTCTGATACATATTTTGTGAACGGTTCTGTGGGAACAACATGGATCCATGAAACCGCAGATCAAAGCACCGATCAACTCGTGTTTGGGGCTTCTATTTCCAGATATATGATTACAACAGACGTTGCAGATCTGGATGGCAACGGCATTAACGATCTTATTTTGGACATCGACAATGATGGTGGTCAGATCATTCTTGCAGATGCTGTCGATAGTGATGGAACAACGATCATTGGTGGTGTGCAATACGTCCATTACGCAAATGGTGAAACATATACGCTTCAGTCACTTGCTGACATCACCAGCGTGTTTACAGGAACTGATTGGGATGACCAAATCACTGGAACCGATCAGTCGGAGGTTTTTGAAACTTCTGCTGGCGATGACACGATTTATGGTGGGCATGGCGATGATGTCTATCGTCTGGACCGTGGCCAAGGCGATGATGTGCTGCGGGACAGTAATGGAACAGACCGTCTTGAGTTCGCCGACGGGATCAGCTTGTCGGATCTGGTGGTGACGACGGGTGATTTTGTGGCGGATGGCAACACTGACCTGAAGATCACGTTCGCGGATGGCAGCGGGTCTGTGGTGCTGGAATTCACCCATGTCGATGGGAACTGGGCGCGCAGCCATTATTTCGAGACGATTGCGTTTGCCGATGGCACCGAGATGAGCTGGCATGAGTTTTTGGATGCGACGGTGAACAAGGGTACTGCGGACAGCGATATTATCCATGGCACCTATCGTGATGATGTCTTCGGCGCGTCAACAGGCGATGACACGATTTATGGTGGGCACGGCGATGATGTCTATCGTCTGGAGCGCGGTCAGGGCGATGATGTGCTGCATGATACAGGTGGCTCGGATCGTCTTGAGTTTGGCGCTGAGATCAGCTTGTCGGACTTGGTGGTGACGACCGGTGATTTTGTGGCGGATGGCAACACTGACCTGAAGATCGCGTTCGCGGATGGCAGCGGGTCTGTGGTGCTGGAATTCACCCATGTCGATGGGAACTGGGCGCGCAGCCATTATTTCGAGACGATTGCGTTTGCCGATGGCACCGAGATGAGCTGGCATGAGTTTTTGGATGCGACGGTGAACAAGGGTACTGCGGACAGCGATATTATCCATGGCACCTATCGTGATGATGTCTTCGGCGCGTCAACAGGCGATGACACGATTTATGGTGGGCATGGCGATGATGTCTATCGTCTGGAGCGCGGTCAGGGCGATGATGTGCTGCATGATACAGGTGGCTCGGATCGTCTTGAGTTTGGCGCTGAGATCAGCTTGTCGGATTTGGTGGTGACGACCGGTGATTTTGTGATGGATGGCAACACCGACCTGAAGATTGCCTTTGCCGATGGCAGTGGCTCGGTGGTGCTGGAACAAAACCAAGCTCAGTCATATTGGGCACCAAACTATTATCTTGAAACGATTGCGTTTGCCGATGGCACCGAACTGGATTGGCAGACGTTCCTTGATGTGACGGTGAACAGAGGCACCGGCGACGATAACGTCATCCATGGCAGCTATGGCAATGATATCTTCAGCGCGTCAACTGGCGATGATACGATCTATGGCGGGCATGGCGATGATGTGTATCATGTCAACAAATACGGTGGCGACAAACACATCTACGACAGTCACGGCTCAGATCGCATTGTCTTCGGCGATGGCATCGGCACACGGGATCTGAGGATCAATGAGCGCGATGTCGATGAAAACGGCATCAATGATATGGTGTTCAGCTTCAAAAATGGAACCGGATCCTTTGCGATTATGGATGCCGAAAGCTGGTCCTGGTTTTCAAGTGGGAAGATCGAGTTCTTTGAATTCTACAATGGCACTGTTCTGACACGGGAATACTTTCAGAACGGCAGCACAGCGAACGATGTTATTGCGGGTGATGCCTCTGATAACTTCCTCTTTGCTTTAGGCGGTGATGATACGATGATCGGCGAAGGCGGTGCTGATATTCTTGTGGGCGGCGATGGCCTTGACATTGCCAGCTATGCAACCTCCGCTACGGCCGTCACCATTGATCTTGATACAGAAACCGGGCTTGGCGGTGATGCGGAAGGGGATACCTTCTCCAGTATCGAAGGTGCGATTGGGTCGGACTTTGACGATGTGCTGTTAGGTGACAATACTGCGAACCATCTGACCGGTGGTCAGGGCGCTGATCGCCTTGAAGGACGCGCGGGCAATGATACACTCGTGGGAGGCGATGGCGATGACACCATCATTTACGCTTCTGGCGATGACGTTATTTTGGGCAATTATCAGAATGAAGGAAGTGATACACTTGATCTCAGCAAGTACACAGCAGATCAAGTGTCATTCCGTCTTAATGGCAATCACGTATTTATTGATACACCGGATGGAATAATCCAACTTAGCGATCAAGTTCTGCGTAACTTGGGCCATACGCGTTCAAACATAGAAACGATTGTCTTCTCTGATGTTACCTTGAATGAAGCAGACATCGCAGCACGGGCTTTGTCTGATCAGATCAGTGATGGCAGTGATAGCGTCATCGGATCTAACTTAAATGATATGATTAATGCAGAAATGGGTGATGACATCATAAATGCCAATGGCGGACACGACATATTAAACGGCGCAGATGGCTTTGATATGCTCAATGGAGGTTCAGGGAATGACACGCTGGATGGTGGCGTTGGAGATGATATTCTCAATGGCGATGATGGCAACGATGTTCTAATCGGCGGCGCAGGTTCGGATGTTCTGGATGGCGGTGCAGGCAGCGACACCGCGTCCTATGCAGGTGTGACCGAAGCGATCAAAGTTGATCTGATGTTCGCTGAGAACAATACAGGTGCTGCGATCGGCGATACGTATTTTTCGGTTGAAAACCTGATTGGATCGCAGGCGGGTGATAACTTGCGCGGTACGACCGGCAACAATGTCATCGAAGGCGGCGCTGGTGTGGATTATATCTGGGGTCGCGGGGGTGACGATACGCTGGATGGGGGCATTGGAAATGATGTCCTTCTGGGCGGTGCTGGTGCTGATGTTCTGATCGGTGGCGAAGGGCGCGACCGGGCACAATACTCAAACAGCAATGTCGGTTTGACCCTTGATCTGGAGTTTACTGATCGCAACACAAGCGAAGCCGTGGGCGATGTCTATGATAGCATCGAAGACCTTGCGGGTGGTCGGTTCAATGACGAGATCAGCGGTGACGCAGGCGCAAACGGTCTATATGGCCGCGAAGGCAATGATACGCTCTTTGGTCGTGATGGCGATGATTACCTGGAGGGTGGTACCGACAACGATGTGCTTGATGGAGGCGTTGGCGATGACGTTCTACGAGGCGGTCAGGATGCAGATACGTTTGTATATCGCAGCACAAGCGACGGCGCTGGCGGGTTTGATAAGGTCAGGGACTTTGAGAACGGTATAGATCTGATTGATCTAACCAGCTTTGGGTTCGCCAGTTTCGCTGAGGTTGAGGCACTGACTCGGGATGCGGGTACCAATCACATGCGGATCGATTTTGGTGATGGCGATACGCTCTATATCGAGAACTTCAGATTAGCTGACTTCGATGCAAACGATGTGTTGTTGTAGGTGATTCCTAGACGACAAATTGGAGGCACCGGCTGTTAGTGGATGACTTGATCTGATGGCATGGGGGTATCGGGGGAACAAGAACGCGCGCCCGATTGCGGATCAACCGCGCATGTCGGTTGTGCATGGTTTGGTGCAGGTGGAGAGGTATATCTCCAAATCCTGCGAGCGGGTTCCAAGGGGCGGCGATAAGCCCTTTGGTCAGGGTCCATCTTTGATAAGATGGCGGCATTCAATCCGCGCAGGGTTGATCTATGGGGTGTTGGGGAGAGAGACCTCTCCCCGACGAGGGATCAAACACCGATGATGTTTGCATGACGATGGCCGGGCTCAATGCCGCGGGGTGTCGTCATTGGCTGAGGGGGATAGAACGGGGGAGCGCAGCAGCCCCCTTCTCAAGAGGTGTGGTACTACCACACACATCTTGCGATCACTCCTAGATCGGAAGATGGCCGCGGGCTCGCAGCGGAAACGGGTCAGCGACCCACAGCTCGCGATTAACCGCCGCGCTGCGAAAAATGTCTGCAAAGAGCCCAAACCTACCAAATGCTGCGCATTCACCAGCGTCGGATTTCTCCGATTTGGGTAAGAAGGCTTGTCAAGCTGGCCCCTCATGATGTAGATACATGATGTAACTACATTACAGTGAGCCTGCAATGGATCAATGCATCTTTACAGCCGTTAGAAAGGCAAACCGCGTCCTGTTCCGACGCTACCAAGACGCCTTGTCTGAAACGGGTGTCAGCATCGTACAACTCTCCATATTGAGGGCCCTGGAACGCCAAGGACCACTCGCCTTATCGCGACTGGCCGATGATCTCGCGATGGAGCGCACGTCGCTTTACCGCACGATAGAACCACTGATTGATAGCGGAGCTGTGCATGTCGAAAGCGCTCTGACAGGGAAGTCGAAAGTCGCGAAGCTTACCGTTGAGGGGCGCAGTACAATCGAGCGCGTGATGCCCTTTTGGGCAAAGGCGCAAGAGCGCGTTCTGAACGAAGTTGCGCTGACCGATGCCCCTAATTTTCAGCGCACCTTGAATGCAATCGCAAAACTTTCAACCTGATATGAGACGCTCCATGATCAATCGCGCCGGGCTGGCCTGGCTTCTCCTTGGGCTGATCTGGGGCACCAATTTTGTGTTCATCAAATGGTCAACCGACGCAGTGACACCGATGCAGGTCGTATTGGTGCGGGTTGTTGCAGGGTTTCTGACGGTCGCGGTCTACGCATTGGTCACGAGACAGCTAAGTCTGTCGCATCTAAGGCATAGCCTGCATTTCATCGTGATGGCGTGCCTAGCTGCTGCACTCTATTTTTACGGCTTCGCCGAAGGCACGGCGCTGTTACAGTCCGGATTGGCAGGCGCGGTTAGTGCATCAATTCCACTTTTTTCGCTGCTTGCAGCGGTGCTGTTCCTGCCGGAAGAAAATCTCACCTCCAATCGGGTTTTGGGTCTGCTTGTCGGATTGGTTGGCGTGACCTTGATCGCAAAGCCATTGTCGGGCGGGCTCGGTGACAGCTATCTCTTGGGGGTTCTTTGGATGGTGCTCGGGTCGTTCAGCCTTGGTGTGTCCTTTGTCTATGCCCGTAGGTTCGTCACACCGCTCGACCTACCTCCTGCCGCACTCACAACATACCAGCTAGGGTTTGCGACCCTGATCTTGCTGGCGGTGACCGATATGACCGGGCTTGGCACGCTTACCGATGATCCGACTTCATTCGCGGTTCTTGTTTTTGGACTTGGTTTCCTCGGAACGGGGTTAGCCTACGTCCTGTATTATTACGTCATTGGCAAGCTCGGTGCGGTTCGTGCTTCGGCACTCACCTATGTTCCGCCAGTCGTGGCTCTCTTTTTGGGCGCGTTGTTCCTTGGGGAAGCTATCGTCCTTTTGGACTATGTTGCCACCGCGCTCATCTTTACTGGTGTCATACTGGTCAATAAGCGATCAAAGTCGCAAAGCTGACATTGACCCAATGGCGGCTTCGTACCGCACTGCCGCAATCTTCTAGTTGGTTTCCATCCCGAATTTCACCTTAGTTTGTCACTGGACGATTAGATCGCAAGGCGCTGTGCCTCGCGCAGATGGTCGGGCAGAAGAGGCCGCGCTTGCGGCCTCTTTGATTTACCGAAGCTCTATAACGCTGGTTCTATCTCTTGGCTGTGGCCCGCAACCTTCGCCTCATCGCCGATTTCGCGGATCATGATGCGCCCGTGCAGGGGTATCGCGTCGAATTTGAGGCTGAGGCCTTTGCCGTCTTTGTTGGCCCAGGCGGCTCCGACCCGGTGCCAGTAGGATTGCTCGCCTTCGCCTGTCACCTGATAGATGGTATGTGTCGGGCGGTTTGTGTTTGTGTCATTTGTCATGGTCTTGCTCCTTTGTTTGTCTGGCCAGGACACCAGCGTCCGGCCTCATGGGTGCAAAACCTCCGCCGCTCAGATCGGGCGGATCATGGCTCACACGGGGGTGCGTCAGCACCCTGGTGCGGGCAGGCCATTGATCGGACCGATGCGGCGGGGATACCCATGAATTGAGGCCGGATGCGGGACCTGCGCCAGATCGAAGGAATTGAAGAACACCCGCAAATGACTGGTCACCACCGCCTGTGGATGACCAACGCGCAAAAGATGACAGGGCAATTTCAGCTATGATATACTGGCGTTAGGAGGCAGGAATGGCTGAAACAGAGCAGAATGAACAAGTAAAAGAAGACAATGTGACCGCCGACGTGGAGTCCACTGATCCGGATTACGTCGCGTGGCGTGAAGCGCAGATTCGTAAGGCGCAAGAGACATACCGGCAGAACCCTGACCAGACGATCCCGCTGCAGACGGTGATGGCACAATTCGGTCTTGAACATTGAGTTCCTGCCGCAGGCGCTGACCGATCTGGACAGTATTCTTGATTACATTGCACAGGACAATCGCGCGGCGGCGGATCAGACCGTGACCCGTATTCTGCAATCCATCCGCCATCTTGAGACTTTCCCGTTGATGGGCCGTGACGGCAGCGTCGATGGCACACGAGAGCTGCCCATTCCTGGTCTCAGTTACTGTGCGATCTATGAGATTGTCAGTGCCACTGATCTTGTGGTGCTGCGCATCCTGCACACCTCTCGCAAATGGCCCCCAGACGGATCGTGAGCGGACAGCGCGTCTTGAAAGGCGCTATTGCAGCCCGGTTCGTGCCGCAACGGAGACGCTGATCTACGCACAGCGATAGATCAGACGCTGCCCGGCCACGATTGTTTCGCTGTAATCCACGCCCAGATCACGGGCCAACGCATCATAGTCAAAATACCGCTCCAGTGCGTCCGGTATCTCGCCCATGATCCCCTCGGCCACAAACTCAATAGCCAGATCGCGCAAGCTGTCCAGATAATAGACATCCACATCCAAGTCATCCGGGCGATCTGTGCCCAGATCAAAGGCGCAGCTACATTCCCCGATGGCGAGAATGGCGCGGGTCTTCTGATCGGTGTCCCAGCCTTCAAGCGCCGCGATCACCAAGGCGATGGTGTTCTGATACAAACCCAGGGCATCCGCCAATGCGGCGTCGATGGCGTCACCATCAATGAACTGCAATTCGAATTCCTCGACCGGTTGCCCAGCCTCGTTGCGCAAGACGGCGGCTTTGATCGTAAAATCTTCTGCGGTCTCGAAATAGAAACCAGTGGCGGTGATATCATAGGGTTGGGCGTAAAATGTGCAGGGCATGGGCCGGGTCCTTTCGTCTTTTGAGTGGGACCTCCACATCCCCATCCAGCGACAAAAATGGTGGCGGGGTTTTGGGAGGTGAGGCATCTGCGCCTCTCCTTCAAACCCTGCCTCCCGGCTGAGGGCGGGAGGGGGCCCGTGCCATAGGAAAGTCAAGGACCTGAGGGAGGGGGATCGCCCGGCCTGCACGACGCCGCAGGCAGAGGAAGGTTGGGGACACCCTCTGAGACGCCGATCTTTGCTGTTGCACGGGGAGGGCTGGCCCTCCTACAGAAACATCTCTTAATGATCCCAAAGGGCGCGTCGCCCCGATTGCCAAGACAGGCACATTCTGATCACAATTGACCGCATGTCACCGGTGACAAGGAATCGCGCGATAGCATGGCAACACCTGAAGAAACCCGATTGCGCGATGCGCTTTCCTCAGCGCTGCACCACTATGAAGAGGTAATGAACACACCGTTTCCGGGACAGGTCGTCCTGAGCGTCATTGATCACCCGGAGTTCTGCGCCTTTGCCCATGTGGAGGCAGGCAACGTACATCTGCAGGCAAGCACGGGCACGGTCAGTGCGTTGGACCAGCTTTGGCAGCAGGCGCTACAGAACACCGACATCCTGCAATGTGATGGCCAGCCAGCAGCTGTCGATCCGCAAGCTTTGACTCAGGTCTCGCTGATCTGGCTGTTATTCCATGAACTTGAGCACTTCGGCCTGGGGCATTTCGAAGACACCCAATCTGGCCCGATGATCGAAGCGGCGTCACCACAAACCCTCGGCCTGATCACCAGTGCCGTGCCCGCTTTTGATCCCGAAAATGTCAACGCTGTCCCGACATCGTATCTGCTGAAACGTCAGGAGATGGAAGCCGATCACGAGGCCATTGAATTGGTGCTGGAAGCCTATAGTGCTGATAACTGGATCGAACTGCGCAGCGGCGCCGCCTGCATTTCTGCTGTCATGATCCTGATCGAAAAGACCGATGAAGACACGGCCCAGCCCGGACAATCGCATCCCAAGGCGGCCACACGTTTGTTCCAACTTCTGGGGCATCTGACGCAACTCTGGCAAGTGCCTGCCCAGATCAAGGCACAGTTGGCCGGGCGCGATACCGTTGATTCCAATGGCCTACCGCCGGATGATGAGATCGCGGCCTATCAACGGCAAGTGATCATACCCGTGTTTGCTGATGCACTGTGCTTGGCGAAGACTGTTGGCGCATCAAACGCCGTCGCTGATCTGCAGGATCAGGTCAGCTTCTTCCAGGACATTGCCAATGTGCAACTTGGCAGAGTTGAGACGTTGGTCACGCCCGGAGCAATGGAATGGGCCGAGTTGGTGGCCGATGCTGAGGCTGGCTGACTGACTTTTGATACAATTGAGGTCGCATAAAGTTAACGCCCGGCACCACATCCTCGCGCGAACCGCGCGCAACAATCTTCAATCAATCAATCATCGGCCATGGTATGAGTGAGAACGGCCTATTTTGTTGAAAAACACTTGTTGATCGCGTTGCCCAAGACTGATTCAATTCCCTTATTGGTTGGGGGCATTGGCGATGATGGGACCGAAACAGGAAGCACAAGCTGCGCTGTTCTATGAATTCTCGCTTGAGGATCACGTCCCACAAGATCATTTGCTGCGTTCAATTGATCGTTTCGTCGATCTGAGCAGCATTCGTGGCCACCTGTCGGATTTCTACAGCCACACGGGTCGTCCTTCCGTTGACCCTGAGCTGCTGATCCGGATGCTTCTGGTGGGCTATTGCTTTGGGATACGGTCAGAGCGGCGGCTCTGTGAAGAGGTGCATCTGAACCTCGCCTATGTGAAGCGCGGCAAGACCGATGCGGCCGACGCCGAAGCGATTTGCGAGGCGGTGCGTCGCCCAACCATGCGATTTGTCGAGACCAAGTCTGAAGACCAGCAGGCAGTACTTTCCATACACCGCGCCCGGGATCTCGTCGTCCGCCAGCGCACCCAGGTCGTGAACATGATCCGAAGCATACTGCGAGAGTTCGGGCATATCCTGCCGACGGGCATTGAGGCGGTGTCGAAGTTTGCCCGAGAACACAGCACCGAAGAACAAATGGAAATGCCAGAGATCGCGGACGGTATTCTCGGCGTGATGTGCAATCAGCTGAACGGCCTCAATGCTCGGATCGACGGGCTGACCAAACTGATCGAACAGCATGCCTGGCTCGATGCTGATGCGCGGCGGTTGATGCGTATGCCAGGGGTCGGACCGATAACAGCTTCTGCAATTGTCGCCACCATTGGCGATGCAAAACAGTTCGAGACCGGACGCGATTTGGCGGCTTGGCTGGGCCTGACACCGCTGAACAAATCCAGTGGCGGCAAAGAACGTCTCGGGCGGATAACAAAGAAAGGTGACCGCTATGTCCGAAAGCTACTGATCGTCGGAATGACGTCGCGCGCGATCATGGCGAGGAACAAGCCTGAAAAGGCTGACACCTGGACCGCGAAATTACTCGACCAGAAACCCTTCAGGCTGGCAACAGTCGCGATGGCCAACAAATCGGCCCGGATCATCTGGGCGATCCTGACAAAAGGAGAAGAATACCGGCAGCCGATCGCTTGATCCTGCCAAGAAATGCAAGACGCTTGATGTGATGATGCGAAGCGAAGTCAACCAAGAGTAAGGACACTCCGATGAATGTCGCGACCCTCAGAGGTCGTATTCCCGATAGGAACCTTGCTTGCGGAACTCATCATGGCCAGTGGCAACCGCCACACAAACAGGCCGGACACACGACTGTACTGACAGACCATCGCAATCACAAAAATCTCTTGCAATGCAGGAGCAACCCACACATGCCATTCACCTGCCGGTCAGGATACTGCAGTCGCAGTCCGCTTTGCTGATGGGGTGGATGGCTCCTGCTTCAACCGGCGTCGCAATGCGCCATAGTGCAGGTGTCAAAATCTGCTTATGAGAAGGAGCCACCCCATGCAAGTTACCACAATCGGCGTTGATCTGGCTAAGAACGTTTTCCAAGTTCATGGGATCACAGCCACCGAGGAAGTAGTTTTCAACAAGCCCTTGCGGAGGGCGCAGTTTCTGTCCTTTTTTTCCAAGTTGGAGCCCTGCTTGATCGGCATGGAATCCTGCAGCAGTTCTCATCATTGGGCCCGTGAATTGATTGCTCTTGGTCACGAGGTTCGGCTGATCCCCCCGATGTACGTGAAGCCATACGTCAAACGCGGCAAGTCAGACGCAATTGATGCTGAGGCTATCTGCGAAGCCGTGACCCGTCCGACCATGCGCTTTGTTGCGATCAAGACAGTCGAGCAGCAGTCCCTGCTGTCGCTGCATCGGGCGCGTGATCTTCTGGTGCGCCAGAGAACGCAACTCATCAACAATCTGCGTGGTCTGGTTGCCGAGTTTGGCATCTTTATCCCACGTGGCCTCGCCCGGGTGATTGGGTTTGCTGAAGACATAACGCTGGGTGAGGTTCTTGATCTACCTGACATTGCCAATGAAGTGATCCACAATCTGTGCGAGCAACTTATGGCTCTGCACAAGCGGGTCCGCTGGTACGAAGATCGTGTAAAACAAGTCGCCAAAGAGGACGCGCGCGTTCGTCTTCTGCGTACGATCCCTGGCGTTGGCGCAGTGACGGCCTCTGCGATCATCGCCAGCATTGGAGATGGGCATCAGTTCCGCAATGGTCGGGAGTTCGCTGCTTGACTGGGCCTGACGCCGGCGAATAAGTCCAGCGGCGGCAAGGAGAAGCTGGGACGGATCACCAAGATGGGCGACCAGTATTTACGATCGTTGCTCGTCGTCGGCATGACATCGCTGGTCCGACAAACGAGGTCGCACCCCGAACGCGCCAGTAAATGGCTGACATCATTGCTCGAACGCAAAGCCGCCCGCGTAGCAACTGTCGCGATGGCCAACAAGACCGCCCGGATCGTCTGGGCAGTGCTCACCCGCAATGAACCCTACAGCCCACGTACTGCAGTCTGAGACGAAAGGAACATTGAGTTAGCAAGACCTGCGAGATGATGGTGCATAAGTCTGCCGCCAAAACCAGGACACTCCGCCGAATGGCGCGGGCATAATAGCCCGCTTTGCTGATAGGAACTTGGTTTGCGGAACCCATCAGGGCCAGCGGTCAAAGCCGCGCAAACAGGCCGGACACATGACTGCTTCTGACAAATGCACAAATCAGATCAAAAATGTCTTGCTATGCAGGAGCCATCCACACAGGTCATTCGCTGCAAGCGCGAACTCCTGGCTTCGTCGAACTCACACATCGCGGGACAGAGCGACAATTCGCTGCAATTGCTCCAATGGCTGCTTTTGACGACACTCCGCTTCATAGTGGAGCAGAGTTTTTCAGTTCAATGCATCTTTAAACGGCTTCGGATACGCGAGAAACTGGGCTGGATTGCCATTCATGTCTACCGCTTCGATGCCATAAAGTGTCTGCTTGGGTGGCTCAGGAATGTGAGCGGGCTTTTTGAGCCACTCGATTTCTTTGAAACCGTAGCCACTGGGGCTAAAAACCTCCGATGATTTGACCGTGTCGCCAGGTTTGATGCTCTTGACCCTCATTGCCCTATACCGCGACCCGTTTGCGGGCCTTGGCCGCTTTACGTTGCTTCGCCTCCATCGCCTTACGCTGTTTTCGGTTCAGAGTCCGTTGCGGCTTGGCGGAGGCCATCGGTGCATGTTCCACGTTCAGCGGTTCGTTGCGCGGCATGGCCGATAGCGCCGCTCCTTTGAGCGGTTGCACTGGGCCACGATCCTGAACCATTGGTGCAGGCAGGCGCGGGCCTTGGCTTTCCCATTCAGCGGCCTTGTAGATGTCTTCCAGCGTAGTGCCAGAGCAGGCCATTACGAAGTCTTCCGGCTTGGGCAGCGTGTCGCTGAAATCCCAGAGAAGGGGTGCGCCCGGACTATCTCCGACGTAGACTAGCTCGTCCTCATCGACGACACCGCCGTTACGTTCGATCAGGTCTGCCACAGCGAAGGATTTGCGTTTTTCACCGTCACCAACGAGGAAGCGTGTACCGAGGCGAATACGACCTTCGTCGGTTTGTTCGAATGTGCGGTCTGCTTTGCGCTTGCCAGCGACCGCGCGGACAAAGCCGTCACGCGGGCTGTCCACAGGAACATTGGTGGCGGCGCGGATCAGGGTGCCGTCCTGGTGTTCGATCACGCCATCGTCGCGCAGAACGTCAATCAGGGTCTCGTACTTGTAGGACTTCTTGCTGTCTGGGCGGTAGTAGACATGGCCGGGGGTCACGCGCGTGCCGTGGAAGTTCAGCAGGATTTTGGCGTTGTTCTGGAACGTCCGAGTTACTGGACCAGGTACAAGGTTGCCATCGTCATCGAAGGACACCACTAGGTCGCCCATCCGGATCTGTTCAATCGGCTTCTTCCAGACCTTCGCGCGCACCTCGTCTTGGTCGTAGATGCCGTCTGGGCCGGGTTTGAGATCGGGATCAAGTGGCCACATGTCGATAGGAACTTCAGGGCCGAAGCATTGATGTTCTTCTGGAATTAGGTCGATTCTGCCGGCCTTGGCGAGTGCTGTATAAACACTGCCAATAAATTGGTTCTCTCCTGCTTCAGTACGGGGTATGTGTTGTTCAACGAAAAACCAAAAGGTGCCATGTTTGTAAACGTCAGGATTATTCTCAAGGATCTGCAATAGGGCGTCTAAAGGGGACTGTCCGGTCGCAATAAGATAATTAATTTCTGATGAAATCAGATAACCAAGCGCAGCTGGCACGCCATCAAAGTCAAACCCTTTCTGCCAATTTTCGCTGGGCCAATTTGCATCTGTTGTGGGGATTCTCGTGCCCGAAACCGTGGGATTAGAGCTTTGCCAATTAGCCGGGTTTGTCTCAGCCAAAACTATTGGCGCGATAGATGTTCCATCCGCAAGCGTCGTTATGGTTGCGCCAGTGGCAACCCAAAGAATTCCTTCGAGATCTGATTGCCATATGGTATCTGATGCTGATATGCTCGCTAACGAGTTGCTCATTACAGTGTTAACAATGTTAATGACATCTTGTGTTGAGCCGTTTTGCGACCTGACATATAGACCAATCTGTCTGCCAATTTCATTGTTATGAAAGTCCATTCCTGAATTTGAGCTTAACCCAAAATCTAGTTCATGACCTGCGAGCAGGGTATCAGCATAAGTCGGATTGAAGTTTCTATGTAATTCTGCGGAAATCAAAAGATGTCGGTAGGCATCTGCGGGGCCATCAATGCGACCAGGTAATTGAGATGCAACGGATAGTGCTGTTGCCCAATCAGAAGCTCCACCTGTTGCAACAGATTCTAACCAGTCAAATGCCATGAGATGTTCCTTATGTTTGTGCTCTAGCTAAGAAAAGGGCGGTCGCGGCAAGGCATGCCGGAGCGAAGATTGCGAATACAGCAAATGTCAAATTGTTCTCTACTATAACCCAGTTTCCCCAAAGAGAGACACTAGACCATACAACTACTAAGATACAACTCAGCTTGACTAACTTAGTTGAATTCAAGATCAGCGCGGCCACAGAAATTGCAATGATTATCAAAAGTGGGATGGCGAAAATCGGCGAGGCAGTAGTTGCACCGAGCAAAGAAAAAGACGTTATTGCTACAGCAACAATATGTAAGACTTGAATAATTCTTGGTGCCATTTTATGATTGTCTCCAGTGTAGCCACCCTCGCTTCGTGGGGGCTGTGAGTAAAGAGGTAAAACGGTTTTCGGATTGAATCGAGCCATTTGCTAAGATCATCTACTGTTTCTGAGAGATGGTTTAGCTGACCTTCAAGGCCGTTTTTCCGCTCTTCAGCGACGGCAAGCTCCTTTTCTAGTTCAGCTATGCGTTGCAACGCTATGTTTTCAAGACATGGTAGAACACTGCTATATGCCCGCGTATTCTTGGACTTAGGCCCCAACGATAGAATGTGAGCCAAAGGTAAGCGGACCTTCGTGCAAGCCGCAGCATCATGCATTTTGGGCTCGCTGTGGACCTGTCACGTTTTCGTGCCGCCCCAAGTGCTCGTTTAAGCCACCTTCCGTTCGAAGGCGACAGGGCTTTTCCATCCGAGTGCTGAGTGGCGGCGACGCGGATTGTAGAAGCCGTTTATGTATTCGAAGATCGCCATCTCAGCCTGCCGCCGCGTTTCCCATGACCGCCGCCAGATCAGTTCAGCTTTGATGGTCTTGAAGAAGGTCTCGACTGCTGCATTGTCGTAACAATTGCCCTTCCCAGACATCGACACCTTGAACCCATGCTGGCGCAGGATTTTCTGATAGTCATGCGAACAATATTGCGACCCGCGATCTGTGTGATGGATGCAGCCCTTTGGTGGCGCACGGAATGCGATGGCCATATTCAACGCCCGTATCGCAAGATCCCGCTTCATGCGGTTGCTCACCGCCCAACCGATGACCCGCCTGGAATGCAGGTCCAGGATGACAGCCAAATACAACCAGCCTTCGCGCGTCCAGACATAGCTGATGTCACCCGCCCATTTCTGGTTTGGCAGGTCTGCTGAGAAGTTGCGGTCCAACAGGTTCGGCGCGATGTTGAACCTATGATCGCTGTCAGTGGTCACCTTATGTTTGCGGGTTCTAACCACGGATATGCCGTTCTGACGCATCAGACGACCAACACGGCGATGACCGACGTCCAGGCCGATCTCCTTCAATTCTTCAGTCATCCGAGGCCTGCCGTAGCTGCCAAGACTGAGACGCGATTGTTCTTTGATGTGAGCCAGCGTGACCAGATCAGACCGCTGTCTGCGACTGGCCGGACGGGTGCGGAATGCCCTCAGACCACGCGTGCTAACGCCGACGACATCGCACAACCGGTTGGCTGGAAAGCTGGCTCTGTGTTCTTCAACAAACCTAAATCTCATTGCTTTAGGCCCGCGAAGAACTGGGTGGCCTTTTTTAAGATCTCCCTCTTGTCTTAGGGATTTTGATGACATGTGGCACATCAGAGCTATCCCCCGGCACGGCATTTATGCCGAGGGATAGCGGGGGTCGGATCGGTTCCCTCTTGGTTTTGAAGAACCGTGGAGGAGTAGGATCGCCCCCGCTCTTTTTGCTGACCTGAACGGATACTGAGGCACCGTTTCGTACGGGGGCCTGAATGACAAGAAGAGGTGGGAAAGAGCTATGACAAAGAACATTGGTATAGATATCTCGAAAGAGACGCTTGATGCTTATCGGACAGACGACGGTGCCTATGCGCAATTCCAAAATGACAACAAGGGGCGCCGCGCTCTCTTGCGGTGGATCGGCGACAGAGTGACGCTTGTCGTCTTCGAAGCAACCGGCGCCTACCATCGCGGCTTGGAGATAGATTTGGCTGACGCATCAGTGCCGTTTGCCAAAGTAAATCCCAAACAAGCACGGCGTTTTGCGCAAGCGATCGGAAAGCTTGCCAAAACAGATCGCGTCGATGCCGCCATGCTCGCTAAAATGGGAGCCGCTCTCGATCTGTCGCCGCAAACGCCCGCGACATCGGAATTGCATGATATGCAGGAGTTACTCGCAGCAAGGCGGGCGCTCATCAAAGATCAAACCGCTGCGCGAACACGATTGGCGACAGCATCTGTTGGCTCTGTTCAAACGATCTTAAATCGCCGATTGAAACAGGTCGCCAAAGACATTGACCAGATTGATGACGCCCTACGTAACTTATCTTGCATGGATGCACAATTCTCTCGGAAAGTTGCTATTCTCGCGAGCGTTCCAGGTATTGGGCAGCTTA
Source organism: Parasulfitobacter algicola (assembly GCF_013315265.1). Taxonomy (GTDB): domain Bacteria; phylum Pseudomonadota; class Alphaproteobacteria; order Rhodobacterales; family Rhodobacteraceae; genus Parasulfitobacter; species Parasulfitobacter algicola. The sequence continues at coordinate 83 of NZ_JABUFE010000023.1, read as the reverse complement.
CGGCCATAACGCTTTTGATCGACATGCCGGAGATCGGAGATATGGATAACAAGCAGGCGGCCAGTCTGGCTGGACTTGCGCCG
>NZ_JABUFE010000022.1 GCF_013315265.1 Parasulfitobacter algicola | reverse complement strand
GTTCACAGCTATCCTGTGATCCTAACGGGAGCTCGACCTCAGAACAGAGGCAGCCCAATTACGCATGCTTTGGGCCGTCAATGGAAATCTCTGCTTGGGAACAGTCTCTTTGCCTGGTCTCTTGGATGCATGGCGCGGGAGAGGGCTTTGCTGGGTTTGGGTTTTGGGGCGGTATCGGCTTGTGGTAGGGTTTGTCCGATAGCCTCTTCCATCGGATGGCCGAGTTCCGCGAGGCGGTATGAGATATCTTCGACTTGCTGTGCGATCAGATGCACCACGATGCCTTCGCGCTGCAGATAGCCAGTGACGCGGACCAATCGGCCGCCGATCACGGCCCGCCGAAAGCGCTCATAGATTTTGGGCCAGACCACGACATTGCTGACCCCGGTTTCATCTTCCAAGGTCAGAAAAATCACGCCGGAGGCCGTTCCGGGCCGTTGGCGGGTGATGACCAGGCCGCACACGGTTGTACGTTTTAGGGGCGCTGTGATCAACGCACTATGAGGTGTCAGGCCAGGCAGCATCGGGCGTAGCAGTTCCATTGGATGGGCGCGCAGACTAAGCCGGATCGCCACGTAATCTTCGACCACCTCTTCGCCCAAATGCATCTGCGGCAGGGTAACTTCTGGTTCTGCAATATGTTCCCCCTCAATCGGATCGTTGAAAAGAGGAAGCTGCGCTTTGGATCGGATCGCTTTGACTTGCCACAACGCATCGCGACGGCCAAAGCCCATCCCGGAAAACGCATCTGCCTCGGCCAAGCGTTCCAGTGCAGCCGGATTTAGCCCGGCGCGTTGCCAGAGGCTTTGCGGATCTGGATAGCCATTGCCCCGTGCCGCAATAATCCAAGCCGCGTCATCTTCCTTGAAGCCTTTGATCTGTCGGAATCCAAGGCGTAGGGCCAGCGCTGCATCGGCGCGGCGTTCCAGGGTGTTGTCCCAATGGCTTTTGTTGACGCAGATCGGACGGACCTCGATCTGATGTTCACAAGCATCGCGCACGATCTGCGCGGGTGCATAAAAGCCCATGGGTTGTGCGTTCAGGAGGCCGCAGGCAAAAACGGCAGGGTGATGACATTTGATCCAGGCAGATACATAGACCAGCATGGCGAAGGCTGCGGCATGGCTTTCGGGGAATCCGTAATCCCCAAACCCTTCGACCTGGGAAAAGCACCGCTCTGCGAACTCCAGTTCATATCCACGCTCAAGCATGCCATTGATGAAGCGATCTCGGAATGCGCCAATGGTGCCCATACGGCGGAACGTGGCTAACGACCGGCGCAATCGGTCGGCCTCTTCGGCTGTAAACCCTGCGGCAACCACAGCGATCTGCATGGCTTGTTCTTGAAACAGTGGCACACCAAAGGTTTTGCCCAATACGCCTTCCAAGTCTTTCGACGGGTATGTGATGGTTTCCTTGCCCTGCCGCCGATTGATATAAGGGTGGACCATACCGCCCTGAATGGGGCCAGGGCGCACGATCGCCACTTCGATAACCAAATCATAAAACTCGCGCGGTCGCATTCGGGGCAGAAAGTTCATCTGCGCCCGGCTTTCGACCTGAAATACGCCAACGGCGTCGGCCACACAGAGCATGTCATAAACGGCGGGGTCTTTCTGCGGCACAAGATCCAGTGTCAGGGCAGGGCCGCCGTGCTGTTTGATCAGATCGAAGCATTTCCGAATGCAGGTCAGCATACCCAGACTAAGGACATCGATCTTCAGAATACCAAGCGTGTCGATATCATCTTTATCCCATTCGATCACAGTGCGGTCGTCCATGGCCGCATTTTCAATCGGGCACAGCTCATCCAACCGCCCTTTGGTGATGACAAATCCGCCTACATGCTGGGACAGATGGCGTGGAAATCCTATGATCTCTTGAATCAGGCGCAAGGTTTGGGACAGGCGGCGTTCGGTCGGGTCCAGACCCAATTGTCGGATATGACTGTCATCTACTCCGCCATTGGACCAGCCCCAGATCTGCCCGGTCAAACTGGTTGTAACATCCTGAGACAGGCCCATCACCTTGCCAACTTCCCGCACGGCCGCACGAGACCGAAAATGGATCACCGTTGCACAAAGCCCGGCGCGGTGGCGGCCATATTTTTGATAGATATGCTGGATCACCTCTTCACGCCGCTCGTGTTCAAAATCCACATCGATGTCTGGGGGTTCGCCGCGATATTCGGAGATGAAACGCTCAAAAACCATCGTAATGGTGTCGGGGCCGACATCGGTGATACCAAGTGCGTAACAGATGACCGAGTTTGCTGCCGATCCGCGCCCCTGACATAAGATCCCCTGATTCCTTGCGAACTGGACAATGTCATGCACGGTCAGGAAATAAGCTGCAAAGCCCAGTTTGCCGATCAATCGCAGTTCTTTAGTGACTAGGCCACGCACATGATCTGTCACGCCATCGGGATAGCGCCGTTGTAGCCCGGCTTCTGTCAGGCGTTTCAGGCGCGCTTGAGGGGCTTCATTGTCTGTGATCTCGTCAGGATATTCATAGGACAGCTCACTTAGGCAAAACCCGCAGCGTGCAGCGATCTCAGCTGTCCGGCGTAACGCGGCAGGATGGTTGCGGAAAAGCCGGGTCATGTCTTCCATCCCTTTAAGGCGACGTTCGGCGTTGGGCTGGGCACGGGTGCCGATCTGATCAATGCTGATATGGTGGCGCATGCAGGTCAGCACATCAGCCAATTGTCTGCGGCTGGCGTGATGCATCAATACATCGCCCACTGCCACCATCGGGGCAGCAGAGCGTTGTGCCATCCGCGCGCAGTCATCGAAATAACTCTGGTCCCTACCGTCATAGCGCGGGGCCACTCCCAGAAATACCTGTCCGGGAAAACGGCTCACCATTTTACGAATGTGAGCCTGAACATTATTCGATGTGGCGTCTTTTTGCGGCACAGCGATCAGGATCATGCCATGACATCCATCAAGCAAATCGGCCAGATCAAGATGACAGTCGCCTTTCTGTGCCCGCCTCTTACCAATGGTCAGCAACCGGCACAGCCGGGCGTAAGCTGGACGATCCTGGGGCAGGGTCACCCAGTCCACTGGGCTGTCGCGCAAAACCAGACGGCAACCGACGATCAGCTTTGGCAGCACCGGAGCGTGAGGTCGGTTGATGGGCTGTGGCGTGCCAACTTCCTGACGCGAACAGGAATCCATTCGGTGCTGTGATCTGATCTTGATCTCTTCATCTGCCTCACGTCTGAGTTCTTTAAGTGCTGCATAGGCACGCACCACACCGGCAAGAGAATTTCGGTCTGTGATCGCAATCGCGCCGAGACCCAGTTCAGCGGCACGTGTGACCAACTCTTCAGGATGTGATGCGCCCGTCAGAAAAGTGAAGTTTGAGGTCACGCATAGTTCTGCATAACTCATGCGAACTCTCCCTGTACGAACCAGCCGGGACTTTGCGGCGTATGAAACAGCCATAACCTGCGCCCTTCAAGGGTTTGGATCTTCCAATAATCCCGCAGGCCGGATCGCCAGGCTGCGTCCTGAAACCACCATTCCGGAGCAAGACGTTCCGGTCCTGTTGCGCGTGCGGTTACAAACGACATACGCCGCCATCGAAACTGTTGCGGGGGCGCGCGGCCTGATCCGGCAATGGCTTCAGGCGGAAAAAGCTGAAGGGGACGATCACGCAGAACGGGCCAAGAAGAGGCAGGGTCACTGTAAGCAGCGGCCGCAACGATAAAGCTACGCTCAGGGATATGACTATCGGCAGGCAAAAGTCGGGTGATGTTCTCAAGCCCGATGCGGTTGCCCAATCGTGTGATCAGATCCTGTATGGCATCAGGGTTTGTTTGTGCGATATGAGTGATTTGCGCGACGGGTAGCGGTTCAACCTGCACCGCTTCTAGGCGCATCTGATCGATACCAAAACCCGCATCGATCTTGTCCACGCCCGGTTCAAACAATGCAACAATACGTGCCGGATCTCGCATTGCTCGTGCAAGCCGAAGATCAACCTGCTGGTGGGCCTGATCGACACGGCGACAGGTCAGCTGCACCACGCGCGCGCCATGCTCTTGCGCTTTCAGCTTGTTGCACAAACTGCCGGTCAATCGTTCAACGCCTGCCATAACATCAGAGGTCAAGCCGATGGGGTCAGGCAAAGTCAGCCGCACTGTATACTGCGGCGGCTCAGCCAGGGGCGACACTGTCTCGGGCTGGGTCCCCAATGCTTGATCCAGGCGCAGCAGCAGATCACGCCCAAACCGACGGGTGACGGTGGCGCGGGGTAACGCGATTAGATCGGCAATCGTTCTGATACCAAGTCGTTGCAAGGATTGTGCCGTTTGATCTTGTATCCGCAATGCCGCAACCGGCAGTGGCGCGATGGTTTCTTGCAGCTGTCCCGCAGGCGCAATGCCTTCGCCATGCCGTGCTAAGGCCCAAGCAGCCCCGCGTGTGCTGGCCAAGCCAAGACAAACCTGAAGCCGGGCGCGTGTCACACGCAGGCGCAGATCATCCAGTAAAGCGGCTTCACCCCCGAACAGATGCGCTGATCCCGTGATATCCAAAACCAAGCCATCCGGACCGTCCACACCAACCCAGGGACAATAGCGCTTGGCCCATCGAGCCAAAACCTGCAAAAACGCCTGATCCGATTGTATGTTGGCGGGTATGGTTTTGAGATCTGGACAAAGTGCTCTCGCGTCTGACAGCCCCATGCCACGGGATAGACCAAGTTCTTCTGCAGCGATGTTTAGACAGTACAAACGTTCTGTATTCTGATCCTGAACAGACAGGGCAAAAGGTCCATGCGCAGGCATTGCGCGCAGCACCCGATCACTTGCCATCCTCATGAACCACACTGACACGATGCGCTTCTGCATCCCAACGAACTAACCACGACTTTAATGTTCCTGATTTGTTCTTAATAAGATCCCATCGCATCAAAGTCGAGTCCTGCGCGTCATAAACAGGGTTGCTGCGCCAACGTGTCTCGGCGGCATTGCTGCCCATCCCCTCTGGGATCAGGAAAAGCCCTGTGCTTTGACCGGTCTCGGCTGCCAGTTGCAGACGACGGCCCTGACGCAGATCCAAAGGTTTGCTGAGCGTGCTAATCACGGCAGACACAGCGCCGGAACGCAGTGCTTCCTCAGAGGCGGCCAGAACCTCTGTTTGGTCGGTTCCGGATGCGAAGACCAGTTTGCTGGGATCACAAAAGATAGCCAGGCCTTCAGGGTGCACCTGCTCTTGCCGCCATCGCTCAGAGATCCACAAAACAGAGCCTTGCATTTGACCAGCGATAATGGCTGCAAAACTGACGGCCGCCGGACCGCATGCTTCATGGGCGCGTGATGAGCGAAGCGGTAGGACTTTTATGACGGATGACATAAGCATTATGGCAGAGGTATCATCTTTGAGAGCTAAATCAAAAGACGACGCGGCCTTTTCCTAAAATAGCGGTCTCCCATGTTGTACAAGCGTTCATGCTTTGTTTTGGGAAATATTCCACTTATGATATTGAGAAATCTGAATTTTCGATCAGACTCCTAATCAGCAGGTTGAGGGTTCGAGTCCTTCCGGGATCGCCATCTTTTCAAGATGTTAGAAGATAATTGATATATACAATTGGAATGCTGGCACACACGAATTGTATTTTCAAGAACATAACGACCGCCGTGGTTCTAAAACTGCTTCGTAGTCTTGGAAAGGGGTAAGGACTGCTGCACTCGCTTTATTATCTGCATATGTACGGGTCCGGTTTGTTGCGCACGACTGTTAGTTTGATCGGCTCTGAGTTTTGCACTTGCGGCGAATGACCAGTTTGAAAGACTGCACGGCAACAACGCGATGTCAAGGGCAATGTCGGCCGTGGTGATGTACCGTGATAAGCGACTATATTCGTCAATGTTAACCCGCAAACTCTCATTATGAATGAGTGGCCTAGGGGTAAGTTACTGGCGATTAGTATTATAGGACAAAAATACGTTTTGCGCTTTTCTTAATTTTGCGTATGTTCAACCTCAGTATCTCGGCAGTACGCCGTCACTATCGCGACGTGCGTGCTGAGGCATCATATGCAGGAGAAGAAAATGCCTTCACATCCACACCAGCGCGCAACCCCCACAATCGCATCCACACAAGGCAAGCCTGTGGCTAAGTTTGCCCGGTTGTTTGCACTTGCGGTGGTCGTTGCTGCATCGCCTACGGTCCTATCCGCTCAAAGCGAAACCGATGGCGGTGACATAGATTGCAAAGTCATCCTTTGCCTGGCTGGCGGCTTCCCATCCGGCTGTGGCGATGCCTTGAGCTACATGCTCGATCGGATAAGTCCGCCCAACCCACAGCCTCCGTTTGGTTTTTGTCCAATGTCGAACGGCGAAGCTTACACCAATTTTGACGCACCCTACTCGCGGCTCAATCGTATGACACGGTCAGGCTGGGATTGCCCGGCTGGAAAGAACCTCTTTTTCGCGCGTCATGACGAGGACGAAGGCCACGATCGTATCGAGGCTTTCTGCTATACCGATACGCGCACTGTCAGGTCTGGTTGGGGTGAGGACAGAGAGACCCGCATTGAATATCTTGGACGCAGCAGTGCTACACCTGTGAACCTCCGTATCCAGATCACCGTCGAGCCTCACACCGCACAAGAGTTTGCAAGCCCAACGTATGTTATGAATTACCACACAGGGTACTACCGGGCCACTGCACCAGGTAGTGCTCCGGTGACGCTTTCCCAAAGCGAATAAGACTCTGCGGTTTAACCGATCCATCATCAATAGTGGCGCAACCGAAGGTTAACACAACAATTCCGACAGGCATCAACACGCTGTGTGTATGTCGCTAACCTAAAAGAAGAATCAACAGGCACGGGAGCACACCAACACCCAAAAAAGAGAGCCCCCGCAAGGCGGTAACCAAGCGAGGGGGGGGTTGTAGGACCGGAATTGGCGTTCCGATCTGATCCGAATAGTAAATTCAGGATCTTTTTACCACCTCCCTGACATTCGAGGCAAGCAAAAAACGCACCTGTGCGAACATAGAAGTTATGCCTCCGACCGCCTTGTGCATCGAGCGGAGACAAGGACAGAAACCATGCAACCATCACCAGAACTGGCCCTGCCACAAGGGCATTCAAGGCGCGACGTGATCGCGCTCATCAGTGAAATCGGCCCCAATCTGGGCCTAAGTGGCGCGGGGATCTGGGTGCTGACCAAAATCATCGGCAGCACCGATGACGCCGCCTGGACCGACCCAAACAAAGAACCGATTTTCTACGGACGACAGGAAACCATGGCCGAGCGGCTGCACATGACCACCCGACAGCTCCGCAACCATGAACGCAACTTCATTAAATTGAAACTCATGCAGCGCCGCACGCTTGCCAATGGCGGCCGGGATTACCGGACGAACCTTGGCTTGGTTCTCAACCCTCTCATCCAGCGGTTTTTCGAGTTCATTGACCTACGCGAGAAAGCCAGGGCGAAAGCCCACCGCATGAAAGACATGAAAGCCCTTCGCAGCGTCCGGCTCCGCGAGGTCAAAGACCAGCTCGCCCGCCTTTCTGCCGCCGACATCGCTTCACCCGCTATTCAGGACATCATGGCACGTCGCGATGCATGGCCTCGGACCGACCGGCTTCTAGGCATGTCAGAGGATGCGCTGGCGCAGCACATCGAGGACACGCGAACCCTGTGCGTCGAATTGGAAGACTGGATTGAAAACCAATCTGATTCTTCCTGTGAACCGGCATCAAACTTCCGGTCCTTTATACAAGAGGACACACAAGAGATTCTATCTGTTACTTGTAACGCGAACGACAATAAACGGAGCGCGGGCAAGCCCGCGCACGATCAATTTATTGAATCGGAGCCTAACGGCCCCGATCATTGCAGAGAAAAAAAACGTGCGGCGGAGACCGCAGCTCTGCAAGGGCTTTTGGAAGGCGATTATGGCCTCCGTCACATCGTCACCTTGGCAACCGAAGATTTCCAAATAGCCCTTAGCGCTCATTCAGATCGCCGTCTTGAAAGCGCTGTTGTCGAGGCCGCTGCAGCCAGGATTGCACCCCTCGGCATAAACATTTCTGCCTGGGACGCAGCCTGCAATCGGATGGGTCGCATCGGGGCTGCCGTCTGCGTCCTGGTCCTTGACGCCAACCGCGATCATCCGACATCCCCCGTCCGCAACCCCGGCGGCGCGCTGCGGGGCATGGTCAAACAATTCAATCGCGGCAAGCTGAACATCATCGGCAGCCTAATCGGATTGCACAGACGACGGGGCTTTTAGACAGACGTGGCTCGTATCCGGAAAAGTGTGAAATCCCACGCTAAGCCGGGTACACTCCGGCAAAGTGCAGAATGGTACGTTAAGGCTCTGTGTCGCGAAACTATCAGGGAAAGGATCATAAGACGATGACAATTGCTCTACGACTTTGCATCGCGGCGACGATGCTTGGAACAAATGGCCCTGCCATGGCCCATGATGACGGTTTTTCTCAACAATTCAGTGCCCCGCGCGCTTGCTTGGAGCCCCTGAAACCAATTGTCTCATCCTTCGTTGAGCGGGGCCAGGAAGCAGAGTTGCGGCGAGAATTTGAGCTATACTTCCGGGACGTGGAAACCTATCTCAATTGTCTGAATAGGGAGACACATCGCGTGATGGCCGAAGCCGAACGCGCCGCATATGAACTCAATCATATATTCGATCGCTTTCCAGACAGCATTGACAATGCTCCAGCCATTGTTGAACGCCCACCAATGGTTAACAGCGGGCACCTGAACCTCGACTATACAGGCGTTGGCGGTTGAGACCGGCGAGATCCTTCCTTCTGGTCACCGGCATCAGTGCGGTCTTTTTCGGCATAGCCATTTTCGTGACCCCCAACTTTGAAGCCTACTCTGGCACGACCCAACACGGTCCATTTCAGGCGAAGTTGATTGATGCTGACACCTTGACCGATGGCGAAAACAGATACCGGCTTGTCGGTGTAGATGCCTGCGAAATGGGTCAACCAATCGAATTTGCGGGCGAGCCGAACACACTCAACTGCGGTTACTACGCCATGCGGTTCGTGGAGCGCTTCATCGCTGATCATCAGGTCGTTTGCTATGATCAAGGCTCTCGAAGTTATGGCCGTATCGTTGCGCGCTGTTTTCGATACACAGACGGCACAAGACGCTCAATCCACGATGATATCGGCGCTTTTGTACTTCGATCGGGCTGGGCCGTCTCAACCGATCATGCCGAAGGCTTGTTCGCTTTAAGATACTACTACGAAGAGCTGATGGCCAAAACATCGCTGCGTGGTGCCTGGAATGGAACGACTATGACGCCGGCTGAGTGGCGACAAGCTAAGTCTCAACTCGATTAGAGGGGTCGATTCCGGCTGAGTACAGAATAGGGCGCTAAGGATTTTCTCATTCAGGTTTGTGGGATAGCGATCCTTCGCTGCGTCGTGCACGAACTGGTGAGATTGGGACAAAGCTGCGCTTCGAATTAGTCGTTTCAATGACTGCTTTGCGAGCCACGTCAAGGATACGAAAACCCAGAACCGCGCGACGTGACTGTTCACTGCGCGCAGTCACTTCACAGGTGGGGATGCACGAAGCTGGCCTATGGCTAAGGGGCTCAATCAACCGGAAGAAAAAAAGTCGCTGGACCCGGCTCGATCGGCCCAAGCCCGCCGATTAAGCTCAGTCAACGTCCCTCAAAAACAACGCCAAGTGCTGCATTGCAACAGACCGCGCTCTATCGGCCCAGTCTGACTTGCCACGAGCGCGTTCGACCAGCGCGACCGAGATTGGGAACACCATGATGCTGAGCGGATAGGACATCTGCGCGGCGTGGACCGATGATTGTCCGGGCAATACCCCAGCGAGCCGCGCTTCGATATCAGACAGAAACGCTTCGGCAATGCGCCCCACAGGTTCGGGATAGCGCGATGCTTCGAATAGCAAAATCGCGATGATCGACATCATCTCATCTGTCAGCATCCGCTCGATGGCGGCGCGTAGTGGATCCTCAATGTCATGGGCATCCACATCGACCGTTGTATTCAGCGGGGACACAAAGACCTTGTCGACGACAGCGGCAAAAAGCGCCGCCTTGTCCGAAAAGTAATGGTAGATGGTTCCGTTCGCGACCTGCGCCCGTTCCGCAACCCGCGCCAATCGTGCATCGCCATAACCATGCTCCGAGAATTCAGCGACGGCCGCATCAACAAGTTCATCGGGCCGGGTTTCTTTGCGGCGGCGGAATTTTGGTTTGTCAACCTTCATGACACCTCTCTATTGACAACACTCTCAATAAAGAGCCTATTGAGAGTATCTTCAATAAACTCGGATGACCGAGAATGTCCAACACTGATACCACCAAAAGAAGCCCTCCCAAAGATGTTCAGGTCGATCGCAAGCCGCCACGACGCAGCGAGCGGGCGCGCTGGCCGTGGTTCATCGGTGGTCTTGCCATCGTCGGCGTCGGCGCGTTTTTGATTGCCGGTGTCGATTTGCCGGCGCCGGGCATGCCATTGCCCACGAGCGCGGCGGACCAGATTGAACAGAGCGGTACGGTGCCGATGGAAACGCGCCCTGATCCGGCCCGGCAGGTTGCCACTTTGGGGCGGCTTGAACCAACGGGCAAGGTTATCGCCGTCGCCGCCCCGCCTGCGGCATCCGACGCGCCCTTGTCGAAGCTTCATGTCGCGGTTGGTGAGGTCGTCGCGGCGAATGACCTTTTGGCGACCTTCGCGAACGCCCCCCGTCTGGAGGCGCAATTGCGCCGCGCCCAGGCGGAATTGCAGGTCCAAGAAGTGGAGCTTGAGCGCGCCCGAAATGCGTTGCGTCTGGAGCAACTGAACGCCGAGGCGGCCTTGCGGATCGCCAAAGCAGAGCTGGCTGACGCCGAACGCATTTTGCAGCGCCAAGAGCGGCTCAACACCAGCGCGACAGCGAGCCAAGCGTCGCTCGACACCGCCCGCACCCAGAGAGAAATCCAGCGGGCGAAATTAGATCAGGCCGAAGCCCGGTTGAATGAGGTCACGGGCGATTTAGAACTGCATCCCGACATCAAGGCGGCCCGCCTGGCGGTGGAGCGTGCGGCGGCGGACGTCGCAATCGCCCAAGTGGAGGTTGATCAGACCCGATTGATCGCACCGATCGACGGCGTCGTCCTTGAAATCCAGAGCCGCGCTGGTGAACGGTCGAGTGCGGGCGGCATCGTACGGATTGCAGACACCTCAACGATGGTGGTTCGGATGGAAGTACACCAGAACCGCATTCACCGCGTGGCGACAGGCAGTTCCGTTACGATAAGGGGCGAAGCGCTGATAGAGCCGCTGTCGGCCGTCGTGACGTCGATCGGTCTCGAAGTTCTTGATCAGGGATTGATCGGGACTGACCCCGTTGTCACCAACAATGCGCGGGTGTTCGAGGTTGAGGCAACGTTGGATGCCGCGTCTGCCCAGGTCGCAGCACGTCTGATCAACCTTCAAGTGCTCGCGACAATCGAGATTGCCGAATGACCTGGATTCTCGAGCGGCTGCTGGGCCGCCTTCCCCTTGGCTGGCTGCAACTTATCAACCGCAAGGGCCGGTTCTTTTCGGCAACCCTTGGCGTCGGCTTTGCGGTCACGCTGGTTCTTTTTCAATTGGGATTCATAGGTGCGCTTTCTGGGTCTGTTCAACTGCCCTACCAGGCGATTCGCGCTGATTTTATTCTGTCAGGCCCTGACGCGCGCACACTCACGGACGGCACCGCCACCCCGCGCCAACGAGTCTATGAGGCGCTGTCTGTCAATGGCATCGACAGCGCCTCACCTTTTTACATCGGGACCGCGGTCTACAAGATCCCGAACGGACGCGATGCGTCCTTTCGTATCTTCGGGGTGGAGCCAGAGACGTTGGCCACGTTTTGGCGCGAGGATATCGCGCAATTCGCGCCCATTCTCGAAGTTGCGCGCACCGCAACCATTGACGGGCTGACACGCGGCGTACCGCCGGATTTCCTGAACGGTGTTGGCACAGGTGCACCGCAGCCCCTCAATCTGAACGGCATCCCCGTGGGTCTCGTCGGTACGTTTGAGATCGGTCCCGGCTTTGACAGCGACGGCTACATCTTTGTGTCCACCCGCACCTTCTTTCAGATTTTCCCGGAACAGGATCCGGGCGCGCCTGCGCATGTTTTTGTCAAAGTGGCACCCGGCCAGGACTTGCTCAGTGTCCGCCAGGACCTTGAAGCGCAGTACGATCCCACCGAGACCCTGACCCGCAGCATTGAAGAGGCATTGGCTGATGAGGTGATGGTCCAAACCGTTGAGGCCCCGATCGGGATCATATTCGGTTTTGGGGCCGTCATGGGCGTTTTTGTTGGACTGGTTATTGTCTACCAGGTCCTTTCGACCGAGGTATCGGACCACATTCGCGAATATGCGACCCTCAAAGCCGTCGGGTACCGGAACCGCTTTTTCTCAAGCATCGTGCTCGAACAGGCGGCCATCTTGGGGATCTGTGGTTTCGTGCCGGGCGCGCTGCTCGCGACCGTCCTGTACGGCATGATCTCAGGCGCAACGGGATTGCCAATGGTGATGGAACAGGCGCGGCTGACGAATGTCCTGATCGGCACACTTGTGGCGTGCGCTTTTTCGGGCCTCCTTGCGGCCCGCCGATTACGGGCGGCAGAGCCGGCGGAGCTCTATTGATGGAGCGCGCCATCGAAACGCGGGGGCTGAACTATGCCTTTGGCAGCGGCCCGGCCCGAACGCAGGTTCTGTTTGACGTCGACCTGACCATCCATCGCGGCGAAGTCATCGTGCTCAAGGGGGCGTCAGGCTCGGGCAAGACAACACTGCTCACGATCCTTGCGTGCTTGCGCGATATGCAGGACGGACAGGCAATGGTCCTCGGTGAAGATCTTGTTGGGGCATCTGCCGGCCTGCAGGTGCATATCCGCAGGCGCCTTGGCTTTATCTTTCAAGCGCATAACCTGCATGACGCGCTGACAGCCCTTCAAAATGTGCGCTTGGGGCTGGAACTGCATGGTGGCAAGGCCAAAGCGCAGTGGCGCGACGCAGGCGAACACCTTTTGGGTCTGCTGGGCCTTGAAGACCGTGTCCATTACAAACCGCGGAATTTGTCGGGCGGTCAAAAGCAACGCGTGGCCGTCGCGCGGGCGCTCATCGCCAATCCTGACATCGTTTTCGCAGATGAGCCAACCGCCGCACTAGACGCAGAAAGCGGGCGGATCGTGATCGAGATGTTGAAGGACCTCGCCGAAGCGCGCGGCACCACATCTTTGATCGTCACCCACGACGAACGGGTCGTTCGCATGGCGTCCCGAGTTTTGACGATGGATCAGGGGCGGCTTGTAGCGGACGAAACAGCGGAAAAAACCGATGAGATGGAGGCGGGATAATGAAGGAATCAAGATTGGTGATAGCTCTCGTATTGGCCCTGTCGGCATCCGCGGCCGCAGCCGAAATTGCGCGAACAATGGCCGATGCCCAGCCGTGGGAATTCAGCGATCCGTCAGGACGGGTCGCTCAGCTAACGCTCAATCCCGACGGCACAGGGCGGGTCCGGCCCGGCTTTGGTGCGGCAGACGCCACTTGGAAAGAAACGGAAGATGGCATTGCCTGACCACCCGCCCCTTGGGTGAAACGTGCCTCGAATTTCGCCGTGTGGAGGGTGGGAGCGTGGGCACAGGACCGGACGGCGCGGTGTTCATTTTCAGGCGCTGACGAAAAACGGCCGCCTTGCACGTCTTTCTTGATGCCGCAGTGGGCTAAGTTGAGTAAGCTCGCTATGAAAAGTACGTGAACCATCGCGCTTAACTTTTGCTCGAAGAGGTTCGGCGCTCAGGGCCAGATCAAACAATTGATCTGAACGAGAAAGCCAAAGTCGCTTCACTGTATGGCCGCTTCTGCAAAATCCGGGCTGCGTTCTGTGGGATCGAGCGCACGAGGAGGATATGCCGCATCGGTCCGCGACTTTTCTGTAAAAGCCGTCGTTCGCTATCGCGCAGCAAGGTGGCAGGTCTGGGCTCTCTTGAGACCTTCGCCGCAGGGTGCGCCAAGAAACGCAGCGCGGACATTTTTGCCGTTCGCTGCAGTTGCTCCAAGGTCTGCACTTTGTTGCCCAACAAGGAGCGGTACGCTTGGTGTTGGCGCGATAAACAGATAACTTAAGCTAATGAGTACTCGCAGCTTCCGCCTTGCCACATTGGATGACCTAGAAGTAGTGGCCAGCATTAACCGGCAGGCTTACGAGCCTGCCTATCTTCCTATAATTGGTGCGGCTCCTCGACCCGCTACTGAGGATTATACGCCTTGGATACGCGACGGTCTGGTGTGGATATGCCACTTAGGCGACACAGCCGTCGGCGTTTTAGTACTAGAGAAACACGTTGAATACTGGATGATTTGGAGCATTGCGGTTAGCCCTGATCATCAGGGAAAGAGATTTGGACAAGCGCTGATCGAACATGCCAAGCGGACAGCTTCTGATTCACAGATTGGCTGTCTTCGTTTGCACACCAACTCAAAGATGACGAACAATATTCTGCTCTATGAGAAGCTCGGTTTCTATCAGATGGCTTCGATTCCGCACCCTACTCGAGAGGGTCATGAACTCGTCTACATGCAATTCGATCTTTGAGGCTAAACACGCAAAGCCGACGTCTATGTACAGCGCAGCATCGGTGAAGAGGGCTCTCTTTCCTCTTACGCCGCGTCTAACCCGAACGACCGGTTTCCATGCTCGGTGAAACATGATCCTGTGATCCCGGCTGTGTGCCGGTCTCGCTTTGAGCGATAGACAGGGCAGGGGATCGACGGGCTGACGCCCGTTCACCCCCGCCCTGACAGTTTCCAACTCCTGTTGATCCGCCTGCCATCCTGTCAGGTCCGAGAAAACCGGCAAGCGCCGCCTGTGGCGTCGGTTCCGGTCGAGAATTCCGGTTCCTCCCACGCGCAGGCGCGCGGTTCCCTCCCAAATTCACGCCCTCCACCCGGTTGTCACGGCCCCGCCAGGCCGCAGGACGGGCTTTGCCCTTACCTGCTCTGCCGTTCGGAATGCATGGGCATTCCAAACAACAGAACAGGAAGGCCCGCCCATTGGCGGAAAGGGAAACTGACCCCGACCGCATCATGCGAGGAGGGTCACAAATGACCAAAGAGAAATTCGACGTTTACACCCATGTCACCAACCAGATTGTCGCGCAGATCGAGGCGGGAACGCCGCCCTGGCGCAAGCCGTGGACTGGCGGAGGAGGAGGGGTCAGCTTGCCGGAACGGTTCAACGGCGAGGCCTATCGGGGCATCAACATCCTGATGCTTTGGGCGACAGCGATGGCTAAGGATTACAGCTCAGCCCGCTGGATGACGTTCAATCAGGCCAAGCAGCTTGGGGGCCATGTCCGCAAGGGCGAGAAATCCGCAACCGTGGTAAAATACGGCACCGTCGAGCGCGAGGACGAGAACGGCGAGGAACGCCAGATTCCCTATGCCAAGGCCTACCGCGTGTTCAATGCCGACCAGATCGAGGGCTTGCCCGCTGAATTCTACATTCTGCCCGTTCCACCGCGCGATCTTGGCACGGTGGCCGACCCCGAGCTGGAGGCGTTCTTTGCCGCGACCGGCGCGCAGATCGACGTGACCGAGGAGCCGCGCGCCTATTACAACATCAAGACTGACCGCATTCATATGCCGCCGATTGGCACGTTTTATCGGGCGGCTGGGTATTTTGGCACCTTAGCCCATGAGACAATCCATTGGACAGGCGCGGCAAAGCGGCTGGACCGTTTAGGCCGGTTCAATGACCGCAAGGCCTATGCATTCGAGGAGCTGGTCGCGGAAATTGGTAACTGCATGCTTTGCGCACAGATCGGGGTGGAGCCTGAATTCGATCAGAGTGCGGCCTATGTCGAAGGATGGCTTGAGGCGATGAAGGAAGATAACCGCGCGATATTCCGCGCCGCGTCCGAGGCGCAGAAGGCCGTTGACTACATCATGGCCCGCACCGCGCAGACCGACCGGATGGCCGCCGAGTAACAGCCCGCACCGCTGAAATGATCGAGGCCCCCGTCAGCAGGCGGGGGCCTTTTGCGTTTCCGTATCATCCTGGGTGAAGCCGGTTTCAGGGTGACCTGTCGCCGGGCTACCTGGCGGCCACCCGCCGACAGGCCTAGCACTTCGCGCGGACGGGCATCAGATGCCCGGAAACGGTCGCTTTTGGAAGAGTCGTGCCGACAAAGCTAAGGTTCGTTTCAATGCTAAGGTGACTCTTTTCTCCCGCATGGCGGATGGCTGAGTCTGCGCATATAGTTCTGCGAAAATTGGAAGGATTTTATACCATGCACATCGGATTGATTGGCGGCATTGGACCAGCGGCGACAACGTACTATTACCAACTCCTTCTTGAAGAGATGGGAGAGCAAAACCTCACTATTTCCCATGCTAGCCTTAAAAGCCTAAGTGGAAATGTGATGGCCGGAAATCGTGATGCGCAAGCTGCGATCTTTGCGAACCACGTTGATATTTTAAAGGGTGCTGGTGCTGATTTTGCAGCCGTCACATCTGTTGCCGGGCATTTTTGCATTGAAGAGCTAGCGGCGCGGTCGTCGTTACCGCTGGTAAGTGTGTTGGATAGCTTAAAGACATATTTCTCAGAAAATAGTCTGAAACGGATCGGCATTTTAGGCAACCGTGTTGCAATGCAAAGCCATCTCTTCGGGATGATTGATACTGTAAATTTCGTCACACCTGAGGCCGAAACGCTCGACAAAGTTGGTGAAGCCTACATGCAGATGGCCAAGCGCGGTCGATGTGAAGATCATGAGCGACAGCTATTTATCAAAGCTGGCCAAGATATGGTCGATCACAGTGGTGCAGATGCAGTCCTTTTAGGAGGAACTGACTTGTTTCTTGCGTTTGATGGCGGCAAGGCGAGTTACCCAGTAGTTGATGCAGCGCGTGTGCATGTCGCTGAATTGATCAAAGCTGATCGTGGACCGTTCTAAAACGGTCATTTCTGCCGCGCTGCCCTGCCCCACGCCGGATCAATCGCTTAGGCTGGACAAAAACCCCCGGCAAAATAGAAGGGGTTTTGTCACGTTTTTGCGCCTGCCAGTCGCGAAGGTCGGCGAGGTCTGCAGTGCGGGACAAAAGCCGACCTTACTGTCTTGCTTCGAAGGGAAATATGTCCCACGATACACTCATGTTGAATGAAGTCGTTAACCTGCCGAGCTATTACCTCCGTTCTTAAACGGAGCGGTCAGTGTTGTTCGAACAGATGATGCCGCCACAGAGCGGCATTCTTTCGTTTGGCTCCTGTGGCTAAGACAGGAGAGCAAAATGGAAAGAACCCCTCAAAACAGTATCGTCGAGATACGTGATGCAACCCAAACTGACTTGCCTCACCTAAAGAGAATGGTGCAAGCACTGGCTGAACATCACGACGATGTTCCGCAGGTAACTCTAGAAATTCTAAAAAGAGACATTTTCGGCGTTATTCCATGGATTTACGTTATTGTTGCGGAGGCCGAGGGTACAGCTGTTGGCTATGTAGCCCTTTGCCCGCTCATACAGCTGCAAATGGGGGTAAGAGGTATCGATATGCACCATCTCTTTGTTGAATCTGGTTTTCGTAGGCAAGGCATTGGCAAACAACTGATTGAGGGTGCAATGCAGAAGGCACGCGAGCTCTCATGTTCACAAATGTCTGTTGGTACCCATCCAGACAATTTGAACGCCCAAGCTGTCTACCTTGCTTGCGGATTTGAGCGACGAGACAGTTCACATCCTAGTTTTGCATTGCGCTGTGAGCAGAGATGCTGCGCCGCAGAACTAGTCAAGATGGGCTCTTCAGTAGCTTTCGCCGCATAATTCCCCAACGGCTGCTTATGATACGATCCAGCCCCCTCCCGGAATCGCGCCCATTAGATTTCCACCGAAGCAATCAGCATGGTTCCAAAAAATTCAAGGACTGTTGAGTGTCTTCAGGTGGTAGGTCGAGATCAGCGGCACGGTGGGTCCATTGGCATAAAGGAACGATTGGTCCCACAAAGCTCGGCAGTGATCGAATACGGCTGAGTGCAGAAAATCCCTCTAAGGTTTATCGTTACCTCTCCCGCCCCCTCGGTTCATTCAGAACCTTCTGCAGCGTGTTTCGATCCATGATAGTTTCATAAGCCTTCGCCACCGACCGCACCTGGTCCCGCGCGGACGCTCTTTCGGCGGGCGAACGTAGCTTTTCAATCGCTGCATTCACAGTGTCAAAATAGCTGGCAATAGCTTCTTGTGCTTTTGTGCCGGTATGAGCGCGCTCAGGATCGATGGCGAAGGTGATAGCCCCTCGCAACAATTCGTCAGATCCCATGTTCGAAACCTTCGATGCCGTGATCCAGGCAGTCGGATTTATTCGTTCGGTCGCAAGTTCAAATCCGGCTCTTTCTGTAAGCTGATTGAGCACCTGCATCTGTGTACGCCCGTTCCCATCACGAAAGGGGTGTGCATAGTTCAGGTCGGAGACAACTCGTGCCGCATATTCCCCGAACTGATCATGGTTCATCCCCTGGCCGAAATTTCCACCTTTTACCAAACGCTCGACATGATCTAGGCCCCCGGCCAGTCGACCATGCGGCATGAAATGACTTCCGCCCTTGCTTATGTTGAGCGTACGCAGCTCACCGGCCCAAGCATACACATCCTGAAAGATATGATGATGGACAGCTTGAATGTGCGATCGCGAAAAATCACCGGTAGGAACACCCTCATCTACGCGCGTCGCTGTGATCTGCCGTTCAGCCCGGTCGAGTGTATCAGCGTCACGAATACCCAGCTTATTAATAAGGACTGAATAATCTGGTGGGTAGCAATAGGTTGTGTCAGTCAATGAGACCTACCTACCTCGTCCGGTCGAGCTGACGGGACGTCACCTGGCGTTGCTCACGCATCAATCGGCCGATCAGGAACTTTCGCTGGCGTGCTGGGTTCCAACCCTTGATTTCCATCTTACGAAACAGCGCAATCTCAGCAGGCGTCATCGGGTTCGCCTCGATCTCTTGAGTGGCGAACGCATGGCGCAAGCGTTTCGATTGCACGCCGCCGAACCGATCCTCTACTGCCATATCCCGCCTCCATAAAACGAACGTTTAATAGATACCTTCCCGAACGGCCCAGAAATCTCCTGCTTAAGCGATTTCAGCTTTCTATAAAGGTCTCTATAAACTATACTCTACATAAACCCGATGGACAAACGATTTATGGAACAACCAGGCAGAAAAAAGATCGGTTTCGCGAGGGTCTCGACCAGTGACCAAAACCTTGAGCCTCAGATCGCGCGGCTCAGAGCACTTGGCTGCGACGAAATCTACACTGTGAAGGAATCTGGCGCGAAGGCCCATTCCGAAACATTGGAGCAATGCTTCAGTGTTCTTCAGGAAGGTGACATGCTGATCGTGACCGCACTCGACCGTCTGAGCCGCAGCCAGAAGCAGCTTGGTTTTATCGCCGAGCGGTTGAAAGACGCCGGGATCGAGCTGCACTCTGATCGTGAGAAGATCGATACCAGCTCGGCCATGGGCCAGATGTTCTACACAATCGCCGTAGCGTTTGCCCAATTCGAACGTGATCTGATCCGTGAGCGAACCCAGGCAGGTCTGGCTTTGGCCCGTGATCAAGGTCGCATTGGAGGTAGGCCCCCTGCCCTCGACGAAGATGGTATCGACAGCGTTCGGCAAATGTTGTCCGGGACAACACTTTCCGTCAAAGCTATCGCTGCTCATCATGGCATCAAGCCATCAACCGTCTACAAGTATTTCCCTGGCGGCCGGGCCGCACTCAACCAGCCATAACTGCGAAAGGAAACATCCATTGCAAAGAATAATCTCGGTCTTAAGCGCTTCGCTGTGCGTGATGACCACCTCACTTCAGGCCGAAACACCTTTCCTGCCGATGGATCGATCAGTCCCGGATCTTCTAGCCGAAGGTTGGGAAGTGGCCGGGTCGCTCGGCAACGGGGCATTGCTCATGCAAAATGGTGATCAGATCAGCTTCTGCATCATAGACATTAAAGGTGGCCACTTTGACTACCTTGGTGGTGAGACGGATCTTGCTGAACGGTTCTCAACGATTGATGCTAACTGCGCAGCACTTATAGAATAAGAAAAGCGCCGACGCTTTTGAGCATCGGCGCTTCACCTTCAGGGCCATCGCCGTCCCCGGCTGTGCCTTGCCTTTTGTTTACTCCAATCCAGTGACAACGGCAACAACGATAAGCCAACTTCATCTTCCCAAAATATCCTCGGGGGAGGCCGTTAGGCCGGGGGCAGACAGCCCCCAGCCCAAAGCAGACCTGACAATCTGGCACCATGGGGCGGAAAGTGTGAATTCGCTGCACATGCGAAATCAAGGCGTTCAGATGCAAAGCTGCCATTGATTGGTCTCTATATGGTCGTAAGTTGCGTAAATTTTGTTGCCTCTATGTTCTCGTATGGCTAATGTGGAGGAGTAACCGATTGCATTGCAGAAAGACGTATCGTGGCCGAGACACAAATCGAATGGACCGATGCAACTTGGAACCCGGTCGTCGGATGCTCCATCATGTCCGCTGGGTGCACAAATTGCTATGCGATGAACATGGCTATGCGCTTGGAAGCGATGGGTGTTGAAAAATACAAAGGCCTCACTAGGAAGTCAGGTACTCGCACAATCTGGAATGGCGTCGTTCGTGAAGACCGCGCATCGCTGGAAATTCCGCGCAAGTGGAAGAAGCCACGGAAAATCTTTGTAAATTCAATGAGCGATCTCTTTCACCCTTTGGTATCTACTGCATTTGTCGCGGATGTTTGGGGAGTGATGTCGCAGACACCGCATCACCACTACCAAATCCTGACAAAGCGCCCAGACAGAATGGCGGAGCTACTGCAAGACCTCTGTCCATCGCCGCTGGACAATGTATGGCTTGGAACAAGTGTAGAGGGTGCTGATGTTGCGCATCGGATAGACGAGCTGCGCGATGTTCCCGCAAGGATTAGGTTTATCTCTTTCGAGCCTCTAATCAACAGCGTGGGAGAAATTGACCTTACAGGGATTGATTGGGCAATTGTTGGTGGCGAAAGCGGCCGAAGTGCGCGTCCAATCAAAGAAGAATGGATTGACGACATCCACGATGTCTGTCGCCTCCATGGCACGGCGTTCTTTTTCAAGCAGTGGGGTACTTGGGGCAAAGATAATAAGAAGCGCTCCAAGAAGCTTAACGGTCGAGATTACCGTGGACGCACATGGGATGAAATGCCCGTTGAAATGCACCCTTAACGCGAGTTTGGCCTTGCTTTCGCGTTGAGATGGGTCAGTCTTAAGCGATGTAATTATGTGACTGGCTAAGATGGCAAAAAAGCAGAATTTCAATTGGAAAATTGGCGCACCTCTTCCGAGGATTGAAGCACACACAGAACGTAAGCTTGAGGTCATTGAGCAGTACCTGGATGTCTATTTTGACACAGTCACCGCCAACCGCCACATGGACGTGTTGCGCATTACCATTGTCGATGGCTTTTGTGGTGGCGGATTATACCAAAAAGACACTGAGACGCGATATGGAAGCCCTTTTGCACTGCTATATGCGGTTGAACGGGCAAAGATCCGGATAAACGCCGACAGACACAAGCCACTTCAAATTGCAGCCCAGTTTTATTTCAGTGATGCAAACACACTGCATATGGCCACCCTTCGCGACGAGTTGCTCCGCAGCGAGTTTGCGTCACAAGTAGACGAGAGCATTATCTTACAAACAGGCAACTTTGAGGATCTACTCCCAAAAGTTCTTACCGACATCAAGAAACGGCAACGCCAGGGGCGTAGTTTCTTTGTGCTCGATCAATGGGGCTACACGGATGTCCCCATGCATTGTTTGCAAAAGATATTCTCTTCATTGCACAAGCCTGAAGCTATTCTGACCTTCTCGATCGACGCCTTGCTTAACTATTTACGCAATGACGGCAAGGGCCTTGATGGATTGCGCCAATACGGTGTCGACGATGATTTTGTCAGGACATGGAACGAGCTTAAGGAAGATGAGAACTTTGGACGGGCAACGGCGCAACGCTCCATTATGGAGGCGCTTCGCCACAATAGCGGAGCTCACTTTTTTACGCCATTTATGATGTATTCTAAGACTGACAAACGTTGGATGTTGTTGGCACATCTATCAAAGCATCAAGCTGCGCGTGATAAAATGCTATCTGTGCACTGGGATCAACAAAACCACTTTCGCCACATCGGAAAGGGGTCCCTGTTCGAGATGGGGTTCGATCACCGGTTAGTGGAAACCAAAGACGCGTTGTTCTCATTTTTGGATGAAGATGAAGCTACTCTGATGCAGGAACTCGAAAACGAACTGCCCGGTCGCGTGATGGACAACATGACTGACGATGTCTTGCAGATCGAAACCTTGCTCTCGCGTATCGGGAACCTCACAGCGGCTCAAAATGTGATGATATTCCGGGCGCTTCAACGACTTGTCAGCGAGGGCGAAGTAGAAATCGAAAAGAAAGGAGGAGGCAGGAAGAAAGCAAGCACGATGATCGAAGTATCCGACAAGTTGATCAGACCCTCACAACCTCTGCTTTTTTCGAACTTCGGGAAGCAAAAAGTCGACTAGGCTCATAGGCACAGGGCGATTAGCATATGTCAGCAACAATGTATGCCGCGACGTAGAACCTACTAATGTAGAGTTTAGTTTCTATGTATAGTCGGTATAAGCGATGGACTAGCAAAAGAGGGTGAGTCTGATTTGAACGTGAACTTGGATCATAGAGTGAAGGAGAATGCATTCGGTGCACCAGAACTTATGTCCATGACTACAGATACTTGGACCATGAGGTCGGACGAAGAGCCCTTCTTTCGAGATGGTGTTGTGCAAGCGCTCATAGCCACTAAGCCAATGCAACGATTAGGTCGTATCGGGTTCTTGGGCGCTATCGACTATGTTCGCAAAGGATCAGGGGCCTCACCAGACAGAAGGCGTCACAACAGACTGGAGCATAGTTTAGGCGTTGCAAAACTCGCCGAACGGTATTCTGATCTGGTTGGTATGACGCAAAAAGATCGCAACCTTGTGTTAGCGGCCGCTCTGCTCCATGACATAGGTCACGGGCCCCTCTCGCACACACTTGAACCCGTTTTTGAAGAGAAGTTTGGAATCAATCACCACAAAGCGAGCCGCGATATCATACGTGGTGAGTCCATGCTTGGCGCCGAGATACGTACAGTCCTACAAGAGTTTTCCGTTGATCCAGAACAAGTGATCGCCTTGATCGATGGGGAAAACGTCAATCAATACAGCTTCTTGTTCTCAAGCCCCTTGAACCTAGACACGCTTGAGGGCATCACCCGTTGCCGAGCCTTTGTCGGTCCGCGCGCAGCATTCGGATCTCCGATCACATTGGTCGAGAGAATGGCGGAGAACTCAAAGTTTCTGCAAAACGACTACGACGCATTTTGGCAACTCAAACACAATGTCTACAACCTCTTTATCAATGCGCGGCTGGGGCGCGTGTTTGACACTGTGGCGCAGACCTACATGCGTGCGCAAATCGACAGCTTCTCTAAGGACGACTTTCTAAAAACAGAAGTTGACCTGAAACGCGGTCACAAACAACTTTTTGCAATGTTCCGGAAAATCATTGATGGCACCAAGCGCGCTCGAGACGAACTTCCCACCGAATGGATGGAAATATGTGTTGAGATCAAAGACAGAAATTTTTTCATCGCACATGATTTCAGTTTAAGTGATCCAGCGTGTATCAATGAACGGTATCGCCAAAGCAAAGAAGTCCGGACGACAACCTTGGACGATCTTCTTTCGTAACCAAGGGGAAAAGACATGGCCGAACTGACAGACTCCGATATATCGGGCGTTCTACAACGCGCCGTCAAATTATCCGAACAACAGCTCAAACTCATGCGAGAACTCGCTGAGGAAATCTTTGGTCAGGATACCAAAATCATCATTGGCGTGAACGGCAGCGTCGCCCGCCGCGAAACCACAAGCGGCTCCGACGTCGATCTCTTTTTTCTCGGCCTGGGCGAAAGCGAGCTCGATTCCCTGCAATCCCAACAAGACATCTACCGGGCACGGCTCCGCGATGCTGGGATCAAAATGCCCGCGAATGGCGGTGTCTTCGACGAACCTTTACGGGCAGATGAACTTTGCGAGACAATTGGGGGCGACAACGACACCAATACATTCATCACACGCCGGATGTTGTTTTTGCTGGAAGGCGAGTGGATCTATAATCAGACCGCTTTTGAAAAACTCCGTAGTGACCTGATCTGCCGATACGTCACCGAAGATCTTGCAGATGAGAAAATCGCCCTGTTCTTGCTCAATGACATCATCCGCTACTGGCGCACAATCTGTGTCGACTTCGAACACAAAATTCAGGATGTGAGCAAGCCACGCGCCATCCGCAACATTAAGTTGCGGTTTTCGCGGATGTTGCTCTACTTTGCCGGCGTCGCCGCGGTCAGCAAGACCATCGGTATGAGCGGAGTTGAGAAACGGGCCAAACTGAACGCACTGTTCTCAATGCCTGCTCTAGCGCGGATCCAAGATGTATTTGAAGACAAAGCGGCTCCCCTGACTGTACTTTATGCAGAATTCTTGGCCAGTATTGATGATCCCGACATCCGACAGGTTCTAGAACGCAGCGGTGTTGAGGGTATCGACACACGTGAATATGAAGCCCTTGTCGCGAAGGCGCGCGACTTCAAGGACGAGCTTTTGACCATATTACTCAAAGACCTTAAGACCAGCCATGAGGTGGTTCGTGCGCTCCTGTTGTAACCAAAGCACCGAGCAAGTCGAAGCTCTACTGCGCCCAGAGCTCGTTCCGGGTTTTCCCGGTGAGTTCATCTTTTTACGACATGGTCAAACTGACTGGAACCGTTCTGGGAAGGTGATGGGGCAACGTGACATAGCCCTTAATGCAGAAGGGCTAAGGCAGGCTGGTGAAGCCGCGCGCAGTTTACACGGCTTTGGCGTGTCTCGAATTCTTGTCAGCCCCCTGAAAAGGTGCCAAGAGACCGCAGAGATTATTGCACAAGAGCTAAAGCTTCCATTTCAGACTATCGCTGAACTGCAGGAACGTGATTGGGGCGTGTTTGAAGGTGGCCCGCCAGAGGCGCGACTTTCAGCATATGACGCTCCGCCTAATGGCGAGACAACTAGGGCCTTTAGCCAACGTCTTGCGTTGGGTCTGTCCCAATTAGAGCCGCTTGAGCGATCCCTCGTAATCTCTCATTCGGGTGTGTACCGAGCACTTATTGGCAAGGGTCGTGAGCAAAAAATTGGCTATGCGAAACCTGTTGTCATCAAAATTATGCAACAGAACAAACCCATGCTTTGAATCGTATCGCTACGTGTGGGCGCTACAGACAAAAATTGTTTTTGCGTCGGAGGAACATGGAAGTCCGCTTTTAGAAAGCTGCGTCGCTACAACGAATGTCTGCTTCTCTAATTGGGTGTTTGGGTCAAGCTCGTTTTCCTTCTTTCCTTTGGGTCTTTGTCACTCATCCGGGTCACGC
>NZ_JABUFE010000021.1 GCF_013315265.1 Parasulfitobacter algicola | reverse complement strand
TCGCCAATGCCCCCAACCAATAAGGGAATTGAATCAGCCGTTAGGTCATCAATCAAGCAGGAGTTTTTCAACAAAATCAGCCCATTTTAGCGGATGCTGCACCGTGCACGAATGGCAGCTATTTTAGCAATCAAGTAAATGATGCAAGTTTTGCGATTGCCTTGACCTCCAACAAAAGATCGGGCTCGGCCAAGCAAACAACGCCAATGGCGGTCCAGTTTGGAAAGGGTGGATTTGGAAAGACGCTCTGCTTTACAGATGCAAACGCGTTGAAGTGTTCGTACATGTCTACGTGGAAGGACGTGATGTCGACGATATCGTCAAATCCACACCCAGCCGCCTCTAACACGCCACCCAAGTTGGTAAAAGCCAATTGGAACTGCGCTGCTGGATCGCTGATCACACTGCCTGACGCATTGATGCCGACCTGTCCCGACATGAACAGGAAGCCGCCACTTTTCACCGCCGCAGAGTATCCGTAGGCCTCGTATTTCGCTTGTTTGTCGCTTGGAAAAATCACATCCCGCATCTTTGAATCCATTTCTATACAGTTGCAGTGAAATAATATCTATGCGAGTGTATTGAAACAGTCAAATGGAATGAACGATGCCGCGCCAGAAGTCCTATGATCGCCAAAATGCCATTACAAAAGCGTGCAACGCTTTCTGGGAACATGGGTTCCAAAGCCTTGGTGTGCGTGAACTTGAAAGACTGACGGGCCTCAACCAATTCGCCATTCGCTCGGAGTTTGGTGGCAAGGAAGGTCTCTACCTAGAAACCTTGAATTACTACTGTGACGCCGCTATCTCGGCGGAAATGGCTCCAATGAAACAAGGCGGTATTCCTGAAATCGTCTCTTTCTTTAAGGGTTTAGTCACACCGGGATCTATGACATCCAGTGACTATGGGTGTTTGATCGTCAACACCGGCATTGAGAACGCCCGCATCCAAAGTCCACGGCTTGAAAATGCTGTGCGCTCCTACTGGAATACTCTTGAAGACCACTTTCTGATCGCCCTCGAGAATGAGCAGGCTGAGCAAGGCGAAGGCGCGGCATTCACACCTCATATCTTGGCCGCGTCACTGGTTCCGGCTGTGATGGGCATTCATGCACACAACAGATCACACCGGGATCAGACGGCGGGTCGCCCTCTTGTCGATCTCATATGCTCAATTCTAAGCGGGTATCGACCACTATGACGATCCAGCCCTTTTCCCCAGTATCTGGAATTGACGGTGTCTACATTGGCCGCGCTGGAAAGCTGAACTGCATCGCATTCCGTCTTCGAGACGGGGGCTTGTGCCTTTATAGCCCCGTCACGGGACTTGAAACGTCTGAATCTCACAGCCTCGCCAAACTAGGCGGCGTGTCGATGATACTCGCACCAAATCACTATCACAACAGAGGTCTGACAGGGCATGTCAAGGCCTTTCCGAATGCATCATTGGTTTGTTCAAAAGATGCGGTGCCGCGTCTGAAAAAGATCACGGGACTGACGTTTGATGGAATTGATACCCTCAAATCGCAGTTGGCGGACAACCAGAGAATACTTCAACCTGAAGGCCTCAAGACAGGAGAGCTCTGGGTTGAAGTAAGAACTCGTTCAGAGATTGCTTGGATTGTCACCGATGCCTTTAGCGCCAAGCTGCATTCGCCAGGCGTCTATGTGGAGGCTCTCAATATGCTTGGCACCTTTCCACGTTACGGAGTCAAAGACGCCTCAGTTTTCAAAGATTGGGCCAATACACAGCTTTCCACTGACGGCCCGACCATCCTGCTTTCCTGCCACGGATCGCCTGTGACCGCTCCAGACCTCGACGCTCAGCTTATCAGCTTGCTTGAAGATGTGTTCTGAGCCCCCAGAGAAGATCCAAAAGCAGCCATAGGCGAGACCGCAGCGAATCGGCGCTCCGTCTCGCACTTTATGCATTGCGTAGGGTGCAACGAACGGCTGCTTGGGTCCATATGTCTCAATAAAACAGTTGTTTTAGCGGGGCAATTGTTGCGCTAGGAATCAATGACGTGCGCGGTAAAACTTTAGAGCAAGTCAATTAGAGCGGATTGACAGGTTATTTGCGGTGCTATTTCGCCCCTTACCCTAAACAACCTTGTGCAAAAGGGATTAAAATTTCTGGCTTTGGATACCGTTTTCACTATAGCCCGTTTTCCGCATAAATAAATTTCAGACCTCGCGAACCTTTTCGGAGAATCCTGCAACATACGTCTTGAAGTCGTGTGCGTGGGCACATTACCGCGACAAAGCGCATAGAGAATTGGAGATCAAATGGGTGCGTCCGTTAATGCCATTTTGGGGGGCATATTTCTTCTGTTGGCGCTTTTTCTTACTTTTTTGATGTACTACCTTTGGGCTTTTCCGTTTGATAAGAAAAAGCACAAAAGTTCGGCCCCAAGGTCATTAATGAATTTGCACCGCGTGCTGGGCTATGCCTTTGTCGGTATTTATGTTTTCTTAATGTGGGATATGGTGCCGCGCCTTTGGTCTTATCAAATCGAATTGCCCGCGCGCACAGTTGTGCATTTAACGTTGGGACTGACTGTTGGGGCGATCCTGATCATCAAAATCATGGTCGTACGGTTTTTCAAACATATGGAATCGACGCTTGCGCCGTTTCTTGGGACAGCGCTGTTGATTTGCACATTGCTGCTGACTGGATTGGCACTGCCTTATGCCGCGCGCGAAGCCTTTTTGCGCGCAACAGCCCAGGACGGTCAGAATTTTTCATCAGAGCGGATTGCACGGGTTACAACCTATCTGCCGCAAATCGGCTTTACCGATGAAGCTGGATTGGCGGTGCTGGCGTCATCCGCGGGTCTTGCCGAAGGTCGTGATGTGCTGACACGGAAATGCACACAATGTCACGACTTGCGCACGATCCTTGTGAAACCTCGAACGCCACAGGCCTGGCATAGCACCGTTACGCGGATGGCCACACGGTCAACAACCATGAACCCGATCAGCGAAAGCGAACAATGGAGTGTGACCGCTTATCTGATTGCGATATCACCAACACTGCGTCAAGGCGTCAGTGAACGGCGTGTCGAAATCATCGAAACGTCGGCAAGCCAGAACGCAGTCAGACAATCGGGGCTGCAAGCGCCCCTGACATATGATCCGGCTGCGGCCGAAGATCTGTTTCAGGCCAAATGTTCCCAATGTCATTCGCCGCAGTTGGTCGAAGGGGCCGGATTGAACAATCGCGAAGATGTCGTCGTGTTGGTCACGCGCATGGTTGGAAATGGTCTGACCGCAGATGATGCTGAGTTAAGTCAGATCATGGCCTATCTTACGGATCGCTTTGCCAAGGCGGAAAGTCAGTAACCTGCTGTTTGTTTTAGTTTCCAATTGCAGCTATCTGGCTACGTCTTGAGAGGTTATCGAATTGCTACGTTAATTTTGTCGGTATAATATCGATTAAATATCGGTGTTTTTAGATTGAAAGGGACTTGGATTATGGATAGCAAGGGCAAACGGCGGATCGTTTCATCGCGACATTTGGCGGAAGGCGAAGGTTGGCAGGCATCGGAAATCGAATATGGGATGATCATTGCCTATAATGCATTCAGCCGGTGGATGGTGCGGTGCATGTCGGCGGCAGGGAACACGGATTTGACCCCTTTGGAAATTCTGGTGCTACACAATGCCAATCACCGGGGTCGGGATAAGCGCCTGACGGATATCTGTTTTTTGCTGAATGTCGAAGATACGCACACGGTCAATTATGCGCTGAAAAAGTTGATGAAGATGGAGCTATTACAATCTGAAAAGCGTAGGAAAGAAGTCTTTTACAGAACCTCCGACGCGGGCGAGGCCCTGTGCGATGCGTATCGGTCTGTGCGCGAACGGTGCTTTCTGGATGGACTGTCACGATTGGATCTGTCGGGCGAAGAAATGCGCGAGATTGCATCAAGTCTGCGAACCCTTTCGGGGCAATATGATCAGGCCAGTCGTGCGGCGGCATCGCTTTAGTTCCGCATCAGGTTCGGCAGATAGGTCACGATTTGTGGGAAGATCGTTATCAGCACCACGGCGAATAACAAAAGTAGGAAAAACGGGAAAGCAGCCTTGGCCACGCGCAGGATGTCGATGCCGGTCAGGCCCTGAATGACAAACAGGTTAAAGCCTACAGGCGGTGTGATCTGGCTCATCTCGACAACAATGACCAGATAGATACCGAACCAGATCGGGTCAATGCCAACAGCGGTGACCATGGGCATTATGACGGATGTAGTCAGGACCACGACCGAAATCCCATCCAGAAAACAACCCAGAACGATGAAGAACAAGGTCAAAGCCATCAGCAGAATATGCGGCGACAGGTTCATGTCGCTGATCCATGTGGCCAGATTGCGGGGTAGGCCGGTAAAGCCCATGGCAACGGATAAAAACGCAGCCCCTAACAGGATAAAGGCGATCATGCAGGATGTGCGCGTGGCGGACAGAACGGCCTGCCAGAACAGCGACCAGCTGAACGATCCCGACGACCATGCTAGCCCGATCGACAGCAAAACGCCCAGTGCGGCGGCGTCTGTGGGCGACGCAAGGCCCGCGTAAATTGATCCGATGACGCCGCAGATCAGTAGGCCCACAGGGATCAGGCTGCGCGATGCGTGCAGCTTTTCGCTGAATGTGGTACGGGCGGTTTCCGTCGGGATCAGATCGGGGTTCATTAAGGCACGTACTGCGACGTATCCGGCGAACAGCGCAATCAGCATGAGGCCCGGCAAGATGCCCGCGATGAACAGGCGGGCGATGGATTGTTCGGTGGCCACGCCGTAAACGATCAAGATGATCGATGGCGGGATCAGCAGCCCAAGTGTGGCAGATCCGGCCAAGGTGCCGATAATCAGGTTTTCGGGATAGCCGCGCCCGGTCAATTCGGGCACGGACATTCGTCCGATTGTGGCCGCTGTTGCCGCGGATGATCCCGAGACAGCCGCAAAGATCGCACAGCCAAAGACATTGACATGCAGCAATCGCCCCGGCGCGCGGCCCAGCCATGGGGCCAGACCGCTGAACATATCGCGGCTTAATCTGGACCGCAGCAGGATTTCCCCCATCAGAATGAACAGTGGCAGCGCAGTCAGTTCCCAAGTGTGCGAATGGCCCCAGAACGTGGTGGCCATGATCAATTCGGCCGGGGCGTTGGAAAACAGCGTGATGGCCACTAACCCGACAATGGTCAAGGCGACAGCGACCCATACACCTGCGGCTAGTAACAGGATCAGCAGACCCAAAAGAACAGTGGCGATCATCGGGTCGGTCATCGGCTATACCTCGTCCGGGTTGGTTAGGACCGGTTTGCGCGCGCGGATCAGGTCAACCAATGTGTGGACCAGTGCCAGCGTGAGCAACGCCATGCCAAAACAGGTGACCGATTGTGGCGCCCAAAGCGGGATCGGGATGATGCCGTTTGACAGATCGTTATAGCGCCAGCTTTCTTCAACCAGCGCACCCATGTACCAAGTGGCAAATGCGGTCAGCGCGATGGTCAGGGTCAGCACAATCCCCTCCAATATAGCCTGAACGGGATCCGCAAAGCGCTGGGTGACAAGATTGACACGAATATGCCCACCCGCGCGCAGGGTGTGCGCCATGGCCAAAAACGTGGCCCCTGCCAACATAAAACCAGAAAAGTCGCGATAGGACGGGATGGTTGGGGGCAGCAGGCCCGGTGAGATACGGCCTGCTGCGTTCAACATGACCTGCGCACTGATCAGTAGACAGATCGCCAGGATCAAGAGACCGGCCAGACCGCCAGCAATCTTGTAAAGCATGTTCAGAAAACGGATCATGATAACGCTTTCGATATGTTGGTATCAGCGATAAGCTTGCACCCTCATTTCGCTTCGAAGTAGGCGTCCAGCACCTTTTGTGCTTCTTCAGATGCGTTGGATTGCCAATTTTCCAGCATCGTGTCGCCCAGCACTTGCAGACCTGACACCAGTTCGGGGCTTGGATCATAAACCACAATGCCATTTTCGGCCAATGCGGCGGTTTGGGTTTCGGCCTCGGCCTTGGACATTTCCCAGCCGCGTGTTTCGGCGACAGCGGCTGCGTCGAGAACAGCCGCTTTACTTGCATCATCCAGACCGTCAAAGATGCGGGCGTTCACGACGACGATGTTCTTTGGTACCCACGCGTTGATCGGGGTGTAATGGGTGACGAAATCCCATGCCGTTGAATTCACGCCGGTCGAGGGCGAGGTGATCATCGCCTGTACCTGTCCGGTTGCAAAGGCCTGGGGAATGTTCGATGCCTCGATCTGGACAGGGGACGCCCCCGCCAGTGTTGCGAATTCTTCGAGTGCGGCGTTATAGGCGCGAAAGCGTAGGCCAGCCAAGTCGTCGACTGTTGCGATTTCACCGTTGGTATAAAGCCCCTGCGCAGGCCATGGCACGGAAAAAAGCGGCATCAAGCCTTGGGCGGCCAGCAGTTCAGTTATCACCGGCTTTTGTGCATTCCACAGTATTTGCGCATCATCATAGCTGGTCGCGACAAAGGGCTGGCTGTCCAGACCGTATGCCAAATCTTCGTTGGACAGGCGCGACAGGAAGAATTCACCGATTGGAACCTGACGAGATCGCACGGCATTCTTGATCTCGGAATGGGGAAAAAGCGACCCGGCGGAATGGATCGTTATATCCAGCCCACTGTCAGTGGCCGCACGAATATCATCTGTGAACTGTATGATATTTTGTGTGTGGAACGTGCTGTCACCATAAGGCGTCGGCATATCCCAGCTTTCGGCCACAACCGGCGATGATACAGCCAGTGAAGCCGCGAAAATCACAGCGTGTTTGGTCATTCTTATTCTCCCTGTAAGTCGGACTGCGCCGAATCTATTTTGCTTACATAACGTTGACAATTTGTCAGTGTTCTATTCATAAAGCAAATGTTAATTTGATTCGAGGGATCCGGGTATGAACAGCGGTGTGGACGCGAAATGGCAATTCTGGATTGATCGCGGTGGTACATTTACCGATGTGGTTGCACGCGGACCCGATGGGCAATTGCGCACCCATAAGCTGCTGTCGGAAAACGCTGATGTCTATGCTGATGCGGCGGTCGAAGGTATTCGGGTGCTGATGGGGTTGGCCAGCGGCGATGCTATTCCTCCCGGCCAGATCGCAGCGGTCAAGATGGGCACGACGGTCGCCACGAATGCACTGTTGGAACGCAAGGGCGAGCGGACAGTTTTATTAATTACAAAAGGTCTGAAAGATCTGCTGCGGATCGGATATCAGAACCGCCCGCGCTTGTTTGATCTGGATATCACGCTGCCCGAGCTATTGTACGAGTATGCGATTGAAGTCGATGAACGTATGTCCGCCACGGGCGACGTGACTACACCGTTGAATGCGCGCGTCGTAGCTGCGGATTTGGCGCGCGCCTATGATCAGGGCTATCGGTCGGTGGCTGTGGCGCTGATGCATGGGTATCGGTTTACGGATCACGAAAAACAGATCGGACAGATCGCGCAGCAGGTTGGTTTTACACAAATTTCGCTTAGCCATCAGGCCAGTCCGTTGATTAAGCTGGTGTCGCGTGGCGATACAGCTGTAGTCGATGCCTATCTATCACCGATTCTGCGCCGCTATGTCGGGCAGGTGCGTGATGCTTTGAAATCTGATCAGGGCGGCTGCGATACTTTGATGTTCATGCAATCAAATGGCGGGCTGACTGATGCCGCACTTTTTCAGGGCAAGGATGCGATTTTATCCGGTCCTGCGGGTGGTGT
Source organism: Parasulfitobacter algicola (assembly GCF_013315265.1). Taxonomy (GTDB): domain Bacteria; phylum Pseudomonadota; class Alphaproteobacteria; order Rhodobacterales; family Rhodobacteraceae; genus Parasulfitobacter; species Parasulfitobacter algicola. The sequence continues at coordinate 20,886 of NZ_JABUFE010000021.1, read as the reverse complement.
TGTGGGCATGGTGCGGACGGCGGCCGAACACGGGTTTGACAAGCTGATCGGCTTTGACATGGGCGGCACCTCGACTGATGTGTGCCATTATGCGGGCGATTACGAGCGATCGTTTGAAACCGAAGTCGCAGGTGTCAGGATGCGCGCCCCAATGATGAGCATTCATACGGTTGCGTCCGGGGGCGGGTCGATCCTGCGGTTTGCAGATGGGCGTATGCAGGTGGGGCCGGAAAGTGCTGGTGCGGACCCCGGGCCTGCGTGTTACCGACGCGGTGGGCCTTTGACGGTGACGGATTGCAATGTGCTGCTGGGCAAGCTGCAACCGGATCAGTTTCCGCATATCTTCGGGCCGAATGCCGATCAGCCGCTGGACCCAGATATCGTGCGCCAAAAGTTCGAAGATCTGGCTGATCAGATCGCCGCCGACAGCGGTGATGCGCGCCGCAGCCCCGAAGATCTGGCCGAAGGCTTCCTGCGTATTGCTGTGGAAAACATGGCCAATGCGATCAAAAAAATCAGTGTGCAGCGTGGCTATGATGTGACGCAATATACGATGAACTGTTTTGGGGGCGCAGGTGGTCAGCATGCGTGCAAGGTCGCTGATGCCTTGGGGATGGAACGTATTTTCATTCACCCATATGCCGGTGTTCTGTCAGCATTTGGCATGGGGTTGGCGGATGTGCGGGCCTTGCGGGAATATCAGTTTGCGCGCCCTATTAATCATGATGCGCAGGCGGTTTTGAAAGATCTGACCAATCAGGCACGGGCTGAAATTACAGCACAGGGCATTGCGTCTGACCGCATCGATATTGTGACCATGGCGCATATTCGCACCGATGGCGCGCACCAGACGCTTGAGGTGCCCTTTGACACGCCCGCCAAAATGACCGCCGGGTTTGAGGCAGCGCATGCCCAAAGATTTGGATTTGTTCCGGTTTATGATCATCTAATCATCGATGTGCTAACAGCCGAAGCGGTTGGGCAGACAGGTGAAAATGTCGGCCTGCCGGATCAGTTGCCATTGGGTGGCGGCAAAAACCACGCCGATATGGTCGTTGAGGGTGTGCAGCAGCAGGTGCCAATGTTGGATCGCGCCAGTTTGAAAGGTGGTGACTGGGTCAATGGCCCTGCGATTTTGATCGAACCGACAGGCACCAATATTCTGGATCCCGGTTGGCAGGCGGAATGTGTGGCCGGGGGCAGCCTGATCTTGCGCCGCACTGAAAAACTGCGCCGGGTCGAAGCGATTGGCACGTCTGTCGATCCGGTCATGCTTGAGGTTTTCAATAATCTGTTCATGTCCATCGCTGAACAGATGGGCGCCACGCTGGCCAACACGGCATATTCGGTGAACATCAAAGAACGGCTGGACTTTTCCTGCGCGCTGTTCGATCAGCACGGTGATCTGGTGGCCAATGCCCCCCACGTACCAGTGCATCTGGGATCGATGAGTGAAAGCGTCAGGACGATCTTGCGCGTGAACGCTGGCCGTATTCACCCAGGTGATGTTTTCATGATGAATAACCCCTATAACGGTGGAACACATCTGCCAGATGTCACTGTGATCACGCCGGTTTTTGATGACGCAGGGCAGGATATACTGTTCACTGTCGCTTCGCGTGGGCATCACGCAGATATCGGCGGCACCACGCCAGGATCCGCCCCGCCCGATAGCCGTCATATCCGGGAAGAGGGCATTCTGATCGACAATTTTTTATTGGTGAAACAGGGCGTTCTACAAGAAAAGGCAATACGTGCATTGCTGGCATCAGGTGACTATCCGTGCCGTAATATCGATCAGAACATGGCCGATCTGGTGGCACAGATTGCAGCGAATGCGACCGGAGTGGCCGAGTTGCAAAAGATGGTAGAACAGTTCGGGGTTTCGACGGTTCATGCCTATATGGGGCATGTTCAGGACAATGCAGAAGAAAGCGTACGTCGCGTGCTTGAGGTGCTGACCGACAGTCAATTTACCTATCCGCTGGACAGTGGTGCGCAGATCAAGGTGGCCATTCAGGTCGATCGCGCCAACCGGAATGCGACGCTGGATTTCACCGGAACCTCAACCCAAGATGATCTGAATTACAACGCCCCGCTAGCTGTGTGCCGGGCGGTGGTTTTGTATGTGTTCCGCACGCTTGTTGGCAATGACATTCCGATGAACGAAGGGTGTCTGAAGCCGCTGAATATTCGCGTTCCTGAAGGATCAATGATCAACCCGCGCTTTCCTGCTGCTGTCATTTCAGGCAACACAGAGGTATCGCAAGCCATTGCTGATACGCTTTACGGCGCGCTGGGCGTGATTGCCGGATCGCAGGGCACGATGAATAACTTCGTCTATGGCAATGATGTTTATCAGAATTACGAAACGATCTGTGGCGGAACAGGCGCGGGCCCGGGCTTTGACGGGACAAGTGCTGTGCACAGCCATATGACCAACACCCGCATGACGGACCCCGAAGTGTTAGAGACCCGATTTCCCGTACGCGTCGATGAATTTTCAATTCGCATCGAATCCGGTGGGGCAGGTGCCAACAAAGGTGGTGACGGTATCGTGCGCCGCTTGCGTTTTCTTGAACCGATGACGGCGACAGTGTTATCCTCGCACCGCGAAACAGTGCCCCATGGTTTGAACGGTGGCGATCCTGGCAAGCCGGGCCGCAACAGCGTGGAACGGGCCGACGGTCAGGTTGAAGAATTGGCTGGAAACGACAAGGCTGAATTGCAAGCGGGCGATGTTTTCATTGTTGAAACGCCGGGCGGGGGTGGATGTGGGTCTGCGCATTAGTGCATAGGAATTTGTCGCTGAAGTCTGTTATGGATACTTGCCATTGCTCATTTCAGGGTAAAACGTATGGATTTAATGATTATCGTTTTACTGGCGGTTTGTATGATCGCACTGCCACTTTTTGCGCATTTGAAAAACCAAAGCGTCTCAGTTCTTTTTGTCCTGACATCAGGTATCTATGCTATTTTTGGTGCGATCATTCTTTTGGTTTCGATTTCTACCGATCATCAACCAAGCGCAAGCGATTTAAGTGGGCACGATACATATTATATTATTTCGCATGGTTATTACTATTTTGGCTATGCTGCCGTTTTGATAATCCCCGCAGGGCTTTTATGGTTTCAGGCTAAGCTGGGCGCATTATTTTATAAGCGCATAACATTTGGTCTGTTTTGGGTGACTAACTTGAGTGGCATTACGGCTATTATTATCATCGATGCACTGATGCCGTTGGCCATACCAAGACGGTACATAGAATATGATGGCACGTTTATGAAACTTAACCTATTTTTGGATTGGCTTAGTTTAATTTATCAGATCAGTCTGCTTATCATTGCAGTGCTATTTTTCATTTCACTAATCCGCCGCTTTTGGATCAAAACATCAATTTAGCATTTTGCTTATCTCATGGCTTACACCAGACAAATGATCGACAAACATCTGAACGCATTTGTTTTTTGTGTGGGCAGAGTAGACAGCCAGTGTGCTTAAGTTCTGTGTAACGTCGGGCAATTGTAAAACAGTCAAACCGGGGCGCGGGTGGCGCATGATGCGTTCAGTCAGGATTGTTACACCCATACCGCAGGCGACAAGGCCAAGGATCCCGTCAGTATTATAGGCCTCTTGCACGACATTGGGTTTAATTCCGGCCCGGTCGCAAATTGTGTCCAGGTGCAGATGAAAGTGGCGCCAATCTTGATAGGATCCAACAACAAAAGAGTCATGGGCTAGATCCTGAAGACTGATGGATTTACGTTGCGCCAAAGCGTGCGTGTCGGGCACGACGGCCACGAATGTGTCGCGCTGGATCTCAAGGCTGACAAGATCGTGGGCTGTGACAGGACCGGTAACAAAGCCGATGTCCAGATCGCCATGCGCCAATTGCTGAAGCTGACGCGTTGTCACAGCGTGCATGGGGTTGACCGCTACGTCCGTCCGGGCTTTGCGAAAACTGGCCAGAATGCTGGGCAGATCGCCCCCGATGGCAAAATCCGTATAGCCGATGTTCAGGCTGCCAACTTCGCCCTGTTGCACCTTTTGAATACGCAGGATCGTGGCGTTCATTGTATCCAGCACACTTGTTGATCCTTCTAGAAAAACACGCCCTGCGTCTGTCAGTTTGACATTCCTGTTATCACGTTCAAACAATGTCACGCCCAACTCACGCTCTAGATGCTGAACAGATCGGCTAAGCGCAGGTTGGGCGATACCCAATGTCTCGGCGGCACGACGAAAATGCAGGGTTTCGGCGACGGCAGTGAAATGTCGGATATGGCGCAGGCCAAAGCGTTTGATAACAGTCATGCATCAAAGTTGCCAAATTTGATATTGGAAGTGCAACAGTTTTTCGGACAGGCTTTGAAAATAATATTGACATGGGGGTAAAAAATATGACGCGCACAATGATTGCAGCGATTTTCAGCATCGCAATAGGGATCTTTGGCACAACGACATATGCCAAAGATGTGACGATCAATCTGGGCTATGCAGCAGCGGAAACCAGTTCTTATGGCGTTTTGGCGGCGGAATTCGAAAAGCTGGCCGAAGAATATTCAGGCGGCACCATCGATGTGAAAGTGCGCTGTTGCGGCCAGTTGATGGGCGAAGATGAGGCATTTAAGGCGATGCAACTTGGTACGGTGGATATGCATATCATCACCGGCAACAACGTATCACCGCATTTTCCGCTAATGGATGCGTTTGTGTTGCCGTATATTTTTCAAGACAAAGATCATGCTTATCGCATTCTTGAAGGCAAGGTGGGCGATGATTTCGCCGCCAAGCTGAATGCGGCCACAAATGTGCATTTGCTGACTTTTGGATTTGTCGGTGACCGCGATTTTTACAATTCACGCAATCCGATCACCAGCATCGATGATATGGCGGGTCTAAAAGTGCGGGTGCCGAAAAATCAGGTGATGATTGACACATTCGCCGAATTTGGTGCGGTTCCGATCCCGCTGCCTTGGGCCGATACACCGACCGCGTTGCAGACTGGTACGGTCGAAGGCGCTGATAATGGCACGTCTTTTATCAAGTCGCAAAAGTTCTATGAAATTATGCCCTATTTTACTGCACTTGAGCATTTTTCCTATTTCTCGCCCTTGTTTGCCAGTGACCGATTGATGAACAAGCTGGACGAAGATCAGCGCGACGCCGTGATCCGTGCTGCGCGTGATGCTGGACTGGCCCAAAAGGCCGAGATGAGCAGCCAGATCGATGGTATCCGCGTTTTTCTGACGACAGATGGCGGCATGGAAACAGCCGAATTTGACAGATCAGGTTTTATCGCGGCCGCACAACGTGTGCAGGATAAATATGCAGCCGAAAAAGGACAGGAATTTTCCGACCTTGTTCAGGCAATTCGGGCTGCGGGCAACACGAACTAAGGTCCCAAAGCGGTGTTGTCAAAACTTGATCAATACTTCGAAGAGGTGATCTGCACGATTTGTCTGGCCGCCGTCGTAATCAGCGTTTTACTGCGGATCGTCCTGCGCGAATTCTTTTTGTTGCCCGTGGTCTGGACCGAGGAAATCGCAGTTTATGGGATGATTTTCGCGGTCTATCTGGGGGCAACGATGGCGGTGCGTGACCGAGCGCATATTCGCATCACCTTGCTGGTCAAAGCGTTGCCGCGTCCGTTTCAGGTGGCCTCAATCTTATTGGCGGACTTTCTGTGGCTGGCGTTTGTGATTTTCATGATCATACAAACGCTGACATATACCCAGCTTTTGTTCAACGTGACCTATCAGACACCGGGCCTTGGTATTGAACAGCGGTGGATTCAGATGTTTATCCCAATGGCGTTTATATTAATGCTGTTTCGTATTTTGCAGGTTTACTGGCGTTGGTATGGTGACAACTGGAAAGGACTTCCGCTGTGAACGGCCCAATGGCCATGGTGGGTGTTTTTGTCTTTTCGCTTGCGATTGGCGTGCCGATCCCATTTGCGGCGGGCATTGCGACTGTGGCTGGGCTGATCATCGCAGATATACCCATGACGTTGATGGCGCAAAGCGCCTGGACAGCGTTTGAACCGTTTCCACTGGTCACGATCCCGCTGTTTATTTTGGCTGGCCAGTTGATGGAACAGGGCGGGATGTCGGAACGTCTGGTCAAGATCGCGCATCAGTTGGTGGGGGCTTATAAGGGTGGCCTTGGTCTGGTCACGGTCGTGGCTTGCATGTTCTTTGCGGCTTTGTCCGGGTCGGGGCCTGCGACCACGGCGGCCATCGGATCGATCACAATCCCTGCGATGAAAAACGAAGACTATAAACCGCGGTTTGCGGGTGCTATCGCTGCGTCGGCGGGTGCCTTGGGCAGTATGATCCCGCCGTCGAACCTGTTGGTGATCTTTGCGTTGGTTACGGATGTATCGATCCCGCGATTGTTTCTAGCGGGCATCGTGCCGGGTATTGTTCTGGGTTTCATGCTGATGGGTGTGGTATTTTTTGTATCGCTGCGCAATGGCTATGGTGGTACGGGCGAACGGTTCAGATGGCGACCTCTGGGCGACGCTGTTTGGGAAGGCAAATGGGCGCTAATGGCCCCGGTGATCATTCTGGGCGGTATTTATACCGGTATTTTCACCCCGTCCGAAGCCGCCGCCGTCGCTGTAGCATACGGTCTTTTCGTGGGACTTTTCATCTATCGCGGGTTGACCTGGGCCAAGCTGTTTTACGCATTCAAATTCACTGCAATCGTGATTGGCACGGTTCTGTTCATTCTGGGGTCAACCAAAGCCTTCGGGCAGTTGGTCACGATTTATGATATCCCAGAGTCCATTCTGACCCTGTTTCAGGGCATCCTTGAACATCCATGGCTGGTAATGCTGTTGATCGGGATTTTTTATATCATTGTCGGTATGTGGCTGGAAAGCATTCCGCAGATCATCATCTTTACGGCGGTCTTTTTCCCGCTTGTGACCAGCATTGGTGTTGATCCGGTGGTTTTTGGTATTTTCACAGTGATGACGTGCGAAATCGGGTTTCTAACACCACCCATCGGGGTCAATCTGTTTGTGGCGGCCCGCATCAGCAAAGTTACAATCGAGGAGATATCGGTAGGCGTGCTGCCACTGCTTTTACCCTATGTTGCAATGATCCTGATCCTTGTTTTTTATGCGGATTGGGTGACGTTTTTGCCTGATCTGGTTTACGGCGAAAGGACACCTTAGATGGATAACCCCCCCCTTTTGGGTTATTCTGATGTGATGTCAGTCAGACCGGGTGGTGCCGTCGGCTTCAAAGTATCATCGCAAGGGGATGCAGGTTTTGAGGCGCGGTTGGTTCGGTCGATCAGTGCCGATCCCAATCCGGCAGGTCCGGGGATCATCGAAACAGACGCCAGCCAATGGTTTGCGCCGCAATCTGTGACAGGTCGCAATCAGCCATTTGCGGCAGGGTCTTATGCCATTTGTGCGACACCACTGGATCTGACCGAAGGTTTTCATATCAGGATCAGCCTGCGTATCTATCCTACGTTGATCAACGACAAGGTGCAGACGATCCTGTCGCTGCCTGATGTATCGATTGATCTACAATCGGGTGGCCGGATATCGATGCGATATCATGACCATGTTATTGTGTCTGATCATCCGCTGAAACCACGCCGGTGGTATAACGTGCAGGCTGACATCAGGCCCGGCGACGATCAAACGCTAATTGTCACAGATATTCATGCCACTAACACGCAAACGATATCCGGGCCGATCAGCGGAGATATAAAGGCAGGTATATTGACAATTGCCGCATCTCAGTCGCGCAAAGACCATTTCAATGGTAAGGTTGAGGCCCCTAAGATCACTGTGGACGAGGCGGTTTTCGTCGCTTGGGATTTCGCTAATGATACGACGACGACACACATCCATGGTACGCCTGGCCCTGCACTAAGCCTGATTAATTTCCCCACCCGTGCCATGACGGGTGCCTATTGGGACGGTAGCGAGATGTGCTGGCGTCACAAACCCGCCCATTACGGGGCCATCCATTTTCATGATGACGATATCTATGATTTCGGATGGGAGACAGATTTTAAATTCACCGTCCCGAACGATATGCCATCTGGTGTCTATCTGATGCGGATCGATAATGATCAGGGCAGCGATGCGATCCCATTCTATGTTTGTTCGCCCTTAGGGCAACGCCGCGCCGATTTGTGCATCGTGGTTCCGACGTTCACCTATAAAGTCTATGGCAATCATGCGCGGCCAGATTATCAGCCGTCTTGGCAGGACCGTAATCTTGACTGGAATGCCTATCCCTATAACCCTGCAGAGTATCCGCACTATGGGTTGTCGACCTATAATTATCACTCAGACGGATCGGGGATTTGCCATGCGTCGCATCGCAGGCCCTTGTTCAACATGCGCCCTGGCTATGTAACATTCGGGAATACCAGCTGTTCAGGTTTGCGTCATTTTCAAGCCGATAGCCATTTGATCAGCTGGTTGCATCACAAAAAGATCGCCTATGACATCATCACGGACGAAGAGCTGCATATCGATGGTGTCGCGGCCGTTGACGGCTATCGCGCTGTGATGACGATGACGCATCCTGAGTATCACACCAGTGAAACGTTAACAGCATTGCAAAGCTATCGGGATGGGGGCGGGGCGTTGGTGTATCTGGGTGGCAATGGCTTTTACTGGCGCGTGGCCAAGCACACTGAAGCCCCCGACATGCTGGAAATTCGCCGTGCCGAAGATGGTATTCGCGCTTGGGCCGCTGAGCCGGGTGAATATTATAACGCTTTTGATGGGGCATATGGCGGGCTGTGGCGGCGCAATGGGCGGCCCCCGCAAAAGCTTGTGGGTGTCGGCTTTACCGCACAGGGCGAATTTCATGGTGCGCCCTATACGCGTAAGAATTTTGATACAAAATATGACTGGATTTTTGAAGGCATCAAAGGCGATGTTATTGGTGATTTTGGCTTCAGCGGAAATGGGGCTGCGGGGTTTGAATTGGACCGCGTTGACCCCAGCCTTGGCACGCCCGAAGGTACAGTGGTGTTGGCCAGCTATTCAGGTCAAAGCGACGGCTTTATGCTGGTTCCAGAAGAGCAGCTGACCCATTTGACAAACCTGTCTGGCGGTCCCATGGCTGATGCTTTGCATGCTGATATGATCTATACCGATATGCCGGGGGGCGGTAAAATATTCTCGGTCGGGTCCATCACCTTTTGCGGCAGTCTACCATGGAACGGATATGATAATCCGGTATCCAGACTTTTGGAAAATGTGGTATCTGGGGTTTTAAATAAGACGGACGAAAGATTACCGGAACAAAAGTAACGGCACCTGGCAGGATCGGATCATCTGGGTGGTCGTCGATCCAATGATCAGGCTGCGAATACGCGAGTGGCCATAAGCGCCCATAACTAGCATATCGGCGTCGCCGTCCTTTATCCGTTCTGCAATCACCGTGTCAGGTTGTCCGTTCACGATCTTCGTACTGGCCGCGAAACCCGCCCCTTTCAAAAGGGCGGCTGCCCCTTCAATCTTGCGCTTGGTTTCGGGTGTGTCGTCACCAACCGTTATGATCTGAGCCTGTAAATCTCTGAAAATTTCAGATCGTACGACATGATCCACAGCCTTCAAAGCAGAGGTTCCACCATCAAATGCGATCAGGAATTTGTCGATGGGTCTGAACGCGCGACTGGTTACCATAATAGGGATCGTGCAGGCCCGCACAACACGTTCAAGGTTTGAACCAAGATGCATCTGGGCGAAATCTGCCGCCTCGCCCCGTTTGCCGATGATTGCCAGATTGGCATCATGGGTCAGGCCCTGCAGTTCTTCCAGCAAGTCACCGTTGCGCAGTTTCGTGGTGACAGTGATCCCTTGTTTTGAGATAATTTCTTCGGCATCTTCTAAGATCGCGCGACCGCGTTTTTGCGCCAGGATGGCACGTTCTTCATCAAGTTTTGCCAGATCTTCAATCAGCTTGGTGCGCGCACCCAGTCCGATATTGCCCGAAAGATCCTGTGGGCCAGCCTCGCGACGGCCTAGCACATGGATCACATCTACATCCGCAGACATTCGTTTGGCCGCCCATGCCGCATGATCACATACACTTTGGGAATAAATTGACCCGTCAACGAACGCTACGATTTTGCTCATGGTTCTCTAGTGTCCTATCAGATCATCAAGTGCGCCGGGTTTATCTGCCACGCCAAGTTTATCGACAATGGTTTCGCTTGCTTCGTTCATTCCGATGACTTCGACCTTGGACCCATCGCGCCGGAACTTCAACACGACCATATCAAAGGCCGCAACTGACGAGATATCCCAGATATGCGCGCGCGATACGTCTATCACGACCTCTTCCAGGGATTCGTGAAAGTCGAACGACGCTGTAAATGCCTCGGCCGAGGCGAAAAAGACCTGTCCTTCGACAACATAAGTCCGCTTGCGGCCATCAGCCGACAGGGTCGAGGTGACACGGAAAATCTGTGCGATTTTACCTGCGAAAAAGATGCCTGACAGCAGGACACCAGTCAAAACGCCATAGGCCAGATTGTGAGTATAAACAGTGACTGCGACTGTCGCCAGCATGACGACTGTGGATGATCCGGGGTGTTCGAACATGTCTTTCAGGGATGACCAGCTGAACGTTCCGATTGAGACCATAATCATGATTGCAACAAGTGCTGGCATTGGGATTTGCTTGACCCAATCCCCAAGGACGATGATCAGGAACAATAGGAAAACACCTGCCACAAAGCACGACAGACGACCGCGTCCGCCCGATTTTACGTTGATCATGGATTGCCCGATCATCGCACAACCGGCCATGCCGCCAATAAAGCCGGTGGCTGTATTGGCCAGACCCTGGCCCACACATTCGAGTTTTTTATCGCTTTCCGTATCTGTCAGATCATCAATCAAACTGGCTGTCATCAGACTTTCCAAAAGCCCCACGATGGCAATTGCGGCGGCGACAGGAAAGATAATTTGCAACGTCTCAAAGGTCAGCGGGATGTCGGGCAACAGGAAGAAAGGCAAGGTGCTGGGCAGATCGCCCATATCTTCGACCTGACGGACTTCAAACCCGAAATACATCGATAGGCCGGTTAGCACGACAATTGTGATTAACGGGGACGGGACGGCTTTGGTCAGATAGGGAAGCAGGTAGATAATTGCCAACCCTGCACCGACCAGCACAAAGGTCAGCCAAGTGACGGCTTCGTCGCGCAGATCCAGTTCAGGCAATTGTGCTATGAAAATAAGGATCGCCAGGGCGTTTACAAAGCCTGTCATCACGGATCTCGACACAAAGCGCATCACCTTGTCCAACTTCAACAAGCCCGCGATGATCTGCAGGATGCCCGCCAAAACTGTTGCTGCAAGAATGTACTGCAGGCCCAATATCGCGCCATATTCATCAACCAAAGGCTTCATAAGTACAGCCGTTGCAGCCGTTGCCGCAGAAATCATGCCAGGTCTGCCGCCGAAGATCGACGTGATCACCGCGATTGAAAACGATGCGTAAAGCCCAACTTTGGGATCCACACCCGCAATGATAGAAAAGGCAATTGCTTCGGGGATTAGCGCAAGGGCAACAACAAGGCCTGCTAACAAATCGTTACGAATATTTCCAAACCAGTCTTGGCGGAAATTGGTGATGTAATAAGCAAGCACAGGGGCCTCGTCTGTAGGGGTTGCGTGCGCGTCCTAACAGGTTCGAGCCAGATAACCACCAAAAATCTGTCCGTACGATGCAAAGAAGGCCATCAGGATTGATCAGCGTCGCTTGTGGGCCGCAGTTTCATCATCACGTATCGGTTATATTTGATAAAATTCTCAGCGGTGCGTGTTTTCTGATTCAGCCGCTGATCCAGCCGCGCGCGTTTACGGTCGTTGATCATCAGTCGGATGACGCGGTTGATCATCCAGCGAATTTTGGGCCGCTTTGCGCTAAGTTCTTGATCCACGCGGGTCAGCGCATAGCCGAAAACATTGAATAACGCCTGTTCCAGATCGACGGATGGGGCGACGGCTTCGGTGATATCTTCCTCTGATATGACGCCAACAGGTGCTGTTTCTAACATCTCGCGAAAGCGCCATTCACGGTGGCCGCCACCAACCTTGGCTTGCGATTTATCGACAGAATATTCTTGGGTTCGGAAACAATCAGAGATTATAATATGGCCCTCGGGCGTCAGCAGCTCAAGACATTTTGTCAGACCTTGATCGAGCGGAATGTATTGATAGGACTCAGAAAACAAACACAGATCAAAGCGCTGATCGGTCTGGAAATCTTCGAACTTATGTTCATATACGGTGGCATCCGGCGCATTTTCCCGACAGCGCGCTGCCAGAAAAGGTGATGGTACGACAATGTCCACGCTGTGGCCCAAGGCCAGAAGTTTCTTTGCGGTTTCGCCGGCACCACCACCGATATCCAGAATGCGGACAGGCGTGTCAGGCAATAATTTGAATAGCTTATCGGTATAGGCGTCCTGAGCCGCGCGCAGATTGCCTGCCGTGACCTCAAGCCCGGTCCAAAGCCCATAATGCAGATTTTCCGCACCTGTCAGCCATTTGGTAAAGGCCAAGCCCGCATCCAGACCAATCGCCTGCGTATCAAGTTTCTGTTTTGCCATGGGGCAAGGCAGTACCGCGAAGCCACTGCGATGAAAAGATATTTATTCAGCTGCAATCGGCGCGGCATCCACCAAACCAACGATATCGAACATGATCCGGTTCAGTTCAAAATCCTTGGGCGTATAGACCTTGGCCACGCCCATCGCCATTAGCTTTTTGGCGTCCTCATCCGGAATAATACCGCCGACAACCACGGGGATATGCCCAAGATTTTCCGCGCGCATCCGGTCCATCAATTCGCCGATCAGCGGAATGTGCGACCCCGACAGAATCGACAGCCCCACCACGTGCACGTCTTCCTCCCGCGCCGCGGTCACGATTTCCTCGGGTGTCAGGCGGATGCCTTCATAACTGATGTCCATCCCGCAATCGCGCGCACGGGCAGCGATCTGTTCGGCACCGTTTGAATGGCCGTCAAGACCGGGTTTGCCCACCAGAAACTTCAGGCGACGGCCCAGTTTGTCTGATACCGCATTCACCTGTTCGCGGATTTCCTCAAGACCCTCGGTCCGGTTCGAGGGGTTCTTCGATACGCCAGTCGGCCCGCGATACTGGCCGAAGGCGCTGCGCACGACGTCGCCCCATTCGCCCGTTGTCGCACCTGCCTTGGCGGCTTTGATCGACGGCAGCATAATGTTTGCGCCGGTCCGCGCGGCCTCTCGCACATCGTCCAGTGCGGCTTTGACGGCCTGCGCGTCGCGGGCCTCGCGCCAAGCATTCAAGCGCGCGACCTGATCTTCCTCGGCATCTTTGTCGGCGACCATGATCGCCTCGTCCCCGGCGGTCAGGGGGCTTTCTTCGGCCTCGGTATAGCGGTTCACGCCCACAACCGTAGTATCGCCGCCTTCAATGCCCGTGATCCGTTCGGCGTTCGATTCAACCAGCCGCGATTTCATATATTCAATCGCCTCGACCGCACCGCCCATGGCGTCGATCTGGGCCAGTTCGGCCCGCGCGCCCTCTTTCAGTTCTTCGACCTTGCGATCGACCGCGGGGTTGCCATCGAACAGGTCGTCGTATTCCAGCAAATCCGTCTCAAACGCCATGATCTGTTGCATCCGCAGCGACCATTGCTGGTCCCAGGGGCGCGGCAGGCCAAGTGCTTCGTTCCAGGCAGGCAACTGCACAGCCCGCGCGCGGGCCTTTTTCGACAGCGTCACCGCCAGCATTTCAATCAGGATGCGATAGACATTGTTTTCAGGCTGTTGTTCAGTCAATCCAAGGCTGTTGACCTGCACACCGTAGCGGAAACGGCGAAACTTGGGATCTTCGACGCCATATCGTTCACGGCAAATCTCATCCCACAGATCTACGAAAGCACGCATCTTACACATCTCGGTCACGAAACGAATGCCTGCGTTCACGAAGAAACTGATGCGGCCAACCATTGCCGGGAAATGCTCGGCCGGGACCTTTTCTTTCAGATCGTCCAGCACAGCCGTTGCCGTGGCTAGCGCAAAGGCCAGTTCTTGTTCCGGCGTCGCGCCCGCTTCTTGCAGATGATAGGAACAGACGTTCATCGGGTTCCATTTCGGTAGGTGTTCGCGGGTAAAGGCGGCCACATCGGTGATCATTCGCATTGATGGTTTCGGCGGGCAGATATACGTGCCACGCGACAGATATTCTTTGATGATATCGTTTTGTACTGTGCCTTGCAGCTGACTGACATCCGCGCCCTGTTCTTCGGCCACCGCGATATAAAGCGCCAGCAGCCACGGTGCGGTGGCGTTGATCGTCATCGAGGTATTCATCTGTTCCAGCGGGATATCATTGAACAGCGTCTGCATATCGCCCAGATGTGCCACCGGCACGCCCACCTTACCAACCTCGCCGCGCGACAGTTCATGATCGCTGTCATATCCAGTCTGTGTTGGTAGATCGAAAGCCACTGACAAGCCCGTCTGTCCCTTGGCCAGGTTCCCGCGATACAGCGCATTTGAGGCTTCGGCCGTTGAATGCCCCGCATATGTGCGGAAAAGCCAGGGGCGATCTTTTTGCTGTTGCGACATGTCGAACCTCGTGACGTATGGATCGGTAACATTATTTCCTATAGTAATAATTATTCGAAATATTATGCCTCTGTCAATTCGCTGCGACGCGGCGGAAATTAAAGCTGTTTTGACGAAATTATAGGCGACATTGCGTCAAAATGAAATTGGTAGGGTTATAAAGTTACAATTTATAATCTAAAATAATTGCAATATTACCATATGAACTTTATTTGATGGTGGTTAGAACAATCGCGATTCTGCATTGCAGCACGTAATGCTTGCGCCAAACCAAAGGAGGCATGGATGGCCTTGGACCGTAACACGAGCACCGTCACCTATGACGCACCTGAAAAGGATTTGTATGAAATTGGTGAAATGCCACCGATGGGATATGTACCAAAGCAAATGTACGCGTGGGCTATCCGTCGTGAACGGCATGGCGAACCGGATAAAAGCTTTCAGATAGAAGTCGTCGATGTGCCCAAGCTGGACAGTCACGAAGTGCTGGTTTTGGTGATGGCCGCCGGTGTGAATTATAATGGCGTCTGGGCGGGTCTTGGTATACCGATCAGCCCGTTTGATGTGCACAACGCCGATTTCCATATCGCGGGGTCTGATGCATCCGGCATCATCTGGGCGGTTGGGGACCGTGTGAAAAACTGGAAAGTCGGTGATGAAGTCGTCATTCATTGTAATCAGGACGATGGTGACGACGCCGAATGCAATGGTGGTGATCCGATGTATTCCCCCAGTCAACGGATTTGGGGATATGAGACACCTGATGGATCTTTTGCGCAGTTCACGAATGTGCAGGCGCAGCAGCTTATGCCGCGGCCCAAGCACCTGAGCTGGGAAGAAAGTGCGTGTTACACGCTGACTTTGGCCACAGCTTACCGTATGTTATTTGGCCATCATCCCCACGAATTGAAGCCAGGTCAGAATGTGTTGGTTTGGGGGGCCTCTGGCGGACTTGGATCCTATGCGATCCAACTGGCGGCTACGGCGGGGGCGAACGCCATCGGTGTGATCAGCGAAGAAGATAAACGTGATTTTGTCATGGGCCTGGGTGCTAAGGGTGTGATCAATCGCAAGGATTTTAATTGCTGGGGCCAGTTGCCCACGGTGAACACGCCTGAATACAAGGAATGGTTCGGCGAGGTGCGCAAATTCGGAAAAGCGATCTGGGACATCACGGGCAAGGGCGTAAACGTCGACATGGTTTTTGAACACCCCGGCGAAGCGACATTCCCAGTGTCCACCTTTGTGTGCAAAAAGGGCGGTATGGTGGTGATTTGTGCCGGAACGACAGGGTTCAACCTGACCATGGATGCGCGTTATGTCTGGATGCATCAGAAACGTATCCAAGGCAGTCATTTTGCGCATTTGAAACAAGCGGCATCAGCAAATAAATTGATGATCGAACGCAGGCTTGATCCGTGCATGTCCGAAGTGTTCCCGTGGAGCGAAACGCCTGATGCACATATCAAAATGCTACGCAACGAACACAAACCGGGCAATATGGCTGTTCTGGTTCAAGCGCCAACGACGGGTCTTAGGACCTTGGAGGATACTTTAGAGGCAGCCAAATAAAGCCAATTATTTACCTGAAAGTGAGCTTTTTTTACGGCGGTCCATTATGACCGCCGTTTTTTTAACCTGGTCTTAACGTCCTGGCTATTTGTGAATGTATGTTCAGCGAGAACATTTGGATCATAATGCACTTTTAAGTTGTGTTAGTCCTTCATTAACCACTGCGAATGAAAGTGCATTCATGAAAAACAAATGGATATTAGACGTGCTGTTTGATTTGCGTGCTTACGCGCAAGAAAACGGCTTGATGGCACTGGCCGAACATCTGGAAGAAGCCAGTTTTTTGGCTTCGGCTGAAATTGCGACATTGGAAGAAAGGGCCGCGAGGTCAACGCCTGCAAATGATCATATCCGATCTGAGACACACAGTAAAATCATTTGAAGACTGCCTTTATATCGCTGGAATGATAACTGGTTTAAGTCGGTAATACTGTGTCGTCAAAGAAACGCAAAAAAAATCCACATTTTAACAAGCTTGGTAAATATCTATTAACCTTAACAGATGTAGGAATTGGGCCAAAACATGACCAACAGAGGCCCAAAATGTTACGATTTATATATGGTAAAGACCTTACCAGTTTTCCTAAATTGCGTACTTCAATGTTTCAGGATCGCGCGTGCCAATTTCGCGATCGGCTTGGATGGGATGTAAAGGTTGGTCGCGACGGAGCCGAGCGTGATCAGTATGATTATCTGAACCCGCTTTATGTTATCTGGCAAAAACCTGATGGCAAACATGGCGGGTCCATGCGGGCTTTGCCGACAACCGGGCGCACCATGCTGAACGAACATTTCAATCATATTATCGATAAAGAAATTAAGGACGCTAAAATCTGGGAATGCACCAGGTTTTGTTTATCCCGTGATGCAGATGCGAAGACAGCAGCAATGCTGGTCTTGGGCGGTGCACAAATGGGATTACGCTATGATCTGGATTATACTGTCGGTGTTTTTGATGCACGGATGGAAGTTATATATCGCCGCCTTGGATGGCAGCCCCAGGTTTTGGGCAGCCAGGGTAAAGGTCGCGACAAAATCAGCGTTGGCATTTGGCCATTCAGCCTAGAAATCCGTGACAAGCTTTGCGATAAAATCGGCGTACCAAGTGCACTGATCAGCAGCTGGGTTGATCAATCTATTGGCTCTGAAAATCCGGCATCTGCCACAGGATGACCACTGGCACTGCGCGACCCGGCAAGTTAGGGTCGCGCCATGACAGGTTCTGCAATTCAGTTTTCAGAAGATCAGGCTGAAGCCTTTGATCGCGTGACAGAGATGTTGCGCAGTTCAGGTATTAATCTGAATGACAGCGCTTTGACGCCAATGGCAACCGATAAGTCCAGTGTCATGGCGATTGTTGGAAAGGCAGGATCGGGCAAAACCCTATTGCTGGCCGAACTTTACAAAGCATTGCAAGACTCCGGTGTCGATGTGGTTTCGGGTGATTATGAGGGCCGGAAACGCAAGGATCGCAGAACCCTTGCTATTCTTGCGCCAACAAACAAAGCCGCCAGCGTTCTGCGCAATCGCGGTGTACCTGCAACGACGATCCACCGCATTTTATATACCCCGGTTTATGATCCAGAGTATGAAAAAATAGCAGAATGGCTGGCCGGTAATGGTGACCGCCCCGAGGTTGAGGGGCTAAGCGATACGGCGCTGGATCGTGCGTTTGCATTCTATCAAAACAACAAGTCGATCCCTGGTGCCTTGGCAGCGGCGGGATTGCGTGGGTCTGATTTCATTACCGGTTGGAAACGCCGCGAAGAACCGCTGGATATCGGATTTGTGGATGAAAGTTCGATGCTGGACAAAAAGCAGTTCGAAGATCTGACAGAGATCTTTCCAACATTGCTGTTATTTGGTGATCCGGCGCAGTTAGCTCCGGTAAACCAATCGGGCAGTATGGTCTTTGACGATTTGAAGCCATCACGCAAGTTGTCGTTAAGCCGTGTGCACCGGCAGGAAATGGATAGTCCCATTCTGGATCTTGCTCATGCCTTGGCGGATGAAACGCTGCAGTTTGAACAGTTTGAACGGATGATCGAAAAGGCCGCGCAAAAAGATGATCGCGTGGTCTGGGCGCAGCGGGTTGAGGCGGACCTAATGGCGCGATCCCCGGTTCTGGTATGGCGGAATGTGACGCGGATCAGGTTGATACAGGCTTTTCGTGGTGCATATGGCGCGCCTGATCACGCATTGCTGGAAGGCGAACCGCTGATTTGTGATGGGATTGAACTGCCCCTGAAACACCGTAAAAAACGTCTGGATCTTGAAGCGCGGGGCCTAATCAAAGGGGCGCAGGTGATCTATCTGGGCGCTGGGCGCAAACCGGGGTTTTCACGGTTGCATGTGATGGGGGCCGAAGATCCACAGGTTAGTGCGGCGTCCATTGTTAAAATCGAAATGCCGGACGAAGAAGAACCATTCATTCCGTTTGCCGCCCGAATGGGCGCAACATTTCTGCATGGGGCTGCCGTTACCATTCATAAAGCCCAAGGGTCACAATGGGAAAATGTTCAGGTTTTTGCGCCTGATCTTTATGCGGCGGCACGAACTGGTCGTAGTGAAGCGGGTGTACCTTTGTGGAAGCGCTTGGCTTATGTCGCGATCACCCGTGCCGAAAAGCGGCTATTTTGGGTTGTGCGAAATCGATTAGCCAAGCCAAGTGATACACTGCGTGTGGATGATTTGCGGGCAAAATCTGTACCTCTTGAAATGGTGTCAGAGATCTAGCCGCGAAACGCACGAAACGCGGCCGACGCTAGCCAGCCCGCAGAAATAGCTATAAACAATGACAAAAAGCCATAAATCAAAGGCCGTTCATGGGCTAGATTATAAATCCAGCGTTCAAGCCCGACTTTTTGAACATCAATTGCGGTCGTATATGTGCTGATCACCTTACCATTCCGGGTCAGAAAAATGCGCGTTTCATAGCTGCCCTCCACAAGATTGGCAGGCAGCGCGATGTTGGTCTGAAACAAAGTCTGATCGGCGATTTCAACAGTGCTTTCGTTCAACTGATATAAACTATTTGCTTTGCGGATCCTGATCAATGCGTCGGTAAAGCGTGATGCATCTGAAATGGATTGCGGTGCGCCAACGGATCTGATTGCCGACGGAATGGAGATCTTGTGACGAAAGTCAGAGGTGTGGGTCAAAATTTCGTTTAGCGGTCCGGTAGTTGCTATGGAATAAAAGCTGGGGGCCGCGTCGACTTCGACAGCACTTGTGTTGATCCATATACCAAGACGGCGTGATTTTCGGCGGACTGTGACAGGTTCTGACGGACCAGCCACTGTGATAATAACCTCGACTTGATCGTCATCGATGGGCGCTTCACGTTTGACCGCCCCGAAAATCAGAATTTCTGATCCGTCAAAGCTGGCTGTGATTGCGACTCGCTTTTGCGAAAGGCCCGCAACGACATCCTGTGCTGTGGCAGGCAGGGCAAAAAATAAAATGGCGAAAACAAACCGGATCATGAATGCCCCGTTTCGCCAATTGAATAAAGCTCTGCTGGTTGGACAAGCAGATCGAAAGCCAGTTTGCCGCAGACGGCCAAAACCATAATTGCTAATAGAATACGCAGCTGTTCGGCCTTTAGCCGGGTGCCGATGCGGGTGCCGATCTGTGCACCAACAACGCCACCCACCAACAGTAAAACGGCCAATGCCATATCGACCGTATAGTTCGTTGTGGCATGCAAAAGCGTCGTGAAACCTGTCACGAAAATAATCTGAAACAGCGATGTGCCGACCACTACTTTGGTTGGCATTCCCAGCAAATAAATCATCGCAGGCACCATGATAAATCCGCCGCCAACACCCATAATTGCGGCCAATACGCCCACACATATACCAACCAATACTGGTGGTATAATCGAAATATAAAGCCCTGAAACGCGAAACTTCATCTTGAAGGGCAGCGAATGAACCCAGTTATGCTTGCGCCGCTTCGGCGCTGAGCCAGTACGTTTTGACCGACGGATCGCATTCAGCGATTCAACAAACATCAAGGCGCCGATAATGCCTAAAAACACAACATAGCAAAGCTTTACAAGCAGATCGACCTGGCCCTGGCTTTTTAGATAGTTGAACAAAACAACCCCAAGTGCCGCCCCAATCAGACCACCAACAAGCAGAACAGTCCCCATCCTGAGATCGACGGTTTTGCGTTTCAGATGTGCCAGAACACCAGAAAAGGACGATGCAACGATTTGGTTAGCTTCGGTTGCAACTGCAACGGCAGGCGGAATTCCGATAAAGAACAAAAGGGGCGTCATAAGAAAGCCGCCGCCAACACCAAACATGCCTGACAGAATTCCGACCAGTCCACCCAGTCCCAAAAGAAGAAATGCATTCACCGAGACTTCGGCGATAGGAAGATAAATTTGCATATGCAGAATCTCACAATCCCTTTCGCCTTACAAAATGTCGCAGGTCACGGGTAGCCCCTCAGATGCGACAAATCGGAACTATTGCGAATTTACGCCGGTATCAGACCTATTTGGCATGATGTTTTGCGAAATGGGTCATAAGGTAAAAAACACCGGCATAAGCCGGTGCTGAAGTAAAAAAGAGTTTTGTTTTTGTATGCTTTTGACGATCAGTCATCGTCATCGTCATCGTCATCGTCATCGTCATCGTCATCGTCATCGTCATCGTCATCGTCATCGTCATCGTCAT
>NZ_JABUFE010000020.1 GCF_013315265.1 Parasulfitobacter algicola | reverse complement strand
TTCCCGTTGCCGCAATCCATTCAGACAGTGCTGATGCTTCTGGTGCTTGTTCTGATTGGTCAAATCCTCGGCCAAGGTTTAACGACAATTGCGCTGAAAGATCTTCCCCCGTCGCTAAGTTCGCTTGTTCTGCTGGTTCAGCCCATCGTTGCCGGATGCCTGTCTTGGTACTTTTTATCAGAAACACTGAACGGCATGCAACTGCTTGGGATGTTTATAGTGCTTGTAGCGATTGCAGGTGCGGCCTTCTTACCTACGCATTGGCTTGCAAACAAAGCGGTTAGCTTTTCTGTTCGAAGACCAACTCGTTCGCAAATACCGGATGATGTGCAATGATCTGGAGACTTCAGGCAATTGCCAGCAGCCTGGGGTCGACTAAGACTTTTCTGATGACAAACTCCTCGACGCGCTCGGTATTCTCCCTCTGAAAATCAGCCGCCCGACACACTCCAGATAAGGGGGAGATAAAAGAGGAAAAATTTAATGAGTCAGCCACTTACAGAGAGCTCTGTGGGACCAAACGTTCCTTTATGCCGACGGACCCAATTATCGAATGTGGTTTGTCGGCATGGTAGCGGATCGTATCACCCTCGGACGCTACTTCAGAAATGCCATTTGTCGTCACGGCCAGCTCACCGGTATTGGTTTAGAGATTCCAGCTCTTTAGTTGCGGTCCTTTCGTAGTCGATCTGCGACTTGTAACCCAAAGCCGAGTGGAGGCGTGAGGGACTGTACCGACCTTAATATATACGTGTCCATGATCCAACCATGGTCCTCACGCGCAGCGTTGCGCATTTTAATAATATCCTGGCAGACATCATCCAAAGCGCCTGACATCAGAAGCTGTTGCGGCATTCCAAGGTATGCACCCCACCAGATGTGCAGGTCCTGCCCAAGTAACTGTTGAAAAGCGCAGGTTCCGTCCAGCATAACGGCCACGGTTGAGCCATTTTCGGGGGAACGTTCGCCGCTTAAACGCCGCCCTGTAGTGACGATGATTTCACCACCCAGAGTATTTAACGGGATGGCATGGGCCGCTGCCAGGGCCTGCAGGGATGTGATGCCTGCGATTACTGTAATTGGGGGAATTGGCCTAAGTCGCGCGGCAATGCGCAAGGTGCTATCGTAAAGCGCTGGATCCCCCCAGACCATCAGGGCGATCTTTTGGGCTTGGCGGTGTTCGGAGATTTTAGCAGCCCAGATCTGAGCGATTTCATCATGCCAGGCAGTGACGGCCTTAAGATAAGGCTGATTCTGGCTGCGCTTGGGCATGTCAAAATAGCTGACCACAAGATCGACGTCAGCGCGAACGTCCGCGACAATCAGGTGGCGCAAATCGGCCAGATCGGACTTTTCGTCCCCTTTTCGGGGCACGAGGATCAGATCAGCTTCAGCAATGGCTTTATGCGCCTGACGGGTCAGATGGTCAGGGTTTCCTGTGCCGATACCGATAAGAAATAGCTGGGTCATTTTGCCAAAAACGGGCGACACAAAGATCGCCCGCCTAGAGTTATTGAAATCTTATGCAGGGTGATGCAGCCGTTGTGTGAAAAGACCAGTTTTGCTAAAGCGCTGCAAGCCTTTGGCACCTGCCAAAACACCCAGATCAGCGATGGGTTCGATCAGAACGACCAGCATATAAGCCGCACCAAAGCTGGCGACCGCAGTCAGGTTTTCAGCGCTAACACCCTGACCGTAGATCGCCCAGAACGCCACCCAGGCGACAACGCCACCCTGATAAACCACAGACATTTTCAGAACCTGCATATAGTTCAGGTCGACATAAGCTGTGTCTGCGGGCACGATACGTTTGGCCAAGGCGTCGACGACAAACAGTGGGAACAGCAGGGTTGTGATATTCACAAAATACATTGGCAGGTCAGATGGCGCAAAGAAGGCGCCTTGAATGGCCAGGCACGCCGCCAGTCCAAAGGATGCAGGGCCAGCCCCAAGGATCAGGAACAGCGTTGTTCCCAGGATAAAATGCACCTCGGATATACCGACGGGGAAGTGCGGCAGGACCTCAAAAAAGATGAAAACACCAATTGTCGCAATGATCGCGCGGATTGCGAATGACGCGATTGAGTGTGTTTTCAGATCGTCAGCGCTGAGTTTCAGCGCGTATCCGGCGGCAGCGGCCGCTGTGCCATAGGCAAATATCATCTTTGCGCCGTCAACGACGCCTGGTTCGATGTGCATTATATCGTCTCCTTGTCGCCCACCCGGCGACTGTTGGTGCCGGTGCCCCGGCGATTGCATTTTTGATGGCAGGTCTCCTGACTTGCGGATCATCGCGGTGACCGAACCTTCCCAACCCCAAAGGCCAGTGGCTTAATCGGTCCGCTTCCCGTTCACAGTTGCGGGGGCAGCCCGGGGTTTGCACCCGGTTCCCTTTTTAGGCGACAAAATGTCACCACCATCACCTTGACTGTTTCAGGATTTGACCTGTCGGGCAAGTCATATATCGGCCAGTGATCCATAAAGGATCAGCGCTGGTTTATCACCCACGTCCTGCGCAAGTTTTGCAGCAAGACCGGTGACTGTGTCACGGTGTATCGTCTGATCCGGCAGGCTGACGTTTTCGGCCAGCAAAGCGGGTGTATCAGGGGCCATGCCGTGACCGACAAGCATGTCCACCAGTTTGGGAAAGGTGCGCTTGCCCATGAAAACAACCGTCGTCGCGTTGGCATCGGCAAGGGTGGGCAGGTTCAGATCATCGGGCAGCGCGCCCGTAAAATCATGCCCTGTCACAAACTGAACCCGCCGAGCGTTCAGACGCCGGGTCAGCGGAATGCCCGCAGCCGCAGCAGCGGCGCAAGCTGATGGGACACCGGGAATGATCTCATAGGGAATGCTGGCCGCGCTCAGGGCTGTTAGTTCTTCCTCAAGCCGTCCAAAGGTGCCGCCGTCGCCGGATTTCAGGCGTACGACGCGCTGGTTTTCACGGGCGTAATCCACCAGCAAGCGGCTGACGTGGTCTTGTTTCGGCGAAAGCCGCCCGGCACGCTTACCAACACCCACCAAATCGGCACCGGTGCGTACATGGGCAAGGATCGGACCTGCGGACAGATCATCAAACAGCACAGCATCGGCCCGTTTCAAGCGATCCACGGCTTTCAGCGTCAAAAGCTCGGGGTCGCCGGGGCCAGAGCCGACAAAGCTGACAAACCCTGTCATGGGGCCTCCTGCGCGATCAGATGAAAGAACGTGCCACTGACCGAACCGCGATGGGACCCGGTTTCAGCGACAGGCTTGCCATCGGCATCATAGACTTGGGCCAAAGGGGCATCGGGTTGTTCGATGATGGTTGAATAGTGAAATTCGTGGCCACGCAGGGCCGCACCTGTCTGAAAACCGGGCAGTAGCGCCGACAGGACAGCCCGGCGATAGCCCAGATGGAACTTGCGTTTTTCATAACTGGTCACAAGCCCCAGCAAGCCTGCCATCTGATGCGCGACCCCATCTTTGTCGATCAGGGTTTCGCCCAAGGCCATGTACCCCCCGCATTCCCCGTGAACGGGCTTGGTTTCCGCATGTTTGCGCAGGGCGGTCCTGAACTGATCCGCGGCTGCCAAGGTGCCTGCGTGCAGTTCGGGATAGCCACCGGGCAACCAAACCAGATCGGCCGAGGGATCTGGTGCTTGATCGGCCAAGGGCGAAAACGGCAGGATTTCAGCACCAGCGGCGCGCCAACCTTCGATCAGGTGGGGGTAAGTAAAGGAAAACGCAGCATCCTGCGCCAGTGCAATGCGTTGTGCGGGGGGCTTGGGCAGGTCGCCATGTGCCTTGGTTTCGACGGATGTGGCCGCAGCCTTAAGCGCAGACAGATCGACATGGTCCCGCAGGAATGTGGCGTACCCCGCAATCGCAGCCTCAAGATCAGGATGCTCGACCGCCTGGATCAACCCAAGATGCCGTTCGGGCAGTTTCAGATCACCACGCCTTGGTAATGCGCCCAGAACTGGCAGACCTGCATGCTCCATCCCAAGTCGTGTCAGACGTTCGTGTCGGGGGCTGGCAACGCGGTTCAGGATCACACCGGCAAGGGACAGATCAGGCAGATAATTTGCAAAGCCAAGTGCGGTCGCCGCCGCTGATTGCGCCTGTCCGCTGACGTCGATCACCAGAACCACGGGCCACCCCATGCGCGCTGCGGTTTCGGCGCTGGATCCAAAGCCCACCTGCCCACGGGTCGCCACGCCGTCGAACAGGCCCATGGATCCTTCGGCCACGATCATATCCGCACTATCCGCCTGTTTCGAAACAGCCGCCAGCAACGTGTCATCCATGGCCCATGTGTCCATGTTGAAGGATGCCCGCCCGGTTGCGGCCAGATGAAAGGCCGGGTCAATATAATCCGGCCCGCTTTTATAGGGCTGCACGGTCAGACCGTCATCGACTAGTGCCCGCAGAAGACCCAGCATCACAGTCGTCTTGCCGGTGCCCGAAGCGGGGGCTGAAATCATCAAGCCGGGGGGGTTAGTCATCGCCGTGGCTCCATCCTGCCCAGGGGCTTTCTGCGGATTGCGGGCGATAGCGGCGATCGTAATCAGCGGCATAAAGGCAGCTTTCCGCAAAATCGCTGGCCTCAAGCACCGGGCCGACAAGGATCAGAGCGGTGCGTTTTATGTCGGGATCCAGTACCTGTTCCACTGTCCCAAGCGTCGCGCGCTGGATGCGTTGATCTGGCCAACTGACGCGATAGATGACCGCAACAGGGCAGTCAGCCCCGTAAGCGGGTGTCAGGTCTGTGACCACCTGCTTGATGTTCACAATCGACAAATGGATTGCGAGCGTCGCGCCTGTTGCTGCGAAGTTCGCCAAGGTTTCGCCCGCTGGCATCGAAGATGCGCGACCCGGCGTCCGTGTCAGCACAACGGACTGTGCGACACCCGGCAGGGTTAACTCGGCCCCAAGCGCAGCAGCAGCAGCAGCAAAAGATGGCACACCGGGCGTGACGGTGAAAGGGATTTGCAACGCCTTAAGCCGCCGAAGCTGTTCGCCCATCGCGGACCAGACAGACAGATCACCCGAATGCAACCGCGCAACGTCTTGCCCTGCGGCATGGGCGCTTTGCACCTCGGCGATAATCGCATCAAGGTCCATGGAAGCGGTGTTGACTATGCGAGCCCTGTCCGGGCAATGGGCCAGAACCGCTTCGGGCACCAGAGATCCGGCATAAAGGCAGACGGGGCATGCCGCGATCAGATCGCGTCCGCGCAGCGTCAGCAAATCCGGCGCGCCGGGACCGGCACCGATGAAATGAACCGTCATAGGGGGCCTCCGATAGCGATGGCACAGGTGGCCATCCGGTCGTCTGAGATGTGTCTTGGCCCCACCAATCGCGCATCCGGGCCTGCCGAGGCAAGGGCGGCTGCCTCGGCGACGCTGCCAGTATCCCGCGCGGCATCGGATGCTTTGGATTGCGTCAGCGTTTGTTGTGCTTTCAGCTTCGGGGGTGATACGGAGATTATTGGTAAGTCCAAAGTCTCGGCCAAGGGTTGCAGGCCGTCCAGTTTATCTGCGACGGTGGCAAGCGCATCTGGTCGATGATCCTGTGACGCCTTGATTAGCGCGTTTTGCAGGCTTGCGGGTGAAGCCGCTGCGCGAAATCCGAACCCTGCAACAATCATAGGGTAACGCTCCATTGGATAACAGGATAGGCCGCCTGCCAGCCACGCTTAGCGCCAAGCGGCCTGGCACGCGACAGCTCGACTCGCAAGAGCGTGCCGCCCAGCTTAACCTGCCAATGGGTCAACAAAGCCTCAGCCTCAAGCGTCACAGCGTTTGCCACCAAACGCGTACCCGTGCATAGCGTTTCTTGCAAATGGTTCAATAGCGCTTCCGACAGTCCGCCGCCAATGAACACAGCATCGGGTGCTGGCAGATCTCCCAAGGCCTCAGGCGCCGTTCCTGTGATCACCCTCAACCCATCCACACCCAGGGTGTCGGCGTTGGCCTTTATCCGTTTCGTCCGATCTGGTCGTGTCTCAATCGCGATGGCCTCGGTCGTTGGATCAGATAACAGCCATTCGATTGCAATGGATCCCGAGCCGCTGCCAATATCCCACAGCCGCTCATACTTACATGGCGCAAGGGTGGACAGGGTCACAGCGCGCATAGGGGTTTTCGTGATCTGGCCGTCGTGGTCGAAAAAATCGTCTGGCAGACCTGAGGTTCTCGGCAGCGCCTTACCTTGGCCCATCACCGTCAGTGCGACACACACCGGGTGGGAAAACGCATGTTCAGTTGCTGCATCGGCCCGGGTGTCTGTCCGGTTTTCCCATGGACCCTCAAGTGCCTCAAACACCGTTAGAGTGCTATCGCCAAAGCCTTGGTCCGTCAGATAAGCACCCAGATCGTGAATCGCTTGGCCGTCGCGTAGAAGGACGATCAGTCGAGCTTCTGGTGCAAGATGGGGACGCAGGCGTGACAACGGGGCTGCGTGTAGGCCGAGGCAAGTCGTGTGCTCCAACGGCCAGCCCATCCGTGCAGCGGTCAGGGAAAAGCTGGACGTCCCGGGGAACGCACGCCATTCATGCACGCCGAGATCGCGGGTGATCACGCTACCCGCCCCGAACCAGAACGGATCGCCCGAGGCCAAGACGGCAACAGGCCTGCCGCGCAGTTTCATCAGTTCGGGTATGCCGTCCGCAAAAGGCACTGGCCAGCTGATCCGGCGGGTTTTGCCATCATCCGGCAGCAGGTTAAGGTGGCGCGGTGGCCCCATGATGACGTCAGCTTCGGACAGAGCGGCTTGACTTGCGGGCGAAAGACCCTCAGGTCCATCCTCGCCCAAACCGATAAGTGTGAGCCACGGCATGTCAGACATCGCACCCAACCTTCTGATCCTCGGCGGCACGACCGAGGCGACGGCTTTGTCGGCCGCTGTGCATGACGCAGGGCTGCGCGCTGTGATCTCGTTCGCTGGCCGGGTGGAACGCCCGGTGCGTCAGCCGATTGATCGTCGGATCGGGGGATTTGGAGGCGTAGTGGGTTTGGCCAGTTACCTTCAGGATCAGCGGATCACCCATGTCATCGACGCCACGCACCCCTTTGCTGCGCAGATGAGCCGCAATGCCATTGCGGCATGTGCTCAAACCGACGTGCCGCTGATCGCGCTGACCCGCGCGCCATGGACGCCAGTTGCTGGTGATCGTTGGCAGAGCGTGCTGGATATCCCCGCAGCCTGTGCCGCATTGCAAGGCGCCGCCCAACGGGTGATGCTGGCCGTCGGACGGATGCATCTGGCCGATTTCGCACCCAATCCGCAGCATTTCTATCTGCTGCGCCTTGTCGATGGACCAGCCTCGCCCCCGCCTTTTCCTGACCACCAAGTCATCGTCTCGCGCGGACCTTTTAGCACGGCGGATGACAAAGCGCTGATGCAAAGGTTTGAGATTGACTGTGTTGTGTCGAAAAACGCGGGCGGACAAGGCGCCTATGCCAAGATCGAAGCCGCGCGTGAGTTGGGCCTGCCGGTGATTATGATCGACCGGCCAGATATCCCACCCAGGCATGAAGTTTTCAGCGTTCAGGATGTGCTGGATTGGGTTGCTCATACGGGCACCGATCGTGGGGTGTAGACCAGTGGGGGGCCATCCCGTGTAATGATTTTTGTCTGCGATGATCCGACGATGACCATCGTGCGCATATCGGCCATGTCTGGCTGCGCTTGTGACAATGGTACGACGCGAAGCTCTTCGTCTGGTGTCGAGATCGCACGCCCGAAGATCACAGGGCGGTCATCCATACAGTCTTCACGCAGGATATCGAGGGCGCGCGCAAACCCCTCTGGCCGGGCCTTTGAGCGCGGGTTGTAGAACGCCATCGCAAAATCCGCCCGCACCGCTAGACGAAGCCGCTGTTCGATCAAAAACCACGGCTTCAGGTTATCGGACAGATTAATTGCGCAGAAATCATGGCCTAAGGGCGCACCTGCGCGGGCGGCGGCGGCCAGCATCGCGGTGATGCCGGGCAGAATGCGTATATCCAGATTGCGCCAGTCGGGTGGGCCGTGATCGATGGCCTCAAGCACCGCGGCGGCCATTGCAAAAATGCCTGGGTCACCAGACGAAACGACAACAACGCGTTTGCCTTCCGCAGCCATCTCAAGCGCATGGCGGGACCGGTCGATCTCAACCCGGTTGTCGCTGGCATGCAATGTCAGACCCGAGCGTTCAGCGACGCGGGCCACATAAGGGAAGTAGCCTACGACATCTGTCGCCTCGGCCAGAATTTGCGTGACATCAGGCGTCACGAGTGTCTCGGACCCTGGTCCCAGACCCACAACAGCGACCCAACCGCTCATGGTCTGCGTCCCTGGCCGTGCACGACAATGATCGAGAAATAGGGGGTCACTTTGCTCTCGGCACCAGCCAAAGGCGTGACCGTCTGGTTCGGCATCGTGGCATATTCAATCAGCCAGGCGTCATTGTAACGACCAGAGTCATGCAAGGCATCACGGACCTTGTCGATATTTCGACCGATTTTCATAATGACCAGAGCGTCAGCGGCCTGCATATGCCGGATCAGATCATCCTTGGGCAATGTCCCCATCAGAACGGTCATCACATCATCGCCCCAGGTGACGGGCACCCCGGTCGCAGTCCAGGCGCCAGACATGCCGGTGATGGCGGGTACAACCTGAATCGGCGTTTTGCCGTTTAGCCGTGTATAAAGATGCATGAACGAGCCATAGAAAAACGGGTCTCCTTCACACAGAACGACTACATCCTCACCGGCCTCTGCCAGGCTTTGCAGCCGCGTAGTGCAGTCGACGTAAAAAGTTGAAAGGCAGGCGTTATAGGCCGGATCGTGCAGGGGAATCTCTGTCGTGACCGGGTATTCCATTGGTATCTCGACCGCATCGGGTGACAGCATGTCATTGACAATCCGGCGCGCCTGACCTGGGCGTCCAGCTTTACGGAAATAGGCAACATGGCGGGCTGTACGCACAAGGCGATCCGCCCTGACGCTTATCAAATCGGGATCACCGGGGCCTAGCCCCACGCCATAGATGGTGCCTGTTGTGACCTGGCGGTTCATTCAATGGGACTCGCGATGGCATTCAAAGCAGCGACGGTGATAGCGCTGCCCCCAAGCCGCCCCTGAACGATGCAGCATGGAACGGGTTGCGCGGCCCACAGCGCGTCTTTGCTTTCAACGGCACCCACAAAGCCGACGGGACAACCAATGATGGCCGCCGGACGGGGGCAATCGGGGTCCTCCAGCATGTTGAGCAGATGAAAAAGCGCGGTGGGGGCATTGCCGATAGCAACCACAGCCCCTGCAAGGTGGGGCCGCCAAAGCTCAAGTGCTGCGGCAGAGCGTGTGTTGCCCATCTGCGCTGCCAGATCGCGCACGCCATCATCGCGCAACGTGCATATAATCGCGTTGTTCGCGGGCAATCGGGGTCGCGTGATACCTTCGCTGACCATCCGCACGTCACATAAGATCGGTGCGCCTTCTTCCAGCGCCTTGCGCGCAGTGCTCGCAAAACGCGGCGAGAAATGAATGTGCTTTTCCAGCCCAACCATCCCGGCCGCATGGATCATGCGTACGGCGATCTTTTCCTCCTCAGGTGGGAACCCAGCCAGGTTGGCCTCAGCCCGGATGATCGCAAAGGATTGTTGGTAAATGGCAGGGCCGTCGGTTTCGTAGGTGTATGGCATCAGGCTCAATCAAGGTTTTCGTGGACATTTGCGGGCAATATCCCGGTTCGTTCTGGTCTGTCTTTTGCAGTTCCTTGTCGCACAATGTCAAACCGCCCGTCGCGCCCAACCAGCGTGATGTCCGCCGGGTGCCCCCGCGCGCAGCCCTTGGCGCACCCCGATACGTGCAGCGTACCTGTGATATGTGATGCGAGGCTGCGTGCCAGGGCGCGGGTTTCGACTTGCGCACTGTCGCAGAAAGGCGCGCCGGGGCAGGCATCGATGTGACGCAGCGGATGATCGGATGTGGTGATCAGCGCATCGCTGGTAAGATCAGCGATCCCTTCCAGCAACATCAGTCGCCATGGCGTTAGTCTGACGGCTGTGATTTGGTCTAAAAGTGGTTCCATATCTGAGGCCTCGATCTGACCAAAAGGCAGACCTACAAGCTGACCGTGGGGCGTGTTTTGGGGATGCAAAGGGTCGTTCTGCGCCGCCACTGGTGCGGCATCAAGCAGAGTTCTCATCCGCCTGACATCCGGCCCAGCATGATCGGTAAACCAGCTGGCCAGTGTGATCACGGCATCGATGACCTCTTCTTCATAAACAGCCTGCCCGGTCTCGGCCCCGTCGGCCCGCACAATCAAACCGCCGCCCATTCTTTCGATCCGAATATCGGCTGAGGCCCCGGTCAGCAAGCGGTCAGGCCCTGTGTCGACTGCAAATCCGAATTTCGCCGGTAGGTCGGGCAGATAGGCAAGACGATCCGTTAACTTGGTGGCCAAACGGTGGGTAACGTCGCCCGTCTGCCAAAAGGGCTGGATCAGGACGTTCCGACGTCTTTCCAGATCAGGCGAGGCATCCAAAAGATTAAGTGCGGCTAGTTGCTGTAATACTGCGTCGTAGTCAGCCATCTTAATCCCGCGCAGTTGCAGATTTGCGCGATTGGTCAGGTCGAACAGGCCATTGCCGTACTGTTTAGAGAGCTGGCACAAACCGCGCAATTGCCCCCGCTCAACCCGACCTAGCTTGGGCCGAACTCGGACAATCAGCCCATCACCAGACATCATCGGCCGGTAAGCCCCGGGGCACCAGCCCTTGACCTGTGGGCTGGTCACGCGCGGGCCTCTTGCAAATCTGCACGGATCGAATTGCGGCGGCTTTGCCAAAGACCCGCGGCGTCCAACGCGGCGAAACGGTCTTGCATCGCAGCAAAGGCGCCAGTATTTTCACGTTCCAAAAATCCGGCGACATCGGGGTCACCCAACGTCGCTTCATAATAAAGATCAAAAAGATGCGGGCCGACGACACCGGACAGATGGGCGAAAGCGGCCATATGCTCAAGCGTCGCCGCGATCTCGGCAGCCCCGCGGAAGCCGTGGTTTTTCATGCCGGCCAACCAACCAGGATGCGCCGCACGTGCCTGCACAACGCGGGCGATTTCTTCGGTCAGCGTGCATGTGCGCGGGTCGTCGGGGTTGGTATTATCAAGATGATAAAGCGCGGCCTGTCCCCCGGTCAGCGCTTTCGCGGCGGCGAACCCGGCCTCATGCGCGGCATAGTCGCTGGCCATCAGCAGATCGGTTTCAGGCAGATCCTGCAGATGGACGAAGCTATCTGCGGCCATCACGCGTTGTTTAAGCCCAGCGTCGTCTTTCTGTGCCTTGTCCCCATCCAGCGCCCACGCGCTGGCGGCCAGCCAGGCGGCCCCGGCGCGGTTGCGCGCACCCGCGCTGTAATCCTCGATCATCTCACCCATGCCCAGACCATAGCTGCCGGGTGCGGGTCCGTAAACGCGGGCGGTACTCTGACCAACATAGGGGTTCCAGTCGGCGGCCTCATCCCTTTCGGACAAAGCACGGGTAGCTTGATTGAACAGTGCTGAAAGCGTCGGAAACACATCGCGGAATAGGCCCGAGACACGCAGCGTCACGTCGATCCGGGGTCGGTCAAGTTCTGCGATGGGCAGAACCTCGATCCCTGACACCCGCTCTGACCCTGCATCCCAAACGGGCTGCACGCCCAACAGATGCAGCGCCATGGCAAATTCTTCGCCCGCTGTGCGCATCGTGGCCGACCCCCATAGATCGACGATCAACCCGCGCGGCCAGTCGCCGTGATCCTGCAAGTGTCGCCGCACCAGATCTTCGGCCAGCCGAACCCCCTGGGCATAGGCGCTGCGCGTGGGAACCGAGCGCGGGTCAGTGGTGAACAGATTGCGCCCGGTGGGCAGAACATCCTGACGTCCGCGATAGGGTGAGCCTGACGGCCCCGCCGCAACGCGCATGCCATTCAGTGCATTGGTCAAAGCACGCCGTTCTGAAGCGATAGCTGCGCTAATATCAAAAGGCGGGGTCGATCGCGGCGCGCGGCCCCAGATATGCAGACCTTCGCCAAACTGGCTGTCTTTCACATCACAGACAAAGCGGTCGATCCGCATGATCGCCTCGGCCGGGCAACTGGCTTGATCCAGGCCCAGATCAGCCTCAACATCAAGGGCCTGCGCCTCGTCCCGGATATCGTTTTGCAACCGGTCGCGGCGTTTTGGGTCGAGCCCGTCAGCGTTGGAAAATTCATCCAGCAATGCCTCAAGCCGCACCAGCCGATCCGGTGTGCCGCTCTGCTTAAGCGGGGGTGGGATGTGGCCAAGCGTGACGGCCCCGATGCGCCTTTTGGCCTGCGCGGCTTCACCCGGGTCATTGACGATGAAGGGATAAAGTACCGGCAGTGCCCCAATCAGCGCCTCGGGCCAGCAGGTGTCAGACAGGGCCACGGATTTACCGGGTAGCCACTCCAATGTGCCATGGGCGCCGATGTGGATCAGCGCGTCAGACTGCTGGCGCAGCCAAAGATAAAAGGCGACATAGCCGTGACGCGGCGTGCGCATCAGGTCGTGATATTCCTGATCCCGCAACGCTGGCGTGCCCCGTTCTGGCTGTAGCGCGACAATCGCGGTGCCCCGATGAAGTGCTGCAAAGCAAAAGGCACCGTCTATGTAATCAGGATCGTCCTCGGGCTGGCCCCATGCGGTTTGCAGATTATCCTGCAAGGATGCGGGCAGCGATTTCAGGGCCTCTTTATAGACTGACAAGGGCCAACGAATACCCCGTTTCATCAGCGCATCCTGCAGGGCTGTGTTGTCTGTGTGAACATCATATCCATCAGCCGCGAGGTCTGACAGGATCGCATTGGCCGAGGCTAGCGCATCTAGCCCAACGGCGTGGGCCATATTCCAGTCCTTGCCCGGATAGGTCGACAGGATCAGGGCTGGCCTGCGTTCTTGCACCGGCCGCGCGGCCAGATCAGTCCAGGCTTTGACCTTATCCGCAACCGCCTCGATCCTCGCCACATCGGGGCTGTGGGCATAGCGCGCGAACTCAAGCTGCGGATCGCGCATCTGCGGTTCTTTGAACGACGCAACACCGGCGAACAACCGACCGTCAAGCTCAGGCAGGACCACATGCATGGCCAGATCGGCGGGGGATAGGCCCCGCTCAGCCTCATCCCAGGCATCGCGGGTTGACGTCGCAAGGGCCACCTGAAACACCGGCACCTCGCCTGCGTCTAAAGGCGATGCGCCGTTTTCACCTTTTCCACTGAATGAGGTCGCGTTGACAATCGCCGCTGGTTGCAGATGCCGGATTTGACGCGCGATACAACCTGCTGCATCGGGCGCCTTCAGCGAGGGTGCAAAAAGCCCAAGCACCTGAAAGCCGCGGCTTCGTAGAGTGCTAAACAGCATCTCGATAGGGGCCAGATCGGCCGCCGTCAGATAGGCGCGATAAAATGTCACGATAATCAGGGGCTGATCCGATTGTGGTAAGATCAGCGGGCAAGAAACCCCATGTTCTGGTGTCCAGGCGCCCACCTGAGGCAGCGACTTCGCGCCCATCACTGGCCCCGCGTAAAGCCCTGCCGCCAATGTCAATTGCGCCAAAGCAGAGTGCGCCGCGACCACACCGCCCGTATCACACAGATGGGACAGCCGTCGTAGGGTCGAAACCGGCAAGGTCGAGACCGCATCAAGCTGTGTATCTTCGCGTCCATCGGCGGGCAGGATCGCCAGCGC
The DNA here is from genome assembly GCF_013315265.1 of Parasulfitobacter algicola. Taxonomy (GTDB): domain Bacteria; phylum Pseudomonadota; class Alphaproteobacteria; order Rhodobacterales; family Rhodobacteraceae; genus Parasulfitobacter; species Parasulfitobacter algicola. Next base: position 15,278 of record NZ_JABUFE010000020.1, on the reverse strand, counting down.
GATACCTTTGGCTTGGGCCAGCGCCTGCACCTGTTGCAGCCCATAGGACCAATAGGGCAGCCCGCCAATCAGCCGGATCAGCATGCCCTTCGCGCCGTGTAGCGTCTGTTCAACATAGGTATCGACCGACAGCGGGTGTTTCAGCGCGGCCAGATTGGCCAGCCGCAAGGTCGGCAGATGCCCCTCTGGTCCGCCGCCCCGATGCCACGCCGCTGCAAAGGCTCCAAGATCACTATCCGAAAACGACAAGACCACCAGATCCGCCGGGCTTTGGCCCAAATCAACGGGGGTCTCGGTTTCCTCTAACCCATGACTTTCGCGAAAAACGACGTGCATCAGGCGCGGACCTTATTCAACGGCGACAGGGTCCAGCAAAGCCATGCGGATGACATCGCTGTTTATATCGTCGTGCTCGGCAATCACCACCAGGCGCCCCTGACGTGCTTCATCGGGGCCCCAAGGACGGTCGAACTGATGCCGCACCCGCGCACCAACGGCTTGGATCAACAGCCGCATCGGTTTGCCCTGCACCGACACATAGCCCTTAACCCGCAGGACGTTCTGAGTGCGAGCCAATGCTTCAATCCGTGCCGCCAATTCCATCGGATCTGTAACCTCAGGCATGTCAATCACGACACTTTCGAAGTCTTCGTGGTCATGATCATGGTGCGTATCATGGTGGCTGGGGCGTGCTGCGATATCGTCTTCGGCGGCGGCCTCAAGCCCAAGAACAACGCGCGGATCGACAATGCCCTCGGCGACCTCAACGATCGGTAGGGGACGTGGGGCCTCGGCTTCAATCACCGCTTTGGCCTTGGTAACTCCGTCCGCACCGGCCAGATCGGGCTTGGTCAGCAGGATGATGTCAGCACAACTGATCTGATCCTCGAACACCTCAGACAAAGGCGTTTCATGATCCAAACTGTCGTCTGCGGCACGTTGCGCATCAACGGCCGCCACATTCGGGGCAAACCGACCATGTGCAACTGCCTCGGCATCGGCCAAGGCGATAACGCCGTCCACCGTGATGCGCGATCGAATGTCAGGCCAATCAAAAGCCTTCAGCAGCGGTTTCGGCAGCGCAAGTCCGGATGTTTCGATCAAAATATGCTCAGGCCGCGGATCAACCGCCATCAGAGCTTCGATCGTTGGGATAAAGTCATCGGCCACCGTGCAGCAGATGCAACCATTCGCCAGTTCAACGATGTTTTCGGCGGGGCAATCGGGGATCGCACAGCTTTTCAGAATATCCCCATCGACGCCTATATCGCCGAATTCATTCACCACAACCGCTAAGCGCTTGCCTTGAGGGTTCTGCATCAAGTGCCGGATCAGCGTCGTCTTGCCTGACCCAAGAAAACCAGTGACGACAGTGACAGGGATTTTTGTCAGATCAGACATCTTGGACCTCCAGCGGTGGGATGCGTGCAATGCAATTTTTGCGAAAATGTTCGGGGCGCCCGCGCCATGGCACTAGACCATCGGTCGTTGCCTGATAGCGAGATGCCCCCTCAAGGATCACATGCAGATGCTCAGCGGCATTCAAATTGCCGTAGACATAGCTCCACCGTCCTGCACTGCGCAGTGCGATCGTGCAGCCCTGTGAGCAGTTCGAAAGACATTCAACTGGTATCACTTTGATGGTTGGCGGCATGGATGTATTGTTCAGCGCATTGTATAAAACTTCGCCCGGTCGCGCCTCGTCCTCGGGTACCTCCTCCTGGCGGCGACATTTCACGCAGACCAGAAGCTCGGCTGGCTTTGGTTGGTTGGTCATTTTTTCGGTCCCATATACATGGAACGAAGGTCAGATGGCGGATGCAACCACTGCGCCCGACACCCGGAACACCCCGTCCGGTTTCGTCAAAGATGTTGGCAGGTCTCCCGGCTTGCGGAGATCAGGGCAGATCCCTGATTGTCATCCGACCTTCCCAGCATCACGCCAGTGGCAATGGATGACCTATCCGGTCACGGTCGCGGGGGCGGCTGTACTAAGCTGTTTGAAACAACCCGCACATTCCCTTTTCACCTGCAAATGCAGGCACCAACACAAAAGACTTGCGATGATAGAAGACGCAATGTCAAGTAATAGATGTCGAAGCTATTACAGTTGGTTCGGTTGATATGAACAGTTTGAAGCCGTTTCGTAAAGGGGTTTTCCGCTCCGTTATGCCAACACCATAATTGGATTTAAAACAAAGGTGTACAGTTGAATCGTAGACAGCTGCGTGGATCAACCACAACAATTTCCGTTGATAGTCATTGCGACCGCGCCAACGTCAGCTTTTTTGTGGGGTATATTCGCGAGGCGCTGATCGATATAGCCTACCTCCTCCATCTTGAAGTCGGCCGCAATATGCGTGGCCTTCAGATACGCCTTCAATGTGATTGGTGGTGATAAGGATCACGAAGGGCTGCTCGAACAATGTAGACGGCACGCCATTATCATGCATGCAATGATGCGCGACGAAACCGAATTCCAAGCGACCTAGCGGAGGTCGCAAACAGTCGGGGATACCTAAAACTGAGTTCCCATCCGGGATTTCCGAGGGAGGGCGTGAGACACGCGACGATTCTGTAGCAACAGCCTGAACTGGCCGATTGCGGTTTCCACCTTACGCCGTGCGTGCGCCCAACAATAGGCCAGTGTCACATCCTGCATCGGGCGTTTGAGCAAGCGGGTATAGCCTGCGTAGCCATCCACCTGCAGGGTGCTGCTGAAGCCGCTCAAGATTTTGTCTGCATGCTGGCCAGGTCGTCCCGGCGCATATGTGAAGGCAACGCCGGGCGGATCATCGCCGCCCCATGACCTGTCATCGCGGGCCAGCGCCCAGAAGTATCCGGTTTTGGTTTTTTTCCGCCCCGTGGTCAGGACGGGTGCGGGTATTTCGTCCATGAAGAGCTTGGTTGAGCGCTTCAAATCAGCCATCAGGGCCTCATAGACAGGGGTCAATTCGAAAGCCGACTTATCCACCCATGCGGCCAAGGTCGAACGATCCAGATCGATCCCTTGGCGGCTGTAGATTTGCACCTGCCTATAGAGTGGCAAGTGGTCCGCATATTTTGAGACGAGCACATGGGCCAAGGTCGCCTCGGTCGGCAGGCCACCTGCGATGATGTGGGCGGTTGCTGGGGCTTAGGTGATCCCGTCTTCGCAAGACCGGGACGCGTATTTAGGGCGACGGGTGACAATCACCCGGAACTGTGCGGGGATGATATCCAGCCGTTCGATGACCACTTCCACCCGTTCCAGATGCTTGGGCAATGATCCACGATTGGTCTGGCGCGGCTTTGGGGGCCGCACAGGCGCGGTGCGCGCGTCGGCGTCATGGTACCTTTGGTTCTTGTTGTATTCGACGAAGGCTTTGATCTGAGCTTCTAGGTCGCCGGGCAGGAAGTAATGTTTCAGTAAGACGCGGTTCTTCATCGTTTGATGCCAGCGTTCAATCTTGCCCTGGGTTGAGGATGGAACGGCACCCCACGAACGTGATCCATACCCTTGTCTTCAAGATAATCGGCCAGATCCCCCGCGATGTATGACGACCCGTTGTCACTCAGCAGCCTGGGTTTGGTTGCCTTGCAAGCAGCCCGCCAAGCCATCTCTGAGCTTGGGCCCGAAGCAGACCGTCAAGTGCTTTTGGCGCGAGCCGATGCAATCTGGAAGCGCCAGAGCTGCGTCAGGAACTGACACAGAGCCCTGTGGATATATTCTATATTAAGAGTACAGAAACTGCCAAAAATGGGGCCAATCCGCAGATTCTGATTAATTAGGGTACAGTGACACAGGCCGGACACATGACTGCTTCTGACAAATGCACAAACCATGTCAAAAATGTCTTTCTATGCAGGAGCCATCCACACAGGATCATTCGCTGAGCATGTAAACTAGGAAATCAATCTGTTCAAAAGCAGACCTTCAGAAACAAGACTTAGAAATGCAATGCGTCTAATACACCTACACTTAAGTGCGTGCCTCGCCTTGTTCGGCGAAGGTCTTTAACGACTTGCTTTGTCAGATTACATTGTCAAGTATATGTAATGAACTCTTCTGAGAGGTAAATTGCGAATACGGAAAGGTTTCAGCAACTAATCCAGAAATCTGACCAGTGTTAGCGAGGCTTCCAAAAACATGTGATCCGGTTTGTGAATAAACCACCAAAGGAATGCTCCGATCACGGCAACTTGCTATGATCTCTTCGATGGATCCATTCGTTAGGGTCATACCTGTCGTAATTACGAAATCGGTCTCTGCCAGTAACGGCCCCATATCTGACGTAACCGGCAATCCATTCGCGGTTCTTTCCATGTTGAAATCGCATGGCAGACAGATTGCACCGCGCGCTTCGATGGCATCCACCAAGGGGTTAACAACGCCAATCAGCCCAACCTTTTGACCGGGGGAAACCTTGACCAACCCCGCTATAAGGCGATCCCGTGTCTCTGCCCGTTGAATGGGTGTCCCGGCCGGAAGCGACTTTTGAGTTGCGCCACGTACAGCTGAAACCGGGCTGACAGCCCCCAAAAAGGCGTCCAAACAGGCAAAGCGCACTGCACGGTTGGGGTTCACCAGCAAATCGGACACGCGCGCCCCTGAAAGCTCTTCAGCATCTTGGGGCAGGATTTGACCTTCTTCCAAGCAACATCCGCCAAAACCGTTTTCAATACGCATGACCAGATATCGGTTATAATATCGGTGGTCTGTGCCTGGGAATTTTGTAGTCTGCGTGACCCAAAACGACCCTGTTACATAGGTCTGGGCAGTGTCTGCGCCAAAAGCACCGTCAAGAGCCGCTTTTAGGACACTGTCGGGACTTGTGCATTTCACCGGTTCATGCGTGTTCATTGTTCTTCTACCACTAATTCTAATTGTGAAACCGCATCTTCTGCGAAAGCCCTGGAGTTCTTTCCTGTCGGATCCGTTGTCACCACATGGCCAACGTAGCAGGCATTATCGATTGGGGCTGACAGTGCGTGACCGTCGGGTTTGACAAATTTATAACGCGCGATCGCATTGTTCTTTTCGAGGCTGTCGTAGCCTTTGATATCGACCAGCTGGCCCGCTTTTTGAGGAACAACAAACTTAATAGCGGCACTTTGGGCCCTGGGGTATTTCTGCAAATCGGGCGCATGCCCCAGTGCAAGATCAATATGGCATTTCATCAAATCAATGCCGGTGACATGCTCGATAAGTTCGACGATATAGTTTCCGGCAGGACGCGGATTGACCTCGATCAATCGAGGCCCGTTTTCTGTTAATTTGACCTCGGTATGCGTCACGCCGTTTTCATAGCCGATGGCGGCAAGTACGTCCTTGGTGAACTCTTTGAGCTGTTCCGCGGTTTGATCTGACAGATCTGCAGGGAACATATGGCCATCTTCGATGAAATAGGGGTCTCCGGTCAGGCTTTTGTCGGTGATGCCGATGAAATTCGTTTTCCCGTCGAATGAGCAACATTCAACGCTGACTTCCTGACCTTGAAGATATTCTTCTAGGATAACCACCGGATCGCGCTCTTGATCGCGGAAATTTCGGGTATTGCCCAAAATCGGCTCGCATGCTTCGGTTAGCTCTTGTTCATTTTGCACTAAACGCACGAAAGCGCTTGAGCCTAAATCGCTGGGTTTTGCGATAAGTGGATAGCCGATGTCAGCCGCCGCTGTTTTGGCTTCGTCCAAAGATTTGGCGATTGCGTGTTTAGGATTGGGTATACCAGCATTATCGAGCGCTTGGCGCACAAGATGTTTGCGGCGCGCAATGGCGACATTCTTAGAATAAGCCTGCGGCAGATCAAGCGCATCGGCAATGGCGGCGGCGGTTTCGACGTAGTAATCGCAAATTGTAATTACGCCGTCGAATTTCAAAATCTCGTGCTGGCGTTTTAGAAATTCCGTCAAGGAAGGCAGATCGTTGGTTTCAAAACTCAACACATTGCGTGCGTATTTTAAAACAGGATGATGTTCGTTTGTTTCGGGGCTGCTGTAGTGATCCATGTTGCGGCTAATAAATGTATATTCATGTCCAAGATCGACAATGCCCTTGGGAAAAAGTCGGCCAGTGCCTTCGACCCAATTTTCAACGACCAATAGATGTCCCATTTTCATATCCTGCCATTTTAGGTTTATATCATGCGGCCGACGGAAGCTTCATATTGCTCCAGTGCAGTGCCAGTTGATCTTGATGCGTAATTTCAGTTGGCGTAAGTGTCTCAAACGGAAGCGCTTTTTCATGCTGCGCGAAGACCGCATCAACGTAACGGTACCCCGTATCTGCTGCGATAAAGATGTGGGGTTTCTCGGGCTCTTGTTTTGCCATCCAGTTGGCAACAAGATAACCCGCACCACTGGAAAGCCCTGCAAAAATCGCATGTTTGCGCAAGAGTTCAATGGTTGCGCTCATCGCATAATCAAAGGATATCCAGCTTATCTCGGAATAGTTTTCATGTTTGACATTTCGAAATGGGATGGCGCTGCCGATGCCCGCAATGATGATCTCGGGGTCGTCCACATGTTCAGCGCCAAACGTCACGCTACCATATGGCTGGATGCCAACCAGTTTGGTTGCGACCCCGGCAGCCTCGAGATAGGTTTTCAATCCTCCCGTTGAACAACCTGACCCAACTCCACCGACTGCCGTTATGCCTAGGTCGGTCCGAGCATTGGAAAGTTGTAATTCATGTAAGATCTTTTGTACGAATGCTTCATATCCCAGATAATGTATATCGTCATGATATTGCTGCATCCAATGCAAGTCGCTGCGTTCCAACAAAAGTTCCTGAATGCGATTAACACGCTGTTCTTGATCTAGTCTCAAGTTTTCGCATTTCTTGACGGGCTCGACCGTTGCACCCAATATATCCAGCTGAGTTCTAAGCGTCCGATCTACGGTTTTCGACGCGATTATATGACATTTTAACCCATATCGATGACAGGCCATCGCAAGGGAATAAGCATAAATGCCGCTTGAACTGTCGACCACCATGTCACCCGGCGAAATGATACCACGATCCAAAAGTGTGCGCACCGCTTTAAGCGCAGAATAAAGCTTCATGACCTCAAATCTGGCAACGAACAGGTTGTCCGACAGCCGCACGATGGCGGGTTCCTTAACTGCTTCAGCAATGTGATTATGCGCCATCAGAGGATCTCCACAAAATCGGCACGGGCCCCAAAGCATTTGAAATAACCGGAAATGGATTGTGCTTTTACGCTGTCAGGGCGCTCACCAAACAGTAGACCAAGAATTGTGCCTGTATGGGCAACCACGATTCCATCTGCGCCAAAGATTTCAGCCGCTTCCTGCACGTGCGCGTAATGCTTTTTCGGCATGACCTGCTGCGAAAGTTCTGCGCTTCTTGTGGAGCACTCACATAAAAGGCGGACATCCCGGTTTTGCAGACACTCCCGAAGATCGTGGGCCAGTCTGCGGTAATCGTTCTCATTATCTTGATAGTATGCAATCAGCTGTTCTTTGGTGTTTTCGGTGCTGACCTCTTCACCATCAAAAGTGAACACCGCCGTTAACCCCAACCGCGCCCCGAATGACCCAAGAACCCTATGATGCGAACTGGAAAAGAACGTGGTTTCATTTATGAACACACTGTCCGAGCGTTCAATTTTAGACAGGATTTTCAGAAAATCTGATGTGTTTGGCTCGCGTTTTTGAACGCGCGCGACGCACCTAATTCCAGCAACAATATCAGCGGTAGAACTTGCAAACCCGTGTCCTGTGGGCAAATCGCTTACATTCAGCCAGATGCCATCAGGTGCTTCCAATCCATGAAGCGCACAATAATGATCGATACCTGCAAACATTTTAGGCTTGGTTTCACGTGTGACTTCTTGCGAGGCGATGAAAGGGCTGCAAGAAGAGGTCTTGGGAACGAACGTAATGCGTGAGTATTTAGGGATTAGCGGTGAAATAATAGCAATCTCAGATACATCGTTTCCAAAGGATGGTCCCTGATAAAATTCCCCGAGTGTTCCGCAGCTTAGGCCGACATGCAGACACATGAATGCTACCTTTCTGAAGCCATGGCCTGATACCTGGTATCAAAGACCTGAATAGTTACATGCGATAATGTCTGCAAAGCTCTAAGTGCCTTTACATACTTTTTTGGTAAAAGTGCGTGCATCTGCGCCTGTATGATTGCCTTATTTGCGGATGAATCATAAACTATCTTTTAATGTGTTATATCATAACACTTATGACTTAAACTAGAACCGCAAAAGATGAAGTTTCTTAGGCTAGATGCCGCCGAATTTGCTATCTGCGATCCTTAAAAGTAATCAGCCACATTGCGATCAGGATCATTGCTGTTGAGATATAAAATCCAAAACCCGGGATCAGACCAAACAGAAATACATCTGCAATCACAGCAAAGATCAGTGAAAGATATTCAAAGGGCGCCAGCTTTGAAATTTCGTCATATTGCAGGGCCAATGTCATCATAATATGCGCAACACCACCTGCCAGACCCGCCCCGCACAGCCACATCAATTGTTCAGGGTCGGGTCGCACCCACCCCCAAAAGACCGAGCAAAAGCCCGCAACTGTACAGGTCATAGCAAAATAAAACGCAATCGCCCCAGCATTTTCTGTTTGTGCCAGACTGCGGATCTGAATCTTGGAGCCCGCTGTAAACAGCGCGCTTGTCAAAACAAATATCATGCCAATCAGATAGGCTTGATTCAGTGTCACAGCGGTAAGCTTTGGTACCACCAAAACAAGAACACCCAGAAAGCCAAAGGCCACTGCGAACCATCGCATTCTGGTGACCTCTTCCCCCAAAACAAAGAGTGCAAGAACCACAGCCAAAATAGGTGCAAGAAATCCGATGATTGTCGCATGAGCCAGTGGAAGATAGGCCAAAGACGCAAATGAAGCATAAAGCGCAATACATCCCAAAAGACATCGCAATACATGCGCCATAGGGCGTTTGGTTTTTAATCCGCCCGGGAAATCGCGAGTCCACATCAAAAACAGCACCAGTGGGATCAGTGCGACAGCACTGCGGAAAAATACTATCTGACCTAGAGGAACTGCGCCAGCAAGCATTTTCACAAACACTACCATTAGGGTAAAAAAGAAAGTCGCGCCAATGCGCAGTAAGATGCCTGTGGCCTTCATTCTTTACCTCGGATCTGCAAGCAGGTCACGTAGCAGGTCTCCGGCCAGGTTGATCAGTAAAACCGAAATCAATACGGCTATGCCTGGAAAGATCATCACATGCGGCGCGCTTTGCATATAAGGTTTGCCATCGAGCAACATCGCCCCCCATTCGGCTTGGGGTGGCTGCACTCCAAAGCCCAAAAAGCTAAGTCCCGAAACGGCAAGGATCGTGCGCGACCAGCTATTTGTCCATAAAACCAGCAGGGATGGGATTACATTTGGGAGGAGATGCCGCCAGAGGATTTGCCATCTATTCAGACCATTCAGTCGTGCCTGAATCACGAAATCACATTCGCTTAGCGCAACAGCCAGACTGCGTGCAAGCCGCGTGAATTTCATCCAGCTGACAACTGAAAGCGCTATCACAAGATTTAGGGTACTTGGGCCAAAAAGTCCCGCAACCGTCACAGCGGCGATCAATTCAGGAAAGGCAAAAAAGCTGTCGGTCAGACGCATCAGGGCGTAATCACCGCCACGACCAGAAAGCGCTGCAATCAAACCAATCACGGTACCAATCACCAGCCCAATGGTTGCGATCATCAGCGATAGCCCCAATGACCAAAATGTTCCAAAAAGCAATCTTGTAGCAATATCGCGCCCCAAATGATCCGTTCCGAACCAATGGCTTACACTCGGGGTCGCAAGACGATTTAAAAAATCTGCTTCAGCCGGACCATATGGTGTCAAGAAAAGTCCCGCCCCCAGAAGCACAATCAGAATTAGAGTCAAACCGCCAATCCACACGAAAAAACTTCTGATCGGACTGGCATGAGACATGATCGGAATTGCAAGACTCATATGGATTTTTCCGTGGGTTGGCCACCTTGGCGCTGACGCGGATCGCTGGCCATTTGCACAATATCGATCAACGTGTTGATCACCACATATGTGGTTGCAAAGAACATCACCAAAAGCATCACCATCGGCAAGTCTCGTGACAAGACTGATGTCGCCAACAGCGCCCCCAAACCGGATCGCGCAAACAGGATTTCGACAATCACCGCCCCTTCAAGAAGAAGGGCAAAATCAAGACCAATCATGGTCAAGGCCGGCAACATAGCGTGGCGTAGGACGTGCCGAAAAAAAATCTCGGCCTCAGAGATACCGCGCAGGCGAAGTGTTTCGATAAACGGCTGATCATAGGCATCCAGTATGAAACTGCGCAAAAGCCGCGTTTGTGATGCCATAAGCCAAAAGGCCAACGCAAGCGTTGGTAAAACCAGATGCGCCAGCGTTCCTGTGCCATAGGCAGGCACCCAGTCCAGATGGACTGCAAATACCAGAATGAGCAGAAGCGACAGCCAATAGATAGGCATTGCCGACCCGATCGAGGCCACAATGATTGCAAGCCGATCAACAAGGCTACCGGGGCGGCGCACAGCCAAGGCCGCCAAAGCAAACGCACCCGCTAACCCAAATACCAGCGCCGTCAGGCTGAGCGTTACCGTCTCTCCGATACTGCCAACAAAGGTACTCCATACCGATGATTGCGTATTGTAGGACACGCCGAAATCACCTTGCAGCACCGCCCCCAGCCACCGCAAATATTGCTCCCAAAACGATGCCTCCAGATGAAGCTCATCGCGAATGCTCTGAAGAATTTCGGGTGCGAATCCCTGTTCGCCTGGATAGCGCGCGTGGGCAATCGCCATAGCCTTATCACCGGGCGCAAAATGGCTGACTGTAAAGGTGATCAGGCTGATTCCCAAAAGCACAACGACCAAACCCAATACCCGTTTTAAGATGCTACTCATAACGTCCCCTCCAACGCGCCTAATGAGCGCGCGGCCTCAATCAAGCTGGCCGAGTAAGGGCTGGCGGGGCTGTCAAAAAATGTCGTGCGCGGTTGATAATCGGCTACACGGCCTTTCTGCAAGACCAAAACTTGATCGGCGTAAACTGCTGCAAACCCCATATCATGGGTCACAACCAAATAGGCCGTTTGGGTTTCACGTCGTAACGCATCCATCCGCTGCGCAACCTTCTTTTGCACTATAGCGTCCAGCGCACTGAGCGGTTCGTCGAAAATTATCAACTGAGGCTGGGCAACCAATGCGCGGGCCAGACAAGCCCGCTGCGCTTGACCCAGGGAAACCTGACCCGGCAAACGGTCATAAAATGCGGGATCAAGTTCGACCTCCTCTAACGCTTTTTCGACGGCCTTTCTCAGTTTGGCCTTGGTGTAACCGCGACCATGCAGGCTTTCGGCGATCGAGCGCCCCAGGCTAAGGCGCGGATTCAGAGCAGCCAGTGGATCCTGCATAACCCAACGCGTTTCCGGTAGCCCAATCATCTGGGGCATTGCTTCGCTTGCGTCGATATTGGCCGGTTCAAAGTGAAACCGCTGGCAGCGCGCAGGAACCAACCCTTGCAGGGCTTTCATCAATGTCGATTTCCCCGCGCCGCTTTCTCCAACAACACAGAGCATCTCACTTCGTGCAAGTTGGAAGGACACATCCTCAAGCAAGAGGGCGCCGTTTATCTCGACGCAAAGCCGATCAACTTCAAGCATTGGCAGTCTCGGCCCTTTGCCATGCCCGATGCGCCACCAAGTCCCGCGCATAAGGGTGTTGGGGGCGGTTCAAAACGGTATCTGTAGGACCGCTTTCAACGATCCGGCCTTGCTCCATGATAGTGATCTGGTTGGAAAAACGCGCCGCCAGTGCCAGGTCATGCGTTACCATCAAAACCGCAATGCTCTTATCCCGCGCAATCCGTTCGACTTCGGTCAGAACCTGCGCCGCAATCACCGTATCCAGCGCCGATGTCGGCTCATCTAGGATCAAAAGCTTTGGCTCTTCGACCAAGGCCATTGCCAAGAGCAAACGCTGCTGCATCCCCAAGCTCCACTCATGGGGAAAGTGCATTTCAGGATCTGGCAGACCAAGCGCTGTAAAGATCGGTTTATAGTCGGCTACACAGCATTTGCATCGGAACAGCTGCGTCCATTGCCATTTAATCCGACGCAAGGGGTCCAGCCCATGGGTCGGACTTTGAGGAACATAGGCGATGCCTTTGGGTCGGCCCGACCAGCCTTTTGCAAAGGGCCGCAGCACCCCATCAAAGATCATAGACCCGGCCTGAGGGCGGGCCGGGCGGCGCGCCCCCAATATGGCCTTCAAGAGGGTCGATTTTCCCGCCCCCGAGCCCCCGACAATGCCCAGCCAATCGCCACGGTCCACCGTGAACGAGATATCATGCAAAATGCCCTGCTGGCCTATGGCGGCAGACATCGCATCAATAGACAATAAAGCTGTTTCTTTAGTCGGCAAGGTCAAGCTCGGGCGAGGCAAAATATGTCTCGGCCGGGTGAATCTCATACCCTACGACCTTACCATTCCCAACAGAGACCTGCGTTTTGTGAAATACCGGGATCACCGGCAGGTCTTCATTGATAATCGCCTGTACTTTGGCGTAAATAGGCTGCCGTTCTTCGGTGGTAAAGAGCCTACGTCCCTCTTCAAGCAAAGCATCCAGCTCAGGGTTGGAATAGCCCACAACATTGCTGCTTCCACCGGTCGCAACAAGCGAAGAGGGGAAGTAGTCAGGATCACCTTGTGGCGCTGTTCCCCAGGCCTGTAGGTGCATGTCGATCTCGCCCGCCGCCAGGGCTTCGTTGTTTGCACCAAATTCGCCCATCGCGATTTCTACACTAATGCCGATTTGTTGCAAAAGAACTTGGGTCATTTCCAAAGTCGGGCGCAAGGCTGCACGGCCTTCATAGCTGCGCAGCTTTAAGACAATGTCCTGTCCGTCAATTTCGCGAATACCATTGCCATCGGTATCGGTAATACCGGCCTCGTCCAACAGGGCCTGCGCTTTGGCTGGATCATAAGACAAGCTCAGATCAGGATTGACCCAAGAGGTCATATTGGCCGGGAAGATCGTATTTGCGGCATCGCCACCTACACCGGCCAGTGCCGCAGCAACGATGGTTTCACGATCAAGCCCTAGAGACACGGCCTGACGCACCACCGGGTTGGCCAAAGGCCCACCATTCACACGTGGCTGATAGAAGAAAAGCCGCGTTGTAGCGCCCAAGAACAATTGCCCCTCGCCCGCGTCTTTTAGCTTGGCGAAATCAGGTTCTGGGTAATTGGTGACAAGATCAACGTCACCGGATTGTAACGCCAATGCGGCCACAGACGGATCACTGATCGCATCAATCACCAACCGGTCCAATTTGGGCGCACCGCCCCAGTAGTCGGCGAACGCACGCGTGACATAGGTTTTATCGGTCTCAGCCATTTCGAAAATGAAAGGCCCGGTGCCAACCAACGGCATCTCTTCTGTGCCATCTTTCATCACTGCGGCCGACGGTTCGGTCAGGCTCCACAAAAATGCCGAGTTCGGCGCGTTGGTGGTAAAGATCAGCGTGTGATCATCCGGCGTGTCGATGCTTTGGATATCAAGCAACTTCGACAGGCGCGGGTTATGCCCCGCATGACCTTCTTCATCCAACTTAGAAAACGACTCTTTCACCGCCATTGCTGTGACAGGTGTGCCATCATGGAACACTACACCATCTCGAAGAGTGATCTTCCACTGAGTTTCAGAGAGGTTTTCATAAGAAACGGCCAAACGTGGGTGCATGCTCATATCATAGCCCAAACCAATAAGAGTCTCTGACACACCAGCGCGATTGCTTAGCCAACCGTTTTGCCGCGCCCGCGGATCAGGCGTGTCGGTTGTGGGGCCAAAAGGCGCTGCTACAACCATCTGCTTGTCTTCCGCATGTGCAGGAGCGCCTACGACAGCTAAAAATGAAGCCGCAGCAACGCCCGCAACAGTTAACCCTCGCACAAAATGTGAATATTTCACCATACCGAGATGCCCTTTCCTGAGCGAATGAGTCGTGAATTTCTCAACATTGTGTTATAGTATAACAAGAATAACAAGAGCCCTGATAAAGGTACGTTTTCATTCGCAAATTTAAAATCGCAGTTTGCAAAAGTGCCACTAGAACTGCATGTCTTGCGGGTTTATCATCTTGTCTGCGCAACCTATTCAGCCTGCCAATCCATCGGAGGCAACCGCGCATTATGCGTCCAGACTTAGAACTATTTGAGGTGTCTAACATATGCTTTAAATGTCTGAGGCGTAACCGTAGTCTAATGTGATCTAAACTCTAACTTTTGGTGATCTTCATACCGCAGCGAAAGTCTCCTTCGAGGAACTGCATCCCGGCAGTTAGTACTGTCGCGAAAGTCGGCTTGGAGCCGCCCGTGAAGGCGGCCCGATTGCGTCAGATTTCGATGGCCTCAGCAATAGCCAGTGCATCTTCAAGTTCAACGCCAAGGTATCGCACCGTGCTGTCCATCTTCGTGTGACCGAGCAGAAGCTGAACAGCACGAAGGTTGCCTGTCTTCTTGTAGATCTGGGTTACCTTTGTCCGCCTCATCGAATGCGTGCCATACCGGACGCTCATATCGGCCTCATTGCCGCAGGGCAGCTTGCCGGAAGCGGACATTGAATGCTACCTGTATTGAAGCAAATGATGATGGTTAACGTCCAGCAGGAGGCGACGATTTTGGCGGGTGTTGAGGTGAACTATTCAAAGACCGATGAACACCCGTCAGGAGCCGATCGGCTCTTCAAGGTCATGATGCGCTTTGAATTCAGCCTCAAAGAAATCGGCTATTGTCAAACCGCAAGAAACCAGAACGCTGAGGTTGATTGGGACAGGTTTGCCAATGAAAGTCTTGGCGTACCGTTTTTTGATGTGATAAAGGCGGCAGGCGACGTGAACGTTCTGCTCCAGACGCCGCCAAAGCGGCAAATCGCCGACGGGCAAGGCTACCTGAATTGGGAGCAGGTAGGCGCAGTTTCAAACATCCAGGAGTTAATAGGCTCTCTTCGACGTATCAGAAACAACCTCTTCCACGGAGGCAAGAGCGGTGACCCGGATAAAGATCGAAACGACGAATTGGTCGGTAACGCGCTCTCTTTAATAGATGCCATTTTACAGCATGACCATGATCTACGAATGATGTTCGAAGGAAACTATTGAGCTGCGTCGGAAGCCGGCCCAAAGCATGCGTAATTGGGCTGCCTCTGTTCTGAGGTCGAGCTCCCGTTAGGATCACAGGATAGCTGTGAACAAGGGAGA
>NZ_JABUFE010000001.1:345000-758677 GCF_013315265.1 Parasulfitobacter algicola | reverse complement strand
CGCCAGAACCAGAATCACGGTAACTCGCAAAATCAAAACCCAAACCACCGTCCAAAACGTCAGAACCAGAACCGCCACTTAAAGTGTCAGAACCGTCAAGGCCGTAAAGATTGTCAGAGCCAGAACCACCTTGCAGTGTATCATCGCCTGACCCACCATCCAACGTATCATCGCCATCCAATCCCAGAAGAAAATCATTTCCGCTATAACCCATGATTGTGTTGTCAGCACTATTGCCTTCCAGATTTTCTGAATTTGCAGTGCCTTGCAAAAGATTTGCGATGATCATCGCAGGACGATCCGCGCCTGATCTGACGGAACGCATGATATCGTACCAGCTTAAAGACTGACCATTGTAACTATACACTTCGGTTTCATCACCACGCCAACTGATCAATGCACCATAGGATGTAGGAACGATATCCAGCTGAGACGCATCGTATAAGAATGGAAAATGCGACAGATCCAGTTCATCAACAGCCGGGTTAAAGTTTAAAACCCGGTCGCGCTGCTGGTCAAAGTCCAGCACAAAGACGTCGCGGCCTGCACCGCCATCCAAAGTGTCCTCGCCAAAACCATCGCGCAAAATATCATTGCCATCACCGGCCAATATCACATCTGAACCAGACGACCCCACCAGCAAGTCATCCAGACCCGAACCTGTCAAAGCACCACCACTGGCCATCGCCTGCAATACTTGGCCCTGGTCGCTGAGTGAAACGGAAAGTTGTGTCAAACCCGATGAACTCTGCGATGCTGCAAATATCTCAAGACTGTCACTGGTAGACATGGTACTTATCGCCGACACGTTTTCCAGACCGTTTGTCCCAGTACCATTGACCATGGTATCCAGATGCAGCAACTGCCCGCCGGGCATCAAAACAAACAGACTGACCCCATCATCGCCGCCACCTGCAATCACATAAACCCAGTCGCCATCTTCGACGACGGACAGGCTTTGTAACTGCCCAAACCGCGTATCAAGTGTATCCAGAATATGATCTGTAGGGATCAGTGTGCCATGTTCTGTGACCATCATCACACTGATCGCACCTGACGATCCGCCACTGGCCGCAGTCGCGACAATCACATAGGATGTCCCGTGAACCTGCACGACCTCAAGCGCGACAGGAACATTCAGCAACCCCAGACCACGGTCAGCCCCCATCGAACTGGCGATTGTTAACTGACCCGTCACATTATCAATCGCATAAGACGTCACGCCGCGGTCTTCTTTGTTCAGCGCAATCAAATAGCTGTTGTTCCCAATTGTCAGTTCTGCAACATCCACTGGCCGCGCAAATTGGCTGTCATTTGTGGTTTGTGCTGTGACATAACCACCCTGCCCGTCGGGCCGATAAGTTCCCAGCGTACCATCACTGGATACGATAAACAGAAAATCAGAGCTGCTCGGCTGCAACAAATCGCCAGGGCGGGGGCCATTATCCGACAGATCAATCGATTGCTGCGTACCAAATTCGCCATTGGCCTGAAACTCATACCCAATCAGACCAGCTTGGGTATCGGACGCCACCACCGCAACGCTACGATCATTAACTGTCAGAATTTCAATCTGCCCTGTTAGATTTGGCGACATAACCTCTGCAAAGTATAATGTGTCATGCGCCGTCAGGCTGCCATCTGACTGCAGCCGGAAGCTGACGATACCACCAACCTGCCCAGTCGTTGACAGGACATAGCTTTCCCCCCCGATTGTTTCTATCCGCAAGTCACGGATATCCGTTGCCAAAGATCCAAGATCCTGGCCGATAATCGACTTAAACTCCAACACGGCTTAACGCCCCTTTTCACTCACCAAGGACATCATGCAGGAAATTCCCTAACGAGAGCGTTATACATTATGTCAAAAATAAGGCAGTTACATAAAATCAAAATCTGTTTGTTTACTAAGATCGAAATTAAACCCAGATTTTTTATAAAAATAATCGCTATTTCATAATATCTTGGTGAACAGATATCGCTTTCTCTAAATCATCAAAATATTGCAACCGACCTTTTTCCAAAACAATACCGGCATTACAAAACTGGCGAACATCCCCCATCTGATGGCTTACCATTATGGCGCTGGACTGTTGCATACGTTCCTTAAAGACCGCGCGACTTTTTCTGCGAAACTGTGCATCACCAACAGCTGTGACCTCATCAACCAGATAAGTATCAAACCGAATGCCCATGGATGTGCCAAACGCCAGCCTGGACTTCATACCGGCAGAATAGCTGCGAACAGGCATGTTGAAATGCTTACCAATTTCAGCGAAGTCTTCGACAAAACCGATCAGGCTGTCGGTATCGACCCCGTAAATCCGACCGATAAAGCGCACATTTTGTGCACCGGTCAGTTCGGGATGAAACGAACCTGCAAAACCAACGGGCCAGGAAATTGTCCCATCACTGATAACATCGCCGCTGTCTGGTATCATCGTTCCCGCAATAATCTTAAGCAAAGTTGTCTTACCGGCCCCATTACGCCCCAACAAAGCAAGTGACTTGCCAGCCGGAAGCGTTGCCGTCAAATTATCAATGACAACTTTTCTTTCACCATTGACCCGAAAGCTTTTGGTTAAATTCTGGAAACGGATCATGATTACCGTCTGTCACGGATGCTATAGTATATAAGCGCCATTATGCTCCATGCGAGAACCAAAAACAAAACAGTCAGCCCCAAAAGAACGCCGCTTTGCGGAAACTCTGAACTTTGCGCAACGGTAGGCCGAATATAAGCCGCCAAATATCGACTTTGGCGTGACGCATCTGCGCGGGCAATGTCCAAGGCGCTCAATGCAGCACGATAGGTTTCCTCGGCATATTCCCGATCAACGACCAGGCTTTCGTACTCGGCTATCAACGATGGATAATCTGTACCGACTGCACCTGTTGCTGTGCTGTTTGAAGTGAACGTATTGCGTTCTTCTGCGATCCGCTGACGAATGACATCAATCCTACGCTGTACCTGCGACAGACGGGGATCAGATGATGTTGTACTTCCCAAAAGCAGATCATAGTCAATCAATGCTTCGGCCAGTTTTTGCTGCAAATTGTTCATGACGCCCAAGCGTCCCTGCAGATCGGCCTGAGGATCGACAATTTGGGTTCTGGTCCTGAAACTGGTCAAAGCTTCACGCGCAGATTTCAGGCGGTCCAATGCCGTGACCAGGTCAGCCTGTGCATAGCGCATTGCATCTTCGCGGGCAGAAACATTGAGTGCATTTATCATGTTCTGACTTTGCGAAAGAATGGCTTGCGCAATTTGCTGCGCCTTCTCGCGATCAAAGGCCAAAACACGCAATTCAATCAGACCGGTTGATTGATCATAAGAAATTCTGACAACACGCCTCCAGTAATTCAGCAAATCCTCTGTTGTGGCATTATCCGAAAGCGCAAATACAGGATCATAGGGCCATTCGCTGGAATAATGTTCAATCAAACCAACGTCTTCGTTGACCAGTTGCACAAGCTCTTGGCTTTGAATGAATTCATACAGCATATCCGTATCTGATGATACCGACGTGCCGGTAAAGCTTGCCAAGCCACCAAGAAGTTCCGTCGCGCCTGTAGATTCTTCCTGACGCACAGTAAAACCGGTTGTCGATGCATATTGGTCTTTTGCAATCACACTAAGATAAAAGAAAACCATAAAAACCGGCAAAACGACAATGATCAAAAAACTCAGAAAAACGCCCCAATGACGGATGCGCATCTTTGCGGCTGCTGCCATGGGGCGCAGACTAACGATTGTTGCAGCGCCATTATCGTCTTTGGATTTTGGCTGCTGTGCAACGGGTGTATCAGTCTTTGATCCAGTTTCCGAATTCTGGCCTGTTTGCGACGGTCTCGTCACCTGTGGCAGTGCCTGTCCAAGTATAACCGGCTTCGCTTTGTTATTATCAGACAAAAACACATCCCTTTACAAACAAGTGGATTTCATATGGGTATGTGTACATAGTAACTTCGCTATTTCCAATACTGGACTGCGCCAAGCTATGTCTGCGACGCACAATAATACAAAACCACCTGTCCCAAAGTTCAGCAACAGCGGATCAACACGACGCTATGCGACACTTCGCACGATCATAGCGCTTATTCTACGCGAGATGTCTACAAGATATGGCCGTTCACCCGGCGGTTATGTGTGGGCAGTGCTAGAGCCATTAGCGGCCATTATCGTACTGGCGGTGGCCTTGTCGCTTATAATCCGGAACCCGCCACTTGGAACAAGTTTCATACTGTTTTACGCAACCGGATTTCTTCCATTCAGTTTGTACCAGAACCTGTCCCTGACCATATCAAGGGCCATCGTATTTTCCAAAGCACTGTTGTTCTATCCGGTCGTGACGTGGCTGGACGCAATACTGGCGCGCTTCATTCTCAATAGCCTGACAGGCGTCATGGTCGCATATCTGCTGCTTATAATTTTACTGAACCTAACCGAAACCCGCACTGTTCTTGAAATAGGGCCAATCGTAAGCGGCATTGCACTTTCGATGCTTCTGGGCCTTTCAGTGGGTACCTTGAACTGTGCCTTTCTTGGGCTTTTCCCGACATGGGATGTCATTTGGTCGGTGATCACACGACCACTTTTTCTGGCATCCGGGATTTTGTTCATCTACGAAGACTTGCCGACGGTCGCCCAAAATATACTGTGGTATAATCCTTTGATGCACATATCCGGCCTATTCCGAAGCGGCTTTTACCCAATGTACAATCCGATATACGTGTCGGAACTTTATGTAATCATGTCGTCATTAATTGCACTGGCATTGGGGTTGCTTCTTTTGGGTCGATATCACAACGACATTCTTAATAACTAATATCCGGTCTTAATGCGCCTCGGCCCAGTTGGCACCTTGTCCGGCGTCCACTGTCAAAGGCACATCCAGTTTTACCGCAGGATCGGATGCATTTTCCATCACGCCCTTGGCGGCACTGACCAGATCATCCACCGCGTCTTCCGCCACTTCAAACAAAAGTTCGTCGTGCACCTGCAGCAACATCCTGGCAGGCAGGCCCTCAATCGCGGCAGGCATGCGGATCATCGCGCGGCGGATCACATCGGCGGCGGTCCCCTGAATAGGCGCATTGATCGCGGCGCGTTTGGCGAACCCGGCGGTGGGACCTTTGGCGTTGATTTCGGGCGTGTTGATCTTGCGCCCGAACAGCGTTTGCACATACCCGTGTTCTTTGGCGAATTTCGTCGTGTCGTCCATATAGCCGCGAATGCCGGGAAACCGTTCGAAATAGGTGTCGATGAACGCCTGCGCCTCGGCCCGCGGAATGCGCAGGTTACGGGCCAGGCCAAAGCCCGAAATACCGTAAATCACCCCGAAATTGATCGCCTTGGCCTGACGGCGGATCATCGGGTCCATCCCTTCGATGGGCACATTGAACATCTGACTGGCGGTCATCGCATGAATATCCTGACCTTCGTCAAACGCCTGTTTCAACGCGGGAATATCGGCGATGTGGGCCAGGATGCGCAATTCGATCTGGGAATAATCCAGCGCGACCAACACATTACCGGGCTCGGCCACGAACGCTTCACGTATCCTGCGGCCTTCTTCGGTGCGGATCGGGATGTTCTGCAAATTCGGATCGGTCGAGGCCAGCCGCCCCGTGTTCGCCCCCGCAATCGAATAGCTGGTGTGCACGCGGCCTGTATCCGGGTTGATGTGATCCTGCAGCGCATCGGTATAGGTCGATTTCAGCTTCGACAGTTGCCGCCAGTCCAGCACGCGCGCGGGCAGCTCATGTTCGGTTGCCAAGTCCTCTAACACATCGGCACCCGTGGCATAGGCCCCGGTTTTGCCCTTCTTGCCGCCCTCAAGCCCCATCTTATCAAACAGGATTTCGCCCAACTGCTTGGGCGATCCGACATTAAACGTTTGCCCGGCCAGTTCATGAATTTCCGCCTCAAGCCCCGCCATTTTCTGGGCAAAGGCATTGGACATCCGGCTAAGCGTATCGCGGTCGACTTTTACACCGGCCATCTCCATCTGCGCCAACACAGGCACCAACGGACGTTCGAGTGTTTCGTAAACCGTCGTGACCTGTTTTTGATGCAACTGCGGTTTAAAGGTTTTCCAAAGGCGTAGGGTGATATCGGCGTCTTCGGCCGCGTATTTAAAGGCATCATTGATTTTGACCCGGTCAAAGGTGATCGCAGATTTACCCGTGCCAATCAGGCTTTTGATCGGGATCGGCACATGACTTAGATATCGTTCGCTTAGCGTGTCCATGCCGTGATTATGCAGCCCTGCGTTCAACGCGTAGCTCATCAAAAGTGTGTCATCGATCGGCGCGACCGCCACGCCATTGCGCGCAAAAATCTTCTGGTCATACTTCATGTTCTGGCCGATCTTCAGGATACTGTCGTCCTCAAGCACCGGCTTGAGCATCTTGAGCGCCTCGTCTAGATCCATCTGCCCCTCGGCCAGTGCGTCTGAGCCGAACAGATCATCCGACGCGCCATCCTTATGGGTCAGCGGGATATAACAGGCCTGGCCCGGTTCAACACACAGCGAGATGCCCACCAGATCGGCCAGCATTTCGTTCAGGCTGGTCGTTTCGGTATCCACTGCCACATAGCCGCGTTCATAAATCCGGTCGATCCACACCTGCAGGCCAGCGGCATCGCGCACCCATTCGTAATCATCTGGCTTGAACGGCAATGCTTCAGGCGCATCCACCGGGTTGGCACCGGCGGGATCGACATCGGCAATCACAGGCGGCTCAACGTCCAGCGCGGTGGCGATGCGCTTGCTGAGTGTCCGGAACTCCATTTCCACCAGAAAGTCCAACAACTTGTCGGCATCCGGCTCGCGCACCTCAAGATCGTCAATGGTGAAATCCAGCGGTGTGTTTTCGTCCAACTGCACCAACTGCTTTGACAGTCGGATCTGATCCGCAAAATCAATCAACGTTTGGCGGCGCTTGGGTTGCTTGATCTCGCCCGCCCGTTCCAACAGCGTGTCCAGATCGCCGTATTCATTGATCAACAACGCCGCCGTTTTAACACCGATCCCCGGCGCACCGGGGATGTTATCGACCGAATCCCCCGCCAAGGCCTGCACATCGACCACGCGGTTGGGGCCAACGCCGAATTTTTCCTCGACCCCTTCGACATCGATGCGTTTGTTTTTCATGGCGTCCAGCATTTCGACACCGCCGCCCACAAGCTGCATCAAGTCCTTGTCCGAGCTGATAATCGTGCACCGCCCGCCCGCATCACGCGCCTGAACGGCCAGCGTGGCGATGATATCGTCGGCCTCATACCCCTCAAGCTCTTTGCAGGCGATGTTGAACGCCTCGGTTGCGGTACGGGTCAACGGGATCTGGGGGCGCAAATCCTCGGGCATGGCTTCGCGATTGGCTTTATATTGATCGTAAATTTCATTGCGGAAAGTATGACTGCCCTTGTCGAAAATCACCGCCACATGGGTCGGTGCATCAGGGCCGGTGTTGCCTTCAACATAGCGCTGCAGCATGTTGCAAAAGCCGCTGACCGCGCCAATGGGCAACCCGTCAGATTTCCGCGTCAGCGGCGGCAACGCATGATAGGCCCGGAAAATAAAGGCCGATCCATCAATCAGATGCAGATGACACCCTTTGCCGAAATTTCCCATAACCTGCATCCCCCATTCACTGTCACAAGAACAGCTACCCCGTTGCGGCGGGGGGGTCCAGACGCAGGTATCAGCTTTTCACAGCAATCCCGAATTTCGGCAAAACTTCAGCGGCAAAACTGTCATGAACAAACAGCTTATCGCAATAGCCACATTCAACATGACCATCATCGCGATCCACCGAATAATAGACACGCGGATGCCCCAGCGCGCCCTCGCCACCATCACAATGCACGCGCCATGTGGTCACAACTTCATATTCTGGCACGGGAACGGACATATATGGCTCCTTCGGTTGTCGCGGCGGCCGGTTTGGCCTAAGTCGATCACAGCAATAGGCCATCACCCCCGCACGGGCAAGGCCCAGAAGGAAACCGCGATGTCAGAACACGCCATTGAAATCACAGGCCTGCGCAAGACCTATGCCAGCAGTGCGGGCGAACCGCCCAAAGACGCCCTGAAAGGCATCGACCTAACCATTCCCAAAGGATCGATCTTCGGCCTTCTGGGTCCCAATGGTGCCGGAAAATCCACGCTGATCAATATCCTGGCAGGCCTCGTGCTGAAAACCACGGGCCAGGTTCGGATCTGGGGCTTTGATCAGGATGTGAATCCCCGCCAATCGCGTGCATCCATTGGGGTCATGCCGCAGGAACTGAACCTTGACCCCTTTTTCAGCCCCCGCAACGTGCTTGAAGTCCAGGCCGGTCTTTACGGCGTGCCCCGGTCCCAGCGCCGCAGCGACGAAATTCTGGCGATGATCGGCCTGACCGACAAAGCCAATGCCTATGCCCGCACCCTGTCGGGCGGTATGCGGCGGCGGCTGTTGCTGGGCAAGGCGCTGGTGCATCATCCCCACATCCTTGTGCTGGATGAACCCACGGCGGGCGTCGATATCGAACTGCGCAACATGCTTTGGACCAATGTCCGCAAATTGAACGAACAGGGCATGACGATCATCCTGACCACGCATTACCTGGAAGAGGCCGAACAGATGTGCGACGAAATCGCCATTATCAACCACGGAGAGGTCGTGGCCTGCGATACGACCCGCGCCCTGTTGGGCCGTCTTGATACGAAAACTATGGTGATCGAACCCGAAACTGCCGTGCCCGAAGCACTGCAAATGCCCGGCGGGATCGAGATGTGCCCCCGCAGCGACGGCACATTGGCCTTTAACTACAACCGCACCAAAGTCAGCGCCGAAACCGTGCTGAAAGCCGTCCACGACGCAGGTATCCGCATCAAAGACGTCAAAACAGTCGAGGCCGACCTGGAAGACGTATTCCTGTCACTGACATCGTCGACTGCATGAAAATACGGCGGCAGTATAATTGGGTCAAAGTCGGGCTTTAGGCCATACTTTTTGTGTTTAAACCGAAAGCAGCTTCTCAATGACTGCCTCCATTTATTTCATCCAGCTTTTCATTGCCCCGGCGGCGAAAAGAAGCCACGCAACAGGATGATCTGCCCATCTTCGTTAAAGGTGAAGTGGTTGATCCCGTCGAACGTGATTTCAATACCGTCAGGTGTCGTGCCACGCCCTTGCCATTTCGCAACGGCTTCGTTTCCGACAACGTGGACGAAGCTCTCATAAAGGCCGATCTCTTGGAACGCGCCCACAAAGCCCTCGCCTTGTGCCAGTATTGCTTCAGGAGTGTTCTTCACCGGGAACCCCACTGGATCATCCAGCACGGCATCTGTTGCGAATGCAGAAGCCCATTTTGCGGCATCCATACTGCGTGTGCCTTCAAAGTACGTCTCGACCCATTCATGCACAATGGCGGGATCATAGGCACTTGCCTCTGGCGATACTTGCGTTTGCATCACATCTTGAGCATTTATTGCGGTGGTCATCGCGGCAATGGCCACAGCTGCGAGTGTTCTACGAAACATGATGTGTCCTTTCGGTTTAGAATTGATCAGTTATTTTCAGCAAGAATCAGCTGGCCGCCGCCGGTGTCGAAACCATTGATTGATGTGACGCGCAAAGTTCCTGTCGCCCCTTCAAAACGGCCAGTGCCACCGACGAAAGTGCCTTCGACAACGAAACGCGTGCTTGTGCCTTCAAATTCCAACTCTGTGGCGTCATACGACAGGTAAAGCCATCCAGTGCCCGGCGCGCTGCCGTCGATCTCGTGCATATGAAAGCGCATAATACCGCTTAGGTTCGGGCCATCCGGTGTCAACCGAAACAGTGTGGCTGCATCAAGGTGAGCATTGCCGCTTGGGCCGTCTTCGTTTTCAAACCGGAACTTCCAAGCGCCTGTCAGATGCCCAGCACGGGCGATAACCGATTGTTTCATGTCCATGATATCATGCGTTTGTCCAAAGGCATATCCGCCTGAAACCTCGAAGTTCATCTCTGTCTCCTGTGCGAAGGCAGCGCTGGCCGTCAGGGCAATTGCTGCAAGTGCTGTCGTCAGTTTCTTCATGTCATCCTCTTACTTTCGCAACGTTACGTCTCGTATATAAATAGCCATAAGGTCTTGTCAATACGCAACGTTGCGTTTATTAAAAAATAAGGAGAACTCATATGACTGATCAACCATCGCCCCCCCGCGGACGCCCTCGCGACCCCAAAAGCCACGCTGCCGTGTTGGATGCGGCTTTCACTGTTCTCGAACGGGAAGGATACGCAGCCACGACAATTGAACGGATTGCGGCGCAAGCGGGGGTCGCAAAACAAACCATCTATCGGTGGTGGAAGGGCAAGGCGCCTTTGTTCATGGAAGTTCTTGCGCGCAAAGCAAACCAATCGGTCCAATTGCCAGATACGGGTAGCTTTCAAGGGGATCTCACCGCACTGCTCACAGGAACCTTTGCTGCGGTTTCGACGACCCTACGACCATTGATGCGCGCGCTTGCGGTTGAGCTGCTTCAAGATGAAGAGTTCGCAGGCGCGATGCGCGACGTATTCGTTCAACGTCGACGTGCCAATGTGCGCGCACTGGTCCAGCAGGCGATCGGACGAAGCGAATTACCGGTGGACACGGACGTCGAACTTGTCTGCGATCTTGTCTTCGGCATCATGTGGTATCGTTTGATGTTCGATCACGCACCGTTGGATAAATGTGCCGCAAGACAAATCGCCTGCGCCGCGACGGCCGCCGCGGTTCAAAACAATGTCTAACAGAACAGACTTGCCTTGATCCCATAAGCAGGTTTTGCTCGAAAGTCAGCACTGCCCCACATAACTGACCTCTACCGAACCCTTACAATGCATACATCCTTAACAACCGCTTACCTTTTACCAAAACCTTACCCACCGGTTCTTATTGACAGAATCGATAACGCACCCTTTCCATCCATCACACGCAGTTTTGTACAAAACTTTAAGTACAAAACCCGTGTACAAAATATACAAAACTGCGTGCGCATGGGATCCCGGGGCCCCACCTCGCGCAACGGTCGGTGGGGTAAGGTTCAGGGTGACGTAGGGGAATTCGGGCCTAATTCGCGGGATTTACGATGCGTCCAAGGTCGCGGCCTGCGATGATATGGACATAACAAATGGTCGGATTTATTTATTCAAACTAAACGCGCGTAATATTTTATTGTTTAATATCATGGCCTTACGAATTGCGCGCCGATATCACCACGATCTTGCGGGGTGCTAAGTCTGCGCAGGTTTTGCGTGTTGTCCACCGTATACCCCTTACCATTCGTCAGTTCAGCCATAATCACTGCCAAAGGACCGTTCAAATCCGTCCCAATAGAAACATCCCGCCCATCCATTTCAGCCTTGGCCGATATAATCGATACGATCTTTGGTTCGCCTTGCTCAAACGTGAAAACAGGTGACCCGGATGAGCCAAAATCAACTTCGCACGACATCACCAAAGTCCCATGCCGACGCGCGAGTACGTGGCAGGAGTCTTGAATGGATGGCGCGTTAGAGCGATCATGAGCATACGAAACTACGCCAACTTTGGCACCTTTTCTGGGCCTGGAATTCATCTGAAATGGTGTGATACGCGTATCGCGGATCGGGCGTATAAGCTGCAAAACAGCAATATCATTCCTAATCCGACCCCCGCCAACGTCTGTGTTGAACTTATAATCTGGATGAACAACCACGCGCTTGATCTCTCGGTAGGATTGCGCCCTGCCGTTGCGCCAGCCTGCCAAGAACTGCATTTTGTTATGATCCAATGGGGCGCCCGTGTTTTGATCAAACAGGCAATGCGCTGCAGTTAAAACCAGATCAGGCGCGATCAATGAAGCAGTACAGAACCCGCGACCCGAGATATCCAATTGTCCAACTGCATCCCATCCACGACTGTCATCGGCTGTTTGCATCTGCATCAACCCACTATCATCCGCCAAGAGGGGGGCTGCCAGCATGGATAAAAAGCCAGCCATGATAATAGAAAAACGCATCAAAACCCTCGGAATAGTGCAAGTCGCAAAACTGCATGAAATTCTGCGTACAACTTTGACTGGTAAATTGGATTGCGCAACAAAAAAGCCGCGCTGGATTTCAGCGCGGCTTCAAGTGTTGTGAGAAGGCGACTTTATTTATCGTCTTCGTCTGTTTCTTCAGCGTCTTGTGCTTCAACAGACGCAGGCGCGTCTTCGGCCAGTTCGTCCAATGCTGCCCCGCCAATGTCATCAAACAGTTCAGAGATTTCAAATTCAGCCGCAGCTTCTTCTTCTGCCGCCAATTCCTGAATTGATTTACCAGACGCCTGCAGTTCTGCTTCTTCCTGCGACCGCGCAACGTTCAATGTGATCGTCGCTTCGACCTCGGGGTGCAGCGATACTTTCACGTCGTGCAGACCAAGTTCCTTGATCGGTTCAATCAATGCAACCTGCTTGCGATCAACAGAAAATCCGTCAGCTGTTGCTGCATCAGCTGCGTCACGCGTTGTAACAGACCCATACAGAGATCCCGAATCAGAGGCTGAGCGAATAACGATGAACTGTTGTCCATCCAGTTTCGCAGCCATATCTTCGGCTTCTTTTTTAGTTTCCAAGTTGCGTGCTTCCAACTGCGCTTTTTGTTCTTCGAACTGCGTAATATTGGCTTGTGACGCGGTTAGTGCTTTGCCTTGCGGCAACAAAAAGTTGCGGGCATATCCTGGCTTCACATCGACGACTTCGCCCATCTGACCCAGCTTTGCCACACGTTCTAAAAGGATGACTTGCATGTCTTTCTCCTTACTTTACAGCGTATGGCAACAGCGCCAGAAAGCGGGCGCGTTTGATTGCACGGGCCAACTCACGCTGTTTTTTAGCGGATACAGCAGTAATACGGCTGGGAACGATTTTGCCACGTTCCGAGATATAGCGCTGCAGTGTACGCGTGTCTTTATAATCGATTTTCGGGGCATTCTCGCCAGAGAAAGGACAAACCTTGCGACGGCGGAAAAATGGTTTTGCGGCCATAACTTAGTTTCCTTTCTTAACGACGACGGTCGCCGCGATCACCACGATCGCCGCGGTCACGATCGTCGCGCTTTTGCATTTGAATTGATGGGCCTTCGGCATGTTCATCAACTTTGATTGTCAGAATACGCATCACATCTTCATGCAGACGCATAAGACGTTCCATTTCCTGAACAGCGGGTGCCGGTGCATCCGTGCGCAAATAGGCATAGTGGCCCTTGCGGTTTTTGTTGATCTTATAGGCCATCGTCTTGATGCCCCAATATTCACTGTCAACAAGTTTGCCGCCATTGTCGGCAAGGACAGTTCCGAAGTGTTCAACCAACCCTTCGGCTTGCGTGTTGGACAAATCCTGACGCGAAATAAACACATGCTCATACAGTGGCATGGTCTCTCCTGTTTTGTTCCGGCGCACTTCAAAGGGCAGGGTCTTACATCTTCCACATCCCACCCACGAGAGGTCACGCGATTGAATCACCTTGCGGAAGATGGGCCTTCATACACTGTCCGCGAAATTTCGCAAGAGCGCCCAAGTGTTGTCGCAATTAACGTTAGGTTGGAACAGAATAGAATATGATGAGGTCAGACCGATGAACAACAAAACGGCCGAAAAGATACAGCAAGGCGCACAGTTTATAATAGAGGACGAAGACTGGGGATTTATCATCCGCGGCACCTCAAAATCATCACTTCGTACGACAATCGCACAAGTCAGTGCATGGATTACAGCCACCTTGTTATTCTTGGCGGCATTGGGTCTTTGGATTGCGCCGGCCATATCTGCAGGTCAAGATATCGTTTATATAAAGGCGGGCGCATCCATATTTTTTGTCACTATTGGCATTCTGCTTTTGTCTTATTCGGTGCGTGGTACAAAATCTGAATTTCACTTTGATGACGTCAGACACGAAGCACGTGAAGTCATCGTAAACAGATCCGGTGCCCCAACAGAATTGACCTGCTATGACTTCCAAGACCTTGATGGCGTCACAATTCGCCGCCTGAACAAGGACAAGAAAGCCGAAACCCTTTTGTTAAGCTATAAAAATGGTATGCATTTTGTACCTGTTATTTCGGGTGACAGTCAGGATTTGATTGAGCTTAAGAAGCGTGTATTGATGCATCTTGGGGAACGCGAAACGCCAAAAGTTTCACTAAAATCGACAGGCCAAACAAAAAAATTGTTTGGCGAAAAAATTATGTCTAACGCTGCTTGAAAATCTGATCTGTTCGCCAGCGAACAGACCCTGTTGAACAAAGGCCCTTGCCCTGCGACAATTTAAAGCGATGTTACCGGTATGTCCAAATCAACCGGAGAAACGCTTATGAGATCTGTTGCCTTTGCTGCCGCCCTTGCGCTTTTGTCTGCCCCTGCTTTCGCAGCTGCAGAGAAATACATGCTAGATTCCAGTCACAGCCAAGTCGTGTTCAGCTATAACCACCTTGGGTTTTCAACAACTTACGGAATGTTCTCGGGCTTCGAGGGCGAAGTTATGTTTGATCAGGAAAATCCAGAAAACTCTAGTGTTAACGTATCGATGCCAGTCAAAAGCATGTTTACAGGCTGGGAAAAACGGGAAGAACATTTCTTTTCTGCCGATTTCTTTGGTGCAGGCGATGATGATATGATCACATTTACATCGACATCTATCGAAGTGACCGGCGACGACACGGCCATGATCACCGGTGATTTAACGATGAATGACGTCACACAATCTGTTGTGTTGGATGCCAAGTTGAACGCTACAGGCAATCACCCTATGGCCAACAAACAGTGGGCTGGTTTTGATGCAACAACAACGCTGAAACGTTCAGACTTCGGCGTTGGTGCATTTGCCCCTGCGGTTTCAGATGAAGTCGAAGTGGTTATTTCAATTGAGGCCGCAAAAGCGGACGAATAATCAAGAACTAAAAGCGCTGCATCTTGCAGCGCTTTTTACATTTAGTCAGACATCGCTGACGGTTTTGGCCCGCCTGTTGCCCAATCAAGCAATTCGACCGTGTGAACCATCGGGATATCCGTGCCAGATCCAATCTGCATCATGCAGCCAATGTTACCCGTAGCGATGATGTCTGGTGTTTTCGCTTCAAGTGTCTCAACTTTGCGCGCCTTTAGCTGTTTCGAAATCTCGGGCTGCATCAAATTGTAAGTTCCGGCCGATCCACAACATAAATGACTGTCCGCTGGTTCAACAACCTTAAAGCCCGCGCGTTTCAGCAGATCTTTGGGATAGGTCTTGATCTGTTGACCATGCTGCAAAGAACACGCCGCATGATAGGCCACTTTTATCCCCTGATCTTGTAACTTCGGGATATCCAGCTTCATCAAAACTTCGGACACGTCCTTTGCGATTGCGGCGATATTCGCCGCATCTGTGGCTAGATCGGATTGTCGGAACATATGGCCATAGTCTTTGACTGTCGTGCCGCAACCGCTGGTGTTGATCACAATGGCGTCCAGTCCATCCCCCTGTAATTCGCGAGTCCAGGCGTGGATGTTTTTAGCGGCTGTTGCGTGACTTTCGTCGGTTTTACCCATGTGATGGGTCAGCGCGCCGCAACAGCCTTGACCATCCGCGATGACCACATCACAGCCAAGGCGTGTCAGTAGCCGGATCGTTGCATCATTGATATCAGTGTTTAGCGCACGCTGTGCGCATCCGGTCATCAGGGCCACACGCATCTTGCGTTCACCTTGGGCCGGAAACACCTGAGGATCGTCATTTCGACTGACCGGAGGGATCGTTTTCGGTGCCATTTCAAGCATTGCACGCAGCCGTGCGTCTGGCACCAAGGCACGGAACGGACGGCCCAGCTTTGCGCCTGCCAATGCCAGCCGAAACCGCATAGGATAAGGCAGAATTTTCGACAAAATCCACCGCAACGCGCGATCCCCAAGGGGCCGTTTATACCGCTGTTCGATATATTCCCGTGCATGGTCAACCAGATGCATATAGTGCACACCCGACGGACAGGTTGTCATACAGGCCAGGCAACTTAAGCATCGGTCGATATGCTTAACCGTTTTCTCATCAGGGTCACGGTCATTTTCCAGCATGTCCTTGATCAGATAAATCCGCCCCCGGGGGCTGTCCAATTCATCCCCCAGAACCTGATAGGTCGGGCAGGTGGCTGTACAGAACCCGCAATGCACACAACTGCGCAAGATCTCATTCGATCGCTGGATCGCCGGGTCTTTTAGCTGTTCGGGCGTAAAAGTGGTTTGCATTAGAATGGTCCAAACATGATGAAAGCACCCACAGGGGCAATAAGGATGACAAGTGCCGGAAGATAAAGTGTTGGAAGGCCCCTGCGAAGACGATACCAGCGCCAAATCTGTGCTGGGGTGACCAGCGCAATAACAATACCACTACCAATCAGTGGAATTAGTTCGATTCCATGGAACCAATCGTCCGGACCACTTGATGGTTTAAGCGGCAAGACCAACATCGCAGCTAATATCCACAGCACGACAGATCCTGCTAAAGCCCAGAAAAAAACGCGCCCCGCAGGCATACAAGCCAAGAAAAGCAAGACAAGTAACGGTGTACTGAAAGCAAAGATTAAAAATGCCCCCATGACTTATTCCATCAATCCAGTATTCAGTATCCCGTGTGGGTCAAAGCGATCTCTTAATCCTTTTGAGATCGCTGCCACTGGGGCAGGTTCGGGTTGAAAGACAGCCATTTTATTGCGGGTTTCTTCACTGGCCCGGATCAGAGTGGCGTGACCTTCAAAACCGTTTAAACCCGCACGGACATCGTTCCCCCGTGGCACCAAGGCCCAGATCAGCCCACCACCCCAATCATAAAACAGCTTGGACGCATTCAGTTTCGTCGCAACATCGGGCGCATCTGTTGGCTTGGCAGATATGCGCCAGACATCTCCATCTGCTTTTTGAAATCCCATCACATCGCGCGAGGCTTTCCAAATCATTGCAGATTTATCCTGATCCGCTTCCACACTAATTTCACCAAAAGATGCCAGAACATCCTTTAGTTGATCGGCCCTGTAACTGACAGAATTTGCAAAGCCTTCCAGTCTTAGCATCGTCACTGCACCGCCACCCGGAATGTCTGGCGTATGTGCGGCGGCCGATACCTCAAACGGGGAACCAAGTGCGGCAGACATCGCTTTGACTGCATCATGGTCAGATAGATTATGCAACATGACTGTGGCCTGGCTATCTGTTTGCGGCAGAACCTTCAACGATATTTCACTCAGCACACCCAGGGTGCCGTAGCTGCCCGCCATCAGCTTCACCAAGTCGTAGCCGGTGACATTCTTCATAACGCGGCCGCCGTTTTTCACGACCGTGCCCGTGCCATCCACAAACCGAACGCCCAGCATATAATCGCGGCACGCCCCGGCTTGGATACGGCGGGGCCCCGAGACATTGGCCGCAGCGACGCCGCCGATTGTCGGTTCACCTTTGGTGCCCAATAGGCTGCGGTGATCCATGGGTTCAAACGGCAGACGCTGGTTTTCCTTGGCCAGTGCGGCCTCAACCTCAGCCAGGGGTGTTCCGGCCTTGACCACAATTGTCAGCGCGCCAGGTTCGTACAGATCAATCCCGCTAAGACCTTGTGTCGATAAAACCTCGCCGATCACCGGCTTGCCAATCGGGCGTGTACCACCGCCCCTAATACACAGTGTACCTTTGGCAGATGCAATCGCCTCGGCCAATTCAGCTTCAGTTCTAGGAGATATCATTTATTCCGCAGCCACCTGTTGCATTCGCCGCGACTGAGACGCCACCAGCGGAAAGACCTTGGCCGGGTTCAGCAACCACTGCGGATCAAAGACGTCCTTTACGGCCATCTGAGCCTCAAGATCATCGCCGCTGAACTGGTCAAACATCAGATCGCGCTTTTCGATCCCCACACCGTGTTCACCGGTCAGACATCCGCCAGCCTCAACACACAGACGCAGGATGTCGGCGCCGAGTTTCTCGCACAGTTCCAGATCACCGGGTTTGTTGGCATCAAAAAGGATCAGCGGGTGCATATTACCGTCGCCCGCATGGAAAACATTCGCAACATCAAGGCCATAGTCCTTGCTCATCTCGCCAATGCGCTTCAGCACATAGGGCAGCGACGACACCGGGATTGTCCCGTCCAGACACATGTAATCGTTGATCTGCCCCATAGCGCCAAAGGCGGATTTGCGGCCCAGCCAGATGCGCCCGGCCTCATCGGCGTCTTTGGCTTCGCGCAGCTCAACCGGGTTATGCTTGCGCGCGATATCCATGATGACGGACAGTTGTTCGTCGATTTCGGCGTCTGATCCTTCGACCTCGACAATCAGCAGCGCTTCGCACATCGGATAACCTGCCTTGGCGAAAGCCTCGCACGCCTCAATACAAGGGCGATCCATGAATTCGATGGCCACAGGCAACACACCCGCCTTGATGATATCGGCCACACAGGCGCCTGCGACTTCGTTGTCGTTGAAGCCCATCAACACCGGCCGCGCACCTTCGGGCTTGCGCAGGATGCGCAGTGTGGCTTCGGTCACGACACCAAGCTGGCCTTCGGACCCACAGATGACGCCCAACAGATCCAGACCCCCGGAATCCAGATGCGCCCCGCCGATATCGACGATGGTGCCATCCATCATGACCATTTTGACACCCAACAGGTTGTTCGTGGTAACGCCATACTTCAAGCAATGCGCCCCGCCGGAATTCATCGCGATATTGCCTGCAATCGCACAGGCCAGCTGGCTGGAAGGGTCTGGCGCGTAAAAGAAATCTTCTTCCTCAACCGCGCCAGTGACACTAAGATTTGTGCGCCCAGTCTGCACACGGATAAAGCGGTTGTCGTAATCCGTTTCCAGCACCTGATTCATTCGCGCCGTGCCCAGGATCACGCTGTCAGCGGTGGGCAATGCGCCACCCGCCAGAGACGTACCCGCCCCACGCGGCACCACGGGCACATTTTCCTGATGGCAGATCTTCAACACCGCCGCGACGTCTTCGGTCGTGCTGGGCAAAACCGCAGCCAGGGGCGGGCATTTATAGGCCGTCAGCGCGTCACACTCATAGGCTTTGGTTTCAATCTCATCATGGATCACAGCCGATTTAGGCAGTACCTCTTGCAAACGCTCAATAATGCGCGCTTTTTTCGATAATACAGCCATATCGGGTATCGGCATTTCCATTTGAAGGCTCTCCCAATTCAATAAATTGGTAAGAAAATATAACCAATATCAGCATTAAGCAAGAGATTATTCAAAAAAACTGTTCATCAAAATATGGTATATATCTCTAAACTGTTGTTTTCATTAGGGAACAAACTCCGTATGCAAGATGACATGATCATGATGGACATCATAAAGCTGTTCACAGTCTGGGATGGGTTGGCCGTTTCAGTCTTATTCATCAGCTGGATCGGGATGAGTTTCATTATTGAACGTACATCAAACCGTCATCTTTCGGTTTCACTTTTGATGAATGATTACCGCCGAAATTGGATGAAAGAATTCGTCACCCGTGAGCCGCGCATCTTTGACGCACAGATCATGGCAAACCTGCGACAAGGAACGGCATTCTTTGTATCTGCGTGTATGATCGCCATTGGGGGCGGCATTGCGGTTATTGGCAATACAGAACAATTGCTGATGGTGGCCGATGATTTTGCGGTCGATCAAACGCCTGCGGTCGTCGTCGAAATTAAGCTTGTCGTCACGCTTTTATTTATGACCAACGCATTTCTGAAATTTGTCTGGGCGCATCGGCTGTTTGGCTATTGCTCAATCGTCATGGCGTCTGTGCCGAATGATATAACCGATCCAATCGCCCTTACCCGTGCTGAAAAAGCAGCTGAGATTAATATAACAGCTGCCAGAGGGTTCAATCGTGGTATGCGCTCCATCTATTTTGCCTTTGCAGCCGCTGCTTGGCTTTTGGGAACAGTTGCATTGGCCGCTGCGACTGTGATTACGGTGCTGGTGATCTGGCGGCGTGAATTTGCATCGCACTCACGCGCTGTTTTGATGGAGGACGACAATGTATAAATATCTTACCGCACTTTGTGTGCTAACACTTCCGGCACTGGCCGAAGATCCGACAATTGACTCGGTTAAAGCTGTGCAAACTGGGTCAGGATGGCGGTTCGATGTCACAATCAGCCATCCGGATACAGGTTGGGACCATTATGCAGATGGGTGGGACGTGCGCACAACAGATGGCACATCCCTGGGCCTGCGTGTTCTTCATCATCCCCATGTGAATGAACAACCGTTCACTCGTTCCATAAGCGGCATTGATATTCCTGCCGGCATCGACAGGGTGATGATTTACAGCCGATGTAATGAAACCGGATGGTCTGATGACGGTACTGAAGTTATTCTGACTGAATAAACTTTTCACTTCTCGTTTGTTTGCTGCGGCGCACAGCACAAATTATTACACGGGCAAGACGCCGCCCAGCCCGCGCAATATGAATTAAGCCAAACGTCCGTGACAGTGTTTGAATTTTTTGCCCGACCCACAAGGACACTGATCATTGCGACCCGGGTTGCCCCATGTTGATGGGTCATCTTCAACAAAACCATTCTCGGCTGTCTGTGCAGCTGCAGCTTCGGTCGCTTGCGCCATCGCAAGCTGTTGGGCTTTGAACTGATCAAGCATCGCTTGCTGTTCTTCGGGTGTCACTGGTCTGATATTGGCCAGTTTTTGGGTCACCTCTTCACGCAGACTGTCCAGCAGACTTTCAAACAACTGGAAACTTTCTGTCTTATATTCATTCAAAGGATCGCGCTGCGCATAGCCACGAAATCCGATAACGCTGCGCAATTGCTCAAGCACCACGATATGTTCACGCCACTTCGCGTCAATAATCTGCAGCAGCACCTGTTTTTCGACCTGACGCATGTTTTCAGGACCGAATTGCGCAGCTTTTGAGGCCATGAATTCATCGCCCGCCTTTTCCAGACGTTCGCACATCACTTCGTCATCTACACCCTCTTCTGCAGCCCAATCAGCCACAGGTGCGTCCAGGCCAAGGCGTTCCAGAACAGCTTCTTGCATGCCTTTGGTATCCCATTGATCGGCATAGGTTTTAGGCGGCATGAATTCGTCGATCAGATCATCAATCACCTGATGCCGCATATCTTGCGTGATCTCGGAAACGTCTTCCGTTTCCATGATTTCGCGACGCTGGCCAAAGATCACCTTACGCTGATCGTTCATCACATCATCAAATTTCAAAAGCTGCTTGCGCATGTCAAAGTTACGACCTTCGACCTTGGCTTGTGCTTTTTCCAACGATCTGTTGACCATCGGATGCACGATTGCCTCGCCTTCTTTCATACCAAGTGCTGACAATATCTTTTCAAGCCGCTCAGACCCGAAAATACGCATCAGATCATCTTCCATGGACAAAAAGAATGATGACCGCCCTGGATCACCCTGACGACCGGATCGGCCGCGCAGCTGATTGTCAATGCGGCGAGATTCGTGACGTTCGGTCGCCAAAACAAACAGACCGCCTGCCTCTTTGACCTTTTCCTTTTCTTCAGCGACTTCCGCCTCGATCCGGGAACGGACCTGATCTGGATCAGCCTCTGGATCTGCTGTCAGCGCCTGAAGAACACGCATTTCGACATTACCACCCAGCTGAATATCGGTTCCGCGACCCGCCATGTTGGTCGCAATAGTGACCGCATCCAGTTTCCCGGCATCCGCCACGATCTGCGCTTCCTTTTCATGCTGGCGCGCGTTCAAAACATTATGTGGAACACCCGCCTGAGTCAGCAGGTTGCTTAAAAATTCCGACTTCTCAATCGACGTGGTACCGACCAGAACCGGTTGATGTTTTTCATGCGCCATCTTGATTTCTTCTGCAATTGCAGCATATTTTTCGCGCGCTGTACGGAAAACTTTATCGTCTTCGTCAGTACGTGCGATAGGGCGGTTTGTTGGAACTTCGACAACACCAAGCCCATAAATCTCCTTAAATTCTTCAGCCTCGGTTAATGCTGTGCCAGTCATACCTGACAGTTTATTATATAAACGGAAATAGTTCTGGAATGTGACGCTGGCTTGCGTGACGTTTTCAGGCTTGATCTCAACGCCTTCTTTCGCCTCAATCGCCTGATGCAGTCCTTGTGACAATCGGCGGCCCGGTGTCATACGGCCGGTAAATTCGTCAACCAGCACAACTTCACCGTCGCGAACCACATAATCCTTGTCTTTTTCGAACATTCTGTGCGCGCGCAGGCCCTGATTGGCGTGATGGACGATTGTAATGCTTTCAGGATCATAAAGTGATTGATCTTCCGGCAGAATACCAAGCTCGTGCAGGCGCGCTTCCAGAAATTCATTGCCTTCTTCGGTGAAGGTCACATTTTTTTGCTTTTCATCCAATGTGAAATGCTCGTCCGTCAGTTCAGGGATCAGCTTATCAAGCGTGCCATATAAATCAGACCGATCTTCGGCCATGCCCGAGATGATAAGCGGCGTCCGTGCCTCATCGATCAAAATACTGTCAACTTCATCGACAATCGCAAAATTATGACCGCGTTGGGACATATCCCGCAGACTGGATTTCAGATTGTCACGCAGATAGTCAAAGGCCAGTTCATTGTTCGTGGCATAGGTGACATCTGCGGAATAGGCGGCTTTTTTCTGATCATCGGGTTGCATCGAATAGACAACGCTGCAAGTCAGGCCAAGCGCATTATACACTTTACTCATCCATTCGGAATCGCGCTGCGCCAGATAGTCGTTCACGGTAACGATATGCACGCCCTTGCCCGTCAGCGCATTCAGATAGGCCGGAAATGTGGCCACAAGGGTCTTGCCCTCGCCGGTTTTCATTTCCGAAATATTGCCCTGATGCAGAAAGATACCGCCCATCAATTGTGTGTCAAACGCCCGTAAACCAAGGGCGCGGCGCGCGCCTTCGCGGCAATTGGCAAAAGCTTCGGGCAAAAGATCGTCCAGGTTTTCACCGTTCATGGCCCGTGTCGCCAGCTCTTCGGTCTTTTGTTTCAGACCTTCATCGGACAGCGCTTCATACTCAGGCTCAAGCGCATTTATCTGCTCAACCAGCGGGCGCGTCGCTTTAATTTTACGATCATTCGGCGTCCCGAACACTTTTTTAGCGACTGTTCCAATACCCAGCATAATCTCTCCACCAGCGGTCTAACATCTTTGTCATGAGGGAGTTGCTTGCCCGTCCGGGTCCCTGCCCATAGAACATGTGGGAATGCAGGCTCTCACGCACCTTCGCGATGTAAGGGTCCCGTTTCAGAGTGTCAACGTCGCCCTTGCGTGCGACCGATCAAAGGATGAATAGATGTTCAAACGCCATAAGCTTCTTGCTGCAACAATTTTGACCGCTGCGCTGGTACAACCAGCCTTTGCACAAGATGCCGAAACAACGCCGGAAACAGACGTAACTGCGGAAACTGTCGTGACAACGATAAACGGTCAGGACATCACCATAGGTCACCTGATTATCGCGCGCACACAATTGCCGCAGCAATTTCAACAACTGCCAAATGATGTTCTGCTAGAAGGGCTTGTGGATCAACTGACACAGCAAGCACTGCTCTCGCAATCGCTGGATGAATTGCCCCGACGTGCAGAAATGGCGTTGGAAAACGAACGTCGTTCGATGTTGGCCGGTGAAGTTATTCAGGAAGTCACAGGCAGCGCGATCACAGATGAATCTGTTCAGAAAGCCTACGAAGATACATACGCAAATGCCGAGCCAGAGCGCGAATATCAGGCATCGCATATCTTGGTTGATAGCGAAGAAGAGGCTATTACGATCAAGGCAGAACTGGATGAGGGTGCTGATTTTGCAACGCTTGCTGCTGAAAAATCGACTGGCCCTTCGGGTCCCAATGGCGGTGATCTTGGTTGGTTCGGGGCCGGAATGATGGTGGCAGAGTTCGAAGAAGCTACTTTTGCCTTGGAAAAAGACCAGGTATCAGACCCTGTGCAAACACAATTTGGCTGGCATGTTATCAAATTGGTGGACAGCCGTTTGAAAAGTGCGCCTGCCTTGGATGACGTGCGCAGCGAATTGGAAGCTCAGGTTCAGCGCGAAGCCGTTGATGCCCGCATTGAAGAGCTTAAAAGCGCTGCTGAAATCACAACGATCGAATTGGACACGATTGATCCCAACGTGTTGCAGCAATACGATCTTTTGCAGTAACGCATCATGAAAAAATCCCCGCTTGCCCCGGCAGAATTTCCGCAGCTTCCGATTATTGATGGCGTGCGCTTTGCTTCGGTTGAGGCAGGCGTGCGGTATCAGGGCCGCAAAGACGTTATGCTGGCTGACTTGCGACCCGGCACAACAATCGCTGGCGTTTTTACAAAATCGGCAACCAGATCAGCGCCTGTACTGGATTGCCAAAGCAAATTGGGCATTGCCCCTGACCAAGGGGCAGCCATTATCGTAAATTCCGGAAATGCCAACGCGTTCACCGGCAAAAACGGGACAGATGCCACAACGGCAGTAACCAGCGCTGTCGCTGATTGTCTTGATATTCCTGAACAACGCGTTTTTTCATCATCAACGGGTGTGATCGGTGAGGCGTTGGCACACAGTAAGATCACAGAAAAACTGAATGAATTAAAAGCCGGGTTGTCTGAACATGGTATAAAAGGGGCCGCCGAAGCCATCATGACGACCGACACTTTTGCCAAGGGCAGTGCCAAAACCCTGAATATCGGTGGCAAGGCTGTAAATATCAGCGGTATCGCCAAGGGTTCAGGGATGATCGCACCCGATATGGCGACGATGCTGGTCTATATCTTCACTGATGCCAAAATTGCCCATCCTGACTTGCAGGCGATGCTGGCCGAGTTGACTGATATGACCTTTAACTGCATTACCGTTGATAGCGACACATCCACATCCGACACTCTATTAATTGCAGCGACCGGGGCGTCAGGGGTGGATGTCACGAACAGCGCTGACTTTCGACTTGCGTTGCATGAAGTGATGCTGGATCTGGCGCATCAGGTTGTCAAAGATGGCGAAGGGGCCTCAAAATTCGTGGAAATTCGCGTCATCGGTGCCGCGTCAAATACAGAGGCCAAACAAATTGGCCTAGCGATTGCGAATTCCCCCTTGGTTAAAACAGCGATTGCCGGTGAAGACCCAAATTGGGGGCGCGTCGTTATGGCCGTCGGCAAAGCTGGCGCCCAAGCAAATCGTGATCTGTTGTCTATCCGCTTTGGAGATATCCTTGTTGCTGAAAAAGGGTGGGTTTCGCCAGACTACAAGGAACAACAGGGCGCTGATTATATGAAAAATCAAAATCTGCTTTTACAGGTCGATCTGGGCTTAGCTGCTGGAATGGCCACAGTGTGGACGTGCGATCTGACCCATGACTATATCCGTATTAACGCTGATTACCGATCATGAAAGTTGTTTTGGTGTCCGCCGTTGCGCTGATTGACGTGGAAGGC
The DNA here is from genome assembly GCF_013315265.1 of Parasulfitobacter algicola. Lineage (GTDB taxonomy): Bacteria > Pseudomonadota > Alphaproteobacteria > Rhodobacterales > Rhodobacteraceae > Parasulfitobacter > Parasulfitobacter algicola. Next base: position 733,210 of record NZ_JABUFE010000001.1, on the reverse strand, counting down.
CGGATTTTGTTGGCCCAACGCCCAGAAGGTAAATCGATGGCTGGTCTTTGGGAATTTCCAGGCGGTAAGGTTGAGGTTGGTGAAACACCCGAAGTTGCTTTGATTCGTGAGCTGGAAGAAGAGTTGGGGATCAACACGTGGCAAAGCTGCCTTGCCCCCCTGACTTTTGCCAGCCATGGCTATAACAATTTTCATCTTTTGATGCCGCTATTTGCTTGCCGGAAATGGGATGGAATTCCGCAATCTAAAGAAGGGCAAAAACTGGCCTGGGTGCGTCCGAATGCATTGCGGGATTATCCGATGCCTGCAGCTGACGTCCCACTGATTCCGATTCTTCGTGATTGGCTTTAGCGTCAACATTAAGTTATTTTTACAGGAATTGTTCGCGATCTGCACAAAGTTTCACCAAAAATAATAACAATGTGAGCAATTAGTAGCTGTTTTTTGCACAATATCATTCTACTCTATCATTATCAGACCTTCAAAAAGGTGAAGCATGTTGAAAACAATAATCCTAGGAAGTTGTGTTTCAGTGCAAGGTATTTTGGTTTCAAAACTATCTAACGGTAAGATCCGCGTCCGCGTTGGACAGCAAACATTTGACGGTTTTCCCGTTACTTAACCCATAAATCTTTGGGTAATGAACATGGGGCGCATACGAAAGCCCCGTGTTCAAATTTTTCAAACAAAAAATCCCAGACATAAGGCGGCACAATCATTGCGTGTATCGCCACATCTGTATCTCACTTTCGCCTCTTTTTTTCGTGATAAAAGGGTAGACATTTTCTTGAGATATGTTCGACTGACTGGAAATAAAAATACGAAAGCAGGGTTTATTTCGTAATGATCAACAAGGCGTAAGAGGTGATATGCAGTCTTTTATGAAGGGCGTTTGTTGCGCTGTACTTGGTTTAAGTGTTGCCGTTTGTGGCGCCCATGCTGACCGAAGGCCTGTTCATGTTGAAGGATCCACCTCATCCGCGACGATCAAACAGGGCACAAACTATAGGGCCATCAGTTCCCGCGCGCCCCTTCAAGCCTATTATCAGAATTTAGAAACATATTTTTTGAAACAGGGCCATCTGCGCAATGATTCAAATGCGAGAGGCGTCAACTGGAATTCTGACACACTTATTCGCAATTTCATTCAAATCGCAATGCACAGCGAGTACGGCAGCAAAAGTGGCATGTTTTATTCGATGCAAGCCGAAGGCGTGTTGCGACGTTGGAAAGATCCTATCAGAATAAGTACTGTTTATGGCAAAAGCATCAGCCCCACGCTCAAGCAAAGCTTTTCTGAAGATATCAGCCATACCGTTTCGATATTGCGCAACGCGACGCGGCATAACGTTAGTTTTTCGAACAAGAATCCAAATTTTCTTATGATTGTTGTGAACGACACCGAACGCCGCAATCTTCGCCCATTTTTAAATAAAGTGGCACCGCAGTTAAGCGGCCCGGGGTTACGCGCCATTCTAAAAATGCCCAAAAATGTCATGTGTATGGTTCTGGCGCGCCCTCATGATGATCCTAGATATGGATATAAGGGTGCCATTGTTATCGTGCGGGCAGAACACACCCCGCGTATGCGCAGATCATGTATTCAGGAAGAAATGGCACAGGCCATGGGCCTGCCTAACGATAGTGATGCGGCCAGACCTTCGATCTTTAATGATAACGAAGAATTTGGTGTTCTGACTAATCACGATCTGATGCTACTGCGGATGTTGTATGACCCCAGATTAAAGCCCGGGATGACCATTGAACAAGTCACCCCGATTTTGCCAAAAGTCACAAAGGCCGCTTTAAACAGATAAGGTTGCCGCGAAAATGACGAATAAGCGTTCACTGGATTAATCCAGTGAACGCTCAATCTCTTCGCGCTCGAAAATCTCGATTACATCGCCAGTGCGAATATCATCATAATTCTCAAACGCCATACCGCACTCCTGACCGGATTGTACGTCAGACACCTCGTCCTTGAAGCGCTTCAGCGTTTTCAATGTGCCTTCGTGGATAACAACGTTATCGCGCAGCAAACGTACACCGGCAGATCTGCGGGCGACACCTTCGGTCACCAGACAACCTGCCACTTTGCCAACACCTGATACTTTGAAAACTTCGCGAATTTCGGCATAGCCAATGAAGTTTTCCTTGATTTCCGCGCTCAGCAAACCGCTTGCGGCTTGCTTCACATCGTCAACCAGATCGTAAATTACCGAATAATAGCGTATCTCAACGCCTTTTTGGTTCGCAACATTCCGCGCCGTTGCATTCGCCCGAACGTTGAACCCAAAGACAGGCGCGCCCGACGCTTCAGCCAATCCGATATCAGTTTCCGTAATCGCACCGACACCGGAATGCAGAACGCGAACGCGAACTTCATCATTCCCGATTTTCTCCATCGCCTGAACAATGGCTTCCGCAGATCCTTGTACGTCAGCTTTCACCAAAATCGGCATCTCGCTTACGTCTTCATCCGCTTTTGCATTCGCCATCAACTGTTCAAGTGTTGTGGCGGCACCAGCTGCAGCACGTTTATCCTTGGCGGCATTTTCGCGATATTCAGCGATTTCACGAGCTTGGGCTTCGGTATCAACAACGTTCAGAACATCGCCCGCTTCAGGTGTGCCGTTTAGACCTAGAACCTCAACCGGAACCGATGGACCAGCTTCGGTCACACGGTCACCTTGATCATTGATCAAAGCACGCACTTTACCGTATTGCTCACCCACAACAAAGATATCACCCTGTTTTAGGGTCCCATTTTGCACCAGAACCGTCGCAACCGGACCGCGACCCACATCAAGCTGAGCCTCAATCACCGCACCAGATGCAGCACGATCAGGGTTTGCCTTAAGGTCTAAAAGTTCCGACTGAAGCAGAATATTTTCTAGCAACTGGTCAAGACCTGTGCCTTTGATGGCCGAAACTTCAACATCCAGCACATCACCAGACATCTTTTCGACGATCACTTCGTGCTGCAGCAAATCCGTACGCACCTTGTCAGCATTCGCATCAGGCTTATCGCATTTGTTGATCGCAACAATCATCGGAACCTGTGCGGCTTTGGCGTGATTGATCGCCTCAATCGTCTGCGGCATGACAGCGTCATCAGCAGCCACAACAAGGATCACGATATCAGTGACCTGCGCACCGCGCGCGCGCATAGATGTAAAGGCAGCGTGACCCGGTGTATCCAAGAATGTCAGCTTATGACCTTGCTGCTCAACCTGATAAGCACCGATGTGCTGCGTGATACCGCCAGCTTCGCCAGATACAACCTTGGCGTTGCGGATCGCGTCCAGCAAAGATGTTTTACCATGATCGACGTGGCCCATAACTGTGATGACCGGAGGGCGCGGCTGCAATTCATCGTCTTTGTCTTCAATCTGATGAATGACATCTTCCACATCAGAATCAGATACACGTACAACCTTATGGCCGAATTCTTCGATAATCAGCTCTGCCGTGTCTGCATCAATCGTCTGGTTTTGTGTCGCCATGATGCCATTTGTCATCAAAGCTTTAACAACATCAGCAACACGCTCTGCCATACGGTTGGCAAGTTCCTGAACCACGATAGCCTCAGGCAACTGCACATCACGCATGACCTTTTCACGCGGCTCATTTCCACCCATTGCTTTTTGACGGGCGCGTTCCTGTTTGCGTTTCATCGCAGCCATGGATCGCTGACGTCCGCCTTCACCACCGGCCAAAGCCTGATTCAGGGTTAACTTGCCAGAGCGTCTGCCGCTGTCATCGCCACGGCCCTTGCCACGGTTATTACGGTCATTGTTATTTTCAGCTTCGCGCTCACGACCACGAACCGGTTGTTTTGATGGCGCTGCGCGGGACGGTGTTGTGACCTCTTTTGCAGGGGCTGCCTGTGCAGCGGCCTCGCGTTTTGCGGTCTCTTCCACTTCGCGCTTCTTGCGCTCTTCTTCTTCAACTTTCGCTTTTGCGCGCTCTTCGCGTTCACGCTCTTCGCGTTCTTTGATTTCTTGTTCTTCGCGGCGACGCTTACGATCCTGTTCGCGGGCTTTTTCAGCAGCTTCACGTTCAGCAGCCTCTTGCGACTCGCGGGCTCTGGCAGCCTGAAGCGCTTTTAAGCGACGATCCATTTCGGCATCAGAAATGCCCGCGGGACGCTTGGAAGGATCGCCCACAGAGGAATTTCCGGATGCTTTTGCACCACCAGGTTTGGGCACAACAACGCGTTTGCGTTTCGTTTCCACCACGACGCTTTTCGTCCGGCCATGGCTAAAGCTTTGCTTTACATTGCCCGAACGTGGTCCGCCGCGCAGACCCAAAGTTTTTTTACCGTCGTCTTCACTCATCTAGAGTCTTATCCTTCCCGGCGATCCTTACCGCCGTCCAATCCGCGCACGCCTTTCAGCATTTCAGCGGTCTCTACAACACGCTTGCTGAGTCCACCAGAGGCGAGTGCGCCGTGTATCACACTTTCCCGTCCGAATGCCAAACCCAATTCTGAAGCCGTCAGGATTCCGATGAAACGGCCCCCTTCGGGTGTTCGCAGCTTTGACTTTCCTCGTTCAGAGCCGTCTGTCGCCTGAAGCAGCACTTTTGCTGCATCATTCATCAGCCAGCTTTTAACCTTTTCATATCCCGCAACGGCTTGTCCGGCTTTGCGGGCCAACGATACCAATTCCACCAAACGCCGGGCCAATTGCGTGTCAACGTCATCCAACAACGTATCAGGCACCGTTACATTTTGCTTGGTCGCACGGGAAAACAGCCCCTTATTCACAGCCTTTTCTATAGCATCTTTTTCAGCAGCCACCCAGACACCGCGTCCGGGAAGCTTTTGCAGAATATCAGGAATAACCTGTCCCGTAGGGTGAATCACAAAGCGCATCAGACCTGATTTGGGCTGAACCTCACCGGTTGCAATGCATTTGCGTTCGACCTCATCGCGATCTTTGGTTTTTCCCCCACGTGTCATAACAGTGTCCAAGACCTGAAATCAGGCCTCAGTCTCCTCTTGCTCTTGTTCTGGTGCGTCTTCTTTTCCCAACTCTGTCGGATCGACCCAACCTAGCATGACACGTGCGGTCATAACCAGATTTTGCGCCTCTTCCAGGCTGACGTCAAATTTTTCCAGAACCCCGTCATCCTTGACCCGTTCACCATCGACTGTTGTCCAGCCACCGGCCAGTTCCCAGTCTGCACATGTTGCGAAATCTTCCAGCGTTTTAATATCGTCTTCGGCCAGCGCCTCAATCATTTGGGGTGTCAGGCCTTCGAATTCAACCAAGCTGTCTTCTACACCCAATTCACGGGCTTTTTCCATAGCTTTTTTGTTCATTTCTTCCAGACAATCACGGGCACGCGCCTGTAATTCGCTGGCAGTATCAGAATCAACACCATCGATGACCAAAAGTTCGTCTACTTCGACATAGGCGACTTCTTCAAGCGACGTAAAGCCTTCGGACACCAGAAGCTGGGCAAAAAATTCGTCCAGATCAAGCGTGTCCATGAAAAGCTTTGTGCGTTCCGCAAATTCAGCCTGACGACGTTCAGATTCGTCTGATTCCGTCATAATGTCGATATCAAGTCCGGTCAGCTGTGACGCCAACCGCACATTTTGACCACGACGACCAATGGCAAGCGACAATTGATCATCGGGCACCACAACTTCGATCCGTTCGGCTTCTTCGTCCAGAACAACCTTACTGACTTCAGCGGGTTGAAGCGCGTTCACGAGGAATGTTGGCTGATCTTCATTCCAGGGGATAATGTCGATCTTTTCACCCTGCAACTCATTGACAACGGCCTGCACCCGGCTGCCGCGCATACCAACGCAGGCACCCACCGGGTCAATTGAGCTGTCATAGCTGATGACCGCAATCTTGGCACGTGATCCAGGGTCACGGGCGACCGCCTTTATCTCAATAATACCATCGTAAATCTCGGGCACTTCCATTTTGAATAGTTCGGCCATGAACTCTGGCGCGGTGCGGCTAAGGAAAATCTGCGGGCCGCGCTGTTCGCGGCGCACGTCCTTGATATAACAACGGATACGATCATTCGGGCGATAGCTTTCGCGGCCGATTTTTTCGTTCCGGCGCAGCACAGCTTCACCAGAGCCCACATCAACAATCACATTGCCATATTCTTCGCGCTTGACCTGCGCATTGATGATAGTGCCCGCACGATCCTTGAATTCTTCGAATTGGCGATCACGTTCAGCTTCGCGAATTTTCTGCAAGATCACCTGTTTGGCGGATTGCGCCGCAATGCGACCCATTTCAACAGGTGGCACTTCTTCGATCAGCTGATCGCCAATTTTAGGATCATCCAGATATTGCTTGGCTTGTTCTAAAGTAAATTCAGCCTGATAATTCTCAAGCTCTTCTTCTTCGACCACAGTCCGCACACGGGTAAATGTTGCTTTACCGGTTTTGCGATCAATGGACACATGAATATCCATTTCCGCGCCATAACGGCTTTTGGCTGCACGGGCCAAGCTTTCTTCCATCGCTTCAACAACCAACCCGGGGTCGATCATTTTTTCACGCGCGACGGCTTCGGCCGTTTGCAACAATTCAAGCTGGTTGGCGGAAGTGATTGCCATGTCAGTCCTCCTCAGACTGGGTCTCAGTCTTTATTTCGTCAAAATCGTCTTCATTCACCACACCAGCCGCTTTGCGTTGGCGCAGCATTTCCTTGATCAGATCATCCGTCAGCACAAGTTTTGCATCTGACAGCCAATCGAATTTCAGCCCAATCGTGCCTTCTTCGATATTAATCAAAACCTCATCGCCTTCGATGCCGGCCAGTTCACCTTTGAAGCGGCGGCGGCCATCAATCAGTTCGGTTGTTTCCAACTTGGCTTCATATCCCTGCCATAAATCGAAATCTTTCAGCCGAGTCAAAGGCCGGTCGATTCCAGGCGATGACACTTCAAGCGTATAGGCATCCAGAATCGCGTCTTCCACATCCAACGTTGCACTAACTGCGGTCGAGATGTCTGCGCAATCGTCAACCTCGATCGTACCATCAGATTTTTGCGCCATGATCTGCAAGGTTGATGTTTTACCGCTCATCAATCTGACACGCACAAGTTCAAATCCCATCCCTTCAATCACGGGCAGGATGATTTCAGCCAAACGGCGGTCAATGGCGGCTTTCGCAACAAGATCGTTCATATGGTCAGTTTCTGCATATTCAGAGCACAAAAAAACGGGCGCGCGGCCCGTCGATATTTCCCGGTGGAGCGTTTGGTTTGGACCCCGACGCGCCGCTGTTGTTGTGCATATACGCTTCACTTCGCGAGTCTGCAAGCACTGCTTTGCTTTAATCTTAAAATGAAAAACCCCGCCGGACCGGGCGGGGTTTTAAACGGCAAAGTTTATTGTGCATTAAATCACAAAGGCGTGCAGCCCAGTTGCCGTTGTTCCTGTTGCATTCACCCGAACGATACCCACGGGCAAAACTGCGCGATCACCAACTTCGACAGTACGCTCAAAGCCCTTGATGCTGACAAAGCTGACGGCACCACCATTTTCAACATAAAGCGCAACGGCGACATCGGGTAAATCTTGCCCATCATTCGGTACCACGGGTGCCATATCAGCGGCAGGACCGTTCAGGGGAAGTGTGCGATTCTTGAATGGGTTTGACATATTTATAATCCTTTGCGCAGCCACTGGGGCGTTGTGGGTTCCCGCAAAAACTAGAAACAAAGTCTTAACCATGCCTTTCATCAGCGTACGCACGCAAATTTGCCTGAAGGAAGCACTGTCATTTCAATACGCAAATTGTCGAATTAACCAAAAATCAACCATCGGGGCTTAGCGCATTAACTAAGTTAAACTTTATATAGAGTAACCCAATTTTGGTGATGTATTGACCAATGCAAATGGATCAAATGGCCTGAAAGACCTGTTTGCAGTGGCATCTAATCGTGCATTCGGTCAGATCATTCTGTTTCTGTCCACACTTTATTGCACAACGTTTTTTGACCCTGCCGCGTTTGGGGCTTTGGGTCTTTTTATGTCGGTTGTCGCGCTTCTTGTGCAGTTCACATCTGGTCGCGCTGATGCTGTGGCGTTGGCATCAAAACAGCCCAACACCGCAAGGCGTTACATCGGGATTAGCTACCGACTGAACGGACTATTTTTCCTTTTAATCGCAACTGTTTGCGTCTTTGCGATATTGGGTGGTGCAAACCCGATCTGGGGTTTGCTTCCAATTTCCATTCTCATCACATCGCTCGTTCAATATGTTTTACCCGCACAAATCACACTGTTGGGACATGCTCGCAAAGCGGCACGACCTGTGGGCATTGCATCCTGTATAACTGGGTTTGTTCAAGTGCTTACTGCTTTTCTTTGGCCAACAACCACAGCGCTAATCCTATCGCGCGTCACAGGAAATGTTGTGGGTGCAACAGCGGTATTTAGGTCATTGCGGGAAGGCATGGGGTTTGCCCGAACACACAAACTGACCCGCCGAAATTTACGACCCGTCAAAAGGGAATTCATGCTTGGTGCGCCCTCGGCAACATTAACTATTCTTGGTTTCCAAATTCCAGTTTACCTGCTGTCGTTTTGGGGACAGCCAGAACTAGTTGGGTATTACTGGTTTGGCTTTAATTTGCTTTTGACACCTTATCTTGTGATTGCAGCCAGCTTTCGTCCATTGTTTGCCCGTCAGGTTATAGGCAAAATCAAACAAGGTGCTGCATCGCAATTCATGCTGAAATCAACTGGAATCGCAATCGTGCTTGGCGTTGTGTTTTCAGCCGGTATGACCTTTTTGGCACTTAGCATTATTGCACTGTTTCTTCCCAGCACATGGGCGCCTGCGGTACTGTTCACACAAGCCATTGCATTGATGCTTGTCGGTTTGATCGCAACAACCCCATTGAATGCAGCAGCAACCGCTTTGCGTATTCAACAACAAGCCCTCTGGTTTAACTTTGCACAACTTTGTTTGCGAACAGTGGCGCTAATCTTAACATATTGGCTAACAAATGATGCGATATTGGCAGTTTTTGTCTTTGCGGCCGTATCCTTGACCCTATCACTTGGATACTGCGCGCTTATAATGCGATCGTCACTGGCATCTCAAACACGGGTGGTCATGCCATGACTGTTCGCTTTCATACGCCCGTTCGTAAAGTCATTTGGAAACTGCAGCGGCTGTTTTGGTCAGGTGAAACGCTGGCCCGCAAGTCAGGGGTCACACTTGGTCAAAATTGCCGAATTCTGACCAAGGATTTCGGGTCTGAACCTTTTTTGATCACAATCGGAAACAACGTCACTGTGTCGGGGGATGTAAAATTTATCAATCACGATGGGGCAGGTTGGCTGGTGCGCGATCAAAAAGGGCGGCGGTATTCATTCCGACCTATTCAGATTGGCAATGATGTCTTTATTGGCAGCGGTACGCTCCTTATGCCTGGCGTTAAAATTGCGGACCGCGTAATCGTAGCAGCAGGCAGTGTCGTAACAAAATCAATACCATCGGGCATCGTCATTGGGGGACGACCTGCAAAATACATCTGTGACTACAGCGATTTCGAACAACGCGCGCTTGATTGGGTGTCGGATACGGACATGCCAGATACTGACAGTTATCGTAACAGGATCGAAGCAATGGCAGACCTGTCATTCAAACCCGAGATGGACACTTCGTGACCGAACGAAAGCCCCATATCATGGTGCTTGGCCTGCGCGATATTCAGGCGACTCAAGGCGGGATAGAGACCCATGTGGCGCAATTGGCTAACAGGTTAGCAGATGATTTTCGCGTTACAATTCTGGCGCGGAAACCTTACTATGAAGGTGCTGCAAAGAATGGGGCAATCCATATTGTTCCATTATGGTGCCCGCAAAAAGCCAATCTTGAAACGATCATACATTCACTGATCGGAGTGCTTTATGCAGCATTTAAACGTCCCGATATATTGCATATCCATGCCGTCGGTCCTTGCATCGTTGTTCCACTGGCGCGGCTGTTCGGACTGAAAACCGTCGCGACGCACCACGGCAAGGATTATGATCGCGAAAAATGGGGACAATTCGCACGCTTTATCCTTAAAATTGGTGAACGTTTCATGGCGCGCTTTGCCAACAGGCGGATCGTTATTTCATCCAGCCTGCAAAAAGAATTGGCGCAGAAATATCACAAAAGTTTCACTTTCATACCGAATGGCGCACCTGCCTTATCCAAATCTGCAAATACCGATTTTCTGGATTATCTGGGTCTGAAGCCGGGTCAGTACGGTTTGACTGTCGGACGTCTGGTTCCGGAAAAACGGCAAGATGATCTGATCCATGCGTTTTTGGCGGCAAAGCTGCTGGACGTAAAATTGGTTATTGCGGGCAATGCAGATCACGAGACCACTTATTCCCAAAAACTAAGGGGTTTAGCCATACAATCCGATGATATCGTGCTTGCTGGTTTTGTTACAGGCGAAAACCTACGGCAGCTGTTTAGTCACGCAAGGCAATTTATCCTGCCCTCTAGTCACGAAGGTCTTCCAATTGCGCTGCTGGAAGCCATGCAATACGAATTACCCATCGTTGCCAGCGATATTTCCGGCAATCTTGAGGCAGCTTTGGATCAGGATTTCTATTTTCCAGTGGGCGATATTGATGCGCTGACGCAAAAACTGGAACGGGCTTTTTCTAAACCGCGCGCCGTAATAGATTGGTCTGCCCAACTGTCAAAATACGATTGGGATCTGATCGCCGAAAAAACAGCGCGGGTTTACCACGATTGTCTTTCTGAACACCCTGCAGGAAAGCCAGTGACCAAATCATCAAACACATGAACAAATCGCCGTTCTGCGTTAGATAACTGCCCGTGACATTCAGAACCAATACATATGATACAATAAGTGCCACGCTGTTCGAACGCGGATTATCAAGCTGATTATTCATACATTGGACCATCATCTTAAAAGGGGCAATTAGCACCAAAATCAAACCCACAAGCCCAAGATCCAAGAGTGTTTGTAAGTATCCATTGTGCGCATGGTTCACGACTGCACTCGGACCTTTAATCATATAAAGCGCATCTTTGGCAGATTGCGTCCAACCGACATCATATCCGTGGCCCAGCCAAGGACTGTCAGCCACCAAGGGCCATCCCACAGCCCAAATTGCATCACGGCCTGATAAAGACAAATCACGCCCGGTCAATCCAACCAGATGTTCGATTAAAATCAAGCCATCCAACACTTGGAATAACACAGCACCAATAAGCGCCACATAGGCCGCTGACACGATTTTCACGCCCCACCCAACACGCCATTTCAGACATAAAAAAAACATACCCACAGCGGGTAACGCCATAAACAACTTTGCCGACGCCGACATAAACAGCATCGTCGTTCCTGCGATAACGCACATCCACCAAAGCCATTTTTTTCCAATCAACTCATGGCCAGTCAGTAACACCAGCAAAGCCAACCCCAATATTCTGGCAGTCTCATTCTTATGATAAAATGACCCTCGGAAACGCCCAGCATGTTCGCCGACACCGAAATCCCATGCATTGTGAAAAGCATACATAGGCACCAGAAGCATCAGCATAAGTTGTAAGAAAATAAAGATCATCGCTGACCCGACCAGCGCGCGAAAAACACCTTCGGCTGTCAATATCTTGAGCGTTGCAAAAGCAAATAGAACGATTCCCAGATGGCTTATCGTTTTTTGAAAACTATGCGCAGGATCGCTTGTCCACAGCAGCGAAAGGGCCATCCATACCGTCAGGCAAACTATGGAAATTGTCCCAACTTCAGGGCGCCCTATCTTGGGTTTATACATCAAAACAAGGGCTGATAGTCCAAGAAATGCGACCGATATCAACTGAACCATCAATGATGATGTGACAATGCCATAATGCGATGGATTGCCCGATAACATCCGGTCAAGGCTATTGGAATAAAGCGCGATGCCCAGAACCACAAAAACATAGGAAAAAGGGCGCGATCTAAATGCTAAAGGATCTTGCAGGTGAAACCGCTCCGTCATGCGGGTACAAGCTCCTGCACGCGATCCGTTTTATCAAAGGCCAATTGGAACAATTGATCATATCGATCTGCCACTGTCGGTAAACTGAAATCCATCGCCCTGTGAATTTGCTGATGCCTTGTCAACGGATTTTGCAAAACATTCGCCATGGCATTGGCCGCTGCATTCGCGTCACGCAAGGGAATAAGATGCCCGAATGTCCCATCTGCCAGAATATCAGACGTTCCCCCCGGGGCATCGGTGGCAACGATGCTGGCACCTGCTGCAAGTGCCTCAACAATAACATTTGGAAACCCTTCGAACAGGGAGAACAGCAAAAACCCGTCACAATGACAAAGATAATCCTGTGGCGATTGCCGATATCCCAAAAGATGAACGCGATCTGCGATATACTGCTTTTGCACCATGGTTTGAATTGTATGACGCTCTGGACCTTCGCCCAAAATCACCAGATGGCTGCGATGTTTCTTTTGCAATTTGGCAAAGGCAGTGATCATCGTGGGATAGTCTTTTTGCCTAACCAATCGACCAATGGCTAGAAAAACCGGATCACCATCGTCAGGCATATCAGCGGGCCGGGTGGCAGCTTCAAAACAGCTGTCTGGGACTGGGTTATACGTATTGAATAGGCGCTTTTGATCGATACCGAAAAGTTCAGACATATCCTGTGAGACATCGCGCGACACACATCCAATCGCAGCAGCGCGCGCATAGCTATAGCTTAACAAAGGCTTGATGATGACATGTCGCACAAAAGAATGCTCCCGCAATTCTTGTGACGTGTGATTTCGCACAAGGCATACGACAGGGCAGTGCGATCCAGAAATCCGAGACGCTATAACGCCAGCCACATTCGGACTTAGCAAAGCTGTCACCAATAGGTCAGGACGGTGGTTGCGTAAGTGGCGGGTAAGGCGTGGGATATTGGCAAGGCTGTGTGATGATCCTAACACATACACTGGTACCTTCGGGTTCAACCGCCCGATCAAAGGACCTGTCATTTGATTAACAATCAGCGCAACAGATCGTCCGGCATCATGCCAGTAATTCAAAAGCCTGATGATCGCATTTTCAGCCCCACCACCGTTAAAAGCCGGAATATAAAAGTGAATTTTCTTGTCGTTCATGCATGCCACCCGTTGCGTACGGTGGTCCAAGTCTCTGTTAACGAACCGCGCATAGGTATTGATGAAACATTGATGCACCGTGACAGCACGGCATGCCCAAAGGAGACCCGAAAAATGCGCGTTCCATCATTCCGTAAACCCCACCCTGTCATCGCTGAGGTGAAATGATGTTTGCAATTGGTTTCAGCATCGGTTCGGCAAGTACGATTGGCACTGTAAAAGGCGCCATGGCCCGCGTATTTAACTTTACATCCGGGACACTGCCCAATGGTATTAGCTATTCGCGTAACAGTCCGGCCACGCAATTCGATATTGCAGGACATATGAGCAATGTCGCCAATGACGTACCACGTTTTTCTTTTGATCCTATCATCGCGCAATCTGTTGGGTTGCTGGTCGAAAACGAACGCACCAATATTTTGCCCCATGCCATTGCCACGCGCAACGATTGGTCGCGCAGTGGTGCCACTGTGACAGATCTGACGCTTGATGCATTGGGGTATTTTCCGGGTGTATCGGTCATATCGGGCGGTCAGAACTGGCACCGCATTCTGGATCATGCCACATTGATCGCCAATCAGGTTTATGCGGTGACAATGCTGTATCGCGCAGGCAGTTCCGGCATGGCAGCAGTAACGTTGAAAGACGGCACATCCGGTGCGGCCAGTTCGATTTCGGGCAGCATTGGTATGCTTGCCGCAGAAAATGCCTCTGCGGGCCCAGTTTCGCAACTGACGGAAACACTGCTGTCTGACGGGCTGACCTATCGTTGCACGCTCCTTTACACGCCTAATTTCAGCGGGTCGTTCAATATTGGGTTTGGACCAGACTCTAAAACCGCTGGGGAAGACGTGATACTTCTGGGCATGCAGATGGAACCAGCGTCCGACGCCAGCAGCTTTATTCTGTCGACGAATGCCGCGACCATTCGGGCGGCAGATCAAGTCGGTATTGTGGGGGTAACAGGTCTGCATGATGTTCTAATTACGTATGGTGATAACAGCCAAGAGCTGCTTCAGGCGCAATCCATCGCAGATGGGTATTGGCCAAACATGACACAGAACACTGTGAAACAGATTGCACTGACGGCACTTTAAGCATCATCTTCCTGTGCTTTTCAGAACAACGACCACTGTTTTAAAAAGCAATGCCAAATCATAGCCAAGCGAAACCTGTTCATAATACCGATTGTCATATTTGATCCGGCCCAGAAACGTGGTTTCGTTTCGCCCCTCAACCTGCCAAGGGCCTGAAATGCCGGGCCGCATTTTGAAATAGGCCCGCCCGCCCGCCGCGATATAAAGCTCTTCCTGATCTGTCGTGAAAGGGCGCGGGCCAACAAAACTCATGTCGCCGCGTAATACGTTCCAGATTTGTGGCAGTTCATCCAGACTAGTGGCACGCAAAAAGCGCCCAATCCAAGTGATCCTGGGATCATACGACAGCTTTTGATGCGTATTCCATTCGGCAGCAATATCAGGGTTTTCCGAACACAGGCCCTGTAAAACCTGTTCTGCATCCACGACCATTGTTCGCAGTTTCCAACACTTGAACCGCCGCCCGTCCAGGCCAACACGGTCCTGTCCATAAAATCCGGGCGCACCGTCAAGCCGCGTGATGGCCCAAAGCAAAATAAGAATTGGAATGATGGCGGGCAGAATGACAATCGCCAGAGTGATATCCAGTGCTCGCTTACGTGCACCGATATAGACACCGCGTACTGGAAAAGGCATGGCCGCAGTTTCGAGATTTACATTTGATAAAACATCTTTCATCGCGCGCCTCGTCCGTTGTCGCTCTTGGGACGATTTGCTCGAACAAGTCTCAATTTTTAGTTAAATGCGGCTGTCCTTGGGTCACATATTTAAAAATCTTTTCATAACAGCGCGTTATAAAATTAACCTTCAATCATAGCGTGTATTGCAATACGAAGCTTGTTAAATGATTTAACGACCAACAGCGGAATACTGTTCGAATCCCGCTTTTTCTGCGTCATCATCGGAATAAATATTGCGCAAATCCGCCAACCTCGGGTGCGCCATATTGCTGGCAATGCGTTTCAGATCAAGTGCGCGGAATTCGTTCCATTCTGTCAGCAAGACTACCAAATCTGTGCCTTGTGCTGCGTCATAGGCATCTTCAATCCATGTCACACCGGGCAATAATGCTTCGCCTTCATGTTTGCCTTGCGGATCAACAACAGACACATGCGCACCGCCACCGACCAAAGCTGGTACAATTGTCAAGGACGGTGCGTCGCGCATGTCATCGGTGTTGGGTTTGAATGTCACGCCCAATACGGCGATTTTCTTGCCGTTGAACGACCCATCACAAAGATCCAAAAGCTTGTCGACCATACGGCGTTTGACCGCTTCGTTAACTGCAATCACGGTCTCGGTAATTTCCATCGGGCAGGCGTGATCCTGACCAATGCGCGCCAAAGCTTTGGTATCTTTGGGAAAGCATGACCCACCATAACCGGGGCCGGCATGCAAGAATTTATTCCCGATCCGGCCGTCCAGCCCGATGCCTCTTGAGACCTCTTTGACATCCGCGCCCACGCGTTCGCACAGTGCTGCAATTTCATTGATAAAGGTGATCTTGGTCGCCAGAAACGCGTTTGCTGCGTATTTGATCATCTCGGCGCTTTCCAGATCGGTTCTTACAATGGGAAAATCGCGCAGGAACAGTGGGCGGTAAATCTCAGACATGACATCGGCGGCGCGGTCAGTCTGTACCCCGACAACAACACGATCCGGGCGCATGAAATCATCAATCGCCGCACCTTCGCGCAAAAACTCTGGGTTTGAGGCCACATCGAAATCAGCATTGGCGTTTGTCTGGCGAATAACGCGTTCAACCTCGCGGTTTGTCCCAACTGGGACAGTCGATTTTGTCACAACCACGGCATAATCTTTGATGTTATGTGCAATTTCTTCAGCTGCGGCATAGACATAGGTCAAATCCGCATGCCCATCACCCCGGCGTGTTGGCGTTCCAACCGCAATAAAGACAGCCTCGGCCCCTTCCATCGCCTCTTGCAGATCAAGGGTGAAAGACAACCGTCCCGCTTCGACATTTTTTGCCATCAGCTGATCCAGACCGGGTTCGTAAATCGGAACTTCACCCTTTTTCAGCTTTTCGATCTTTTCGGGGTTTTTATCCACGCAGACCACGTCATGTCCAAAGTCAGAAAAACAGACGCCCGAGACAAGACCAACATACCCGGTTCCGATCATAGCAATGCGCATTTTCCAACCCTTTCATCCATATCTGGAAACTGCACATGACGCTTTGGTAAAATCAAGTCAACCGCTTGGGTCTGGTCATCGGGTGCATTAGCCAGCTATGAAACGGCAAATATCGTGGAAAGGACGCTATGAAAACCGCACTTGTTACCGGGTCTGCCGGCTTCATTGGATATCATTGCTGCAAGCGGCTTTTGGCTGATGGGTTCCGCGTTGTGGGTCTTGATGCGATGGTCGACTATTATGACGTCACGCTGAAAGAACGGCGGCATCAGATGTTGCTGCAATCATCCGGTTTTTCCGCAGACACCCGTCGATTGGAAGAGCCCGACTGCTTGATGGAATTGTTTGAAACCCACAAACCTGATGTTGTCATTCATTTGGCCGCTCAAGCGGGTGTTCGATATTCAATTGATGAACCCCGATCCTATCTTCAGGCCAATCTTGTCGGCACATTTGAACTACTTGAGGCCGCGCGTGCGTTTCCGCCAACTCACATGCTTATGGCATCCACGTCATCAGTTTATGGCGCAAATACCGAAATGCCTTACGGCGAAACCGACAAGGCGGACACGCAGATGTCGTTTTATGCTGCCACTAAAAAAGCCAACGAAGCGATGGCCCATTCCTATGCCCATCTTTATGATTTGCCGATCACCATGTTCCGTTTCTTTACGGTCTATGGTCCATGGGGTCGCCCCGATATGGCCTTGTTTAAATTCACCAAAGCGATTTTGAATGGCGATCCGATTGACGTCTATAATCAGGGCGACATGCGCCGGGATTTCACCTATGTCACTGATTTGGTCAATGCAATCAGGTTGCTTGTCGATACGGCACCGGTCCGCCCAACAAAAGACGCACCGAACGATGAAACCGACAGCCTGTCCTCGGTCGCCCCGTTCCGCGTCGTAAACATTGGTAATTCAGAACCCGTTCAATTGCTGGATTTCATAAAAGCGATCGAAACCGCGACCGGGCGCACTGCCATTCAGAACCTGCTTCCCATGCAACCCGGTGATGTTCCTGCAACGTGGGCTGATGCGACGCTTTTACAAAGCCTGACAAGCTATACGCCGCAAACCAGCTTGTCCGATGGCGTCACAGCGTTTGTTGAATGGTACCGCGATTATTATCAGGTCTAAGCCACACCTGCGCGCAGACAGTCATGTATGCGAACAAGACCGGTCAAATAGCCCTTAGTGTCTGATACAAGAAGAGCTGTGATATTCTGGCTGTTCATGATGCCAAGCGCCTCAGACGCCAATGCGTCTTTGTCAATTGTTCGCGGGTTCGGCGTTGCCACATCCTTGGCAGTCAACTGCATCAAATTTTCAAGATTTCTGCGTAAATCCCCGTCTGTGACAATACCGGTCAGCAGATTATTCTGATCGACAACAGCCGCAATACCAAAACCCTTTGCAGTCATTTCAACCAATACATCCCCCATCGCCCAATCCGGCGCAACACGTGGCAGATCATCGCCGCTGTGCATCAAGGCGCTTACGGTCAATAATTGTGCCCCCAGCTTGCCGCCCGGGTGGAACGACAAAAACCCATCTTCCTTAAAACCACGGTGGTCCATCAAAGCGATTGCCAGTGCATCGCCCAAAGCCAGCGAACATGTGGTGGATGTCGTGGGCGCCTTGCCGATCAAACAAGCCTCTGGCGCATCAGGCAACAGAAGCACCACGTCAGCCTGACGCCCCAACGTACTGTCAGACACTTTGGTCACTGCGATCATCGGAATAGCGAACCGTTTGGCATAGGTAATCAGATCAACCAGTTCGGTCGTTTCGCCCGAGTTTGAGAGCACAATGATAACGTCCTGAGCTGTGATCATTCCAAGATCACCATGGCTTGCTTCGCCTGGGTGAACGTATTGAGCAGGCGTGCCCGTGCTGGCCAGCGTCGCCGCAATTTTGCGTGCCACATGCCCCGATTTGCCCATACCAGACAGAATAACCCGACCTTTGGCCTGCAAAATCAGATCAACAGCCGCTGGCAAATTATCCAGATTTTCATCAGCCATCTGCAACAACGCCTGTGCTTCGGTCTGAATTGTCTTATAGGCCGAAGCTTTGATCGCCTTGGGTGAAGATACCATATCGCAGATCCTTCATGTAATATCATACAGTTGCGTCGCATTAACCAAGAACCGATTTCGAGTCCAGCAGCCGACATTTTCAATTCAATTCGAAAACGTTGAAAAAGCACATAAAATCAGAACGATACCATCTGGCATTTATAATCATTTGTTCAACTCTGATGGTGTTTAACTACCACACGGCAAGGTGGGCTTGCCTGCAGTGTCCTTCGGGGTCGCAGATACATCGTCACGGGGGTGGCATATGAAAAAGCGTTGGATTGGCGCGGCCACTGGGCGCAATTTGTGCTGGCTGGCTGTGTTTTGTGTGATAAGTTTTTGGGTCTTACCCGTTGACGCGCAAACCTATCAGGGCGCTGATGGACAGATTATTGTCAAGGACGACCCTGGCGGTAATCTAGCAGACAGGCTGCGCGTCTTGCAGCGCTTGAAGCAATCAAGACAGCCCGTGGAAATCCGCGGAAAGTACTGTATGTCAGCCTGCACAATGTATCTGGGTCTTCCCAACACATGTATCAGCCGCAAGACGACTTTTGGTTTTCACGGGCCACGGTCTGCAATCTATGGCGTCGGTTTGACACCGGCTGAATTTCAAAAATGGTCCAACATCATGGCCGATCAATACCCCGAACCTTTGCGAAAATGGTATCTTCGGACAGGGCGCAGCATCACCATGGGGTTTTATGAAATCAGTGGCAAACGTCTGATTGAACTTGGTATCGCAGAATGTTTGTAAATGGTCGCTCGTAAGTGATCTAATTCAGTTAGATCTGAAACTCGTCAGACAAAAATGGGATTCTGACTGGGTTTCAGGTCTTTTCGTTAAATAACGCCACGAACACCTTCATCTGCTGTTGACTTGAAACCGACTCGGGTCTAATGACGCGACTTCAGATTTAACCGAACCCTCAAGGGAACGACGAGACATGGCAAATTCGCCTCAGGCTAAAAAGCGCGCGCGTCAGAACGAGACACGCTTTCAAATCAATAAAGCGCGTCGTTCGCGCATTCGTACCTTTTTGCGCAAGGTAGAAGAAGCAATTGAGACTGGCGATAAAGATGCCGCATCGACAGCACTTCGTGCAGCTCAGCCAGAACTGATGCGCGGCGTGACAAAAGGTATTTATCACAAAAATACAGTGGCACGTAAAATGTCACGTCTATCGGCGCGCGTCAAAGCGATCGCTTGATACAATCTAAAAATTGAACTTATCTGAAGGGCGCTCACTAAGCGCCCTTTTGCCATTTCAGGCCCTGAGTGATGCAATAAAAAACACCCAAACAGATTCTTTTTACAAAAGAGTGAGTCAAGCGTGAAGATGAGTTGAAAGACCATGTTTCAACACGCTAACAACATACTCACGATTCACATTGTCTGGGGGGACAAGGTCAAATTCCGGTTTATGCGCCATTGTGCGACAGCCTTGCAGCTATCAAAGGCCGGAATGATCCATAATTCGTGTATCGTGTCTTGATCTTATACGATCTTGGCACATTGCACGTTGGAGGGTTGGTCAGTTTGATCCAACGCATGACCTTATGTCCAGGTCGTAGAATGATGAAACAATGGTCACGCCAATTCGTTTTTGGCGTCCTGTTTGTTTTGTCCTATCGACCCTCATTGTGCAGTAATTTTATTGCTGTTCATTGGGCACGGCCATGGAATCATGTGGGAGTAGGGTTGTGTATTGGTGCGCATAACTCTGGGGTGGGCGATGGCCTGCTCAAGGCGTGGATAAAATGAATGGGTCAAATAAAAATGACAAACGAGACATGGGGACAAGTCCGCAAAGAATTGATCAACACCGTTGGCAAGAATAATTACACGACATGGATTGAACCGCTTGAGTTTCACGACCTGTCAGACGGTGTTGCAACATTCACAGTTCCGACCAGCTTTATGGGCAACTATGTTTCGCAGAATTTTGGCGATCAGATTAAATTTCAGCTTAAGATGAGTGGTGCCGAAGTAAACCGCATTGCGTTTCAGGTGGCCGCAAATTCAACCACACGACCCGCCGTCAAGCCTGCAGTTGCACGCACACATGCGTCAGCCCAAGGCAGTGATGAGTTGACCGGCGCGCCATTGGATGCGCGCTATACGTTTGATGGCTTTGTCGTTGGCAAGCCAAATGAATTGGCCCATGCGGCGTCCAAACGCGTGGCCGAAGGTGGCCCAGTCACCTTTAACCCACTGTTTCTGTATGGTGGTGTTGGTTTGGGCAAAACCCACCTGATGCACGCAATCGCGCACGAACTGCAGACCCGCAGGCCGGAACTGAACGTGCTTTATCTGTCGGCTGAACAATTCATGTACAGGTTTATTCAAGCCTTGCGTGTCAACAAGATGATGGATTTCAAAGAACTTTTCCGGTCAGTCGATGTATTGATGGTCGATGATGTTCAATTCATTGCAGGCAAGGATTCAACGCAAGAAGAATTCTTTCATACGTTCAATGCCTTGGTCAGTGCTAACAAACAGATCATCATATCTGCTGATCGTGCGCCTGGCGAAATCAAGGATCTGGAAGATCGGATCAGATCACGTATGCAGTGTGGATTGGTTGTTGATCTGCATCCCACAGATTACGAATTGCGTCTTGGCATCTTGCAATCGAAAGTTATGCAGTATCGTGATCAATACCCAAATATTGAATTAAATCATGGTGTTCTGGAATTTTTGGCACATCGCATTTCAAAAAACGTCCGTGTTCTTGAAGGGGCCTTGACCCGTCTTTTCGCTTTTGCGTCCCTGGTTGGAAAACCCGTTACGATGGAACTGACACAGGATTGTCTGGCTGATGTGTTGCGCGACAGTGATCGCAAGGTTTCGGTTGAAGAAATTCAGCGAAAAGTCAGCGAACACTATAATATTCGTCTGTCTGATATGATTGGTCCCAAACGCGTCAGAACCTTTGCGCGGCCTCGACAGGTTGCGATGTATCTTTGCAAGCAACTGACCCGACGGTCCTTGCCGGAAATCGGGCGGCGTTTTGGTGGCCGTGATCACACGACAATCATGCACGGTGTTCGCCGAATTGAAGAACTAATCACAACAGATAGCCAGATTGCAGACGATCTTGAACTGTTGCGGCGGGCGCTGGAAGAGTAAGCGCACTTGACGCCACCAGAATTCTTATTGACAGTCTCTTAAAAAAGGCTTGTGCCAGTGGGGGAAACGGGTAGTTTCGCCTTCCCGGCAACGACAGGAGCAAGGGATGAAAATCAGCATTGAACGAGGCGCGCTTTTAAAAGCAGTTGCCCAAGCACAATCGGTCGTCGAACGCCGGAATACAATTCCAATATTAGCAAACGTTCTGATCGAAGCCGCTGATGACAGCGTAAGTTTCCGCGCAACGGATCTGGACATTGAAGTTGTCGACAAAGCGCCCGCACAGGTCGAACGCGCCGGTGCAACGACGGTGTCCGCTGTCACCCTGCACGAGATTGTGCGAAAACTGCCTGACGGCGCCTTGGTGTCGCTGACAGACGACAGTGCCGCTGGCCGCATAACAGTTGAAGCCGGGCGTTCAAACTTTTCACTGGCGACATTACCTAAGGAAGACTTCCCAGTGATGGCAACATCGGAATATTCCGCAAACTTCAGTGCGCCCGCGCCTGTTTTGCGCCGTCTGTTTGATAAGTCAAAATTCGCAATCTCGACCGAAGAAACACGCTATTACCTGAATGGCGTTTATATGCATGTATCCGACGCTGATGGTGGCAAGGTTCTGCGGTGCGTGGCGACCGACGGTCACCGTCTGGCGCGCATCGATGCTGATCTTCCCGAAGGTGCAGGCGATATGCCCGGCGTCATCGTGCCGCGTAAGACAGTGGGCGAAATGCGCAAGCTTTTGGATGATGACGATGTACAGATTGCCGTATCAGTCAGCGAAACCAAAGTGCGATTTGCAACCCCTGATATCACTCTGACGTCCAAGGTCATCGATGGAACGTTCCCAGATTACACCCGGGTCATCCCGCAGGGCAACACACGGAAAATGGAAGTCGATGCCGCGGATTTTGCCAGGGCTGTTGATCGCGTGGCGACCGTATCGTCAGAACGATCCCGCGCGGTTAAGCTGGCACTGGACGAAGATCGGTTGGTCTTGTCCGTCAATGCCCCTGACAGCGGTGCCGCCGAAGAAGAACTGGCTGTCGCTTATGGCGATGAACGTCTGGAAATTGGCTTTAATGCGAAATACCTGTTGGAAATTGCCAGCCAGGTGGACCGTGAAAATGCTGTTTTCATGTTCAACTCTGCGGCGGACCCTACATTGATGCGCGAAGGCAATGACCAATCCGCCGTCTATGTTGTGATGCCAATGCGCGTTTAATAGATACGTCTGCGGCACAGATGCTTTTGAAAAAATGAAGGGCAGACAATGCCCGGCTTAGCCGTAACTGAATTAACCCTGTCCCATTTTCGGTCGCACAAATCTTTGCGTCTGTCTTTTGATGAACGTCCCATTGCGATCCACGGTCCCAACGGTGCAGGCAAAACCAATCTGATTGAAGCCGTTTCCCTTTTGTCGCCCGGCCGGGGGTTACGACGTGCATCGGCCGAAGACATGACGCGCCGACCCGAGGCGCTTGGCTGGAAAGTCAGCGCTGTCTTGCAAAGCCTGAACCAAACCCATGAGCTGCAAACCTGGAGCGAGAATGGAAGCACCAGACAGGTTCGGATCGACGGTAAAACGGCAACTCAAACAGCGCTTGGCAGAATTGCCCGCGTCCTATGGCTTATTCCATCAATGGACCGGTTGTGGATCGAAGGGGCCGAAGGCAGGCGACGCTTTCTGGATCGTATGACCCTTAGTTTTGAACCAAACCATGCAGATGCCACGTTGACCTATGAAAAAGCAATGCGTGAACGGAACCGTCTTTTGAAAGATCAGATACAAGATCCTGCATGGTACAGCGCATTGGAAATACAGATGGCCAAAGCTGGCAGCGTGATCCATACCAATCGTCAAAACACATTGATATTGCTAAGTGCCGCACAACACGAGGCAGAAACCAGCTTTCCAACTGCAGATTTATCATTATCCCATCCGGTTGGATCATCAGATGCCCCGGAAGAGGAAGACAGCCTGCTATTGGCCCTGCAAGGTAGTCGTATGCGCGATATGGCCGCCGGGCGTACCCTGATCGGTCCTCATCGTACAGATATGGGTGCAGTATATCGTGCTAAGAACGTTGAGGCGCGCGATTGTTCAACAGGTGAACAAAAGGCTTTGTTAGTTTCTTTGATTTTGGCAAATGCCCGCGCTTTGGCCGATGAATTCGGCGCGCCACCGATCCTGCTGTTGGACGAAGTCGCCGCCCACTTGGATAAAGATCGCCGGGCAGCGCTTTATAATGAAATCATTACGCTTGGGGCGCAGGCATGGATGACAGGAACAGAGCCTGAGCTGTTTGAGGCCATAGGTGACCATGCGACATATCTGAAAATCCTGCCAGAAGCTTCATAGCTTCTGATGTGAAATGTCAGATGGCATTTACTTTCACGTCACAAACTGAACCGACTTTCGAAAAGCGGCATAGCTGTCGTTCATACAAATCGCAACGAATGTCTTCTTTGCGCCGATTCTGTTAGAAACAACGTGTTGCGAGTGGAGAAAGTGTGGGTACGATGAGTGTGTGAGCGCCTTTGTGATCAGGCTTTGCGGTTTTGCTGTGGTTTGAGCAAATGGAACCTTTAGTGCACAAGGCAAAACTGGTCGAGTATGATTGCGGAACTAGCCTCCTTGGTATCGCAACGAGGTGCGGCCAATGAAACAAGCCTCAGCTGGCGCTGCGTAGCACCTTTCGGATGTAGGTGTTGGCAGACCGGAAATGTGATGGACCGGAAGCCTCGGCAAACCGACCTAGGGTCCATTTGCCTGTCCATGGGTACGTGCCATTGGTGTAGAGCGAGACAGCGTCGTGAGCCTCGATAAAACGACGCAGTTTGTCGTAAGCGGCCTCAAACTCCGAGAGCAGATCTCCCCAAGAGGTCTTATCACCTTTCGCATATAGCGGCGCATTGTACTCCTTGAGCTGGTTCCACTTGTAGCCCTTGGCTGGCACATGCACCTCGCGTCCCGCAATGCCGTCTTCGTACCAGCCGTGGAACATACCCATCCAGTGGGTGCGGTGAGCGATGACACCTTTGATCGTGGTGTCGTCATCAAGCGTCGACAAAGCTGACTGCGCTTCGTCGACGCCATCGAGCGTCTTGCGTAGCTTGGCCAAATCCTTATCAAAGACGGCAAGCAAATCTGTCTTGTTCGTCGCTGCTGGCATGGATCAATGCTACACGAATCAAAAGATCGGTCCCTTGATTTGAGTCAATGATGCTTGGTCTTGTGTAGCGGAGTGGTAGTGGACATTGGAGCTGATGCATTAAATGTCAGCTCCTTGGCACCAAAATGATCTTGGCAGAAAAAGCGGAAATGACCGGTTTAGATCAGAAATCTTTGACATATGGGCCAATATTACCTGACTCTGCTTACTGATCAGCTTCCGAAAACTGCTCCATTCAACCAAAAGTTCCCAACATCGAATATCTGATTACATTTATCTTAGACTAGCGCCTACCACATTGTCTTTGCAGCACGTTCCGCCCAATCATCGTCATAGGTTAGACCGCCCACTTCACCATCGCTCATCTCAGCCAGAATTTGACCGACCGTTGGTAAATCTGTGCTTTTGTCCTGACCGGTCCATAATTCAGAACGGATCAGGGCACGGGCACATTGCGTATATATTTCGCGGATACGAATGATAATGACCGAACGCGGATTTCGGCCGTTTTGATCAAAACGACTGGTCATCGATGTATCCGTCGTCAATCGTGCTTCGCCGTTTAGGCGCACCACATTATTTGATCCTGGTACCATAAACATAAGCGATACGCGGCCATCCCGCACGATGTTACGCAGGCTGTCGATGCGGTTATTTCCATGCCAATCGGGCAATGCCAGCGTTTTTTCGTCCAGCTCAACCACGACCGGACCATCGTCACCACGCGGGCTGCCATCTGTTCCATCAGGCCCCACGGTAGTCAGCACACAAAATCGCGATGCCATAATCCAGCGGCGATATAACGGCGTCAACTGGTGGGCCACCTTGACCATCGCTGCGGGCACCGGGGTGCCATAGATCTTTTCAAGATCGTCTATGGTTGCGATAAATTCCATTTTCACGCACCGTTAGGTATATTGCTTGGCCTCTTCTAATAACCTGTCAGAGGCATCTTCGATGACACGCTCTAGTTCTTCCATGAACTCTTCGCGAGGTTTTCCCGGCGGTATTGGATCAAGAAATTCGACAACCGCCAAGCCAGGTTTGCGAAAAATGCCTGTTCGTGGCCAGAACACGCCGACATTTGTGGCCACAGGCACGCATGGCTGTTGCATTTGTTCGTACAAAAGCCCTGTTCCGATCTTATAAGGCGCCTTAACACCCGGTGCCAGTCGTGTACCTTGGGAATAAATAATCAGTTGTCCTGGGTGCTTGCGCCCCGCTTCAACTTCCTCCAACATTTTTTCGATGGCCGCGCCGCGCTTGTTGCGCACGACCGGCACGCACTCAAGCCGGTATGCATATTGACCAATAACCGGCGTCCAAAGGATTTCCCTTTTCATGATGAACTTTCCTGCCGGAATAGCCGTGAAAATCATCATGATATCTAGAAAAGATTGATGTTTGGCGGCCACCATTGCCTCGTAATCCGGGGGGGTGCCGCGGACTTCGACACGCAGACCGACCATCCATTTAGCCGTCCAAAAAACCCAACGCGAATACGTTTTGCATGCCCCGTACGCGCCTTTACGGGTGAATAATGCAATTGGCGCAAAAGCCAATCCGATCACAGGCATCATAATATAAATCTGTGTCACAAAAAGGATTGATCGAACCCATTGGAATGCATGCTTCACTAAGTTAACTCCCGTAAAAGTCGCAAGGCCGCAGCGCGGGTTGCAAAGAAGGCCAGCAAACCAAACAATAACGGCAAAATTAGCGGCCAAAGCCAGTTTATACCCATCAATCCGAAATCTGTCAGGAAACCAGCGGCCTTGCCAGCGTTAGATAAAAGCATGATTGCAATGATGCCCATTATGACACCAACAGCCGCCCCCACAATCGCACGAAGTGTGAAGCGACGGACAAAGGCTTTGGCAACGAACTCATCCGTCGCACCCACTAGCCGTAAAACATGAATTGTTTTTGCGTTGGCAGACAATGCTGCCTTGGCCGCCAATGTCACCACTGCAATGATTGTTATTGCGATCAAGGACAAACAAAACAGGCTGAACAACCGCAACCTCTGTGCAGCCCTGATCAACGGTTTCTGCCATCGTCCATGATCATCCAGGATAGCATCCGGTGCTTCTCCTTGAAGTCTAAGCCGCAGGCCTTCAGGATCAAAACCATCGGAAGTGGGGATGACTTCTATTAGTTGCGGCAAAGGCAATACATCAACTGGCATATCAGGACCAAACCAAGGGACCAGCAAATCACGCTGCTCATCATCGCTTAAAACGCGTATGGACCCGACCCCGGCCGTGGTTTCCAGCACCCGGACAGTCGCTGCAACTGCGTCCTGCATTTGGTCTTGCGATGCTGTGACCAGGACTGTGGCGCTTTTGGCAAGTTCCTGTGCCCATCTGTCGGCAACACGCCCTGCCGAAAGCGCCATCACAACCGCAAATATCCCAAGAAATGCCATCGTGGCTGTGCTGAAGATCGTCAAATAAGCCGTGAACCCTGTTGGCGGTACAACCATAGCAGCGCGGGTATCCCCGATCAGTAACCCACGTATTTCCGCGAATATAGATTTCATAAATCTGACCCGGCGAATTGAACCTGGCGGTCTTTGATCCTTAGCACACGAACCGCGATTTCTGATTTCGCAAGCCGGATCAGGTTCAAGTCATGCGTTGCGATCAGGACCGTGGTACCCATTTTATTCAGTTCTATCAAAAGGGTCAGCAGTCTTTGCGACATCTCCCAATCGATGTTTCCAGTGGGTTCATCGGCCAGAACGACCTCGGGTGCTTGGATCAAAGCGCGCGCCAATGCAGCACGTTGCCGTTCGCCCCCTGACAACTGCGGCGGTAAAGCATCCGCCCGATGGGTCAAGCCAACCCAAGCCAATAGCTGATCCAAATCATCACGCGCCGATTGCCCTGCGACCGTCAGGGGCAAGCAGATATTTTCGGTCATGCTCAGATGATCCAGAAAATCACAATTCTGATGCACCAGTCCAATCCGACGGCGCAAAAAGGCGATCTGATCGCGGCTCATCTGATCCACGCTTTGCCCAAACAAGCTGACAGTGCCCTCGCTTGGTAACAATTCGGCATAAAGCAATTTCAAAAGCGTGGACTTACCCGCGCCAGATGGACCGGTGAGAAAGTGAAATGATCCCGGCTCAATAGAAAATGACATATCCGACAAAAGCGCCGTATGGCCGTAACTGTAGCTGGCTGCCTGTAATTCGATCACATTCTGATCCCGTTCTATTGTGGCGTTCATGCCGTACACTGAAGACTTTATCAATCATTGCAGTGCTTAAATGCATTGCTCTTCGGCTAAGCATCGTTAAACATAGCGCAAAAGCACGATCAGGTGCAGTATCCTTAACGAGAGCAGGGGACAACATGCGTTTAAAATGTCCAAATTGCAAAGCACAGTATGAAGTTTCGGATGATGTGATCCCCGAAGCAGGCCGGGATGTGCAGTGTTCAAACTGCGGGAACACTTGGTTTCAAGGACCGGATGCCCTGGCCCATGCAGACGACGATGATGAAGTAGATACAGTCGCGGATGATGCGCTTGCCGAAGAAACGGAACAGGTTGCGTCTGAACCAGAGCTGAAATCCGATGGTGGCGGTGATGAGGATGATGATGAAGGCCCATTGCCGGAAAGCGCCCGACCCGCGCCCAAACGTCGTGAACTGCCAGATGAGATTGCCAGCGTCCTGCGCGAAGAAGCTGAATTTGAAGTGCGCGCACGCGATGCAGAACCTGATGTTATAGAAACACAAACAGATCTTGGGCTTGTTGCGGAATCAGCCGATGCAAAACCAGTTGGCGCCCCTATTCTTGGGGCGGCCATTTCATCGGGGTTAACCGGAACAACCCAGCCCGGCGATCTTCCGAATGTTGAAACAATCAATTCTACATTGATCGGAAATCCGGACGCCTCAACATCGCAAACAGCCAAGCCAAACAACGGCTTTCGCAACGGTTTTCTGACAGTTATGTTGATCGGTGTGTTAGCACTGGCCGCGTATGTATATGCGCCCCAGATCGCCAATGGTGTTCCGGCGCTATCTGGCCCCTTGTCAGGCTATGCCGAAACAGTTGATGCATTCAGGCTTTGGATAGACGGTGCATTGCAACCCTCAACTACATCTTAAAACAGCCTTAACCGGCATCAGAACCGGTCAAGCAAGCGGCGCAGATATTCCAGTTCGATTTCAGACCGACCAGTTTCGCTGGACCGTCTGCGGATTTCATCAAGCAGGTTTTGCGCCCGGCGATAGACATCTTCGCCCTGCAGCATGTTTTCTTCCGTACCAGAAGTTCGACCACTTTCATTAAGGCTGCGCCCCAGCGGGTCACGACGCTGTGGTTGCGCCTCGCCCGTGCGTGCCCCTTGCCCATTTTGATTGTTTTGCTGCTGTTCGTTCTGCGCCATGGCATTGCCCAGATTACGCATGCCTTCGCGCAAGGCGTCCATTGCTTCGGCCTGGTTATCAATCGCACCTGGAAGATCGTTGTTACGCAACGCTTCTTCTGCTTCACTCATGGCGCGACCTGCACGATCCAGCGCCTCGCGGGCGGCATCACCTTCGGCCGTTCCAGCACCTGGCAGATTATTACGCTGTCGTTCTAGTTCGCGGCTTAGATTTCGCTGGCGATCTGCCAAGCCTTCTTCGGCGCTTTGTTCGCCAGATTGGCCCTGACCTTCGCCCTCTTCGCTACCGCCTTCGTGGTTCTGCCCTTGACCCTGACCACCGTTGCGGCCTTGATTTTGCTGATTTTCACCCGTACCGGCATTCGGGTTATATTGTTCTTGAAGATCGCGGAATGCCTCGTCGCTTAGCCCTTGCTGGCTGCGCAAACTGTCGGCCAGACCTTCCATCGCCTCTTGCCCCGGGCCACCTTGACCGGGTTGAGACTGTGCGGTCTGCATATTTTCCATCATCTGGTTCAGTTGGTCCAAAAGCTCTTGCGCTTCGGCCATGCGACCTTGTTCCATCAGCTCTTGGATCTGATCCATCATCTGCTGTAATTGATCTTCAGTGATCGTGACGGTGTTCTGATTTTCAGCAGATTGCTGATCGCCATTCTGCGGATTTTGCTGGGCCAATTGGCGCATATAATCGCGGGTCGCATCGCGCAACTCTTGCATCAGTTCTGCAATTTCTTCGTCACTGGCACCGTTCTGTATCGCCTCAGAAAGCCGTTCCTGCGCCTGGCGCAATCTTTCGGCCGCATTCGACAGATCGCCTTCTTCCAGAAGAACGGCCAGATCCCACATCGCTTCGGCAATTTCTTCTTGATGTTCTGTCTTCAAGCCAAATTCGGTCATCGTTTCCAGACGACGCAAGATGACGCGTAAACGAAGATAGGCCGTTTCGGAATCAAACACTTCATCGGGTTTATAGGATACGGCGCGCAAAACCTGCGCCACACGTGGCGCATTTTCGCGGGTCCACAATAAATCACGACGCTGTTCGATAATGGCTGAAGCCATCGGATCAAAAAACCGGCGTCCAGGCAGAATGATTTCAGCAATCTCGGACTGTCCGATTTGACCCTGTTCATCGCGAACATTAAGCTGCAAAGTGACTGGCAAGTTCGCAAAAGGATGCTGTGAGAAATCTTCGATCAAAGTTTCTTCGAAACTGCTGCGATCACCCGAAATTGTAATAGGCAAATCAACGACAATCGGCTCGCGCGTTTCGGGGTCAATCTGCAAACCATGACGCCGTTCAATATTTGCGATATCCAGCGCAATCGTTGCTGTACCCGACATCACGCCATAATCATCTTCGGCCATGAACGGTTGTTGCATCTCACCACTGGGTTGCCGTTTGACCGGCCCAGTGACCGAAACAATTGGCGCTGCGTCGGGCAATATGGTGACCGCCCATTCAGCGCCATTTTGGCCAGCGATTGCAAGTATTCCGCTTTGCGTAATCTCAAAATCATGCGCCATTGCAGGGGGTTCATCTTCGGCAAGCGCTGGTAGATTTGCGACAGATTGCTGTAACTCAAGCGCGCCGACCTCGCCGTAAAACCGCAACGTAATGCTGCTGCCTTCGGGGACCTCAAGGCCCCCTGGCGGAATATCATTCAGATAAAGCGTCGGTTTGCCGGTATAGAATGGCGGCTCAACCCAGCCTTCCCATGTTGCGCCCGCTGCCAATGCTTCGGTCGTTGGGGTCATGCCGCTTACGCTGCTGACGCGATAGATCGATCCGAACAGCAATGCTGTGACAAAAGCGATCAGTGCGACATAACGCAAGGCAAACGGATCACGATCAGAAATTTCCAAGTTTGGATCAACGGGCCGCGCCGCACTTGCGCGTTCCTTCATGCGGACCAAATGGGCCTGCCAGACCTGTTCTGATGCCATATCCCCAGCACCGATGGCTTGTGTATCATTCAGTGCGGAAATCGGCCGACCGGCCATAGTTGCATCAATACGGTCCAACGCCTCGGGCAGTGTGGGCCAGCTGAATTGGCGAATACCGCGTACAAATGTCCAAGCGGCTGCGACGACAAATGTGACCAGACCACCCCAGACGACTTCCAATGGCAACTCGTCGTGCCACCCCATCATCAAACACGCCAAACTCGCGAACATAACGGTCCAGAACGGCCAAAATGAATGGGTTATGCGTTCTGCAATGATACCAAAGCGCGTCAGCGTCGCCGCACGGCGCGTGGATTTAGGAAGCAAAGACTGGTCTAACATCACGTCTCCGGGGGCTAGAAAGCGCAGGATAGCGTTATAGCCATACAGGTATGGTATCGCGTTTTATCATATCGTCAAAGGTCGGACGTGCGCGAATAACTGCAAATTGATCATCCTGGACCAAAACTTCTGGAATCAGAGGCCGTGAATTGTATTCGCTGGACATAACAGCGCCATAAGCACCCGCCGACCGAAATGCGATCAGATCGCCCGCCAATACCGGCGGCATCATCCGCTGTTTTGCAAACGTATCGCCCGATTCGCAAACCGGACCAACGATGTCGTAAGCCGATTGATCCACACCCGGTTTCGGTTCGATCACCGGGATAATATCGTGATAGGCCCCATACATTGCAGGCCGGATCAGATCATTCATCGCGCCGTCCAAAATCAGAAAGTCGCGGTCTTCGCCGGATTTCAGATAGATAACTTTTGTCACCATAATCCCCGCATTACCCGAAATCAGACGCCCCGGTTCAATCTCAATCTCACAGCCCAGATGGCCGACCGTGCGTTTGATCAACGCGCCATATTCTGTAGGCAGCGGTGGCGCATCGTTTGAGCGCGTATAAGGAATGCCAAGCCCACCACCCAGATCAAGCCGCATGATGGTGTGACCGTCAGCGCGCAGTTGTTCTGTTAGTTCCGCGACCTTGGTATAGGCTAACTCAAATGGCTCAAGTTCGGTCAATTGCGATCCGATATGCACGTCGATGCCGATAACCTGAAGGCCTGACAGTTTTGCAGCCAGGGCATATACTTCACGAGCACGCGAAATCGGGATGCCAAACTTATCACCCTTTTTCCCGGTCGAGATTTTCTCGTGCGTTTTTGCATCCACATCCGGGTTGATGCGCACAGTGATAGGGGCAATCACACCCAGACTTGTGGCAACCTCACTTAGTGCGTGCATTTCAGGTTCAGATTCGACATTAAATTGACGAATGCCACCTTCAAGCGCCATGCGCATTTCATCTTGGGTCTTACCGATGCCCGAAAAGACGATTTTGTCGCCTGGCACACCGGCCGCTTTGGCCCGTGCATATTCACCGCCAGACACCACATCCATACCTGCACCAGCACTGGCCAGAAGCTTTAGGATGGCCTGATTGCTGGCAGATTTCATCGCAAAGCAGACCAGATGATCCATTCCCTCCAATGCATCATCAAACAGTTTGAAGTGCCGCAGTAATGTCGCGGAAGAATAGCAATAAAACGGCGTTCCCACCTGTGCTGCGATATCTGCTACAGACACATCTTCGGCAAACAGCGTGCCGTCACGATACAGAAAATGATCCATCAGCGAACGGGTCGCGAACGCAGGAACAAATACAGCGGCAAACCGCAGCTGACCCCGATACAGAAGGTAGCCGGAATAGCGACCAATGCAATCCAGTTTTTGCGGACGGATACTTCGGCAATAACAAAGACCGTCAGGGCGATAGCTGCAATCGTTAGATCCCAAACCAAGCCGCTGCTGGCCGCATTCACATGCCATGCATCAACCATCGCCGACAGGCTGAAGCCATTTGCCAGAAACCAGCTCATGAAATAATACATTGGATGGATGGTGCCCCAGATGGCCAGCACCAGATATAACATGCGTAAAGGTGACATCAGTTAGATCCCACCACACCGACTTCGGCACTGCCACTGACCGTAATGCCGGGTTCAGTCTTGGGCTGCTGAGACGGGCCACATCCAGCAAGTACAACAATCAAAATCAATGCTCTCACAAACTTATCCCCACGCCTGTACCGAATGTTCCTATTTTTACGTTTACGGGGCCTTTTTCGACACCAACAGCAGCACCAGATCGCACTTTATCGCCGTTCGTCCAGACACCTGCATCAAATGTGGGGCGTGTCGGTTCGCCGTCCACCCCGCAGGCAGAAACAGTTATGAAAGCCAGAAGCATCAGTCGTTTCATGCCAGTATTCCTTTCCAACGCACAATTTGTTCGCGCACCTGTGCCGGGGCTGTGCCACCGTAACTTGTGCGTGACGCAACCGAATTATGCACGCCCAATACATCAAAGACATCCTGTCGGATACCATCGTGAACAGATTGCATATCTTCAAGTGTCAAATCCGGCAGATCACAGTTTTTTTCTTCGGCCAAAGCCACCAAAGATCCTGTGATATGATGCGCATCCCGAAATGGCAGCCCCAATTCACGCACCAGCCAGTCGGCCAGATCAGTGGCGGTGGAAAATCCGCTGCTGGCGGCCGCCTCAAGGCTTTCGCGATTGGCCTGCATATCCTTTACCATCCCTTCCATCGCGGCCAAGGCCAGCATCAGGTTATCCGCGGCATCAAAGGTCTGTTCTTTATCTTCCTGCATATCTTTGGAATAGGTCAACGGAAGCCCCTTCATCACCATCATCAGCGCGACATTGGCCCCGAAGATACGCCCGATCTTGGCGCGGATCAGCTCGGCCGCGTCAGGGTTTTTCTTCTGCGGCATGATCGAGCTGCCAGTGGAAAACCGGTCTGACAAAGTGACAAAACGGAACTGGGCCGAAGACCAGATCACCAGCTCTTCTGCCATGCGGGACAGATGCATCGCGCAAATACTGGCGCAGCTAAGAAATTCCAGCGCAAAATCACGATCACTGACAGCGTCCAGCGAATTGGCGGCAGGTCTGTCGAAACCAAGGGCGTCGGCTGTCATATTGCGATCAATCGGAAAAGACGTGCCGGCAAGCGCTGCCGCCCCCAAAGGGCTTTCGTTCATCCGTTCACGCGCATCGCGGAAGCGCGACAGGTCGCGCCCGAACATCTCAACATAGGCCAGCATATGATGGCCCCAAGTTACAGGTTGCGCGGTCTGCAGATGTGTAAACCCCGGCATCACCCAATCGGCGCCACTTTCGGCCTGCGCAAGAAGCGCTCGGCAGAGTGCGACGAGCGCTGCGTCTACCGCATCAATCTGATCGCGAACCCAAAGCCGAAAATCTGCCGCCACCTGATCATTCCGACTGCGGCCCGTGTGCAAACGCCCCGCGGGTTCGCCAATGATCTCTTTTAGCCGCGCCTCGACATTCATGTGGATATCTTCCAGCGCTTTGGAAAATTCGAATTTCCCTGTTTCAATCTCTGACAAGACCGTGAGAAGGCCTTTCCGGATCGCATCTGCATCACTATCACTGATGATGCCACAGGCCGCCAGCATGGCGGCATGGGCCCTTGAGCCGTCAATATCCTGGCGCGCCAACCGCTTGTCGAAATCGATCGAGGCATTAATTGCCTCCATGATCGCATCCGGCCCGGCGGCAAAGCGTCCGCCCCACATCTGGTTTGAGGTTTTTGTCATCGTCAGCCCTTCGGAGGGAAAATGAAATTTATTACGTCAGCGCTTGTCTATACGGCCCTTTTGTTCGGTGCAAACACCGCGTTTGCAGATGCTGAATTGGAAGCCCTGCGCGAAGGCACGATGAAAAAGTTGATGTTCCACTCTGCCCCGGCTGATGTATCAACGACGGGTTTTGTGACAAAGGACGGTGGTGAAAAGACGCTGGCCGACTATCAGGGGAAATACGTAGTTCTGAATTTCTGGGCTACATGGTGCGCCCCATGTCGTAAAGAAATGCCGATGCTGTCCGAGTTGCAAACAGAATTCGGTGGCGATGACTTTGCCGTGGTCACACTTGCGACGGGACGAAATTCACCGATGGGTATTTCCAAGTTTTTTGGCGAAATCGGGGTAAACAACCTGCCTGAATATCGTGACCCCAAACAAGCCGTTGCCCGCGACATGGCCGTTTTGGGGTTGCCAATCACGGTGATTCTAGACCCCAACGGTCAAGAAATTGCCCGAATGCGCGGCGATGCCGACTGGAACAGCAACAGCGCCAAAGCAATTATTGCAGCACTGCTTAATCGCGGATATTAAGTTTTGCGACATCAGCGTGACGTGGGCAATGGGTGACATGATCGTTCACCATACCCACCGCCTGCATGAAAGCATAAACAATTGTTGGACCACAGAACTTAAAGCCTTCTTTCTTAATATCCTTTGAGATTTTCTGCGATAATTCGGTCTGTGCTGGCACATCAGCAAGCGTTTTCCATGCGTTTTGCAACGGCGCACCGCCCATGTAATTCCAAAGATACGTATCAAAGCCTTCGCGCTGTTCAATTTTCTGCCAAACGCGGGCATTGGTGATCGTGGCTTCGATTTTGCCACGATGGCGAATAATACCTTTGTTTTGCAACAGCTTTTCAACTTCAGGTTCGCCCCATGTCGCTATGATGTTGGGATCGAAATCAGCAAAAGCTTCCCTGAAATTATCGCGTTTTTTCAAGATCGTGATCCACGACAACCCCGCCTGAAATCCATCAAGAACCAGTTTTTCCCAAAGCGCGCGACTGTCCCATTCGGGCAAACCCCATTCGGTGTCATGATAATCGATATAAATCTCTTCTTTACCCACCCAGCCACAACGTTCACCCATCACGCAGTCCTTTTTCGTTCAAATTGTATATGTTTACGGCATTTTAGAACATCCAAGGCATGAATGTTTGTGCAGATTGGTGCAAGGGGTGCCGCGTTATGTCGAATAAAAATAAGCCTGGTAAATCTATGGATGCAGCGCAAAGCCCATTGGATTTTGCACTTGGGCAACGCGACAATGCAACTTTGCATATGGTTAAGAATGCGCTTCAGCATAAAGAGGCGATGTTGGCTTATCAACCTGTCGTATTAGCCAATGACCCGGGCCAGATTGCCTTTTACGAAGGGCTAATTCGCGTATTGGACTCAACCGGTCGTACGATCCCTGCGGGGGAATTCATGCCCCTTGTGGAAACCCATGAATTGGGCCGCATGATTGATTGTCTGGCGCTTGAAATGGGGTTGAACGCGCTACTGGCTGAACCCAGCATTCGCCTGTCTATCAATATGTCGGCGCGATCAATCGGTTACATGCGCTGGATGCGAACCCTTGAAAACGGTCTGCGCGAAGATGAAACCATCGCAGAACGTTTGATTTTGGAAATCACCGAAGCATCCGCCATGATGATGCCGGAAGTCGTCATCAGCTTCATGGACGAATTGCAACAAAAAGGCGTTTGTTTTGCGCTGGACGATTTTGGGGCCGGATATACAGCCTTTCGTTATCTGAACGAATTTTTCTTTGATATTCTGAAAATCGATGGCCAGTTTATTCGCGGCATCCACGCAAACCCGGACAACCAGGTTTTGGTGCGTGCGTTGATTTCCATTGGCAGGCAGTTTGAAATGTTCACAGTTGCCGAAAGCGTTGAAGGACCGCGTGATGCTGCGTTTTTACGACAAGCTGGTATCGATTGTGTACAAGGCTATCATCTGGGCGCGCCAACAACATCACCGGTCTGGCGGCAAGATGGCAAAATAAAACAGCGTGCTTAACCTGTAAATACCACCGTCTACAACACGTTCTGCCTATTGCTCTTACTCTGCCAACAGCTTACCTCTGCGTTAAGCGGCGGGGGTCAAGGGGCGCTTTTCATGTGATGCTCTCTTCGTCTGAACTGGATGAATAGAAGAGGGAATCACCTATGACAAACGTTGTTATTGCATCAGCAGCACGGACCGCAGTCGGTAGTTTCGGTGGAAGTTTTGCCAATACACCGGCGCATGATCTGGGTGCCGCAGTTCTGGAAGCCGTAGTCGACCGCGCCGGGATCGACAAATCAGAGGTGTCAGAAACTATTCTGGGGCAGGTTCTGACAGCCGCACAAGGCCAGAACCCCGCGCGCCAAGCTCATATCAATGCGGGTCTTCCCATCGAATCTGCGGCATGGGGCATCAATCAGGTTTGCGGATCCGGCCTGCGCGCTGTGGCACTTGGCGCCCAGCACATTCAGTTGGGTGACGCCTCTATTGTGGCAGCAGGCGGTCAAGAAAACATGACACTTTCACCCCATGCCGCCCACTTGCGTGCGGGTCATAAAATGGGTGATGTCAGCTATATCGACACGATGATCCGCGATGGCCTTTGGGATGCTTTCAACGGCTATCATATGGGGCAAACTGCTGAAAATGTTGCCGAAAAATGGCAAATCAGCCGTGATCAGCAGGATGAATTCGCCGTCGCTTCACAAAACAAGGCTGAGGCCGCGCAAAAGGCGGGCAAGTTTGATGATGAAGTCATCGCCTTTACCGTCAAAAATCGTAAGGGTGATATTGTTATCGATAAAGACGAATACATCCGCCACGGGGCAACCATGGAGGCGATGCAAAAACTGCGTCCGGCTTTTGTAAAGGATGGATCGGTCACGGCCGCCAATGCTTCGGGTTTGAACGATGGGGCTGCAGCAACATTGTTGATGAGCGTCGAGGAAGCTGAAAAACGCGGTATCGAACCGCTGGCACGCATCGCAAGCTATGCCACTGCGGGTCTGGATCCCGCAATTATGGGCGTTGGCCCTATCCATGCATCGCGCAAGGCGCTTGAAAAAGCGGGCTGGTCAGTCGGTGATCTTGATCTGGTCGAAGCCAACGAAGCCTTTGCCGCCCAGGCCTGTGCTGTGAACAAAGACATGGGTTGGGATCCAGCCATTGTGAATGTGAACGGCGGCGCCATTGCAATCGGCCACCCCATCGGGGCCTCGGGATGCCGCGTGCTGAATACGCTTTTGTTCGAAATGCAGCGGCGCGATGCGAAAAAAGGTCTGGCCACGCTTTGTATTGGCGGCGGTATGGGCGTGGCGCTTTGCGTTGAACGCTAACTGATCCAGATCAGCGGCGGCGCGGGAGGCGTCGCCGCTGAGATAAGAAATAACCCAAAAACGGAGGAGAGATATGGGACGTGTTGCACTTGTGACCGGCGGTTCACGCGGAATTGGCGAGGCGATTTCCAAAGCGCTGAAGGATGCAGGCTATACTGTTGCCGCAACCTATGCCGGGAATGATGAAAAGGCGGCAGCTTTTACAGAAGCTACTGGAATTAAAACATATAAATGGGACGTTGGTGATTATGATGCCTGTGCTGCTGGCATCGCTAAAGTGGAAGAAGACAATGGCCCAGTTGACGTTCTGGTTAATAACGCCGGGATTACCCGCGATGCGATGTTCCATCGTATGACGCCGCAACAGTGGAAAGAGGTGATCGACACCAATCTGTCCGGTGTTTTCAACATGACCCATCCGATTTGGCCCGGTATGCGGGATCGTAAATTTGGCCGCGTGATCAACATCAGCTCGATCAACGGACAAAAAGGTCAGGCAGGTCAGGTCAATTATTCTGCTGCGAAAGCAGGTGATCTTGGCTTTACCAAAGCGTTGTCACAAGAGGGGGCGCGGGCCGGAATTACGGTTAACGCCATTTGTCCCGGCTATATTGCGACCGAAATGGTAAAAGCCATCGACGAAAAAGTGCTGAACGAAAAGATTATTCCACAGATACCCGTGGGTCGTCTGGGTGAACCCGAGGAAATCGCGCGCTGCGTAGTCTTTTTAGCTTCGGACGATGCAGGGTTCATTACCGGATCAACGATCACAGCCAATGGCGCACAGTTTTTTGTATAAATGAAAAGGGCCGGCATCTAGACCGGCCCTTTTACTTCCGTTTGACTTGCAACGATCAGCGGGAAGGTCGTCCAAATAGCCAAGCCCAGGCGTTGGCCACCATTTGACCACGCAGATCATGGGCGGCTTTGATTGCATTATGTGTGCGGGTGTCTGTTGCATTTTCTATCATGTCGGTATCCTCTGGATCAGTAATTCTTAACTGTACCCAATATGTTATTTTTTGAATGAACTGACAAACGAGACTTTTCAAAGCATGAGTTAAGTTATACTTATGTGAAATGACGGATCGACTGCCCCCATTAACCGCCCTTCGTGCCTTTGATGCTGCCGCGCGCCATATGTCTTTTGCAAAGGCTGCCGCTGAATTAAACATCACCCCTGCCGCGTTAAGCTTTCAAATCAAATCGCTTGAAGAACACTTGGGGCAGCCCGTTTTTCGCCGCCTGAATCGCGCCGTTGAACTGACTGAAGCCGGGCGTACGCTTGCACCGGGTGCCGCGGATGGATTTGCGACACTGACCACCGCATGGCGCAACACAAGGCGTCTGCAAGATAATACCACCCTGACGGTTACCGCCGGGCCTGCTTTTACCGCAAAATGGCTAGCCCCAAGACTGTATGATTTTGCGCAAGACCACCCCGAAATTGAATTGCGCCTGTCGGCCAGCCTGCGGATTATGGATTTTACACGTGACGAAATCGACGTTGCCATTCGCTTTGGCTATGGACCGGATGACGGTTTATTTTCGCAAAGATTGGCTGACGAATGGATGACGCCAGTGATGACGCCCGAACTGGCAAAACAGGTCAAGACGCCATTGGATCTGGCTGAAATCACTTTGTTGCATGATGACAGTATTCGGTTTTTGAAACCTAGTTGTGACTGGGCGGCGTGGTTCAAGGCTGTAGATGTGAATGTGGATAGCAGCCATGGTCCCCGCTTTAGCCAAGCAGACCATGCGATTGATGCGGCGCTGACTGGCACAGGTGCGGTGCTAGCACGCATATCGTTGTCGCATAAAGAGCTGTACGATGGCCGTCTAGTTGCGCCCTTTGCAACCGCCTTAACCACAAAAGCCCATTTTCGGTTCATTTGTCCAAAGGGAGCCGAAACACGCCCACAGATCAAAGCTTTCTTGGTTTGGATAATGAAAGAGGCTGAAAAAACCCGCAGTTTTGAAGAAGGTCGCAATTTCATTGCGTCCGAGGATATCCAAGGATGACCAAACACAAAGCGACGATGATCGGGTTTATCGCCGTTCTTTTGTGGTCGTTACTTGCCCTTTTCACCAAAGGTTCAGAACCCGTACCGCCGCTGCAGCTGAATGCAATCTGTTTTGCAATAGGCGGCACAATTGGTGTTACTTGGCTGATAGTCACTAAAGAAATCAATACGTTAAGGCATGTTCCAATACGCGTTTATGTTTTTGGGACAGCTGGTCTTTTTGGATATCATTTCCTGTACTTTTCAGCCTTGCGCATGGCCCCTGCTGCCGAGGCTGGGTTGATTGCCTATCTATGGCCTTTACTTATCGTTCTTTTTTCAGGTTTTTTACCTGGTGAACATCTGAAATCCGGCCATGTCATCGGGGCGCTTATCGGCTTTGCGGGGGCGGCTTTGATTGTTCTGCGTGGGGCTGACGGGTTTGACAGTGACGCATTACCGGGGCTTGGGCTGGCCTTTTTATGTGCAATCACATGGGCGGGATATTCCGTTTTATCACGAAGACTTGGCGCAATCCCGACATCGAGCGTGGCTGTGTTTTGTATTTTGACCGCTGTCTTGTCAGCTGCCGCGCATATGGTCATTGAAACGACAGTCTGGCCAACCGATCAGATTGGGTGGGTATCAACAATCCTGTTGGGGCTTGGCCCCGTCGGGTTCGCATTTTATGTCTGGGATATCGGTGTCAAAAAGGGCGACATACAATTGCTTGGCACTGCGTCTTATGCCGCACCGCTTTTATCAACTTTGGTTTTGGTTTTGGCTGGGTTTGCAACTGCAAGTGTGACACTTGTATTGGCGGCCTTGCTGATCACCGCAGGTGCGGCGCTGGCAGCTAAGGCCAGCGCTTGGCAGTCTTAGTTGGCCGAAAGGCGTTCGATCTGCTCTTTCAACTGAAGTTTCTGTTTCTTCAGCGAGGCAATCGTCAGCTGGTCAACACCCGGACTTCGTTGGGCCTGTTCAACCTCGGTTGAGAGATGTTGGTGTTTCTTCCTGAGTTCCTCAATATGGGATGTCAGGGCCATCGGCATTCTCCTCTCAGTTATATGAACATTGGTAGTGCACCATAGATATAGGTACGTGTCACGCCGCAGGTGCATAATTATCAAAAAGATTTTACTAAATTATGTGATGTTGACGGCGCACTAACGCTGCATCAACAATGGTGCCGCATCTCGCAGCACCGCGCGAATTTCAGATCTATAACTTTCACGATCGCCATCATGTTTATCGCCATCATGCAGAATCAACGGGGCAAGCAATTGCGCAGGCGCGCGTGACGCCTTTTGTGACTGAACAATAACAAGTTTCGCTGGCCGTCCAGAACGGGCCGCGATAGGTAAAATCGTAACAGCACCCAAACGTGTATCACAGGCCGCCATGAGGTCGGGCAATCTTTCGGCCCGTTGAATGAATGTCATGTGGCCCTTCGGCTTCAGCCGCTTTATCGCAATATCGACCCAGACATGCAGCGATGTATCGCCAGACCGCGCAATATCACGCCCCGCGTTATCGGATTTTGTGCCATCTTTATAATAAGGCGGATTGGCGATCACATGATCAAAGCTTTGATTGCGCAAATCGGTAGGCATCGACGCCAGATCACTTTCGACAACCGTCAGATCAACATTGTTTTCAGCAGCGTTGCGGCGGGCCAGATCAGCATAATCAACCTGCAATTCGACGCCTGTTATTTTTAATCCCGCAATACGCGTGGCAAGACAAATAGCCGCAACCCCAACCCCGCACCCAAGTTCAAGTACTGTATCGCCAGCTTTCGCGGGAACGCTGGCTGCCAGCAAAACCGGGTCAACACCGGCACGATAACCATTAGCCGGCTGCCAGACCGAAAGCTTGCCCCCTAAAAATGCATCTTGCGTCAGATTGGTCATTCTGAC
Organism: Parasulfitobacter algicola; assembly: GCF_013315265.1. Taxonomy (GTDB): domain Bacteria; phylum Pseudomonadota; class Alphaproteobacteria; order Rhodobacterales; family Rhodobacteraceae; genus Parasulfitobacter; species Parasulfitobacter algicola. Next base: position 691,097 of record NZ_JABUFE010000001.1, on the reverse strand, counting down.
GTATGGATATCATTGTCCGTCATGGCCCGCACCGCCATCCAATGATCCTTTGATCTTACCATTAATCGCCGCGGCATTATGCCTATGGATCCTTCAAGGACGCTCATATTTACGTCCATTTCAAAGCAGTCTATACCCTCACCTTCAAGGAGCGCTTTGGCAAACGCGATGATTGTCGGGTCGTTGGTGCGAAGAAGCTCTTTCATCCTTGTGACATAAGGGCAATAAACCCGGATTGTCGACCCAAGTGAACGGATACGTGATGAGCCTGGATCAAGCCGCTGTCAAACCCCATGAACAGTTAAACGCTGCCCTTGAAACGGAAATGGGCCGGGTCAATGATCTGATCCGCGATCGTATGGCATCAAAGCACGCCCCGCGTATCCCCGAAGTAACGGCCCATCTAGTCGAAGCAGGTGGCAAGCGTCTGCGGCCAATGCTGACCTTGGCCAGCGCAAAGATGTGCGGCTATGATGGGGATTATCATCTGAATCTGGCCGCAGCAGTTGAATTTATTCACACCGCAACCCTGTTGCATGATGATGTTGTGGATGAAAGCGGTCAGCGACGCGGGCGACCAACAGCCAATCTGCTTTGGGATAACAAATCTAGCGTTCTGGTTGGCGATTACCTGTTCGCCCGCTCATTTCAATTGATGGTCGAAACCGGTAATCTGCGGGTTTTAGACATTCTGTCCAATGCCGCTGCCACGATTGCCGAAGGGGAAGTTCTGCAACTGACGGCCGCGCAAAATCTGGCAACGGACGAAGCGATTTATCTGCAAGTGGTTCGCGGCAAAACCGCAGCCTTGTTTTCCGCCGCGATGGAGGTTGGCGGCGTCATCGCCGAAATAGATCATGTCCAGGTACAAGCCCTGTTTGATTATGGCGATGCCCTTGGGATTGCATTTCAGATCGTGGACGATCTGCTTGATTATCAAGGCCAAACCGCAGCGACCGGTAAAAATATCGGTGACGATTTTCGCGAACGTAAATTAACATTACCCGTGATCAAAGCCGTTGCATTGGCGTCGGATAAGGAACGTGCCTTTTGGATTCGGACGATCGAAAAGGGTGATCAACGCGATGGTGATCTGGATCATGCTTTGGCGCTTTTGAACAAGTACAATACATTGTCCGCCACGCGGGATGATGCCTTGGCCTGGTCGGAAAAGGCGAAAACCGCGCTTCAATCCGTACCAGATCACGAAATCCGCCAAATGCTGATTGATCTTGCCGATTATGTGGTGGCGCGCGTTAACTGACTTTGGGCATTGATCGCGCTGATTGGTCACCCAACATGCAGGATTTGACCCACCAATCTGGATATTCTTTCCTGATCACCTTCGCGGCTTGATCAGATGTTTCGCCGTTGGGATAAAGCGCAAAACAAGTGGCGCCTGATCCAGACATGCGCGCAATCAGACATTCATCTGTATCATTCAATGCATTCAGAACATCATCAATCACAGGCGCGATTTCTTTTGCAACTGCTTCCAGATCATTGCGTTGATCCTTTAGCCAGCCAGCCAAATCTGCAGCATGTGTAAATTGCGGCAAAGCGTCGAGCATTGGAGCGTTATCTTTTTGTTTCAACGACTTGAATACATCTTGCGTTGATACAGCCACACGGGGATTAACCAACAGCGCTGACACAGGCGTGAACGTTTCGATCATCTGAAGTTTGTTACCAATGCCAGTCGCCCGGCAAGGCGCGCTAAACAGGCACATTGGAATATCAGCGCCAAGTTTGGCAAGCGCTTCAGTTTCGGCCACCAGATCATCACTTAGTACTTTGCCGTCATGTTCCGCCCAAAGCGGCACCAGCCCGCGAAAAGCAGCGGCAGCATCCGCAGATCCGCCTCCAATTCCCGATGCAACAGGCAATTTCTTGATAAGCGTAAAGGATGCCCCTTGATCTGTCTTAAAGATATCGGCCGTCTTCAGGATCAGGTTATCCGCATCCGCAGACAGGCCATCACCTTCGGCACCATTGATCTTAAGGGAAACAGCTTCACCAGGCCCGATCTTTACAACATCGCCGACCGAAGCGAACGCCACAAGGCTGTCGATCAAATGATATCCGTCGTCCCGCTGGCCGGTAATATGAAGCGTCAGGTTGATCTTGGCGGGCGCAAAAACTTTGACAGAGGTCGTCTTTTTATCTGTCATAGGCCCACCAGTTGTAGTGTGATCAGTTCTGTTCGTTTGCTAGTTGTAACGGATCAGCACCTTCTTCTGCAAGCACTGCGTCCAGGCCAATTTCCAGTTTCCGGCGAATGCGCTTTGTTTCTTCCTGATCGGGATCAAAAGACAACGCACGGTTCCACTGGAACTCTGCTTCGGTCTTGCGACCAACGGCCCAATATGCATCACCAAGATGATCGTTCACAATGGCATCTGTTGGCATTAGTGCGGCAGCACGTTCCATCTGAACGACGGCCTCGTCAAAACGGCCAAGTTTATACAAAACCCAGCCAAGGCTATCGATGATATATCCGCTATTGGGGCGCGCCGCAGCGGCTTGTTCGATCATGCCCAAGGCTTCATCCAGCTTGATTTGCTGCTCGACCAGGGAATATCCCAGATAATTCAGAACCTGTGGCTGTTTTGGGTTCAGCTCAAGCGCTTTGCGAAAGTCAGCCTCGGCAGCATCCCACTGATCCAGGCGTTCATTTGTGATGCCGCGTGCGTAATACATAAACCAGTTGGCGCGGCGCGGTTCTTTGGTCAGATCAACGGCCTGATCATAGGCTGCAATCGCTTCCTCATAACGGTTCATAAATCGCAATGTATCCCCCAGCGTCACATGAACGTCTGGTATTTGCGGGTGGCTTTCAATCAATTGTGTCAACACCTCGACCGCGGCATCCTGATTGCCCGCACGGCGCAAAGATTCAGCACGCCCCAATTCGGCCGTATGGAATGACGGGTGATTTCGCGGGACACGATCATATGTGGCTGTTGCCAGCTTGTAACGATCCAGTTTTTCCAAAAGATCCGCAGACATCAATATCGCATCAACATGATCAGGGCGCAGATGCTCAGCAGCACGTGTGTATAGCAACGTATAATCTTCTGCAGCGTCACCAGACAATGCGGCGGCAATTGTAAAGAAAACCTCAGCCATACCATCGCGGGGCGTTGTCACGTATGTGAAATCCAACATGCTGCCCGCTGACAATTCATTATGAATCGCTTGCAGATCAGGGGAAAGATCCGCACCAAACAAATCATCCAGCATCGCGATTGCATCAGAATTTCTGTCAAGATGGCTTAAAATTTCTGCATGTGCCATAATGCCACGACGGGTTTTGTGCAAAGGTCCCGCTTGAGCACTGGAAAAAATCGCCTCGGATGCTTCAAAATCACCAACAGAGGCTAAAGCCAATGCCTTGTGATAATATGCAAAACTTCTTAACCCTGCAGATCCACCAATATTATCAAAGGCATCGATGGCCTCTGACACGTTTCCATCGCCCATCTTGGCCCAAGCCATGATCAAACCATCGATCAGCGGCCCAATTTTGCGACCCGCTTCAATATCATCGGATAATTGACTGAAATTACCTTTTGCAGATTGATCAACAGCACGAACGATATGCGCGACTTGGCTTTGAATGCCAGCTTCTTGCATTTGCAAGGCAAGCGTTGCGGCTTTGTCCATTTGACCCAGTTTCACAAAGGCTGTCATGGCATTTTCAAGCAGCTCTGCATTTCCTGGATCTTGCAAAAGCGCCTGCACATAAAACCGTGCCGCATTTTCATAATCACTGTGAAACGTCGCATGGCGGGCCGAAAGATAGGCACCTGACGGACTGTCCGCCATAACGGGAACTGATGAAAGCAGACCAACGGTGGCCGCGGTAAGAATGCGAAGAGGGCGTAATGGCACGTAAGACTCCTGTGGCTGCTTGGATTTAAGCTAGTCAGCGATTCTATTCCAAACAATCCTTGCAACCCAAAAAGGCGGCAATGTGTCTTCAATCTTACATATTTGGGTAATTTGGCCCGTCGCCCCCCTGGGGTGTTGCCCAATTTATGTTCTGACTGGGGTCTTTTATATCACAAGTTTTACAGTGCACGCAGTTTTGGAAGTTGATGACAAAGCGCGTATCCTTGCCCTCTTCCTCGACAAACTCATAGACACCGGCCGGGCAATAACGTGCCGAGGGGCCTGCGTATTTCGGCAGGTTTATGTTCACCGGGATCGACGGATCAAGCAGTTTCAGGTGTGCCGGCTGGCTTTCTTCGTGGTTCGTCATCGAAAAGCTGACATTGGTCAAGCGATCAAAACTTAGCGTGCCATCTGGCTTTGGATAGTCGATCACTTTGTGGTCTTCAGCCAGACCTGTGGCTTCGGCATCGGATTTGCCGTGTTTCAGCGTGCCAAATACCGAAAATCCGAACAGGTTGTTCGTCCACATATCAAAGCCGCCCAAGGTCAGTGAAGCCATCAGGCCAAATTTCGACCACAGCGGCTTGACGTTGCGCACGCGTTTCAGGTCCTTGGCAATCGGACCGGTGCGCAGGCTGGTTTCATAGGCCTCAAGCGTATCGCCGGCGCGGCCCGCCTTGATTGCCTCATGCGCAGCTTCGGCCGCGGCAATACCCGACAACATCGCGTTATGGTTCCCCTTGATCCGCGGCACATTGACCAGACCTGCAGAACAACCCAACAGCGCCCCACCGGGAAACGCGACCTGCGGGATCGACTGCCAGCCGCCCTCGGAAATCGCGCGCGCACCATAGGCCACGCGCTTGCCGCCCTTCAGCAGTTCGGCCACCATCGGATGATGTTTAAACCGCTGGAATTCCATATATGGAAACAGGTGCGGATTTTGATAGTTCAGGTGCACCACAAAACCCACATAGACCTGATTATTATCCAGATGATAGATAAACGACCCACCACCGGCGTTGCCGCCCAAAGGCCAACCCATCGTGTGGGTCACAGTGCCTTCGCTGTGCTTTTCGGGGTCGATTTCCCAAATCTCTTTCATCCCCAGACCGAACTTCTGTGGATCTGAATCCTTGGCCAGATCGAACTTGACCATCACCTCTTTGGACAGCGACCCGCGCACGCCTTCGGACAGGAAGACATATTTGCCGTGCAGCTCCATCCCCGGCTCATAGCCGTCAGACGGCGTGCCATCGGCGTTCAGGCCAAACTCACCGGCCACAACGCCCTTGACGCTGCCGTCCTCGGCATAGACCACTTCGGAACATGCCATACCGGGGAAAATTTCGACGCCCAAAGCCTCGGCCTGTTCGGCCATCCAACGACAGACGTTGCCCATGCTGACAATATAATTACCGTGGTTGTTCATCAGTGGTGGCATCACGATATTCGGGATACGCATATGACCCGCTTCGCCCAGCATATAGAAATTGTCTTTTTTGACCGGAACAGTGATCGGGGCGCCTTTTTCTTTCCAATCCGGGATCAAAGCATCCAATCCACACGGGTCCAGGACCGCACCCGACAGGATATGCGCGCCAACCTCGGACCCTTTTTCCAACACCACCACGTCCAGACTGTCATCCAGCTGCTTCAGCTTGATCGAAGCCGATAGACCCGCAGGCCCTGCGCCGACGATTACAACATCATATTCCATGGTTTCGCGTTCGATATCGGCCATTTTGGCTCTCCTCTTGGGCGTAGCTGGTCCAGGTCTTCGCAAAGTCGTATCTTGAAGACTTTCCCACGGTCAATTGTGACACAGCGTTATATGGATGCAAATGGGCAGGTGGCAGCGATTTATAGATAAACTGCGACACTATATCCTTGTTCATTTGGACGATTTGCCAAAACTGGCACAATTACGCGAAAATATTTTAGTTTTATGTATCACTACAACAGATCAAAGCATAAAGCCCCTTAAGAGTGTCACGTGGCTTTGCAAAAGGTAATATAATGTGCGAAATTATCTGATTTTCTTAGCTATTATCGCAGTATTTCTGCCGGGCTGCACAACGCATTCTGTAGCTGAAAATCAAAAGAACGCAATGCAAATCAAAGTCAATGTTGACGTTCCAAGGCAAGTCAATGGGCATTCCATCAATCCTGAAAACCCTGAATATTCCGGCGCATTTCACTATGTACGTCTTGTATTTGCAAATACTGGAAATACAACTGTTGAATTTCCTGCACAGGCTATCGTTCAACAAGTATTGCGTCGCTATAAAAACAACGACACTGGCGACAGTCAGGATTTCTATATAAACGAACCACCCTTTGATACGTTTCAATCTGTAAAATTACAAAGCGGCGAAACATGGACTTATGGATTAGGGTTCGAATATCCTGATACGTTTTTTAGAAAAAACGAAAAGCCAAATAGCCTTTTGATTTGCGCGATCTGGGATAAAAAATCCCTGAACACAGAAATTTACCCGCCCGGCAGCTATGATTGGGCAGAAAGCTTTGAGGCATGCGAAGAAGTTAGCCTGGTTTATAAATAGGTCGTTAAATTTCTGAAATTTACAGCGCTACTTTCGCATTTCCCTTGCAATCGCGGGTCCACTGCGATTGTCTGTATTGATCATACAAGCCAAGTATCGTTTTAAACCAGTAACCTCAGAAGACATCTTATGGAAAAGATACCGTTAACCCGTGCGGGTCATACCCGCCTTGATGAAGAATTGAAACGTCTGAAGTCCGTTGAACGGCCTGCCGTGATCAAAGCGATTGCAGAAGCGCGTGAACATGGTGATTTGTCGGAAAACGCCGAATATCATGCCGCCCGCGAAAAACAGAGCTTTATCGAAGGCCGTGTTAAAGAGCTTGAGGCAATCTTAAGCCGGGCTGATGTGATTGATACATCCAAAATGTCAGGACCGATTAAATTTGGCGCCAATGTCACATTGGTGGATGAGGATACCGAGGAAGAAAAGACCTATCAGATTGTGGGTGAACCCGAGGCTGACATCGAAAACGGGCGTTTGAACATAAAATCGCCGTTGGCACGCGCACTGATCGGCAAAGAAGAAGGCGATAGCGTCGAAGTGCGCACCCCGGGTGGAGAGCGCGCTTATGAAGTGGTAAGCATTGCGTATTCTTGACGCAATTGCAGGCTGGCATGGCCAAAACCGATAAAACAACTCTTGATCTGATGGATCCAGCGAAACCCGCTGTCATCACCTCGACCGAGGTGATCGCGGCGGGTCTTAGTGTGGTGTGGCTGACCGGATCATTGATCTTTTTCTGGATATTAGGTCCGTCATCGCAAGATACAGACGGGCTGATTGTTTTGATGTTGATCCTGGCCGTTATACTGCCCATCGCAATGATCTGGGTTGCAGCATCAGCCGCGCGATCCTTACGGATCGTTCGACAGGAAAGCGAACGCCTGCAATCCGTGATCGACGGAATGCGCCAAACTTATATCCGCGAACAGCAAATGGCGCGGATGAAAGTTCAGCCACCCCAAAAACCCATTGAAGCCATAGAAAAGATCAAAAGCGAAGGCACACCGGTTGCGTTTTCATCCACAAGAGCCCAGCCAGACGTGCTTGAACAAGAAGGCGATCAGGCACTGCTTGAGTTGGATGTGACACACAATGATCCGGGCCCGCCGCTTGAAACTGATGATCTGATCCGCGCATTGCATTTTCCCGAAGATACCGAAGACGAACTTGGCTTTACATCTTTAAGACGCGCCATGAAAAACCCGCGCGCCGGAAAACTAGTCAGGTCAGCCCAAGATATTCTGACCCTTCTTAGCCAGGAAGGAATTTATATGGACGATCTGAAGTACGATCGTGCCCGCCCCGAAATTTGGCGCCGATTTGCAGAAGGCGAACGCGGCCCAGTTATTTCGGCACTTGGTGGCGTGCACGACAGATCGTCACTGGCACTGGCTTCAAAGCGAATGCGCGAAGATCCGGTTTTTCGCGATACAGCGCATCATTTCTTGCGTTTGTTTGACAAAATGCTTCTGGATTTTTCCGAAACAGCGACAGATGCTGAAATCGCCAGACTGTCTATTACGCGCACTGCGATTGCATTTATGCTGCTTGGTCGTGTGACCGGTACGTTCAGCTAACTCTTGGAAAATATGATATGACCCTGAAGCAAATATGTTCCACAGCAGTTTCAAAGCTATCAACTATTACAAGATACCTTTTGTTAAAACATAATACATACTTTGTCATACCCTGCATAATTTTACTTTCCTTGACTGCTGTTTCAGATGCAAAAACTCTTTTAAGACCCGTCGCCCGATCAGTGGAAATTGGTAAGGTTTTTGATGACGGCACATTTCGTGTCAAAGAGGACACTGTCCCCTACATTTACAGGCTATGGGGTGTGCAGCCTGATGTTGATCATTTTCGGACCTTGGTTAAAGGGCAAACTCTTGAATGCTATGATGCCGGAAAATCCTTATCCCCAAGACGTACTATTATCATAATCCTGAACTGCAATATGAATTCTGAAACTACCCCAATTTCCATATCCCAGCATTTGGTTCAATCTGGAAATGGGCGTGAATTATGTATTGAAAGCCGAAACTGGTTCAAGACTTGTGAATGAAACAGCGCTAAAAGCTGACAAAACTCTAGATACCAAAACTTCCAAACGGGATGTAACGCACCATATCACCTGGTTTGATATCGCGTGCCTGATCTTCGATTTCGACGAACCCGTCTGCCCAGCTTAACCCGGATATACGGCCCGACCCTTCGGATTTGAACACCTTTGCATGTCCCTGATCATCCAACCTGGCGCGCAAATATTCGCGCCGTCCCGGTTTTTTGGATTTCGCAAAAGCGGCTGGTACCTGAAACCCGACCGGTGCGGGCCATTCAGCACCTGCAAGCCCCAACATGGCGGGGCGCGCAAAAATCAGCGCACAGGTAAAAGCCGCCACAGGATTGCCCGGCAATCCAAAGACCGGCGTCCCCTTCCACATTCCCATCGCCAGCGGTCGGCCCGGCTTTACGGCAATACGCCACAGCGACATGGATCCAGTTTCATTCAGTAAGGCCGACACATGATCTTCGTCGCCAGCAGACGCCCCGCCAGATGTTAAAATCACGTCTGCTTGCGCGGCCTGATCAAAAGCCTGACGCAGTTTTTCCGGATCGTCCGATATGCGACCGATATCAACCGGCTCAAACCCCCATTGGCGCACCAACGATATTAGCATCGGACGGTTGGCATCATAAATCTGACTGTCACTCGCGTTTTCACCGACTGTTCGTAATTCATCGCCCGTCGATAAAACCGCAACCTTCAATCTTTCACGCACGTCGACGCGATCAACGCCGGTCGCGCTTAACAAAGCCAGATTTGCACCGGTCAAGACACGTCCAGCTTTCAGGACAATGGTGTCTTTTTCGACATCCTCGCCAGCCATACGGGTATTGGCGCCGCGCTTAAGTGGTCCATGAAAGGCGATTTTGCCGTCCGATAGCGTTACATCTTCCTCAAGCACGACCGTGTCCACGCCATCCGGCACAACTGCACCGGTCAGAATGCGTACCGCGTGACCTGTGGGAACCGTTCCATCATAGGGCACACCCGCCGCCGCACGACCATCGATCAACGGCATAATATTTGGGCCGTCGCTGGTGCCACTTTGCGCAAACCCATACCCATCAACCGCCGAATTTGGCAGTGGTGGATTAGACCGTCGCGCATGAACGTCTTTTGACAGAACCCGTCCCGTGGCTGCGGGAACAGCGATTGTTTCAACCGATGTCACGACAGACACCCTTTGACGAAGCTGATTTAATGCATCATCAACGGGGGTCCAATGCACGCCGGGCGGCAAGGCAAAACAGTCATTTTTCAAGGGTGGTGGCGTTATATTTTGTTCTGCACTATGACCTGCACCCAAAATCCAACCTTCTTCCCGGACGACACGGTTAGCGTTTGGCAAATTTGGTATTGCCTTGAAAAAATCTGTCAGATGGCCGCTTTTTTGAAGTCGCGCAAACGCTTCACACATGCCACGCACCTGAACGGCATCTTCGATATCATAAATATCGCTATTGCTTTTCCAGCTGTAATCCAAAGATGGAAACGGGTTTTTATGCGTCAGCATCGACGGATAAATCTCAACCAGAGTGATTGGTGCTGTACCCAAATTCCAGCCCGTTTCCAATGGCCAGACTTGCAGTTTATCGCCGTAACGCTTGCGCAAGGCTTGCAACCTTGGCAATCCTAATAATGTTTGCGACCCGACAGAACCTGTCGTGAACAGCTTCCATACGGGCTGCGCTGACCGAACGACCTGTTCCGCTTGCCGTTTTATAGCAAGCTGCACGTCAGGGGTTCCTTTTTTCTGTGACAAGTTGGGGCCTTCGGCATTTGCAGGACATCCCCACAACGGCCCGTCGCCTATAAATTTCAAATTGATCTGCGCTGCGATATCAAAGCGGTTGTTTTGATTTTTCTCATCATCTTCAATATGCTTTGCAAGCCATTCCCACACAGCCAACGCATCTGGCTTGCCAGTCAGTGTTTCAGCAAACCCGTTTGGATAGCCAAAGGCAAAATCAAAACCCAAAAGCACAGAATGTTCTGCAGAAATAGCCTTGTCCAACAGATCATAAAGAACGTGCATCGCATTATGACGCGTGCGGCAGTACATTGGCACCTTATCATCATGACCAATGTAAATTGCATCTTTGGTCGGTTTTTTCGGCGATGGTTGCGATCGGGCAGACCAATCAACCATAATAAAGCTATCAAATGTCACAGCCCGACCTCGGCCAGAATGAAATCAGCAATTGCTTTGGTGTCATTCAGATCAAACACAGGGCGATCCAGATCAAGGGACGTATCGCTGGCCACCGCCATCACCGTCTTATCCAGGATTAGGTCTTGCCCGGTTTCCGCACGGTGCGCTTCGATCTTGGGATGGAAATCGCGCTTGTATCCTTCGACCAAAATCAGATCGACAGGGGCCAGTTTAGTTAACAGTTCAGACAGCGGTGGTTCGTCCTGATCCCGCAATTCATGCATCAATGCCCACCGTTTTGAAGACGCCAGCAGAACCTGTTGGGCACCAGCGACACGGTGGCGATGGCTGTCTTTACCTGGCTGATCGATATCAAAATGATGATGGGCATGTTTCAACGTCGAAACGCTGATGCCCCGGCGCGTGATATCCGTTACCAGACGTTCCATCAGACCCGTCTTTCCGGAATTTTTCCAACCAACGACGCCATAGATTTTCATAGCCTTATTCCTTTAGCATCGCCTGCGCGTTTTCCAGATCTTCCGGGGTGTTCACGTTAAAAAACGGATCAATGCCGTCAACTGTAAAATGCGCAGTGGCCGCACCATGTCGATCTGTCCACAACACGACCTTGCGCAGCCCATCGTTCAAAGCGGTGCGCAGATCATCACGCAGGGCAACAGGCCATAATCCAAATGTCGGATGCCGTGCCGTACCACGTTTTGGATCAGGCGTTGCGGCCAATGCGATATCAGTTTCAGCAGTTTGGGCCGCCAGTATTAGTTGCGGCACCAGATCACAGGGAAAAAACGGCGTATCCGCGGCGGCCGTCACAATTGCATCTGCACCTTGTGTCGCCGCCCAATCCAAGCCCGCCAAGACACCTGCCAAGGGACCAGCAAAATCATCAATTGTATCGGCCAAAACAGGCAAGTCATATGATGCAAATCTGTTTGGGTCCCCATTGGCGTTGATCGCCATTGCACCCACCTGAGGCGACAGCCGGTCAATCACATGCTGCAGAATTGACTTACCGCCAAGCTGTAAAAACCCCTTGTCACCCCCACCCATACGGGTCGCCTGACCACCTGCCAGGATCACACCAAGCGGCTGTTTCACTGGCCCGATCCCTTGCGGCGATGTTTGGGGCTTTCTTCGACGATTTGCCGCGGATCGATGTCACGCACCAAACGATCTTCGCCCGACAGACACACAAAGCGCTGCCCGCGCATCCGACCGATCAGGGTCAGACCAACCTGCTGCGCGATCTCAACCCCCCAGGCGGTAAACCCGGACCGAGACGCCAGAACGGGAACACCCATCATCGCGGTTTTGATCACCATCTCTGACGTCAGGCGCCCGGTGGTATAAAGCATTTTATCACCGGCACCGACCCCTTCGCTTAGCATCCAGCCTGCGATTTTATCGACGGCGTTGTGACGGCCTACGTCTTCCATATAGACCAGCGGGCGGTCGCCCTGACACAGAACAGTGCCATGGATCGCGCCCGCCTCAAGATACAGACTGGGTGTCCGGTTGATCTTGGCTGCCAATGCATAAAGATCCGAGGTCCGAACAGTCGTCTTTGGTAATTCAAGACCCTCTAGCCCCTCCATCATGTCACCAAAAACGGTTCCAACCGCACAGCCGCTGGTCCGCGTCTTCTTTTTCAGCTTTTCTTCGTATGTGGTCTGGGACGCAGTACGCACGATAACGGTTTCCAATTCATCATCGTAATCAACACCAATAATATTTTCATCAACTGCCAGCATGCCCTGATTACGCAGAAAGCCCAACGCCAGATAGTCGGGATAATCGCCAATCGTCATTGCGGTGACGATTTCCTGGCTGTTCAAAAAGATCGTCAGCGGGCGTTCTTCGACAACAGAAATCTGAATCTGTGCGCCTGTTTGATCAAATCCCACAACGGCCCGTGTCAATCCGGCCCGCGCAGGATCGGGGGCAATCAGGTAATCGTTGAAATCATCACGCGCAGCCAATTGCATCTCTCCTATATGCGGTCTAAAGATTGTGAGTTTGCCAAAACCTAAAGCGAAATCATGACCGCCACCACCACCAAATCAATCTTCTGGAAAGGCGTCCGTGACGGTGCGCCCTTTTTACTGGTGGTCGGACCCTTTGGGCTGCTGTTTGGCGTCATCGCGACCGAAGCGGGGCTGAATCTGTCCGAAACGATGGGCTTTTCCGTTCTGGTCATCGCCGGTGCCGCGCAATTCACGGCCGTACAGTTGATGGTGGATGAAGCCCCTACGCTGATCGTGCTGGCCACATCATTGGCTGTGAACCTGCGTATGGCGATGTATTCAGCGTCAATCACACCGCATCTGGGGGCAGCACCCCTTTGGAAACGCGCCCTGGTATCATATTTTCTGGTCGATCAAAGCTATGCTGTCAGCGTGGCGAAATACGAAAAGGAAAACTGGTCACTTCAACAAAAGCTGGCTTATTTCTTTGGCGTGATCATTCCGATCTGTCCGATGTGGTATGTTTTGACGCTGGTCGGTGCCATGGTCGGCGAAACCATTCCGGACACATGGGCATTGGACTTTGCGATCCCGATCACCTTTCTGGCGCTGGTCGCACCCGCCTTACGAACGCTGCCGCATGTGATCGCTGCATTTGTGTCAATTGTTCTGGCGCTTTTGCTGGCAGGTTTGCCCTATAACTCGGGTCTTTTGATCGCAGCCGTGGTCGCCATGATGATCGGCGCGCAATCCGAACTGATGATTGGGCGGCGCAAATGATCCCCGACAGCGCGCCCATCTGGCTGGTCATCATCGTCCTTGGCGTCGGCACATTCCTGATCCGGTTTTCGTTTTTGGGTCTGGTCGGCGACCGGCAACTGCCGGAATGGCTGTTACGTCATCTGCGCTATACCTCAGTTGCGGTTTTGCCAGGGCTGGTTGCGCCACTGGTTATCTGGCCACAAGCCACAGGTGGTCAGATCGATCCCGCGCGTATGGCAGCCGCGGCGGTTACTTTAGTTGTTGGATATCTGACAAAGAACGTGCTGGCCGCTATCGTTGCTGGCGGCGTCACGCTTTATGCAATGCTGTTTCTGATCGGCTAACTTTCGTCAGGAACATAGGCTTCGCGTGCCACAGTTTTATCATCCGCATCATCTTCATAATGCTTTTGAGTTGTCACGCCAGGTAATCTTGCAAATTGCTGCATCGCGTTTTTCGGAAAAAACGTCTGATTGATGCTTTGTAACCCTGGTAAATCATTCAGAATGTCAGTCACGGCCCGCGAACAGCCTGCTTTTGGAACCGCCCCGTATGTCATGACGCGCTGCAAAGCCATTTCGGCCACCTGTGGCGATACTTCGATACGTTGCGAAATGACGTGAAAGGTTTCGCGTGCGTGATAGCCGACAAAGTATCCTTCGATCCGCGGTGTAGCACCGATGATCACGTCATTGCGTTCCGGAATGGTTTCATGTCCGAATGACCCTGCCGGATCAAAAATCACGCGCTGCGATCCGTTCACCATCAGGGCTGAATGCGCCCCGCTACCGGACCGATTGTTGACCATTGTATATAATGTCAGCGCTGGTGCCCCATCATGGCGATACATGGCACGTGCAACATGTTTGTCAGACGCCCAGACAGACTCACCCGGGCCACAGGCCGCAAGAAAAACAGGCAGCGATAACGCTGCCAGGTACCGTATCATTTTCATCAAGATCAGGACGCGACGATTGCCAGCAAAACCAACGTGACAAGAATCGCGATCACTGAATATTTGGTAAAGGTGACAAAACCCTCAAAGGTTTTTTCCTGTGTGGTGATGTCCATTTCACCTTGCTTATGTTCATCCATAGTTATCTTCCCGGAGTCAATTTTCAAAAGGATTAGACGATTCCCAATAAGAAGTCACGCGGCACATTATCGCGGAAATCACTTACGTTTCGTCGCCATTTAATTCCTGTGCCAGTCGAAAGCCGATACGGTTTGGTTCGGCTTGATCTACCTGCTTGGGCAACGCACGCAGCATAACAGTCAACTGGCTAACATGCTGAATCAACTGTGTTTTAATGCCATTTTGATCGGTGCCATAAAACGTCACGATATCCGGATCAAAATACCCCATGCCTTCGATCTTCAGAATACCAGTGTTGCCGCCGGTAAAGCCCATCGCGACTTCGTGCTCGTTGTCCAGCTGTTCTTCGAAATTCTTTATATAAAGAATAATCCGCTCATATGCCCATTGGGCAGGGCTTTTGGTTTTGACAGATGTCTTCATCTTTTCCGGCAGGACAATATCATCACAGCCCTTGCGATCAGGGTCAGAATGTACTTCACGTAACCGGGGCAGCGCGTCACCTTCATATGCCTCGGCCGAGGTTTGAATTTCACTGTCCATCGTAATCATCCTTCTATCGGCTAAAGTGGCAAGGCTGTGGTATCTTTCATACTTTCCATAACAAAGCTGGCAGAGATATCGGAAACCGGCACTTTGGCAATCAATCTTTTGTAAAACTGGTCATAGGCCGCCACATCGGCCACGCGCACAGTCAGGATATAGTCCAATTCCCCCGTCAGGCGATGCGCCCCCACAATTTCAGGCAGGCTTTGTACCGTTCGATTGAACCGCGCCATCCAACCCGGTTCGTGACTGCTGGTCCGGATCAAAACAAACACCATTTGCGGGCAACCCACATTCTGCGGGTCCAGCAAAGCCACACGCTTGCGGATAACGCCAGATGTCTCAAGCTGTTTGACCCGCCGCCAACAGGCATTGCGCGACAGATGCACCTGATTTGCAAGCTGATCCGCACTAACGGAACAATCATTTTGCAGTATCGCTAAAATTTGATGGTCATATGTATCAAGATTAATCATAATATGGGATGATATCCCAATAATTTAGCAATCAACAGTGATATTTGAGATCAAATATGATGCGAGTTGATATATTCTGCCAAAAACAGGGAGATGTAAGAATGTCAGAGCGTACGCAAGCAGGACTTTTGGGCTTTTTTGTTGAACATCCCAGAAGTGTTGGCGAAACATATCTTGGACATATGTGGTTTGCTGCTACATTTGCGTTTTGGCTGATCGCTGCAGGGCTTGCGGCCTTGGTTCATGCGATTATCCCTGCATTTTTTGAAACAACGGCCAGCAAAATTATCAAACGCCTTCATGCACGGATGGAAAGCCGTGGGCACGGTTCTGACAGCTGATGTGTCGAATTGCGTCTTATCTTGGCCCTGCCATTCCGTTGGAAAACATCATTGTACGGCCAAAGCATTCGCTGTTGACCCAAAGCCATGCCGCGACCGAAGCGAAACTGGCCGTCAACGGCGATGGGTTCGGCATTGCATGGTATAGCGACGACCTGCAGCCTGGGGTTTACCGCGATGTTATGCCGGCCTGGGCAGATGAAAATTTGACCAGCCTTTGCAGAATGGTTAAATCACACCTGTTTATCGCCCATGTACGCGCATCGACCATCGGAACAACATCGCGGGCGAATTGCCATCCCTTTACGCACAAGGGGTGGTCTTTTGTACATAACGGCCAAGTGCCGCACATCCAAAGCATCCGCCGTACGCTTGAAGCGCAGCTGCCTGATCAGCTTTATCAATTGCGGGGCGGGACGACGGATTCTGAGCTGATCTTTTTGACACTTCTTGCAAACGGCTTGAACGATTGCCCGCGAACGGCGTTGCAGACAACAATCAGATTGCTGGGAAAATCCACATCGGACGGGCCAATTCGACTGACGTGTGTTCTGTCAGATGGTCACCGTTTGATCGGGTTTCGCTATGCGTCAGACAACAAAAGTCCAACGCTTTATAGTTCAAATAAACTGGATAATGACGGGATATCGCTTGCATCCGAACCTTTGGATGGCTGCATTCAAAACTGGGCCCGCATTGCTGAAAGCACAATGATCACGATTGATGCCAACAGCACACGCAGCGAACCGATCTTTGACCAATCATCTGCCATTCATGCATTGCGCACCCACAGCCAAGCCCCGTTATCCCCCTTAGATCGTGATACGCGTCCAACATTCAACAAGTGATTCAGATGGGCAACGGCTTCAACCAACGCCAAGCCATATTCTGACCCACCGATCTTGCGCTTGAACAATGCGGGAAAACAATCGTGCGCAGTCTTTGGCTTGGCCAGATGATCTTGCAGCCTGTGCAACGCGCCGTGGTGATTTTCAATCAACTGGTGCATCCGCATACGCAGCCCGGTAAAGGGCAGTTTATGTCCGCCCAAAGCCAGATGATCGTCATGGGCTAGCGCGCCAAGACGTTCGCAGCTTTCCAGCCATTCTGCCAATGGATCTGCATCGGGTTCGGTCGCATAGACCCCAATGTTTGAACTGATTGACGGAATGATCTGATCACCGGACAAGATCAGATTGTCATCTCTGCTCCAGAATGTTGCGTGTTCGGGCGCGTGGCCGTGACCAATGTGAACATCCCAATCCCGGCTACCAATGCGAATGCAATCACCTTGCCGAATGCGATGATAACCAAGGGGCAATGGGTCAACGGCGTCCGCGAAATTGAATGGGCGTTCACCTTCGCGACGCGCGATTTCATCGGCGGGCATTCCGGCACCGCGCCAAAATTTAATTGTCTCGGATGTTGGGCGATCCTGTTCATCAAGCGTCAGCATCCGTGCAAACAGCCAACTGGTACGCGTGGTCCAAAGGCTGGCGTTGTATTCCGACATAAACCACCCAGCCAGACCGATATGATCGGGATGATGATGTGTGACGATGACACGCCCAATGGGTTTGCCAGCCAAGGGACCCTGTATCAGTTTTTCCCAGATACTGCGGGACCGTTTTGAAGCAAATCCCGTATCAATAATGGTCCAGCTGTCACCATCGTCCAGCGCATAACAATTCACATGATCAAGGGCCATCGGCAACGGCAAACGCAGCCATAAGACACCTTCGGCCACTTCGATTGCTTCGCCTTCGGCTGGCGGATTGTCCCAAGGGTATCTGATGGGCGCGAACGTTTTGTCCTTATGCAGCAAGTTCATCAACCGACAGCGCATATAGATCCGCAGCCCCTTCACGGGCATGGACCAGCAGAGCCGTATGATCTGGCAAAAGGCGCTTGATATAGAACGTCGCCAGCTTTTCGCGGGCAGCCCCATCGGCCATTGCGGCCTTTAGATGGAAATGCGCCCCAAGAACGCGTGCAAATGCTCGAAGATAAGGCACCGCACCAGCAAAGCGATCATTGTAATCTTTTTGCTCGACCATCCATTCGGTGGTTTCCCGCAAAGTTTCCGACGCTTGCCAGACAGCTTCGGCCAATTCAGGAAAGTTCGCACGCGCTGCTTCGGCCTGATCTTCCATTTCAGAAATCAACGCAAAGGCCGCATCACCGCCATCCATCAGTTTACGCGCCACCAGATCCATCGCCTGAATACCGTTCGTGCCTTCGTAAATCGCGGTAACCTGCACATCGCGGCAATACTGGGCGGCACCGGTTTCTTCGACAAAGCCCATACCACCATGAACCATCACGCCGGTCTGACTGGTTTCAATACCAACATCTGACCCAAAGGCCTTGGTAATCGGCGTCAAAAATGCAGCGCGTGACTGCCACCCCTGATCACCTGTTGCAGTGCTCATATCGATGGCAACGGCACAAGCGGCTGCAATGGCGCGGGATGCAAAAATATCGGCCTTCATGCCGGTCAGCATACGGCGCACATCGGCATGGTCCACGATGGACCCTGTGCCGTTTTCGATCATCGAACGTCCTTGGCGACGGTCTTGCGCGTAAGACAAAGCATGTTGATAGGCCGCTTCGGCAACGCCGATACCCTGTGCGCCAACACCAAGCCGCGCATTGTTCATCATGGTAAACATCGCAGCCATGCCGCCGTGCTTTTCACCCACAAGCCAGCCCTTGGCGCCATCATATTGCATGACGGCAGTGGGCGATCCGTGCAGACCCAGTTTATGTTCAAGGCTGACGACCTTTAAATTATTTGCCACACCCGCATCGCCGTTTTCGTCCGGCAAACGCTTGGGTACCATAAACAGGCTGATACCTTTCGTTCCAGACGCGCCATCGGGCAGGCGGGCCAACACCAGGTGACATACATTGTCGGTGAAATCGGTATCACCCCAAGTGATATAAATCTTTTGGCCCGTAATCGAATAAGTGCCATCTTCGTTTGGCTCTGCCTTTGACGACAGCGCGCCAACATCCGATCCGGCTTGCGGTTCGGTCAGGTTCATCGTGCCGGACCATTCACCGCTGATCAGCTTCGGCAGGTAAATTGCTTTTAGCTCATCACTGGCGTGATGCTCTAATGCCTCGATCTGGCCTTGGGTCAGAAGTGGGTTCAATTGCAACGCCAAACACGCACCGGACATCATATCATTGACAGCCGTGGTCATCGCCATAGGCAGACCCATTCCGCCATATTCAGGATCAGCCGAAATGCCGACCCATCCACCTTCGGCAATGGCTTTGTGCCCGTCGGCAAAACCGGGAGATGTGCGCACAACACCATTTTCAAGGCGCGCCGGATGCAGATCGCCGGGGCGCTGCAAAGGGGCGATCACATCATCGCACAAGCGGCCCGCTTCGATCAGGATCGCATCAGTAACGTCTTTTGTCGCCTCAGAAAAGGTTTCGGTTTCGCGAACACCGTCCAATCCCACAATGTGGTCAAAAATAAACTGATACTCAGCAACCGGTGCGCGATACGTCATGGTGTCCCCCCTTTACGGTGTCTTGGCAATCATATGCGGTGTCTATAAGGTTTTGCCATTGTGCGCATAACGTTAATCAGACGCGCAGACCTCGCAACCAATACGCAGCGTCATAGATTGATGATCTCACATATGACTAAAATTTTGGCAACGGCTGATGATGCAGCGGAGGTGCTGAAAAACGGCCAACTGGTCGCTTTCCCAACCGAGACCGTTTATGGACTTGGCGCAGATGCCTGTGATGACACAGCCGTTGCGCGTATTTTCGACGCTAAGGGTCGACCAACCTTTAATCCACTGATTATCCACGTTTTTTCCTGTGATATTGCAGAGCAATATGTTGAAATGACCGATCAGGCGCGTATTTTGGCAGAGGCGTTCTGGCCAGGGCCACTGACGCTGGTGTTGCCTTTGAAGGACGGAAAAATATCGCGTTTGGTGACGGCGGGCTTGGTAACTGTCGCGATCAGGGTGCCAAATCACCCTGTTGCACGTGATATGCTGAAAACCTTCGGCGGGCCGGTTGCAGCGCCATCCGCGAATCTTTCCGGCCAGATCAGCCCGACGTGCGCATCCCATGTGCTGCAAGGTCTAAACGGTCGGATAGATGCCATTCTGGATGCTGGCCCCTGCGATGTGGGTCTGGAATCCACGATCATCGGGTTTGATCCTGCCCCCACATTATTGCGCCCCGGTGGGCTTGAGGTTGAAAAGATCGAAAGCGTTTTGGGCCACCCATTGCTTCAGGACATGGATCCGGCAGCACCCAGATCACCCGGTCAGCTTTTGTCGCACTATGCCCCGAAAGCATCGGTTCGCCTGAGTGCAACCGATGTTAAACCTGGCGAAGTTTTGTTGGGGTTCGGTGACGTTGCGGCCGATCTGAACCTGTCCAAAACCGGTGATCTGGTCCAAGCCGCTGCAAACCTGTTCGCGTATCTGCATCAACTTGATGCGCGCGGCGCCAAAACCATCGCCGTATCCCCCATTCCCGAAAAAGGTCTGGGCCGCGCGATCAACGACCGACTGCGACGCGCGGCAAAGCCAAGGTCAAATTAAAGCTCATGCAGCGCTTCTTCAAACGCGTGGCCAAGTCTTAGCAATCGCTCTTCCGACATGGGCGGTGTCATGAATGTGACCCCGGCCGATGGCACGCCCGTTGGCAACGTCAGCGCGCTTAGCCCGAACAGATTGCCGATCCGGGTGTTACGCAGGGCCATCAGGTTTTGCGTAACGAAATAATCCTGATCCGCCTTCAGGCGTTCAAGATTGGGCGGCAGGGTCGGGACGGTGGGCACGATCACCGCGTCATATCCAGACGTTTTTTCAGCAAAGATCGTACGCAGCATATCCAGCTTCTGCCAAGCCGCAACATAATCCGCGGCCAGCACATCCGCACCGCTTTGAAATCTTTTGCGTACCTGATCAAACATCAGATCTGGGTTTGCCTCGATCACATCGCGCCAAGTGCCGTAAGCCTCGGCGGTGTAAAGCGGGCCGGCCAGATCCATCGCGTCTTGCACTTCGGGGATATTGATCGGTTCAACCACGCCGCCAGCGCTTTCGATGCAGGCAACTGCGGCATTAAACCCGGCACGTGGGCCATCGTCCAGATCATCCATCGCCACAGTTTGCAGCAGCGCAAAACGGCAGCCTTTCAGGGATGTCCAGCGCAGATCAATGCGGCCCATGCCTTGCATTGCGGACAGCAGAAAGCCCGCGTCTTCGACCGACCGCGACAACGGCCCCACTGTGTCAAAGCGCGCGCACAATGGGACAACGCCATCCAACGATAACCGACCCGATGATGTTTTCAGCCCCACAAGATCATTCCACGCTGCAGGGACACGCACCGATCCGCCGGTATCTGATCCAACCGCCACCGGGGCCAACCCGAACGCGACCGACGCCGCGGCCCCCGATGAAGACCCGCCCGAAACAGCATCGTGATCATTCACGCAGGGCGGTGTTTGCTTGATCGGGTTATAGCCAAGGCCTGAAAATGCCAGCTCTGACATGTGAGTTTTGCCCAAGCACACCAAGCCAGTGGCCGTTGCAAACTGTACAACCCGGGCATCTTGGGATGGTTTGCGGTCTTTCAGCAGGTCAGATCCCGCTTCGGTCACAGTGCCCGCCGTGTCGAACAGATCTTTCCATGACACCGGAACACCATCCAGCAAACTTAAACGCTGATCCGATTTGGCGCGCATCGCGGCGGCTTTTGCTTCGGCCAATGCACGCTTTTCTGTCAGCCGGGCATATATTCTGTCGCGCATGGGATGAATGCGAATTGCTTCCAGAAATCCTTCGGTCAATTCAACAGGATCAATCTCGCCTGCGCGGATGCCGCGCCCCAAGGCAGCAGCACTCATCTTTTTCCACTGTCTCATCAGACCATTGCCCCATTTAATGTGTGGCCAGCGACACCCAATCGCATGGACAATTCCATGGATACGATCATATTGAAAACTATGAAACACAAAAGCGATATTCTGATTGTTGGCGGCGGTTTAAATGGCTGTGCTTTGGCCATTGCGGCGGCGCAAATCGGGCTGACAGTTACCTTGATCGACAGTCTGCCTGTTAAAACACGGCGGTTGCCGGGCTTTGACGGGCGCAGCTATGCACTGGCGCTGGCATCGAAACGGCTTTTGGGCGCGATTGATCTTTGGGATAATCTGGAAAAAGACGCGCAGCCCATTCTTGAGATCAAAGTTACGGATGGTCACGCAGGCTACGGTCCATCCCCGTTTTTCATGCATTTTGACCATGCCGAAATCGAAGAAGGCCCCATGGGCTTTATGATCGAAGACCGCCATTTGCGCCGCGCATTTCTGGATGCGATGAAAGATATGCCCAATATCACACATCTGGCGGGTGAAACGGTTGTTGCCCAAAATATCACGACGGGCCATGCACAGGTAACGCTGGCATCTGGGGGAACCTGTTCGGCAAAGGTGCTGATCGGCTCGGATGGGCGCAAAAGCGGAACAGCACAGCGCGCTGGCATTCAACGCACCGGCTGGAGGTATGGCCAAACAGCTTTGGTCTGCGCGGTTGAGCATGAAAAACCCAACAACGGCATTGCACATCAATTTTTTATGCCCGGCGGACCCTTGGCGATTTTGCCGCTAACAGGAAACCGCTGTTCGATTGTCTGGGCGGAAAAGACCGAAACAGCAGCACAGATCAGCACACTGTCAGACGCCGATTTCATGAATGCGCTGCGCCCCCGGTTCGGGGATTTTCTGGGCGATATCAAACTGGCGGGGAAACGATTCAGTTATCCGTTGGATCTGACAATTGCCAACAGCTTGATTGCGGATCGTATTGCCTTGATCGGGGATGCAGCGCACGGCATTCACCCGATTGCCGGACAGGGATTGAATGCAGGTTTACGCGATGTTGCTGCTTTGGTTCAGGTTCTGGCCGAAGCCCGCAGACGTGGCGAAGATATTGGATCGCCCTTGGTTCTGGATCGCTATCAAGCTTGGCGGCGGTTTGATGTGGCGACATTGGCGGTTGCGACGGATGCGTTCAACAAACTGTTTTCGAACAATAACCCGGTTTTGCGCGCCAGTCGGGATATCGGGATGGGCCTGATCAACCGCGTTCCAGCCATGCGGCGTGCTTTTATTCGTGAAGCCGCAGGGTTGACCGGACAAGTGCCTAACCTTTTGCAGGGCAAACCAGCCTAGGGCGCAGGGTCATCCAAATTGCGGGCCTCATCCATCAACAGGATCGGGATACCGTTTCGGATCGGAAAAGCCAAATTGGCTGATCTGGAAATCAGTTCCTGCTTTTCAGCATTGTATTCCAACACATTGTGGGTTTGCGGACAAACAAGTGCCTCAAGCATATGACGGTCAAAGGTACCTTCGGTCATTGCAGCATCTCTTCGCTGGTGCCGCCACGCAAAGCGAATTCGATCAGGGTTATCATCGTTTCGCGGCGGGTCGACAATGATGGCGCTTCCAGCAAAGCCTGTTTGTCTTCGGGATCAAAAGGACACAACATCGATAGCGAATTGATCAGCAATTCATCTTCGGCCTCAGTCAGGCTGCCCCAATCTGTCGACAGGTTCTGGGATTCAAAGAATTTTGACAACAATTCCATGAACTCTTTGCGTTTGAACCCTGTGTCATGTTCGACCGGGCCAAGATCGCGTTCGAACCCTTTCCAGCTGACATCACAGCGGCGATAGGGTGCAAAGCCTGTCACTTCGCTTACGACACGAAACCGCGACATTCCGCTTAGCGTGA
Source organism: Parasulfitobacter algicola (assembly GCF_013315265.1). Taxonomy (GTDB): domain Bacteria; phylum Pseudomonadota; class Alphaproteobacteria; order Rhodobacterales; family Rhodobacteraceae; genus Parasulfitobacter; species Parasulfitobacter algicola. The sequence continues at coordinate 667,412 of NZ_JABUFE010000001.1, read as the reverse complement.
TCATATAGCGACCATCTTCCGTTTCAGAAAAAGCCGTAAGGCGCCCCGCGCAGCCGATCGAATGAAGTCGTTTTTCGTCAGATCCCGGAATTTCATACGGCTGGACCATACCGATCAAACGTTCGGGTGTCTTAAGTGCATCATCCAGCATCGCCAGATACCGCGGTTCAAATATATGCAACGGCAAACGTGCCCTGGGCAACAGAAGTGCCCCGGGCAGAGGAAAAACCGGTATGACGTCAGGCAAATCTGCGTGTTTTAACATAACTGTCAAATTAGCCCGGTTTCGTGATCAGGCAAATATAAGCGACGAAAGTTTGCGACGCCCATTCAGCGCGATGGGGTCTTCCGGCTTTAACGCATCAAAAATGATGAAAAGCTGGGTTTTGGCGGCACCATCATTCCATTCGCGATCACGGCGGAACAGGTCAAGCAGTTCATCCACGGCCTCTTCGATCTGGCCACCAGCATGAAGCGCTGTCGCCAGATCAAATCGCGCCTGATGATTATCAGGATCATTTTCGACTGTAGCCTTTAAATCGGCAATCGGACCTGCGTCTGCAGCCTGCTTTGCCAGCTCAAGCTGGGCGTGGGCCGCTTCTAATTCAGGGCTACCGCTGATCCCCGCGGGTGCGCCATTCAGAATTGCTTCGGCCTGGTCCAGATCATCCATGGCCAGATGCGCGCGCACCAGCCCGCCATACGCTGCTGCATTTTCCGGATCTTCGCCAAGGATCGCAGCAAAGGTCTGGGCTGCATCCACAGCAGCCCCTTCTGCCAACATCGCCTCGGCTACCTCAATCGCATCTGCCAGACCGCCATCTTCTTCGCCGCCGCTAAGGGCCACGATTTTATTGATGAATTCTTCAACCTGCGACTGTGGCAAAGCCCCCTGAAAGCCATCCACAGGCTGTCCCTGCCAAAAAGCATAAACCGTGGGCATAGATTGAATACGCAGTTGTGCGGCGATCGCCTGATTCTGATCAACATCGACCTTAACCATTTTAACCTTGCCACCTGCTTTTGTCACAGCGGCTTCCAATATCGGGCCCAAGGTTTTGCAAGGGCCACACCATGTCGCCCAGAAATCGACGATAACAGGTACAGTCTGGCTGGCCTCTATGACATCGGTCATAAAGGTGGCTTCGGTTGCATCTTTGATAAGATCGTCAGCGGGTGCAGTGGCGTTTTGGCCAAATTCAATCATGGATCAGTTTCCTTCTGTTGGCCTTCATATGTGGAAGACCGCGCACAATGTCAAAGGTCGAAGGTTGCAAAAACCGGGGCGTGATCACTGGGTTTTTCCCAACCTCGTGCAGTTCGCAGAATACGTGACCCATGTACCGCGTTTGAAATATCGGGCGTGGCCCAGATGTGATCAAGACGGCGACCTTTATCAGCCGCATCCCAATCTCGCGCGCGGTAAGACCACCAGGAATAGAGCTTACCATCAGGAATATCGCGGCGGGTGACGTCAACCCATTTACCAGCGTCCTGAGTGTCTTTCAGATGCGCGACTTCAATCGGGGTGTGACTGACAACTTTCAGCAGCTTCTTGTGATCCCAGACATCGTCTTCCTCTGGTGCGATATTCAGATCGCCCACAAGAATGGCCTTTTCAGGCTTGGTGGCATGAAATGCGTCACGAAGTTCGGTCAGGTAATCCAGTTTCTGGCCAAACTTTTCGTTTTGTTCACGATCCGGCACATCGCCGCCTGCAGGAATATAGTGATTATGGATCGTCACACCGTTTTCCAAACGACCAACGACATGACGGGCATGGCCAAGGGACGCGAAATCATGGTGGCCTGCATCCTGCATCGGTAGCTTTGACAGGATTGCAACGCCATTATAACCTTTTTGGCCCCGTGCGACCATGTGGGTATAACCCAAAGCCTGAAACGCTTCGACCGGAATTTTATCAACCGGGCTTTTACATTCTTGCAGACAAAGAATATCGGGAGTCTCTTCTTGTAACAGCTTCACGACCAGCGCTTCGCGCAGCCGGACCGAATTGATATTCCATGTGGCAAGGGTGAAAGGCATGTGGCGCTCCGCAGTATATTTGCGAACACAAGTCCATAAAAAAGGGCCGGGCACAAGGCCCGGCCAAGTCCAACAGGGAGGTTCATGTCATTACCCCGACATGAAAGGGATTTCGCATCGGCCCGCTGGTTGGTTACAGCCCCCCAGCGTGCCGAATAACTTATTACAACAACACTCGTTATGCGACTAATCTATAACCACCAGATTCGGTCACAAGAAGGCGGGCGTTTGACGGATCTGGTTCTATTTTTTGTCTCAATCGGTAGATATGTGTTTCCAATGTGTGCGTTGTGACACCTGCATTATAGCCCCATACTTCATGTAGCAGAATGTCCCGCGCAACAACCCCTTCGGTGGCACGATACAGGAACTTAAGGATGTTTGTTTCCTTTTCTGTAAGGCGGATCTTCTTATCGTCTTCGGTCACAAGAAGTTTCTGCGCGGGCTTGAATGTGTATGGACCCAGCTGGAAAACCGCATCTTCTGATTGCTCGTGCTGTCTTAATTGTGCCCGAATGCGGGCCAAAAGCACCGGGAACTTAAACGGCTTCGTGACATAATCATTAGCACCCGCATCAAGTCCAAGAATAGTATCTGCATCCGAATCGTGGCCGGTCAGCATCAAGATCGGGCACTTCACACCCTGCTTGCGCATCAGACGACACAGCTCGCGACCGTCAGTGTCCGGCAGGCCGACATCAAGAATAACAAGTTCGTACAAACTTTCTTTTGTCTTCTCCATTGCTTCAGTGCCATTTCCGGCCTCAAAGACATCAAAATCCTCAGTCATCACAAGCTGTTCGCTTAGTGCTTCGCGCAGATCTTCATCGTCATCGACCAGCAATATCTTCTTGAGTTGTCCCATCGGGTGCCTCCATTTGCTTTGAACCACATGGAGCGTGTTCACGCATCTGACAAGATTTGCTGCAAACCGCTCACGGTGTCGTGTCAAAAACAGGCGGAATGTTTCATCTTTCAACAAGATAGGCTAGGGAGACGCTATGAGTTTGACGCCAAATCCGACCGAACGCATTGCCCGCGCCCGTGCCGATCTTCGCATGGGTGTTCCCGTCGTCATTGCTGATCGCAAATCTGCCTTGGTTTTTGCAGTTGAAACCCTGAACGAACGCCGTTGGCGGCACGCCCTTCGGTTACTGGAAGATCCAGTAATGACGATTACAGACTGGCGGGCACATACCTTGCGTGCGCGGGTCTATGATGGTGATCTGGCACGTGTTGATATTCCAAAAGACGCCAGTATCGAATGGCTGCAATCGCTGGCTGATCCCGCTTATGACCTGTCATCACCCATGAAGGGCCCACTGAAAACAAAACGCGGCGGAGATACTGTGTTGCACAGGGCTGCCCTGAAACTGGTGAAGTCTGCCCATCTGTTACCTGCTGCGATTGTGATCCCGATCCCAAATGCCTGGACGTTTTCATCGACAAATGACCTGACTGTGATGGAGCTGGACTCTCTGCAATCAGATGATCAAGCCCCCACAATGCACCAGGTCGTTCAGGCCAGTTTGCCGCTTGAGGTATCAGACGCTGGCCGACTGCATGTTTTTCGGCCCGATGATGGGGGGGAAGAACATTATGCCATCGAAATCGGGCAACCAGATCGCAGCAAGCCTGTTCTGTCGCGCCTTCATTCGGCGTGTTTGACGGGTGACTTGCTTGGATCGCTGAAATGCGATTGTGGGCCACAATTACGCGCAGGGTTGCGGCATATCGGGGACGAAGGATCCGGTGTACTGTTATATCTTAACCAAGAAGGCCGTGGTATAGGGCTGGCTAACAAAATGCGCGCCTATTCCCTGCAAGATCAGGGGTTCGATACGGTTGAGGCCAATCATAGGCTTGGCTTTGAAGACGATGAGCGTGATTTTCGCATTGGATCAACCATTTTGAAATCTATGGGGTTTTCATCTGTTCGACTAATGACGAACAATCCTGCCAAGGTCGCGCGGATGGAAGAAAACGGGATTAAGGTTGTCGATCGGGTTCCGCTGAAGGTCGGTAAAAACCATCACAACGCGCATTATCTGGATATCAAAGCAAAGAAATCAGGGCATATTCTGTGACGCCCGAAGATCTGGTACTGACCCGGCGGGGTGTTCGGTTCTGGAATAGATACTTCCCTGCCACAATCGGCCGCACAGGCAAGACAAGCAACAAAGCCGAAGGCGATGGGGCGACTCCGGTTGGGGTGCACCGTATTGTAGGGTTGCTTTATCGACCAGATCGAATGTCAAAGCCAACAGACTGGGCCGTTCCGATCCGTCCACGTGATCTTTGGTCAGACGATGTGAATGATGATGACTATAATCTGATGGTGCGCGCACCTCATGGGTTTAGCCATGAGAACCTGCGCCGTGCTGATCCGCTATATGATATTGTTCTGATCACTGATTGGAATTGGCCGCGCGCGCAAAAGGGAAAAGGATCAGCGATCTTTCTTCATCAGTGGCGCAGGCCAGGATATTCAACAGAGGGCTGTGTCGCCTTTAGGCCAGATCACCTAAACTGGATCATTCAACGTATTACATACCAAACCCGACTAATTGTACGCTGAACGCTTATCAAACCCTTACGGGTTTTCTGCGCTGTCCGTCTGTTTTTGATGCTGCACACGCGCCCCAAAAATCGCAGAACCGACACGGATATGGGTGGCCCCCAGTGCAATGGCACTTTCAAAATCACTACTCATCCCCATAGATAGATCATCAAGTCCATTTCGGGCTGCAATTTTTGCCAATAATGCAAAGTGAAGCGATGGTTCTTCGTCGACCGGTGGGATACACATCAAGCCAACGACGGGCAAATCTAGCGATCGGCATTGCTGAACGAAATCATCTGTATCTGTTGGTAGAACACCCGCTTTTTGATCTTCTTCGCCCGTGTTGACCTGAATGAACAGATCAGGACACTGCCCCTGTTCCTGCGCAAGCCGGGCCAATGTTTTAGCAAGCTTTGGGCGATCAACAGAATGGATCGCATCGAATAAACCCATGGCCTGTCGAGCCTTATTTGTCTGTAATGGCCCGATTAGATGGACAGATACATTGTCGAACTGCGCTTTAAAATCCGGCCATTTCTCTGCGGCTTCTTGCACACGGTTTTCACCAAACACGCGATGCCCCTGATCCAAAACGGCCTGAACCCGGTCGTTTGGTTGAACCTTTGACACAGCGATTAATTTGACAGATCCTGCCGCACGACCAGCCGCCAATTCTGCTTTTTCAATGCGTGCCTGAATTTCTTGCAAAGGCATTACTTGCCCTCCCATGTGTCCAAAAATAGCTTAAGATCATCCTTATAATTTTGCCAGTTTTGCGCAGAGGACGTATAGATCGGCTGACGAACCTGATGGATACTTAGGGTTTTGACCTGTCGCTTATTTTGGCTAAATGAAAGGCAGCTGTCATCCCATTTAAGTCCTGCGGCATCGACAAGTGCGCGCGTTTGCGCCTCGGGCTCAGCAACAAGATTTTCATACTCAATCTCATAAATACTGTCCGGCAGTGTCGCTTTCCAAAACTCAATTATCTTATCAGATGCCTTTATATAGCGCGCTAAATCGTTCAGATCATAGGCATAACGATGTGTGCCATCAGCAAACACATTTTTGTAAACCGACAGCGCAATATCACGAGGATCACGTCGAACAATGATAAACTTGGCCATTGGAAGTGCGCATTTCAGCAAGCCGATGATCAGATGGCTTTGTATTGATTTATCCGTGACAAAGTCCTGAAATTTCAAAATCTCGTGTAGACGATTATGATAAAGCTGGCCCAGTTTGCCGATATCAGTTTCCGCGATATCTGTCAGTTTTTTGAAACTGCCATCAGGCTTACCCATCAAAGCATAGGCCAGTTGAATGCCATGGCGCATCTCTCCGCCGGCTGTCACGTCGGGATGGCTTGATAAAATCTGTTCGACAAGCGTGGTTCCCGAACGGGGTAACCCGGTAATAAAGATCGGGTGAAAATCGTTCGATTGCTTTTGAACCTGTGTGAAATCAAAATCTTTGAAAGCAGTGATCAGGTTTTCAATTTCGGTCTCGCGCGTGGTGATGTCATAGGGAAACGTATCGCGCATCGCATCATTGGCAGGGCGCAGATAAGAAAAGACCTTGGCCGTTTGGCCTGTTTCTTCCATTGCTTTAGCCAGGGCAAAACCCAGATGCATTTTACTGCGACCTTGGACCTTTGGATTGGCATAGGCATTTTCCATCGCGGCAATCAGTGGGTCGCCCACATCTAATTTTTTAGTACCCAAAAAGACGCGATATAATTCGCCATCCAATGGGTTCAGTTTCAGCGCATTTCTGAATTCGACTTCTGCCGTTTTGAAATCCCCCATGCGCTGCATAAGTAAAGCTTTATCTGCCCGTGGCTTTACAGACTTTGGCAGCAATTTGATCAGCGTGTCGTATGTTTTAAGCGCAGTTTTATATTTTCCAACAGCAGCAAAGGCATCGGCTTCGGCCGCCAATAAGGCAGGTTCTTTCGGTTTTAACCTTCGCGCTTTGGAAAAATGGGGCAGCGCATCGTCTGGTTTATTCTGACGCTTCAGAATTTGACCAAGCTGATAATGTGCGTCGGGTACATTCGGGGCACTTGATGCAATCGCTTGAAAAAGTGCTTTGGCCTGATCCAGACGTCCGGCTTTCTGCAGCGCCATAGCCTGTTTGAATTTCGCGGGGATTTGGGCAGGTGGTATATTCATAATCGAGCCTTGGATAAGCAGGTTTCAAAACCCTGCTATCATCCCATACCCACAAAAGAAAAGAGCGGACCAAAAGGCCCGCTCTTTCTTAAACATATCTACGTTAGATTAGAACGAGAATGCCATGCCGAGTGAGAAGTCAGACGCATCATCATCTGGACCACCATCAATGTCATATGCAGACTGTGCAACACCAGCGTGGATAGAAGCGCCACCGCCCAGATCATATGCAGCAACAATCGCAGCACCTGAAAGTGTTACTTCACCATCATCCGCATCAAACATTCCGTAGTTTGCGTGCAAAGAAAGCGGGCCTGATGAATACCCTGCACCAAGACCAAGGTGATAAGCATTATCAATATCTGTTCCGTCGATATCGTCAAAGCTCCAAGTTGAGAACTGAACACCGGCAGCGAAACCACCAGCAAATTCAGTCGCAACACTTACACCGATTACATCTACGTCTTCCAATTCGAACTCAGGATTTCCGAGAATTGGATCACCAGTTACTGGATCAACAGTTCCAGTATCAAACTCAAAGCGATCTGTTCCAAAGTCAACAGTTTCAGCTGTTTGGTAAGCAAGACCTAGGTCAAGTTCTAGACCGCCCAGATCAGCTGCGTATTTGACACCAGCAGCAAAACCTGTGTCTTCATCACCACCATCATCCATTTCAGCAGATACTGCGAAACCAAAATCACCGAATGAATAATCGTAACGAAGGATCTGACCATCGTATGCACCGTCAAGGTATGCACCGTTATAACCAGCATGCTCAGTTTCTGTATCGCTGATTGTGCCTGGGTTGCCAACGTTACCGGCTTCAGTCAACGCCCAATCCATGGCGCCGTCTGTGTCACCCATTGTCAATGTACCGAAAGCACCAGAAATGAAGACTGCAAAGTCAGCATCGCTGCGCTCACCATCTGCATCCAGATCAGGAGCTTCGTCCAGATCAACAGAGGTACCGAAAGACAGGCCGCCGTCTGTTTCACCAGTCATGGTGAAAGTCACGTCAACATCTGTCCAGAATTGTGTAACGCCGTCACCGTCGTCACCAGCAAAACGGTAGTCACCGCCAACAAGGCCCATTTCGGCCGAACCGGAAATTTCAATTTCAGCTGCTGCTACGCCTGCAAAAGCGACCAGAGCTGTAGTAGCTAGGAGAGTTCTTTTCATCTTTTTCCCTCGTTTATAATAAGGATCACCGCAATCCGGGGGAATCCGAATGGGTATGCAGGGTATTTCTAGCTTTCGACACGTGATTGCAAGGAACGCGAATAAACCCTGCACCAACAAAGCGATAATTGGTGCATCTTTGCCACAAATAATCAAACGGGCGTGAGACCTTAGTATATAAGTGGCCCTTGTCGGCCCTTGATCGCTTGGGTATGTGGGACAAAGATCGTTTTAACGGAGCTTTTGATCATGCGGACGGCGAATTTGACCAAGGTCTTTTTAATTCTTGGGCTTGGGGTGCTTTTGGCCGGTTGCGGCGACACATTCAGAAATATCACTGAACCAAATGATGTTGAAGTCCCCGATGATGATCCGCGCGTTCGTCAATCAACCGTCTGGGATCTGTTCGATAACAATCAGGATCCAAATACAGCCGTTGCCGTCAATAAATATCTTTGGGATGCATCGCTGGATGTGCTGAACTTTATGCCCGTTCAGACCGCTGATCCATTTTCTGGCGTTATCGTAATGGGTTACGGCACACCGCCCGGTGGCAGCCGGGCCTATCGCGCAACTGTTTTCGTGCGCGACCCTGCGTTGGATGCGCGGTCCTTGTCGATATCGCTGCAAACGCGCAGTGGGCCAGCATCTATTGAAACAGTTCGCGCGATTGAAGACGCCATCATGACCCGGGCGCGTCAGCTGCGTCTTGAGGATTCGCGTCTTTAGCATAAAGCGCGTGGACCCATTCCAGTTGTTTGGGCAGGCATTTCGTCATAAGATCATAGTGATCAACAACGTGTTGGCGCGCGGCCTGCCCCAAACGGGTGCGCGTCTGCGGGTCATCTAAAAGCTGCGAAATTTCGGAAGTTATGGCGTCTTGGTCGAAAAAATCCACCAATCTGCCCGTTTCATCATGTTTTATGACTTCTCTTACCGGCGCCGTATTGCTGGCGATGATGGCACACTCTGTACTCATCGCCTCAAGCAGGCTCCAACTTAGGACAAAGGGATAGGTCAGATAAATATGAAGACTTGAGATCTGAAGTAATATTTTGAAATCAGGGTATTTAATCCGGCCCAAAAAATGTACCCGCGCCCAGTCATCGTCGGAAATATCTGGCCGGACCTCGTCAATCATGACCTGTTTCCAGCTTTTATTATCATCACGCGCCTTGGAATAACTGACGCTATCCCCACCAACGATCAGAATTTGGGCATTTGGGCGATTTTTCAGCAATTTGGGCAGCGCGCGCATAAAGACATGATATCCGCGCATCGGTTCAAGGTTGCGATTTACAAAGGTGATGATTTCGTCGTTGCGTGAAAACTTCGGAAATCCTTGCAAATCAAGCACTGCATCGGAGTCAGGACGCACGTCGTTCGTATCAATACCATCATGAATAACTGAAATTTTATCACGAAACGGCAGCGGGAAGGTCTGATGTTGATATTGGGTGGGGCTTAGGCCGGAATCAGCCATGGCGAAATGCAGATGATTGCTGGTATTTTTGATATCCAATCGCGACATCGCATAAATCGACGGCTTTTCCTGCAATTCTTTATCGAAATAATTCGTTTCGTCAGACGTTTCGTAAAACAGTTCGCAAAAAATCCCAAGACGCGCGTTCGGCCAGACATGTTTTAAAAACAAACTTTCCCCCCAACCGGGGTGGGCAATGATGACATCCGGTTCAAATCCGGTCTGCTTAAGTTGTAATGCACTGCGGCTGCAGGATTCGGCGCGGATCAACTTGGTCTCAAAATCAATTAACAATGGATTTTCGGACGTACGATGCCGTTTCTGGATGGGATAAGGCAGAATATCGACGCCTTGCCATTGCTTACGCTCCTTGAACCGGCACGTCAGGGCCACAACTTTATGCCCCTGTTTTGCAAGCGCAGGCGCCAGATGTTTGAACTGACCGGGGAAATTCTGGTGGATAAACAGGATATTCATTCAAAGCTCGTTTGTTTTGCCCACATTTAACTGCCTCTGCACGCAATGGAACCGCTTTTTTGCATGACCTCTGGACCACGCAGGCCATGCACCGTATCACATGCACCAACACATAAGACAGAGGGCGAATGATGTCACAGTACAACGCTGGACAGATTGAAAAGAAATGGCAACAGGCTTGGGAACAGGCTGATACGTTCAAGGCTGTGCGCAGTGACGATAAGCCGAAGTATTATGTGCTTGAGATGTTCCCATACCCGTCGGGCCGCATCCATATGGGCCACGTACGTAACTATACCATGGGCGATGTAATCGCACGCTATAAGATCAGCACTGGCCATAATGTGCTGCATCCGATGGGCTGGGATGCTTTTGGGATGCCCGCTGAAAATGCTGCGATGGAAATTGGCGGCCACCCGAAAACCTGGACCTATGACAATATCGCGGTGATGCGCGATCAGATGAAGCCTTTGGGGCTGTCCATCGATTGGTCCCGCGAATTTGCGACCTGCGATCCTGAATATTACGGTCAGCAACAAGCATTGTTCATTGATATGCTGGATGCAGGTCTGATCTATCGAAAAAACGCTGTGGTAAACTGGGATCCGGTCGATATGACCGTTTTGGCCAATGAACAGGTGATCGACGGCAAGGGCTGGCGGTCCGGGGCTGAGGTGGAACGGCGCGAGCTGACGCAGTGGTTCTTCAAGATCAGCGATTATTCCGAAGAATTGCTGGACGCGATTGATACGCTGGATAACTGGCCATCCAAGGTCAAACTGATGCAGGCCAACTGGATCGGTAAATCCCGCGGTCTGCAATTTGCATTTTCAGTCATTGACGGGCCCGATGGTCACGACCGGGTCGAGGTTTATACAACACGCCCAGATACACTGATGGGCGCGTCTTTTGTGGGCATTTCGCCAGATCATCCGATGGCGAAACACTTGGAAAAAGACAATGCTGATATCGCGGCATTTTGCGCTGAATGTCGCAAAATCGGCACCTCAGAAGAGGCATTGGAAAAAGCTGAAAAGCTGGGCTTTGACACAGGTCTGCGCGTGCGGCATCCGTTCGATACAGCGTGGGAGTTGCCCATATATATCGCCAACTTTATTCTGATGGACTATGGCACTGGCGCGATTTTCGGCTGTCCTGCCCACGATCAGCGCGATCTGGACTTTGCACGAAAGTATGATCTGCCTGTCGTTAGCACTTATGCCCCGGCTGTGGCTGATAATCATGTTATGCCAGAAGACGGCGGCGCGGCTTATGTTCCACCAAAGTTGGAAAAGGTACACTATGTCAAAGGGTTCGCGGGGGATGAAATGCAGACCGGCGATCAGGGTATTGATACGGCCATCGCCTTTTGCGAAGCCAACGGTGTGGGCCAAGGCGTCACCAAATTTCGTCTGCGCGATTGGGGTCTAAGCCGCCAACGCTATTGGGGTTGCCCGATTCCTGTTATTCATTGCAACAATTGCGGTGTGGTAGCCGAGAAAAAGGAAAACCTGCCCGTTCAACTGCCTGATGATGTCAGCTTTGATATTCCCGGCAACCCGCTGGATCGGCACGCAACATGGCGCGATACAGATTGCCCGTCTTGCGGCAAACCGGCCAAGCGCGAAACAGATACGATGGATACATTCGTCGACAGTTCATGGTATTTCGCACGGTTCACAGCACCCGATGCCGCAACGCCCACCAATATGGCAGATGCTGACTATTGGATGAACGTCGATCAATATATCGGTGGCGTTGAACATGCGATCCTGCACCTGCTTTATTCCCGCTTTTTCGCGCGTGCGATGCACATCACCGAACATTTGCCCAAAAAAGCGATTGAGCCATTCAACGCGCTGTTCACCCAGGGCATGGTCACGCATGAAACCTATTCAACCGCACACCCTGACAGCAATGACCGCCGTGTCTGGCATCTGCCCGAAGACGTGATCCGCAGCGATGATGGCCCCAAACTGGCTAATGGCACGCCTGTTGAAATCGGCCCTGTGATCAAGATGTCGAAGTCGAAAAAGAATGTTGTTGATCCGGTGAATATCATTTCGACCTATGGTGCTGATACAGCGCGGTGGTTCGTTTTGTCCGACAGCCCGCCCGAACGCGATGTGGAATGGACCGCATCAGGCGCGGAAGCCGCGGCCAAGCATCTGTCCCGCGTCTGGCGCATTGCCAGTGATATCGCGCAAAACGATGCCGCAGGTTCGGGTGATGATGATCTGCGGCGCGCGATGCACAAGGCGATCTTTGATGTGACCCAAGGCATCGAATCCTTTGGCTTTAACGCATCCATCGCAAAGCTTTATGCATTCACCAACACCTTGCAAAAATCCAAAGCTGGTAGTGCGGCAAAACGCGAAGCGGCCAAAACATTGGCGCAATTGATGTCACCCATGACGCCCCATCTGTCCGAAGAGATCTGGACCATGCTGGGTGGTGAAGGATTAATTGCAAACACCCCTTGGCCTGTCGCAGATGAAGCAATGCTGGTAGATGACAAGATTACGTTGCCCATTCAGATCAATGGCAAACGCAAGTCTGAAATCACCGTGACGAAAGACTTGTCCAAGGACGAGGTCGAAAAGCTGGCATTGCAAGACAAAGCAGTGGTTCGCGCTTTGGATGGCGGGCAGCCAAAGAAAATGATCGTGGTACCGGGGCGGATCATCAATGTTGTCGTCTAGGCGGGCTTTCATAACGGGCGCTTTTGCGATCCTGGCGGGATGCGGCTTTGCACCGGTATATGGCCCGGATGGGCGCGGGGCGAAACTGCGTGGCCAGATCGAATTTTTCGAACCGGGCGATCGCAATGCATTTGCACTTGTCAGTCAGCTTGAAAATCGTTTGGGCCGTACAGAGTCCCCAGTTTATCAGTTATCAGTTTCCATTGCGCTTAGTACAGACGGGCTGGCCGTAACATCCGATCAGGCCACGACACGTTTTAACGTCATTGGCACCGCCCGTTATGCATTGCGTGACTTGGATGACAAATTGCTGACCGACGGAACTGTGAAAAGTTTTACAGGCTATTCAACTACAGGTACGACGGTCGCCACCCAGGCCGCTGAACGTGATGCCTATGACCGCCTGATGACGGCCCTGGCAGATCAGATTGTTACACGTTTGATTGCGGCCTCGGACGGGTTCTGATGAAATTATCGGCACGCGATGCATCGGGATACTTTGCGAAGCCTGATCCAAACCGCACCGGATTGCTGATCTATGGTGCTGATGCGATGCGCGTGGCGTTAAAACGACAAGAAGTCATTGCAGCCCTGATCGGCCCACAGGGCGAAGAAGAAATGCGCCTGACCCGCATCCCGGCATCAGACTTGCGCAAGGATCCGGCGATGCTGGGCGATGCGATCAAAGCCCAGGGGTTTTTCCCAGGCCCGCGTGTTGCCTTTGTAGAAGATGCGGGTGACGGACTGGCAAAGATCATCACGGTCGCTTTAGAAGATTGGCAACAAGGCGACGCACAAGTAATCGTGACCGCAGGCCAACTGGCTGCCAGATCAACCCTGCGTAAACTGTTTGAAGGGCATCCCAATGCCTATGCCGCTGGAATTTACGATGACCCCCCGACACGGGACGAGATTGAAAAAACGCTAACAAAGGCTGGATTGAAAAATATCGACTCACAGGCGATGGGTGATCTGACCACATTGGCACGTGTTCTAGATCCGGGTGATTTTCGCCAGACTGTTGAAAAGCTGGCACTTTATAAACTGAGCGATGATACCCCAGTGTCACCGGATGACATCACACTTTGCGCCCCCGCTTCGACCGAAGCGGACATGGATGACATCCTTCATATCGTCGCCGAAGCGCGCACAACTGAAATTGGCGCCGTGTTGCGCAAGTTGGAAGCGCAAGGCGTGCAACCTGTCGGTCTTTGCATTAACGCCACGCGCCATTTTCGCACACTGCACGCCGCCGCATCGGACCCCGGCGGCGCAAGTGCCGGGATTGCCCGTGCGCGCCCCCCTGTTTTCGGGCCACGGCGTGATCGGATGCAACGTCAGGCACAATCTTGGGGCATGCACAGGCTGGAACAGGCGCTTGATGTATTGACCCAGACCGATCTGCAGCTTCGATCAACAGCACGCGCCCCGCAAATGCCATTGGTCGAGCGCGCTTTGATCCGCTTATCCATGCTGGCGCGGCGATAAAGACTCACCCTTTATCGAAAATGCCATGCCCTCTTGCTTTTTGATATCAGCCTGTCACTTTCCCAAAACCAAGCGGAGGATGACAGTGCAAAAATTGCTTCTGTCTTGTATATTGATTGTGCTTTTGGCAGCCTGTGAAACAGAGACATCTGTGACAGACGCCTTTCCTGATCGTGATCCGTTTGAATTTCAGTCTGCCGACAGTACAACTTTGATGCGCTATATCTGTACGCGTGGTGATGATGCCGCAGAGCGCGCGCAATCAGCGCATGAATTCGTCGACAGCAGCTTTACACAATTCGCGGATGATTATGCCAAACGCGTCATTGAAAGCGATGACATCAATATGGACAATATTGATCTGGAAACAGCGGCCTTTGCTGAAACCGTTATTCAAGAGGCTGAGGCACAGTTTCAATGTCTGTTTTATGATCAGGAACAGATTGCAGCCACTTTACCGCCGACCGACCCGCCCAGCGACCCGTCGCAAGACACGCCGTGATCAGATAGCCACCTGTCGGCGCATCCCAGTCAATCATTTCGCCTGCACAAAAAACGCCCGGCAGATGTGTCAGCATCAGGTTTTTGTCCAGCGCATTCCACGCCACACCGCCCGAGGTCGAGATCGCTTCGTCCATAGGACGAGGGCCGGAATGCCGGACCGGCAAGCGTTTGATCACTGGTGCAAGATCATCTGGCAAAGGCTGCGCAAATTCCATCAAAAGCGCCTGTTTGATGGGCGGCATTTTCAACGCTTTGCGCAGATGGTTTGTCAGACTGGCTTTGCCACGATGCGTTAGCCGTGCACGGATACGATCAAGGGGCATGTCGGGCATCAGATCAATAAACAGATCCGCGCCATCCCGCACAGGTTTTGACACCGCATAGATGCCTCCACCTTCGATTCCCTTGGTCGAGATCACAAATTCCCCCGACACCTGCAACGTACCCGCTTTCAGGACGACCGATTTAACAGGCTGGCCAAAATGGCGTGTCATATGACTGGACCAGTCCACGCGAAACCCCATGTTAACGGGCTTGAAATCTTTGATTGGCACATCGCGATCTGCCAGAATATCCGCCCATTTTCCGTCTGACCCCAACCGCCCCCAGCTGGCACCACCCATTGCAAGAACAGTCACTTTTGGTGTCACAACCACACGCCCATCAGGTGTATCAAAAACCACATCTGCACCATCAAACCCGACCCATCGCCACCCCGCACGGATATCCACGCGATCCTGGCGCAGTTGTTCCAGCCAGGCCCGCAGCAACGGCGATGCTTTCATCGCTTTGGGAAAAACGCGACCGGACGAGCCTGTAAATACAGGCTGCCCCAAATCCACCGCCCATGTCTGTACGGCTTGCGCATCAAACTCTCGAATAATATCCAATAACGGCCCGGCTGCAGTATCATAGGCTTTGATCAACCCATCAAACGGCTGGTCCTTGGTCAAGTTAAGTCCCGATTTTCCGGCCATCAGAAACTTGCGTCCAACAGATGGTTTGGCATCGGCCACGACAACCGAATATCCCGCCCTGGACAGTTCGCTGGCCGCCATTAATCCCGCAGGACCACCGCCAATGATCAATGCATCCGTCATGTGGACCGCCCGCAACTGGACACGCGATGATCTGCATTAAATAAAGCCATATGGCACCTGATCCGATCTGTCTGCTGTGTGGTCGCCCGATACCCGGGACTGCAAAGCAAAGTCTGCATCATTTGATCCCAAAACTAAAAGGCGGCAAGGGCGGGCCGACGGTTTTGTTGCATCAAATCTGTCACAATGAAATTCACGCGACCTTGACCGAAGCTGAACTGGCCCGCACTTATAATACGGTTGAGGCCCTGAAAACCCATCCGCGTCTGGCCAAATTCATCAATTGGGTACGCAAGCGACCAGCGGATTTTCATTCAAAGACACCGGGCCAAAGGCGCAAACGTTAGCTGCACAATGATTTTATCTTGTGATGTATATTACTATCTGCGGCGATGGCATCGGCACACAGTTCATTTGCGTGTGCAATCAAGGCGTCTCCTGTTATGATCTGATCAATCAGACCGAACTGATAGGCCTGATCGGATGTGATCTTTTGCCCACCCATCAAAATAAACTTGGTACGGGCAGGACCAATCAGGGCAGACATACGTTTGGGGTCGGATGGCTGCGGCAGAAACCCCAACTTCATCACCGGATAAAAGAATTTAGCCTCTGGCACGGACAGTCGAATATCACACGCCAGCGCCATCCCGAACGCACCACCCGCAAGGGTTCCGTTCAGGGCGGCGATAGTCAAACATGGCAATGCTGCGATATTGCCGGACAGGCGTTCCCACACATCATCCGTGGCAAGGCCGGCGCGTGCTTCCTCTAGATCGGCACCTGCGCTGAATACGCGGCCTTTTCCTGTTATGATCACGGCCTGCGCATCACCGGGGTCGCGGGTCACGTCGCACAACTGTTCCAACATCGCCTTGGTCAGTGAATTGGCTTTGTCAGGGCGGTTGATGGTGATGACGCGCAGCCCATCTTGGTCTTGGTATGTGATCATATCAGACCGGCCCGTTTGCGAATGGCGTCATCCCGAAGCGAAATTTCCTGACCGATAAATTCATCCGCATCCGCGCTGCACATCCACAGCAGTGCTTTGGCAGGCCAGTCGGGTGGAATATGATCATCCCAATCCAGCTGGCTGACCGGGTTTATGCCGCTGGCCTTGATCTCGCGCTGCATCTGCGTGGCGACCGTACCGGGCGACAGACCCATTGCACGGATGCCATCTTGGGCGTTTTCTTTATCCAGACATCGGGTCAACATCGCGGCGGCGGCTTTTGATGCGCAATAATGGCTCCATGCCTCGACCGGGCCGTGGGCTGCACCGGAAGATATTGTCAGAATGGTCCCATGGCCTGCGGCCAGCATCACAGGCAGGGCGGCACGCATTCCATAAAACACACCCTTTAGATTTACATCAATCACCTAACCCCATTCATCAGGGTTCGCCGTTGCCATATGCGATATCGGTTCAATGACGCCAGCATTCCCGATCAGGATATCCAGCCCGCCAAAAGCTTTGACCGTGGCGCTGACAGCTGTATCGACCTGCCAGTATCGGCCGACGTCGCAGGGGATAGCTAGCGCACGCTCCCCGATTTCACCAGCAAGTGCGCCGATCTGATCACTGCTGCGTGCCAAAAGCGCGACATTTGCGCCCGCAGCGGCGAAAACACGCGCAGTTTCAGCTCCGATGCCTTTGCTGGCACCTGTGATCAGAACAGTTTTTCCCGTTAAATCCGTCATTTACAAACCCCCATCGTTTCAACCAGTGATATGAACTTCAATTTCCCGCGTCCAGTCGCTTGACCCCCTTGCACTTCCGTGCATGTAAGCAGAAACTAACTGGGCTTATTTATAGATACCATGAGGATTAATATGACACTCGTAACAAAAACCAGCTGCAGCCTTGCGGCATTTTTCATGACGACCACGGCTGTATTTGCCGATGTGACACCAGAACAGGTCTGGGACGATTGGCAGAAATCGCTGGCAATGTATGGCGAAGAACTGGACATGGGCACGACTGTTCGCGCCGGCGCCAGCCTGAAAGTCAGTGGCGTTGGGTTCACAACTGTTGATGGTACAAACGAAGTGATCGCCAGCTTTCCCGACATGACGCTGACAGACCAGGGCGATGGCACGGTCGCGGTCACGCTGGATACTGACTATCTATTTACATTTAAAGACACATCACCCTTTGCGGGCTTTGCTGAAGCAATCTTCAGAGTAACTGACCAAAACTTTGCAATGGTCGTCAGCGGATCGCCAGAAGAAATGGTTTATGACGTTACCGCTGATGCAATGATCATGGCACTGGACGAAATCAAGCCCGCCCCTGGGGACGAACCACTGGATGTGACATTCAGCATTGCGGCCAACGGGATTGAGGGCAAATATCTTGTCACACCTGGCGATGTTCGTAAAATGACACAAGATATCACGGTCGAAAACAGTATCATCAAATTCAATGTCGAAGAACCGTCTGACGCAGTATCAATCAATCTGGACGGCGTAATCAACACGATCACACTAACCGGCGAAACCGCGACGCCCACGGATATCGACATGTCTAATCCAGCTGCCATGTTTGGACCAGACTCCAATATCGCAGGCGGATACACATTCGGTGATGCGGCCTATACGTTTTTGTTTTCTGAAAACGGGTCTGTTTCATCGGGTGGTTTAACATCGCGTGGCACCAAACTTGATGTGGCCATGGGCGACAGTATCGTCAGCTATACCGGTGAATCGCAGGATGTTGCTTTCAATATGCAATCAAACGCACTTCCGTTTCCGGTTAACCTGAACATGGAAAGCTATGGCTTTGCATTTGGCGTGCCTGTCGCAAAGTCGGATGATCTGAAAGATGTTCAAGTTGGGCTTTCGTTGCGTGAATTTGTGATGGATGATCAGCTTTGGAATATCTTCGATCCAACACAGGTTTTGCCACGTGATCCGGCAACAATTGCCATCGATATCTCGGGCAAGGCAAAAATGCTGGTGGATATCCTTGATCCGGAACAAGCCGATCAGATGATGATGGTCGAAACACCGATTGAGGTGGATCAGATGAACCTGAATAGTCTGACAATCGAAGCTGCTGGTGCGACAGTAACCGGCGATGGTGGCTTTACCTTTGACAACACCGATCTGGATACATTCGATGGCGTGCCGCGTCCACAAGGTGAAGTGAACCTGATGGTCGTCGGTGCAAACGGTTTGATCGACAATCTGATCGCCATGGGCCTTTTGCCGGAAGATCAGGCCATGGGTGCGCGGATGATGATGGGCATGTTTGCCGTACCTGGTGAAGGCGACGACACTTTGACATCCAAAATCGAAGTCAATGATCAAGGCCACGTTCTGGCCAACGGTCAGCGCCTGCGCTGAATATTATGGCGGGGCAGAATACTTGCCCCGCCCCTTGACTTGCATGACTGTTGGCGGGACCTAGGTCACAACAGACCTGTGCAGGAGTTTTCAATGTCCGATCTTTCAGCGCTGACACAAGCGCTTATTACAGCTGCGCAAAAAGCGGGTGCTGACACCGCTGATGCGATAGCCATTGATGGAACATCCATTTCCATCGACGTGCGCGCGGGCAAAATCGAACAAGCGGAACGATCCGAAGGCACAGATATCGGGTTGCGTGTGTTGGTTGGCCAGCGTCAGGCTTGTGTCTCGGCTTCAGATACGCGTCAGGAAACGCTGGATAAAATGGCCGAACGCGCTGTTGCCATGGCGAAAGAAGCTCCCGAAGATCCGCATATCGGTTTGGCCAGCGTTGATCAGTTGGCAACCGCGTGGGACATTGACACGCTGGAATTATCGGACAGCACCGCCGAACCAAGCCCAGCTGATCTGGAGCGAGATGCCCATGAAGCCGAAGCCGCTGCATTGGCTGTGAAAGGTGTCAGTCAAGTTCAAGTCGCATCAGCCGGATATGGACAACGTCGTATTCATCTGGCGGCAAGTAACGGGTTTTCGGGCGGATACAGCCGAACGGACCGTGGATTATCCTGCGTGGCCATTGCGGGCGAAAGCACCGGAATGGAACGTGATTATGACGGTGATAGTCGGATTTTTCAGGCCGATTTGCGACGTGCCGCTGACATTGGAACTTTGGCTGGCGAACGCACTGTTGCGCGGCTTGGGGCGCGAAAACCGAAAACCGGGACCTTTCCGGTATTGTTCGATGAACGAATTTCATCATCCCTGATTGGGCATTTATTAACAGCGGTCAACGGTTCTATGATCACGCGCGGATCGTCATGGTTAAGCGATGCGCTTGGAACGCAGGTGTTACCCGCGCATTTATCTGTAACGGAAAACCCCCATCGCCCCCGCGTGTCTGGATCACGGCCTTTTGATGCAGAAGGTCTGCCGACGGCACAACGCGCAATCGTCCAGGACGGTATTTTACAGGGTTGGACGCTTGATCTGGCCACATCACGGAAGCTGGGCATGGATAGCACCGCAAATGCGGCACGCGGAACATCCGCCCCCCCGTCGCCAAGCCTGTCGAATGTATCTTTGACCCAAGGCGATAAAACGCGGGCCGACCTTTTGGCCGATATGGGAACGGGCCTATTGGTCAAATCAATGATCGGCAATTCGATCAATCCGACAACGGGCGATTATTCACGCGGCGCATCCGGGTTTTGGGTGGAACAAGGCGAAATTCAGTATCCGGTGAACGAATGTACAATTGCAGGTAATCTGTGCGATATGCTGATGACACTTACGCCCGCCAACGATGCCCGCACACATTTGTCGCGCGTTGTGCCATCGTTGCTAGTCCAAGGAATGACCCTTGCCGGAGAATGATCTTGACCTTCTGATCAAAGCAGCCAAAGACGCCGGTAAAATTGCCAGTCGGTTTTTCAACGCATCAGCGCAAGTGTGGGATAAGCCCGATGGCGCAGGTCCAGTGACCGAAGCCGATCTGGCCGTTGATGGAATGCTGCGTGAAACACTGATGGCCGCGCGTCCTGATTATGGCTGGCTTAGCGAAGAAACCGAAGATGATCTGGCGCGTATCGAAACACAGCGCACATTCATCATCGACCCGATCGACGGCACTCGCGCCTTTATCGAAGGCAGCAAAAGCTGGTCGCATTCCCTTGCGATCGTTGAAAATGGTATATCCGTTGCTGCGGTCGTTTACCTGCCAATGATGGAAAAAATTTACAGTGCCTCAGTCGGTAATGGCGCTTATTTAAATGATATGCGCCTGACGGTCTCTGATACTGACGATATGGCAAATGCAACGGCCCTGACCGCAAAACCAAACCTGTTCGCCGAACACTGGAAAGACGGCGAACCACCGTTAAAGCGCAGTTTTCGGTCTTCGCTGGCCTATCGTCTTAGCCTTGTTGCCGAAGGGCGCTTTGATGCGATGCTGACCTTTCGGCCGACATGGGAATGGGACATCGCTGCAGGTGTCTTGATCGTACAAGAGGCAACGGGTCGTGCTAGCACGCAAAATGGCGCGGATTTGCGTTTCAACAACCATAAACCGCAGGTCAATGGCGTTGTTGCAGCTGGCGCAAAGCTGCATGATACGATCACATCGGCGCTGATCTATTGATCTGTTGCATTTGCAAATCAGACAGAATTCCATAGTTTAGATGTATTCGCTGTGCCGAGACACATCATGACTTTATGTTCGAAAATTATTCCCAAAGAGTCCTTTACCGATCAGTTGATCTGCGGACTGTTCGACATCTATCGTAAATATTACAACCCTGCTGATCTTGATGTATTTCATCGCGATTTCAACGAAAAAGCTTGGGTTATCATACTGTCGGACCCTTTGGGAAAACTGTGTGGATTTTCGACGATTGACACATGGCTGCAACCTTCGAAATTTGGGCCAATTCGCATTCTTTATTCTGGTGATACAGTGATCGAACGTGATCATTGGGGCCAACAAATCTTGCCATTTTCATGGATCGAACACGCCGGTTCGGTAAAACGGGCCGCACCCGACATCCCGCTTTATTGGCTACTTATTTCAAAGGGTCACCGCACGTTTCGGTATCTGCCCGCTTTTACGTATTCCTATTATCCGACGCCAGACTGCGCAACGCCGCCTGATATTGTCGATCTGATCACAGCCGTGGGGCACACCAAGTTTTCAAACACTTATGACCCGAATACTGGCCTTGTGCGCCCAAAGGACTGCGCCAGCGGTTTGCTGGAAAGCTTTGATGGTCTGGACCCCGGTGCACACAATAACAAATACGTCCGGTTTTTTCTGGAAAAGAACCCGGATTTTGCCAAGGGCGATGAATTGCTGTGTCTGTGCGAATTATCGCATGACAATCTGAAACCGATGGCACGAAAGCAGTTTGAAAAGGGGTATTCCTGCAATGGGATGGTCATCACTGCTTGAATTGGGCAGGCCCATGTTGGCCAGCTATCACAAGTCTGCCTTGCAGCCGAAAAAACAACAAATCTGCTATCTAACAAACCTGCTGCGTGAAAATGCGCGCAGTCAGTTTGGCCGCGATCATAGCTTTAGCGATATCATGACGCTGGATGCCTTTCAGGCAAATGTCCCGATCAGCGCATACCAGGATCTGAAACCCTATATCGATCAGATCATCGCAGGGGATCACACGGCCCTGACATCAGACCCGACGATAATGTTCGAACTGACAGGGGGCAGTTCGGGTGGGCAGAAGCATATCCCCTTTAACACCAGGCTCTTGTCAGATTTTCAGCGCAGTATCCTGCCGTGGTTTTCTGATTTTCTAACGCATTATCCGAAAATCATGTCAGGCAGGGCGTATTTTGCGATCAGTCCCGTGATGCAAACGCAAAGCGATGTGGGTGGTTTGCCGGTCGGGCTGCCTTCGGATGCGGCTTATTTTGGTGCCGAAGCGGCAAGCCATATTGCAGATGTTTCGGTTTATAGTCCGTCTTTGTCCGACCCTGAACGCTGGTCCATTGCCACTGCCGCATGGTTGGCAGCCACCCACGATTTGACCTTGATATCCGTTTGGAGCCCGACTTTCCTGACCGGTATTCTGGATACGATCACCCAAAACCCAGATCAGGTCGCCAAGGCGATCCATGATGGAGATTTCGGTATCCCAGTGAACCCGGAACAGGCCAAGCTGGTTGAACACGGACCATCGCATCTTTGGCCAGACTTGACTATCGTCAGTACCTGGGCCGACGCCAGTTCAGCCCCGTTTTTTAGCGATCTGCAAAGCCGTCTGCCCGATATATATCTGCAGCCCAAGGGACTGTTGGCGACCGAAGGTGTCTTTACCTTTCCCTTATGTGATGCTGCCAATCCTGTTCCGGCCTTACACAGTGCGTTTCTGGAATTCGAAGATGAACACCGCAAAATCTTCACGGTCGATGCATTGTCCAAAGGGGAAACATATGACCTGATCGTCACCAATACTGGTGGCTTTTACCGCTACCGCATCGGCGATCGGGTTCAGTGCACTGGCTATTATAACGGCAGCGATCTGCCGATGCTGAAATTCATGGGGCGATCTGGGCAAACTGTTGATTTGGTCGGGGAAAAACTGACCGAAGACTTTGTCTTATCCTGCATGCATGATCTGGGATTTCCTTGCATTCTGATCCCCAGATACGACCACCCCTGTCGATATGATATCGGAATTGATGCAAACGTCACGCCAAGACCAGATATCGCCGAGCAAATTGATGAATGTCTGAAAACAAACCCGCAATACGCCTATGCCCGCGCCATTGGGCAGTTGGCACGGCCGCAGGTGATACAATACACCGACTTGCTGGATCGCTATATCGCCTTTAGGCTGACCCAAGGGCACAGGCTTTCAGATATTAAAGTGCCCGTGTTGTTGAAACCGGGTGTCGATAGCTATGATATCTGGGGAAAAGGTAAGGAATTGCAGACTTGTTGAAATCCCGCACGCTGACAAAGTTTGATGTATGCGTATTGCGCTGATCTCTCCCAAAGGGCCGCTTTATCGGCACCGTGGCGGTATTTTCAAAAAATCCCTGCGCTATCAACCATTGACGCTGACGACTTTAACCGCCCTTGCCCCGCCCGAGTTGGATATTGAATTTCAGCTTTATGACGAAGGGATCGAGGATCTGCCAAGTGATCTGAATGTCGATCTGATCGGCATGACCGTGATCACCGGCACAGCGCCGCGCTGTTATGAACTGGCCGCAAAATTTCGGGCCAATGGTATTCCGGTCGTTCTTGGCGGCCCGCATGTAACCCTGATGCCGGATGAAGCCGCGCAGCATTGTGATGCCATTTGCGTCGGATACGCGGAAATGTCTTGGCCACGTCTGTTGCAGGATTTTGCCAAAGGACAATTGAAAGGACGCTATGATCAGGGGTCTGATTTCAATCTGAACCAAATGGTTATTCCTGAACGCGACCGTCTGGATCGCGGGAAATACATCACCCAAGCTGTTTTTGAGGCCACGCGCGCCTGCGCCCACGCTTGCGATTTTTGCGTGTCACCATCCGCATGGGGACGTAAGCAATTCCAGAAGCCAGTTGAACATGTCGCCCATGACATCAAGCAGTTTGGCAAAAAACGAAATATCTTTATCGACCTCAACCTAATTTCGGACCGGGCCTATGCCAAATCACTGTTTGAGGCATTGGTCCCGTTGAATATCCGCTGGTTTGGTCTGGTCACCAGCCTGATCGGCCGCGACCCGGACTTGATGGAACTGATGGCCAAAAGTGGCTGTTCCGGTGTGCTGATTGGCTTTGAAAGCATATCAACCGATGCCCTTGGCAGTGTGCACAAAAAATTCAACCAGCCCAACACCTATACCAAAGTGATCGAGGATCTGCACCGCCTGAACATCAGCATCTATGGCTGTTTTGTCTTTGGCTATGACACGGATGATACGGGCGTGTTTCAGCGGACCGCTGACTTTGCGATTGATGCCGGTATCGACCTGCCACGCTTTGCCATTCAGACCCCGTTCCCTGGCACACCATTGTATCATCGCCTAAACGCCGAAGGTCGCATTACAACGCGGGATTGGGAACTTTATGACGGCCAGCACGTCGTTTATCGCCCATCCAAAATGACCGGCGAAGAACTACAAGACGGCCATGTCTGGGCCTGGCAAAACGTCTATTCCCGTCGCGCAATTCTGAAACGGCTGGCAAAATCGCGGACACAATTGCCAATCTCGATCCTCGCCAACCTTGGATATCGCTTTTACGCCAACCATTTGCACAGCCATTACACCTGCGACTGGCCCATTGGATACGAGTTGAAAGCATCATGAAAGTCACCTTTGTCCATCCATCCATCGGCAGGCGTCCCGGTGAAAACTATATGCGGACGTGGCAGATGGAATCTTTGCCCATTGCGGCACTTGCGCATCTGACCCCGGATGATGTCGAAATCCAGTTTTTCGATGATAGGATGGAGCCGATTGACTTCGATGCCCCCACCGATCTGGTGGCGATCCCAATTGAAACCTATACCGCCAAGCGCGCGTATCAGATCGCGTCGACCTATCGTGCCAAGGGTATTCCGGTTGTGATGGGCGGGTTCCACGCCACATTGATGCCGGATGAGGTCGCCCAATATGCAGAAGCTGTGGTCATTGGTGAAGCCGAAAGCGCATGGGCCGATGTCATTGATGATGCCCGCCACGGGACACTAAAGCCCGTTTATAAAGGCTATGACCGCGGATCTCTGGATAACGTGCACTTCGACAGATCGGTTTTCAAAGGCAAAAGATATCTGCCGCTTGGGTTGGTCGAAACCGGGCGGGGCTGCCGTTTTCCTTGTGAATTCTGTGCGATCCAGGCCTTTTTCGGCCAAACCCATCGCCGCCGCCCTGTAGATAAAATTGTGGCTGAACTGGAACAGATCAAACACGAAAAGCGGTTGTTTTTCTTTGTGGATGATAATTTTGCAGGTTCAATTCCCAAAGCCCAAGAACTGGCCGAAGCCATTGCCCCCGTCAACATCCGGTGGGTCACACAGATGAGCGTTGACGCCGCCCACAATGAAGAGTTTGTGGCGACCCTGGCTCGCAGTGGGTGTCGTGGCGTATTGATCGGATTTGAAAGCCTTGAACGCGACACACTGCGCGCAATGGGTAAGAAATTCAATACGATGGGTGGAGGGTATGCCAATGCGCTGGCCAATTTGCGCAAATATGGCATTCGGATTTATGGTACGTTTATCTTTGGCTATGGCACAGAAACGGCTGAAACCTTTGAAAATGCCTATGATTTCGCGATGGATAATGACTTTTTCTTGGCCGCGTTCAATCACCTGACCCCATTCCCAGGTACCCCGCTTTACAAACGTTTGAAAGACAACGGGCAGCTGCATTATGACGCGTGGTGGCTGAACGATGCCTATTCCTATAATACATTGCCCTTTGATACCGGCGGCATGTCTGGCGAAGAAATCACCCAACGTTGTGTTCAAGCGCGCAAAAAATTCTATTCCATTCCCGGTATGATGAAACGCGGATTTGACAAGCTGAACCGCGGTGATTTCACCATGATGCGCGCCTTTTTTCTGATCAATTACCTGCACCGGCAAGAGGTCAACAAACGCCATATGTTACCTTTTGGTGATCCAAACTGGTCGGGTGAATTGCTGAAGGTTGCATGACGCCGTATCACTTCAAAAAGGCCGATCAGGGCGATCAACCCGCAATAGATCAGCTTTTGAATACCGCCATAATGCCAGGATGGATCAGTCTGTCTTATCAAAGCGCAGCGGGCCACCACGCGCCACTTTGGGCAGACGTAGATCATAATTCGATCATTGGATATCATGGTGAAACACCCACCGGAATGGCCAGCTGCAGTGTTTTCCCATGCCATTTTCAGGGAAAACGGCAGCGATTGGCATGGTTCAATCAACTGCGCATTGCGACTCGTTTTCAAAGCAAACCTGTCATTTTACGCGATGGAATGGCTGCAATTCATACCCATCTGCGGCAAAATGATCCGGGGTGGTATCTGGTTTCGATTGTTGCTGATAACGCCCGCGCAAGGCGTTTGGTTCAGGCCGGTCTGCCCGGATTTCCGCGCTTTGAACCGCTGTTTCGATATCATTCGCTAGCCTTTGGCAGCCGCAGATATCAACACCCCAAGAATGTTCGACATGCGACGGCCCACGATATGACAAACCTGCGAAACTTCCTGAATCAACAAAGTCAGCACCGCCCGTTGTCGCCCTACATCACTGATTTTGGGTCTTTTCAAAATCTAACGCCGCAGGATTTTCTGATTGCAGAAGATAATGGCACGATTACGGGCACAGTCGCAGTTTGGCAGCAATCGCCTGAAAAGCGGATGATCGTGCACGGCTATACTGCACAGCTAGCGCGTTTTCGACCCGTGGTTAATCTGTTTAGCCGGATTATAAATCTGCCCCGGCTTCCCCCTGAGGGGCATGAATTGTCCAATGCATTTTTGTCTTTTCTGACAACGTGCACATCCCAAATTGCCAAGGATTTAGTCCGTGCGGCTTTGAACATCGCACATCAACGGGGCGTCGCGATGGCAACCCTTGGGCTGGCGCAAGATGACAAGCTGCTTGCGCCATTGTGCAAAGCTTTTGGGCACCGGGATTATGAAAGTGTGATTTATGCCGTCACGCTAAGCCCTGATCACCCCATGCCCCTAAAAGATGATTTTAGGAATTCAAAAATTGAAATTGGCCTGCTTTAGCGTAGTCTGATCGTATATAAGGGACAGAAAATGGATCATACCGATGGTACTTAGATTGATAACCATATTGCTGATTGTTTTGGCAGCCCCACTATCCGCCCAGAATACGGACGAGGCGATACACAACGAAATTCGCGCCATGAAAGATCGCACCATCGCTGCACTGGACGCTCGAGATGTGGATGCACTGATGAATGAATTGTCCGACAACGTCTATTTCACAGCCATGAATAACGAGGCTGTGCACGGAAAACCAGCGGCGCGTGAATATTATGATCGCATGATGGCTGGCGCTGATAGTGTGGTCACCGACATGGCCGTGACATTCGACCCTGATGTGCTGTCCGCGCTTTATGTTGACGGCAATAGTGCCGTATCGACTGGTTTCTCAAAGGCCTCATTCAAGATGCGTGGCGGGTTGGAATTTGACGTGCCCCTGCGTTGGACGGCCGCCTTGGCCAGAATAGATGGCGAATGGAAGATCACGGGCATGCATTTTTCCTCTGATATCTTCAACAACCCGATCTCGGGCGAGATCATGAAATATCTTTGGCTGTTTCTGACGATTGCGGCTGTCATCGGTTTGCTAATCGGCTTTTTGTTAGGCCGAAAAAGGCGCCGCACTTGACCGCACAAAGCATAACCATAACGCCGGAACGGTCTTCATACACAAAAGCGTGCGAGGACATTCCTGCGTTACCGGAAAACTGGTATGCTTTGGCCAAATCAAACGAACTCGGTTCGCAAAAAACGATCGTGCGTACGGTATACAATCGGGAATTCCTGCTGTATCGCTCCGCTCAGACCGGACAGGTCACGGTTTATGCTGCGCAATGCGCGCATATGGGATGTCACCTGAAACATGCTTTGGCTGAAAAAAACGGTATCCGCTGCGCGCTTCACCATCGATTGATCGCCCATGACGGACATTTTACAAAGCCGGATGGCACAAAATCGGTTGAACTAATTCAGCCAACATATCCTGTGGCCGAAAAATATGGACTGATCTTTGTCTATACTGGCAACAAGCCACGCTATGATATTCCCGTGCCGGAATTCGATGTATCTTCGTTTCTGGCAGGACCGGCTGGTAGCTATTCGACCAAGACGTCTTGGTTTTCGCTGATCGCAAATGGCTTTGATATGGAACATCTGCTGTCTGTGCATGGTCGCGTTCTGAAAGAACCTGCAAAGGTCAGCGCCCTTTCAAAAGATCGGTTTCGCATTGGATATCGGACGCAAGTAACGGGCAAAAGCCTAAGCGATAGAATGATGAAGTGGCTGTCAGGTAACGATATTCGGGCGTCGATGACCACGATTGGTGGCACACTGATGTTGGTGCAAAGCCAGGCCGGCCCACGCCCAAGTTTCTTTTTGCTGTCGACATGCCCCAGGATGGATGGCGGCACAGATATTCATGCGGTCGTGGGGCTAGTTGGCGAACAAACCCGCCTGACCGACCGCATCCGCTTAAAAGTTGCAGGATGGTTATTCCGAAGTTTCCTTTCGCATGATTTTACCATCTTTGATGATCTGAAATGGCACCCGCCGACCTTTACACATGGGCCGCCCGATGGCTTTGCCCAACAACTTTATATATTTTTGAAAAGCTGCCCATCAGCAGGGGACCTAGATGACAGATAAAGCCATTGATCAAACCCCCGGCACGCTGAACCTGACGATTATGGCGGCCACGATCCTTGGGATTTGTGGTACGCTTTGGGCTGCATCGCACACGCAATCCTGGGTCGTTTTCATTGGCGCCGCGCTGATTTTTTCGTTCCTTGGCAATACGATGTACGCGTTGATGCACGAGGCCGTACATCGCCATTTTCATGACAACCGCACAATCAACGAAAATGCAGGCCGCATTATCGCAGGTTTCTTTCCTACTGCTTTTGCCCTTCAGCGGGTTTTTCACCTGTCGCACCATAAAAACAGCCGAACCGAAAGGGAGCGCTTTGATTACTATGCCCCCGGCGAAAAACGGTTTGTCAAATTCGTGCAGTGGTATTGCATTCTGACTGGGCTTTACTGGATTTTGCTTCCACTGTTTTCAGTGATCTATTTCTTTACCGCAGACCTGATCAAAGGGCGTCGTCTGTTTGGAAAATCCGGTGAATGGTTTGCAAAACAAACAAGCGCGCAGGAATTTCTGGATAGCCTTGATGCGGTGCCCGTTTGGCGGGCGCGACTGGATATTATGATCGGCCTTTCTGTGCAGTTGGCACTGATCTTCTTGCTGGATCTATCGCTTGCAGGGTGGGCCGTTTGTTATGCCGCCTTTGCCGTGAATTGGAGTTCGCTGCAATACACAGACCACGCTTTTTCTGACCTGGACAATCGCGAAGGGGCCTGGAACCTGAAGGTGAACGGGCTGGTGCGTATGGTTTTCCTGAATTATCACCATCATTTGGTCCACCACCGCGATCCATCGATCCCTTGGGTTGCTTTGCCCAAACACGTTCAAGCCACCGATCCCAGTCCCAGCTTCTGGTCGATTTATTTCAAGATGTGGGGCGGGCCGCGACCGCTTCCTGTGACTGATGATGCTGTCAACCCTGCAGAGTGAATGGCGCTTTCGTCTGGGTGTTGGCGCGGCTTTTGGGCTGTGGTTCGGGTTGATTTATGGTGGGACCAACTTCATAACGCACTTTCGGTCTGATCTGCCTTCACTCCGCATTCCGCTAGACGATGCGATCCCGCTAATCCCCGAATTTTCAATATTTTACCTGTCGGCCATGGTCTTTTTCTGTTTGCCGCTTCTGATCATGCCCAAGCGTAATCTTTTGGTTCTGGCCTATGCTCTGTCAGTGCAGGTCCTGATTGCGGGTATCTGCTATCTGATGTTTCCGCTGCAGCCCAACAGCTATGATCCGCCTGCAAATATCGTCTTTCAAATCGCAGACTTCGTAAATCTGACTTACAATGATTGTCCATCATTACACGTGGCGCTGACAGCATCTTTCGCGATGGGCATGTGGCCATTTCTAAGAACCGTCTGGAAACCTGTCATAGCCATCTGGGCGCTTCTGATCATTGCATCGACGCTGTTGACCCACCAGCACCATATCCTGGATGTCGCAGGTGGATTGGTGCTTGCTGTGTTCGGGCTCAAAGTGCTTTTACCAATGGTTGATCGTCGATTTGCACACTTTGCGATGCACGCAGAATAATCAGATGTGTTCTTTGAAAAACGCCGCCATATCATCGCGTAGTTCCGGAATATGGTTCGTGCAGCAATGATCGCCATCGTCAAAGACACGCATGGATACATCACGTGACGCACCGATGCGGATCAGTTCATCGCGCAGCCAATATTTATCGCGCAATGGCACAACGCGGTCTTTGGCACCCATCACAATGCGAATAGCGGCGGGGATACCTGACAGGATCTCAGTCCGGTCGATATAGTTCTTTGACAAGACATGTTTGATTTCGGCATCGGTTTTGGCACCCGTGATCTGGCAGATTTTGCTTTTGATGATGAACGGCACACGGGAAAACGACTTGGTGTTGATGGGTGCGCCCAGATCATAAATCGCCTTGATCCGATCATCCCCCGAAGCCGCCGAAAAACCCCAAAGTGCGCCGATGCTGGTGCCCATGATCCCAACGCGACTGGTATCAACGGGATAACCAGACAGCGTGGTTAAAATAGCACCCACCATTTCGGGAAAACGGTCAGACCAATAAATATTGTCCAGCAAAAATGCCTCGGCCTGGCCCGGACCATCAAAACAGATCACAGCAAAGCCGGCATTCAGCATCGCCAGTTCGGTGGCCAGATGTTCCTCTTTACAGTCATCCAACCCGTGTATGATCATCACCAGTGGAAACGGGCCTTGGCCTTCTGGCAGGTGCAGATTCGCGGGGAATTCCTGGTCGTTCCATGGGATATGAAGTCGCTGATACCGATCACCAAAGGCCAGTGTTTCAGCTTCAATATAATAATCGCGGCTTTTGGTATAACTGCGCAGCTTGGCATCGTTCAGCGGCATGATGCCCCAATGGGCGAGGTTGCTCATGTAAGACATGCGGCGCAGACGGCGGACCAGTTGGTCATGGTCCAGATCTGCGCGATCACGATCTAGCTCGGCTTCCTCATGCGCGATCAGTTGGTCAGCAGCGCGCGACCAGTCATCCAGGTTTTTGATCGAGTCCAGAAAATCAAACAAAACCTTGTCGCTGATATCGCCACCCCGCCAGCGGTTCCAAAACGGCTGTGTCAGCTTTTTTACACTGACAACCCGCGACACCGACCGCAGCGCTTTTAGGAAAAAATGATCATAAGGCGTATAGGCGTCGGTATGACTGACGTTTTTCATAATGCGTCCGATCTATGGCTTCGATATAAACAAGCGTAACTTGACCCTAGGTGTCACATTTCTAAAGTGCCACTATCTTATAATAGAAAGCAAAGCCCATGACACAACGTTTGCACCTTGTTTTCGGAGGTGAGCTGATCGACCCTACTAAAAACGCGTTCAAAAATGTCGATGATATTCACATTGTTGGAATTTTCCCCGATTATGCAAAGGCTTATAATGCATGGAAAGCCGAAGCACAGCGCACGGTTGATAATGCACACATGCGCTATTTCATTGCCCATTTGCATCGGTTGCGTGATGAAGAAACGGCCGCCTCGGCGACGGAAGAACTTGGCAACTAGGATCATAAGATGAGCACGTCCGATGGCATGTTTTTATATCGCACCTTAACGGACAGCGAACCGTCGGACGAAACACCGCGCAAACATAAGCCCGACAGCCCTTTGGTATGGCTGCATGCGTCAAATCTGGCAGATGCGATGGCCATTTGCGAATTAGCCGAACGGCTGCGCCACGAGCGTGATGATTTGTTTATCATGCTGACCACGCCGCCCACGTTGGAATTGCCATCAGACCGCCGTCTTGCCAGTGTGTTTTGTCAAACCTTGCCGAATGATACCGGGCATGGTTCTGCAGAATATCTTGAATACTGGAAGCCTGATCTGCTGATTTGGGCGGATGGAGACCTACATCATGGGCTGTTATCCCGCATGTCCGAACGTAATATCCCAATGTTTCTGATTAATGTTCGCCTGTCATCCATTGAAACATCCGGTCTGCGATGGGCTTTGGGTATGCATCAAAAGACATTCCGGCATTTTGATCGAATTTTTGTAGTTGATGAAGAAGTAGAAAATCACATTCGTCGTATGGGGGCCGAGGCACAGCATATCGAAGTGTCACAGCTGCTGGAAGAAGGCACGCCCGCTTTGTCTTGCGATAAAACCGAACACGCACATCTTACCGATATATTGGGAAGCCGACCAATGTGGCTGGCGGCGATGGTATCCCAAGAAGAAGTTGAAGTGATCGGCCAGGCCCACAGACGCGCAAGCCGCACAGCGCACCGATTGCTTTTGATACTGGTCCCTGATGACGAAACTCAGGGGCTAGAAATAGCCCAAACTTTGGCGCACAAAGGGTGGGAGGTAGCCTTGCGATCCAAGGGGGAAGACCCCACAGAAACAACCCAAATTTTTGTCGCGGACACACCCGACGAAATGGGAATTTGGTACAGACTGGCCCCAATTACGTTTCTTGGATGTTCGCTGATTCACGGCCCTGGCAAAAATCCGTTTGAACCCGCCGCTCTTGGATCAGCCGTTTTACATGGCCCGAATGTTTCACAATATCGCAGCAGCTATGACAGATTGGCCAAGGCGGGGGCGACACGGTCTGTGCGTAACGGCGATCAGCTTGCCACTGCCGTCGAAGATCTGCTTTCCCCCCACCTGGCCGCAAAACTGGCGCATGCGGCGTGGGATGTCACTTCGGGCTCAGCCGAGGTCACAGACCGTATTGTTGAAATGGCTTTGACAGCTTTAGACGATCGAGGGCTATAATACATGCGTCCTCCGCGTTTCTGGTTCACACCGGCCGATAGACCCGATTGGCGGGCACGGGCGTTGGCACCATTGGGTTGGATATACGCCAAGGCCACGGCATCGCGTCTGACCAAACCTGGCTATCGCAGTTCTTGCCCAGTGATCTGCATCGGCAATATCAACGCAGGTGGCACTGGCAAAACACCTACAGCCATTGCAGTTATCGAGCGGCTTCAGGCGATGGGTCTGAAATCTGTCTGCGTGTCACGCGGGTATGGCGGCACGCTGCAAGGTCCGGTGCAAGTGACTCCAAATCACAAAGCATATGCTGTTGGCGACGAACCCCTATTATTGGCAGCATTCGCGCCAACCATTGTATCAAAAAACCGCGCAACCGGTGTACGATTGGCTGAAACTCTTTTGCCAGATATTATTTTACTGGACGATGGCTTTCAAAATCCCTCTGTACAAAAAGATCTGAACATTATCGTCGTCGACGCACATCGGGGCTTCGGGAATGGATACGTTTTGCCCGCAGGCCCTTTGCGTGAACCCGTGGACATGGGGCTAAAGCGGGCTGATTTGGTTTTATCGATCGGCAATGATGCAGCACAGGCGCGGTTTTCTCAAACCTGGGGCGGTGCGATTGATCTGCCGCAAATGCGCGGTCATCTGAAACCACTGCTGACAGGAATGCCATGGCAAGGACTGCCTTGTCTGGCTTTTGCGGGCATTGGTCATCCGGAAAAATTCTTTCAGACTCTGCGTGATCTGGGGGCAACTATTATCCGGGCCGAGGCATTGGATGATCACCAACCCTTGACCGATGCCCTGATGAAGCGGTTGGAAATTGAAGCCAAAGCGCAAAACGCCCAATTGGTTACAACGGAAAAAGATGCCGTGCGACTGCCAAACAGTTTTCGTATGAAAGTTCTGACCTTGCCTGTGCGGCTTGAACTTGACGATTGGTCTGCTTTTGATACAGTGCTTAATCGCGTTTTGGAAAAGCCGGTGCAGGACGGTCAAGGGCAAGATCCGCGTCCGAAAACGTAAACGGCGACCGAACGCCCGGGACACCATCCAACGTTATCTGAAGCGCGCGATGCTTCACCTGTGGGTCAGCAAAGACCTGGTCCATAGTGTTGATCGGCCCAGCTGGAACCGTGGCTGTTTCACAAGCCACCAAAAGATCGGCCATTGTCCGGCTTTTGGTACATTGTTGCAATGCATCCGTCATCGCTGCGCGGTGGGCAATCCGGTCAGAGTTGGTCAGAAACCGCGCATCCTTGGCCATGTCAGGGCAATCAAGCATTTCACAAAGCCGCGCGAATTGCCCGTCGTTCCCAACGGCAATGATGATATGCCCATCGCTGCACTCAAACACCTGATAGGGCGCAAGATTGGGGTGCGCATTGCCCATTCGGGTCGGGGAGACCCCAGTCGCAAGATAGTTCATCGCCTGATTGGCCTGCATCGAAACGGCGACATCAAACAATGCCATATCAATGTGTTGCCCAACACCTGTTGTCTGTCGTTGATGCAAAGCTGCCAGAATGGCCGTGGTGGCGTAAACACCCGTCATGATATCCGTGATCGCCAAACCCGTTTTTTGCGGCGCCCCATCAGGTTCACCCGTGATCGACATCAGACCAGACATGCCCTGAATGATATAATCATAGCCAGCACGGTCGGCATAAGGGCCCGTCTGACCAAAGCCCGTAATGGAACAATAGATCAGGCGTGGATTGATTTCAGACAGTGCCGCGTAATCCAAACCATATTTTGACAAACCACCGACCTTGAAATTTTCAACGACGATGTCAGCATCCTTTATCAGATCACGAACCTGCTTTTGCCCATCGTCTGTTCGAAAATCAGCAATAATCGTGCTTTTACCACGATTGCAACTGTGGAAATAGGCCGCAGACCGGTCTGATCCGCGATCAACAAAGGGGGGCCCCCAACCGCGTGTTTCATCGCCACTTGGGCTTTCGACCTTGATCACGTCTGCCCC
Source organism: Parasulfitobacter algicola (assembly GCF_013315265.1). Taxonomy (GTDB): domain Bacteria; phylum Pseudomonadota; class Alphaproteobacteria; order Rhodobacterales; family Rhodobacteraceae; genus Parasulfitobacter; species Parasulfitobacter algicola. Next base: position 632,157 of record NZ_JABUFE010000001.1, on the reverse strand, counting down.
AAGGTCGGCCAACGTCTGGCCCGCCCACGGTCCAGCCAGCACGCGCGCCAGTTCAATGACCTTTAGGCCGTAAAGCGGTGTCATCAGTTTGCCAGTTTTTCGTCCAGTACACGCGCAAACTGGGCGTAATCCATATTCGAATAGTTTTCGCCATTGATAACAAACGAAGGTGTTGCACGGATATTATCACGCTGCGCGTTGGCCTCGTACCAGCCAAACAGGGCTTCTGCCTTGGCAGTATCTTCCATACATTCGTTCACTTGCACACTTGTCATGCCCGCCGTACGTCCGATTGTGCGCAATGCGTCTGCGATTTGAACAGGATCACCCGTTCCCAACCAGTCGCGTTGTTGGTCATACAGCATGTCTGCAATTCCAAAGAACCGTGTTTCGCCACCACAGCGCGCCACCATTGATGCCCAAAGGCCAAATCGGTCAAAGTAAACCTCGCGATAGACAAACCGTACTTTGCCCGTATCGACATAATTCTTTTTGATCTGCTCAAACGTTCCATTGTGGAACGTCGCGCAATGCGGGCAGGTAAAGGATGCATATTCGACTATCGTCACTGGTGCATCTTCGGCACCCATCACCATTTCGGCTATGTCAGACTGGGCCACTTCAACAATGCTGGCTGCCTGTACTGTTCCGGGGGTTTGTACAGTGCTGTTTTGCGACATAAACAAATATGCACCACCCGCACCGAACGCTGCAACGGCAGCAATAGCTATCATTCGTTTCATTATGTGCCTCTGTCCAAAGATTTCGGTCTCGATAGAATGTTTGCACCCAGGGTTTCAAGGGCCTGTCTTAGGTCTTTGCTTTTTACGCCTTCGGCTGCCTGCTGTGCATCAGCTTTGACTTGCGGGTCAATCTGCCGTGATTTCTTGGGTTTGGGCGTGAATGCCACTTGCCCTTCGGCAAATCCAGTGGGGGCCGTTTGGGTGATCCGGATGCTGGAAATCGCATTATAGCCATAGCAGGCATTCACCCGATCACGCAGTTGCGGCAATTGTGATTGCAACATCGGTCCATATGCGCCCTTGGTCAGCACTGTCAACGTGGCACCGATACCGTCGCGCCCATACCCGATTTTAACAGGCACTGCCATCTTGGCCGTCGCTTCGCCCACAATTTCAACCCAATGCGTCAACAGCCGCGTCACTGCAAAACCACGCTTTTCGCTTGCAGTCCTGATCCGCGACTGCAACAAATCCGAGGTCGTCTTGAACCCCATCGTGGTTGATCGCCGATGCATAACGGCCATAAGTGTTTTCTCCGATTGTTGAGCTATTTTAAACTGCACGCGTATATTCACCAGTCCTAAAGCGAAAGAAAGACATAAACATTGCGTTATGAAATGTTAAGCGATGCGCTTCTTGACTGGTATGACCGCCATGCACGTACGATGCCGTGGCGTATTGGCCCCGCAGATCGCAAAGCTGGACAAATACCAGATCCCTATCGCATTTGGCTGTCCGAGGTGATGTTACAGCAAACCACTGTCGCCGCGGTGCGTGATTATTTCCACAGGTTTACAACACGTTGGCCGACGCTGACCGATCTTGCATCAGCCAAGGATGCCGATGTCATGGCTGAATGGGCAGGGCTTGGGTATTATGCCCGCGCGCGCAACCTGTTGAAATGCGCGCGGGTTGTCACCGATGAATATGACAACAAGTTTCCAGGTAAATATACTGAACTGCTGAAACTGCCCGGGATCGGGCCTTACACGGCTGCCGCGATATCCTCTATCGCGTTTGATGCGCCAGAAACCGTGGTGGATGGCAATGTCGAACGCGTTATGGCGCGACTTTTCAATATTCACACACCCTTGCCCGCGGCCAAAATGCCTTTGACCGAAAAAGCGGCATTGTTGACGCCGCAAAAACGCCCGGGCGATTACGCACAAGCGGTTATGGACCTTGGCGCAACGATCTGTACACCTAAAAACCCAGCCTGTGGTATTTGTCCTTGGCATGACCCCTGTGTTGCCCGCGCCGAAGGTACGCAAGCCGAATTGCCCAAAAAAATGCCCAAGAAACCTAAGCCAACTCGCTTCGGCATCATCTATATCGCACGTCGCGATGATGGAGCTTTCTTGCTGGAAACCCGCCCAGACAAAGGTTTGCTGGGCGGTATGTTGGGATGGCCCGGATCAGATTGGACCGATGCACCCGAAGAAAATCCACCCCTTGATGCCGATTGGCGCACGCTGGATGCCGAAGCCCGTCACACGTTCACCCATTTCCACCTGCGCCTTACCGTTCAAATCGCGTACGTTGGGTTAAACGCAACCCCAACACGCGGTGAATTCATCGAATTGCACGCTTTTCAATCATCAAGTTTACCCACCGTCATGCGTAAAGCATTTGACTTGACCGCCGGTGAATGGCCAAAATCCTGAACGAGTTGGTAATATCTGGCCTGATACCAAGTCCGTCAAAGGAGCTATTATGATTTCTGCAGATAAAGTCGCCCGTTGGCAAAGCGCCCTTCCATTCTGGTTATCGCTTGCCCTTGTGCCCCTTGCGTGGGTCGGTGCGATCTATGGTGGTTGGACTGTTTTTCTTTTGCCCCTGACAACATGGTATCTATTCGCAATTATTGATGTTTTTGCGGGTCTTAATCAGGAAAATGCAGACCTTGAAACCAATGATCAGCAACTGTTTTGGTATCGTGCTATCACACTGATCTGGACGCCCGTTCAGTTTGCCACAATCTTCGGCATCCTGTGGTACGTCAGCGCGACAGGCCACTTGGCCGTATGGGAAAAAATAGGTCTATTTTTCGGCGTCGGGGTGATCAGTGGCACGATCGGGATTAACTACAGTCACGAATTGATGCACCAGAAAAGCAGACTGGAACGCTGGATGGGCGATATTCTTTTGGGCATGGTGCTCTATTCACATTTTCGCTCCGAACATCTGCTGGTACATCACAGATATGTGGCAACGCCGAAAGATCCTGTGACAGCACGTTATAACGAAGGCTTTTATCGATTTTTTCCGCGCGTTTTGCACCAATGTCTGACATCTGCGTTCAAGGCGGAAAAAGCGATGCTGGCGCGCAAAAATTTGCCATGGCATCATCTCTCAAACCCTTTTTGGCGTTTTGCCGCGCTGCAAATCGGTTTTTTGGCGCTTGCTGCTTTGATTGGCGGATGGGCTGGATTGGGATTGTTTGTGCTGCAAGCCGTCACGGCAATCTGGCAGTTAGAGCTGGTCAATTACATTGAACACTACGGTTTAACGCGCAAACATCTGGGCGACGGAAAATATGAACACGTTCTGCCACGTCACAGCTGGAATGCGTCGCATAAGGCCTCAAACTGGCTGTTGATCAATCTGCAGCGCCATTCAGATCATCACTATAAACCCGACCGCCGCTTTCCGCTTTTGCAAGCGCATACAGAAACCGATGCACCCCAATTGCCCTATGGCTATCCGATCATGACAATGGCCGCGATGATCCCGCCTTTATGGCGCAGTCGCATGAACCCCCGCGTCAAACGCTGGCGCGAGATGTATTATCCTGAAATTACTGATTGGACGGCCTATAAGCAAGGGACGCACCCGCTACCAAGATAAGGAAAGCGGGTGGGACGGCAGACGGCAAAGTCGTCATCAACTAACGCCCTGACTTTCTAGTTAACGCATCCTTATAAAGCGCAAAACTATGTATTGTCTGACAGATCCAGTCGCGTGCGACTCAGATCTGTGACTGCCAATCCAGATGCAACAAAATCATCCGGTAAAGTTTGGTCATGACAAAGTGATGCCACAGCTTTGGCAAGACTGGGCGCCATCATGATACCATATCCGCCTTGCCCCGCATTCCAGATAAAGTTCGGCAAGACATCATCAAAACCAATGACGGGGCCACCATCGGCCACAAAGGATCTTAGCCCGGCCCAACTGTGTTCGATACGGCGCACGGGAAGCAATGTGTGTCGTTGAATCCAATCGGCCAGCACAGCGATATCCATTTCGTCAGGCTGCGCGTCTTGCGGTTCCATCGGTGTCGCATCCCCAGGCGAGGCCATAAGCTTGCCAGCATCAGGTTTGATATAGGCATCATCGCCTGTGAAATCGACGCAAGGCAGACGCGCGACATCATAGCCAGTGGTGGCGTCCAGAATGATCGCTGTACGGCGTTTTGCGACAAGTCCAATAGGCTTGGCACGTGCCAATGCACCGACCTGATCCGCCCAGGCGCCAGCCGCATTCACGACAGTTCTGCCTTGGAAGGTTTGGATTTTCGTGGTCACAGACCAGCAGCCTTGCGCATGCGTCATTGACATGACGGGGTGTCTGGTCTGAACTGTGCCGCCCCGTTTGCGAAACGCTTTCAGATAGGACTGAAGAAGTAAGGCAACATCAATGTCCATCACACCGGCTTCGTAAACTGCCCGGGCAACCTGATCTTCGCGCAGGAAGGGCGCCATGGCCAAGGCGTCTTTTGGCGTCATCTCTATGATTGGGTTTGCTTGTGTCGATGCCATCAATACCTGATCAAGCAAGTTGGCATCTTTTGCATTGGCAACTGCCAAAGCCCCCCTTGGTTGCAACAAAGGTTCGCTTGCAAAGTCTTCCGGTGGATCGGAAAAAAACGGTTCGCTTAGTGCGTTAATGGCGCGCACCAAAGATGTCCCATAGTTGCGCGTAAACAGTGCCGCCGACCGGCCTGTGCTGTGATAGCCAGGTTGCGCTTCGGCTTCGATCAGCAATACTGTACCATTTGCCGCAAGCTCATACGCCGCCGAAGCACCCGCAATGCCTGCGCCAATCACGATGAAATCATAGGTCATAAAGTGGCGCCCTTTTGTCATCGCACACACATGATGCAGTGCCAACCTGGGCACAAGACATTCAATCATGACAATTTGCAAGTTTATTAAAATTTGTTGACTCTATGAAAGTTTTATTACCTATTTGATCTATCTTTGGGGGTTGAATGCCAAAATCATTACGAGAACGGCTGTCAGAAGCAAACAGATCCATGTCCAAATCGGAACGTGCGCTGGCCAGCTATATGATTGCCGAAATCACGACTTTACCCTTTGAAACAGCTGCCAGTCTGGCCGAAAAAGTAGCCGTCAGCGAACCGACCGTAGGACGGTTTTGCCGGTCCCTTGGATATAACAGCTTCAAGGATCTCAAATCGCACTTAAAGCGCGATATTGGAGATCAACCTTGGTTAATCGGCGACCGCTTACGTGATTTACAGGCCCGCTATCATGCCGGTGAAGATCAGCTTGTCCGGGGCCTTGAACTGGAAATGGCAGCCCTTGTAGCTGTCTATGAAATTGCACATTCGCCCGCATGGGCTGTTGTCGTCAGACGGCTAGCCACAGCCAAGGCAGTTTTTGCGACTGGTTTTCAGACCGAACGCGGCATGGCGCAGATTTTTGTCAATCAGTTGCAGTACCTGCGGGACGGTGTGGAACTGCTTGATCTAGGCAGCGGTAACTTCGCGCAAATTCTGGCGCGAAATGATACTGACGCAGCCTTGGTGATATTCGAAGCGCGCCGTTATTCGCGATTGGCCAAGGATCTTGCGACCCAGGCCAAAGCCGCAGGTATCCCCGTGACGCTGATTACCGATCCTTATTGTGATTGGGGGAACGATGTGGCCGATGAGCTGTTTGTTGTACCGACCGAATTCAATCTTTTCTGGGAATCTACCGCACAGATGGCAAGCCTTGCCAATCTTTTGGTCAATGGCGTCTTCATGGAGCTTGGCCCCGAGGTCGAGGACCGGATGAACCACATTGCTGACCTTTATGGGCATTTCACCGGCCATGTCGGCAGCGCGCCTGCTAAAAAACTGACCGAGAAAAAGACAACCGATTAGACCAATTTTTCATATAAAAGGACGATCTTGATGCACTATGCGACCAAGTCACGACTTCTTTCAGCTACGGCGCTTATTGCAGCGGGCCTGATTTCAACCACCGCCTTTGCACAAGAGGCGACGATTGCGTTTGCCTCGGGTGAACTGGGTGCCACATCATACAATCCAGTGACATCCAGCAACCTGAATTCAGCCACGTCACTGATCTATGATCGGCTCGTAGAGCAGGACGCCGATCAATCCTATCATCCGCATCTTGCGACTTCGTGGGAGGAAAGCGCAGATGGAATGTCCTGGACATTCAAACTGAAAGAGGGCGTGACATTTCATGATGGCACCGAATTCAATGCACAATCAGTTGCCGATTGGATCCCGGATTTCGCTGATACAGAAAATGCATTTCTGGTAGCGGCAATCGATGCCGTCGAAGTTGTAGATAATCTGACGGTCAAATTCGTGATGTCCCGACCCGAGCCGAACCTGCTTTACAACCTTGCTTCGTCATTTATGGGTATTCCAGGGGCGGCTGCATACGATGAAATGGGCGATAATTTCGGCGTAACCGGTGCGGTGGGTACAGGGCCATTCAAGCTTGATCGTTTTGATATCGGGCTTGAAACAGTGTTGGTGCGAAACGACGATTATGCCTGGGCGTCCGATCTTTCGGAAAATCAGGGGGCAGCCCATCTGGCACAGGTCACGTTCCGGGAAATTCCGGACCAATCGACCGCGTTTCTAGAATTAAAAACCGGTGGCGTTGATATCTTGCTGGGTGTGCCTACGGATTTCCTGCAAATTCTTAAGGCCGAAAGCAACGTGGCTGTCATTCAGATGCCAGGAACAGGCATCAATTACATGCCAATCAATGTAACAGCACCCCCGTTCGATGATATCAAGGTGCGTCAGGCCACCGGACTTGCGATCAACCAAGAAGCGATCGTTGCTTCGATCTATAATGGTGTCGGGGCCCCAGCACATAACTTTCTGATTTCGTCACTGCCAGAAGCCGATGTGGACCCTGCGTTAGACGTGCGTCATGATCTGGATAAAGCAAATGCACTGCTGAAAGATGCAGGCTGGATCATGGACAGCGATGGCGTTCGTGTAAAAGACGGCACACGTTTGTCGGTCAAACTGTTCACACAAAACGGGACCGAATTCACATCGCTGACCCAGGTTGTTCAGGCGCAATTGGCCGACATCGGCATGGAAGCGATTATCACCGTTTTCGACAGCTCGACCATACGAGACGAATACAAGGAAAACCGACATCAGCTTGCCGTTCGCGGTTATGACTGGAATAATTCGGACATTTTGGATTGGTTCTTTTCAGGCAAACGTCTGGGATATCCCAACGTATCCATGTGGACTGACGCCGAAGGTCAGCGTCTGAATGATGTCGCAATGGAAGAAAGCAAAAATTCGGAAGAACGTATCGCGAATTTCAAAGCCTATCACGAATACATTCTGTCACAGCATCTGTTCGTGCCGATCTATCAGCCAACAACGAACATTGCTTATAATACAAATAAGGTGAACGTGCCTGATCCGATACGGGGCACAAGATTCCGCGCGCAGACGGTACTTGACATAACCGTCGCCGAATAACGCTGACCTAAAAGACGCGCGCCCCCGATGCCCGGGGGCGCAAGGCCCCAATCGGGGGAAAGACAACCTATGCTTTGGCGATATATTTTCTTTCGGGTGCTTATGCTGATCCCGGTATCATTTTCGATTTCAGTCGTGATATTCATGATTGTTCATCTTCTGCCGGGCGATCCTATCGACAACCTGATCCGCGTTGGATCATCGCCCGATGACAGGGCTGCCTTAATCACCAAATACGGGTTGGATCAACCGCTGGCCATTCAATATCTGCGCTGGATCGGAGCCATGTTTCAAGGCGATTTCGGTGAAGCAATTGTGCTGCGGCGCCCTGTTGCTGATCTGATCGCGCAAAATCTGCCCTATAGCCTGGCGTTGGGCGGGTTGGCTTTTGCCTTTTCCAGCATTGTCGGCATCATTCTGGGTACAATATCCGCCACGACACGGTCCAAAATTGTCGAACAATTCATGCGCGGCTTTATCTTGTTGGGCTCAACTGTGCCAGGGTTCTGGTTGGCGCTTTTGATGATCCTGTTCTTTGCGGTGCAATTGCAGTGGTTCCCGGTGTCAGGCGCAGGTGGTTGGAGCGCGCTTGTGCTGCCGGTCTTGACCATTGGTTTCGGCGGCGTGGCTTTGGTGGCCCGCGTCACGCGGGTGGCATTGCTTGATGTAAAACGCGAAGATTTCGTGATGCTGCTGCATGCCAAGGGTCTGCCATCATACAAGATATTATTCGGTCATCTGATGCCACATGCCCTGCTACCTGTCGTGACCATTCTGGCATTGCGCATCGGTTGGATACTTGGGGGCGCGGTTACAGTCGAATTTGTTTTTGGGCGCCCCGGTCTTGGATCGCTTCTGATCCGCGCTCTTGGCCAGCGTGACTATCCTGTTGTGCAGGGGTGCCTTTTGATGCTGGCGCTGGCTGTCATGTTGGGCACATTGATCGGTGACGTGGCACAAGCTGCCATGGACCCACGCATTCGCGAGGCAAAAACATGAGCAGTATGACAGGTATCGCTGCGCGTTGGATGGCAGGTTATCGCGGCACGCCCGTATCCCGTGCCTTCGGGTCGTGGCTTGGCAAGATCGCAGGTGGCTTTCTAGTTTTGCTGGTTCTGACAGCAATTTTTGCGCCTTGGATTACACCGTTCGATTATGCTGCACAGGATCTGACAAACGGAAATGCACCACCCGGATGGCCCCACCTTCTGGGCACTGATCAGTTTGGCCGTGATGTCCTTAGTCGCGTCATATACGGCGCGCGCACATCGCTTTCGGTCAGTGCAACGGCAATTGCCATTTCGATCACTGCTGGCATGACGTTGGGGGCCGCTGCTGGTTACTTTGGTGGATTTTTCGAACGGGCCGTTATGACTGTGGTCGATCTGACCTGGTCTTTCCCCGACATCCTGATCGCGTTGATATTTGTCGCTATCATCGGGCCCGGTCTAACCTCGACCACGTTCGCAATTGCCATTGCCTATCTTGCACAATTCACACGGCTGACGCGGGCACAGATTGTGCGATTAAAACGCGAAACTTTCATCGAAGCGACGATTAATCTGGGCGCAAAACCGCATCATATTCTGCTTAAGCATTTGCTGCCCAATGCGATTGCACCTGTTATCGTGGTTGGCATGCTGGCCATTGGTGACGGCATCGTGCTTGAGGCAACGCTTGGCTTTTTTGGCCTTGGTGCACAGCCGCCGACCCCAAGCTGGGGCGCGATGATGTCATCTGGTACGGCGCAGCTGTTTCTTAGCCCATGGGTCATCATCTTTCCCGGTGTGGTCGTGGCCGTCACAGTGATCGCTGTAAATCTTTTCGGCGACGAATTGATCCGCGCGCTTGATATCCGCGACCGGATCAGGGGGTCATGAGTATGCTTGAGGTCCGCGATCTTGAAGTGGCCTTTGGCCCCGTTGCGCCTTTGTCCGGCGTCAGTTTTTCACTGGAAAAAGGTGAAACACTTGGCATCGTGGGCGAAAGCGGGTCAGGCAAATCCCTGACCGCGATGAGCGTGATGGGTCTTTTGCCGCTTTCAGGCGGCCGGATTACCGCAGGTTCGATTATGTTTGATGGTCAGGATCTGACCAATCTACCTGAACCTGCATATCGTAAATTGCGTGGTGGGCGTCTGGGGCTGATCACGCAAAACCCGATGACATCGCTTGACCCGTTGCAAAAGATCGGACCGCAGGTCGATGCCGTTGCCCGGCTGCACCTTGGCATGAACGCATCAGAGGCACGGGCGCGCACGGTCGAAATCCTTGGCACATTGCGCATTCCGGAACCTGGCACAATCTGCAACCGCTATCCGCATCAAATGTCGGGGGGCATGAAGCAGCGTATCGTGATCGCGATGGCACTGGCCGCTGATCCCGATGTGCTGGTCGCCGATGAACCGACGACTGCACTTGACGTGACCGTACAGGCCCAAATTATTCGCCTGCTTGACGATCTGGTGAAAGAACGTGACCTGTCGCTGGTGCTGATCACCCATGACATGAGCGTGGTCGCGCAAACCTGCGACAAGGTCGTGGTCATGTATGCAGGCCGCGCCATTGAACACGGACCTGTCGAGGCGATCTTTGACGCACCCCAGCACCCTTATACGCAAGCCTTGATCGGCTGCATCCCAAAGGGCTTGAGTGACGATGAACACCTTACAGGCATTCCCGGCACTGTTCCGAACGTCCTGAACTATCCCAAAGGATGTCCGTTTCATCCCAGATGTACACAAGCCAAAGAAATATGTGCCACAGATGTGCCTGCATTTGTTCAACATGGTAACGGGCAGGCCGCGTGTCATTTTCCGGGGGCGCCGCAATGACCAACCTTCTTGAAGTGCGCAACCTGTCGAAACAGTTCAAAAGCCCGGGCGGTCCGTTTCGCAAGGCGCGCGCGATGCATGCCGTTAACGATGTGTCCTTTGATCTGCCCAAGGGTCGCGTTGTTGGCGTGGTCGGCGAAAGTGGCTGCGGCAAATCCACATTGGCGCGGCTGATTTTGCGGTTGATTGAACCGACCGACGGCACATTGCGCTTTGACGGTGAAGACTTGCGCGCCAAATCCCCGGCACAAATGCGCAAACTGCGCGCCAACATGCAGATGGTGTTTCAGGATCCTTATTCCGCGATTGATCCTCGGTACACTATTTCGCGGGCGGTCATGGAGCCTTTTGTCGTTCAAGACCGCAAGCCAGCCAGCAAACCAGAAGAGGAAGTGGCGGCACTGCTTCGTATGGTTGGGCTGGACCCAGGCCTTGCATCCAGCTTTCCGCACCAAATCTCCGGTGGGCAAAAACAGCGCGTTGGCATCGCACGTGCACTGGCGCTGCGGCCACAGCTTTTGGTCTTGGATGAACCGACAGCATCGCTTGATGTGTCGGTGCAGGCGCAAATCATCAGCCTTTTGGAACAATTGCGGGATGATCTTGGGCTGACTTATCTGTTTATCAGTCACGATCTAAGCCTTGTGCGGTATTTTTGCGACGAAATCCTGGTCATGTATCTGGGCCGCGTTGTCGAGGCCTTACCTGACACGGACCTGCCCGCGCGCCACCCCTATACTGCGACACTGATGGACAGCACCTTTGCACCAGACCCCAAATTGCGCCGCATCATCACGCCACTGGAAGGCGAGGTTCCAAGCCCCTTTGATCTGCCGCCAGGCTGTGCATTTGCAGACAGATGCCCCCGTGCCGCAGCTATTTGCCGGACTGAAACACCCGTATTATCATCTGATGGCGGACACGCTGTCGCCTGCCATAACCCAATCTAAAGGCTTATCCATTGGCGCTACGCATTTTGACTGCTGAAATTTCGCACGAAACCAATACATTCAACATTCGCCCCACCGAAATCACGGATTTTCAGGCCCGATATTTGCTTGACGGGCCTGCTGCCATCGCGGCACGTGGCACTGCAAACACCGAACTTGCCGGTGTTCTGCGCAGTGGTCGCCACCACGGCTGGGACATCACCCATGTCATCAGCGCGGCGGCCGGTCCAGGTGGACGTGTCAGCGATCACGCTTTTGATGCGCTTTGTCAGCCACTTCTGACTGCGGCCAAAGACGGCGATTGGGACGGAATTCTGCTAATGTTGCACGGTGCGATGGTAACTGCATCCCATGACGATGGTGAAGGCGAAATCTTGCGGCGTTTGCGTGCCGTCACTGGTTTCGATCTGCCGGTCGCCGTTACGTTGGATCCGCATGCCAACGTGACAACCGCGATGTGTGATCTGGCGCAGATCCTGGTCTCATTTACGACTTATCCACACGTCGATATTCAAGCCACCGGGCAACGTACCGCTGAACTGCTACACAGGACTATGGTGGGTGAAATTAACCCGAAAACGTTACGCGCCTATCGCCCTATGCTAGAGGAGGCAAACGGTGGACGTACCGACCTTGGCCCGATGATTGAACGGCACGCAATGGCCCGCGCCGCCGAGGCCCGCAAAGGGATTTATGCGGTCAGCATCAACGGTGCCTTTCCCTGCGCGGATGTCCCAGAAGTTGGCCCGACGGTGCTGGTCACCGCCGAAGCTGGCCTGCCCGGCGCACAAGACATCGGCGAAGAAATTGCCGACGATATCTGGCAACGACGCAACGAAAGCCTGAACACCTATATCGATGTGACAGAGGCGGCTAAACTAGCCAAGGCCTGGAAAACGGGAAGTGGGCCATTGGTGATTGCCGATTATGCCGACAACCCCGGCTCGGGTGCTTATGGTGATGCAACTTCATTACTGGGCGCGCTGCTGGATGCAGGTGTAAATGATGCATGTTTTGGTCCTATGGTTGATGCACAGGCTGCGGACATGCTTCAAGATCATACCATTGGTTCGACTGTAAGCCTTGCCCTTGGTGGTAAAACGGCAAAAGAGTTTGGCGGTGGGCCGCTAGACATAACTGGCATCCTGAAATGGCGCGGCGAGGGTCTGGTGACAGGTAGCGGCCCCATTTTAGGGGGCCAGCAGCGCAGTTTTGGCGCGACGGCCGTTTTGCAGGTCGACGGTATCGATATATTGATCGTCAGTATCGCACATCAAATGCTTGATCTGCGACAATTCGAAACCTTTGGTATCAATCCGTCAGAATGCCGCGTCGTGGCATTGAAATCCATGCAGCACTTTCGCGCGGCCTTTGCGCCAATTGCCGGACAGATTGTGGTCTGTGACAGCGGCGCGTTGTGCACCGTTAATTATGCCGCATTAAATTACACTAGAGTTCCGCGCCCGATGCATCCGTTGGATCAGGAAAAATAGCTTCTAAACCCAAGTTATTGACCAGTGTTATGGCCGTTATCTTGGGTTAGCGTTTCGCGATTTATCAGACCTACATCGCGTTCAGGATAGTATCTACACAGCCTTGAGTTGTGGCGCTTCCGCCAAGGTCAGCCGTTTTGGTTTCATCATGCATAAGGGATTGCTGCATCGCCGCTTCGATTTGCGCAGCTGCCGCATTTTCCCCAAGATGCTCAAGCAATTCGGCAATCGTCCATATGGCACCGATCGGATTTGCGATACCTTTACCCGCAATATCCGGGGCCGATCCGTGAACAGGTTCGAACATGGACGGAAACTCGCGTTCGGGGTTTATGTTGGCCGACGGCGCGATCCCGATTGATCCTGCAATGGCAGGACCAAGGTCAGACAGAATATCACCAAACAAGTTCGACGCGACAATAACATCAAACCAGTCAGGGTTGCGTACAAAATGCGCGGTCAGAATATCGATGTGAAATTGGTTCGTACTGATGTCGGGATACTGTGCCGACATTGCAGCAAACCGTTCATCCCAAAATGGCATCGAATGTTTGATGCCGTTCGACTTGGTGGCAGATGTCACTTGTTTTCGTGCGCGTTTCTGAGCCAGTTCAAACGCATATTTCATAATGCGGTCAGTGCCTTTTCGGGTGAATACGGCTTCTTGTATTGCCAATTCGTCAGGGGTGCCGCGGTTCATACGACCGCCAAGTTCCGAATATTCGCCTTCGACGTTTTCGCGTACAACGATGAAATCAATGTCTTCGGGCGATCTGCCTGCCAGTGGGGATTGAACCCCGTCCAGCAAGCGAATGTGACGAATATTTGCATATTGGTTCATTTCGCGACGAATGGGCAGCAGCAACCCCCAAAGCGACACATGATCGGGCACCGTAGGCCATCCAACAGCGCCAAGATAGATGGCATCAAACTTCTTGAGTTGCTCAATCCCGTCATCCGGCATCATCTGACCGGTTTCCAAGTAAGTCTCGCAAGACCAGTCGAACACTGTCCATTCAATGGCAAAGCCATGCTGGCGGGCTGCGACATCGGCGATTATTTGGCCGTGCGGAACGACCTCTTTGCCGATACCATCACCAGGAATGCTGGCAATCTTATACGTTTTTTGCATCGTGTCTTGTTACCCTTTGGCCAAGTGCGCCCACAGCCATGGCGCATGAGATTGCTGTTTTTTCTCAAAAGCTCGAATTTGATCCGTCGCATTTAAAGTTGTTTGGATATGATCCGCACCCGAAAGAAGAAGCTGCTTTCGCGTATCGCTGATTTCAAACGGAACGCATAGCGATGAAGCTAGAATGGTTTGGTTATGCAAATCAATCTGCATTTCACTGGTTTCAGGCAAAGACGCGTGTGCGACCAATGGATCAACATCGGCCTGAGGCACTGTGATAGCAAGCAAACCGTTCTTTTCACAGTTTCCAAAGAAAATCCCCGAAATGGACGGCGCGATGATGGCCCGGATCCCCAATTGCAGCAAGCCCCAAACGGCATATTCCCGGCTGGACCCACACCCAAAATTATCGCCGCAAATTAGAAACTTGGCCGATCGATAGGGGATTTTATTCAAAACAAATTCGGGACGTTCTGCACCCGTTTCATCAAAGCGCAGATCATGGAAGGCCCCGATTGCCAACCCTTCGCGATCAATGCGTTTCAGAAATTGCTTGGGCATGATGATGTCAGTATCAATATTTGGTGCAGGCATGGGCGCTGCAATACCGCTGACCTTTGTGAAGGGTATCATTGATGTGTCTCCATCATCTTTCGCACATCTACGATTGCACCGTTCACAGCAGCTGCGGCAACCATTTCGGGACTCATCAAGTGGGTTCGCACGCCACGCCCCTGTCGTCCTTCGAAGTTGCGGTTGGTCGACGACGCACAGCGTTCACCTGCCATGGCGATATCATCATTCATCGCAAGGCACATAGAACAGCCTGACCCGCGCCATTCAAAACCTGCCTGCCGAAAGATAGCATCAAGACCTTCTGCTTCCGCGACGCGGCGTACGTCCTTAGAGCCGGGAACGACAATAGCCGTCACATCACTGCATACTTGATGGCCTTTAAGGATTTTAGCGGCCTTTCGCAGATCTTCAATCCGTGCATTGGTGCAGGATCCAATGAATGCACGGTCGATTTTAAGACCTGACAAACTTTGACCTGCGAATAATCCCATGTAATCCAAGGCGCGATGATCGGCATCATTAGTGGGGTTTGGAATAGTGCGTGTGACAGGCACGCTTTGATCGGGGCTGGTGCCCCAAGTGACCAAGGGTTCGATCATAGTCGCATCAAGATGCACCACCTTGTCAAACTGCGCGCCGGGTTCTGATTGCAGAGTTTGCCAGTTGCCAAGGGCCGCCACCATATCAGCACCCTTTGGGGCATGTGGACGCCCGTCCAAATAGTCAAACACCTTTTGATCAGGTGCGATCACAGCCGCACGTGCGCCTGCTTCAACGGCCATATTACAAATGGTCATACGTGCCTCAACACTGAGTGCTGCGATGGTTGATCCGGCGAATTCCACAGCAAACCCCGATGCGCCGGCTGCACCCACCTTGGCAACAAAGGCCATGACAACATCTTTCGCTGTCACCCCAATCGGCAATATCCCATCAACCTGAACCAACATTGGTTTCAGCGTTTTGTAGACAAGCGTTTGGGTGGCCAGTACGTGCTCAATCTCGGATGTACCGATACCAAACCCAAGCGCGCCGAATGCGCCATAGGTCGTTGTGTGACTGTCCCCGCATGCAATCACCATACCCGGCCAGGCAAAGCCATTTTCGGGCACAACAATATGTTCAATTCCTTGTCGCGGATCAAAAAGATCAAACAGTTGGATATTATGGCGTATGCAGTTCTTGCTTAGAGTTTCGATCTGCAAACGCCCGCCTTCGTCTTCAATATCATTCAGGGATTGGATGGGTCGCGTCGGGTTGACGTGATCCACCACGGCCAAATGGGCTTGTGGCCGCCACACCGGCCGATCTGCAGTATGAAGCCCGGCAAAGGCCTGCGGACTAGTGTATTCATTCATGATATGAAAATCCACATAAAGCAGGACATGCTCATCATCAAGCTGGGTCACTGTGTGCTGGCGGACCAGCTTTTCATAAAGCGTCAGGGACATCGAATTCTCAGGGTAAGGGGACATTCAGAAGTCGTTCAAAAATCACAGCGATAAAAATCACCAACACTGCAAGACCGGCCAATTGGATCAGAAATGTCTTCAAAGCCACTTTATCCTGTTGTGCAATCAGCATACACAGGCCAGCCCCGATCAGGGATGTCGGAATGAACCCCAGTAAAGGCAAAATGACAGGCCAGCCCCGATCAGGGATGTCGGAATGAACCCCAGTAAAGGCAAAATGACAGCCCAGCCCAACAGGGTTGCAAGCATTAAGATTGGACGCAGCAATGCGCCATCGGGCGGTGCCGAAGCTGGCGATACAATCCAGGCGCGCAAGACCATAGCCAACGCACAGAGAACCATTCCAGCCCCGGCTAGCTGAGGAAAAATTGCCCCGAAAACAGACATCTGGCGGGCCTCCCACAGCATATAGCCACCAAGGACAAGCAGTGCGATCCCGGGTACAAGATCGCGGTGCAGAAACCTATTCATGTGTCATCATCCCTTTTAGTCTGCGGGATTTTCGTTCGGACCAGATAGGCCAAAGCAACGTAAGCACCGTGAACACTATGATTGCGATAGAGATCGGGCGCGCAAAGAATTCAGCCCAGATATTCCCAGCCGCATTGCCAATCAGATACCCTTGGACAAAGCCCTGTTCGGCGATCGGCCCAAGGATCAGGCCAAGCACAATAGGCGACGCTTCAAATCCATAGCGCAGGGCAACCCAAGCGAAAGCGCCCAAGACAACCATCATCACGACATGTGTGCTGTTTTGTTCCACTGCGAAAGAGCCGATCATGATCAGTACCCCAACCGCAGGCGCTAAAGCGGCTTTGGGAATGGATGAAATAGTACGAAACGCTGTCCGCCCGATCAGCAACCCAACCGGGATCATCAACAGCGTGGCGAAAAGTAACCCGAAGATAAAGGTATAGACGGTCGATGCCTGTTCAACGAAAAGTTGGGGGCCAACCCTGATACCTTGCACCATCAGTGCGCCAAGAATGATAGCATCAGGTGGTGTGCCGGGAATGCCCAAAACCAGGGTCGGTACAAAACCGCCGCCCACAGTTGCAGAATTCGCAGATTCAGACGCGATAACGCCATCAACAGCGCCTTTTCCGAACTGATCCTGATGCTTTGAGGTTCTGCGCGCCTCGGAGTAGGCCACAAGACCCGCAACTGCACCGCCCGCTGCGGGTAAAATGCCCACAACTGTTCCGACGATTGAACTTCGGATCAGATTAAACTTGGATCGCCACATCAGGCCAAGCGCTTCAAATATCCGCGCACCTTTTCCTTCGGTCGCGCGTTCGATGTGGGGATCTTTTGTTGCAACCATGTTCAGCAAAACAGGCACGCAATAAAGACCGATCAAGGCCGGGATAATGTGGATACCGCCAAGCATGACCGGATTATCAAATGTATACCGCACATCACCGCCGACCACCGCCGAACCTATTGTCGACAAACCCAAACCCACAAAGCCCCCGATCAGACCTTTAAGCGTGGCGCCCTTGGATAATACTGCAATCAATGACAGACCAAAGATTGCCAGCCAGAAATATTCAACTGGCCCAAACTTCAACGCGATCGTTGCAAGTGGCGGGGCTAAGATCAACAAGGCCAATGCCCCGACAACACCACCAAATGCGGATGCGAAACAAGAAATTGTAACCGCTAAGTCACCATCCCCACGCCGGGCCATTGGAAATCCATCCAGTGCCGTCGCAATCGCTGCTGGTGTCCCGGGTGTATTCACCAGGATTGAGGCATAGGCCCCACCATAGATCGCACCAGTGTGGACAGCGCCAAGGGCGATCAAACCCGACGCCGGATCCATTGTGAAGGTAAAAGGAACAAGAACAGCGACAGCCATTGTCGCAGATAGCCCAGGCAAAGCCCCGATGACAGTGCCCAAAACGACACCGATCAGCGCGAGCATCAGATTAAAAGGCGTCGCAGCCGATAAAAGTGCGTCGATCATTAATAACCTCTAATTTTTTGATTGCCTCGCGCGATTAATAAATGCGCGCGAGGAAGGGTATAAATTATCGGAATTACGCCGATTTCAAACGTTCGATAGCAGGTGCATATGCGGCTTTACGTTCTTCGATAAAGGCAGGGACATCGCCCAGGGGAATATCAATTACCTCATAGCCTGCAGCCGTCATTTGCGCTTGAAATTCAGGTTCAGCGTTGATTTGCAGCAAAATATCAGACAGATTTTGTTGAATATCCTGAGGTGTTCCTGCAGGAACCGCAACGCCACGATAGGCGCCGCCGATATGATCAAAGCCCAGCTCTGTAAAGGTCGGCGTATCTGGCAGGGCGGCAACGCGTTCTGCCGTGGCGACCGCAAGCGTGCGCACTTGATCACCAGCTTTCACGCCTTGTGTTGTATAGCTCATCGCGGCAGCAATTTGACCGCCAAGAACAGCCGTCATCGCAGGTGCCGAGCCTTTGAACGGGATATATGTGGCGCGTGCGCCTGTCATATCCGCAAAGATTTCTGTGGCCAGATGATTGGCAGTATTGGTTCCGGACCCACCAAAGGTCACTCTGCCAGGATTTGCAGTTGCGTCGTCAATCAGATCCTGCAAGCTTTGATACGGGCTGTCAGCTTTCACGACAATCGCGTCGGGTGTATAGTGAAAAAAGAATACGTTATTAATATCGGACGTTTGATAACCAACATCCTTCATCGCAGGTTGTAGTACCGTATGGGGCACGATCGTATTCATGATCGTATGACCGTCTGGCTCAAATCCATTCAGCTGCGCCCACGCCGTCGCACCACCCGCACCAGGCTTGGATTGAATGACAACACTTTTCCCAGTGATGCGCTCAAAAAACGGCTGTTGAAAACGCGCAGTTACGTCGCTTTCTCCGCCCGGGTTAAAGGGAATAATATAGTTAACCGCGCGCGTAGGATAGCCAACGGCGCGCAGGATGGACGGTGTACTAAGCGCTGCCGTCGCAACACCGAGGCTCATGGCGCGGATACCAAATGTACGTCTTGTAATCTTCATGAAATCGTTTCCTCCCATTCATTCGCGAAAGGCTACGATCATGTAGTGATCAAGATTTAGCGGAAAACATTATTTAGTTATTCTGTATTAATCAACGACAGATGCTGACATATGCTTTGGCATATTTGGGCAACCTTGGGTGATTTGAATATGCGATCAACGGCTTCGTCAGCGCTTCGTGAAGCGCCCCATGCAGAAAGCTTTTTCGACGGTTTTGTTGAGCACAAAATCGATATTCAAAACGGGCAAATATTTTGCAGAATTGCCGGTAATGGTCCCGTGATACTACTTCTTCACGGATATCCGCAAACCTCTGCCATGTGGCATAAAGTTGCCCCTGTATTGGCAAAAAGCCATACCGTGATTTGCGCGGATCTGCGCGGATATGGGCGATCTTTCAAGCCCGAGACAGACGCTGTGCATTCAACTTATTCAAAGCGCGCTATGGCGAACGATATGATGATGGTTATGAATTCCTTGGGAATTGAAACGTTTTTCGTTGGCGCACATGATCGTGGTGCGCGTGTCGCACATAGGCTGGCCGCAGATCATCCCGAACGGGTTATGGCACTTGCAACGCTTGATATCGCCCCAACCCGAGAGATGTATCGCGATGGCGACAGCAGCTTTGCGCAAGCCTATTGGCATTGGTATTGGCTCACGCAGTCTTATCCATTTCCGGAAACCCTGATTGCAGGGGCAAGTGATTATTATTGGCTTAAGAAATGCGGTTCCGGTTCTGCAGGGCTTAGTCCGTTTTCGCATCAGGCGCTTAAGGAATATCTGACATGCTTTGCCGACCCAGATGTGATTCATGCGTCTTGCGAAGATTATCGTGCAGCGGCCACAATCGATATTGAGCATGATAACGATGATTGCACACGCCTTAAGATGCCGGTTCTAGCGCTATGGGGGAAACACGGGGTGATCGAGCGACATTTCGACTGCTTGACACTGTGGCGCGAACGGGCTGACGATGTGCGCGGTTGGTCCATTGATGGGGGCCACTATTTGGCAGAAGAAAAACCGGGCCAGGTTGCAGATGCGTTTCTTGAATTCTTTGGAAATACCGATATTCACGATCGCAGTGCGTCTATTCAATCGGCTCTACAAATGGCAGGTGATCGATAAAATCAAGAACGCCCTGCATTTTGTCATCGCTTCGCCAAACAGCATAGACATCGACAGTGGGGCCACCGTCTTCGAAGGGTCTGAAAACAACATCATCGCGCTTGAATTCGCTGACCCATTTCGGAACCATTGAAACGCCAAGTCCTGATGCAACCATTGCAATAATCATATGTCGTTCATTAGCCTCTTGGCGAATGTTTGGTTCAACATGGTGGGATCGCAGGTAACTGTGGATAACATCAAACAAGATTGGTCGGCTTGCACGCGCCGGTATAACCAACGGCTCGGATGCGATATCAGAGACAGAAATTTTCTCTTGTCCTGCTTTGGGGTGTTGGGCTGGCAAGGCGATTATGATGCTTTCTGATAGCACAAAACGGGACGTCAAATGTGACTCTGTTGGCTCTTTTCGAACGAACGCAATATCAAGCGATCGGCTTTCCAGCATGTTCAATGCCGCTCCGGATAGCATTTCAAACACTTTCAAACTGACGTCAGGATAAGCAGATCTGAACCCTCGGACAACACTGGGAAGCAATCCGGCTGTCGCAGAATCCACCCCCCCGATTTTCAGAATATGCCGGCCCGTTTCCCCTACTGAACGTGCAACACGAACGGCTTCTTCTGACCGGGCGATAGTCGCCAGTGCCTCTGGTAAAAACGCTTCTCCGGCCGCTGTTAACCTGACCCGGCGGGTGGTACGATGAAACAGAGCAACGCCCAAATCATATTCAAGCAATTTGATCTGGGTTGATAAGGCAGGTTGGGCCAGATGTAATTTTTCAGCGGCGCGACCAAAGTGAAGTTCATCTGCCAATACAACAAATATTTGAAACTGTCTTAGGTTCATACGTGATGGATATCACAACTATGCCAGTCGTATCGAGAGCAATAAACATTGTCTTTGTTTGATTTGATAGTCATAGGCACCATAACGAGTGCCATTGCTTTCATAAATGCCCGCGGCCTTTACCGTGGAACAAGATCGGTTTTCACTAGCCCAACCCCATGATCCAGAATGGAGAAATCGCCATCCAACGCATGAATGAAATGTGGGCTGCCAGCAGGTGTCACAAAGAAGGTTCCCACCGGATAGGCAACCAGCGCACTCTCGTCATAAATCGCACCCGTCCCAACATAAGCAGTGCCTGATGTGACCAGAGTCGTCAGGTCAATGTTGTGGACATGAGGTGGCACAGTTGCCCCGGCACTAACGCGGGCATGTGTTGTGTACAGACCAGCCTCGCGAGGTGACCCATAAACGAATGCGGTCTCGACCCCCTCAAAAGCCGGACTTGGGATATAGTTGAGTGTATTCAGATCTACGGAATATGTTGCTTCTTGAGCCGCCAGCGGTGCTGCCACGTAAAAGGCAAGAACTATAGCAAGATTTTTCATGCGGATGTTCCTTTTGCGCGATTAGTTTTCTAACGTGTCAAGCCAAGTCTGTAGTCCATCTGCAACGGCTTGGGGTGCGTCTTCCTGTAAGGCATGATGTCCTGGACCGATCGAAGCGATGGTGACATTCACTGCGTTGGCTTGCGTCCATTCGGCCATGTCCTGCTTAAACAACCGCCCGGGTTCAGCATACAGTACCAGTTTGGGGATCTCTGTTTTCGTCCACCATTCCACAGCGGCGGAATAAGCCTGCGATACGGCTGCGGGTTCACCGCCAATAGGCAAGCTGCGCGACATATCCAAAAGCGGCTGGCGGCTTTCAGGTGTAGGAAAGGGGCGTTTGTATTCCGCAACAACTGGATCTGGCAGCGGATCACCTGTCATCGTTGGCATGATCACCTCTTGCCAGATGTTGGCCTCAAGTACGTTTTCTTCGGCGTTTTCATCGCGCATGGATTTAAACATGCCCGCTATCCGTTCTGGCATCTGGTCATAAGCAGGGCGCGGATAGACTGGCGGCATTGAACCTTCCATGAAGGCAAAGGCGGCAACATCATCCGGGTTCTGCGCCGCATAGACCAACGATATACCTGCCCCCCAATCATGCGCCATGAGTGTGACGTCAGATAGTCCCATTACATCTATAAAATCGGCCAGATGATCCGCCTGATCCTGAACGCCATATCCGTTCCCAGTACTATCGCCAAAACCTATTAGGTCAACGGCGATAAGGCGTTGATTTTGGTTCATCTCTGGCAACACGTTGCGCCAAATATAGGAAGAAAATGGCAGCCCGTGCACAAAAAGAACTGGCCTGCCAGCTGGATCACCAGTTTCGTAGTAAGAGATGGTCGCCCTTTGGGTTTCGGCGGATTGAAGTGGGGCTGGCAAGTCCAATCCTTGCGCCACCGCTGGCAAAGCTGTCATGGATATGAGGCATATTAGGAAGGGTCGCATTAAACGTCTCCGAATTAAAAACTTATCAGTCTATAATTAATACATTTTATAGACTGTACAGTCTTAATTTATCACAAACGTGTTATATACGTCTGTGCCAGTTGAAGTGATCATACCAGCCGTGGAATAGTCATTGCGATACTCTGGCTTGGCCTAAAACACGGAATAAAGTTGTAATCGTTGAATGCAAAAACCTTTGGGTCGCAAAGGGCTGTTTAGAAATTCTGACGGTATTCAGGACGAAAATGTACCTATCTTTATCAGCTGTAAATGTGAAGACTACGTCACCATTGCCATCTGAGAAAACCATCGACCCAAACCGCTCTTAATAAAGCCCTTTCAAACGATGCTAAAGGGCGCCACATTATCGGCGCCCTTTCTTTTTCTTATTCATCCAAAACGGAGGTATATCCCCGGCCATCATGCAGCCGTAGGGATCGATATAATCCACAATATCAGCCAGATCGAACCTGTCGATTTGGCGCACCACATTGGCTGCGTTTTTGTAAGACGACGGCAGTTCAGATGGATCAATACCGCCCGCAGGGAATCGGATATCAAGACCTTGCGTTTCGACGTCTAACGCCTGTTGCGCCGTCATCCCACCCATCCGACGCTTGTGTTCAGACCGCGAGAAATTGCGCCCTGCCCCATGAGGAGAGAATCCGAGCGCATGGTCTGCGTCCTTGCCACGTACAACCAAGACAGGTTCGGACATGTTCAGCGGGATCAACGTCAGCCCGGTGGCATCATGCGCATAATCCCCCCAAGCAGGGGTCGCCCCCTTGCCGTGATAATAAAGATCACCCCGTTTAAAGACGAAGTTATGTTCGTTCCAGAAGCAATCACCAGGTTGCGCGCCGGACCGTTCCACAGTTGCCTGATGTATGGCGTTGTGATTGGCTTTGGTCCATTTGCGTATCAGCTCAAGGGCAGCCCAGTAGTCTTGACCGTCTTCCGTATCCGCCGGAATCCATGCGTTTTGTTTCAGCGTATCTGGCGACAGCTTTTTGCGATATTTCTGAGCAACTTCCATTCCGAGTTTGTACAAGACCGCCCCCGGCCCTCGAGAACCATGGTGGGTGACAATAGCCGTTCGCCCGGTATTGCGGGACTTACCCACAAACAAGAAATGGTTACCGTCCCCTTGGGTTCCCAGATGTTCTACCGCCATGCGAAGGATTTTGGGATTGTTCAAAAACCGGTTCTCGCGGAATTCATCCATCAGTTTTTGCGACAAGGTAAAGCGTTTGCCATTCTGACGACCACCGGGGCCAAAGTGGGTAACCTTTTCGGCCGCATCCAATACCGCCTTAGGATCGATATCGCCCAAATCCGTCATCATGACTGAACAGCAGATGTCAGCCGAATGCATCCCGGGATGGATCGCGTTTTTCACCGCAACAACCCCACCAACCGGGATCGTTCCTAATGGACCTGCAGGACAGGCATCCGGCATCACCGCAGCCGATACGACTGTGGGTGTGCGGATGACCTCAGTCATGGTTTCGCGGACTTGTTCAAGGTTTTTGACCTCATCTTCGTCGTCTGACGCTTCAATATTTAAGTGAAGCTGGACATCGCCCGCTTTCTGCAGCGGACGCGTTGGGGGTGCAGGCGGGGGCTTCATGCCCTGCAGCTTGGCCTGGATCTGCTCAAGCTCAACGCCAGCAGCATTCGCTGCCTGCGCGATCTCTAAAAGCCGACCAAAGTCAGGTCCGGGGGTATGCCCCCATTCCTTAAGGTGATCACCTGTGATTTCTGGTTTTGTCATTTTCTTTTTCGCTTATCTTTGTTTCAATCCACTTGGTTGTTTTGGTGTCCGGTTGAAACGCGTGGTACTCATAGCAGTCGGAAAACTGCGTACCGACATGTTGTCCGCATTGGCAAACACGATTTGGACCATCCATACCCGATATGTCACAGCAGCCCGAAAGACGTTTGGTCAGCGGTGTCAGCCCGACTTTTTCAGACAAGTCAGAAAGATGAATCCATGCTTCGTTTGCAGCAATTGTTTCTCTCTGCATTTTCTTATGCTTTATGATCGCGTCTTCCGCCAGCAAAAGAAAACGTCCACGTGGCGTGACAGGTTCCCCCACGGCAAATCGACACAGTTTTTCCATTTCTGTATTGGTGGTGATTGCGATCAATGGATCGGTTAGCTTTGCCTTACATTTCCTGCAGATGAGTGTTTTTGCTATCTTTTTCATCATCTTCACTTTCATATCAAACCACGTCTGAAACAAGCTGTTTGCAGGATGTGTCTCCGCCACCAGATTGCTCTGGGCTGGCCTTGAACCAGCGATCTTACTCGCGTACGAGTTACCTGTACGCCGCAGTGATGCCGGACGTGGGTTCGAGGGACAATTCGTGCGTGAGATGCGTTTCTGCAATCGGTTAAAACGATGTAATCCCACGGGCATTTCTCCTGTTTTTATAAGTCCCCGGCGACAAGGAAAGGGTGAAACGTTACGCGCTCTATCCGCTGAGCTATCCCGCCATGGTAGCAGGAGTGGGATTCGAACCCACGACCTCGACATCCACAATGTAGTTCCACTCAGCATTCGCCAGGGATGATTTCGGATCCGGCAACAAGGGTTGGTGAAACGTTTCTGCTCTACCAACTGAGCTACCCTGAAAAATAAACAGGGGCGGGGTTCGAACCCGCGACAGGATGTAATTCCACCAGCATTTGCCGGATTGTACGTTGAATGCAGACACACGCGGTATGAGGTCCCGCCCATGCCAAAGAGCGCCCGCAAGAGTGAGGGAGTCGAACCCACAAGTTCCTCTGATCGTGCCCCCGCGCATGTCAGCATTAAACGCAAAGTTGTTGGTCTTGGCGACAAGAGTAAAGAAACAGTCTGGGGTCCCGCCCAAGCCTAGGGCGCATTGCAGTGGAGAGGAGTCGAACCTCACGGATTATCCCAATTGTTGGAGCAATGTAGTTCCTTTGGCATTCGCCAAGCTGTTTGTGTGTCTGTCCCGGCGACAAGGGGTCGGTGAAACAATCACCTGCGCGTATTTGTTGCCAAACCGCCTTCAGGTCCTTGATGTAGTTCCACCAGCATTCGCCGGGTCGTATTCCTTTCATTCCAATCGGCGTCTTACGATCATTTGGACGACAAGAGGTTTCGCCAAGGCGTGACGTCACCCACGCATTTCCGAGAGTTTCTATTCTTCTGTTTCTCGGGTCAGGCGATCACCGCCTGACCCTCATGTTTAGACCTCCACAGCTTTGATCTGGCCAACCCAATGGTCCGGCCCCATCTTACCCGTTGCAAAGGCCGCGATCTGATCAAAGACCGTGTCCGAGAACCCGCCGATGTTCAGCACGTCCTCACGCTCTTTGGCCTGCGTAGTTCCGTAGGGGGCGATGTCGATGCAGACCAGCTTGGCCTTTGAGTTACGGCTTTTCAGCTTCTCCCATGCTTTCATCATCACCGTCCCAGCGTTACCATATTGGCAATGTGCCCACGACTGGTTGTCCGACACCATGATCACCAGATCAGGGGCACGCCCCTTGGCCAGCAACCATTCCAGTGGTGCGGCGCAGTTTGTTCCACCACCCCACTGTTCTGCCAAACGCGCAGCGTTTGTCAGGATCGTATCGCGGGGTTCCAACCGCAAACCACGCACCTTCATCTCAAACGGCAACACAGTTGCCGATGGATTCTGGCGCAGGATCGCCGCAGAAACAAGGCCTGCCACATCCACAAAACGCATCACTGTGGTGGCACCTTTACGGTAACCAGTCACAGCCCCAGACATAGACCCGGAAACGTCCGGGCAGACCACGACTTGGCCATGCAGTTTTGGTACGTTACGTACCGAAAGCTCCATCGCGTCATGCAGCGCATCCCGGATTTCAGCCGGCATATCAGCAGAAAGTGCCTGATAGGCAGTCATCAACTGATACGGGAACACCCGTGCTTTTGCGATCTTTTCAGGATCGCGCAGGGTGGCCGCTATATGCGCCCGCATCTTGGGCAAGGCCAACACTCCATGACGCTGAAACGTGTTCAGGTTCATGCGGGTCATCTGCCACGATGCGTTTTCAGCGATCTTTGCCCAGTGTTTTGTGGACAACGGCAACTGCGTCAGCATCTGGAACGGCACATCTGGGATCTCTCCCTTGCCGATTTCCTTAAATCGAAGGAAGTCCTGCACAGTCACAGGCAGCAACGCGACATCACATGGCCGCCCGATGATCCAGGCAAACAACGCTTCACGTGCTTTGCTGCTAGGCTTTGGGTGCACCATCTTGATCACATCCGCCAAGGACGGGTCGTTGCCGACATTGGCCTGCAAGATCGCCCGATCAGACGCATCATTCAGCCAGTTGGCCACCATCCGCTTTGGCGCAGAGCCAAGCGACTTACGCCCTGTTTGTCCAGATCGCATGATCTGTACGAACGTCCGCAGCATTTTGCCATTGTCCACAACACGTCCGAAAGCATGCCGAAACAAGACCGGGTCACGACCGGCCAGAACAGCCAACAGCAAGGCAGGCATGTCCTTCATATGCCCGGACTTACGAGTATAGACGGCAGTTTGCGCCAGAAATGACGGATCAACCTTATTTGCCAATTCCAAGGTGCGGGACAATTCGTCCAGCGGGTTTTGGTAATATGTTGCACCAAAGGTTCCAGTCATCGCGACTTGGGCCAAGGCATGTGCATCAGAGTATCGGTAGGCCGGCGCACCCGCAACGTTTCGGGTATTTGTCGCAGGAAGCAACCGGCCTTTGATTGATGCAAACACGGATTTGTTTGCCATTTCTTCCGTCCTTCATTTGTTTAGTGAGACTGTTTTCGTTGATATTGCCCCTAAACCGAAGAAAAAATGAAATCCACTTAAGTATCTGTTTTTAAAAAAATAAAGAAGATCTCTTCAAATACGCTAGAAAAATATTTATTGATATAGATAGTGATTTATTAATATGGATAGTATTATGAGGAAAAATGTTGTTATTGGCTTTTTGGGTACGAATCTAGATGCAGGCAAGCGACGTCGCTGGCGGCCTTCGGTACAAATTGCCCAGCATCCTGACTTTCCGATTGATCGGTTTGAACTGATTTACTCTGGTCGCTGGCTTAGCCTTGCCGAAAAGATCAAAACTGACATTGAACTGGCCAGCCCCAAAACAGAGGTGCTGCTAAACCATATCGACATTCAAGATCCGTGGGATTTCGAAGAAATGTACGGTGCGATGTATGATTTCGCACGCGACTATGGATTTGATGACGAACGCGAAGACTATTACATTCACCTGACAACCGGGACACATGTTGGCCAGATTTGTTGGTTTTTGTTGGCCGAGGCGCGCCATATCCCAGCCAAGCTGGTGCAGACAGGTCCACCACGCAGCGAAGAGGATGGGCCCGGCACCAAGCAAATCGTTGATCTGGACCTGTCCAAATACAACGCGTTACAACAACGTTTCGATCTGGTCACACGTGAGTATAACACGCTTCTGAAAGGCGGTATCGAAACCCGCAACCCTGCTTTTAATGCTATGATTGACCGAATGGAGGTTGTGACTTCGAATTCTGACGCACCTTTGCTGTTGATTGGGCCAACGGGGACGGGCAAGTCCGATCTGGCCAAGCGCTTATACGAATTGAAACTGCAGCGTCGTCGCATCAAAGGACGGTTGGTCCATGTGAATTGTTCCACTCTGAAGGGTGAACGCGCGATGTCGACACTGTTCGGGCATCGACGGCAAGCCGTTCCGGGGGCAGGGGCAGACAGACGCGGTTTGTTGCAAGAGGCGGACGGAGGTGTTCTGTTCCTTGATGAGATAGACGAACTTGGCCTTGACGAGCAGGCCATGATCTTACACGCGATTGAAACCGGGAAATACCTGCCGCTTGGATCTGATTATGAGGTCACCAGCCGCTTTCATTTGATCGCAGGTGCTGGCAAAAACCTTGCTGAAATGGTGGCCAACCAACGTTTTCGGGCAGATCTGTTCGCACGTCTCAATCTGTGGACATTTTCGCTGCCTGCTTTGCGTGACAGGTCCGAAGATATTGCAGCCAATATTGCGTTCGAACTTGAACGCATGGAAAAATTGCTTGGAAATCGCATCGCATTTAATGCGGATGCCCAGGCAGCCTATCAGAAGTTCGCTACTGACCCCGGCACACATTGGCCTGGTAACTTCCGCGATCTTAGCGCGTCGATCCAACGGATGTGTACGCTTGCACCCCGTGGGCGGATTACGCAAGCCATGGTGACAACCGAGATTGAGACACTGACGACAACATGGCACAACGCAAGCCGTGATCCTGACATGCAAATTCTTACACAATACTTGGGCGAAAACGCTGCAAATATTGATGAATTCGATCGCGTTCAACTGGCCGCTGTCATCCGCGTGTGCACGCAAAGCGCCAGCCTAAGTGCCGCTGGCCGCCGCCTTTTCGCAGCTTCTCGGGCGGCAAAGACAAGTCGGAATGATGCCGATAGGCTGCGCAAATATCTTGAAAAGTTCGGACTGGATTGGCGCACCTGCCAAAGCTGAATGGTCATCACGCATGAGCCGTTGCCAATTAGCTACACAATTTTGCCTAAGCAATATTATGTTTGCCAGAATCCAACTTCCAGCCTAGATCAGCGCTCCAATCGGTCCATGGATCCAATTTTCAACCCAAGCCAGGAAAGGGCAACACATGACACTTCATCGCAACGCCCTTCAGGGTCAGATCGCCGCTTAAGCCACATACCGGCCTATTGTGATCTCATGCGCTAACACTGTGGTTAGCATCTCTACATTATGAATAATTGGGTATTACTCCATGGGCAATTCTGTCTTGGGTGATCGCACGTCTGCTGTGAACAGTGACGGCGTAATCACTAAATTCTATACATCTGCAGCTTGGATCGAAGGTCGCGCTGAACAACAACTTGAACACGTCGCCGGATGGCCCGGCGTTCGTAAAATCGCCGCCTTTCCTGATCTGCACCCCGGAAAATACGGGCCCGTTGGGTGTGCCGTATTGGCGGATCGGATCTATCCGCAGCTCATCGGCAACGATATCGGCTGCGGCATGTCATTGTTCCAGCTTGATATGCCTTTGCGCAAATTCAAGATGGAAAAGGCGATGCGCCGAATGCGGGTGCTAAGCGAGCCGGTCACTGACGATATTGGTTCGCGGCTTGAGGGGATTGGTATAAAGCCAGATATGTTTCCGACGTCTCTTAGCACGATTGGCGGTGGCAACCACTTTTGTGAAGTGCAAACGCTTGCGGACAGTGACACTGACTTTTGTCTCGACAAGTCAGCGATTTACCTACTTGTCCACTCAGGATCACGTGGCTTTGGAAATGCAGTTCTGGGCTCTATCCCTCAGGGCGCATTTTCAGGGATGCATCCCAATGACATCGCCACATCGAATTATGTAAAAAGCCACGACAAAGCCGTTCTTTGGGCAAGCCTAAATCGTCAGATCATTGCTGAACGTGCCGCCGAAGCATTGCGCACGGATCTGCATCTGATTGTTGATGCACCGCACAATATACTGACACAGCATGGTGACGGCTGGCTGCACCGCAAAGGGGCGGCCAGTGCTGTCAGTGGTCTTGTTCCACTGGCCGGATCGCGGGCAACACCCAGCTATTTATTGCGGCCGACGGATCAACCTGATGCGTTGATGTCCACAGCACACGGGTCGGGTCGCCGCTATGACCGGTCCTCTATGCATGGGCGGGTACGGGCCAAACGATCTGATATTGATGCGATGCAACGCACGTCCTTTGGTGGCCGCATCATTTGCGAAGATCGCGATTTACTGATCGAGGAAGCACCAATAGCCTACAAATCATCGCAAAGCGTTGTGGCCGATCTGGAAGCAACCCGTGCAGCACAATCAGTTGCAATGTTCCACCCGCTTTTGACCTTTAAGAAAACAAGAGACGGAGGTCGGACATGAAACACAACATGCCAATTTCCCTTCTGATCACCAGTGGCAATGGACCTGCCGAATGCAATCAGGCCATAGCCGGTGTTTTACAGCATATGCTGGACGAAGCCGAAACAATCGGGCTTGAGCTGGATGTCAACACCACGCCTTCAAAGCATGGTGCAAAGTCCGCTGTGATTATTGTTCACGGCCTTGGGAACGATGCGTTCGCCAAACGCTGGTGCGGGACGATCCGTTGGCGCGCCAAAAGCACGTTACGGCCGAATCACAAGCGCGCAAATTGGTTTGTTGGTGTTTTCCAATTGACGCAGAACGTGACCGTAAAAGTTGAGGTTAACCCAAGTGATGTCATGTTTGAAAGCTTCCGCGCAGGTGGCCCCGGCGGGCAACACCAGAACACGACAGATAGTGCAGTGCGGGCAACGCATCGGCCAAGCGGATTGACAGCAGTTGCCCGCGAAATGCGGTCGCAACATCGCAACAAAGCCTTGGCACTAGAGCGCTTGCAAACCTTGATGAATGCGCAAGTTACAGCAGACCATCAAGCCCAAAAGACCAATCAGAACCAGCTTCATAACTCTCTGGAGCGTGGCAATCCTGTCCGTTGCTTCAAAGGCACCAGCTTTCGTGAGGAAAGATGTGGGTGATGGGTATGATTGATAGTTTTCTTATCGATGCATTGAAAAGTGACTTCTTCGCTGGCGGTCTCGCTTTGGGTGCCCTTGGCATTGCTGTCGCGTCTTTGCGCGTCATTATAATGGCGCTCTATAAAATGGTCATGCGTCGCGTTTGGGTTAGTCTGACACTGGATAACCGCAGCGCGGCCTATCGCCATTTTTGCATTTGGATGGAACATAACAATGTTCTGTCCAAATCGCGGCATGTGCGGATGACTGATGGTAGATGGGCCAGCGGCACAAAGGGGTACGCCCCAGCACCCGGACGGCATTGGTTTTTATACCAGGGTAAGGTTTGCTGTCTTGAGCGTGACATTAACGAGAAGTCCAAAATCGGGAATCCACACAGTCAGCGTCCCATGGAAACGTTGAATGTCACGGTACTATTGGGCTGCATTTCAACAATCGTCGGGTGGATTGAATGTGGACGCCAAATCGCACAAGCAAAAGATCGCATTGGTCCGGGGCTGCACATTCTGAAAGGTGATTACTGGGACAACATTGGTGATATTCCACGCCGGTCCTTAGATACTGTTGTTGTGGACGACGACTGCGTACAGCGCGTTTTGGAAGATATGCGTTGGTTCTATTCGGCAAGCAACTGGTATACTCAACGCGGTGTGCCATGGCGACGTGGTTATCTGTTTCATGGCCCGCCCGGCACAGGAAAATCCAGCTTGATCCGGGCGCTTGCATCCGAGCTATCTTTGGATATCGCAACTTTGGATGTTGGCAGGACAACGCTGACAGACGACGATTTGCGCGAGGCGATGATCTGCGCGCCGAAACGATCATTGATCGCTGTCGAAGATGTTGATGCCGTGTTCACGCAACGCAAAAATGGGGACAAGCAGACTGGTGTCAGCTTTTCGGGGCTGCTGAATGCTATTG
The DNA here is from genome assembly GCF_013315265.1 of Parasulfitobacter algicola. GTDB lineage: Bacteria > Pseudomonadota > Alphaproteobacteria > Rhodobacterales > Rhodobacteraceae > Parasulfitobacter > Parasulfitobacter algicola. The sequence goes on along the minus strand of NZ_JABUFE010000001.1, from coordinate 600,241 downwards.
ATGGTGTCGCTGCTCAGGAAGGACGTGCATTGATCATGACGACGAACCATAAGAATAAACTGGACCCTGCTTTAATCCGACCGGGCCGTGCTGATGTACATACCGAATTAGGGTTAGTGAATGCCACAACAGCCAGGCAACTGTTCGATCGCTTTTTCCCGAATGAACCATTACTTGCCAGGCGGTTTCAAGAACGGTTGGGGATGCAAAAAACCAGTCCCGCCGAAATTCAGGGTTGGCTGCTGGCAAACAGCTCTGACCCATCAAAAGCGGCATCTGCGACTGGTTTACTTGCTAAGTTGAACCGCGTAGCTGCGGAATGAAGCCGCAGACAATTGTCGCATTCATTTCACAGCAAGGTATAAAAACTGCAATCACATGATCGGCAGCACGGTAATTCTTCGATGTTCAAGAAATATAGGTAAAAAAACCCCGCCGAGTTGGTGTCGGCGGGGTAAGTAAGTGCCTGGCATAGACTCACAGGCACCGGCGGTAACTGAATTATTGAACTCGTACAGGGAGAAATCTAATTGGGTCGATCCGTCATTTCGGCCCGGATCTGTTGACGCAGCAGGTCGATGGGCACCATTTTACCATCGCGCTTAAAACACCAGTACGTCCAACCGTTGCAACTTGGGGCGCCTTCCAGTTTGGCGCCGACCTGATGAATGGACCCTTTGATATCATCGCCGATTAAGGTGCCGTCGGCACGCACTTTGGCCTTGTGGCGGCCATTCATGCTTAACAACTCTTCGCCGGGGTTTAGCATGCCACGTTCAACCAATTGACCAAATGGCACGCGCGGCTCAGCCCGCTTAGAGGTCGTGACCTGCAACGCCTCTTTGTCAAACTTGCGCACTTTGGAAAGCCGCTTTTCTGCAACTTCGCGATAATTGGCCTCCCGTTCGATGCCAATGTATTCGCGGCCCAACATCTTGGCGACTGCACCTGTGGTGCCTGTGCCGAAAAACGGATCCAGAACAACATCACCGGGGTTCGTTGTGGCCACCATCACGCGGTGCAAAAGACTCATTGGTTTTTGCGTCGGATGTGCCTTTTCGCCAGCTTCATTCTTTAATCGTTCGTGGCCCGTACAGATGGGAAGCACCCAGTCACTTCTCATCTGTACGCCCTCGTTCAACGCTTTTAGCGCCTCATAGTTGAACGTGTATTTACTCGCCTCTTCCTTGGACGCCCAGATCAACGTTTCATGTGCGTTTGTCAGACGCTTGCCGCGGAAGTTCGGCATGGGATTTGACTTGCGCCACACCACATCATTCAGGATCCAATAGCCAGCATTCTGCATGGCTGCCCCCACCCGAAAAATATTGTGGTATGAGCCGATAACCCAGATAGCCCCATTAGGTTTCAGCAACCGGCGCGCGGCCGCAAGCCAATCTTGTGTAAACCGGTCATAGGCGGCAAAACTGGAAAACTGGTCCCAGGCATCATCCACCGCATCGACGCGGGAATTGTCAGGGCGATGAAGGTCACCCTTTAGCTGCAAATTATAAGGAGGATCGGCAAAAATCAGGTCAATTGATCCTGCAGGCAAAGCATTCATAGCCTCAATGCAGTCACCATCCACAATCGTGTTCAAAGGAAGCGCAGCAGCGCCCTTTTTGGTCTTTGTCGTCGTCATATCTGCCTCTTGTCCCCGGCGCATTTTCACGCTCGTTGGTTGGGTTAAACATGAGTCAAAGATGATTCGCCGTCAAATTCTTTTTTGAATCAATGACTTGCAGATTTTTCTTGATACAAGATGTTGTGGACAGGTTTGAACGAACGTCTATGAACGGGGGTCACCCCAAGATTTTGAAGTGCTTCCAGATGCGCTTTTGTCGGATAACCTGCGTTTTTTTCCCACCCATAGCCAGGGTGCTGTTGCGCTAAATCCACCATCAATTTGTCGCGGTACTGCTTTGCGATGATTGATGCGGCTGCGATCGACAGTGATTTGCTATCGCCCTTGATCACAGCTTGCGATGCGATTGTCAGCCCGCGCGGGATCAGATTGCCATCAATCAGCACGTAATCTGGCGGATGCGACAAAGCCGCAATCGCGCGCTCCATCGCCAGATGCGATGCGCGCAGAATGTTGATCTGATCAATCTCAGCGACTGACGCTTGCCCAATCCCGATATCGGCGCAAGACATCAAGGCCGTATTCAAGAGCCCACGTTTTTTGGGAGTCAGTTTTTTGCTGTCATCCAACCCATTGGGAATATTTTGCGGATCCAACCAAACCGCAGCAGCGATTACAGGGCCCGCCAAAGGCCCACGCCCCACTTCATCAACGCCCACAATACGAAGACGCCCAGAAGCATAGGCTGCTTTTTCCAGATCAAAATTTGGCATCAATCAAGATGACGTTCGTTTAAAGTGTAACCACAAGGACATTATACGCACTAAAAGCCAATCACTTTTGGAAGCATCTTTTCAACACTATCCAAAGCAGCAAGTTTTTCCAAAGCAGCTTCGGCCTTTTTCAAAACAACTTTGTTTGTTGTGCTTCCAAACATATCATCATCATCCATTAACTTTTCTTTCTTGTAACCAACATCATCAGCCAACTGTTGGTACAAAGTGTTAATGTCTTTTGCCACTATATTGCCGGTATCGCGATATTTAACCTTCGTACTGTTCAAACCACTAGATTTATTTTGGGGATAACTGGGGCTAGAAGGACTTATATGTATAGGCGTCTTTTTCACGTCACTATCTACATGAATGTATGTACCAGTATCCATTACGGTTGATGTAGTTGTTTTCAGATAATCGCAACTCATCACATAATGCAGAAGAAACGCCAGCTTCATACGATCCTGCAATTTTGATTTATTTGCCATCATTGCTGCATTAACCTCAGATGCTTTTTTTGCAATAAACGGGCTTTTCATCGCATCGTTATAGAACTGCATTTTTTCTGCTTCTGACGCATCGCAATTTCGAATATCGCCAAGATCCTGTTTTATTTTATCAAACGTTCTTATGACGCTCTGCCGCACTGATAGCTTTATGTCTTCAATCGTATCTATTTGCATGTCTGCAGAATTGCCCCCAACCGTTTGGCTTGCAATCCCGATGCGTCCTTTGGTCTTTAGTAGCGATACGGATTCTGCTGACATACCGACCCAAATATACTTGGCGACTCTGTTTTTCCCAAATTTCTCAGCTGTACTGTAAACCTTTGAGCCGACAAAGCGTTTCATCCGTACCATATTTTTCATGTATTTCATGGTTCCAGCAGCGCCCAAAACATAGGACATGGGTGCAAATGCGCCAATAAGTGCAACACTACCGACCATGAGTGTCATAATAACAAATTCAGCCTGAATCTGATCAACGTTTCGTTGCCGGGCCAGAGTATCCTGGTAAAATGTATGTGCGTTATCAATGGCAACATTATACGTATCAATTGGTCTAATTAGCCAATCATTACGAATTTCATTTATACTTCCAATCAATGCATCCAATTTTTGATCTGCAGTTTCATTTACCATGTCTTAAATCACCCCATTTTCGAATTAAATAATCAGAAACAATAACAACAAATACTAGCTATAACTCAACTGATAGGTAACGATTTAGCGGTCTGTCAACAGTACGCTTCAAATTGAACAGCCCCTGCTTTACTATCGTGCAAAATAACTAACAAAATGAGCAGCCAAATGACCGATGATCTTCTGCCGGAACAGCCGGATCCATCCAAATATGATGCATCCTCAATCGAGGTGCTGGAGGATATGGAGCATGTTCGCCTGCGGCCCGGTATGTACATCGGCGGCACCGATGATCGCGCGCTGCATCACATGGTGGCTGAAATCGTTGACAACTCGATGGACGAAGCTGTCGCAGGTCATGCCAACTGGATCGAAGTTGAGCTGCATGAAAACTACCATATTACCGTACGCGACAATGGCCGTGGCATTCCAATTGATGCACACCCAAAGTTTCCCGATAAATCCGCACTTGAGATTATCTTTTGCACGCTGAATGCAGGTGGTAAATTTTCAGGTGACAGCTATCAGACATCGGGCGGGTTGCATGGCGTCGGGTCATCCGTTGTGAATGCATTATCTGATCATCTGCGTGTCGAAGTGGCGCGTAATCGCGAACTTTATGCTATGGAATTTTCCCGTGGTATTCCGCAAGGGTCATTGCAAAAAGTAGGGTCTGCCCCCAATCGACGCGGTACGGCTGTCACGTTTCATCCTGATGCCGATATCTTTGGATCGCTAAAGTTCAAGCCATCGCGTTTGTTCAAAATGGTACGGTCCAAGGCATATCTGTTCTCGGGCGTCGAAATCCGCTGGAAATCTGCATTGCCTGACGGCGATATGCCGATGCAGGCCACGTTTCACTTTCCCGGCGGTCTGGCTGATTATCTGTCTGAAACACTTGGGGCGGCCTCAACCTATGCTGAAAAGCCGTTCGCTGGCAAAGTCGGCTTTCAGGAAAAATTCGGTGTGCCGGGATCAGTCGAATGGGCGATCAATTGGACGCCCAGCCGCGACGGCTTCATACAATCCTATTGTAACACCGTACCCACACCCGAAGGTGGCACGCACGAAAGTGGATTTTGGGCCGCGATCCTAAAAGGCATTCGTGCCTATGGTGATCTGGTTAATAATAAAAAAGTCACTCAGATCAACCGCGAAGATTTAAGTGCAGGTGGCTGCGCGTTGGTCAGCTGTTTCATTCGCGAACCTAAATTCGTGGGCCAGACCAAAGACCGACTGTCAACCGAAGAGGCTGCGCGCATGGTCGAAAACTCTGTCCGCGACCATTTCGACAATTGGCTGGCTGCCGATACAAAATCTGCAGGTGCAATTCTTGATTATCTGATCCTGCGTGCCGAAGAACGTTTGCGCCGCCGCCAGGAAAAAGAAACTGCCCGAAAGACGGCTACGAAAAAGCTGCGCCTGCCCGGTAAGTTGACTGATTGTTCTGCGACGTCACGCGATGGAACCGAATTGTTCATAGTCGAAGGGGACAGCGCCGGTGGATCAGCCAAAATGGCACGTAATCGAAAAACACAAGCACTGCTGCCTCTGCGTGGGAAGATCCTGAATGTGTTGGGGGCGGCATCGAACAAGCTGTCCACGAATAATGAAATCAGCGATTTGACCCAGGCGCTTGGGGTTGGCCTTGGAAGCCGGTTCAATGTCGATGATTTACGTTACGAAAAGATCATTATCATGACCGACGCCGATGTCGATGGTGCGCATATTGCATCGCTTTTGATGACGTTTTTCTTTACCCAAATGCGCCCGATGATTGATCAGGGCCATCTGTATCTGGCTTGCCCACCGCTGTTTCGCGTTACCCAAGGATCGCGCCGCGTTTATTGCCTGGACGAAGCAGAAAAGAATGCAGTCATGGTCAAAGGTCTGGGTGGCAATGCAAAACTGCAAGTCAGCCGTTTCAAAGGTTTGGGCGAAATGGACGCAAAGGACCTGAAAGAAACCACGATGGATCCTACCACCCGCAAACTGATCCGTGTCAGTATTGACGAAGACGAACCCGGTCAAACCGGTGATCTTGTTGAACGTCTTATGGGCAAGAAACCCGAAATGCGGTTCCAGTATATTCAGGAAAACGCAAGGTTTGTAGAAGAGTTGGATGTGTAAAAGCGGTTTGTCTAAAATCTTGAAATTCAAATTCGCTTCATCAAATTTCTGAAGACTTCATCTTAAACGCAAAAAAGGGCGCATACTTGCGCCCTTTTTATTCTATTTGCCGAAAATCAGCCGCCTTTGTTGGTCACAAGTGAGAACCAATAACGCGATGTATCTTTGACTGAGTTATTTTTGTCATATGTATGCGCTGTTACGCTGATCTCTGTAAAGTTCAGCTGGAAGTTTTCTTGCGCAACGTTTCCGTCTGACGAGTCATAGTTGTAATATTCAACCAGAACGTCTTTCAGCTCAACTTCCTTGGTCACAAGGTTCGGGTTACCGTTTGTGACAAAATGAATTTTTGCAGGGCGTCCCTGATGGCCAATCCAGCCTTCTTTTTCAAGCTTTGCAGAAGCTGAACAATGTCCTTTTGAACACGTGATGGGGTTGATCGTCACGGTACCACCATCACGGTTTGCAACATCACCCGCTGGTGACTTGAGAAGTCTGTGTACACCGCCGCAGCAAGTGTCGAGTTTAATCCAATTTTCGTATCCCTCTTCTGTTACGTTTCCAGGGATACCGTCAATTTGAAGGTAAATTGGCATTTTATAAGTCTCCAGGTTTCAGTTCATATAAAAAGCGTACCGAAGTACATATTTTGCCGCCGCCGCTAATAAATTCCAGCGCCGACAACTTAGGTTGCCTTGCTTTGAAGGGGCATATCAGCATCAAGGGTGAACTGATTGTCCGCGTCTAAACCAAGTACGACCATCTTTGGCATATTGCCAGAGACGAGCGATTCTAGAAAATAGTCTGCCATCTTTGGAAGAAGATCTTGTGACAGCATTGTTTCAATTGCACGGGCACCAGTATCACCTGCTGCCGCGTTTTCCACTATATATGTTCTGGCAATATCACTGATTGTCAAATCGGTCCCATAGGTTGATTTTGTACGCTCAGAAATTTTAGCCAATTGTAGATCGACTATACCACCCAGAACATCCTTTGTCAGCGGAATATATGGAAGAATTGCAACACGGCCTAAAAAAGCGGGCTTAAAAGTCTCAAGCAATTCAGGCTTCAAGGCCTTTTCCAGTGCGCGGCCTTCAGGCATCGTGTCGGGGTCTTCGGCCAAGGTCGCAAGGGTTTCAGTCCCGGTATTCGCAGTCATGATTATAGTTGTGTTACGGAAATCGACATCGCGCCCTTCACCATCACGCAATGTGCCTTTGTCAAACACCTGATAAAAAATATCCTGGACGCCAGGGTGCGCCTTGTCCATTTCATCTAACAGCAAAACACCATAGGGCCTGCGCCGAACGGCTTCGGTCAAAACACCACCCTCGCCATAACCGACATAGCCAGGGGGCGAGCCCATCAGCAACGATACCTTATGTTCTTCTTTATATTCCGACATGTTGATGACAGTCAGCCCAGAGGGACCGCCGTAAAGTTCATCAGCCAAACCAAGGGCCGTTTCGGTTTTACCCACACCTGACGTTCCAACCAACAGGAAAACACCGGTTGGTTTTCGTTCGTCGGTCAGTCCGGCGCGCGACACGCGCATCGCTTCGGCAAGTTTATCAACTGCAAAATCTTGCCCCAAAACGCGTGCTTTCATACGATCGCCCAAACTGCCGACAACCGTGATTTCATCGCGCATCAAGCGCCCGGTGGGAACGCCTGTCCAACGGGCCACAACAGCAGCAATCGCTTCGTCATCGACCACACGGTGGATCAACGGGCTTTCCCCCTGAACTTGTGACAAAGCACTTTCCGCTTCCGTCAACCGGCGGAAATTATCACCGTCATCGCTAAGGTTATCTTCGATTTCATCAGCCTCGGACACCAATTCCGTTTCTTTTTCCAACTTGGCTTCAAGATTGGCGGCTTCGGCTTTGGCGGCTTCAAGATCGTTGTTCAATGATTGCAGGCGAGCCGTTGATTCATCTGTTGAAAGCTCGGATTGCAATGCCTCAATTTCGGTTTGCAGCAATTCAACTTCGCGTCGCAAATCCTGAAGGGCCGCAGGCTGTGTCTGACGACTTAGTGTGATTGCAGCAGCGGCCGTATCAAGCAAGCTGACGGCTTTATCGGGCAGTTGACGTTCAGGAATATAACGCGCCGACAGCTCAACCGCGGCTCGCAACGCACGATCCCGAATGCGAACGTTATGATGGTCTTTGAAGCGTGGCGCAATTTTCCGCATCATCCGCACTGCGGTTTCAATATCAGGTTCGTTGACTTTGACAGTCTGAAAGCGACGGGTCAGGGCGGGGTCTTTTTCGAAATATTTCTTGTATTCAGACCATGTTGTCGCTGCAATTGTGCGCAGATCACCACGGGCCAGTGCTGGCTTTAGAATATTTGCAGCGTCCCCCTGACCAGATTGCGCACCTGCACCAATCAGTGTGTGTGCTTCATCAATAAATAGAATAATTGGCTTGGATGAGGCTTTGACCTGATCAACGACACCTGTCAGGCGGCGTTCAAATTCACCTTTCACGCCAGCTCCTGCCTGCAAAAGGCTAAGATCCAATGCCATCAATGACACGTTTTTCAGGCGATCCGGTGCTTCGCCTTCCGCAATCATCAGGGCAAAGGCTTCGGCCACAGCCGTTTTACCCACGCCCGCTTCGCCAACCAAAATGGGGTTGTTTTGACGACGGCGCATCAAAATATCGATCATCTGGCGCAATTCAGTATCACGACCGATAACTGAATCGATGCGTCCCGCTTTTGCTTCGGCCGTTAAATCAGTTGCATAAGCAGACAGGAAATCTTCGCCACCAGCAGCGGGTGGCGCAGCCGCATTTGGGGCAGAACTAACATCTTGTGACACAGGTTTTTCGCGGGCGGCCTTTTCAAGGGCTGCCAAATTCATCTTAAGAAGCGATGGCGACGCAACACGCAATGCAGATCGCAAATCGCTTTCTGTGCCAAGGGTCAAAAGCAGTGTTTCAATGCCAACACGGTTTTGCCCAAACCGCAACGACGCCGTCAGCCAGGCTTCGCGCGCCAAGGTGACAATATTTTGCGACATGGATGGGGCTGATCCATGACCACGCTGCAGCGACGCAATCGCAAGCTGTGCTTCTTTTTGTGCTGCGGATGCTTGGCAATCTGCATCGTTCAAAACATCGGCGACATCAGGATTTTCAGCCAGCACATAAACAAAGTGTTCAATCTCAATGGATTTATTTGCGTTTCTAACGGCAAGCGCTGCTGCTTTTTCTAAAGATGTGCGTAATCCGGGATCAAGGTGTTGAATCAATACGTGCAGATCAATCGCAGCCACAATAACTTACCTCAAATATAGGTCGGCGACTTGCATCTGCACTTTTTATGCCGCTACACTTCGCCTGTATATTTGTTAATTTAATGGCATAAACATGATTCGCAACCTAGTTTAGACATAAAGTTTACATAAAGGTGAACGATTTGACGATCGTGCAACGGTTGAGGAAAAAATATTGAACGAACAAGCGCCAATTGAAAGCGATATTCTGGCGTCGGCTATTTCTGCAGATGCTCCTATTGGTGTGGATGTACGTGAAGATGGTCCAGCTCAGGCGCTGTATTACAAGTTGCGTGATTTACGTAGCAACGTTCGTGCAGAAGAACGCCGGATGGAAAATCTGGAAAACATCGAACAGCGTATCGCGCTTTGTCCTGAATGGGTCGAGGTGCGTGATGTCGCACATCAGCTTCTTGCAGAGTACACAAAAGACGTCGAAATATTGGCGTGGTATATTGAAGCTGAAACAAGGTTGTCAGGATTTGAAGGGCTTGCGAAAGGTTTTTCGATCCTGCAGCAGATCCTTGAAAGCTTTGGCACTGAACTGTTCCCACCGCCTGAAGAAACAGACGCTGATAGGTTTGATGCACTAACAGGTCTGAATGGTGGCGGTCGCGAAGGTGCTTTAATCCAACCAATTCGCCTTTTGCCGCTGGTTCCAGACGCGCCTTATGGTGAATTTGCTTTTTGGTATCGCCAGAATGGGCAGGAACCGGAATTATTGACCGAAATGGGTAAAGCCGGCAATACCGCGATGCTTTCCCAGTTGGGCCATATACAATCTGCAATTGCGTCTATCAAAGTCAGCGATGCTATCCTGACGGGAAAATATGGCGCCGATGCACCCCCTTTTAGCCTTATTTACGAAACTTTGGGTGACGTAGAGATGTGGTTGAAATCCCATGTCACCGCGCCGCTTGAAACGACCGAAAATGATGATGAAATCCAGGATAGCGATGTGGCACAAGACACTAAACCTGTGGGTGCAATCACAACACGAGATGAGGCATTTGCAAAATTGCTGGATGTTGCCGCGTTTTTCCGCAAAACGGAACCGCATTCACCCATCAGCCATGCGCTTGAAACGATTGTTCATCGCGGCAGAATGGACTTCATGACATTACTAGAAGAACTGATCCCGGACGAATCCATGCGGCGCAACGTTATGACGACGGCTGGTATTCGGGAAAAGAATGAACCCCAATAAACGGAAAATAGACTATAGGTGTCATGCAACTGTTTAAATGCTGGTACAGAAGTTGGTTTGACGCCAACCGACATACGTGGCTTCATGACATGGAATTTGAGATTTTTGTCAGACGTTAACTAAATCCGAGAGGAATACTATATGGCCAGTGTACACGACAAATTGGAAAAAGTGCGCAAGCCCAGAGTTCACATCAAGTACGAAGTGGAAACTGAAGGTGCGATGGTTGAAAAGGAATTGCCATTCGTCGTGGGTGTTCTTGGTGATTTTTCCGGGGATCCAACCGAAGATCTTAAACCTTTTGGTCAACGTAAATTCGTGCAGATCGATATCGATAATTTTGACGCTGTGATGAAGCGCATGACGCCGGGCCTGCGGATGAAGGTCGAAAATGCACTTACAGATGATGATAGCCTGATGAACGTTGATTTGAAATTTTCCAAAATGGAAGATTTTGAGCCTGCCGCCATTGTGGACCAGGTGCCTGCGCTGAAAAAGCTGCTGGAAAGCCGTAATCAGCTGCGTGATCTGCTAAGCAAGGCCGACCGCTCAGAAGAGCTTGAGCTATTGCTGGAAGAAATCCTGCAAGACAATGACGCAGTCAAGAAAATGGTCGATGAGATCAAGTCACAATCAGGTTCTGATGGAGACAAAGCGTAATGGCGACTAATCCCGAATCCCAAAGCAATACCGAAGTTGTAACCGAAGAAGCCGGTCTTTTGGATCAGGTGATCGGTGCAACCAAGCAAACCGAAGCTGATCGTACGACTGATCTTATGCGTGCGTTGACCGACGCTGCTATGGAAGGCACGGTTACGTTTAACCGAAACCTGACCATTACCTTGACTAAAGCTGTTGAAGAGATCGACGCGAAAATCTCAAAACAGCTGGCCGCTGTGATGCAATCGCCGGAATTTTCCAAGTTGGAAGGATCATGGCGGGGTTTGCACTATCTGGTGAAAAACTCAAATACCAGTTCAAACCTGAAGATCCGCGTTCTGAACGCAAGTAAGAAAGAGATTGGTCGCGATCTGGCAAAAGCCGTTGAATTTGATCAGTCCCGCTTGTTCAAAGCCATCTACGAAGACGAGTTTGGAACACCAGGCGGCGAACCGATTGGTGCAATCGTTGGGGATTACGAATTCGATAACGGTTTTGAAGACTTGGAATGCCTGCAAAACATGAGCTCGATTTCAGCCGCTGCGTTTGCGCCCTTCATCTCGGCCGCCAGCCCGCAGTTGTTCGGGTTTGATGACTATACCGAACTTAGCAAGCCACGCGATCTGTCAAAGATTTTTGATACGGCTGAATATGCGAAATGGCGCAATTTCCGCGCCAGCGAAGATTCCCGCTTTGTCACTTTGACGCTGCCGCGCACTTTGGCACGCGTGCCATATGGCCCACGGACGCGGACGATCGAAGAATTCAATTATGACGAAGCCATTTCCTATGATGGTGATCGCATTCCGCACAATAATTACTGCTGGATGAACGCATCCTATGTCATGGGCGCACGTCTGACCGAAGCGTTCGGAGACACCGGTTGGTGTACAGCCATTCGGGGTGCGGAAAACGGGGGCAAAGTTGAAGGCTTGCCTATGCATCTGTTTTCAACTGATGACGGCGACATTGATATCAAGTGCCCAACTGAAATTGGCATTACAGACCGTCGTGATTCAGAGCTTGGGAATATGGGCTTCTTGCCACTTTGCCACTATAAAAATACGGATTATGCAGTGTTCTTTGGGGCGCAGACAACGCATAAGCCTTTGAAATACGATACGCCGGAAGCGACTGAAAACGCAGCGATTTCGGCCCGTCTTCCTTACATGATGGCAACATCGCGGTTTGCGCATTATCTGAAAGTGATCGGGCGCGACAAAATCGGGTCGTTTATGGAAGCGGAAGATTGCGAAAAATGGCTGAACCGGTGGATCAGCAATTATGTCAACTCAAACGCGGATGCGGCGCCAGAAATGCGTGCGAAATATCCACTGCGGGATGCCAAGATCACTGTTCAGGAAATTCCGGGCAAACCCGGCAGCTATAACGCTGTCGCATGGTTGCGGCCATGGTTGCAGATGGAAGAACTGACAACATCTTTGCGGATGGTCGCACGGATCCCTGAAAAGAGCTGATATGCACGCAACTGCGGTGCAATTTGAAACTGAAGCCGCCAGCGCCAAGTTCAAGACGCTGGCGGCGCGTATTGATTGCCTTATTGCCAAAATCGATCAAGCGCTGAACGCGCAGGTCAATGCTATTTTGCATACCCCAGAATTCATGGCGCTGTCTGCGCGCTGGCTGGCATTGCAAAAACTTGTCTTTGAAAATGGGAATGACGGCGAAGTTCTGATCAAACTGCTGGATGTCGACTGGAAAACCCTTAGCCGCAATCTGGAACGCAGTGTGGATTTCGACCAAAGCCATCTGCATAAACTGGTTTACGAAGACGAATTGGGAATGCCCGGTGGGTTGCCTTACGGCCTGTTGATCGGTGACTACGACATTGGCATCAAGGTGAATAAGGAACGCGGCGATTCAATTGATATTTTGCGGCGGATCGCATCAGTAGCTGCTGCTGCGTTTTGTCCGTTTATTGCAACAGCTGCGCCCGACTGTTTTGGCCTGGACAGTTATCAGGATCTGTCAAATGCCCCTGATCTTGGTGATGGGGATAGTGCTGCAGAACGCATTCGCTGGGATGCACTGCGTGAACAAGATGATACCAGATTTATTGGCCTTGTTGCGCCCCGCATCCTGATCCGAAAGCCGTATCGTCTGAATGATCCTGACCGGATCGACCAATTCCCTTTTTGTGAAATACCCGGTGTTCTAACCTATGCCAGCGGGGCGTTTGCCTTTGCTACAACTGTGATCGAAACTTACAAGTCAAGCGGTTGGTTTGCAGCCATTCGCGGTGCCTATCAAGACGAAACCGGCGGCGGGCGTATTACTTTGTTTGACGGTCATGATTTTGGAACCGACAAGCATGGGATGTCCGAGCAGCCCCCAGTCGAAGTGCGCCTGACCAGTTTTCAAGAACAATATATGGTCGAAAACGGAATTGTGCCGATTTCATCGCTTTATATGGTCAGTGATCCGGTGTTCAATGCATGTCCGTCGTTTCACCGTCCCGGTCGCTACAGCACTGCAATTGCCGTGCGCAACGCGCGGTTGGCGTCTATGTTGCAATATGTCTTGTGTGCTGCCCGCTTTGCGCATTTTCTAAAAGTGATTATGCGCGATGAAATAGGTAGTATTGCTGATGAAAACGGGCTGCAAAGCCGATTGCACAGCTGGTTGATGAAATATTGCATCAGCAACGAAGACGCGGACACAACCCTGACCGCCCGGTATCCTTTGCGCAGCGCAGGTGTTAAAGTCGCTGCAATTGCGGGGCGACCCGGCGTTTATTCCTGTGCCATTCATCTTCAACCACATTTCCAGTTGGACGATATTGCCACCACATTTCACCTGGTTGCCGACAGCAACGACCGGCAACGCATTCCACAGAGGACCGCATGAGCACCATAGCAGAGCTTATTTCAAACAATGATCTGGACGCCGCGATTACAGCAGTATCAGCCGACGTGAAAGCAAACCCCGGCAAAGCCGAGCCGCGCATTGTGCTGGCCGATTTGTGTGTGTGCGATGGTGATCTGGACAAGGCTGATACCCATTTGAAAATGGCATCGCGCCTGTCACCCGATGTCGCAACGTCGCTTGCGGCGTATCGCAATCACCTTCGGGGCATGTTTGCACGTGGTCGTTGGTATGACGAAGCGGCTATTCCCGATTTCCCACAAGGTCCAACCGAACGCGATAAGCTGGCAATCAAGGTTAATTTGGCTTTGCGTGACGGTGATGGTGATACTGCGCGCGCCGCTATTGATGAATTGGATGCCTTGCGCGGTGAACAACCTGTCTTCTGGAATGATGCGCCTGCCGCTGATTTTCGCGATCTGGACGATCGTCTGCCCCACGCGATTGAGGCTTTGACAACAGGCGGAAGCTATCTTTGGGTGGATTTTACCCTGATCCAATCGCTTGAGTTTGCCGAGGTTTCGCGCCCCCGCGATCTGGCCCTGCGTCGTGCGCGGATGACATTGATGGATGGGGCTTCGGCCGAAGTTCTGATCCCTGCCACATATCACGGATCATCCACCATAGAACAAAAAATGGGGCGTGAAACTGATTGGGTCGAAGCACCGGGCACGCTGATGATTGGGCGCGGGCAACGATCTTTTTTGGTTGGTGACGAAGCACAGACCATCATGTCGGCTACCAATATCACCCTGACACATGCAACGGCTGAGGCAGCGCATGGCTGATAAAATGGATCGGTTTCGGGCGACAAACGAACGGATGGCCACCAGCCTTCTGGACCGCCTGATTGACACCGATCCTGATCTTGTCAAAGAACCGCTGATGACGATGAATGAACAGATCGCACAGATCCGTTCAGCCTTACGGCGTGATCTGGAAACCATTCTGAACACACGCTGTTGCCCGGATTCACCGCCCAAAGGCTTGCCCGAACTGCGCGACAGTCTTGTGCGGTTTGGTGTTGAAGATATGTTTTCGATGCGATTGGTCACCAACAGGCAGCGCGACGCCATGGCACAAGAGCTGCAAAACCGTATTCGCCTGTTTGAACCGCGCTTGGAAGATCTGTCTGTAACGGTTCTGCCGAATAAAGACGCCTCAGACCGTATTTTGCATATCCGAATTTCTGCTACCTATAAAATTCAAAAAGGGCTGCCACCGATTGTCTTTGACACCCGACTGGATCCTGTCATGCAACGGTTTTCCGTGCTGGAGGGCAGTCGTGGTTAACCGCTTTCTTGAATTTTACAGCGATGAACTGAACGCCCTACGCAGCCGCGCCACGCGGTTCAGCGAGGCATTCCCAAAGATTGCCGGGCGGTTACGGCTGTCAAAGGATACCAGCGACGATCCGCATGTCGAACGGCTGATTCAAAGTTTCGCCTATACCTCGGCTAGGATACGGCAAAAGATCGACGATAGCCTGCCAGAACTGACCGACGCGCTTCTGGAAACGCTTTATCCGCATTATCTTAGTCCCGTGCCTGCGATGACGATTGTGCAGCTGCATCCGCAAAAAACGCTTGATACGACACAGGTCGTACCGCGGCACACACAGATTGTGTCTGATCCCATCGAAAGCGATGTCTGTCGGTTCAGAACAACACAGTCCGTAACACTGGCCCCCGTCAGTGTTGCTGATGTGCGCTTGATGGCCCGCCCGATTGACGCGCCACAAACCCGCGAAGGTAAGTCATCGGGCTGCCTGGCCATCACCCTAAAACGCGAAAGCAAAACGCCATTGTTTGCTTGCGGTCTGCAAACGCTTCGTTTCTATATCGCGGCCCCATCCCGTCAGGCCATAGCGTTGCATGCGTTGCTTTTTAATCATTGTACCGAGGTCGGACTGGCCGCCCACGCCAACGATGCTGATGCCGTCTTTTTACCACCCACAGCCTTGCAACAGGTGGGATTTGACGATGCCGAAGGATTGTTGCCTTATCCCGAAAACAGCTTTCTGGGATACCGCACGCTGACGGAATTTTTTGCCCTGCCACAGAAATTTCTGTTCTTTGACGTTGATGTCAGTCGCATATCCCAAAGCGATGAGGTCGTCGTTTATCTGTATCTTGACGCCGCACCAGGCCGTCTGGAACGCGACATAGACAACACCAGTTTGCTGTTGCATTGCACCCCGATGGTCAATCACTTCAAAAAAAGGGCCGAACCCATCACTTTGGATGGCACGCGAACAACCTATTCTTTGATGGCCGATGCGCGGCGAAGTAGAACACAGCGTGTGCATTCGGTCACTTCTGTCACACTGACCGATGATGATGGAAATGCCACCGACATCCATCCGTTTTTCCACCGTCTGTCGGGGACCAATATCGGCAAAGTGGGTTGGCAACTTCGACGGCATACGCGACAGCGTGATGGGGGCGAAGGGGAAACGTCCCTTGCGTTTGTCGATGAAATCAACCGCCCGCGTCCGGTGTCAAAAGCTGTAGCCAGCATTGATGTTCTGGCCACGAACGCCGATTTGCCAAGCCGTTTACCATTCGGTGGCGGCCAGCCGAAACTGTATCTGGCCGATGCGATTGATGCCGTCACTGGCATCAGCTGTCTGCAACCATTGTCCAGCCAATATACGCCCGATGATGTTGATGATCGTGCCTGGCGACTGTTGTCACATCTGTCGCTAAATCATCTGTCGATCAGCAAAGGCGGCGCGCCTGCTTTGCGCAATATCATCAGCCTTTATGATATAACTGGGGCCAAGGAACCCACGCGCCTGATTTCATCCATTCACGAGATCGAAACAAAACCCGGAATTGCGCGTCTTGGCAATGCGATGGTGCCAGGCAGTGACATTACATTGATTTTTGATGATCATGTGATCGACCCGTCTGATGCGTATTTCTTTGGCACAATGATTGATCGGTTTTTGGGCTGCTATGCGACGATAAACACGTTTACGCGTCTGTCGTTAAAAATGAAGAACCGCACTGATCTTTTGGCTGAATTCCCACCCCGCGCCGGCGAAGAGGCGATGGTATGAACAAGATCGTTCCGGTAACAGACCCTGAAACAGACGCGGTTTTCGCCAATCTTCAGGCCGATCCCGCCGCCTTTGATCCCATTTCTGCAATCCGTATCGCCGAGGCCGAAGCAAAAGTACGTGGGCTGGACCTGGTGATATCGGCTCCCCCGCTGACATCGCTTCAACCGACACCGGTGTCTGCCGTTATTGTCAAGGATGACAGAATTCAGGTCGAAGCATCGCTGGCAGGTCTTGTTGGTCCGCTATCGCCCCTTCCGCCCGCATATACTGAGATGATAACGTTATCGAACCGTCGCAGATCATATGGGCTGGGTGCCTTTTTTGATCTGTTTTCGGATCGCCTGACGTGGCTGTTCATTCATGCGGCTGAAAAATACAGTCTTCCTGTGCTATTGCGCTGGAATGCCGATGGGAAAAACCGCATTCGCACAGCACTGTTTTCGCTGATCGGACTGTCCAGCGGGAACCTGCGGCGTCACACGACTTTACCAAAAGACGGTCTGTTGCGATATGCGGGACTTTTGGCGCAACGCACACGATCTGCGCAGGGCTTGCGTGCAGTTTTAGCCGCAGAATTACAGTTGCCCGTTCAGGTAAAGCAGTTTCACAATCGCTGGCTGCCGATTCCGGTGTCAGAACAAACAAACATGGCTTCGAACACCCGCACACCTGCACGACTTGGTCAGAACACGACCGCAGGGGCGTATTTGCCCGAAAGATCAGGAAAAATCCGTATCGTGGTGGGTCCTGTACGATATCATGATTTTCTGGCACTTGAGCCAGGAACAGACAAGGTCAACAGCCTGCAAAATCTAATCAGGCTTTATCTGGGCCCTGTATTGGATTTTGACATTCAGGTGATTTTGGCCCGCGAAGATGTTCCCGACACTCAACTTGGTGGCGCAGGTCCAATGGCGCGATTGGGTTGGAACACATGGGCGAAATCTGCAGAAAGCGACAAAGACAGTGATCAGGCCGTGATCGAGGCAACCGTATAATGATATTTCCAACACTTCATATAATTCGAGAGGACGCATGAGTCTGACGCTTGAGATAACAGGTGGTCCCTATGTCGGGCAGGTCCGTGTGATTGATGGCAGATCTGCCTTCAGTGTCGGCACGATGCGTGATTGCAACTGGATTTTGCCAACCACGGGCAGCGATGAAATAAAGGTCACGATCCGCAGCGGCGGTACGGGTTTTCAAATGGTAACCGAAGGTGCTGTGCAAATCGAAGGCCAGCCCGTGATTGCTGAAAAGCCTATGGATATCGGACATGGCAGTCAGATCGCGATTGCCGAACACAGATTATCGGCACGAATTGAACAGGCGCACAGTTCAACATGGGATACGAAACGTGATGAATTTTCGGCACCGACAATTTCGTCGATTTTATCTGATGTGACACCCGGCGGCGCTGGCGCATCAGGGGTGTTACCGGGCCGTGCGGGCGAAGAATGGATGTCACCAAATGCCGTTCTGCCGCGCGAAGATGCGTCCCCCATGATTACGCAGCCCATCAACCAGCTTGGTAGCAAATTACCAGATGACTGGGATGTGCCAGAGGATCGGACCAATCAGCAAAGCCAAGCGACTGTCACAAATCAGGTCATAAATATTGGCAATACTGCCGAAAAGGCGGAACCACACCCGGAACCTCAGGTCGATCTGGACCTGCTGCGCGTTTTTCTGGAAGCTGCGGGGCTATCCATCGCGGATATCACCGCACAACCAGACGCTGTGATGCACGCCGCAGGTCAAACACTGCGCACCGCGATAGAGGGTATCGAACGGCTGGAACAGGAAGCCCAAAAATTCGAAGCAGAGCTGGACCTGAACACATTGCCTGCGTCCGACGTTGATCGTGCGGCAGCATCATTAGACGTGCTGCTTGGGTTTGCAGGTGTCGATACGGCAAACCAAACACGATCCAGAATTGATACGCTGATTACCAAACAAAAAGCGGTGACTTTGGCGATTGATGCCACGCTGTCCCGCGCACGTCAGGATTTGGCCCCGGATAGCATCGAAACCAAGGCAGCAGTCGACAGCGGTCTGCCATTTGGCAAACGCATGCGATATTGGGACACATATATTAAAGAATGGTCATCGGATAATGCCCCATTGGGCAAAAATGCCTTTAAAGCGGCATATGACGATGCGACCACGGGTATTGGGAAGGAAGACGAGTGAAGACAGCCAACCGCGTCGCATGGACCGAAGGCATGTTCCTTCGGACTCAGCATTTTCAACAAGCAGATCGTTGGGCCGAACACCTTGTTGTTGAATCCACGCGCCCGCTGGCCCCGTATCCTTGGGGTATCACAGAAATATCGATTGATCAGTCTGCCCTTGCAATTGGACGGTTTGGCTTGACGTCGATCAGCGGTATTCTGGCTGATGGTACCCCATTTTCTGCGCCCGAACACTGTGATCTGCCAGCGCCGCTGATCCTTGAGGAAGGCGTGAAAAACGCAACGGTTTTCCTGACATTGCCAATGCTGCGTCCGGGTGCGCCAAGTTTTGCCCCAGAAGATGGCCCCGTTTCGGCGCGTCAGTTGCGATCTGATTATGATGCCGCTGACGCCAACACCGACAGCGCATTTTCTGCTGAAATCGGCGTGGCAAGATTGCGGTTCGCATTGAAACTGGACAGTGATGACATGTCCGGGCTGGAACGCCTGATGCTGGGGCGCGTGATCGAAGTGCGTACAGATCTGTCTGTCGTGCTGGATGAAACGATCATTCCACCGGCACTGAATATCGGGGCAAGCAGACGTTTGTCTGGATTATTGACCGAATTTTTGGGGCTGATCCGCCACCGGGCCGAAGCCATTGCCCGGCGCGCGGGCGATCCCAGTTTGCGGGGTGCGGCCGAAGTCGGCGATTACCTCATGTTGCAGGCTCTTAATCGGGCCAGCCCCGTGATTGCGCATCTGAACGCCCAGGCAAGTCAGATCCACCCTGAAATACTGTATCGGCACTGTGTATCGCTGGCGGGCGAACTGGCCACGCTGACCGAACCGACCCGTCTGCCCGAAGAATTTCCCGCCTATCGCCACGATGATATCGAAGACACATTTGCGCCGGTCTTCGCAGCCCTGCGCCGCGCCTTGTCGTCGGTTCTGGAACAAAGTGCGGTGCCTATTCCATTGGAACAGCGCCGCCACGGCGTTCGCGTCGGCATGATCAACGATGCATCTTTGCTGAAAGAAGCGGGCTTTGTTCTGGCTGTGCGTGCAGATATGCCCAACGAATCCCTGCGCCGCACCTTGCCCAATCAGATCAAGGTCGGCCCGGTTGAACGCATTGCTGAACTGGTCAACGTCGCTTTACCCGGGGTTGCTGTACGTCCCGCGGCAGTTGCGCCACGCCAATTGCCTTTTTCTGCCGGAACTGTGTACTTCGATCTCGATACTGACAGCGATATCTGGGATAGTGTCAAGAAATCAGGGACTTTGGCGATTCATTTAGCCACTGAATTTCCCGGCATTGAATTAGAGCTTTGGGGGCTAAGATAATGGCGTCTTCGTCTGATCCCGTTGATAATAACGACAATAACGATCCAAGGATTGTATTACCGACACCGGGGCGTGATCGCGGGGCAAAATCTGCTGAACCCGATCAGACACCTGTTTATGAAACACCCGTTGAACCTGTTTCTGACCTGCCAATTGCAGAAATGCTGTCCGAATTTCGTCTTTCCGGTGGCGAAGTACCCCTTTTGGTGGCCGAAGCGGCCGCACTTTTAAATCTGGCCCATACCCTGCGCGTGCGCACGGCACCGCCTGATCTTGGCACATTGCGGCGCGAAACCACGCAAGCGGTCAAGGAATACGAGGCGCAGCTGGCATCATCAGGCATTGTCCCTGAACAGTCTCGTGCTGCGCATTATATCGTCTGCGCCACGCTGGACGATGTTATCCGCAACACACCATGGGGTGCGGACTGGTCTGTATCGGGGCTGGTGTCCACATTTCACATCGACGTGACTGGCGGCGACCGCGTTTTTGAATTGCTGAACCATTTTCAAAGCAATCCCGGCGCGCACCGCGACATTCTGATGTTGATCTATCTGTGTTTGTCCCTTGGTTTTGAGGGACGAACCCGTGTGTCTGCCCGCGGGTCAATGGAGCTGGCCCAGATCCGCGATGGTCTGTATCGCACTTTGCGCACACAGCTTGGTACATTTGAACGTGATCTGTCCCCCCGCTGGCAAGGCGAAGATGCCGCCCACGAGCCTATTAAATCCGGTCGGTTACTTTGGGCGATTGCTGGTGCATTGGTTTTGACATTTACACTGCTTTATTCCGCTTTGTCCTATTCCCTTAACCGATCATCGGATGAGGTTTTGCTGACTTTTGCGAACCTGCCACCAAATGCGATTCCAAGTATTTTCATACCCGATCCGCCACCACCCCCGGTCATTCCCGAGGTTGTCGAACCTGAAATTCCCGAGGTTGTACCAGCGCCCGTCTTACCACCGCCGCCTGATCCGATTGAGGAATTTATGGCCTTCCTGCAACGCGAAGTTGACGAAGGTCTGGTTATTTTGGTGCGCGAAGGCGATGCGGTTCTTGTCAGGGTCCTGAACACAGGTGCATTTGCAAGTGGTAGCGCAGTGGTTGAACCAGACTTCTATGATGTCTTTGACCGGATTGGCACTGGTATCGCCATCAATGATTTCGAAGTTACAATCCAAGGGCATACAGACAGTTCGCGTGTTGGATCAGGCTCGCGCTTTGCGTCAAACTTTGAATTGTCTGAAGCGCGCGCAAATGCTGTGCGCGAACGTATTGAAAATATGGTCGGATCGTCTGAATTCATAACGGTAGAAGGCAAAGGTGATACTTCGCCAGTTGCGACAAATGACACCATCGAAGGCCGCCAAGCCAACCGGCGCACAGATATAATTGTGCGCAAAATTGGTGCACGCGTACCACCATCCTTATTGCGCCATGATCTTTATGACGGCAATAATCAAGACGGGACACCGCAATGAATCCTCTCTCAGTATATAGCAGCATCAGATCATATGTTGAAAGCTATGCAGGTGTTCTGGGTCGCAGATTTATTTCGATCATCTGGGTCATTGCGATTTGTGCAATTGTCTGGCTTTACGGTCCATCGCTTGAACTTGGCGGTGGGCGTCCGCTTGCGCCGGTATCGCGCAGATTAATCATCATCGGCGTTGTTTTCGGCCTTTGGATCCTTTGGATGGTGATGGGCTGGCTGAAAGCACGCAAAGCCGAAAAGGCGATGATCGACGATATCGCCGAAAGCCCAGAGGATCGTGAGGCTGCTGAAACAAAAGAAGAAATCGAAGAACTGCGCAATCGTCTAAAAGACGCAATGAAGCTGATGCGCAAGGTTGTCGGCAAGCGGATGGGATACGCTTATAGTTTCCCATGGTACCTGATGATCGGTGCGCCGGGTGCGGGTAAAACCACGCTTTTGGTTAACTCTGGTCTGAAATTTCCATTAGGCGATGCGATGGGTGCAGAACCATTGCAGGGGGTCGGCGGTACGCGCAACTGTAACTGGTGGTTCACGGATCGCGCCATTCTGATTGATACTGCAGGCCGCTATACTACACAGGAAACAGCCGCCGCGCGTGACAAGGCAGGCTGGCTTGGGTTCTTGAACATGCTCAAGCGTCACCGTCCGGGTCAACCGATCAACGGTGTTGTCATCACCATTTCATTGACTGATCTTCTGACGCAAAACCCGGATGAACGGCTGCGCGATATCCGCTCAATCCGGCAACGTCTATCGGAACTGGATGAAACGCTGAAAGCGCGCATTCCGATTTATATCGTTTTGACAAAAACCGATCAGCTGAATGGCTTTAAGCAGTTTTTTGACGGGTTGGGCAAAGAAGCGCGCGAACAGGTCTGGGGCATGACCTTTGATATCAAGGAAAGCGCCTCAAGCGACAATTTGGCGGAACATTTCAGCGGTGAATTCCACGCCCTGCAAGATCGTCTGAACGGTTTGCTGCTGGAACGGCTGCAACAGGAACCCGATATATCGCGCCGTGGGCAGATCTTTCGCTTTCCTGCGCAGATTTCCCAGCTTCACGACAGCTTGGTCGAAATTGTAGAAGAACTCACCTCTGGTACTGATTTTATAAACCGGCCGCTGATGCGTGGCGTTTATTTTGCTTCGGCCACGCAAGAAGATCCGGCGCGGGCAAAGCCTTTGTCACAAACGATGAACCGCAGCTATTTCGTATCCAAACTGTTTTCCAACGTTATCCTGGGCGAAGCTGCCTTGGTATCGCGTGATGACAGGTTAAGCCGCCGCCGCAAAATTCTGCGCGGGGCGGGTATCGGCGTGATGGCGACGTCGGTCGTAGTTTTGCTGGTTAGCTGGCTGACGGGTTTCTTTTTCAACCGTGATGCCATCGCGACAGCTGATCAGAATCTGGCCAGCTATTCATCTGCGTTTCAACTGAACGATATCCCTGTGCGCAACGTGACCGACAGTGATTTTCTGCGTATTCTAGGGCCGCTTGACACGCTAGCTAAAGCGCCAGAGGGCTTTGAACTGGATGAAGGCGGATCAATCGTGGATCGCGTTGCGTCATTGGCACCGGGTCTGAACAAGGAACGTAAGATCCGCAGTGGTCATGTCAGCGCCTATGATCGTGCGCTGAGCAGCCTGCTTTTGACGCGTTACATGGTACATCTACAAAAAGATCTGCGCGATGAAGACTTGCCCACGGCGCAGCGTTTTGACGCGCTGAAATATTACCTCGGTCTGGCCGGCGAAGGTCCAATTGATCGCGATGCAATCTTGGCGCATGCACGTGCAACATTCGAAAGTCTGTATCCGGGATCGGGTCGTCGCACGACGCGCGAAAATCTAATGACACATATGGCAGCAATGCTGGACAGCAAAACGCTGCCCCCCATCGAAACAGATGCCTATCTTGTCGCCCAAAACCGCGAGATGATTGCTGAATACAGCCCATCACAACGGGCGTTTGACTTGTTAGTTAATCTGCCCGTCGCGCAAGCAATTCCAGATTGGCGCCCACAATCAGAACTTGGCCCGATCAGCGCGCGGGTCTTTGCACGCTCATCAGGTCTGGGGCTCGATCAAGGCATTGACGGGATTTATACGCGCCTTGGCTATCAATCTGCAATCTTACCAAACATCATCAGCATGTCGGAAATTGCATCCAATGAATATTGGGTGCGCGGTCTGCCCCGGTCTGAATCCAGATCACCAAGCGATATCGGCGTTGATGTGGCCGAGATTTATTATACTGAATTCCAGCAGGTCTGGCGTGACTTTCTGAATGATTTCACAACACGCGACGTGACTGGTTTGGCCGATGCCGCTGATCTGACATTCCTGCTGTCTGGTGATGCCCGCCCCATTGACCGCTTTGCCGAAGAAGTGGCCAAAGCAACTTATCTGACAGGTATCGGCGATGGTCTGGGCTTTGATCTGCCCGAGGATGCGCCAAATCCGATTGATGGCATTGCCCCAAATTTGCCCTTTGATCCATTGGCAGCACCTGATCCTTACAGATCCTTGCGCGCCGCACTGGCCCCGACATCAGGCGATGATCCCAGCAACAAACTCGCCCCGTTGCAGCCCGCGTTTCAGGATGTGTATGACAACGTGAATCGCGCATTGTCACCGGTTCAAGCTATTAGTGACAGCGACCAGCTGGCAACCAGTCTGCAAGAACTCAATCTGGTCGGACGCGGGCTTCCTGTGCCTGTTGATGCAATTGTCATCAAAGTTGCAGGCGATATCGCCGATCTTAGGCTGGCGCGCGTTCAACAGGAAGTATCAGCCGCCTGGCAAGCCCAGGGGGCCGAACAATGCGAGATCACATCGACCGGGAAATACCCTTTTGTGCGGAATGCGCGTGATGAAATTACGATTTCTGATTTTTCCAGAATATTCGGCAACGATGGATTGTTTGATTCATTTTTCGATGAAAATCTGGTAGAGTTTGTAGATCAGACAACCGATCCGTGGACGTGGAAAGGGGGACTGGGTACTTCGGGTGAAACAACCGACGCGTTAATTGCTTTTCAGAATGCCGATAAAATTCGCACAGCATTCTTCCCTGCAAATGCATTGCAGCCCCGCGTGGTGTTCGGAGCAGACTTGCTATTTTCAAGCGAAGAGGTCAACAGCGTTCAATTCAATATTGGTGGTGATAAACGCATTATTCTGCGCGAAGGCTCAGACATACCTCAAACGCCGCTGCTATGGCCCCCTGAAGATGGTTTGCGAAGAAGTGTGTTGTTCAGACTACCTCGTTCTGTGAATCCTGATATCAGCACAACAGGTGAATGGGCCCCTTTCAGACTGTTTGATCGCGGCGATATTACCGAAACTGACCGCGATAATTTTACCATAACATTTGGGTCAAACGTCCGCATGCGGATCACGGTCACAGGCGTCAATAATCCCGTCACATTGGCAGCACTGACAGAATTTACCTGCCCCAACACGCTTTTGGGCAATTAAGGGCAGATAAGAATGGCAGAGAATAACGGACGACATTCGGGCTATTTCGGAAAAATTCCGACGCACGGTGATTTCGTCAGCAACTATATGGACCGCAGCTTTATCACCAGACTGGACGATTGGTTGCAGGCCTGTATCCGCGAAAGCCAAAGCCAATTGGAAGATGGTTGGCTGGATGCGTATCTTGTGTCACCGGTCTGGCGCATCGCTTTTCCGGCCAAAGTCTGGGGGCCATTGCCTGTTCTGGCGGTCATGATGCCAAGCGTTGATCGCGTTGGGCGCTATTTCCCGCTGGTCCTGACCACAACATTGCCGCAACCCAAAATCACAGCCAAGCGTCTGCGCAGCGCGGATTACTGGTTTAACCAAGCAGAACGGCTTGTACTTTCCACGCTGGAACAAGACTTTTCGCTGCCCGCTTTTGATGCCGCAGCACAGCAATTATCGCCACCATCGACATATAAAATCATCGACGACCAACCCTATGAACCAGGCGAGGATCCATTAAGTGTTTCATGGTGGACCAAAGACACGATACGTAGGCCAATTATTACGCCAGGCTTACCAAAACCCGAAGAGTTCAAGAAATTTCTGGCCCGCCCTGCCGAACAAAAACCCCTAGTCGCTGAGGTCAAAGCGCCGGTTGCAGAAGATACCCCAGTGGAAACGAACCCCGATCAGCCTGCATCGGTTTCGCTTGATTTGGCATATGGTGCCTCTTCAACGCGTGGGGCAATGTCCAGGATTAACGCAGATGGTTGGTATGTATCCGATAATAAACAGCTTTCCATGGTTGTTGGCGGACAAGGCGATATGCCAATCAATGCGTCCGTCGCAAAAACAATCAACGATATGATGGCTACGGTCGACAAGTCATTTTCGATGAACGAATTGGTTGCTGAAACACAAGAACTTCTACGACGATCGCATGATTTGTTGCGGTCGCAAAACCTGCCAAACAGACCATCACCCGCATCTTCGGTGGCTGTTTTGCTAATTCAGGAACAGCGATATTCATTGCTGTGGGCGGGCGATGTGCGTGCCTATCTTCTGCGTGACGGGGAATTGCACAGACTTAGTCGCGACCATTCTGATACTAAAATGCCCGTGGTTTTGACGCGGTCTATTGGGGGTGCTAATAAATTCGAATTAGACAGTGCTATCGGTCATGTTCGTGATGGTGACAAATTTTTATTGTGTTCGGCCGGTGTTCATAAGGCCTTAACTGAAAATGATATTCGCGAGACGCTATTTAATGAGGCAACACCTGACAAGACAGCAACAGTTTTGACACAGGATGCCGTCATTGGTGGCGGATCACTTGACGCAACGGCGCTTGCAATGTTTTTAAGTGCCAAAACATAAGCGAAAAATCGCATATACAGGTTTCGGAGAAGAAATATGATTAGAGCAACCGGTGCTATAATTTTACTTGGTTTACTTTGCGCATGTGCCCCGTCTGACGGTCCCTCCACCAGATCAATGATCAGTTCAGCCCGCTCAAACGATGTTCCTTTGATTGATTTATCCGCCAGAGCAATTAGTGCACAAAACCAAGCGGGTATGCCGACATTGGGCAAAGCTTTTACAGGCGGCACATATAAACCAGGAGTTGTTCGAAAAGGCGACACCATCAACGTTGTTGTATTCGATGCTGGCGACGCCGGGATTTTCACCACCGCCGACAGTTCATCGCTAAACCTTGGTGATTATACTGTTGATGATAGTGGTCATGTGAACTTGCCCTTTGTCGGGCGTGTTCGTGTTGCGGATCGCACAATCAACACAGTGCAGAATGCCATTACGACACAATTACGGGAATCTGCAATTAACCCATTTGTGAACGTTAATATCACACGAAAAGACGCCGATAGCTTTGCAGTTCAGGGCGATGTAGCCAGCAGTGGTGTTTTCCCGCTGACTGCGCGCGGCGAAACCGTTCTTGAGGCGATTGCCTTGGCTGGTGGCCCCACCGAAAAGCCTGGTCAGACAGAGGTGAAATTGATCCGTGGCGATAAAAGTGCTGCCCAGATTTTGACATCGATCTATGATAATCCAACCGACAACGTTACCATGTTGCCGGGCGATATCCTTTTGCTGGCACCCGCACCTCATACATTCATTGCCAGTGGCGCACTGAATAAAAAGGGCGAAATCCCTTTCTCGGCCGGAACCGTGAACCTGAATCAGGCGATTGCACGTGCTGGCGGTCTGGCAGACGGTCGCGCTAATCCACGGTCCGTCTTTGTTCTGCGCACCATCACCGCGCCCGAAGCCCGACAGTTGGGACAAAAAGTTGCAGAACTGATCCCGTCTGGTGGTAATATCATCTATCGTGTAAATTTGCGGAAATCTGATCAGGTCTTTCTGGCTGATCGTTTCATGATCCGCGATGGAGATCAGATTTTTGTGGGCGACGCACCTTTGGCAAAAACCGGCAAGATCACTCAGGTCTTTAGCCGTCCGCCGGAACTGCCGTCAGAACCATCTGTCGAACTTCCCTAGATATCAAAAATACAACGCATAAAGACGGTCGCTTTCCAAAAGAAGGCGGCCGTTTTACTTTTGTGACTATGACTGACGCTATCGTTTTTCTGTGTAAGGTATTGATGATGGAACACTCGGTTCCGCGAAAACGTACTGGATGTCGCCCACCTTCGGATTTCTTCAGGGGACTAATCCCGCAATACGCACCCTGCTTGCAGCATCGCCTGACGGGCCTGATCCAGCGACCCAGCCAGATCAATCGCGCGGCACGCCGACAGTTCAACAGTTACTGAAAACCCCAGTTTTGCAGCATCCTGCGCTGAATAGTTCACACAGAAGTCTGTCGCCAGGCCAACAAGAACGACAGATGATACACCGCACGTGCGCAGATATCCTTCAAGCCCAGTTGGTGTTTTCCGGTCATTTTCAAAAAATGCAGAATAGCTGTCTATCTGAGGATTACAGCCCTTGCGAATGATCATATCCGCCGTATCCGTTTTCAGATCTGTATGGAATTGCGCGCCATGGCTGCCTTGAATGCAATGATCCGGCCACAAAACCTGAGGGCCATAGGGCATATCGATCATCTCATAGGGCTGCTGACCCTCATGGCTGGACGCAAAGGATGAATGGCCGGCCGGATGCCAATCCTGGGTCAGGATACAGACATCGTGTTCGTCCATCATTTTGTTAATCAGTGGAATGATCTGATCCCCCTCAGCCACGGCCAGCGCACCGCCAGGGCAAAAGTCATTTTGCACATCAATCACGATCAAAGCGGTATCAGATGACATTTTGGCCTCATATGTTGTTATCTATTGCTAGAAAGCCCATGCCATGACGTCAATGGGGCTTGCTATATAGAGCACCGATGCCTTACATCGCCGCCCATGTATATCATTGCTGCCCTTTATCACTTTGCCCGCTTCAATGACCCTGCAAAATTACGCGCGCAGGTTTTGAAGGCTTGTCAGGACAACGGTATAATGGGCACGCTTTTAATAGCCCCCGAAGGTATCAATGGCACCATCGCCGGATCACGCCATGGTATTGACGCGATTATCCCTGTTTTGCGCGGATTGCCCGGATGCGAAGCCTTGGAATGGAAGGAAAGCCAATCCGACGAGCCGCCCTTTGGTCGTCTGAAAGTGCGTTTGAAACGTGAAATCGTGACGATGAAGCAACCCGACGTCGATCCAACCGCCGCGGTCGGGCGCTATGTTGAAGCGCAGGATTGGAACGATTTGATTCAGTCTGACGATGTCGTGGTCATAGACACGCGCAATGATTACGAAGTCGCCATTGGCACCTTTGACGGCGCCATCGACCCGCAAACCAAAAGTTTTGGCGAATTTCCAAAATGGTGGGAAGAAAACAAAGATCGCTTTCATAACAAACGTGTTGCGATGTTTTGTACCGGCGGAATTCGGTGTGAAAAATCGACGAACTATCTGATTGGGCAAGGTGTTGAAGACGTCTATCATTTGAAGGGCGGTATACTGAAATATCTTGAAACCGTCCCGGAAACCGAAAGTACTTGGAACGGTGACTGTTTTGTCTTCGATAACCGCGTTTCTGTTGGTCATGGTTTGAAAATCGGTCCGCACCGCCTGTGCCATGCCTGTCGCAGACCCTTGTTGCCCGAAGACTTGCGCAAACCGCAGTTTGAACCGGGCGTATCCTGCCACAATTGCATCAACGATACGTCCGACGATGACAAAGCCCGTTTTCGCGAACGCCAAAAGCAGATTAATCTGTCAAAGGCGCGCGGTGAACAGCACATTGGTACCTTAACACAAAACTAATTTTGTTGATGTCATTGTCGGTTTCTTTGAAAATTACAGCGTTTCATAAAAACACCCTTCCCCAAATATTTCACTCTTCACATCCTTCGTGAAGATCTGGCGAGTACTTGAGTGGGCGTTGTAACATCCGTGCTGCGCTGGGATCGTTTCCCTAATAAACAAACGGGATCGCGTGTGCGAGCATGGCAAGGACCGTTCCCTGGGCGTCGAAGGCCAAGGCCTGTCGCTGAGCGAACTGGCAATGCTGAAAGACCGTCTGGAAAGCGATCGTTCAGAATAATCCAACAACCGTCACCGGTGACAAACAACGGGGCCCGCTGAAATGCTGGGCCCCGTTTTCTTATTAATCACGTGACGGTGTAACCAAACCTTTTTTCACAGCATCGCGGCTGACGAAACGATCCAGATAGGCGACTAGATTTTCATGATCATCCCAGCCCAAAACATTTTTTGCACCATAAAAGTCCAGCGCCCGTAACCATGGGGCAATCGCAATATCAGCAATAGAATAATCGCCTACGATCCAATCTTTGCCATCAAGTTCCTTTTCCAGAACCCCCAATAACCGCTTTGCTTCATTGATATATCGTTCTTGCGGGCGCTTATCTTCCCATTCGCTGCCTGCGAATTTATAGAAAAATCCAAGTTGCCCCAACATAGGCCCCAAACCACCCATCTGGAACATCAGCCACTGCGTGATGTGTGCCTTGTCCGCTTTGTTACTGCCGATCAACTTGCCGGTTTTATCTGCAAGATACAGCAAAATAGCGCCAGATTCGAACAAACCAATTGGCCCGTTTGGTCCAGTTGGATCAATAATCGCCGGGATCTTGTTATTTGGATTCAACGACAGAAATTCGGGGCTTTTGACATCTGCATCTGAAAGCGTGACTTTATGGGCTTCATATTCAAGATCCATTTCCTCAAGCGCGATAGATACTTTGACGCCATTGGGCGTGGGGAAAGAATATAGCTGAATGATATCAGAGTTTTGTGCAGGCCATTTTTTTGTGATTGGGAATGCAGATAAATCGGTCACCGGGATGCTCCGTTATTGTGAGTGCCATCCACACATAACGAATGCACGACGTAAAAAAAGACATAGACCTGTTGGAAAACAGCGGTACGGTTGTGCGCAGGTGCGCATTGAAAACAAAAAGCGCCAGTGTGAACAGTTAAGGAACCGTAAGATGCTGAACGAATTCAAGGACTTCATAGCCCGGGGCAATGTCATGGACATGGCCGTCGGGATTATCATAGGTGCTGCCTTTACAGCCATCGTGACTTCGCTTGTTGGCGATCTAATCAACCCGATCATTGCGCTTTTTACAGGTGGAATTGACTTTTCAGGCTGGTTCTATGTGATGGGCGACGGGGAATTCGCATCAGTCGAAGCTGCACAGGAAGCCGGTGCATCGGTCTTTGCAATCGGCAATTTTATCATGGCGATTATCAATTTTCTGATCATAGCCTTTGTGGTTTTCATGCTGGTCAAAATGGTCAATCGCATCAAATCTATGGCCGACAAAGACGAAGACGTGGCACCCGAAATCGACACGGGTCCGACAGAAAAAGATCTGTTGATGGAAATCCGGGACGCATTGGTCAAGCAAGCCGGTTGATAGTGTTATGGCGCGTCGCACATGCAGCCGCGCCATGGCATTTTGGGCTGAAACCTGTCGCTTTCAGGTGGTTAAGCGTTTGCGGTTCTGTCAGGCTGCCGAAGAGATTAATAAAAAGGCCGCTTTGCGATGTTTCTGTCTGTATTTGAGATGTTCAAAATCGGGATCGGTCCGTCTTCATCACATACTATGGGTCCAATGGTCGCTGCCGGGCGGTTTTTGGACGTGTTGCGGGCCAGTCCGTTTCAGGCGTCAGGTTTGCGCGCATCCTTACATGGTTCGCTAGCTTTTACAGGTGTGGGTCACGCAACCGACAGGGCCGTGACACTTGGGTTGGCAGGGTTTCTACCCGAAACCTATGACGCGACCCAGGCCGAAGACATGCTGAAAAAGATCGCTAAAACATGTCACGTCACGCCATCTAATCTGCCCCGTTTAGCCTTTGATCCAAAAACGGATCTGATTTTCGACTATAATCATCCGCTGTCCGGCCATGCGAACGGCATGATCTTAAGTGCCACAGACCCGCAGGGCGATATCATCTTGCAGGAAACCTATTATTCAGTTGGGGGTGGCTTTGTTTTAACTGCGGATGAACTGGCCTCTGGCGTGGATACCGATGATGGGCCCGCCGTACCGTACCCCTTTAAATCCGCCGCCGAAATGCTACAGATGTGCAAGGATAAGGGTAAATCAATCGCCGATTTGAAACGCGAGAATGAACTTAGCCGCATTTCACACATGAATTTAAACGATGGCCTGACCCGGCTTTGGGAAACCATGTCAGCCTGCATCGATCGTGGGCTGGCAACGGATGGCATTCTGCCTGGCGGTCTTTCGGTGCGACGTCGCGCCAAGGGCATTCATGAAGCCCTGATGGCTGAACGCGGCATGAACCTGACCGCGCCCCATACGATTAATGATTGGATGAGCGTCTATGCCATGGCCGTGAACGAAGAAAACGCCGCCGGGGGGCAGGTTGTCACGGCCCCGACAAATGGCGCGGCAGGCGTTGTGCCTGCAACAATCCGATATTGGCTGGATTTTGTGCCGGGTGCCGCACCATCACGCATTCCCGATTTTCTGCTAACGGCCGCTGCAATTGGTGGTTTGGTCAAGCATAATGCATCAATCAGTGGCGCTGAATGCGGGTGTCAGGCCGAAGTTGGAAGTGCCGCTGCCATGGCTGCCGCGGGCCTGGCTGCTGTTATGGGCGCCACGCCGGAACAAGTTGAAAATGCAGCTGAAATCGCGTTAGAGCATCATTTGGGTATGACCTGCGATCCGGTAAAAGGTCTGGTTCAAGTGCCCTGCATCGAACGCAACGGACTTGGTGCGATCAAGGCCGTTTCAGCCGCGTCACTTGCCCTGCGCGGCGATGGTACACATCTGGTTCCGCTGGATGCCTGCATTGAAACTATGCGACAAACCGGTGCGGATATGTCCGAGAAATACAAGGAAACATCACTTGGCGGACTGGCCGTGAATATTCCAAATTGCTAGGTCAAATAGCACTAAGGACAGAAAATGACCCTGGAAATTATTGGTGCCGGAATGGGACGAACAGGGACTGAATCCTTACGTGAAGCCTTGCTGCATCTTGGATTTGGACCCTGTCATCACATGGTAGAACTTCGCGCTAATGGTGAATTGGTCCCATCTTGGCTTTCAGTTGCACAGGGTGAAACGGCGGATTGGGATGCTTTGTTTGTGGGCTATAGATCACAGGCCGATTGGCCGGGTGCTGCCTATTGGCGTGATCTGGCGGATCATTTTCCCGATGCCAAAGTCATTCTGACACTGCGCGACGCCGACAGCTGGTACGCAAGTATGACAAAGACCATCCTTCCCTTTATCAAAGCCAAGGGGCGCCATGCCCCACCGCACCGCAATGATATTGCGACGTTTTGCGAATTGATCTTTAACAGAATTTTTGACGGAAAGATCAACGATCCCGATCATGCAAAGGCGGTTTACGAGGCGCATAATGCAAGCGTTATTGAAACTATCCCATCTGATCGCTTGTTGATTTACCCCGTCGGATCAGACTGGGTGCCGTTATGTGACTTTCTGGGAAAACCTGTGCCAGATGTTGATTTTCCATCCGGCAACACAACGACGCAGTTTCAAAAACGCATCGCCGATAATATGATCTGACAAAGAAAAACCCCCGGGGCGGATGCCACGAGGGTTATTTCATCATGTCGAGAGGTTCGATTTACATCATACCTTCGCGCTGTGCCTTTTTGCGTGCCAGCTTGCGCGCACGGCGAATGGCCTCGGCCTTCTCGCGTGCTTTCTTCTCGGACGGTTTTTCGAAATGTTGCTTAAGCTTCATTTCACGAAACACGCCTTCGCGCTGCAGCTTTTTCTTCAGGGCACGAAGCGCCTGATCGACATTGTTGTCGCGAACACTAACCTGCATGTGGTGTCACCACCTTCCTAAGTTTGAGTTTGCATGAATTGCAGGAAGTGGTCGTATAGCAAAGCGCCCCTATCTTGTCTAGTATGCGCAGCACAGGAGATTCTGATGACCCAAGCCCCTTATGACAAAGTGAAAAATCAGTTATTGGATGCGGCGTTGCTGCACGTACCCTTTGATGGTTGGAGTGAAGCAACCTTTATGGCTGCCATTGCAGAATCAGGGATTGAGACCGGATTGGCCCGATCCATATGCCCAAGGGGCGCTGTCGATCTGGCGATTGAATTTCACCACAGGGGTGACGCGGCTATGGTTGCGCGGCTGAAATCGGCAAAGCTGGGCGAACTGCGCTTTCGCGATAAAATCGCAACTGCTGTGCAATACCGAATTGAGGTGATCGAAGACAAAGAGGCCGTGCGCCGGGGCACTGCGTTATTTGCGTTACCACAACACGCCACCGATGGTGCAAAGCTGATCTGGGGCACCTGCGATCTGATCTGGGATACTCTGGGTGATACGTCAGATGACATTAACTGGTACACCAAACGGGCGACTTTATCAGGGGTTTATGGTTCGACCATTCTGTATTGGTTGGGCGATGACAGCGTCGGCAATCAGGCCACATGGGATTTTCTGAACCGCCGGATTGATAATGTGATGCAATTCGAAAAGATCAAAGCACAAGTCAACGATAATCCCATCCTGAAACAGGTTTTCGCTGGGCCGAATTGGGTGCTAAGCAAGGTCAAAGCCCCATCGCGCATGCCGCGCGTCGATCTGCCCGGGTCGTGGAATGGCCCCAACTAAGGACAAATATCATGACCAAAACTATGCGCGCCGTCGAAATCACCAAACCCGGCGGGCCAGAGGTTTTGGCCCTTTGTGACCGACCTATTCCGCAACCAGGCTATGGCCAGGTTTTAATCAAGATTGCCTATGCCGGGGTGAATCGCCCCGACGCGCTGCAACGCGCGGGCCTTTATGCGCCACCCCCAACGGCCAGCGATTTACCGGGCCTTGAAGCCGCAGGCCGGGTTGAGGCGATTGGCCCGGGCGTTACCGATCTGACCCTTGGTGATCAGGTTTGTGCGCTGCTGCCGGGTGGTGGATACGCCGAATATGTGGTCACGCCCGCCGCACATTGTCTGCCTGTGCCGGATAATATGTCATTGGATCAAGCCGCCTGCCTGCCCGAGACATATTTCACCGTCTGGTCCAATGTTTTCATGCGCGGCGGCCTGAAAGCGGGCGAACGGTTTCTGGTCCACGGTGGCTCCAGCGGTATTGGTACGACCGCCATTCAACTGGCCGATCACTTTGGTGCATGCGTGTTTACGACCGCCGGATCGGATGACAAATGTCAGGTCTGCCGCGATCTGGGCGCAGACTTCGCCATTAATTATCGCGATCAGGATTTTGTTCAGGTCATCAATAATGAAGGCGGCGCTGATCTGATCTTGGATATGGTCGGGGGTCCGTATTTACCGCGCAATGTCAAAGCGTTGGCGGATGATGGGCGCTTGATACAAATCGCTTTTCTGCAAGGCCCACAGGTCGAATTGAACTTTGCCCAGATCATGATGCGACGGCTGACGATCACCGGATCAACCCTGCGCCCTCAAAGCGATCTGGCTAAGGCGAACATAGCTGAAGAATTGCTGAAACATGTCTGGCCGCTTTTATCCAAGGGCAGCATTCGCCCTATTATGGACAGTGAATTTCCGTTGGAAAACGCAGCCGATGCCCACGCCCACATGGAAAGCTCAAAACATATTGGAAAGATCGTGCTAAAGGTCAGCTGACACCATTCAGCGAACCGGCTGGAACAAGGCGTCACCAAGTGAACAATCCTTGATCACATCACGTCCACATTGCACGGGCGCCAGTTCCTTGGATAAACATAGCCGCGCTTCCTGAATATGATCGTTGCGACATGTGATCGTTATCATGTCGGCGCTCCAATCAGGATTGGCTTGCAGAAATGCATCTTCGACAACGCTGGCCGGCAATTTCACAGTGGTCTGTAGTTTTCTGAAAACCTCGGGCCGGTTGACGTTTTCATAAGCGCGTCGGGATAATGCATAATAATCATTCGATGACAGGCCTGCACAGCTTCCGTGCTTTTTCCACTGATGCCACGCAAGCCCGGCTGTGCCCATGATATCTGCCATTGCGGCTGTTTCTGATCGGGATGGTGGGCGTTGTGAGGTTTGGCAAAAGCTGGGCCAGCCGCGATTATACTGCGGCCAAAGCCCATGCAGCGTCCAGCCAAAATCATGTCGATCATCGCATTGATCAGACCCGCGTGCGTCGCCCTCTAATGCACACCAATTCGGTGTCCAACTTAGCGCCAAAACATAGTAATCAAACTCTCCGGCACGGTCACTTTCCGCTTGGGCAAGCATGGATGACAGCAAAACCAACAAAAACCAGCGCATTTTGACCCTTTTCCTTTTGATCTTTGCTGATTATATACGTCTTAAGTTCCCCGACAATGTGAACCTGCCCAAATCCGGGCCGCCCTTGCCGGGTCGTGGGGAAGATATGTACGAGGAGAGATACGATGGGCAAACCCCTGATGGCCAAAGCCACCGCCGTTTGGCTGGTGGACAACACAACAATCAGTTTTAAACAGATCGCAGATTTTTGCGGTTTGCATGAACTTGAAGTCCAGGGGATTGCCGATGGTGATGTCGCAAGCGGCGTCAAAGGGTTTGATCCGGTCGCCAACAACCAGTTAACGCAAGATGAAATTCATACCGCGCAAGACAATCCGCTGCACAAGCTAAGTCTTAAGTATAATGCGGCTGCTCAAGGCGAAGAAAAACGTCGTGGGCCACGCTATACACCCCTGTCCAAGCGCCAGGATCGGCCTGCGTCAATCTTGTGGTTGGTTAAGTTTCACCCGGAACTGACCGATGGTCAGATCAGCAAACTGGTCGGTACAACCAAGCCCACGATCCAAACGATCCGTGAACGGACGCACTGGAATATCTCGAACATCCAGCCAATTGATCCCGTGGCTCTGGGTCTTTGCAAGCAATCCGAATTGGACCTGGCCGTTCAGAAAGCCAATGCCAAAAAGGCCAAAGACGGCGGCGTTATGAGCGATGATGAACGCCGCAAACTGGTCAGCACCGAACAATCCCTTGGTATGAGTGCCGAACCCAAGATGCCAAGCTCAATTTCCGGGCTTGAGACATTCACCCTGACCGAGGAAGAAGAAAAAGAAGACGAAATCGTGGACGCAGACAGCTTCTTCAACCTGCCTGATGACAAAAAAGACGAAGACGAACAGCCCTGATCAAACATCAGATTGCGCAAAAATGGCCCCTGATTATGAAAAGTCAGGGGCTTTTTTTTGATTGGTCAAAATGCTGATAATGCGTTTTCGAACAGGAATAACGTTTGGTGAAATCAAAAGACAACGCGTGAAACGTTCAAAAACTTTTACGCGCTTTCAGTGCTGCTGTGATCGTACCATCATCCAGATAGTCAAGTTCACCGCCGATGGGCACGCCTTGGGCCAGCGACGTTACCTCAACATTTGGCAATTGATCCGCTATGTAATGCGCGGTCGTTTGACCGTCGATTGTGGCATTCAGGGCCAGGATCACTTCGGTTATGTTTTCCGCCGCCACACGGTTCATAAGCTGCGGAATACGCAATTCATCAGGACCAATCGAATCAAGCGCCGAAAGTGTACCGCCCAACACGTGATAGCGCCCTTTGAAGACGCCAGACCGCTCCATCGCCCACAGATCAGCCACATCTTCGACAACGCATAATTCACCCGTGGCACGTTTTTCGCTGTTACAAATGTCACAGATGTCCGACGTTCCGATATTGCCGCAATTCAGGCACTCGCGCGCCGTTGCGGCGACCGTATGCATCGTTTCGGCTAATGGAATAAACAACAGACTGCGCTTTTTAATCATATGCAACACAGCCCGACGCGCCGACCTAGGGCCCAAGCCCGGAAGCTTTGCCATCATGTCAATCAGCGCATCGATGTCTTTTGAATTGCTCATTCGGTCGTATTGCCGATCACGTTGGCAAATTCATCCCGGGCGGTAGGCCCATTTCTTCGGTCAATTTCGCCATTTCTTCCTGCGACCGTTCTGCGGCTTTCTGTTGTGCGTCTTTGATTGCAGCCAGGATCAAATCTTCGACCACTTCTTTATCATCGCCTGAAAAAATCGACGGATCAATATCCAGACCCTTTAATTCACCTTTCGCGGTTGCCGTCGCTTTGACCAAGCCCGCGCCACTTTCGCCCACGATCATAATGTTGTGCAAATTGTCCTGCATTTCGGACATCTTTGACTGCATTTCGGTCGCAGCTTTCATCATTTTGGCCATATCGCCCATGGCGCCAAGTCCTTTGAACATAGTCTAATCCTCTTCAAATGGGTCCCATTCGTCATCAACCTCGGGCAGCGCGTCTGTTGCTGCAGCGTCGGCAATGGCTTTGGGTGTTCTGATTTCGATGATTTCTGCGTCTGGAAAGGCGTCAAACACAGCTTTGACCAGCGGATGTTCAGCCGCCTTGGATTTCAGTGCTGTGTCCTGTGCGTCACGCTCTTCGGCAATGGTGGCTGCACCCCCATCTTGCACAATACTTACCGCCCAGCGATTGCCAGTCCATGCCTGCAACCGCGATCCCAGACGTTGCGCCAGATCCCCAGGGGCGTTGTCAGTCGGCTGAAATTCGATCCGTCCCGGGCTGTATTTTGCCAATCGCAAACAGGTTTCAACCTCAACCAACAGCTTCACATCGCGGTTCGCACGGATCAGATCGACAACCTGTTCAAACCGCGCATAGCGTTCCAACCCGGCATCCACTTGCGGGGCCAGGGCTGTCGCTTGTGCGGTCACTGATCCCGTAACCGCTGAGTGATGAGGCGCCGAGGCGCCAGCCGAGGTCCCGCCGCCCGCCGCAGGCGAACCAGCACCCATAGGGGCTGGCTGACTTGTACCACTTGGTGCAGATGCCGGTGGCGGCGTGTCCTGCAGCTTGCGCACCAAATCCTCGGGCGAAGGTAATTCGGCCACATGGGTCATGCGGATCACCGCCATCTCAGCGGCCATCATCGCGTTCGGGGCCATCGCGACCTCTTCCAGCGCTTTCAGCAGCATCTGCCACATTCGCGTCATCACGCGCATCGGCAGTTTGGCCGCCATATCCTGCCCGCGCATCCGTTCATCGGGGCCGATCGTGGGATCCTCTGCCGCCTCGGGCGTGATCTTGATCACGCTGATCCAATGGGTGATCTCGGCCAGATCGCGCAGCACGGCCATAGGATCGGCGCCATCGGCGTATTGTCCCGACAATTCCGTCAAGGCGGCCGCCGCATCACCGCGCATGATCATATCGAACAGGTCCAGCACGCGACCCCGATCCGCCAACCCCAGCATCGCGCGCACCTGATCTGCGGTCGTTTCACCTGCGCCATGGCTGATCGCTTGATCCAAAAGCGACTGCGCATCGCGGGCAGATCCTTCTGCCGCGCGTGTGATCAAGGCCAGTGCATCATCGCTGATCTGGGCGCCCTCGGCCGTCGCAATCCGGCGCAGCATCGCGATCATATCCTCGGGCTCGATCCGGCGCAGATCAAACCGCTGACACCGCGACAGAACCGTCACAGGAACCTTGCGGATTTCAGTCGTCGCAAAAATGAACTTCACATGGGCGGGCGGTTCTTCCAGCGTCTTCAGCAGCGCATTGAACGCACTGTTCGACAGCATGTGAACTTCGTCAATGATATAGATCTTGTAGCGCGCCGAAGCGGGTGCGTAATAGACGCTGTCCAGAACGTTGTTTCGAATATCGTCGATCTTGGTCTGGGACGCACCGTCCATCTCGATCACATCGACATGCTGACCGTGCATGATCGACACACAATGTTCGCACTGCCCGCAAGGGTCCGTCGTAGGCCCACCCGTGCCATCAGGGCCGATGCAATTCATCCCCTTGGCAATGATCCGTGCTGTCGTCGTCTTTCCCGTTCCGCGAATACCGGTCATTATGAACGCCTGCGCAATGCGATCGGCTTCGAACGCGTTTTTCAGCGTGCGCACCATTGCATCCTGGCCGACCAGATCGGCAAAGGTTTCCGGCCGGTATTTCCGCGCCAGAACCTGATATTTGGTTTTCTGGTCCGTCTCTGACATCATGCCTCGCTGGATTCTATGTTTAACGAACTTAAGCCTGTCCGGGGGCAACGTCCACCTATAGCAGCCAAAGAATAACGCCTGTCGCCAATGCACCAACTGTCAGGATACTGGCCAGTATTGTCATGCGTGATCTGGTCTGTGCTTTTACATCATGGCTGGTAAAGCGTTCATTCGCCTGACAGGATTTATGTCGAGCCGACCAGAAAATCGCAACGGCCGCAAATATGAATATCGTTGCCACGGATTTGGCGATCCATGTGGGTTCAAAATCACCAAAAACCGCCCTTAGACCCAAGGCCAAGGCGACACAGGCCATGCCCGTGCGCATCCACCCTGCGAATGTGCGTTCATTTGCCAAAAGTGTGCGATCTTCGGCCCAATCGGTCCGCTCTTTCGCCATTTCATTGCTGTCTTTGCTCATGCAGGCCAGCTTAGTTAAGCCTGCGGGAAAGGAAAGGGCGCAAATGACGCGCGCCCTATTCCTGAATTTATTGTCCTGCTTTCAATTGGGCGAAGACGCCTTCAACATCGGGCATCATTTCTTCGAATGCATATTGTGCCGCGCGGTCTTTATAGGTTGACGTATTGCGCCCACCCAGCCGAACTTTGCGATCATTCAACGACTCTTGTATCGCCGCATAGGCATATCCGTTCCGCACATCAATCAGGGCCGCTTGTGCCACGATTGTGTTACGTGGCGTACGTTTTCTTTCCCAGCGGCTGGCATTCACGTCATGCACATCAATCTTATAGACCAGCAAATAATCAAAATGCTGGCGCGCGGCCACGTGGCGCAATTCAATCACTGACAGAACATCGCCTTTGTTATTTATAACCGTTTCTGCAATCAGCTGACTGACCGGCGCAAAGGTCCCGTATTGCTGATTTCGTTTTGCAAAATCCTGCATTAGTGCCGCTTCCTTGGCGGGGGCGATCCTAAGACGACCGTTGATTATTCTGGCGACACCGATGCGCGCTGGGAATTTCAAATTCGGCTCAACCTTGGCCGAACGTGCAATACTTTTATCGATCTGCATTTGGCTGCCATCAGAGTTGAGTTTCTGGATATATTGCTCACTTGGCATCGTATTAACGTGCTGCGTGCAGGCTGACAGCCCAAAGCCAATTAGCAAAAGGATCGGGAACAGTTTCATTGTCATCTCCTAAAAATGTGTAAATTGCACATTTCATGAATTCCATTTGACGTCAACGGTAAATGTGCATATTGCACATATTATGAAATCAGTGATTGAGATAACTTTGCGCGCTTTTGTGCGTCTGCTGGTAGCCAAAGGTATTGGCTTTCCCGACGCTGCCGAAACTTTAAAGAAGCTTTATATCAAGGCCGCACAGGATCTGACGACCGACGGCAAACTGACCGACAGCCGCATCAGCGTTATGACCGGGCTGCAACGACGCGATGTGGCGCGATTGCGCAATATACCTGAGCCGGCAGATTCAAAACCAAACCATCAGGTGCGTCTTATGGCCCTTTGGCAGACAGATCCGGCTTATAAGGACCATCCCACTTTGCCCCGCACCGGGCCCGCCCCATCGTTTGAGGCATTGTCGCGCGATATCCGTAAAGACGTGCATCCGAGAACAGTTCTAGAACATCTTTTGACCGCTGACGCCGTTAGCTATGACGCAGACACCGATCACGTCAGGCTGGAACAAAGCTCGTATCAGCCTATGGCAGGGTCCGATGATCAAATGGCATATCTGGCGCAAAACCTGGCCGATCACAGCGAAGCGGCCGTGCAAAACGTACTTACAGAACCGTCGCCCTATTTTGACCGATCCGTTCATTACAATAACTTGCCGAAAGAGGCTGTACTGGCATTGCAAAACGAATATCATCACGGGCAGATGAAATTGTTAAAGGCGCTCAATCAGAAAGCAGCCAGATTGCAAACCGATCAACCCGGATATCGCTTTCGCGCGGGCGGATACTTTTTTCACCAAAAACAGGACACCGAATGAAACGCCTGATTGCCCTAAGCCTTATCCTTCTGCTGGCCAGTTGCGCCCAGCCCACACAAGTCTATCCAACCGAACCTGACGGCGGGATTGGCGGGACCGGCACAAAATCACCTGAAGTAAGATAAAGGTGAGAGGCTGGACAACGACCCAAGCGAGGCTCGTTACGGCTGCTTCCTTCCGGATCTGACCGGGTTGGCGAGGTGCCTGCCCGCGCCAACCTCTCATCGCTGCATATAGGGATGTGCCACAGGATTCGCAAGACTGCATGATGCTCTGCAAATTTGACAGTATGGCTAGAACGTGATCTTCGGCAAATGATCCCATGCCCGAATTTCGGCCTTGTTATGCTTGCCTGACAAGCGCGCGGCAATCACTTGCATGGATAGGCTTGGCAGATCGGTCAGTTGTTTTAATGATCCATCCCGCAATGCACTACGCGCCAGCGTTGCCGGCACCCAGGCAATACCGATACCGTTGCGCGCCAGTTCAAGTGCGGCCGTTGTCAACGCAGTTTCCACACGGCGCGATATGCGAAAACCAGGAAAAATTGCGCGTTCGCATAACTGTCCAAGATACACATCACGCGGATAGGCAACGACAGGCAGTTCGTTAGTTGCATGTTCAAACGTAGCAACAGCGATCAACTGTTCCTGCCCCATATCTATGATATCGAAAACACCATCACGACCGGGCAGTTCATCGGCAGGCGCACGATATGTTACCGCGATTTGGGCTTCTCGCGTGATCAGCTGTGCAAAACAATCGTCCCAATTGGCAGATCGCAGTCGGATTGTCAGATTATCCTGGGTCACAAGGTGTTTTAGGATTTGCGGGGTGTGCGTTGTGGCCAGCGCATGTTGGCTGACCACGATGATATGATTGGCTGCGTTCTTTTCCTGTTGGCGTAAATCATGGACCAGTGACCGTAGTGCATCAGATAATTCGCGTATCCGCGGTTCTTGTTCAGCAGTTGCCGCATTCAATTGTACCGGCTTACGCGTGCGATCGAACAATTCGATCCCTATCGATTCCTCGATCATACGAATGCGTCTGGAAAATGCAGATTGGGTCAGAAATCTGCGTTCAGCCGCTTCGCTGAAGGATCCGGTTTCAACCACTGCCAATATATCTTCTAACCATTCAAGTCGCATAAATTTTCCTAATATGCATTTTTTGCAAGTTATAGCCGATATAATGCATTTGATCAAAGCTGAAACCTTGATAACTATCACATTGCGCATATTATCAAAGGACGTGACCCATGCACCTTGCCCGCTTTCCCAGACTTCACCTTGCCCATTTGCCCACACCGTTGGAACGGCTTGACCGTCTAAGCGCGGAATTGGGTGGCCCTGATATCTGGATCAAACGGGATGACTGCACGGGCATGTCCACAGGTGGCAATAAAACCCGCAAGCTGGAATTTCTGATGGCCGAGGCTGTGGAGCAAGGTGCTGATCTGATTATCACGCAGGGCGCCACACAATCGAACCACGCCCGCCAAACCGCAGGCTTTGCGGCGAAACTGGGCATTGATTGCCATATTTTGTTGGAAGATCGTACAGGATCGAATGACCTGAATTATAACAACAACGGCAATGTCTTTCTGGATGATCTGCACGGTGCAACCCGTGAAAAGCGCGGGCCCGGTCTAGACATGAATGCCGAGATGGAGGCTGTGGCGGATGATATGCGTACCAAGGGTCGCAAAGTCTATACCATTCCCGGCGGTGGATCGAACGCAACCGGCGCGCTTGGATATGTGAATTGCGCCTATGAGATGATTGGTCAGGCCAACGATATGGGTCTGAAAATCGACCACATCACCCATGCGACTGGCAGTGCTGGTACGCAAGCCGGGTTGATTGTCGGTCTGAAAGCCATTCATGCCAATATACCGCTTTTGGGTTTTGGCGTCCGTGCACCGAAAGATAAGCAAGAAGAAAACGTTTATAATCTGGCTGTGAAAACCGCTGATAAAATCGGTGCATCTGGCTGTGTGAAACGCGAAGACGTGGTGGCTGACACGAATTATGTGGGCGAAGGATACGGTATTCCGCGCGCTGATACGATTGAGGCGA
Organism: Parasulfitobacter algicola; assembly: GCF_013315265.1. GTDB lineage: Bacteria > Pseudomonadota > Alphaproteobacteria > Rhodobacterales > Rhodobacteraceae > Parasulfitobacter > Parasulfitobacter algicola. Next base: position 556,423 of record NZ_JABUFE010000001.1, on the reverse strand, counting down.
TCGAGATGTTTGCCCGTTACGAAGGCTTGTTGCTGGACCCAGTTTATTCGGGCAAAGGCGCGGCCGGATTGATTGATTACTGCCGCAAGGGCAAGTTCAAAAAGGGTGAAACGGTTGTATTCCTGCACACCGGCGGTGCGGCTGGGTTGTTCGGCTATCTCTCAGCCTTCGATTATAAACCGCAACCCATCGCGGCCGAGTGATCACGCCCCGGACCATAGGTGTTCTGGGTGGTATGGGCCCTGCAGCGACCGTTGATCTGATGCAACGTGTGATCAACGCCGTGGGTGCCGGGGATGATGCCGATCATGTGCCCATGCTGGTCGATCAGAACCCGCAAGTACCGTCGCGCATTAAAGCACTGATTGATCAGACTGGCGATGATCCGGCACCTGTGTTGATCGCCATGGCCCAACGATTACAGACAGCGGGCGCCAAAGCGTTGGTGATGCCCTGTAACACAGCCCACCATTATGCTGATGCGATTGCAGACAGTGTCGATATTCCATTTCTAAACATGATCCATCTAGCGGCAAAGGCGGCACAAAAGCATGGCGCGGTCGGCGTTTTAGGATCCCCTGCAATCAAGCAGGTCAGTCTTTATGCTAAGGCTCTGCCAAACGCCCTTTATCCAGCAGATCAAGATGCATTGTTGCAGGCCATTCGTATGGTGAAAATGGATGGTCCTACGGATAGTGCACGAGCAATTCTGCAAGCCGCATCAGACGATCTGGCAGCACAGGGGGCGGCTGCTCAGCTGATCGCATGCACCGAATTTTCCCTTATTTCTGATGCGGTGCCCAGCCCTTGTATCGATACGCTGGACGTATTGGTGGATGCCATTATCGACTTTTCATTCAGGAGTGACCGTAATGACGGTTGAATATCTCAAAAAAGCCACGCACACAGCCGATAGCGGCCAGAAAGATGTCAGCGATCAGGTTGCTAAAATGCTGACGACAATTGCGGAAAAGGGCGATCAGGCCGCGATTGACTATGCCCATGAGCTGGATAAATGGGATGGTGAAATTCTGGTATCCAACGACGCGATCAAGGCGGCGGCTGATCAGGTTCCTGATCAGTTGAAGGCAGACATTCGCTTTGCACATAGCAATATTCAGCGATTTGCCGAAGCCCAGCGTAACACCATCACAGATTGCGAGATTGAGATTATTCCCGGCCTGCGTGCCGGGCAACGCACGATCCCTGTGGATGCGGCCGGATGTTATGTGCCCGGCGGACGTTACAGCCATGTCGCCAGCGCAATCATGACGATCACGACCGCGAAAGTGGCGGGTGTGGGCCATGTGACAGCCTGTTCACCCCCACGCCCCGGTATTGGAATTCCACCAGCAATCCTGTTTGCGATGGATATTTGCGGGGCGGATCAAATTCTGAACCTTGGCGGTGTGCAAGGAGTTGCGGCCATGGCGAACGGTCTGTTTGGCTTACCATCCGCAGACATGCTTGTGGGGCCGGGCAACCAATATGTGGCCGAAGCCAAGCGTCTTTTATTCGGTCGTGTGGGCATCGATATGTTCGCGGGGCCAACCGACAGCATGGTGATTGCCGATATCACGTCTGATCCGGAAATCGTGGCGACTGATTTGGTCGGGCAAGCCGAACATGGTTATAATTCACCTGTTTGGCTGGTCACGGATCAACGCGAACTGGCCGAACGTGTGATGCAAATTGTGCCACTTCTGATCGCAGACCTGCCCGAGATTAATCGCCAAAATGCCGAATTAGCCTGGGAAAACTATGCCGAGATTATGCTGTGCGATACGCGCGAAGAAATGGCGCAAACAGCTGATGAATATGCGCCCGAACATCTGCATGTGCAATGCGCCGAACTGGAATGGTGGTTGAACCGCTTGCGTGCCTATGGGTCGTTGTTTCTGGGCGAAGAAACCACAGTTGCGTTTGGCGACAAATCATCGGGTCCAAATCATGTGCTGCCAACATCCGGGGCTGCGCGCTATACGGGCGGATTGTCGGTGCACAAGTTCCTGAAAACTGTCACGTGGCAACAAGCCACCCGCGATGCAGCCCGCCCTGTCGCCGAAGCCACCGCACGCATTTCCCGTCTGGAAGGGATGGAGGGTCATGCCCGCAGTGCCGATATACGTTTGCAAAAATTCTTTCCCGGTGAAGTCTTTCAACTGCACAACGACCCCTAACTTCGCATAAAGCTATATTCGATGCAGCCAAAAGATGGACAGCATTGCATTTGTCCATATATCATTTGACATGTGTCCATACACGGCTTTGATCAAAGTATTTGGCTGTCATAAACTGTTCATAATCAATTAATGGATCGTTAATCCAAGGTTTATGTCAACGCAATCCACTCAGCTTAGACATGTTTTACAACTATCACCTAAGACATGCCGTCTGCTGACAGAACAGTATGAATTTTGCAGCAGACATGACGTGGATACGGAAACAGTTACACGGCTTTACAATGGTATTGATCTGATAGGATTTGATTACAGCCCCCCAAATCTAAGCGGAACTACTATTACTGTCGTGGGGCGTCTGGTCTTAATAAAGGATTTCATATCCTGCTTGGGACCATTCTGATGATGTTTGAGCGAGGGGAATATACGCACTGCAAAATCATCGGCGCGGGTAAGCATGACTGATACCTGCGCGCCCAATCCGCGTTCCTTAATATTGCATAACCATTTATCATGCAGGCTTTGAGTACCAAATCTTTTTTGTTTTGCAGTATGGCGTTAGTGCAAGCTAGATAACTGGATGGTTCCCAAGGCGTTGACTGCGTTTGTTTGATTATTCACCGTGGCTCGCTGGTCGAGTCGGCGACCACTATGAATCTTAGTCAACCTGCCGTTTCACGCCTGATTTCAAATCTTGAACACGAGCTTGGCTTTACGCTGTTTCACCGTGACAGACGCGCATTGCGGCCAACGCAAGAAGGGCAGCGTTTTTTCCGCGAGACAGAGCGTATCCTGGCACGCATGGAGCAGCTTGCGGATATTGCGCCCGATACATTGCTGCAACAACAAATCAAAGTTGCTTTTACCGTTACGGCTGTTGAGCCACGTGTCGGAATGTGCACCTCATCTTCGTTGATTGCAGTTAACTTGGTCGCGCAAGGGTTCGGATATACGATCACAGACAGATTTACAGCTTCCTGCGTAAAGGGGTCGGTTGTTATTCGCCCGCTAAAACGCCATTATCGCTAGAATTTGGTATACTTACCGCAAATAATGCCGTCATCTACAGACGTCTTTATCGAATGTATGAAAGAAGCTTTTGCTTTTATGGCAACGTCGTCCTTTGCCCAAAAAGTAACGCTAACCGATTTAACTGGCGATGTATCCATTCAAGGTGAATTATTGAATTTTGATGGCTCGCACTATATGCTCCGTACCTTTTTGCGCGATCTGAGATTAGATGCAAGCCTTATGCGCTGCGAAGGGGTAGCCTGTCCTGCAGATACGATTGAAGTCTCAGAATTTCGTATTTCAGGCTCAAAGACATTGGGCGAGAAACTAATTCCAAACTTGATCAACGCATACGGCGTCAACAGATTGGGCACATTTGGATCAGTATCCCGTACTCAGGGCCAAAACGGTTCCGTTAATTATGAAGTTCTTTCAACATCAGGCGACATGATCGCAGGCGTGGATGTTGCGGCATCAAATACAACCGATGGGCTGTCTGACCTTTTACAAGGCAATACCGCAATCGCCTTGGCTTCGCGTCCAGCCCGGAACCGTGAAACACGTGCATTCCAAGAAGCAGGGTTTGGCAATATTCGAGCAACTGAAAACGAACATATCGTGGCGTTGGATGGGATTTTGCTGATCACATCCCCGGACAACCCTGTGCGTGCAATCACGCAGCAAAACGCAGCATTGGCTTTTGCAGGCCGGATTACCAATTGGTCAGAACTTGGCGGTCCAAACCAGCCAATCAACATTTATGTGCGCGACGACAACTCTGGTACTCGCGAAGTATTCGATAACCTCTTGATGCGTCCAGCGGGTCTGCAGGTTTCTAACAACGTCCGACTTGCCTCAAGTGATGAGGCATTGTCGCAGATGGTGACCAACGATCCGAATGGATTGGGATTTACTAACTTTACGAATGGTTCAGATGCATCAGCATTGGCGATCGAAGGGGTTTGTGGTCTGCAAACGCCGCCAAACGCTTTTACCATCAAAACTGAAGAATATCCGCTAACACGATTGTTATATATGTATAAGTCTGATCAAGCCCTGCCAGTACATGCAAAAGGACTGTTGGATTTTACAATGTCGGATACAGCGCAAGATCTGATTTCGGAAGCGGGCTTTATCAACCAGTCGATTCGCAAGACATCTATTGATAATCAGGGTCTGCGTGTTGCTTCAGCCGTGGTAGCCAATCGCGACTTTGAAACTTTTCCGCAACTACAAGAGATGATCCAGCAGCTTATCAGCTCTGAACGTCTTTCAACAACGTTCCGTTTTGAAACAGGTTCAAGCCGCTTGGATGCCCGTGCAAAAGACGACATTGTACGTCTGGCACAATTGTTAAGCACTGATGCATATCGCAACAAAGAAGTTGTGTTTGTTGGGTTCACAGATTCGATTGGTAACCCTGAACTAAACCGTGAGCTGTCTGAAAGTCGTGCACAGCAAGTGGTCGATGAGTTGCTGCAAGAAAATGCTAACCTGCAGTCTAGGGTCGCGTTGCGGGCCATAGGGTATGGTGAAATTTCTCCGCTTGGGTGCAATGAAACCAATACAGGCCGCCGTATCAATCGTCGTGTCGAAGTTTGGGTTCGTGATATTTTGGCGCGCAACTAAAGCGTTTACTTATCTTATCAAAGCTCAACCAAGCTGACCCGATGTACGTGTAACATCCTTTGTACGAGGACCCCCAAATGAAATTCTTTCAAACTCTTCTTTTGGCAGCTGCGACTATCCTGCCAATACAGCTTTCAGCCCAGTCGGAATGCGACCCAGGAGAGCGGGTCACCCGCTTTAGCCTGGTCACAGCGCTGCAAGGTCATCCAAAAGGTGAAGCAGCAATCGCCTTCGCCGAACAAATTAACCAAAAACTCAATGGTACACTTTGCGTCGAAGTTTATGGCGGTGGTGATCTGTATAACGATGATGATGTCTTCGGAGCATTGCTAAGTGGTGACGTTCATTTTGCAGCACCAGGCCTTGCAAAATTCGGTCCTTATACCGACCAGTTTGAGTTGTTTAATTTGCCGTTCCTCTTTGATGGCCCACTTCAAGTTATGGCGTTTTTAGAAACTGAGATGGCACAAGATCTGACAGCTGGCATCAGTGATGATGGCTTTGTCGGTCTGGGTTATTGGGCGAACGGGATGCGGCAGTATTCCGCATCTGTACCAATGCGTTTGCCTGGTGATGCAAGTGGGTTAAGTTTTCGGGTATCATCCAGTTCTCCTGTCACTGCAGAAGTGCTGCGTCGGATGAATATAACACCTGTTAAACTTTCTTTCAGCAAAGTTTATGATGCGCTGCGTACCGGCGAAGTGCAAGGACAAGAAAATACCTGGGCCAACATTCAGACAAAAGGTTTCTACCTTGAACAGGCCGCCGTGACTGAGACCAACCATAGCTACATCGGGTATCTTGTTGTGACGTCTCAGTCGTTTCTTGATAGCCTTGATCCGGAAACACGTCAGGCTGTTATTGATATTATGGCGCTTACGACACATGAACGTAATCGATTTGCCTTTGAGATCAATCAGCAGCGTCGGCAGGATATTCTGGATGACGACGGCGTGATCATCACGCTTACACCTGAAGAACTTGCAATCTGGCGCGCTGAAATGAAGCCTGTTTGGGATCAATTCAGATCATCTATCGGACCAGAACTGATTGATGCTGCCGTTGAAATAAACGCAACAGTGGATCCATTTAACTAATATAAGTTAATATCTTGGGGGGCCTTTATATCCCATCCATAGAAAATAATTTTGACCCGACTACTGATGTAGCGGGTCAAATTTAGTTTGTAATAGCCATTTTGAAAAAGATTTTTGGCAATGTCGGGTGCCGGTCTGATTATCAGACCAGAACCCGCAATACTGCATTACTTTGCAAGGTGCCAAACACCACCGACGCCATCGCCATTTGTGTCACCAGGGGCACTGTCGCCAACCCAGAAATAAAGCGGTTCGCCATTTTTGGCCCACTGGCTTGTGCCATCGCGGCGCTTGATGATTGTGAAACCATCACCTGGTGCTTTTGCACCGGCCTGCGCCAGATAAGGGGGCCAGCTGTCAGCGCAGCTGTCATAGCAATTTGATGTGTTGGCGGTATCTTTGTCGAATGTATAAAGTGTCATGCCGTTGGCTGCGGCTAGGGGGCCATGCGCTTTGACATTTGTAACGCTTTCCTGAGGTGTCTCAGTCGAATAATACCCGGCTGCATAAACATCTTCACATCCTGCGACCAGCACACCCAGGGTAATAGCGGCGATTAGTTTCATTTCATAAATCCTTGTGTCATTTATGAGCAGCCATCAGCGGTGCTCTTATAAGGGTTACGCACGGGGTTAGTGTTCTATTCTCATAAAAAGGTTTTATTTTTTTCATGGCAGACGCAGATCGTTTCCGACCCTAGGTGTATTCCCGCAGGAATTGATTGATTTCTTCCATGCAAACCTGCCATGCGGGTTCGTCGCCAAGGATGATATGATTGTTACTTTCCAAGGTCACAAGGCGCGCGTTGGGAATGTTAGCCGCCAGTTCCCGCCCGTGATCAAGGGCAATTCGCTGGTCGCCACGGGCATGCAAGATCAGGGTGGGCACCTTCACCTGTGGCAACAGATGTCTGACGTCGATGTCGCCGAAAGCCTCTTGAAAGCGGACAGCATTTTCAGGCGATGTTGTCTGGCGTTGAAAGTCATCAAACCACGCTAGCTGATCTGCATCTGCATCCGGCATGAATGTTTGCGAAAAGATATGACGATATGCCGGGTTTGCGGTGCCCCAACCCAAACGGGTCAGCGTCAGGACGGCTTCGCGACGTTCGCGTTCTTCCTGTGACATGCCAATACGCCATCCACTGGCATAACCGCCAATCAAAATCAATGCCGACACCCGTTCGGGATGGCGCACCGCATATTCGATTGAAACAGCGCAGCCCTGCGACATGCCCAGTAACGGAAATTGGTTCAGCGACTGGCTGTCTACGACTGTTTCAAGATCATCCACAAATGATTGGTGGCTGATCTCAGGTACGTTCCAATCCGACAGGCCGTTGCCCCGTTCATCATACCGAATGAGCGTATGATTTGCGGCTAATGCCTGAAACGTATTGCCCCAAATCGGGCTTTCCCAGTCAAATTCCAGATGGTTCAGCCAGTTGGCTGTCTTTACCAATGGGGGACCTGACCCCACGTTGGCATAGGCAATTTTTACACCGTCCGTGGCCTTGCAAAACCCGATCTTTTGGCCTTGTAAAAAGCGGGTGATTGGCTTTTTGATAGGGTCATGTGCGCCCGACCAATCTTTCGCGTCTTCGCCCATCAATGTCTTATAATCATCAGCGACGGTTTTTGCGTCATCCTTGCGGTCTAGGGCAGATAGCTTCTGCCATAACGCAAGGGGGGCATCATGGGAAAAAGGATCAAGACGGCACCAGATCCGCAGCCACTTGACGGCTTCGCGATCTGTAATGTCCGGCACTTTTATAAGCTTCTGGATGATACCGCCTCGTAAGCTCTGAAGCTCTTCGCACTCACCCAGCAGCCAAAGTTCGTAATCTTCAGACCCCGGCAGGGCCAGACTTGCCAAAGGTCTTTGTGACAGCAAAATAGCCGCATCGCGCAGCTGTTTTGTCGACGGGTTGGGATGATCATGTATGGTGCGTACGAAATTTGCATCAAGATTGATGGTCGTCATATCCAGATGCACGCAGTCATTGCATGTGATCAGTCGGGACTTATCCCCGTTATTCAACGGCGATCGAAGTTTGCTAAGCGACCACCGTAAGGCACCGCGCGGATCACTGGTATTGTCATAAAACATCTCGCACAGGTGTTCGCGACGATGCGATTTGCCTGTAATGGCAAGATAGGCCAGAAGTGCCCGTGTTTTGCGAGAAGGTATAAGCGACACCTCACTACCGCCTTGATAAAGCGCCATTTCGCCCATTACGTTTATTTCAACGTCATCAAACATTTGTCACACCGACTGATCTTGCAGCAACGCATGGGTTGGCGTGGCGTGGCGTATAGAAGTTGGCAAAACAACAAAACAGGGCGCAAACACTTACCCAATTTAAATAAATTCTATTAATCATTTGATATAAAAGGATTATATCGCCTTCACATACAGTTGTATCTTGCGTTCTGCTGTCCACAGGCTTCATCCATCATAAGTAAATCGCTTACAGGAGTTACGCAGAGCGAACCGATATTATTCTTGAAGGCAGGGATAATTCGCATTTTTTTTAAATAGCGCATACTGCGCACGTCCGGTTTGAGAACAGGGTGAACACAGGTTTGTTGCTTTCAGCGCATGCGGATACTGCTGCTTCAGGCATACACCCAAGCCGGTCGCTTAACCTTTTCTTACGGAATGTCGTGGCTTTACGTCCGGCAAAATGAACCTTTTGGGTCCGAACAAGCACATACAGCAGCATATGCACGTAAAAATGAACCTTTGCGACAGGCCAAAGGCCATCTGCAAGGATTTTACGAACTTGTTAGGAAATATAGTATGGCTAGAAAAATTGATGGAATTTCGTATCCCGATAATGTGCTTGACGTTTTGCGCAGTAGAGCGATCGGACCAGCCTTCAGGGCGTTTGTGAAATCGCGACAGGCCGACGAAAACATCGATTTTCTGGATGACTCTACCAAGCTAAGCCCCCAAGAGCATTTCAAACTTTATTTTACCGAAAACGGTGCAAAATCGATCAATATTACGGCTCCTATACGCGAAAAGGCGAATAAACTGGCCAAAAGCCTGCTTTGGACGAATAAGGCGGGCTGGCATGATGTTTACGGCACCGCACGTCGGGAAGTGATCCAACTTGTTCAAATGAACTTCCTGGATGAATTTTTTCGAACCGATTACTTTCTTGCACAGCACGAACAGAACCTGATGAAGAAAACAAAGGTTCCCGCAAACCTGCTGAAGGATATCGGCGTCAAGAACGCCAATGAACTTTCCGAGGTTATCACCATGTTCCGGTCAAACAAAGACAACGCGATTAAGGCGGCAGACAAGCTTGCCAAGAACCGCGGGTCGCGCGTGGACGGCAAGGAAATTGTTGAGGAACTGGTTAAGAGCAACAAATAAGACCTGAAATAGATTAAAAAACAATATTTTAGCTGTGGTTCAGCCTTTCGAATGGGTTGCAACGATACTGCTGTTGGCCCTAATTGGAGTACCCTTGTGATGAAAATTCTGCCTGGCGTGCTGATTGCACTGTCTATCACCGCAGCTCCGATCATATGGCACTTTGCTGATGCCCAGTTTGCCACACCGCCTGCGGTTGATATGGGCCCGCTTGAAAACGATATCGCGGCATTGCGTGATGAAGTGCAACGTCTGAAAGGCCGCATCGACGGACTTGATGCGCGCACATCTCTTGCGTTTTCAAATGCGACCCAATCCCCTGAACCTGAAAACCGAAATCCCACCGCGTCAGACAGCCTGAAAGATGCTTTTGCGCAGGTGGTTTTGATTGCGGATCGTCGGTCCGCAAATGATGGTCTGACCGTTGCGTCACCGTCATTTTTATCGGGGATATTCGGTCTGCCGCGCACGGATTTGACGGACGATTGCCAACCCGCCACCAATCCGAAACTTAAAGCGCTTCTGTCGACCGAAGATGTCGGGCCGATCCGGGCGCGAATGGTCAACCCGGCACTGGTTTCGCTTCGGCAAGTTTTTGCGAATGTTCAGGTTTTTGAGCCTGAGCTTTATGATCGCATCAAAAGTGCAGGATCGCTTTGTGTGCGATTGATCCGCGGGTCAACCAGTTCTGCATCCGCACATGCCTATGGTCTGGCGGTTGATATCAATATCGACGGTGTTCTGGATGGGCTTGCAGATGGCAAAACGCAGCTTGGCCTGATCCTTCTGGCTGATTTCTTTAAGAAAGAGGGCTGGATCTGGGGCGCTGGTTTTGGCCGCGAAGATTCGATGCATTTCGAGGTAAGCCGCGAGAAGCTGGAACAATGGCGCAGACAGGGGCTGATCTGATTCCGTGAACATCGACACTGCAAGACTAAGGCGGTCGCGCCTGGTATTTGACCAGGACGCGACTTTTGTCATCACGGGGTTACGCGCCTTACGAACAAGGGCACATGCTGCACATGTCGAAAGGCGGAATGTCGAGTGACATCGTCATGGATGCATTCAAGGCAAGCATCACATTCATAAACGGCATAATCGCCAGCTTGGGCGGTGAAAATCGCATATTGAGTGTAGTGCCAGACATTGATCCAGCCATTTGTTCGCCCAACCGGATATCCTCAAGCGGTGGCAAAGCATCAAGTTTGGCGTTCAGAGCCAACGCTGGCAGCGGCGGGATCGGAATTGGAAAGCCACCCCAAAGGCGCAGCATTGAACGTACCCGCTCAATGCCAGCAGGCGAAAAGGCATCCCCGAATGCTTCTTCGATGGTGGCCAGTGACTCTAGCACCATGGCCAGTTTCGTGAGCATAGGCATCGATACGATCAGCTTGGGCGGTGTTAGCCGGGCAAAGCCATTAAGCCGGTTGTTCATCGCAGACATTGCACCAGGATCGCCAAGCGCAGGGATATTCAGCGCAAGCGGCAGGTTAATCAGCTGGGGAAGCCCTGCTAAAATCCGGGCCATGCGAAGTTTTGGCGGCGATAACGCAAACCTGAAGTTATGGCGTATTCGCGCCGGAGGCGGTGCAAGGGATTCAATAGCAAAAGGATCAATCCCAAGACTTCGCAGATCAAGCACCAGACGGGCGATGATCGCAAAATTCAAAAGGGGCTGGATCTTCAGTGTGGTCAGCCAGCCAAGCCGTGGCCAGACATTGCGGTTAAAACTTTCGGCCGCCTGCTGCATTTGAAAGTCCAGCTGCGGCAAATCGTCGATCGCAAAGGTGCCAGCCATCATCGATAGCGTCATAGCGATTTGAGCCATTGCGCCGCCACCAAAGTCGATGTTCGGAAGACGCATCGCTTCAAACCCAGCGGCGATCTGCATATCCAGACGCGCATCAGGGTCCAACGCCGGCATGGCCACAGCAAGCTGTAAGGACAACGGTACTGCCGGTAATGCCAAGCTCATGCTTGGGCTAAATCTGTTCGTAAGTGCGGCGGCAGGTACAGTGCAGAAACAGGGCATTGCGAACCTCAGGTTTCGATAACGATGACGGAAATATTGTCTGCGGCACCGCCATCCAGCGCGATCTGGATCAGATCATCGGCAACAGTTTCGATTGGTGATTGCATTAGGTGGCTATGTAATATGCTGTGATCAGCATATTTTGTCAGACCATCCGAGCAGAGCAGAAAGCGGTCGCCCGGCAAGACATCACCGCGGCGTTTGTCGATCAGCAGCGTTTCATGAATGCCGACGGCGCGTGTGATCTGATTGCCGTGGGGATGATCTTCGGCCTGTGCCCAGGTGATTTGGCCAGCCTCAACCAATTCGCCCACAACGGAATGATCAAAGCTGACCATTTCCAGTTGTGCGTCGCGCAGGCGATACAGACGGCTGTCCCCGGCCCACAGACACATGAAATGTTCACCCGACAAAACCAACAGGACAACGGTCGCGCCAATTGTGACATGGCCACGCCGGGTCGCTTCTTGCTGGATCGTGTGATGTGCTGTGTGCAAGGCGGTGCGGGCTGCGTGCATCACGTCGGCCGGGGCCAGATCATGGGGCAATGCTGTCAGGGCTTGGATAACGGTTTGGCTGGCAAAATCACCACCGTCGTGCCCGCCCATGCCGTCTGATACGACCCACAGCCCAAGCTGAGGAAGGGCCAGAATTGCGTCTTCGTTCACTTTCCGCACAAGCCCTACATGGGTCTTGGCGTTGTAGCGTTTCAGAGTGTTTGTAGAAGAAGATGTCATCTTAGTTGCCTTGGTCGGTTCAATTGGTAAGGGCCCAGTACGGATCATTCAGGTCGAAAAGGGCAGTGGCCTGCGCCGCACCTTGGGGCAGGGTGGGCGTGACAAGCACGCGGCTTTGGGTGTCAATCGTGGCGACCCAGATCGACGTCGTATTCTTGATGTCATGGCATGCCGCAAAACCTGCCGAGTGGGTGTTAACAAGCGTGATCTTTGCCGGGGGTGGCAGTTCTGCAAGCGTATCTTGAAGGTGTTCAAGCGTTGCGTCGTCGTCAAGCGTACGCAATGCGGCCTGTTCAAGGCGATCAATGATCGGGTGAACGGCTAGACATGCTGTCCACGCAGTCGCATCCATTTCAGCGGCAACGCACAAGGGAAACCGGCGGCCGACGCGATCGATACTGGGCATCATAAGGCCTGTCACAGCATGTGGTCCACACATGCCCGGCGATAGGGCAAAGCGCCAGATCGGTGCGCTAAGATAGCAGTCGTGCCAGCGTACGCCCATTGCGGTTTCACCCGCCATCAGCAGTGTCTGCATCCACTCGTCCCAGACAGAAACAAAGGGCTGCGACAGACCCCGCCGAACGAAATCGCCAACGCAGGGCATCTTGCCATAAAACCCGTATGCAGGTTGGTCTGTCATCACAACGAACTTGGACAGCTGAAACTGTCCAGCGCCGACACTGTGAACGGGTTCAACGCAGATCCTGCGCGAAGCTGGAAAATCGAGATCCGGCCACCCACGTTAAAGATCACTCGGTTGCGGTCTGACACGTTCGTGCGCCGCACCTCGGCCGTGTCAAGCAAGCGGAACCAGGCCCATGGGCCATCGCGCGTGATGGTGTTTTCAAGATCTGACCGCACAGGCGAAAACGCCACTCGCGTCCGCCCACTTGCCTGACCCGGCCATGTCAGTGCGGTGACCTGGGGCGGACCATGGGCATAGACCACGGATTGCCCTTCAATTTCCAGTGTGATCTGTTCGACATTTGGATCAAGCGCAACGGGCGTCAGGTCAAATGTCACTGATGGCAGACCGGGGGCCAAAAAGAAGCTGTCGCGGATCTCGGATGCCTTTTGAAACTGTGCGATTACGGCGTTTGAAATACCAATATCCACACCATTTACGCGCTTTACTCGCCAAGGATTTGTCGTGGTGTCGACAAAGGAAGTCAGGTTTTCATTGAAGAACGTATCAATCAGCCCACTTGGCCCGAAAAGCCGCCCGAAATCCTGCAATGCCACGTCTGATGCAGACTGGCGATTAAACGGATAGCGGCCGTCAATGGCCCGCTGGCAAAACGGTAGGACCTGCGCCTGCCATTTGGCGTTCAATTCTGTCCGCGCACCACCAACAGCAGCCCCGGATGACGCCGCCGAAACTTGCGTGGCCCATCGTTCCATTGGGCTGGGCAAACGACGGATTTCGGCCTGAAGGCGCGCTGCTGCATTATCGCCTTGGCCGACAATCGATGTTCCGAGATTTTGGCCAAGCGACAGACGGTTCAGTTCGTTATAAACATCTGTCATGATGTCGATGATTTGGTCAAGCTGTGATGGCCCACCGTCAAAGCCATCAACCAGCTCATGCAATCGGCTGAAGCGATCTTCGACAAACTGACCCGGCTTGCTTTGTGCTGCGCCACCTTCATCCGCAGGTAATGCGGATTCAATGGCAGCAAATATGGCGGCTTGCTGGGAATCCAGGCCTGAAAGCACTTCGTCCAATACAAAACCACCAGCGCTGGATGCGGCACCTTGGGCAAGGGCTTGATTATCAGGCAATCGCGTCAGCTTGGTTTCCTCAGAAACGGCCTCAAGGATATTGCGGATCGGGGATGTTGGGCCGGAAAGGATGTTCATGATGTCCGTCGCCTGGCCCAGACTTTCCACGGGGATGACATCAATATCAGCCAGAAGCTGGTCATAACGGTTTACGTAATCGTTTTCGTAAAGATCCAGAACATCGCGCGTGATCCGAGCAAGAGCCTGTGGCGTTGTCTCGGCCTGACCCCTGGGCCCCAGAAACCGGCTTTCTTTCTGAATACGCTCGGCCACGACCAGCACTTCGGGCAGGAAATAGGTGTGAAAACCGGTGTGGGTATAAACACCTTCGACGCCCACGCTAAGCGGTGTACCGGATGGCCGCAGCATCACACGCGATACCGCAGGCCCACCAATATCGGTAATGCGGAACGGGGCAAGCTGTTGTGCGGCCGGTGCATTGACGATGCTTTGATACGCCCGTTCAGCCAGCGGCGTTTCGGCCAGAATACCCTGGATCTGTTCGACCAGTGGACCGTTCAGCGCAATTTCCCGCATTGGCTGGTTCATCATTTCATCAAGATGGCCTGCAAGGTCTGCGCGCAGATCATTCTGGGCGGGAAACGCAATGGCCCAATCGGCCTGCATCCACTGCTTGACCTGGGTTTTATCCATTGGACCCTGAAGACCAAGCATCAGGTAAACTTTCAGAGCCTCAAACAGAAGGTCAGAGTTGTTCAGGTTCGCCTGCATCTGTTGCTCCAGCCGGAACAGCAAGCGGGGCAACAGTAAGCTGTTCAATGCACCGCGATACGATTGCGCCGTTTCACTGCCGATGGCGTCACCTTGATACAGGCCAAATGTCAGCGAAACGGGTGGCTTGGGATCATTCGCAGCCGGGTTGCCCGGCAGATCACGCAGAATATTCAGCGCGGGTACAACAGCGGGAATGTTCTGATCCGAAATGGGCGAACCAGGTATCTGTGCAGATACGTCTTGGAATTCTGAAACCTGTGTCTGTGCCGCGGAAATCAACGCGACATTGCCGCGATAGCTGTTCACCCAAAGCCCCACGACGCCGACAAAAGCCAGAATGCTTGTCGCGATGGCCCCGCGTGTGACCCAACGATAGCGCCGTTCAACCGCATCATCGGCTGATACGAGCCCCGCTTCGCGAAAGATCACACCGTTCAGCAGGCGTGTCAGGAAATAGCTGCGGCCCTGACCCTGTCCGGTGCCGATTGCCTGACGACCGATGCCAAAAGTCTGGGCCATGCCCATCATCAGCCGGTCGATTGGCATCCCTTCCTGCGTGCCAGAGGTGAAATAGACCCCGCGCAGCAGTTGGCTTTCCTCATAGCGGCTATCCTGAAAGACCTTGCCAAGGAATTCTTGGGCGACACCACGAAGCGACGCAATCTGCGACGGAAAGCCTGAAATAAGACTACGGCGCTGGTAATCAGTTTCTGCCTGCATCCGTTCCAGGCTTTGATTGCCAAGCTGTTCCAGAAGGGCGTCGAATTCAGCATTGAAAGCCCCCATTGATGGGCTGTTTTGCGTACCTTTTTCGAATGGCAGCGTAAAGCCCCAGACCTGTTCGCGCTGTTCGCTGCCCAGATTATCAAAGAATTCCTGAAAGCCGGCGATAAGATCTGACTTGGTGAAAAGTATATAGACCGGAAAGCGCACACCCAGGCGTTCGCGTAGCTCGTGCAGTCGGGTCCGGATCGCCTGTGCATGGTCTTGCCGCGTTTGTGCATCTTGTAACGACAGATCGGACAGGCTGATCGCGATCATTGCACCGTTGATTGGTTGGCGTTTGCGATGTTTTTTGAGCATGTCAAGAAAACCGGTCCAGGCCTTAGCGTCCGCTTCCTTGTCACTATCCTGGGTCGTATAACGCCCTGCGGTATCCAGCAGCACCGCTTCGTTGGTGAACCACCAATCGCAGTTGCGCGTACCGCCCACACCGCCAATCGCAGTCTTGCCCATACGTTCGGCCAATGGGAATTGAAGACCCGAATTGATGATCGCCGTTGTTTTACCAGCGCCGGGCGGGCCGATCATGATATACCACGGCAGTTGGTAGAGGTGACGTGACCCAAAACGACCACCCAGCTTGGATTTCTGTAGCATCACCAATGCATCTTTCATCCGCTGCCGCATTTCGCCCAGCTCTGCCTCGACAACAGCGTCGCCGGGATCTGTATCAATGGGCGTTGCGGTGATGGACTCGGTGATTTGATTATCACGGGCACGGCGGTTCAGAAGGATAACCAGAATCATGATAACCGTACCGGCCGAAAGTGCGCCAATTGCGATCAAGCGGTTGAAGACGCTGTCAAAAGGCCGGACATCTGCAATCGAAAGAAGCGGGCCGATAAACCAGATCGACAGCGCCAGGATCAGGCTAGACCAGATCAGAATACCGATTGTGCTAAGAAAGACGGATCGAATGATGCGGAGGAACATGATTAGTCTGCTTTCACTAGAATGACTTCGATGCGGCGGTTTTGGGCGCGCCCATCAGGGGTGTCGTTTGTGGCGATAGGTTCTTCGTCTGCGCGACCTTCGGCAGTAATCCGGCTTGGATCCGTCAGGGTTGTAGACATTTTGTCCATGACGGATTTTGCGCGCGCGAGCGATAAAAACAGGTTCGATGGAAAGCGCGCTGTGCGGATCGGAACATTGTCAGAATGCCCTGCCACGATGATGCGTCCGGGCTTGTCATTCAACGCATCAGCGACGCGGTTCACAATTTCAAGAAAGCGGGGTTCAAGCGTGTCTGAACCCGAACCGAACATGCCATTGCCCGAAATGCGGATCGTCAGAACATTACCGTTGTTCAGCACTGTGACCAGACCTTGTGCAATCTCAGGTGCTAAAAAGGTCTCAACCTCAACGGTTTCCGCGACTTCTTCGATCGTCGGAGGTGGTGGTGGAGGTGGGGGTGCGACACGCGCCAATTCAATAATACCATTGACGTTCAGAGCAGATAACTGGCCGCGCAACCGTTCGGTATCGGACGTCAGTGCAAAAGAAAATCCAAAAAAGGTCACGCAGATCGCGCCAATAGTCAGCCCGCCAATCAACCAGATTGGCATCCACGCTGATACCGGCCGATGCGCGATATCGACGCCTTTCCATCGGGGTGCCAAATCAGGTTCTATTTGCCCGCGATGCGCACGGATCAATCTGGCAAGACCGTCGCGGATGGACAGATGTTTTTCAGACCCACGGTTTTCGACCCGCAAACGGCCTTCGAAACCAAGACTAAGGCACATATATAGAAATTCCAGCAGGTCACGATTGACAGCTGGCTCTTTTTCCAAATGCGCCAAAAGGTCGAAAAACCGGTCACCGCCATGGGTTTCCTTGTGGAATGTGCCCACCATGCTTTGCTGTGCCCAAATGCTTTGGCCGCCCCAAGGGGTGTTCAGCACCACATCATCCACAGTCGCGCAGATCGCATACCGCGCGATCTTGACAGATTTAGCCGGAATACCCGCTTGTAGGGCTGTATTTTCGAATGCTCGGATTTCGGCGATCACACTATTACGCAGCTCTGCAGGATTTGCATGCTGCGACCGGTTTCGGATACGTCCGACAAGCGAAAAAAGCATCGATGCGGCGGCGTTCAAAGGGTTCATACCCGTCGCGGCCGTTCCGATTGCAACATTTGGCCCGGTCTGCGCGGGGGGTGGGGCGGGGCTGATCTGTTGTTGCTGAGGTGTTGCAGCTGGCACAGATCTTCGTCCGCCCGGGTTAGGTCGGATGACCGTTTTGTCCGTATCGGACGGTTCAGCAAAGGGATCGTCGTGGTTCATCATACGCTCCTTGGCGGGTGTCCGGGTTACCGGATCGCCCAAAGCTCCATTTCAAGGCCGGGGAAATCGCCGGAAACATGGACGGCAAGACCGCCTGAGGTTGCCATCTGCTTCCAGTATGGGCTTTCGCTATCCAGTTCGAAGTAAACGACGCCTGCGTGATAGGGCACTTGCCGCGGGGCGACTGGCAGCGGGCGCAGTTCGACGCCCGGCAATGCCGAATTCACAAGCTGCCGGATCTCTTCGACCGGGCCAAGTTTGGCTTGTGACGGAAAATGGCGGCGCACACTTTCGGGCGGCACGCTTGCCTTTGCGGCAAGGACGAAATTTGCCGATGTCAGCAGTCTTTTGTCTGTGATCATGGCGACCGATATCCCGTATTTACGCGGCTCTATCGGGATCGCGACAGCATTTTGTTCCAGAACCGCACTAAGATGCTGGCGAAGCGCACGAAAGACTGGCTGGAACACGTTGACAAGATCATCGTGGCGATAGATCGGGAATTCTGTTGATAATTTCTCGGGCGTCATAAAGGTTGCCAATTCACCTGCCAGCCCGACCAGAAATTGATAGATGCTGGCTGGATGCGCGTTCTCAATCGACAACAAATGCCGGACTTGCGGCAACACTTTGTTGACAGTGATCAACAGCAGAAAATCCGCAATTTCGGCAACGCCCTTGGCAGAACCAGTTTGGGTCAACCGACCGGCCAGCGCCTCTGCCCGATGGCTTAGAAGGCCCTCAAGTTCGCGCATAAAACCATGCAACGGCGGGGCCGCACGTACGTCAGTACAGGATGGAATGAATGATCGATCTAGGACGATCTCTTTGTCCGGTCTGACTTCGATAATGCGGGCAATTGGAATGACAAGCTGATCGGAAAGATCATCGACGTCCAGCGCAAATTGAATGCGCAACTTGCCCACAGCCATGTGAAGCGCCCGCTGATCACGCCCCATTGTATCTGTGATCTCGATCTCGGATGGCAGAAAGCGGGATGCAGATTGCGCAGCACCACTCATGTCAACCTCGACCGTGCCTTGCCTGCGGATCGGGATCGCCAGATAAACAACCGTGTTCTTGATGCCATCCGGTACGTCCAGGGCAGCTGGATGGTCGTCTGTCTGCGGTATGCGGAACGTCGCACCATCGGGTGTTAGGCCAACGCAGGATTTCACAGCGATCTTGCCCAGCTTGAGAAGCTCATCATCCAGCGTCAGTTCCTGAACACCCCAGGCATATGGCGCGACAGATGTCGCCACCCCAGCCACCAGAGATTCGACATATCGATCATGCTGCTGGAAATGGTGGGGCTGCAAAAACAACCCTTCCTGCCAGATGACTTTGCTGTCCCAAGACATGGTCAGATCACTCCTTTTGGAATCCGGATCGTCATCGGATCGTGACAGTGTTGCCGGTTACAGTGATCTGGACGGGATTTGCGGTGTTTGGGATCAGTGGCTTGACCGCAAGAAAGTTTGCACCATCGATATCGCGGAAGGCCGCGACCACACCAATCGCAGCGGGGGCCGTATTAAAACTGGCGGTATCTGTCACAGTTCTACCCGGTGCCAGCTGGAATTCATCGACCGTCACCAGATCAGCACCCAAGGTTTCTTCTGCTGCATTAAAGACAGCAAAGAAATCCGAGGATCTGAATATCGCGGGCGAATTCAGATAATAGACCTTGATTTTGGCTGGTGCGCCTCCATTCATGTTTGCCGCCCCCGTGATGCCAAGCTGTACCGTTGTCGGGGTAGGTACCTGGGTTGATGAGCATGCCGACAGTGCAAGCAATGCTAAGATACCAAAAGATATGCGAACTTTAGATAACATCTTGTTTCCTTTCATAATTTCTTCAATTGTTCTTCATAAGCACGTGCGAATTCCTTGCCGAAAGCAGATTGAAAATCATCCTCGGTTTGTCTTGCAATTTGTGCATAGGTTTTTTCATAGGCTTCCCAGTAACGCGCCTTTTTCCCGCCCAGCAGGTTGCCCAAGGTGGAACTTGCTTCGATACGCGCTGACAGCTGGTCGGGCCCAAGCCGCATCAGCAAGTCTTTCAACGCAGCTTCCATGCCGGACATCGTGGCAACTTCGTGTGCTTTAATGTCGTTCAGCGCTTCGGCTGTTGCTGTATCGGCATCAAGATAGCCACTAACCGATGGTCTGATCATGCTTTCGATGGCCTGCTCGGCACTCACGGAAAATTTCAGCGGGTTGTTTCCGCCTGCGTTGATCATGGTGCGATCCATGCGCATTTCGCTTTTGATCGAGGCACGAGTCATCAGAATATCACGCATGCCCGTAATCATCGCCGCCATAACCCGACCCATACGAGCCATTGTTTGTTCGATCTCGGCGGCAGGTATGTCGATATGCCCCGCACCCGCCGCATCCAGAAAAGCGCGCAAAGCGGCATCATGCACGTGGGGCGGCATATCAGGCTGTGACTGTGTCACTGGCTTTGAGGCGGCGCCTAAAGGCGCGTTATCAACGCTGGCATTTGTTGTTGGGCTGGTCTGTGTGGCGGGTGTCAGCAGCGAATCTTCCCAATTGTCCGGAATCGTCGGCATTGTTGAGTGTGGCGCTGAAAAATAATCTTGTGATGCCGCTGAATGATCCGGGGCGCTGGTCCCATCTGACAGACCTATTGGTGCAAGTGGTGTTGCAAAGGGATCATCCAGCATCATTCCGTCTTGCGAGGCAGGCAAGCTGTGGTGTGGATCTGGATCAACGGGTCCACCAAGCAAGTCGTCAAGAAAATCTGCGCCTGTGTCGCCCACATCATCAAGGGCGCTGATCGGGTTGTGGTTCGGCAGGGCATCTTTTGTGGGGCCGGGCGATACCGGCACATCATCCATAGGCGGAAGCGGGGCATTGAATTCTGGTGCGGCCGTGGCGCCGTTGCTGATTTCAACGACCAGTTCGAACGTACCGACAAGAATAACGTCACCATTATTCAGCGGGGTCGGAATATCATCCAATCGTTCAGAACCGTAGTTCAGAAATGTACCATTCGTGCTGATATCAAGGATAACATAATCACCGTTTCGCTTTTCCAGCACGCAATGCCGCTTGGACAGCGTCCGGTCTGGATCAGGCAGAACAAGATCGTTTTCTTCTCCACGGCCGATCGTCAGTGTTCCACCCATCATTTCGACCGAAGACTGCCCGCCGGGCAAGGCGCCTGAATTCTGGAAACGCAATAGAAGGCTCATGACTTTTATCCTCCGACCAGGACTGTGGGACAGCCCATTACGATGGCCCCACCATGGGAACAGGTGTCGCCCAACCGCGCCTGTGGTTTCTTGCCAGTCAGTACCTTGGTCGATCCTTTGATAATCATGTCTGGGGGGCCTACGCACACTGCCATGGCGGTTGCTGTGGCCGCAGGCATCTTACCAATCAGAACGGTCGGCACGGGTACCACGATGGGGCCGCCAACATGGGGGACAGGTCCGGTCATCATTGGGCAAACATGGGTATCGGCCACGCGGGCAGCTGGCATGGTCATTGCGCCACCTCAAACATCAAAGTGAACTCAGACCGGATCATTTGCATGACCTCCACTTTCTGTTGTGGCGGCCTTGGTCATGGCTGGTTTATCCATCCGTCCGTTCCCACCACGCGCAATATCAAGCGCGCGTTCCAACAGTAACCGGCCGTGGGTGTCGATCTGATCTTCGTCATGAAACAAGGACGTCAACGCCATGCTGAAAGCAGCCACACCAACAGCACCCGGAGGTGCTTCGTAGTCTTCGTGCTGTCCTGGCCCCAAGGTTCCATTTGCAAAGCTGGCCGCCATCGCACACAGAACCGTTTCATCTTCGTTATGTGCGGTATCAAGAGCTTCGCGCGCGCGCGTCCGGGTTTCTTCGCTTGGCTGCAGTACCCATGCCTCGGCGGCTTTTACAGAGGGCGTTAGCTTGCCATCAGGCAAGGTGTCACGGGCCGAAAGGCATGCCCACCAAGTTGCTTCCCGGGCGGGAAGAGCGTGGGCCAAAAGCTGAAGCATATCAATCAGCGCGCCCTTTGCATCAAGCTCTGACAAGACCTCGGCAACGGATGCATTCGCAGCTGCATCCACCGGCGTTTGCAGCACAACATTATTGTGCGCCATTGTTCTGGCAGCAGGGTGGTCAGGCACCTTTTTAAGTGCGCCGAAACGGGGATCAATCATCACGGCCACCCTTAATTAATCATCGTCAAGCTGCCCTTGACGTTCAGCAGACCCGAGGATTTCAATTGGGTCATGCCACCACCTTCAAGCTTCAGCATGCCAGCGCCTTTTAGGGCTGCTTGCCCCTTGCCCTCCATTTTCAGTTGACCACCGGCGGTCAGCTTTGCGGTTGCATCCGCCTTGATGTCGATCTGCGCCGACGAGATGGTGACTTTGGATGGCGTCATCTCGATCTTCGATCCACCGCAATTCAGGGTGATCTTGGATTTTGCCGTGATTTCCAGCGCAGATCCGACGTCAATTTCATATCCTTTTGAAATCACATCTGTTTTTGCGCCTTTGATGGAAAAATTCTGGTCTTGATCAACCGTCAATTTATCTGCGCCGCCAACAGTGGTGGTGCGTTTCTTGGCAATTTTAATGGTTTCTTCGCCTTTGGCGACGGTGAAACTGTGATCGCCTTCTTGGATCGTTTCTGTCTTGTCGCCATGGATGGTTTGCTTGAAAAAACCTTCTTTTTTATGTTCCAGACCAACGGTGATTTCAGCGTTATTCTTGATGATTTGTTTGAAATCACGTTCTGACTGCAGGCGGACGAATTCTGCATCTTTCTTATCTTCGAAAACCAGTTCGCTGAAACCGCCACCCCCTTTGGTCCGGTTTGTCTTGATCCCGGTTTGGGTCTGGTTTGACGGCAGATCATAGGGAACTTTCGTTTCGTCATTATAGACCATGCCGGTGATGATCGGGCGGTCAGGATCGCCTGCCTCAAACTGTACAACGACTTCCTGACCCACGCGGGGAATGCTGATCATGCCCCAGTTCTTACCGCTCCAGGGTACTGCAGTACGCACCCAGCAGGATGCGGTTTCGTCTTTTTTCCCTTCGCGATCCCAGTGAAACTGCACCTTTACGCGACCGTATTTATCGGTCCAGATCTCTTCGCCGCGCTTGCCGACAACGATGGCCGTTTGCACACCTGGGTTTTCGGGACGCGGTGTGATTTGGGGCGCGCGATACGGGTCGTTGATCGGCTGCACTTCGATGACACAACGATACATGTCCGAACTGTTCGAACGTTCAAAATCCAATGTCGGCCCAAGAATGGCATTGACAATTTCCTGGTCCAAAAGATCTGTATCGATCTGTAATTGGTGACGCGCCGAGATGACCAGATATTCGGCATTCTCTGCCTTGCGCGGATGCTTTTTCAATTTGAATTTCGCACCAACCGCCATCTGACGAACATTGCAGGCCGCGCGTGAACGTTGGCAATGCGCGGCATATCCTTCGACTTTGACACGGGCGTGATGTTCGCCTGTTCTGACATCGCCATGCCGGCCGGGATATTCATAAACCTCGTAAGAGTTATAGGCATGCTTACCTTTGGTTAAGGCCTTGACCGATTGCAGATCTGACTTTGGTTTTTCAAAATCGTAATCTTGCAATGTCACCTTACCGGTCTGAATGCTTTCGCTGCCACGCCATTCAAAAATGTGATCCTCATCGCGCTGATATTGCGCCCCACGATGGAAAAAATCGATCTCTCCATGATCCTCGACAGCTTTATGCGTACTTGCCTCATCTGTCAGGATCAGCGTTTCTTTAGTTTTATCGTGAGAGTGATAATAATAGATACCTTCTTCTTCCATCAGTCTGGAAATAAAGGCAAAATCGGTTTCCCTGTATTGAACGCAATATGTCCGTTTTGTATAAGAATGCTTAGTCTTATCCTTGAAATCAGAAAAGCCACGCTGTCCGAAGATTTCCTTGATGATATCAATGACAGACTTGTCCTGAAAAATCCGGCAATTCGATGTACGGGTCAAAAACCAAAGCCACGGCCGCACTGTCGCGCGGAAATATCCCTGTTCACCGTGCGACCCCAGATATTCGGTCGCAACGCAATGTCCTTGAAAATAACGGATCTTATCTTTGGGTGCGTCGATTTCCAGACACAGACGTTCCCCGACAAGTTTTTGCAAATCCAGATCAAGATCGGTCGACATGAATTCGATTTGGGTTTGCGTGATGCAGCTAAGACCTTCATCGACCTGGGCACGGATCAGCGAACCCTTTAGATTGTTGGGCAGCTTCAACTCTATTTGCCGACCCTTCAGGATGATGTCATTTGCCATCTTTTTTCTTTCTTGCTGCCGGGCGGTTTATGCGGCGTCCACAGGGCTGATTTGAACAATCTCATCTTTGCGTTCCAGACGTGTGATGATCGCCGGGTTGATCCCCCACAAAGCAGACAATTCAGTGCCTTGGGCTTGCAGAAATTCCGTCAGATGAAAGACGGATGTGAACATAACGCATTGAATGGGCGTCGGATAAGGACCAAGCCCCGATAACATCGCACTGAAATGCGGCTCTCCATCCAATAGCCAGTAAGAGTCGCCAGCTTGGGCAATGACCAAATGATCATCGTTAGGTTTTTCAGGAAAATCATTGGTATCGCGCATTACAATCCCTCCAGTAAGGCTGCCAGTTCGGGGTCAAGTTCTTCATCATCGTCGTCGTCGTCAGCAGCCTGATCGTCGTCATCAAAGCCAGCCAACAAATCATCCAGATCAATGTCATCGTCCGAACTGTCTTCGTCATCATCATCCAGATGATCAAACTCAGGCAGATCATCGTCCGTATCCATCGTGCTGAAGTCGACGTTCGTATCCTCTTCATCCGCACCGTCGGTCTGTTCAGATCCATCCGGGGTTTCATCTGGCTTGGCTGCTCCACCTATGCCCACATCGGATGTATTCGTTGTCATAGTGGACCCTGCACTTTGACCCCACGGTCCAGCCAGTTCACTTGCACCAAGCGCCTGAAAGGAGCCTTGGCGGACCTGATTTCGGCCTTTCATCGACAACAGCGGGATAAAACCGCGCGCGACGACATCGGCTGTGGTGCGGGTATTCAACAGCCGTTCGGTGCACGGCAGCGCGATCTGATCACCATATTGGTCTGTCATGTAATGAAACGGCATATCGTCAAGTGACATGATCTGCCCCAAACGCATCTTCTTTCCATGCTGGTTCACTGTTTCGGCCATCAAGATTGCAGACAGCACGACCGGGTTGGCCCACAACATACCTTTTAGGCCGCTGCGCAGATCGAACTCCTCAAACTCAAACGGATCAACAGGTTCAGTTTTCTGTCCATAGGGTAAACGCAGTAGAAAACGCGGGGCAGCCAGGCCAATATATTGCGCCTCGGGCAAAGCGCATAACGCATCCCAGGTCTTGCGAACCAACGGGTGTCGTTCATGTTTTGGTGTTTCCAGAAACTTGGGCGAAATTGCTGTCATGAACGGGGCGTTCATCCAAGCGGAAATCTTGGACATACGGGCCAGAAGTTCGGCGTGCGGCGGTGTTTCTTCCAGTGTATAAAGCCCAAAGACAGCCGACAGTGGCCCTTGCGCGTCATCCAGACGTGGTTCTTCGGCCAGCATTTGGAAAAGCCCGCTTTCGGCCAGATCGTCTTGCGCGGACAAATCTGCTGCCCATTCCTCGGCCGAGACATCGTAAAGAACGATCTCAAGATCAGCCCCGGTGTTCACGCGGCGTGCAAGCAATTCCAGCGACCGCCATGTCGACTCAAACGTCTGAAAATCCGGATGATGCAGGATCGCGCGCATTGCGCCAGAAAGGGCTGCGTCAATTGCGGTCAGCATGCTGTCTTGCGCAGGATCCGGGGCCGCTTGGACATAGGGGCCAACGATCCGTCCGATCAGTTCAGAGGCCGGGCTTGGCTTCGCAAGCTGCCCTTGCATGTCACCAATCAGTGCTTGAAATGCGCTTAGCTTACGATCGGCAGGTACAGCGTTTCCCTTGGCGCGCTTGCGCGAGGACAGGGTCTGCCCGCCAAAATCCCCAGCCCATCCTTGCATGTCTGCAATAGCTGCGGTCCCGTCACCCATGGCGACCTGTTGGCGCAAAGCTGATAGTTCTTCAAAAATGGCAACATTTTCATAAAGTTCATCGGGGTGCAGATCATCAATTTCATTCAGCTTGACCTCAACACCAGTGCCATCATTACCAATGGGCAGCACCAGCGTCGTTGCAAAACGGCTGATGACGCTATCCAGACTATCGACATCGAATTTGATCGGCTTGCGGTTTGCAAGACCCTGTCCGATTTCCAGGTTTCCGCGGCTGGCGCGCCCCGAAAAATCGCCAAGGATTGCGATGCGGAATTTTCCAGATATCTGATCCAGATCCGCAGGGCGTTCTGCCGACATCGTCCCAAATGGTTCATCGATGACTGTTTCGTCGTCTGTTTGCAGTGTATCATCTGCGCTGTCGGCTTCATCGCGAATTTCACTTATATCCAGCGTATCTTCGTCTTGACTGGTGGCGTCACTGTTTTGGTCCGGGTCGTTTTCTTTAATAAATTCGTCTAAACCCAGATCACCATCTATAACGGCGCTTTCGTCTTCCTGTTCGCCGTCGTCTGTATCAATGGGCGCATCCATACCAAGACTTTCATCGTCGGGTATGCTTGTGTCGGATACATCGGTGCCCGTTTCTGAAATCACAGTTTCCAGAATATCTGTCGTGCTTTCTGCCTGCATGGCATTTGCCGCCATATCGTCCGCAGCATTGGTTAATGCATCCAAAGCATTAGCCGTTTCAGATGGGGTATTGTCTTCGGTAATCGCGTCGGAAACCTGTCGTAATTCTTCAAAAGCCGCATCAACTTTGGCCTTTGTATTATCGGCGCTTGTCACATCAACCTTAGCAGCGCGCAGGCTTTCAAGCGCATTTTCCTTATCAATCGGATCTTCCCCAAACGTCGATATGTTGGCCATGGCCGCAAAAGACGCCGGGTCCGAAATCAACTTTCCAATCAGATCTTCCGCACCTGTTTTGCCGTCCATATAAGTTGCGAGATGTGCAAGCTGTGTGCGCGCCTCAAGCAGTTTGCTTAGCGGCTTAACCTTTTTGGCAATTGCAGCGGGCGAAAAATCATCCATTTGTTCAAAGTCAAGTTCAACAGACAGATTGCCCTGGCCGGTCAGCGTGTTTGGAACGTTGAAAGCGGCCCGCGGCTTGATGGCCTTCATTCTGTCATCAAAGTTATCAACATCTATCTCAAGAAATTTACGGTCAGCGACAGCTGGCAGCGGCTCGGCCGACTTGCCTGACAGATCGGACATAACCCCCATGATGAATGGCAACTGTACTTTTTTCTCAGCGCCATACAGCTCGACATCATATTCGATTTGCACGCGCGGCGCCCGGTTGCGCGCAACAAATTTCTGACCGCTATCCATCGGGGTTCTCCATATATCGGCCGATCGCGGGCATAGTTTCGCGCGAACCGGCCTTTTCTTTGTAAGAGGGGTTTAAAAATGACGGCGTGCCATCATTAACCAACAGGCGCGCCCATTCTCACCTGTTCTTCTTCAACAAGGGTTTCTAATTGCCCCACTGCGGCTTCGAACCAATCAGATAGTTCTGTTGGATCCTCAACGGCCAAGACGACATCTGTCACAAATGCTGCACCTGCCTGAATTTTCTTCCACTTATCAGTTTTCATATTTTCAAGTTCATTCAGAGCATCGTCAGTGTTTTTCTGGAAGTCCCGCCCACCATCTAGCTTTGTGTTCAGGTTGCTTATCTTAGAAAGGAGATTATTCACTTTTGTCTCAATGGAAGTGATTTGTTTTTTGACTTTTGCCGATGACTTTCCTTCGGGCGTTTTGGAAATCTTTTGCATCTGTTTTAGAAGCTTATCCAACGCGCCAGACATAGTGTCTGCTTTTTGATCTATATCTATGAGTTTATTAAGATAAATCTTATTGTCGGCTTTAACCGAACTGATTGTCTTGGTGTAATCAGAGCCGAAAACCTTGTTCAGAATAGTTTTGCCAGTTTCCTTAGCACCAAGAGCATTTTTCTTGTTTGCGTTGTAGCTTTTTTGAAGCTTTGCTAGATTTTTAGTAATATTTTTCTGAGTTTTGTCAGCGTCTTTGGCAAGTTTTGCAATCAGACGACCCATCCGAAAGGTCACTCTGGCCAATTCAAGAGAAGCCGGAATAAGAGCAAGCCCACCGGTACCGACAGCTGAAACAGCCAGACCTGTCAATTCAATGGCATCTTTTGCGATTTTCATGCCCATTTTAATCTTGAAGGCTTGCAGTTCGGCTTGGTCTTTTTGCATCTGTTGCCAGACCATATTGGCAGCGGCCACACCTTTTTTCTCAAGATCTGCCAGTTGTTTTTTTACTGATATTTCAAGTTTTTGAATGATCTTATAGCGTTCGTCGGGGTCTGGGGTGCGTACATATATCTTATCAAAAACCATCAAATCTTTTGCGATTTTGTCGACTGTAGCATTATAAACCTTACCTGCGGCAAGGGTTAGTTTTTCCTGAACCCGTGGTTGTTTAACGGCTTTGAAAACTTCATCATCGACAACGGCCACGCATTTGCAAAGAACCTTGCCTTTCACTTCAATGCCTTTTGGCTTCACCCGTTCGATAAGCATTTTCCGGATGTCGTTTTCGATCAAAACTAAATTAGTAGCCATCATTTTCTCCTATTTTCAAAATGCGCGCTCTGTAAGATACGGCTATCGTCATGGCGTGTTTGTTTGCGGCGAAAATGGATTGATCATCCTGTCCGCCTTGTGTCGTCTAATAAGTGCCGAAAAATCGCCGTAAGGTTCGTATGGTCAGCAGAAATTTCTAATTTTCCTGATCGCCTCAGGAAAACCCATAGGTGAAATCCCCGTCAGCCACATCAATCGCCACGCGTTTGACCGTTTCACCATCCAGCATGCGGGTCAGAAACTCGGTCGAGATTGCAGGCAGCATTGTGTTGGTCACGATGGCGTCGATCATGCGTCCGCCACTTTCCAATTCCTGACATCGTGACACAATCGTATCGACCACGCCGTCGGTATAGGTGAACGGCACTGAATAGGTGTCGTGGACGCGCTGTTCGATCCGGCCCAGTTGCAGCCGTGTGATGGCGCCGATCATATCGGGGTTCAGCGGGTAATACGGAATTGTGACGATCCGACCCAGCAATGCCGCGGGGAAAACCTTCAACAACGGGTCGCGCAGGGCCTTGGTCACACCTTCGGGGTCTGGCATAAGTTCAGGGTCGGCGCAAAGATCCATGATCACGTCCGACCCCACATTTGATGTCAGCAGGATCAGCGTGTTGCGAAAATCGATCATGCGCCCTTCGCCGTCTTCCATCATGCCCTTATCGAAGACCTGAAAGAAGATCTCGTGCACATCGGGGTGGGCCTTTTCAACCTCGTCCAACAAGATGACAGAATACGGTTTGCGGCGCACCGCTTCGGTCAGCACGCCGCCTTCGCCATAGCCGACATATCCGGGGGGTGCGCCTTTCAGACTGGAAACGGTATGGGCCTCTTGATATTCGGACATGTTGATGGTGATGACGTTCTGTTCGCCGCCATAAAGTGTTTCAGCAACAGCCAGTGCCGTTTCGGTTTTGCCCACGCCGGATGTTCCGGCCAGCATAAAGACACCGATAGGTTTTGACGGGTTGTCCAACCCTGCGCGTGATGATTTGACCCGCTTGGCGATCATCTCCATCGCATGATCCTGTCCAATCACCCGTTTCGACAGATGTTCCGCCAAGTTCAAAACTGTCCGCATTTCATCCTTGACCATGCGGCCGACAGGAATGCCCGTCCAATCCGCGACCACCGTTCCAACCGCATGGGCATCGACAATTGGCAACATCAGCGGGGTTTCCGCCTGCAATTCGGCGAGTTCGGCCTGTTTGGATTTCAATTCTCTTAGTGCCGCGTCGCGATTCTGTCCGGTCAGGGCAGTGTCTTCCGGTGGTGTATCAGCCGCCTGATCGTCATCAACAACACCGCCCCCTGCGCGTAACTTGGCGCGCAGATCAAGAACTTCAGCGACCAGTGCTTTCTCGGCGTCCCAACGGGCGGTTAGATCTTTCAGGCGATCGTTTTCTTCAGCCAAGTTGGCCATGACCTGAACACGCCGGTCTTCAACATCCGATCCTGCTGTTTCGTCACGTTCGATGATCTGCAACTCAGTCTGAAACGCATCAATGCGGCGCTGGCAATCATCCACTTCTGCGGGCATCGCATGCAGACTGATCGCAACACGAGCACAGGTCGTATCAAGGACACTGACCGATTTGTCAGGTAACTGGCGCGCCGGGATATAGCGGGCTGACAGTTTCACCGCCGCCTCAAGCGCTTCGTCAAGGATCTGTACCTTATGATGACGCTCAAGCATCGACGCGATGCCGCGCATCATAAGGATGGCCTTGTCTTCATCGGGTTCGGCCACCTGAACGACCTGAAAGCGGCGGGTCAGGGCGGGATCTTTTTCAATATGCTTTTTATATTCCGCCCAAGTCGTTGCGCCAATGGTCCGCAACGTACCCCTAGCCAACGCAGGCTTGAGCAGATTGGCCGCATCGCCCGTACCCGCTGCACCACCCGCGCCAACCAGCGTATGAGTTTCATCCACAAACATCACGATGGGAACGGGGCTTGCCTGAACTTCATCAATGACAGTCTTAAGCCTGTTCTCAAACTCGCCCTTCATCGACGCGCCAGCCTGTAACAAACCGACATCAAGCGACAGCAGGCGCGCAGCGCGCAACGCGGGCGGCACATCACCGCGCACGATTCGAAGCGCGAAGCCTTCGACCACGGCTGTTTTGCCAACCCCCGCTTCGCCAGTCAGGATCGGATTGTTCTGGCGGCGACGCATCAATACGTCGATCAGCTGGCGGATTTCATCATCACGCCCAACAATGGGGTCAATTTCGCCCATTCGCGCCTTTTCGGTCAGATCGGTGCAGAACTGGGCCAACGCTTCCCCGCCTTGCATCTGCGGTGGCATTGCAGATGATGCCTGACCGGGTTCATCGCTTATGCTGGTTCCATCCTGCGCACACAGACCTTCTTCGGGAGAGCCACTGACGGCGTCGTCGAAGTGGTCTGTTAAATGCTCGGCCTTTAACTTTCCAAATTCAGGCGAAATTGTCGTCAGCACATTGCGCAAACCCGCTGTTTTCAGCATGCCAAGCATCAGATGTCCGGTGCGCACTTGGCTTGATCCATACTTTAACGAAGCATAGATCCACGCGCGCTCTACGGATTCCTCTAGATGTGCTGACAGGTCAGAAATTGCCGTGGCCCCCCGCGGAAGTGTATCAAGGGTGCGCACGATATCACTGGCGATACGCGCTGCATCCAGTTCGTAAAACTGAATGATCCTGTGCAGATCACTGTCCTGACTTTGCAGGATTTGATGAATCCAGTGAACCAGTTCGACATAAGGATTGCCCCGCATTTTGCAAAATACGGTGGCACTTTCGATGGCTTGGAACCCAGGTTTATTTAGCTTACCAAACAGCGCAACGCGGCTAATTTCAGACATATCGTTCTTCTTTCTTTTCGGGCCCAGATCACAAAGCGTGCTGTGTAGGGGGTGTCAGATAAAGATCAGCGGCATTCCGGTCTGGGCGTTTTCCAATCCAGCTGGTCAGGCCCAGATCGCCGGACTGTCCAAGGATCATCTGCGGAACCTCGGCCGCCTCAAGAACCAGATTTACGTCCCATTCCAGCGTGTCGCCGACATAGTTACGGATGATAGCGGCAAGGCGTTTGAAACTTTCCCCGCCGGGCAAAAGCCGTTTGTAATCATCCAGTGCCAAAGGGCCGATGCGAATGCGAAACTTCGCCTCGCGCGACCACACCTTGTCGCCCAAACTGGCGCTGCGACCCAATGCGACACTGCCTAATTGACCACGATCATGCGGTTCAAGTTGCAGCCAGCTGCCCACAAAACTTTCGATCACAATATCTGTCTTGAAAAATTGTGATATGATCGCCTCAAGGCCTGCCTCATTGCGTGTGGAACTTGCCAACAGGCCAGAAAAATGACGCTTGGCCAAATCTGGCATCGCGTCCCGGCAGTCAAACGTAGGACCGGACATGCCAGAAAGAGCCGCCACTTTACCGTCAAACGGATCATCATCTGGCCGGTCAAAACATGACGCAGGCTGACCACTGGCCCAAGCCCGATACAGCAGCGAAAACATGCGATGATGAAACATATCGGCAAATGCGATAAACGTCGGATCACCATGGTTGCGCTTTCGATCGCGCGCATATTCCGTAATGTGCAGCGGGAAAGCACCATTCGGGCCAAAAAGACCGAAAAACCTTTGGCTTAGCTGGTGGGCGCCGCCGTCTGGATCCTGCTCAAACGCCGCGATTGACGATGTTGGAAAAGCAAGTTCGGCCGCTTGTGTCAGCCTGACGGGATCTTCGCTTGGCCGTCTGGACCGACCAAGTCGGGGCCGGTCTGGATGGGCGGCCTCGATCAGTCGCAAGGCATGAAAAATGTGGTGGGAATGGGGGGTGTCACCAAGCGCTTGCAAGCGCGTCAGATCAGAACCCGCCTTCCGCTTCTGGCTGGCCATCTGGTAATGTCCCCGCGTTGTTGTGAATGAATGACGGTCTCGGTGAAACTGTTCAGCGCGACGTATTTGGCAAAGAATGCCTCAAGGACAGCGCCAAGAAGATAGCATCCGGTGCCTTCGAAAAAACTTTCATCAAAGCCCACCTTGATCTCAATGCCACGGACGGCAGTTGACAGGACGTCTTCTGCCATACGCCGTACGATGGGGCGGGACACGACCGTGACAAGGCCCTCCATCTGTTTGATCAATGTCGGATCACCAAGGGGCGTGTAAAGCCCCACAATCTCGCGCAGTGCGGCGGCCGCCTGTCCCCGATCCGCGTCAGCAATCGAAAGATAATTCAAGCTAAGATGGCTGATCAGTTGCCATGCCTGCTGACCGTCGGCCAAACTGGGGTTGGGCTTGGTTGGCGGCACGATGGCGCGCACTTCTGTCACAGGACCCCCTTCAGGCAAAGTGAAATCTGTCCCATCTGATCCGATTGGTGTAAGCATCGGCAGGTCCCGATTGGTACACAGCGCCTTTATGGCAAGCTGTTTGATGGAACCAGGATAGGGGGCCTGCGTGCGATCTGTCAGAGACAAGTAAATTTCCGAGCCCAGATATGACGTCCGTGCGCCTTTCAAACGCTGCTTTTCAGAGCGTTGCCGCATTCGCCGTCTCTGACTGTAATACGCTTTATGCGTTTCGCCGTTGGGCGTAAAATCCTGAGCGCTGTAAAAGGGCCGAAAGGCTATATCATCCATGCCTTCACCACTGATACCGGTTACAGTCTCAAGTTGATAAATTTCAAAATCAAGCGGTGCGGTGCGGTCAACAGTGACATGATGATCGACTTCGGTTCCACTGATATGCATCCGGTCGCAGCGCTTCGAAAACAGGTTAATGGCAGGGACAGCATCCAGCTCAAAGCTGGTCTCATTAATCGTTTTCAGGGCCGGGTTTCCGTCACGCAGCAACACATAGATGTCTATGGTATCGCCTTGCACCCGCTGGATCGCGGGACGCAGATTGCCCAATTCGATAAAGAAAAACCGCTGCGGCATCGCAAAATATTCCTGCAACAACCGATACCCGTCAAAAGATTGCCCCGGCGTTGGCAAAAGCGCTTCGGTGGCATCAAAACCGCGTGGGCGGATCGACGCACCAAGGTATTCCGCCCAATCAGCCCGTCGGTCGGTTGATCGGCCTGCAATACCCACGCCCTGCCCAAGCAGTGCTTCATAAAGTCGCCATGGTTCGGCGGCAGCACCGGACAAATACAACGTCAACTGATCAATGGGCAGTTCTGAAATCGTGGCTCCGTCAGTGCGACGGATACGCAAACGCACAGCGGCCTTGGCCGGGGTATATTTCGCCAGACCTGCCGCAACTAAGTCACTTCGCCCATCGATGTATTCTGCCTCGGTCACCTCAAGCGGCCAAAGTGTCGTATCTTGAGATGTGGTGAAAATACAGGCTGTCTGCTCGCCTTCGCGGACACGACCGCGCAGTTGTGTGCCCCGCGCCAATGTGAACCCTTCATCAAGGTTACCCTGTGCGGCATCGGCTTTAAGCCTGGCAATCATCATCGAAGGGATCGGCGCCAGAAAATGCGGATAGACAATCTCAAGCAAGTTCTGAGTGAAGACCGGGTATTGCTGTTCCAGCTCAAGCTGCACACGAGCGGCAAGAAACGCAAAGCCTTCCAGCATCCGTTCGACGTATGGATCAAGAACCTCAAGCTGTTCCATGCCCAAACGACCCGCGATCTTGGGATAGGCGGTTGCAAATTCACCGCCCATTTCGCGAATGAATGCCAGTTCCTGTTCATAATGTTTCAGCAGCCGCGTATCCATATCCGTCAGCCTTGCCTGTTCAGTTTGACTTCGCCGGTCGTCACATCAAGTGCCGTCCGAAGATACAGATCGACGGGTACGGGATCGGCCCAAAGTTCGGCGCGGATTTCGAATGATATGATTGCACCCGAACCAACTGCCTCTTGCCGCATATCAACCACAAGCGTTTCAGTCAGAAGGCGCGGTTCAAAGGCTTCTATTGCAGCACGGATTGCCTGACGGATCTCGTTCGCCCGTCCTGTTGTCGCCGTAGATCCAGATATATCGCTGATACCATAGTTCAGGACCGATCTGGCCACGTTCGGATAAAGCTCCAGATCATGTTCGGCTTCCATGTTTGATGTATTAAGCAACCACCCCAGATCACGTTGAATGATGTCGCGCAGTCTGCTGACATCGATAATCCAGTTGGATGCAGGTTCGGTTTTCTTTTCTGGCGCATCATCGGTCAATCTATCCAGCAAAGATGGCTGAAGCCGTTCTTTCAACATGGAATCAGCCATGATGCGAAACCGGTATATCAAGATCATCGGCCACTACCGGGGCGTCACCAAGCGCCATTTCACGGATGTCCAGCAGGGCAAAGTCCTGCATATCGCTTACCAGCATTCGCTGGCCCAGCCCTGCCTGTACATTATCACCGTCGCCGGACCAGCCGGTTGCACGTGACAGCATATAAGACGGATCGCGTGATTGTACCGACCCGACATATCGGGTGGGGATCAAGACGATACCATCACCACCATTCGACCATGTGATCGTCGCTGGTGTCCAAACCGCATCGCGCAAATCAGCAGGCGGCTCAATGACGATACGATGAATTGCGGTAAAGGGGACCCAAAAATACTTGCCGTCAACAATGATCTCAAGGATCGGCCCCAGTCGGGGATCAGCATCCGCAATCCAGTTAAATGCTGTGCCGTTCAAGGTACCCGAAATCGTTGGGGCTGCATCAAACGCCTTTGCGCGCAAATCATAAGCTGCACTTACATCCCCTTGTGCCTGCAGTTTGATAGCCTGAACCAGCCACGCGATCCAATCTTGGGGTTTCCCAAAAATCAGTGGTATGTGCTGTCCGCTAAATACTTTTTCGCGATGGACCTCACAGATGATCGCTTCGCGGTACATCTGGGCCATTGTTCTTGCAGCGGGATCAAGTGTGGCACATGTCTTCAGCTGCATGATCGCCCGTGTCCAATCGCCCTGAATGCAAAGCAACTGAAACAGAAAAACGCGCAGGCGGGCATCCTGGGGTGATTTACGAATACTCTCCTGCAAGGCAGACAAAGCTGCGTCAAGATCACCTTGTTTAAGAAGGTCTTCGGCTGTCATGGCGCATACCTTGAATAATATGGACGGGCGCAAAATCGCACCCGCCAAAGGGGTCAGATTACTTGATGCGATAGACGTTTTCGTTGACCGTTCGGCTCCACTTGGCTTCGCCCTGATCGCCGTCTGCTTTCTTCAATTTGCCTGTTTTATCTTGCTGGAAGTATTCAAGCCGGATGGCGCCATATTCAAAGGTGATATCTTCGCTAAGACTATCTTCGTCACCGGACCAGGTCATCTTGCTTAAAACAACCATCAGGAAATGAATTTTCATGAATGTCGCGCCCGACTTACTGCTTGATCCACCTGCGCGGCGAAGCTCTAAGATCGCTTCGTCAAAGTGTTTGCTAAGACACAGCATCTGAAACAACCCACAAGAGGCTGTATCGGTTTTCTTTTTGATCTCAAACTCTTCGAAATCAGTCTTTCCGCCACCGGCACCGCCAGTATCCGAACTGATCTTGATGCTGTTATTTGCACCAAACCCAAAACTCTCAAGTTCAAAGGCTTTTTTTTGTGACATCTCGCTGTCAAGCGTTTCGCCCGCAACGTTGATTTCGTTGTTTTTTGGAAAATAAAGATATGCGTCGATTGCCATTGTAGGTTCCTTTTTAGATTAAAGACTGAAGATCATTGGCGGCCCAGACACTGCTGCGCGCGCCAGTTCTGGATTAAGCTTTCTTCTGAGACGGTAGTTTCGACACCAGCCGAAGCGACACCGATAGCCCCTCAAGCTGATAGTGCGGCCGCAGGAAAAATTTTGAAGTATAGTAACCGGGGTTGTCCTCGACCTCTTCCACCTGCACCTCTGCCGAGGCGAGTGGTTTGCGCGCTTTTTCTTCTTCGGGTGAGCTGCTGGCGTTGTAATCAACATAATTGTTGATCCAGTCCTGCAACCATTCCTGCATATCGTTGCGCCCTTGGAATGATCCGACCTTGTCGCGCACGATGCACTTCAGATAATGGGCAAACCGACAAGTCGCAAAAAGATATGGCAAACGGGCTGCAAGATTTGCGTTGGCTGTCGCATCAGGATCATCATATTCTGCTGGTTTGTGCAGCGACTGTGCGCCGATGAATGCGGCTGTGTCTGAGTTCTTGCGATGGATCAACGGCATCATGCCATTTGCTGCAAGCTCGGCCTCGCGGCGATCCGAAATCGCAATTTCGGTCGGGCACTTCATATCGACACCACCATCATCAGTTGGGAAGGTGTGGTTTGGCAGATTGTCAACAGTTCCACCGGATTCCACACCGCGGATGCGTGTACACCAGCCATACTCTTTGAAGGATCGGGTAACATTGCGCGCCATGCCATAGGCCGCATTGACCCAGCAATATGTCTCGGAATTCGGGCTTTCGGTGTCCTCTTCAAAAGCGAACTCCTCGACCGGGTCCGTTTTTGCACCATACGGATAACGCCCCAGAAACCGTGGCATGGCCAGACCCAGATAACGGCTGTCTTCGCTTTCACGTAGGCTGCGCCATGCAGCATATTCCGGCGTCTGGAAAATCTTGGTAAGATCCCGTGGATTGGCGAGTTCCGACCAGTTGTCCATCTGCAAAAGCGACGGATCAGCGCCCGTCAGGAAAGGCGCGTGTGACGCGGCCGCAACCTTTGACATCTCACTTAGAATTTCGACATCCTGCGGGTTATGGGCAAAATGATAATCGCCGATCAGACACCCATATGGTTCGCCGCCAAACTGTCCGTATTCTTCTTCGTACAGCTTCTTGAAAATAGGCGACTGGTCCCATGCTGTGCCTTTGAATTTCCGCAGCGTTTTTGACAAATCTTTCTTTGAAATGTTTAGAACACGGATCTTCAACATTTCGTCTGTTTCGGTGTTGTTGACCAGAAAATGCAGACCCCGCCAGGCACTTTCCAGCTTCTGGTAATCCTGATGATGCAGGATCTGATTAACCTGTTCAGTTAGCTTTTTGTCGATCTCGGCAATGATCCCCTCAATCGACCGCAGCGCATCGTCGGATACAAGCGTTTCGTTTTCAAGAACCTGCGCTGCCAGCGTTCTAACAGCCTCTTCGACTGCAGTTCTGGCTTGATCAGACTTGGGTCGAAATTCTTTTTGAAGAAGGGATGCAAATTCGGAGGACGCAAAAATCGTCTCTGTCGTCGCGTCCGCAGTATTATTCTTTGTCTTTGTCATGACCTATTCCTCATTCTCGGAGGTCGCGGCGGGCGCTGATGCTAAAGCTTTCAGCAATTTTGGATCCTTTATGACCTCGGCCATCAGGTTTTCCGCACCGGTCTTTCCGTCCATGTAAGTGGTCAGGTTTGCCAATTGGGTTCGCGCCTCTAGTAAATTTTTTAGCGGCGCTACTTTTCGGGCGATTGCGGCGGGCGAAAAATCATCCATACTTTCGAAAGTCATATCGACAGACAGGTTGCCTTCGCCGGTTAGCGTGTTGGGAACGCTAAATGCGGCCCGGGGTTTCATCGACTTCATCCTGTCATCAAAATTGTCGACATCGATTTCCAAGAATTTCCGGTCAGCAACCGACGGTAACGGTTCTTCGGACTTACCCGAAAGATCCGACATGACGCCCATGACAAAAGGCAATTGAACAGATTTTTCGGCACCATAAAGTTCGACATCGTATTCGATCTGAACCCGTGGCGCCCGGTTGCGTGCGATGAATTTCTGACTGCTTGTTGTCATCGTGTGTATCCTTTTGTTTTATTTGGGTTTATCTGCCATCCAGCGCGGGTTGCGCCACGCGGGCATTAGTCTTCATCTTCGTCCAAACCACCGATCAGGGCGACGTTTTCCACGCCCAGCGGGGCCATATCTTTCATGATCGTAAAGAAATCCGCGGAAACCAGTTTCTTGGCCCGGGTCAGCAAAAGCGGCAGCGGGCTGGACGGTTCATTGCGGGCATAATAATCGACGATACGGTCGATTGCGTTCACAACATCCTTGGGGCAATTGATTGCACCGATGCCCTGTAAATTCGGTGTTGCCTTTGGTGCTGCCGTATATACGTTCGGAGCCACATCATCATCTTCAGCCAACGTGTTATCTGTATACTTGGCAAGATGCTGTTTAATATCGTGCAACATCTTCAAAAGTGGCGTCAGATCTGGCCCAAGCGCCCCAAGCTTGTCATCAAAGATCGCCAGAATTGCCTTGGCATGGTCTTGCAGGGCGACAATTGCAGCCATGGTTTCAGTAAGATTGTCAGCACCCTGATCCTGAAATGCTGCAGAAATATTTTGCGCCGAAGGTACATTTTCAATCTCGGACCCAGGCGTGATCTCTCCGGCTGCAATTTCCAGATCACGCAGACAGAACCGCCCAAAGGCACGGCTATTCGTCAGTGGCGCCATTCGCAGTGATCGTAAAACCGTTGTCCGGTTTGTCAGGCCAAGTACGGCATTGACCCGCATTGTGGGGTCATCATCATCTTCTTCATCCAATTGCGGATGCACGCTGTCCCAGAAATTCTCAAGACAATCTCGGATATAGCGTAAAACCTGTTCAAACGCAGGCAAACCCTGTGTCCGAAGTGCCGCGTTCGCAAGCGTCACCGCAATGCGCAGATCTTTTGTGCGGTCAAGCAATGCAGTGGCCAGATCAATGACCTGATCATAATCCGGATCTGCCGCCGGTATCACCGACTCTCCGATCATGCGTTCTTCGCCGGGCTGATTGGCCGTTTCCAGCTCTATAAAGTCAGCGTCATATTCAAGATCTTCGCCGCTTGGTGCCTCATCAGCTATGGTTTTAAAAAGTTTATCCAGATCAAGCATAGCGCTTCCCTTTGATGCACAGCGCGTTGAAATGCTGCTGCATTTGTATTTTCAACATCAGTTCATATTCCTTTTCCATCAGGATGCGGTCGTTGGTCGCTTTGGGCTGCCTTAAGAAAACCGGCTTTTTCGGCCGGATCATTCAGCGTGTCTGACAAGGCTTGAACAAGATCTTCGATGGATGTGGACTTCGCCGCATGGCGCTTGACCAAAACCGTTGAAATCGGACCAAGCAGCGGCTTGAGAAGTGCAATAAGATGATGTAAGTTATCGTCCGAAATTCCAGCCGGCGCAGGCCCCACATTTGCAGCCAGCAAACGTAAAAGCGATGCATGCATTTCGTGACGCTCGTCCTCCTGCGTCAGTTCTTTAAGAATGATATCAAGCAGTTCTTCGTTGTTTGTGGCGCTTGCAGCAGCACGACGCGCAATAACCCGGCCCATTGGACCAATCTTGTCGATCAAATGGCGTTCAACCTGTGTCAGTGTCTGCGATGACATCCGGCTCAGCATGGTGTTGGATCCGACTTTTGCCTGATCTCGCTTGGGACGCGCGGATGTCGAAAGGCGTATCGACGCGGTCCCGTCTGCTGTCGGCAGGGCGGCCACAAGTGCGTCACGCATGTCCGCAGCACTGGCAAAACGGTCCTTTGCATCCGCATTCATCGCCTTTAGGACAACATCATCCAGTGCCGATGGTATTTCAGGTACGATCTGGCTTGGCGCAGTGACGTTTTCGGATCGCGCCGCGACCAGCAATGCCTCGATGCCACCGCCTTCGAAGGGCTTCTTACCAGTCAGCAATTCGTAAAGAACGATGCCGGTTGCATAGATATCTGCGCGGGCATCAACATCGCCGCCCGAAAATTGTTCCGGTGCCATATAGGACGGTGTTCCGATCATTCCCGCGCCGGTCTTGTCCATGGCGGTGATCCGGGCGATGCCAAAATCAGTCAGCTTGACCGTTCCGTTTTCGGTGACCATCACGTTGGCAGGCTTCATGTCGCGATGCACGATCCCTGCTGCGTGGATACAGGCCAGA
This sequence comes from Parasulfitobacter algicola, assembly GCF_013315265.1. Lineage (GTDB taxonomy): Bacteria > Pseudomonadota > Alphaproteobacteria > Rhodobacterales > Rhodobacteraceae > Parasulfitobacter > Parasulfitobacter algicola. The sequence goes on along the minus strand of NZ_JABUFE010000001.1, from coordinate 516,139 downwards.
CCATCAAGGATCTGGGCCATGATCGACAGAACTTCCTGCAAATCCAATCCGTCCGGGGCGGCCAGCCGATCTTCAAGGGTGGTCGACCGGATACGCTCCATCACCAGATAGGGGACCTGATCTTGCTGAAGGTATTCAAATATCGTGACCAGATTGGGGTGCAGAACACGACCCGCCGCCCGGGCCTCGCGCGCAAACCGTTCCAGCCAATCCCCGTCGCCGGATGCATCAATCAGATGCTTGTGGACGGTTTTGATGGCGACTTGGCGATCAATATCAGGATCGTGGCCCGCATAGACCACACCCATAGCCCCTTCGCCCAGAATACCATCCACATGGTACTTTCCGATCCGCCGATGTTCGCGGGGCTTTATGATCGTTTCATCATTCATCGATCATCTTCATGGCGCTTTCCAGACTGCGCCGCATACGGTTGAAAGATTTCGAAAGTGAACTGATCTCATCCCGCCCGGGCTTTGCGTATTCCGGGATGGAAAAATCACCAAGACTGACTTGTTCGGCCACTTGTGACATGCGCGCCACAGGGCGCAGTACGATCCGACTGAGCATGATATTGGTTGCAATCAGAACAATGATGAATGCAGCCACAAGCGCGGAACTCAGGATAATGCTTGTTTCCTGCGCACGTTCATCAACCAAGGACATTGGTGCCGATATGATCTGCGCACCGACCGTTTCACCCAACTCCCAACCGAAGCCATTCTCAGATCCATACAGATCGACCATAGCCGGTGGCGCAAACTCTGGGTTGCCATGGCACCGCAAACAGCCAGGTTGATTGATCGTTACTGGGAACGCCACTGTCAGAAAACGTTCGCCGTTGTCTTCGACAATCGCAGACAATTGATCAAGTGCCGGGTCGGCCCGAAACTGTTCAATCAGCGACGTTTCCAGTTCATTTGGCAAATCCGCCGGATTGGTTGGATTAAGGGCCGCTTCTTTATAGCTGTACTGAGGAAACTGCTGCCGGAAAATCGAAAAAACCGTGCGCGCGGCATAAGACGTGATTGTCTCGGGTAGGAACAGAATATCATTATCGTCCGACAGAAGCGGGTCAATGCTGTTCAGGGTATAGGATCGCACAGCCGTGGCATTGGCACGTAAAAGATTGATTTCTCGCTCGACGTCTTGCACTGCGGACTCTTGCACAATCCAATAAGACATGCCTGTCGCAGCAACGATCCCAAGCACACATGCCAGAACCAGAACGATGTTATATTTAAAGCGAAGACCCATGCGGTTCATCCTTAGTCAAAGATTGCGATATCGGTGCTCGAAGCTGTTAAAAGGGTGCTCTATCCCTGCACTCTCAGGTCAAGCAGTTGTCGTCTGGTCAGAAGACCTGTCTGTTCTTCGGATCGTGTGGTTTGAAAAATTGTGATTGCTTCGCGGGTTTGCGGACCGAAAATTCCATCAACAAGACCCTTGTAATGGCCAAGGTCCCGTAATCTGCGCTGGATTGACCGTTTTGCAGACCGCGACATCGACCGTTCCAGAATTTCCAATTCCTCAAGCGTTTCGGGCGCTTCCACGACCTGAGGCGGCACAGTTGCCACTGGATTTTCCACCACTTCACTGGGTTCCGTTTCATCGGGCACCACAGTAACAGGGTCGGGCACAGACACAGGTTCAGGTGCGCGTTTCAGGAAAATTGGGGCGTTCGGTAGTTCTGACACCGACACGCCATCATGAACGGTCATCCGGCGGAACATCGCACCGATTTCCACAGTATCATCTTGACCTGCAGCCGCGATGACCTGCAGCACCAGATCTGCAGTATTGTCACTGACAACAACGATGGAACTGGCGCCTGCAACGGGATCGGGTGCAGTCACGATCTGAGCCATACCAGTTGGCAATCCGCCTGGCGGTTCGCTGACAGTTGTGACCACAGCACCACCTTGTTCAGCCTGTGCGGCGGTGCGCGCAAAGGCAAGAAGTGGAATGGCTTGTGTGAACAGATCCGTGGGTCTGCCCGTGCCATCAGTATAGGACAACAGGCCTGCACCATTCGGCATGACGTATTCGCGCCCTTCAAACGAAACAGCGGGCATATCAAGATAAACGAAAGTTGCGCTTGCATCCTCGGACTCGTCCGCGAAACGCCGCACCATTGATCGTAATTCGGCATTGTTCGGATTGATCGAACGCAATGTTTCAACCCCCATTGACTGAAGTTGGGATTGCACATCATCTGCACGCGCTTCGCCGTCACCAACCGACACAACAAGCGCCACAACGCGGTCATTTTGCGCTGATGCTTGCTGGGCGCTTAAGATCAACCCGATGGCCAGCAAAAGACCGCGTGCAAGGATGTCGGGCCTGGACCAAGCATATGTCTGCCGCTGTAAAATCATGGTATGCACAAGGCCGCGCTGTCGACGACGGCATGTATCGCTTTACACGCATCCAACATCGGAACCTCCCCTTTTAAAGTTATCGCAGCACGAAGGGCCTGCATGGTTTCTTCAAATGTCAGGTCCGCCTGATGCGCCAACAACAAGGCCACAACGCCAGACACATGCGCCGCAGAAATGGATGAACCTGATACATAGCGATGACGGTTTTCCGTGGCCGTGCTGATCACATCGACCATTGGTGCCGGGATACGACCAGTGGCGATCCCGCCTGCCGCGATCACACCATCAATCGATGCGGGAAACGACATTTGGTCGGTTTCGCCCGATGCAGCGACGATGATCATCCCGTTTTGGATAGCGGCTAGCACAAGTTCTTCAATCAGCGGATCGAACGGTCCGCCAATGCTTAAATTAAGAACGTCAACACGGTTCAGAATGGCGAAGTTCAATGCACGGGCCAGTGAAAAGCTGTTACATTGCCCGGATCGACCCGGTGCCTCCCAACATGCCCTAAGCCCGATTAACGTGGCACCCGGCGCAACACCAACCATACCAGTGGCGTTTGTTGCATCGGCAGCAATAATACCTGCGACTGCGGTTCCATGTGCCTCGGGGATATTTGGCGGGGATACAGCCACGAAATCATGCGTTTCAAACACCTGGCCCATCAGATCCTGATGTGTACTGTCGATGGCCGAATCCACGACGCCAACCCTGATGCCCGCCCCAGTAGACAACAGATGTGCTTTTGACACATTCATATGGTCCAACGACCACTGCAAGGGAAAAAGCGGATCAGCATAACGCTGCTCATACGTCTGGAAATCCTGCATACGCTGGACCGTTCTGATGCGCGCATCAGCGCGCATACCGGCGATCAAAGCATCAATATTCGGATGGCCGCTTGTATCGAAAATTAGGCAATGGACGGAAATGGCCCGAAGCGGCCATTCTGCGGTAAAAGGTACACCAAATTGTGCCTCGATTCCTTGTGCGATCACGGCAAGATCCGCAGGATCATCCAAAGGTACGGTTAGAATAAGAAAACTGTCTGATGTGATCTGATCAGCATCCACCAACTGCCAGTCCTGCGCATTAGCAAGCTGAGCAAACCCAAGCATCAGTGTCCCAACCAACGGAAAAATCAATTTAGCAAAAGTCATTGTGACACCTGCGGGGCAGCAAACATGATCTGTGATGTTGCCATAAGGGCGTCCGCCACAGCCTGCATATCGGTGCCACCGGATACTGCGGCTTCGTAAATACCGACGTCAGACGGACCTGACACAAGCACTGCATCAAATTCGACAAGAAGACGGTCCAACTGGTCTGCTGTGACGTTGGGTGCGGTCTGAAATTTGATGATATGTGTGGCTGCTTCAACCTCGGTCGTCAGGGTTTCAAAGCTGTTTCCAAAAGGCAGAACAACGATAATTGCAAACGCGACAGCTGCAACACCTGCAAGTGCGATGAATTCCCCCTGCAATCCCTCAAAGCGCCACCATTTGCCCGCTGTTGGCAAACCAGTCAGCTCTTCCGCTTTGACTTGCGCCCGCAGATGTTTCCAGCTTCGCGAGAGGGGGGCGTCAAAAGGGTCAATTTTGATAATGTCCTTGGCAAGACGACGCTGGCGTTCGATCTCGGCTGCACATTGGGAACACCCTTTGCTGTGATCCCGGACTTGCTGGGCCTGATCAGACGGCAAGGATCCGTTCACATACCAAGGGATCAATTCCCAGACAGAGCCACGGCATTCTTCGGGCCCAGGATTTTGTGGGTTATGCAACTGCATTCTGATTACCTATGTTGATGTCTTCGGACAGCATTGCGCGCAGACGTCGGCGTGCTGTCATCATGCGGGTCTTGACCGTGCCCACGGGGCAATCAAGAATTTCAGCGATCTCGGTGTAAAGATAGCCATTATAGTATGTCAGCTCGACCACTGCCCGCAGTTCGGGGCGCAGTTGCTTCAGGGCTTTGGACAGGTCTCTTGTCAGAATAACCGCGTCTGCGGTGTCTTTGTTATCGCTGACCATATTTTCATCCAGCGCGACATCGCCCCGGCGCAAACCAAGTTTTTGGCGCTGCTTCAGGGCCATGCGATAAGCGATACCGAACATCCAGGTCGATGGCTTTGATCGTCCTTCAAACCGATCGGCGGTGCGCCAGACAGTCATCAGAACGTCGTTTGCAACTTCTTCTGCAGCTTCCTGATTGTCAGCAATCCGTTTCGCAAAATGCATCAGTTTCGGAAAGTATTTACGATGGATGTGTTCAAACGCGTTCATATCTTTCTGCGCGATGGCAGAAAGCAAGGCTTCATCTGACTGATGCGCCGACCCATTGGACCGGGTTCGGATTGACTTGAGTATACGCATGACGCGGCTTCACTTTCTTGTCTCTGGTGATAAGTCCCGCGCTGCGACCAAAAGGTTCATTCCCCGGCCCCACAAACTTTGCGGAACTAAAATTCACGGGTTGATGTTTGGGGGGCGGTCGACACAGAAAGTGCCAAAGTTTGGCATCAAGGATCCTGTCTTGGCCTTGGTCCATGTTTGGTCGCTTCTGAAATCACACACGCTCCGGTCTCCTGAAAATCGCTGCTTGGGGTTCAAGCAGACGGTCATTGTCTGGAAGGCACTCACGAACGAAGTGCCGACGGATCAGGGTTTAGGAGGCGGGTGTTGTGGCCAGCGTTGTGACAACCGTGGTAGAAAACGTGTTTGTTAACTTTTCTGACCAGAAAACAGCCAGAAAACGGTAAAATTCATGAAATTTTAAGGTGTAGGTACAGGCGTTTTGATCAAAGCGGGAATCAATCACGCAACAAGCTGCCAATTAAGGAAAGGGTGTGCCTAATGCTAATGTTGTTTATCTGCGCACAGCATGCAGGAAACGATACAACTTATAATGTGTGGACGTTTAAATATGATCTTTGGTTTTGTTTGCCTGTTGCTTGGAATGCTAAGGATTGGTGCGGTTACATTGTCTGGCTAAATTTATGCCATTTGTGCATGCCTATCCGAAGGTCTGAAACGGACCAGTGTTTCTTGATCAATCTTTCAAGTCATGAGGGATCATAAGCTTAGCGACTTAATCATTCCATCCTGTGCTGCGGCATCGGCGGCATCTGCCAACATCTGGGCTTTCAGCCCATCCACACCCGTTGGCGTGACTTGCATACCTTTGGTCAGCGCATCGACGAAATGCGCCATTTCGGCACGATAAGCCGCAGCATAACGTTCCAGAAAAAACGGTTCGGGCGTTGCTTTGCACATACCGCTGGCGTTTGACAGCTCGATAGTATTTTCAAGCATATTATCAGCGCGCAACATACCGGTACTGCCGTGGACTTCGATACGCTGGTCATAGCCATAGGTTGCACGACGCGAATTCGAAATCTGACACAGCTTTCCGCCCGCAGTCTTTAGCGTTACGACAGCTGTATCGAAATCACCCACCGCGCCGATTGCGGGATCAATAAGGCAAGATGCGGCAGCCGTCAGCTCAATAGGGTCTTCACCCAACAAAAACCGCGCCATATCCAGATCATGGATCATCATATCGCGGAATATCCCACCCGACGTTTTCACATAGTCAATCGGGGGTGGCGACGGATCACGTGACATGATCGTCACCAACTCAATACTTCCGATAGCCTGTTCAGAAATCTGACGCTGCAGATGGGCGAAATTTGGATCAAACCGTCGATTGAATGCAGTCATGAACGGCACGTCAGCTTTTTCGACAACCGCAAGGCAATCCTTGATGCGATCAACTGACAAATCAACCGGCTTTTCACAGAAAATCGCTTTGCCTGCGGCTGCAGCCGCATGGATAAGATCGTAATGCGTGGTCGTGGGTGTGCCGATAATCACCGCATCAATGCTGGGATCCGCCATCATTTCATCTGGTGTGACAACATTTGCGCCCAAAGTGACGCCCAGCGCTTGTGCTGCTTTTGGCATTACATCTGATACTGCCGCCGCACGTGCATTGACCATCCCACGCAAAGTTGTGCCATGCACCTGTCCAATACGGCCACATCCTAATATCCCGATGTTGATCATCACGTCAGCCCTTCAAATTACAAAGAATATGGCGTGCGGCTTTCACCATTGGATCATGTGTATCTTTCAAGATAGCCACACGATCAAACCGCGCAGGGTCACTGTTGACGGCCTGGCGTAATGCGGCGCCAAAGGCCATGCGCAGCTCGGTTCCGATATTGAATTTGCAGATGTTGGTTGTGCGTGCCAGATGCTGGCGCTGCGCAACCGGCACGCCGGATCCGCCATGAATGACCAGCGGAACATCGGTCGCGGCCTGGATTGAAGCGATGCGCTGTTCGTCCAGACCACCTTCGTGATTTTGCTGCAAATGAACATTGCCAACTGAAACCGCCATCGCATCAACACCCGTTTCAGCGCCAAATTGTGCAGCTTGGCCAGGGTCAGTACCGTCCGATGCTTCGCCCCCTGAATAACCCACGAAACCAATCTCTCCTTCACAAGAAATGCCCGCTGCATGGGCCATCTTAACGATTTTCCGGGTCTCGGCGATATTTTCGGCCAAGGGCCTGCGTGAGCCGTCAAACATCAGCGAGGTAAAGCCGCAATCTAAAGCCTCGGCACATTCATCATAGGTGTAGCCGTGATCAAGATGGGCAACGACAGGCACGCTGGCCGTTTCGGCCAAATGACGAAACATATGTCCTAAAACAGGCAGTGGTGTATGCGCACGGCAACTTGGTCCAGCTTGCAGGATCACAGGGCATTTCTCTGCCTCGGCCGCCTCAACAAAGGCGCGCATATCTTCCCAACCCAGGGTGACCAAACCACCAACGGCATACCCATGCTGCAATGCAGGCTGCAAAACCTCTGAAAGCGTCGCAAGGGTCATTTGAATTTGGCGATCATGTCTTTGATACCTGGAATGGTTTCCAGTTGATCGGCATGGGATGGTTGAAAATACTGCACCAGACTGCGTTGCGACAGGCCACCCAGGATGGTGAAATAATACATCTGATAGCCGGGCAAGACCGCACAGGGGTGATAGCCGCTATCAAGGCAAATCGTCGATCCATCCACCAGATGATAAGCGTCGCCCGGCTTGCCATCTTCACGCTGAAGCATCTGAACACCCGATCCATGGTTTGGCTTAAAGCGGAAATTATATGTTTCGTCATGGCGCGTCTCAAGCGGCAACCGGTCAGTATCGTGTTTGTGGCTGGGGAAACCAGACCAGCCGCCTTCGCCGACAGTGAACAATTCTGACACCAGAAGTCGGCCAACCTTGTCATGATATTTTGTGCCAAGGATATGCTTGATCTTGCGATGTGTCTTGGTGTCATCGGAACCATATTGGACCATATCCAGTTCATCTGCGCGCACAGAAAAGGCATCAAGGACGCCATCATAACGCGCACCGCAAACAAACACCTCTGCCGCATTGCTGGTGCAAACCATGGTCGCACGGGCTGCAGTGGGTACATAAACGCCCTCTGGTTCACCATCCCATACATCTTCGCTGCGCTGACCAATGCCCGTGGCCTTGAACCCTTCGATGTCGATATCCACGGTGCCTGTAGCAGGCACGATACAGGTCTCGTAACCGGGCACAACGTATTCAAATGCCTGGTCTTTGGTCAGCTTGACTATGTTGAAATAGTTAAGCGGAACCGTTGGATCATCCACATCCACGATTGGTTTATTTTGGTTATCAAACGGCGGAATATGCATGTGTTGATCCTTTATGCGGCAGTCGGGCCAGGGTGTTCAGCCATGAATTTTTCAAGTATTTGGGTATCTGGCATAGCGGGCGCGCAGCCCGGGCGTGACACGGTAATGGATGCACAGGCCGACCCGCGCAAAATCGCGTCATGCAAGGACCGGTCTTGCGCAAGACCGGTCATCAGACCTGCCATAAAGCTGTCGCCTGCCCCAGTGGGTTTTAGCGCGGTTACAGGCCAAATTCCTGTATGAATTTCTTCACCATCAGAAAATGTTACAGCGCCCTTTTCACCCATTTTATAGATGACAATACGCCCTGTGCCATCGGCCAGTTCGCGCGCTTTGGCCAGTCCTTTATTGATGTCACCTGCCATAAAGCCAAATTCTTCATCATTGCCCACAATCATGTCGCAGTGGGTGGCGGCGCGGCTTAGCACATCTTCGGCAACCTGTGATGATGGCCATGAATAGGGACGGTAATCCACGTCAAAGATGATCGGCAATCCAGCGGCTTTTGCACGCGCAAAGGCATCAAAAGTTGCACTACGCGATGGCTCGGCGGCGAATACAGTCCCTGCGGTAATCAGTGTGCCAAAATGACCATAGTCGACGGCGGCCACATCATCAGGGCCCATCTGAAAATCAGCAGCGCCATTTCGATAGATTACATTGCGATGCCCTTTGACACGGCTTTCATAAAAGGCCAATGAATTGCGATATTCACCGCCGACGGGGGTCACATACGCAGTGTCAACACCGTATTTTTTCAACTGACCTATGCAATAACTGCCTATGCTGTCATCTGACACACGGGTCACCAAAGACGCACGTCCACCCAGCTTGCAAATACCAGCAGCGATATTGGCTGAAGATCCACCAAGACCAACAGCGACCGTTTCAGCATCCTCGGCCGCCACGCCCGCATCGGTAAAAAAATCAATGCCCGCGCGGCCTATGATCACAAAATTATTTGCGCGGATCCCGTCCAGAAGTGTGGTCATCATACACCTTTTCGCTGGCGCGATCGGGCGCTTTCAATCTCGGTATGAGCAGCTGTCACCTTGGTGTTGTCTGAAATACCAGGCGTGCCCACTTCCCACCATGTGTGCCCTTCGGTTGTCCAACCTTCATAGGCGTCGACCTTCATGCAAATCACATAAGTCCTGTCAGCACTTTTGGCGCGGGCAAAGGCATCAGCCAGATCCGCAGGTGTTTCAACTGTTTCGGACAATGCACCAAGGGATCGCGCGTGCGCTTCGAAATCCACGCCCACTTGCAACGTAGCCGTTGGCGTATCTGCAATCAGATTATTAAAGCTTTCGTTGCCGGTATTGTTTTGCAGCTTGTTAATGACTGCAAAACCGCCATTGTCCAGCACAAGCACGATCATCTTTTTTTGCGTTAAAACAGAAGAATAAATATCTGAATTCATCAGCAGATACGATCCGTCACCGGTGAACACGATCGTGTCCTTGTCGGGTTCCTTTTCGGATTGGGCGATGCGTGCACCCCACCCGCCAGCGATCTCGTATCCCATGCAAGAGAACCCAAATTCCACGTCAACAGTACCGATATCCAGCGTTCGCCAGTTTGCAGTCACCTCGGCTGGCAATCCACCAGCGGCTGCGACCACGCGATCGCGTGGATCACAAAGCGCATTCACCACCCCGATGGCCTGTGCATAGGATGCAGGACCATTTCCGATGCGGGTGTTTTTAGACACGTAATCGTTCCACTTTGCCCGTTTTTCTTGCGCAGATATGGTCCAATCACTGGGGGCTTTGTAAGCGTCCAAAGCGTCACCCAAAGCTGTCATTGCCAGTTTGGCGTCACCTATCACCGTCATCGACATATGCTTGGCCGCGTCATGACGGGCGACGTTCAATCCGATGATCTTGGCATCATGTGCGAAAGCGGTCCAGGAACCGGTGGTAAAATCCTGCAATCGTGTGCCCACGGCAAGGATCACATCCGCCTGTTCTGCAATTGCATTGGCACTGTCTGAACCCGTAACACCAATAGGACCCATGTTCAGCGGGTGATCATTTAACATATTGGCGCGACCGGCAATGGTTTCCACGACAGGTATGTTATGTGTCTCGGCAAAAGCGGTCAGCTTAGATACGGCACCGGAATACTGCACACCACCACCGGCGATGATCATTGGACATTTGGCGTTTGATAAAACCGCGGCAGCATCTGTGATCTCATCTATATCGGGGGCCTGACGGCGAATGCGGTGTACGCGGTCGGCAAAGAATGACAGCGGATAGTCATAGGCCCAGCCCTGCACGTCTTGTGGCAAGCCGACAAAAGCAGGGCCGCAATCAGCAGGATCCAGCATGGTATTTAATGCCGCTGGCAACGACTGAATAATCTGCGCAGGGTGGGTGATGCGATCCCAATAGCGTGTGACGGGTTTGAATGCGTCATTTAAACCAAGCGTTGGATCATCAAAGTGTTCCAGTTGTTGTAATACAGGGTCGGGTAAACGTGTGATGAACGTATCCCCACACAGCATCAGCATCGGCAAACGGTTCGCATGGGCAAGGGCCGCTGCGGTCAGTAAATTTGCCGTACCTGGCCCGGCAGATGCAGTGCAAAACATAAACCGCCGACGCAGATGCGCCTTGGCATAAGCGGCCGCGGCAAACCCCATGCCTTGTTCATTCTGTCCCCGGTATAATGGCAGTACATCTTTATGATCAAAAAGTGCCTCGCCTAGACATGTTACATTTCCATGGCCAAAAATCCCAAATCCACCGCCGCACAGGCGGGTTTTAGCCCCTTCAATCTCAATGTATTGTACTGCAAGATAACGCACGATGGCCTGTGCGACCGTCAGTGTCACGGTTTGGTGCGATTGTCCCAAGTTGTCCTCCCGAGGGTGGCAGGATTTCATTTCAGTTCAGCCAACATTCCTATTGACCCACGCCACGAAACAAAGATAACCATTTTGCAACCGGTTGCAATTTGTTTTTTGGGAGACCTGCAGAATGACCGACATTGGGATCGGAATTGTCGGTGGTGGTTACATGGGCAAAGCCCATGCAGTGGCCTATGCAGCCGTGGGCGGGGTATTCGAAACTGCGCTGCGACCAAGGCTTGAAATGGTTTGCGCCACATCAGAACAATCAGCCGAAAGATATCGTAAGGCCTTTGGGTTTGCCCGTTCGACCGATGATTGGCGCGTCCTGGTGAATGACCCTAACATACAGGCAATCATTATCGCTTCGCCACAAGAGACACATCGCCCCATTGCAGAGGCGGCTTTCGCCCTTGGTAAATCCGTTTTTTGTGAAAAACCTTTGAGCGCCACACTGGACGAAAGCCGCGCCATGGTTGCCGCAGCCAAGACCGCGGGCAGTATAAATATGGTTGGCTTCAACTATATTCGCACGCCCGCATCGCAATATGCCCGTCAGCTTGTGGCTGATGGACGAATTGGGGAAATCACATGGTTTCGTGGCGAACATACAGAGGATTTCTATGCCGACCCCAAGACCCCGCCCAGTTGGCGCACGAAAGGGGATGCCAATGGCACCATGGGTGATCTAGCACCCCATATGATCAATGCGGCAAGGGCGCTGATCGGGCCGATATCGGCGCTTTGCGCATTGGTCGAAACGGTGCATGAGGACCGTAGCGGTATAACCGTGACCAACGACGATCAGGCGCAGATGATGTGCCGCTTTGACAATGGTGCACAGGGTCATCTGTTCTTTAGCCGTATCGCGACAGGGCGCAAAATGGGCTATGCCTATGAAATCCACGGCACCAAAGGTGCCATCCGCTTTGATCAGGAAGATCAAAACGCGATCCATCTGTACACAATGGAAGGGCCCGAGGCTGAACGTGGTTTTCGCAAAATTCTGACAGGTCCGGTCCATCCCGATTATCTGCCTTTTTGCCAAGGCCCGGGACACGGCACAGGGTACCAAGATCAAATCATTATCGAAGCGCGGGATTTTCTGCGTGCAATCTACGAAAATCGTAACATCTGGCCCACATTTGCCGAAGGAATGGAGGTCAATCGCATCGTCGCCGCGGCCATGGATTCCAGTCGCAAGATGGCATGGGTCAATGTCGCTGATTATTGATAAGGAACTGAAAGCATGATTGAAATTGGAAATGCGCCTTGTTCCTGGGGTGTTGAGTTCGCAGATGATCCACGCAATCCTGAGTGGCGGAAAGTGCTTCGGGAAAATGCGGATGCAGGTTACAGCGGGATCGAATTAGGGCCCATCGGCTTTATGCCCGAAGATCCGGAAATCCTGCGCCCTGCTCTGGACGAGTTCGGGCAAAAACTAGTTGGTGGTGTTGTCTTTCGCCCGTTTCACGACCCCGACAAATGGGACGATGTGTTGGATGCATCTGTACGTACCTGCAAAGCGCTTGCTGCGCATGGTGCGCAACATTTGGTGCTGATCGACAGCATCTCAGCGCGGCGCGCGCCAACCGCTGGTCGCGCTGATGAAGCGGAACAGATGGACAAGGCTGAATGGACAGCCTTCCGCGATAAGATCGCCATGGTCGCAAAAATGGGAACTTTGGAATATGGATTGACCGTTGGCATTCACGCACACGCAGGCGGCTTTATGGACTTTGAACCGGAATTGGAACGGTTACTGGACGAAGTTGACGAAAACATCCTGAAAATCTGTTTTGATACCGGTCATCATTCCTATGCCGGCTTTGATCCAGTGGCCTTTATGAAACGACATATCGGTCGCATCAGCTATATGCATTTTAAGGACATTGATCCTGATGTAAAAGCGCGCACTGTTGCCAATCGTACCGACTTTTACAAGGCCTGCGGCCAGGGTATTTTCTGCAACCTTGGTGATGGCGATGTAGATTTTCCTGCTGTACGTCAGGTTTTGCTGGATGCAGGATTTGATGGCTGGTGTACAGTCGAACAAGACTGCGATCCCAATGGCAACACATCCCCTGTAGAGGACGCGAAGTTAAATCGGGCCTATTTGAAATCTATCGGCTTTGAAGGATCTGAGTCATGGCAAAACTGAAGTGGGGCATGATCGGCGGCGGGGAAGGAAGTCAGATAGGACCAGCACATCAGCTAAGCGCTAGACTGGACGGGTTGTTTGATTTCTGCGCTGGCGCTTTGGATCATCGTCCAGACTATGGGGTGGATTATGGGCAACGGCTTGGGCTGGGCGATCGTGCCTATGGCGGATGGCAAGAAATGCTGCAAGGCGAGAAAAAGCGCGATGATCGTATAGACCTGGTCACCGTTGCAACGCCCAATTCCACCCACTTTGAAATTACCAAAGCTTTTCTTGAAGGCGGGTTCAACGTATTGTGTGAAAAGCCGATGACGATGACAGTCGAAGAAGGTGAACATATCGTCAGTATCGCCAAAAAGACCGGCAACATCTGTGCTGTAAATTATGGCTATACCGGTTATTCGCTTGTCCGGCATATGAAGGCGATGATTGCACGCGGCGATATCGGCAAAATCCGTTTGGTAAACACCGAATTCGCCCACGGGCACCATGCGGATGCCGCCGATGCGGATAACCCGCGAGTACGATGGCGCTATGATCCGGCGCTAGCGGGTGTTTCTGCCCAATTTGCCGATTGCGGTATTCACGCGCTGCACATGGCCAGCTTTGTCACCGGCCAGAATGTTACCAAACTGTCCGCTGATACGGTCTCCTGTATCGACATACGCACGCTTGAGGACGACGCAATGGTGAATTTTCGCATGGATGGCGGCGCCGTGGGGCGGCTTTGGACATCATCCATCGCCATCGGACGCCAACATGGGCTGGCTATTCAGGTATTCGGGGAAACCGGCGGACTGCGCTGGTCGCAGGAACAACCGAACCAGCTGTACTACATGCCGCTTGGTGAACGGCTGCAAGTGATTGAACGTGGCGAGGCAAACCTGTCACCTGAGGCCGACCGCACCACACGTGTGACTATCGGACATGCCGAAGGGATGCCGCTGGCCTTTGCCAATATTTATGCCGATCTGGCCGAAGCCATCAGCGCACGCAAAGAAGGTCGTGCGATAGACCCAGCCGCAAATCTTTATCCAAAGGCCGAAGATGGGTTGCGATCAATGGCAGCTGTGCACGCCGTCGCCGCATCTGGCAAGGCAGACGGCGAATGGCTAGACGCAAGGCCAAAGTCAATGCGATGAACATCTAAGCGTAAAAAAAGGCTATGGTGTGTAACGCCACGCACCTTTGACTCATCGCCACTGATTTTTTGAGTCTGATCAATGGGCCGCGTCATGTAATATTGCCCCAAACGTCACGGATTTCTGGCCTACACAGGGTGTTCAAGGTCTTGGGGCCAATCTAAACAATACGGAGGAAACCGACTTCGGGTTTGAGGCAGCTACGTAAGCGAAGACTACGAAATTTACTTGGACGGTCGATCATTTGGCGATCTCTCGATGGCTTGGCACTATGCTTGTTCGCTGTGCTTTTCCAACGATGATCTATTCAGTCGAAAGATCAAAGACGCTCACCCGGTAGTACGCGAGACCTTCCTTGAATGGGTCGATGATGAAGAGCAAGAAATCGTTTACCTTCTAGCGCCCGCTGACAAAGTGAGGCGACGAATGCACATTCAAGGATATACCGACGAACGATGCATAGCCCTCTGGGAACGTGAGTAACGGACGATGACGGTTCCATGCATGAGATACGTAGGACGAATTGGAGCAGTCAGATTGATTGCTATCATGGCGCTTTAGAGAACAAAGATGCTATCTCAAAAAGATTTCTTGAGAGCATAAAACGCCCGACAACACCTGAAGAACTAAAGGTAGATTATCCAGAAATGGATCTACTACTTAACGCTATCTTTCGGGCATTTCATTGAGAAAATTTCATCGAAATCAGGTTACTCAATGACAGAAAGGTCAAAGCTATCTGACGTTCGGCATATGGATTACTTTGATTGTTACATAACATTTCGCCATGTTCTGCAAATTCATACTCAGATACTGAAACAAACTTTGAGGTTAATTTACTCTATGGCTTGGGTCGCAAAGTCCCGCGCTCAACAACGTGACAGTCAAATAATTGTGCAACTGGCGTTCGACTGCTGTCGTTAAGCGAAGCCGCTATCAGTTCGACAGAGGATGTGATGATCTGGCGGATCGGGTTGTGGATGGTTGTCAGATTGATGTTATCCCAACCAGCCATTTCCATATCATTCAGCCCAATGATGCCAATGTCACCCGGTACACTTAAACCGGCGGTCTGAACAGCCGACAAAGCCCCAATCGACAATACGTCATCACCGCAGAAATATGCCTCGGCAGGGGGGCTTAGCAACAAACGAGACATCTCTAGATGACCCGCTGCAAAGGAATAATTGCTTGCAAAGCTTTTGGTCAACCGGACGGATGGCACAGCAGCAATGGCGTCTTCAAATCCCTTCAGACGATCCTGCGTCGATGTCGCCGTCTCTGGCCCACCAAGAAACGCAACACGCCGATAGCCATGCGCGATCAACGTCTGCGCCGCCAACCGCCCGGCCGCAATATTATCTATGCCCAGAACATCCACCTTTGGATTGTCGGACTGGCGACCAAACGAATGAACCACCGGCACCCCTGCATCACCAAAGGCTTCTGCAAAGCTGGCTGGCAATGTCGAAGAGGCCACAATCACACCATCAACAGAATAAGCCCGCAGCATCCGCAATGAATTCTCGGGGTCGACTTCATCCGTCAGGTTAACCAGCAAAGGTCGTAACCCACGATCTTGCAGGCCCTTGGTAAAAAGGTCGAATACCTCAAGAAATATCGGATTATGAAAGTTGTTTGATACCAGGCCGATCAGCTTTGTTCGACCTGTAGTCAATGATGACGCCAATGCATTCGGGCTGTAACCAAGTTCCTCCGCTGCCGCCTGTACTTTGGCACGTGTTTTAGCGGACACTGATGCGCCTTCGGTATAGGTGCGTGACACGGCAGACCGGGATACGCCTGCGCGCTTTGCCACATCCTTCAATGTCACGGCCAAACTATGCCCTCCTGAAACAGTTCAGGGATCTTTATCCATTGCAGCCACGGCTGACCAGTCCGTTGTCCAGAATTTCCAAGCGGCAAAGCCGCCCATACCTATAAAAATAATTGCCCAGAACGGCTCTCCTTTCCACAGTTCAAACAGGCCCCATCCAATAGCGATAGCGACTACAGATACACGTCGCCAAACCGGTAAAAAGAATGGAACACCTAATTCAAACATCCTAGGCTGCCCCTTCGTATTCTGCCCCGGTTTTTGCCCCTGTGATATAGGCAACCACATCTTGCCCATCTGTGTCATCCTTGTTCAGGTTGGCAACGATCCTGCCCCGCCGAAATACAACAATCCGGTCCACCAGATCAAATACCTGCCGCATGTTATGCGACACCAAAATCAGACTTTCGCCTTGCTCTTTCAGTGTTCGTACAATGTTTTCCACCTGTGCCGTTTCCTGCACACCCAACGCAGCAGTCGGTTCATCCATGATGGTCAGTTTTGACGCAAAGGTTGCAGTGCGCGCGATGGCCACACATTGTCGTTGTCCGCCTGACATATTTGCAATGGTATTGCGGATATTAGGGATTTTAACAGCTGTTTTTTCCAGACCCGCCAATGTTGCTTCGCGCATGGTTTTGTAATCTAGAATGCGAAACGGCCCAAGCCAGTTGAACATGGTTTTTTCGCGTCCCAGGAACAGATTATCAGGCACATTCAGATCGTCAGCAAGGGCAAGGGTTTGAAACACCGTTTCAATTCCCGCCTCGCGTGCGTCCAATGGACCTGAAAAGTTGACCTCTGTCCCATCAAAGACAATCGTGCCGCGTGTGCGTTGTTCTACGCCAGTGATCTGACGCACAAAGGTAGATTTGCCAGCCCCATTATCGCCCATGATGGCCACGTGTTCACCTTTTTCAAGGATGAAGTCCGCGTCCTCAAGTGCATGTACGCCGCCATAATGTTTGGTCAGGCCCTTGGTTTCCAGAATTGTCTCTGACATCTTGTGCCCTTCCTTACGACCGCGTGGCTGCGCGTTGTTGTTGCCATTGATCCAGTGCGACGGCACCCACGATGATGCTGCCCAGCACCATTTCCTGATAGTACGCGCCAAGACGCAAGAAGGTGAAACCAGACGTAATCACACCGATGATAAGCGCCCCGATCACCGTTCCAATGATTGATCCGCGCCCGCCAAACAGCGACACACCGCCAATCACTGCCATAGCAATTGCATCCAGCTCGTAAGACAGCCCCATGCCAGATTGCGCTGTCAGGTTCTTTGAGGTCAGGATCACAGCTGATAGCCCGGCCAACATGCCTGCAATTGCATAGACAAGCACCAGATGACGGGGCACATTAATGCCTGACATCCTGGCTGCAGCTTCGTTTGATCCAATGGCATAGGTATGTTTGCCATAGATCGTATAGTTCATGATTAGGTGAAACAGCACAGCCAACGACAAGAATATAATCACCGGCATCATACCGGCACCGATCTTGCTATAAGCTTCTGTCGGGAAAGATACCGGGTTTCCTTTTGACCACCACTGGGCCACGCCGCGGGCAAACAACATCATGCCCAGTGTCGCAATGAATGGCGGAATACGGGAATAGGCAACCAACACACCGTTCACGATCCCAGCAATAATACCGCAACCCAGTCCAACCATCACCGGAACAACTACCGGCAGATCAAGAAACGCAGGACCGAAAATCGCTTTAGGGTTTGGGCCGCCGTTCACTTCTGACACCTGCGCAAAACTCATTGCGATCATCGCAGTGGCTCCAAGAACAGAACCCGATGACAGATCAATCCCAGCGGTGATAATCACCTGCGTCACCCCAAGGGCAATGATGCCGACAATTGCCACCTGAATGATAATGATGCGCAGGCGCTGTTCATTAAAAATGCTGTCAAATCTGTTATTGCTGTCAAACAACAGGCTTTGGCCCACATAGATCGCGCCAAGGATTTCGAAAATCACAATAATCAGGATAAGTGCGCCAAAGACATTCAGCTCGTTTGGCCACTGCCTTTTGGATTTATCGAAAGTCAGCCCACCGGTACCATGGCTTTTGTCTGACATGTGTCAGCTCCCCTTGGATTTTATTAATTTGGTGATGCGGGGCAGTACATTGCCGCCCCGCATGTGTGATCCGCAGGTTTTTACTGCAGGAAATCACCGATATTTTCAGGTGTCACCAGTTTGAAGGGGATGAAAACAGCCTTATCAACTTCTTCACCTGCAATCAGCTTTAGCGCAGTATCGATGGAACCCGCGCCCTGTCCGGCAAGATCCTGAAACACGGTTACATCCATTTCACCCGCTTGCATCGCAACAAGCGCATCAGATGTGGCATCAACACCGCCAACGACAACATCATCCATGGAAATGCCTGCCGCTTTCATAGCCTGAATCGCGCCGATGGCCATTTCATCGTTGTTGCCGAAAACTGCATCGAACGGTTCGCCCGATGAAATCCAATTCGTCATCAAATCCTGTGCTTCGTCACGTGACCAATTGGCTGTCTGTTTGTCGATCAGCGTGATGAAATTACACATATCCATGTCAATAACATCTTCAAAGTCTTTTGATCGCTGAACAGCGGCCTGGTTCGACAATTGCCCCATCAGCATATAGGCTTTAGCGCCAGCTGATTTCCCTTGCGCACGCAAATCCTGGCACATGCGAAACGCCGCGAGTGTGCCGCTTTCAACTTCGTTAGATGCAACGAATGCCTGACCGTCTGGCAGTGTATCCATGTTGATTGGCTGGCGATTTACGTAAACCAACGGAACGCCTGCGGATGCCGCTGCATTTGACATGGCCTCAGTTGCATTCGTGTCCACAGCATTCACGATAATCGCATCCACGCCAGACGCTATGAAGTTATTAATCTGGTCTAATTGTTTGGCTACGTCATCTGTCGCATCTTCGATCTGCAGGCTAACACCATCAAGCGTATCTTCATGTGCGGTCATGCCGTTTCGCATTACAGTCAGGCCGTTGTCATCAAAACGGGCGACCGATACGCCAATCTGTTGTGCAACAGCCGATGTGCCAATAAGTGCGGCAAATCCTGCGGTAAGTAATAGATTTTTCATGGTTTCCTCCCAGAAATCGTGCCCGGCACACGTTGGTTTCGCCGGGACCCCTTTTGGGGTGATTGATTCACCACACCGATCAGGCCAATTCCTAGGTCAATTGTGATGTGATGAATTGCTGTGATCCAGCCAATGCATAGTCCGCAGCGCTTGATCGTTGGATTAGTGACTTCCATCGCTTTCCACTGAAAGGTACATGGCATCGTCATATCACTAGACCAACAGACAACATTTCTCGCAGTAATCCCCCTTGTTGCTGAGACTCACATTAGCGATAAAAATGTTTTTTGCAACCGGTTGCATTTTTCAATTATAATCCTTTTTACCCCTTCAGATGCAGCAGCGTTGGGTCTATTGCAGTCGCTATTTGATGAACTAAGGCTTTTGGAGTTTTTGATGGTTACGCTTGTTGCAAACAGCTGTAAAACCAATCAATTTCTTACAATACTGCAATTGCCCATCTGATGCAGTTGGGCTTGTTCTGCGACAGCCGCTATGGGGGCATTGCGGACAAGCGGCATAAACGGGCCGTCTTTTTTGACACGGATCGCCACGCTTACGCGGGCGTCTTCTGCCGGCCCTGCGCCTAATTTACAGGGCGTTAAGGTAACCCCAAGCGAACCATTGGTATCATTACTTTCTGCTTTCCATTGCTTGGCGACAGCTTGTATCGCGCGCAACGCGTCCAGATCATTGGGTGCAACACGAAAGACTGTCTGGTCAGCATCAATACGATCCAAAACAAAAGTTTCTTTGCGGGCTTCATAGGTGTCATTTCGGGTCACAATAAATACAAGCCGCGCCGATTTTGGTTCAATATCAAATCCCTTGGGCATCGTAATCGCCAAGGCAAACCCTGCTGGATCAGCTTCAAACGGGGATATGGTGCTTAGCCGCAACGCCGTGGTTGGAACGATACTTGTACAAGCGGATAGAATGAAGGCGGACAGAATAGCGAAACGCATACGAATCTCCTTTGACATGTAATATTTATTGTTTTACGATAAAAAATAAATATTCAAAGGTGAAAAATGATAAACCTAAACAATGTTCAAAAATGGGCCCGAAATCTTGAATGGTTAACCATGATCAGTCTGATTGTCATTCCCGTCGCAATTGCCGCAACTTTGTTCACAACACCAATCACGCCCGATATGCTGGATCAGCGGTTAGAGACATTTGCCGTTTCGCCTAATATTTCACAGCCAGAAATGTATATCGCCGTTACTCTTAATCTGATCCCGGTGATCATCCTGCTTTTTACCTTGAACACGATGCGGCAGCTGTTTGGCCTCTATCGTCAAGGTCAGATATTAACGGATACTTGTGCACGCCTAATCCAGCGTATCGGTCAAGGATTTTTGGCTTTGGCATTGGCGCCATTTCTATTAAACCCAATGCTGTCTTACATATTAAGCCGTGCCAACCCTTCTGGCGAACGGTCAATCTCAGTCAGCCTGAACAGTGATATGTTCTTTTTTGCCATCGCAGGTGGTCTGATCATCATAATCGGCTGGGCTCTGCGTGAGGCATCTGATCTAGCCGCCGAAAATCGGGCCTTTGTATGAATGAGCTTGAGATTATCGTTCGACTGGATGTCATGCTGGCTATGCGCAAAATGAAATCGCGTGATCTGGCGCAGGCCGTTGGGATTTCAGAACAAAACATCAGCCTTCTAAAGTCAGGGAAAGTCAAAGGCATCCGATTCGAAACACTGGCCAAAATATGTGCGGTTTTGGATTGCCAACCAGGCGATCTGCTTGAGGCCGTTACTGATACAACTTAAGCTAATTATTAGCGATCCAATCTGCAGATGATTGATCCAATACATCGTCGTACCAAAGAAGCCATCTTCGCCTAATTGGCTGTGTGTTTATCCCCCTTAGGGGGCACACAAAGTTAAGACGTATTCGAGTCACATTTTTCTAAAATTCTCAAAAAATATTTCCCGTCAAGCAAGCCGTAAAAGATGCCGGTTAATGGCTTTTTATATCTTCATGCGCAGTCTGATCCCCAAAAGGCATTACGCGCAAATATGACAAGTAGGCTGGGGTTTAGAAAATGAATGATAAGATCGATATAAGCAGACGATTTATCAATCGCAGATTGATTATGGGCGCGATTGCACTTTTGCTTCCACTTTTGATCGCCCCGTTGATCTTTGTCAAAATTCAGGATTTTCATTCTGTAAATGCAAAATATGCAGTCGCATTCAACGACTTGGGTATGTCACTTACAAGATTGAATATCTCAATCGAAAACTTGCGATCCGATCCAACTTCTGCTGAGTTTTATGAAAATGCCAAAACTTCTCTGACCGATGCATTGTGTTTGTTCAGCGCCTTGCGTGTCGCTGATGCTGACGGCGATGAAATCGTTGACGGTGATGATGGTGAGGCAAGCGATGACCTAGCAACGATCTTTGAAAAATATGACATAGACGCCGTTTCGGTCAGTCAAGAAATGGGTCTGCTTGGAACAGAAATGCCCGAAACGCTGGAAAACATCTGGGAAGAAGAAGACGGATGGATAGCAAGCGACATAGAAAATGCACCACTTGAAGTTCTGGTCGCCGAAATGCTTATTGTATCAGATGATCTGATTTCAAACGCAGCATCCACGTCAGATCAAAGTGCATTACTTGTTGATGAACTTAAGACTGTCTCCAACACCTTGTTGTTCAATCATTTCCAGCACGTATCCGAATTGCTCAATGAAGAAACCAACCATATCGCCACGGCGCCCTTGATTACTGCAATTTTTGCAATGATCGTTGCGATTTTCAGCGTTTTCACGACGTATATCGTAGTTTTTCGCAAATTGCGCGAACACATCATTTCAACTCAGGTAGCATTGAACTATGAGGCTGAAAATGCGCGTTCAGCAGAACGTGCCAAATCGCAGTTTCTTGCCAACATGAGCCATGAGATTCGCACGCCGATGAACGGCGTACTTGGCATGACCGAACTGCTTCACGGAACACAGCTTGATCGTCAGCAACGCACATTTGTTGAAACGATACAGAATTCAGGCCGCACTTTATTGGGCATTATCAATGACATTCTTGATCTTTCCAAGATTGATGCAGGATTTATGGAAGTTGCTGCCGAACCCTTTCGTTTGCGTGCAATTGCAGACGAACCTGGAAAGCTGTTGTCGGTCATCGCACGCAGCAAAGGCATAGAACTTTTGACAAGAGTTGATCCAAGTCTGCCAAAGAAGATCAAAGGTGATCTGCCGCGTATCCATCAAGTGGTTACGAACATGACCAGTAACGCGTTGAAATTCACGAACGCGGGCCAGGTCATGATTGATGTCAGCCGTGTGCCCTCGACAGATGATACATTAACGCTTCGTATCGAAGTCAGTGATACTGGATGTGGCATTCCAGAAGATCGTATCAATTCGATTTTCGAAAAATTCACTCAGGTCGATGATTCCTATACAAGACAACAAGAAGGCACTGGACTTGGCTTGGCTATCAGCAGCGGCCTGGTCAACCTTTTGGGTGGGCAAATTGGTGTATCATCGACCCCTGGTCATGGTTCGAAATTCTGGTTTACCGTTCCCGTTGAAATCACAGACCAGACTGACGATGCGACGTCACGACTTACCCCTGTTGATATCGCAGATAAGCGTATTCTTATCGTCGATGACAATCAAACCAACCGCATGATCCTGTCAGAACTATTGGATGCGTGGAACATGAATGCCGATATCGCAACAAACGGTGAAGAAGCACTGCGCCAGTTATTATCCGCTGCGAAACGCAACCATCCTTATGATCTTGTTATTCTGGATCAGCATATGCCGATTATGTCAGGCTGCGATGCGCTAAACATCATTAAATCTGATCCCGCCCTGATCCAGACTGCCGTGATTTTGTTATCTTCTGTTGATGCTGGCGCCGAGGTTCCGAAAAACAAAGTCAACAGGCCTGATGCTATGCTGACCAAACCTGCTGGAACATCGGAATTGTTCGATACAATCGTAACAGTTCTAAGCAAAAAGCAAATTGAGAAATGCACAGCCATCACGTCAGAAAGTAACACACCGAAGCTTGAAATTGTGTCTGAGAAAGAGCGCGATACAGCCATCGACGCGGCTGAATCAAATGGCTGGCATGAAAAGAAAATTATGGTTGTAGAAGACAATGAAACCAATCTGTTTCTTGTAAAAACGATCCTGTCGAAACTGGATATCCACCCCATAGTCGCAAGAAATGGGGCCGAAGCTGTCGATCTTTTCGATACATACAAACCTGATTTGATCTTTATGGATATAAGTATGCCAGTGATGAACGGTTTTGATGCGACCCGTCAGATCAGAAAACACGAAACCGCAAAAGGCTTGGATCCAAGTCATATCGTTGGCCTGACAGCCCATTCTCGCGCTGGTGACAAGCAAGCCTGTCTTGAGGTCGGGATGAACGACCATCTCGCAAAGCCGATCTCAGTATCTGCGTTTAAAAACATAATTTTTGATAATGCTGCACAGCAAGAAACAAATCCGCCTTCAAGTTATGCGGTCTGATGCCTGTTACTTATCGTATGGCCAAATCACAGACGGCTCAGGCGATGCTTTTTAAGCAAGTCAATTATGATTTGCTTGGCTTGCTGTCGGTGGGCCCGATGTCTTAGCCGTGCCGTGTCTTGCTGACCTGTTCGGATTGCCTCAAGCACGCTGCGGTGATCTTCGTTGGATTGTGTTGGCAAGGGGCGCATGAACAACGTCGTCGCACGTGCGCGACGCACCTGATCGGCCATCATTCCAACAATAGATGCAACACGGGAATTACCACCAAGCCGCACAAGTTCCGCATGAAACCGATCATCCGCATCTGCCCACGCCTGAAGATCATCGCGCGACAAAGCATCATCCATATCTTCGATCGCGGTTGCCAACACCATCAAATCGGCATCATCATAAGCCATACCCGCCGCCTGTTCTGCCGCCAAACTTTCAAGCTCTGTCAGAACATCATAAATTTCGCTCATGTCTTCTGGCGAAACCGGTAAAATGCGAACTCCTTTCCGAGGTCGCAATTCAAGCAAACCCTGGCTTTCCAGCGTTAACGCGGCTTCCCGAACCGGTGTTCGTGACATACCCAGACGATCTGCCAATTCTGATTCTAGATGATCAGATCCTGCGGACAAGTCGCCTGAAAAAATCATCTGCCTCAGTTGGCCAATCGCGCGTTGACTGTTCGATTTCGGTTTTGCGCCCTGATCTTTCAAAGATCCTCCAACGTGATTTTTTTGCCTTGTTCTGCAGATTTATATATCGCGTCTTCAATCTGAATCACAGTCAGATAGTCATCAGCCAGATTTTCAAAGCCCGTTCCATCCAACAGACCTGCAATCACATGACTTTGCAGCGCATGCACGCAGTCGCCACCAAAACCATTCCAGTGATCTGCAGACAGCAATACATCTTCAGCTTCACACGCAAAGCCCCGCAACTTAACCGCACCATCACCCGTCAATCGAATGATCCCTGATGTGCCTTCGATCAAGGCTTCACCCATCGTGCGGCGCAAGTTATCAGCGGCATGGTCCAAATGACGGTTTCCATCGAACAGGGCGCGAACACCTGTTGCGTGATCAAAAATCAGATACCCCGCATCTTCACCAGAAATCACAGGGTTCATTTTGCGCAAATCCGCGTAGACAGCTATTGGATTTCCCAGCAAAAAGCGGAACGTATCCACCCAGTGGACTGCTGTTTCATGCACCAAAAACCGATCCATTTTCTGGAAATAGGGTTGACGGGCCATATAGGCCTGCGGCCCCTGACCATCGCCTGGACGAAACCGAAATGTCACCTGTTGAAGTATGCCAATTTTATCATCGCCCAACGCTTGTTTGATCGCGCGATACCATGGTTGGAACCGAAAATTTTCGTGTATAATAATGTGCGCGCCTGCCGTATCCGCTTTGACCACCATCTGGCGCGCCTCTGCCAGATTATTGCAGAACGGTTTTTGGCAGATCATCGTTTTTATGCCCGCATCAAGTGCCGTTTGTATAGCCATCCCATGCGCCAAGGGCGGCAGGATGATATCAAGCAGATCGGGTTGCGTTTCATGCAGCATTTTCGCCAGATCGCCATAAGCAGGCAGCCCCGTCGCACGCGCTTTTTTGATATCGCGATTACAAGATCCAACCAGTTCAACCCGATCCATTCGAGCCCAGCTATCATAGTGAAACTGGCTAAAATATCCCGCTCCAACACAAGCAACGCGAACCTTGGTCATGTGACAAAAAGCATGTCAAACACCGCGTCCGCAGCAGTAGTCGTACTGGCCGAACCACCCAGATCACGCGTCAGAACTTGTCCATCTGCCACGATACCTTCGACCGCTTCGCGCAATCGCGTTCCATCCGCGACCAGTGCGGCATTACTATGTCTGATCCCCAACCAATCCAACATCATGGCCGCCGACAAGATCATCGCAAAAGGGTTGGCTATCCCTTGACCGACGATATCTGGTGCTGATCCGTGGCAGGGTTGAAACACCGCATGATCCAGCCCGATATCCGCTGACGGAGCCAGCCCAAGCCCCCCCATCAAGCCTGCCCCAAGATCAGAAAGAATGTCACCGAACATATTTTCGGTCACCATTACATCGAAATCCCACGGCCTTTGAACCATCCAAAGCGCTGTTGCATCCACATAGGCGTGATCTGCTTTGATATCGGGGTTTTCAGCGGCCTCGGCATCGAAAATATCACGAAAAAATGCAAAGGCGCGGAAAACATTGGCTTTATCAACACATGTAACCTTACCAGGACCACG
The DNA here is from genome assembly GCF_013315265.1 of Parasulfitobacter algicola. GTDB lineage: Bacteria > Pseudomonadota > Alphaproteobacteria > Rhodobacterales > Rhodobacteraceae > Parasulfitobacter > Parasulfitobacter algicola. The sequence continues at coordinate 490,113 of NZ_JABUFE010000001.1, read as the reverse complement.
ACCAGTACGTTTACGGCCGCGGGCAAGGTGAAAGGCGAACTGGAACAGCTTTTCCGATATGTCGCGTGTGATCAGCAACGTCTCGCGCGCCTCATTTTCAGTTACATCCCCACGACCCTGACTAAAAAACAGCCCTTCGGTACTTTCGCGGATCAGAACAAAGTCAATTTCCTTACCTTCGGGCATAGAAAGCGGTGTCGGCTGACCCGCTTTGACCGTCACCGGACGCACACCAGCAAATAAAACAAGGGCTTTGCGCAGATCAATCTGCGGCGAAATCTCGGTCCCATCAGGATAGCGAACATCAGGCAGACCCATCGCTGACAGCAAAATTGCATCGGCGCTGCGTGCCGTTTCCATGGACGCATCAGGAAAAGCCTGGCCGGTTGCCGCGTAATGCGCTGCCCCCGCAGGCGCATCGACAAATTGCAGATCATATCTGTCCGAAGCATCAGACATCTGGCGCAGAATTTTAACCGTAGGCCCCATAATTTCAGGGCCAATACCGTCGCCCTCAAATACTGCGATTTCAAATGTCTGTGCCATCGCCACCGTCTTCCTTTGCATCTTTATCGTTATATTCGTCAGGAATTCCATCTGAAAGTTGACAATGCATTCATTAATGCATACGCAAATAAATGCAACAATAAACAATACGTCAGGGAGGACCGAAGAAATGAAGTTTGAATTCGGTAAGATTACAGCCATAGTCGCATTGGTGGCCACGTTTGGCACCGGCGCCACGGCACAGGATTATCCGTATCGTGATATTACAACTGCTGTCGTTTGGGGTGCCGGCGGGGGAACCGACACCGTCAACCGTATGATCATGGCCGAAATGGAAAAGCATCTGCCCGTTTCGATCAATGTAACCAACCAAACCGGCGGTGTGGCCGGTTCGAACGGCATGGTCTATGTGATGAACCAGCCAGATGACGGTTATACGCTGGTTGGTCTGTCGGAATCCAATGTAACAGCAGCTGTTCAAGGCGGCTGGGATCAGAAATTCGACTATTGGTATCCCTTTATCGTCGGCGGATCACCTGATCTGATTTCGGTTCCAGCAGACAGCCCATATCAGACCCTGCAAGATCTGGTGGACGCGGCCAAAGCGGCCCCCGGTACAATTCCGGCAGCCGCCGGTGGTGCCGGATCGATCCATCATTTGAACCTTTTGGCGATACAAAGCGGTGCGGATGCGACATTCAAATTTGTGCCCTACAAAGGATCAGCCCCCGGTCAAGAGGCCGCAATCGCAGGCGAAGTGGCATTGGTCGTGACATCACTGGCCGAACAAGCCGCCCTGATCGAAGGCGGACAGCTGCGGCCATTGGCGATGCTAACACCGGAAACGGCTGAAATTGCCGGAATGACCGTCCCATCCGCGTTTGATATCTATGATGGGCTTGACGCGCATCTACCGTTGAAACAGGCCATAGGCTTTGCCGTTCACAACTCGGCCTCTGACAATGTCAAGGCTATCCTGACCGAAGCTTTCGACAAAGCAATGGCAGGCGACACAGTCAAAGAATGGGCAATGGCCAACAACTATGACATCGGCGGCCAATCAGGGGCAGACGCGCAAGCACTGTTTTCAAAGCTTGAGGCGACATTCGCTTACACGCTCAAGAATCTGGGCTCGACCACCGTTGATCCAATGTCGCTTGGCATCATGAAGCCCTGACTAAACCATTCATAAACAATAACTTGAAGACGCAAGTATGTGCGTCTTTTATCAAACAAGGGCACGGGATTTGGAAACCAACGACGATATCGCGACCCTAAGAACCCGCGATTTTTGGTCTGCGCTTATCATAATGGCGCTGTCGGTTTTCTTTTTGTGGAAAACATTCGCGATCCCGCTTTTTGGCGGTGATCGTGCGGGTGTCAGCGGCGCAGAATGGTATAATTCTGCCGCGATCGTTCCGCTTGGTATCTTTGGCGGATTGCTTATTTTATCAGTTATTCTGCTAATCACGGCCATTCGCCAGGGTGGCGCAACAGCCGCGCTGACCGCCACGGGCATCGGCTGGAACAGGGCCGAGGCGATCCGCTTTACCACCATTGGATTGATCCTGTTTTTCTATCTCACAGGTCTTGTCCCCCGCGTTGACTTCATCATTGCAAGTGGGCTGCTGATCACTGCGCTAACCTACGGATACCACAGCGGTCAGCAAAAACGCATGATCATCACTGCAGCTGCGGTTGTGGTCCCGGGCGCGTTTTCGTTGGTTTTCTATCTGCCACAAGCCAAATGGAACGGCCATGTTGATGACTATGTGACACTTGTCTTTTGGATCACCCTAATGCTTTGGGTGCTATGGCACTCTAGAACCGATAAGATCCTGCGCCTCGTACCAATTATTGCAATTACGGCACCGATCTTGCTGATCTGTGTCATGGCTTTTGGCTTTCGCCAAAATATCCCGGCACGCGGCGGACTGATTTTCAAGCAGATCGAATATCATTATTACGTTACCCTGCGCCCGATCTGGAGAGGATGATATGGATTTTATCCTGATCCAGCTTACAGGCTTTGGTGGTGAATTCATGGATCTGGTGACAGATCCACTGACCTATTTCTATCTGATCCTGTCAGTCTTTCTTGGCATCACATTCGGCGCATTGCCCGGTCTGACCGCAACACTGGCCGTCACAATACTGACCGGGTTTTTCGGTAATAAAATCCCACTGGATTATTCCATGATCGCCCTGCTTGGTGCCTATGTCGGTGCGATTTACGGCGGGTCTTATCCGTCGATCCTGCTGAACATTCCCGGAACTGCGGCAAGTGCGGCCAGTGCAATGGATGGCTATCCATTGGCGAAAGCTGGACGCGGGGGCGAAGCGCTTGGTTTAACTACAACAGCCAGCTTTATCGGTACGCTGATCGGAACAATCGCCTTGTTGATCTTCGTCTGGGTTCTGCTGTTGATGTCGAAAAATATTGCCAGTCCGGAAAAGGCACTGCTGGCGTTGTTCGGCATTCTGCTGTCCGGCACATTGATGTCCGAAGACCTTGTGATCAAAGGTTGGATCGCCGGATTGATTGGCCTTGCCATGGCGATGGTGGGCCTTGATCCGATCTTGTCCGAACAACGTTATACCTTTGGCTGGTCCTATCTTTTATCAGGGTTTCAGGTTGTACCTGTCTTAATGGGCGCTTTTGCCATTCCGCAAATCATTGACGGAATGAGATACGCCAAAATCGGTCAAGTGATTGAATTACAAGGGCGTATTATGCCCAACCTTGCGGCCATAAAGCGGTATATGCCAACTATTGGGCGGTCAGGCGTGATCGGTACCGGCGTCGGCGCATTGCCCGGTGTGGGCGAAGATGTCGCCGGTTGGGTCAGCTATGGGGTTGGCAAAACTGTCAGCGCCGAAGGCGATCAGTTCGGCAAAGGGTCACTGGAAGGATTGCTGTCATCAGAAACTGCCAACAACGCCTGTATCGGTGGCGCGTTAATCCCGCTTTTGGTGTTGGGCATCCCTGGATCACCGCCTGCAGCAGCCCTGATGGGGGCGTTCAAGATCAATAATGTCATCCCAGGACCAACCATTGATCCACAAATTATTTTACGGGTTGTCGCGATCATGGTACTTGCGTCGTTCACCATGTTTTTGATGGGCCTTTTTACCGCCCGCATCTTTATCAAAATCCTGCGCATCCCGAAAACCATCTTTCTTCCGATTGTCATGGTGCTGACCACAATCGGATCATTCAGCGTGGGTGGCGGCATCAACGATCTTTACCTTATGTTGGGTGTCGGCTTTGTCGCGTATTTCATGAATATGTTGAAATATCCCATCGCCCCACTGGTCATCGGCGTGATCCTTGGCGGCATGTTTGATGAAACCTTCAGACGGACACTGCTGATATCAGACGGCGATTTCATGGCCTTTGCGTCACGCCCCGGCGCCTTGATCCTTTTGGTGTTGAACATCGCCCTGATCCTAAGCCAAATTCCGATCACGAAACGTCTGTTTGCCCATCTGAAAAGAAAGGTCGCCTGATGTATGCAGTCACTGTAACCTTGACATTAAAGGAAAATCAGCACGAGGCCTTTATGTACCTGATGCTTGAAAATGCACACGCGTCGCTGGCAAATGAGCCGGGCTGCCAGCGATTTGATGTTTGTGCTGACCCAAATCAACCCAAGACCGTCTTTCTTTATGAACTATACGACGATCAGACGGCGTTTCAGGCCCATTTGGCCAGCAAGCATTTTCAAGCCTTTGACACGTTCACCGCCGATATGGTCGTGGATAAGCAAGTTCATTGCTTTTCACAGGTCTTTCAATGAGCGTTTGGGAAGTCCACGCGATCAAATATGCAGATCGCAGCGCGCGCACCCGTACGGACAGTTTTATCTTTGATGACAATCACGATCAGCCCCACGCGATGGATTATTTTATTTGGCTGTTACGCCGCGATGATGAAGTTATTTTGATCGACACCGGATACGACGCGGCCGAGGCCGCAAATCGTGACCGCCCAATCCGTCATGACCCCGTTCGCGCACTGGCCCCGCTTGGGATCACGCCCGGGGATATTACACAGCTGATTGTGACCCATCTGCATTATGATCATGCGGGTGGATTACATCTGTTTCCGAACGCGACACTGCATCTGCAAGCGGCTGAAATGGCCTATGCGACCGGTCCGTGTATGTGCCACGACACCCTGCGAATGCCGTTCACTGCGGATCATATATGCGAAGCGATCAAGCGGCTTTATTCCGGTCGGGTGATTTTTTATGACGGCGATGGGCAGGTGGCCGATGGTGTGACTGTGCACTGCATCGGTGGGCACAGTCGCGGATTGCAAGCCGTACGGGTCAGAACGCAAGCCGGTTGGATGGTCTTGGCATCAGACGCGTCGCATTATTACGAAAATCTATGGCTTCGAAAGCCATTTCCCATTGTGGTCGATCTGCAGGATATGCTGGATGGCTTTGTTACGTTGGAAAACTTGGCCAGCCATCGCGATTTGATTGTGCCAGGCCATGACCCGCTGGTGCGACAGGTTTTTCCGCAAGGCGTCGCCGATCACATCAGCCGCCTTGATAAGGGTCCGACCCGAAAAATCGAGATATCATCCTAATCCAGCAAAGCACGGATATCGCGGAAAACAATCTTTTTACGGCTGGCTTCGATGACACCCTTGCGGCTAAGACGCGCGATGACACGGCTGACCGCCTCGCGATTGGCGCCGATAAACGCAGCCATCGCTTCATGGGTCGCGGCAGGTTGCAGAACACCGCCCGGGAAAAGCTGTTCTTTGGATTGCGCCAACCGCGATAAATACAGACACACCCGCTTTTCAACGTCATGAACCACCAGACCATAGATCCGTTCGGTCAATGCACGATTGCGCTGCGCCAGATTGATCGCAAGATTTTGCAGAATGACCGGATGGGCAACCATCCATTTTTGAAAAACCGCATGGCTTATGCGGCCCAGCTTGCAGTCTGTTTCTGCTGAAATTGTGATCGAACGCGGTCGTCCATCCAGCGCTGAAATCTCGCCGAAATAGCTGCCTTTGGTAATTTCGGTATAAGACACCTCTTTCCCGTTTTCAGACAGCAAAAGACCCACAAGTTTGCCCGACAACACCAGATATATATCGCGAGACAGTTCGCCTTCCTCAATGATAATCTGCCCAGGCTTATAGGATGTCACAACGACATCGTCCGACAGTCCGTCACACAGTTCCTGATCCAGCCCGGCAAAAAGCGAAAAGTCTGGAATGTGGTATGTGTCTGGTTCAGATGGTTCACAGATCAGCAAGGTCATCAATCATATCCATTTTAATCAGCCAGTTTTTAACCAAAACGACATGTACGGATACCAAAGGCTATTAGCTTGTATAAACGTGTTCGGGAAAATCACCAAACACGTGATTTTCCCGAACTTGCGGTGCTTGGGGAAACACCGCATGGGGTTGCAACCGCGGGCTAAAGAAGCTGCCGCCCCAGAACATCAGAAAGCAGGAATTCGGCGCTTTTCTTGCGGCTAAGTCGTAGATCGAAGTCGTGGCTATGCGCCGCGCGATCTGTAAACAACCTGACCAGATCACGGGTCGAGGCGACAGGCCAGCCATCGACATGATCCATGATCCGCGCGATCTCTGAGCCTTTTTCTTCAGCCCGTATGACAAGAACAACCGGCTTATCGGGCGAGATCGTCAAACCATTGATCGGCGTGTCAGACCGCACGACCACCGCAATATGATCCCTGTTTTCGATCAAATCAGCGGTAATGCCCGGAATAGCATTCAAACGTGTCGGTAAATTTCTAAACGCCCACACAGGATGCACGGAACCAGTGCGATAAAGAATTTCAACAACATCCGTTGCACCCATACTTAGAAGATCATTTGAGGGTTGCTTTGCATGTGCTGTTTGCATCCGCCCCGCAAGCCCGCCCGATACATAGAACAAGCCAAAGGTCGGGTTTACCGCGTTCAATGAAATGACACTTTCGATCGCGGCTTTTACAGGCTTCCACAACGGCACATCTGCCAATTCAGGCCCCCCAATTGCTTGGGCATAGATCACGTTATCTGCGACAATCCGACGTGATACAGTGCTGATCGCGTTCTGTGCGATCAAAAGATTTTTGACAGCCGGACGGTCAGATACGTCAATGCTGCGTTCAATCTGCCGCCAAAGGGCATCGATAGGGCCAGCGCTTAGCAAAGCCGCAGCATTTGTCTGAAGATAATCATCCAATTTGGCGATCCACCCCGGACGTGTCCACGCATAGGGCATTGAATTCACAAGACCCGCCAGCACCCAACCTTTTAACTTGGCGGCAGTGTTACGATCACCAACGCCAAAGGCAGTGGTTGCCTTGGGCAGTGTATCACGAACCGTCTGGTTTGCCTTTGCAACAGCCCGCGCCAAAGTTGCGTCATCACTGTTCAGCACAAGATTCAACCGCACCAACCGTTTGGCCAGTTTTCGATCTGCCGTGCCATTGGTCAGCGCTTCACGAATGATGGTTGAAAAATCATCGACAAAATATGGTAGCGTCGGAACTGGGATCTTTTCCGCGTCATCGCCACCCACACCGGGAAGATCAACGATATTGATATCGTGCCAATGCTCTATCAGTTCGACAGAACCACGTTTGGAAATACCGATATCGATCAGCTCGCCATTGATCCCGACAGTCCGGTTTCGTTTATGAACGGCCAGCGCTGCACCGTTGCGCTGGCGCAATTGTGCATCTTGCAGGCTTTCTTCGCCATGTTCGGCCATCAGACCAAATCTGGTGAAATCTCGCATGTCAGTCGGATCGACGGCCAAAGATGCCATGGGTGGCGGTGGAATGTTCAGCACATTCTTGTGCTTATTCAAAAGTGCCGTATATCCAAATCGCGCCTGATCCAGAAACGTGACCACCGTATCATTTACAGCTGCAAATGCCTGATACCATTGTTCTGGCAGCAGATTTGGGTTGATCAAAATGCCAGTATCCCAGTCATTCTTCCCCTTTTTGGCATCACCAAGGGCTGTGTACATGGCACGCCCGCCTTTCAGGAAAAAATGGATGATGTCCTGATCTGTCTCAAACTGCACCTTTAGAACACTTTGAAGCGTGGTCAGGCGTGTCTTCAGGTCAACGATCTGTTTTTGATGCCAACGGGCCAACCATTCCCAATCTGCACGATGCATCGCGCCGGTGGCGGCACCGCTGGCAATACCTTTTGAATTCAGGTCCATCGGAACCGCCTGATCACCGCCCAGAAAACGGTGCATCAGGCGAAACAGGTAAAACGGTTCTATATTATAAAGACTTCTGGCCGAAGCGACTGCGTTTTCAGGCTTTTTCAGCGGGTCAATCAGGTTTTTAGCAACGTCCTTAATATAGTCGGCTGTTTTACCTTTATCCTCATGCGTCTCGGCCCACTTATCGGCGGCCTCATCTGCGGACACATCGAACATACCCAAGTAACCTGCGGCGTCTTGCACACCTGTGCCGGCAAAGTCCAATTCATCGGCCGTTGTCATCAAAGCAATCAAGCGCGCAGCATCCGATATCAGAGATAACAACGCGTCATAGACATCCGGCACCCCTTCGGCTTGCATGTCTTCAACCAGGTCGAAAAAGGCCAACAGAGATTTTTGTCTTTCTTCAATCAAAGGGTCCGTATCGGGCTGCAATAATGGAGGCGCATCGGCCGCAAGTGAAAAGAATTGCGACATTGCCTCAAACGCATTTTCCTTGGCTTGTTCAGGATTGTTGCCCGCCCGCTTTTCTGCTGCGTGCACCACGCTGACATATTCGGTTTCCATGACCGACATCGGGTGCACAGCAATGGCCGTCCAGGCAGATGCGCGCGCGTTCTGGTCTGTGTCAAACACAGGCGGATTTTTCGGCAAAGGGGGGTCTTGCGCCTTGACGGCATCGAACGCAGTTTTGGCAAGGCCTTCAAAATAGTCTTCAACAAGGTTTGTCATTTGGATGATCCTTTGTCAGCATGGCAAAACGAACGGCGCGAAACAGATCCGCGCCGTTCTTTGACTTTCAACCTTAGTTCGGTGCGTCTTGAATGGTGGCACCCCAGATCTGGATCAGACCTTTATCCAACTTATAGACGACGCTTAATGTGCCATCCTCATTGTGGGTAAAGGTCTCCGTGTGCGTCGCTTCAGTCTTGGCCGAAAAGAATGGCCAGACACCGAAAGAGGCACCCGTTTTAATCTGGGTAAAGTCTTCCTGTGAATAGGTCGCATGGGACGTAACAGTCAGCTCATAGTCACTGACCAGCACAAGTTGCGACACGCGGCGGGCCAAAGACCCATCACTTTCGAAAAAAGACGACCAATCGCCGACGTTTGAATTCGGATCCCAGATCGAATTGTCATCCTTGGCATTATAGCCGCGGCTGACCATCGCGCCGTCATACCAGTCGGCCGCATTACATGCGATCGTGGCAAATTTTCCGATCTGTCCTTTGATTGAAAACGCACTGCTGGTTGCCAGCTTATTCAGCTTTTCAAACGATCCATCGATCGAACCGCTGAAAATCTCATAAAATCCAGAAGCAGACCCAGATACAGTCGTACCGTTTGACTTTGTGCTTGCTGTTGTTGAGTTGTAATCAATTTCAGCCGATGCACCGGTGTTGATTGCCTCTTTCGCGCGGTCAATCTCGCAGGAATATGTTGGCAGTTTATAGGATTTACCAGCACTCGTCACAAATGACGTATAAAACATGTCATCGATAAAATTATCCAGGGCCATGTTCAGTGGATCGCTAAGTGCCGCTTTGAATGCCGTTAAGGCCGCCGCTTGTTTACCCGGATCAAGATTGCGATCTGCCCATTTCTTGAACAAATCCATCTGGGATAGATCACTGGTGTCAGCATTGCGGTAAGCAATCCAGCTGGCATACTGATCGCCAAGCGCTGCTTTCAATCCGCTGGATGTGGATGGCAGCATCGCATGCAGCATCTGGTTATAGGCGCTGGAGCGTTTGTTTTTGCCTGATGGATCATAATAGGCTGCCACCGATTTCGGTGGAACGGCATCGGCCATCAAAAACAGACCGCTTGAATCTGTGCTTTGCAGGCCAACAGTCCCTTGGGCGATTTGAAATGTGTTCATGTCCAGACCAAGCGCCTTGGCAACTTCATTCCGCCAGCCGGCGTTCATATCGTCAATTATTTGCTGAACATTCGAATTTGCAGCTGTGATTTCGTCTTTCATTGGATCGTCTCGCTTAATTAGGTCCGCATGGGGCGTGCGGATGGGGTCATGCCGGAATTGGCACGAGCAAGACTGCTTCCCTTACGTCAATTGTTCTGTGCGCTTGGACACACAGGTGCAAAATTTAATAAATTATTTACGATTTCACGCGGTGACAGTCGCATGTGCTCGCAAGATCAGCATTAAACAAAATGCCAAAATCGCACAAATCAAGACACCGATAGCAACAGGTAAAGGTGTGCCGTCAAACATTTGTCCTATGGGAATGGCGATTAAAACTGACCCTACCGTTGATACGGCCCCAACAACCGATGCCGCCATGCCGGCAATATGGCCCAGCGGCTCAAGCGCGATGGCGTTTAGATTACCAAGTGTCATGCCTGCCAGTGCAAAAACCGATGTTGTCCACAGCACGTAATAGGCGAAATAGCCGAATTCAGGCAAAACATCACTGATCGAAAAAATGATCATGGTACCGCATATAAAAATCTGCGCCGCCAGAACGGTGATAACCATTTTCTGCATCCCTAAACGCACCACCAGCATTGCATTCAAGATGCTTGCCCCTGCAGCAAGGGTCGCGGTCAGGGCAAACCAAAGATGAAATTCATCCCCACGTCCAAATCTGATGTCGTAAATCTGCTGCGTGGTCGTCAACACACTGAACAGCATGGCAAAACACAGCGTTTGCACCGCAATCGACAGTCGTACAACCGGATGGGCAAAGACCTGTCCGACCGCTGACAAAAGCGGCTTGACCTGCAAGGGGCGGCGATTTTCAGGCGATAAAGACTCAGGTTGCCGTAGGGCCAGCCAAATGCAGGTCACGATAATAAAACCGATGAAAACACCGAATATTCCACGCCATCCGATAACAAGGATAAGCAAAGCCCCAATCGTCGGCGCAATCGCAGGGATCAGCGAAAAGACCAGCATCACGAATGACAAGATCCGCGCCATTTCGCGCCCCTGAAACAAATCACGCACCATGGCCAGCGACACAATTCGTGGCGCGGCAGCGCCCATACCTTGCAGTACACGCGCCATGAACATCATCTCAAGCGTTGGCGCCATCCAAGCCAGCGCGGCCCCGATCACATAGATCGCAGCCCCGACGATAATCACCGGTTTGCGGCCAAAACTGTCAGAAATCGGTCCCACAAAGAACGTGCCTAGCCCAAGACCCAGCACAAAGCTGGTGACCACCAACTGCGCGTTATTGGGATCATTCGGGCTTAACGCGGATCCAATTTTAGGCAACGCAGGCAGCATCGCATCAATCGAAAAGGCCACGGTCGCTGATAGCATCGCAATCAGGGCAATAAATTCGGTACGCCCAAGGGCTGCTTTGGTCATCTGCGATCTTTCAGAAAAAGAAAAAGGGCCGCACCCCAGATCACAGTTTCAAAGAAAAAAGTCCAGTGCAGCAAAAAATTCAGGATCTATTTGTCATGAAGCCCAGGCACGGCAATCATCGCTTGGGATTATCTTTCTGAACCGGCCGGCCTGATGCCTGGGACCCGCTGCGCAATATCCGACGGGCTTGCGACTGACGGCGGATTGCAAAATGTCCGAATTGTTGGATTGCCACCGCAAAGATGCCCAGCCCAACAAAAATCAACACCGTCGTGCCGATTTTTCCCGCCACAGTAACCGGCACCAGATTGCCATACCCCACGGTCGAGATTGTGACGACCGTAAAGAAATAAGCGTCGATCCACGCCCAGCCTTCGACAAATTTAAAAAAGACAGTGCCGCTTGTGATGATCGTCACCATCATTCCCAAAAGCGTTAATGCCTTGTATTGGATCATTCAGCCGCCACCTGATCTTTGATGTCCTGAATGACTTTTGACCATAGCTCAGGCGGTTGCGCGCCCGGCACAGCATGTTTTCCAGCCACAATAAAGGTCGGCACCGAATTGACACCCATCTGCCGTGAATGTGCGTCACGGTCGCGGATATCTTGCAGATCAGCGTCTGAATCCAACAGCTTACGGATAACAGAGGCGTCCATTTCAGCCGCGTCAGCCAGATCGGCCAGCACGTCAATATCACCAATATCACGCCCCTGTTCAAAATAGGCCTGAAATAGATTGTGCACCATCGCGGTCTGTCGACCTTCGATTCCGGCCCAGTGGATCAGACGATGCGCATTCAGCGTGTTGGGTGTTCTTTTGATATCGCCCAGCTTCATCTTTAATCCCGCGTCTTCGCCAGCCTGCACAACCGGGGCATAGGCTTTGATCGCACCGTCTTTGCCCCCGAACTTATGTTCCAGATACTCGCGCCGATCCATCCCATCCATCCGCATATCCGGGTTCAGCTGGAACGGATGCCATTCAATGGTAAACGGATGATCGGGATGCGTCTCTAACGCTTTGAAAAGATGTGTTTTCCCGATATAGCACCACGGGCAAATCGGATCAGATATGATATCAAGCTTGACCATGGGGTCCCCAAAATACGTACGATTTTACACAGCATAAACCGATTGATCCCAAAGCGAAAGCAGGCCACCATGCCGCAGCGTCAAAGTCATTATGGCGATCCATCTGGCGACTTACCCTTGAACAATCCTGTAAAATTATGCCAGTTCTGCGCAAGAATATTACAGAAAGGTCAAATCCATGACGGCGCGCCCTTACCGTTCGGTCCTGTACATTCCCGGTTCGAAGGAACGGGCGCTGGAAAAGGCAAAAACCTTACCAGTGGATGCGATTATCTTTGATCTGGAAGACGCGGTTGCCGTCGATGAAAAGGCAAACGCGCGCGTATTATTGGCTGAAACCCTGAAAACCACTGATTATGGCGCACGCGCGCGGATCATCCGCATCAATGGGCTGGATACGGAATGGGGCGCCGATGATGTAGCAAGCATAACGAAGGCAGACGCCGTTTTGCTGCCCAAGGTCAACAGCGCCGCAAATGTGCAGACACTCGCAGATATGATCCCTGATATTCCGATCTGGGCTATGATGGAAACGCCCATGGGCATTCTGAACGCAGCTGAAATCGCGGCGCACCCCCGTTTGCAGGGCTTTGTTCTGGGCACGAATGATCTGGCCAAGGATCTGAATACCCAGTTTCGCGCTGACCGCGAACCGTTGCTGACATCGCTGCAACTGTGTCTTTTGGCGGCCCGCGCGCATGGCGTTGTGGCCATCGACGGGGTCTATAATGCCTTTAAGGATGACGATGGCCTGCGCCACGAATGCGAACAGGGGCGCGATATGGGCTTTGATGGCAAGACCCTGATTCACCCCGCGCAAGTTAGCATCGCAAATGCAGCCTTTGCCCCATCAGACGCTGAAATCGACTTGGCCCGCCGTCAAATCGACGCCTTTGAACAGGCTAAAGCCGCAGGCCAAGGCGTCGCCGTCGTGGACGGAAAGATTGTCGAGAACCTTCATATTGTAACCGCCCAAGCGACCTTGGCAAAAGCCGAAGCCATCGCCAAAATAGAAACCAACTGAACCGATTACAGGGATAGGCACGATGTTATACTGGGCATTTTTGATCATTGGCATCCTGGGTTGGTTTGTCGTCCATCTATTCAAACGCTGGTTCCCAGATGCGCGCGCCAAGCTGGGTAATCCTGGCAAAGGCTTTGTGGCCCTGGGCGTAATCGTCAGTCTTGTTTTGATCGTGGTCGGCTATCGCGGTGTTGACTATATCCCGGTCTGGCAACCCCCGTTCTTTCTGACGCATCTTAACAACCTTCTGATGTTGCTGGCCTTTTACACTTATGGCGCCAGTGCAGCCAAGGGGGCAAAAGTCTGGCTTGGCACCAAAATTCGCCACCCGCAACTGACCGGCGTTAAAATCTGGGCCACTGCGCATCTGTTGGTCAACGGTGATCTGGCCGCGATCATTCTGTTCGGCTCAATGCTGGCGTGGGCCGTTATTTCGGTCATTACCATCAATAAGGCCGAAGGTCCGTGGCAACGCCCCGAACGCGCGCCCATCAAAAAAGAAATCGTGCTGATCGGCATCACGATTGTTCTGTTCACCATTGTCGCCCTGATCCACAACTGGCTTGGCGTTTACCCTTTCGGAGGATGACATGAAACTATACCGCCTGCTGACGGCCGACGACACATCCGCCTTTTGTCACAAGGTCACCGATGCGCTTAACAAAGGCTGGGATCTGTACGGCAGCCCCACCTATGCCTTTGACGACGCCAACGATGTGATGCGCTGCGGGCAGGCCGTTACCAAGGAAACCGACGGCACCTATACCCCCGACATAAAACTGGGCGAACAATAAATGACCAAAACCAACGCGGGCCGCTTTTTCGAAGACTACGCCGTTGGCGACGTGATCCACCACGCCGTTCCGCGCACTATATCGGGGGGTGAACGCGCACTGTACCATGCGCTTTATCCTGCCCGCCATGCGCTTTATTCTTCTGACGAATTTGCGCGCAACTGCGGTCTGCCTGCAGCCCCCATTGATGATCTGGCCGCGTTCCACATCGTGTTTGGCAAGACCGTTCCTGATATATCACTGAATGCGGTCGCCAATCTGGGCTATGCCGAAGGGCGCTTTACGCAGCCCGTCTATCCCGGCGATACGCTACGATCAGTGTCCAGGGTGATCGGGGTCAAGCAGAACTCAAACGGGAAGACCGGTGTGGTGTGGGTCCGCACCCAAGGTTTGAATCAGCGCGATGAAATTGTTCTGGAATATGTCCGTTGGGTGATGGTCCGCAAAAACAATCTTGACGCCCCCGCGCCCGAAACTGTTATCCCTGATCTGGCCCAATCTGTCGCCGCAAGCGATCTGGCCATTCCCGACGGTATGACATTTGAAGATTACGACTTTGCGTTGGCCGGTGAATCGCATCGTTGGGGTGATTATCAGATCGGTGAACAGATTGATCACGTCGACGGCGTCACAATTGAAGAGGCCGAACACATGATGGCCACGCGTCTGTGGCAAAACACCGCCAAGGTCCATTTCGACGCCACCTTTCGCCCCGACGGCCAGCGGCTGATCTATGGCGGGCATGTCATTTCGGTGGCGCGCGCGCTGTCCTTCAATGGTCTGGCCAACGCCCAGATGATCGCGGGCCTGAACGCAGGTGCCCACGCCAACCCCTGTTTCAGTGGCGATACGATCAAGGCTTGGTCCGAAGTTCTGGACAAAGCCGAAACGTCAGCCCCAGGCGTCGGCGCCATTCGCCTGCGCCTGGTCGCCACCAAAGGCGCGCCTTTTGAGCTGAAAGGCGGAGATGGTAAATACAACCCGGATGTTCTGCTGGATCTGGATTACTGGGCCTTGATGCCGGTTTAAAATCACCGCGATCAGAACATAAGATCCCGGATCGCATCCGGGACTGCGCGTGGTTCATCGGGCGTGTAAGCATAACACACCAGGTTAATCCTACTTCACCGTATACGGTTTCAGATAAGAATACCCTTCTTTCGAAAGCTCTAGAATATAACCATCGATACTTCCCATTGAGGTCAGGGGCAGCACACGGTTTATTCTCACTCCATTTCTCAAAAGAACTTTTTGGACGGCTTCAAATGAATTGTTTGAGGCCTTGTTTTGTTCTTTATTTAAGGCCCCGAACACATTTACCGTTTTTCTGGCTATCCCATCTGGGTCCATGACAAGAATGGTTTGACCATCCCCTGTTGCGGCAACATTTACACGAAATCCTTCAATTTCTAGCTTTCGTTTTGCACCAACCCAATTAGAGCAGTCCTGCGTAAATGGGTAATGCGAGTTGCATAGTATGGTTAATGTGCTGATGCGATTGTCATAATCTGTTCCAGCTACACCTTGATCTTCAACACAGCCTGCCAAAGTGATGAATGTGCAAAAAGCAATCGCACTTGATCTAATCATTTCTATAACTCCAATAGTAAAAATGTTCTTTTTATTGATAGGGTTATATAATCTGAACAGGGGGTTTCAATATCATATATCTGCTTGAAACTATAAGCGGTGGAAACATGCTAACATATGGGGACCATTGCCCCATATGTAATGTCAATTATGCCAGATCAAACAACAGAATCTCGGCTTCACTGTGGGCTGTGACCTTAAGCAGGTCAATGTCGTCAAACTGCAGCCCATCGCCCGCAGAAAAACGTTCGCCCTGCACCTCGACGATCCCATCGGTGACTTGCAAGAACCCGGCACGCCCTTTGGCAAAACTATGCGTTGCGGTCTGCCCATCGTCCAGGCGGGCCACATAAAGCGACGTGTCCGACGCCAACGCAATCGCATCGTCCTGCGGCATCGGTCCGGCGATCAGACCGAACTGATTGCGCATCGCATCCTGATCAATCGACCGTTGATCATAACTGGGTTTGATGCCGCGTTTGTCCGGCATGATCCAGATTTGCAGAAAATGCACCGGATCCGTGTCTGACGCATTCATTTCCGAATGCATAACGCCAGTGCCCGCCGACATATGCTGCACCTCACCGGGGCGAATAATCGACCCGTTGCCCATCGAATCCTCGTGCCGCAACGCGCCCGAGATTACATAGGTCAGAATATCCATATCCGCATGCGGATGCGTACCAAAGCCAGCACCCGGAATAACGCGATCTTCATTGATCACCCGCAACGCACGGTGCCCCATCCGCGCGGGGTCGTTGAAGTGCCCAAAGGAAAATGTGTGAAAGCTGTCCAGCCATCCCATATCAGTGCGGCCCCGAACGGCCTTGTCGTGAATCATAGGCATTGTGATATCTCCATCAATTTCTGAGTTACCCCAAAGATGGCTACAAAAGACCCCGATACAATCTGCCCCATCCGCACCGATGCTGTGCCTGAATGCGCAAAAGGGGTGGAGCACTATTCACCCCAATCCGCCCGGCGGGCACCACCGGGCAGCGCCCCACCTCGGGCCGGGCGCTGCCCTCAGGGCTTAAATTCGTCAGAAGCAGATTTAATGGCTGACTTTAAATAATAATAACGGAAGTAAGGGAGCAATATTCAGCCCCTTAAAATTTTCTCTGCTTGTTGTGCATAGCTCTGTTTCCTACACAAAAGGAATTTTCACGACTTATCGCTAAATTTTCAAAGTTTTGTACAAAACTTTAAGTACAAAACCCGTGTACAAAATATACAAAACTACGTGCGCAGGGGTAGGGGTTCGTTAACGAAACCGCCTACCCTTGCAGCTTTTTGGCGACGATTTCGTTCACGGTCTTTGGGTTCGCCTTGCCGCCTGTGACTTTCATCACCTGACCCACAAACCACCCTGCAAGCTTTGGATTTTGCTTGGCTTTTTGCACTTGTGCCGGGTTTTCAGCAATCACCTTATCTACCGCTGCCTCAATCGCACCGGTGTCAGTGACCTGCTTCATACCGCGTTCTTCCACGATTTTCGCAGGGTCGCCGCCTTCGGTATAAACGATCTCAAACAGGTCTTTCGCAATCTTGCCCGAAATCTCACCTTTAGAAATTAGTTCAATTATATCAGACAGTTGCGAAGGGTTGATCGGGCTTTCGGTGATGTCGTGATCTTCTTTTTTCAACCGACCAAATAGTTCGTTGATAACCCAGTTTGCGGCCAGTTTGCCGTCTTGACCGTCGGCCACGGCTTCAAAAAACGCGGCATTTTCAGCCTCGGCCGTCAATACGCTGGCATCATAGTCGGAAAGACTGAAGTCTTTGATAAAACGCGCTTTTTTCTCATCCGGCAATTCCGGCATATCTGCGGCAATTTCATCAACCCAGGCTTGCTCAATCTCAAGCGGCAGCAGATCGGGGTCGGGGAAATAGCGGTAATCATGCGCTTCTTCCTTGGATCGCATCGACCGTGTTTCGCCCTTGTCAGGGTCGTAAAGCCTTGTTTCTTGGTCAATTTTCCCGCCATCTTCCAAAATCGCAATCTGGCGACGGGCCTCGTGATCAATGGCCTGCTGAATGAACCGCATTGAATTCATATTCTTGATCTCGCACCGTGTGCCCAGATGGGAAAAATCCTGTGTTTCCTGATACTTCTCATACTGGCCAGGCTTGCAAACCGATACGTTCACGTCTGCACGCAAATTGCCGTTTTGCATGTTGCCATCACAAGTCCCAAGATACCTAAGTATCTGACGCATCTTGGAAATATAGGCGGCGGCTTCTTCGGGCCCACGGATATCGGGGCGGCTGACAATCTCCATCAGGGCAACGCCGGTGCGGTTCAAATCCACAAAACTCATCGCTGGGTCCATATCATGGATCGACTTGCCCGCGTCCTGTTCCAGATGAATCCGTTCGATCCGCACCGTCCGCGCGGTTCCGTCACCCATTTCGACCAACACTTCGCCTTCGCCCACGATCGGGTGATACAATTGCGAAATCTGATAACCCTGCGGCAAATCAGGATAAAAATAGTTCTTGCGGTCAAAGGCTGACCACAAATTGATCTGCGCTTTCAGTCCTAAACCGGTTTTGACAGCCAATGCCACGCAGCCATCATTGATCACTGGCAACATACCCGGCATGCCCGCATCCACGAATGCCACGTTCGAATTCGGCTCGGCCCCGAATTGCGTAGACGCGCCAGAAAACAGCTTGGCCTTTGACGACACCTGCGCATGGACTTCCATCCCGATCACAAGTTCCCAATCGTGCTTTGCACCAGCAATTACCTTGGGTTTGGGTGTGTCATATGTCAGATCAAGCATGGCACGGGTCCTTTACATTTCACTGCGTTCTAAAACAGCCGTGCCAAGGGGGCAAGCCCGCCGATGATTGCGACAGATGCAGAAAAGACTTGTGTCGCAAGCATAAGTTTTCAAAGTTAGCAGTATGAAAACTGTAAAGATGATATCTTGTGCCTTTTTGCTTGCGCTTCCTATTGGGTGCGGGGCGGATACGTCAGACAATGACGAAGACTATCTGCCTGTTATGCAATGGGATTTTCATGAAGATGGGGATGATTGGACGCGCGCAAGCCTAAGTGCGCTTCAATCACACGGCGCGCCACTGATCAGCACGGTTCCCAACGATATAGACACATGGTGCCCCGCCTATGCCGAGGCGAACCCGGCCGAGCGTCGCGCGTTTTGGTCTGGGCTTTTGTCAGCCTTGGCGAAGTATGAAAGCACGTGGAACCCACAGGCCGTTGGCGGTGGCGGACAATGGTTTGGTCTGGTGCAGATATCGCCAGCGACGGCCGAAGGGTACGGCTGCAAAGCCAAATCCGGGCGTGCGTTGAAAAATGGCGAGGCTAATTTAAGCTGCGCCATTCGGATCATGGCAACGACAGTTACGCGCGACAATGCAGTGGCCTTTAAAGAAGACGGCAATCGTGGTGGTGTGGCCGCCGACTGGGGCCCGTTCTTTAGCGCAGAAAAACGCGAAAGCATGGCCGCATGGACATCATCGCAAAGCTATTGCAGCTTATAGGGCCTGTGTGTGATGTGCCCTAGGAAGTACAGAACATGGCTAAAACCGCACAACAAATAGCCAACTGGGTTTTTGATGCTCTTCTTTTAATCGGATGGTTTAGCCAAGGGAACCCCTGCCCCGTGGTTTTGGGCCGACGAAGCGTCCGGTAACGGCTTCCCGGATTTGTCGGCCCCGTTTGGGTAAGTCCTACGCAGGGAGCCAATAGTAGGAGTAAGTTGTGGCTTTCTTGATTACTCCGCGATCTCGCATTTTGGTTACGTAGCTGCGTAAGGTGTTGTAGTTTAGCTCGTATCCTCGCTTGGTTATGTGTGTATGTATTTCGCCCGTTCGCAGGCCACGGTTTGAACTGTTGAGTGCTTCTAGGATCATCGCCTCAAAGAACAATCGATCAGCATTCTTCAGGTTCACTGCTGCGCCTTCGGACGCAGCCAGGCCTTGGGAACGTCTTCGATATATTAGATTGTTGATTGTCCGCACCTCAGATTGGAGGTCGGCTATACGTGCTTCGAGCGCGGCCTTATCCGCTTCGAGCTGCTGGACGTATGTATCAGGATCGGGCATAGTGTTATCTCAACATGTTGCAAGAATAACTATAACAAACATTCTTTTAAAACAGAAGGTTATAGTTCTAAAAATGAGTTGACAAGTGCTCAAAGGTCCGTTATACAACAACTGCTTAAAGCAGTTGTTGTATAACGGACCTTTGGAATCTCAACATATATTTACTTGGTATTAACACATTCTGATGCCATATCGGAGGTGATCAGAACCCCCACGCCTCTCTACGATGCGCACCAGGGGGTTTATTTTTTGCCCGCTTAAGATAATCATAAGCCATTATGGCAAAAAGAAAATTCAACAAACCCGCACTTTCAGTTGCTGACCTTATCGCCTTTATGCAGCGCAAAGGGATGGTGATAGCGGATCAACCCTATGCGGTAAGGTGCCTTTCTTACTTAGGGTACTATCGCCTGAAAATCTACACCCGCCCGTTTGAAGATGCTTCGAAACAGTTCACAGCCGGGACGACTTTCGAACAAATCGTGGACGTATACAACTTTGACCGAAAATTGAGACTACTCTGCCTTGATGCAATTGAGCGCATTGAGGTCGCGCTTCGGTCACACATCATTAATGTAATGGGCGCACACGGTGGGCCGCACTTTTACTATGATGAGGCATTTTTTGATAGCAAAGACGCAGTAACAAATATGCGGCAGCTCGGAGAGAGGGGAAAACATCTCTCTATAACCCATTACAAAGCCGAGTACAGCGAACCGCATTTGCCAGCGATTTGGTGTCTTACCGAGGCTTCAACTTTCGGCCAACTTTCGAAGTTATATGCCGACTTGGAGCTTAAATATCGCAAGGAAATTGCCAAAGGCTTCGGCTTTGACGAAACAATCTGCGTGTCTTGGTACAAAACCATAGCCACTCTTCGGAACATCTGCGCCCATCATGGTCGCCTTTGGAACGCAGAACTCCGTGTGAATGCACCTAAGAAAGCCAAGTCTTACGCATCCGACTTAACAAACAATACGCGGTGCTATTCGAGGCTGATAGTGTTGGCGGCACTTTTGGTGGAAATTGACCCGAATGGTGGACATGGCTGGATACCACAGCTTGTTGATCTGATCGAAAATCGCCCCGCCTCAGTGAACGTGGATGCTATGGGTTTTCCAACTGACTGGAAAACGCGTGCCATTTGGAAATAGCGTCGCTAGGCAATATTGGCTTATTGACCACCAGTGACACAAAAGGCACAACATCGGCGGCGCGCGGAATGCTACTTTTGCTACCCCGCACGCTACCCTGAGCAAATATGCTCAACGCTCAAGATGGGATTTACATAATTAAATCAAATAGATGGCCCCCGTGGCTCAACTGGATAGAGCAGCCCCCTCCTAAGGGTTAACAAAGCAGAAACCCGCGTAAAGTCAGACCCAGCTGGGACGTTTGGTCATTTGTACCAAAGACACAGCCGGGGCGTGGCGACCGCCAAGGGCAAGGGTGGCGTCACGCAGGGTTTTGATCGCTTCTTCGGATTTCGCCGGCAGTGCCTTGGCCGAAATCGGCTCACCTATGGTAACGCGAAACGGCTGGCGGTGTTTGTTCAGGGTTTCATGAAACAGTGTGATATCCCGCAAAGTCGGGTGGATCAGATCAAACAGATAGAACAGCGCGGAATTACGGGCCCGAATGTTCACAGGGATCACCTGCAGATTAAACTTACGCGCGATCATTGCAGCCGATGCCATCCAGGGCCGTTCATACAGGCGTAACCCGCGCCGCTTGGCCAGCCGACCTGATGGAAAGATCACACCAAGCCGCCCATCGCCAACAGCAGTGCGCGTGTAATCCATTGTCGCACGTGTTTTTGCCAAGGTGCGCTTTTCCTCGCGCCATTCAACAGATGCGATCATATTCTGCATTTGCGGCAAAACCCGAAGAATGTCGCCGTTTGCAAAGAAAAACGCATCCGTTCTTAGCCGGTTCAGCACATGGTTCAGTATCACACCATCGGCAATACCCGTGGGATGATTGGCAACGATTAAGGCAGCGCCATATCGGGGAATATTATCCAGCCCACTTACCGTAACATCGCGTGCCAGCAAACTGGCCAAACGCGACATGATCTGGTCAGTTGGCTGATTGTGATAGTCCGATGCAAGTTCCAATGTGCGCGCATAACCCAGCATCTGATGCAAAGCTTTTCGCGCAAGCAGCGTTCCGGGCCGATCGCTGAAAAGCCAGGGGGCGCGTTCTTGGATAAGTGGGTCTATTCGATCCTGCATAGATAGGTCACACCATGTGAATGCAACGTTGCTATGACAGGTGTGTGTTTTTCATCTGACTGCAAGTCAGCCCATAAATTTCGGCTGATATCAGCTTAAATCAGACCACGCAGGATAGATTGCGCGCGATAATTTGCCAAAATTTGCTCAATTGCGGTTAAATCCCACGTTAGATCCTGCTGGAGCCCGTTTCGGTCGGTAAAAGTAAATCGCAAAGCATCCCCCTGACGCATCAGGTCAAGTAACTCTGCCGCAGCGGGTCCGGCAAAGGTGCAATCCTTGCCGCGTAAACAGGATGGATTGGTATTCACCCAAATCGTCTGATCATCTTTGACAATTTTAAACCCGTCTTCATTAAAGCGTGTGCCGCGTTCAATCCCAAACTCAAGACCTTCAAGCGTCAGGAAAAAGAACTGCGCGGCAAAATCGGGTTTTTGCGAAAAGACATCAACATAGCGAACATAGCAACGCTGTTCCAAGACATCCCCAGTGATCCGTTCATCACAAAAGCTGTCCCAAAGGCCGAACGATTTATGATATGTGATAATCCATTCGCCGGGTGTATCGCGACCTTGGCGATCTTGCGCGAACAAGGGGCCTGCGATCAACACAAGGCAAAGAAGGATGTACCGCATGACGTATCTCCGAGCTTTTGCAACAGGTTAAAGCTAGCGCGGATCAAAGTCTTTTCACTTATACGGCAACGGATGTTACGTGATGCGAAAGGCCCGTTTGACGTCATCCAAGGCATCGCGTTGCTTTTCGTTCATTTCACTATCACCAGCTGACAAAGTGTCACGAAGAACTGTTAGAAGTGGTGTAAAAGCTGCAGCCCCAGACATTTTATGTAATTTGCGGGACAAGCGTGACACGGCCATGTCGGGCCCATTGCATTCATTCATCAGCCAACGACCCAGAACTGTCATTTCTTCTGCGTCTTTGGCCGAAATATCCAATGTGGATTGCATATTCAGATGCAGCGCCTTGCGATGTTCCTGTGTTGGGTAATCATCCAGCTCAAGAAAAGAAACAGCCAGCGCTGCAATCGCAATATTTGGATCATCGATATCTTCGACTGGGTGCGTATTGGACCGGCGTTTGAATCCAAATCGGCGGGCCGCGTTTTTTACATCAACAGCAGCATCTAGAATGTCACCGGCGATATTTGCGGCATTGCGGGAACGCAAAATAAAGAAATAGGCAGCGACGGCAATACCCGCCAAAGCGATTAAAAATGGCATCTTCAGTCCTTTACATCGTCAAGAATGGTACACATTCAGCCGTTCAATATACGGGCCATCATTTCAGTTACATCACGCGATAAATTGGGCTTATCTGCGATTCTTTGCAATGCGGCTTTCATCTTTGCCTGACGATCTGTGTCATAACGGCGCCAGGTCTCGAATGCGGTGCACATGCGCGCGGTGGTCTGCGGATTGACCGGATCCAACCGGATCAGCCAGTCTGCCACAAGATCATATCCAGCGCCGCTTGGGTGATGAAAGCCAGCAGCATTTCCCGTTAATGCGCCCAAAGTACTGCGGAACCGGTTGGGGTTTTTCCAGTCAAAATCAGGATGCTGGGTCAGGTGTTCAGTAATCTCGGCCGCCTTTGCCGGGGCGGCATATGAAATCTGCAGGCCAAACCACTTGTCTATGACCAGTCGGTCGGCTTTCCACTGGTGATAAAATGATTGCGTTGCAGTGTCGGACTGATCGATATTCAACAAGCACCCGAATGCCGCCAATTGCTGGGTCATATTGTCAGCAGAATCATATTGCTTTTGCGCCTGCGCACCGCCGTCGGTCAACGAAATTAAGGATAAAACAGTATTGCCCAAGGCCCGTTTTCCCGCCGCTTCGGCATCGGGGGAGTAGGAGCCACCGACATGCATTGCTGCATAGATCCGCGGAAGAGCGTCCTGCATATGCTGTGCCATTGTCTGGCGCAGCGTTTCAAGCGCCTGATAAATCGCCATCGGATCGGGCGTGTGCCCCATGTCAAACAAGGTTTGTGCCAGTTCATCCTGTGTCGGCAGGCGCATAACAAGCGCACGAAAAGCCGGATCAAGGCTATCATCCCGCAAAACCGCCAACAGCGCATCAAGGAATGCTTGATCGGGCGCCGCACCTTTGGTGATCATGTCGATCAGGGTCCTACGGGCCAGCGCGCGACCGGATTCCCATTTGTTGAACGGGTCTGTATCATGGGCCAGAAGGAAGGCAGCATTATCGCCAATCCCGTCTGTTTCAAGAATGACCGGGGCAGAAAATCCGCGCAGAATGGATGGAATGGGCTTTGCCCCAAGGCCATCGAAGCTGAAACTTTGTTCGGCCTCAGTCATCTCAAGCACCTGGGTTTCCACGACCTCGCCCCCATCCGGGTTCAGCAGCCCAACCGCGATGGGGATGACAACCGGTTGCTTGGCCTCTTGCCCTGGCGTGGGTGGCGTATTCTGGCGGAAGGTTAGCGTATAGGCACCATTTTCAAATGCCTCACTCACCTTTAACCGCGGTGTTCCGGCCTGCGAATACCAGCGTTTGAATTGGGTCAGATCGCGCCCTGTGGTGTCTTCGAAAACCTTCAGCCAATCTTCGATTGTGCAAGCCTGACCGTCGTGACGGCGGAAATACAGATCAAGCGCTTTGTAGTAATCCTGATCACCCACAAGCGTTTTGAGCATCCGGATAAGCTCGGCCCCTTTTTCATAGACCGTGGCGGTATAGAAATTGTTGATCTCGACAAAGCTTTCGGGCCGCACGGGGTGTGCCAGTGGTCCGTTATCTTCGCGGAATTGACGCCCACGCAACGCCATCACATCGTTGATCCGTGCAACAGCCGCACTGCGTTCATCTGCGGTGAACTGCTGGTCGCGGAAAACGGTCAGACCCTCTTTCAGGCAAAGCTGAAACCAGTCGCGGCAAGTGATCCGATTACCCGTCCAGTTATGGAAATACTCATGGGCAATGATCGCCTCAATCCGTTCATAGTTGGCATCGGTTGAGGTTTCAGGCGATGCCAGCACGGCGGCAGAGTTGAAGATATTCAGCCCCTTGTTTTCCATTGCGCCCATATTGAAGTCGTCCACAGCGACGATGTTAAAGATATCCAGATCATATTCAGCGTTATAGAAATTTTCGTCCCAGACCATGGACCGTTTCAGCGCATCCAGCCCGAAATCGCACTTGTGTTCGTCCCCCGGGCGGACATACAGGTTCAGATCGACCTGCCTGCCGGACCGCGTGGTGAATGTATCGGACTTCGCAATCAGATCGCCCGCAACCAGCGCAAACAGATAGGCGGGCTTGGGCCATGGATCGTGCCATTCTGCCCAACCTTCGCCCTGCGCCACTGCGTTGCCGTTCGACAATAGTACCGGCAGGTTGCCTTCAATGCGTACAGTGAATACGGCCATCACATCGGGGCGATCGGGGTAATAGGTGATCTTGCGAAACCCTTCGGCCTCACACTGGGTGCAATACATACCGCGCGACATATAAAGACCTTCAAGTGCGGTGTTGGTGGCGGGGCTGATTTCAACCTCGGCCTCCCAGATGAATGGTGCGTTGGGTACATCCAGCTTTAGACTGTCGCCTGTCAGATTGGTCTGAACATCCTGACCGTCGACTTTGGCCCAGATCAGCTTCAGATGTTCGCCGTGCAGCATAAAATCCTGTGATGTCGCATCAGGGTTCGGACGAAATTCGATCCGGCTGATGACGCGCGTCGCATTCGGATCAAGACGAAAGGTCAGATGAACCGCATCCACCAGAAAAGCAGGTGGCGTGTAGTCAGCAAGATAAATCGTCTGAGGCGTATCGGTGCGCATCTTGGCCCTTTCTATTTCAATCCTGACACCATGCTGACAGAACGCTGTCAGCAGGCCTGTGCCATTGATGTGTCACGTTATAACTTAAGGAGCAATTGATGACATTCCATCCTGATCATTTTACAGTCTGGATCGAAATTCCGGTGACTGACATGGCGCGTGCGACCAAATTTTACGAAGATGTCCTGTTAACCAAACTGCGGTTGGATGAAACGGGGCCAAACCCAGTGGCGTTTTTCGTGACAAAAGAAGATGACAAAGGCATTGCGGGCCATCTTTATCCTGGTAAGCCCGCGCCTAGGGGCACAGGGTCAACGGTTCACCTGATAACGCCAGATACACTGGAAGATACCATGAAGCGCGTAAAAAAAGCAGGTGGGCAGGTTTTATCCCCTGCTATTCCCATACCTAGTGGACGCTTTTTCTATATCGAAGATCTAGACGGCAATTCTGTCGGTTTCTTTGAGGTCACCTGATGCGCCGCGCCGACCGTCTTTTCAGGATTGTTCAGGATCTACGTGGCGGTCGGCTGATCACGGCTGAAAAATTATCAGAATTGCACGAGGTTTCGACCCGCACGATTTACCGCGACATTGTTGATCTGCAAGCCAGCGGCGTTCCGATTATAGGCGAAGCGGGTGTGGGATACGTGATGCAGGGCGGCTTTGATCTGCCGCCTTTGATGTTTTCACAAGACGAGATTACAGCACTTGTCGCCGGTGCCCGACTGGTTAAGGCATGGGGTGGCGTGTCTATGGCGTGCGCGGCCCAAGAAGCCCTGATCAAGATCGAAGCTGTTTTGCCCGATGAGGGACGCCACAGACTGAAACACGTCCAGATCCATGCAATCGCCCCAGAGATGAACCCTGAACTGCGCGACAGGATTGATCAGATTGAAGCCGCTATCGAACAGCTTGAACGACTGGAAATAACTTATGCCGATGCGGATGGCGTTGGGTCAACCCGGTGTATACGGCCCTTGGGTCTTTGGTTCTGGGGCAAGGTCTGGACGTTGGTGGCCTGGTGCGAGTTGCGCGAAGATTTTCGAATGTTTCGGGTGGATCGCATTTACACCACCAAACCAATGGGAATCTTCCGCGCCGAACGGAATAAATCCTTGATCGCATTTTACCACCACATGGAGTGCGATGATCTGCAACCATAAAAATAATGAACTTTTTCAGATTTCATGCGTTTTGGGATCGAATGTGATTTAAATCATCCAAAGGAGGCATAGTATGTCTGCGCCAAATACGAATATTGAAAAGCAAGAAAAAAGACACAGCGGATCCCTGATCGGTATCGCTGTTGTCGTCGTTTTTGCCCTTATATTACTGGCTGCGCTTTTGGGCTGGACCTTTTATTCCGGTCAAGAAGCATCACTGGCCGGTATAGAATAACTGTCTAATTCTATACCTTTTCTTCATCATCTGAAGAAAAGGCAGCCCAGATGAAGTAAATTGCGGCCGCAGCACCAAGACCCATCAGCAGCAGACCGGCATTCGTCATGCCCAATTTGCTGATAAGCCAGTCCTGAACCTGCAAAAACATCTGTGCTTTGCGATTGCCACTAAAAGCTGGCGTGCCTGAAAACAGCATAAATCCCAGATACCCAAGTGCGCCACCAAGTGTGACTGCACCGATAAGACTATAAATACGTTCCATTCCACCGTCCCTGATATTTTCGCAGTGGGTAACAAATATGAATAATACTGCCCAGCGGCATCTAAATAACTTCGGTACGAACGTGATATTTTTGCTGTGATGGATGACATCATTTTCAAGCGGGTTATCTGTGGGTCATGACAACTCTTTTATGGTTTAAGCGCGATTTACGGATCTATGATCATCCTGCATTGGCTTCGATCAACGGCGATATTTCCATAATACCACTGTTCGTGGTTGAACCTGAATATTGGCAATTACCTGATACATCAGCCCGGCAGTATCAATTTATTGCTGAAAGCTTGCAGAGCTTGCGCGGCGATTTGGCCCAGCTTGGCGCGCCATTGATTGTGCGGGTTGGGGATGTGCTGGATGTTTTAAATTCATTGCACCATCAACACGAACTGATACATATGGTCAGTCACGAAGAAACCGGTAATTTATGGACATTCCGACGCGACCAGCGTGTTGCGGCTTGGGCACGTCAGAAAAGTATCCAATGGGATGAATACCAGCAATCCGGCGTTGTGCGGCGATTGCCCGGGCGGGATGGCTGGGCTGCAAGACGGGAAAAATTCGTCAGACAACCTTGTGTAAACACCCCGAAAACCCTGAAGGGTATTCCCATTGACGCAGGCGCAATTCCATCGGCCCGCGACCTGGGGTTAGTGACAGACACATTCCCCGAACGCCAACCGGGTGGGCGTGACAGTGCGCTGACATTGCTAGATGGGTTTTTGACCAAACGCGGTTTGACCTATCGCAAAGCGATGTCATCCCCGGTTCAAGGCGAATGGGCTTGTTCCCGATTGTCCCCACATCTGGCCGTTGGAACACTGTCGATGCGCGAAACCGTTCAAGTGGCCAGCGCGCGCAAGATCGAAGTCAAAGGCACACGGGACGGATGGGCTGGATCGCTGAAATCTTTCACAAGCCGTTTGGCCTGGCGCGATCATTTTATGCAAAAGTTGGAAGATGCGCCCAGGATTGAAACCCATTGCCTGCATTCGGCCTATGAAAATCAGCGCCCCAGAACACCGGATGCAACACGACTGCAAGCATGGGAAACGGGCGAAACGGGGCTGCCTTTTGTCGATGCTTGTATGCGCTATCTGAATGCGACAGGCTGGTTGAATTTTCGAATGCGGTCGATGTTGATGGCGGTGGCTTCGTATCACCTGTGGTTGGATTGGCGCAGCAGCGGACCACATCTGGCGCGGATGTTTACCGATTACGAACCCGGCATTCATTGGTCGCAATGTCAGATGCAGGCGGGCACAACAGGCATGAACACGATCCGCATCTATAACCCGGTCAAACAAGGGTATGATCAGGACCCAACAGGTGTCTTTACCCGCCGTTGGGTACCGGAACTGGCGGATGTGCCTGATCAGTTTTTGCAAGAACCCTGGAGATGGGAAAATGCGGCCAAGGTGCTGGGGCGCAAATATCCAAATCCTATTGTCGATGTGAAATCCGCCGCAGCCACTGCCCGCGATAAAGTTTGGGCAGTGCGAAAGGGCGACCATTTCCAAAATGAGGCCGCACAGATTGTTGAAAAACACGCAAGCCGCAAAGACAGCGCGCGGAACTTTGTGGATGACCGTGCACCCAAGCGCAAACCCCGCAAGACCGATGACGCACAACTGAAACTTGACCTATGAAGCAACGCAAAAAATCTGATCTTCCGCAAAAGGTATGTGCGACTTGTGGATTGCCATTCACATGGCGCAAAAAATGGGAAAAGGTCTGGGGTGACGTGCGATATTGCAGTAATCGCTGCAGGCGGGAGCGGGCGAAACCTTCAGTTAAGAAAAACTAAATCGACACCAAAAAAGTTTTGGGTGTGAAAGCATTTGGCTTTGTTGCCTATTACCGCGCTGACACCTAGGTTGCAGTCTAACATGAAAACGGGAGGTGACGATGGTGGATCGGGTTCAGCGGTCAGAGTTGCACATAGACACGCAACTGGCTGATTTTATCGAAAAAGAGGCTTTGCCGGGAACGGGTGTATCAGAGGATCACTTTTGGGCCAGCCTGTCCGATCTTGTGCATGACATGGGGCCAAAGAACCGCGCCTTGCTGGAAAAGCGCGATGAACTTCAAACCAAAATCGACGATTGGCATAAAGCACACAAGGCTAAGCCGTTGGATCAGGCGGCCTATACTGATTTTTTGAAAGAAATCGGTTATTTGCTGCCTGAAGGTCCTGATTTTCAGATCGATACTGCGAATGTTGATCCTGAAATTGCGACAATCGCGGGTGCGCAACTTGTTGTTCCCATTATGAACGCCCGCTATGCTCTGAACGCCGCAAATGCACGGTGGGGATCGCTTTACGATGCGTTCTACGGCACTGACGCATTGGGTGATCTTCCGAAATCGGGTGGCTATGACACAGAACGCGGGGCACGTGTGATCGCGCGCGCCAAGGCATTTCTGGATCAGGCAGTGCCGTTGACAAATGGTCAATGGGCCAATGTGACCGGCATTGAAACTGGTGCAAAACTTATCCTGACAACAGCAAACGGATCGACACAGCTGAAAAACCCCGATCAATATGTTGGATATGCAACAAGCCAGGGGGACTGGGGCCATGTTCTGTTGCGCAATAACGGTCTGCATATCGAAATTTTGATCAACACCGATAATCAGATTGGCAAAGATGATCCCGCAGGTATCGCGGCCATCAATCTTGAAGCCGCGATGTCAACCATTATGGATTGCGAAGATTCCGTTGCTGCTGTTGATGGCGAAGACAAGGCACTGGCCTATCGAAATTGGCTTGGCCTTATGAAAGGCGACCTGACCGAACAAGTCACAAAGGGCGACAAAACGATCACCCGCAAACTTCACGATGATTTTGAATATGCCGGCCCAGACGGTAAGCCGTTTATGGTTAAATGCCGTTCGCTGATGCTGGTCCGCAATGTGGGGCATCTGATGACCAACCCCGCAATTTTGGATCGTGACGGCAATGAAATCGGCGAAGGTCTGTTGGATGCGATGTGCACGGTCATGATCGCCATGCACGATCTGAAAAAGACAGAAGGGCCGCGCAATTCTGTGACGGGGTCTGTTTATATCGTGAAGCCCAAGATGCACGGCCCCGAAGAAGTGGCCTTTGCTGATCAGATTTTTACCCATGTCGAACAGGCACTTGGCCTGCCCGCTAATACAGTCAAAATCGGGATCATGGACGAAGAACGCCGCACTTCTGTCAATCTGAAAGAATGCATTCGCGCAGCTAAATCCCGTGTGGCTTTCATCAACACCGGCTTTCTGGATCGTACGGGCGATGAAATTCATACCTCAATGGAGGCAGGACCCTTTGTGCGCAAAGGCGAGATGAAATCGACAGCCTGGATTGCATCATACGAGGATCGCAACGTCGATATTGGGCTGGAATGCGGACTGCAAGGCAAGGCGCAGATCGGCAAGGGAATGTGGGCGATGCCGGACCTGATGGCCGATATGCTGGACGCCAAGATCGGCCATCCGAAAGCGGGTGCAAATTGTGCCTGGGTGCCAAGCCCGACAGCGGCCACTCTGCATGCCATGCATTATCATCAAATTGATGTTTTTGCCCGTCAGGATGAAATCAAGGCACAGGGTCGTCGAGGCACACTGGAAGACTTGCTGACCATTCCTGTGATGGACGGTGAAAACCTAAGTGACGCCGATATCGCCGCCGAGATTGAAAACAACGCCCAAGGCATTCTGGGCTATGTCGTGCGTTGGGTTGATCATGGTGTTGGCTGTTCCAAAGTGCCCGATATCAATGATGTGGGCTTGATGGAGGATCGTGCGACCTGCCGTATCAGTAGCCAGGCGCTTACCAACTGGTTGCATCACGGCGTGGTCAGCGAAGATCAGGTGATGACAGCGATGAAGAAAATGGCGGCCGTTGTGGATCGCCAGAATGCAGATGATGCAACATATACTGCAATGGCGCCCGGCTTTGACGGGATTGCGTTCAAAGCTGCTTGTGATCTGGTGTTCAAAGGGCGCGAACAGCCATCCGGATACACAGAACCCGTTCTGCACGCCCGCAGACTAGAACTTAAAGCACAATAAAGGGACAGACATGGCCGAAATTTCATTAAGACGCGCGAAAAGTATTATCCGGGCAACGCTTGCAGAAGGACGCGAAATGGATCTGAAACCGCTGTCCGTCATTGTTCTGGATGCTGGCGGTCACGTCAAAGCGTTTGAACGCGAAGATGGTGCCAGCCCAGGGCGTTTCGCGATCGCACATGGTAAAGCCTATGGTGCTGTTATGCTGGGCATGTCTGGCGGTGCGCAAATGGCACGGGCTGAACAGCAGGCATATTTTATGGCTGCGGTGAATGGCGTCTTTGGGGGCCAAGTAATCCCTGTGCCGGGTGGCATTTTGGTTAAGGATAAGAAGGGCGATGTCATCGGCGCAGTCGGCATCACTGGCGATACATCTGATAATGATGCAATCGCAGGCATGGCTGGTATTGAAAGCGTGGGACTGACCGGCGACGCTTGATGTGCGTCCAAGCACAGCCTTATCACGGCCAATGGGGACTTTTTTGATCCGTCTTTACGCTATATAAAGGCATATGGATACAAGAGGACCCCATGGCACGCCCAATCGTCGGTATTATCGGCAACAGCTATTTGATCAATGATCAGTACCCCGCGCATGCGGGCGGTACGATGAATTCTGAAGCTGTTAGCCAAGTCTCAAATGCAGTTCCGATGGTCATACCGTCAGATCCGGCGTTGGTCAGTGTCGCCGAATTACTTGAAATTTGCGACGGCTTTTTGCTGACTGGCGGGCGACCCAATGTGCATCCCAATGAATATGGCGAAGCCGAAACCGAAGCCCACGGCGCCTTTGATCGTGCGCGCGATGCGATTACATTGCCACTAATCCGTGCTTGCGTTGAACGCGGGCAGCCCTTTTTAGGTGTCTGTCGCGGCTTTCAAGAGGTCAACGTTGCCATGGGTGGCACACTTTACCCCGAAATTCGCGATCTGCCGGGGCGCGACAATCACCGCATGCCGCCTGATGGCACTTTGGAAGAAAAATTCGCACTGCGCCACAAAGTCAGATTTTCAGAAAACGGCGTGTTTCATCGTTTGATGGGTTCGCAAGAGGTTATGACAAATACCTTGCATGGCCAGGGCATCAAGTCGCCAGGACAAGGTGTGGTTGTTGATGGCCATGCACCTGACGGCACACCAGAAGCTGTCTATATCGAAAATGCCTTAGGTTTTACCCTTTCAGTGCAATGGCATCCGGAATGGAATGCCTGCAATGATCCTGTCTCACGACCCTTGTTCCAAGCGTTTGGCGATGCGGTTTATGCCTGGGCTGCAGGTCAAGATACGCCGATCCGCAAACGCGCATGACAACAGTTTACAATTTTTCATACTTCGCCAATTGCATGTTGTCCCCAAGTTTGGTTTGAATCAGTGGATTCGCGCCTTGGGGGGTAAGAATTTGACAAATGTGGAAGTAATTTACGTGCCAGGCCATGGCACAGCTCAGCATGCGCAGGCTGTGTGTGATGGTGCCGCACAGGCAGCCAATGCCAACGTGCTGCGCATTCCGGAAAACGGTGAAATCACCGATGATATTTGGAATGCGCTTGATGCAGCAGACGCGATTTTGTTTGGCAGTCCCGCCGATCAGGATGATGCGCCCTGGCAAATACGCAAGCTTGCCGCTGAAAGTGCAAAGCGTTGGTCCCAAGACTGGCAAGACAAGATCGCTGGTGGTTTTGCTGTGCGCGATCGCACCAAAGGGGATGCCATGCAGTACTTTAATCAGATGGCAGTACAGCATGACATGACTTGGGTGTCACTAGGTGAACCGGATAGAAATACGCTTTTGACAGCACGTCTTTACGGAAAACGTGTTGCCGAACTGGCCGAGATGATGAACTAGCAAAAGCGGCACTAGCGCTGGATGCTTTCCAAATAGCTGACGATATCGACCATCATTTCACTGGTCAAAATGGGCGTGCCATCTTCGGCATCCATGGCCGCACTTTTACCATCCAGCATATATCCAAACATCGGCATGGGGCCACCATGCGACATGATAGGATCACGTCCATCAATACGGAACACAACACGGACGCGCGGAAAAACCCCTTCGTTATTGGCATTCAGTTGTGTCAGATCAGGGGGCTGAGTCGTCAAAGCACCCGTCATAGGGCCGTCACCACGCGCAGATACACCATGACAGGTTGCGCAATTTTGCAAGAAAATCTGACGGCCTTCATCAATATTCTGGGCCAAAACCGGCATAGCAGAAAGTACGAATGTGACTACAAATCGGGTGAACATATTGCCTCCATTCTGTCAGTGTCAAAGACATGTTAGACCGGTATGTTAATGTTGACTTTGATCTTAGTCAGTTTGGGGAAATAAAGGATAAGCCATGCCGATCTATGCCATCACGATGCTTGCCGCAGGGATCGGCATTCCGGTTCTTGCAGCCCTGAATGCAGCCCTTGGGACGCGGATCGGATCACCGGCTGCAGCCGCATTTATATTATTTGTCGTCGCACTTTGCGTAACGGCGATTGTAACCATTATTACCGGACCACAAGCCGTGACAAAGATCATATCAGCGCCAAAGTATCTTTTGCTGGCCGGTGTTTTGATTGCATTTTACGTATTAACCATCACCTATATCGCCCCGCATTTTGGGGTCGGCAATGCCGTGTTCTTTGTTTTGCTGGGTCAGTTGATTTCGGCGGCTGCCATAGACCATTTTGGTCTATTTACAGCAGTCCAGACACAATTAAGCGCCACACGTGCAGCCGGAATTGCACTTATGGCGCTTGGTGTTTTCATAACGCAAAAAGCGTAGAGATTATTCTTCTTCTAGCGCTTCAACTGCTTTTTGAAGATCGTCTTTGCTGACTTCTTTTTCGCTGACTTTTGCCAGTTCAAAGATATAGTCGATCACTTTGTCTTCGAACAACGGCGCACGTAGCTGTTGCTGCATTTGCGCATTTTGCTGCACGAATTCAAAAAACTGGCGTTCTTGGCCCGGGTATTGACGCGCCTGATTCATAATCGCTTGCGTCATTTCCGCGTCAGACACCTGAACTTCGGCCTTCTGCCCAAGCTCTGCTAACAGCAAGCCCAGTTTCACGCGACGATCTGCCAATTTCTTATGTTCATCCGTCGTTTCAATTTCGGGATGATCGTGACCTTCGACGTCGGGGTTATCTTCGTGCCATAGTTGGTGCGCAATTTGACCAGCTTCTGCATCAACCAACGAAGGTGGCAGTTCAAAACTGACTTTTTTGTCCAACGCGTCCAGCAAAGATCGCTTCATCACAGCGCGGGCAGCGCCGGCAAATTCAGCTTCAAGCCGTTCACCAATTTGAGCTTTTAGACCAGCAAGGTCCTCTGCACCAAATTTCTTGGCCAGTTCGTCATTGATTTCAGCCGCTTTCGGAGCTTTGACGGCTTTGACTTTACAAGTGAAAACAGCGTCTTTGCCCGCTAGATTGGCGGCACCGTATTCTTCGGGGAAAGTAACTTTAACTTCGACCTCGTCATCAACTTTTGCGCCGACAAGCTGATCTTCAAAACCAGGAATAAAGCTGTTTGATCCCAAAACAAGCGGATAGTCATCAGCAGCACCACCTTCAAAGGCTTCGCCGTCGACTTTACCAAGGAAATCGATCACAATCTGATCACCATCCTTCGCTTTTGATCCTTTTTTGCGATCATCAAAGTCTTGGGCCGTTTCAGCCAGATTTTTCAATGCTTCATCAACTTCAGCATCGTCTGCCTTAACCACAAGTTTTTCCAGTTTGATCGATTTCATATCGACCTCAGGAATTTCAGGCAGGGCTTCATAGCTTAAATCGACGTGGATATCTTCGCCTTCTTTCCAGTCCTCATTGGTCATTTTGACCTCGGGCTGCATGGCGGGGCGATCACCGCTGTCTTCAAAATGCTTGGTCATCGCGCCGTCGATGGTTTCCTGCATGGCTTCACCCAACAAGCGTTGTCCAAACTGCTTTTTCAGCAGCGCCATGGGCACCTTACCCTTGCGAAAGCCCTTCATCTCGACATCAGGCTGCGCCTCGACCAGCTTTTCATTGACTTTCTCGTCAAGCTCGCCCGCGGTGACGACTATGGAATAGCCACGCTTGAGGCCGTCGTTCAGGGTCTCGGTGACCTGCATTCTATTATCCTTCTCACATTAATTTGGTGCGGGTGGAGGGACTTGAACCCCCACGCCTTGCGGCGCTAGAACCTAAATCTAGTGCGTCTACCAATTTCGCCACACCCGCAAAACCAACAAGGCAGCCCCGATTCTTGCGCGAAGCGCAGGGCCACCCCGATTTCCGGCGTCTCTAGCAAAGGTTTTTACCAGATGCGAGAGAAAAATCATGTAAATCTGTTCGAATTACATCCCAAGGCTGCGAAAAACGCCAGGTAACTGTTCGGGCAGGTCTTCGGCGATCAATCCTGGGCCGAATTGAAGCGCACATTCTACATGCAGCCAAGCGGCGGTTTCGGCGGCTTGCATGGGTTGAAAACCACGGGCCAACAACCCTGTAATAAAACCCGCAAGCACGTCGCCCGACCCGGCGGTGGCCAGCCATGGGGCGGCGCGTTCATATTGCGCCGAGTTGATCGAGGCGCTGCCGTCAGGACTGGCGATCACGGTATCTGGGCCTTTGAACAAAATTGTGCAACCCGCACGCTTGGCCGCGTCGCGTGTGGCATTGACCTTGGAATAGGCGGGGCCGGTGGTTGCGGGCGCGTTGAGCTTTTCAGCTATGTCAGGGAAAAGGCGGGCGAATTCACCGGCGTGGGGTGTTAGAACGCAGTTTTTATGAAGCAGGTCGAAAAGGTCAGGATTCTGCGACAGGATGGTTAGCGCATCGGCGTCAAGAACTGTGGCGCGACCGCTTTTCAAAGCTGCCGAAACAAGGCGTCGGGTGTCATCGCTAATCCCAAGACCCGGACCGATGCAAAGGGCGTTAAGGCGGTCGTCTTTCAGGATTTTGGTCAGCGCCGTGCCATCGGCCACGGGCTTTAGCATGATAGCCGTCAGCTGAGTGGCGTTTTCGACCAAAGCATCCGGCGGACAGCCAACAGTCACCAACCCGGCACCGATCCGCAGCGCCCCCCGCGCCGCCAACCGCGCCGCACCGGTTTGACCGGATGGGCCCGACAGGACCAGGGCGTGACCGTGGCCATATTTGTGAGTACGCTGAGATTTTTGAAGGCCGTCTTCAAAGAAACCCTTCAAATCCAGCTCTAAATTCCATTCGTCGAATAAGTTGACAATAGGATCATCGCGCAAATTACCAGCGGAAAGATCCAGATCTACGATCTTCAGTTTTTCGACATCGTAATGATCTTGACCCAGATAATGCCCAACCTTAGCGAATCCGAAAGTCACCACCAGTTTGCTGAAAAAACAGTCAGACTTGATCGGAAAGCCGCTGTCAGCACAAAGCCCTGATTGGATATCCACGGCGACGCTATATTCATAGCATAAATCGTGCCATTCGCGTCTTACAGCGAGCAGATCATCGTCGAAACCACGTGTAAAACCGGTTCCGAAAAGTGCGTCTATATAAACAGTTGTTGGTCCACGGTTATCATCCATAGAGTCCGGGTGATAATCTGCTTTACTCAAAGCCCGTTCAACGGACGCTGCAAACGCGTCTTTCGTAAGCGCTGCGACCTGCCCTAACTCACCCCACCGCTCATAATTCACCCGCGCATCCGGCGGTAATTTCTCAGGATCACCGTACAGAAAAACCTCGACCTCCCATCCCCATTCCTTCAGCAGTCGTGCCACGACAAAACCATCGCCGCCGTTATTGCCGGGGCCGCACAGAACAACTGTGCGGTGGGATGTCTTTGCCAGTTCGGGCCATTCTTCGAAAACCGCGTCGAAAACACCGCGGCCTGCGCGCTCCATCAGCTCAAGGCCTGTGACGTCCCCGCTTTTTATCGCGGCTTGTTCGATGGCGCGCATTTGGGCAGATGTCACCAGTTCAATCATTCCATATCCTTTAAGCGATTCAAGTAAGATTAATTAATAAGCATATTGCCTATTTTTCAGGCGACACCAAAGGTTTCCCCTTATACCACACCATCAGTCTACCTTAGCCAATTGTCGCAGGTCGGGGAAAGTGATCTCACGACTGACACACACAAAAGGGCACAGGAGTCGCACCCATGAAAAAGATCGAGGCGATCATCAAACCCTTCAAGCTGGACGAAGTGAAAGAAGCACTGCAGGAAATTGGCGTGCAAGGTCTTTCCGTCGTCGAAGTCAAGGGATTTGGGCGCCAAAAGGGACACACCGAACTGTATCGCGGTGCTGAATATGTGGTCGACTTTTTGCCCAAAGTTAAAATCGAAGTTGTTTTGGCCGACGATCAACTTGACGGCGCAATTGACGCCATCGTCGAGGCCGCAAAGACCGACAAGATCGGTGACGGCAAGATTTTCGTATCTACGATTGAGCAAGCCATCCGGATTCGCACGGGTGAAACTGGCGACGACGCACTTTAAGTATCAATAACACCGGGGCTAGGCCCTAAAACTATACGTCTAACGAGAGGGAAGACTGTCACAATGAGCAACGCTGACGTTCTTAAAATGATCAAAGATGAGGATGTTGAATATGTCGACATCCGGTTCACAGACCCACGCGGCAAGCTGCAGCACGTGACGGTCATGGCCGATCAGGTGGATGAAGATTTTCTGGAAGAGGGCTTTATGTTTGACGGCTCGTCTATCGCTGGCTGGAAATCAATTGACCAGTCCGATATGAAGCTGATGCCAGATACAGACAGCGCTTATCTGGATCCGTTTTATGCGGAAAAAACCGTTTGTATTCATTGCTCAATTGTTGAGCCTGATACCGGCGAGGCTTATGAGCGTGATCCACGTAGCACTGCTGAAAAAGCTGAATCGTATCTGAAATCATCAGGTATAGGTGACACGGCTTATTTCGGACCCGAGGCGGAATTCTTTCTGTTCGATGACGTACGTTTTTCGGTTGAGATGAACAAAGTGTCCTATGAAGTGGATGCACTAGATGCATCATGGAACAGTGATACTGAATATGAAATGGGCAATATGGGCCATCGTCCTGGTATCAAGGGCGGCTATTTCCCCGTGAACCCAATTGATGACGGTCAGGATATTCGATCTGAAATGCTGTCAACAATGAAGAACATCGGGATGAAGGTCGACAAGCATCACCACGAAGTTGCCAGCTGTCAACATGAGCTTGGTTTGATCTTCGATAGCCTAACTAAACAGGCTGACGAATTGCAGAAATATAAATATGTGATCCACAATGTGGCGCAGGCTTATGGCAAATCGGCAACTTTTATGCCCAAGCCGATTGCCGGTGATAACGGTACTGGCATGCATGTGAACATGTCGATCTGGAAAGATGGCAAGCCTCTGTTTGCAGGCGATCAATACGCAGACCTTAGCCAAGAAGCACTATATTTCATTGGTGGTATCCTGAAGCATGCAAAAGCTTTGAATGCGTTCACGAACCCATCAACAAACAGCTACAAACGTTTGATTCCAGGGTTCGAAGCCCCTGTTCTGCGTGCCTATTCTGCGCGTAACCGGTCAGGTTGCGTACGTATTCCATGGGCTGAATCGCCCAAGGCAAAACGTGTCGAAGCCCGTTTCCCTGATCCTTCGGCAAACCCTTATCTGTGTTTTGCAGCCTTGTTGATGGCCGGTCTTGACGGCATCAAGAACAAGATTGATCCGGGCCCATCGTCAGACAAAGACCTGTATGATCTGCCACCAGAAGAACTGGCGGGTATTCCAACGGTTTGTGCATCATTGCGCGAAGCCTTGGAGTCACTGGAAGAAGATCATGACTTCCTTCTCGCAGGTGATGTTTTCACAAAAGATCAGCTAGAAGGTTATATGGGGCTGAAGTGGGAAGAGGTGTACGCCTATGAGCACACGCCGCATCCCATGGAGTTCAAGCTTTATTACAGCTGCTGATCCGGCTGAAACAATTCCGGTGGATTTCCCCCACCAAACAGCAAAAGGGCGCCCATTGGCGCCCTTTACGTTGGGTAGGCTGCCCCATTTCAGGCACAAATGATATTTAAATTCATAGATAGATTCTTCTGGGGGGAAGAGTTTTCTGCCTGTTGTTCGAAAATCTACAAAGATTTTTAAGAATTTTGGACATCAGATAAACATAACCAGTATGTCATTATGGTGATAAACTCATGTCTGATACAGCCCAAAGCCTGCCTGCGACGGAACACAGAAAAAATCGTAAATTCAGAAATATGCTGATCGCATTGACGTGCACAGCACTTTTGATCGGAAGTTTTTATCTGAGTGATCGGTCATTCGTAACCGAAGCATCAATCATACCATTTTCCGCCCCAATGACCGTGGAAATAGAACAGCTTTGATTGGTGTAATTGGGACCTTATATTCAGTCCTGTAAATTCACTTCATAAATATAAAACTTAGGATCAGTCTATAACTGACAATCCTTACAAATGATTCATTAAAACTAACGGCTTTAAATGGTGCCCCGTGGTGGAATTGAACCACCGGCTGATCATTACCAATGATCTGCTTTACCATTAAGCGAACGGGGCAGATGTTATGCGGCAGTTCCTACAATCGAGTCAGCAATCCTGCAAGAGTAATATTTTTAGCCCCCATTCAAACAAAGCATAAAAGACTAAATATTTAAGGGTTACATATAAAAATACCCAAGACATCATAATATCCTGGGTACTTGGTTCTTAGTCAATCACAGTAGCAATATCAGAAATCTTCTCCGAAAATCGGACGTGTACCGTTTCGTATTTCTTCCAGTGCAGTATTTGCCAGGTCGTATAATTCTTGACCTGGAAAGCCTTCGGCTTCCATATCTGCAATCCATTGCTGGTGAACAGGTGCCGCGGCACGTTCGCGGAATGCATCAATTTCTGACTGTGGAATTGTGACTTTTTCAACTTCGAAAAGTTCCAGAATCTCGTCCCATTTATAAATCAGGTCCGTATAGTATTCCAGAAAATGCTGAAGTGCTGGTGCGACAGAAGAATCTAGTGCGGCGCGGTGTTCTGGTGACAATGCGTTATAGGCATCGATATTTACCACAATCGGACAGTTCACGCTGCCCGGGTTCAAGTTGCTTGTCCACCAATCTGCTTGGTCAATCGTTTTGAACGAAAAATGTGCGTGCTGTGCAAACGCAACGGCTTCCACATCACCACTTTCCATGGCCTCAAACGTTTCAGTGGCTGTCAAGGAAACTGGTTCTGCGCCCAATGTCGCAAAGGCTTTTCCTATACCGCCGGTTGCACGGATACGTACGTCATCAAACCAACTTAGGTTTTGAAGCTGATTACCGGTACCAACCAGATTATACTGCGGTAGCGGTGTTGCCATCAAAAGTTTTGCGTTCCAATTGGCCAATTCACCCG
Source organism: Parasulfitobacter algicola (assembly GCF_013315265.1). Lineage (GTDB taxonomy): Bacteria > Pseudomonadota > Alphaproteobacteria > Rhodobacterales > Rhodobacteraceae > Parasulfitobacter > Parasulfitobacter algicola. The sequence goes on along the minus strand of NZ_JABUFE010000001.1, from coordinate 449,257 downwards.
CCGTTGCCGGATGTTCATAGATCGCATGACTGATCGTCATTTCTTCTTCAAGGGTATTCACGCCCAAGAAAGGCAGTTCAAGAACAGTGATCGTTTTGTTCTTTTCAGCATGATAGCCCGCACAAAACTGAGCCATCTCAAACGCACCTTTGGAAATCCCGTCAAGGTTTTCCCGGTTTTTCGACAATCCACCGTATGAGATGTTGATCATAAACTCGCCGTTTGTCTTTGTTTCAACTAATTCAGCAAGCTTTTCAACATGTTCTGTAAACGCACGGCGGCTGCCCCACAGTGAAACGTTCCACTCAGTCGCCATCGCTTCTGTTGCAAAGCAACATGCAAGTGTAACGGCTAAGCCTTTACCAGACAACAATGCCAATTTACTATTCCGACGCATATTCTGTACCTCTGTGTATCAAGTACTCGTTGTAACTTATCCAGAAATTATGGTGACATAATGAAGTCATATTTCTGTATTTGCACACCGTGTTTCTTTCTTGATGATCTCTTATCATCAATGTTTCCGTTTGACTGAAAATCAACGCACCCAAATTTCGACACGGCGGTTATCCGCGCGACCTTGCTGAGTTTCATTACAACCGACAGGTGCAAGAGGTCCAAAAGACTTTACTTCAACCTGACTTGCCGAAAGTGCGCTTCCGCTTGATGCCAAAATTGCGTCGCGTACTTGTTCCGCCCGCCTGTTGGCAAGCAAAAGGTTAAGATCTTCACGTCCGACACTGTCCGTAAATCCGACAACCATAATTTCACGACCAGCCGCTTCGGCCACCAGATATTCGCCGACACGACCGATATCGTTCACAGCTTTGTTGTCGAGCTGTGACGACCCGGTTCTGAAACGAAATGTCGTGGATAACCGCTGCGCTTCTGCAAGATCATCGGCAAAGTCTTTGACCTTCAGCACCTGATCATTGTTAACCGCTTGCGTCAAAGCCGTCGCGATGCGTGTTCCCTGAAAGTCGATCGGTAGTGCTGTAACTTGCTGATCAACAAATCCACTTGCGCTAATCGCATTGTTAGATGCCTCGGACAGCGCAAAGTTGGTAAAAGCGCTGGCTGATCTGCTTGGGTTTTCACTTGTGTACAAGAATACACGATTTGTCAGCGGATATTCTTCCGCTTTGATGTTGAATGTTGTCGGATAAGCAACCGGACCACAGCTTAGGCGAATTGGAACGACTTGCGTGTCACCTTCTTCGCCGAAACTTGCGATGCTGATCGCGCTGGTGTCTCTGAAAACGACATCCGTTGGACGTTCATTTCTGGAAAGCCGATCTACGCTATTGTTAACCCTTACACGATTAGGGTCGGTAACGCGTGATTTGAACAACTGAAATTCCGGTGTATCATCAGCAGGCAAAACCATGCGGATTGTCTGATTTGCGCCGCCAAGCTGGGACCAGTTTGTTATTTCGCCAGATGCGATTCTGGCCAACTGCTCAAGCGTGACAGATCGAACAATATTATCAGGGTGAACAATTGGCACAATGGCCTCAAGCGCGATAACTTTTTGGCGGTCTGCGTCTGAAAGAATTTCTTCGGCATTGCCACGCAGTCGGCGCGCGATTTGCGGTGTAACTGCAGCCGATGACAATGTGATATCTGACTGGCCATCCAACACATTTTGCAAACCTTGCAAAGCAGGTACAGACTGAACGTCGACCTGACCACTGCTATCACCGCTTTGATTTGTAAAACGCACACGCTCAACACCGCCAGCACCGTTAAGCGATATGTTTGGGTTCAAATTTGCACTTTGGGCAAACCCTTGCATCAATTCGCTTAATAGCTTGGGGGCAAGTTCGCTGGTCGCTACAACAGAAAAATCCATATTCTGGCTAACAGCAGGGCAACCAGGGCCCGAACACGTTACCATTGAAGCTGCGATCTGAACCTGTCCGATCGTTGTTCTGACTTGAAAGACGGATCCGTTGAATGAAACCAGTTCACCCGTAATAGAGAGTGATTGATCATTAGAAACCAGAGTAACTTGTTCAGCTTGGGCTAAACCAGCTACAGAAACAAATACTGAGGATACAAACACATTTTTTAGTATGCTTCGCAACTTCATCTTCTATTCTCCTTGCCCGGTGGCAGATTTTTATCGATTGTATCTGCGCCTGCAATTCCACCGAACTTTGTTTTCATTTGGGCAGCAGTAGGGCGAGAAAAATAAGATTTATGACAGTTTTATGAACACTGACTTGAAAAATAACGTGTTCTTCGATTGATTGATTAGTGGAACTAATTTTCAAACATGCTCAAGTTTCTTTGTTTTAAAGGTTTTTCACAATTATTTTGAAGTATGCGCGAAATATTCATTTAATTAGACTGGGTAAAAAACTGTGTCTAAAGAAGAACTTAATACACTCAATTCCTGTAATTTTATCATTGAAGAGTAGCCAAGAAGACACATCATACCTTAGCGCGGCGATCTTTTTGCCAGGATTCGCTGCAGTGTACGACGATGCATATTCAATCGGCGCGCCGTTTCAGACACGTTGCGATCGCACAACTCATATACGCGCTGGATATGTTCCCAGCGAACACGGTCTGCTGACATAGGGTTTTCCGGGGGCGGTGGCAGTTCATTTTCAGGCGACAAAAGCGCGTTTGTAATATCGTTCGCATCCGCTGGCTTTGATAAATAATCGGTCGCACCAATTTTGACGGCAGCCACAGCTGTCGCGATGGCGCCATATCCGGTCAGAACAACAACACGACAGTCGGGACGTTTACCGCGCAGGACTTCTACGATGTCCAGCCCGTTTCCATCTTCCAGCCGCAGATCAACCACCGCGTATGCAGGTGGGCGTGCTGTGGCGATGGCCCTTCCCGCAGCCACGCTTTCGGCAATCTCGGGTTCGAACCCGCGCTTTTCCATGGCTTTGGCCAAACGCCTGAGAAACGGTTCGTCATCATCAACAAGCAGAAGTGTCTTGTCTTCTCCTAGCTGGTTTACTCTTTGATCCATCATCGCTGTCTATCCTGAATTTCAGTATAGATATAGTGCGGTTGGCCGTCGCGACCAGAGCATTTTACCCGAACTCAGCTCAGGCAGCATCTAAAAAGCAAGACAGTTGTTGCGCCATTTGGTCCGGGCGTAATGTGCGATCAAAATGCTGGACAAATCCGTCTTCGGGAAAAACCAGATAGCTGAGTGTTGAGTGATTGATCAGATAATAATCCGGGTCATCATCCTGTCTTTGGTAAAATGTTTTGAAGGTTTTTGAAGCGGCCGCCACTTGTTCCTCTGATCCGGTCAATCCAACCATACGGGGATGATGGTTGGCCGCAAAATCGCCAACCACTTCGGGTGTATCCCGTTCTGGATCAATTGAGATAAAGACAGGTTTCACGATTTTGCCCTGTTCTGTTTCCAATATGTCAATTGCTTCGACATTCCGGGCTAGATCAAGTGGGCAGACATCGGGGCAGAAGGTATAGCCAAAATAAATAAGCGTCGGTTCAGTGATGATGTCCTGATCTGTAACGGGCTGACTGTCTTGATTGATCAGCGAAAATGGCCCGCCAATTGAACTGGGACCGCCTGCAACCACTGATGTGCGGCAATCTGCAAACCTGTCGGCCGGTGCCATAACGGTCGTCAACAACACAGCACCCGCAACCAATGCAGCGACACTGACAGTAGCTGCGACAGCAAAGCCTTTGGACATATTATGTTTCCTTCTGCGAATATGGTGCGATTGATGCGCGATCCATGACAGACTAACAATGGCACATCTTACCGCACCGCAGATATAGGCAGTTTTATGTCAGACACCAGTACCGGACTTTTTGAACCCGAAGCCGGCAGCGACTGGATCCGCTTGCGGACATTGATCCTTTTGCGGTGGTCCGCCATTTTGGGACAGATCATCGCGATCAATGTCGCGCAACATCTGTATAACCTGCAGCTTGAACTTGGCTGGTGTTATCTGGCAGTTGGCGCATCCATTATTGCCAATCTGATTTCAACCTTTGTTTTTCCCGAAAACAAACGCCTAGCCGAAGGCGAAGCAACCTTGATGATCTTGTTCGACGTCTGCCAGCTGTCGTTCTTATTGTTTTTAACAGGCGGTCTGAATAATCCGTTTGCAGTTCTGATCTTGGCGCCCGTCACAATCTCGGCAACTGTTTTGCAATTACGGTCAACATTTATTCTGGGTGTCGTTGCGCTGTGCCTGGTAACCGCTTTAACCGTTTTTTACATCCCATTGCGCACCGAAGACGGTATGATCTTGCGAATTCCTGACATTTTCCTGTTTGGTTTCTGGTGCGCATTGGTCATCGGTCTTGTCTTTCTGGCGTTTTATGCACGCCGGGTCACAATGGAAATGCACACAATGTCCAAGGCGCTTTTAGCAACCCAAATGGCTTTGGCCCGGGAACAAAAGCTGACTGATCTGGGCGGCGTTATCGCAGCAACAGCGCATGAGTTGGGTACACCACTTGCAACGATCAAGCTGGTCAGCGCCGAACTGATGGATGAGTTAAGCGGCGATGTGGATCTGTTTGATGATGCCAGGCTGATCCGCGATCAAGCCGATCGATGTCGTGATATATTGCGATCCATGGGGCAGGTGGGCAAAGACGATCTGCATCTAAGGTCTGCGCCGTTGTCCACTGTTATCCGCGAATCTGCTGATCCGCATCTGGAGCGGGGCAAAAATATTAATTTCAGCATCTCTCCTATAGAGAATGGTGAAACAAAGCAGCCGATTATCCTGCGACGCCCCGAGATTATTCACGGTATCCGTAACCTTGTGCAAAACGCCGTTGATTTTTCCGACAGCAAGGTATGGATCAGCGCGCATTGGTCAGATGACGACGTGATTTTGCGGATCTCGGATGATGGTACGGGCTATCCGCCCCATGTGATTGGCCGTCTGGGTGATCCGTTCATGCGGCGACGTCGGTCAAGTGGTGATCAAGCTGAACGGCCCGGTTACGAAGGAATGGGTCTGGGTTTGTTCATTGCCAAAACCCTTTTGGAACGATCTGGTGCGGTTCTGAATTTCGCCAATGGCACAGACCCATTTGTTATTGATCAGGAATTGCCCGAACAACGCGGCGCTATTGTCGAAGTGCGCTGGCGCCGTGATAAAATCGAAGCGGCAGACAGCAGCAAGGTACCATTGGGCCTGAATAAGAAGATCGAAATATAGGTCTTGTTTAGAATAGTTAACCATAGATTAACTATTGTTATGGAATCTACGCCAGCTAGGGCCATCACATAAAGGACGACCTGCGTGTTGACCGACTTGAACATTGCTGAAATTGCTGCCCTTGCAGGTCTTTCTTTTGTAATTGCCTTTTCTGTGCTTTGGGCGATCTCGGTTTTTTATCCACGCAAAACCGCGTCAGCACGTGCTATTATTAACGGCGCTGATCAGGATATTGTTTTTGTATTTGATGAAGATCAGCTGATCGATGCCACCCCACCTGCACGAAAACTGCTTCAAACGGCTGAGTCTGAAACTGGCAGATCAGACTGGGATAAGTTGATTGCGCTTTTGTCACCAAGGTTTCCCACCATAAGCCAGGATGCAGCAGCGCTTTTCGAAAAAGGCAAAATAAAAATCGTTGCGGCTGACGAAAATGACGACAGTTGGGTTGATATTGAATGGTGGGATAATTTGGCGCGTGTCTCTATCATACAATCCGTCTCACATGATGAACGCAGCTTGATGGACGGCCCCAGCGTCAATGCGATGACAGATGAACTTGGCATACTGCGATCCGTAGTTAATTCCGTTCCCTATCTGATGTGGAAACAAGATGATGAACAAAATATAACCTGGGCTAATAAGGCATATACTGACCTTGCCATCGAACATTCTGAACCAAGTACCGCTGGCAACTGGCCCATTAAATCTTTGTTTGAAACGCTTCCGGCACTTTTGGAAGATGATGGTCGGCGCGTTTGGCGTGCGTCATTACAAAAATCAAACAATGAGACACTTAATTGGTTTGAAATCGAAAGCTTTCGTCATGGCGACCAAATGCTATTCAGCGCAACAGGCATTGATGCTACGATCCGCGCCGAACAGTCCTTGCGAGATTTCGTGCAGACTCTTAGTAAGACTTTCGCGCAATTGCCCACCGGTTTGGCAATTTTCAATCAAAAACGCCAGTTGGTTCTGTTTAATCCGGCACTTTTAAATCTGGTTGGCCTTTCGGCGGAATTTCTAAGTATACGGCCAACGCTTTTTGCGTTTCTCGACAAACTTCGGGAAAAACAAATGGTGCCTGAACCAAAAGACTATCGCAGCTGGCAGCAACAGATATCAGACCTGGAAGCCGCCGCTATTGACGGGACATATGCCGAAATCTGGAATTTACCGTCAGGGCTGACATATCGCGTCACAGGCAGACCGCATCCAGGTGGCGGTGTCGCCTTTTTGTTTGAAGACATCAGCGCCGAAGTGTCGTTGACCCGTCGTTTCAGATCACAGCTGGATCAAGGACAAGCCGTGATTGACAGTATGGGCGAAGCGATCATTGTATTTGCCTCAAACGGCATGGTTGCCCTGTCAAATCAAGCTTACAAAAAATTATGGGCGCTAGAAACCGAACGACCGGTGGTCGAGGTGAACGCACAAGAGGCCCTTGCCCATTGGGAAGCGATGCTTAAACCATCAGAAAATCTGCTAAACATCCGCGCCTTTATCAGTCAAACTGGCAATAGATCCGCACTATCGATGGAACTTGCCTTGAATACCGGGCCTGTTTTGAAATGCCGGCTTGAACCGATACAGGGGGGTGCAACATTGGTGGGTTTTACTGAAACACAAGCCCATTTTACACCAAAGCAAAGTATCGCCCTTTAAATCACATTTATTCCGCTTGCGACGCGATCTGCCATCGGTAATGTCGCGCAATGACCCGAACTTCTGTCACGCTAACCATGGCCGATGAGGCCGCGACCCGGACATTGGCGCAACGAATTGCACCTTTTTTACGGGCAGGTGATACAGTTTTGCTCAACGGTCATATCGGGGCTGGCAAAACCTTCTTTGCGCGGGCCTTGATCCATCATCTGTTAGGGACGACCGAAGATGTCCCATCACCCACCTTTACCCTTGTTCAGACATATACCACAGGTCGCTTTGATATCTGGCATTGCGATCTGTATCGCTTGACCCATCCGGACGATGTTTTCGAATTGGGTTTGGAAGAGGCATTAGAGACCGCACTATGTCTGATTGAATGGCCAGATCGTTTGGGTGACTTTGCCCCGAAAAATGCGCTAATACTGGAACTCAAGGCTTTGGAAAATGGGCGGCATACCATCACAGTTGGTACAAAAGACCCAAAATGGCAGCCTATGTTGGAGCAGTTGAGTGAGTGACCGAAAAGATCAAATTCTGGAATTTCTGGCCAATACTGATTGGAAAGATGCGAAGATTACGCCGTTGGCGGGCGATGCGTCAAATCGACGGTATGACCGTTTAACTGATGCTGAAACGGGCAATACAGCCGTTTTGATGGATGCAGATCCCACAAAAGGCGAAAGCATCCAGTCTTTCATAGCCATCGCACAATATCTGAAAGGTATCGGCCTAAGCGCGCCTGCCATCTTTGCAAAAAACATGAACCAGGGCTTACTTATTCTGGAGGATTTGGGGGATGCACTTTATGCCAAAGTCGTTTTGCAAGATCCAAAATTGGAAGAGCCGCTTTATGAATATGCAATCGACGTCCTGATCGCATCGCATCGCCACGATCCACCCGATGGTTTGGCGATTTACGATCCTCAGATTATGGCTGACATGGCATGTCTGTCGCTTGACTGGTACGCAATGGGTGTCGGTCAACCGGTCACCACATCTGACAGGGAAGATTTTCATAATCTGATCAAACTTACTTTGGACGATCTTGAGCCCTATTCAAAAGTTCTGATCCAACGCGATTATCACGCCGAAAACCTGATCTGGTTGCCGTATAGATCTGATGTTGCCCGTGTTGGATTGCTGGATTTTCAAGATGCGATGATGGGTCATCCAGCGTACGATCTGGTGTCGCTTTTGCAAGATGCACGCCGCGATGTCGATACCGGACTGGCCCAACGGATGATCACACGATATGTGGATAGTACCGACCAGGATTCTGACACTTTTCATAAAGCAATCGCAATGATGGGCGCCCAGCGAAACTTGCGAATTCTGGGCGTCTTTGCGCGACTTTCCATGCATTTCGGCAAACCACATTATGTCGATTTTATCCCTCGGGTTTGGAACTATCTTCAGGCCGATCTGATCAATGCCAAACTGAAAGACTACGTGGATCGTCTTTTGCCACCTCCAACACCGGATCGGCTTCAAATGCTGAAAGACAAATGCGCGACAATCCCAAATCTATAATGCTGTTTGCGGCCGGGTTTGGCACGCGAATGGGATCGCTGACAGCACATCAGCCAAAACCAATGATCCCAGTGGCGGGTAAGCCATTGATTGATCACACCTTGAAGATCGTCAAAGATGCCAAAATAGACACCATTGTTGCGAACCTGCATTACCTGCCTGATATTCTTCGTTCCCATCTGCAGGACAAGGATGTCAGGCTATCCTTTGAACCTGAAATTCTAGAAACCGGCGGCGGACTGAAACACGCCCTTCCCCTTATGTCGGGCCAGGACGTCTTTACAATGAACACCGATGCCGTTTGGCGCGGGCCGAATGCGTTAACGATCTTGATGGATCAATGGCAACCAAAAGATATGGACGCTTTATTGCTGCTTGTGCCCCAGTCAAATGCGCATGGTCATAGTGGAAATGGCGATTTTGCATTAAACTCGTCCGGCCAACTGACCCGCGGTGGTGATTTGACTTATACTGGCGTGCAAATCATAAAAACCAAAGCGGTTCAGGACATTCAGAATGATGTCTTTTCGCTAAACGTTGTCTGGAATGAAATTGCCAAACATGGCCGTCTTTTTGGAACCACATACCCCGGCCGGTGGTGCGATGTTGGTCATCCTGAAGGTATAAAGTTGGCCGAAGCGATGCTGCTTGATGTTTGATCCTGCTGATACGCCCCGCATATTCGGACTATCACCCGGTGTTGATTTTGCAGCCGCTTTGATTGCAGGTTTGAACACCCGCTTACATTACCACCCCCCCGAAGCCATGGCGCGTGTGCAGATTTACGTGAACACCCGCCGGATGCAGCGCCGATTGCGTAAATTGTTTGATGCCGGGCCGCCATGCCTATTACCGCAGATCAAACTGGTGTCAGATATCGGCGGAACGGTTATTCAGAATGACATTCCGCCTGCAACGCCCAAATTACGAAGACGACTTGAGCTGACGCAGCTAATCGGACAACTGCTTGAACAACAACCCGATCTGGCCCCGCGCACAGCTTTGTACGATTTAGCCGACAGCCTGGCGGATTTGATGGATGAAATGCAGGGCGAAGGCGTGACGCCCGATGTGATCAAGTCATTAGACGTTAGTGATCAGTCCGGCCATTGGCAACGTGCACTAGAATTCATTCGCATCGTGCAGCGCTATTTTGAAAAAGACGCTCAACCAGATCAGGAAGCCAGACAAAGACTGATCATCAACAATATGGTAAGCCGCTGGGATGCCGAACCGCCCGAAAATCCTGTTTTAATTGCGGGCTCAACCGGGTCGCGGGGAGCAACTGCATTGCTGATGCAGGCAGTCGCAAAACTGCCACAAGGTGCTGTGATCCTACCTGGCTTTGATTTTCATCAACCTGCTGAAGTTTGGTCTAAAATCGACAGCGCTGACGGATTGGAAGATCACCCGCAATACCGGTTTCAGGCGCTTTTGTCCAAACTGGACATGACTGCAAAACAAGTTGCGGAATGGCATAATACTGCGCCACCAAACCAGGATCGCAATCGCTTTGTCTCTCTCGCGCTGCGTCCTGCACCCGTTACTGATCAATGGCTGACCGATGGTCCGAAACTTGGCAATCTTGTCTCTGCGATGCAAGATGTGACGCTGGTCCAGGCCCCATCCCCCCGGATTGAGGCCTTGGCCATTGCATTGCGCTTGCGACATGCTGCGGAAACCGGACAAACCGCCGCCCTGATCACGCCTGACCGTCAGTTGGCGCGACAGGTCACGGCTGCTTTGGATCGGTGGCGCATTATACCAGATGACAGCGCGGGCGTCCCATTGACACAATCATCACCCGGTCGGTTTCTTCTTCAGATCGCAGGTCTTTTTCAGAAAACCATGACATCCAAAGCACTGCTGGCACTATTAAAGGATCCGATCTGCAATACCGGTGGCAAAACACGTGGGCCACATCTGCTTTGGACGCGCGAGTTGGAATTATGGCTGCGGCGCCATGGTCCACCATTTCCATCGGCCGATACCATGATCCATTGGGCCAGTTTGCAAAGCGAAGATGACGGCAGGCTTGTTTGGGCCGAATGGATTGGCAGATTCCTTACAGCGCTGAACGTGATCAAAGATGGTCATCTTGAAACAATCATTCGCGCCCATCTTGATCTGGCCGATCGTCTGGCACGGGGTCCAGATGGCGATACAAACGGCAAGCTATGGATCAATGATGCTGGTGTTGAAGCGGCGAAAGTCATTCAGAATTTTCAGGAAGAAGCTGCTTTTGCCGGGGATCTTTCCGTATTTGACTATAACGCGCTTTTATTCGGGGTCTTAAATCAGGTCGAGGTTCGGAATGCTGAAAAGCCCCATCCAAAAATCCTGATCTGGGGCACACTTGAAGCCCGCGTTCAGGGGGCGGATTTAACAATTATTGCCAACCTGAACGAAGGCACCTGGCCCAATGCGCCAACACCCGATCCCTGGCTTAATCGTGCATTGCGCAAGAAAGCAGGATTGCTTTTGCCCGACCGTAAAATCGGTCTTTTGGCTCATGATTTTCAACAAGCTGTTGGCGCATCAGAAGTCTGGTTGACCCGGCCCATTCGTGACAGCGAAGCAGAAACAGTGCCATCGCGGTGGCTTAATCGAATTATCAATCTGTTACGCGGGCTTGATGCGCAAGGCGGACAAGCAGCCTTGGATGATATGTGTACACGTGGCGATCACTGGATTGCGCTGGCCGAACACATTGAAATGCCGCAGACGTCAGAACCCTCTGTCCTGCGCCCGTCGCCCAGACCACCGATATCTGCCCGGCCCAAAGAATTATCCGTTACACGGTTTAAAACCTTGGTTCGCGATCCCTATGCCATTTATGCGCAGTATGTTCTTCGTTTGAAACAGCTGGACCCTTTGCATCGCCAACCTGATGCACCTTTGCGCGGAACAATATTGCATGATGTCTTTGAACAGTTCGTGGCCAATAATCAGGATGAAACCCGTGAACAGGCCAAATCCCGTTTGATTGCGATTGCTGATCAGGTTTTGATGGAACAGGCCCCTTGGCCCGCATCACGGCGTATTTGGCGTGCCAAGCTGATCCGTGTCTCAGATATTTTTCTGGATGGCGAAGATGTCAGGCGCATTCTTGGGCATCCCGTTGCGCTTGAAAAATCCGGTCGGGCGGACCTTAGGGGGCTTGATTTCACCATCACAGCCAAAGCGGACCGTATCGACAGGTCCCCAACGGGCAGTGTGTATGTTTACGATTATAAAACCGGAACACCGCCCAGCACCAAAGAACAGATTTATTTTGACCGACAGCTGCTGTTGCAGGCAGCGTTGATCGAACAGGGCGCTTTCAAGGATATCGGGCCTGCGCCCATTGCTGGTGCTGAATTTATTGGTCTGGGCGGCACACCTAAAAACATACCCGCCCCATTGGAAGAATTGACCATAGAACAGGTTTGGGATGATCTTCATGATTTGGTCGCCGCATATCTGACCGAAAGCCAAGGCTTCACGGCGCGCCGTTCCATGCAAAAGGATACGGACGTCAGCCCCTATGATCAACTATCGCGATTTGGCGAATGGGATGCCACGATGCCGCCCACACCAAAGGATGTCAGATGATCAGGCGCGACGATGCAACCCAGCGACAGGTGACAGCGGCACAACCGGATCAATCGTCCTGGGTCGCTGCAAATGCAGGATCAGGGAAAACGCGGGTCTTAACCGACCGTGTTGCACGGCTATTATTGCAAGGTGTGCCACCGGAACGCATTTTATGCCTGACATATACAAAAGCCGCTGCAAGCGAGATGCAGAACCGTTTGTTCAAGCGTCTTGGCAATTGGGCAATGCGTCCTGATACAGAATTGTCAAAAGATCTGCAGCAACTTGGCATCGACGGACATGTCAGCAGTGATGTATTGCGTCAGGCGCGCCGACTGTTTGCCCGTGCGATCGAGGCGCCGGGTGGACTGAAAATCCAAACGATTCATTCATTCTGCGCGTCGCTTTTGCGACGTTTCCCGCTTGAGGCGGGCGTGTCACCCCAATTCAAAGAAGTGGAGGATAGGTCTGTCCAACTGCTGCGCGATGAGATCGTCGAAGAAATGGCCGACAATCCCGATACCGTGCATTTAATCGATGGGCTGGCCGCGCTGTATTCCGGCGAAAGTTTTGAAAAGCTATTGGGGGAAATTGCAAAATACAGATCCTTGTTTCTTGCAAAGACAACCACTTTGGAACGAAAGCAACAGTTCGGTTTATCAAAACATGAGACCGAACAGACCCTGTTTGAGAATGTCTTTCTGGGTGATGAGGTCACGCTGATCCAATCATTGGTAAGTGCAATGAAAACCGGCACAGCGTCCGAAGCAAAGACAGCAGATAGGCTAGCGGGCTTTGCGTCTTATGATGCTGCAGGTTTTTCCATTCTTCGCGATGTTCTTTTGACGCAAGCGGGAACACAGCGAAAGACTTTCCCCAACAAAGGTACACAAGCCAAAATCCAAGACAGCATGGAAGATTTTTGGGCTCTGATGCAGCGTGTCGAAAATGCTGTTGAAAACCAAAAGGCGCTGGCCGCTTTTCATAAAACCGAAGCGCTTTATGCTTTTGCGCAGATCTTTTTGCCCCTTTACGAGGCCCGTAAACAGTTTCGTGGCTGGCTTGATTTTGATGATCTGATTGAACGCGCCTCGCGGCTTTTGAATGATCCGACTGTGGCGCAGTGGGTTTTGTTCCGACTAGACGGCGGCATTGATCATATTTTGGTTGATGAAGCCCAGGATACCAGCCCATCACAATGGCAAGTCATTGAACGATTGGCACAGGAATTTACCAGCGGGGACGGCGCACGTAAGGATGTGCAGCGCACAATCTTTGTCGTGGGCGATCCAAAACAATCGATTTATTCGTTTCAGGGTGCCGATCCATCTGGTTTTAGTCGAATGCGTCATTTATTTCAGGACAGGTTGGCCGTGGTCGGCTTGCCCTTTCAATCGCTAACACTGGAACATTCGTTTCGATCTGCAGAACCCATTTTGCGGCTTGTAGATAAGACTTTTGAAGGTCGCGATCTGGACAACGATATATACCATCGTGCTTTTAAATCAGACATGCCGGGGCGCGTTGATTTATGGCCTGTGATTGAACCGCAGAAAATCAGTGATGATCCACGTTGGCGCGATCCGGTTGACCGGCTTAACCCAGAACATGAAACCGTCATTCTGGCCCGTCAGGTTGCCACACAGATCAAAATGCTGATCGACACCAAGTCAACACTGCCTGATGAAATCGAAAGCTCTGGCAGATATACGCAGCGCCTGATCCGGCCCGGTGATTTTCTGATCCTGGTACAGCGCCGCAATGATCTGTTTCGCGAAATTATTCAGGCATGCAAAGCAATGGATTTGCCCATCGCCGGTGCAGACCGACTAAAGATCGGGGCCGAGTTGGCAGTCAAGGATATTGCAGCCGTTCTTTCGTTTTTGGCTTTGCCTGAAGATGATCTGGCATTGGCTTGTGCGCTGCGGTCACCTTTGTTTGGCTGGTCCGAACAGCAGCTTTTCGATCTGGCCCATAAAAGAACGGACAAATATCTGTGGCGCGCTTTGCAAAACCGCAAAGATGACTTTGCGGAAACAGTTAATATCCTTGAGGCATTGCGCGATGGAGCCGACTTTCTGCGTCCTTATGATCTGATTGAACGTCTTTTGACCAGATTCGAAGGTCGCACAAAACTGCTGGCACGATTGGGGCCCGAGGCAGAAGATGGCATCGATGCCCTTTTGGATCAGGCGCTAAGTTATGAACGAACCGAAATTCCAACTCTGACTGGCTTTTTGGCTTGGCTGGAAACGGATGAGGTCGAAATCAAACGGCAGATCGACAACGCCAGTGATCTGATCCGTGTTATGACTGTGCATGGTGCCAAAGGTCTTGAAGCGCCAATTGTTATATTGCCCGATTGCGCCACACGTCACGTCAGTTTTAGAAATGAATTACTGGCAACGAATGATTTGGTCTTCTGGACACCTGGTGCCACTGAACAGCCCGAAATAATTCGATCACAGGTGGATGAATGGAAGATAGCCCAACAACAAGAACGGCTTAGACTGCTGTATGTTGCCATGACCCGTGCGGAAAAATGGCTGATCATTGCCGGCGCAGGAAAAATAACCGAAAATGTACAGTGCTGGCATTGGCTTGCACAACAAGGGATGGAAAAAGCAGATGCAGCCGCACATGACTTTGGTTTCGGTCAAGGGTTAAGACTGGAAACCGGGGATTGGTCACAAAGCCAGATTAAAGGTATTCAAAAACCTGGGCCCGACATCCCAGATTGGCCCGATTATTTCAGACAACGCCCCGCTACTATCAAGCCCGCACCACCAACGCTTTCCCCGTCTGATCTTGGGGGGGCCAAATCCCTTGAAACGATAATAGATCCAGATGTTGATGATGCCGTTTTGCAATATGGTCGGCATGTGCATTTGCTATTGGAACATTTACCAACGCCTCCGCAAAGCAGTTGGAACAGTTTAGCCACAGATATTCTGAGTTTAGACCAATCACCTGCGTCCCAATCCCAAGCGCAATCGGCGTTGATCGAAGCAACGACAGTCTTAACAGCCCAACACCTGCATCATCTTTTTGCACCTGATACACTGGCCGAGGTTTCGATAACGGCCACATTGCCGGAATTGGGCAATCAAAGAATACATGGCACCATTGACCGGCTTATTGTTTTTGATGATCACGTTCTGGCTGTCGATTTCAAGACAAACCGCGTGGTTCCGACCACGCCTGAAACGATACCACTGGGTTTGATGCGCCAAATGCGCGCTTATCAAACAGCATTGCAACAAATTTATCCTGACAAACAAATCAAGACTGCAATTTTATGGACTAAAACGGCTGAACTTATGGTATTACCGCACGACATCGTGAGGCAGACGGTTATGTTGGACACAGTATCTTGACGGGACGTCTGCACATTCTTACGTTCCGCATCCGACCCTGGCCCCAAGGAGATAACTTATGGCGACCCTAGCCGTTACTGACGATACTTTCGACGAACATGTCAAAAACTCAGATATTCCCGTTGTTGTGGATTTCTGGGCGGAATGGTGTGGTCCCTGCAAACAGATAGGCCCCGCATTAGAAGAATTATCCGATGAAATGGGTGGAAAAGTCAAAATCGTCAAAGTTGACGTTGACAGCAACCCAAACGTCGCCGCCCAGATGGGTGTACGCGGCATCCCCGCTTTATTTGTTATCAAAAATGGCGAAGTTGTTTCAAACATGAGCGGCGCAAAACCAAAAGCGGCACTGCAAAGCTGGATTGAAGAGTCGATTTGAATCATCTTGAGCCAGGGCCGTACGGCCCTGGCTCAGACAAACGCAGTTTTAGCAATTTTTTGTATACGCTTGAAGCGAACCATATGCGCAATGCTGGTTTGTGTCAGATTACGCGGCAAACGGTTCCAATCCAGAAGCAGCTGAACTTTCAACAAAAATTGTACAGCGGGATCATTTTGACCAACAAATGTATATCCTGTGAAAAAGGCATCTAGATCACATTTTGGGATAACGTCACCTGGCGCAATATCATCAAGATCCGCAAAGGTTTCTGCATAGTTCAAAAGAAACCGCGCAATGTCGAACCCGACAGGCGCATTTGATATTTCACCAAAATCGATCCCCCAGCTCATATCGCTGCCAATTAAAAGGTTACGCATATTCATGTCGCCATGTTTTGCAGAAATAATGCTTTCCTGGCCTTCGAAGTTTTTCGCAAAATCCTGGATGTAGGTCGCCGTTTTAATGAACTGCTGTTGCGCCCGGATGCGGCGCTTACCGCTTTGCATTTCATCAACCAAATGATTGATATGATTGACCATAAATTTCGGTTGATAAATACGCCGTTGTTCTTCTGTCGCCTGATGAAATGCAGACATCCACGCCCCGGCTTTCGCAAGTATCGCAGTTCGATCTTCAATCTGTTCACATACCCCAAAGAATGTCGTGCCTTGGACAAATTCTGTTATATAAACAAGCTGTTGATCATCTTGAAAAAGAATGGAAGGCACTTGGGCCGTTTCATGATCGCGTAATGCATTATGCGCGCGATGATGATTTTTAACGGTATTCACGAACGCATCTTGATCGGTTGGTCGATAAAGTTTTTTCAGGATAATTGATTTACCCGTTTGATCCTTGAGTTGCAGAACAATATGGTCGCGTCTGCGATCCTGCTTGCGCCATGTTCGCACAGGGGTATAGGCATAAGGGTCAAAACCTTCTTTTGGCGCCATAATGCGCCACGCCTCCAACGCGCCGTCAACTTTTTTATCCCTTGTCAGCATCACGCATCCTGACGATCACGGGTTGCAACATACCTCATGGGGTCACATATATCCGCGAAACGGAAGGACAGCTATGCATAATGATGAATTTCCCGGTTGGCATGGCACAACCATCATCGGTGTGAAAAAAGCAGGTGAGGTTGTGATCGCTGGCGACGGGCAGGTCAGCCTTGGACAAACCGTTATCAAAGGCACAGCGCGCAAAGTTCGTCGTCTGTCGCCCGGTGGTTTTGACGTGGTCGCCGGATTTGCGGGATCAACTGCAGATGCATTTACCTTGCTAGAACGGCTTGAGGCGAAATTAGAAGCAACACCGGGCCAATTGGCGCGTGCTTCCGTCGAATTGGCGAAAGATTGGCGGACAGACAAATATCTACAAAAGTTGGAAGCAATGTTGATTGTATCGGATGGCAATGAATTATTGGTCATCACAGGGGCGGGCGATGTTTTAGAGCCTGAACATGATGTCGCGGCGATCGGATCAGGCGGCAATTATGCTTTGGCGGCCGCACGTGGATTAATGCAAAGCGAAAGATCAGCAGAAGATATCGCGCGTGAAGCGATGAAAATCGCGGCTGATATCTGTGTCTATACAAATGGCAATCTGACCATAGAGAAAATTAACAAATGACAGATTTAACCCCCCGCGAAATCGTTTCAGAGCTTGATCGCTTTATTATTGGCCAAAAAGATGCAAAGCGCGCGGTTGCTGTTGCTTTGCGCAATCGTTGGCGGCGTAAACAATTAGGCGATGATCTACGCGAAGAAGTTTACCCAAAGAATATCCTGATGATCGGGCCAACCGGTGTTGGTAAAACGGAAATCAGCCGTCGTCTGGCAAAACTTGCGCGCGCCCCCTTTATCAAGGTTGAAGCCACGAAATTCACCGAAGTCGGCTATGTCGGTCGTGACGTTGAACAAATTATCCGCGACTTGGTGGATGCCGCGATTGCGCAAACCCGCGACTTGATGCGCGATGATGTCAAAGCCAAAGCCTATAAAGCCGCAGAGGATCGCGTGATCGAAGCCCTTGCTGGCGAAGATGCCCGCGAAGGCACACGTGAGATGTTTCGCAAGAAACTTAAAAGCGGCGAACTGGACGATACTGTTATTGAATTGGATTTGTCAGAAGCGCCTTCAATGCCAACCTTTGAAATTCCAGGTCAGCCCGGTTCAAATGTCGGCATGATGAATTTAGGCGATATTTTCGGCAAAGCCTTTAGTGGGCGTACCGTAAAACGCAAATTGAGTGTTGCAGAAAGCTATGAAATTTTAATCGGTGAAGAAGCCGATAAACTGTTGGAAGACGACGTTGTTAACAAGGCTGCGTTAGAATCCGTACAGGAAAACGGGATTGTTTTTCTGGATGAAATCGACAAGGTTTGTGCGCGATCTGATGCACGTGGCGGGGATGTCAGCCGTGAAGGCGTGCAACGAGATTTGTTACCTTTGATCGAAGGAACAACCGTTTCGACGAAATATGGACCTGTTAAAACAGATCATATCCTGTTTATCGCATCTGGTGCATTCCATATTGCGAAACCTTCGGATTTGCTGCCCGAATTACAAGGGCGGCTTCCGATCCGCGTGGAATTGCGCGCACTGACACAGGAAGATTTCGTTAGAATCCTATGCGAAACCGACAACGCACTGACACGTCAATACACGGCATTGATGAAAACAGAGGAAGTCACGGTCGATTTCACCGAAGACGGTATCGAAGCCCTTGCCAAGATCGCTGCCGAAGTAAACACGGCGGTCGAAAATATAGGGGCTCGCAGGCTTTATACCGTGATGGAACGCGTGTTTGAGGAGCTGTCCTTTACGGCACCTGACCGTCCTGGCGAAAGTATTTTGGTTGATGCTGATTTTGTCGAAACAAATCTTGGCGAACTAAGCCGTTCGACTGATCTTAGCCGCTATGTCTTGTAGAACACTCATAATATGATTAGCAGATTAACCAATTACATTATTGGTTTACAATGAAACGATACATCGCAATCCTGTTTTTTCTGCTAAGCGCCTGTGCTGAAAGGTCTTTCCCGGTTTTGGTCGAAGGGTCCGATCAAATCGGGGTCGCCAATGTCGTGTTTGCCGTAACGACCCGCGCCGAAGATGCTAAGGTTTTCTTTGGTGTTGACAGATCTGAAACGGTTAGCTTTGGAAGGTATGTTGTTTCCGTTCCCCCAGATCGTAAGCCGGGTGATATCAGGTTTCCTAGACGAACGCCTGATCCGACGCGTGATTTCGTTTTAGCGGGCGTTGATCACTTCTTAGATAATCGTGCTTTTCAAAGTTCGCTTCGTCGGGAATTTTCAAAGCTTCCAAAACAAGATCGTGAAGCAACAATCTATGTTCACGGCTTTAACAACACATTTGCTGACAGCATTTTCCGAAATGCCCAGATGAAAAATGACCTTGGTATTCCGGGTGTCCCGATTAGTTTTTCTTGGGCCAGCTCTGCTAACCCGCTTGGGTATGCCTATGACAGTGACAGCATATTGATTGCGCGGGATGCTTTGGAAAAAATGATATTAGATGTTCGCCAATCTGGCGCGGAACAGATCATTATTGTTGCGCATTCTATGGGTGCTTTTCTGACGATGGAAACACTGCGACAAATGGCGATTGGATCAGGACGGCATCCGTCAGATATAATTGATGGCGTGATTTTGATTTCGCCCGATATCGATGTCGACGTGTTTCGGTCGCAAGCAAAACGTATTGGTGAACTGCCTGAACCCTTTGCAATTTTCATATCTGAACGCGATCGCGCATTGCGTTTGTCTGCACGTTTGACGGGCCTAACATCCCGCTTAGGAAATCTGGTCGATGTTGAAAGAGTATCAGAATTCAATGTCACATTGATTGATGTCACAGCATTTTCAGATGGGGATGAGCTTAACCATTTTACTGTCGCCAACTCACCATCGCTTTTGGCTTTGGTATCGCGCGTGTCTGAGATCGACAGAGCGTTTAATAGCGATGCATCAGTGCGGTCAGGTCTTTTGCCGGGAACAGTATTAACCGTTCAAAACACAACTAAAATTATTTTGTCACCAACGCAAAATATCCAAAGATAATTCAGCGCAAACGTTTCAGATATACATAAAACGCGCCAGAACCACCGTGTTTTTGATGGGCTTCGGTGACTTGAAGAATGTGTCGCGAAAGCGGGGGCAAGGCTAACCATTGTGGCACCTGACTGCGCAAGACTCCAGTTGGTCGTGACATAAAATGATCTGTGTCCGACTTCTTACCTTTACCCGTGACAACCAAAACCAGTCTTTTTTGCTTAGCAAAGGCATCGCCAACAAAAGCGATCAAAGCTGCGTGTGCTTGGACAAGAGTTAAGCCATGCAAATCAAGTTTTGCTTCTGGACGCAACGCGCCCCGCTTCATCTTCTTGAATGACTTTGCATCCATCGCAATATGATCTGCGGTGGAAATCTTGGGACCAGGTTTTTGAACTTTTGAAACAGCCGCGACAGAGGATGACAGTTTTGCCTTTTTCACAGGCGCCATTTTTTCGTCAACCGTTACATTCAGTTTTGGTTTATCACGATGGATGGGTTGCGATTTTTCAGCAACCTTAGTCCAAAGCACCATGTCTTCGTCAGTTAGGAGTTTCTTCTTTCGCGCCACAAATATTGACCAGGGGCTGCTATTCCCCGGTTGCCGTTAATTGCCAGTTTGGATCACCAGAATTCATCACACGGCTAAAGGTCCACATGTCTTTCTGTCGCTTGATTTCACTGTCGCTACCTTCAATGATATCACCACCACGATCGCGCACGACTGATGTCAGCTCACCTACAAAACGCACAACAATATCTGCATTTGAAGTTTCGGGATCGAACACTGCATCGACCAATGACATTTCACGGATACCAATAAAGTTTGCTTCAATCGTGATACCTTGATTTTCACGAGCTTCAACGACCTCGGCGAATGTATCATAGACATCTTCTGCCAAAAACGGCTTGATCGATGCAAGATCGCCTTTTTCGAATGCCATCAAAATCATTTCATATGCGCCGCGTGCACCAGACAGGAATTCACCAACACTGAACGATGGATCAGCTGATTTCATCTGCGCCAATGCATCGGCCTGTTCTGACCCTTCAGGCACATGGTCGGTGATATCACGATCCGGTCCGCCATCTATCACCTCAAAATCAGGACGCGACCGCGAAGGCGCATCCTTTTGAACAGGCACAGGCGGTTTTTCAAACCCCTCGCGCTTACCCAGAACACTTTTCAGGCGCATAATTAAAAAGATTGCAATTGCGGCCAGAACCAAAAGGTGGATCACTGAGTTGTTCATCTAAGCCTCTTTAAGGGGGTGAAACGTGGTAACATCGCTACAAGGCACATATGTATGTCAGGACACCCGTCAAGTCCACTACCACAGCAACGAGGAATCCTCTGAATGAGACTTCTACTGCTTTTTATCCTTGTTCCACTGATTGAAATTGCGCTTTTTATACAAGCTGGCAAGTTTATTGGGCTATGGCCTACGCTGATTATTGTTATTTTAACTGCGATTTTGGGCACAAGACTGGTCAAAAGTCAGGGTTTATCGATTATTCGGCGGCTACAAGACGCAATGTCAGATCTAAAAGATCCAACACTTCCGCTGGTCGAAGGGGCAATGGTTCTTTTTTCCGGCGCATTACTGCTGACACCTGGATTTTTCACAGATGCCGTTGGTCTTTTACTGCTTGTCCCGGCAGTCAGACAGGCAATCTATGAAAAAATGCGTAATCGGATCAGTTTCAAAATGCAAAATCGCAGATCCCAAGGCCCGAATGCCGAGAATATTGTTGAGGGTGAATACCGGGAAGTTGATCCAGTAAAAAAGCCGACGCATGTCCCATCTGAATGGACTAAGCATTGAGACACTGCAATCAAGCTGTTAGAGACACCGGCAACTGATCTTTAGGAGTTTTAAAATGTCAGAAAATGGCAATGGCGCCCAGCAAACGCAGCCTCAAATCAAAATGCAGGTTCTTGCCCAATATATTCGCGATCTATCCTTCGAAAATATCTTGTCACAAAAAGGTGCAAGTGGCGAAGTGCAGCCAGATGTTCAGGTTCAGGTGAATCTGGATGCCAAAAAACGGCCCATTGATCATCAGTTTGAGGTTGTTACAAAACTTAACCTGACTTCAAAAGTAAAGGGCGGAACAGAAACGTTGTTCATAATGGAGCTGGAATACGCTGGCGTTTTCCATATTGAAGGTGTTCCGGAGGATCAGTTGCATCCGTTCCTTTTGATCGAATGTCCGCGGATGTTGTTCCCATTTTTACGCCGCATCGTCAGCGACGTTACCCGTGATGGTGGTTTTCCTCCTCTTAATCTGGAAAATATTGATTTTCTTCAACTTTATCGCACTGAAATGGCCAATCGGACCAAAGAACAGGAAACACAGCCAAACTAAGTCTGGTACTTGGTCCAAAGGGCTTGTGACCCCAGGTTTTCCACGAAATCAGAGTGCGCTTTTGCTTCCGCGTCGGTTATCCGGTGCGGAAGTTTTTTTGTCCGTACTGTCGGGCGCCAGTTTTCAGTAATATCGCCAGATTTTTGATTGCTTTTCGCAGACAATCCAAAGTCAGGTTGGCGGCCACCTATCAGTTCAAGATAAACTTCGGCTAGAATTTCAGAATCTAACAAAGCGCCATGCAATGTTCGGGCTGAATTATCTATATTAAAGCGGCGACACAGTGCATCAAGTGACGCCGGTGAGCCAGGGTATTTACTACGCGCAATGGCCAGCGTATCAACAGCACGGTCCATTGGCAGGGCTGGCTTTTTGATCCAACTTAATTCGGCGTTTAAAAACTTCATATCGAACGCCGCGTTGTGAATAACCAGCTTTGCATCACCTATAAAATCAATAAAGGCTTGTGCAACCGTTGCAAAAACGGGTTTGTCCCGCAAAAAATCGTCGCCAAGGCCATGCACTTCAAACGCGCCTTGGGGCATGCTGCGTTCAGGGTTGATATATTGATGATAAGTATTACCGGTTGGCATATGGTTCATTAGTTCAACCGCACCGATTTCAACAATTCGGTCACCTTGGTCAGGTTCAAATCCGGTTGTTTCGGTATCAAGAACGATTTCACGCATTTGCAATTTGCCCTTTTATTTTTTGAATAATTGCATCGACCTGTATCTGTGCGGCATTCAAAGTTTCTGTTTCAACAACAAAATCAGCTTGTTTACACTTTTCTTCATTTGGCATCTGTTTTGATAAGATCATATCCAATTGCGAAGCTGTCATTCCAGGTCTTTCCAGCACTCGGTTGCGCTGGATATCTGCAGAAACAGAAACGCATACTACAGTATCCACCCATTGATCTGCGCCTGTTTCAAATAAAAGCGGGATATCCAGGACGATAATATCCGACTGTGTTTCTTGTATAAACTTCTGACGTTCTTGCGCGACCAAAGGATGAACGATCTGTTCAATACGTTTCAGCACAGTTGGATCGCTTTGAATGATTGATTTCAACGTGCTGCGATTTATACCGCCATCTTTTACTGCATCAGGAAATTCGATCCCAATTGGACCAACAGCTGCACCACCTTTTGCGTAAAGCTGATGGACGGTGCTGTCGGCATCCCAAACCGGAATACCGGATTTTTCAAACATCGCAGCTGTCGTCGATTTTCCCATTCCGATTGAACCGGTCAAGCCAATGATGTGGGTCATGACAAAATATGGGTTCGAACGTCGCTATCAATGGTTGGGCGTTGGCCGAACCACGCT
Source organism: Parasulfitobacter algicola (assembly GCF_013315265.1). Taxonomy (GTDB): domain Bacteria; phylum Pseudomonadota; class Alphaproteobacteria; order Rhodobacterales; family Rhodobacteraceae; genus Parasulfitobacter; species Parasulfitobacter algicola. The sequence goes on along the minus strand of NZ_JABUFE010000001.1, from coordinate 425,755 downwards.
TCAAATCCTGGTGCAGCCTGATGCAACAACATACCCAATCCATCGACTGTTATACAACCGCGATTTTTGGCGTCTTTCAATAATTGCGTCTGTAAAGGCGTATAAATGATGTCTGTCACCAAGACGTTTTGATTTATCTTTTGCAGATCAAATTTCAAATCAGGTTGCCCGATCATTCCAAGCGATGTCGTATTCACAAGAAGATCAATTTGATCCACGTATTTTTCAATATTTGACCACTCAGCTACAATAATTTTAGATCCAAAAAGGTTTTGCAGATCTTCAGCACGACTTTGGGTTCGGTTGGACAGTATGATGTTATCCACACCAGATTGCAAAAGCGACCAAATCACAGCGCGGGCAGCGCCCCCTGCACCCAGAACCAATGCTATATTTCCTGCAAAATTCCAATCAGGTGCCATTTGATGGATATTCTGAATAAAGCCATACCCATCTGTATTATCAGCTTTTATTTTACCGTTCTGAAATGTCAGCGTGTTCGCAGCCCCAATTGCTTTGGCGCTTTGCGTTATTTCATCAGAAAATTTCAAAACGCTTTCTTTATGCGGGATTGTTATATTAACGCCCTGAAATCCGATCTGAGGTAATATATTCAACATATTTTCAAGGTTTTCCGGATCAACATGCAGTGGTACATAATGACCATCAATATTATATTTACGCAGCCAATATCCATGCAGTTTTGGAGATTTACTGTGCCCAATCGGTGATCCAAGAACTGCGGCCAATCTGGTCATGACGCAAGAACCTTGTTTGTTATGAAGAATGTCAAAATCTGGGTAAGAGGCAAGCCGAGGATATTAAAATAATCACCTTCAATGCGTGAAAACAATCGAATACCTTCATCCTCGATCTTATATCCACCGACACTTTCAGACACCAAAGACCAATTTCGATCAACGTAATCCACCAAAAACTCTTTCGACAAAACACGCATTTGCAGTTTTGTTTTGCCAACATATCGCCATACTGGTTGACTGCCATCATAGATTACTGCAGCGGAATAAAGTGTATGGGCTTTGCCTTGAAGCTGCGTCAGTTGACTGATCAAGTTTTGCTTATCTTTGGCTTTAGAATAAAGCTGCCCATCAAATTCAAGAACTTGGTCGCATCCCAAAACATAAGCATTAGCCTGTTTTTCGGATACACGTCGCGCTTTCATCTCGGCAAGTGCATCAGCAATATCATGACATGTCGCACCTTCAGCCAAAAGAGATGCCTTAATCATTTCTTCATCCACAGTTGGGCGAACAACTGTAAACGGCAAACCTGCATTGCGAAGCAATGTCTGTCTGATAGTCGAGCCAGAGGCCAAAACAACTTGTTTTGTCATGTCCATACTTCTGAGGAAAACAGCCGGGAAAATAAAGTTATAATTCTGGGGATAAGTGACAAATCAATAGTTTTACATGCAGCCGAGGGATAAAATGGAATTTCATATATGAATTGTACGTTCTGAATAGGGATAAGTAATTGGCGTTGATAACTTTTTCTATTCAATCATATTTTTAAATTATCCAGCAAGTTATCCACAAAGAAAAACTAGGTAAAGCATTATATACAAAAGATTTTATAGAAAATAAGGCAATCTCTTTTAAGTTGTATCCCCATTTATCCTTATATTGGAAAACTTGGCCATAACTCAATAATCCACAAAAAATATATGCTCTAAAACAACATCATCTCTTTTAAATATCTTTATTTATTAAGTAAGTAATACAGCGAAGAAGGAAACCGATGTTAGATTTACTTTCAGACTTATATCTTTGGATAAAGGCGTTGCACATTATGTCAGTCATTGCATGGATGGCAGGTATATTTTATTTGCCACGATTGTTTGTCTATCATGTCGAAGAAGCAGATCGTCTTGGTGATCATAAATCTCTTTTTGAAACGATGGAGTTGAAACTTTATCGTGTCATCATGAATCCAGCGATGATTTCAACGTGGGTATTCGGATTATTGCTTGTTTCAATTCCAGGCGTTGTCGACTGGTCAGCTGTGTGGCCTTATACAAAAATTGCAGGCATTATCGGCATGACTTGGTTTCACCATTGGCTTGGGCGCAGGCGCAAGGATTTTATCGCTGGTGAAAACACACTGACAGGGCGCCAATATCGGGTAATGAATGAAGTTCCCACGCTTTTGATGGTTCTGATTGTGATTTCTGTGATTGTCAGACCGTTTTGATTGACTCTTGTCTGTGAACCAAACTATATGCGCGCAGCTGCCAGTTCTGGCAAAGCATTTTCAGATATCGAAATGATGATCACCTTCGGGCTGATCCAGGAATTATCATATGACCCAAGACCGCGTTAACCTTGCTGATCTAAAGGCAAAAAGTCCTAAAGATCTTTTATCTATGGCAGAAGAGCTTGAGATCGAAAATGCATCGACCATGCGTAAGGGCGATATGATGTTTTCGATCCTTAAAGAACGCGCGGAAGAAGGCTGGGAAATTTCTGGCGATGGTGTTCTTGAGGTTTTGCAGGATGGATTTGGATTTCTAAGATCACCTGAGGCAAACTACCTGCCTGGTCCAGACGATATCTATGTTTCACCTGATATGATCCGTCAGTTTGCTTTGCGTACCGGTGATACCATCGATGGTGTGATCCGTGCACCAGGCGAAAATGAACGCTATTTCGGAATGACCAAAGTTGAGAAGATCAATTTTGAAGAACCTGAAAAAGCGCGTCACAAGGTGGCATTTGATAACCTGACACCGCTATATCCTGATGAACGTATGACGATGGAAGTCGAAGATCCAACAATTAAAGACCGGTCTGCACGGGTGATTGATCTTGTCGCACCGATCGGGAAAGGTCAGCGATCTTTGATTGTCGCCCCACCGCGGACAGGTAAGACGGTCCTTTTACAAAATATTGCGTACTCGATCGAAAAGAACCACCCGGAATGCTATCTGATTGTTCTTCTTATTGATGAACGGCCGGAAGAAGTTACTGATATGCAAAGATCGGTGAAGGGCGAAGTTATATCATCCACTTTTGATGAACCGGCAACACGTCACGTGGCGGTGTCGGAAATGGTGATCGAAAAAGCAAAACGTCTGGTTGAACATAAGCGAGATGTCGTGATTTTGCTGGATTCGATCACACGTCTTGGTCGTGCGTTTAACACCGTTGTGCCATCTTCAGGTAAAGTTTTGACCGGCGGTGTTGACGCCAATGCACTACAACGTCCTAAACGTTTTTTCGGTGCTGCGCGGAACATTGAAGAAGGCGGATCACTGACGATTATTGCGACTGCTCTGGTCGATACCGGATCGCGCATGGATGAAGTGATCTTTGAAGAGTTCAAAGGGACCGGTAACTCTGAAATCGTTCTGGATCGAAAAGTGGCTGACAAACGTGTTTTCCCGGCGATGGATATTTTGAAATCCGGTACACGGAAAGAAGATCTGTTGGTTGATAAGATTGATCTGCAGAAAACATATGTTCTGCGCCGTATTCTGAACCCAATGGGTACAACCGACGCGATCGAATTTTTGCTATCGAAGTTGAAGCAAACAAAGACAAATTCGGAATTTTTCGATTCAATGAATACCTGATGTCATTGCCCTGAATGGGGGGCGTTCATGGATACAATTTTCGCTGTCGCAACAGCCAGAGGAAAAGCTGGTGTTTCTATTGTGCGCATTTCGGGTCAGAATGCGTTTAATGGTGTATCGCAGCTTATCAAAGGTAATTTCCCAAAAATCCGTCAATCAAGTTTAAGACAACTATTTGATTTAAAAGGAAATATAATAGATCAAGTCGTAATACTTGCATTTTCTGAAAAGGCAAGTTTCACGGGTGAACCGACGGTTGAACTGCATTTACATGGCAGTATTGCTGTTCAACATGCTGTTCTTGATACGTTGTCAAATATCGAAGATTTTCGCATTGCCGAGCCAGGCGAATTTACACGTAGGGCATTAGAAAACGAAATGTTAGACATTTCCCAAGTGGAAGGTTTAGCGGATCTGATTGATGCAGAAACCGAAGCACAGCGAAAGCAAGCTTTGCGTGTTTTTTCAGGTGATCTTGGTAAAAAAGCAAATGAATGGCGATCTGCTTTAATCCGCGCTGCGGCGCTTCTTCAAGTTACGATTGATTTTGTGGATGAAGATGTACCTGTCGATGTTACACCAGAAGTACTTTCGCTTGTTAAAAAAGTGAACGCGGCGCTAGAAAGTGAAATCAAAGGATTTTCTGCAGCTGAACGCATTCGAACCGGGTTTGAAGTTGCGATCATAGGACCGCCGAATATTGGTAAATCGACGCTTTTGAACGCTTTGGCAAAGCGGGATGCTGCGATCACGTCACATATACCCGGTACAACACGGGATGTTGTTGAAGTCAGAATGGATCTAAAGGGTCTGCCGATCACAATTATCGATACGGCTGGTCTGCGTGAGACAGATGATATTGTCGAAGGTATGGGTATCGAACGTGCCAAACAAAGAGCATTTGCAGCTGATCTTCGTGTTTTTCTAATTGAAAATTTGCAGGATGATCTGGGTATACAGAAAGATGACGATGACATTGTCTTGATTGGTAAGGGTGATCTGACTGATCAATCTGACCAATCTATATCTGGTAAAACAGGTAAAGGTCTTAATCGTTTAATTGATACTATAACGGACATTTTGGAAAAGCGCGCTTCCTTTGCCGGATCTGCTATTCGTGTTCGACACCAGATTGCCATGCAGGACGCATTCAAGGCATTACTGCATGTTGAAGATCTAGTTCAAAAAGGTGCTGAGTTTACGGATATCGCTGCTGAAGAATTACGGGTAGCAACTCAGTCTATCGCTTCAATTATTGGGCTCGTTGATGTAGAAGACGTTCTTGATGAAGTGTTTTCTTCCTTTTGCTTGGGAAAATAAGGAGTGTTTCACGTGAAACATTACGATGTCATCGTTATTGGTGGTGGTCATGCGGGATGTGAAGCTGCACATGCATCTGCGCGTGTTGGTGCTGAAACGCTTCTTGTGACGATGAAGAAAACCGATCTGGGCGTGATGTCCTGCAATCCAGCCATAGGGGGTCTTGGTAAAGGCCATTTGGTTCGTGAAATCGATGCCATGGACGGTGTGATGGGGTGTGTTGCAGATCTGGCTGGTATTCAATTTCGTTTGCTTAACAGACGAAAGGGTCCTGCAGTACAGGGGCCGCGCACCCAGGCTGACCGTAAACTATATCAAACTGCGATGCAGGACAGATTTAAAACCCAAAAGAATCTGACAGTTCTCGAAGGGGAAGTGGCAGATTTTTTAGTTAACGCCGATAAGGTCAACGGTATAGCGCTGGCAGATGGTTCAGAAATTAGAGCATCTAAAACCATTCTGACGACCGGTACATTCTTACGCGGCGTGATTCATATTGGTGATGTATCATATTCTGGTGGTCGTATGGGCGATAACCCATCTATTCGGTTAGCTCAAAGGATTGATAATTTCGACTTACCATTAGGAAGGCTTAAAACCGGAACGCCGCCGCGTTTGGATGGCAGTACAATTGACTGGTCTGATTTGGAAATGCAGCCTGGTGATGGTGATCCCGTATTATTTTCATTCCTGTCGTATGCACCGACTGCAAAGCAAATTAGTTGTGGTATCACACATACGAATGAAAAAACGCATGATATTATCAGAAATAATCTTGATCTATCTGCTATGTATGGTGGCCATATCGAAGGTATAGGCCCCCGGTATTGTCCGTCGATCGAAGATAAAGTTGTTCGTTTTGCTGATAAGTCTTCTCATCAGATTTTTCTGGAACCTGAAGGACTAGACGTTAGCACTATATATCCAAATGGTATATCCACTTCTTTACCAGTTGATCTACAATTGAAATATGTTCAAACTATCAAAGGCTTGGAAAAAGTCGAAATACAGCAACCTGGATATGCAATCGAATATGATTTTGTTGATCCAAGAGTGTTAGCAACGACTTTAGAGCTGAAAGATATTAAAAATCTTTATTTAGCAGGGCAGATCAACGGTACAACCGGTTATGAGGAGGCAGCGGCCCAAGGGCTTGTTGCCGGTCTGAATGCGGCATTAAGTAGTATGGATAAAGATAAAATAGAATTCAGCCGTTCTGATTCATACATTGGTGTCATGATCGATGATCTCATTACTCGCGGGGTCACCGAGCCCTATCGTATGTTTACATCGCGCGCTGAATTCAGATTATCTTTGCGTGCTGATAATGCTGATCAAAGACTTACGCCAACAGGAATTGCCTTAGGGTGTGTGTCTGATAGGCGTAAAAAAGAATTTGATAATAAAATGGCTAGTTTGCATAGCGGTATAGCAATGCTTAAATCTCGGTTATTTACACCCAAACAAATTATGGATCTGGGTTATAAAATAAACCAAGACGGGTCTAAGCGAACAGCTTTTGAATTGCTTTCTTTTCCAGATATAGACTTTGATGTGATTGCTGACCTTCTTCCTGAATCAAGTGCGATACAACCGGATATTCGTACGCAGATCGCTCGTGATGCTTTGTATGTCAATTATATTGAAAGACAAAAAAAAGATGCTGAAGCCCTGCGTAAGGATGAGGCAATTAAAATTCCTGAAGATTTTGATTTTTTACAAATTCAGGGTCTTTCGAACGAGCTTAGATCAAAGCTTACTAAAACAAGACCTGAAACGCTTTCGCATGCAGCGCGTATTGATGGGATGACCCCAGCCGCTCTCACGTTGATATTAGCGATTATAAGAAAAACAACGCGCCAAAAATCAGCATGAGCAATAATTTTTCGACTGTTGAGCGCTTTAATGTTTCACGTGAAACATTCGACAAACTCAAAATTTATGAGGATTTAACTAAAAAATGGAATCCACATATTAACCTTGTATCAAAGAATACACTTAACAGCATGTGGAACCGCCATATATTGGATGCGCTACAACTTGTAGACTATGTTGATGCTAGTACCAATAAATATAGTGATCTAGGAAGCGGAGGTGGGTTTCCTGGCATGGTGCTTGCGATTATTTTTTCAGAACAATCGCCTAGTACAGAAACAATTCTGGTTGAATCTGACAAAAGAAAAGCAGAGTTTTTACGAACGGTAAGTCGCGAGCTGGAGGTAGAAGTCAAAGTTATCGCAGAACGAATCGAAGAAATACCTGATCTGAAGGCAAATTTAATCACCGCACGGGCATTGGCACCATTGGATAGACTTCTTTCATTTGTCTATCGGCATCTTAATGCAGATGGAATAGCCTTACTTCCAAAGGGAAATTCTTATCAGGACGAGATAACGGCCGCCAAAAAAAACTGGCGCTTTGATTTGGAAGTAAAGCCAAGTATGACAAGTACCGATGCGACAATTCTGAAAATCGGAGCTTTATCCCGTGTCTGACCTGAATACTTTGGCCACGCCAAAAATCATTGCTATAGCAAACCAAAAAGGCGGTGTGGGAAAGACGACCACAGCTATAAATCTCAGCGCGGCGCTTGCAGAAGAGGGATACAACGTTTTGCTAGTGGATCTTGATCCACAGGGTAATGCATCAACAGGTCTTGGGATTGAACGTGGCAGTCGTGTGGTAACAGCATACGATTTACTATTAGAAGAAGCGACGCTGGAAGAGGCTGTACAGCCGACAGAGGTTGACGGTGTTTTCATAATTCCAGCCACTACAGATCTAAGTTCAGCGGATATTGAGCTTATTTCCAATGAAAAACGCAGTTTTTTGCTGCACGATGCTTTGCGTCAACCTGCAATCGAAAAATATGCGCTGGATTATATTCTAATTGATTGCCCGCCATCTTTAAACCTTTTGACTGTGAATGCTATGGTTGCAGCCCATTCCGTATTGGTGCCGCTGCAAAGCGAATTTTATGCGTTGGAAGGTGTGTCCCAACTTATGCTGACGATCAGAGAAGTACGTCAGACAGCAAATGCAAACCTTCGGATCGAAGGTATTATTCTGACGATGTATGATGGACGTAATAACCTTGCTCAACAGGTTGAGGCGGATGCGCGGACAAACTTGGGTGATTTGGTCTTTGATACTGTTATTCCCAGAAATGTTCGGATCAGTGAAGCACCCTCTTACGCACTACCAGTCATTGAATATGATACAACATCTAGGGGTAGTAAAGCATATCGCGCACTAGCCCAAGAGCTTATGAAAAGACAGCCCGAGATTGCGAAGGCAGGATAAAACGATGGCGACGACTAAAAAAGGTAAATCACGTGGTCTAGGACGTGGGCTATCAGCACTTATGGCAGATATCTCACAAGACGAGACGTCTGATAAAACCTCGGGGTCAAAGTCATTTGATCAGATGATCCCAATTGAAAATATCGCGGCCAACCCCGATCAGCCGCGCCGTAGTTTTGACAGTGATCATCTTCAGGAATTAGCGGATTCAATTGGTCAAAGGGGCATCATACAACCTTTGATTGTACGCGAAGAAAAGACGAAACCCGGCTATTACCAAATTATTGCGGGTGAACGACGCTGGCGCGCTGCACAAATGGCTAAGTTGCATGAAGTGCCTGTTATTGTTCGTAATCTTACAGATATTGAAGTTCTGGAAGTTGCGATTATTGAAAATATTCAACGTGCAGATCTGAATGCATTGGAAGAAGCTTTGGGTTATCGCCAGCTTATGGATCGTTTTGGTCATACACAGGAAAAATTAGCCGAAGCTATGGGTAAAAGCCGCAGTTATATCGCCAATTTACTGCGTCTTTTACAGCTGCCGGAAGACGTTCAAGAATTATTGCGTTCTGGTAAATTATCGGCAGGTCACGCGCGTGCTCTGATCACGTCGGAAGATCCAAGTACCCTTGCCAAGCTGGTTGTCGACAAACAGTTATCAGTACGCGAGACTGAAAAACTTGCGAAAACTGTTATCAAAAAGCTTGAGAAAAAAGCAGTTACTGCACCAAATAAAGACGCGGATACGCGCGCATTAGAAGGTGATCTTAGCGCGCAGCTTGGTATGCGGGTGTCTATTGATCATAAAGATGGGCACGAAACCGGGTCTATCACAATTAAATACAAATCACTTGAACAACTGGATGACTTTTGTCGGAAACTATCTGCAGCGGAATAAAGTATTAATCTCGCAAGAGAGCTTCGATAACAGCGTTCAGAATTAAACGGCCTCGTCTGGTCGTTTTAATTCTGTTTTCATCTAATATCATTAAATCATCTTCACATAGCTGTTTTATATGATCTTGATTAATTGGCATTCCACTGATTGCGGCAAAGCGGTCAACATCTACACCCTCAGACAAACGCAGACCCATCATCAGGTATTCAGCCGCTTGATCTGAAGATGAAATAACCGTTCTAGGCAATTCAGCCATTCCTGACGAAACTCCACTTAACCACTTTCCAGGCAACTTTTCCGCTTCTGTGGCAATCTTTTGTCCTTGGATTGTTAGCCTTCCGTGCGCACCGGGTCCGATACCGGCATAATCACCATATCGCCAGTAAATCATGTTGTGTCTGCTTTCTGAATCAGCAGGTGCATGGTTTGAAACTTCATATGCGGGCAAGCCGTTATGTTCACAAATTTCCTGAGTAATTTCAAATAGTTGAACGGAAAGATCATCATCTGGCAGACCAAGTAATCGTCCCGCCTTATATCTATCGCCAAAAGCAGTACCGTCTTCAACTGTCAGCTGGTACAGCGACAAGTGATCGGCGGCAAAACCAATCGCCTCATTTAATTCAGCTTCCCAGTCTTTTGCCGTCTGATCTTGTCGCCCGTACATCAGATCGAAACTCATGCGGGGAAATGTATTACGGGCAATCTCGATGGCGCTCAGGGCTTCATCTTTGGAATGTAATCGGCCAAGTCGGCGCAAATCATCATCGCGAAGCGATTGCACGCCGATCGAAACCCGATTGACGCCCGCATCATGATATCCGGCAAATCGCGATGCTTCGACAGAGGTTGGATTAGCTTCAAGCGTGATTTCAATATCATTTGCAAAATGCCAGGTCTTGCGGGCATGGGTTATTACCGCATCAACAGTTTCAGCCGCCATCAGGCTGGGCGTTCCACCACCAAAAAACATGGTATTCAAAACGCGATCTGAAGTACCCAACCCGATACGATCAATCTCGGATATATAGGCATTTGCCCAGGTGGATTGATCAATTTGAGCAGTTACATGCGAATTAAAGTCGCAATATGGGCATTTTGCCTGACAAAATGGCCAGTGAATATACAGGCCGAAGCCCGCGTTTTGCCAATCCTCAGGCAAGACATCCGTCGATCAATTTACGAAATGCATCCGCGCGGTGACTCATGCCATGTTTTTTTGCGGGGTTCATTTCTCCAAAGGTTTCTGTTTCGCCATCGGGCAAAAAAACGGGATCAAATCCAAACCCAAGTTTACCCCGCATCGGCCAGACAACCTGGCCATTAACGCGACCGTCGAAAACCTCATCGTGACCGTCAGGCCAAGCAAGACATAGCGTGCAATTGAATGCAGCAGTTCGCGGGGCAGGGGCGTTTTTGGCTTCTAATAGCTTCCAAACTTTGGTCATTGCCATGGGAAAATCACGGCCATTGTCCGTTTCTGCCCAATCTGCAGTGTAAACACCAGGGGCGCCACCAAGCGCATCAACAGTGATACCGCTGTCATCTGAAAAAGCAGGTAAACCACTGTTTTCGCTTGCAAAATGTGCTTTGATACGGGCATTTCCGGCAAACGTGTCTTCGGTTTCTGCGGGTTCTTCCAGGCCAAGATCACCGGCTGAAACGACTTCGATCCCATATGGCACCAACAGCTCTGCGATCTCGCGCAGTTTTCCGGCGTTATGCGACGCCAGAACGATCTTTTTCTCGACCAGCTTGCGCATTCAGGACACAGCCGCCTTTTGCGCTGCAACCAATTCGCCAACACCTTTTTCAGCTAGGTCCATCAACGTGTTCATTTCGTCGCGCGAAAAGGTCGATCCTTCGGCAGACATCTGAACTTCAACCAGACGACTACTGCCCATCATGACGAAATTGCCGTCAACGCCAGCTTCGCTGTCTTCAGGGTAATCCAGATCCAGCACTGGCTGACCTGCATAAATACCACAACTTACGGCGGCCACGTGATCCAGCATCGGGTCTGAAATCACATCGCCCGCCTTCATCAGCGCATTGATTGCCAACCGCAGGGCGACCCATCCGCCAGTGATCGATGCGCAACGCGTTCCGCCATCGGCCTGAATGACATCACAATCGACGGTGATCTGGCGTTCACCTAAAGCAACGCGATCAATGCCTGCCCGAAGACTGCGCCCAATCAGACGCTGAATTTCCTGTGTCCTGCCAGATTGACCATTTTTCGCCTCGCGTCGCATTCGAGTATGGGTTGCACGAGGCAGCATACCATATTCCGCCGTTACCCAGCCCAGCCCAGAGTTTTTCAAAAATGGGGGCACCCGATCATCAATTGAGGCCGTACAAAGCACATGGGTTTCCCCACATTTGATCATACATGAACCTTCCGCATAGCGGGTCACGTTGGTTTCAATGGAAATCGTACGCATTTGATCAAGATCACGAGAAGATGGCCGCATTGGGTGCTCCGTTCTGTTGCAATGTCGGAATACCCACGGCATTAGATCAAGCGCAACCACTTTCCTGCTCTTGCTCTTTTGAAAATTGGCCTCAAATATCTAAACATGCCACATACGATGCCGCCCTTTGATGAATTGAACAACAGATCGCGCGAAGTCTTTCGACGCGTTGTCGAAGGATATCTGGAAAATGGTGATCCAGTTGGATCACGAACCTTGACGCGAACGTTGTCCGAAAATATCAGCGCCGCCACCATTCGCAATGTGATGCAAGATTTGGAATATATGGGTTTGCTGGACAGTCCGCATATATCTGCAGGCCGTGTACCGACCGATCTAGGGCTGCGTATGTTTGTGGATGGGCTGCTTGAGGTCAGCAACCTGAACGATCAAGATCGCGAAAAGATTGATCAAACGCTTGGATCAAATGATCCAGATGTGTCTGCGGTTATGGACAGGGTCGGATCAGCACTGTCGAGTGTCACGCAAGGGGCCAGTCTGGTGCTGACGCCGAAACGCGAAGCACCAATCAAGCATATCGAATTTGTATCCCTGGGCCATGATCGCGCTTTGGTGGTTTTGGTATTTGCCGATGGTCAGGTTGAAAATCGTGTTTTCACGCCACCATCTGGTCAAACACCATCGTCTATGCGCGAAGCGGCGAATTTTCTGAATGCGCTGATCGAAGGTAAGTTTCTGGGTGATGTTCGCAAAATCATTGAAACTGAAATTTCAAAACGGCGTCAGGAAATTGATAGCCTTTCGCGCGATCTGGTTGAAAGCGGTCTTGCCCTTTGGGAGAATCAGGGCGAACAAAATGCACGTCTGATTGTTCGTGGGCGGGCGAATCTTTTGGAAAACAGTACAGCACCTGAGGATCTTGAACGCATCAGAACGCTGTTTGATGACCTGGAACGCAAGCAAGACATCGCAGAATTCCTTGAATTAACTGATCAAGGCGAAGGTGTGCGCATTTTTATTGGGTCTGAGAACAAACTCTTTTCACTTTCGGGTTCCTCTTTGGTGGTCTCTCCCTATATGAACGCTGATCGTAAGATCATTGGCGCAGTTGGTGTGATTGGTCCGACTAGGCTGAATTATGGGCGCATTGTTCCCATTGTCGATTATACGGCGCAGTTGATCGGGAAACTGATCTCAAACCGCGGTTAGAGGTAAGAAGAATGGCAGAGCCAAAGAACGAAGAAGACTTTCTGGATGATATCGCAGCCACTGAGGCTGAGTTGGAAGAAGAGCAATCGATCGAATTTTCCGACGAAGAGCTTGAGCTAGACGCACTACGCGCTGAACGTGACGATTTTCGTGATCGTTTCATGCGGGCCTTGGCGGATACGGAAAATACGCGCAAGCGCAGCGAACGGGACCGACGTGAAGCCGAAAATTACGGCGGATCGAAACTGGCCCGCGATATGCTGCCGGTTTATGACAACATGAAGCGCGCGATTGAAGCAGCGACTGAAGAACAACGCAAAACATCAGCGGCCTTGTTCGAAGGGATCGAATTGACCATGCGCGAACTTTTGAACGTGTTCAAAAAGCATGGGATTGAAGTGATCGCACCCGAAGTTGGCGATAAATTCGACCCACAAGCTCATCAGGCGATGTTCGAAGCACCTGTTCCGAATACCTCTGCCGGTGATATCATTCAGGTCATGACCGAAGGCTTCATGTTGCATGATCGTTTGCTGCGACCAGCACAAGTTGGTGTTTCGTCAACACCCGCCGGTTAGTCAGGTAACAGATCTTTCAATTCATAAAGCAATGTCAGCGCGTCTTTTGGGGATAAATCATCGGGCATAATGTCCCGAAGTTTATCCTCGACCGCTGATTGTTTTCGCATAGTGGCTTGAACTGGTGGTGTTGCTGCAAACAAAGGCAGATCATCAATTAACGCTTTTGGCTTTTTACCACCTTCGCGTTCACCTTGTTCTAACGCATCCAGCACGACGCGCGCGCGCGCAACAACTGCGTCTGGCAGTCCGGCAAGGCGCGCAACCTGGACCCCATATGACCGATCTGCAGCCCCTTTTCGGACTTCATGCAGAAAAATCACATCGCCTTCCCATTCCTTGACGGCAACGGTGGCATTTTGCACGCCAGTCAGTTTATCGGCCAGGGCTGTCATTTCATGATAATGCGTTGCGAAAAGTGCGCGGCATTTATTGACATCGTGCAGGTGTTCCAATGTGGCCCATGCAATGGACAAACCGTCATAGGTTGCCGTGCCGCGCCCGATTTCATCTAAAATAACTAACGCACGATCATCAGCCTGATTTAGGATCGCAGCCGTTTCGACCATCTCAACCATGAAGGTCGACCGACCACGCGCCAGATCATCTGATGCCCCAACACGGGAAAAAAGCTGTGACACAATTCCGATCTGGGCCTTTTCAGCTGGTACAAATGATCCAGCCTGCGCCAAAAGGGCAATCAAAGCGTTTTGGCGCAAAAATGTTGATTTACCGGCCATGTTGGGCCCTGTCAAAAGCCAGATATCCGCGCCATCATCACCCTTAGACAAGGCGCAATCGTTGGCAACAAAAGACTGGCTGCCCTGACGACGCAGTGCTTGTTCGACCACCGGATGTTTTCCGCCAGTGATATCGAAGGCATTGCTGTCTTCCATTTGCGGCCGACACCAGTTTTCACCACTGGCCAGATCTGCAAAAGCGGTAAACAGATCAAATTTTGATAAGGCACTTGCTGTTGATAAAACCTGCGCTGCGTTATCCAGAATGGTTTGTCGGAGGCTGGCAAACAGCTGCTTTTCAATCTCAAGCGCGCGATTGCCAGCGTTCAGGATCTTTGTTTCAAGTTCTGATAATGGCACAGTCGTAAAACGCACCGCATTTGCAGTGGTTTGGCGATGAATGAATGTTTCGGACAGGGGGGCTGACAGCATTTTTTCAGCATGGGTTGCGGTGGTTTCAATGAAATAACCAAGGACATTGTTATGTTTGATCTTTAGCGAAGAAACCTCGCATTGTTGTGCATAATCTGCTTGCAGACCGGCAATCACCCCGCGGCCTTCGTCACGCAGTTTGCGGGTTTCATCAAGCTCAACGTGATAGCCGCTTGCAATAAACCCGCCATCCCGCACAATAAAAGGGGGTTCGGCCACCAATGCGTCATCCAATAATGCGATCAAATCATGGTGTCCGCCTAAATCTTGACAGGTGTGTTGCAAATCATCGGGCAAATCAGCGCTTTCCAGGTATTTAGCTATCTGTTCAGCCTGGGTTAGCCCGTTACGAATGGCGGTCAAATCACGCGGGCCTGCACGGTCCAGCCCGATCCGCGATATCGCCCGATCCATGTCAGGTGTTTTTTGCAATGCTGCGCGCAAATCATTGCGTAGGCGTGATGTTTCTACAAAAAACTGAACTGAATCATGGCGCGCATTGATCGTGACCAAATCGCGTGAGGGTGACGCGATACATCCTTGCAACAAACGACCCCCCCCAGCTGTGACGGTTCTGTCAATCGCATGTAAAAGCGATCCATCCTTACCACCAGACAGACTTTGAGTGATCTCAAGATTGCGCCGTGTGGCAGGATCAATCTGCATTACACCGCCGGTTTTTTCCCGTATGGGCGGACGCAGAAGGGGCAATTGACCTTTCTGCGTGATGTCCAGATATTCGATCAGCGCACCCATCGCGCCATGTTCAGCGCGGCTGAATTCCCCAAACGCATCCGGGGTTGAGATTTTGAACAGATCACACAGACGTCTTTCGCCTGATGTACTATCAAAACTGGCTTTGGAAAGCGCTGTAACAGATATGCCAAGGTCATCTGTTAGATCTGATAATTCAGCCTGTAACCCATCTACGATCAACAATTCACGTGGACCAAGCCGTGCCAGTTCAGGCGAAAGTCGAATACGCGGACAATCGGTGACATGAAATTCACCGGTTGAAATATCGGTCCAGGCTATGGCACCTGTTTTACGCACTTCAGCGTAAGCGGCTAAATAATTATGTTGTCGCGCATCCAAAAGGGTTTCTTCTGTCAGGGTGCCGGGTGTGATCAATCGCACAACATCGCGTTTCACAACGGCTTTATAGCCACGCTTTTTCGCCTCGGCCGGGTTTTCAAGCTGCTCGGCTACGGCCACGCGAAACCCTTTGCGGATCAATGTTAGCAGATATCCTTCGGCTGCGTGAAACGGCACACCGCACATTGCGATATCATTGCCGTCATGTTTGCCGCGCTTGGTTAGTGCAATATCCAAAGCGGCCGATGCAGCCACGGCATCGTCAAAGAACAATTCGTAAAAATCGCCCATACGATAGAACAAAAGCGCATCTTTATATTGCGCTTTGATCTCAAGATATTGCGCCATCATTGGCGTGACGTTTGCAGCAGATTTCGTCACAACATCCCCCGTTTTATAACGGAGTAGTTGTGGCGCGAGCCAGTTGCAACTATCTATGCCCAACTTCGGAAGAAAACCGACACATGTTGATTGATAAACAGCCCCTTATTCTAAATGACAAGCAGCCGTTGGCGCGCGGGTCCAAACGCGCGATTTACACGATCGACGATATGCCAAATGTCATGGTTAAGGTTTTATTACGGGGCGCTGATCATCTGGATGCAAAAGGCGCTAAACGCATTGTGCGCCAGTTGTTTCCGTCGACATATTACAGGTTTTTGTTTCGGGAATACGATTGTTATCTGCGGGCAAAACTTCAGCAGGATAAAGCAACAGGCGAAATGCCGATTTCTGAACTGCGCGGCCTTGTGCAAACAGATCTGGGTTTGGGCATGCTGGTCGAACGCATTGGTTTGAAAGATCAGCCAACAGGCCCGCGGCTTCGCGATTTGGCGAAACAAGGGTCGTTGCAGGATTATATCCCACTTTTGGATGATTTTGCCCAACGGATGTTCAGCTGGCGCATTCGGGCCAATGATATTAACTCATCCAACATCGTTTTCGGTCACCGTAACGGGCATGATCAGTTTGTTTTGATTGACGGGTTCGGCGACAGTCATTTGATCCCACTGCGTAAATGGTCGGATACCATCAACGAAAGATCCCTGAATAAAAGGTTTGCAGGAACGGCGGAACGCGTCAATCTTGTCTGGCACCCGGACACGCGGACGTTTTCGCAGAAATAAGCCCAGAACAGGACTGATACTTCACATGAGCAGAAATTCACGGATCACGCCAGAAGAGGCGCTGAATTATCACATGCAACCCCGACCGGGAAAGTTTGAGATTAATGCGTCGGTTCCGATGACGACACAGCGAGATTTATCGCTGGCTTATTCGCCAGGCGTTGCCGTTCCTGTGCAGGCCATCGCCGATGCACCCGAAACAGCGTATGATTATACAAATAAGGGCAACATGGTCGCTGTGATCTCAAACGGAACGGCGATTTTGGGGATGGGGAATTTGGGTGCGCTGGCCTCAAAACCAGTGATGGAGGGCAAAGCGGTTTTATTCAAACGCTTTGCAGACGTGAATTCCATTGATATTGAGTTGGATACCGAAGATCCCGATGCCTTTATCAACGCGGTCAAACTGATGGGCCCGACGTTCGGCGGGATCAATCTGGAAGATATCAAAGCGCCGGAATGCTTTATCATTGAACAGCGCCTGAAAGAGGAAATGGATATCCCCGTTTTCCATGATGATCAGCACGGAACAGCCGTTATCTGTGCGGCGGGTCTTATCAATGCGTTGCATCTGACGAAGAAAAAGATCGAAGACTGCAAGATCGTTCTGAACGGTGCAGGTGCTGCAGGGATCGCTTGTATTGAGCTGATCAAAACAATGGGGGCCAAGCACGACAACTGCATCGTTTGTGACACAAAAGGCGTGATTTATCAAGGCCGTACCCAAGGAATGAACCAATGGAAATCGGCTCATGCGGCAAAAACGGATGCACGATCATTGGAAGAGGCAATGAAAGATGCAGATGTCTTTCTGGGTGTGTCAGTCAAAGGCGCAGTAACATCTGATATGATCGCCAGCATGGCCGAAAACCCGGTGATTTTTGCCATGGCAAACCCTGATCCTGAAATTACGCCAGAAGAAGCCCAAGAGGTTCGTGCAGATGCCATTGTTGCAACAGGCCGGTCTGACTATCCAAATCAGGTCAACAATGTGCTTGGCTTTCCGTATCTTTTCCGTGGGGCATTGGATATTCACGCCCGTGCGATCAACGATGAAATGAAAATTGCCTGCGCCAAGGCGTTGGCTGATCTGGCCCGCGAAGATGTACCGGACGAGGTTGCTGTGGCGTACGGTCGTAAATTAAGTTTTGGTCGTGAATATATCATTCCGACCCCCTTTGACCCGCGCTTGATCTATAAAATCCCGCCCGCTGTTGCCAAAGCGGGCATGGATACGGGCGTTGCGCGTCGCCCAATTGTGGATATGGAAGGGTATGAGGTCAGCCTGAAAGCACGCATGGATCCGACAGCGTCAATCCTGCGCAGTATTCATGCGCGTGCCAAGCAAGCACAGGCACGTATGATTTTTGCCGAAGGGGATGATACTCGCGTTCTGCGTGCCGCTGTTCAATACCAGCGCTCTGGTATGGGCAAAGCCTTGGTTGTGGGTCGCGAAGCGGATGTGAAAGAAAAACTGGATGCTGCAGGTCTTGGTGATGCCGTACGCGAGCTTGAAATCGTGAATGCGGCTAACACGACACATTTGGATGTCTACAAATCCTTTTTATATGACAGATTGCAACGCAAGGGGCACGACAGACAGGACATCCACCGCCTTGCAGCCCGCGACCGTCATGTATTTTCCGCATTAATGTTGGCACATGGGCATGGAGACGGTCTGGTCACTGGCGCAACACGGAAATCAGCGCATGTTTTGGGTCTGATGAACCATGTTTTTGATGCTTCTACCCAAGATGGCGCGGTGGGTGTCACGGCTGTTTTGTTAAAGGGCCGAATTGTTTTGATCACAGATACACTTGTCCATGAATGGCCTGATGAACATGATCTGGCCAATATCGCGACCCATGGGGCTGCTGTGGCACAAGAATTAGGGCTAGAACCGCGTGTTGCATTTGTTAGTTTTTCGACTTTTGGTTATCCGGTCTCGGAACGTGCCGAAAAGATGCACATGGCCCCGCGTGTTCTGGATGAACGCGGCGTTGATTTCGAATACGAAGGCGAAATGACAGTGGATGTTGCACTAAATGCGCAAGCGATGGCGCAATATTCGTTTAGCCGTCTGACAGGTCCGGCAAATGTTTTAGTCGTGCCAGCCCGCCATTCTGCGTCAATATCAGTCAAACTTATGCAGGAAATGGGTGGCGCGACAGTGTTGGGACCGATTTTGACAGGGGTAAATAAATCTATTCAGATTTGTTCGACAGTCTCAACAGAAACCGACATTCTGAATATGGCTGTTATCGCAGCTTGTGGTGTTGGCAAAGCCAGTTGAATGAAAAAGGGCGGCCTGAGCCGCCCAATTTTTACGAATGACCACCAATAAATGGGGCGTCTTTCCCCCAAAGTTGCTTAACGCGTTGATCGCGTCCACAGGCAGATCGGTATCTTTTATAAGCCTCTGCTTTGCTGCGTGGGCCAAAGCGCGTCAGGATAACGGCCCCGCTTTTATAATAATCCTGATGATAGGCGTCGGCCGGATAAAACCGTTGTGCCGCTAATACAGGTGTTACGATCTTGCGGCCCAGATCTGATCGCGCTTCGGATTTTGCACGTTCTGCCGCCTGTTTTTGATCGGCACCTTCAAAGAACACGGCTGTACGATAGCTTTCACCGCGGTCACAAAACTGTCCACCGGCATCTGTTGGGTCGATTGAGCGGAAGAACAAATGCAACAGCTGATCGGCTGAGATTTTATCAGGATCATAGCTGATCTGAACGGCCTCATAATGACCGGTTCCGCCACTTGTCACCTGCTTATATGTCGGATTGCTTACCGTTCCGCCAGTAAAACCTGAAACGGCTTCAATAACACCAGGCACCCTTTCAAAATCGGACTCAACACACCAAAAGCATCCGCCTGCAACAGTCAGTGTTTTAAGGTCGGCGGCCTTTGCGCTTGTGCAGTTCGCAATAAAGCCAAAAGCCATCGCAATGATTAAGACAATGGGTTTTGCTGTTTTAAATGTGTACGTCATGGTGCATCTCCTTTGAAATGACCCTTGTCCGTATGGGCACAGTCAATCAACTCACGCCCGCGTGACGTCACAGGATGTTTACCGTTTAGCCCTGACTATTTCAAACGACGGTTCCGCATGGCGATCAAACGCAGACGCAAAGCGTTCAGTTTGATAAAGCCCGCGGCATCTTTTTGATCATAGGCACCGGCATCATCTTCGAACGTTACATGTTCTTCGGAATATAGCGAATAATCTGACCAACGGCCAACAGTGCGGCCCAAACCTTTGTACAGTTTCATACGCACGGTTCCGGTGACATGTTCCTGGCTTTTGTCGATCGCGGCTTGCAGCATGTCGCGTTCGGGGCTGAACCAAAACCCATTGTAAATCAGTTCGGCATAACGCGGCATCAGTTCATCTTTCAGGTGTGCGGCACCGCGATCCAATGTGATTTGTTCAATGCCGCGATGGGCTTCCAGCAACAATGTGCCGCCTGGTGTTTCATAAATCCCGCGGGATTTCATCCCGACAAAGCGCCCTTCGACCAGATCAAGACGCCCAATGCCATGTTTGCCACCCAATTCATTGAGTTTCGTCAAAATTTCAGCTGGCGACATGTTTTGTCCGTTGATTGAAATAGCGTCTCCTTTTTCAAAGCCGATTTCAATGAATTCGGGTTTATCTGGCGCATCTTCTGGGTGGACGGTACGCTGATAGACATAATCCGGTGCATCTTGTGCGGGATCTTCCAGAACCTTGCCCTCGGATGAGGTGTGCAGAAGGTTTGCGTCAACACTAAAAGGCGCTTCGCCGCGCTTGTCTTTGGCAATCGGAATTTGATTTTTTTCAGCGAAATCAATTAGTTTTGTCCGGCTGGACAGATCCCATTCACGCCAAGGGGCAATGACTTTGATATCAGGGTTCAGAGCATAGGCCGAAAGTTCGAACCGGACCTGATCATTACCTTTGCCTGTCGCACCGTGGGCCACGGCATCTGCACCCGTTTCTTCGGCAATCTCAATCAGGCGTTTCGAAATCAAAGGCCGTGCGATCGATGTGCCTAACAGATACAATCCTTCATAGACCGCATTAGCGCGGAACATCGGGAAAACGAAATCGCGTACGAATTCTTCGCGCAGATCTTCGATATAGATGTCGCTTGCGCCCATCATTTCGGCTTTTTTACGGGCAGGTTCAAGTTCTTCGCCTTGGCCAAGATCGGCGGTAAAGGTTACGACTTCGCATCCATATTCCGTTTGCAGCCATTTCAGAATGATCGAGGTATCAAGGCCGCCGGAATAGGCCAGCACAACTTTTTTAGGGGCAGACATGCAAATGCTCCGATTTGGGTTTGGGGCGCGATATCGGGTTTTCGACCTTAGGGCAAGATTGCTTGCGTCAAACTGATTTTCGCGCCAAGTGTCTGGGATGACATCTTTTGCTAAAAAAGCCCAAGCGGCAGAAGCCGCCATGCGACAGCTTTTCCCTGAAACGCCATTGCAGAAGAACATTCATTTGTCTGCAAAATATGGCGCAGACATTTGGTTAAAGCGCGAAGATCTGACACCTGTGCGATCTTATAAAATTCGCGGGGCTTTCAATGCGATGCGCAAAAGCCTTGAGACATTGCCAGATAAGCGGACATTCGTCTGTGCAAGTGCAGGAAATCATGCGCAGGGTGTCGCATTTGTTTGCAAGTATTTCGGTGTAAACGGTGTGATTTTTATGCCCGTTACAACACCGCAGCAGAAAATCGATAAAACGCGGATGTTTGGCCAGGATCATATCGAAGTGCGTTTGACGGGTGATTACTTTGATGAAACCTTGTCGTCTGCAAAGGCATATTGCAAAGACGTTGGTGCACATTTCCTGTCACCTTTTGACGATGTGGACGTTATCGAAGGTCAGGCGTCTGTCGCAGTTGAGATGCTTCGACAGACCGGTCAAAAACCTGATATTGTCATTCTTCCTGTTGGTGGCGGGGGGCTTTCAGCTGGTGTAACATCTTATTTTAAAACCAAAGGTTTGAACATTAAACTTTACTATGTTGAACCAACTGGCGGCGCGAATTTTGCGGCAGCCCTTAAGGCGGGACATCCCATTGCGCTGGATAAAGTGGACACATTTGTGGATGGTGCCGCAGTTGCAAGGCTGGGCGAAAAGACATTTTCAGTTCTGAAAGATGTTCCTGGCGCCCATGTTATTCATTGCGATGAAGATCGTATCTGCACCACGATGCTTGAAATGCTGAACATCGAAGGTATCGTTCTGGAACCCGCAGGTGCCTTGGCGATTGATGCGCTTTCAGATTTAAAAAGTGAAATTCAGGGAAAAAAGGTTGTCTGTTTGACGTCTGGCGGCAATTTTGATTTCGAACGATTGCCCGAAGTGAAAGAGCGCGCACAGCGATATTTGGGATTAAAGAAGTATTTTATTCTTCGTCTTCCACAACGACCCGGTGCTTTAAAGGAATTCCTGTCCATCCTGGGGCCGGATGATGATATCGCCAGATTTGAATATTTGAAAAAGTCTGCGCGTAATTTCGGATCAGTTCTTATTGGGATTGAGACAAAAAATGCAGACAACTTTATGAAACTCGAAGATAAACTTGAAAAAGCAGGTTTTACCTTCAGTGATATTACAGATGATGATTTGCTTGCGCAGTTCGTGATCTAAGAATTCAGATTTTTGAAAAAATGTGTTTTTGACGTATTATAAGCCTCAAATAATGTCTCAATCTCACGGTGGTTATAATTGCTTTCGTCCAAGCGTTTTTCAAGTTTGGTACAAATTACAGCAACATGGTTAAATCCGATGTTTAACGCGCTTCCTTTTAAATAGTGCAAATATTCTAGTAGTTTATCTTCTGGTTGGTCTTGTTTTAAATTGGCTAAAACGTCCTCTGCTTCTTCAAGAAAAAGCCCGATGACTTCATCAAAGTCATCAAGCCCGATTTCTTTTTTCAATTCATTGATGCGGTTCCAGTCAATCATCTTCCAAACCTGCGAGACATCTAATTTTAGGCCACAAGCTTTGTTGGTTAGGTTTAATAAAAGATGAGTAAAAATTTATAATCCATTTCAATTTTAACTTTCACTTATTTTTAAATCTCAGCGGTGCATGAAGTGCATGGATCTGAAAAAGCGTGTTAGATATGGCGATAGAAATTGCAGACGATGGTCTGAAAAGTCCGGTTGATGATCAGACATCGATCAAACGCGTGCTTGTCGTGGATGACAGTCGCTTGCAAAGACGTATTTTAGCCGCTTCGCTTGTTCGCTGGGGGTACGAGGTCATCGAAGCATCATCAGGCGAAGAGGCTTTGGCGATCTGCCAAACGGATACCATTCATTTTGTTGTCAGTGACTGGATGATGCCCGGCATGAATGGCCTTGAATTTTGCCGTGAATTTCGGGCTTTGGATCGCAGCAAATATGGTTATTTCATTCTACTTACATCAAAGAGTGAAAAACGGGATGTTGTGCAAGGTCTGGACATTGGTGCGGATGATTTTTTAATCAAGCCTGTGAATGCGCTGGAATTACGATCGCGTATCAGCGCTGGCGAACGAATTTTGCAAATGCAACAAGAGCTGGTTGAAAAAAACAGGTTGGTCAGTTCAACGCTGGACGAGCTGCGTGCGCTTTACAATAGCCTTGATAATGATCTTCTTGAAGCAAAGAAGCTTCAGCAATCCTTGGTTCCTGAACGCGTAAAGGATTTTGGGCCTGCGCAAGTGTCACTTCTCTTGGAATCGTCTGGGCATGTTGGTGGGGATCTGGTTGGATTTTACCAAATAAACGAAACATCGATTGGGCTTTTTGCAATCGACGTTTCAGGGCATGGTATTTCATCTGCCCTGATGACCGCACGGCTTGCGGGATATTTGTCTGGAACAAATCCAAATCAAAACATTGCGCTGAAAAATGTTGATGGGCGTTTTATCGGGCGATCACCAGCGCGGGTTGCCAGATATTTGAATGAACAGATTTTCAACGAAATTGACACAGAACTATATTTTACACTTGTTCTTGCCCATTTTGATTTGCGGACAGGCAAAGTGGTGATGACCCAGGCAGGGCATCCGCATCCTGTTGTTCAACGCCGCGATGGACAGACCGAGGTTTTAGGAACCGGTGGATTGCCAATTGGCCTTATTCCAGGCGCAACATATGACGAATTTGAAGTACAACTTCAGCCTGGGGATCGGATCTTAATCGCATCTGATGGCGTAAATGAATGCATGAACCCGGCCCAAGAATTATTTGGCGACGAAAGAATAGACGAAATTCTAAGTCAAAATGTGGATGGAAGGGGCGATGAACTGCTCAATACCATTCATGAACATCTTGTCACATTCTCAGAGGGTCAGGAATTTTCAGACGATGTATCGGCAATTCTGCTGGAATATCAGCCAGAAAAATAACGTATCAAGAAGGCGCGATCCCCATCATTTTCTACAGCCTCTATCGCTTGATCAACAGGCATCCAAACAGCAAGATGTTCAGGTTCCGGCGGATCACATATCGCAAGTGTTGGGCGTGCATAATAGACTTGGCATATTTTCTCGGCCGATAAATCGTATTCTGGCATGTATGTGAAACGACGAAATGCGCCAAGACGGCGGGGCTTTGTAATATGCCAGCCTGTTTCTTCAAACACTTCGCGATAAAGCGCACGCACGGGGCTTTCGCCGGGGTCAATTCCACCACCCGGCAGCTGAAATTCATGATGCGGTGCCATCTGATACGTCAGCAAAATCGCCCCATCGCGCTCCAATATAGCATAAGCGCCCGGACGCTTTTTATAGGTGGTGCTTTGCTGTATGGGTTCCCCGAAACGGCGTATCATTGTATTTTTTCCAGATTGGACCACATATACTTGCTGCTATATACTTGAGATATGCCAGACAAGGCAGTTAAGGAAAATCCATGACGTTTACTTCGAAAATCGCGTGGGACGACACGGTCCTGCCGTTCCAACTTGATCGTTCAGACATCCGTGGACGGGTTGCACGGCTGGATGGTGTTTTGGAACAGATCCTGTCACAGCATAACTATCCTGCGCAAATTGAAGCGCTGGTCGCTGAAATGGCTGTGCTGACGGCGCTGATCGGTCAGACAATGAAGCTGCGCTGGAAACTGTCGTTGCAAGTGCGTGGCGATGGCGCGGCGCGTCTGATTGCAACGGATTATTACAGTCCCAGCCAAGACGGCACCCCGGCAAAAATTCGGGGGTATGCCAGCTTTGATGAAGAAAAACTGATCCCAGGTGCAGACCCGTTTTCGCAGATTGGCAACGGGTACTTTGCGATTTTGATCGATCAAGGGCAAGGGACGACACCTTATCAAGGCATTACACCTATTTCCGGTGGATCGCTTTCTGCCTGTGCAGAAACCTATTTTGCACAGTCTGAACAGATTCCAAGCCGTTTTGCGATCAGCTTTGGGCAATCGCAACGACCGACAGAAAAAGCAAACTGGCGCGCGGGCGGTATATTGTTGCAGCATATGCCGAAAGCATCGCCCTTTGCCGATCAAGGCGGGTCGGGCGAGGCCGGATTGCTGAATGCATTAGATATTTTGGACGGTGATGAAGGGGAAAACTGGAACCGTGCCAACATCCTGTTGGATACCGTAGAAGAGCTTGAGCTGGTCGGACCAAATGTAGACCCGACTGATTTGCTGATCCGGCTTTTTCATGAAGAACAACCGCGGGTGTTCGATGCGCAACCGATTACATTCGGATGCACCTGTTCTTCGGATCGTGTGCGCCAAAGTTTGTCGATCTATTCTGCAAGGGATATAGCACATATGACGACCGACGACGGTATCGTGACTGCAGATTGCCAATTCTGCGGGGCGCATTACGAATTTAATCCCTTAACCTTGGGGTTTGAGGCAAAATTAGATGATGCTGAAAAATCCTGATTTCAGACAAGCACTGCTGAAATCCATCAACATTGATGGGCGCCCGACATCTGATTACGATCTGAACAAGGACGTTCAGTTGCCTGAAAATCGCAAGTTGCGACAGGCTGCGGTTCTTATTGGGCTTCAAAGGATCAATTCTGAATACCATGTGGTTTTGACCAAACGATCATCGGCGATGAAACATCACCCCGGGCAGATCGCCTTTCCCGGCGGTAAGCGGGATGATGGGGATAAAACACTGACGCATACCGCCCTGCGCGAAGCTTTTGAGGAAATCGCACTGCCGCAAGATAACGTGGATGTTATCGGTGTATTGCCGCCTCACGAAACGGTCACGGGCTTTCAAGTGACACCTGTTCTGGGTCTTATCCACCGCATCTATGATCCGATTGCTGAAATCGGCGAGGTAGATGAGATTTTTTCTGTTCCCTTGGCCTATGTCACAGATATTCAGAATTTCCGAATAGAGGCGCGTGAATGGCGCGGGCAAATGCGCCATTATTACTGTGTGCCATATGGCCCCTATTACATTTGGGGCGCAACTGCGCGTATTTTGCGTGCTTTGGCGGATCGACTGTAAAAATGGTATCACTTGATCCAACTAAAGTCGAAGGCCCAGGCACTCGTGAAGTGATGGAATGTTTGAATGCGCAAGACTTTCAGGCGCTTTATGTCGGGGGTTGTGTTCGTAATGCGCTTATGAATTTGCCCATTGCAGACATCGACATTTCAACCAATGCACTGCCGCAGCAAGTGATGCGAATGGCCCAAGATGCGGGATTTAAGGCCATTCCAACGGGAATTGATCATGGCACTGTCACGATCATCGTAGAACATACCCCGCATGAGGTCACAACCTTTCGCCGTGATGTGGAAACAGACGGCCGGCGTGCTGTTGTCGCCTATTCTGACCATATCGAAGATGACGCGCGACGGCGCGATTTCACCATGAATGCCCTTTATGCTGATATGTCAGGCCAGATTATTGACCCGCTGGGCGGTTTACCGGATCTGCAGGCACGTGTTGTTCGATTTATCGAAGATCCGGATGCCCGCATTAAAGAAGATTATCTTCGCATCCTAAGGTTTTTCCGATTTCACGCGCATTACGGAAACATGAACGTGGGTCTGGATGCGGATGGCTTAAGTGCTTGTGCTGAAAATGTGGATGGTCTTGAAACGCTTTCCAAAGAACGTGTCGGCAGTGAAATGAAAAAACTGCTTTCTGCCCCTGACCCTGGCCCAAGTATTGCGGCGATGTCGCAAATTGGTGTTCTAGCGCAGATATTGCCCGGGTCGGACCCAAAGTTCCTGTATCCGCTTGTGCATTTGGATCAGAACAGATCGCCCGATCCTATCCGGCGTCTTGCAAGTCTTGGTGGTCTGAATGCGCCAGACGCGCTGCGATTAAGCAAGCAAGAAGCGCGCCAGCTAAAAATACTTCAAGAGGCTGTGTCAGAAGACCGTGGTCCTGCGGCTTTGGGCCATTATCACGGGCTTTCAATCGCAGAAGATGTTCTGTTGATCCGCAAAGCTATTGCTGGGCAGGAATTAAAACTGATTGATTTTGATGAAGCGGCCAAGGGTGCAGCTGCACAGTTCCCTGTTAGCGCCAGCGATCTTTTGGATCATTATCAAGGTGCTGCATTGGGTAAAAAACTGTCCGAATTGGAAAACCGCTGGGTTGCATCGGATTTTCAGCTGACGAAATCTGAATTGCTGTCTACGGATAACGGCCAAACCAAAGACTAACGGCTTTCTTTGGGCACGTGGTCTGCTATATCAAATATTAAGCCATGAAATTATCTGTCTGAATGCCACCCTTATCAAAGGGACGGCATTTGTTTTCGTCTGTTCAAGCTAATTCAACATCTGAGTCGTTTATGAAAATATCAAACCTTATCAATGCCTTTCAGCATTCTGACGGCCCGCCACCCCAAAGCCTTTTTGCTTTTTTCCAGTGGTGCTTGTCAGGCGCCGGGCTTGTCATTCTGGTAGCAGCTTTCTTTTCTGTGATCGTTGGCGCGCTTGAGGTCATCAGTGCTCTTATTCTGGGCGTTATTATTGATCAGGCGTTGGATGCGGGCCCTGGGGCTTTTTTTGCACAGCATTGGTTGGCACTTACTATCTTTATTCTCTTTTTCATTGGAATAAGGCCCGGGTTTATTGGCATTTCTGCCCTTATGAATTCAGCCGTGATTGGCCCTAACCTTTATCCGATGGTTCTGTCGCGATTGCACCGGTGGACGATGGGTCAGTCAGTCAGCTTTTTTGACAATGATTTTGCAGGCCGTATTGCACAAAAACAAATGCAGACAGCGCGAGCCGTCACGGATGTGATGGTTGAATTGGTGACTGTTGTTGCGTTTGCTCTTGCCTCTATCATTGGGGCTGTTTTGTTGCTGACGACAATTGATTGGCGCATATCGATCATTCTTGGCCTTTGGCTGGTTGGATATATTTTTCTGATCAGGTGGTTCATTCCAAGGGTGCGCAAAAAATCGTCAGCGCGTGCAAACGCCCGTACAATGGTCTCGGGCCAAGTTATTGATACAATTACCAATATCAAAACAGTTAAGTTGTTTGCCCATGCAGATCACGAAGATCGCGCAGCCCTGAATGCGATGGATGTATTTCGGAACCGTGCTGTTGATTTTGGCTATCTTTCTGCGGGGTTTCGGTTTGCGTTAACTGCACTAGCGGGCCTTCTGCCGGTCTTTCTGATCGGTAGTGCGTTGCTTTTATGGACGAATAATCTGGCAAGTGCAGGTGATATTGCAGCGACGGGTGCGATTGCTTTGCGCATAGCGCAGATGTCGAATTTCGTGAGTTTCACCTTGATGGGAATTTATGCGAATATTGGTGAAATCGAAGACGGTATTCGCACACTGAACAGACCCTATAGTCTGACCGATATCAAAGATGCTGATACACTCAGCATTAATGAAAGCCGAATTGAATTCAAGGATGTCACATTTACTTACGGCCGTAAGGAAGGCGGGATCGCGGACATCAATCTGACAATAAAGCCTGGTGAAAAATTGGGTATTGTCGGAGCTTCGGGCGCAGGAAAATCGACTTTGGTTGCTCTTTTGCTTCGACTTTATGAGTGTGAAAAGGGTGCTATTTTCATCGACGGCCATAATATTCGCGATGTAGGACAGGAAAGTTTGCGTCGTCAGATCGGCATGGTTACTCAGGAAACGGCCATGTTTAACAGATCCGCACGCGATAATATCCTTTATGGTCAACCCGGTGCGTCTGAAGATCAGATAATTGAGGCTACGCAAAAGGCCGAAGCCCATGAATTCGTTCTTGGTTTGCAAGATCACAAGGGCCGCAGCGGTTATGATGCCTTTCTTGGTGAACGGGGTGTAAAATTGTCGGGTGGCCAGCGCCAACGCATTGCGCTTGCGCGTGCCATTTTGAAGGATGCCCCGATTTTGGTTCTTGATGAAGCGACAAGCGCCCTAGACAGTGAGGTCGAAGCGTCGATTCAGCGTGCATTGGTGCATGTGATGACCGGTAAAACCGTGCTGGCCATTGCACACAGGCTTTCGACAATTTCCCAGATGGACCGGATTATTGTTTTGGAAAACGGTGCGATCGTGGAACAGGGCACACATCAGGAATTGCTAGAAATGGATGGTGTTTATGCGCGGTATTGGCACCGTCAATCTGGTGCGTTTTTGCCATCAGAAGAGGCAGCAGAATAAAAATCTTATGCACCAAAGCCTCAATCCCGCCTGTTTTTAAAGGTTTTCACAGAACACCCTTGCTGCATTGCCGCGAAATCACGATATGACATTGGCAAACCTGAGGAAATCGATGACATTCAGAACTCGCCTTGCCGATTGGCTGCAAAGTCCGCTTGTGACCAATACAATTATTGGTGTCATTCTATTCAACGCGGTTATTTTGGGTCTTGAGACCTCAAAACCGCTGATGGATCAGTTTGGTGATGTGATTTTGATGCTGGATAAAATTTGTCTGGCTGTTTTTGTTGTCGAAATTGTTCTGAAACTGATTGCTCATGGATTTCGGTTTTTCAAGTCGGGCTGGAACCTGTTCGATTTTGCGATTGTCGGCGTGGCGATTATTCCCGGTGCGCAAAGTTTCAGCGTGCTGCGCGCCTTGCGTGTATTACGTGTGTTGCGTGTTATTTCCGCCACCCCCCGGCTGCGCCGCGTTGTCGAAGGATTCATTAGCGCCCTTCCCGGGATGGGGTCAGTTTTCCTGCTGATGGGGATTATTTTCTATATCGGTGCGGTTATGGCGACCAAGCTTTTTGGTGCTGGATGTCAGCATTTGATGATCGACGCGTGTACGGATGCGCGTCATGCTCAGTTGCTTGAATGGTTTGGCACATTAGGCAAATCGGCTTATTCCTTGTTTCAAATTATGACCTTGGAAAGTTGGTCCATGGGTATCGTGCGCCCTGTGATGGAAGTGTATCCCTATGCTTGGGCGTTTTTCGTACCGTTTATCATGGTGACAACGTTTGCCGTAGTGAACCTTTTGGTCGGCCTGATTGTCAATTCGATGCAAGAAGCCCATTCACAGGAAGAAAATGAACGTACAGATGCATACCGTGATCAGGTGATGGCCCGGTTGGAGTCAATCGAAAAACGGTTGTCTGAAAAATAAGATCGGCGAAAAATTGCTTCCCCAAATTGCTGTTTTCAAGTAATGGCCTGTTAATAAAAATCGGGCAATTATCGTTCATGCAATACTTCAGACTTATCTTTTTGGTATTTATAGTTGCTGCTGTTTCCGGCTGTGCAAATAAGTTTAAGACATATAATGGCCCGGAAGTGACGCAACTTTATGTACTAAAAAGCGAACGCAAGCTGGTTTTAATGCATCATGATACGGTGCTTGAGCAGTATGAAATTGATCTTGGGTTTGCGCCTGACGGTGACAAAAAGATCGAAGGTGATGGCCGCACACCTGAAGGTGATTATTTTATTGATCGCCGTAATCCAAACAGCGATTTTCACCTTTCGATCGGTATTTCATACCCCAATGAATACGATATCGCCGAAGCCAAAGCCTTGGGTCAACCACCTGGTGGCGACATCTTTATTCATGGCCGTGGTCCAATTTATCGCAAAGCCGGCGCTGATTGGACATGGGGCTGTATTGCGGTGACTGATCGTGAAATGGAACGCATTTACGCTATGGTTCAGGACGGAACGCCGATTACGATCCTGCCCTAGCGCCGCGACCCATAACAAGTGTCCACCAGATTTTACCTCCACGATCCTGATACCATGCGATACCAAGTTCATTCGCGCTAGGATCTAGAATAACTGATCTCGTATCTGGCGTTTCCATCCATGCGGCCAGTGTTTCAAGTTCAGTCTCATAGGTTTCTGATATATTTTCACCGGTCAGGCGTCCCTTATATCCGACACGACGCACACGATCCAAAGGTGACGATCCATCGGATCCAAAATGCCATGGGCGGTTTTGAACCGACATGTCACGGGAATGAGTTTCCGCCGCAGCAACCAATTCTGAATTTAACTCAACAGCACCCGCACCTGCCGCTTTTCGCAGAGCATTGACCGAATCTAATACACGAAACTGAATTTGAGCTCTGTCAGAGGAATTAATCCTATAAACCTTTGGCAAGGGTTTACCGTCTGATCCAGTAGGGGCCACCGTATAGGTCGCACAGGCAGAAAGCGTTAAAGCCAAACCCAAAAAAATGGATAATAGTCGAGTCATTTTATGATCACCTGCATATAATTCGCTTTGCTCTATACCTTACTGCGTTGCGGATCAAACCCACATCGGCGGAACTTTGAGCTTTTAACAAGAGTTTGATTTGTGACTGCGGCATTCCCGCAATATCTAAGGAAAGCTTAACAAGCGAATCTGCTAGAAGGTCTGATATGAAAAAGAAATTACACAATCCAATAAATCGTCGGGCATTTCTAAGCGCGACGGCTGCAACCTTGGCTGTACCTGCAATTGCGCAAACGCAAAACTCAATTGAATTTGAAAATGAGATTTCATCAGAAATCCGTCGCAACATCTCAAGTTTCCGTTCACTTGATTGGCGTCCTTATTTCTCTAATCTGCGCAATGGCGCTGTGCTGGTTGATATCACGTCGCGCGCTTTGCATTACTGGTCAGAAGATCAGCGCGTTTATAAGTTATATCCATCCAGCATTCCGATTTCCGAAGAACTGACACGTCGCGGTCGCACAAGCGTGACACGCAAAGTGGACGGTCCAAGCTGGCGTCCGACACCGTCAATGAAACGCCGTAACCCGGAATGGCCTGATTTTGTAGGTCCTGGCCCTGATAATCCACTGGGCACGCATGCACTATATCTGTCTTGGACATATTATCGTATCCATGGCACGCACGACACGCGCAAGATTGGCCGTAAATCGTCAAACGGATGTATTGGGCTTTACAACGAACACATCCAGGAACTGTTCGCGATGACAAAAGTTGGCACGCAGGTGTTGTTGATTTAAAAAATCGGCCCTTTGGGGCCGACGTTTTATAGCGATTAAGACTTATCTACCTCTAGTTCGTCTTCAATATAGACTTTTATGATATCGTAAAACGATGCTTCTGCCCTAAACCCAAGGGCATGTGCCCGTTTCACCTCAAAGTTGCGCGGCCATCCTGCGACGATTGCAGCGATGTCAGGGTTTGGTTCGTGCCGAATAAGACGAACAACGTCCGGTCCGGCAATATCATGCAGGGCTTTGATCTGGTCGCCCACAGTTGCAGAAACACCCGGCATAGTAAGGCTTCGTCTGTTTCCAAGCAGCGTTGTATCCATCACGGCAGCCTGTTCGATAAAACCAACCGCCGCACGGGGGCTTGCGTGCCAATGGCGGACGTTTTCATCAACCGGAAGAACGGCTTCGGTCCCGTTCAATGGTTCACGCAGGATACCTGAAAAGAAACTTGAGGCAGCCTTGTTCGGTTTGCCAGGGCGAATACAGATCGTTGGAAAACGTATTCCAACACCATCCAGCAGACCGCGGCGGGAATAGTCGTCAAGCATCAATTCGCCCATTGCTTTTTGCGCCCCATAGCTGGTGAGCGGCGTCAGATGAAAGTCGTCGGGGATTTTATCGGGAAATGGGGCGCCAAAAACTGCAAGCGACGATGCATAGACAACCCGGGGGACATATCCGTCGATATGCCGGATAGCATCGAAAAGCGCGCGTGTGCCATCAAGGTTGATCCGGTAACCCTTTTCCAGATCTGCCTCTGCTTCGCCCGAAACGATGGCGGCCAGATGGACGATGACATCCGGCTGATCGGCGACCAAAGCCTTGGCCGTTCCAGCAAGGGACAAGTCGGCAGCGATCGCCCGTCTTTCACCGGCGAAATCTGATGCCACATCAGGCATAACAATATCTGCCAGCGTCAGTACGTCGACATTGCGTTGACCAACCCTTCCGGTCAAAGCGATTTTTTCTGCAAACTTGCGGCCGATCATGCCCGCTGCGCCGATAATAAGAACGTGCATGTTAATTTCCGATCAAAACACGCGCCACTGCGAACGCATCAAGGTTATAGGGGGATGAAAGATCCTGAAGTTGATCCATATATGTGGGATCAACGGCGGCTTTGGCAAAGGTTGTTGCATCCAGAATGGTACCTTTGGCCGGTGTCTGAAAGGTAATATCGGTCGCGCTTGGCGTCTTGTTTGCCACCCAGATTTCAATACCTGCGTCAGTGCCCGCTGCAAGCGCAGTTATTGGTCCGGCTGCGTTAAGGTTCAGGCTGCGCATCTTTACGGCCTTAAGTCGTGCAAGCCCCCGCAAGACATGGAAGACGGGATAAATGCCGCCAAATTCGTCAAACCAAGGTTGTGGAAAATCAGCAGGGGCACTGACCACTCCGAACGGCCCCGTTGCGCCGCCCAGCGCTATGGCCGCAGCGCCACCTGATGCAAAATCGGCAAAATAACCAAGATTCCATGCCGCCCCAAGCAAGCCACGTTGCCGTGGGTCGTTCCAGTTCATCGCCTGACGGATGTTGTCAGGATTATCTTTAGCGGCCTTTCCATATGGATTGTCGCGCACACCAATTGCCGAAGGACCTACAGCCCAAGGCGCGCCATCTGCAATATTTGATACGGATTTGATAATGGCCGCATGTGCTTCGTGTGTTTCCATGACGGACCTATCGTCGCCTGCATGGACGATCGGAGATGTTGTGAAACTAATCAGGTCAAGCGCATCGGTGGGGGGGCGTTTTCGGTTCAATTCGGTGAAATAACTGAACATGCCACCGCCGATGCGCGCATTGGGGAAAGCCTGACGTGTGGCATCATAAAGCGCTGTTGCATCCGGCGCTGGGGGCCATACAGATCCAGGCAAGGTGCATTTTAAATCGGGCGCGGGTGAAACCAACACTGTTTTAAAGGGATCGCCAAGAGCCTTGGCCGTTTCACCAAGCGCTTGAACTTCAGCGACTGCATCAGTGGTTTCAGGACTTTCGATCACAGCTTCCAACCATGGGTCTGCACCAATGGTGTCTGCGACTTGCAGCATTGAAGTCAAAGTTGAAGCATCATGTCCTGATCGTTGGTCATGATGCAGGATAATATAAGCGGGTTTCAGGATTTTTAGGGCCGTCGCGTTTGCAAGTGCACTTACTGCATCTTTGGGGCGCAGACCAATACCAAGGGGCGGCACCGTTCTGATAGGATCACCTGGTTTTAAGCTAACAGCATCATCATCTTCAGCGCCATGCCCAGTACCCGAAATTGTAACTGTGATTGTCTGATCTATAACCTCGCCCGGTTCAATTCGATAAGGCCAAGGTTTGGCCAACGGTCGCACATAGGTTTTATAGGAAGCGTCGGTCCAGTTGCGCTGGTCCTCCATCTCGAAGGTGTCGCCTTGCATCAGGGTGTTCACACGCAGTCCGCCCGGCGTGGTGTGGGTTAGCGCGTGCAGGTCCATCATTGGCTGAACAGGATCGACAATCTCTGGGAATGTACTGTCGACAACCTGGCCGTCTGTATGTTCAATCGATACAGCCGCCCCTGCAATTCCATCAATCGGGTGAAGGATAACAAAGCCGGTTCGATTGGTCAGGAAACCATCGTTTGTTTGACCTTTTCCGTGAAATGAAAGATGTCCCTTGGCGTTTCCTTCAATTTTCGCTTCGTACTCAAAATGCTGGCCTGCATCACCGGCAACCGCATGAAGCGTCACACGGAAGTGTTCGCCGTCTTCTTTGATCTTTAGGTCAGAAATGGTTGGACTATAGGTGCCCCAATCCTTGTCGCGTACAATGAACGATATGGCGCGCAACACCTCTTGGCCGTCCCAACGGATATAACGCAGATTGCCTGCCTCAAGCTCAGCGCTTAATTTTCCAGCACGCAAGATGCGCGGGGGTGTGACCGCTTCGTCGGTACCATAAAGTGCGATAGCGCGGGATGGATTTTGCATGAAACCTCTATTAGTTGCGTGTTGATCGCCAGTTGATCAGGCGTTCTGCGAGCAATGCTATGATGATAATGCTGCCGATCGCGGTGCCTTGCCAGTATGGCGATACTTCTATCAGATTAAGACCGTTTCGGATCATGACCATGATCAGGACACCCAGTAAGGTACCGATCACTGATCCTCGTCCGCCATAAAGACTGGCGCCCCCGATTACGACTGCTGCAATCGCGTCCAGTTCCAGTTGATTTCCCGCCATTGGGTCTGCTGACATGATCTGCGCCAGCGAGAACGTGACAGCCACGGCCGCAAGTGCGCCGGAGACAACATAAGGCAGGATCGAATAGAACATTGTCGAAAGTCCCGCAGCACGGGCTGCTTCGGCATTTGATCCGATCGCATAAATCGTTCGACCGCCTTTGGTATAGCTAAGATAACCCCACGCGCACAGATAAAGGCCAATCAGGAAAAGGACATTCGCCGGTATGCCAAGAAAAGTTGAATAGACAATGGCATCAAGGTCGAGTGGCAAGCCCGAAATTGAACGTTGTCCGGATGCGATGAATGACAAGCTGCGCCCGATTGCCATGACGCCCAATGTCACGACAAAGGGGGCTAGCCCAAACACCGCGATCAGAACGCCCGAAAACAAGCCAATACCCGCCCCAGCCAGCACGGCAAGGGGGATAGCCAACGGAATTGGCATGATCTGAAGGGCTTGCGCAAGAATGATGCCCGTTAGCCCGAAAACAGCGCCGACGGACAAATCAATACCACCTGTTAGAATCACAAATGTCATGCCAACCGCGACAATCCCGATGACGACGGATTGATCAAGAATGTTAAAGATGTTGCGTTCGGTCAGAAAGTGGGGCGACAAAATTGATAAAATGCCCGCAAGCAAAAGGGCAAGGCAAAGCATTCTGAATTCAAGAGTGCGAAAGACAGCATGAAGCGGATGTGCGGGGGCAGTTGAGACATGATCGGGGATGTCAGAATTTGGCGTGTTAGGGGTGTCGGCCATTTAAGTCATCCTTGTCTGTGCTGGTCAGGTTGCTGATTTTGGCTCGGATATTCTTGGGATCTGGGGCTTGGGCGGTACCTGCGATTGTTAGACTGATCCAGCCAAGATCATGCCCGCGTTTGTCGGTCAGCTGTGTAAAAAGTGTCTGTCGCAAGCCGTCAGTTTCGGTCACAAAACCTGGCCCATGTTCGCGAATGGCTTTGGGGATCAATGTTTGATCAACCATAATAGCTTCGCCGGGCGTTAAGCCCGCTGAAGGTGCATTGTCATGTGCTGCTTGCGTCAGGCAAATCAGTTCATCACCATCAAGCAATGTCCAGACGGCATCGGCGTGATACGTTTCGGCCAGTTCGGCAAGCAAAGCCTGGTTGCGCGCTGCTGAGGTGCGAGGCGCTGCCAAAAGTGTCAGCTTTTCTTCGGTCAGACGCGACGCAGGCAGATCGGCGATGGTTATACCATCGGACATCACAACGATACGTTCTGCGATGCCCAGAAGTTCCTCAAAATCTGACGATATAACGATCACGGCAAGACCTGCATCTGCGGCTTGTTGCAAAAGACGATAGATTGATGATCTGGTACCAATATCCACACCTTTGGTTGGTTCATCCAGGATCAGAATTTTGGGTTGGGTCAAAAGCCAGCGCGCAATGATAATCTTTTGCTGCATCCCGCCCGAATAATTCAAAAGACTTGTATCCAGTCGGTGCGCGGGCAACCCAAGATCACTAATTAGTTCGGCAACTTTATTGGCACGCTTGCCATAGCCACGACCAAAGCCACGGTGTTGCCCCATCTGTGCCAGTAGCAGATTTTCACGGACGCTAAGGTCAGGCACGATATTCTGTGCCCGTCGATCTTCGGCGACAAAGCCCATTCCAGCCCGAACGGCGTCGGCTGGTTTGTGCAGGCGTATGGGCTTTCCATTGATTTGGATATCACTGTTTTGACGTGGTCGCAGACCCCATATCGCCTCAACGGCTTCTGATCGTCCGGCACCAACCAATCCGCCAAGCCCAAGAATTTCGCCACGGCGCACTGAAAAACTTATATCGCGCACCCATGGTAGCGCTTTAAGATTTTTCACCTCAAACACCGTTTCGCCAATGGCTTCGGGCTTGACCGTACGTTTCTTATAAATCGCCCCAATGTCGCGGCCCACCATGTATTGAATGATATCTCCTTGTGTCAGGCTTGACGTCGCAACATCTTCGGCGACAACTTTGCCTTCGCGCAGGATGGTGACACGATTGGTTATGGCAAAGACTTCCTCAAGCCGGTGCGACACAAAAGCCAAGGCGCGCCCGTTGTTTTGCAGGTTTTCCATGATATCGAATAGACGATCCACTTCTGTCGCCGAAAGCGATGCCGTGGGTTCATCGAAGATGATCAGTCGGGCATCCAATGCTAAGGCTTTTGCAATTTCAACCAGCTGACGCTGGGCGGCTGAAAGGGTTCGTACCTCGGCATCAAGTGGAAGAATATGTTCATGCCCAAGTCCCGCCAAAAGCCGGTTCGCATCAATCCGCATGGCGCGGTACGAAAGACGACCTTTTGTTGCCAGATTGGGCAGAAAGATATTCTCCAGGACAGACAGATCAGGCGCAAGCGAGGTTTCTTGCGCGACAAGCGCGATGCCGCAGCGAAGCGCATCGCGGGTTGAATTAAGCGACAGTGTGGCGCCATCGAAAAATATGTCGCCGCCCGATGGCTGGATATGGCCTGAGATAATCCGTGACAGTGTGGATTTTCCGGCCCCATTCGCCCCAAGCAACCCAACAGTTTCGCCCGGACGAAGTGTCAAAGAGGCATCGACGAGCGCACGCGTTTTGCCAAAATTCTTCGACACGCCCGTTGCAGTCAAAAGCGGTTCAGCTTCAGCTTTCTGAGATGTTTGTAACATGACTGGATATCAGGCCGTTGCTGGGGCGAACGCAGCCGTCCCAGCAAATTCTTTATTCGACCTCATTGGCGAATACCGTTTCCTTAATTGTCGGAAGCATTTCTTCGATGTTGTCAGATGTCACGATCAAGATTGGCACTGTGATTTCTTTTTCTGGTGTACCACCGTCCAGATGACTGATCATCGCTTCGGCTGAACGAACGCCCATCAGGTAAGGCTGCTGCATGCCAGACACAACCAGATCGCTAGATTGTAAAAGCGGCACGAATTCAGGGATGCCGTCAAACGCTGCGACAAGAACATCGCCATCCATGCGCGCGGCTTTAATCGCGCGAAGTGCGCCAAGGGTCGGGCCGTCGGTCTGTACAAACATACCGCCCATATTCGGGTTCGCGGTGATCATATCCTGGGTGAACCTGAATGTTTCATCCGCTGTATAGGCCTGCATTTGCTGAAGGCCTGCTTCACCGGTCACGCCACCTTCTGACATTGCATCCTTGAACCCTTTGGTTCTGGCTTGTCCGTTCAACCGCGCTTGGCTGATCCCAATAATTCCGACGGTCGAATCTTGTGTTCCAGCAGCGTTCATCGCTGCTGATAAAGCCTGGCCGACACCATAAGCACCTTCGTAGTTATCCGACCCTATGACAGATACATATTCGCCTGAATCGGTTCCGAT
The DNA here is from genome assembly GCF_013315265.1 of Parasulfitobacter algicola. Classification (GTDB taxonomy): domain Bacteria; phylum Pseudomonadota; class Alphaproteobacteria; order Rhodobacterales; family Rhodobacteraceae; genus Parasulfitobacter; species Parasulfitobacter algicola. Next base: position 387,066 of record NZ_JABUFE010000001.1, on the reverse strand, counting down.
ATCTGCAATGACAACCGGGATACCAGCGGCTTTTGCAAGATCAAGCACGGTTGGGGCCGTAGAACTGTCGGTTGGTGATAATATGATACCAGATACACCGCGTGCGATGGCATCTTGCGCATTCTGCAATTGGGTTTGGGGATTATTTGTGCTGTCAAGTGCTGCAAATTCATAACCATTTTCTTCGGCAACCGATTTCACACCTTCGGAAACATAGCGCCAGAATGCCAGATCAAGTCCTGGGGTCATATAGACCAGTTGGCCTTTTTCTTCTGCGGCAATAGGTGCTGCCATACCAAGCGTAGCTGCTGCAAGTGCCGCCGATGCAAGCATCGTCAGGCTTCGACGATTCATCATGTGTAGATCCTCCCAGATCGTTCTTTTCCACCGCTGTGTTAAACATCAGGCGATGGTACTGTCCGATTTTGTATCGGATCACTGGTATGGGAAATAGACCAATGTTGCCTTTGCGTCAAGATGGCTGGCTATATTTGCCCGCGCATCTCTGATAGTGTTTAAGTGATTGATCAAAAGAAAAGAGATACTGAATTATGAGCCAAGCGCGACTTGTGCAACTTGCCACGACCAAGCAACTGATGGGTGATGTGCCACGCAGATCGGTACGCGATCTTATTGCGGAAAAATTGGCAACGCTGATCTCTTCGGGCGTGATTGCGCAAGGGGATGAACTGCCCGGCGAACGTGAACTTGCCACGTCGCTATCAGTTAGTCGCGAGACGATGCGAGGGGCGATTGGTATCCTTGCGGCGCATGGTATTTTAAAGGTTTCTCATGGTGCCCGGACGGTGGTGGCGAACTGTGATGTCAGCGCCCTTGTTCCCCAAGGTCCAATTACACCCCTGGGCGGGCGATACGATCTTGCAAGCGTACACGAAGCACGGCTTACGGTCGAACAACGCATTGCGATCAGCGCAGCGGTTCAAATCACGGATGATCAACTTTCCGGGCTAGAAGCATCCATTGCTGCGCAAGAGGCTTGCGGCGAAGATGCGGTGCGGTTTTTACTAAGTGACCGGGAATTTCATGCATTGTTGTATCGTGCTGGGGGAAACGACGTTTTATTCGACATGGCGATGGCGCTTTATAATCATCAATTGGATCATCGTCGCCGCATCGTGGCCCGCCCCGGATCGATTGTACAAAGTGTTGCGGATCATCGCGCTATCTTGTCAGCGTTGGCAAGTGGTAACGCAGAAGACGCTGCTGCCGCTGTTGTTGGTCATGCTACGCGAATTTTCGAAACGACAAGACAATTTCTGGAAGACGAAGGCGGTCAATCGCGTTGATTGCGACCGACTGCCAACACTGTTTTGCCTATTCAGGGGCGTTCGGTAGACCTTTCAGAAACTCTGCAAGCTGATCAGCGTAATAGCTTGCATCGTATGTTGTGCCATGACCTCTGGTTTCGGGACCTTCAGGCACGATATAGACTTGGCCGTTCGGCACCATCGCCATCCCTTCGGCCAACATCGGAAGCTCGACCGGATTGCGTTCATCATCTTGACTGATGAGCAGAAGCACTTGGGCTGTTATATCGCCCAGTTTCGGCGTCGGATCAAAGTTACGCGAAGCGTTCCACATATACATGACGTCGTTGGCATCGCCGACCTTTTGGTTGGCTTTTCTTTCATCGACATAAGCACTTGCCATTTCATTGGTGGCGCCAAGTTCCTGAAGGCGTAAATTACCACCCGACGTGGCCATTCCGAACCATGCACTCATATAACGTAGCATTGGTGGCTGTTCTTCATAGTTACCATCGTTCCAAGCCGGGTCATCCCGCACTGCGTCGATAACCATGCGCCGCATCATCCAGTTGCGCCCTGCCATGGGCCCCGGCAATGACGCGATGGGCACACCACCATCCATAAAGTCAGGATATTCTGTCAGCCAGGTCCAGGTCAGCATCCCGCCCATTGAAAACCCGATCTTTACATGAAGCCGGTCAATTCCAAGCCCATCTTCAAGCAGTATCTTTTGGGCATTCACCATATCCAAAAGAGTATGTTCTGGAAAACTGGCCCGCATCCCGTCAGATGGTTTTGAGCTTTCCCCCGCACCGATGGTATCGACTAGGATTAGAAAGTATTTTTCAGCATCCAGTGGTTGGCCGGGGCCATAAAGATTGCCGGCAAAAGCGTCACCCAGCATTGATGTGGCCTGACCCGTGGTTCCATGTGTTATCAAGACGGGGGGATTTTCTGGATCACCAATCGTTAGATAGCTAACGTTCATTTCTGGCAATATCTCACCTGTTTCGAATTCGAAATTCTCGATGACATATGTATTTCGTTCTGGTTCTGGATATGCTGCGTCTTGTGCCAACACCGGTTGGATCACCGATGCTGTTGCCGCAATGAACAGCGTTTTGAATAATATATTTTTCATTTTTTCCTCCCAAATGACAAACCAAGTGATATACTGGTCTGATCACAGTACCAGTTAGGCAAACAGGTTTTCTGATATCTGTCAACATTTTGGGTTTATGTGTTTTGAACAAGGTCATTTGACGGAAACCTGACAGAGTAATCTGAGCTTGCACTTTACATATGAGGTCTGCTTAGCGTACCACTTAAAATCTGTTAGGGTCTCAAGTGTTGATACACTCGAAATAATTATAGCCAAAAAGGCATCAAACAGACCGACGAATAACGTAAGCTCATGGGAGGAGCATTATGAAATACTTAATTACCGGCCTTTTTACGGCCGTCTTTTTGACGACAACTGCACAGTCTGAACAAAGAATTGTAGTGGGTCATGCACTATCCCCAGCCTCGCATTATGGGGTTGGTGCGCAAGCTTTTATCGACAAATTAACCGAAGTCTCAGATGGTGCCTTCGTTGGCGAACAGGCGCCGGCAGGTCAGCTGGGCGGTGAACGCGACATGATCGAAGGTTTACAGATCGGCTCAATGGATGTGGTTATCACATCAACTGGCCCGCTGGGTAACTTTGTGCCCGAAGTGTTTGCGCTGGATCTGCCATTCCTGTTTCGTGACTACGATCACGCACGCAAAACACTTGATGGAGAAATCGGGCAGGAACTTCTGGCTAAGATTGGTGAAAACGATCTGGTCGGTTTGGCCTGGTCCGAAAACGGATTCCGCCACGTGACCAACTCACAACGTCCTGTTCGTACACCTGCAGATCTGAATGGTCTTAAGCTGCGTACGATGGAAAACAAGGTGCATATGACCGCATTCAGCGGCATGGGGGCGTCACCAACACCAATGGCATTCCCTGAACTTTTCACGGCCCTTCAGCAAGGTGTTGTAGACGGGCAGGAAAATCCTGTCACGGTGATCACGGCCTCAAAGTTCTGGGAAGTTCAGAACTACGTTTCACTGACAGGCCATGTCTATTCGCCTGCAGTTGTGCTGGCATCCCCTTCGTTGATTGACGGTTTAAGCGATGAACAGAAGGACTGGTTTATGCAGGCCAGCGTAGCCTCTGCTGCGGCCACCCGTGCCGAAGTTAACAGACTGGAAGAAGCCGGCGTTGCTCTTCTGCGCGAAAATGGCATGGAAGTGATCACTGATATCGACAAGGCACCTTTTGCTGACCTCGCAAGAGCGTCGTATTCAGTCTATATAGACGAGTATGGTACTGAAATGGTGGATCGCATTATCGCCGTGAAATAACTGTCATTCTATCCTACAGGCCGGCGCAGTTGCTGCGCCGGTCATGTCGCCATGACAGGAGTTTTCCATGCGCGCATTCCTGAAATTTGAAGACCTGACCACAGGTCTGGCACTGCGTTTGTCGATTGCCTTTCTGGTGGTTGCGGCGTCTCTGGCGCTTTTCCAGGTGATTACCCGGTTTGTATTTTCCAGCCCCTCAACCTGGTCCGAGGTGATTACACGTTCCGCGATGATCTGGTCTGTGTTTCTTGGTGTTGCAGTTGCCTTTCGGCACGGGGCTATGATCGCAGTAGAAGTGATCCAGCGTCTGCTGCCACCACGCCTTGGGCTAATCCTATTTCTGATATCAAACACGCTTTCGATCATCTTTTTTGCGATTTTGTTTTGGCAAGGGTGGGCAATGACCAAAAGGGTCGTAAATCAGAAACTTGCAGCGCTTGATGTATCAATCGCCTGGGTCTACGCGGCGCTTCCTGTCGGGTCGGTCTTTATCATCATCGCCATTCTGGCTGTTATGATCCGCGGTGTGCAGGGCGACTGGGCCGCAGGTCAAACACAGACGGAGGCTGCAGAATGAACAGCGCCCTTGGTCTGTCGCTTGTAATCTTTTTTCTTCTGGGTGTTCCGATTGCCGTCGCGATCGGTCTTGCGTCTGTTATCGGAATTGAAATGCAGGGCCGTCTGCCCTTACTTCTTGTCGCGCAGCGTATGTTTACAGGCATCGACAGCTTTCCACTGATGGCGATTCCGCTGTTTATTTTGGCGGGCAACCTAATGTCGGCGGGTGGCATATCGCACCATCTGGTCGAACTGGCAAAATCCATCGTTGGCGGAATTCAGGGTGGTCTGGCCTGTTCTTGCGTGTTGACCTGTATGATGTTTGCAAGTGTTTCTGGTTCCAGTGTTGCAACGACGTTTGCAATTGGTGCCATTTTGATCCCGGCTATGGTCAAGCACGGGTATCCCAAACCAATGGCTGCTTCAATTCAGGCCAGTTCGGCTGAATTGGGTGTGCTGATACCACCATCAATCCCGCTGATCCTTTATGGCGTATCTACGGACACCTCTATCGGCAAACTTTTTGTCGCTGGGCTAGGCCCGGGGCTTCTTGTGGCCATTTCGCTTATAATCCTGGTTCTCGTGCTGTGTCGCGTGCGTGGTATCGGCATGATGGATGGTGAAGACAGAACCAGTATTGGAAATGCTGCATGGGCGGCTTTGCCGGCATTATTGGTTCCATTCGCGATCCTTGGCGGCATCTATTCCGGAATCTTTACCCCAACCGAAGCAAGTGCTGTTGCTGTTGGTGCTGCGCTAATAGTGGGGATGGGCATTTATGGAGAGCTAAAATTCAGCCAACTTCCCGAGATTTTAAAGCAGACGGTCATTTCAACGTCGGCAATTATGATCATCATTGCTGCGGCATCGCTTTTTTCGTTCTTGATCACCCGGTCAGGTTTGCCAAACGAAATCGCGGCGTGGTTCAAGGACGTCTTTGAAAGTCGTATCGCATTTTTGCTAGTCGTCAATCTGATGCTACTGATCGTTGGCATGTTCATCGAAACATCGGCCGCTATTCTGGTACTGGCGCCGATTTTGACTCCGATTGCCATCGCCTATGGCGTCGATCCGGTGCATTTTGGTTTGATCATTGTGGTCAACCTGGCGCTTGGCATGATTACCCCACCGTTGGGTGTGAACCTTTTTGCAGCCTGCGCGGTGGCAAGATTGCCGGTGGAAAAGATCATCCCGCAACTTCTGTGGTTCGTGTTGACAGTCTTTGGTGCGCTGATGATCATCACCTATGTGCCTGCGATCAGCCTGTGGCCGGTTGAAATGATATTGGGGAACTAAGGATGAGCATTATTTATACGATTGGATTGGGATCAATGGGTCAGGGCATGGCGTTGTCATTGCTGCGCGCAGGCCATGAGGTCTATGGATTTGATCCTGATAATGAACGGCTTGCCAAAGTAACGGCCAGTGGTGGACATGCGCTGACAAGAAAGACACCAGCGGCAGATGTGCTGGTGTGTGTTGTCCTAAACGCCACCCAGACCCAAGACGCGTTATTTGGCGATGATGGTTGGGCGAAGCATCTTAAATCTGGGGGCACAATTGTATCTTGTGCCACAGTCGCCCCTGATTTCGCCATTCAGATGGAAGCCAAGGCCCAGGCGCTTGGGTTGCACTATCTTGATGCTCCGATCTCGGGCGGTTCGGTGCGTGCAGCTGATGGACAATTGTCGATAATGGCGTCCGGTACGCCAGCCGCTTTCGATGGCGCGGACAAAGCACTTATGGCCATGGCTGACACAATCCACAGACTTGGCGATCAGGCTGGGCCCGGCTCGGCCATGAAGGCGGTTAACCAATTGCTGGCAGGCGTTCATATCGCCGCCATGGGCGAGGCACTGGCATTGGCCACGTCGCAGGGTCTTGATCTGGCCCGTGTCCTTGATGTGATACGCGTTTCAGCGGGAACATCATGGATGTTCGAAAATCGTGCACCGCACGTGATTGATGCGGATTATACGCCGCGCTCAATGATTAACATATGGCCCAAGGATTTGGGTATTGTTACTCAGATTGCTGACACCGCCAAGCTGCCATTGCCGCTGACCCAAACAGCGCTTGATCAGTATCGGGCTGCCGCGGATGCGGGATTGGGGCTTGAAGACGATGCGGCGATTACAAAGCTAATCGCATCCAGCGCAGGTTTGCGCTTGCCGGTTGATACGTAAATCCAAGCACGCTTTCCCTAACAGCTTATTTTGTTGAAAAACTCTTCCTTGATCGCATCCCAGACCACTCGAGCTTTTCCAAGAACCGGCACGGTCGGTTCCGGGACAGCGAACTTCTGCGCCATCTGTTCGAGACAACCTTGGCGCACTGCATCGCGGAAGGTCTGTTCAGCGGCCAGCGCATGGCAATCGATGCCAGCCTGATCGAAGCAGATGCGAACAAACAGCTTTCTGCCTCGAAGGAAGAATGGGCCACCGGTCGGATTGATGTCGGTGCCGCACCCCGCGCGGTGCGCGAGTATCTCGACACGCTGGATGAGCCTTTGAAACGCCATTGGTCCGAGAGACAATGGCGAACGCATTCGTTGCCTATTCCAACAATTACCTGATCGACACGGACCACGGCGTCCGTGTTGATGTGGAAGCGACCAGATCAATCCGACAAGCTGAAGTGGGATCAACCAAGACCATGCTGAACCGCGTCAAAGAGAGGTTCGATTTACATCCCGAACGCATCCTCGGGCTGGGACGTCTCCGATTACGTGCTCCATGTGGTGCAAATGGTTCGAACGGCTTACGCGGCCCCACTGGGGCCACAGTCCATTCTTACTCTATCTTCGCCGCAACCGCCCAAAACCTCCGCAAACGCGCCAAGATCTTTTCCGCACCACAGCAAACCCGCAAAGCCTGATCACAAAGGCATCCGCAACGTGTTCCGGGAGACACTTTTTGCGCCCGCAACACGTTGTTTCTAAAAGAATCAGATATCACCGGGCTTTGGCTGCGCGGGCATCCATAGCTGTACCATATGTCGGAAGGTCGGCGGCCGTCTTTCCGTGAGCGGCCATCAAAGTATCGCGGACAAAGGCGATATGGGCGGTTTCTTCGATAATCTCGGCCAGATACTGCGCTGCCGTCAAAGTTTTTCCCACACCTATGGTGCCATGGTTTGCCAGAACCGCCGCGCGGATGGACGGGTCATTGAACACCGGGCTGATTTCGACTTCTGTCTGGGGACCACCATTGCTGGACAGTGGGATCAGCGGCATGCGGCCAATTTTTTCAATCGTTTGAACGGTCAGACACGGAATTTCGATACCCGCACTCGCAAACCCTGTGGCCCAAGGGCTGTGGCAGTGCACGATCGCATTGATGTCAGGCCGAATGCGATAAAGGTCCAGGTGAAATTCCATATCTTTGGATGGCTTGAAGGCGGAAGGTTCTATTGTACCGTCCAGATGAACCACTTGCAGATTATCGCGACTGCATTCTGCAAAGCCGACGCCAGATGGCTTGATCACAATTGCATCGGCTGACGGCAGACGTACTGACAGATTGCCACCTGCATTGGTTTGCAAGCCCAGATCAAAACACCGGCGGGCCGACCAGATCAGGGCGTCTTTTTTAGCTTCGATATCAGAGGGGTCGATCATCATGTCAGTCCTTTGTTATGTCACGCAACGCGTCGACGGCAGCATGGGCCACAGCGCTATCGTTGATGTGTCCTTTAAGACGGGTCAGGGGAATGTGGGTTTCCAGCGTGTCCGCAAAGACATGCCGCAGGCCAGGGCTTTCGATGGCACCATCGGGGCGGTCTTCCGACGAAAAGCCGCCCATGGGGATCAGAACGCGCACGGGGGCAGTGGCTTCTTTCAAGGCCGCACCAAGAATATTGGCGCATTTTTCCATTTCATCTTCGGCGCACTGCACATGCGTAAAAAGCGGGGAATGCGAATAATGCGGGCGATTGCGATATGTTTCAGGCATCAGATCAGGTTCGCCCAAGCCGATGAAATTCACACCACCGGGCAGCACCACGCGCGGCAAATTCCCCATGCTTGTAAAACGCCCAGGCATATCGGCATGAACGCCCGCGATATAGCAGCGCGTCAATTCATGTGGGGTATAGTCGATCACCGACTTGAACGCACCAATCTTCGCCCATCGGGTGAATGCCGCGCCACCAAAGCCATTGGCATGAAAGACGGTAACCTCTTGCCCATCCGTTTTTAGCCGCGCGCAAAGCGCATCGGTGCCCGGCCCAGTGACGCCCAGCGCGGTCACCCCGATGGATGGTGTGTGTGACACGGGACCAGTTGGTAATGACGCATGATAAAGCCCACCCGTGATAGCGGCGGCTTGATCAAGTGCTGCGCGGGTCGTCGCATTCAATCCACAAAGATCGGCGATGGTTGGCACCAGAATGATCGAACTATCCGCAATGATATAGCGCGGATCGAACGGCAGGGTGGTCACCAACACTTTGGGCATAGCAACTGGTAATGATTGCAAAACGCGTAGCGCGATCTGCCCTCCTGTACCACCGCCGATCGCCACGACCATGCGGCGCCCGGTTTGGGGCTTGGCTGAGATCTGGGTGATGGCGCGATCTGTGGCCTGCGCCATTCCTGCAATCTTAGCCTTGGGTGACCATTGCACGCCGCCTGCATGCAGTGAGATATCGCAGGTTTCAACTGCAACACCCAAAGCCATAAGAGCAGCGATCAGGTAATCAGCCTCTTCTTGCTTGGTCTCATAGGTCGCCAGCAGCAGAACAGACATCAGCCTTTCACGGCCCCCGCTGTCATGCCGGTAATAATTTGACGACTGGCGATAAAGGTAAAGATAATTGGCGGGATCGCCAGTAACATGCCTGTCGCCATGATAACGCCCCAGTCGATGTTGAACTCTGTCAGACTGTTGACGATGGTGACAGGCACCGTACGGCTGTTACGATCTGCCAGCGCATTGGCCAACAGAAATTCATTCCATGCGACCCGGAACGTAAAGATCGAAGCCGCCGCAATGCCAGGTTTGATCAACGGCAGGACAACCAGAAAGAAGACCTGAAAGGGACCTGCGCCGTCCATCCGGGCGGCTTCCTCTAGCTGGATCGGTACTTGCACGATGAAGCTTTGCAAAATCCAGATCACGAAGGGCAGGTTCAGCGCGACATAGACCAGGATGATGCCGCCACGTGAGCCGTCGATGCCAAACTGGAACGTCCAGATACCAAAGACGGGAACCAGCAGAACGGCAGGCGGTACCATACGCATCATCAGCGTCCAAATCGACACGACATCGCGACCCATGAATCGAAAGCGCACCAAAGCATAGGCGGCCATGGTGCCAATGATCAGCGTGATCGCGGTTGAGATCAGACCAATAATAAGCGAATTCGTCAATGCGCGGCCAAAGGTCGGGTCGCAGCGGCGTAAGTATTCAGGTTTGTACCACAGAAAATCACACAGGGCGGTTTCATAATTCCGCAATGTAGGCATGAACAAAATGTTCGTGCTGTCGGACATGATATCGACGTTCAGCTTAAGCGACGTGACAAGCATCAGATAGATCGGTCCAATCGCCATCACGACCAATGTAATCAGCAGTGCATAGAACGCCGGGTTTTGACGGTCATAGGTCTTAGTGCTCATGCCTCTTCCTCCACTGCGCGCAGCCGGGCTGCGCGTGCGTCCTGTGCCTTGTTGTAGATGAACATCGCAAATGTCAGCAGAAGTAAGACGATCAAAAGCAGGTTCGACATGGCAGCAGCTTCGCCCAGTTCCCGAAATTCTGAGGCGGTTCGATTGATGCGTAGCGACAGGATTTCGGTTGATAACCCCGGGCCGCCATTGGTCATCACCAGGATCACTTCAAGCACTTTGAAGCTGTCGATCAGGCGCAACAGAAATGTCACGATCAGCACGGGCAACATCAGCGGCAATTTGATGTAAATGATCTGTTGCCAGCCGCTTGCACCGTCGATCTTGCTAGCTTCGACGGCCGAGGTGGGAAGTGATTGCAGCGCAGCCAACGACAGAATGAAGATGAACGGGGTCCACTGCCAGACATCTGCAATCACGACTGATGCGAACGCCCAATTGCCGTCTGACAACCAAGGGATCGTGTCGAACCCCCATGATTTCAGCGTCTTGTTAAAAATGCCGACTGTCGGGTGATACATATACCGCCACATCAGTCCAACAACGATGGGCGCAATCATCATGGGTAAGATAAAGAGTGTCCGCAGCAGTGACATACCGCGAATATTACGATCAAGAAGAAGGGCAAGCCCGACACCCAGAAACATCTCAAGCGTTACAACGACACCAGCAAATTTCAGGGTGACCCACATGCTTTCGCGAAAACTGGGATCGCTAAACAATTTGGTATAATTCCGCAAGCCAACAAAATCAGCCTCGCCGATCCTCTGGCTGGGGTTCCAGTCCAGAAAACTGGCGTAAATCATATAGCAAATCGGATAGAACAACGCGAAAAGTAACACCAATCCAGCAGGCGCCAGAAAAAGATAGGGTGTCATGCGGTTCGTGCGAGCAATGCTCATGAAAACGGGCCTTTTCGATCATTGATCACAGTATTGGGCCGACGCGTTCAGCGCCGACCCGAATGGGAAGTGTATTACTGCCAGGTGTAATAACCGGCTTCTTCCATTGTGGCGCGGGTGCGCTCTGCGACACCATCCAAAGCTTCCTGGATGTCCAGATCTTCGGTCAGTACTTGCGATAAAGTTGTGCCAAGATCCGCATTGATTTTACCCCACGGCGGGATGATCGGACGCCAGTTAGGATCGGCATATTTCAGGGCTTCACCAAATGTTTCAGCATACGCATAGGCTGCCTGATATTCAGGGTTCTCATAGGTTGAGAAGCGTGACGGGTTACCGCCGGCCATCGCAATCATCAAATCAGCTTCTTTTGAGGTCAGCCACTGCATCAGCAGAAACGCGGCCTCTTTGTTTTGCGCATTTGATGGGATCGCGATACCAAAGCCACCCGTTTGGCTGCCGCGCCGCACGCCTTCGGGGTGCAAGGCCCAACCGACATTTCCGGCAACCGTTGATCGGCTTTCATCTTCAAAACCCGCTGCGAATGCAATGGAATCAAGGAACATGGCAGATTGCCCCTGGGCAAAAGATGCAGCCGCTTCGGCAGGACCGAACGTTTCTGAACCTTCGACACCACAGTCGATGATTGTCTTCAAGGCTGTTGCCGCTTCGACAGCAGCGGCATTATTTATGGTTGGGTTCCACTGTTCATCAAACACACGCCCACCAAGTGGCGCGAGGTGCAGCAAAAACGCATGAGAAGCCTGGTGGCCCGATGCGGCGCGCGATGCGAGTCCGCCCATACCTGGTTCAAGCTCTGGGATTTTGCAGGCAATTTCCAGCAATTCATCATACGTTTGTGGAACTTCTAGCCCATGCTTTTCAAAGATATCCTTGCGATATCCTAGCACCGATGTTTCGGACCCAAACGGGATACCAAACAACGAACCCGTTGGACCGGGCAAATAGCCCTGGGCACCGCCAGCAACACCAATATTCTGAACATAACCGTCGATCAGATCTTCGGCATCATAGTTCGGATCAGCCAAGGCCGGATTCATGAAATACTTGGCTAGATTTTCCAGCTGATCGGCGTAAACATAGTCAGCTTTGGAAAAGACAACATAAGAAATCAGGTCATAATCGCCTTCATCCTTTGTCAACTCAAGCGTCTGTCGTTCGCGCATTTTCAAGTACTGAAGTTGATCAACTTCCACTTCAATCCCGGTCTGCTCGGTAAATTCTGGCAGAACATCCAGAACGGCGTTGTAATGCGGATGCGCGGGGAAATTGACGACCAGTGTCGTTCCTTCATAGGGCGCATATACGTCTGCGGTATGCCCGTCTGAATAGGCCGCCCCCGTATATGTCAGGGTCACTGCAATGGCAGCAGACCAGACTTTGTTTCGATTAAGCTTCATTTCATCCTCCCAGATGGTTACAGCCGTCTAAGCGGCCTTTGTTCAGACCGCGCTAAAGTGCGGCCTCTGTTTGTGGGTCAAAAAGATGAATTTCATCCCCCTGAACCTTGAATTCACGTTCTTCACCGGCACGAATGGGCACAACGGTGTTAACTTCGATCGCCACTTGCTGTCCGCCAAGTTCAGAAATCAGCACAGATTGCGCGCCGATGTATTCAGACAGGATCACGGGCATTTTCAGACCACCCGGACCCTCAGTAAAGCTGGATGGCCGAATGCCAAGGTGGATGTTGCGGTCTTTGTGCGCCTGCAAGCTGGCTCTGCGCGCGTCGGGTAGTGGAATGGAAAACCCCTGACCTTTTGCAGATAAAACACCATTTTCCTCGATAAGTTCAGCAGCCAGAAAGTTCATCGTGGGTGATCCGATAAACCCTGCGACAAACTTGTTGGCGGGGTTGCGATACAGCTGCTCCGGCGTTCCCGCTTGCATGATTTCGCCAAACTTCATGACAACGATCTTGTCACCAAGGGTCATCGCTTCGACCTGATCATGGGTCACGTAGATCATGTTTTTTCTGATCCGCTGCGACATCAGCGCAAGTTCGGCGCGCATCTGACCTCGTAGTTTTGCGTCAAGGTTCGATAGCGGCTCATCAAACAGGAATGTCCCGGCATCGCGCACCAATGCGCGCCCCATGGCAACACGCTGACGCTGTCCGCCCGACAGTTCTGCGGGTTTACGATCAAGATATGCGGTCAGGTCCAGTGTTGCTGCAACCTCTTTCACCCGTTTTTCGATGTCTGATTTATTCATACGCGCAAGGCGCAGCGCAAATGACATGTTCTTTGCGACGTTCATATGCGGGTAAAGCGCGTAATCCTGAAACACCATCGCCAGATCGCGTTCTTTCGGCTCAAGCTTTGATACGTCACGGTCACCGATAACAATCTGGCCACCTGTGACGCTTTCCAGACCGGCAATCATCCGAAGAGTTGTTGATTTTCCGCAGCCCGATGGACCAACAAGGACAGTAAATTCACCATCTGCCATCTCAAGGTTGAGATTTTCAATCACGTTCACTGCGCCGTAATCTTTGCGCAGCTGCTGAAGCCGTATTTCGGGCATATGTGGTTTTCTCCCCCTATAGCGTCCAAGGGAATATCACTTTGTATACAAAATCAACCCAAAATATCCAAAATTGTTGGTTTTAGTGGTTTTAGTTTGCGTAACATGCTAGGGATAGGACAACACAAGGTCACCCTGGGGGCGTCATCATGGACCGCAACAGTACACAATCACGCGAATCGACCGGTCAAAAAATCGAAAGCGTTCTGCTGGACGATATCGCTGCCGGGTTGTTGCAACCGGGCGAGCGTTTAGATGAAACGAAACTTGCACAACGCTTTGGTGTATCACGCACCCCCGTTCGCGAGGCACTTAGTCGCCTTACTGCACAAGGTGTGTTGATCGCAGGTGAAAAAAGGGGCGTTCGTGTTGCAGAATATTCACGCGAAGAATTATCGCAAATGTTTGAGGCTATGCAAGAAATAGAGAGCATTTGCGCACGCCTTGCCAATCAACGCCTTACCCTTCTAAACCGATCTGAAATAGAAGCAGCACAAGCCAATTGTAAAACGGCCGCCCAAGCAAATGATCGGATCGCTTATATCCGCGCGAACGAAGCGCTGCATATGGCAATCTATCGTGCGACCGATAACCCTTATATCTTTGAATTAGCGTCTGATTTTCGTCGTAAAACCGGACCGTTCCGCGCCAAAAAACTGGAATCGCAAGCAGATCTGATTGCGTCTGTCGCGAACCATGAAGACCTGCTTGCTAAGATTTTTTCGGGAGATTCACAAATGGCTGTCGATGGTATGCGACAGCATATGACAGAAAGTTTTATGCGTGTTTTGGCGGTAAATAATTAATCTATAGAATGAAAATTATAAAATTCTGATCAATCTGTAGACATTTACTATATTTTGTATACAAACATTGTGACTCGTAATGTGGAGGACTCAATGGGCGTTGCAGAGACTAAGATTTATCCCATCAATACCGGCTGGCTTGAGGCTGACCTTGGCACCTATATTTTCTGGAAAGGGCCTGCAGGCCAAAAGATCTGGAACCCGGTTTACTGCCATTATGTTGATACGGGTGAACATAAGATCCTGATCGATACCGGTCTTTGCGATGAAGAACGCGCCACTAAGTACCACCACAAATGCGACAAACGCGGCTGTCTGCAGGTGCATGAGCATCTGGAACAAAAATTGGGTGTTCACCCAGACGAGATTGACGCGATCGTCTTTACCCACCTGCACTGGGATCACGTGCAGAATATGAAGCAATTCAAGAACGCCCGCTATATCGCCCCCAAGGCCGAGATTGAAATGGCCTATAACCCGCTACCACTTTACTATCGCACGTATGAAAGCGGTGTTCTGGATATTGAACCTGCCTATGCTGGTTGTCCTTTTGAGGCGGTTGAAGATGAATGCGAGGTTCTGCCCGGCATCACGATGTTCCATACCCCCGGCCATTCGGTGGGTCATATGGCCGTTACCGTGGCGACCAGCGCAGGTGATATCGTGGTCGCGGGCGATGCGATCTTTCAGGAACGCAACATGGAACCCAATCCCGACGAAGGTTGGCGCTATTGGGTGCCTGCGCGGTTCGTGAACAGCTATGAAGGCTGGAAATCGGTCGAAGAGCTAGACAAGCGCGCAGATTATATCCTGGCGTGTCATGATAAAGTGGCCAACGGGCGTTCAGACGTTTTCCCGTATGAAGGCATGCCGATACGCAAGCGTCGTCAGGTTATCCCGGGCTATCAATTTTATTTTGGTGACATGCCAGCAGGTAGCGTCGATAAATCGGCATCGGCCTTAAGCCGCGAAGAGGCTGACGCCTATATCGCAGCGCTTGTTCCGCCAACGCCAGACAAACCCTAATCTGATGACGCAACTTATCGACAGCATCAGCAGCATTGCTGATCAGTTCGAAGCGATCGTTCTGGATCAATGGGGCGTGCTGCACGACGGCAGCGCGCCTTATCCCAAAGCGATCCAAACGCTTGAACATCTTAAGAACAGCTGCGCAAAGCTGGGCGTTCTTTCTAATTCTGGCAAACGCGCCGTACTCAATGCCATGCGCATCTCTGATATGGGATTTGATGTATCGGTATTTGATACCATCATGACCTCGGGCGAGGCGCTGTGGCAGGTTTTTGCATCAGGTGACGAAACGGCGCAATTTTTGTACCCGATTGAGGCGCGCCCCGGTGACGCGGCAAATTGGGCCGAAGGTTTACAGTTAAAGCTGGTGGATGATGTGTCGGCGACAGACGCCGTGCTTCTGATGGGCTTGCCGGATGGTAGCGATTTGAGCGCATATGATGAAATTTTGCACGCCAGTTTAGACCGCAACCTTCCATTTTATTGTTCAAACCCCGATTTGACCGCTCCCAGGGGCGGTGGAACCTATGTCACATCACCGGGTGCATTGGCTGAACGTTATAAGCAGATGGGTGGGATCGTACATCTATTCGGCAAGCCGCACCGCCCGATCTTTGACGCCATGCAAAAATCACTTGGTTGTGCACCAGATAAGATCCTGATGGTTGGTGACAGTTTGCATCATGACATTCTTGGGGCCCAAACTGCCGGATGGCAAAGCCTGTTGATCCAGGTTGGGGTTCATCGACCCGACATCTGTAATAACACCATCGCGCAAGATATCCTGCGGCTTTCAAAAGCTGCCATGATGGACCCACCCAATTATTCCCTTCCTGACCTGAGGTAGCCGATGGACGATCTGCTGACACCTGAATTCCGCGCCTTTTCTGCCCGTCTTGGACAAGACCCGCTTCGTGTTCAGGGACCGGGTGGGAATACGTCGATTAAGTCAGATGATATCATGTGGATCAAGGCGTCTGGAACGGAATTGGCCGACGCCGAACATAAATCTATTTTTGTCTCTGTTGATAGAAACGCTGCCAAAGCTGAAGCCGCGGGCGCGGGTGATGGAAGTTGCAAGGCGACAGTGCTGGATAAAACGAACACGCTACGGCCCTCTATCGAAACAACATTCCACGCCGCCCTTGATTGGCCGGTGGTCGCCCACACCCATTCAATTGCGACCCTGGTGCATGCGATTAGCCCCGAAGGCCGGTTGGCGGCCCGTGAAAAACTGAATGGATTATCCGCAGTCTTTGTGCCTTACGCCAAGCCGGGTCTTCCGCTGACCCGTGAAATTCTGGCCCGTGTCACACCGCAGACGCAGGTCATAGTCCTTGAAAATCACGGGTTGATATGCTGCGGATCAACCGTTGCTGAAACTGATCAGATTATGGGCGTGGTTGAAATGCGGCTTTCCATGCCGAAACAATCGCGCCCCAAAACGCCGCAAGGACCATTGCAAGATGGCTTTGAACGGGTTGGTGAAAGCTGGATGGCGTTTGATGCGCGCATAACTAATTTTGTGCTTAGCGGTTCCTATTATCCTGATCATGTTGTTTTTCTGGGTCCTGCGTTGCCCGAAAACGACCATAATGGACAGCCGCCGGTGTTTCTTGTTCAGGGCGAAGGTGTCTATTTGCGTGATGGCGCAACGTCATCTCAACGTGCAATGATCCGTTGTTTGTCCGATTGTCTGGTACGTTTACCAGAAAATTGGACCGCACAGCCCATTGGTGCGGATTCAGAGGCAGAGCTGATGAATTGGGATGCCGAAAAATATCGTCAGACGCTGGCTGCACGGACATGACCGAATTAAGCCTTGGGATCGATATTGGAACGTCTGGCATACGCACGGCAGTACTGAACAAGGTCGGTGATCTGATATCGTCCCAACGCGTTGCGCACGAACCCCAGGATCCAAACCAAATTGACGCGATGGCATGGTGGCGATCCGTGGTGCAATGTGTGCGGGCGCAATGTGCGGTATTGCGTGAAATCGGCCATTCACCAGATGATATTATGCGCATTGGTGTTGATGGCACTTCGGGCACTATGGTTTTGACTGACGCTAAACTGCGCCCTGTCACCCGTGCACTGATGTATAATTCGTCAGGTTTCGAAGCTGAGGCGGCTATCATCGCCCGTCATGCCCCTGACACCCATATCACAAGGGGCTCGAACTCTGCCCTTGGGCGCGCGCTGCGATTGCAGTCTGAGGATACCGGTAAGTCAGCGACACATCTTTTGCATCAGGCCGATTTCATAATCGCGCATTTGCTGGGTCGTGGCGGTGTGTCTGATTATAATAATGCCCTGAAAACCGGATTTGATCCTGCCACAAGGACATGGCCAGACTGGTTTGCCGCAACCGGATTGTGCACATCATTGTTGCCGAACCCTGTGCCAGCCGGTGCCTTGGTCGGGCAAATATCATCTGTTACAGCGCAAGCACTGGGTGTGGCAACGAGCACGCAAATTCATGCAGGAACAACAGACAGCATCGCGGCGTTTCTTGCAGCCGCACCGCTGAAGTTGGGCGCGGCGGTCACATCCCTTGGGACAACGCTGGCCATTAAAATCCTAAGCGATACCCGGATAGATGATCCCAACGTTGGTCTTTATTCACACCGGCTTGGTGATTTCTGGCTGGTTGGTGGAGCCTCAAATACGGGCGGCGGTGTGCTGGCAGACCTTTTTACCGCTAGCGATCTTGACCGCCTTTCGAACGCCATTGACCCTGATATGGAAAGCCCATTGGATTTATATCCGCTGCTAAAGCCCGGTGAACGTTTTCCGATCAATGACCCTGAATATCCCCCGCGGATGAATCCACGCCCTGCCAGCGACGCTGACTATCTGCACGGACTGCTTGAAAGCATCGCCCGGATCGAAGCTCAATGCTATGATACCATCGTGAACAGAGGCGGGGCCGCACCCAAACTGCTTTTCACTGCAGGGGGCGGCGCCGAAAACGATACCTGGACTCATATTCGCGCCCGCGTGCTGGGACTTTCGCCAAATAAAGCCAATCATTCCGAAGCATCGGTTGGCATCGCACGGTTGATACAGGATATGGCTGGCAATCGGGGTGATGAACAGTAAACCCAGATCGGTTTTTCAAAGGATAACCGTAGTATCGTAACCTATCGTCAACCAGATTTTCAGCAGCCTTAAATCCAACCTTTAAGGTTGTCATCGATGATAGCAGTCAGCGCTTTCATGTGGGCGTCATCGTCGTTCAGGCAGGGGATATATGTGAATTCTTCTCCGCCTGCTTCCTCAAAACTCTCTTTTATTTCTTCGTTGATCTCTTCAAGTGTTTCGATGCAGTCAGCTGAAAACGCCGGGGCCATAACGGCAATTTTCTTTTTCCCATCTTCTGCCAAACGTGCGACTTCCTCAACAGTATAAGGTTTCAGCCATTCTTCGGGGCCAAAGCGCGACTGAAATGTGGTTGTGATTTGCGTATCGTCCCAGCCCAACCGTTCTTTCAAAAGCCGCGTCGTTTTCTGGCATTGGCAATGATAGGGATCGCCTTCCATCAGATATCGTTGTGGCACGCCGTGATATGAACACACCAGAATATCAGGTCGGTTTTCAATGTCTGCATAGGCTTTTTCGACGGATTGTGCCAAGGCTTCGATATACAACGGTTGTTCGTAATATGCTTGCACTGTTCGGGTGGCGGGTTGCCATTTTTCTTCCATCAGACAACGGAAAAACTGGTCATTTGCCGTGGCCGAGGTCGCGCCTGCATAATGAGGATAGAGTGGAAAGAACAAAATTTTCTGACATCCCGCTTCGATCATTGCCCGCACTTTGGATTTTGTTGACGGATTGCCATAGCGCATACAGAAATCGACCATGACGTGATCGCCATGTTGCTGCGTCATGATATCTTTAATCTTTGAAGTTTGTGCCTTGGTGATCGTCATCAAGGGGCTTTCGCCATCTTTTTCATTCCAGATCGATTTGTAAGCCTCGCCGCTGGAAAAAGGGCGTTTTGTCAAAATAATTAACTGCAAAAGCGGCTGCCAGATCCATGGGCTGTAATCAATCACGCGGCGGTCGGACAGAAATTCGTTCAGATATCGGCGCATTGACCAATAATCATAGTTGTCGGGCGTTCCCAGATTGGCCAGCAAAACACCGATTTTCGCAGGTGGGATTTTTGGATGATCGGCAGGGGCATGGACAGGGCATTTGGCCTGCTTCACCTCATCGCTGACAATCGTCGCGCTTGCTTTTGCATCCAGCATCATAATACCCGCATCCTAACAGAACAGTTCCCTAACGCCAGATAAATGCTTTTCACCGCAGGTCAATGCGATGATGGCTTTGACAGGTCGCCTGCCTTGGTTTCAACCGTGCTTAAAGCATCCGCAAGACGGGCTTTCGCTGATCCAGGCCGCAAAGGTTGCGGTTGACTGTCATGCGGAGCCCATCCGGTCAGGCAAATCAGTTCAAACGTTGCAGGAATGCGGCCGGTATCATCGGAATACTCTTGTTCATAAAGCATCGCCGCTTCGTTAAACATCTGACGGCGGCTTGCGGTTTTCTTGCGGGCGGCCAATGCGTTTCCTTCGCCCATCGCCCGCAGTTCACGCATCAGATCCCAGGCGGTTGCATAGCTTGTGTGCAGGGAAATGCTGTCTGCCACAGGCAACGCAAAGCCTGCGCGCTGAAGCAGGGCACCGATCGATCTGATCTCAGACATTGGGGCGATGCGGGGTGACAGGCCGCTGGAAACACCGATCTCGGCTGTGGCAAGAACACTGCGCAATTCGTTCAAGGTCTGTCCACCGGGGAATATCGCAATAAAAAGCCCATCTGGCGTCAAAGCGCGTTTGCACTGGATCAGTTGCCCCACTGGATCATTGCTCCAATGCAGGGACATGGCGTGAATGACCAGATCGTGGTCGCCCTGTTTCAGCGACAAAGTATCATCATCAGCAATAATTTTGGCGCCAGGAAAGCTGTCAGACCAAATATTTGAAAAAGGTGCGATGATTGCTGGGGTTTTAAAGGCCCTATTAACCTCATTCAGTCTTTCCTGAATTTCGAACGCAGCTTCCTCATGCAGGAAAAGCGCCTTGGGATTAAGGCGGTTTTTACGATTTCGGCGCAGGGCCGTGATGTCGGTCAGACGTGGGGGTTTGTCCATACCTGCTAACTTAGAAAGGTCATACCCAGATGCAAACCGCTTTAAGAATTATCTATCCGTCGCAATGCCTGACCTGTGACGAAATGACCGAGACTGATTTTGCATTATGCGGGCCGTGCTGGGGCGAAACACCGTTTTTAGGTGGTACAGTTTGCGATAAATGCGGGGTACCTTTGCCAGGCGATGCGGATCATGCCGTGCATTGCGATGACTGCATGACATTGGCGCGCCCATGGTCACAGGGACGCGCGGCAGTGGCCTACACCGGTAATGCACGCAAGATGGTTTTACAGCTGAAACATGCAGATCGAATTGATTTTGCCCGCCCTGCTGCGGGTTGGATGGCGCAGGTGGCAAAGCCATTGATCCTGCCGAACATGATTGTGGCACCTGTTCCCTTGCACTGGCGTCGCCTTCTGAAACGCCGCTATAACCAGTCTGCACTGCTGTCAAAAGAGCTTGCCGTGCAGCTATCGCTGGAAAACTGCCCCGATCTTTTGGTTCGCGGCAAGCGCACGAAACCGATGGAAGGTATGACGGTAACAGACCGCTTTAAGATGCTGGAAGATGCAATTCATGTGCACAGCAAACGGCTTAACCGCATTCAAGACCGACCAATTTTACTGATCGACGATGTGATGACGTCAGGTGCAACACTTGCCGCCACGACCGAGGCGTGTTTTGTAGCAGGCGCAAGTCACGTAAATGTCCTGGTACTGGCGCGCGTGATGAAACAGCCCTAAGTAAAGCAGGAACCGATAAGGATACTGCTATGAAAATTGTCGAGATTTATACATCCCCCTTGTGTGGCTTTTGCCATTCTGCCAAGCGTTTGTTGAATGAAAAGGGCATCAGTTTTTCCGAAATTGATGTGCTGGCCGATGCATCCCGTAAGCCTGAGATGATTCAGCGCGCCAATGGCCGCCGGACGGTGCCGCAGATTTTTGTGGGCGATACACATGTGGGCGGATGCGATGATCTTTATGCGCTGGAACGCAGCGGTAAGCTGGATGACTTATTGGCGGCTTAGACCGTGAAAACGGCTCTGATTCAGCTGAACTCTGGTGATGATCCTACTGTAAACATTGTCAGTACACAGGAATTTCTGCGCGAAGCATCTGGTAGCGGTGCGCAGTTTATTCTGACACCCGAAGTCACGAATTGTGTTTCGACCAGCCGGGATCATCAGAATAAGGTTCTGTGCCCAGAGAACGAAGATCAGACTTTGTTTGCCCTTCGTCAGCAAGCTGACACTCTGAATGTCTGGCTTTTGATCGGATCGCTTGCCATTAAAACAAATGATCCAGATGGGCGCTTTGCAAATAGGTCTTTTCTAATTTCGCCCAAGGGCGAAGTCGTGGCGCGATACGACAAAATCCATATGTTTGACGTGCAGATTTCCGAATCTGAGACATATCAGGAATCCAAGGGGTATCGACCGGGTTCAAAAGCTGTTTTGGCGCAAACGCCCTTTGCACGGATCGGAATGACGATTTGCTATGATCTACGTTTTCCACATCTTTACAGAACACTTGCGCAGGCAGGGGCCGATATTCTGACTGTTCCGTCCGCGTTTTCGTCGATCACAGGTCAGGCGCATTGGCACAGTTTGTTACGTGCGCGCGCCATTGAAACAGGGTGCTTTGTACTTGCGCCTGCGCAAACCGGACAACATCCGGGTCGCCGAACATTTGGACACAGCCTGGCCATATCGCCATGGGGTGACATTTTAGTGGATGCGGGAACAAAGGCCGGAATCAGCTTGGTTGATTTGCACATGGAAGACGTGGCAAAAGCACGTAAACGAATTGCTTCACTTAGCCATGACAGACCCTTTGAGGGGCCAGAATGACGGACTCAAACGATGCGCTGGCCGCGTCGCTTTTCAGTGAAATCCTGACCGCCGATCAGCTTGCGCGCAATCGGGTTTCAAAGGTGTTGCCCAAAGGGATGGAGCTTTCGCATTTTTCGGTGTTGAATCACCTGGCGCATACCGCTTCTGAACGAACACCGGCGCAGTTGGCCAGTTCGTTTCACGTGACGCGCGGCGCAATGACCAACACATTAAACAAACTTGAGATGTCCGGATTTGTCCACATTCGCCCTGATTGGGATGATGCGCGACGCAAACTGGTAACAATCAGCCCAACAGGTCGATCAGCCCGCGATGCTGCTTTGCAAGCCATCACACCCCTTATCGCAGAAGTCGTCCGCGATATCGGTGCAGATCGGGTGCGCGGCATAATTCCGGTATTGCGCGAACTTCGGATTAAGCTGGGCGAACGGGATTAAGCTGGTTTTACGCTGGCCGTGACATAATTCACGCTTGTATCGCGTTCTGATACTTTCCAGCTCCAGGTTATTGGATTGAAAACAAAGCCTTTTCTGTCCACTGGATCTAGGCCGGCTTTTTTCAAAAGCTCGAACAATTCATCCGGGGTGATGAATTTTTGCCATTCGTGTGTCCCTTTGGGCAGCCAGCGCATCACGTATTCAGCACCCACAATCGCAGCAGCAAAGCTTTTCGGATTGCGATTGATGGTTGAACAGATATGCAACCCGCCAGGCTTTAAAAGGCGCTGACAGGCTGTCAGATATGCCAGCGGGTCAGCGACATGCTCGACGACTTCCATGTTCAGCACGATGTCAAATTTTTCGCCATCTTCGACCAGGGCTTCTGCAGTAGTATGGCGATAATCAATCTCAAGCCCGGATTGTTCGGCATGCACCCGCGCCACAGGGATGTTGCGTTCTGCAGCGTCGGCCCCGACAACAGTTGCACCCAGCCTTGCCATCGGTTCAGACAGCAAGCCACCACCGCATCCGATATCCAAAAGGCGCAGACCCTCAAACGGTTTATCGGTATTCAGGTCGCGCCGAAAATCAGCGGCAATCTGCTTGGTGATGTAATCCAACCTGCATGGGTTCAGCATATGAAGTGGCTTAAACTTGCCGTTGGGGTCCCACCATTCGGCTGCCATCGCTTCAAACTTGTCGATTTCTGACGGATCCACAGTCGTTTCGGCGGCTTGCATTCTTACATCCTTTCGTTCAATTCCTAATGGCACAACACGTTCAAGACTTATATAGGTCATTTATGGACAAAAACGCTGATCATAAGCGCGCAACGCAATATCTTTATCCGCAAATTGATCCGTTTGATCAACGGATGCTTGATGTTGGGGCGGGCCACAAGCTTTATGTTGAACAATGTGGCAATCCCAAAGGCGTGCCTGTCATCGTTCTTCATGGTGGTCCTGGTGGTGGCTGCAGCCCGGCGATGCGGCGTTATTTCGACCCGGATGTGTATCGCATTATTTTGTTCGATCAGCGCGGCTGCGGCAGATCACGACCCCATGCAAGTGTCGAAAACAACACCACATGGGATTTGATCGATGATATCGAAAAGATTCGCACAGTTCTGAAGATTGAACGCTGGATGGTTTTTGGCGGCAGTTGGGGCGCAACGCTTTCGCTGCTTTATGCGCAAAGCCATCCCGATCACACGGCTTGTTTGATTCTGCGCGGCGTTTTCCTGATGACGCAGGCAGAACTTGATTGGTTTTATGGGGGCGGAGCAGGCCGTTTCTATCCTGATATTTGGTCGCGCTTTACAAATCTGATCCCCGAGGATGAGCATGATAACCTGATCGCAGCCTATAACAGGCGGCTTTTTTCAGGGGATATGATGCTGGAAACCCGCTTTGCCCGCGCCTGGGCGGCTTGGGAAAATGCGCTTGCATCTATCAACAGTGACGGCATGGTCGGAGAAAGCCCTGCAGATTATGCCCGCGCTTTTGCACGTCTGGAAAATCACTATTTTATCAATAACGGCTTTTTGGATACTGATGGTCAGATCCTTGAAAGTATAGACCGCATCAAGAATATCCCCGGATATATCGTGCAGGGTCGTTATGATATGATTTGCCCGCCCAAATCTGCGTGGGAATTGGCCAAGCGCTGGCCCAATGCGGACCTGCGTATGATTGCACGGGCCGGGCATGCCTTGTCAGAGCCGGGCATTAGTGCGGAATTGGTACGTATAATGGATCATCTGCGAACCAATACTGATGTGTGACGTATCAGGCGTCGACGTAATATCCCTGAAGCCGCCGGCGATCTTTTGATGTTTGTTCCAGATTAAGCACGTTGATTATGGGTACGTCCTTTTTAACAAGCTGCTTCAGCTCTGCCATAGCTGTACGAACATCGGCTTGCGGTGTCTGTCCAAACCGCACCGACATCACAGCAATATCAGCATGATGTGCGATATAGCGGGTGTCGACCACGGACAGCAGTGGCGCGGTGTCCAGAATAATGACGTCGACGACATTGCGTGCGTCACGGATCAATTTGTCAAAGACGTTTGATGCCAGCAGTTGATCAGTGGGAATATCACTGCCGCCGGCACCCATGATCACAGCTGCATCACTGCGCGGGTCGCGGTCATAAAAACTTGGCTGTTCGGCACCGCTTGGCATCGGG
This sequence comes from Parasulfitobacter algicola, assembly GCF_013315265.1. Lineage (GTDB taxonomy): Bacteria > Pseudomonadota > Alphaproteobacteria > Rhodobacterales > Rhodobacteraceae > Parasulfitobacter > Parasulfitobacter algicola. The sequence goes on along the minus strand of NZ_JABUFE010000001.1, from coordinate 362,281 downwards.
TTTTGCAGATAATCCAGAAACCCGCTGTCTGGCGACATATTCAGCTGAGTGTGCAGACTGGGCTTTCGAAGATCGCAATCAATCAACAAAACATCTTTGCCCGACATGGCATACGTGCGTGCCAATGCCAGTGCGGTCGTTGATTTACCTTCGGATGGAATGGCCGACGCAACAAGTACAACTTTTCCCCGTGTTTCAGTTTTGCCTGTGGTTATATCGATTTCAGATCTTAGCCTGCGCACGGCTTCAGAATAGGCAGACAGTGGTACGTCTATGATTTGATCCGCAGCCAACCCGGATCCACCAATTGCAGGGATGCTTGTCACACGTGATGCTTGAGTAATATTGCGCAACTGTGCAGCAGACGTGATCCCGCCGATATAATATTCATTCAGAAAAGCCAGCCCTATGCCCAACCCGATCGCGACTGCAAAGGCAAGCACAAGGATCTTTGTTTTTTGCGGACTACCGGCTGATCTGGGTGGCAAAGCTTCAGATACGATTCTACTGTCGGCGATCTGTGCTGTGGCTTGTGCTTCCAGGTCCCGCAATCGGGATAAAAGCGCCTGATATTGATTGCGCGCGATGGCGGCTTCTTGTTGTAGCGAAAAGACCCGGGTTACCATTTGCGATGACATCTGCCCTTGCAGCACGGACTGGCGAATTTGGTCCGTGTACTTGTCCGCGTCCCTATCAAATTGCGCGATTTCGTCCCGAAGTCCGTTCAGACTTTCTGCCACATTTTTATCAAGCGTTTCTTCGATCTTGCGGATTTCAGCGCGCAAATTGACGTTTTCGGCTGTATTGGTCGTGATTTGTGACAATCTGCGCTGTAATTCAGCGCGCTCGGCTGCCAATGATTGCAATGCTGTATTTCCAAGGGTTTCTGAAAAGCTATCCCAATTGCCCGTTTCACGTGCAATTTGCACCCTGTCCGCCCTTGCTTTTGCCTGAAGACGATTCTTGTTGGCTTGATCCAATTGTATCTGAAGCTCGCGCAACGCCTGCGCGCTGCTTTCGGCTGTAAATTGATCCAGGTTTTCGACAATAAATGCGTCCAACGCATCCTCTGTCTGGGTTAGATTTTCACTGGCTCGATCTGTTTGTTCCTTAAGAATATCACGCGCCCGGAAAGAACTGGCAATTTTGGCCTGCAATTGCCGGTCGATATAGGTTTCAGCCACGGCATTTGCTAAACTTGCGGCCCGATCCGGGTTTTCTGCGTCAACTGAAACCGCGATCAGATATGTCAGGCCGCGACGTTTGACTGTTATTGCGTTTCTGAATTTGGACAGGGTATCTTGAACCAAAGCGATCCCGGTCTGCCCATTGCTTGGCGCTACACCAACGGACTGTTTCAGTTTGTCGGTCAAAGATAAGCGAGGCCCGAATTCAGGATCTGCTATAAGACCTATTTTTTCAATTGTTGCTAATGCCGTTGCAGCTGAACGCAGAATCTCGACTTCGCTTTCGACGCGCGCGTTTTCTGTGGACCCCGCGACTGACGCCTGTTGCCTGGGGTCAAGTACGTTGCGCTGAACTGGATCTATCAGAACCAAAGCCGTCGCGCGGTATTTTGGCGTGACCGAAAACAAATAGACCAATGTCAGGGTCAAGCATAAGAAAACCGTCAATAAAATCAGCCGAAATTGGCGTTTTGCAATGCCTATGACGTCTTTTAATGTAAGATCAGTGTCCTGCATGTGGATCACCTATTATTTTGCCTTGCGAGTGGCGTGCGGTTTCAATGAAAAGTGGCTTTGCATCCGGCATCAGCCTGACAGCACTTAAAACATTCGTGGCATAGGCGCGTGTATCCAGTGCAATGCGGTCTTTGTAATTCCGCGCCCTTTCAACGGCTGTATGCCCATGGACGATGATGGTATCAGGGTGGGCTTTCACACCGTGTGTACCCCATATCAATGCATCTTCTGGCTGATTTTTCAGATTGTATTCGGGGTCTGCCCCTGCGTGTGACAGAAAATATGGTCCGACCTGCAGGCAGATTGGCAAATTTTGCAGGAATTCAACGTGGAACTGAGGAATATACTCATCAATCACATCCTTGCTGATATCGGCCTTGGATATAATCCCGTATGAGCGAAGCGTTTTCCATCCGCCTGCCGTCAGCCATGGCGATGTGGGCGATGGGTTTACCAAAAACTCAAGCATCATATGTTCATGATTGCCCATCAAGCACAGTCTTTGCAGATCCGGCCCTGGGGGATCAATCAGATGATCCAGCAAATTGGCTGAATCTAAGCCGCGATCAACCATATCACCCAACACAACTATAAGGGCGGGACCCATAATGCGTTTTGCATCGTTCACAATCCAGTTTTCAACGGCACGGTACAGATCAAAGCGCCCGTGTATATCCCCAATCACATATGTGGCGGCAGGCATTTCGGACAAAGCCAATCGCTTGCGTGCAGATTGCGAAGGCTTGGGTTGACGCCAAGGAAGATGCGCAGGGGCAATCATTGATCAACACCTTTACGATCCGAACTGGCAAGCCCGATGCCGATTAATGTAAGGAAAACAAACATGTTTGCAGGGATCTCAAGCCCAAAATCGACTGTAGAGTGAACAGCACACAAGCTTAGCGAAGCAATGGCTGGCGCTGTGATCTGATTTTTTTTGATCAACCGACAGACGACCATAAGCCCAAGCGCAATTGGCAGGCTTCCAATGATCAAACCGTATTCCAACCAATTGGTCAAATAACTGGAATGACCATACTCCCATACCAAATTCATGGTCATCGGGGGTGCCTGGAACTGTTCAAATGCCAATTGAAAGCTGTTTAATCCAAATCCGATGTACGGACGCTGGATAATCATATCGATCATCTGAAGATACAGTGTGCTGCGGTCTATTTGGTCTAACTTTAGGAATACCAACCGCTGAAACACATCGCCGCCCCAAAAAAGCAACATGACAACAAGCCCAGCAAGAAAAATGCCGATGGTGATCAGGACAGATTGCAGCGTTTTATGTCTTTGCAGGCAAAATATGCACACCAGACAGCCCACACACGTCGATAAAATGCCCATGCGTGACTGCGTTGCGATGATGCACATGGCAATGACACCAAGACAGACACATAAACAAAGCTTTTCAAGCCCCTTGGCGCTTAGAACATCGCTTTTTGTACTGCGCGCAATAACAAGCGGTATCCCGGCGATAAGGCCCATACCCAGAAACATTGCAAACGTATTTCGATTGATGAACACACCCGTTGCTGCCCCGGCATAGGCCGTTTTTTCACCCCAGATCGCAAAATCATTTAGAACAGCAAGCGCAAATATTGCCCAGATTGCATGCGCGCTGGTTGCCAAAAATATCGCCCAAAGCAAAGCTTCGGCATTTTGCTTTTTGGTGGCAAGTTCCAGAACCAGCAAGAAAAATAAAAGATACCCTGTCAGACGCATTGCCCCCGACAATGCGGCATCGGGCGTCAAACTAAGACCTGCCAAGGCTTGAAATATCGCAGTGGTTGGCAAAAGCGCACCAATGAAAAACAAGATCTTATGCGTTTTTAAAGCAGAGAATATATTAGAATTTGCAGGGCTTCGCATCACATAATAGATGAAAGCAAGCGATAGAACCGTAATCCAAAATAACCAAAATACAGGGCGATTGCTGGCGATTATCAGCGGGGCGCCGATAACGACAAATCCGCAAACCCATGTCAGATGCTGCTTTAATGCGCGCTGACGATTTCGTTCATCCAGATTTTGCGCAGCTTTGCAGCGCGGAGTATGAACTTCGAACGCAAACAGATCGCTCATGACGCAACCCTGCGCAGTGCGGATAAGAAGCGATGCTGTAATTTTGGGTTTTGATATTCAATCATACCAAACACAATGGGCTTTGCTGTTGGATGAAGGTACAGACGGTCAGACAGAAATTCAGCGCCGCGGTCTGATTGCAAAAGGCGGGTAATGTCGCGACTGAAGGCGTCTTCTATAAACTCTGTGTGCGTGGCTGTGATTTTGATCAAAATATCGATGCGCCGCTCAACCAGCCAAAGCGGTCCGGGCGCAAATTTTTCTGACAACGCAACCGACGCCAGTGATTTTTCATAATCTTCCAGATTAAAATATGCTTGGGCAGCAATTAAATGTGCAAACGAAAATGCAGGCGTTTTTTCAAGAATGCGACTCGCATAAGACTTGCAGCTTTCTGAAATCTGCACAATTTGCACCGTTGGTTGCATCTTGGAATAGGGGCTGGACATAACCTTTTCGCATGTATGCAGCACTGTAAGTTGACCGTTCATTGACAGCGGAATTGGTTGATCTTGATATAAAAAACCTGTCGTGAAGACACGCAATTCACGGCCCATCTGGACCAATGCGATGACAAAAAGCATCACAGCCAGAAATACGAAAACAGCGCGTTTCAGCGACTCGGACAAATCGTTAAACATTTAACCGTTTGGCCATTGAAGCGTTAATAAACGATAAACCAAGTTCTGATTTAAAAGTGCAAGGCGGTAAATCTGAAAGGTGCGGCACGTGAATCAGGGTTTTGGCTATTTGATCGCGGCCGTGCTGGCTTTGCTTGCCAATCAAGCTGTTGCACAAAGTCTGGGTTTTGATGCAAACGCTGTACAAGCGGTCTGCGGGCAAAGTGGATCGGCATGCCAGAAAGTAACACTAGACGCATTGGATCGCATCGCGCGCGCGGATTTGACGGACGCGGCCTTGAACACGCAGCTGGGCGCATTGGCGGCAGCCGTTGCTGCGGGCGCTGAAACAACGCCACAAGATCAGCGCATTCAGATTTCCCAGTCACTTATGTCGATTGCTGATCTGTCCACAGACAAACGCCAAGCACAGTCAATCAATGATCTTGCAGGGCAGATTGCACAAGGTAAAGGTCGCCCGCTAGAGGCGTTGGAGCCCGTGGGCAGCAGCCCTGCTTAATCTATTAGCTGTCCGCGTCAATCACGGATCGTTGTGTGCCAAGGCCATCGATATTAAGCTCTAGCCGATCGCCAGGCTTTAAAAACTGCGGCGGTCTAATACCGGCGGCAACACCGGCAGGTGTGCCAGTTGCAATGATATCGCCCGGTTCAAGCCGCATCATTTGGCTAAGATAGCTGACAATATGCGCGACCTTGAAAATCATGTCCGCAGTTGATCCGTTTTGCATGATCTGATCGTTGACTTTGGTTGTCAGTTTCAAATCTTGTGGGTCAGCGATTTCATCCGCGGTGACAAGCCATGGTCCGACAGGCGCAAAGGTGTCGCAGCTTTTGCCCTTGGTCCATTGACCGCCACGTTCAGCCTGAAAGTGCCGTTCTGACACATCGTTGATCAATGTATAGCCAAATACATGATCCAATGCATTTTCTTCGCTGACATATTTGGTATCTTTGCCGATCACGACGCCCAATTCGACTTCCCAATCGGATTTTTGTGATCCACGCGGAATGCGGATTGGATCATATGGGCCATTCAGGGCCGAGGTCGCTTTCATGAAAACAATCGGCTCTGACGGGACATCTTTGCCGGTTTCGGCTGCATGATCGTGATAGTTCAATCCGATGCAGATAATTTTGTTGATGCCACGAAAGGGAACACCATAGCGCGGGGTGCCGTTTATTACGGGAAAATCAGCAGGATTGATAGCAGAAATATCATCAAAGACGTCTGGTGTTATATCAGAAAACAGCTTTGATAAATCGCGAATTTGACCTGCTTCATCCATCACGCCGGGCTTTTCCTGACCCATTTCACCGTATCGTACCAGTCGCATCTTTTTCCCCTTATTTGTGGACAGTCATAAGACCGTCACACGCATGTTACTATCGCAAAAATCATCTTGATCTTGTATGAATTTTATTTGTTTTGATCCAAATATCATGCAATGCACCCAACAGGAACAGCCCCGCCGGGAGAGCGCGGTCGCCGTCGCCGAAGGAGCAACCGCCCCGGTAAACTCTCAGGCACAAGGACCGGTTGGGTTGCAACACTCCGAAGAGCCGCCGCAAGGCGCACCGAAGGAGCAAGCTTTGCGCATATCGCGCCAAGTGAATCTCTCAGGTTACATACGGAGGGGGCGTGGGCAAAATGGATATGCCCATAGGAGTGTACAATGTCACATATCGCCGTGATTGGCGCCGGAATAACCGGTGTCACGACAGCTTTTCAATTGCATAAACGGGGCATGGATGTGACGGTCTTTGATCGCCACAGATACCCCGCCATGGAAACCAGTTTTGCAAACGGTGGCCAGCTCAGTGCCAGCAACGCCGAAGTCTGGAACACTTGGACGACGGTTTTCAAAGGTATCAAATGGATGCTTCAGTCTGACGCCCCGCTGTTGGTTAATCCAAAACCCAGTTGGCACAAGTTCAGTTGGATGGCGGAATTTTTGATGAATATTCCAAAATACCGTAAAAATACCATTGAGACGGCCAGAATGGCTGTGATGGCGCGCAAAGTTCTTTTGGACATGGCAGAACATGCCGATGTTGACTTTGATTTTTCGCCAGCCGGGATCATGCATTTTTATAAGAATGAAAAAGACCTGGCCCATGGACGTAAGGTAACAGATCTCTTGGCACAGGGCGGGGTTGAACGCCGGGAACTGACCGCAAACGAAGTGCGCGAGATTGAACCAACCTTAAAAGGGGATATCACAGGCGGTTTCTGGACCGAAGCGGATGCAACGGGCGATATTCACAAATACACGGTCGGACTAGCCACTTGGCTTGAAAAGCAGGGCGTTACATTTGCATTTGGTGAAGATGTGTCAGATGTGCTGGTTGAACAAAATAAGGCCAAAGTGATGCGCAACAGTGGATCACAGATTTTCGACGCAGTTGTTGTATCTGCAGGTGTGGCCAGCCGCGATATTGCGAAATCCTTAGGGGATCGTGTGAATATTTATCCTGTGAAGGGGTATTCGATTACTGTAAATATGCCTGATCAGATAAGCCAGGATGCTGCGCCAAATGTGTCGTTGTTAGATGATAATTCCAAAGTTGTAACGGCTAGACTGGGGCCAGACCGGCTTAGAATTGCGGGTACAGCCGAATTCAACGGTGCAAATCGCGATATACGTGCAGACAGGATCGCACCGCTTGCCAGGTGGTGTGAAACGCATTTTCCGGCAGTTTCAACTGAAAACGCAGTCCCTTGGGCTGGATTACGCCCGATGATGCCAAATATGATGCCGCATGTCGGTCGCGGAAAGAATGAACGTGTATTTTACAACACCGGCCATGGACATCTTGGATGGACGCTTAGTTCGCTGACGGCTGACATTATTGCCGAGTGTGTCCAGGGTGCAATGAAGGACAAGACAAGTGTGTCAACAGGCGGCTTTCACTTCAAATCCGTGTGATCGATACCATATATAGGGTGTGTAATCAGGAGTATGCACCCTATGAGTTTTGAAGAAGTCGTATTAAACTTTCTTGGCAACAACATTGTTTTGTTGCTTTTTGCTGTCTTTGTCATCGTCTGTATTTTTCTGGGCGTACGGATCGTTCCGCAGTCGGAAAAATACGTTGTCGAACGGTTTGGCAGGCTGCGTTCCGTTCTTGGACCAGGCATTAATTTTATCATTCCTTTCCTTGATCGTGTTGCGCACAAGATTTCCATACTTGAACGCCAATTGCCCACGATGAGCCAAGACGCCATTACTGCCGACAACGTGCTGGTTCAGGTCGACACAAGTGTCTTTTATCGTATTATTGAACCTGAAAAGACCGTGTACCGTATTCGTGATATTGATGGCGCGATTGCAACAACTGTCGCCGGTATCGTTCGTGCTGAAATCGGCCAGATGGAACTGGATGAAGTTCAGTCAAACCGCTCAAGCCTAATCTCGTCTATTCAAGTCGCCATTGAAAATGCGGTGGATGACTGGGGTGTTGAGGTTACGCGCGCTGAACTTTTGGACGTGAACCTTGATCAGGCAACGCGGGATGCGATGTTGCAGCAGCTGAATGCCGAACGTGCGTGACAGGCACAAGTGACCGAAGCCGAGGGTAAAAAACGTTCGGTCGAGTTGAATGCAGATGCGGAACTTTATGCAGCCGAACAATCTGCGAAAGCCCGCCGTGTTCAGGCCGATGCCGAAGCTTATGCGACGCAGGTCGTTGCTGTGGCCATTCAGGAAAATGGACTTGAGGCCGCGCAATATCAAGTCGCCTTGAAACAGGTTGAGGCATTGAATGCGCTGGGTAATGGTACTGGCAAGTCGACCATCGTTCTGCCTGCCAATGCGATCGAAGCTTTTGGTGATGCCTTTAAAATGCTAAGAGGTAAAGTATGAGCGAATACTTCTTCCAATGGTGGGTTTGGGCCGCAGGGGCCCTGATCCTTGGTATTCTTGAGGTGATTGCGCCCGCATTTGTTTTGCTGGGCTTTGCAATCGGGGCTGCTGTCGTTGCGATCTTGCTGGTCATCGGTGGACCTGCCTTAGTGGGCGGCACAGTGCCTTGGATGCTGGTGATCTTTGCGCTGGCGTCATTGGCGGCTTGGATCGGCCTAAAGAAAACCTTTAAGTTGAAGCATGGTCAGGTCAAAATCTGGGATACAGATATTAACGACTAAGCACGTGTTTTTGCTTTGCCCCGGATACAGTCCGGGGCTTTTTCATTTTATAATGCGTTAGATATTTGCGATTTCGTCCAATATCATCGTTGCAGCTGATCTTGGGTTTGGTGCCTGCCAAATCGGGCGTCCGACAACAATATGATCGGCGCCGTCCCTGATCGCTTGTGTAGGCGTTGCGACCCGCTTTTGATCTCCAAGACCTGCACCTGCCGGACGAACACCAGGTGTTACGATCAACTTGCCTGCTGCTTCCGGCAAAGCGCTGATCAAGGCAGCTTCTTGCGGGGATGCGATGACGCCATCTGCACCAGCCGTGAATGCATTGACTGCGCGTTCGATAACCAGATCTTGGACATTGCCCGCTTTCAGACAACTTGCATCCAGATCGGCCCGATCTAGCGAGGTCAAAATCGTTACAGCAAGAATTTTAAGATCTTTGGACCCTTTGCCTTCTTGTGCTGCGCGAACGACATGGGGATCACCGTGCACTGTCAGAAAATCTAGATCGAATTGCGCAAGCCCGCGCACTGCGGCCTCGACAGTGGCGCCGATGTCAAACAGCTTCATATCCAGAAAAATACGTTTCCCATAATCTTGTTTCAGCTCATTGGCCAAAGCCAATCCGCCACCGGTCAACATGCCCAGTCCGATCTTGTAAAAAGAAACAGCATTCCCGATTTGTTCAGCCATCTGTAATCCGCGAAGCGCGTCAGGCACATCAAGGGCGACGATCAATCTGTCATCAGGCATCTGTTATCCTTCTTGGAAAAATCTTGCGCGAACCTTTGCTTGAATATCTTGAATTTGGCAATTGTGATCTCCATCTTTTGGATAAGGCCCAAAACCGATGTGCCGCTTGGCGGGCATCAAATCACATGGGCGCTTAACGAAAAGGAGAGACACGATGAACTTAGAGAAGTTCACCGAACGGTCCCGTGGGTTTATTCAGGCTGCGCAGACCATTGCAATGCGGGAAAGCCATCAGCGGCTTGGGCCTGAACATTTGCTAAAAGCATTGATGGATGATGATCAGGGGCTGGCCAGCAATCTGATCAAAAGCGCAGGTGGCGCGCCGGACCGCGTGCTTGAGGCGGTTGATGCCGCACTGTCCAAACAACCGCAGGTCAGCGGTGATGCGGGACAGGTGTATCTGGATAATACCACCGCTAAAGTTCTGGATGAGGCCGAGAAGATCGCCAAAAAAGCGGGCGACAGCTTTGTCCCGGTTGAACGTATTTTGATGGCACTTAGCATGGTGAAATCCAAAGCGAAGGATGCTTTAGATGCGGGTGCCGTGAACGCGCAGGCACTGAATGCTGCGATCAATGATATCCGCAAAGGGCGCACGGCTGATACCGCCAGCGCCGAAGAAGGCTATGACGCGCTGAAGAAATACGCGCGCGATCTGACAGAGGCCGCCGAGGAGGGCAAGATTGACCCAATCATTGGTCGCGACGAAGAAATTCGCCGCACAATGCAGGTTCTTAGTCGCCGGACCAAGAACAACCCGGTTCTGATCGGCGAACCCGGCGTGGGTAAAACTGCGATTGCTGAAGGTTTGGCTTTGCGGATTGTGAATGGCGATGTGCCAGAATCATTGCGTAACAAGAAATTGATGTCGCTTGATATGGGGTCATTGATCGCGGGCGCGAAGTATCGTGGTGAGTTTGAAGAACGGCTGAAGGCGATTTTGTCTGAAGTTACCTCTGCCGCGGGCGAAATTGTTTTGTTCATCGACGAAATGCACACCTTGGTTGGTGCAGGCAAAGCGGATGGGGCGATGGATGCATCGAACCTTCTGAAGCCTGCTTTGGCGCGGGGGGAATTACACTGTATTGGTGCGACGACGCTGGACGAATACCGCAAACATGTTGAAAAAGACGCAGCTTTGGCGCGGCGGTTTCAGCCTGTGATGGTCATGGAACCGACAGTGGAAGATACGGTATCGATCTTGCGGGGCATCAAGGAAAAGTATGAGCTGCACCACGGCGTGCGGATCAGTGACAGTGCCTTGGTGGCAGCGGCGACGCTAAGTCATCGCTATATCACAGACCGTTTTCTGCCAGATAAGGCTATCGACCTGGTGGACGAAGCTGCCAGCCGTTTGCGGATGGAAGTCGATAGTAAACCCGAAGAACTGGATGCGCTGGATCGTGAGATCTTGCAAAAACAGATCGAGGCAGAGGCATTGCGGCTAGAGGATGATACAGCCAGCAAAGATCGTCTGGAAACGTTGGAAAAAGAACTGTCTGATCTGCAGCAAAGATCAGCAGAGATGACAGCGCAATGGCAGTCAGAACGTGATAAACTGGAAGGCGCGCGTGATCTGAAAGAGCAGTTGGATCGTGCACGGGCCGAGCTGGACATCGCCAAGCGTGAAGGCAACCTGGCCAAGGCGGGTGAGCTGTCTTACGGCGTGATTCCGAACCTTGAGAAAAAACTGTCTGAAGCTGAGGCATCAGACAGCGAAATCATGGTTGAAGAGGCCGTGCGCCCCGAGCAGATCGCCAGCGTGGTTGAGCGTTGGACGGGTATCCCCACCAGCAAGATGCTGGAGGGCGAGCGTGAAAAGCTGCTGCGGATGGAAGAGGAAATCGGCAAGCGGGTGATCGGCCAGAAACAGGCGGTGACGGCTGTGGCCAATGCAGTGCGCCGCGCGCGCGCAGGTCTGAACGACGAAAACCGTCCATTGGGTAGCTTTCTGTTTCTTGGGCCAACGGGTGTTGGCAAGACCGAGTTAACCAAGGCCGTCGCCGAATATCTGTTTGATGACGACAATGCGATGGTTCGGATTGATATGTCCGAGTTCATGGAAAAACACGCCGTCGCCCGTCTGATCGGGGCGCCCCCTGGCTATGTCGGTTACGACGAAGGTGGTGTGCTGACCGAGGCCGTGAGGCGCAGGCCCTATCAGGTTGTCCTGTTTGATGAAGTCGAAAAGGCGCATCCGGATGTTTTCAATGTGTTGTTGCAGGTTTTGGATGATGGCCAACTGACCGATGGTCAGGGGCGCACTGTGGATTTTAAGCAGACACTAATTATCCTGACCTCAAACCTTGGGGCGCAGGCGCTTAGCCAATTGCCCGATGGATCTGACAGTTCAGATGCCAAACGTGATGTGATGGATGCTGTGCGGGCACATTTCCGACCAGAGTTCTTGAACCGTCTGGATGAGACAATCATATTTGATCGTCTGGCACGGGGCGACATGGCTGGCATTGTTGATATTCAGCTGGCTCGGTTACTCAAGCGTCTGGCAGATCGTAAAATTGATCTGCAGTTGGATGATGGCGCGCGGAAATGGCTGGCGGACGAAGGTTATGATCCTGTGTTTGGTGCGCGTCCGTTGAAACGTGTAATTCAACGCGCGTTGCAGGATCAATTGGCCGAAATGCTGCTGTCTGGTGATATCGTTGATGGTGATACAATTACTGTATCGGCAGGTTCAGATGGTTTGATTGTTGGTGATCGTGTGTCAAACTCAAACCGGCAACCGCCGGAAGATGCGGTTCTGCACTAAGAAAAAGCCCCCACTTTTCGCAAGTGGGGGCTGATTTTTTTATCGTGGCAACAAGACTTTGTCGATCACGTGGATCACGCCATTGTCTGCCATAATATCTGCAGAAACAACGTTTGCATCATTCACACGAACACCGCGACGACCATCAACACGAACGGATTGTCCGTTGGCTGTTAGAACGCCAGTACGTTTCCCGACAAGGTCATTTGATGTCGCAACACCTGGTACAACGTGATAGGTGAGAATGGCTGTCAGCTGATCTTTGTTTTCTGGCTTTAGAAGGTTTTCAACAGTACCAGCTGGCAGTGCATCAAACGCAGCATTCGTCGGCGCGAAAACAGTAAAAGGACCATCGCTTTTCAGGGTGTCGACCAAATCAGCGGCTGAAACAGCAGCGACCAGCGTTGAAAAATCGCTATTTGCAGATGCAACATCAACGATGTCGTTTGATTTTTCCATCTTCGGGCTTGCACAGGCAGCAACCATTGCAAGTACACCGACGGCAGCCAGTGATTTCAGTGTTGTACGTCTTTTCATGAGTATTTCCCTCATCCCTTGGTTAATAAAAAAACAGGCGCAGTAAAGATTAATGCGCCTGCTGTTGGTTTTGTTCCCAGATTATTGTGGCAAGATCACTGCGTCGATGACATGGATCACACCGTTCGAGGCTTCGATATCCGCAGTTACGACATTGGCCTGTTCAACGGTCACGCCGCCTTCCGTCATGATTGTCACGTCTGTACCTTGTACAGTTGTGGCTTCCATATTGTTTGATAGGTCTGTCGACATCACTTTGCCTGGTACAACGTGATATGTCAGGATTGCCGCCAATTGCTCTTGGTTTTCTGGTTTCAGCAGCTCTTCTACTGTGCCTGCTGGCAATGCTGCGAACGCATCATCTGTTGGGGCGAAGATTGTGAAAGGACCATCGCCTTTCAGGGTTTCGACCAAGCCGGCGGCTTCAGCGGCTGCAAGTAGTGTTGAAAAACTACCGGCGTCGGTTGCTGTATCAACGATATCTTTTTCACCCATCGCAAAAACAGATGTTGCCATGACAGCAGCGGCCGTCAGGCCAAGGAAAGTATTGCGAAGCATTTCGTATCTCCCACTAAGTTAATGTCTTCACTGACATCGAAACATATACGGCACGGTTTTCAGATTAGATCTGCGGGGAAAGTCGCCGATCATGTTTGACGAATTTAAAACCGCGACTAAGCCGGGCTGATTTGGCGTTTCAAATGACAAATTTGTCAGTGTATTTTATCTGGAGTGATTGATCCGAATGATCACAAGGGCTTGCCGTTGCCGTTTTTGCAGATCAAGACTGACGCGATCAGGAAAGGTCTGAATATGGTTTTCATGGATGTCGCGGGTTATGCTTTGCAATTTCTTGCATTGGGGTTTGTGTTTGTTATCGGTGTGGGTGTTGCCGTGGCGATTGTGCTGTTTGTAATTGACAGATTTCAGACCCATGACGCGATCCGTCGAAACTATCCGGTGATCGGGCGGTTCAGGCACCTGTTTTCCACATTGGGCGAATTCTTCAGACAGTATTTCTTTGCGATGGACCGCGAAGAATTGCCCTTTAACCGCGCGCAGCGTGAATGGGTAAAACGTGCAGGCGATGGTATGGGCAATACTGTCGCTTTCGGATCAACCCGCAATCTAAGCGTTGTGGGCACGCCGATTTTTGTAAATGCTGCGTTTCCACCGTTAGATAATCAGTTTGCCAGCACCGAACCTATGGTGATCGGTTCGGGCGCGCGCGTCCCCTATACGGCGCATTCTATCTTTAATATCTCGGGCATGAGTTATGGCGCGATTTCCAAACCAGCTGTATTGGCGCTTAGCCGTGGAGCCAAAGACGCAGGGATCTGGATGAACACAGGCGAAGGGGCGTTGTCACCTTATCATTTGGAAGGTGGGGCTGATATTGTATTTCAGATTGGCACGGCAAAATACGGTGTGCGAACGGATGATGGTCGCATGTGTGATGATCAGCTGCGCAAGGTTGCGGCCCACAATCAGGTAAAGATGTTCGAAATCAAGCTGGCCCAGGGCGCAAAGCCCGGCAAGGGGGGCATATTGCCTGGCGCCAAGATCAACGCCGAGATCGCTGAAATTCGCGGAATCCCAAAGGCGCAGGACAGTATTTCGCCCAACCGCCATCATGAGGTCGATAATTTCAGTGATCTTCTGGATTTCATCGCGCACGTGCGCGATATAACTGGCAAACCCGTCGGCATTAAGACAGTTGTCGGATCGCCCGAACCCTTTCAGGAACTGTTCGAACTTATAAATGAACGTGGGGTCGACAGTGCGCCCGACTTTATTACAATTGATGGCGGCGAAGGGGGGACCGGTGCTGCACCCATGCCCTTGATCGATTTGGTTGGTATGCCAATCCGTGAAGCATTGCCGCTGATCGCAAATCTGCGCGACGAAGCGGGGCTGAAAGATCGCATTCGCCTGATTGCCAGCGGCAAGCTGGTCAATCCCGGTGATATCGCATGGGCCATGGCAGCGGGCGCCGATTTTGTAACATCTGCCCGTGGTTTCATGTTTGCGCTGGGCTGTATTCAGGCATTGAAATGCAACAAGAACACGTGCCCAACGGGGATCACGACCCATGACCCAAGACTTCAAAAGGGTCTGGTTGTTGAAGATAAGTACATAAAGGTCACGCGTTATGCGGCCTCAATCGTCAAGGAATTAGAGACGATCGCCCATTCTGTTGGCGTATCCGAGCCACGCCAGATGCGCCGCCGCCATGTTCGTTTGGTCCAGCCAGATGGGACGTCGGTGCCGATGAACCAGATTTACCCAAGTTACAATCCCAGCACGCCTTCGTGAAAAGGCTTTGTTTTGCCTGACAATGACCTTGATTTAAGTAGAGTAAGCAAAATCGATAAGGGATATACGCATGGCCAACCGCTGGAAAAACGATCTGACTTTGGATGATGTCACGCCAAGGCAGGCATTTTTAAACCGTCGTCAGATTATGGCCGGTATGGCCGGTGTGACTGTTGGTGCGATCGCAGGCCCTGCCTTTGCACAAGAACTTGAACCAAACAGCTATGAAGACATCACCAGCTATAACAACTATTATGAATTTGGCACCGACAAAGGCGACCCCGCGCGCTATGCCAGTGCGCTGACAACAAAACCCTGGAGCATCAAGATCGATGGTCTGGTTGATCGGCCCGGGGATTATTCCTTTGATCAGATCATGGAGGGGATGACGGTTGAACAACGCATCTATCGGTTCCGCTGTGTGGAAGCGTGGTCAATGGTGGTGCCATGGGATGGGTTTGAGCTGAAAGATCTGCTGGATCGTGCCGGCGTGCAAAGTGATGCGAAATATGTTGCCTTTGAAACTGCCTATCGCCCCGATGAAATGCGCGGCGTGGCTTATCCGGTTTTGGACTGGCCTTATCGTGAAGGATTGCGTCTGGACGAAGCGATGCATCCGCTCACGATGATGGCAACAGGTATCTATGGCAAAACGATCCCTAATCAGAATGGCGCGCCGATCCGTTTGGTTGTGCCGTGGAAGTATGGGTTCAAATCGATCAAGTCGATTGTGCGGATCACTCTGACCGACACGCAGCCCAAGACCAGTTGGAATATGGCGAACGCGCGTGAATATGGTTTCTATAGTAATGTGAACCCCGAGGTGGATCACCCAAGGTGGACACAGGCGACCGAACGCAAGATCGGTGGCGGGTTGTTTGCAAAGCGTCAGCCGACGTTGATGTTTAATGGGTATGAAAAAGAGGTTGCTGATCTTTATCGCGATATGGATCTGTCAAAATTTATCTAATGATTGATGTGTTGAATAAAGGGGTCCGTCGCATTCATGCGTGGCCCTTGTATATAGTAGGCGTTATTCCTGCGGTTTGGTTGATTTATAGCGGAGCCACAGGTGGTCTGGGGGCGGAACCCATCAAGGCGTTGGAACATCGTTTGGGTCTGATCGGTTTGCAGCTGCTGATTGCCGGGCTTGCGATTACCCCATTGCGAAAGTGGGCTGGCTTGAACCTGATCAAATTTCGCCGCGCCATCGGGCTGCTGACTTTCTTTTATATCTTGCTGCACCTTTTGGTCTGGCTTGTGTTGGATGTGCAGATACTAAGTCAGATCTGGGCTGACATAATTAAACGTCCTTATATCACGATTGGCATGATTGGCTTCATCCTGATGATCCCGCTTGCGGTGACATCGAATAACTACTCGATCCGTAAGCTGGGTGCAAAATGGCGCAGGCTTCATCAACTGACGTATGTAGCGGCTGTGCTGGGGGCGATTCACTTTGTGATGTTGTCCAAAGGTTTCCAGCTGGAGCCTTTTGCCTATCTGATCGCGATTTTGACGCTTTTGGCGACTCGAATCCGATGGAATCGCAAAAGAGTCGTCGCATAATTCGGTGAATCACCCACTGAGTCTTAAAGATTCCACTTAAATTGAGCCCTGTTCTGGGGATAGAGCTGTGGAAAACTCAATATATGGTATGTAAGGCCATTAGCGCTAACTAATGAAATTGCGTCGTGACCCTGGGTCGACGAATAATTGTTTCCATAACCATATGAAAATAAAGAAAAAACGAGATTTTTGAAGAAAGATGTCATTTTTTTCAAAAAAGCACTTGCGGACACCCGCTACTCTCCGTAAATACCCCTTCACCGGCGGCGCTGATGGTGCTAGTCGGGAACGCCAAGCGGGCCGCACGGTTCGGGAGGCAAACAAAAAACAGAGATAGATGAGGCGGGGCGCGCCAAATAAGTTAGGGCGCATCCAGTCACTTTTGTCTCTACGCTCTTTGAAATTGATAGACACTGAAGAGATATGTGGGCGGTTTGGTTCATTCGATGGATCAACCTCTTCATATCGACTTACTAGGGTTTCGGCCCGATAATGTAAGGTCAGCTTCACTGTTTGAACGGCTTTCGGTTTCTTATGAAACCTGAAGCACATCAAACAGATGACTGTCCCGTTTGAACAACGGGACGATGTGCAGAGGTTCGAACGTCAAGGATAAGCTAGCAATAGCTTTTCAACTTGAGAGTTTGATCCTGGCTCAGAACGAACGCTGGCGGCACGCCTAACACATGCAAGTCGAGCGCTCACTTCGGTGGGAGCGGCGGACGGGTTAGTAACGCGTGGGAACATACCCTTCACT
>NZ_JABUFE010000001.1:0-342500 GCF_013315265.1 Parasulfitobacter algicola | reverse complement strand
AGCGTACCTTTTGTATAATGGGTCATCGACTTGGTCTATCTAGCAAGCTTAAGCCGTTAGGTGTAGGCGCAGCGAAAGCGAGTCTTAATAGGGCGCATGAGTTAGATGGATCAGACCCGAAACCGAGTGATCTAGGCATGACCAGGCTGAAGGTAAGGTAACACTTACTGGAGGGCCGAACCCACATCTGTTGAAAAAGATCGGGATGAGTTGTGCCTAGGGGTGAAAGGCCAATCAAACTCGGAGATAGCTGGTTCTCTGCGAAATCTATTTAGGTAGAGCGTCATCCGAATACCCTCGGGGGTAGAGCACTGGATGGGTAATGGGGCCCCACAGGCTTACTGATCCTAACCAAACTCCGAATACCGAGGAGTACTAGATGGCAGACACACAGCGGGTGCTAACGTCCGTTGTGGAGAGGGAAACAACCCTGACCTACAGCTAAGGCCCCTAATTCATGGCTAAGTGGGAAAGCAGGTGGGACGACCAAAACAACCAGGAGGTTGGCTTAGAAGCAGCCATCCTTTAAAGATAGCGTAACAGCTCACTGGTCTAAATAAGTTGTCCTGCGGCGAAGATGTAACGGGGCTCAAGCCATGAGCCGAAGCTTAGGATGCATTTATTGCATGGTAGCAGAGCGTAGTGTGACATAATTCCATGTCTCCTTAACGGGTTCGCCCGTATTGGAGACGCGGAGTTTTCTGTGAAGCCGGCCTGTGAGGGATCCGGTGGAGAGATCACTAGTGAGAATGATGACATGAGTAGCGACAAACAGGGTGAGAGACCCTGTCGCCGAAAGTCCAAGGGTTCCTGCTTAAAGTTAATCTGAGCAGGGTAAGCCGACCCCTAAGGCGAGGCCGAAAGGCGTAGTCGATGGGAACCAGGTTAATATTCCTGGGCCAGAAGGATGTGACGGATCACAGAGATTGTCGGAATCGGAGTAGTTTCCCCGGCAGTTGAGTGGTTCCTGGAAATAGCCCTTCATTAGATCGTACCCTAAACCAACACAGGTGGACCGGTAGAGAATACCAAGGCGCTTGAGAGAACTATGTTGAAGGAACTCGGCAAAATACCTCCGTAAGTTCGCGAGAAGGAGGCCCAGTTTCTACGCAAGTATTGGCTGGGGGCACAAACCAGGGGGTGGCGACTGTTTACTAAAAACACAGGGCTCTGCGAAGTCGCAAGACGACGTATAGGGTCTGACGCCTGCCCGGTGCCTGAAGGTTAAAAGGAGGGGTGAGAGCTCTGAATTGAAGCCCAGGTAAACGGCGGCCGTAACTATAACGGTCCTAAGGTAGCGAAATTCCTTGTCGGGTAAGTTCCGACCTGCACGAATGGCGTAACGACTTCCCCGCTGTCTCCAACATAGACTCAGCGAAATTGAATTACCTGTCAAGATGCAGGTTTCCCGCGGTTAGACGGAAAGACCCCGTGCACCTTTACTACAACTTCACACTGGCATTAGGCCGAACATGTGCAGGATAGGTGGTGGGCTTTGAAGCAGAGACGCTAGTCTTTGTGGAGCCACCCTTGAGATACCACCCTTGTTCTGCTTGATGTCTAACCGCGGTCCGTTATCCGGATCCGGGACCCTGTGTGGTGGGTAGTTTGACTGGGGCGGTCGCCTCCTAAAGCGTAACGGAGGCGCGCGAAGGTTGGCTCAGAGCGGTCGGAAATCGCTCGTTGAGTGCAATGGCAGAAGCCAGCCTGACTGCAAGACTGACAAGTCGAGCAGAGTCGAAAGACGGCCATAGTGATCCGGTGGTCCCGAGTGGAAGGGCCATCGCTCAACGGATAAAAGGTACGCCGGGGATAACAGGCTGATGGTGCCCAAGAGTCCATATCGACGGCACCGTTTGGCACCTCGATGTCGGCTCATCTCATCCTGGGGCTGGAGCAGGTCCCAAGGGTATGGCTGTTCGCCATTTAAAGAGGTACGTGAGCTGGGTTTAGAACGTCGTGAGACAGTTCGGTCCCTATCTGCCGTGGGTGTAGGATACTTGAGAGGAGTTGCCCCTAGTACGAGAGGACCGGGGTGAACGATCCACTGGTGGACCAGTTGTCGACTACGGCAGTGCTGGGTAGCTATGATCGGAAAGGATAACCGCTGAAAGCATCTAAGCGGGAAGCCCCCCTCAAAACAAGGTATCCCTGAGAGCCGAGGTAGACCACCTCGTCGATAGGCCAGAGATGTAAGTGCAGTAATGCATTCAGTTGACTGGTACTAATTGCTCGATAGGCTTGATTTGATCCAGTAGAAGCAAGGCTTCGGATTAAAAGCATACACACTACATTGGACTTGACTTGGATTTTGAGTTTCTTTCTCGGTTTGGTGGTCATAGCGCAAGTGAAACACCCGATCCCATCCCGAACTCGGCAGTTAAGCACTGTTGCGCCGATGGTACTGCGTCTTAAGGCGTGGGAGAGTAGGTCACTGCCAAACCTAGTAAGAAACTCAAATGTATCTCTCTTTATGATGCTCCCTAATCAAACTAAGGACTAGGGAAGCGCATTTGGCGCGGGATGGAGCAGCCCGGTAGCTCGTCAGGCTCATAACCTGAAGGTCGTAGGTTCAAATCCTACTCCCGCAACCAAAATTAACAAGCAATTACAACATGTTATTAACCACCTCAGGGTGGGTTTTTGCATTGGTAGAACAGCGTTGTAAGCACTGTGGAAGCAAACAATGTGAATTCGCAGGTGCGGCAACGGCGCAACGCGCAAGCTTCCGCACAAACCGTGCGATGCAGCCCATAATATCCCTCCAAACCAAAATACCGCTCCCAGTAATCCTCGGGCGAAATCCCTTTAGATTCCCAACTGTTCAAATCCCGTAAGATACTCGCCGGTGTCGGGATTATCGAAGGGTGTAAGCCCAGTTTGCCAGCGACGTTAATAGAACCAAGTAAGGCCTTCTTTCAGATTAGAAAGCACTTGTAACGAAAGAAAAACTTACTTGGGACTAAAATCAGAAGTCTAGGTTTTCAACGTTCAACGCATTGGTTTGGATGAATTCACGGCGAGGTTCGACAACGTCGCCCATCAGTTTGGTAAACAGATCATCCGCTTCGGCCACATCATCAACCCGAACTTGTAGGAATGTACGAGCTTCTGGATCCAGCGTTGTTTCCCAAAGCTGTTCTGGGTTCATTTCGCCCAGACCTTTATAGCGCTGCAGGCTCAAGCCTTTTTCGCCTTCAGTCAATATGGCGTTCAGCAAGTCCATTGGCCCAAAAACATCGCTCATGCGATCTTTGCGAACAAGTTTTGCAGGTTTGGCATAAACTTCTTGCAAGACATCGGTCAAACCACCAAGACGCCGTGCTTCGCCTGACCGCAAGGCTGGACCATCCAGTGTGCGGACTTCCTCCACCCCCCTTAGGCTGCGGGTAAAGCGCAATCCTTTATCCTGCGTGGGACGCCCCTGCCAACCACGTTCATATTCAAAAGCGATCAGATCAAGACGGCTTGCCACGGCATCCGCCACCCCTTGCAAATCTGCATCAAGCTGACCTTCCAAAAACGCACCTGCAATAGCAGATTGTTCCAGAATATGTGTTGGGTAAAGCGTTGGAAATGCACCTAAAACCCGTTTGGCTTGACGTGCTTGTTCAACAACACGCAACAAATCCTGCCCTATAATTTCTTCGCCACTGCCAAGGCGTAAAATCGCGCCATCGATGCCCTGTTGGATTAGGTAATCGTCCAAGGCCCCTTGGTCTTTCAGGTAAACTTCGGATTTGCCGCGGCTGACTTTGAACAAAGGCGGTTGGGCGATATAAAGATATCCACCTTCGATCAATTCGGGCATTTGACGGAAGAAGAAAGTTAACAGAAGCGTCCGAATATGTGCGCCGTCGACGTCAGCGTCGGTCATGATGACAATCTTATGGTAACGTAGCTTTTTAATGTCGAATTCATCGCGTCCGATACCGGTGCCCAGGGCCATCACAAGGTTACCGATTTCCTGGCTGCTGAGCATTCGATCAAAGCGCGCGCGTTCGACGTTTAGGATTTTACCGCGCAAGGGCAGAACAGCCTGAGTCCGGCGGTCACGGCCCGTTTGGGCCGATCCACCAGCACTGTCACCCTCGACCAGAAAAAGTTCCGTCTTTGCGGGATCTTTTTCCGAACAGTCTTTCAACTTACCAGCTAAAAAGTTTACATCCAAAGCCGTTTTGCGGCGTGTCAATTCACGGGCTTTCCGGGCGGCTTCACGCGCCAAAGCTGCTTCAACGATCTTGCTGACAATCATTTTGGCTTCGTTTGGGTTTTCTTCAAACCACTCGGCCAGTTTTTCGTTCATCAGGCCCTCGACCGCCGGTCGCACCTCAGAACTGACAAGCTTATCTTTGGTTTGGCTTGAGAATTTTGGGTCTGGTACTTTAACTGATAATACACATGTCAGACCTTCGCGGGCATCATCGCCTGTGAAATTAATTTTTTCCTTTTTCGCAATGCCACTGGACTGTGCATAATTGTTGATAGTCCGTGTCAACGCGCCGCGAAAGCCCGCCATATGGCTGCCACCATCGCGCTGCGGAATGTTGTTGGTGAATGGCAGGACCATTTCATTATAGCTGTCGTTCCACCACATCGCGACCTCGATCCCGATGTCGTCTTTTTCACCTTTGATAAAGATTGGTTCCGGTATCATCGAAGACTTGGACCGATCCAGATATTTAACGAATTCCTTTACGCCGCCCTCATAAAAAAGTTCGGTTCGCAAAGGTTCGGTTGGGCGTTCGTCTACCAAGATAATTCGCACGCCAGAATTCAGGAAGGCCAGCTCGCGTAAGCGTTTTTCCAATGTCTCAAAACTATATTCGAGATTTGAGAAAGTGTCGGTTGAGGCTAAAAAGCGGACTTCAGTTCCCTTGCGGCCATTGGCGTCACCCACGACCCGTAGATGTTCGGTCGTGTCGCCATGCTCAAACTTTGCGTAATGTTCCTTGCCATCGCGCCAGATACGCAATTCAAGCCAAACGGACAATGCGTTCACCACGGAAACACCCACGCCGTGCAAACCGCCCGAAACTTTATAGGAATTGCTGTCGAACTTACCGCCAGCATGTAGTTGGGTCATGATGACCTCGGCTGCGGATACGCCTTCTTCATCGTGCACGCCCACGGGGATGCCACGACCATTATCACTGACGGATACACTGGAATCGGCATGAATGGTCACACTCACAGCATCTGCATGACCGGCCAAAGCCTCATCTATACCATTATCGACGACCTCATAGACCATATGGTGCAGGCCGCTTCCGTCATCTGTGTCGCCAATATACATTCCTGGACGCTTGCGTACAGCTTCTAATCCCCTGAGAACCTTGATGGAATCGGCGCCATATTCTTCCGGGATCTGCTCGTTATCGGCCATTCAGCTCTTCCTTCGTATTTTTGCCATTTTATACGAGGTTTGGTGGGGCTTGTCACGCGAATGCACTAGATTTTGTGAAATGAAGTATCTAGATTTCTAGCAAGTAAAATAACTGCGTGTAAGCACTGTAAATCTGGTCAAGTAAGACACTTACATCGACCTGCGCCGAAATGCTTTGCTTTGTAGGAAATGAGAAAATGGCCGTATTTCAAACGCTATGAATTAGCTATGATTAGCAGTCCATATTTAAAACACGTTAAAAAAAACGATTGATTTGGCACATATCTGATATCATTTGCCGCATAGTTGCCTTATTTCAAATCTATCAGACTTTAATATTAGTCAATAAAACATAGGGTATTTGTATCTTAATATGATTCAATAAGAAAAAAATGAAGGCATAGTTTCCTCATTTTGGCTAATAAAATGTCTAAAACATCGTTACTAGTCCATTATTAATGATAATTGGCTGGTGCTGTTAAAAGCCGGCTTGGAACGGTAAATGCCATCCGTGGCGGAAAAGAAGGTATTGAAATGCGTAGGATATGCTGGCGTTTGGCCGCTTTGTGCTTAGGTCTGGTGATGTCAGGGTCTGTTGTGATGGCAGATCTAGTGATTCCATCTTTGACATACAGAACGGGTCCCTATGGGGGCAGTGGTGTTCCTTATTCGGACGGATTTACCGATTATCTGACGCTGCTGAATGAACGCGATGGCGGTATCAACGGTCAGCGCATCGAAGTTGTAGAATGCGAATACGGCTATAACACTGACAAGGGTCTTGAGTGCTTTGAGGAAACATATGCCAAAGGCGCACTTGTTTATCACCCAATGTCGACGGGTTTGACATATAAGTTGATCCCAATTGTCCACGAACGCGGCGTACCGCTGCATACGATGGGATATGGCCTGACTGCAGCTGCCGATGGTGGCATGTTCCCGTACACATTTAACTTTCCGGCGCATTACTGGCATGCAGCATCCGCACAAATCCGTCATCTGAAAGAGATTTCAGGGGGATCACTGCAGGGTAAAAAGATTGTCCACATGTACCACAATTCGGGTTACGGCAAAGAACCCATCCCGACACTGGAAAAACTTGCCCTGCGCGAAGGGTTTGAACTGAAATTGGCACCGATCGATCACCCTGGCGAAAATCAGGATGCCGCTTGGGAAGAAATGAAGGCGTATCAGCCAGATTTCATTCTTCTGTGGGGCTGGGGTATCATGAATGAAGTCGCTTTGAAAAAAGCAGTCAACATGGGTATGCCACTGGATCGTGTTATTGGTGTTTGGTGGTCTGCAAACGAAAGCGACATCAAGCCGCTGCGCCAATATGGCGAAGGTTATAAGGCAGTTACATTCCACGCTGTCGGAACAAGCTTTAAAATTTTCAACGATATGAACATGCTGGTGTATCAAACTGGCAAAGCGCGCGGCGATCTTAATAATATCGGCGATGTTCTTTACAACCGGGGTGTTATGGCGGCGATGTTTGCCACAGAAGCAATTCGTCTTGCTATGGAAATTCACGATACAACGGATGTAACCCGCTCGATGGTTCGGGATGGATTTGAACAGTTGAAAATGGACGAAGCCAAATTCGAAGAATTGGGCATGGAAGGATTTATTCCTGGCGTCGAAATCAGCTGTGCCAACCATGCTGGCGAAGGGCTTGTTTCAGTAAAACAATGGGATTCATTCACTAGACGTTGGGTTCAATTGACAGACTACTATCAGCCTGATGCTGCACTTATTGATCCACAGGTCGCCGCGGCGTCTGAGGCATTTGCATCATCAGTTGGTATGAATCGTAAAGGGTGTTCGTAACTCGCAAAAGCGAAAACGAAGAATGAGGGATTTGGCAATGAATAAGAAAACGACTTTGGCTTCAGCTTTGGCCTTATGTCTGACAACCATACCGGCTTTTGCTGAAAAGGTTACGCTGACGTCGATTGATGAATCGATTTCGGTCACAGGCGAATTAATCAACTTTGATGGTGATCGTTATGTCATCCGTACTGTTTTGGGCGAAATTACACTTTTGACGTCACAGGTGAACTGTTTTGGCGAAGGGTGTCCAGCTGCAAGTTTTGATGAGCCACTACAAGTTGCTGCATCGCCTTTGCTGAAGGATCGTTTGCTGCCTGCATTAATGGACGGTTTTGGGAAAACTATCGGTGCAAATGAAACATCTGAGTCAAGAAGTGGCAGTCAGACTGTGTTGAAAATGTCTGACAGCAGCGGATCAGACGTTGCAGAAGTTGTGGCGCGCACGTCGGATTCTGCATCTGCACTGAACGCGGTTGCCCGTGGGCAGGCCGATGTAGCGTTGACATATCGCCAGGCGCAGCCGGGTGAAGCGCAAGCATTGGGTGGTGGTAGTCAGGAAAGCATTCTTGCATTGGACGGCATCATTATTGTGACCTCGTCGCAAAACCCGGTACGGTCCATCAGCGAAGAAGATATTCCTGATGTGTTCTCGGGCCGTATTACAAACTGGTCGCAGCTTGGCGGATCTGATGCGCCGATCACGCTTTATGCCATTGAAGAAAGTGCAGGCATTTCGACCGTATTCAATGACTTGGTAATGCAGCCGTCCCAAGCCAGATTTGCACCCTCTGTGCAAGTTCTAGACAGCAATGAGGCTGTTGCCGAAGCGGTTTCGCAAGACCCGTTTGGCATTGGGTTTACCAGCTTTTCGTCAGTTGGTGATACAAAACCTTTGGCTATTCGCGGAACATGCGGCATTCAAACCGTTCCAAATGCGTTTACCATTAAAACCGAAGAATATCCGCTGACACGCCGTCTTTACATGTATAAAAACGGCAGAAACCCATCGTCTTTTGCAAATAGTTTCGCAACATTTGCCAGCACCCAAGCTGCGCAGGATGCGATTGCCGAGGCGGGTTTTGTGGACCAGGGCGTGTCGTCATTGACTATCAATAACCAAGGTCTGCGGTTTGTTGCATCGGTTCTACCATCCGAAGCCGAAGTGACAGTGGATCAGGTGCGCGGTATGATGCGCGATCTGGTGTCGGCTGATCGTTTGTCCCTGACGTTTCGTTTCGAACAAGGTTCGTCACGGTTGGATACACGGGCCGAAGGCGACATCGTCAGATTGGCGCAGATGATCGAAAATGGTGAGTTTGACAACAAAGAGCTGTTGATCATCGGCTTTACAGACTCAATCGGTCTGGCAAACCTGAACGAAGAGCTAAGCGCGCAACGTGCATCATCTGTTCGCGACTCTCTTCTGGCGGCTCTGTCAAATGATAGCCGTCAAAACGTCAGAACATCGGTTCTTGGTTACGGTGAAATGTCACCGCTTGGCTGTAACGACACATTCTTTGGTCGTTTGATCAACCGTCGGGTCGAAGTATGGACGCGCGATGTTGTGACATCCCCGTTCTAAAACGTATAGCTTATAAATGAAAAAGCCCGGTGATCATTTCGCCGGGCTTTTTTTGTTCAGGGTCTGTATGTCCAGCGATAGTCCGGGGGCGTTGGCCCTTTGTTTCGTCCGCCTTGCTGTTTTTGCTCCCAGGCGTGGGCCAGAATGCCGACAGATCGTGACAGGCAAAAAAGACCGCGCGCCAATGGCGCCTCAAAACCCAATTCGGCAAAAATAACAGCAGTCGCGCCGTCGATATTCATCGGTAAAGGTGTGCTGCGCGTTTCTGCCAGATGGTTTTCGACCCAAGTTGCAATGTCAGAAAAAACACCTGTCACCACGCCATTAGCGGCACTTTCGGCAACCAGTTGCAGCAATCGGGGCGCACGTGGATCAACGGGTTTATGAAAGCGGTGCCCAAATCCAGGTAAAATGGGGCCGTGTTGATCAATCCAGCTTTGCAAAGCCGTTTTACGATCCTGACCTGCATCACGCAGATGATGATACATCAGAACCGCCTGTTCACCCGCGCCACCATGGATATCGCCCAACATGTTCACAGCACTTGCCATTGCTGACTGCAGCCCAACGCCACAGGTGATGGCCATCCGTGCTGTTGCAATGGATGGCGCTTGCGGGCCATGATCGACGCCTGCAACCAATGCGGCTTCCATCAATCGCGCTTGATCTGTGGTTGGCATATCACCTCGCAACATCAACCAGATCATCTGACAAAAGCTTAGGTTACCGATCAGATCCTGAATGGCGTGGCCGCGGATATCAATGCGCCCTGGCTCCATATCAATGATCGATGTTTCCCACCAATCGGATACGTCGCTCATATGACCCCTCGTTTTTTCAGATCATCAATGTCTGTGGCGGACAGGCCCAGATTTTGATAGATTTCCATATTATGCTGCCCCAGTTCCGGTGGTGCGATTATGGGCTGTGGTCTGGCCCCATTCATCATCACGGGCGATCCTACAACGCTAAGCGGTTCGTCCAAACAGTACAGATTATCTGAAATTAACGACCGCCCGGTTATCTGATCCGACGATAAAACCTGATCAACACCCATGACAGAACCCGCAGGTACACCAATTTCAGACAGCCCTTTCAGCCAGTGGGCAGCGGTCTGGGTCAAAAGGGTTTTCTCAATCTCGGTTCTTAAGGTCAACCGGTTCGCCTTGCGATCTTCGCGGCTCAAAAACCGGGGGTCGGTCAGCAAGTCGGTGCGGTCGATGTGGTTTGCCAATGCTTCCCACTGTTCTTGTTTATTTGCAGCGATATTGATCATGCCGTCTTGTACACGAAAGGTGCCCGAAGGCGCCGAGGTTGTGTTTTCATTTCCATGTCGCGCCGGGGCGACCCCGCCCATTAGATAGTTTGACACCACCCAGCCCATGGTTGAAATCACAGCATCAGTCATTGAGATGTCAATATTTCGACCACGCGGGCGTTCGTTTAAAGCGGCCGATATTGCAAAAGCGGCTGTCATGCCGCCAATTGTATCCGCGATGGGATAACCGACCCGGGTTGGGTCATCATCAGCGTTGCCCGTGATTGACATAACACCGGAGATACCCTGGACAATTTGATCATAAGCCGGATTGTCTTTCCATGGTCCATCCTGACCAAATCCTGAAATTGCGCAGTATATCAGATCAGGCTGGGTCTTTTTAAGCACATCATATCCCAGACCAAGACGGCCCATCACGTCTGGGCGATAGTTTTCGACAACTACGTCAGCTGTCGCAACCAGTTTCAGAAACAACGCGCGGCCGTCATCGGTTTTCAGGTTCAGCGTGATGGATTTTTTCTGTGCATTTTGCGCCAGAAATGAAAGACCCATGTTTGTTTGGTTTCTGCCCGGATCCGCCCCCAACTGCCGTGCCAAATCGCCCTGTCCGGGGCGTTCGACTTTGGTCACGTCAGCCCCCATCAAGGCCAGTTGATAGCAGCAGTAAGGGCCCGCCAAGACATTCGTCAGATCAAGAATGCGGACCCCCGATAATGGACCATCAATCCCCATCAGCCACACCCTGCTGACGCAGGCGCGCGCGACGTGCCCGGTAGCTGGGCAATACGACAAGTGACGCGGCAATAACCAAAAGACCCATTGTCATGGGGCGTTGAAGAATGAAATCCAGACCGCCGTAAAGATCCATGGACCGGGTAAAATTATCTTCCAGCATTGATCCAAGAATGAAGCCGATCAGTAAGGGCGCAAGTGGATAATCGGCAAACCGCAGGATCGTCGCGCAGATGCCAAAGCCAACAAGGATCAGCAATTCTGTCGAATTATTCTGACCGATATAGGCACCCATCAATGTGAAAAACAGAATGAACGGGATTAGGAACGTGCGTGGCACAGTTAGAATCTTAGCGATATAGGGGATCAACGGCAGGTTCAGGATCAGCAAGATCACATTGCCAAGATACATTGATATGATCACGGCCCAAAAGATTTCAGGCTGATCCACCATCAGACGCGGTCCGGGTGACACGTTCAACGCAATCAATGCGCCAAGCAGAATTGCTGTGGTGCCAGACCCGGGGATGCCAAGGGTTAAAAGTGGTACAAAAGATCCTGTGCAGGCAGCGTTATTCGCAGCCTCGGGTGCGGCCAGACCTTTGACAGAGCCTTTGCCAAATTCAGCTTGCTCTTCTTTCGATGCGATATTGCGTTCGACGGCGTACCCAAGAAATGATGCAATCGTTGCACCGGCCCCTGGCAGAACACCAATCAGAAATCCCTGGATAGACTGACGCCCGATCACAGGGGCAATTCTTTTTGCTTCGTTCTTGGTGATGCGCAGATCTTTGATCTCGCCACTGGCGCCTTCGGTTTTTGATCTGTTGGGATCAAGGATCAGGTAAAGGGCTTCGGGTAATGCAAACATGGCCATGGCCAAAGTGATAAAACCAAACCCGGACTGCAAATCGGAAATACCCATCGTGAAGCGTGGTGCGTTGAATAATGCGCCTTCCCCGACGGTTGCCATGATCAACCCAAGCAGTGTCATCAAAAGCGCCTTGCCCACCTGCCCCGATCCGGCAAAGGCTGCGATGGCAGACAGCCCCACGACCATGAGCGCGAAATATTCCGCTGAATGGAACAGCAGTGCCACACTTGCCAACGCAGGTGCGAAGATCATCAGCAGGATGGCCCCGATCGTTCCGCCGCAGAAGCTGGCAATCGCCGCAACGGTCAGCGCCTTGCCTGCTTTGCCTGCGCGCGTCATCGGATACCCGTCAAAGCTGGTCGCTACGGTCGATGCGACACCGGGGGCATTGATCAGAATAGAGGACGTCGACCCACCGAAAACCGCACCGTAGTAAACGCCTGCCAAAAGGATCAGCGCAGTGGATGGATCACCGATAGAAATGGCAACCGGGATCATGATTGCGATGATTGACATCGGTCCTAATCCGGGCAACATCCCAATAAATGTGCCGATCAGACATCCGCCGATCACCATTAAAATATTCGTAACTGAAAAGGCCGTGCTGAGACCGGTCAGAATTCCATCAAGCATGTCTTAGCCCCCCATTATCCAAGAAAGAAAGGCCAAGGGCGTAGGAATATTCCCAGAACCTCTTGCACCAGATACCAGATGCCACCTGCCGCCACGACGGCAACTGGCACCAAAATAAAAAACCTACGTTCGCCCAGAATAAAGGCGCCGATGACTAAAAAGCTGACTGTCGAGACCAGAAAACCCGCAGGTCGCAAAAACAGCGCATAGGCAATCATCAACCCAAGTATAATAGCGGCCTGACCGATCTTGTAATCCTGTAGGCGCCGATAATTGATGTCACCTTCTTTGGGCCCGCCAATGGATTTTTCGAACCCCAACAAAATGGACAACGCGGCAATGATTGACAGAACGGCCAACACTTTGGGAAAGGTTGATGGCCAGATGGGGCGGCGTTGCATGAAGGGTGCCAGATTTGCATCCATCGTGAAAAAGGCAGTATAGCCATAAGTTAAGCAGATCATCAGTATGATCAAAGCGATCCAACGGTCTAACGCCATCGCCAATCCTCCCCTTATTGTGGTGTCCTTGGGTTCTTTGACCCAATGGAAAAGGGCCCGGCTTTTCACCGGACCCGGTCTTATATCAAAGGAAGCCCAGTTCGCGCATCAGATCACCGATGATCTGTTCCTGTTCTTCAAGAAACACGCGAAAGTCGTCGCCAGAGTTGTGGATGTTGACCCATCCATTACGAGCACGAACCTCTTCCCACTCGGGCGTGTCGTACATCTTGGTAATCGCATCCTGATACATCGCCAGCTTATCTTCGGGCAAACCAGGAACGGCGAAGAAGCCGCGCCAGTTGACAAATGTCATGTCGATACCCTGTTCTTTCATGGTTTGCGCGCTGTCATATGTCGAAATGCGTTCATCAGCAGTAACGCCGATGATTTTGACTTCGCCCGCATTTGCCAGATCGATGGCTTCGGAAAAGCCGGTGGACAGCGCAACAATTTCGCCTGAAAGCAATGCGGCCATCGCTTTGCCGCCCGCATCATAGGCGATGTATTTCACCTCATTTGGATCTTCGCCTGCGGCTTTCATGATCATGGCGGCAACCAAATGATCCATTCCGCCTGGAACAGATCCGCCACCAATAGCCGTGCTGCCGGGGTTTTCACGATATGTTGCCAGCAGATCATCCATCGAATTGATCGGGCTGTCTTTACCAACGACAATCGTGGCATAATCGCCAATTGTTCCGGCGACCAATGTCAGATCACTGAAATTATAGGGAAAAACGCCTGTCAAAGATCGGATCACAATAGGGGTAGAGTTTACCATTAACGTATCGTGTTGGCTGTTGGCGTTTTCAATCATATAGCCGATCGCTTTGCCGCCGCCGCCGCCGGACATATTTTCATAAGATGCCGATCCAATCAGGCCAGATGCTGTCAGAGCCTCGCCTGTTCCGCGCGCTGTTCCGTCCCATCCGCCACCGGCGCCGCCTGGTACAAGAAAGTGGATGCTGTCTAAAACCTGATGCCCCCCGGCCAATACAGGTGTTGCGAAACTAAATGCGGCCGCAGCAGCAACCATCATGACCCTGCGGGTCAATGTCGAACTTTTCATTTTTTCCTCCCGGTTGACAAAGGCGAACGTTGCCGCCCATGCCTTATGCAAACATGCTTTCCTGACACAAACCTGTCATGAAGATCCAAAATCAAGGACGAACAATGCGTTTTTTGCTGGTCGAAGATAATGAAAAACTGGCCCAAGCCATCCAGGATCGGATGGAACTTGACGGCCATGTCATTGACCACGCTGCCACCCTGAATAGCGCCGAGGAATTTATACTGTCTGCACAGTATGATCTTGTTTTACTTGATATAATGCTGCCGGACGGTGATGGGCGATCCTTTCTGAGTTTTCTGCGCAAATCGCAGAAAGACACGCCCGTTATTGCAGTGACAGCCCGGTCACAGGTATCGGACCGTGTCGGTATTCTGGATCTAGGTGCGGATGACTATATTTCAAAACCCTTCGATTTTTCCGAGCTTGAGGCGCGATGCCGCGCTGTATTACGGCGCAGGAACGGCGCGGCCAGCAATACCCAAAAAATCGGAACGATCGAATTTAACCGTCTTGCTGGAACAGTTTCGCTGAATGGTGTTGATACTGCACTGCGTAATAAAGAACTGCGCCTGTTTGAAATTCTGGCAGATCATCCGAATATTATTTTTTCAAAATCCAAACTGGTTGATCGGCTGTTTTCCTATGACGAAGATGTCTCGGAAAATGCGATTGAGGTCTATATCGGTCGTTTGCGCAAGCATTTGTCCGGCTCAAACGTGGTGATCACGACGATCCGCGGTATGGGCTATCGGCTAAGTGTCGAATGACATCGCCTGCATCTCTGCGCCGCAGGTTGGCCACGCAGCTGATCGGCAGTGCCGCTATTCTAGCGGCGGTATTGATTTTGTTGTTTTTATCTTTTTCACGGCAAATCGCGCAGAATTCACAAGATAATATCCTGCTGGCGTCAGCGACGTCTATTCTGGAAAACATATCTGTACGTAACGATGAAATTGTCGTCGATATTCCCTATTCTGCGTTTTCCATGCTGGGCAGCGTTTCAAACGACCGTGTATTTTACCGCATTGATAATGATGATGAATTACTGACGGGCTATAGCGATTTGCCGCGTCCGGATATTCAAGCGGCGACAAATGCTTTTGCAACTCGCAGTTATCTTGACGCAGATATTCGTACAGTGTCCGCGTTAAAGGTGATCGCGGTCAATCAGCGGATTGAAACCGTGATTGTGACGATCGCGCAGACACAAGAAGGTCTGACAGATCAACTGAATGCCTTGTTCAAACAGGCGCTGGGTATTGGTGTTGGGTTCTTTATAATCTCCTCTATTTTGGCAATCATTGCAGTCAATCGTGTGTTTCGCCCGCTGCAGGATCTGGCCACATCGGTGTCTGGCAGGGGTCCAAACGATCTGGAACCGTTTAATACGGCGGTTCCCGACGAAATGGTCCCGCTTGTTCATGCGTTAAACAGTTTTACAGGGCGGCTTGATCGGTCATTGTCGCGATCTGAGGATTTTATAACCGAAGCGGCCCACCGGGTTCGGACCCCTTTGGCAACAGTTCGTACGCAGGCCGAAGTTTTCCTGCGCCGTGTCAGACAGGACAACAACCGTACCACACTAAAGGACATGATCCGGGCCATTGATGAAAGTTCACGTGCGGCAGGTCAGTTGATTGATCAGGCGATGGTCAATCTTCGTACCGACGTCCTTGACCGCAAAGAGGTGAATTTGGGCGAATGTATCGTCGATGCTGTCCAGCGTCTTCAACCCATCGCGAGCTTGCGTGATATTGATTTAAAGCTGGCGCCAATGGATGTGCATTTTGCACACATCGACCCGATCTTAATCCAGAATGCGATTACAAATATCGTGGATAACGCCATTAAATACAGCCCACCCGAAACAGAGATTTCCGTACAGATCATATCTGAAAGCGATAAGATCATAATACGTATTCTGGATCAGGGACCGGGATTTTGTCAGGATGATCCACGCACATTATTGGGACGCTTTGTGCGGGGACAATCGTCAACCGATAAGATCGGATCGGGTCTGGGGCTGACAATCGCAAATGACGTCTTTATCGCGCATGGCGGCGGGTTAAGATTATACAATCGACAAGAAGGAACAGGCGCATGTGTCGAAGCATTCTTGCCGCGATAATTCTGGCGTTGGCGTCGCCCTTACCCGCATTTCAGATCCAAGAGGAAACTGTTTTTGAAGTGGATAAGAAAGCAGGTGCCTTAAGGATCATTTCAACCGCTGATATTGATCTTTTTGCCCCGATCATAAAGTCGTTCCAAGTCCAAAACCCTATGATCGAAGTGCATTATATCGGCGTTACCAGTACCGAAATTATGACTGCGATTACCCAGGAAAATGAAGCATTTGACGTTGTAATTTCATCGGCGATGGACCTGCAGATAAAGTTGGCAAATGATGGTTATGCCGCCCCGCATTTTTCAGCTGCAAGTGACCGCGTGCCCGGTTGGGGCAAGTGGCGTGACAGCGTTTTTGCATTTACCCAGGAACACGCCGCAATCGTTCTGTCGCTGGACGCATTCCAAGGACTTGATTTGCCCAAAACACGCCAGGCCCTGATTACCATATTGCGCGAAAACCCTGATCGTTTTCGTAACCGCGTCGGAACGTATGATATTCGTGAAAGTGGTTTGGGCTATCTGTTTGCCACTCAAGATGCGCGCACGTCCGAAGTATTTTGGCGCCTGTCCGAAGTGTTTGGACAGGTCGGCACGCAGCTTTATTGCTGTTCGTCAGAAATGATTGATGATGTCAGCGCTGGTGATATCGCTGTGGCCTATAACGTACTGGGCAGTTATGCCACCGCCCGCGCAGATATTGCCGACAAAATACACATCATTCAGCCCGAAGATTTCACGACTCTGATGATGCGGTCTGCCCTTTTGCCTGTAAATGCACCCAATACTGAAGGGGCCGGGCTATTTATGGATCATCTTCTTACGTTGGCCTGGTCGGCACCGCGGTCTGCTGATTTTCCCTTTCCGAATGGTACAACAGATGAAACCGCCAATAGCGCCAAATTGCGGCCCATTCGAATGGGGCCAGGCTTGCTTGTGTTTTTGGATCGCTTCAAACGGGATCAATTTCTGAATGCATGGGAGGCCACGATTTTGCAGAATTAGCGGTAAGAAATCCTGATTTTCAAACCTTCCCAGTGGACATTGTCCGGCGGAACGCTTTTAAAGGCTGGCAGGATTTTCCTTACACATCCTGAACCACGACAACGATTGCATAAGGTCCCTCATGACACGTATCGATGCTAAATTCGCTGATTTGAAAGCCGCCGGCCAAAAGGCCTTTGTCGCCTATGTAATGGCGGGTGATCCGGATTTTGATACGTCTGTTCAGATCGTCAAAGGGCTGCCCGCTGCGGGTGTGGATATCATCGAACTGGGATTGCCGTTCACGGATCCGATGGCCGATGGTACGACTGTTCAATTGGCTGGACAGCGCGCGCTGGAGCGTGGAATGACCCTTGACCAGACACTGCAAATCGTTCGTGAGTTGCGCAAAGACGATACAACAACGCCGGTTGTGATGATGGGCTATTATAACCCGATTTACAGTCGCGGCGTGGATCGTTTTCTGCAAGAGGCGAAAGAGGCGGGGATCGACGGGCTAATTATCGTTGATCTGCCCCCTGAAGAGGATGATGAACTGTGCATACCCGCCCAAAACGCTGGGCTAAACTTCATCCGTCTTGCTACGCCAACAACAGATGACAAGCGATTGCCGAAGGTGATGCAGAATACATCGGGTTTTGTTTACTATGTTTCGATCACCGGTATCACCGGATCAGCCGAGGCACAGGCCGATGATGTTGCTCCTGACGTGGCTCGTATCAAAGCCGTGACAGATTTGCCAGTGATTGTCGGGTTCGGGGTCAAAACGCCAGCATCCGCACAATCCATCGCAAGCGTGGCTGATGGTGTGGTGGTAGGATCTGCAATTGTCGCGCAGATCGAGGCAGGGAAACCTGTGGATGAGGTTCTGCAATTCGTGAAATCCCTTGCAGATGGGGCCCATAAGGCGGGCGAATGATCCCGAAAGCCCTGATATTCGACGTCTTTGGCACATGTGTTGATTGGCGCAGCTCTGTCGCGGGTCTCGTTGAAAAACATCTTCCAACCTGTGATGGATTTGCGTTTGCCGATGCTTGGCGTGGTGAATATCAACCAGCGATGAAACGCATCCGTGATGGTGGACGCGGCTATGTGGCTTTGGATGATCTGCATCTGGAAAATCTGGACCGTGTCCTGCGCCACTTTGATATCCAGGTTGACGACCGCCCTGCGCTGAACACAGCTTGGGAAAAACTGGATCCATGGCCTGACGTTGTGCCTGGCCTGATGGCGATCAAAGACAAAGCAATTATTGCGCCTTGTTCAAATGGATCAATCGCGCTGATGACCCGTCTTGCACGGTATGCGAAATTGCCGTGGGATTGTATTCTGGGGGCAGAGATTGCGCAGGATTACAAACCCAAACCTGCTGTCTATTTGGCCTCATGCGCTGCTTTGCGGCTTGAACCGGCGCAAGTGATGATGGTTGCAGCCCATAATGACGATCTTCATGCGGCGCGGGCGGCTGGATTAATGACCGCGTTTGTTGCACGACCCAAAGAACATGGACCGGATCAAACAACTGATCTGACACCTGATGCCAATTGGGATATTGTTGCACAGGATTTTCTGGATCTGGCCGCGCAAATTTAAATCAACTTGGCTTGTCGCGCGCCTTATCCATAAACATGCGTAATTTTGTTAAATTTGGCAAAGTGGCATCGATATCTTCGGGGGACAAAGCGTCCAGAAGGTTGTGAAAATCAGGTTCAAGACCACGTATCGCATTTTGTCTGAATGCGCGGCCCTGATCCGTCAGCCAAACGCATTTACTGCGTTTATCATCTGGATTAGCCCGCATTTCGATGAACCCATGCTTTTCTAGACCCGATAGAGTGTGTGTCATCGTTGTTTTCGCCACTTGAAACGCACGGGCCAGTTCAACTGGGGTTCGTCCGTCTTGCACCCGGATCAGATGATTGATCACCGAAAAATGCGATGCCAAGAGCCCTGTTGGTAACCGCGCCTCAAGCATGGCGCGGCTGAGTTGTTCCAATATGCCGATTTCATTGAAAAGCTGGAAGTATTTGGAAAATTCGTGTTCAGGCATTCAGCATCTTGGTCTCCAACGGCCAGCGCGGCGTACGTGGCACATCGGTACCATACCCAAGAAGCCCAAGCATTTGAACCGTTTCGCCGCCGGGCGCATAAAGTTTGTGTATTTCAGTATAAGGGTCTGATACGGCTTCATATTCTTGCAATGCCTGACTGACCGGGCGCAATTTCAGACCTGCCGCAGTTGTGGCCAGGTTCAAACGCAACCAATCGCGTCCGGCAGCAATTTGATCTTCGCGCGTATTTTGGGCGCTGATTTGAACAACAAACCCATGGGCTGAGGTAATCGCATCAACAGTATCCTGAATTGCGCCCTGTGATCCGGCATTATTGACGTCTGCCGCGGCTTCGCGCGTGAACAGCCCAACAGCTGCCAGACTATCCATCATCGGCCCGCCAATATCGATGCCGTCGGGTTGTGCATTGATTTCGGCCTTGCCAATACGAAGAAGATCAACGCTTTCCTGCCAGGCGTCCGGTGTGGCGGCTTCGGCCAGCCAAGCGGTTTGAGCGATGCGTTTCAGGGTTTCAACCTCGGCCAGATCAGTTGCGATATGCGCATATGGCTTCAGGGGCTGCACTGCCGTATTAGGGATTTTACGGTCTTCAAACGCTTCTTTATGACTGCGACGTTCCATAACGTATGCGAAAAGCGGATCGGGCTGACTGGCATTTGGTTTGAATATGCATTCAGCGACCGGACCATCTTCGCCTTGTGGAAACAGAACGGTTTCAACAGCGATATTCATCTGGGCCGCCGCCATATCCATAAGTTCAAGAAAACAGCCCATGCCAATTGTCAGCTGTCGTCCATATGGATCTGTCACAGGCAAATCGCGCGCTTTATCGCGATAGATCTGAACGGTGTTTTGACCGCGAAGCTCTGCCAGCCATGGTTGGCGATTGTGCGGATTAGGTGCCAACAAAGCGAAGGACAATGCATTCATGCGTGCATCTACATAGGTCCCCGCCATATCCCAAGGCGCCAAGGCCTTATGTGGTGTGCGCGTTGCCAGAAATGTTCCAGCCGTTGCAGTTGCTGCCAGGATTGTGCCGCCGCCAATCAATCCAAGTGTTTTGCGTCTGGTTAGTGCCATTGTTGCCTCCATAGTAGTACCATATCGCACTATATAGTGCGATATGGTACTATATGCAATAGATAGTATACGCTTGCTCGTAACGACCGGAATTGGTAACAAACCTTTACCAATACAATCAAAATGAGATATCCGATGCCCGTGATCACCTGCATTGACGACCTAAAGCAAATCTATCAGCGGCGTGTTCCAAGGATGTTTTATGATTATGCCGAAACCGGCAGCTGGACCGAACAGACGTTTCGTGAAAACACCAGTGATTTCGATCAGATCCGTTTGCGTCAGCGCGTGGCTGTGGATATGCAGGGTCGTTCAACAGCAACTAAGATGATTGGCCAAGATGTATCGATGCCGGTGGCGCTGGCCCCGGTTGGATTAACCGGAATGCAGCATGCGGATGGCGAAATCAAAGCGGCGCGGGCGGCTGAAAAATTCGGTGTCCCGTTTACCCTGTCCACAATGTCGATTTGTTCCATTGAGGATGTCGCAGCCAATACGACCAAGCCGTTCTGGTTTCAGCTTTATGTGATGCGTGACGAAGAATTTGTCGGCAATCTGATCCAACGGGCCAAAGATGCAAAATGTTCGGCTATGGTTCTGACCCTGGATCTGCAAATCCTGGGGCAACGGCACAAGGATTTGAAAAATGGCCTGTCCGCCCCGCCCAAGCTGACGCCCAGCACAATTGCAAACCTGATGACCAAATGGTCGTGGGGGCTTGAGATGATGTCGACCAAACGCCGCTTTTTCGGCAATATCGTTGGCCATGCCAAAGGTGTAAAAAATGCAGCGTCATTAAGTGACTGGACGGCTGAACAGTTTGATCCACGTTTGGATTGGGACAAAGTGAAAAAGCTAAAGGAACAATGGGGTGGTCCGTTGATCCTGAAAGGTATCTTGGATGCCGAAGACGCCAGAATGGCGCTTGATGTTGGGGCAGATGCGATTGTTGTATCCAATCACGGCGGACGG
Organism: Parasulfitobacter algicola; assembly: GCF_013315265.1. Classification (GTDB taxonomy): domain Bacteria; phylum Pseudomonadota; class Alphaproteobacteria; order Rhodobacterales; family Rhodobacteraceae; genus Parasulfitobacter; species Parasulfitobacter algicola. Next base: position 321,353 of record NZ_JABUFE010000001.1, on the reverse strand, counting down.
CAACTGGACGGTGCGCTAAGTTCAATCCGGGCATTGTCGTCGATTGTGGACGCAGTTGGGGATCAGATTGAAGTTCATCTGGATTCCGGTATTCGCAGTGGCCAGGATGTTTTAAAAGCAATGGCGATGGGTGCCAAAGGTACCTATATCGGTCGCGCTTTTGTCTATGGTCTTGGCGCTATGGGTCAAAAGGGCGTCACATCAGCGCTTGAGGTCATCCATAAGGAACTTGATACAACGATGGCGCTGTGTGGCCGTAAGCATGTCGAAGATCTGGATCGCGATATTCTTTTGATCCCCAAAGATTTCGAAGGAAACTGGCAGTAAAATCGACTAGGTGCGATTATGAAAACAGATCGCACCCAGAAATCTACGCAGCCAATTCTGCAATTTGCTTTTTTGCAGCTTTTAATGTCGTCTCTGCGTCAATGGCTAGTTGATCGGCGCTGATCAAAGTGACATCGGTCAACCCAATAAAACGCATAACGTGGCGCATATAGCCTGTGGCAAAATCAATATCTGACCCGACTTCTGTACCGCCGGACGCAGCAACCAAAAGCACACGTTTGTCTTTTAGCAATCCCACCGGACCTTTTGCGGAATAGGAAAATGTCAAACCAACACGTGCAATTTGATCAATCCAAGCCTTGAGCGCAGCGGGAACGCCAAAATTATAAATTGGAAAACTTATGACAACCACGTCGGCGTTCATTAGCTCTTCTACAAGTGTATCAGATTGCTGCAAAACAGCTTTTTGATCAGAGTTACGATCCTCAGCAGGTGTAAAAGTGGCACTAACCCAGCCTTGGCCGATCTGTGGAACTGGCGTTTTGGCCAGATCACGCGTGATCACACGACCCGGCTTTAAATGATCGATAACTGTGTCAGTCAGATCGCGGGAAACCGATCCTTCTGTGCGCGCCGAAGCGTCGATGCGTAAAATTGTATGTTCCATAATGTATACCTTTTTTGAGTGTCACGTGAAGCAATCGGCTATTGCAAAATTAAACACAATATGCCGATATAAACAGTAAGTGTTATTTCACGCACAGAGGGATGTATGGTTGATAACTGGGATGAAATCCGAACTGCCTATCAGGTTGCTCGTCTTGGCACAGTCAGTGGTGCGGCCGAGGTTTTGGGCGTTCACCATGCAACCGTCATTCGGCATATCGATGCGTTAGAAGGGAAATTAGGCGTTAAATTATTCCAACGGCACGCACGGGGATATACCGCCACCGAAGCGGGGGCGGATTTGCTGCAAGTGGCACAAGCCACGGATGATCAGTTCACACAGCTGACGGGCCGGATCAAAGGGCGCGGACAGGATGTAACAGGTGAGTTGGTTGTCACCTCACTTGCATCGGCATCAAAATTGTTGTCCCCGGTTCTAGCGCAATTTCAGTCGGAAAATCCTGACGTCATCATTCGCTATTTAACTGGGGAACGGCTGTTTCGGCTGGAATACGGCGAGGCCCATGTGGCCATCCGTGCAGGTAATCCGCCCGATCAACCCGACAATGTTGTTCAACAATTTGTCAAGGCACGTGCCATTCTTGTTGCAAGTGATGCGTATATCGACCGTCATGGCTTGCCGAAAAGTATGGATGATTTTCCCAAACACCAATTTGTCGCCCATGACAGCCCAACTTCGCGCGCGCCTTTTAACATCTGGCTTAAAAATAATGTGCCATTGGATAATATCACTTTTCGCACCACAGATAACCGATCTATGGAAGATGCCATAATTGCCGGTGCCGGCATCGGCTTTATTCCGAAATGGGAATTCATCAAACGCAATGATCTGACCGAAGTGATTGACAGCTTGGATGAATGGTCGGTTCCGATGTGGCTGGTGACCCATGTTGACCTGCATCGGACAATGAAAGTGCAGGCATTACTTAGTTTTTTAAAGGCACAGGCAAAAATCTGGGATGTTGAATGACCGAAAACGCCCGCGGTCATGGGGCAATGCTTTTATTTTCGGCCCTGGTTGCGGGATCTTTTTCGCTTGGATCACTGGCCGCGAATGAAATCGCCCCGGCCGCATTAAACGCGTTTCGATTCCTTCTGGCAGCACTTATTATCGGCGCAGCACTTTTGGCGACAAAAGGGTTTCATCGGCAAAACTTTAAAGCCCCGTGGCGCTATTTGATCCTTGGCGGATTATTTGCGACTTATTTTGTGCTGATGTTCGAAGGATTAAAGACGGCAGAACCAGTTAGTGCAGCGGCTGTCTTTACCTTAACGCCGATAATGGCGGCTGGGTTTGGATACTTGCTTATGCGGCAGATCCTGACATTTCGGATCGCACTGGCGCTTTTGATCGGCGCTATTGGCGCTTTATGGGTTATTTTTCGTGCGGACCTGACGGCGTTTCTGGCATTTCGCATTGGCACGGGCGAGATGATATACTTCTGGGGCTGTTTTGCCCACGCAATCTATACCCCGATGGTGCGCAGGCTGAATCGGGGGGAACCTGCGGTAGCATTTACGTTTGGCACTTTGGTCGCTGGGTTTCTAGTTTTGTTGATTTATGGGTGGTCCGATATTGTTGCAACGAATTGGATGACGCTGCCCATAATTGTCTGGCTTACGATCCTGTATACAGCCATTTTCGCCAGTGCAGCGACATTCGTCTTGCTGCAATACGCGACACTTCGACTGCCATCATCCAAGGTCATGGCATATACCTATCTTACGCCAAGCTGGGTCATTCTGTGGGAAATGGGATTGGGCAATGGGGCGCCGCCTTTGCTGATATTAGCAGGTGTGGCACTGACAATAATCGCGTTATTTTTGCTTTTGAAAATTACGCCGGTGAAATAACGGTTTTTAATCCTGTAATTCCTGCTTCAAAAACTGTTCAAAAGCGTCAAGATTGACGGCTTCGAATTGCCCGAAACTTTGCATCCAGATACTGGCGTTGCGCATGGCATCGGGTTCCAGCTTGCACCATTTAACGCGACCGCGTTTTTCCTGACTGATCAGACCTGCGCGGGTCAAAATGGTCAGGTGCTTTGAAATCGCGGCCAGCGACATATCAAACGGATCAGCGACGTCTGTGACCGCCATGTCGTCTTCCAACAACATGATCAGAATGGCGCGTCTGGTTGGATCTGCGAGCGCGGCAAAAGTAAGGTCAAGACGATTTTCCACCTGCTTTGCTAATCAGAGCACAGATAAATCGTCAACCATTTGGTTGAATATTGCAAAAATGTGGTTTCATGCGTTTAGCACGTTAAGTGAATCGCGTTATTCTGAAAGATTGCATTATATCAATATGTTACGGATTATCAAACGTGCTTGACTCGGTCACGGCCCACGACTAGCACTATCTCAACTGTCCGAAAGGTTTGGGCGATGGTGAATGATCCCGAAAAGGCGCGAATAGAAGCGCTGGAAGAGCGGATCGCTGCGATGAAAAAGACGCAAGAGCCTGCGCCGCGATCGGATGAACATTATTCTCAGGCGCAACTGGCCTGGCGGATGGTGATCGAACTTGTTGCCGGTCTTTTGATCGGATTTGGCATCGGATTTGGGTTGGACCGACTGTTCGGAACAACCCCAATATTTCTGGTGCTTTTTATATTGTTGGGTTTTATTGCGGGTGTGAAAACGATGCTTCGGTCCGCACAGGAAATCCAACAGAAACATCTGGCCAAACAGGCTGGCGAAGACAAAGGGGACTAACGTGGCGACGGAAGAAAGCGGCAGCGTTTTCAGTTTTCACCCGATGGATCAGTTCATCATCAAACCTTTGTTTGGTGATGGTGAAATCTATTGGTACACTCCGACAAATGTTACGTTCTGGATGGCGCTTACGATTATCAGTGTCGTTTTGCTCTTGGTTGTTACCACGCGCAAACGCGCGACGATCCCCTCACGTTCTCAATCCATTGCTGAACTGACTTATGGTTTCATCTACAAGATGGTCGAAGATGTCACCGGCAAAGACGGTCTGAAGTATTTCCCATATATTATGACGCTGTTTTTGTTTGTGTTGTTTGCAAACTTTCTTGGCCTTGTGCCAATGGCTTTCACAACAACGTCGCACATTGCTGTCACAGCAACCCTTGCTTTCGCGGTATTTCTAGCCGTTACATTGCTTGGTTTTGTCAAAAATGGCCCGGCATTCTTGTCGCTGTTCTGGGTGTCATCCGCGCCACTAGCAATTCGCCCGGTTTTGGCAATCATCGAGATCATATCGTACTTTGTACGCCCGGTCAGCCATTCAATCCGTCTTGCTGGTAATATGACCGCTGGCCACGCGGTGATCAAAGTTTTCGCAACATTTGCTGCGGCTGTTGCACTGTCGCCCCTAGCGATTTTGGGTGTTACGGCAATGTACGGGCTTGAGGTGCTTGTTTGCTTTATTCAGGCCTATGTTTTCACAATTCTAACCTGTGTCTATCTAAAGGATGCACTTCATCCGCATCACTAACACGCAGGTTTTCCCGCAAATTCTAGCTATTCCAACTCAAGGAGAATGATCATGGAAGGCGATATCGCAGAAATGGGTAAATTCATCGGCGCAGGCCTGTCGGCATTCGGCATGGGCTTGGCTGCTATGGGGGTGGGCAACGTTGCAGGTAACTTCCTGGCCGGTGCACTTCGCAACCCATCTGCCGCAGCTGGCCAAACAGCCACGCTCTTTATCGGCATCGCATTTGCAGAAGCTCTGGGCATCTTCTCGTTCCTGGTTGCACTTCTGCTGATGTTTGCTGTTTAAACCTGACAAACCAAATCCTTACGTGCGGGGTCGTATCATATCGGCCCCGTGGTAACTGAGGTTTCAGGAGGCCAAAATGGCAACAGAAAGCGGAGCAACCGAAGCAGCGGGTATGCCGCAGCTCGACTTCTCGACGTTCCCGAACCAGATTTTCTGGCTCGTCGTTACGCTTGTCGTAATTTATCTGATTTTGTCGCGCATTGCCCTGCCCCGTATCGGCGCAGTTCTTGCAGAGCGTCAGGGGACGATCACGAATGACATTGCTGCAGCAGAAGAACTGAAGCTAAAGGCCCACGAAGCAGAAGCCGCGTACAACAAAGCGCTGGCCGATGCACGGACCGAAGCACAAAAAATTGTTGCTGAAACGAAAGCCGAAATTCAAGCAGAGCTGGATGTGGCGATTGCGAAAGCGGATGCAGAGATTGCTGCCAAAACGGCCGAGTCCGAAAAAGCAATTGCCGAAATCCGCGAAACTGCAATGGACAGCATTAAGGCCGTTGCAATCGACACGACTAAAGAAATTGTTTCTGCGTTCGATGCGAAAGCAACTGCTGCTGATGTGAAGAAAGCCGTGGAAGAGAACATGAAGGCGATAACATGAAAAGACTAAGCCTGATTTTCATTGCTTTGGGCAGTCCTGCTTTGGCTGCAACGGATAAGCCATTCTTTTCGCTGGCAAACACTGATTTTGTCGTCTTTATTTCATTCCTAATTTTCATTGGCATTCTTGTTTATTTCAAAGTCCCAGGCATCATTGCGGGTCTTTTGGACAAGCGCGCTGAAGGTATCAGATCAGAATTAGACGAAGCCAAGGCCCTGCGGGAAGAAGCGCAAACTATTCTTGCATCATACGAACGTAAGCAAAAAGAGGTTCAGGAACAATCTGAACGTATTGTTGCGCAGGCCAAGGAAGACGCTGAATTGGCTGCTGAACAAGCGAAAGCAGATCTGGAAAAAACCATTGCCCGTCGATTGCAGTCGGCTGAAGAACAGATCGAAAGTGCGCAAGATGCAGCGATTAAGGAAGTGCGCAACAGCGCTATTGCTGTGTCAGTTGAGGCAGCGAAAGGCGTGATTGCAAAACAGATAAGTGCTGCAAAAGCGAATAATCTCATCGATGATGCAATTGAAACGGTTGACGCAAAGCTGCACTGATTTTCAAAAGATTTAAGAACTTAAAGCCCGCCTTATTGGCGGGTTTTATTTTCTCTGCTCATGCTCATATCGTTGCTTTGCAATCTCTTCGTTCTGATCGGCCTTCTTTTGGTTCGACAAGGCATTTTCGACAAAATCTAAATGCGCCTCAACGGCCTGTCTGGCAGCTTTTGCATCACGGGATTGCAAGGCTTCGTTTATGGCCCTGTGTTGATTTAAAAGTGTCATGCGAGTGGTGCGTTGTTTGAACATAATCTGGCGATTATAAAAAACGCCTTTGCGCAGCAATTCAAACATCGACCGCATCATATGCAGCATCACAACGTTATGGCTAGCTTCAATGATAGACAGATGGAACTGCGCATCCAGCTTAGCTTCATCAGCTGGGTTACGCTTGGAGTGGGTCTGTTCCATCTTGGCAAAAATAGCACCAATGACCTTCAGATCGGTATCTGATGCAGATAAAGTTGCGCGTTCCGCAGCCAACCCCTCTAGGTCACGACGAAACGAAATGTAATCAAAAACTGCTTCATCATGACTTGCGAATAGTTGGATCAACGCATCAGAAAACGCAGATCCTAGCACGTCAGCCACATATATACCGGCACCAGCGCGGCTGGACAGAAGCCCCTTATTTTGCAGTTCTGCAATCGCTTCACGAATAGAGGGCCGTGACACACCAAGTTGATCGGACAACTCACGCTCTGACGGAAGTCGTTCGCCTGGATGCAGTACGCCACGCAGTATTAGAAGTTCGATTTGTCGAACAACTGCGTTTGAAAGTTTTTCAGGTTGGATTTTGGTAAATGGCATATGCACCCCTTGAATTGGTCAAAATATATGACCAAACAAGGAGTGTATTCAACCAGATTAGCTGACTTTCAAAACTGTGAATGAAATGTTGTCCTGATCAGGATCTTTCAGCTTGTAAACTGCGCTTAACAATGCCTCTGCAATTTGTGCGCTAGACTTGCGTTTCGCACGATTGATCGTCGACTGGATCTGTTTATCTGTCAGAAACTGCAAACCATCACTTGCAACAACAAGAATATCGCCAGTTTGCAACGTCGTAGGTTCAACCCGGCAATCAATCTTAGGGATACGATCCCCCATCAAAACGGATGTCAAACAGTTGCGATCAGGATGATTGCGAGCTGTTTCTTCATCGATTTGGCCGGTTTTCACCATTACATCGATCTGCGGTGCCATCGAATGATCTTCATTCAATTGAGTCAGCGCACCCTTGCGGAAAAGATATAAAGGTGAGTCACCGATTGATATCCAATACAGCCGCTTTTCAAAAATAATAGGCGCAACCAAAGTCGCACCCATTCCCTGATGCCCAGGGTTTTCATCGACATGTGCACTAATGCAGTCGTTGGCGGAACGCGCAACATCTTGCAAAACGGTTGCAATGTCTTTTTCCAATGATTCCGGTTCACCGAATTGGAACTTCAACTCACTGAAAACCTCGGTCACAACAATCTTGCTGGCAACATCACCAGCGGCATGACCGCCCATGCCGTCTGCAAGAACTGCAAAACCAAAAGGGTTACCCAAATTGAAGTCGGCCACAACCGCATCTTCTTGATATTCGCGTTGGCCTTTGCTTATGGCCGTCGTAACGTCGTACACAGCTACTTACTCGTCTGTAGTTTCTGGGGCTTCGTCTTCGTCCGACCATGAGAAATTTTCCCCACATAGGGCAAGAAATAACAGGGTCGTCTGTCCAATTCTTATCAAGTCACCGTGGTAAAGATCCTCGGTGCTTAGAACTGGTTTTTCGTTTAGTCTAACCAAGTTGGATTTGCCGCCGTGACCGATGAAAAATTTTCTTTGTTCATCATCATACGCGATGGTTGCGTGATTTTCCCGCGATATGCTGGTGTCACCAAAATCCAGTTGAATGGCCTGATCTTCACCACGACCAATTTGTGAAACACCTGCTTTGATCGAAGTAGATTCGCCGCGGCCTGGTCCTTTTAGAACGATGATCCAACCAACTGGATACCGATCACTTTTAGATTTTACGGGTAATGCAGCAGGTTGTTCAACGTTACCTTGAACATCTTCAAGCTGACCGCTTGATCTTTCAAATCCAAGCAAACGGGTTTTTACCCGTCCCCCACGACGCACGGGGCGATTTTCTGTATCCTCAACCGGCTGTTGTTCTACAGCCGGTTCTGGCGTTGCAGTTACTTGGGGTGCATCTTCTGATGCTGCAATTTCCCACATGTCACCTTCAGGCGCTGCATTATTTGCTTGTTGCGGGACTTGCGGTGTTGATGTGCCGTTTGTTTGCTGTGGTTGTTGCGTAGGCGCTGCCGCCTGAGCCGCGCCATTTATCTGCGGCGCATTTGACCCATTTTGCACATTATTTTCAGGCTCAACTGCTTTTTCAACAGCTGGCTCTTGTCTTGCTTGCGCAGAGGCATCGCCTCTTTTTGATACAAGTTCTTGAATAAACCTCAGTTTACCATCTTCACTACGAGGTCTGATACGTCTGATCATTTCACCACCTCATTTTCGCCGAAGCTAGAGCCGCTGCATGAATTCTGTCCATGACGTACACTTGCGCTTCTGACATTGCGGTTTTGTTTGAAAGCACTGCTTGCATACACTGTATTCGCAGCATTGTGCAAATAGCATGTGTTAGAAGCATGCTGCTCTTTTTGTTTCGGATAAACCGACATAATAAGAGCAACCGCAGGAGTGCGTGCCACAATGATCATATCAACCTTCCTCGGCTAACAACATTCTGGCTGTGGTTTCGAAACCGTTGCGATCAACGGTAAATTCTGCATCGGTCATTCCATCGCGTGCCAGACGGCTTAGTAGGAACTCAAGGCTTTGTGCCGTCGTAAGTTCACGGCCTGTCGATGCTTCTGAAGCCACAACATCACCTTCTTCGAAATCTGTTATTGATGCGTTAGCCACATCAGAGACAACAGTTCTCCATTGACCGTCAATAAAGGAGATTTCAAAGCTGATACCATTTTTCAGAACCAGGTCGCGTGATGCCGCAATTGCAAGCGTGTTATGTTCAAATGGCGCACCTTCTGATGCTTTCAGTCTGACGTCTGCGTAAATAAATTGCTGCTGTCCAAGATCAGGAGATCTTAGCAACAATTCTTCGATTGTAACGCCACCTGTGACCCAATCACCATTTATAGCATAGATAACAACACCTTCGTTGATCCATTCCCCATCTGGAATGGACGAAGCAGAGCGATCAACATTCGTGATAATGGGGAATTCACCATTCTCAGTCTGGCCTTGCTGTGTTTGGAATGGAACAGATATATCCCATTCTGCAGACTGCAGTTGGTCGAAAGCAATATCACCACTTCCAGTAGGTTGCTGAACAAGTGCATTATTGTTTTGCTCAGCTGGCTGACCGAAAATGATAAAGTCACCATCATCGGATTGTGAGGTTGATGAGTTCTGTGGTGTAGCGACGTTTTCTTGCGTGGCAGTGTTTTCAGCCACTTGATCACCCACGGATTCTGCAACAGGATCTTCAGGCTGTATCGACAATCCACCAGACATATCAAAAACAATCGGCTCATTTTCTGGTGCAACTTCGGGCTCTTCTACAGGCTCGGTTACCTCGGGATCAGCCGTTGCAACGTCTTCCTGAACAACCGGCTCTTCGACAGGTGCCTGTTCTTCTACAACGATAGTAGGTTCTTCGACAGGTGCCTGTTCTTCAATGGCCGCTTCTTCTGTGGCAACAGGCGATTCGACTGCAGCGGTTTCTTCTTCGACAATAGTTTCAGAAGGTGTCTCAGTTTCTTCAACGACAGGTGTTTCCGGTGTCGTTACAGCTTCAGCCTGTTCTTCAACGACCTCAGGCGTTACCACCTCGGGTTCGGGGGAAATAACGACGTTTGCTGTTTCCGTTTCTTCTGTAACAGGCGCAGTGTCAACTTCCTGTACAACAGGTGCTGTTTCAACGTCTGGCGTTGCTGTCGCAACAGGTGTTGTTGGCGTAACCGCATCATCACCAGGAGCGAATTGCATAAACGCGACGCCCGCAATGATAGCCACGACGGCAACAGAGCCCAAAAGCATGCCCATGCTTTTCTTCTTCGGCTCTGGCGAAAGCGATGCCTTGACCTGAGATGCTGCTTTTGGGGCTTCGGTTTTAGATGCTGCTTTAGCGGCCGGCGTGGCTTTTCCGCCTTTTTCATCGGCCAGAAGACGTGCGATTGAAGCTTCGACAGGTTTATCCGTTTTGTCTTCTGTCACTTTACCATCAAGAACATCCAACCATTCTTGGGCAGATTTGATACGATCTTTCGGTAGGACACTGATCGCTTTGTCTAACGCAGGCAAAAACCGCTCTGGATATCCTTCAAAACGGCCCGTAAGCGGTTCATATATATCCACACCACTTTCAGCGATTGAGGCCAGACGCGCCTGACTATTGGGCGGGGCTTCACCAGTGATCGCATGATAGAATGTGGCCGCAAGCGCATACAGATCGCTTGAGTCATTTTGTGAACTGCCCGCAATATAGAATTCTTGTGGGGAATATCCGTCTTTGACGACGCGCAGTGCAGACAATGCACGGCTTTTCGTTGACGCCTGTTCACGCGCGGCACCAAAGTCAATCAGAATGGGTTCACCAGCTTTGTTAACCAAAACATTATCGGGCGAAATATCACGGTGCAGAACGCCACGTTCGTGGACAAAGCCAACAGCGCCCAGAAGCTTGCGCAACATAGAAACAATATTGTCGGGTGTAATTACGACTTTATCGTCATCAATGATCTCAAGCAAATCGCGGCCATTGATGAAATCGATGGCCATATAGGCGGTGTCATTGTCTTCGAAAACCTGATGCACACCAACGATATTTGGGTGCGATAATTTTGACTGGCTTTTCGCCTCTTGAACAAAAAGTTTAACAATGGATTTGAATTCGTTTTGATGTGCACGAGATCGCGCACCAACAATTGTATTACTCCGACGGCAAAACGCGCCTGGAAAACACTCTTTAATAACAACATCACGATCCAGGCTGTCTTTTGCCAGATAAGTTATGCCGAAACCACCGCTGTTGATGAATTTTGTAATCGTGTACTGACCCTGAAGCAACTGTGTGCCAGGCTTCAGCTCATCTACAAAACCTTCATCTTCATCTTCGGGCTTCTCTGCCCCTTGATTGACTGCCATAGGATGCCCATCCCCAGATTGATATTTACTAATGTTAGCAATTAACTAACGATACAAAAGGCGATTTTTTAGTGAAAACGACGCCGACAATTTGGTATTATAGCGACTTAATTAAGGCACGACCACAAGCCTTATGTTAAGTTAACGTGACATCTTAACCAATTATAGTGATGCATATACCGCATGGTACTCTAACTACTAAAAATAGTTAATTCCCTTATTATAAAGGCTCTTTTGAGTTTTGCCACCAATGCATACAATCAGAGGTTATGGTTTCCAATCAGGAAACAGCCCAATAAAAAATGTGGCTAATTCATAGCAAAAGTCATAATTTTTTGCTGACTCTGGGGCAATGGCCGAAAAAAGGTATGCGAATCTAAACAGGGCGGTCTTAGAATCATCAGCCAACACGCAACCCATTTGACCAGACACCACGCACCGCGGGTATTTTATGTAATGTACTAAAGCGGATGATATCGGCCCTAGCGCCTGATCTTAAACTGCCCCTGTCATCAAGATGTGCTGCTTGGGCTGGCGCAGATGTCACTGTTGATACCCCGCGCGCCATATTTCCCCAAAGGTTGCCCAAATGAACGGCCCCCAGCAAAAGGGATGCGGGCACGTAATCAGATGACAGAATATCCAGATGATCAATTTGCGCCAGATCCGCGGCTGCCACATTGCCGGAATGTGATCCACCCCGTACCAGATTGGGGGCCCCCATGATGATGCCGATATCTGACGCCTTACAGGCTTGGGCTGCAACAACTGTTGTGGGAAATTCCGCAACAGTGATGCCGTGGGTTTTGGATACGCCAACTTGTTCAGCGGTCGTGTCATCATGGCTGGCAAGCGTCGCCCCCAACCGATTGGCCGCTTCGACAGCAGCCGCTTCGTGCTTGGCCCCTAATTCTGAGTGAATATCATAGAGTTGTTGAACATAGATATCGAAATCATTTTTGCTTAACCCGTGTTTGCCGCAAACATAATCTTCGAACTTTGATAGATCGGAAAACTGGCGCTGTCCTGGGGTGTGATCCATCAGGCTGATGATGCCAATGCGATCCTGTGGTCCAAATTCAGCCAATTCATCAATCAATGTTTCAGAACAGATCTCGGCGCGCAAATGCAAATGATGGCTGATCTTCAATGCCCCGGCATCCCGCATCGCCAGAATTTCATTTGCCATCTGACGCGCATATTTACGGTATCTTGCTGTTTGATTTGACACGATTGATCCAACACGGATGGCATCAAACACAGTCGTAATACCTGTGCTGGCCAATTCACCATCATGGGCAAGAATGGCGGCCTGATGGGGCCAGTCAACTTTGGGACGCGGGTTGATATGCCGTTCCAGATTATCGGTGTGCAGTTCGATCAAACCCGGCGCCACATAATCGCCTTGGCAATCTATTGCGTCTGAGGGCACGGTATGGCCGGTATCAATCGACGTGATAATGCCATTGCGAACCGTCAGACTACCCTTGACGGTTTCGGTCGGCAAAACAAGCGTGGCATTGGCCAATATAAGGTCATGTGTCATGGAAATGTTAACCAACTTCTTCAGGTTGGGCCAAAGGAACAAGGCGATGAATTTCAAAAGGTTTGGCATTTATTACACACCGCCAAAAGGCAGTTTTGCAGACTTCGGCGCAAGTTGGCTGGGATGGGATATCGCTAATGGCACGCCCATGCCCCACCTGGATAGTTTGCCTGGCATTAATACTGTCACGCATGTTCCCAGAAAATATGGGTTTCATGGTACGTTGAAGCCGCCATTTTATCTGGCCGATGGGCTGACGCGCAATCATTTGCAGGATGCCATTGCAAAGCTGTCCCAATCGATCCGACCAGCTAAGGCGGATGGTTTGCAACTGTCGCAAATCGCGCAGTTTCTGGCGCTGACACCCGTTGGTGATACAAGTGGTTTGAACCAGCTGGCGGACAGTGTTGTGACGGAACTGGATAAATTTCGCAGACCGGCAACTGCAGATGAACTTGCGCGCCGCCGCAAATCCAACCTGTCTGCGCGACAGGGTGAATTGCTGGAAAAATGGGGTTATCCCTATGTTCTTGAGGAATTTCGTTTTCATATAACGGTCAGCGGATCTTTGGACGCGGGAACACTTCAAACGGTTAGGGCTGCCTTGAAGCCACAGTTGGACCGCATGTTGCCCGCACCTTTTGTCATCAATGATCTGACTTTGGTGGGCGAGGCGGACGATGGATTTTTTCACGAAATTCATCGCTATGCCCTGACTGGGTGAAGAATAGCCAAAGCGATATTAAGGGTCTTTTCGATAGGGCCGCTGTTATCTATTGAATGAATATCCAGTATTTTCGGCAATGTACATTGTGCTTGGGCAAGACGTTTTGCGATGTCTTCTTCAGTTTCACGCCCGCGCTCGATCAGGCGTTTGGCCAATACCTTAGCCGGGACAGTCAGGGACAAAATCAACAGGTTCGGAAACATCGTTTGTGCGGTCAACAAAACACCGCGCGACAGGTTTGTAATAGCATCCTGACCGTTTTGAACGATGGCCAATGTGTTCTTTGGAATGCCATAAGACAGCCCGTGCGAGTGCCATGCCAAACAAAACGTACCTATCTGATCCAGATGCTGAAATTCGGCCTGCGTGACGCTGGCGCAGTCTTCTGCTTTGGCCTGTCGCGTAATAGTGCGTTGCACTTTATGAAGTTGTGGCGCACGTGCGCAAAGTCCATTTATTACAGTATCCTTGCCCGCATCCGAACGGCCCAAAACAGCAATCAAACGTCCAGTCATCAAGACACCTTTGGCATGAAACATGGTACATCGATATTGCGGTCACAGACATGGTTACCAACAGCGTGGTCATGGAAAATTCCAACAACTGCCGCGCCGCGAGCTTTATAGGCAGAAGTGCCAATAAAAAAGATTATAAGACAAGCGTTGACGCGAGTTTGGGTAATCTCGACCCGGTCCAGCCAGTCGGTCGCGGCATTGCGGATCGTTCCATAATGTGTGGCCTTCAGCGCCGGTATGCAGAATATGTTGACATTCGAAGTACACGCCATGATTCTGCGATACAGAAAGCCCAGATCATTGAAAAATTGAGAAAAATATTGGCTAAACGAAAATCCAACCCACGTCTGATGCTTCGGCTTGTTGGACTGACCGTAATTATCGGGGCGCTTGCCATGGGGGTTGGTCTTCCGGCGCTGCTGATGTCGCAAGAGGGTACAAGGATCAGCGACCCAGACGCGCTTCGACGCATCATTTTCATGATCCTTGGGGGTGGTCTTGGTGCTGGTGCGGTACTGATCTTGATAAGTTTTTTTGTCAAAGGGCGCGATGGCTGATCACTTGTGCGTCTGCGTTAAGTGATGGGGCGCATTCATTTGTTATCCCCCCGAACCATTGTAAAGAATTCAACCTTTGTGGCAGCTGCCTTGTTAGTCATGTCACGCCCCTGAACATTGCCATGGGCAACTTCGCCGCTGTCTGGTTTCAGCGAAAAACGGGTGATGGCCATTTCACCAAGATTAAAGGTGGCACCTTCGCGTCCACGTATTATGACAGTGCTGGTTTCAGGTAGGCGAAGCCAAGAATGGCGGGGATGAACGCCCAATCTATTAAAAAGATGTTCAGTGTCTTTGGCGGGTCGCTTTGGTGTTAATCGGCACACAATACGACGCGCATTGGCTGAAATGGCGCAAGATGGTCTGGTTCATTCGCGGCGTGGGGCCGGGGTGTTTGTGACCACAAAACCCACTGACTATGCGATTGGGCAGCGGGTGCGGTTTCATCAAAATCTGCGCGCAGCAGGTCGGACACCGGAAAAACAGATCCTGATGACTGAAACCCGAAATGCGGCAGAAAAAGAGGCTTTGGCCCTGCAGATCGCACCCGGCGAAGCGGTTCATGTCTATGAAGGTTTGTCGCTGGCGGATGGTCAGCCAATTGCCACCTTTCGCAGCATCTTTTCCGCGCAACGTTTTCCTGATTTTCTGACGCACTTACTGCAAACACAATCAGTGACGTCAGCACTGAGAAAGGAAGGCATAGATGATTATATCCGTGCTACAACGCGACTAACCGCCAAGCAAGCAAACGCAACCCAAGCGCTGCATCTACGCATATCTGAAGGCGCACCGATTTTGCGGACGGTTTCCGTCAACGTCGATATGAATAGCAGGCCCATCGAATATGGTCACAGCTGGTTTGCCGGGGATCGGGTTACGCTGACGGTATATAACCCCTAAGGCGCTTGTTTTTCTAAAATGCAGGCACACGCTAATTGCGGCGCGTTTCGGCTGGCCCCTGACAGGGCTTCGGCATGATTTGAGGCGTGATTAGCGATGCCTACACGATCAAGAATATCAACAGCATGGTGGATTTCAGTTTTGGGAAATAGTACCTACAGCGGTATTTCGGCCAGATTTTTGGGTCAGCTTGTCGATTGGAAGCACAGTGACTATCCCCAGGACCTGTGCCTTGGATTATGTCAGTTCTTCAAACGCCAGATGCCTTTCCAATGAAGCTTTTGTCACGAAGCACCTTTTTGCAGCATTAAGGACTCGCTTAACCGTGAAATGCGCGTTAATTCTGTTTTCGGGGATATGCTGCATCAGGGGTGATGAAACATGAATTTGAATGGTCATCAGTTAACCGCCGAAGACATTCTGAACATGCCTGAAGGTGAAGTTCACGAATTCATGCGAAATAAAATCGCAACGCATAAATTAAGCCCAATCATAAAATCACTTAATATATCTGCATTATCCGCTGACCAGAACGAAAAGATGCTGGCAAAAAAAGCGCTTCAGCATCTTGGGTTTGCAGATCAGTAAAGTTCTGTTTCCGAATGCAAAGTTTCTTATTCTCAGTGCGTTGTAGCGCGTAAAAGTCCGGCTGGAAATCTTTTACGAAACCAAAATAAAACCGTTACATGGATGTCGTGTATGTAAGACATCTCCGCTTGAATGAAACTGAACGGAGAGTGATGTGTCAAAACGTCTAATATACATAACATCGATCCTTGCGCTGACGGCAAGTGCCAGCTGGGCTGAGATGAATTTTAACCGCATAGCATCGTTCGAGACTGCTTTGAACAACGGTGATGATGTTACCAAGGAATCATCGGCTGAAATTATTGCGGCGACGGCTGACGGCATGACGCTTGTATATACGGATGGCCCTTTGGGGGTGATAGGTATGATCGATATTTCAGATCCCGCATCCCCCATACCTTTGGGCAACATACCGATTGATGGTGAACCGGCATCTGTGTCTGTGACTGGAAACCAGGCGTTTGTCGCGGTGAACACATCTAACAGCTATACCGCGCCATCCGGTTATGTTGTGGCGTTTGATCTGGCAACGCGTGTTCAGACAGGGCGTTGTGATTTGGGTGGACAACCTGATGCCGTGGCTGTGGCTCAAGACGGAACTTTTCTATCAGTCGCCATTGAAAACGAACGCGACGAAGACGCGGGCGACGGGCGAACAGGCCAGATGCCTGCCGGAATGCTGCTGATGATTGACATCGCAAATGGTGCGCTGCAATGCGGCAGTCTGCGCACTGTTGATCTGACGGGACTTGCTGCTGTATCGCCCGAAGACCCTGAACCGGAATACGTCGATATCAACACACTTGGTGAAACGGTCGTTAGTCTTCAGGAAAACAATCACATTGTGGTTGTGGCGCGTGATGACAGCATTATCAGTCATTTTTCTGCAGGTGCTGTCGATCTGGAACAGGTCGATCTGATCGAAGAAGGGGCGTTGCTTTTTAACCAAAGCCAACCGTTCCGCGTGCGTGAACCCGACGCTGTCAAATGGATTGATGACATGCATTTCGCCACCGCAAACGAAGGTGATATGGACGGCGGAAGTCGCAGTTGGACGATTTTCCATAAGGATGGCGATGTCGTTTACGAAAGCGGTACATCTTTTGAACATGCTATCATTCAGATCGGCCACTATCCCGAAGAACGGTCCGGCAACAAAGGTATTGAACCGGAATCGATTGAAACAGCGATATTTAATGGCACACCAATCGCCTTTGTCGGGGCAGAACGTGCATCGGTTGTGGGTGTCTATGATATCTCTGATCTTGCATCCCCGGTTCTGACACAGCTTTTACCGTCGGGTATCGGGCCAGAGGGCTTTGTCGCCATCCCCGATCGCAATCTGCTGATTTCTGCCAACGAAGCCGACCTTGGCCCAGATGGGGGTATTCGTAGCCATGTGATGATTTTTGAATATGGCCAAGGCACTGCCGCTTATCCGATGCTGACGTCGGAAGGGTTAAGCGATGCGTCGGGTGCCCCAATCGGGTGGGGCGCAATTTCGGGCATGGTGGCGGATTCGGATGGTATGATCTATGCCGTCAACGACAGCTTTTATGGCCAACAGCCGACGATCTTTAAGATTGACCCGTCGGTCAAACCTGCCCGCATCATCGACGCCATTCGTGTTACGCGCGATGGTGCACCGGCACAAAAGCTGGACTTGGAAGGGATAACTTTGGACGGCGAAGGTGGCTTTTGGCTGGCCTCAGAAGGTCGGACAGATCGTGTTATTCCGCATGCATTATATCATGTGAATGCTGATGGTCAGATCGAACAGGAAATTGGCCTACCTACGGAATTGATGTCTGTGGAAAAACGTTTCGGGTTCGAAGGTATTACCAAGATCGGTGATACGCTTTGGCTGGCCGTTCAGCGGGAGTGGCGCGATGATCCGGACAATCACGTCAAATTGGTCGCCTATCATACGGATACAAAAGAATGGGGCGCCGTTCATTATCAAAAAGCGCAGCCTGAAAAAGGCTGGGTTGGGCTGTCTGAAATCACAGCGTTCGGTGATTACGTCTATGTGGTGGAACGGGATAATCAGATCGGTACGGCTGCCGTGACCAAAAAGATCTATCGGATCGCATTGTCAGAAATGATACCGGCTGGTTTGGGGGGCGATCTTCCTGTTGTGAACAAAGAAATCGTCCGCGATCTGTTACCCGATCTAAAGCAACTGAATGGCTATGTTCAGGACAAGGTGGAAGGATTGGCGATTTTGCCAAATGGCCAGGGATTTGTGTCCACTGACAACGATGGCGTTGATGATCATTCTGGTGAAACGCTGTTCTTTTCAATCGGCCAGATGTGAAAACAGGCGGGCCTTCTATGCCTGATTTGCCAGCCAATTTATCCACCGGCCGTGAAAATCCACACGCGCCAGATTAAAATGCTGATCCCTTGGCCACAGCCTTAGGGTCAGCGCGGCGCTGTGTGGGGTGTTGTCGGCTTCCATTGACAACCATGCCAATGGATTTTCTACTGTGGCGGTTTGGCCTGCAGTTTCAATAAGTTTTCTACCGCGTTCCTGTAATGCTTTGGGAAAATATTGCCATGCGATTGTGTGATAGATCAAATGCGCCTGTCCAGGAGTGTGCTTCAAACGTTTTTCAAGCCAATCAATTGCATCGCACTGATCGACATTTGCTTGGGCGGTTGCAATCGCGATATCTGTTATTTGACGTCGGTCAGGTTGGTCTGGCCAAAGATAGGCGCGCAGGCGCAATTTCCCTTGCTCTGAGTGTGGATCAATCGGGCTCAGATCGACGCCGCGACGGTCTTCAACATTAGGTTGTGAAACAGGTGGCGCATGGCCTGCCCAATCAGGCGTCAGTTGAATTGGCGCATCTTTGGGTCCAAGAACCTTGTCCCCGACCCGAAGGGCAAATTTGTCCCACATCAGGTTCAACCCGGCACTTGCCCCTAATTCTGACACACGAAAAGGCATATTGACCTTGTTGTGCAAGAAATGCGCGGCTGCGATCAGGGCGGCGCTTCTGCGGACTTCGTTTGTTTGGGGCGCGCTTTCGATCCAATGGATTAAAAAAGGCTGATTCCGGATCATCGCTTCGTTAACGGCGGACCAGAGCATATCGTCAGATACGGCATTGGGTGGATAGACAGATTTTAGCGCCAGATCACCCCGTAAGACCAAAGCATGTAATCCACCCGCAAGCCTTAACGGTAAAGATGCACCTGCCGAACTTGCATCGCCAGGCCAGTCAAACATTTTATCGGCCAGAGCAGTGCCGCGTTCAAAGCGGTCTGCAAAAAGGTGTAAAAGCTGACCCATAAAGGGCGAGCCGAGTTTTGAGCAGCTTTCTGATTGTTTTAAAAAAGCCTGCTTAAGGGTCATTTGAAGCGATCAGCCAGTTTTTGCAGCATAGATCTGTCATCTGTTTCAACTTCGGGCGCTGCTGGTTGAGGTTTTGCCGTCTTGGGTATTGTTGTCGATGATCTGGGTGGGTTCAGACGCAATGCGATGGCGTTCATGAACTTACCACTATCTCCTTCGACTAGATCAACGACCCCGTCACTGATCCCGCGCAGCAGATCATCCAGCCAGTCCTGATCAGCTTTCGCAAAATCATGCAACACATAGCCTGACACGCGGTCTTTGTGACCCGGATGCCCGATACCAAGACGGACACGGGCATAATCTGGCCCTATATGCTGGTGCATGGATCGAAGCCCGTTATGTCCGGCGTGACCGCCGCCTTTTTTCACACGTACTTTGCCAGGGGCCAGGTCTAGTTCATCATGAAAAACGGTAATATCGTCGGGGGTTAGCTTGTAAAATCGCATTGCTCCGCTAACGGATTGGCCGGACAGATTCATGAATGTCTCAGGCTTCAGCAGAATAACCTTTTCGCGACCCAGTCGCCCCTCGCTCAGGCTGCTCTGAAATTTTCCGCGCCATGGGGCAAAGCTGTGATCAGCTGCGATACGGTCCATGGCCATAAATCCGATATTATGCCTGTTCCCGGCATATTTCGTACCTGGGTTTCCCAGACCAACCAGCAGTTTCATCACGTACGCTCCCTTATTGGGCAAAAGATAGCAGCCCAGTCTGCAAAACGAAATACGGGGCCCGAAGGCCCCGCATTCTAGTCAACAATAACTGTTGTTTATTCTTCGGTTGTTTCCGCAGTCTCCTCGGTGACCTCTTCTTCAGAAGCCTCATCATCAGACTGTGATTTCAATCCTGATGGTGCCTGAATGTTCGCGATCACGAAGTCACGGTCGATCGTCGCTTTGGATCCTTTGGGCAGATCAATAGACGAAATCGTCAGCGTGTCGCCAATATCCATGGTTGAAATATCTGCGATCAGCTTTTCAGGAATATCGCCAGCTGTCACAACCAATTCGACCTCAGGACGGACTGCGTTCAGAACGCCGCCTTTTTTGATGCCGGGCGATGTGTCTTCGCCTTCGAATTCAACCGGGATAAACAGGTTGATTTTTGTCGTGCGCTTCAGACGCAGAAAATCAACATGCGTTGGAAGATCTTTAACAACATCACGCTGAACGTCGCGGCAGATGACGCGTACATCGTCGTGACCGTCCAGCTTCATGTTGAACAATGTCGACAAGAAACGGCCAGCTTTCAGTCGCTTCAGCAGCACGTTAAACGGAATATTGATAGCAACCGGATCTTCTCCGCCGCCATATATTACACCAGGTACCATGCCGTCACGACGGGCTTGGCGGGCGGCCCCCTTGCCTGTTCCCGCGCGGACCTGGGCTTCAAGATCTGGAATCTTTCCAGCCATGGGTATTCTCCTTAAATTATGGGCATCCTCCAAGGGTGTATGCCCTGATGAAGTGGGCCGTATAAGTGGCTTTCGGCTTTTTGAAAAGGGGATTCGCGGCTGATGTGATATGTTTGGTGGCATTGAGGCATATCAATGCACACAAAGGCGTTGATTGATATCACCGCTCTATATCAAAAAGGAGATCGACTATGCCAAAGACCTCTAAATCAGCTGATACCAAATCATCTGGTCCCGAAGATATCATGTCTGCCATGGCGGATTTTCAAAAAATGGGATTTGGGTCGTTATCGTGGATGGGGACGGGTTGGTTGGAAAACATGGGTGATTTCAACAGTGAAATCATCAGTTTTATTGCTGAACGTGTTCAGGAAGATGTGAAAACCCAGCACGAAATTCTGCATTGCAAAGATATGGATGAGCTGCGGCATATCCAGGCGCAATTCATACAAACAGCCATTAACCAGTATACTGAACAGACAGGAAAAATGGTCGAACTTAGCAATGAACTGCTGACGACAGTCGCTAAGAAAGACTAACTGCGCGACTAGTCCTTTGCCAAAAGACCATATTTGCGCAATTTGACGTATAAAGACTGACGTGACAGCCCCAGCATTTCAGCTGCGGCCACACGATTATTGCGCGTCAGTTCAACGGCCGTTTCGATGCACATTTTTTCGATGACATCAGTTGTTTCACTTATGATGTCTTTAAGTGTCGCACTGCCCACAAGTTCCATGACGGATTTAACTGCTGTATCGCTGTTTGGCATCGTAGGTTCACGCAATGCTTCGGTTCGTCGAACATCGCGCAACACAAAGACAAATGCAGGTACACTGGCATGTTTCAGATAAGATACTGAAATTTCAACCGAAGTTTGACTTTCAAATTCACCTTTCAGCTTGGTTGAATATAACCGCATCTGACCTGCACGGCCTGCATTTTCAAGCAGCACTTTAAGGTCGATAACACCGCGCGATAGAAAATCAGCAAGTGATTTCCCCTTTATTTTAGAAAGCGCTGTGGTTTCAGCCATATCCAGAAAAGCGTCGTTCGCAGAGGTGATAGTCCCGTCTTTATCGGTGAAAATAATGCCTTCGACAGCTTGATTATAAAATGCTGCGAAATCGTTATTGGCTGTTTCATTTGATGCGGTACTTTTTTCGCCCACTGAGACCATGCATAACAGTACACTTTCGCCGGAAACCCGAAAAATTTTCGGAGCAATCATAACCTGTTTATTGGAATTTCGTGTCTTTGCCTGTATCGGCTTTGGCGCATCGGTATTCGCTGTTTCACTAAGGGTTGTCAGAAAATCAGCAGCATTCTGCACTGACCCAAAGGCCTGACTAAAGGCGGACCCTGTTATATCTTCGCGATTTCCACCCAGTATTTTGGCGGCTTTACGGTTTAGATCAATGACCTTGCCTGTCGTGGCAGACACAAAAACAAACGCATCTTCAGTCGTTTCCATCAAAACGCGATACCGCGTATCGAATTCACGCTGTGCTTCATAATCCCGCTCAAGCGCGATCTGGGCTTTCACAAGCTGTTGCTGGATCTCGGCAATAGGTCGCAAGTCGCGCCCCAACATCAAGATCGCACCATCTGTTCCGATCGAATGCATTGTATAGCGCACCGGAAATTCCACACCATTATCCAAATGGTTCAATTCGATTTGATCCGTCTTTGACAAACCACTGGTGATTTCTTCAAGACGTTGATCAAATTTCGGAATGCTTTCAGATCTTAGATAGTCGCGAATATTGTGGTTTTCCCAGTGATCCAGACGACCAAGAGACTGGTGATTGGGATTAATCAAAACCGAAAGGACATTACCCTGAGTCGAAATAACAACTGAAATATCTGATGCTGCAGCAATAACGTCTTGCAAAATTTCTGGGGAGATCAGCGGAATGGATCCGTTGCTCCAATATTTTAGCCCGCGTGATGTCATGGGCTGAAGTTCTGTATCATGCGCAACATTGTCTAACTCCAGGTCACGCCGAACACGACGTTTTGATTTTGAATCTTCAGCCCGCATAACCGCAAAGCTTCATGTAGATCATTGGTGACATGGTCGACGCCTGTAAGCGAATTCAAATTACGCGCATTGTTAATTATCGTCCCACCCAAAACAATTGGCGGTAAATGCACACTGCTATCTCTAAGTATGTCAGTTAATTTCAGAATCAACTCAAGCCTGTCGTTGCGTGAAGCAGAAATCATTATTACGTCAAAATTACCACATTCCGAAGCGGCTAAAATCTCAGAATGGCTTTGGCCCAAGGACAAGTGAACAGATCCACCCATGCGGCGCAGCTGGTCAGTTGCCACCATTGCGCCAAGCGTGTGATCGTCATCTTGAGGCACGATCATAAGGGCGTTGAAGTGCCGCACGGTTGGGTATTTTTTCGAATCGTACTGTTCTGGAACAGTTCGCAACATCTTTTGCAGACGTGCACATCCAATTGTAACATCCGCAAATCCTAATCTGTCATTCAGCCATTGATCGCCCAGAAATCGTGCTGATTGCGGTATATAGCAATCGACGATTTCTTCCGGTGTTATGCCAGATGCGTTGATGTCCTCAAACAGACGATCTGTTGCCGCTGCGTCACCCAGCTGTGCAACATGGCACAGCTTTTGTACAAAAACATCAATGGGATAAGTCCTGTCATTGCTGTGTCGCCTAGCCAGCTCAGATATAACGCGTGATGCAAGTGCATCTACATTGTCAAAGCCTGTTTGGTCATCATATTGCACAGCTTGTGATGTAGTATTGGACATAAAGAATTTCCTTAGCCACAGCGACATCTGCTTGCATCAAAATATTAAGATCAACAGGTCACCACCCACAAGCAGTGTCACAAAGCATTATCGATATGTCAAAGAAAATTGACACTTTTCCCATATGAGTTGTGCGGGCGGGGTGATTTTGCCTGTGAAAACAACGCAAATTTATTAAAATTTACCCATTGTATCGAAAGTGTAAACTTTAATATGTAAGTTTTAGTTGACACTTTTTATAAACCCCGCCAACCTGACGTTAACCGCTTGTCAGGGAGTCGGGATGAAGAACGATCAAGGCACTCAGCTTTATACTGCAGAGGAACGCGTAAAGCGTGACCAGACGATCTGGACGACAATCCAAGGTATTCTGGCGCCACTGCAGTTTCTGGCGTTCATTATCTCACTTGCTTTAGTGCTGCGTTATCTTTGGAATGGGTCGGGTTACGAGGCTGCGACCGTATCCGTCGTCATCAAGACCGGTTTCCTTTATTTGATTATGGTAACAGGTGCGATCTGGGAAAAGGTCGTTTTTGGTCAATACCTGTTTGCGCGCCCTTTCTTTTGGGAAGACGTCTTCAGCTTTGTCGTCATCACACTGCATACAGCCTATATATGGGCGCTTTTGACGGGCAGCCTGACGCCGGTTCAACTGATGGTTCTCGCGCTGGCGGCATATCTGGCTTACGTTATTAACGCAGGCCAGTTTCTGCTGAAACTGCGTATGGCGCGGCTTGAGGCAGCGGCATGAACGATCAAACACCCATAACAACTGGATGTTCGGACACGCCTGTTCTGAAACAACGCGGCCAACGCGAGGTTTTCTGCGGTCTGACAGGCATCATTTGGCTGCACCGCAAGATGCAGGACGCGTTCTTTCTTGTCGTTGGCAGCCGCACCTGCGCGCACCTTTTGCAAAGTGCGGCCGGTGTGATGATTTTTGCCGAACCACGCTTTGGCACCGCCATTTTGGAAGAAAAAGATCTGGCCGGACTGGTTGACGCAAACCAGGAATTGGACCGCGAAGTTTCCCGTCTGTTGGCCCGCCGCCCCGACATCAAGCAGCTTTTTCTGGTCGGGTCTTGTCCGTCAGAAGTGATCAAGTTGGATCTGGCCCGCGCCGCTGAGCGGTTAACAGAAATCTATAATCCAAATGTCCGGGTGATCAATTTTTCCGGCTCAGGGATCGAAACGACGTTCACGCAAGGCGAAGATGCGTGCTTGGCGGCAATGGTGCCAATGCTGCCAAACACGAATGAACGCGAATTACTGCTTGTTGGCGCATTGCCCGATGTTGTTGAAGATCAAGCGCTGCAGTTGCTGTCAGACATGGGCATTTCGAAAATTCGCGTTCTGCCGGCACATCGGGTTGATGCGCAAACAGCTTTGGGCCCCAATACTGTCTTTGCACTAACGCAGCCGTTTTTAGGCGACACACATGCTGAACTGATCCGCCGGGGCGCACGCCATATCGCGGCGCCTTTCCCATTTGGGGAAGAAGGTACGACTGCCTGGCTTCGCGCCATCGCGGATGAATTTGGTGTTGATCAGGACATGTTCGACCGTGTTACGCAAGCCCCGCGCGCCCGGGCACGCAAAGCCATTCAGGCGCAAGCTAAGATACTGAACGGTAAATCAATTTTCTTTTTCCCCGACAGCCAGCTGGAAATTCCTTTGGCTCGCTTTCTGACCCGTGAATGCGGCATGAAGGCGATTGAAGTCGGCGCACCCTATATCCACGGCGATTTGATCGGCCCCGATCTTGAACTTTTGCCCAAAGGTCCGGTGATCAGCGAAGGGCAGGATGTTGACTTGCAACTTGATCGTTGTCGTGCGGCCCGCCCTGATCTGACTGTTTGTGGTCTGGGGTTGGCCAACCCGCTTGAAGGTGAAGGTCTGTCCACTAAGTGGGCGATCGAACTGGTTTTCACGCCCGTACACTTTTATGAGCAAGCCGGCGATCTGGCGGGCCTTTTTGCGCGCCCCTTGCGCCGCAAATCTCTGCTGACTGGCTTTCATCCCAACATGCAGGCCGCAGAATGAAGTTGACCGTCTGGACATATGAAGGCCCGCCCCACGTTGGCGCGATGCGTGTCGCAACCGGCATGAAAGGCCTGCATTATGTGCTGCACGCACCGCAGGGCGACACTTATGCCGATCTGCTGTTCACTATGATTGAACGGCGCGATCACCGGCCACCTGTCACCTACACCACCTTTCAGGCACGCGATCTGGGCAGTGACACCGCGCATTTGTTCAAGGACGCTTGCCAGCAAGCCTATGACCGGTTCAAGCCCGAGGCGATCATCGTCGGCGCCTCTTGCACCGCCGAGTTGATCCAGGACGACCCCGGCGGTCTGGCTGAAACGCTTGGCCTGCCGATCCCGGTGATCCCGCTGGAACTGCCAAGCTATCAGCGCAAGGAAAATTTCGGCGCGGATGAGACGTTCTTTCAGATCGTCCGTCATCTGGCCCGTCCGATGGAAAAAACGGCGCAGGTCAGCTGCAATATCATTGGCCCCACGGCGCTTGGCTTTCGTCACCGCGATGATATTCAGGAACTGACCGCGCTACTGTTCGATATGGGTGTGCAGGTCAATGTCGTGGCCCCAATGGGTGCGTCTCCATCGGATATCGCGCGCATGGGGCAGGCGCATTTCAATGTGCTACTGTACCCCGAAACCGCTGAGGCCGCCGCGCGTTGGATGGAACGCGACCTGGGCCAGCCTTATACCAAAATCGTACCCATCGGCGTCGGCGCGACCCGCGATTTTCTGGCCGAAGTCGCCGCGATCACAAGTCTAAGCCCACAGGTCGATGACAGCCGCCTACGTTTGCCGTGGTGGTCCAGTTCAGTGGACAGCACATATCTGACCGGCAAGCGCGTCTTTATCTTTGGCGACGCCACCCATGTAAAAGCCAGCGCACGCATTGCCCGTGATGAAATGGGGTTCGAGGTCGCAGGCATTGGCTGTTACAATCGCGAATTCGCCCGCGATATACGCGCTTTGGGCAAAGAATTGGGCGTCGATTCTCTGATCAGCGACGATTATCTGGAAGTCGAACGCGTGATCGAAGAACTGCAACCCGAAATGATCCTGGGCACGCAGATGGAACGCCACATCGGCAAACGCCTAGGCATTCCCTGCGCTGTAATTTCTGCGCCGGTTCATGTGCAGGATTTTCCTGCGCGGTACTCCCCGCAAGTCGGTTTCGAAGGCGCGAATGTGATCTTTGACACCTGGATACATCCGTTAGTCATGGGGCTGGAAGAACACCTGCTGCACATGTTCCGCGATGATTTTGAATTTCATGATGAGGCAGGTCCAAGCCATCACGGCGGGCATATGCCAAAAGATATCGCAGCTGCAGCTGACCCGCAGAAAACAGTTCTGCTGGAGGATGGAAACGTCATTTGGCTGGATGCGGCAGAACGGGAACTGAAGAAAATTCCATTCTTTGTCCGCGGTAAAGCCAAACGCAATACTGAGAAATTCGCATCAGAAAAAGGCGTTAATCAGATCTCGGTCGAGACACTTTACGAAGCAAAGGCCCATTATGCGCGATAGTTCGGATCATATCGGATATCGCATCGTGATCGTCACGCTTGACAGTCACGCCGCTGGCCCTGCTGCGCGTGTGATGCCGAAACTGGCCGAAGATTTTCCGGGGCTGTCCATTTCGATCCATGCCGCCGCCGAATGGGCTGAATCGCCCGAAGCGCTGGCCGAAGCAAAGCTGGCCGTGGCCCATGGCGATATCATCGTCAGCAATCTGCTGTTCATCGAAGAACATATCAACGCCATTCTGCCTGATCTGAAAGCGCGTCGCGATAGATGCGACGCGATGCTTGGATTAATCGCTGATCGTCAAATCGTCGAGCTGACAAAGATGGGCGATCTGGATATGTCCAAGCCTGCATCCGGCGCGATGAAGCTTTTGAAAAAGCTGCGCGGGTCGGCCAAACCATCGTCAGGATCCGGCGAAAAGCAGATGAAAATGCTGCGTCGGCTTCCCAAGATTTTAAAGTTTTTACCCGGCAAGGCCCAAGATTTGCGTGCATGGTTCTTGACTATGCAATATTGGTTGGGCGGATCTGATGACAATGTCGAACAGATGATCCGTTTCCTGATTTCGCGCTATTCCAGTGAAAAGACCTGGACACGTACAGAAGCAAAAGCACCGATTGATTACCCGAATGTGGGCCTTTATCACCCCAGTTTACCGGGCCACCATATCACCACTGACTTGGCTGATCTGCCGTCACCGCATAAACCCAAGGCCACCGTCGGATTGCTGATGCTGCGGTCTTATATCCTGTCGTCGGATTGCGCGCATTATGATGCTGTCATTACAGCGTTTGAGGCGCGGGGCCTGCGGGTGATCCCGGCCTTTGCGGGCGGTTTGGATGGTCGGCCAGCGATTGATACGTTCCTGCAGGGCAATGTGGATGCTGTCGTGTCCTTGACCGGGTTTTCGCTTGTGGGCGGACCTGCCTACAATGACAGTGATGCGGCAGTGAATACGCTGCAATCGCTTGATGTCCCTTACATAGCGGCGCATCCGCTTGAATTCCAGACCTTGTCTCAATGGGCATCCAGTGATGGTGGGTTGGGTCCGGTCGAAACCACAATGCTGATTGCATTGCCCGAAATTGACGGGGCCACCAACCCGACGGTTTTTGCAGGTCGGCATGGCGCTGATGTCTGTCAGGGCTGCGACCGCAAATGCACCAGTGCTTCCCATAATAAAGCGATGGCGCCGTGTATGGAGCGCATCGAAGTTCTGGCCGCAAAGACTGAAAAGCTGGCAATGCTGCGCAAATCAAAAGTCGCTGAGCGCACAGTTGGTATTATTCTATTTGGCTTTCCGCCAAATGCCGGGGCTGTTGGCACCGCGGCGTATCTAAGCGTCTTTGAATCGCTGCACAACACGTTGCACCGCATGAAAGCCGAAGGATACGACGTTGAGCCGCCCGAGACTGTGGACGATTTGCGCACTGCGGTTCTGAAAGGAAATGCACAGTCTTTGGGGCAAGAGGCCAACGTGGCCGCCCATGTCAGTGCAGATGATATCGTCGCCAACACACCTTGGCTGAATGAGATCGAAGATCAATGGGGCCCCGCACCCGGCCGTATTCAAACTGATGGGCGCGGTGTTTTTGTGCTGGGCGCACAGTTCGGCAAGGTCTTTGTCGGCGTCCAGCCCACCTTCGGATACGAAGGCGACCCGATGCGGTTGCTGTTTGACAAAGGCTTCGCCCCGACCCATGCCTTTACCGCCTTTTATCTTTGGTTAAAAAACACTTTGAAAGCCGATGTTTTGCTGCATTTTGGCATGCACGGTGCACTGGAATTCATGCCAGGAAAACAGGCCGGGATGGGTGGTCGCGATTGGCCAGACCGGCTGATCGGTGATATGCCAAATGTGTATCTTTATGCCTCAAACAACCCGTCCGAGGCGACATTGGCCAAGCGCCGAAGCAATGCTGTGACGATCACGCATGTGACGCCTCCGCTGGCGGCTTCGGGTCTGTATAAGGGTCTGGCCGAGTTGAAAGACAGCCTGACCCGTTGGCGTGCTTTGGCCTCTGACGCCAGTGAACGCGCCGAACTGGCAGCCCTGATTGCGGATCAGGCGACTGCTGTGGATATTGATGAACATGACCCCGACAAGCTGTGGCTGACGCTATTGGAAACCGAAGATGCGCTGATCCCCGATGGTTTGCACGTGGTTGGTCGCCAGATCAGCGACGATGAGCTGGAAGAGCACCTGCGCGTGATGGCCGAAGTGGACGATGAAACTCGCAACGTTGTGCGTGGCCATCTGCAAGGCGACGCTGAACTGACGGGCCTGATGCATGCCTTGGGAGGGCACTTTATCGCGCCTGTTCCGGGTGGTGATCTGATCCGTTCGCCCGAAGTTCTGCCAGCCGGGCGTAATATTCATGCGTTTGATCCGTTCCGGATGCCCACGGCTTTTGCCCTGCAAGACGGGGCAAAACAGGCGCAACTTCTTTTGGAGGCGCAAAAAGACCTGCCGCGCACGATCGCGCTGGTTCTTTGGGGCAGTGATAATATCAAATCTGACGGCGGCCCGATTGCACAGGCGCTGGCGCTGATGGGCGCAAAGCCGCGGTTTGATAACTTTGGACGGCTGGCCGGTGCGGATCTGATCCCGCTGGATGAACTGCAACGTCCGCGCATCGATGTGATCATGACGCTGTCGGGGATATTCCGCGATCTGTTGCCACTACAAACCCGGATGCTGGCGGAAGCGGCTTACAAATGTGCGACAGCTAATGAACCGCTTGATCAGAATTTCGTGCGCGCCCACGCGCTGACTTATGCAGAACAAATGGGCGTTGATATGGAAATCGCCAGCCTGCGGGTCTTTTCCAATGCCGAAGGGGCCTATGGATCGAATGTGAATCAGCTGGTCGACAGTTCGGCCTTTGGGGACGAAGACGAGTTGGCTGATGCCTATGAGGCCCGCAAAAGCTTTGCTTATGGTATAAACGGTAAGTCCAGCAAGAACCCTGCGCTGCTACAAAAGGCGTTGAAAGACGTCGATGTGGCCTATCAGAACCTGGAAAGTGTTGAGTTGGGCGTAACCTCGGTTGATCATTATTTTGACACTCTGGGTGGCATTGCGCGCGCCGTGAAGCGGGCTAAGGGTGGCGTTGAACCTGCAGTCTTTATTGGCGATCAGACCCGTGGCAGCGGCAAGGTGCGGACCTTGCAGGAGCAGGTTGCACTTGAAACGCGCAGCCGCAGTCTGAACCCGAAATTCTATGAAAGCCTGCTGAAACACGGCCACGAAGGTGTGCGCCAGATCGAGGCGCATGTCACCAATACGGTCGGCTGGTCGGCCACGACGGGTCAGGTTGATCCGTGGGTCTATCAGCGCCTGTCTGAAACATTCGTGCTGGATGATGAAATGCGCCAGCGATTGGCCAATCTGAATCCGCAGGCGTCAAGCCGAATGGCGAACCGGCTGCTGGAAGCAAGTGATCGCAATTATTGGACCCCGGATCAGGAAACGCTTGAAGCACTGCAAAATGCGGCCGACGCGTTGGAAGATCATCTTGAAGGTATCGCGGCTGAATAGCCGTTAATGGAGGAAACAAACAATGGCACTTGATAAAACGCCCCCACTGCTTCGTGGCGACGACGGCGAGGGATCGGTGCAAGTGCATCAGGATGCCTCGATGAAGATCGAAGGGGCCAAGGTCTTTTCGGTCTATGGCAAAGGCGGGATTGGGAAATCGACGACCTCGTCCAATCTGTCGGCGGCTTTTTCAATGTTGGGAAAGCGGGTTTTACAAATTGGCTGTGATCCCAAGCATGACAGCACCTTTACCCTGACCGGAACGCTGGTGCCCACAGTCATCGACATTTTGAAAGATGTCGATTTCCATTCCGAAGAATTGCGCCCCGAGGATTTCGTTTTCGAAGGGTTCGGCGGCGTAAAATGCGTCGAAGCTGGCGGCCCGCCCGCTGGCACAGGGTGCGGCGGTTATGTGGTTGGCCAAACGGTCAAATTGCTAAAGCAACACCACATGCTGGAAGATACCGATGTGGTGATATTCGACGTGTTGGGCGATGTGGTTTGTGGCGGGTTTGCCGCGCCTTTGCAGCATGCTGACCGGGCGCTGATCGTGACGGCGAATGACTTTGACAGCATCTATGCAATGAATCGGATTATTGCTGCTGTTCAGGCAAAATCGGTGAATTACAAAGTGCGCCTGGCGGGTTGTGTTGCAAATCGCAGCCGCGAAACAGACGAAGTTGATCGCTATTGCAAAACTGTTGGCTTTAACCGGATCGCGCATATGCCTGATCTGGATGCAATCCGGCGGTCGCGGCTGAAAAAGAAAACGTTGTTTGAAATGCCCGATGACGAAGAAATTGTGCAGGTGCGCAAAGAATACATACGTTTGGCAGAAACACTTTGGAACGGAACCGAGCCATTGGCACCAGCGCCGCTGCCTGACCGTGAGATCTTTGAATTGCTGGGGTTTGACTGATGTCCAGCTATGATCAAACCCGCGCGCGGTTGGAAACCTATTTCGACCGTACGGCTGCCAAGACCTGGGCAGCGCTGACGTCGGACGCACCTGTATCACGCATTCGCCAAACGGTGCGCGAAGGCCGCGATACGATGCGTGCAGCTATGCTGGGACAATTGCCCGATGATCTGTCAGGCGCACGCATACTTGATGCAGGGTGCGGTGCGGGCCCTATGACGGTTGAACTGGCCAGACGTGGGGCCGATGTTCTGGCCGTAGATATTTCACCATCCTTATTGCAAGTCGCACAGGACCGTACGCCCGATCATCTGAAACCACAGATCACGTTCATGGCCGGTGACATGCTAAATACGGATCATGGGTCATTTGATTACGTCATGGCGATGGATAGTCTGATCCATTACAGCGCGGCTGATATTGCGCAGGCGCTGGCGACACTTGCACTGCGCACGCACGAAAAACTGGTTTTCACAATCGCACCCAAGACACCGTTTCTGACTGCATTCTGGCTGGTGGGAAAGGCGTTTCCACGGTCCGACCGTTCGCCCCAAATCGTCCCGCATTCAGTGAGTGGGCTGGGCAAGGCGATGAAAGTGGCAAGAATTGAAAAGCCTCTTCGCACAGTGACCCGTGTCAGCCGGGGCTTTTACATATCCCAAGCGATGGAGGTCACGTCTTGAACAAGCGGCCTTCAGCCTTTGTCCGTATGACGACCAGTATTCTGCCTTTTGCAGATGCGGCATCCGTGGGTCTGCCCATGGGCGAGCTGTTACGGCTTTCGTTATTTCAGGTATCGGTTGGAATGGCCTCGGTTCTGCTTTTGGGCACCTTGAACCGCGTGATGATTGTTGAACTTTCCGTGCCTGCGATGATTGTGGCTTTCATGATCGCGATCCCGGTTCTTGTCGCGCCTTTACGGGCGCTTCTGGGGTTCCGGTCAGACACGCATCGCAGTGCCTTAGGCTGGAAACGTATCCCGTATCTTTGGTTTGGATCGCTGTGGCAATTTGGCGGGCTGGCAATCATGCCGTTTTCTTTGCTTGTTCTGTCTGGTCAACAACAAGTTGGCCCTACATGGGCAGGCGAAGTTTTGGCCGCCTTAGCCTTTTTAATGACAGGCGTGGGTATGCATATGACCCAGACCGCTGGTCTGGCACTGGCAGCGGATCGCGCCGATGATGAAACGCGTCCACAGGTGGTGGCCTTGCTTTATGTCATGTTCCTGATCGGTATGGGCATCAGTGCCGTGATCATCGGGTTCTTTCTGCGTGATTTCGGACCATTCCTGCTGGTGCGTGTTGTGCAAAGTGCTGCTGTTATTGGTATTTTGCTGAACCTGGTAGCCTTATGGAAACAGGAAAAACTGTCCCCCATGACCAAGGCGCAGCGGGCTGAACCACGCCCGAAGTTCCGTGAAGCCTGGGCTGATTTTATGGCAGGCGGATCTGCCGGGCGACTGATCGTCGTCGTCTTTATCGGCACTATGGCCTTTAACATGCAGGACGTTCTGCTTGAACCTTACGGCGGCGAAATTCTGGGTCTTTCTGTTAGTGCGACAACCTTTCTGACCGCAATGTGGGCCGGTGGGGCCTTGATTGGTTTTGCTCTTGCGGCGCGCTGGTTATCGAATGGCATGAACCCTTATCGCATGGCGGGTCGGGGTCTTTTGATAGGTCTTGCGGCCTTTTCTGCCGTTATTTTTGCAGCCCCCAT
Source organism: Parasulfitobacter algicola (assembly GCF_013315265.1). GTDB lineage: Bacteria > Pseudomonadota > Alphaproteobacteria > Rhodobacterales > Rhodobacteraceae > Parasulfitobacter > Parasulfitobacter algicola. The sequence continues at coordinate 288,136 of NZ_JABUFE010000001.1, read as the reverse complement.
GAATTCACCTGTTCTGTTTTTTGCAGGCAGCGGTGGGATCGGCTTTGGTGGTGGGCTTTTCGCAGTGGCCACCCTGACTGCCGCCATGACGATGCCCGCACAGGGCAAAGCGGGCCGGGGATTAGCCTTGGGAGCATGGGGGGCGGCACAGGCGACTGCTGCGGGAATGTCGATCGCGATTGGCGGCACAATCCGCGATGTCGTGAACGCCGCCGCCCTGAACGGATCACTGGGTGAAGCGATGGCCACACCCGCAACAGGCTATTCTGTTGTTTATCATACTGAAATTGCTTTGATCTTCGTCACCTTGATCGCACTAGGCCCATTGGTGCGCACAGGGGAAACTGCAAAACAAACTAAAGGGAACCGCCAGATCGGGCTGGCGGATTTTCCCACATAACCACCGAATACGGAGGATAAAATGGAACAGACTTTCTTCGGTGAATTCGATCTTGCCAGTCTTGCAATCTGGCTCTTTTGGGGCTTCTTTGCCCTGCTGATCTATTACCTGCAAACTGAAAACATGCGCGAAGGTTATCCGCTGGAAGATGATGACGGCAATCCGGCTGCCAATCAAGGGCCGTTTCCGGTGCCTGCGCCCAAGACATTCAAGATGAACCATGGTCGCGAAGATGTGACACTGCCTGGCCCTGACCGTCAGGCACGTCATGATCTGGCTTTGGAACGCACGGCGGTTTCGGACGGGTTTCCGTTTGACCCAACTGGTGATCCGATGCTGGATGGTGTTGGGCCTGCATCCTGGGCCAATCGCCAAGACGCACCGGAACTGGACGGCAAAGGGCATCCCAAAATCCTGCCCATGGCCAGCCTGCCCGGATTTGCCGTATCGGCCGGCCGGGATCCACGCGGACTGCCAGTACAAGCCGGTGATCTGGAAATCGTTGGTCGTATCACGGATATGTGGATTGATGAACCGGAACAATTGGTGCGTTTTCTTGAATTCGAATTGGACCCGCAATGGGGTACAGGCAAACGTCTTGTGCCGATTCAGATGGTGCGTATCAAGAAGGATCGCGTAAAGATCCGATCTATCTTTGGTCAGCACTTTGCCAATATTCCACAAACAAAATCACTTAGCCAAGTTACCATGCTCGAAGAAGAAAAGATCATGGGTTACTATGCTGGCGGCACGCTTTATGCGTCGGTGGCACGGTTTGAACCACAGCTGTAACCGGGGGACCTGATGCCACATGATGATTTCGCCTTTGAACCCGTAAAGGGTCTGCCAGAACGCCCACCACAGGATGAAGAAATTCTATGGCAGGGCAGCCCGAATTGGTGGGCGCTTGCCAAGGAAAGCCTTAGCCTGAAATGGGTGGCGGGATATTTCATATTCCTGGCGCTTTGGCGCTTTGTTGTCGTGGTAGATATTATGCCGCTGGGTCGCGCCATTCAGACCTCTGTTCCATTTTTGGTTCTTGGCGCAATTGCATGTGGTATCCTGACACTGATTGCCTGGGTACAAGCCAAGGCAACGGTTTACACGATTACAAACAAACGGGTCGCCATGCGTATCGGTGCGGCCCTGACTGTGACGCTAAATCTGCCCTATCGCTGGATTGGTAACGCCGATCTGGATTTACGCAAGAACGGCACAGGTACGATTGCCATGCAAACCCTTGGTGAAACCCGATTGTCTTACTTGATGTGTTGGCCCCACGTTCGCCCGTGGCGGATGGCACAAACGGAACCCGCGCTTCGCTGTATCCCTGACGCGGCCAAGGTTGCAAGCCTTTTGGCCCATGCAGCGGATGCGCGGGTATCTGTACCCGAAGTCAGCCGTGCGCCTGACCACCATGCTGTTGCAGCGGAGTAGATCGATGGAACTGACACCGGAACAAAAACTGGTCGAACGTGACAAGGAAATGATTCCGATTGCGTTGGTCCGCGCCATGTTTGGACTGGCTGCTGTCTGCCTGATCATTGTGATTTTCGCCCGCGTTACCGACCGCCCGCTTGAAGCAATACCGGATATGGCCAACGTGGCGCAGGAGCGGGTGATCGTGCTGCAGGGGGAAATGTCGGGTGCTGCCACTGTGCTGGACGCCCAGGGAAATATAATTGCCGACCTTGATCCAACGCAAGGTGGGTTTGTTGCAGGTGTGTACCGTGTGCTGGAACGTGAACGCACCAAGCACCGCATTGCGTTGGATAGCCCAGTTCGTCTGGTCCGTTTTGAGAACGGTCGCCTGATGATCTTTGACGATACCACCAAGTGGCGCGCAGACCTGATGGGGTTTGGTGCCGACAACCACGCAGCCTTCGCCAAGCTGTTGGATCAGTAACGAAAGGGAACCGACATGGGACTACTGACGAAAGAAAAAGAAACTGCGCCTTGCACTGTCGAAATCAGTCATAAATTCGACAGCCTGCACGCGCATTTGCGGTTTAATAATGGTGCTGTGATTTATCCGGGGGACGAAGTGTTGGTTCATGGCCCCGAGATTATGGCCCCGTACGGTGAGGTCGTCAGCGAAGACCGCACCGCCACTATTATGCGTGCCAGTGCGTTAGAACGGTTCTGGACCCGTATGACCGGGGATTTCGAATTCATGGAATTATGTGAATTTTCCTTTTCCGAGGAGGTTACGCTATGAACGTCCAGGCCAAACATACCTCTGATATTACGGATGCCGAAGAATCGCTGGCCGTTCAGGAAGAATTGTCCAAGCTGGACAGCACTGCCGCGACTGAAATCGCGATGCAGAACACGTTGCTGACACCGCGGTTTTATACGACTGATTTCGATGAAATGGACGCGATTGACGTCAGTCCTGTGCGCGAAGACTGGGACAAGCTGATCGCACAGATGGTCAGTGATCCGAATAAGGGCCATTTCAAGAAAAATGAAGACTGGGATCACGTCGATTGGGACGGGATGGAGCCGAAGTTGAAAAAGGAATTCATCGATTTCTTGATCAGTTCCTGCACGGCCGAATTTTCGGGCTGTGTTTTATATAAGGAAATGAAACGTCGCGGGTCCAACAAAGACATCACGCAGCTTTTCCAATTGATGGCGCGGGACGAAGCCCGCCATGCAGGCTTCATCAACGACGCCCTGCGCGAAGCCGGAATTGCCGTGAATCTTGGGTTTCTGACGCAGAAAAAGAAATACACCTATTTTCGGCCCAAGTTCATCTATTATGCCACTTACCTGTCTGAAAAGATTGGTTATGCTCGTTATATCACCATATATCGTCATCTTGAGGCAAACCCCGAACATCGTTTTCACCCGATTTTCAAATGGTTCCGCGAATGGTGTAACGATGAATTTAGCCATGGCGAGGCTTTTGCCCTATTGCTGAAAACGGACCCCAAGCTGACCAGTGGTGGCAATGTATGGTGGATCAAGTTTTTCCTGACTGCGGTTTATTCGACCATGTGGGTCCGTGACCATCAACGCCCCGAATTCCACAAAGCACTGGGCGTCGACATGAGCTGGTACGGACAGGAAGTTTTCCGCAAAACGTCTGAAATCAGTAAGCAGGCATTCCCTATTACATTGGATATCGACCATCCCCGGTGGATGCCGAACCTGGAACGTTTGCAACGGGCCAATGTGCAGATTGCCGAAGGCAAAAAACAAGGTGGCATCGGCGGTGCGCTGAAACGCGGTGTTGGTATGGCCAAAGCGGCGGCGGCGTTTGTGTCACTTTATACGATCCCGTCAATATCGCATGCCGTACCTGATAGCCCAAGATTAGAGCCCGCTTACTGATGTTTACTTCACCCTGGATCGCCGCGCTATCTGCGCTTTTTCTCTGGTGGTTTTCCACCGGGGCGATCTTGTTGGTGGTCAGATATGCAGACGGGCGTTCCGCTTATGCACCTTTGGCCGCCACACTTTGGGGACTTGGACTTTTAGCACTGGGAATCGTCGGCTTTTGGACAAGTCTGACATCTGTTGATCCGTCTGGCATGTACATCGCTTTCCTGTCTGCCCTGGCTATTTGGGGGTGGATCGAACTGGCTTTTCTAACGGGTATTATTACAGGTCCTAATACACGCGCCTGCCCTGATAATATTCCGGAATGGCAACGCTTTATCCGCGCTTGGGGTACAATTGCCTATCACGAAATCCTTTTGCTGATGGCTTTCTTGGCTATGATGTGGGCAGCATATGGTGTGGAAAATCAGTTCGGGCTGTGGACCTTTGGCGTTCTTTTCGTTGCCCGCATTTCAGCCAAGCTGAACCTGTATCTGGGTGTTCGCAAGATCAATACTGAGTTTTTGCCTAGCCCGTTGAACCATTTGCCCAGCCATTTTCGCATCGCGCGGTTGAATTGGCTTTTTCCGATTTCGGTCACCGGTCTGACGTTTGCCGTTGCCTGCTGGTTGGAACGACTTTACGTCAGTGAAACACCTGCCGATATGATCGGATTTGCTTTGTTAGCGGCCATCACCTTTATGGCACTGATTGAACACTGGTTGATGGTTTTACCATTGCCGGATGAAAAGCTTTGGCGCTGGATGCTGCCCAAGCCAAACAAAGATAACATGACGACGCAAAGGACAGCCCCATGACGTTCGATAATTTGTTCAATGCCCAACTCGACCAGCTTAAGGAAGAGGGCAATTATCGCATTTTTGCGGAACTTGAACGCCAATGTGGCAAGTTCCCACGCGCGGCTAATCATACTGATGGTGAAGCACAGGACGTGACAGTGTGGTGTTCAAACGACTATTTGGGCATGGGCCATCATCCTGCGGTCATCGACGCCATGGTCAAAACGGTTGAAGCCTGTGGCACAGGCGCGGGCGGTACGCGCAACATCTCGGGCACGAATATTCATCATCTCGCGCTTGAGGCCGAACTGGCTGATCTGCACGCAAAAGAAGCCGCTTTATTGTTCACGTCAGGCTATGTGTCAAACTGGGCGGCGCTTTCGACATTGGGATCGCGTTTGCCCAATGCTGTCATCCTGTCGGACAGTGAAAATCATGCCAGTATGATCGAAGGCATCCGTCATTCCCGCGCTGACAAGGTGATCTGGAAGCACAATGACCCAGAGGATTTGGACCGTAAACTGGCAGCATTGCCTTCCAATGCGACCAAGATTGTGGCTTTTGAATCTGTCTATTCGATGGATGGCGATATCTGCCCCATGGCCGAAATTGTTGAGGTGGCAGAAAAGCACGGTGCGATGACATATCTGGATGAGGTTCACGCAGTGGGTCTGTATGGCCCCCGTGGTGGCGGGATTTCAGAACGTGAAGGACTGGCGGATCGGATCACTCTGATCGAGGGTACTTTGGGCAAAGCATACGGCGTTGTCGGTGGCTATATCACCGGGTCTGCGGCGTTGTGTGATTTTATTCGCAGCTTTGCCAGTGGTTTCATTTTTACAACGGCGCTTCCGCCGGCGGTTGCGGCCGCTGCAAAAGTGTCTGTTGCGCATTTGAAAACGTCTGGAATGGAACGTGCACGTCAGCGTCAGCAGGTTGCGAAACTGCGGGCCCGGTTGGACGCCCATGGTATTCCGCATCTGGAAAATGACAGCCATATCATCCCAGTGATGATCAAAGACCCCGTCAAATGCCGCCAGATTGCTGATATCTTGATGGCGGATTATGGGATTTATGTGCAGCCTATTAACTATCCGACGGTCCCAAAAGGCACCGAAAGACTGCGGTTTACGCCAGGTCCACTGCATACGGATGCGGATATCGAACATCTGGTCGGGGCACTTGCAACGCTTTGGAAACAATGCGCTTTGTCCCGTGCTGTGGCTTAAAGCCGCGCATACAATCGTCAATGTGAGATAGTTTGAACTTTACCTTCGGGCAAAGCGTATTACTGTTGATATAAAGAAACTCGAGGGAGATACCCAATGAAATTCAATTGGATTGCACTTGCAGCGGCTATGACGTTGACTGCACCTGCTTTTGCCGAAAGCCACGGTGATGCCATGATGGCCCCAACAGGTGATGCAGACGCGGGCGAAGCTGCATTCAGACAGTGCGTTGCATGTCACATCGTTCAAAACGATGAAGGCGAAACACTGGCCGGACGTCGTGCACAAACAGGGCCAAACCTGTACCAGATATCTGGCCGTAGTGCCGGGACTGTCGAAGATTTCCGTTATTCTGATGCTATGGTTGCTGCGGGTGAAGCTGGGCTGGTATGGAATGAAGAAACGTTCTCTGCCTATGTTCAAGATCCGACAGGATATCTGCGCGAATTCCTGGACGATTCAGGCGCGCGCGGCAAAATGGCTTTTAGGGTTCGCAAAGAAGAAGATGCAGTGAACCTTTATGCCTATCTGGCATCTTTGTCCCCCGCGGAAGACATGATGGAAGAAGCACCATCAACTAACTAGGTCGTTGTTGATATTCAAAATAAAAGGCGGCTTAACGGGCCGCTTTTTTTAATGGGCGTATTCCATTACAAAACGCTAATCAATTTACGCTCTGAAATACAAAAACCCGAAATGAATAAACATTCCGGGTTTCAAGATCAGTCAAGCACAAGGCCTAAGACTATCCTTAGTCGACAGTCGACAGATTTGTCGCTGCAGCGCGGCCGTCACGACCTTGCTCAAGCTCGTACTCAACCTTTTGGTTGTCTGCCAAGCCTGTCAGACCTGCACGCTCAACAGCTGAAATGTGTACGAATACATCAGATCCGCCGCCATCAGGTGCGATAAAGCCGAAGCCTTTAGTTGTGTTAAACCATTTTACGGTGCCAGTAGCCATTCCCGTATCTCCTTAATATAACCGCCCACGACATGCGACGGTGTGGTGCTAGCAGTCTGTAGAGGTAACCGGCTGCTGTGGAGTAGCGGGAACGTATAGTCTGAAGTCACAACGCACACATAACCCTTTATGCTGCAAAGACAATGATTTTTATCAGCTGTATATATGTCGCCGTTTGGTTGTATGCTTAAAAATTAAGCAATTATACAATTCGGAATTTCCATTAAAATAGACGAACGGTGTTCATATAAAGTGCTTAGGTGGGTTATCTATTTGAAATAATTGATTTTTATTATATTTTACATTAACGATGTGATTTTCGTTTCAATGTTGTCATCGCAATAAGCAATGATCCGCTTGTTAACCATTCACCAGTCTCAATATTGTTTATGATCAAAGGGCTGATAGGGCTAGACTCATAATCGTGAAAATGAAAAGCTTTGATTTCAAATTAGTGTTAAGTTGAGTTTTCAGATGAAAACCACAATGCGCGGTTGTCAAAATAAGATCACAATTTCTTTTTAAAACCGGATTATGATGCTGAAAAGAACGTTTGGTAGCAAGATTATAATACATGGGATAGTGGCCTGCTTTGTTGCGGTTACTGCTTTATACAGTCCAAGTTTTGCACAAGATAACAGCGCATTAAATCGGCTGACCAAACGCGATGAGCTATTCGGATGGGAGGCCGTGGGCCGTCTGGACATTCACCGCAAAGGCACATGTACAGGGGTTTTGATTGCCAAAGACCTTGTTTTGACAGCGGCCCATTGTGTTGTGTCAGGCAAGCCTGTGAAACCTGAAAGCCTGACATTCAAAGCGGGGTACCGTGATGGCGTATCGATTGCAGAACGCAGCGTGGCGCGTTTTGTCATCCATGCCCGATACGATCCGAATGATCCGTCCGGATATCGGCGTGCGCAAAGTGATATCGCTTTGCTGCAGTTGGATCAGCCTGTGTCGACCGGCGTTATTGATCCGTTTGTTGTCGATTATCCATCATCGAATGGCAAAACGATCAGTGTGGTATCCTATGCCCGCAACCGGAATGAGGCGTTAAGCTGGCAACGCAGTTGTTCGATTTTGGGTAAGCGCGATGGCCTGATTGCTTTTGATTGTGATGTCACCTTTGGCAGTTCCGGCGCGCCTGTTTTTGAAAAAACCGGGTTGCGTGTTCGCGTCATATCTTTGGTCTCTCGTGGTACCAGAAATGAAAATGGCGTCATTGCGGTTGGAATGGAGCTTCCGAAACTGGTAAATGATTTAAAACGCGCGCTGCGAAGTGGCCGCGGTGTTATTGAATCTGAAACCTCGGTTTCACCAACCCCGCAAGTTCGAAATGGCTTACCCAAATCTGGCGATTCCAGTGCGAAATTCTTGAAACCTTAGGGTCTTGAAACCCCAAAAAATATTCCCAAATTATTTTTATCGGACGCCAATTCTGGGTTCGGATTGTAAATCGCCTGTCCCATCAAGGAAGGCATATTGTTATCGCTCAATGGAGGATGACCCATGAGAACTTTCGACCTTGCACCCCTTTATCGTGCAACTGTTGGTTTTGATCAGATCGCAGATCTGATGGATCGCGTTTTAACAAACGATGTCAGCCAATCAAGCTACCCCCCTTATAACATCGAAAAAACAGCTGATGATACTTACCGTATTTCGATTGCGGTCGCTGGTTTTTCGGATGCGGATCTGTCCGTAGATGTGAAAGAAAATGCACTTCACGTTACAGCACGCAAAGCCGAAGACGATGCAGATCGAAAATATCTGCATCGGGGTATTGCGACGCGCGCTTTTGAACGCCGCTTCCATCTGGCAGATCACGTACGCGTCACAGGTGCCAGCCACGCGGATGGTATGCTGCACATCGACCTGATGCGCGAAGTGCCAGAGGCGCTGAAGCCACGGCAGATTGAAATCGCAACGCAAAATTCGATCCAAAAAGATGTGGTTGACGCCAAGGCTGTCAACTAAATCGGATAAACCAACATGACCATATGCGCGGGCCAACCAGCCCGCGCTTTTTCATGGAATTTCTATCAGGTGATGCCCATGCAAGGGCCGAAATGCCATCTGTTGAACTGTAATTTCCATTTGTACACCGGGCTCAGACAAATACGTCATACAGTCTTCAACGGACGCAGGCGGGTTTCGAAGTAATTCGCCCATGCGATCATAACGTGCGCAAGACGTCAGCTGAATTTCGTTTTGCAGCCCTTCGACATTGGCGTCTAAAGCAATATAGTTGTTCGTTGCATGGATTTTACCATCTTCCGCATGACGTACGGCAGATCGGTTTGGGGTCCGTTCAATCACGACCATTTCGCCACGCTTTGTGCCCGTGACCAAAAGCAATGCATCACAGGACAGGGCTGTGTCGGTCAGTGTTGCAACGGCTTCGTCAAATGTTTTTGATCTTTCAAACACATGGCGGATTTGCAAAGGGATAGGTGTTTTAATTTGAACCGGATCACTACTGAGAACCGCATTCATGGTTATCGAAAACCGGCCCGGGGCCATGCCAGATATCACACCAGTATATCCTGGCCATCCAATGCTGATAAATTCGCCTGCATCAGCGCCCTTATATCGATAAATACCCGATCCGTCGTTCAAAATCCTATTATCTGTCCACCAGTCCAGATTACGCCCGTGTAATGGGCCGTCATCAGTATCAATTGCAAAAGTCGTACAGCCCAGAACGGTCTTCACGACGTCATAGTAAGCATTTGCCAAAAGAATTAGTGCTGTACTGACACCAAGCTGTGTCGCAATCGCTTCGTATTCTTGCCAATTTTCATCGTCGATGACGGGGCTGGCGACGGCATGCAGCATGTCAGCCATTTCAGCAGCCCCGCCGATATCCTGTTTGTAATAATCCAGCAAACCCTTTGCCATCACGACTTGCTCGGGTGCGAACGCCCAACGTTCTTTGGGGGGTTTATTCAAATCAATGACGTATTCAGGTAGATTGGACATGGAACAAGGCCTGAGTAACAAGTTATGGATATGTCATTTATTACACTCAAGATCGTTAAACACATCTAAACAGCGACAAAAGAGCGGAACACGCACAATTTAGGCGTGATTGCGCGTGCTCCTAAGGGTCAGCGTTGGTCCAGGCTTTTCGCAAGACGCATCAGTTTGACAGCCTCGCTACGATAGCCGAACGGATCGTCGCCGCGTGCACTATTGGCCAAGGCGATCGCTTGATCATAGCCCCAGTCGCCAAGATAGCTGTCTTCGCCGCGCAAAAGCTGGGCAAATCCGCTGATGGCCGCGGCAAAGAGTGCCTCGTTATCAAGTGGGTCGGATTGGGTCAGAGGTGTCTGGATCAGTTGACTGGTGTCTGACCCTGGCGCTTTGTATCGCAGCTTTAAAAAGCCTAACTCGTCTGTATCGGCTGTTTCACTGACCTGTTGATAGCGCAAAGGATCATTCAGAATGGCAGGTGATCCGACCGGCGTGACTTCGTAAATTGCAGTCACAGAATGGCCTGCGCCGATTTCGCCTGCATCAACCTTGTCATTGTTGAAATCCTCGCGTCGGAGGGCACGGGTTTCGTAACCGATCAGGCGGTATTCGGCGACGGCGGCAGGGTTGAATTCGATCTGAATTTTCACGTCATTTGCAATTGAAAACAGCGCGCCACTCAGTTGATCCACCAATACTTTTTGTGCCTCTGATAGCGTATCGATATAGGCAGCTTGCCCATTCCCGTTCTGCGCCAGCGCCTGCATCGTGGCATCGTCCAGATTGCCACGGCCAAAACCCAGAACCGAAAGGTAAACGCCCGTCTCGCGCTTGTCGGCGATATAATCCTTTAATGTATCAGGGTTCGAAATTCCCACATTGAAATCGCCGTCAGTGGCCAGGATAACACGGGTTACTTCGCCCTCGGCCGCCATGGTTTCGGCCACAGAATAGGCTTGTTGCAGACCCGCTTGCCCGGCGGTTGATCCACCGGCAGACAGGTTGTCAAGTGCAGACAGAATAGCGTTGCGATCACTGGCGGGTGTCGGTTCCAACACTTGTCCCGCGCTGCCCGCATAGGTGACAATCGACACTTCATCTTCGGGCTGCAATTCCGACAGCATCAGACGGAAACTTTGTTTCAGCAACGGCAGTTTATTGGCCGCATTCATCGACCCAGACGTATCAATCAGAAACACAAGGTTCATTGGGGGGCGTTCCGTGATCTGTGCGCCCTGGAACGCGATATGAACCAGTTTCTTATCTTCATTCCAAGGGCTTGTACCGATCTGAACGGTGGGCTGGAACGGTTCCGTCCCTTCAGGTGCCGCATAATCATAGGGGAAATAGTTGATCATTTCTTCGATCCGCACTGCGTCTTTCGGCGGCATCCGCCCGGCCATCAATGAGGATCGCACAACGGAATAGGCGGCGGTATCAACGTCGATGGAAAAGGTGGATACCGGAGCTTGGCTGGTGATTTTCAGGGCGTTGGGCGTAGTTTCGGAAAAAGCTTCGGTGTTTGCAACTTCAGCGGAAGGTCCGGGTTCTTTTGGAATAACAACATCCAGCGCCTGTTGACGGCTGGAGTCATATTCAAATGATCTGTCAACTTCTCCGATCTCAAATTCGAGGTTAACGTCACTGTCAGCAAAATACTCTTCATTGATATTGTCAGGTTCTATGGAATATCCATCTATTAAACCCATTCCAGCTGAGCCAGGAATTTGAAGACCATCTCCTTGCTGGTTAGCTGCAATCGGGGTCTCGGCTGGTGCTTCTTCTTGGGGCGCCTCCAAAGCATGAACCATATTTTGCGTCTCAGCTGGCGCTTGTTTTACTTCAGGGGCAGATATGGGTGCAACTGGTTCAGGTTTAGTTCCAAGGTTAGGCTCTGGTGTATCTTCCACAAAAACCTGATCATTGCGCCCTTGGGTCCGGATTGATGGGTTTATCGCCTGTGCGGGTTCGTCTACCACCGGGGCTGCTGTTGCAGCTTTTGATGTGGAAGACCCTATCACTTCTTCCGATACCACTTCGCTGCCAAGTTCATCATTTTGTGACAGTAAATCGCGCCCGAACGGGGTGATCACAACGATGCCGACCGCGATAACGGCAGTGGTTAGCGTCAGTGCGCCTTTTGTGGTTAATCCTTTGAACATCATTTGTACTCCCTTTATCAATCTGTTGGGAGTAGGACGCGCTGCCTTGGCTGTTTCTTGGAGGTTATCAAAATTTTCTTCGGCCAAACGCAAATGCGCCGCCCGAGTTGCAGGGTCAGGGGCCGGGGTTGCGGCATTCAGTGCAGATTTGAGGTCGTTCAGATCGTCGGTCATACCTGCTCTTCCTCTTGTTTCAATGCGCGCAGGCGCTTTTTGGCTTCTGAAATGCGCCAGCTGACAGTGCCTTCGGACACACCCAGAATATCGGCGGCATCTTTGTGTGTGACATCATCCAGCACCAATGCCAGCGTGTCGCGCAAATCGTCTGACAGGCTGTTCATCGCCCGCTGCAGCCAATCGGTTTGGGCAGCGGTTTCAGACATTGCCGCCTGACGGTTCACTTCCCAATCCCCCCACCCATCGCTTGCCTTCATATAGGTCGCCCTGCGACGTCTGCGATCATGGGCGGCGTTCACAGTCACGCGATAAAGCCAGGTCGAAAACCTGGCATCCCCGCGATAATTGCGTAATTTTGCAGCCAAAGCGGCGCAGATATCCTGGGTCAGATCCTCTGCTTCAGCCTGTTGTCCGGTCAGACGAAAGGCCAGCCCGAACAGCTTGTCATAATGTCGATCCAACAGGCTGGAAAATGCCTGCCGATCGCCACCTGCTGCGGCTAGGGCTAAATCTTCGTCACTGACTGTCATGCGCATTACTTCTATGGGACGCGCAGGCGTGGTCAATCCTTGGTGGGAATTGAAAATTAATTTGTGTCATTGGCTTAAGATGTTGCCCAACAAGGGAAAAAATCTGCGTCTGATGGGGTTGCATGATAAACGCCACGTGCAATTGCACGGGCCAAACAGGTGGCAGCAGCATGGCCGATATGCATGATATCAATGTCAGTGATGGGCGCTGCGTTTTGGCCGGTGGCAGCTGCAAAAACCAGATCACCGTCAAAAGGGGTATGGGCTGGCATCAAAGCGCGTGCCATGCCGTCATGGGCTGCGGTTGCAACGCGTGTTGCCTGAGCTTGCGTCAAATTGGCGTCGGTTGCGATGATGGCGATGGTGGTGTTGGCCCCGGCGGTTAGTTTGGTTTTCGGCATCTTGGTCGGTGCGAACTGCCGTGCGGGTCCCAGTCCGCCGAATTCATCCCCAATTTCAAAGGGGGCGGCCCAGAAATGCCGACTATCACCGACTGTAGCTGATCCAAGGGCATTCACAGCCACAAGTGCGCCGACAGTAATACCGTTTTCTAAAACGGCTGATGCTGACCCCAACCCACCTTTGAACGTGGCTGTGGTCGCGCCTGCTCCTGCCCCAATAGTGCCCAGTTCAAAATATTCATCAGCATGTTCGAAAGCGGTTTTTCCAAGGGATTTATAAGGGTTTTCCGCCCAGCCTTTGTCACCGCCATTTGCCAGATCAAACAAAATAGCGGCAGGCACAATCGGCACATACTTGCCTGCAACTTGGAAACCCCTGCCTGCAAATCGCATAGCATCGGCGACGCCAGATGAGGCATCCAACCCAAACGCTGACCCACCTGATAACACGAGTGCATCGACCTGTTGCACCAAACGATCCGGGGCCAAAAGTTCCGTTTCGCGTGTGCCCGGCGCACCCCCCATAACATGAACACCAGCAACAAAGGGCTGATTGGCGGTCAGAACAGTACACCCGGTTTTGATATTGTGATCCTGCGCATTGCCGATGCGCAAGCCCGCAACATCGGTGATCAGGTTAAGGGGGCCGGGCTGTATCATGCGGATCCTGCCACATGACGATGCCCGATATAGGTGCCAAGAGGTATAAGCTTGCTGCTGTGCTTTAGATCATCAGACTGCAAAGCGTCGGGCAATAACAAGACGCAGGTATCTGACAATCCAAGTTTATCTTCGATCTGAAACACAACCGTTTCGTCAAAATAGTGACGCAGCCGGGGGGTAGGGTTCATCCTGCAGATAACCTCAACATAATCCAGATTGATATTGCCGTTCTGCATCAGATCAATCAGGTGCGCAAAGACCAAAGGTTGGCTGGCAAAATCGCCGCAAAAGACCGCAATTGGGATATTTTCTTTCATAAAACGCCTTTGTCTGCGTGATATATCAGCTAAAAAGCCACACTTGGTTCTTTTTGGCTGAAATGTCATGTAAATACCGCTAAACAGTCCCACATATGGATTAGGTATTTCAAAAAAGAGGGACACATATGGCTAATTTTGACACTCAGATCAAAGAATCACAAGCACAGGTTGCCGAAGCGCAAAGTAAAATTGCAGAACTGACCAGCCGTATTGAAACGGCACGTAACAAGATGAAATCAGGCGATGATATTAATATTGATATCGAAAATGCGTCTTTGGATGATGTTCACCAGCACACAGATTTAATGAATGCTAATATTGCTGAATTGATTATGGGTCTTGATGATGTCACGGCCGGATTTTCCCGCGATTTTGATGAAATGCGGTCGAAAACCGGGTGGGAAACCTTTGTTGGTATTTTTGCCAAGGCCAAAGCGGAATCCATGCGTCAGGAACGGATGCGAACAGCCAGCATTGATGACAAGTTGCAGGATCTGATCGGAAAATCCGACGTGATTGTGCGCCTATTGGAAGAACAACTGACCGTTCTGAACACCCAAAAAGAAAAGGTGGAAAAAAATCTGTCTATTACGCTGGAAGAGCGTGAAGCCGTTGTCGGCGAATTGGAAGCTGTGAAAGCTGAAATTCAGTCAATGGACCCGAATATTATTGAGCTGGAAAACAAAATCTCGGTCGAGCAGGATGCAGCCACACGCACCCAGTTGGAAACCCAACTGGCCGAGATGAACGCGCGTTATAACGAGCTGGTTCAGGAAGAGCAGGTCAAGCTGGCCAAGTCGCAGACTTTGGAACGCTATATCGAAAAAGGCAAAACCTGGGTCGACAGTTTGCAAAATCAGGCGGCGACGCAAATGGTTCTGATCAACAAGCTGCAGACAGACACGAAACAGCGCGTGGTTCTGTATGATGCTTTGACCAAATCATTGAAAACGGCGCAGCAACAGGATGTCGCACACCGCATCAATGAAATCGGCGTGAAAACCGATCAGGAAGCGCAATCCGCAATGGCTGGTATCGGATCCGCCACCAATGCCCGTATGGCTGAAATGATGGAAAAGCACGAAGACCATATGGTTTTCGCCCGAGAGGTGTTGGAGGCCAAAGCCAAGGCCGACGAACGCTTTATGCGCCGCTTTGAGAAGATCGTCGAAAAGCACGACAAGAACGCCTACGGGGCTTAAATTATGATGCGGCGACATGCTGGCCGCATTTTTATCCTTGTGTTTCTGCTGCTGCAAACGGCAGGCACACTTTGGGGTATTTACGCGCTGGATCTTGGTGTTTTTGAATCTGTAGCCCAGGCATTTGGGATGATTGTTTTTGGTCTGATTGCCGGGGTTATGATTGTTATCGGCGTCGGGTTCGTCTTTGTTTTCTTTGGGGCGATCATTATGGATATATTCGGGTCGCTTTCGCGGCTTAAGCCAAACCCCCCTGAAGGATCATTTAAAGTGCCGTCTGACAAAGACAAAAAGACCGAGTTATACTGAATATGACCAACGACGCCCTGCAAATAGATCATCACAAGTTGGACGATACCCGTACCGTGCGTCGGTACTTCCAAAAATTTAGCACAATTACCACCCACCTGACCCGCGTTGCTGCCACGATGGAGGTCGAGAGACGTCTGTCCAAGGCCGACGTCGCAATCTTGGGCCGGTATCTAGCGGGGCTGACCTTCACCTTTCGCGCGCTTAGTAACAAATATCTGTTTTCAGGCCGGATCGAACGGGCGGGACAGTTGACCTTTGACCGACACGAAAGCGGGTTTCCGGTGTTTCAGGAACTGCTGACCATGGCCAGCGACGCGCAACAGGCCGAACGGCACCTGCGCAACATGCCAAGTGTTGAGGCGCTGAAAGATGACATGATCCGCCAGATTGTGGGCGATTTGTCGATCCCGGAAAAGCTGCAATATGCGCTCAGCCAACGGATGTATTACGAAGAGCTGATGAAAGGCGAATTGTTCTGGGCACGCAACGATCCTGAGGCTCTGTGGCAAGGCAACAAAAGCGATCGCCGCCGCGAGTTTCTAGTGCATTGGGCGGTCTATGACAGCCAGCAAAACCTGCCCACGATTTACCTGATGGAGGTCGAGGATACCGGCCGCGTGGCCCTGCCCAAGGATCAGCGGCGCTGGCCCGAGGTGCAGTCGCATCTGATGGCCCAGTCCTTTGCCGGGCTGAAACTGGTCACGATTGCGCAAGGCTTCGATCAGGATTTCAGTGATCTGCACCCCAAGCGGCTGCGGCGGTTTCATCTGGGGCCGATGTATTCACACGCCTTTACGCGCCAATCCGGCCCAATACGTCAGATTCTGGAACAGGCCCGCGCGCCAGAAGGCCAAGACTGGGCGTTGGTTTGGACCAGTGAAGAATTGCTAAGCAAAGACGTGCGCCGTGAAAAATCCGGTTTTTTTGGCAGCGTCGAGCGCGAGGTGTTTGCACTTGATCCGTTTGCCGCAGAAGGCTCTGACAGTGGGGCCACCAAGACCGAACGATCCATTATCCTGCCCCAACGCCCCTATCAGGCGCTGGAAGAACAACGCCCGCCGGGTTTTGCGGACGTTCGTAAATTTGTCGTCAGCCCGCAGGGTCGGGTGCTGAGTTATCGTTAAAGACATTAGGAAAAAGACATGAGCCAATCATCCGATCAGATGGAACTGCGTGAAGAAGAAATCCGTAAACATTATGCCGCCGCTTTGGGCATGTTGGACGGGTTCGACCACAGCCCACGGATTGCCAAAGCTGGCGCTGCTCCTGCACAGGAAAAATCATCCGGTATCGGTACCCGCCGCAGGTTTCGCAACACCACACCCGGATTGGTTACAAAGCCCACGGCCCGCACCGAAGGCGTGCATCTGATCGACCGTATTGAAAGCGGGGATGACGCGCTGACCTCGCCCTTGCAGGCGACGGTTCTGCAGTCCCTGCGCCGCGCGCTGTCAATCGCGTTGGCCGTGGGCGAAACCTATGCCGACCGCACGGGCCTGGCCGACCTGAAACGCGAGAACCTGCAAGGATCGCTGGCCGCCGGCAAGAAAACCGAATTCAGCGAATTGCTGACGGCCGAGGCACTGGTGACGCTTTATGTCTTCGGCTCGGCCACGGCCTTCCTTCTGGCCCCGCACGCCAGTGAAGTCACGGTCGAAATCGGCGATGTCGAGGAAGTGCTGACCGATAACGCCCAGCTGGCCCTGCACGGCATTCTGTGGGAACTGGATCAGGACCTGGGCCTGTTCGTCGATGATGACAGCAAACTGGTCGCCTGCGTCCTGGCCTATGCCGAGGCGCTGATGGAAAAGGTGGCCTTGCGCGCCTCGACCGCTGGCCGTCTGGAACCCTTTAACGCGGCCAGTTGGCGGGTCGAGGAAGAGGGCTTTACCGTATCGGGCTTCACCCCCGCCCGCGCCGCCAAGGGCACGACGCTGACGATGACCTTCAAAAAACCGAATGAGGTCGTCGGCAACCATATCGCGAAATATCAGGCGATGAAGCTGTCGAAAATGCTGATGGCCTATGACTTTGACCGTCGCCTGAACCCCTTTGCCGAACTGGGCGGGTTCATCTTTACCTTCATGGGCGATGGCGCGCCGGGCACGGGGAAAACCACGCTGATCCAGATGATGGCGGGGATGATCAACGATTATTGCCATACCGCCGGCTATGTCTTTCGCTATCAGAACCTGAGCACTGACAA
The DNA here is from genome assembly GCF_013315265.1 of Parasulfitobacter algicola. GTDB lineage: Bacteria > Pseudomonadota > Alphaproteobacteria > Rhodobacterales > Rhodobacteraceae > Parasulfitobacter > Parasulfitobacter algicola. Next base: position 270,467 of record NZ_JABUFE010000001.1, on the reverse strand, counting down.
CATCGACAGCTATCAGGGCAAATCGGGCCAGAACGCCAAGGCCTTTATTAACAACGTCATCGACCCCGGCGTGATCGGCTTTGGCACCATCGACGACATCGACCAACTGGCGGGCAAACGAGGTGATCGGCAATCCAGCGCGGGTCAATTGGAAATCACGGCGGTGCTGATGGAAAGTTTCGCGGGCGCGAATACTGTTGTGCGCGGGAATTGCACGTTTGGGATGTTCTCGAACTATCCCGAAAACGTCGACGACGCCCTGCGCCAACGGGCGGGCGCTCGGTTTCTGGTCGATGGGCCGCAGACGCGCGAGGATTACATCGACATCCTCCACCTGCTGATGGGCCGGAACCATGATATTCCGCTGGGCGATCATGAGGTTTTTGCCGCGCAAGAGATCAAGAAAGCCGTCGCCGCCAGTTTCGAAAGCCACAACCGCCCGCACGAGGAAGGCCTGACGCGCGTCTACGACCGCGTGGCGGCGGATCTGGGGCAGCTGGATACGATAGCGAAACTGGGCACTTATCTGAAAGGCATCCAAGAGGCCGACGAACGTTTCACCGGCCGGGCGATCAAGAACATCACCGACGCGATCAAGGTCCGCGCGATGGACTTTGAACTGCCCGACGAGTGGATGGAAAACCCCGACCTGTTCCTGCGCAAGGATTACGACACCAAGAAAGCCATGATCGAGGATATGCGCCAGCCGATCACGGTCGAAATGGTCATCCAGGAAATCAACCGCTACGCCGACAGCGAATTCCGCTATGCGGATAAGTCCGATGAGGTCGCGATTGAGGCCATGGTCCGAGACTTCGGCCGCCAGGAAGAAGCCAAGCGGCGGTATGTGGAGGGAAAGGGGTGAGTATCATGAAGCTGAAAGCGATCACCGGCTTCATATGCCTTACCTTTGTGTTATCATCTGGCACATTTGCTGAAGCAGAAACCCAAGCAGTGGTCGTGCCAGAAACTCCAATTGTTGAGTGTCGTGGCGGCAGGTCGAAACTATATGATGAGTGTGGTTCTCAGGTCGCGCTTTTCAAGCGCGCCCAAGATATTGCAAGGCAAGAAAATAAGGTGCTTTTGGTCTCGTACGGTGCCGAGTGGTGTATATGGTGCCACGTTTTTCATGCCCATATTCAGGGCGTGAGTGACGAATTCAACTATACTTATTCTGATCCCGAAGATGCAGAGAAGTATCAAAGCACACTTCGCGAAAGATCATCCGAAGATCAAACTCAGAAGGCTACAGACCTGGCATCCTTTTTTGCCGACAACTTCGTGCTTGTGCATATTGATACCCGGTATGCAGATGATGGTTTTACTGTCTTAGAGTTAAGTGGTGCTGAACATCACTATGATGGTTGGCTGCCGTTTATATTCAGCGTCAAAAGCAATGGCGATATCGCAGCCGTGCTGGATGCGCAGAAAGTGCAAATAAGAGCAGATGAGTTGTTTTACTGGTATAGAGGATATGACCGCGATCTTTTGCAACAAGATTTAGAACGTCTTAGGGTTGAGGCGGTGAGTAATTGATTGCAGCGTATCATATGCTTTCAGAACATAGGGCAGCGACCGGCCCGAGGGTGGGCGGGTCGGGCGCTGCCCGGTGGTGCCCACCGGGCGGGATGGTGATGAAAGTGCGGTGCTTTGAATGAACCCAATCGGCGTTGATATAAATCCCGATACCGTCACACGGGATGAGGCGATTGCATGGGTGCTTGGTGCCGGGGCGGTTGTGTTACCATTGATCGTGATCTGTATTCTTGCCCTGTGGCTGCCGCGTCGTTTGGGCCCGATGTTTCCTGAAACCGTGATGGGATTGGTGGTCAATGGGATGGTAACGGCTTTGGTCATGCTTGCGCTGGCGATGGCATATTTCTGGGCAGCCTACGGGCTGCAATCGGACGCGATTTTCCAGCTGATCGGGGATGTGCCGCTGCAATCCTTCCTGCATTTTTTGCGCCTTAGCATGCTGTCGGCCTTTCTCTGGGGCCCGCTTGTGGTACTTTCAGCTGCAAACCAGCACCGTCACTGGAAGGAGAATACCTGGTAATGCAGTGGCAACAATTTGCATATTACACGCTAATGGCTGTCCTGCCGTTTCTCATCGGTAGAGCGACTGCCAGACGTGTCAAAACAGGTGTGTCCGGATTGGTGTTGGGGCTTTTCATCACTGCACTTGGGTCAGCAGTTGTGATGTTTTTTCTTTGGATGCTTATGCGGATTTATATCGGGCGGCGTGGGGGAAGTTTGGGCATTTTGTTTAATCTGGAATTTGCAGCGCCCTACCTGATTATTTCGTCAACTGCCGGATTACTGACCTTTGGCATCGTCAAATTGATGCGATGGAGAATGGCATGAAACACCTGATCGAACGGGGCCTGATGTTTGGCAATTTGGTTGAGGTCAGCAGCCCGGTTTTGATCGAACGCTATAACCGCGCGCTGCGGCATTTGACGGGGCGGGAAACCAAGCTGAAGGATTTTCATATTGATATTTCGGGCTATTCCCCCGAGATCGGACATGAACTGGACGATGATCTGTATCTAAATCACGCAGGCGTCAACCGGCAGTTCATTCTGCTAACGACCGAACAGAAAACAGCGCCCTTGCTGGATGCAAAATTTTCGACCTCGCGCGGGATTTTGCGGCAATTCATCGAACAAAACGAAGCGCAACTTTTTGCGCTGACAGCGCGTGATGCGGTTGCGGGCGAATTGGTAAATTCTATTTACGATGCCTCAACCCCGGCTCGCCTTATGGACATCGGCCGCATTAGGGTCGAGGCTGACACGACAGAAGGTACTGTCAAACAGGCGGCTAGACTGGGTAAGATGATCAATCAGTTCAAGCGCGGCGATGATGCCTGGTTCGACGATGTGCTGATTGCGGATATGATCACCTTGGCTAAGAAAACCGGGGATGTGACGCGTAATCCGGTGAAACTTAAAACGTCAAGTTTTGAACAAAGAAGTTTTTGGACATCGCATTTTGGTGGGCTGTATGTGTTCCGCGACATTCAGCGCGAAGGCGTTATCAGCACCGGTGACATCAATGAGTTGGGCAATATACCAATAGAAAATGTGTTCAGCTTGTCATCACGCAATCAAATTGCAGCTTTTCTTGAAGCCAATGACCTGGTTGAGCCAATCATTGATGCACGTGGCATAGATGCCGCCGCCATTCTTCGCCAAAAGATGGATTTCGTTCTGGTCGATGTGGCCGCTACGATGGAAGAACAGGTCACGGCCTTGACACGCCCTGCGTTACGCCAATTCGCGCGTCGCTATATATCACTTCTGCCCGAGGAGTTTCATGGTTTGGCGGCGTTGTTGCGCTGGGCCGAAGACAATGGTGCCTGGCCGCGGATCACGTCAGACCATCCGGCCTATTTCTATACATTAAGATCAAAGCCCCATGCGGACCGTGATCTGGTTAATATGCTATTATCAGAGTTGTCGCCATTGGACATTCGGCAGTTATTTATCTGCCATAAAGAGCTGTTTTACAAAAGTTATGCTGGGTGGAGCGAGCAGAAAAAGAAATTTGTGGCTGAGTTTCTGGACCGTGAGTATCAGGTTGACAAGGTTGCCGCACGTGAGGCCTTGTTTGGTCATGAAGACAAGATGGAAGAACCCAGTGCCGAGGATATTATTCAAATGGTTGGCCCATGGGGCGCGGTGCGGAGGACATAGATGGCCGTTTTACGTCTGATCTTTGTAGGGTTTTTCATTTTAACCATTATATACGGTATAGCCGCCTTGTATTCACGCAGTGTGCGCAAGGCCAAGCTGGCGCAGGAATGGGATACGGAAATTCAACAAGGTGATCGGGACGCCTTTATTCGCGAAGGGTTGCGGGAATATAGTGGATCGTTTCGGCGCAAATTGTTGTTTGGGATTTATATTGTACCGGTCTTGGTTATCTTGACGATTATTTATATCACAAACTTTGTGAACTAAGGGGGCGTTAATGCGCTATATCAAATGGGTCTTCATAATCGTGTTTTGGACGATTGTTCTGACATTTCTGCATTACACGCTACCCCAAAAAGATGTTGTGCGCATCGTAAACACCTATGAAGAACGACAGGATCTTGCGGACTGGACCCGCATTTTCTGGTCTGTACCGGATGACCAGTCCGAAACATTGATCAACCGCGATGTGCAGTTCATTCAAGCCATTCGTCCAAACGGCAAGAATATGGTTTATCGGAATGAAGATACGGGCTGGAATTGGCCGCCCTATTTCAAATTTGATACGGCTGATTTGTACACTGACGCTAATGATATGATTTCAACCAAGGACAACCCGGTATGGGTTTCTGTCACGCATTATGGCTGGCGTAACAGATTTTTATCGGTCTTTCCCAATGCTATCAGCATGAAACAGGTCGAAGGTCCGGATGCGCGTGTCATACCTTGGGTTAGCATCATTATTCTAATCATTCTCTTTGCGATCTTCTGGGCGATCCGTGTCCGTTGGCGTCGTTTCCGCCGGGCGCGCATTGATCCGATTTTGCAGGATGCGGGCGAAACTTGGGATGGTGTGGATCAACGCTATACTGAAACCCGTGGGAAATTTGGCCGTTGGCTGGACAGTTGGAGAAGCAAACCAAAGAATTGATCTTGGGGCGCCAAAACCGGCGCCCCTTTTGATTAAACCCGCGCGTTTCTAAACCAGCCCAGGCGGCGGAACAAAAGCCAATCCAACACCAAGGCCACGATCAGGGACGCACCCATCAATGGAAACAGGATCGCAAGGCCAATGATCAGTCCGATCATGCCTGTTCCCAGTGACGCCTCGGGCGCTGAGGGAACGCCCAATGTGCCAGCGGGTCGACGCATCCACCAGGCGACAAAGCCGGATATAGACAGAACCAAAGCGGCTAGTGCGGCAAGCGTGTTCTGGGCGATGTTCAACCAACCGTAAAGCTCACCCTGATGGAAAGAAATACCAAGCGATATTGTCTTGGCCATAGGTGGGTTATCCGCAAAATCGTGACGCTTTAGAACGGCGCCTGTGTATTGATCAACAATCAGTTCGGTCTGTTCATACCGGTTTGTACTAGTGGACCTGATCCAGAACGCACCATCGGCACTTTTAGCCGGACGCATTTCGTAAGGTGCAACCAAGCCTTCGCGTTTTGCGGTGGCAAAAACCTGTGCATATGCAATTGGCGTGCCATCAGATGCAGTGGAATTGGGCACATCACCCCCGAACCGGAGGCTTTTGCTGTCTTGTCCGGTTTTTTCCTGAACATAAGACAGGCCGCTGCCCCAGACATCGGTCCATGGCAGGCCTGAGATGATGATCGGTACGACCAGAAGGGTTGCAAGAAAACCTGTGAACAAATGTGTTTCACGCCACCAGCTGCGGCCCTTAGCACTTGGAAGCCGGAATATAATCGACCAACTGCGCGCCCCACGGGGCCACCACAGAAAGATGCCGGTTACAAACATGACGACTGCCCAATGCACCGCCAGTTCCACGAGTTTAGTGCCAATATCACCCAACAACAATTCCCCATGGAATTTACGCACCATTTGCATAGCCATACCATCGCGTGCAGTGATCGCGATCACTTCGGCGGTATAGGGGTTCACCCACGCATAGGACCGCACGTTCTGGGCGTCGTTGAATTCAATTAATGTGGACCTGCCCGGTTGGTTATAATCAGTAATGCCGCGCAGGCGGGTGACTCTGGCCGCTTGATCGACTGCTGCCAGCTGTGCCTCGTATGGAATTGGGGCGGCACCAATATCGACAGTCATCCTGTCGGCATAAAGCCAGTTTTCGATCTGCGGCTTGTATAAATAAATGCCACCGGTAATGGCTAGCATGGCCATAAAAGGCAGAACATAAAGGGACGCAAGGAAATGCCATTTCCACACGAGACGATAGAAGGCGCCGCCAGTTGCAACAGATGCAGGCTGCGCCGATGAGATAACATCGGTCATGAAAGTTAATCCTGTTTTGAAAGTCTGAAAATTCGGGTTTCAGATTAAAACAGGGGGTGCGCGTGTTGGCCCACGTACAAGTGCCAGATGATCCTGCGCGCGTTGATTAGAATTGATTGTAAAAGTGTTATGGAAACTGCGTATAAATTTTTGCCACGCAGGTTCAGGGGTATCTGCAAGATCCATTGCGTGGTTCATGACACAATGCTTTGATGTGGCTTCTGGCATTTCAACAGGTTCGCCATCAGGATCAAGCGTGATGATAACCGTTTCAGCCCCGGTACAAATCACCATGATTTGCATGCCAGGCACCAACATGACCAAAGCCGCACTCATCTTCGGGATCAAAATACCCGTCAAAAGTCCTGCAAGCAGAACACATCTGAAAAATGCGCGCATCATAGGCGCAGTCATAAATGCGAATTCAGAATAAGAAAACCACCGGAATGCCGCAGTACGTCAGACGGCAGTTTTTATGACAGACGCGCCCCTTCTGACAAAAGGTATGTCAGGCGCAAGGCTGTGGCGGGTGTCGTATCTTTTTCCATTTGCTCTAGAAACCGCAAGACCGTCGATTGGCCCAGATCACGCGCATCTTCGGTCAAACGGTTCGGGATCGGCGTGCCGCTAAGACTGGTCAGAACGGCTTCGGTCAGGCGTTCAAAGAACAGATGCAGCTGGTTCAGTGACAACGCTGTACTATCGGATCGCACCACAGTGCGTTCGATAAAACGATCAATAACACCGCTCAGCCCCTTGGGGCGGGGAAGCGTGTCGAATTGCAAAGACCGCAAGCCGCCATCTTTACCTGAAATCCAAAGTGATATCAGACGTCCTGTGCGGGCTTCGTCATTTGGGTGCAACGCCACCAGGCCCCCACGAATGCGTCGCAAGATATGATTAAAGGTGTCGATATGCGGGGGATTGTTTTCCGGAAACCTAAGCGTGATTGCCCGATCTTCGGTGTCACGCCACGTCCAAACCCACTGCTGGTCGAATGGATCAAAGACCGGCGTTTCGATGTTTTCCGCTTCCAAAATAACAAAGGCTTCGCCGGGTCTTTGGCGCAAGCCGCGACCCAAGTCATCGGTAATGCAGGTTGGTAATTGTGACCAATCCCGCTTGATTGCGCCAGTCTTTTGAAGATCATCAAAGTGGATATCTTTGCGCCCAGATGTGGCGGTTTGTGTCAGACCCAAACCGCCATCATATGCGCGTGCGGCATCTTTTAAAATGACTTCGGTTCCGGTCATTGAGGACGGTGTCACCAACGACCAAAGCGGTGCGCGCCATGCGTCGCGTGGATTGAACCGGAAATCTGTTCCTGCACCACGTGCTTCAACTGTACGATGGGTTTGCCCGGTTTCGAGGTTTAGAAAAACGCAAGTCAGGCCGCGCGCACCTGTGGGCGTCTGCCAATGTTCGGCCCCTAGAAATGTCAGTCGCATCGGTCCTGATGGAATGAAACTGCGCGCAAGAACACCCACCAGTGCCGGATCAGAGGGGTGTTCACGTAGTGCCTCGGTCAGGGCGAACGTCCGTGACAGTCCGTAAAACAGATCTATGGGCGTTTCTTGTGCGCTGCGCAACCGATCCGGGTCCAGCCGTTGCGACAGGGTGCGTAATTCAGCAGCAAGGCGCGGCACAGTTTCCGCCCGCGTAGATATGGCCAGCGAAAAAAGACGATCACGGGCCTGCGCAATCGTGCCGGATGATAAAGCCAGTGCTGCATGCAACAGACCGTCTGCTGCACTGTCCAGAACGTCAGAGCTGACTTCTTTTTGTATCGATGCCTCAACCAGTTCTGGCAGATCCTGCCCCGCCTCTCGCAATAACGCCAGCGCGGCCGCTGCAATCGCGCGTTTCTTTCGTGCAGCACTTGGCCCTTTGTAAAGCGCCTTGGCCAAGGTTTGACCGACGGGAAAGGTCACGATGTCTTGGGTTTCGGTGAAAGTGACTTGTGTGCTGCCGTCGGTCTGGATGCTAAGTGGCTCGTTTGTCAGGGCAAGCGCATTTGGCCATTCTTTACGTGCGAATTTTTCAATCAGATTGATATCAAACACCGGGGCAGGTTCAGTTGGCTTGACCGATGATGCAGGGGTCTGTTCGCGCAAAAACAGCACGGCTGCTGCAATGTGGCGGCAAAGCCCGGCAGCAGGGCAAGTGCAGCGCGCGGCAAACAGATCTTTTGCATCCAGTGTTAATGTTTCGGCATCAACTGTCAAAGTGGCTGCATTATCTGTCTGTTCTAAAATTGAAACCTTGTTTGCTGCCACATCCTTGCGGGCACGGATGATTGCACCTTTGGACAAGGCGGCGATCAATGCCGCTTCGTCATAGGTGGCCAGCATAGTGCCAAGTGGTGTCATTTCATCACCTGTGCCAGCCAGTCTGCGAAATTCTCAGGCGTCATGGCGGCAACATTCATACCAAGCGCTGCCAGTTGTTCAGCCATACCCCGATCAAAATCTGCCTGACCACTATCATCCAGTGCAGCGATGCCCAACATACACACACGGGCTTCATTCAGACGCGCAATACTTGCCAACAGCCGACGTGGTCCGGCTCCTTCGTAGAAATCTGATACAAGGGCCAGCACGGTTCGGCTGGGCTGTTCGACCAGCATTTCGCAATAGCTGACAGCCCGACCAATATCAGTCCCCCCACCCAGTTGGACGGATAGCAATAGATCAAGCGGATCATCCAGTTGGTCGGTGACATCAAGTATGGATGTGTCAAACAGAACCATCTTGACCTTGATCCCGGGCAGTCCTGTTAAAATAGCCGCCATTAATGCGGAAAAGATCAGACTTTCAGTCATAGAACCTGATTGATCAACGCACAGAACAATCGTCCAGTCCAGATGACGTTTCTGACGGCTCATAAAGACCAGCTGATCTGCGATCAGGCGCTTTTTGTCGGCATCCCAGGTGTCCAGATTGGCGCGTACCGTGGCACGGGCATCAAAATTCGCCGATGCCTTCATAGGAGAGCGCTGATGCCGGTTGCGCCGCCCGCTCATCGCGCGAACGATCTTGCTGCGCAGACGTTGCATAATGTCATCAATGACTTTTTGGGCAATTCTACGCAGTTCGGCCTGCATCGTAGGATCCGCGCGGTCCTGATACGTCAGAAGGGTGCGCAACAAAGCAGGGCTTGGATCAAGATCTTCCCATACCTTGGGATCTTTCAGCAAATCGGCCAGTTGGTAACGTTCAATGGCGTCGCTTTGCAGGGTTTCGAATACTGCATCTGGAAATAGATTGCGGGCCTCGCCTAACCAATCCAGTGCGCGCATCTGCGTCGGATCAAGTGATCCTTTGCGGCCCCCGCTTGCCGGCTTAATGCCGCGTTTTTGATATTCGCGCGCATATAGATAGTCCAACGCCTGATCGCGGCGGCTATCAGCGGAGGAAAGACAACCGCCAAGCTGACGATCTGCATATTTGCCCAACATCAGGCGCCATCTTTCTTGCGGCTTACGCATCAGAATGCCTTCCAATGGGTCAGGCCATCCGCGATCAGCAAGTCGTCCATAGCCCGATCAATGGCCAAGGCACGGGCGGCTTCCTGTTCTGTGAAACGGCTTTTAACACCTGATATACTGCTCGCTTGTACGCCGAAAAGTGCGGCTAATTCTTCGGCCAACCGATCTGTTTCATGGGGGTTCAGCTGTGTCAGACTGCGCCGCAATGATGGCAAGGCCGCGACAAAGATGTCTTCGTCAAGTTCCGAAATTGCAGCATTTGCAGAATCCAGAACCACCTGGTTTTGCCATAAAACCATCGGTGCAACAGATAGCAATCCCATAAGTAAGGCGGCGCGGTCTTCGGGTGCGCTGCCTATGCCGCGCAGATTGCCTTGTAATAAATGCGCCAACGTTTCAGGCGCATAAAGCCCTGCGCGCACCAGCAATCCTGCTAAGGCACCTGCTAACATGGGTGGACAATCCTTGATCGCTAAAATCCGAGTAAGGGCGTCGGTAAATGTCTGGCCGTCAAATCGATCTGCTTGTGGACCGCGCAGGACAGCCGCAACAATACCAAGCGATGCAATCCTGTCTGGCATTGCGTCTTCTGTCGTCTCTGTCAGGTCTTCGATCAGATAAACCATACGATCAAAGGCAGTTGTGAGTATGGCGACCAGATCCGGGGCGTTTTCATCAAACAATGGATCGCCCGGTGCGCTGACGGACTGAAGTTTTTGAATGATCTGGGCCAAAGCATCAAAATCGGCTGCAATCGACACACTGTTGCGCATTTCATCAGCCAGCTCTGTTAAGTCGCTGCCCAATCCCGCCCTTAGACCGGCCAACAGCAGATCAAGAATCGCAGATAAATCATTGCCGCGACCCGCCTCAAACAAGGCTTGGCGTTGTTCGAACAGATGGTTTGCGGCTGCTTCGGGCAGGGTTGCACCAAGGCGTGCGGCGTCGATTAATGCACCTTCGACAAAGGGCGACCAACCGACCAGCCATTCTTCAAACAACAGATCAATTCGGCTGCCAATGACGAAATCCGGCCCTGTCTCAAGACTGGCGAACCCTGTATTCAACAACCCCATTTGATAAAAAAACTGGGACGTTTTGAGATGTGTGGGCTTGCGGCGAATATCCAGTTTCTTGGCACGCTTTATACTATCTGAAAGATCGACACGTGCAGTTTGCGCGCGCGCGCGCGCATCAGCGACAATGGGGGGTTGCCCGGCAGATTTTGGCACTTTGCCCAGCTTTGTGCCTCGCAGATAGGCATGAAGACGTTGGGAAAACGGCTCGCCCGGACCAGCTTCGGTTTTGATCAGGGCGCTGCGCAGGCCGTCAAACAGATCAGGCAGCAGGATTGCTTCGCGCCCTTTCAACCGCGCCAGACCTTCGGCCATACCCAACATTTCAACCAGCTGCGGAACAGCGACGCGACGATTGTCACCAGCCATCTGTGCAGCAAACCCCAAGCTTGTTTCCAAAGCATGTGCTGACCAATCAGGTGAACCGTTTGCCGCGCATGCCGACTGCCAAAGACCAGCATACCAGCCAGGATATCGTAATCCTGCGCCATAGCCGGACAGTGCATCTAATGCCTCTTCGCCGTATCCAATCAGATAGCTTTCGACATCGGATGATTTTGCGGGTTTTTCATCGCCGGGCTGGATCAAAGCGGGCGTGTGAAAGCCACCCGTCAGTACAATCACGCGCTTGCCCTGGGCCGCTGCAATATGCGCGCGCATCTCAGCTTCGCGTGTCAATGTGTCGTCATGGACGATGATGTCGGGCGCAGTTGTTTCGCGCAGCGCCAGACAATAGGCATAGACATCTGAAAAAAATCCGCGCCAATCGCTTTGCCCAAGGCGGGTTTCAAACAGATGATCCCACAGCTCTGCCCCGTCACGCAGACCCAGTTTGCTGCAGGTTGCGCGTACGAATGTGGCAGTGTCAAAGGCAATTTCTGACTGAAAAGGTGCTATTTTCACATCATCATCAAAATGCCTTCCTGCAGGCAGGTCGATAAATTGCACGTCGGCGCCGATCTGCGCGGCCTGTCTGATTGCCAGAAGTTCCGGCGAATGATCCGAAAAGGGAAAATACCGAACAGCGCGTGTGCTTTGCCCTTCGCGCGCGCCAAGACTGACAATTGCGACAGGGGCAACTGTTTCGGGGTCGGTCAGAAATGGAACGTGATGGATCAGATCGCGCGGGGCTTCGATCAGGATCAGTTCAGGCTGATGATCGTCGATCATAGCACGCAGCATCCACGCACAGGCTGGTGAATGGTGGCGGATCGGCGCAAACAAGCACGTACCATCACGCGTACCAAACAGTGCGGCTTCTGCTGCATCGCGTGTGATCAGTGCATCGGTATCTGCCATTTACTTATCAGTGTCAGAGCGTGACAAACCCACCTTTGCTGCATCAAAGAAATCTTTCCAGACAGCAGATTTACGGGCCCGGTCGCGTGCCACCAAATCGACATAGCCTCGCAACTTGCGCGCATCTTCAGGGTCATCTTTGAAAACAACACCTTGTAATTGCCGCGCGATATGACGGCCTGACACGGCACCGCTATCCAGATATGTTGCATCCAGAGTGGCTGCATGTGCGACATTCACTGTTTCCGCCGTCGACATAACGGCCTTGGGCGATGACACAGTTGTACCGTCTTCCAGCTTACCAAAACGCAGGTCGCGGAACACAGTAACCAGCAGGTCCAGCACATCGCTTTGGGGCATTTCTGCCTGCGCGTGTTCAGCCATGCGTTCGGATAATTGCCGTGCGACCAGCGCTTTTTCGAACCCTGCATCTGCAATGGGGTGGACAGTTTCAAAGTTAAATCGCCGTTTCAGCGCTGATGACATGTCATGTACTCCGCGATCACGCAGGTTAGCTGTTCCAATCACGTTGAAACCTGGCTTTGCGCGCAATTCGTAATCGCTGCCCAGCTCTGGTACGGTGATCGTCTTTTCGGACATAAGCGAAATCAGAACATCCTGTACTTCAGGCGCACAACGGGTCAGTTCCTCGACCCGGACAATCTGGCCCGATTGCATTGCCGATAATACGGGCGACGGCACCATGGCCCGTGCGCTTGGTCCTTCGGCCAGCAGTAACGCATAATTCCAGCCATACCGCAGATGATCTTCGATAATGCCTGCGGATCCCTGAATAACAGCGGTAGATCGCCCGGATATTGCGGCAGCCAAAAGTTCGGACAACAGTGATTTTGCTGTGCCGGGTTCGCCAACCAGCATCAATCCTTGTCGACCCATCAAGGACACGATGCAGCGGTCAACCAAAGCATCGTCGCCCACAAATTTGGCATCAATCCCCAAGGTTTGATCGCCAATGATAAACCGTCTTACGGCGCGCGGGGTCAGATGCCAGCCATCGGGTCGTGGTCCGGTGTCATTGGCGGCCAGCGCAGCTAGCTGATCTGCATAAATCGTCTCAGCCGCTGCGCGCAGAACTGAATTTTCACCATCAGCCATCAGTATAATCCCTTTTTCCGCCAGGCTTCATCGAATGCGCCATAGGCTGCAATTTCATGCAGGTCATTCCATGCTTCTGACAGCAACAGCGGGGGCACTTTGCCAAGCGGCAATTCGGATCCATAATAGCCGCGGTCTGCTTTGACAAATTTCATCTCGGTTATTGCGACAGGAATATTATCTTCGGGCACATAGCTGCCGGTGAAATGCAATTCGGCTGTGATGCCGGCATTTCGGAATGGCTTTTGATAGACCGAAAACCCTGCACCATCTTCAATCGGGCCACGGTCATATCCGAATTTCGTGGTGGCGGACCGCAGACGTAGTGCCTCCATCAGCCAACCTTCGCGATCTTTCAGGCCGGTTTCAGTTTTCTGTGCATCGGTCAGATTTTGTGTCGGTCGCGAAATTTGCGCAAACAGCGGCTTGATCTCAAAATCTTCCAGATGCTGTACCCATGCGGCACGCAGCTCTTCGTCAATCAGGGCACTGTGGATCAAATCCACCTGAGCGACTTTAGACAGATCGACATCTTCGCCTTCGGCATCAAACACGTCACCCTCTTGTGTAGGCCTGAAGCTGACGATCATTTTGCCCGCGCCATCCAGCCCGCGCCAGATCACACGTTCTGTCAGCCGGTTCAGGATTGGATGGTTGTTCAGATCATTTCGCCATGCTTCAAGCGTCCAGACACGACCGCCAATCATACCGTCATACAAACGAACCGCCTGTTGTGCCGTCACCGTTTTGATTGTTTTCTTGGCTGTACTCAGGATTGATTTTGACTCTTTGGTTTGGTTATCCTTACCTGCAGGCAGGCCCTTAACCTCGCGTCCATCTGGATTGAAAATCTTGATGGTAAGACTGGAATCCAAGCGTACAGTATAAATTTTACCGTCTTCACCCACTTCTAATTCCATCACGCCGCCTTCCTCAAAGCCACCTGTCGGAACAGACCGATCTGCCAGTTCATCTTCAGTCCAACCACGTTCTGCCGCCAGTTCTTTGACACTGGTTTCGGCAAATTCGCGCACAGTGCGTTGCTTGAAGCGGGTAGAGGTGGCAACCAGAACCTGAACCGCCTCGGGCGCGCCAGAGTTTACTAGAACCTCAACCAAAGACTTGGCTTGTGACACGCGTTTTCCATGCGCCTTAAGATAAGCGGCGATGACAGCGGCCAGCTTTGCAGGCGGTGCCCGGTGGGCCAGTGCCAAAATCCCTTTGCTGTCTGTGCCGCTGTTCAGATAATTTGATTGAATGCCGTAAAACACCATATCAGCAAGCTGATCTACCGTATAATTTTTATAATATGTTATGTTGGCTTGCATACGTTTTGCATCGGCCAAAGCCTTTGCGCGGGCTTCGTCAGCCGCAGGTTTTTTACTGTCATAAGCGATCCAGCTGGTAAGAACCCATTCCGAAAACGTTTGAACATCCGTGGCGTTCAATTGATCCAGATAAAGATCAAACAACGGGCTGCCGCCGGGGGCTTTCAACTTCAAAGCCAACTTAAGCCATGCGTCCAGCACAACCGGTTGGATAGCTTTTCCGTCGGCCCATCTGACCACAGGCGCTTGGTCGACTGACAACCAACTGATCTTGTCTACAGGTAATTTTGCAGCCAGTTTTTCTGCCTCAGCCAGCAAAGCCTTTTGGCTAAGATAGGGCGACGTGTCACCACCCAAGCGCGATATTGCTGAAATAAGTTCGGCCCGGGCAAATTCGGATTTTTCGGTCTTTAGGCGTTTTATCAAAGCTGGCACTGCCTGTTTGCTGCCCCGATCCGCCAGAAAACGTGCTGTATTGCCACGGATCGCCTGCCGTTTGTCCGACAACGTTTCGATCAATGTATCGTCAACATCAGGTGTGTCTTTCAGCATTTTCTGCGCCAACTCGCGCGGTTGACGCGTTTCACCAATGGCTGCGAACAGGATATTCGGAACAATTGATTTGGGTATCGCAGGTAATTCTGCCAGCAGATTCAAAGCGCGGGTGTTCTGATAGGAATTCACATTGCGCGGTGGCAAATGTTCGGCAATCGTATCAAGTTGTTCAATGTAAAGCGGCCAGATTGCGTCTGATTTACCAAAATGCGGAACACTAAAGCCCCCGTTTTCAGATAAAGAACTGATTATGATCGAGCTTGGCGAAATACTATCGTATTCATTCTGCCGGTTCCGGTAAACCCGAAGTCTAACATTCAGATCTTGCGCTTCTTTTATGACATGACGCAGATCGAAAAGCCCAGCCTGCATAGATTGCAGTAACCAATTAAACTGAACTTTACCTGAATAAGGTGAAAAAATTTGCCCGAAATTATAATGGCTGATAATTATGATACGAAGCGCACGTAATGGCGGAATTCTTGTCAGGGCTTCGGTTAGCCATTTTTCAAAAATATGCCATTCGCCACGATCCAAAGGTCGATCGGCTTGATTGTTTTGGCTTGGCTTTATTAAGGTTTTCCCGCTGAACAGATCGAAAACTTTTTGGGCTCGGTCAATGTGCACAGGCTTAACTGGCTTTCGGGCCCCTAATTTTATGACCTCATTATATCGTACCATATGGGCATCAAAGTTGGCTTGTTCCATCTTCTTCAGGACCGCTAAATCGTCTGATGTCAGAACGGCTGCGCCATCATCTATTAGCGGCTTCATCGGCGGGATTTCAATTTTGCTTCCATCAGCGGCGATAAAAGCACCTTCAAGCTTTTCTTCGGATGCTTCAGTCGCAGAGACAACAACAAACTGGTCAATTAGTGTCAGAACACCCTGGATCTTTTCATTTTCGCGATGGGCAGACAAAGCGTCCAAGGCTTGGCGCGTCCCAATCGCACCAAGGATCTGGACCATCGCCTTGCGTTCGGTTGATTTTGAACTGGCCAGACCGTCAGATGCCTTTTTGAAAACGACGTCCTGGTCATGTTTGGTTAAAACCAACCGCGCGGCATCGCGCACCTTGGTGGACCCGGCCCCCATTTGTTCGAAAAGAAAATCCAGATACTTGGGATCTGTGGCGGATGAATACGCCAAAAGTCGTTTGATCGCCCCCGGACGCACATTCGCATCCATTTGCTGAAACCCTTCGATGACGGCATCAGGGTAATTTTCCAGCAAAAACTGTTCAATCGTACCTTCTTCCAGCCGCAGGCGAAGATTGCTATATTTAAGTCCAAGTGTTGCAATCACCAAATGCGTGGCAGTACCACCAAGCAGTTTGATGGCCGCCAAGACGTCAGCAAGCGTGATGGCTTCGGCGAGTTCTTTTTTGCCGTAATTTCGTGGTTCGTTGAGTCTGCTAATAGAGTTGACGATAAGATCGGGTATGTTCTTTTTATTCAGCCCATACAGACGGACATAACTCAAACTACTCCAACGCAATGCTTCAAGATAACGGGCCAAACCTTCTGGATTGCCACGAAATTGAAATACAAAATCGTTTTCTCTCTTCGTTCTTTGCTCAATTTCTTTATAGGTACCTTGTTGATTTTGCCGAAGTTTCTGGATCGCTGCATCTTTCGCCTGCAATGTTGCCAAAACGGGCCTGCCTTCACCGGTTTCAACATAATTGGCGACCTTACCCGACAATCCCCGTTCAATCTGATCAAGATGTGCGAAGATCTGGCGCACTTCAGAAGACCCACTTTGGCCGCTGCCACTAAACAAACGTGAAAAAAAGCCGGAAGCTGATGGCTTGCTCATAATAAAAACTCCAAAATATCTTGTATAACTTTTTGGAACAGCGTGTGAAATGGATCAAGTGAAAACAATGGTTTTCAGTATTATATGACAGTCATTCAACGGTGCCCGTAATTGCCGCTAAAGTCCATTGATGGGTACTTTCAGAACTGGGTTTCCGTCTTTGTCAGTGGGCACTTTGCCTGCACGCATGTTCACTTGCAGCGACGGAATGATTAACTTGGGCATGGCAAGCTTGGCATCGCGTTCAGTGCGGAATTTTATGAAATCTTCCCGGGTTTTACCGCCACCCACGTGGATATTATGTGCTTTTTCATCGGCTACGGTTGTTTCCCACTGAATTTCACGACCGTTCGGCCCATAATCGTGGCACATGAACAAGCGCATATCGTCGGGCAGACGAAGTACTTTTTGAATACTGTCGTACAGGTCACCCGCATCCCCACCGGGAAAATCGGCACGGGCTGAACCGCTGTCAGGCATAAACAATGTATCGCCAACAAACGCCGCATTTCCCACCACATGCACCATGCAGGCGGGGGTGTGGCCAGGTGTATAGATCGTAAAGGCCTGCATATTCCCAATTTTATAGGTATCACCGTCTTTGAACAGCGCGTCAAACTGGCTGCCGTCGCGCTGAAATTCGGTACCTTCGTTGAAAACTTTGCCAAAGGTTTCCTGGACAACCATGATTTTTTCACCAACACCGATCTTGCCGCCCAATTGCTGCTGAATATAGGGGGCCGCACTTAAGTGATCGGCGTGAACATGTGTTTCGATAATCCAATCCAGCGTCAGACCTTTTGCTTTGATCTCGTGGATCAGGATGTCGGCGTGGTCATGGGTGATGCGGCCGGCGGCATAGTCAATGTCCATCACGCTGTCGATAATGGCACAATGGTCGCTGGATGGATCTTTGACGATATAGCTGATCGTATTCGTTGCCTGGTCAAAATAAGCCGAAACCTCAGGTTTGATTGTCATGTCTACAGGGTAAGTCATTGCAACGTCTCCTTCGCTTATTCAGGCCTGCTTTGGTGTGATGGTGCGTTGTATCGCTTTTGCCGCATAAATTCCCGCGATAAGCGATATGACAAAGACAAGCACCTCAAGACGCCCGGTTCCCAACGCAGGTAGTGCGCCGCCTGGGCAAAAGCCAGCAATGCCCCATCCGATACCAAAAATTGCGGCACCCCCGATCAATTGGCCATCGATATCTTTTCGGGTTGGAAGCTGAAATACAGTGCCTAAAACCGGCGTTTTATTTCTAAGCACCAATTTATAGCCCGCAAACGTCACAAACAACGCCCCACCCATGACGAAGGCCAGACTGGGATCCCATGTGCCGGCAACGTCAAAGAAGTTAAGCACCTTTGCAGGGTTGGCCATGCCCGAGATCGAGATACCGACGCCGAAGACCAGCCCAATCAAATAACTTACGATCAGACGCATGGTTTATCCCCCTATGATATGCCGGATCACATAAACGGTGATACCGGTCGCCAGCATGAATGTCAGTGTGGCAACGATTGAACGGGGCGAAAGCCGCGCCATACCGCAAACGCCGTGCCCCGAAGTGCAGCCTGATCCGAATGTCACGCCAATACCAACAATCAGCCCGCCGACAATCAACATCGGGACAGAGGTTGGAACCTGAATGTCTGGCATTTGCCCGGTTATCAGCATGACAACCAACGGCCCACTGACCATACCTGCCAAGACCGCTGCCCGCCATGTCCAGTCAGACAATGAACGCGGTGCTATGAACCCGGCCACGATGCCGGTCGCGCCCATAACCCGGCCTAATATTGCCATCAGCAAAACGGCCGAGACCCCGATCAACGCTCCGCCAGCAAGCGATTGCAACGGTGTAAAAACTGTCTCCATGTTCAGACCTTACAAGTTTGGATGCCAAAATACGATAAAGCGAACAATATCGATAATTATTGCTGAACATGCACTGTTCCACCCAGTAGGAACAGCATGTTTTCGTGGCCAAAGATCATGGGGCTTTTGATATCTTTATAAATGCATGCCGATTAAAATGGTTCATGCGTTGCCCGTCCACCGGATAAATCGAAAATAGCCCCAGTTGTAAAACTGTTCTCTGGACTGACCAGCCATCAGATCATACGTGCTGCTTCTTCAACCTCAAGAAACCGGGCACGTGGTATCTTTTACAACATATAATCAATATGCTCTTGCGACATTTGATCAAAAATTGGAGTACGCGCCGCTGCAGGGGTCACGCAATTAACAGTGATGTCATAACCCGCCAATCCCTTGCCCAATGATTTGGTAAAGCCAATGACACCTGCCTTGGACGCGGAATACGCACTGGTGTTCGGATTTCCTTCGTTGCCTGCGATTGACGCAATATTTAGAATGCGCCCATAATTTCGTGCCTGCATTCAGACAATCACGGTTTTGTCTACGTAATACGTTCCGGTCAGATTGACGGCGATGATGTGATCCCAAGTGGCATTATCATATTCGGCAACTGGCGCATTAGGGCCTGCGATACCAGCAGAGTTGTGACCGGACCAAGCTGATGTTCAGTTGTAGCAAGCGCTGTCTGTATCTGGGCGAAATCGGTAATGTCGCAAGAAACAGCCAGCATTTCGCTTGTTGCGCCCAAATCAATCATCGCCGTGGTATTTACATCCCAGCTTGTCACTTTTGCACCCACCGAACGTAATGCAGCCGCTACGGCAAGCCCGATACCTTGACCACCGCCTGTGACGATTGCAGTTTGACCGGTCATATTGGAGTGGGTCATCAAGATGCTCCTTAATCCTGCGTACAGAGTAGCCAGAATAAAAACTTGATCGTAACTTTGCGTATCTTTTTTGCATATCTAGGGCTTAATCAATGCCTGCAGATATTTGGCTTTTGATGAGACAGAATAAAATCTGCCCTCCACGCGTAACCATTGTGAACCTAATGATCGCGGGATGAGACGTGTGGCAAAAATGCGCAATGCACAGATATACGAAAAAATCGCATTTCCCGATGCACGTTTAGCTTGTTACGTAGGGTCAGCTGCACCAATGCGCCGACCAGATAGGCGCAGGTCTTTTGAATATCAAAACCGTCATGTCATAAAGGAAAAGAGCGAGGCATGTGTGACAACATCTGATCAATTCAAAGCCGATATGATCTCGCTTTTACCGCGATTGGGCCGATTTGCGTTGTCGCTGACACGGTCCAAACCGGATGCAGATGATCTGTTGCAAGATGCGTGTTCAACCGCATTGTCTAAATGGACACAGTATGATCCGGCCCATCCGATGGACCGCTGGATGTTTCGGATCATTCGCAACACATGGATCAGTGAAATACGCAAACGCAAGGTTCGTGTGGGTCAGGGCCAGGTTCCTGCAGATGAGACCGATGAGCTTCGGGTTGAAAACACAGCTGATGACACCATTTTAGCAAAACAGGTTCAGGGCAAGGTTGCAAATCTGCCAGCCGAATTATCCCAACCCCTGATGCTGGTATGCGCTGAAGGGTATAGTTATCAAGAGGTATCGGATTTGCTGGATGTTCCCATCGGCACCGTGATGAGCCGTATTCACAGGGCGCGAAAAACGCTTGCAGCTGCATTTAGTCAAGAGGAGTATGCCACAAGATGACAGACTTTTCGATAAAACTAAGTGCCTATCTTGATGGCGAACTGAATCCGGTTGACACAAAAGAAGTGGAAGACCGGCTGTCAAACGACCCCGAAGCGCAGGCCGAAATGGATGCGCTGATGGCTGCGGATGCTTTGGCACTGGAACAGTTTGATCAACAATTGGCTGCCCCCATACCAATGGCACTGGCGAAGACCATCAAATCTGCACCTATTGATCGTCCGGTACGGTCAATTGCGTCGGTCTGGGGCAGTATTGCTGCTGGCTTGGTTCTTTTTGTGTTGGGCGGGACGGGAGGATTTATGATCAAGGATCAGATATCCCCACCAACGACCATCGCAAGCGCCGGGTGGTTGCAGGATATTTCTGAATATCACGCTGTTTATGCTAGCCAAGGCCGACATCTGGTCGAGGTTGGCGCTGACGAAGCCGATCATATACAGACCTGGCTTGGCAATACGGTTGGTGCCGAATTTACAATCCCTGATCTTTCCCAGTTTGGTCTGACGTTCGAAGGGGGTAGGCTTTTGGTTGCAAATGCCAAACCTGTCGCGCAGCTGATGTACCGTGATGCCAGTGGTACGGTTATTGCATTGTGCTTACAAAGCCGAACAAACCAGCCGACGCCGAATGCAGATTTCAACCAGACAACGTTGAATGGGTTCGATCTGGTGTCATGGGCAGCAAACGGCGTGAACTATGTCGTGGTTGGTCCTGACGGACGATCTGATCTGACAGACATCGCGAATTTCGCCGCGAATGAGGTGTGACAACAAAGGCAAAGGATATTACTTTCTTTGCCTTTGATTTTCAGCATATAATATCGTTTTTGTAATTTATTACTTGATCAACTCAAGTAATTTCTTAGCGGCTTCTTCGGATGAAGCCGGGTTTTGACCGGTGACAAGCTTACCATCAACCAAGGTAAATGACGCCCAATCATCCCCTTTTTCATAGTGCCCACCATTTTTCTTCAGCATATCTTCGATCAGAAATGGCACTATGTCGGTTAGGCCAACGGCCTCTTCTTCGGTATTGGTAAATCCGGTCACGCGCTTGCCCGAGACCAGTGGCTTGCCATCAGCGCCATTGGTATTTTTGAAAACGGCAGGCGCATGACACACCGCACCAACAGCCCGGTCAGACCCGGCAAAGGCTTCGATCAGACGTTTGCTGTCTGCGTCGTTGGCCAGATCCCAAAGCGGCCCGTGTCCGCCTGGATAAAAAATCGCATCAAAACCTTTGTCGTCAATGTCAGACAACACATGTGTTTCAGACAATGCTTTTTGTGCATCCTGATCATCTTTGAAGCGCTTTGTCGCTTCGGTTTGGGCGTCATCCGCATCGCTTTTGGGGTCCAAGGGTGGCTGCCCGCCTTTTGGGGATGCCAGCACGACTTCGGCGCCGGCATCTTTCAGAACGTAATAAGGGGCTGCGAATTCTTCCAACCAGAACCCGGTCTTTTCGCCAGTCTCCCCAAGTTTATCGTGCGATGTCAGTACCATTAGAATTTTCATGGATCAGTCTCCGGGTATGGGTTTGAGAATTGTAAAACAGCCAAGGTGTCTTTCGGCGTGCCATTGTCTGAATGGATAACACACGGCGCGACCAAGTGTTCCCATCTGTTTGGTTTTCCAAGGAATGATCTCTTGATCATGTCCGTGCCAGGGGCGCAACCAATTGAATAAGATTTGTTAGCTTGGGATTTGGCTGTCTGATAATGGCAGCCATAAATTTATAATGATGTATGAAATAAAATAAAAAATCATCAAAGCCCCGGTTTTAAGCGGGGCTTTGAAGATATATCAGGGGCGCGCTACGTGCCAAACACCACCGACTCCATCGCCGTTTGTGTCACCCGGCTTTGAATCGCCCACCCAGAAATAAAGAGGCATTCCGTCTTGGGCCCATTGGAATGTGCCATCGCGACGCTTGATCGTTGTCAGGCCTGCAACAGGTGGCTTCATCCCGCGCTTTGCGGTATAGGGCGGCCAGCTATCGGCACAATCATTATAGCAGTTTGAGGTTCCTGCTTTATCTTTATCAAATGTATAAAGGGTCATGCCATTTTTAGCTGCCAGGACTGATTTATGCGCAGCACTGTAAGCCTGACTGCTTGCGACGGCCAGAACGGCCAGTGTGATGACAGTGAAAAGTTTCATATGAGTAGCTCCCGTTTCATGGTGTTGATACGAAGGCTACGCTTGGGGTGCAGAAATTATTCTGTATAGACGTGAAATTTACTTCAGGCCGGGGTGAACCGGCCTTGAACCCTAATTCCAGTTTTCCGCTTCAACCACGATGCTAAAGGGCCGCGCGCCAATGTCGACGCCGGTTTCCAGATCACGCAGGATGACTTTGGTTTCAAAGCCGTTCTCGTCCGTTATGACCCATTGGCGTAACTCAACCGGGTTTGCGGTGAACAGCAATTGAATGTTGCCATACTGGGGATTTTCGGGGTCTTGAGCCACAACAGTTGTTGCCGTGCCATCAAAGGTATGGCCCACAACCATCTTGGCGCGACCCAGATTAACGTTCCGTTCAAGAATGATATTCAGCGGGGTACGACGCAAGGGATATTGACTGGGGTTTGAATTTGACTTGCCGTCAAAAATCGCCACCTGTCCGCCGCCTGCAATGACCAAAGATTTGGTAGGTGGTTCATATTCAAACCGCGCGCGGCCGGGGCGTTTGATCATAACTTTACCATTCGCAATCGTGCCATCTGCATTCAATTGCGTGAAGGCGCCACTGGCTGTCTGAAAACTGTTCAGATAGGCCGAAATTTCATTCAAAGACAGCTTTTCTGCAGCTGCAGGCAATGCAAACACAGCCCACAAAAGCGGCAAAAGGATAATGCGTTTCATAAAGTTCAACATAGAATTGCTTTCCACTTTCTGCACGATACAATCTTTCACAAAGGCGCGGTTGTTCATTTATTTAACCGCAAATTCGTTCTTGGCTTGTATAACAGATATTCTTTCCGCCATGTTATGCAATAACAGGCCAATGAATGGGGCAGAATTCCCCGCTTATTGTTCAGGGATCAGAATTTCACGCTTACCGACATGGTTGGCAGAACTGACAAGGCCCTGATCTTCCATCTGTTCAACCAAGCGCGCAGCTTTATTATAGCCGATCGCCAGTTTGCGCTGGATATAGCTGGTCGAACATTTACGGTCCTGGATTACGATTTGTACCGCCTGATCATAAAGCGCATCTTCGCCATCGGTGTTGCCACCCAGGCCAAGCACCAAATCAATATCACTTTCCTTGCCATCTTCGGGGCCGTCAACAACGCCATTTACATATTCAGGCGCACCATTGGCTTTCAGGAAGTTCACGATCTCTTCGACTTCTTCATCAGAACAGAAGGGTCCGTGAATCCGCGTAATTTTTGAACCACCCGCCATGTATAGCATGTCGCCCATACCAAGCAGCTGTTCGGCGCCCATTTCGCCCAGGATCGTGCGACTATCGATTTTGCTGGTCACTTGAAATGAAATCCGGGTGGGGAAGTTGGCCTTGATCGTGCCGGTGATGACGTCAACTGACGGACGCTGTGTGGCCATGATCAGATGGATGCCCGACGCTCGCGCCATTTGCGCCAGACGCTGAATGCAGGCCTCAATCTCTTTACCGGCCACCATCATCAGATCAGCCATTTCATCCACGATCACCACGATATAAGGGATCGTTTCGGGCTGAATCTCTTCGGTTTCAAACACGGGTTCGCCAGTATCATCGTCAAAACCGGTCTGAACCGTTCGGCTGAACATCTCGCCCTTTGACAGCGCATCACGAACGCGGCCGTTATAGCCTTCGATGTTGCGCACGCCCATTTTGGACATCTTGCGATACCGTTCCTCCATCTCGCCCACGACCCATTTCAGGGCGACAACTGCCTTTTTCGGGTCCGTCACAACGGGCGACAGCAGATGTGGAATACCGTCATAGACACTGAGTTCCAGCATCTTGGGATCAATCATGATCATGCGGCATTCTTCGGGGCTTAGTTTGTAAAGCAGCGATAGGATCATTGTGTTGATGGCAACAGATTTACCCGATCCGGTGGTCCCTGCGATCAACAAGTGGGGCATTTTGGACAGATTGGCGATAATCGGTTCGCCGCCGATGTCCTTGCCCAATGCAAGCGGCAGCCGCATGTTGCTGTCACCAAACCCACGCGCGGACAGGATTTCGCGCAGAACAACCTTTTCGCGGGTGGCGTTGGGCAGTTCGATCCCGATTACAGACCGCCCGGGCACAGTACTGACGCGCGCAGATAGGGCGGACATGGACCGCGCGATATCATCAGACAGACCAATGACGCGGCTGGCTTTTAGACCGGGCGCAGGTTCCAGTTCGTACATGGTCACAACGGGGCCTGGACGTACACTGACGATTTCGCCTTTGACGCCGTAGTCATCCAGCACATTTTCCAGCATCCGCGCGTTTTCCTCTAGCGCCTCATCGCTTAGATGTTGGCGCTGAATTTCGACCGGATTAGTTAGTAACGATAACGGCGGATGTTCATATTCGGCTGTGGCATCATCAAACTTCAAGGCGGGCTGGGCTTCGGCCTTGGCTTTTTTCGACGGCTGAACAGGCTTGCGCGCAGGGTGCTGCACGACGCCCTTTGTTTCAGGAACTGGTGCGGCATCCCATGTGGGTTCGGCGACCAAGGGGGTCATGTCATCGGGTACTGCAAATGAGGTGTCCATGTCCAATCTGGGTGCCACGACGGGGGGTTCATCAGACAAAACAAGTGGCTGAGGACCTTTGCCACGGGTCAGTGATGGTTCGATGCGTGGCATCATTTGACCCGGTGACTGACGACGGCGTGATTTCACCGCGTCCGAAATTTTAGCCTGAATGCGTTCGTCACTTGGGCCTTCAATAATAGCATCATTGTAAATCGGGTCGATCAATTCGGGTTCTGGCATTGGGGCAGGGCGTTGCATCAGGCCAGGAATACGCGCCAAAAGGCCGGGTTTTGCGACAGGCTGTGCCACAGGGGCAACGGGGGGTGATGTCATGGCGGGTTCAGCGCGTAAAACACGCGCCTGTTGCGTGGATGCAGGCCGTGTGGGCGGGATATCTTCTTGGATTTGTGCCGCATCACGACGTGCCGCTTTTGCCTGTTGCACACGATGGGTGGCAGATTTAGCACCATTGAAAATACCGCGTAGTACATTGAAAATCTGCGCATAGACGACGACCAGCCCGACAATCAGGAACCGTAAAATCACGCGTAATTCAGCCCGTGTGAAGCCTAGAACAAACAGTCCCAAGGCAACCATGCCAACCGCCGACCCGACGGATGTCAGCTTGACGTTAAAGCCAATTGAAAATGGCAGCAGATTTGCGAAAATACCAATAATGGCTTCGCCAAACAGACCACCCAGATCAAAGCTGTGTGTCCAGCCAGCAGGTGGAATAAGGGTCGATGCATAAAGCGATGTCACAGCAATCAGGATCGGGAAAAAGATCAAGCGCCCAATCGCGCGATCTTCACCACGATGAAGTGCAAACCGTACACCCCATGTCAGTGACACGGCAACGATCACCCAAAGACCATACCCAATGATCATCATCAAAGGCGCTGCAATCATAGCGCCAAAGCGGCCCAGCCAGTTTTGCACAGGTTCGTCAGTGGCCATCATAAAGCTGGGATCGTTGGGCGAATAAGACCACAGCATCATGCCAACCAGGGCACCAAAGACCAACAGCCCCATGCCCAACAGCTCTTTCCCGCGTTTTTCCAACGCCGCTTGTGTTGTGCTGTCCAGTAACGGATCTCGTCGTCCGCGTGTCTGATATGCCATGCCCGTGCCTCGTTTCTTCTTATTTATAGATGCAATCACGAAGCCGGATTAGCCCGCGCTGCATGTCATCAATTGGGGCGACCATGGCCACCCTGATATAATTTGCACCGGGGTTTTGCCCTCCGACGTCACGACTTAGATAGGCGCCAGGTAAAACCCGAACGCCCGTGTCGCGCCATAATTTCAATGTTGTCGCTTCGCCGTCTTGCACCGGAAGCCACAAGAAAAATCCAGCTTGCGGTGCACGATACCCATCGATATTCGTAAAGATCTGATCTGCAACATCGTATTTCGCTTTGTACAGCGCACGATTGTTATCGACGTGATCTTCGTCGATCCAGACCTGCGTTGCCACTTTCTGCAATGGCAAAGGCAGTGGCGCACCAGAGTAATTCCGAAGCTGTTTCATACGCTGGATATTACCCGCACCACTGGCAGCAAAGCCGGACCGAAGCCCAGGCAGGTTTGACCGTTTGGACAAAGAATGAAAAATCACAACGCGGTCTGGATCTGCGCCCATCTGATCTGCGACCTGCAGCGCACCTATGGGTGGTGTATCGCGATAAATCTCGGAATAGCACTCATCGGCCAGAACTTTGAAATCGTGCTTTTCGGCTAGATTGATCAGATCACGCCAATAGTCCGCATCTGCAACAGCCCCCTGTGGGTTGGCAGGCGAACAGACATAGGCCAGCGCCGTACGGTCCAGAACATCTTTGGACAAGGATGCGTAATCAGGCAAATATCCGGTATCAAATGTCGCGGGTACATAAACAGGTTCGGCCCCGACAGACAGGGCGGCCACTGCATAAACCTGATAAAACGGATTTGGCGTCAGAATAATGGGCGTCTTGCTAGCCTTGGTTTCAGGGCAAAGCGCCATCGCGGCGTTATAAAGTCCCTCGCGTGTGCCGTTCAGCGCTAATATCTGTGTGCCGGCATCAACCGTGACATCATAGCGCCGCTTGATCCAGTCGCCGATTGCTTGCAGTAAATCATATGCGCCATCATTGGGTGGATATTTTGAAAATCCATCCAGATTTTCGGCCAATATGCTGCCAACCCAGTCCGGGAATGGATGCTGGGGTTCACCGATTGTCATCGCAATAGGCGTATCGCCGGGTTCATGCACATCCAAAAGGGCGCGCAGACGCGGGAAAGCATATTCCGGAAGGTGCGAAAACCGCTCAGGAAACTTCATAACTGCCTCAATATTCGGGATCATTTTCGCCCCGTTTGATGTCAGAGTATCCAAACCCTTGATCCAGGTCCAGAAAAACGCCCACTTTTTTGCAATGCTCGGCTGTTTATTGTGGCTTTTCAGGGACGGATGCGACGAAGTGGACGTAACGGCAGGCTATTTTGCCCCTTTGACATTCGGCTTACAATGTTCACGATATGAATTATCTGCAACAGGGGGACGCCATGACTGCTCGATTCCTATCTACAGTTGCTGCACTTGCAGTGACTGCCACTACAGCTTCGGCTGATTATTCACTTACAATTCTGCACACCAATGATTTTCATGCGCGATTTGAGCCGATTTCCAAATATGATTCACCGTGTTCGGCCGAAGATAACGACGCAGGCGAATGCTTTGGTGGGTCGGCCCGTTTGGTCACAACGATCAACGACGCACGTGCGCGCAGCAACAATTCGATCCTTGTCGATGGCGGGGATCAATTTCAGGGGTCACTATTTTACACCTATTACAAGGGTAAACTGGCCGCTGAAATGATGAACAAAATGGCTTATGACGCGATGACCGTGGGCAATCACGAATTCGATGATGGCCCCGAAGTTCTGCGCGGCTTTGTCGAAACGGTGGATTTCCCGGTTTTGATGTCGAATGCTGACTTTTCAAATGAACCGTTGATTGCTGATGTGATCCAGAAATCGGTTGTGATCGAACGCGGTGGCGAAAAACTAGGTTTGATCGGCCTGACACCAGAAGATACGGCTGAATTGGCTAGCCCGGGTCCCAACATCACCTTTACAGACCCGGCCGAGGCCGTGCAGGCCGAAGTTGACAGGCTGACCGAAATGGGCGTGAACAAGATTATCGTACTAAGCCATTCCGGGTATGAAGTAGATCAGGCCGTTGCTGCCGCCACAACAGGTGTCGATGTGATTGTGGGTGGGCATTCCAATACACTGCTGTCCAATACCCAGGATCGCGCGGTTGGGCCATATCCAACGATGGTTGGGGATACGGCGATTGTTCAGGCCTATGCTTATGGTAAATTCCTGGGCGAGCTGAACGTGACGTTCAACGACGAAGGTGTGATCACCGAAGCGGTGGGCGAACCTTTGATCAACGATGGCGAAGTTGTCGAAGATCAGACCACAAAAGATCGCATTGCCGAAATGGCACAGCCATTGGATGAAATCCGCAATAAAGTCGTGGCCGAAACGGCTGAACCGATCGAAGGCGATCGCGCTGTTTGCCGTGTACAGGAATGTGCGATGGGCAATCTGGTGGCTGATGCGATGCTGGCCCGAGTCGCTGAACAGGGCGTGACAATCGCAATTGCAAACTCTGGCGGTTTGCGGTCATCCATCGACGCAGGCGAAGTGACCATGGGCGAAGTACTGACTGTGCTGCCGTTCCAGAACACCCTGTCGACCTTTCAGATCAAAGGTCAGGGCGTTATTGACGCGCTGGAAAACGGTGTAAGCCAGGTTGAAGAGGTCAAAGGCCGTTTCCCGCAAGTTGCTGGACTGAAATTCAAATGGGACCCAAGTGTTGCCCCAAACGAAGGCCGTGTGACCGAAGTCATGGTCAAGGAAGGTGACACGTTTGTGCCAATTGACCCTGAAAAGACCTACTCTGTGGTGACGAACAACTATGTTCGTAACGGCGGCGACGGCTATAGCATGTTTTCAACAGATGGTATGAATGCCTATGACTTCGGACCAGATCTGGCCGATGTCACAGCAGAATATCTGGCAGAACAAGGGCCTTATACGCCGTACATTGATGGTCGTATCAGCCAATAGATAAAGAATGGCGCGTCAGATCGGCGCGCCATTTCAAACCAAAGCTAATCATCGTGTTGGCTGTGGTTAAGACCGTAAAGATTTTGCCTGATCTATCCAGTTATCCCGACTGACGCGGCCTTTGAAACCTTTTAGGTTTTCATCCATCCAAGCGATTTCAGCATCATTCCATCCCGCAATCTGATCATAATGATAAATACCCATATTATTTAAAAGATGTTCCAACTTCGGACCAATCCCTTTTATCTTTGTCAGACTATCGGCTTTCCCATTTCGTGGTTCGGATAGGAAAACCGGTTTCCCGTCAGGGGCTTCTGCAACATCATCAAAAGGTTTTTGTTCTGATAATTCAGTGCGCAGCGCCTTGATCTGAGCGGTTTTTTCGTTCTGTGCAACCCAGCTTGCATCAAGATCCGCACGCAGTCTTTTAGTTTCGGTTTCAATCACTTCTTGTGCGCCATAACCCCAGATAACCCAGCCTGTCAAAAGCCCCAACAAGGCGGCCATGATCAAAAGCCCCCAGATTTCCCCGATCAGAAAGCTCCATTCCTGAAACATACTTTATTTACCTTCGGTTGCCTTTTCCATGTGTGGGGGCATGGACGGATCAGAGTGTGTGCGTATCGGCACTTCCTGATTGCTTTGGCCCGTTGTTGCAACAACAATACGCCCCCCTTGCAAACCTTGCGGCGAAATATCTTCGCTTGCAATACCACGGTCTACAAAAGCCTGACGCAGTGCAAGTGTACGGTCGCGACGCAAAGTTTCATTTCGCGTGGCATTTCCCGGGCGATCTACAAAGCCGTCAATTTCAATCTGCAAGCCCGCCACAGTGGTGCATTCGTGCAAAATCGCGGCCACTTCGTTGATGGCGCGGGCTGATTGTGTCTGAAGCCGATCAGATCCTGCAACAAAACTGATCTTTTGCTGCGCCAAAGCCTGACGCGCTAAATTCTCACAAACTTGTTGGGTCGGATCAAAAGACATGACCGGCAACCAGTATCCTGCCCGGAATATCTGGGGCTTGGCAGTGGCAGCGTTGACACGCACAAAATCAGCCTCGGGCATATCATCAATGGTGTTGACGGCCATCTGAGTGCCGGGAAACAAAGCAGAGACAAGCGCAGTTTCCACCTGTTCCTGATCAATTCCAGGTGAAACAGTGACTTCGAATTCCAGCGTATTCGGGGCAATTTTCATGCGTGCATTTTCAAGATCAGGTAGCCAATATGACAAAAGCCTAAGATGCGATTGTGCAAGCCCACTGTCACTTAGAACACTTTTGTCAATATCACCGCTGACACTTGCCACGTTCAGAACCTGGGCCAGACGTTTTGTATCCAGGCCTGCAGGAACGCGGCCATTGACCTGAACGCCATCTACCACGCTGTAAAGCAATTCGAAATCAGCCGGACGATCATCAATATAGATATCAAGATCCGTTTGAACCGAATAATCGAACGGAACACCCAATAAAATCGTTTCGACGCGCGTTTTGACTTCGGGTGTTTTTGCAAGCCCGGTTAGAATCAGATCACGGTCTTGCAATGTGAATTCACCGATCAGCAATGCATCCAATGCATCAAGTGAAAGTTTGACAACGCCCGGCCACGCGGTATCAGGTGCGCCAGCGGCTAAGATCAGATCCTGTGCAGGTTCTGCACCAATGTCACGCCCAATCGCGGCGCGTATTTTTTCAGTTGGGACCAGACCATCATAGGATTTATCAAAGGCCGTTTTTCTGGCAGTAAAGACATAAGGCGATATGTGCGAAAGCACTTCGATTTCATCAATAATTGCACGTCTGCCACGAACTTGGTCAATATCAGCCAGAATCAGCGCTTTTTCTTCAGCGCTGTTGGCTAAACCCGTGACACGGACATCACGTCCGGAAACAGACGTAATCAGATCGTGGGTTGCATCAAGAATTGCGAAATTATTTGCAGCGCGCACAGCAATTTTGGCCTCGATAAAGGGCGCGTGTTTAATTGTCGCCCAAGAACCCAAGCCAATTATACCGATTACAAAAATTGCAGCCCCAAATATGCGGCGCACGCCATGCCTCCTCGTCAAAGTGCGAATACCTTCCGTTAAAGTTTCGCAAATATCCACGAAAGACAATACAAATCAATATACTTATCAAAAGCGCGCAAATATTAGCCGTTCAGGGTATAGCACTGCGCGTTTTTTTGCGTCAAACCGCCTTTTTAAGACTTTCGTCTAAGTATATTTCACGCAAACGTTGCGCAACGGACCCCGGTTCGCCGTTTCCGATGCCCGTGCCGTCAATTTCCACGACCGGCATCACAAAGGACGAAGCGGATGTGATAAAGGCTTCATCTGCTTGCAATGCTTCATCTATCGTAAAGGCGCGTTCTTCGACCTTCATCTGTGCTTCACGGGCAAAAGCCAGAACGGCCGCGCGGGTGATACCGTGCAGGATTTCATTGCCCAGATGCCGTGTAATGATGGTATTGCCTTTGACGATATAGGCATTGTTGGACGTCCCTTCTGTCACATGGCCATCCTCAACCATCCATGCGTCATCGGCCCCGGCTGCCTTGGCCATCATCTTGCCCATGGATGGGTACAAAAGCTGCACCGTCTTGATATCGCGCCGCCCCCAACGCTGATCTTCGATGCTGATTACCTTGATACCTGTTTGCGCCGCAGGACTGTTGGCCAAGCCGGGTTTGGATTGTGTGAAAAGAACGATTGTCGGCGTGGCGTTTTCCGGAAAAGCAAAATCGCGATCTGCCGCGCCACGTGTGATCTGAAGATAGATCAGACCGTCCGTGATGTCATTAGCACGTACTAATTCACGATGAATTTCAAGCAGTTCGTCTTTTGCGACAGGGCTTTCCATCTGCAATTCGCCAAGCGATCTTTCCAGACGTGTTGCGTGGGCTGCAAAGTCAATCAGCTTGCCACCCAAAACACTGGTGACCTCGTAAACACCGTCAGCAAACAAGAACCCGCGGTCAAAGACCGAGATTTTGGCATCTTCTTCAGGAACATACTGCCCATTGACGTATACTGTTCGGCTCATCGGTATCTCCTTAGCCCCAAAGTGCAGTGGTCGATGGGTGCACCCCGGTGTCGTCGAAAATTAAAGGGTTATCGCGGTCTTGGGACAATAAAAGCGGGCCGTCAAGGTCTGTGACGGCCGCCCCTTGCGCCACCAGAACCGCAGGGGCCATGCCAAGCGATGTGCCGACCATACAGCCGACCATAACCTGATATCCTTGCGCCAGTGCGTCATCGCGCAAGTTTAACGCTTCGGTCAGCCCGCCGGTTTTATCCAGCTTGATATTCACCATATCGTATTTGCCCGCCAAATCGGGTAAGCTATTGCGATCATGGCAACTTTCGTCGGCGCAAACGGGCAATGGGCGTTCGATTTCTGACAACATCTGATCCTGACCTGCAGGCAAGGGTTGTTCGACCATCGCTACACCAAGGCGCAAAAGATGCGGGGCAAGATCACAGTAGACATCGGTGGTCCAACCTTCGTTTGCATCCACAATCAGTTTTGGGTTAGGCGCCCCTGCGCGCACGGCTTCCAGACGCGCCATATCATCGGGGGTGCCCAACTTGATTTTCAAAAGCGGGCGATGGGCGTTTTGGGCGGCCTGCGCTTGCATCTTTTCGGGGGTGTCCAAGGACAGAGTAAAGGCGGTGATTTCCGGCTTGGGCTTTGATAATCCAGCCAGTTCCCAAACCCGCTTGCCAGCTTTCTTTGCCTGCAAATCCCATAAGGCACAATCAACCGCGTTGCGTGCAGCGCCCGCAGGTAACAGCGTTTGCAATGTATCACGGTCAACATAAAGTGGCAGCGACTCAATCTGTTCCAGCACGCTGTCCAGACTTTCACCATAACGCGTATAAGGCACACATTCGCCGCATCCGCTGTGATCGCCATCGCGTATTTGGACGGTGACAACCTTGGCTTCGGTCTTGGTATCGCGCGAAATGCTAAAGGCTTGTGCCAGGGGAAATACGTCTTTTTGGGCGCTGATTTGCATGGGTTAAATTCCGTCCAGCGTGTCAACCAAACGACCTGCGCCCTGGCGAAATGGATCGACCGCAGGCAGACCCATGCGCTGTTCTGTCTTTGCCAGATAGTCCAAGGCCTGATCTTCGCTAAGATGCTGTGTGTTAATAGAAATTCCCACAACCTGACAGGTAGGATTGGCGACTTTTGCCAGCGTCACTGCGGTGTCGCGTACGGCCTCGAGCGATGGCAGATCATAGCCGGGAAGTCCGCGCATGTGGGGGCGGGTGGGTTCGTGGCTTAGGATCAGCGCGTCGGGCTGACCGCCGTGGATCAACGCCATGGTGACGCCTGAATAAGACACGTGGAACAGACTGCCTTGGCCTTCGATCATATCCCAGTGATCGTCGTCATTGTCCGGGGTCAGCCATTCGATGGATCCGGCCATGAAATCGGCCACGACAGCATCGACAGGCACGCCACCACCGGTGATCAAAATGCCGGTTTGGCCCGTGGCGCGAAAGGTGCTTTTCAGCCTGCGCTTGCGCATTTCAGCGTCCATCGCAAGGGCTGTGTACATCTTGCCAACCGAACAATCCGTACCCACGGCCAAGCATCGTTTGCCGCGGCGACGTACGCCATTTGCAATGGGATATTTGACGTCGGGGATACGCACATCATGCAAAGCTTGACCATACTTCTTGGCTGTGCTGACCAAATCATCTTCGTTTTTCAATAAGTTGTGCAAGCCGCTTGCCAGATCAAACCCCATTGCCAATGCGTCGCGCAGAACCTGTTTCCACGTTTCGGAAATGACACCACCGCGGTTGGCGACACCGATGACTAGGGTCTTGGCGCCAGCTGTTTTGGCATCTTCCAAGGTCATATCAGTCAGGCCCAGATCGGCACCACAGCCGGGCAAACGGAACTGCCCAACAGCGTTTTCGGGGCGCCAATCCTTGATGCCCTGGGCCACTTTTGCGGCCAGTTGATCGGGGGCGTCGCCCAAGAATAATAGATAGGGTATCTGTATCATTATAAAGCTCCAAATCTTGAAAAATACTCTTTCGGAAAAATCCGGAAATGTGCAGTGAAAAATGGCACTGGTCTTAAAATAATCATGTGCTTGGCCTTACGGAAACCAGCTGAAAAAACGTGGCGTCTTGAAAAGTTTAACGCTTGGGACGTTGCGTGACAGGTATTCTTAAGTGCCCACCGTCACGCAGTTTTGTATATTTTGTACACGGGTTTTGTACCAAATATTTTGTACAAAACTGTGATTCCAGCCGGGATTTGGCCTGTTTTGGTGATCGTCAATACGCACGATGGGGATAGGGTTTGGCAAGAATTGCTCTGTCATTAACCCGTCTTAGTTTGTCGTTAATTTTGATTTGTCAAAGCCCTGATCTGAATATCCAACAAACGAGGCACCTGCCGTATGGACGCAGCAGAATTTTCTGCCCGCGCAGCGATCCAGGACCCGTGCAAAAGCATCAAAGTGGTGCGGCTGATGTCGTTTGCCGCTGCATCTGAATGTCCGAACCGGCGCGCGTTGTCGAAACAGACCTGCCGCCAGCTTGCAAAAATTTCATCCGCGGTGGCGATAAAGTCGGGCTTGGCTTTGCCGTCCAGCAACGTTGTGGTGATCGGGCAGGATGTCCATGTACCGCTTTTTTCGAACAGATCGGCAATGGCGTTGCACACGGTTTCGATCCCTGCGTTAAAGTCGTCCACATCCTTAAAGGCCGCTTCGATCAAGGTGCGCAGATGCTTGCCGGCTAGCTGCGCGGCAGCAATGGCCAAATCGTCTTTCCCACCTGGAAAATGATGGTAAAGCGACCCCTTGGGTACACCTGCACGTTTCAGAATTTCGCTAAGCCCGGTGGCGGCATAACCATTCTGGCGAAACAGATCCGATGCCGCATGCACCAGTTTTTGAGGTGTCGAATAGGCCATTCAAGATAATCCTTTACACCTTTGGACCGATCAGTCTAGTCTCTGAGTTAGACCGATCAGTCTAATGTGGAGTTTTGCAATGCTGGATCAAGGGCAAACTTACGAACCGGTGATGATTGATGCAGGGACGCATCATTTGGCTGGGCATCTGTCGCGGCCATTGGGTGTGGTGACGGCTGTCTGTATCTTGCAAGGGGCAACGGGTATTCCGCATGGCTATTACAAAGCGTTTGCCAATTGGTTGGCCGAAAAGAAAGGTATCGCCTGTCTGACCTTTGATTATCGCGACTTTGGCGCATCCCTGACCGGGCCTATGGCACAGTCAAAGGTGCTGATGTCCGATTGGGGTCTTGTCGATCAACAGGTTGCGCGCGACTGGCTGGCAGATGCGTTTCCCGACGTTCCGTTGTGGGTGATCGGACATTCACTGGGCGGTCTGATGTTGCCGTTTCAGCAGCGTCTGGACCAGATTGACCGGGTGATTTGCGTGGCCAGCGGGCCGGTGAATATCAAGGATCATCCATGGCATTACAAACCAAAGGCTTATGTGTTTTGGCACGCGCATGGACCTGTTTTGGCGCAGATGTTCGGGTATTTGCCGGGGCGGTTTTCGGGTATAAACGAGGATTTACCCAAGAATGTTTATTTTCAGTGGCGACGCTGGTGCACATCGCGCGATTTTAATGCCAGCGACATCGGTAAGAGGCTGCCGCAACCGGATGTCATGGGGATCAAGGCGCCGACGAAGTTTGTTGCCATTCAGGATGACCCGATGGTGCCACCCCAGGCGGTTTGGCGGCACATGCAATCTTTCAAAGACGCGCCAATAACGCAACTTCTGATCAAACCCAAAGGGTATGGTCTTGGAAAAATTGGGCATTTAAGTGTATTTGCCAAGCGTAATTCAGTTATTTGGGATGATCTGATCGCAGCAGCCTAAGGCGCGTCACGCAGGGTTATGCTGCAGTTGCGAAATTGACGCTTGCGGGTTGCTGCGCATTAATCTATCGATTAATGGCGCAAAAACGAAATATCATTACCGAGGCACGCCATGTCATTTCGCATCCAACCCCAAGCCCCTGCACGTCCTAATCGTTGCCAGCTTTTTGGCCCCGGGTCGCGCCCTGCGATCTTTGAAAAGATGGCGGCCAGTGCGGCGGATGTGATCAATCTGGATCTTGAAGATTCTGTCGCCCCTGATGATAAGGCCGAAGCCCGCAAGAACATCATCCAGGCCATTGGCGATATCGATTGGGGGCAGAAATATCTAAGCGTGCGGATCAATGGGTTGGACACGCCCTTTTGGTATCGTGATGTGGTGGATGTGCTGGAACAGGCGGGCGACCGGATCGATCAGATCATGATCCCCAAGGTCGGCAATGCCAGTGATATCTATGCCGTGGACGCACTGGTGACGGCGGTCGAAACGGCCAAGAGACGCGCCAAGCCGATCAGTTTCGAGGTGATCATCGAAAGTGCGGCGGGTATCGCGCATGTCGAAGAGATTGCAGCATCAAGCCCGCGCCTTCAGGCGATGTCACTTGGCGCGGCGGATTTCGCAGCTTCGATGGGGATGCAGACGACGGGCATCGGTGGCACGCAGGAAAACTACTATATGCTGCAGGATGGTGTTAAACACTGGTCGGACCCGTGGCATTGGGCGCAGACGGCGATCGTGGCGGCGTGTCGGACCCATGGGGTTTTGCCGGTGGACGGGCCGTTTGGCGATTTCAGCGATGATGAAGGATACCGGGCGCAGGCGCGACGATCCGCGACACTTGGCATGGTTGGCAAATGGGCAATCCACCCCAAACAGGTCGCCATCGCGAACGAGGTCTTTACGCCATCCGACGAACAGGTTGCCGAGGCGCGCGAGATTTTGGATGCAATGGAAAAGGCCAAGGCCAATGGCGAAGGGGCTACCGTCTATAAAGGCCGTTTGGTCGATATCGCCAGCATCAAACAGGCCGAAGTGATTGTGCGGCAGTCCGAAATGATCAGCGGTTAGACGGGCGCTCATCAAGCCCTTGCGGGCTTTCTTTGCGAAGAAAGTTACCCGGACTGATGAGCGCTATTGGTCGTTTAGTAATCGCGCAGATAAATCAGATCGAAATCACACAGACGCTGGCAATCGTTGGCATCTTTTTCGACGTCTTCCATATTCATGATTTCTGCGGCACCGATCCCTTCGAACCGGCGGTCATCACAGGCGCCATCGTCAGTGTACTGGCCTGAGTTATCGCCAAAGTTGATCGCGCTGCACTGGGTTGCTGCCCGGGCGCGTTCGATGTTCCACAGTTGGATGTTGCCGGCGTCAAACTGCTGCTTGCAGTCCGTGGCATCGCGACCTGTGTCTTCCCAATTCAACACTTCGGCCATTCCACTGCCAAAAAACCGACGATCATCGCATTCGCCATCATTGGTCCATTCGCCGCTGTCGTCGCCGAACTTGATATCCTGTGACACGGCCGGTGCTGCGATACAGATCGCAGTGGCCAGCACTGCATAGTGGTAAAATTTCATTGTTATCCCTCGTTCGTTTTCCCGCGCGGACCATGTCTTGGGTCTTTGCTAAAAACAATGCACAGTGTTTTGCCTGCCTGAATTTGCGGCAAAACAGTAACAATCTGACAGGCGTGATCAATCGGGCACATCTGGCAAACGCGACAGTTGCATCTGCATGCGTGCAAGGTCATATATCGCCAGACGATATGCCGGAGCCGATAATGACCAACTATCTTGATTTTGAAAAACCGCTGGCCGAGATTGAAGGCACAGCTGTTGAATTACGGGCAAAAGCGCGTGAAAATCGGGAAATGGATATCGAAGAGGAAGCCGCAGGCCTTGATAAAAAGGCACACGATCTTCTGAAAGAGCTTTACAGCAACCTGACGCCCTGGCGCAAATATCAAGTCGCACGCCACCCCGAACGGCCTCATACGATTGATTATATTCAGGAAATCTTCACCGAATATACGGCCCTTGGGGGTGACAGAAACTTTGCCGATGATGATGCGGTAATGGGTGGTCTGGCGCGTTTCGAAGATCGTCCCGTCGTAGTGATCGGTCACGAAAAGGGCAATGACACCGAAAGTCGTCTGAAACGAAATTTCGGCATGGCGCGCCCCGAAGGATACCGCAAAGCTGTGCGCCTAATGGATCTGGCTGACCGGATGCGCCTGCCTGTGATCACGCTGGTTGATACGGTCGGCGCTTATCCCGGCAAAGGCGCCGAAGAACGCGGTCAGTCCGAGGCGATTGCGCGCTCCACGGAAAAATGTCTGCAGATCAAGGTGCCGCTGGTGTCAGTGGTTCTGGGTGAAGGTGGATCGGGTGGGGCCGTGGCCTTTGCAACTGCGAACCGTCTGGCGATGTTAGAACACGCCGTTTATTCGGTGATCAGCCCCGAAGGTTGTGCCACGATCCTGTGGAAGGATTCTGAACGTATGCGCGAAGCGGCCGAAGCCCTGCGCCTGACTGCGCAGGATCTGAAACAGCTTGAGGTCTGCGATAAAATTATTCCCGAACCCATCGGCGGCGCGCATCGCCACCGGACCGAAACCATGCAAAACGTCCGCACTGCGATCAGCGATTTGCTGAAAGAACTTGAAGATAAATCCCCCAAAGAACTGCTGAAAGAACGCCGCGCAAAGTTTCTGAATATGGGCAGTAAGGGTCTGCCTGCGTAAAAGAGTACAATGGTCTGCGACATGCTTAAGGGTATTGGGAGTGCCAGTTACTTAATCTGACCGAGGACAACTTTGGCCGTGTTGATCACCCCATTTTCGATAGGGGGATGAACAAACCCTGTCCGCCACATGTCGCGCCAACGTCGCAATCTTCGGAACGGTAATATTCGCGTTCTGTGTTTGGTGTATCAAGTGCTGCGATAATTTCAGTCGGGCTTGGCGGGAACTGCCCATCTTGCATTTAATAAATCTCGTTTAAACGTTTACAAAAATCACTAAATTTTTCAGCCGAGTCTATATCCTGACGCAAGCATATATCCAAAAGATGGCCTTCAGGGTCATTTTTTTCGAAATTCGGGCCGTAAAATATATCCCAGGTCGCAAGCTGCTCTAATTGGCGCTTTTGGCGGAACCCGTATTGGTGCATCCGGTGCATTGTCGTGATAATGGCATCACGATAAGCATCGTTGTCAGTCTCAAAAGAAAAACTGTCTTTCAGTTTTTCAAGAAGAACGTTGGCGCGACTGATGAATGTAAGTGCGCGAAAAATATCTTTGTCATGATGATCCATCACGTAAATGCCCGCTGATGGCTTAGTGGGAACTTCTGCCAGCTTTATGTGATGTGCATTGGTCTTGTCGATTATGACCATGGACGTTGACTGTCTTGCCGTTGGCACATTCAAAATGCGTTCCGAAAACCGTTCGCTTTGGGTGATGTAGGGGAAAGCGATCTTTGGGTCATAGAACCGAAGGTAATACCATTTCCCTGCTTCATCCTGCACCTTGGTGAATTTTCTGAAATGCCTCCAGATGTCGTCCAGAGATGCTTGGGACCGGATAAAGATGCCTGGTTCCTTATCCCAATTGTGCCAAGGTGCCGGGTCTTTGGGGTCGTGGCTAAAAAGGTTACGGGTAAAGGTATTGTGTTCTTTCAGCGTCACGATCCATGGCGCTACATCTTTCAGTTCGTCATACGCCTGACCTTTGAACAGGCACCGATACTCAAGCTCAGTGCTGGCCAGCAGTTGCGGTAGATTGGCAATCTTGGCGGCGTCCAGAATGGCGTAAGTCTGCAGAGGTGGGGCGTCTTTGGGATCATTACTGACGGTCGTTGGGTCACGTTGGCCGAAAAACAGATCATAAAGTGCGGGTGGAACAGTTTTCTTAGGATCAACACCGAACTGATCATCCAAAGGTTCGATGTCTTTGATTGTATTAATGATCAGACCAACGGTGTCAGATGTCGTCTTGGGTTCTTGTTGCAGATCCCATTGATTGAAATTTTCGCCATCATGATCAGTCATTACATCAGATCTTCACAAAAGGATTTGCCCGGTCGGTGTAAAGGCAATCTGCAGAAACGGTCATAAATGATAGTCCTTTGCTTAAATAGCTTTGCAAAGATTATGATGATCGCCCAAGCGATACCATATCTAATCATCCAAAAAGCGAAAACCCGCGCCAAAGGCATCGACGCGGTTTTCTTTCAATGTGCGTGCTGGCTATAATTGTTTGTAATTAAATGAGCCTTCAGCAGAAAGCATTCGTCTGATTGCCTCTTAGTCGCCCACGTGATCCCACACTTTAGAAATCACGACCGATCCTTCGCCAACGGCTGATGCGACGCGTTTGACGGATCCGGCGCGGACATCGCCGACGGCAAAGATACCGGCGTGTGATGTCTCGTATGATGATCCTGCGCCCACGTCACGGCCGGTTTTCACAAAGCCTTTGCCGTCTAGGTCAACCAGACCCGAAAGCCAGCCCGTATTTGGGGCCGCACCGACCATTATAAAAGCTGCGCGTGATTTGATCGACCAGTCTTGCCCGCTGGTTTTGTCGCGGATCGTGATGCTTTCAAGATGATCGTCGCCGTGCAGTTCTTTCATCTCGGTTCGGTAATGGATGGTAATTTTTGGATCAGCCTCAAGTCGGCTGACCAGATAATCCGACATGGATGCCGCCAGACTTTCGCCGCGGACCAGAACGTGCACATGTTTGGCAGTGCGCGACAGAAACATCGCCGCCTGGCCTGCAGAATTGCCGCCGCCCACGACAATTGCATCCGTGTCGCGGCAATAGCGCGCCTCAACATCCGTGGCCGCGTAATAAACACCTACACCTTCCAGCTGTTCAATGCGGTCTATGGGCAGGCGCCGATATTGCACGCCCGTCGCCACGATCACGCTTTTGGCGCAGACGATATCGCCATCGTCCATGGTCACGCAAAACACACCGTCATTGTCGCGCTGTTGCAGCTTGGTGGCGCGGCGGGGAACGGCAAAGCGGGTGCCAAATTTCATCGCCTGCACTTCGCCGCGCCAGACCAGATCAGCGCCGGAAATACCGGTGGGAAAGCCCATGTAATTTTCAATCCGGCTTGAGGTTCCGGCCTGTCCTCCAATCGTCAGATCCTCAATCACCAATGCAGACAGCCCTTCGGCCCCGGCATAGACGCCAGCGGCGACACCAGCAGGGCCACCGCCCACGATCAGAGTGTCAAAGACGTGATCAGGTTCGATGCTGATATCCAGACCCAAACGGCGGGCGATCTTGGTTGGCGTGGCGTCTTCGATCACCTCTGTCTTGCCCAGAATGACAATCGGCTTCGGTTCACCGATCTTGCATTCATGGGCAATCGCCTCGGCCTCGTGTTCGTCCAGCGTCAGGGATCGAACAGGGATGCGGTTACGCCCGGCAAACGATGCAATATGGCGAATATTTCGATCCACCTCGGCACCGATCAGCGTCAGGCTGGCTTCGTTACTTTCCAAAAGACGGCGACGGCGGGCGGCAAAAACTGTGACAATGATATCGCTCATCTCGGGGATTTGTGACATCAGATCCAGCATTTTTTCGCGTGGCACACAGATCATGGTGCTGTCTTTTACAACCCGCGCGCCCAATATCGCCTTGCTGCCGGACAGAAAAGAGATTTCGCCGAAAAACTGCGTCGGCCCAAGCGTTGCATCCCCATAGCGTTCGCCGGTGCGTGCATCAATCGCTTCGACCTCGCCTTCGACCAGATAATGGAATGTATCGCTGGGTTCGCCCATCTTTTGCAGGATGTCACCGGCTTTCATCTGACGTTCCGACCCAACCCTGCGCATCGCATCCACATGGGACTTTTCCAGCGGCGTGCGGATCATAGTCGACAGATCGGCAGCTAAAGATTCCATGATGTTACTCCTTGTTTGCTGACCCGAATAATCCGGTCAGGCTGCGTTTCACGATGCCGCTGACAGAGGGGCGTTTGCGGGTGTGGAAAGGAAGAGGGCGGCAGACCTCGATGGCGGCGACGCCGACGCGGGCGGTCAGGGCGCCGTTGATCAGACCTTCGCCAAAGCGGCGCGAGATTTTGGACAAAACGCCGCCGCCGGCCACGGATCCGATCATGTCGTCACCCACGGCCACGGCCCCGGTTGCGACCAGATGGGTCAGCACGGCGCGTGTCAGTCGCCAACTGCCAAGCGTGCCTGCGCGGCCGCCGTACACTTCGGCGATGCGGCGGATCATGCGCAGGTTGGCGGTCAGCGCTGTAAAGACATCGGCCAGCGCCAAGGGCACCAATGCTGTAACCATCGCAACCTGACGTGCGGCGGCTTCGACCTGTTGGGTGGCGGCGGTATCCAGCGGGGTCAGCAATTCGTTTTCGGCCAACCCAAGCAAGCCGTCAGCGTCGAACATATCGCCCTGGCGTTCGGTCAGTTTTTCGCGGCCCCATTGGGTATCTTCGCGCGATTTATAAAGCGTCTCCAGTTGCTTGATCACATGTCGTGCGCCGTCCAGATCGTTGGCGGCCAGTGCGGCTTCGGCGGCTTTGTGCACACGGTCCAACCGCCCCAGTCGGGAAAATGCCGCCAATTCGCGCAGGGCGATGATGGTCAGGATCAGGATGAACAAGCCCGTCAGGCCAAGGGCGGCCATGCCCAAAATCGGGTTACGATCCAGCAATCCGGTGATGAAATCCCACGCGGCCAGCGATAGGATAAAGGTAAACAGCGCACCCAGCACGGACCAGAACCATTTGCCCAAACGCGATGGTTCGCGCGCTGCTAATGCGGCCATGGTTTGCATCGCCTGACCTGTGGGTGTGGGCATTTGTACATCGGGGACGGGTGGCACGGTTGACGGTGTCTTGTCGCTGGTTTCCTCCAATTCGATCAAAACCGGTCCTGTGGATTTTTGGGTCATCTCAGGCGATCTCCGATCAGGAATTCGGCAGCTTTGTCCAGACGGATATGGGGGGGACCTTCGCCCGGTTTCAAGGTCAGCGGCGCAGGCGCAAAATTCATGATCTGATAATCGGCATCCAGCCACGCGTCCGCCCCATCGCGTGCCGGGGCCAGCAAATGCGCAGGGTCTTCGGGCAATTCACCTGGGTAAAAAGCCGCCTGTTTCCCGCCATCCAGCAAGGTGCCGCGCACGCAATCCAGTACGTTGCCCTTGTGATCAACGGTTTCTTCGACTGTTGCGCGCAAGGCGGCGATGGACATGGCGGCGGTCTTGGCACCAGCGAAATTCGCACGGTCGCTTGCGTCACGGATCAGCGCCTGCATGATCGCGGTCAGGCGCGGGTGCTGGCGGTGATGCAAATGATCGGCTTTAGTGGCCGCGAACAGAATGCGTTCGACGCGTTTGCCGCGAAACAGGCTGGTTAACCAGGCATTCCGCCCGGGTCGAAATGCGCCCAGAATATCAGCCATCGCAAGGCGCATGTCTTCGACCGCTTGCGGACCTTTGTGGATCGCGCCCAAGGCGTCAACCAGTACGACCTGTCGGTCAATCTTGGCGAAATGATCGCGAAAAAACGGTTTCACGATGCGCGATTTATAGGCCTCATAGCGGCGTTCCATTTCGCGCCACAGGCTTTTGCGGGGCGGGCTGTCGGATTGTGACAGCGGTGCGAATGTCAGCGCAGGTGAACCCTCTAGTTCGCCCGGCAGCAAAAACCGCCCCGGTGTGCAGTCATAAAACCCAGCCACCCGCGCGGCTTTCAGATAACGTGTGAACGCTTGGGCTAAAGCCTGTGCTGTGGGTTCATCCAGCTTAGCGCTGGCATCTGTTTGGGTTTCAAGTTGCAGAAAATCTGCCGCCACATCGCGGTTGGTGATCCGCGCCAGAACGTCATCCGACCAGTCGGCATAGGATTTATCCAACAACGCCAGATCCAGCAGCCATTCGCCCGGATAATCAACGATATCCAGATGAACGGTTTGTGGTCCAGTCACAGCCCCCATCAGACCACGCGATTGCACCTTAAGCGACAGGCGCAGCTGGCTGACCGTACGGGTGCTGTCGGGCCATGTGGGCAAGGGCGATGTCAGAGCGCCCAGATGGGATTCATATTCAAATCTGGGGACCGTATCATCGGGTTGCGGTTGCAAATAAGCCGTCTGGATATTGCCATGGGCGGCCGCCACCAATTGTGGCATGCGCCCCCGGTTCATCAGGTTAGCGACCAGCGATGTGATGAACACCGTCTTGCCCGCCCGTGACAAACCGGTGACGCCCAGACGGATCGACGCGGGCTGAAAAGGAGCGGTTACTGTGTCGGTCACAGTCTCAACGCTGCGTATCAAACCATCTGCAATATCAGAAATAATCAAACCCATGCCCCTTGATCCCGCAGGCACAAGATAGGCGGGGTGTTGGGGAATGCCTAGTGGCGATTGCATAATTACATTTGGCGCGCTA
This sequence comes from Parasulfitobacter algicola, assembly GCF_013315265.1. Taxonomy (GTDB): domain Bacteria; phylum Pseudomonadota; class Alphaproteobacteria; order Rhodobacterales; family Rhodobacteraceae; genus Parasulfitobacter; species Parasulfitobacter algicola. The sequence goes on along the minus strand of NZ_JABUFE010000001.1, from coordinate 226,027 downwards.
GTGGCAGGGAATGCCCCGTTTTGCGTTGAAAATCGAATATCACGGTGCGCCGTTTGCTGGGTGGCAGCGTCAGAAAGATGTGCCATCCGTGCAAGGCGCGGTCGAGGATGCTTTGTGCAAGCTGGAATCCGGCCCCCATACGATTGCTGCTGCCGGGCGCACGGATGCGGGGGTGCATGCCACGGCACAGGTGGCCCATGTGGATCTGACGCGGGATTGGGACCCGTTTCGATTGTCTGAGGCGCTGAATTACCATCTGAAACCGTTGCCTGTTGCGATTTTGCAGGCAGAACGCGTGTCTGATGACTGGCACGCCCGGTTTTCTGCAGTGGAACGGCGATACCTGTTTCGCCTGATCAGCCGCCGTGCGCCGGTAACCCATGATAGCGGTCTGGTCTGGCAGGTGGGTCATCCACTGGATCTGGCCGCAATGCAGGCAGGTGCGCAGCATCTTTTGGGGCAGCATGATTTCACCACTTTTCGGTCGTCGATCTGTCAGGCCGAAAGCCCCATCAAAACGCTAAACGCGCTGGATATTGAAATGCGTGATATTCCCCACGGTCAGGAGTTCTGCTTTCACGTCCGCGCCCGTAGCTTTCTTCACAATCAGGTCCGCAGCTTTGTCGGCACGCTGGCACGTGTCGGCGCAGGGGGCTGGCAGCCCGATGATGTCAAAACTGCACTTGATGCCAAATCCCGCCCCGCCTGCGGCCCGGTCTGCCCACCACAAGGACTGTACCTTGCGGGGGTGGGGTACGGGGATGATCCGTTTTCGGTATGATGCACGGCCTAAATAGGTGTATCCAAAAACGGTTCTGCGACTGTCTGAACATCATCTTCATAAATGATATATCCGATCCGGCCAGTACGCAGTAATTCGATCTGGTATCCATTTTCTTTCAATAAAGCGACCAGCTCAAAGGCTTTCCCAAGCGCTTCGTTTGCATCTGCCCTGAACCAGCTTAGCCCTTTAGCATCACGCCGATAATACCCTTTGGATTTCGATTTATTGAACCGCTTTGGTATAGCTACATTTTTGCGAAACCAATCAAGTAAGGCTTCTAGCTGATCATGCTGTGCCTGATCTAAAATAGGCGCATTACGCAGTTCATAAGCCGCACAAAAGAAGCCAGATCTGGCATTCATGCCGTCAACTTTGGTGAATTGAACAAATCTTAAATATGTCAAATCGAATTACTCTATCTGTGCATTCAACTTTAGTAGCAAAATCAATGAAATCCACAAAGCAATTCATTGTTCTCTCAATACTCTCACCGAAGGCACATGAGCGTCCTTTAGAAGGCGAGACAGCAAGACCAGCGCACTATGCGCTATATTTAGGGAAAAATATACGTTACCCAACGTCATATACCACATGATGTGTCTTGTGTTTTTCCGCCGATCATCAATGATCACCACATCCAAAGGGGAGTTATAAATCATGAAAAAAACCACCGCCTTTCTTGCGGCCAGCCTGTTGATGACGACAGCGCTTGCCACCAGTGCGGAAACGATCCGCTGGGCTCGTGCGGGTGACAGCCTGACATTGGACCCACATGCCCAAAACGAAGGGCCGACACATACTGTGGCCCACCAGATCTATGAACCGCTGTTGATCCGTGACACCACCGGCGCTTTTGAGGCCGCTTTAGCCACCGATTGGGCACCCAGTGCCGATGATCCCAATGTCTGGATTTTCAATCTGCGTGAAGGTGTGACATTCCACGACGGTGCCGAGTTCGACAGCGAAGACGTTGTGTTTTCGATCAATCGCGCCAAGTCTGAAGAATCAGATATGAAAGAGCTGATCAACTCGATCGTCGAAGTGCGTGCGCCTTCGAAATATGTGGTTGAGATTGTGACAGACGGCCCCAATCCGATTATGCCGAACAACCTTACAAACCTGTTCATGATGGACAAAACATGGGCCGAGGCCAATGATACAGTCGGCGTTCAGGATTTCGAAGGTGGTGGTACATCTTTTGCCACGACCAATGCGAATGGCACCGGCCCTTTCCGGGTTGTCAGCCGCGAGCCTGATGTTGAAACCGTTCTTGCCCAGAACGAAAATTACTGGGGCATGGATCAGTTTCCGATGGATGTAACTGAAATCATCTATACGCCCATTCAAAATCCGGCCACACGTGTCGCAGCGCTGCTGTCTGGCGAAGTTGATTTTATTCAGGACGTTCCTGTTCAAGATCTTAATCGCGTGGCTGAAACCGACGGTCTTGATATTCGCACAGCCCCGCAAAACCGCGTGATTTTCTTTGGTATGAACACCGGTGCGGATGATCTTGAGCGTGACAATGTTGACGGCAAGAACCCCTTGGCTGATCAGCGTGTGCGCCAGGCGATGAAAATCGCGATCAACCGTGATGCGATCAAACAGGTGATCATGCGCGGTCAATCACAGCCTGCGGGTGTTATCATGCCTCCGTTCGTGAATGGCTGGACGGCTGAGCTGGACGCAGTGCCTGCGACCGACGTTGCGGCTGCCAAAGCGTTGATGACCGAGGCTGGTTATGAAGACGGATTCAGCATTCAGCTGGATTGCCCGAATGACCGCTATATCAACGACGAAGGCATCTGCCAGGCGACTGTTGGTATGTTGGCACAGATCGGCATCACGGTTAATCTGGATGCCAAGCCCAAAGCACAGCACTTTCCACTGATCACAAACGGTCAGACAGATTTCTATATGCTGGGCTGGGGCGTTCCGACGTATGACAGTGAATATATATTCAACTTCCTGGTGCACACACGCGGCGAAGATCGTGGATCCTGGAACGGTACAGGGTATTCCAACGCTGATATCGATGCAAAGATCCAAAGTCTGGCGTCTGAAACTGATCTGGATGCGCGCGATGCCACGATTGCGGAAATCTGGGAAACAGTTCAGGCTGAAACGCTGTATCTGCCGGTTCACCACCAGGTTCTGAACTGGGGTGTAAAAAGCAACGTCGGTATCGATGTTGATCCGGAAGATCAGCCCAAGTTCAAGTATTTCACAGTCAATTGATGTGACGCGGACCGCAAGTCGGTCCACGCTTGAAAATACCCCCGGCGTTTGTTTGGCGCCGGGGGTCAGCAATTTACGGGGGATTATCCATGTTTCGCACACTACTTGCCGCAACGACGGCTTTGACGTTGATTGGGTCGGCCCAAGCCGAAACATTTCGTTGGGCATCGACCACGGATCCGCAAACGATGGACCCTCATGCCGTGAATTCAGCCCCCGTTCTGGGATTTCTGAATAATGTTTATGAAGGCCTTGTCCGACGTGATCGGGATATGGTCATTGAACCCGCGCTTGCCGTTGAATGGCGGTCTTTTCCGGTGGAAAGCCAAAGCGCAGAACACGGATGGCGCTTTGTGCTGCGTCAGGGTGTGACTTTTCACGACGGCAGTGCTTTTACGGCCGAAGATGTGCTGTTTTCTTATGAACGTGCATCCAGCGAGGATGCCGATACCGCCAGTTGGTTCGGATCTGTCACAGATGTGGAAATCAAGGACGACTATACGATTGATTTCATCACCAACGGCCCCAATCCAATTTTTCCTGACAGCATCGCCAACTGGATGATCATGGACAGCGACTGGGCTGCTGCCAATGGTACTGAACGCCCGTCGCGGGATACTGAAAACTTTGCGACGATCAACACCAATGGCACCGGTGCGTTTCGTGTAACCGAACGGTCACCAGGGATTGAAACGGTGCTTGAGCCCTTTGATAATTGGTGGGGCGAGCCGGAACATAATATTACCCGCGCTGTATTCAGCCCGATTCCCAATTCTGCCACTGCGGTTGCAGCCCTGTTGTCCGGTGAGGTCGAGATGATCAATCCGATCCCGGTTCAGGATGCTGAACGTGCCGCCGCGCGCGATGGCGTGAAAGTCATCCAAGGGATCGAAGCACGTGTGATCATGCTGGGCTTTCCGCATGATCATGAGGCGCTGAAGTTCGGCGATAATGCGGGCGACCCGAATCCTTTTGCCGATCTGCGCGTGCGTCAGGCTGTGGCCCATGCTGTCAATGTTCCAGCGATCTTGCAGATCGTGATGCGTGGCACGGCCGAACCCGCCAGTCAGTTGGTCAGCCCTGCGATGCGCGGCTATTCCGAAGCCAATGCTGCACGTCCCGAATTCAACCCCGACCGTGCCAAGGAATTGCTGGCCGAAGCAGGGTACCCGGATGGATTTTCCTTTGGCCTGAAATGCCCCAATGACCGGTATCTGAATGATGCATCTGTCTGTCAAGCGATTGTCGGTATGTTGGCCCGCGTCGGTATTACAGCTGAACTGAATGCGATGCCGGTGCGTAATTACTGGCCAGAGTTGCGCGCAGATAACTTTGATATGTATCTGCTTGGCTGGTCGCCCGGTACCTTTGATGCTGAACATCCCATTCGTTTTCTGGCTGCCACACCGAACACTGAAAAGAAGCTGGGCAGCTGGAATTTTGGCGGATATTCCAATGCGCGTGTGGATGAGTTATTGCCCATGATCCAGACCGAACTGGACGAAGCAAAGCGCCAGCAAATGCTGGATGAAACCGCGACCATTTTGAATGATGATGTCGCCTATGTGCCGATGTATGTGCAGCCGCTTTTGTGGGGCGTGACCGAAAATGTTACGCTGACGCAGCGGCCCGACAATTTCTTTATCCTGCGGTGGGTTACTGTAAATTGAGTGTTTTCCCCAACCTTACAGCCACAGGTGATGAAAATTTGATCAAATTGAACCTGTTGCCAAAAGGTTGGGCAATACGCCCTTGACCGCAGCACAATAGACGTGAAAAACACCTGAATGCTCGCCTATACAATCAAACGAATTTTGCAGTCCATCGTCGTCCTTCTGGTCGTGGGTCTGGTCGCCTTTTCCATGTTTCAATATGTGGGCGATCCTGTTGACAACATGTTGGGTCAGGAACGCACGCAAGCTGACATCGAACGGGTACGAGCGCAGCTTGGGCTGGATCAGCCGTTTCCAGTGCAATATTGGAAATTTATCAGTAACGCGGCCCAGGGTGATTTTGGGATCAGCTATCGTCAGAAGCGTCCGGTGATGGATATTTTGCGCAGTTCTGCCCCCGCAACGCTGGAACTTGCATTTGTATCGGGACTGTTCGCCCTGATTATCGGGATCACCTTGGGCGTAATAACGGCCATCAGACAAAACGGGTTCGGGTCGGGTATCATTATGACGTTATCGCTGATCGGGGTATCATTACCAACCTTCTTGATCGGTATTCTGCTGGCGCATCTTTTCGCCGTAGAGCTAGGGATCTTGCCGTCCAAAGGGCGCGGTGAAACTGTAATAATCGGTGGATGGGTGTGGTCGGTTTTCGGGACGCAAATTCAATTTCCCAGTTGGCGAACGGGCTTTTTGACCGAAAGTGGGCTTAGGGCGTTGATTTTGCCATCAATCACGCTTGGCCTTTATCAGATGACGCTGATCATGCGGTTGGTCCGGTCCGAAATGCTTGAAGTTCTGCGCCAGGATTACATCCGTTTTGCCCGCGCCCGTGGCTTGCGCGAACGGGCGGTGAATTTCCGCCATGCCTTGAAAAATACGATGGTGCCGGTGATCACGATTGCGGGTCTGCAACTGGGGTCAATCATTGCGTTTGCGATCATCACTGAAACCGTTTTCGCATGGCCCGGCATCGGCAATCAGTTCATTCTGGCGATCCGTGCGGTCGATATTCCGATGATGGCGGCATATCTGATGCTGGTATCGGTGATGTTCGTGATCATCAATCTGATCGTCGATCTTCTTTACTTTGCCATCGATCCGCGACTTCGCGTTGACCGCACGGCAGGGGGGCACTGATATGGCCGATACCGGATTGGACAAAAGCCTGGTGCCTGCACACAGATACCCAGGTCGTTTGGCCCGTATGTGGGACAGTGATTTCGTTTTTAATTTCCGCAAATCGCCCATCGCGATTGTGGCTGCTGTCGTCACGCTGGTTTTGATCCTAAGTGCGATTTTCGCGCCTTGGATCGCCCCGCATGAACCGTTTAACCCCGCCACTTGGGATATTATGAGCGGGAATTCACGTCCCATGGTGCCCAATGAATTCACCGGCAAGGTCTTTTTGATGGGCACCGATGAACAGGGGCGCGATATCTTTTCGACCATTCTGTATGGCATGCGGATATCATTGTTCATTGGATTTTCAGCCGTCATCTTCGCCATGATTTTGGGTATAACGCTTGGTTTGCTGGCGGGCTATGTCGGCGGTTGGACGGAAACCATCATCATGCGGATGGCCGACATTCAATTGACGCTGCCGTCGATCTTGGTGGCCATGCTGATCTTTGGGGTCGCCAAAACGCTGATTCCGTTTGAATATCAGGACAGGGTCACGATGTGGGTTCTGATCCTGGCGATCGGGCTTTCAGATTGGGTGCAATTCGCGCGCGTTGTGCGGGGTACGACATTGGTTGAAAAGAACAAGGAATATGTACAGGCCGCCCGTTTGATCGGGCGTGGCCCCGGCGCGATTATGCTGTATCACATCCTACCCAATGTGCTGAACCCGGTCCTTGTGATCGCCACGATTTCATTGGCATTGGCCATTATTGCCGAAGCGACCCTTAGCTTTCTGGGTGTCGGCATGTCGCCCACACAACCGTCGCTTGGAACTCTGATCAGTCAGGGTCAGCAGTATCTATTGTCTGGCGATTGGTGGATTTTGGTCTTCCCTGCTGCCACCCTTTTGGCACTGGCGTTATCGGTCAACCTGCTTGGTGACTGGTTGCGCGACGCTTTAAACCCGAGACTGCGTTAATGGCTGAAACAGTTCTTTCGATCCACGATCTTGTCGTGGAAATCCCGACACGCCGTGCTGTGCTGCGCCCTGTTGATAACGTCAGCTATGATATCAAAGCAGGTGAAATTCTGGGTGTTGTCGGTGAATCCGGTGCAGGTAAATCTATGGCCGGAAATGCGGTGATCGGGCTGTTGAACCGCCCCGCGCACATCAAAAGTGGCCAGGTTTTATTGAACGGCACGCGCATTGATAACCTGCCTGATGAAAAAATGCGCAAAATCCGGGGCAAAGATATCGGGATGGTGTTTCAGGATCCGCTGACCTCGCTTAATCCGCTTTTACGGATCGGGGATCAATTGACCGAAACGATGTTGGCCCATCTGGATATCACCAAATCCGAGGCCGAAGATCGCGCCGTTGCGGCCCTTGAGGAAGTGGGCATTCCGGCGGCTGCCGAACGTATTAATTCCTATCCACATGAATTTTCTGGCGGGATGCGACAACGCGTCGTGATCGCATTGGCGCTGTGCGCTGAACCGTCGTTGATCATCGCAGATGAACCCACGACGGCGCTGGATGTGTCGGTGCAGGCGCAGATTATCGCGTTGTTGAAACGGCTTTGTCGTCAACGCGGCACGGCGGTGATGTTGATCACCCATGATATGGGCGTCATTGCCGAAGCCTGTGATCGTGTGGCTGTCATGTATGCGGGCCGGTTGGCTGAAATCGGAACGGTGCGTGATGTGCTGACCGAACCCAAACACCCCTATACCGAAGGGCTTATGGCATCGACCCCGCTGGCGTCGAAGGGGCAAAAGCGCCTGCGTCAAATCCCGGGATCCATGCCGCGTCTTGGGGCATTGCCCACCGGATGTGCGTTTCATCCGAGGTGTCCAAAGGCGCAGGATGCCTGCCGAATGGACCCGGCCCCAACACTGGAAAACGGCGCGGCGTGCTGGTTTCCGATTGATACTGACCAGAAGGTTTCCGCATGAACGCGCTGATCTCGATCTCGCATCTGACTCGTATTTTTGATGTGTCGAAACCCTGGCTGAACCGGGTGATTGAACGGCGGCCTAAGGCGCTTTTGACAGCTGTGTCTGACATCAGTTTTGAAGTCGAAGAAAAGACAACCTATGCGCTGGTGGGCGAAAGCGGATCGGGCAAATCGACGATCGGCAAGATGGTCGTGGGGCTTTTGAAACCAACCCGGGGCGATGTGACCATCGGTGGTGTGGATCTGCTGCGCGAGACGGACCGTGCCAAAGTCGAAACGGCCCGCAGTGATATCCAGATGATTTTTCAGGACCCCTATGCCAGCCTGAACCCGCGCTGGCGGGTGCGCAGTATCATCAATGAACCTGTTGCGGCACGCGGTGGCGATACCAAAGGTCTGGCCGAAAAATTACTGGAACAGGTGGGATTGTCATCGGAAGATGCCAGCAAGTTCCCCCATGAGTTTTCGGGCGGTCAACGGCAGCGTATCTGTATCGCGCGCGCTTTGGCATCTGAACCCAAGCTGATCGTCTGTGATGAACCCACATCGGCGCTGGACGTGTCTGTTCAGGCGCAGGTTCTGAATTTGATGAGCGATCTGAAAGACGAATTTGGTCTGACCTATCTGTTCATCAGCCACGATCTGACCGTTGTTCAGCATATGGCCGATAAGATCGGTGTTCTATATCTGGGCCGGTTGGTCGAAGAGGCCACGCCCAAGGATCTGTTTGACGATCCCAAGCACCCTTATACCCAGATGTTGCTGGCCGCAGCCCCCAAGATGGATGGGTTTGGTCGCGAGGTCGACCCACCGCAAGGTGAAATTCCTGATCCAATTAACCCACCGTCGGGCTGTGCGTTTCACCCAAGGTGCCCCTTGGCTGTTGATCGCTGCAAGCAAGAACACCCAGAAATGCGCCACCTGCGAAATGCGCGTGTGGCATGTCATTTGGCTGAATAATCTGACCGCTCATCAATCCCTGACGGGCTTTCTTCGCGAGAAAAGCCGCAAGGATTGACGAGCAATGGGTGCTAAATCCGTCCGCAGCTTTGCAATTGCAGTTGATAAAATAACGCGCGCGATCCGACCTCATTAGCGATACGCACCAGCCAGGCTTTGCTGTTATAGCTTCCACGTGCATACCCTGTGTGCCCTTCGTGATAGGCTAAATACTGATTGCGGGCATCGTTTAGCGCAATCCCGTTCCGTTCGCGGGTGATGTTCATATACCAGCCCATAAAGTCTGTGGCATCTTCAATATTATCGCGCTTGGCACGCCCACGACCCTGTTCATCCTGATATTCTTTCCAGGTCGCATCCAGCGCTTGTGAATAGCCATATGCTGAACTTTGGCGACCCATCGGGATCACGCCAAGCGTGTACTGAAGTGGCGTTCGTGCGTTGCCGATAAATTTGCTTTCCTGATAAATCGTGGCCATCTGCACATGAACGGGTACACCCCATTTGCGTTCGGCCCGCTTCATCGCACTGAAATAGTTTGGGCGCTGGTCCGCGATACTGCATGCATCATCCAAATTACGCGGGGCGGAATAATTATCGCTTCCACCGCCACCACATCCGGATACTGCCAGCATCACAGCCAATGCGCGAAAAGTCCTGCTCATCTGCCTCTCGCTTTCGTTATTTTTTTCTTACAATAACCCAAAGCATCCGATTTCGAAAAGCCTATTCCTGCAGATTTTACATCAAAAAGATCAAAAGTACGGGAATTGTGATGATCGACAACAATGTCGAGATGACAACCAGCCCGGCTACGGCATCTGCATCGGCCCCGTATTTTTCGGCTAGAAGATAGGATGTGACGGCCACGGGTGTCGATACTTGCAAGACAAGAACGGCCAATGCGATCTGATCCAGTTCAAACCAGATACCAACACCCCAGGCGGCGGCCGCGCATATACCAGCCTTTATAACAGACAACCAGACGGCGCGGCCCAAACGCCCCGGATGCAATCGCGCGACTGCCACGCCCAGTGTGATCAGCATGATGGGAATTGCGATCTGGCCGATCAGATCCAATGTGTTTGTCAAAAATCGCGGTGTTTCCCAGCCCTGCCACAAAAAGATGGCCCCCAGAACGGTCGCGCCGACCATTGGTTCTTTTACAACCTTGATGACAGACCCGCCGCCCGACACCATCCAAACCCCAAAAGTAAAAGAATAAATCGCCATGACAGCAAAAACGACAACCGCATAGCCAAGGCCGACGTCGCCAAAAGCAAATAAAGCCAAAGGCAGACCCAGATTGCCGGTATTGCCCATAATCAATGGTGCCAAATAGGTGCGACGATCTAATTTAGCCAACAAAACCAAGACGAAACACAGCACAGTTACCAAAACATATGCAGCGATCGAGGCAAGCGATAACGCCGTTAACGCCTGCGGCGCAATGTCTGTTTGCATCAATGACACGAAAATCAGACAAGGGACTGAGAGTGTCATGGCCAGCCGGGTCACGAATTGAACCCGGTACTCAAACCCCATTTTGACCCAGATGAATCCAACCGCTGCCAATAGAAAAACCGGGGCGGTTACCTCAAGTACTGTAAGGACAATGTTCACAAACTGTTTCCGCTTGGTTACTGGCTGAAATATGGACTTTACGGTCACTTAGGTCTAGGTACGATAGAGAAAGTTATAAAATATGCTGCAGACACGTGCCAAATATCACCTTGGACAGATTGTCCGTCACCGCAAACATCCGTTTCGCGGCGTGATTTTTGATGTGGATCCGGAATTTTCGAACACGGATGAATGGTATGATGCCATTCCCGAGGAAAGCAGACCGCTTAAGGATCAGCCGTTTTACCATCTTTTGGCTGAAAATGATCAAAGCTATTATGTGGCTTATGTGTCTGAACAAAATCTGGTTGCGGACAAATCTGGCGAACCTGTGTCGCATCCTGATTTGCCGGATTTGTTTGGTCCGTTCGAAGACGGGTCCTATCCGCTGCATTTCCAGCTGAACTAGGGGCTTAATAGCCCAAAGCGCAGCCATCTTTGCGGGCGTCTGATGCACCTTCTAGCACACCATCTTCGCGGATAAGTATCGCCTGAGCACCGCCAATTGCGACCTCTGGGATGCTGACATTGTGGCCCATATCGGCAAGTTGCTGTCTGACTTCGGGTGCGTATCCACGTTCGACTTTCATGTCACCTGCGTCGGAAAAGCTGCGTGGGGCGTCGATAGCAGTTTGCAAATCCATGTTGAAATCGGTCAGGTTCGACACGAACCGCGCATGGCCATTGGGTTGATAAGCGCCGCCCATAACACCAAAAGGCATGATGGTTTTGTCGTTTTGCCGCAAAATTCCCGGAATGATCGTATGCATCGGGCGCTTGCCACCGCCGGCCTCATTCGGGTGATTTTTTTCCAATGTAAATCCAGCGCCGCGATTTTGGAACAGGATGCCATATTTATTTGATGCAAGGCCCGCCCCAAAACTGTGGAAGATCGAATAAATCAGCGAAACGGACATGCGATCTTTATCGACAACCGTGATATAGACTGTGTCTTTATGCACAGCCTCTGACAGCGCGTTTGCCGATGGCATGGCGCGTTTTGTGTCGATCAAGCCTGCCAGTGCTTTGGCGGTTTCCGATGACAACATATGATCCAGCTTTTCTGTTGGATCCGCGATAAAGCGATTGCGCGCGTCATAGGCCAGTTTTGATGCTTCGGCCTCAATATGTGCGCGCATTGCGCCATCGGGGGCCATGTCTGCAATATCGAAATGCGACAGGATATTTGCCAATAAAATCGCAGTGGCACCCTGTCCGTTCGGTGGATGTTCGACCAGTTCGAATTTTCCATAGTGGCCGCTGATCGGGTCGGTATACTGACAAGAGGTTTGGTCAAAATCGTCCAGCGTATGCGCGCCGCCCATGGCCTGAAGCGATGTGACCATATCTTCGGCAATTTCGCCCTGATAAAATCCATTACGACCTTCGGCTGCGATTTTACGCAGAACGTCGGCTTGCATGGGTGAACGAAATATTTGTCCAATTTTTGGTGCTTTGCCGTTCAACAAATAGCTGTCGCGTGCAGTACCTTTCAGCGCGTCTTGGGCAATGGCCCAGTCAAATGCGACGCGGGGTGCGACGGGCACGCCTGCTTCGGCGTAATGAATTGCGGGTGCAAAAACCTGTGCCAGATCCAGCGTGCCCCAGTCTTTGGATAAACGGCAAAACGCATCAATGGCACCGGGAATTGTGACTGCTTCTGGCTGGTTAAGGGGCATTGTCGTAAGCCCTTTCGCACGAAGATCATCCGCATTCAACGCTTGTGGTGCGCGGCCCGAACCATTCAGTGCGATAACGTTGTCTTGTCCGGGCGCGTCCAGCAATACAAAGCAATCGCCCCCGATCCCGGTCATCTGCGGTTCGCAAATACCCAGCAAAACAGCGCCAGCAATTGCTGCATCCACGGCATTTCCGCCTGCTTCCAAAATATCAAGGGCAACCTTGGCTGCCAGCGGGTGCGATGTTGCGCACATTCCGTTGGTTGCAAATGTGGCAGATCGGCCAGGAAGGTGAAAATCTCGCATGTATATGTTCCCCAATTTCAGCGCGATCCTAGATCACAGTGAAAGAATGTCTACCAAATTCAGGGGGATAGTAGTACCTCGACGTCGCGCACTGGGTGGGGGCTGTAAAACACGACGCCGAGGGAAGCCATTTGCAGCTACCTGCACTTTCTCACATTGTTTTCGGGCAGGTGTTGGGGCGGACTAAGGCAATAATGCGACACAAGCCTTTTCATAAAGCCAATTGGTTCGAAATGTGTTCTTTGTATATGTTTTGGAAACAGAAGGATGTTCTTTCCGTAGCGGAACTAATCTAAATCTGGTCACCATGGGAAATAGAATCACAAAATGTGCACTTATTTTGATTTTTGGGCGCTGTTTTAATTTGCAAACAAATGTTTACCGACAAAAAGGCGAAAACTAAGATGGTTTTTGTTATTTTCCCGCCGATATGTCAGTTCTTTTGTCAGATCATGGATCATGAACCAACCGAATCCACCTTCGGGTAGATCATCGGTTGCCACATCAAGGGATGACAATTCGGGAATGGGTGGTTTGCCATCCGGCATAGGGACGCCTTCATCATAAATATCAAATTCAATGCCGTTTGAGACTTTACCAAATTGAAGTTCAATCCACCCTTCTTCAACGGCATAAGCATGTTCAACAATATTGTTAAGCACTTCCGCTAATACGATTTCAACCGTCGAGGTTTCTTCGGCGCTATCAAGATATGGGATTACTTTTGCCTTAAGGTTTTCCAGTGCATGCCGCACCGCCATGGTTTCACCGGGAAAATGTAAACGTTCAGTCTGCATGACTTAACCTGTTGATCATGTGAATGTGTCGAATGCTAAGCGGCTTTTGAAGCCAGTGCTTCTTCAACACTCAGATGAATTGCAAAAACGCTGTTCATGCGGGTTAGTCTGAAAACCTTGTCGACGGTTGGTGTCAGGCCAGACAGTTCAAGTAACTGACCCGTTTTCAAAAGCTTCATCACGGCAACAATTGCACCCAAACCGGACGAATCGACAAAATCCACGTTCGACATATCCAGAATAACCCGATCTGGGCCTTCTTTGGTTTCGTCGCGCATACTGTCCTTGAACTTGATTGCAACTGCTGCATCAATGCGGGTATCAACCACGGTCACGACAATCGCATTGTCTTTCACTGTCGATGTTAGGTGCATCACTCAATCTCCATCCGATCTTTGGGTGACGCTAAAGGGCAATAGTTACCATTCGGTATGCATAAGCAGGCAAAAGGAACATTTCATGAAACAAGTCTTTATTTTAGGTGCTGCAAGAACGCCGATGGGCGGGTTTCAAGGCGTGTTTTCGTCGATTGATGCCCCAAAACTGGGGGGCAGTGCGATTCGCGCAGCAATGGACCAGGCAGGTGTTCAAACGGTGGATGAGGTGTTGATGGGGTGCGTTTTGCCCGCAGGACAAGGCCAGGCACCGGCACGGCAGGCTGGCTTTTACGCGGGGTTATCAGACGATGTGCCTGCAACGACCCTGAATAAGATGTGCGGATCGGGCATGAAAGCGGCGATGATGGCGTTTGATCAGATTGCCCTGGGGCATACGGGGACTATGATCGCAGGCGGGATGGAAAGCATGACCCAAGCGCCTTATCTGTTGCCAAAAATGCGGGGCGGGGCCAGAATTGGGCATCAATCAGTCCAGGATTCGATGTTTCTTGATGGACTTGAGGACGCATATGACAAGGGTCGGTTGATGGGCACTTTCGCCGAAGACTGTGCCGAGGCATTTCAGTTTACCCGTGAAGCACAGGATGAATACGCGCTGAAATCTCTGTCTAATGCGCTTGCGGCGCAGAAATCCGGCGCATTTGATAGTGAAATCACGTCTGTGACCGTGTCGGGACGTGGGGGGGATACCGTTGTGTCGGTGGACGAACAGCCGGGTAATGCCAAGCCTGAAAAAATTCCAAATCTGAAGCCGGCCTTTCGCGAAAATGGCACTGTGACAGCGGCGAACAGTTCGTCGATTTCAGATGGCGCGGCGGCGCTGGTTCTATCCAGTGACAGCGATTGCGAGGCAAACGGGCGGACACCCAAGGCGCGTATTATTGGCCACGCCAGCCATGCCCAGGCCCCGGGCTGGTTCACGACTGCGCCTGTTCCAGCGGCCCAAAAGCTGCTGCAAACCATCGGCTGGTCAGCAGATGACGTGGATCTGTGGGAGGTGAACGAGGCATTTGCCGTCGTTCCCATGGCCTTTATGAAAGAAATGGGTGTGCCGCGCGATAAGGTTAACGTGAATGGTGGCGCCTGTGCCTTGGGGCATCCAATCGGTGCATCGGGCGCGCGGATTATGGTGACCCTTTTGAACGCACTTGAAACGCGCGGGCTAAAGCGCGGCGTGGCGGCCATTTGTATTGGCGGTGGTGAAGGCACTGCCATCGCAATAGAAAGACTCTGATGCCGGATTATAATTATTTGGCCAAAACCATTGCCAGCCTAACCGATGGCGAAACGGATGTGGTTTCCCTTATGGCGACCGTTACGTGCGAGGTACATCATTCAGATGACCGTTTTCACTGGACGGGATTTTACCGCAATGTTGGACACGAAACCCTGAAGATCGGACCCTATCAAGGGGGGCATGGCTGTCTGGTTATTCCATTTTCGCGTGGTGTTTGCGGGGCGGCCGCCCGCACGGGGCAGGTGCAGATAGTCGCAGATGTTGAAGCCTTTCCGGGCCATATTGCCTGTTCAAGTTCGACGCGGTCAGAACTGGTTTTGCCCGTATGGAATGAATCAGGCAATTTGCTTGGCGTGTTTGATATCGACAGTGATTTGCCTGATGCATTCAATGAACAGGACGCTGATGCACTGATGCGTATTTTAGCTGCGACATTTTCAGATGCAAAAGCAGAATCAGGGGGTTAAAATGCATAAAGGAAGTTGTCTTTGTGGGGATATTACATATCAGATTTCAGGCGCACCACGCGGGTTATCTGTTTGTCACTGTGGACAATGCCGGACCCAATCAGGACATGTCTGGGCGTCAGGTGTGATCGATGATGCCGATATTACGATCAATGGACCTGTTGCATGGTATGCCGCGTCCGATGTCGCAAAACGCGGATTTTGTGCGCGGTGCGGATCATTTCTGTTCTGGAAACTCAACACTGCGACATCGGTCAGCTTTTCTTTGGGGTCGCTTGAACGGCCAACGGGTTTGACGCTTGAGAAGCATATTTATGTCGCAGACAAGGGTGATTATTATGACATCACCGATGGTCTGCCACAGCACGATCAATAGGATGGACTTTAAGCGCAGCGCGGATGTATCTGGGCCATATGGAAAATGCCTATAGTCCTCCACAAGAACCACTGGAAATCCTGCATGACGATCATCAGATCCTGATCGTCAACAAGCCGTCGGGTCTGCTTTCGGTTCCCGGCAAAGGCGATCATTTGGCCGATTGCCTGCTGGCCCGTGTTCAGGCCGTTTTTCCACAGGCGCTTTTGGTGCATCGGTTGGATCGTGACACGTCAGGCGTGATGGTTTTTGCGTTGACTCCACATGCGCAGCGGCATTTGGGCCTGCAGTTTGAAAAACGATATATAAAGAAAACCTATGTGGCCCGTGTCTGGGGGCAGGTGATTGAAAAGACTGGAACGATTGATTTGCCGTTGATCGTTGATTGGCCTAACCGCCCAAAGCAAATGGTTGATCATGAAACTGGCAAAGCTGCGATCACAGATTGGCGCGTTCTAAGGTCAGATACACATGAAAGCAGGCTTCGGCTTATGCCAAAGACTGGGCGGTCGCATCAGTTAAGGGTGCATTGTCTGGCGATTGGTCACCCTATCTTGGGTGATCCATTCTATGCCACAGGGGCCGCACGTGATTACCCAAGATTAATGCTGCATTCGGAAGTTTTACAACTAAAACATCCTGATGGTGGTGCGGGAATGCGGTTTAAAGCTAAAGCACCGTTTTAAGTATTATATTTGCGAAAATGCCGGGAAAGGTCCGGTGATCAGCTATAAACAAAAACGAAGGGTTCCGCGCACACCGGAACCCTTCGTCACCCCACGTGTTTCAATCCACCACACGTATTCGAATGTAAAAGGTCCGGCCATCCTGACGCGGTATATTTTGACTATACTATCTAAAATTGAAATGCAAGAGCTAATTTCAATAAAATGTATCTAAATCAAATACTTAAAAGATAGTTAACGCAAAAGCGCCCACAAATTGTAGGCGCTTTCATAGCGTAAACCAATGGCTTAGCTGTAAACATCTTCTTTTTTGAAGTGCTTGGTCAGCATATAATAAACCACCGCACGGTATTTATTACGTTCTGATTTACCATAGGTTTCGATGACGGAATTGATTGCTTCCATTAATTCAGGTCCATCTTTCAGACCCAGTTTCTTAATCAGGAAGTTGTCTTTAACGGTCTCAAGCTCTTCTTTTTGGCTGCCAGCAACAGTGGATGCATCCGCATTATAAATCGAAGGACCGCAGCCGATGGTGACTTTTGTCAGCAAGTCCATATCGGGTGTCATACCACATTTATTTTTCAGATCGTCAGCGTACTGTTCGATCAACTCTTCACGTTTTCCCATTGGTCTCTCCACCTTACTAAACACAAGATGGGCGCACGTTAGTGTCTAAAGGTGCCGCGTCAAAGGAAAATTTTTATTGCATTCCGAAATGCCCGCTTTTGCCGATATTCAAGCGGGCATTTCAATTGGACGTGCTTAGTAACGATAGTGTTCAGGTTTGAACGGTCCTTCGACAGTCACGCCAATATAATCTGCCTGCTCTTTATCCAGTTCGGTGAGTTTCACGCCGATACGTTTCAGATGCAGGCGTGCCACTTTTTCATCCAGATGCTTGGGCAAAATGTAGACGTCGTTTTTATATTCATCGCCTTTGGTCCACAGCTCAATCTGGGCCAGCACCTGATTTGTGAAACTGGCTGACATCACGAAACTGGGGTGGCCGGTAGCATTCCCAAGGTTCAGTAAACGCCCTTCGGACAGCAGGATGATGCGATTACCCGAAGGCATTTCGATCATATCCACCTGTTCCTTGATGTTCGTCCATTTGTGATTTTTCAGGGCGGCCACCTGAATTTCGTTATCGAAGTGACCGATGTTTCCGACGATCGCCATATCCTTCATCGCGCGCATGTGTTCGATACGGATCACGTCTTTGTTGCCGGTTGTGGTGATGAAAATATCAGCGCTGTCCAGCACGTCTTCCAGCAATACAACTTCGAACCCGTCCATTGCGGCCTGTAGCGCGCAAATCGGATCGACTTCTGTTACTTTCACACGGGCACCAGCACCTGACAGGGATGCAGCCGATCCCTTGCCCACGTCACCATAGCCACACACCACGGCAACTTTACCGGCCATCATTGTGTCGGTGGCGCGGCGGATGCCGTCGACCAGCGATTCCTTGCAGCCGTATTTGTTGTCGAATTTCGACTTGGTCACGCTGTCATTCACGTTAATCGCGGGGAACGGCAGCTGACCGTTGCGTTGCAATTCATACAGACGATGCACGCCAGTTGTTGTTTCTTCTGACACGCCTTTGATCGCGTCGCGGACCTTTGTAAACCAACCAGGGCTGGCCTCCATCCGCTTTTTGATCTGCGCTTTGATTACCACTTCTTCTTCGGATGACGGGACAGGAATGATATCTTCGCCCGCTTCGGCGCGTGCGCCAAGCAACACATACAACGTGGCATCACCGCCATCATCAAGGATCATATTCGCGCCTTCGGGAAACATGAATGAACGATCAAGATAGTCCCAATGTTCTTCCAGCGTCTGACCCTTGATTGCGAAAACGGGTGTTCCGCCTGCGGCAATCGCTGACGCCGCATGATCCTGGGTTGAGAAGATGTTGCACGATGCCCATCGGACGTCTGCGCCCAGTTCCACCAGCGTTTCGATCAGAACAGCGGTCTGGATTGTCATGTGCAGGCTGCCCACAATACGGGCGCCTTTCAGTGGCTTGCTGTCGCCGTATTCTTCGCGCAGCGCCATCAGGCCAGGCATTTCGGTTTCAGCGATATCCAGTTCTTTGCGGCCATACTCAGCCAGTGATATATCCTTGACGATATAGTCTTTCATCGAAATCTCTCCTTTGCCGTGTATGGCTTTTGGGGTCCTTTATCAGCCCGACGGTTAAGGAACAATTGCAAAGATTGAAGCAGCCAAGTGCGCTGGACAGTATGACAGACTAACGTTAGCCGTAACCGCAACAAAAGAAAGGAAACAGCAATGGCAGCACGCGCTTGGCAAAGGATGCTTTCAGGCAGGCGGCTTGATTTGCTGGACCCGACGCCAATGGATATCGAAATTGAAGATATCGCACATGGGCTTGCTTTTGTCGCGCGATGGAACGGCCAGACACTTGGCGATTATGCATATTCCGTGGCCGAACATTCCCTGCTGGTCGAAGAAATATTTGATCAACTGTATCCCAATGCGCCAATTAAATGGCGATTGGCAGCCCTTTTGCACGACGCGCCGGAATATGTGATCGGCGATATGATCTCGCCCGTCAAAGCGGCCGTGGGTCCGGGGTATGGTGCGTTGGATGATCGGCTGACGGCGGCCATCCACCTGCGGTTTGGACTGCCTGCGGTTATGCCCGCAACTATCAAAAAGCAGATCAAGAAGGCCGATAAGATCAGCGCCTGGCTTGAGGCTGTGCAAATCGCAGGTTTCACCATGGCCGAAGCTGATAAATTTTTTGGAAAACAAGACCCGGCGCTTGCTGAAAAACTGACGATCCGGCTGCGGCCTCCGGTTACTGTGCGGGATGAATATCTGGCGCGTCATGCTGAACTTCTGGATTTGATATGAAGAAAGGGGCGGTGGCTTATTTTACCTCCGCCCCTTTCCGGGGTTGTGAGAGAAGGAAGGGCGCACCCTCTCTCACTGCTCGACCTCAGTAACGGTTGCGGCCGAGGTTATAACCTTCTTTGCGAAGGCATCTGGCTTTGAAAAAATTCCGTTTGCCATCAGGCGTTCTGACACGCGTCAAGCAAAAGCGGGGCAAACGATCGACATGGCGATAGTTCTTTTCCATGCAGCGTTTGCCGAACCCGCGACGGACACCATCACGTGTTTGATAGGCGCGAAAGCACTTCGCGGGCAGGTTTTTAGAATGGCGGCGATTGGGACGACGATAATCCCTATCATCGTCGTCGCGATCATATCCGCGATAGCGATAATATACTTTGCTGCCGCCGTTGTCGTCACCGTTGTTAATGACCGAACCAAGGATCGCAATCGTTGCAATGCCAGCTACTATTTTTGCGATATCATTCTCATCTGCCTGCGCGGGGGCCGTTGCGACACCGGTCACTGCAATAATTAGGGCAAGTCCAAGGGACATAATATATCTGCTCATTTTCATTCATCCTTTCTTTAGGGGCGTGATGAAAACAGGATCGCGTCATCTGACCAAACTAGACAATAACATCGGTTGGTTATCCAATATCAGAGGGCGTGTTTGGTCTGTGCTATTGAATATCATCGGAAAATCGGGAATGACGGCGTTATGCGTAAATTGCTGACATATACATTTGTACTTGCCTTGACGGCGACCTGGGCCCAGGCGGCCTGCTTTGCTGATTACAAGGCCAAGCAGGATAACCCTTTGCGGCTACATTACGGTGTGGCTGAAATTTCCGGGGGCAATTGCACGGCGCAGGCTGCCAAGCGACAATTGGACGATCGGTTGCAAGATCGTGGTTGGCAGCTTTTGAACGTGCTATCCGTATTTGACGAACAAGGATTGTCTGAAAGGAAAGAAAGTGCCGGAGAATTTTTCCTCCGCTTCTGAAGCACGTCGTTCCGGGACGCGGATTGTCATTGGCGGCATGTCAGCGATTGTGGTCATTCTTTTGATCACGTCTGTTTTGCTGTTTTTCAGTCTTCCTGATGCGAATGCCTTCAACGCGCGGGTCGAACAGCTGTTTGTTGAAAACGATGCGCTGACAGGTCAGGCCGAAATCAAGCTGCTGGAAATACTGGCGCAATCGGGCACCGCGTTTTCGGATACCCTTTTGTCATACCGCATAGTGATCTTTGTGCTGTTGATCTTTGCGACATCGCTGCTTGTCGCGGCATTAGTATTTTTGCTGATGTTGGTGTCGCTGAACCGCCGAATGGCACAAATCGAAAAATCAGGCATTCAGGTATCATCGCTTCTGATCAGCCGTGATCAAAACACGGTTTATCTGAATAATATGGAATTCAAACTGACCGAAGCTGCGATTGAAACATTGTCTGTTCTGGCCGAGGCACGCATGGACGGCGATGTTTTGTCAGGCGCCGAGATCGAGGCAGTAATATCCGGGCGTGACGCATCAGACTGCGATGAAGCTGCTGGTGCGACGCGGATCAAACGGCTGCGTGATACACTTGGTAACCAGATGGTCAGTGATCTGCTGGTGCGGAATATTGCGCGTCGGGGATACATGCTGTCGATTGATAAAGACGTTATTCAGATGGTCTAATACAGATAGATATTTCTGATTAACGGCTATACGTTTCTGTCACAGTTTTTGGAAAACTCTAAAGGTCTGGTTTTCCACCGTTTTTTATCACGTAAATTATGCTTAGTTTGTCTTTTTAAAAAGGGATGGTATTTTGATTATTGCGTATATTCTTGTTCCGGCTGTCGTTTATTTGCTTATTACGCAACATAAGCTGAAAAAAGATATTGAGCGACTTCAGCGGCAAATATCTTTTGAACCTGATGCCAAGAAACCCTTGACGAGTAAATCACCAGCCAAAAAACCTGAATTACCGTTGATTGCGAAAGATGCACGGCGTCCGGCACAACCTGCGCTAACCGGTGCGGCTGATCCGGTTTCCAAAGGCCCTATACAGCCTGTGTCCCGATCAAAACCTTCGCCCATTCCGCCAGCAGAAACCGCGGGCCCGCCCGGCGCGGTTGTCATGCGCAAGGACAAGTTTGACGCGCTGATTGCCTGGATGCAGGAAAACTGGTTTTATGGAATATCTGCGATTTCGCTGGCGCTGGCGGGCATCTTTATGGTGCAATACAGTATTGAAAATTCACTTATTTCGCCAACTGCAAGGGTGTTGCTTGCGCTTTTATTCGGCGCGTCTTTGGTTGTTGCGGGCGAATTTATCCGACGTCGTTACGGCGACGGAGAGGGCGCTGTTACAGCCTATCTTCCATCCACCTTTTCAAGTGCGGGTATCGTTAGTCTATTTGCTGCGATCCTGTCTGCCAACATGCTGTATGATTTGATCGGACCAGGCGGCGCGATGGTTGGTATGGTTTTGGTGGCAGCATTGGCGATTGTCTTGGGTTGGTTCTATGGGCCACTTTTGGCGGCCGTTGGTATTATCGGTGCCATGGGTGCGCCAATGGTATTGGGTGGGTCAAACAGCGATCCATCACCACTTTTTGCCTATTTCGGATTGGTCACGATCACGGGCCTGTTTGTGGACGCGATCCGCAGATGGGCGTGGGTCTCAATATTATCCCTTGTTTTGGGCTTCGCGACATCATGGATGATTTATCAGACTGGCGGTCAGGCCGTCTATTTCATGATGTTTGCGACTGTGATTGCATTCGCGGCCATCGCCATTCCTGTCTTGCAGTTTGAGCCCCGCCATAGCGGGACGATGATATCTCAGATATTGGCAAAGACAAAAGACATGCCCTGGCCGGAATTTCCGACCCGACTGGCGGCTGGTACCATGGTTGCGTCTTGTCTTGTGATGACCCTTCTCAGTTTTGAGATGTCCGCGTTTTGGGTGTCGATTACCTGTCTGATGTTTTTCATGCTTGGCTTGACAGTGTGGGCCAGAAACGCTGTTGCGTTGCAGGATCTGGTTGTACTGCCAGCGGTCGGTTTCATTTTCACCATCGCCCTAGAGGCCAGCAACCGCGGCGACGCCTTTTCCACTTTTCGAAGTGCATATGCGGAAAACCCTGAAGCAGCGATGCCGATGCAGGTCACGATCCTGTTTGGGTTGGCATTGTTTGCGTCGCTTGCCATGGCATGGCGTTCCTTTGGACGTACCGCCAATCCTGTGCTTTGGGCAGCGGGTGCGGTACTTTTTGCGCCAGCGGTTGCGATTTTTCTTGAAATGACATGGCAACCATCGCGGACAATCGGCGCATATGCATGGGGCTTACATGCGGCGGTACTGGCGGCTGTTATGGTCTTTTTGGCCGAACGCTATGCGCGGCGTGACGGGGATGACCGGTTGCGCACTGCACTGGCGACACTATCTGCGTTATCTGCGATTTCCTTTGGGCTTTTTATCGTACTCAGCTCAGTCGCACTGACGATTGCATTGTGTGTCACTGTGACCACGGCTGCTGCATTGGACCGCAAGTTCAAACTGCCGCCAATGGGCTGGTTCATCAGCATAGGCGTTGTCGTTCTGGGATACCGCATCATTGCGGATCCCGGCTTGTCCTGGGCAGAGTTTGCCCCGGTAATTGAGGTATTGCTGGCGTACGGCACCCCCGTTTTTGCTTGTGTGGCATCCTTGTTTCTGTTGCGCGACCTTGAACGTCCCGTCCCACGCATGATGCTGGACAGTGCTGCCTGGAGCATGGGCGGTATCTTTCTGTCAGTTGTTCTGTATCGCTGGATCGAATGGGTGTCAGGCTATAATGGACTTTGGAGTCATTGGTATTTCGGCATTACAGCCACAATCTGGCTAAGCCTGATGATAATGCAAATCCAACGCTATGCGGCTGGTGGTAAATTGCGCGTTGCACGCATCATTCTGGCCGCGATTTATGGCACTATTGGGATGATTCCGTTGTTGGTAGCACTGACATTTAACAACCCGCTTTTGTCCCGATCAGAAAATATTCTTGGTCTGCCTTTGTTTAACACACTGGCACCGACTTATCTGCTGCCAGCAATAGTCCTGGTCATTGGCATATTAAGGATCAAGGCGATGCCAAAGGCTTTGAAATTTGTTTTTGGCATTCCCGCACTTGGCCTTGCGTCCTTTTGGCTGGTGCTTGTGATCCGCCACTTTTGGCAAGGCAACGAAGGTATGGCCAGTTCAGGAACGATCCAGCCCGAACTTTACACCTATACCGTAACCTTGCTGATTATTGGGGCGGGACTTCTATTTCAATCCATGCGCGGGGGTGTGGATGTTCTGCGCAAAGCGGGACTGGTCATTATTGGTATCGCGGTGATCAAAGTGTTCTTTGTCGATGTTACGGGCCTAGAAGGATTGATGCGCGTCTTCTCGTTCCTGGCACTTGGTTTGTCACTGGCAGGCTTGGCATGGTTGAACCGATGGGTTCAAAGATTAAACAGCGAGAATAAAGCAGGCTAAGTCTACGTAATATATGCTTAAATTTTGAGCAAAGTTAATTTTGACGATGATATGTGACGGTTCGTCTCACATATCTGCTTTGTATTCGAAAATCTTTTCAAGATATTGATTTAAAAGAAGTTGTTTTAACTCAAGGCCTTTTTGATAAGTAAATTAGGCGAAAATTTACGTTAAAGAAGCAACAATAACACCTTTTCGCCTAGTTTATGGCCAAAATTTGAACAGAATCAAAATTAGCGCATATCCAATCAAAAATTCTTGGAATAGGCCAAGTATTTTATTCGAAACTAACTCTAGAGGCTAAAATGGCGAATAGACCGATAGCAACTTTGCTGGCAGGCACAGCATTAGCAGGATTTATGGCAACAGCTGTATTTTCTGAAACAGTAAGATTAGATGCGATTGATGGATCAATCTCTATACAGGGTGATCTGATTTCATTTGATAATAACATTTATACACTTAGCACGACGATGGGCCAAGTTCGTATTCCCGCCAATGTAGTGAACTGTTCAGGTGCTGGTTGTCCCGAAAATAACCTTCCATCGGAATTTGCAATTGCCGGTTCAAAGTCACTTGGTGAAGGCCTGATCCCAGAACTGATAAGGGCCTATAGCGCAGAACTTGGCGCTGATTTGGATACGTCGCGCAATGGCAATGCGGCAGTGGAATATGAATTGTCCGGCCCCGCCGAGGCCAGCATCACGATCGCTACTTCAAATTCAACCGGTGGTTTGCGTGCGCTTCTTGATGGTGATGCCAGCTTTGCGCTTTCGACACGTCCTGCAAGGAACCGCGAACTGCGCAACTTCGAAGCTGCAGGTTTGGGTGTTTTGAACAGCAGTGATCAGGAAAACATTGTTGCATTAGATGGTCTTGTTTTGGTGACGTCACCAGGCAACCCTGTTCGTGCGATTTCAGAACAAAATGCGGCAGCTGCCTTTTCGGGACTAATTTCAAACTGGTCACAACTTGGTGGAAACAACGCCCCTATCAATCTGCACGTACGTGATAATGATTCTGGTACGCGCGAAGTTTTCGACGCTTTGGTTATGCGTCCAAACGGCGTTGCAGTAGATGGTCGTGTGACGGTTCACACATCAGACGCTGATGTCGTTGCGGCTGTGCTGAGCGATCCAAACGGTATCGGGTTTACCAGCTTTGCCAATGTCGGGGGCGCAAGTCCGTTGGCCATTCAGGGTGTCTGTGGTCTGCAAACGCCACCAAGTGCCTTTACAATCAAAACAGAAGAATACCCACTGACCCGACTGCTTTACATGTATCAATCAAACAAGCCTCTGCCGACGAAAGCGCTTGGTTTACGTGATTTTGCGGTTTCGGATCGGGCGCAGGATATTGTCGCCGACGCAGGTTTTATCAATCAGGCGGTCACATCAGAATCAATTAACGCACAAGGGCTGCGTTTGGCATCGGCCGTGGTCGCGCCAGACGGCGCGCAAACATACGAAGAATTGCGCGAAATGTTCGAACAGCTGATTTCTGCCGATCGTTTGTCAACGACTTATCGTTTCAGAACCGGCTCTGCTGATCTGAACGCACGGGCCCAGGCGGACGTCGAGCGTTTGATAAAATTGCTGCAAGATGAAAGCTTTACGAACAAAGAGATCATTTTTATCGGCTTTACGGACTCTGTTGGTCAAGCCGATCTGAACCGTGAATTGTCCGAACAACGTGCGCAACAAGTGATGCAAGCGATCCGTGCGACCGATCCTGCTCTGGCATCTCGTGTCAAAATGCGCGCTATTGGTTATGGTGAGATATCTCCTTTGGGTTGTAATGAAACCAACACCGGACGTCGTATCAATCGCCGCGTCGAGGTATGGGTTCAGGACATCGTGGTGAATTAATATGATGTTATGTAAATTCAAAACCCGTGTTTCAGATCAGGGAAGTATCCCGTCGATCAGTGGTTCAGTAGAGAGGAAGTCCCCGATGAACGTCGTAAAGTGCACTTTGGCTGCCGTCGCGCTAAGCCTGCCATTGGTGACGCAGGTCCAGGCAAGCTGTGAAGCTGGTGAAGTCAAAGTCGTGATGAGTTTGGTGACAGCGGTAAAGGGTCACCCCAAGGGTGAAACAGCAAGTGCATTGGCCGAACGCGTCAATACACAAATGAACGGCCGCATGTGCATGGAAGTGTATGGCAGTTCTGAGCTTTATAACGACGACGATGTTTTCCAGGCTATGTTGGATGGCAAGGTTCAGATGGCCGCGCCGTCATTTTCAAAGTTCTCAGCCTATACGCAAAAACTTCAGATGTTCGATCTGCCGTTCCTGTTTGATGATCCTGTACACGCGTTGGATTTTCTAGCTTCAGAAGGGGCGCAGAAACTGCGTGAAGAAGTCCGCCCTGCGGGTTTTGTCGGCATGGGGTTCTGGTCAAACGGGATGAAACAGATTTCATCCACACGGGTTTTGCGCAAACCATCAGATGCCGCAGGCCTGACGTTCCGCGTTCAGCCATCAGACGTCATCGAAGCGCAATTCAACCAGATGGGTGCCAGCACAAAGCGTTTGGCATTTTCAAAGGTCTATGGCGCCTTGGAAAGTGGTGAGGTTCAGGGGCAGCAAAACACCTGGTCCAATATCTATACCAAGGATTTCCATACGGTGCAAAATGGTGTGACAGAGTCAAACCATGCGTATTTGGGGTATCTTGTGGTGATGCCTGCGTCGTTTCTTGATAGCCTCAGTCGCGATATGCGGGAAGAATTTGTGGCGTTGTTTGAATTGACAACCCATGAATACAATCGCTTTTCGTTTGAGACCAATCAGCTTCGCCGTCAGGATATAATTGATGAAGAGGTTCTGGTTATTCGGTTGACAGACGAAGAAAAGCAGGTCTGGCGCGATACTTTCACGCCCGTTTACGATCAGTTTTCCAACGTTGTTGGTCAGGATCTGATCGATGCTGTACGGGCCGCCAAAAGCGAATAAACATCACCAAAGTTTGCTTAATGTCATCGGGGCTTTGTTCCGGTGACATTTTTTATTGAATGCCCTCTAAAATCATCGTGGCCTTCAATATTTCAGATGGTATCTATACCCTTTACCCTAAATAGCCATCGCACTATAAGGCGCGTTATGATGTACTTTGCAGTGATCATCATTCGAATTATAAGCCCGGCGCTCTGATCAGGATGAGCCGCCGGGACAAGGCGTATGACCCCATCGCGCCGCCCCTCGCATTTCCGTAAAAGAACCACGACAGGACGCCCCAAATGTGCGCCGATATGCCCGATTACAAAGACACGCTGAACCTTCCACAAACCGATTTTCCCATGCGTGCCGGTTTGCCCAAACGCGAGCCTGACTGGCTGGCCCGATGGGAAAAGATCGGTGTCTACGACAAACTGCGCGATAAAGCCGCGGACGGTCGCGAGCCGTTTACCCTGCACGATGGCCCCCCCTATGCCAACGGCCATCTGCACATTGGCCACGCGCTGAACAAGATCCTGAAAGACATGGTCGTACGCAGTCAGCAGATGATGGGACGCGATGCACGATATATCCCCGGTTGGGATTGCCACGGTCTGCCGATCGAATGGAAAATCGAAGAGAAATATCGCCAAAAGGGCAAAGACAAAGACGATGTACCTGTCATCGAGTTTCGCCAGGAATGCCGCGATTTTGCAAATGGTTGGGTCGATATCCAGCGCGAGGAATTCAAGCGCCTTGGCATCACGGGCACGTGGGATAATCCGTATTTGACAATGAACTACCGCGCCGAACGCATCATCGCGGAAGAGTTCCAGAAGTTCCTGATGAACGGCACTCTGTATCAGGGATCAAAACCTGTGATGTGGAGCCCAGTCGAAAAGACAGCACTGGCCGAGGCTGAGGTCGAATATCACGATAAGGAAAGCTTTACGGTTTGGGTGAAATTCTCGGTCGCCGAATTTGAGTATAGCGACGATGCAAAGGAGTATGGAGAAGACGCAAACGAGAACGAGTTCTTTTCACATCACGCCAAACTACTGCTGGAAAAGGCGTTTGTCGTTATCTGGACAACGACCCCTTGGACGTTGCCGTCCAATAAGGCGGTGGTCTACGGCGAAGACATCTCCTATGGCCTTTATCGCGTTGACCATAGCCCCGTAGACAATTGGGCAAAACAAGGCGAGCATTACATCCTTGCCGACAAACTGGCCGGCGATGTTCTGTCCCGGGCGCGTTTGGAAAAAGGCGATTACACGCGCGTTTCTGGGGTTTCGCATCACGAACTTGCGCGGATGAAGTTGGCCCACCCCCTCGCCAACTGTTCCGGCTCAAACGGAGAATGGGACGATACCCGCGATTTCCGTGCTGCCGATTTCGTTACCGACGAGGAAGGTACCGGCTTCGTCCACTGCGCGCCCTCTCACGGAATGGAGGAATACGAGCTTTACCGCGACCTTGGAATGCTAAGCGAGGTCATCACCTATAACGTTGAGGATGATGGTAAATTTCGCGATAATCTACCCTTTTTTGGTGGGAAATATATTCTTTCACGCAAGGGTGGAGAAGGCGATGCGAACAAGGCCGTGATCGAAAAGCTGGTCGAAGTGGGCGGACTTTTGGCGCGCGGCAAGATCAAGCACTCCTACCCACATTCCTGGCGTTCAAAAGCGCCAATCATCTATCGCAACACGCCGCAATGGTTTGCCGCGATTGATCGCAAGATCGGCGATGGGCAGGATACCTATGGCACCACAATCCGCGAACGGGCACTCAACTCCATTGATCAACTGGTCACTTGGACACCGCAGACCGGGCGCAACCGGCTGTATTCCATGATCGAAGCGCGCCCGGATTGGGTGCTGTCACGCCAACGTGCGTGGGGTGTGCCGATGACCTGTTTCATCAAAAAGGGTGCCTTGCCTACGGACGATGATTTTCTATTGCGCGACGGGGCTGTCAATCAGCGTATTCTTGATGCGTTTGAAGCCGAAGGGGCTGATGCATGGTATGCTGATGGTGCCAAGGAACGGTTTTTGGGCAATGACCACAATCCTGACGATTATAACCAGATTTTTGATATTCTGGACGTGTGGTTTGACAGTGGCTCAACCCATGCCTTTGTGCTGCGTGATCGCGAAGACGGAAGTGCGGATGGGTTGGCGGACTTGTATCTGGAAGGGACTGATCAGCACCGCGGATGGTTTCATTCCTCGATGTTGCAGTCTTGCGGCACGCAGGGTCGCGCGCCCTATCGCGGTGTACTGACCCATGGCTTCACGCTGGATGCCAAGGGTAACAAGATGTCGAAATCCCTTGGAAATACGGTCGCTCCGGAAAAGGTCGTGCAACAATATGGCGCTGATATTCTGCGGCTGTGGGTGGCGCAATCGGATTATACGGCTGACCTGCGGATTGGGGATGAAATCCTGAAAGGCGTGGCCGACAGCTATCGCCGCTTGCGTAACACAATGCGCTTTATGCTAGGATCGTTGGCACAGTTCAGCGAGGCTGACCGTATGGATCCCGCCGATATGCCAGAGTTGGAACGCTGGGTTCTGCACCGTCTGGCCGAGTTGGATCAGACCGTGCGAGACGGCTATACAAAGTACGATTTCCAAGGCGTGTTTCAGGCAATTTTCAACTTTGCCACCCTTGATCTGTCGGCATTTTATTTCGATGTCCGAAAAGATGTTCTGTATTGCGATGGTGATACAGACCGGCGGCGTGCGGCGCGGACCGTGCTGGATATTCTGTTTCACCGCCTAACCACTTGGCTGGCTCCTGTTCTGGTGTTCACCACCGAAGAAATCTGGCTGGAGCGGTATCCCGGCGAAGACAGTTCGATCCATCTGACGGATATCCCTGAGACACCCGCTGATTGGCGTGACAAGGATCTGGCCGCGAAATGGGCCACAATCCGCAAAGTACGCCGTGTGGTCACGGGCGCACTTGAAATTGAGCGGCGGGAAAAAACGATTGGTGCCTCGCTTGAAGCTGCGCCAATTGTCTATGTGGATACCGAAACAGCGGCAGTTCTAGCCACTGTTTCATTTGACGATCTGTGCATCACATCAGGGATCCATGTCTCAACCGACGCAACGCCCGACGATGCCTTTACTCTGGATGGGGCAGACGGGATCGGTGTTAAGTTTGCAGCAGCCAAAGGTGAAAAATGTCAGCGCTGCTGGAAAATTCTGCCAGATGTCGGTACCCATGCACATACTGCGGTTTGTGCAAGATGTGACGCAGCTTTGGGCTAACGGCACGCTTATCTTCCCTTGCGGCCTTTTCCGCGACATATTGCGAGGAAAGCCCGCTGGGGATTGATGAGCGGCGGGTTAGATTAACCCTTCGGACCGAAAGCTAAGTTCCTGTGATTTACCGATAATCAGATGGTCATGCAGCGTGATCCCAAGGGAAGTCGCGGCCTCCTGAATTTGCCGGGTCATGCCAATATCAGCTTGTGATGGTGTCGGATCCCCAGATGGATGATTATGAACCAACAAAAGGGCAGATGCATTGATTTCCAATGCCCGCTTCATAACTTCACGCGGGTAAACCGGCACATGATCTACTGTGCCGCGTGCTTGTTCTTCGTCTGCAATCAACACGTTTTTACTGTCCAGATACAGGACGCGGAATTGTTCGGTTTCCAGATGTGACATGGCTGTATGACAGTAATCCAGAAGATCGTCCCAACTGGATAATACGGGCCGTTGCATCACCTTGGAACGGGCCATACGGTGGGCTGCAGCTTCTAAAATTTTCAGATCTGTGGCGACTGCTTCGCCGACACCGCGCACATCAAGCAGACGTTCAGTGGGGGCTGAAATAATACGATTAAAGTCACCAAATGTATCCAGTAAACGTCGCGCAACGGGTTTAACATCGCAGCGTGGAATGGACCGAAACAAAACCAGTTCAAGAAGTTCATAATCCGGCATCGCTTGCGACCCGCCATGCATAAACCGTTCGCGCAAACGCTTACGATGATCCTGAATATAGGACGGCAGATTACCCTTTGGTCCGGTAACCAGAAATTCCTGCCCCTCAAGCAGGGGCAGTTGCATTTCAGAAAAATGTTTTGGCGCATTCATGCAAGGCACGCTGCGCCAAATCGTTGAATAATCAGTTAACTCTTCATCGAGTCCCAGAAATTTTTAACAGATGAAAAGAAGCTTGAGGATTCAGGATTATTATTTTCACTTAACTTATCGAATTCCCGCAAGATTTCTTTCTGTCGCGATGTCAGGTTCACCGGTGTTTCAACAGCCAGTTCAATGAACATATCCCCAGCACTTCCGCCGCGCAGGGCTGGCATCCCTTTGCCGCGTAGGCGCATTTGACGGCCAGATTGGCTGCCTGCTGGAATTTTCACACGGCTGCGCCCGCCATCAATTGTTGGAACTTCAATATCGCCACCAAGGGCAGCAGAGGCCACTGATACAGGCACACGACAGAACAACGCGTTGCCGTCACGTTGGAACAGCTTATGATCTTCCACCTCAATAAAGATATACAGATCACCGGTTGGGCCACCGCGCATACCCGCTTCGCCTTCGCCAGCAAGACGAATACGTGTACCAGTTTCGACCCCAGCTGGAATGTTCACGCTAAGTGATCGGTCTTTTTCAACGCGGCCTGCACCATTACAAGTTTGGCAGGGATTTTTGATGATTTGACCCAAACCACTGCAGGTCGGGCAAGTCCGCTCGACCGTGAAAAAGCCCTGTTGTGCGCGCACTTTTCCCATGCCGGAACAAGTTGGACATGTGTCCGGCTCGGCGCCACCAACGGCCCCTGATCCACTGCAGGACGTACAGCCCACAGATGTAGGCACATTGATGGTTTTCTGCATACCTTTAAATGCATCTTCCAGCGATATGCGAAGATTATACCGCAGGTCAGATCCACGGGTTGCCCGTTGCCGCCCACCGCCGCGTCCGCCCATAAAGTCGCCGAACAAATCGTCAAAGACATCTGAAAATGCACTGGCGAAGTCACCTTGGCCGCCATAGCCGCCCTGACGTGCGCCACCCATCCCACCTTCGAAAGCGGCGTGGCCATAACGGTCATAGGCCGCTTTTTTATCGGCGTCTTTTAAAACCTCATAGGCTTCGTTGGCTTCTTTAAATTGGGCTTCTGCATCAGGATTGTCAGAGTTACGGTCCGGATGCAGCTCTTTCGCTTTTTGGCGATAGCCCTTTTTAATTTCGTCGGCCGAAGCCCCTTTGGCAACACCAAGGATCTCGTAATAGTCGCGTTTTGACATGGGTATCTCCCGTCATGGAACGTCAAGACCGGCCCGCTTCAGCAAGCCGGTCCCATTGGTTCCATTTCGCCGCTTACGAGGCGCGTTTGTCGTCGTCCAGATCTTCGAAGTCAGCATCGACGATATCATCGTCCACACCGCGCGGGCCATCTTCCCCGCCGGGGGCTTCCCCTGCGGCTTCTTCCTGGCTGGACTTGTAAATCGCTTCGCCAAGTTTCATCGCGGCTTCGGTTACGTTCTGGATGCCGGATTTGATTTTACCCGCATTTTCAGTTTCCAGATCATCCTTCAGTGCGACGATTGCCAGCTCGATTGCTTCGATCGTTGTTGGATCAACCTTGTCGTTATGCTCTTCCATCGATTTTTCTGTCGAATGGATCAGGCTTTCTGCTTGGTTTTTCGCTTCAACCAGCTCTTTACGCTCTTTATCGGCTTCGGCGTTTTCTTCGGCGTCACGCACCATTTTTTCGATGTCATCATCCGACAATCCACCAGAGGCCTGGATCGTGATCTTCTGTTCTTTCCCGGTGCCCTTGTCCATCGCACCGACCGACACAATGCCGTTTGCATCGATATCAAACGTCACCTCGATCTGCGGGAGTCCGCGTGGGGCGGGTGGAATATTTTCAAGGTTGAACTGACCCAAGATTTTGTTATCCGCAGCCATTTCGCGTTCACCCTGGAAAACCCGGATAGTCACAGCATTCTGATTGTCTTCAGCTGTTGAGAAGATTTGCGATTTCTTCGTCGGGATCGTTGTGTTGCGGTCGATCAGACGTGTGAAAACACCACCCAAAGTTTCGATGCCAAGCGACAAGGGTGTTACGTCCAGAAGAACAACGTCCTTAACATCCCCTTGCAGAACACCAGCTTGGATTGCGGCACCCATGGCAACAACTTCGTCAGGGTTCACACCTTGGTGAGGCTCTTTTCCAAAGAACTTAGTGACTTCGTCTTTGACCTTTGGCATCCGTGTCATACCACCGACCAGAACAACCTCATCAATGTCACTTGTCGACAGGCCAGCATCTTTCAATGCGGCTTGGCAAGGTTTCATCGATGCTTTGATCAGATCATTAACAAGGCTTTCCAGCTTGGCGCGTGTCAGCTTCATGACCATGTGCAGCGGTTGGCCACCGTTTGGATCCATGCTGATGAACGGCTGGTTGATTTCGGTTTGAGTGGCCGAAGACAGTTCGATTTTGGCTTTTTCAGCGGCTTCTTTCAAACGCTGCAAGGCCATTTTATCTTTGGTCAGATCGACACCGTTTTCTTTTTTGAACTCATCAGCCAGATAGTTCACGATGCGCATATCGAAATCTTCACCACCCAGGAATGTATCCCCGTTGGTGGATTTCACTTCAAACAGACCATCGTCAATTTCCAAAATGGTCACGTCGAACGTACCACCACCAAGGTCATAAACGGCGATTGTTTTTGTTTCTTTCTTGTCCAGGCCATAAGCCAAAGCCGCAGCAGTCGGTTCATTGATGATCCGCAAAACCTCAAGACCTGCAATTTTACCGGCGTCCTTGGTCGCCTGACGCTGTGCATCATTGAAATACGCAGGCACGGTGATAACGGCCTGTGTCACTTCTTCGCCAAGATACGACTCGGCGGTTTCTTTCATCTTTTGCAGAATGAATGCCGAAATCTGACTTGGGCTGTATTTTTCGCCCTTGGCTTCGACCCACGCGTCGCCATTGCCGCCATCAATAATTTCGTATGGCACAATTTTCTTATCTTTAGTCACTTCGGCATCGTCAACGCGACGGCCGATCAGACGTTTTACGGCGAAAACCGTATTTTCAGGGTTTGTGACAGCCTGGCGCTTGGCGGGTTGACCCACCAGACGTTCCTGATCTGTAAACGCAACAATAGACGGCGTTGTACGCGCGCCTTCCGCGTTTTCGATTACGCGGGGCTGTGACCCGTCCATGATTGCCACGCAGCTGTTCGTGGTTCCAAGATCAATACCAATAACTTTGGCCATGTTCATATCCTCTTACCGGCGATTTATGAGGTCAGGATCCACATTCGGCATCCAGCCCCTATCCCAAATAGAACGGCTTTTCGTCTGGGCCGTCCCGCTTCTCGGCGTATATAAGGATGGTGTCTGGCCCCTGCAAGCGCCCAGATGAATTGAAATTGAGGAAATCTGTGGATTAATGTCATGACTGACCGCGTAATGACGCCACTGAAACTGCGTGGCTTTGAAATCTACAAAGATATGATCCCCAAGTCTGATCAGGAACGAATCCTGAATGATTTGTGCAGTATCATTGAAAAGGCACCGCTTTTCACGCCGCAAACACCATTTGGCAAACCTATGTCCGTTCGCATGACTTCGGCCGGAAAGTATGGTTGGTATTCTGATCGGTCAGGTTACCGGTATCGAACAACCCATCCTAACGGTACGTCATGGCCGCCTATTCCGGATAAAATTTTAGATATTTGGCGTGCTGTCGGTGTAAAAGATCGTTTGCCACAGTGCTGTTTGATTAATTTTTACGATGATGCGGCGCGGATGGGCATGCATCAAGACAAGGACGAAGCCGACTTTAACTGGCCGGTTGTGTCAGTGTCTTTGGGCGATGATGCGCTTTTTCGTATTGGCAACCAAACACGTGGCGGCAAGACAAAGTCGCTGTGGCTGCAATCTGGCGATGTGGTCGTCATGGGGGGTGACGCGCGCCTGACCTATCATGGGGTGGACCGGATCAAATCCGGGTCTAGTCAATTGCTGCGAAAGGGCGGAAGACTTAATTTGACCTTACGCATTGTAGATTGATCTGCGCCTCATTTCCGCGCCGCCCAACTGGCAGATGCGTGCTTGCGGGTGTAAAATTCGCCCATCAGCCCGATCATCAAAAGCGTCAAGGATAAATACAGCGCATATTCAACAGATGTATAATGTGGATTATAGTTTATAAAAGCATATCCGCGTGCCTGATCAATTGTGTGAAATAAGGGGTTCCAATCAAACAGGTTCCGCATTTTTTCAGGTAAAGTATTGGCCAAAAACATCTTGCCCGATGCCAGCATGTTTGCCCTGCTATAGATCGCCGTCGTCATACCGACAACGCCGGGCGCCCATGGTTTTAGGGCCAGAAACAGCATCCCGATCGACAGTCCCGAAAACCAGGACAACAGGACCATGCCAAATGCACCGATGGGATCATCAATTACGATGGGTGTGAACGCCAGATGATAGATAAACAGTACGAAAAACATCGATAAAAGTTGGATGTAAAGCGTTCCAAGCGCGGCTGAACATATCGCGATTGCGGTACTCATCGGGGCGTGTTGCATCATCGGGGATGCCGGACCTTCGGAGCCCACAATCGCCCCAAGTGATTTGGTATGGGTCATGAACAGGAAAATGCCCGACATGATATAAAGCAGAAAATCACCGCGTAAAATGCTACCGCGCAAGCCAAGTACCGAAAACATGATGTAAAAGACCATACACAGAATAACGGTCTGCATCATGTTCAGCAGCAATCCAATGATCGCATTTCCATGGCCTTTTCGCACATATCGCACGGTGCCATGGTAAACGAGTTCGGCAAATCCGACGGCCGAACTTTTGGCATAGGGTCTGGCTTCGAACTGGAACATTCTGCTGTGCGGCCTTGGATTTCGATGCGCAAAGGGACTCAGCGCTTGCCGATTAAGTTTCGTGAAAGCATAAGGGCCTAAGAGTTACAGATCAATAAACACGGCCGATGACCTGACGGAGAGACCTTTTTGAATTACGAACATATCACACAGGTCTTTCGCCGTCTTGCCCTTTTGGCTGGTGATAAGATCATGGAAATCTATGATGCGGATGATTTTGACGTCCAGCTGAAATCCGATAACAGCCCGGTAACTGTCGCAGATCAGGCCGCCGATGATCTGATTTCCGCAGGTCTGCGCGCCGCGTTTCCCGACATTGCGCTGGTGACAGAAGAACAGGCGTCATCGCATGACATTCAGGCCCGCGATTTTATTATTGTAGATCCGTTGGATGGCACTAAAGAATTCATCAATCGGCGGGGCGATTTTACGGTGAACATTGCGCTGGTTGAAAACGGTAAAGCGGTGCGCGGGGTGGTCTATGCACCAGCCAAGGGGCGGCTGTTTTACACACAGCCCGACGGTACCGCCGTCGAGGAAATGGGTGATCTGAATAAAGATACCGCAGGTCTTGTCGCACCGCTTAAAGTGTCAAACCCTGACAATGATGCCTTAATGGTCGTGGCCTCAAAATCCCACCGGGATCAGGCGACAGATGATTATATCAAGCAGTATAATGTGAAAGACATGACAAGCGCCGGATCATCGCTGAAGTTCTGCCTGATCGCCACGGGCGAGGCTGATTTATATCCACGGCTTGGCCCGACAATGGAATGGGACACGGCGGCAGGCCATGCTGTATTGATGGGTGCGGGCGGTACAATTGTGCGTTTTGATGATCTGACGCCGCTGGTCTATGGAAAAGAGGCTTTTAGAAACCCACATTTCATTGCCTATGCGCCCGGGGTTCGG
Organism: Parasulfitobacter algicola; assembly: GCF_013315265.1. Classification (GTDB taxonomy): domain Bacteria; phylum Pseudomonadota; class Alphaproteobacteria; order Rhodobacterales; family Rhodobacteraceae; genus Parasulfitobacter; species Parasulfitobacter algicola. Next base: position 189,574 of record NZ_JABUFE010000001.1, on the reverse strand, counting down.
CTAAAGGCGTCCTGATGTCAGTTCTCGTTGTTATTCCCGCCCGTTATGCATCAACCCGGTATCCGGGAAAACCACTTGTCACGCTGACCGGTGCCACAGGCGTTGCACAATCATTGATCGAACGCACATGGCAAGCAGCGCAAGCTGTCGACGGTGTGGACCGCGTTGTTGTGGCAACGGATGATGACCGCATTCGCGATGCCGCTTTGGGGTTTGGAGCTGAAGTCATGATGACATCCAGCGATTGCATGAATGGCACAGAACGGTGCGCCGAGGCATATAATATTGCAGAGGCGACTTACGATATTGTCGTGAACCTTCAAGGTGATGCCCCGCTGACGCCGCACTGGTTTATCGAAGATCTGATTACAGGCCTGCGCGCCAATCCGACAGCCGAAGTGGCCACACCGGTTTTGCGCTGTAATGGCGCTGCACTAAACGGGCTTTTGGCGGATCGCAAAGCCGGACGCGTTGGCGGAACAACAGCCGTGTTCGATACAGACCGCCACGCACTATATTTTTCGAAAGAAGTCATCCCCTTTGATCCAGGTCAATACACCGAAACCGAAGACACACCGGTGTTTCACCACGTCGGGGTCTATGCCTATCGACCGTCAGCGCTTGCGGCGTATCCAAGGTGGCCGGTTGGATCGTTGGAACGCCTTGAAGGGCTTGAACAATTACGATTTCTAGAACAGGGTCGGTCTGTTCTTTGTGTTGAAGTCAATGCCAAGGGGCGCGAATTCTGGGAACTGAACAACCCCGAAGACGTTCCTAAACTGGAAGACATGTTAAAGCGTATGGGTGCAGAATGAGTGATCTGCGAGTAAGTGTTGTTGTGGTCAGTCGCGGACGCCCTGATCATCTTGCAAGATGTCTGACGTCGCTGAAACAACAAATCTATCCGGCATTCGAAGTGATCGTCGTCACGGATATCTTTGGTGAACGTGTAGTTGAGACGACATGCGTTGATTACAATGTCAAACGTCTGTCTTTTGACGAACCCAATATTTCTGCGGCTCGAAACGTGGGGATCAATGCGGCTGCAGGTCACATCGTTGCCTTTATTGATGATGATGCTGTGGCGGAACCGACATGGTTGGGCTATCTGGTCGCCCCGTTCGACAAGGCCAATGTTGCCGCCGTTGGCGGATTTGTTCGCGGGCGCAACGGCATTTCGTTTCAATGGAAGGCACAGACGGCCGATACCAAGGGTCAATCGCATGATATTGAGGTATCAGATGATCAGCCGACTCTGCTGACGCCGACAGTAGATACGGCGATTAAAACCCAAGGTACCAACATGGCCGTGCGTCGCAATGTTCTGGCAAAACTTGGCGGCTTTGATACGTCGTATCACTTTTACTTGGATGATACTGATCTGAATATGCGGCTTGCCCGTCAAGGTTTGAAAACTGCGATTTCACCGATGGCAGAAGTACACCATGCAACGGCCCCAAGTGAAAGACGTACACAGGATCGCACACCAACATCGCTTTATGAAATCGGGGCCAGCTTTGCGGTGTATCTGTCGAAATACTGTGAAACAGACGATGCCGAGGATGCGTGGGTTGATTTTCAAGCTATTCAGCGCAAGCGCTTGCTGCAACATATGGTTGCGGGGTGGCTTGAGCCGTCTGAGGTGAATTATTTGATGGATGGGCTGATCGAAGGCGCATCCGAAGGTGTCAAACGCGAGCGGCGATTTATTGAACCGCTTAGCTCTGCACCAGACGATTTTTTACCTTTCCAAAAGACGTCACCAAATGGTAATTTTGTCATCTGGGGCCCAATCTGGGATCTTAAAAATCTGCGGGCCGAGGCACAAAAAATGTTGCTTGAAGGGCGCATAGTGACTGTCTTTGCCCTGTCACACACCCCGCGTCGCCATTCAGTCAAATTTGACGATGGCGGCTTTTGGATGCATCGTGGGGGTATATTTGGACGATCTGTTCGAAATGATCGTCCAGGGCTGCATTTGTCGGTTAAGTCGCGGGTAATTGCCGAGACTGCGCGAGTGTCTGCGCAGCGCGGACTCGGGGTGCCCTAGAAACTGGCGAAATACACGTTTCACGCGAATTGATGCGGCGACAACTTGCTAATGCCATAGGATTGTCAATATTCTTATGATGATCGCTGGTGCTATAGTTGGAATCGTATCACGCTTGGCCTTGCACAAAGGCGTAAAATTGAAAGGTTCTCAGAATGAAACGACGCGTAACGAAAGCCATCTTTCCTGTTGCAGGTTTGGGGACACGCTTTTTGCCGGCGACGAAGTCTGTGCCAAAGGAAATCATGACGTTGGTGGATCGCCCGTTGATCCAATACGCCATCGACGAAGCCCGTGCCGCGGGGATACGGGAATTCATCTTTGTCACCTCGCGCGGAAAATCTGCGCTTGAAGATTATTTTGATCATGCCCCGGAACTGGAAGCATCGCTTCGTAAAAAAGGTAAGAAAGAGCTTTTGAAGACTCTGAAATCAACCAATATGGACAGCGGTGCTATTGCCTATATCCGGCAGCACAAAGCACTTGGACTGGGCCATGCGGTCTGGTGCGCGCGCCGTCTGATTGCCGACGAACCTTTTGCAGTCATCTTACCTGACGATGTCATTGCAGCCGAAAAGCCGTGCTTGCAGCAAATGACAGAAGCTTACGCGGATACAGGCGGCTGCATGGTTGCCGCAATGGAAGTGCCCCCTGAAAAGGCATCAGCTTACGGTGTTCTGGACGTAAAAGAAGACATGGGGTCGATGGTATCTGTCAAAGGAATGGTCGAAAAACCAAACGCGGAAGATGCGCCATCGAACCTGGCAGTGATTGGGCGTTACATCCTGACACCTGATGTTTTGAAAAATCTTAATCGGATGAAATCCGGATCAGGTGGTGAAATTCAGCTGACCGACGCGATTGCTGCAGAATTACAAGCGGAACGGGGCGTATATGGCTTCCGCTTTAGGGGCCAGCGGTTTGATTGTGGATCAAAAGCTGGGTTCTTGCAGGCGACAGTTGCCTTTGGTCTGGCACGTGACGAACTGAAAGATGAACTGTCTGATTATCTGGAACAGATGGTCGCCGTTCAAAAAGCCGCGCAGTAGAGCCGCGTGAAAAATGTTCTGGTTACGGGTGGTGCGGGCTATATCGGCTCGCATGCATGCAAGGCACTTCTTGCCGCTGGCTATATCCCTGTCACATACGATAATTTGTCCACGGGCTGGCGTGATGCTGTTAAGTTTGGCCCGTTTGAACAGGGCGATTTGACAGATCGTGCCCGACTGGATCAGGTTTTAGCGACTTACAAACCTGTTGCGGTTGTGCATTTTGCAGCTCTTAGTCAGGTTGGTGAAAGCATGACCGATCCTGGCAAGTATTGGCATAATAATGTGACGGGATCGCTGACGCTGATACAGGCAACTGTTGATGCGGGGTGTGAAAACTTTGTCTTTTCGTCGACTTGTGCGACTTATGGTGAACAAGACAATGTGCTGCTGGACGAAGATAGCATGCAGGATCCGATCAATGCTTACGGCGCATCCAAACGTGCCATCGAAGATATCTTGCGGGATTTTGAAATGGCTTTTGGCCTAAAGCACGTTATTTTTCGTTATTTCAATGTGGCTGGTGCTGATCCTGATGGCGAAGTAGGTGAATTTCATCAACCCGAAACACATTTGATCCCTTTGATGCTGGATGCCATTGATGGAAAACGTCCGGCGCTGACGATCTATGGAACAGATTACGATACCGATGATGGCACGTGTGTGCGCGATTATGTGCACGTCATGGATCTGGTAGATGCCCATGTTCTGGGGCTGAAATGGCTAGAAGATGGTAAAGACAGCCGGGTGTTCAATTTGGGAACCGGCCGTGGGTTTTCCGTACGTGAAGTGATTGATCACAGTCGCAGTGTGACTAACAAAGAAGTTCCTTTTGTCGAAGGCGATCGTCGTGCAGGCGATTGCACCAAGCTTGTATCGGGTAGCGAACGTGCCGCGCGTGAGTTAGGGTGGCACCCGGAACGTTCAACTTTGCAGGTGATGATCAAAGATGCCTGGCGCTGGCACCAAAACGGCCACTACGACAAATAATCCAGTCGCACGTTGCCTTGATCTGACGCGTCTTTTGTCACGGACGGGTAAGACCCTGACAGGCGTGGACCGCGTCGAATTGGCTTATCTTCGTTATTTTCTTGCCGATCCTGTGCCAATGTTTGGTTTTGCAAAAACGGCATTTGGCTATGTTCTGCTGGATCAAGAGGGCGCCCAGGATTTCGAACGCCGCCTTGTGCAAAATGACTGGTTAAAGGTTGATTTTCTGTCCTACGTAGCGCGGAAATTAAACCCAGATCGGAAGAAAGCGGAAACCACTTTGCGAAAGACGGCAATTCTTCGCGGTCGTCATGCAGGTCAGATATTTCAACAGGCTATGCCTAAAGGCACTGAATATTGGAATGTTGGACATTCAAATCTGGATATCTCTGTATTTAATGCGGTCAAAACCGTTACGGGGGCAACAATTAATGTTCTGATTCACGATGTCATTCCGCTGGATCATCCCGAATTTCAGCGCCAAGGTACGGTTGAAGCGTTTGAGAAAAAGATGCGTAATGTTTCAGCTATGGCTGATTTTGTCGTTTATAATTCATATGATAGCCAAAAAAGGACAGAATATTATTTCGCAAAATGGGGGCGGGTTCCGGACAGTATCGTGGCGCACCTTGGAATTGATCTGGTGCCCCCTGATCCGGTTGGTTTGCCTGATGCGCTGAATCTAGACTATCCGTTTTTCATGGTGCTTGGCACGATTGAGCCGCGCAAAAATCATGCGTTTTTGTTAGATCTATGGGCTGATTTTGGGGCCAAGGCCAATCTGATCATCATAGGTACGCGGGGATGGCGGAACGAGGATGTCTTTGAACGACTAGATAACCACCCGCCTGGCGTAACGGAGTTGAGCGGTCTTTCAGATGCTGCGGTATCTTACCTGCTGACCAAAACAAATGGGCTGCTTTTTCCGACGATTGCCGAAGGATACGGCTTTCCACCAGCCGAGGCTGCGTTGGCGGGCGCGCCTGTTCTTTGCAATGATTTACCGATTTTCCGTGAATTTCTAGGTGATTACCCTATTTACGTAACGGTAAGCGACGCTTATGGATGGAAAATGAAGATAAATGAACTGGTTGGTGGAAAAAAACACTGTAAATCCATAATGCTGCCAACTTGGGCGCATCATTTTGAAACAGTGTTAAGGATCACATAATCAGTCCGGTTTAGTGATTTGAGTATAGGTAATAAGGACGCACCGCGTGGGATTTGTCACGTCATACAAACTGCGACTGCGCAGAAAGCGCTGGTTGCTAAGGGCATATCGTAAAGGGCGCGAATTAACTTCGGTTGTCGATCGCACAAAACAGATACAGCCAAGCGATGTATTGCTTTTCTCTTCGGTCAGAAACGAAAGCGTCAGGCTGCCTTATTTTCTGAAATACTATCGCAATCAGGGTATACGCCATTTTCTGATTGTTGATAACGATAGCAATGACGGCACTTCCGAATACCTTGCCGAACAAAATGATGTGTCGGTCTGGCACACATCTGCCAGCTATAAACGATCGCGTTTTGGGGTGGACTGGATCACATGGCTTCAGACGAAATATGGACAGGGCCATTGGACACTTGTTGTCGATGCGGATGAATTTTTTGTCTATCCGTTTTGTGACACACGTCCCATCCGCGCTTTGACCGATTGGCTTGATGCATCTTCGATCAAATCTTTTGGAACCATGCTGATTGATATGTACCCCAAAGGTCAGGTGGCCGACACGCCGTACGAAGTTGGGCAGGATCCACTTGAATGTGCGCCTTGGTTCGATACCGGAAATTATACAATTTCAAAGAACTCGATATTTGGAAATTTATGGATACAAGGCGGGGTGAGGGCGCGCACATTTTTTGGCGATAATCCCGCGTTTGCGCCGGCTTTAAACAAAATACCACTTGTGAAATGGGATCGCCGATATGCCTATGTGAGCTCTACGCATATGCTACTACCGCGTGGGTTGAATTTGGTTTATGATGAATGGGGTGGTGAAAAGGCATCAGGGTGTCTCTTGCATACAAAATTCCTGGGAACCTTTCTGCCGAAAGCCGATGAGGAACTGGAGCGCAAACAGCATTATGCAGCCAGTCGTGAATATCAGATCTATGCATCTAAGTTAAAAAGCTATCCTGACTTGTGGTGCAGCCAATCTGAAAAATACATCAACTGGCGTCAGCTTGAAGTTTTGGGGCTGATGTCGAAAGGGAATTGGGCTTAGGGTGATGTTGTGAGTGTTGGTATCATCATGCTGGTGCACACTGCACTGGACCGGGCTGAACAAGTTGCACGCCATTGGGCGTCACATGGCTGTCCTGTTGTGATCCACGCCGATAAACTGGTTCCACAAGACGAATATCAGAAATTTGCAGCGTCATTATCCAATCTACAAAATGTCAGAGTCTTCAGAAAATTCAGCTGTGAATGGGGAACGTGGGGTCTTGTTGCTGCATCCCAGGCAGCCAGTGAAATCGCGCTTTCCGAATTCCCGGATATTGGCCACGTTTATTTGACGTCCGGGGCATGTTTGCCGTTGCGCCCGGTTGAAGAGCTGGTGGACTATTTGGCAGGACATGCAGATGTGGATTTTATCGAAAGCGCCTCAATCTGTGATGTTCCATGGACGATTGGCGGATTGGATACAGAGCGATTTTCGCTATTTTTCCCGTTTTCATGGAAGCAACAAAGATATCTGTTTGATCGTAGCGTGGATGTCCAACGTCTGCTGCGCATCAAGCGAAAGGTGCCTGGAAACCTTACCCCTCATCTTGGATCGCAATGGTGGTGTTTGACGCGAAATACGATGACAAAAGTCTTGGCAGATCCAAATCGCACAAAGTACGACCGGTATTTTTCAAAAGTTTGGATCCCTGACGAAAGTTATTTCCAGACTCTGTCCCGTTTGCATTCGCGACATATTGAAAGCCGTTCGCTGACGCTGGCGAAATTTGATTTTCAGGGCAAGCCGCACGTTTTTTATGATGATCATCTGCCTCTTTTGCACAGATCTGATTGTTTTGTTGCCAGAAAAATTTGGCCATATGCAGATAAGCTTTATCAGGAATTCCTGAATAGACCGACATCGCAACTTCGCCGTGCAGAACCTATACCGCAAAAGATTGACCGCATCTTTGATAAGGCCGTTGAACGGCGCACACGCGGCAGGCCTGGATTATTGATGCAAAGCCGCTTTCCCAAAAAGGGTTGGGAAAACAATATTACTAATTCAGAATATTCGGTTTTCGAAGGCTTTGACCAAGTTATTGAAGATTTTCCTGCATGGCTTGCCTCTGTCACAAAGGCACGTGTTCATGGCCATCTTTTCGCATGCGACAGGGTTGAGTTTGATGATGGTCAGACTGTTTTTGATGGATGCTTGTCCAATCAGCCGGGTTTACGGGATTACGCCCCAAAGGACTTTCTGCTTAATTTGGTCTGGAATACCCAAGGTGAACACCAGTGTTTTCAATTTGGTCCACAAGACAAACAAAAAATATCACAAACCCTGGTTCAAGATGCGAATGCGCGAATATCGGTGATTACGGGCGCATGGGCCATTGCCTTATCAAAATCCACTGAGCCCGCCGAGATTATTCGTAAAAGGGCGGCGAGCTTCCAGCGTATCGAAAAAGCCCATATCGAATTGCTGCGATCTTCGAAAACAAAAGCGAAAGTCAAAATCTGGTCTTTGGCGGAATTTTTAGAAGCCCCTGTCGAGCACTTACAGCCAATTGTAAAAACAATCTCGAAATTGCCGCACAGCCCATTGACCGAAGCGCCGAAACTGACGGATCTTTCCGGTTTCGGCACATTCTTACAGCAGCTTAAAAACATGGGTATGCCGCCTTATCTAATCGGGGATTTCCCGATTGCTGAGGATACGAAAGATGGGGTCAGGACCTATCGTAAATCCCGTGTTATGCGATAAAGTATGAGACATAATTTTGATTACTTTATTGTTCTTGCCGGAATGCGAACCGGATCAAATCTGTTGGAAACCTATCTGAACGACTTCCCCAACATCGAATGCCATGGCGAAGCATTTAATCCAAGTTTCGTGGGATATCCGAAAAAGACTAATCTGTTTGGGGTATCATTGGAGATGCGCGAGGCAGATCCCTTTGCATTGATTGATCTAATCAAAGATCAGGATGGTCTAAATGGGTTTCGGTATTTTCACGACCATGATCCGCGGGTATTTGAACATTGCTTGTCAGATACAGCATGCGCCAAAATTGTTCTGACCCGAAACCCATTGGACAGCTATGTTTCACATCAGATTGCAAAGCAAACCGGGCAGTGGAAACTGACCAACCCAAAGTTTCTGAAATCTGTTAAAATCATGTTTGATATCGACAGTTTTCAATTGCACCTTCAAACTGTGCGATCATTCCACGACCAGATTAAACGCAATCTGCAAAGGACCGGGCAGACTGCTTTTTATATCGATTATGATGACCTTAAGGATCTGGATACCATTAATGGTATCGCCAGTTTTTTGGGCCAAGCCGATGAACAAACAACACTTTCGCAGAAGCTGAAAAAACAAAACCCCGGCGGGCTGTATGACAAGGTCGAAAATTATGATGAAATGGTTACAGCTGTTTCAACGTTGGATTTTTTCGATCTTTCCAGATTTCCGAATTATGAGCCGGACCGTGGGCCAAATGTTCCAAGTTATATTGCAGCCGCCAGTGCACCGCTTTTGTATTTGCCGCTGCCCGGTGGACCTGGTGAATATATCCGTAAATGGCTTGCAGATATAGAGGGTGCCAACCCATCGGATCTGATCATATCTTTCAATCAAAAAACACTAAGACAGTGGAAGCGTACACATCTGACCAACAAATCCTTTACGATTTTGCGTCATCCGATTGAGCGTGCGCATGCCGTATTTTGCAAACATATCGTATCTGTCAACGAAGACAGTTTTCCGATTGTGCGGGAATATCTGCGAAACGCATATAAGCTTCATTTACCGAAGGCGATATCCTCAAAGACATACAGCCTGCAAAATCATCATGACGCATTCTTGGGTTTTTTAAGATTTGCAAAGGCCAGCTTGAATGGTCAAACGGCTATTCGCATTGACCCGACTTGGGCCAGTCAAAGCAGCCTTCTTTCTGGAATATCCAAGTTTATTATTCCAGATATGGTATTGCGCGAAGACGCATTGCAAGATGGTCTGACGTATCTGACAAGCCAGATAAAAACCAAATGTCCACAGATTTTGGCCGACCATACTGCCGAGCCTTATGACCTTGCGCAGATTTATGATGCCGAAATAGAGGCAGCTGCGCGTGCAGCCTATAAGAAAGATTATATTGCGTTTGGGTTTATGGATTGGCGCGACAGTTCAAGCGGCTTGTGACGCCGGGCCTTCGGTCAAGACGGCATGTAAAATCGCAGGATCATGATTTGCACGCAGCTTGGCACAAATCGACGTATCCCGCATTGTGCGTGACACCAATGCTAACGCTTTAAGGTGTTCAACACCTGCTTGTTGTGGTGCAAACAGCGCAAAAACCAGATCAACCGGCTGTCTGTCGACTGCATCAAAATCCATTGGTTTTTCCAGTTTTAGAAAAACGGCTGCAACATGATCTATTTCTTCGATCCGGGCATGGGGCAGGGCAACACCATGCCCTACACCCGTTGGACCCAAACTTTCACGATCCAAAAGTGCGTCCAGAATATGCGGTGCACACAGGCCGTAAACATTTTCGGCAACATCACCCAAATCACGAAAAAGGCGCCTTTTGCTGCTGGCTTGATTGACCAGTTTGACGGCATTCGGGTTTAAAAGAGAACTAATTTCCATGTGTCACAGTCTGTTTCCGCGGCAGGCCGCTTTAGGTGGTATTTTGTGGGTCAATCCAGCCGATATTTCCGTCATCGCGGCGATATACGACATTCAGGCCCGGTTTGCCTTCGTTTCGAAAAATAACGACAGGAACACCTGCAATTTCCATCTGCATCACTGCTTCACCAACGGATAACGACGGTATTTTCGTTTCCATTTCAGCGATGATGATAGGTTGAAGTGTATCTGGTTCGCTATCTTCCGCGTCCTCCGATCCAGCAAGGATATAAGATGATGCACCAAATTGTTCAACCGGTTGTGCCCGGTTTTTGTGATGATCCTTAAGTCGCCGCTTATAGCGACGCAGTTGTTTTTCCATTTTGTCACAGCATTCTTCGAAAGCTGCGTAAATTTCATTTGCGCGGGCCTTGGCCTGCGCTGTCAAACCTGTCGACAAATGCACCGTCGCTTCACATACGTGTTCATGACCGCTTTTGGAAAAGATTACATTCGCATCTGTGGGACGTTCGGCATATTTATCCATGACGACACCAAGCCCGTTTTTGACGTGCGTTTGAAGCGCCTCACCGATATCGATCTGTTTTCCAGTAATTTGATAGCGCATCTTACCTCCCAGCAAATGACAAACATCCGTTTCCGGCCAAAGGCCAGTGAAAGAGGGATGTATTAATGTTGAGATGCAGGGGCTTTTCCACACGCCGAAACATCGGCTGAGCAGCATGCAAGATAAAGCAATGCAGACTTTGTGTGGAAATCTTGATCCTCAAGCATCCTATACATTTGGTGTCAAATAGGTGGGGAATGTCAATGTCTTCCTTATTGCATAGGCTTGTGGGCGCGTATTTTTTCGTATCATTCCAAGATCGGGTTTGTGTCCAAGACCCGTGTGATCAAAGTATCAACAGACTTACGTGAAAATAAGGAATTTTTGCGTTAGCTTTGGCAGTTTTCTGTGAAAAGATTTTGTACAACTAGCCGATGCGGAAATTTTGACCAAGATAGACACGGCGCACATTTTCATCGCGCACAACTTCATCTGTTGTCCCGCTCATCAAGACTTTTCCATCATGCAGGATATAAGCGCGGTCAACGATTTCGAGTGTTTCACGAACGTTGTGATCCGTAATCAGAACGCCAATGCCACGTTTTTTCAGGTCTGCAACCAGATGACGAATTTCACCAACAGCAATCGGGTCAACGCCCGCAAAGGGTTCATCCAAAAGCAAATATTTAGGGTCAGCAGCCAGACAGCGTGCAATTTCAACCCGCCGACGTTCACCACCTGACAGGGCTAACGCAGATGCGCGACGCAAATGTTCGATGGAAAATTCTGATAGAAGTTCTTCAAGCCGTTCACGACGTTTATGGCGGTCGTCCACTGCAATTTCCAGAATGGCCCAGATGTTATCTTCCACACTCATACCGCGAAATATCGACATTTCTTGTGGCAGATATCCGATGCCCAACTTCGCCCGGCGATACATTGGAAAATTGGTCACATTGCGGCCATCGATTAAAACCTGACCGCCTTCTGGGTTGACCAGCCCGGCAATGGAATAGAAACACGTCGTCTTGCCTGATCCGTTTGGCCCAAGCAAAGCCACAACCTCACCACGGCCAAGATAAAGACTTACATCGCGGATCACAGGACGTTTGCGATAGCTTTTGCGCAGATTCACAATATGTAAACCAACATTGCCTTCAGCGACTTTCAGATCCGGTGCAGTCATCAGTTTTGCCCACCCAGAACGGTTCTGACACGACCTTCCATTTGCGCCATGCCAGTTGTCAGATTGACTGTCATACGATCAGCACTGACTGTATTTGCACCTTGCGTGACAAGCACATTACCACGCATAATGATCATTCCGCTTTCGATGGTATAATCAGCCTCTGCTGCCTCTGCTGCCTCTGGTCCGTTGAGCAATGTAACACCACCACTGGCTTTCATACTTTGGATATCACTTGTTTCTTCGGTATAAACCACAACAACCTTTGCAGCGCTTAAGCGCATTTCACCCTGAGAAATAAGAACATTTCCGGTAAAAGTCGCCGATCCATCCGTTTGATTTACACCAAGTTGGTCCGCTACGACCTCAACCGGGGCATTCGGGTCTTGCTGCATACCGCCAAAATCAAGTTGCTGGGCAAATGCGGGCAATGCCATCAAGGCGAAAAGGAAAAAGAATCTTTTCAAGGTGAAATCCTTCAATTCTGCGGCGTATATACCAGCTTCACGCCACCATTGAAAACCAGAAGATAGCCATTTTCCGCTGTTTCTGTCAGGTGCATCCCGCCAGCATCCAATACCCCCAATGGCCCTTTGGCCTGAACGCCGGCGTCGCTGGATAAATCTGTATCGTTCAGCGACGACATAAGGCTGGGCGTATTGATCTGATATCCTGTTGATGTCACAATTTGAACATTGCCATTTAAAATCGCTTGATTTCCAACACTATCAACGGTCCCTGCGATCGCCTCAATATCAATGATTGTGCCATCTGGCGTTGTAATAACAGCCTGCAAATCCTCGGCCAGCATATAGGTGGTATCACCATCGCGGGGACGGGCCGACAAGGCGCTAATTGAAATAGCCGACCCATCACGTGTCACGCCTGTATAGGTGGGTTCACCAATAATCTGATCACGTGCAATGCTTTCAACGTCCACTTCTGCATAAGGAATTGTCAGTTCGGCGTCTTTAGATTTAGAAAACAGAAACAGCGTTGATAGAATGCCAAGTGCGACCAGTGGTAAAACCACTTTTGCCATAACGACAAATCGCGAATATGCATTGTCAAAAGTTGCCATTATTCCCTGTCCGGCGGTCCAGCCTTTATACTCTAAGCATTCATGCGCCATACGCCAAGGACAGCTTGAAATGCGTCAGCAGCAGATCGCCGGTCAGGAATGTGCAAAGATATCCGTTTCAGGCCAGCCAGCCAGATCAAGTCTGGCCCGTGTGGGTAGAAAATCAAAACAGGCTTGCGCGATATCCAAGCGGCCTTCGCGTTCTAAGCGGGTATTTAACTCATCCATAAGCCTATGCAGATACAACACGTCAGATGCCGCATAGGTCAGTTGTGCATCGGTCAGCGTTTCTGCCCCCCAGTCACTGGATTGCTGTTGTTTTGAAATATCAATCTCAAGCAATTCTTGCAGCAGGTTTTTCAAACCATGACGGTCTGTATAGGTCCTGATCAAGCGCGATGCGATCTTGGTGCAGAAAACCGGCGCAGTCAGCGCCCCGAACGCGTGATACATAGCTGCGATATCAAACCGGCCATAATGAAAGATTTTCAATACGGCACGATCTTCAAGCATTTTGGTCAAATTAGGTGCTTTTGTTTGACCTTTGGCCACCTGTACAAGATGGGCGTTTCCATCACCGCCCGACATCTGAACAACGCACAGACGGTCACGATGTGGGTTCAGCCCCATAGTTTCGCAATCAATTGCAACGACAGGGCCAAGATCCAGACCATCTGGCAGATCGTTTTGGTAAAGCGTATTGGTCAAGATCAAATCCCTTTATCTGCGACATATATTGCCATGCTAGGTGTAGCAAAGGCTCTAAAGGGTCAAGGCTTAAGCTATGATGCCACGGTCGCTGTGGGTGTCGCATTCATTCTAACAATGGCAAAATTCAATGCGCCCGCATAACTGACCCAGATCAGATAAGGCACGATCAGCAGGCCCGCAATCATATCAACCATATAGAAACTGACCATCGTACCGACGACCGCAATCCACAGGAAAATAATCACAATCAACGCTGTTTTCAGTTTGCGAAGGCCAAAGAAAACCGGGCTCCATAATGTATTCAACGCGATTTGAAACGCCCAGAATGCTGTGGCCAAGGCTGCCCCTTGGGCAAGGGATGCACGCATGGCGGCATACGCTATAATCAAATAAAGTGCTGTCCAGGCAATTGGAAACAGCCAGTCTGGTGGCGTCCAAGCGGGCTTTGTCAAATCTTTGTACCATTGGCCTGGCTGAAACATTGCCCCCGTTGCGGCCGCTGCCATGCACGCTGCCAGATAGACGATAAACACAAGCCAATCCATGGCGTTTTCCTTATTGGTTATCGTATAATTTAGGCGTCTATCGTTATTGTTGCAACTGTTGTGACCGTTCCCGCATTTTCAATTCGGCCAGTACGGTTAAGACTGTGCCGGTCTTTCCTTCGCCCCATGCGGTCTGTGTTTGTGAGGTTTGTGCGGTGGCATCGACCAAAAAACGTACTTCGTCCTGAGGACGTGCATAAATTACGGCCGACCGAGGCATGACCGAAGCGACGCCTGAGAACAGTCCTGCCTGTGCGATCCAGCTGTATTTTTGATACTTACTGGTCGTTGCGCGCATTGAAATGCTGTCATATCCGTTCTTGCGAATTTGCGCCCCAATCCCGGCATAGATCAAACGTGCGGCCATAATGCCCGTTCTTGCTGTCAGCGGCAGAGCAGAAATACCCGTTTGGGCCTTGATATAAAGCCTGTCCGCTTCGACCAAAAGGCGCCGCACCATGGCGCGGACCGGATCGGTTGGCAACGGATCGATAAAGAAAACATCTGGATCAATACCTGCATCCTTGACCCAGTCCATTGGCAGATAAATCCGTCCTTCACGCGCATCTTCGCCCACGTCGCGGGCGATATTCGTCAACTGCATCGCCAGCCCCAGATCACAGGCGCGCGCCAGGGCGTTTGCATCGCGCACGCCCATCAGAACGCACATCATGACACCCACAGATGATGCAACGCGCGCAGAATATCCGAACAAGTCAGATAATGTGTCGTAACGGCGTTCACACGCATCCCATGCCAGACCTTCCAGCAAGGCTTCTGGCAAAGCGCGTGGCAGTTGAAAATCTTCGACAACGGCTGCGAAAGCCCGGTCTGTTGGCGTATTTTGCGGTCTGCCGTCGTATACCAATTGCAAACGATCCCGCAGTGACAAAACTGCAGACGCTTTCGCTGAATTCATATCGACTGCGTCATCCGCCAAACGGCAAAACGCATAAAGTGCCAAAGCAGGGTCACGCACATGGGTCGGCAATAGTTTTGAAGCCGCATGGAAAGACAACGACCCGGTCTGGATCATTTTTTTGCAATATTCCAGATCATCAGGTGCAATCATTCTGCAGCAACTTTCAATATCTGTTCAGGTACATGTGGCGCATCTGGCACGAGTTTTGCCAAAACCTCGGCACTGGAAATGACGCCGGGCAATCCGGCACCAGGGTGGGTTCCGGCACCCGCCAGAAACAGGCCCTTGGCTTCTTCGCTGACATTATGAGGCCTGAACCAAGCACTTTGAAAAATACGCGGTTCAATCGAAAAACCTGACCCATAGGGGCTAAGGTACCGGCTTTCGAATTGGTTTGGCGTAAAGATAAGAGAGGCCGACAGGTGCTTTTCAAAGCCGGGAATAACATCACGGTCCAGAATTTTAGCAACCTTTTGGCGATATTCTTCCTGCATCTGATTCCAATCGACCGCATCATCATGTCCAAGATGCGGCACAGGGCTAAGGGCGTAAAACGTATCGTCCCCTTGCGGTGCCACACTTGGGTCAGTGATGCTGGGTCTATGGATATACAGGCTCATATCTTCGGCCAGCTTACCTTTGATAAAGATATCGCGCACCAATCCTTTATAGCGCGAGCTGTTCAGAATTGTGTGATGGCCCACATCGGCCCACATGTCCCGCGTGCCTTTTGTGCCGAAATACCAGACAAAAAGCCCCATCGACCACCGTTGCTTTTTGACTTTGCGATTGGTCCAGCGGCGGCGTGTGTGATTGCGCAAAAGATGCGTATAGGTGTGGCCTGCATCCGCATTGGACACGACAACATCTGCGTCCAGCACGGTTTGGTCTTTCAGCTTCACACCCTTGCAAATATTGTTTTTAACCACGATTTCATCCACCTCGGACTGCATGGCAACATGACCGCCCTGACTTTGGATGATTTTCACCATCGCGTCCGCAATTGCCTGAACACCACCCATTGCATAATGCACACCAAAGGTTTTTTCCAAATGGCTGACCAGAATATACATTGAAGTCACGTTGAACGGATCACCACCGATAAAAAGCGGGTGAAATGACAATGCCATCCTCAGACGTTCGTCTTTTACGCGACGCGCAGCATGGGTATAAACCGACCTGTCGGCCCGCATCATCACAAATTTTGGCAGGACTTTGATCAGATCCCACAGCTTGTTCATGGGGCGACGGCCCAGATCCTCGAACCCGAATTGGTATCGTTTTTCGCTGTCGTTCAAGAATTTTTCAAATCCATGAACATCACCGGGCGACAGGCGTTCGACTTCGCTGCGCATGTTGGACTGCGCGTTGAACTGCGATCCATCTGGCCACCGAATTTGATAAAATGGCTTGATCGGGCGCAGATCGACATCGTTGTGAAAGTTACGCCCACAAGCGACCCAGAGCTGTTCAAACACCTGAGGCACAGTGACAATCGTTGGTCCAAGATCAAACCGATGACCATTTTCAGAAATTGATGACCCGCGCCCGCCAGGTTTATCAAGCCGGTCCAGAACGGTCACGCGATAACCTTTGGCCCCAAGACGCATAGCACTTGCCAGCCCACCAAGGCCCGAGCCGATGACGACGGCATGCGCTTTGCGCTCTGAAATATGTAAAGAGTCGTTCATAGGATTACACTGCCACTGTCTAGATTAATTTACAATATTTACTTATCTGTTTGCATTGCACCCTAAATATGTAAATCTAAGTTGACATATTGTGAGAGTTATCCATGGGCCAAACTGTAAGCCTTAGCTTTTTCCGCTTTGCGACGCCGCAAGCGCGCCTGTGGGCATTGACGATGATGGGGGCTGCACGTTTTGCGATGCCTAAAATCCCGAATCTGCACTTTTGGAAATTGTGCGGATCAGGGACAGGCGAAGGGTTCACACCCATTCCAAACACAGCCGTCTATGCAATCCTATGTGCTTGGCCTGATTTAGATATCGCGCGTAATAGAATTGAAAATGAAACGTTGTTCCTACGATATCGTCAGCGTGCGGCTGAAAACTGGTCGGTCTTTTTATCGCCCACATCTGTGCGGGGGGCATGGTCTGGCAAAACACCGTTTGTGGCCCAGAATATTGATAATGACGCACCCATTGCGGCCTTGACACGCGCGACGGTCAAGGCAGGTGTGTTGCATCGGTTTTGGCGACAGGTTCCTGACATCTCGGCTGTGATTGGCGCGGATCCCAATGTTCTGTTCAAAATTGGCATTGGGGAAATTCCCTGGCTGCATCAGGTGACGTTTTCCATATGGCCAGACGCAGATGCAATGGCGCAGTTTGCCCGCAAAGATGGGCCGCACGCACGGGCTATAAAATCCGTACGCGAAGGGAACTGGTTTCGCGAAGAATTATATGCCAGATTTACCGTTGTTGGCGATGATGGCACCTGGGGTGGGGCCAGTCCGCTTAAGCGATCGGAGGCTGCTTAATGACGACCTTTTTTCCGTTCTCGGCAATTGTTGGTCAGGACGAAATGAAGTTATCCATGATCCTGACGGCGATTGATCCCAAGATTGGGGGGGTTTTGGTTTTTGGTGATCGTGGAACTGGAAAATCGACAGCCGTGCGTGCTTTGGCAGCTCTTTTACCAGAAATCCAAGCAATCGAAGGGTGCCCAGTGAATGCTGAAAAGTCAGTGGATTGCCCCGACTGGGCAGGTGTCACATCAAAGAAAACCATAAAACGTCCAACACCAGTCATTGATCTGCCCCTTGGCGTTACCGAAGATCGTGTTGTGGGCGCATTGGATATTGAAAAGGCGCTGACAGTCGGCGAAAAAGCGTTTCAGCCCGGGCTTTTGGCGCGCGCCAATCGCGGATATCTTTACATAGATGAGGTGAACCTGCTGGAGGATCACATCGTTGATCTTCTATTGGATGTCGCCCAGTCGGGCGAAAATGTTGTCGAGCGTGAAGGGCTTAGCATTCGTCATGCCGCACGGTTTGTTCTGGTTGGGTCTGGCAACCCGGAAGAGGGCGAATTACGCCCGCAGCTTTTAGACAGGTTTGGTCTGTCGGTCGATGTTGCGTCGCCCACTGATATCGAACAGCGCATCGAAGTGATCCGCCGTCGTGATGCATTTGAAACAAACACTGCGGTCTTCATGAAAAAGTGGCGCCGGCAAGATGAAAAGATACGCGACAAGATTGAACGGGCCCGTGGTCTTTTGTCAGGCATTGAAAACTCAGACGATGTTCTGCGGGACTGTGCCAAACTTTGCATCGCACTTGGGTCGGATGGATTGCGTGGTGAACTGACTTTGTTGCGCGCAGCCCGTGCGGTGGCAGCCTTTGACGGTCAGGATCACATCAACCGCGATCATTTGCGTCAGGTTGCGCCAATGGCTTTGCGGCACCGTTTGCGCCGCGATCCGTTGGACGAAGCCGGAAGCGGCGCGCGCGTATCCCGCGCGGTTGAAGATGTATTGGGATGACCGATGATCTGCAGACATGGCTGCGGGCGAATATGGCACTTACGATGTTGTGTATTGATCCTGTGGGTCTGGGTGGTCTGTGGGTCAAGTCACGCTGTGGCGCGGTCAGGGATTGTCTGACATCCGGATTTTCAGCTCTGCCTTTGGATTTAAAGCGTATACATCCGGCAATTGCGGATGATCAGCTGTTTGGCGGAATTGATTTATCAGCCACTTTGTCTGCGGGTCGCGTGATTGAAGCCAAAGGCTTGATGCGGCCCGAAAATGCATTGATCCTGACGATGGCTGAACGCACAGATCAAAACTTGGGCGCACGTCTTTCGCTTGGGCTTGATCAACAACAATGCGGTTGCGTTGTTGCATTGGACGAAGGTGTTGATGACGATGAACATGCGCCGCTGGCGTTAACAGATCGGCTGGCCTTTCACGTACATCTTGATGGTATTTCCTGCCGTCTGGCCGAAGATGTGGGTCTTGATGAAAACGCAATCATGCACGCACGCATGATATTGCCTGATGTGAAAACGCCACAGGATTTTCACAGCGATCTGGTGAAACTGGCTGTGCAGTTCGGTATAAACAGCGTGCGTGCGCCACTTTTTGCATTGAAAACAGCCCGATGCCATGCGGCGTTTTTTGAACGCACTCAAGTGGATGAAGATGACATTGAGGCGGCACTGACCTTGGTCTATGCTCCGCGTGCGCAAATTCTGCCTGACATGGATGAAACAGAAACGCCGGCAGATCCCACACCGGATCAGGGCGATAATGATAGTTCTGACACCAACTCAGATATAGATATCCCGCAAGATATGCTGATCGAAGCGATCAAGGCGGCCATACCCAAACACATGCTGGATCAGTTTGACATGGGTGCTGGTAGTAAAGCGACCAGTACCGCATCTGGGTCTGGTTCAGCCCACAAAGGCAATCGGCGTGGCAGGCCTTTGCCTGCGCGGGCAGGTCGGCTAAGCAGCGATGCACGTGTTGATCTATTGGCAACATTGCGCACAGCTGCACCGTGGCAAACCTTGCGTCGTCAAGCTGCGCCCACACGGCCCGGCCTGCATATTCGCCCGTCAGACATAAAGACGAAACGATATCAGCAATTTTCTGACAGGTTACTGATCTTTACGGTCGATGCATCGGGGTCTTCCGCCGTAACCCGGTTGAACGAGGCGAAAGGTGCGATCGAGTTGCTTTTGGCCCAAGCCTATGCGCGGCGTGATCATGTGGCACTTGTCGCCTTTCGCGGGGATCAGGCAGAGCTTTTGCTGCAACCAACCAGATCGCTTGTTCAAACGAAAAAGCGACTTGCGGCTTTGCCGGGGGGCGGGGGCACGCCGTTTGCATCAGGCTTGCATGTTGCGATGGATGTGGCCCGTAATGCGCACAAACGCGGATTGACGCCCACCATTGTCATATTAACAGATGGTCGTGCGAATGTGGCGCTGGATGGACGCCATGACCGAAGTGCTGCCATGCAAGACGCCGAAAAGCTGTCACACCAGATACGAGCGCAGAAATTGGCGACATTGGTTATAGATACCGCGCAACGCCCACAGCCGGGGCTAAAAGAGCTGGCAGCCGTCATGAATGGGACCTATATCGCGCTGCCCCGCGCAGACGCACACCGTTTGTCGGCAACCGTTTCTTCAGCGCTTGAGGTCTAGTGGTATGGACTGGGCAGTTGAAAAACAGGCGTGGCCCAATGCCGATCATTCGCATTTCATCGATCACCGTCCGCACAGATGGCATGTTCAGGATATGGGCGAAGGACCGGTAATTTTATTGCTGCATGGTGCAGGTGGTGCGACGCACAGTTGGCGTGATCTGATGCCACTTTTGGCGCAACACTATCGCGTTGTCGCCATTGATCTTCCAGGGCAGGGATTTTCGCAGCTTGGTGTCAAACAAAGATGTTCACTGCCGGCCATGGCTGACGATATTGCATCATTGATCCAATCGCAATGCTGGCAACCTATTGCAATTGTTGGTCATTCTGCGGGTGCTGCGATTGCGTTGCGGCTGTCTGAAATTGGGGTTTGTCAGGCGGGTCCAATCATAGGGCTGAACGCAGCATTGGGGAATTTCAAAGGTGTTGCCGGGTTTATCTTTCCGATAATGGCAAAAATCTTATCGTTGAACCCATTTATACCAGGCATCTTTAGCCGCAGTGCATCCAGCCCATCCAGCGTCAAAAGATTGATCGAAGGGACGGGATCGCAGTTGTCGACGGATGGCTTGCAGCAATACCAAAAGCTGATCAGCGACCCGTCTCATGTTGCCGCAACACTTGCGATGATGGCGCAATGGTCGTTGGATGGATTGCGGTCGCGATTGCCCAGCATTAAAGCCGCGACCTATTTGATAGCTGCGGAAAATGATCGAACGGTTCCACCCGATACATCGGCAGAGGCTGCAAAGCTGTTGCCGAACGCCCATGTGACCCGTCTGGAAAATTTGGGCCATCTTGCCCACGAGGAAGACCCAAAGCGTATATCAGAAATAATTTTGGGCATACTAAAAGAAAATCAGGCCGCATAAAGCGGCCCGATTTAGTTCATTTGCATTCAGTTGGTTACGCTAACAGTCAAAGATAATCTTAGATATTTTCGTACAGGCCAACTGCTGTATTCATATCTTTCAGCAGTGTTTCAGCACGCTTTTCAATATCGATCAGATCGTCATCGCTTGGCACTTCACCAGCGGCAACTTTTTCGAACAATGGCTTTATGTCTTCCCAATGTGCCGAAACAGTTTCTAAAGCGGATGCGATATCCTGATTTGGGGCCTCTAGAACGCCTGCGTTTGCATATCCAAACCGCAGGGCAGTCAGGGATGCATCGAACAAACGCATTGTTTCAGAAAGACTGTTCGCAACAGCGGTTTTGTCGTCTGTAATGCCAAGCAGACAAGCTTCTTTCATCATTTTTTGTGACAACATGCGCTGACGGCCTGCAACGTCAACAGTAACTGTCAATGCGATGGAAACGTCTTTCGTGCTACCGCCGTAAGCTTGTGTTGTTTTGAAAACGGCTTCGTTTGCAAGATCAAGAACTTCAAGACTGTGATCCTGCAGCGACAAAACCAGATCTGTATCAACTTTGGCTTGGGTCAGGATATCATCAACTGGTTTGCGAAACGTTGCCCAAGAATCGATGACTTCAGACTGCGCCAGCAAAACAGACGGTCTGATTTCTGGTGCCAGCTTCAGATCAAGACTGCCGTGACGCAATGCGTCTTGTGATTGTTCAAACAGATCGCGCGCTTGGACCAGTTGTTCACGATATTCGGTTGGCGCAATGTCGCGTGCTGTAAAGCATGCAGCTTTGGCAATGCGTTGTGACAACATTCTTTGGCGCCCGGCGATGTTGACCTTACGTGCGGCTTGTTCCGATGTAATGGCAGCGCCTTCTGCGTGCACTTGGACTGGCAGCGCTGTGGTAAAACCAATCGCAAAAACTGCAATTGCCTTGCTGATATTCAGTGTATTTCGCATCTTATTTCCTCGTTTGACTAGTTAAGTTCCCCAACTCGTACGTCGTCTTAGGCTTTTGTATTGCAATTAATGGTTGTGCACATGATCACCACAGTTTCAACAAGAAAGTTAATTTTGAGTTACCAAAAATTAACCATAGCGATAGTAGATAATGGCAAGGACGTGGCGTCACCTGCCTGCATCAACAAAAACTGTCGCAATTATCCCATAGTAACCTAGGATTAATTTAATTGACTTTAGGTCAATTAAATAAGGTATTTATTAGGCGAAGTGTTAAAGACCTAAATAGCGAATATTCGCTAAAAGTGCATAATTTCTAATCAGCTTGGGTGCGAATGATATTCAAAAGCTCTGTTTGCCAGTGAAAAGGAATCGCTAACTTAAGGGAAGTTTAATGCAACTTTAAGGTGTTCATCTAAACCAAAAGTTCCAACCCGCTTCATAATAGTCGATCAATCTATGATCTCTGATCGAGTTCAGATCGACGTCTACTTCGTTCGTATCCGCACTGAAGACTTGTGCGGCATTCCAAACATCAGATGTCATAAACTGCAAATTGTCAGGAAACTGTGGAACGGGCTTCATCAGAGGCGTATTGCGTGCGATGATAAACCCCCACTGGCCGAAACTGGGGACATATGTGTGATATGGCTGAATGGTCAAACCTTGTCCCGGTGCGATTGGATTACGCGCATTTTCCAGCGTTGCTGCGATTGACCAAAATGCTTCACGTGCAAAAAGCGGGGATCCTGCTTGCGTGACGATCACTCCATTTGCTGACAAGCGTTCTGTCAGGATTGAGTAAAATTCGATACTGTAGAGTTTCGATAGTGCCAGTGATTTTGGATCCGGTAAATCAAGGATAATCATCTCGTACTGGCCCTGATCCTGTGACGCAAACTGCCAGGCATCTTGGTTGATGACTGTTACCCTTGGATCATTTAATGCATTGGAATTTAGCGCACTAAGCTGTGGATTATCGCGAAACAATTGCGTTACACGGGGATCAAGATCGACCAACGTGACGCTTTCAACATCATCATATCGCAGCACTTCCCGCGCGGCCATTCCATCGCCACCGCCAAGAATAAGAATATTCGTGCGATTGGTCGCCGAGGCCATCGCGGGATGTACAAGCGCTTCGTGATACCTGTATTCGTCAAGCGTGTCGAATTGGATCGAATGGTTCAGAAATAACCTGGTGCGATCCTGAAAGCGGGTCACGGTGATGGTCTGATATTGCGTCCGTTCTGTTAGGATAACGTCATCTTCGAACAGGTTGGCATCGACGACGGACACCAGTTTTTCAGACGCGATTAGTGCAGCAAAGGATGCCAAAAGCGCAGTGCCCAGAAAAATCCACGTGCCGATCCTGAATTCATTGCGAAACAGCCAGACGGAAATACCTGCAACCATCAGGTTCAAACAGCCAAAGACCAGACTTGCAGCCATCAAGCTAAGGTGCGGGATGATCAATAACGGGAAAAGAAGCGACGCGGCCAAAGCGCCGATATAATCAGCAGTCAGAACATTTTCGAACCGAAAGCTGGTTGCGCCCAGATCTTTTAACACGCGCGCAATCAGCGGGATTTCCATGCCCGACAAAACGCCAATTAAGATCAAAGCGGAATAAAGCGGCAATCCCACAACCCCAAAAAACGCATAGGTCATAAACAGTAGTGGCGCACAAAACCCACCGATGATGCCCAAAGCGATTTGTGCACGCACAAAGCCCGTCAAAGCGTTTGAAACAAAGCGCGACAGCCATGCCCCAAAACCCATTGACGTCAAAAAGACACCGATGACAAAGCTGAACTGACGGATACTGTCGCCAAGCAGATAGCTGGAAATGGTCGCGGCGATCAATTCATAGATCAGTCCCGCAACTGCAACAAAAAAGGTCGCCGCCAGCAGCCAAAGCTCGCGCGGTTGAACGACCGTTTTATCTGGGTTCATGAAATAATAACGGCCGCGATGATAATGGACATTGCAATAAAGACCGAACTGATCAGTACAGCCAGCGACGTATTCTGATCCTCTTCAATTTCTTTGCGGATTGAAAACGGGCTTAAAGCCGAAATTCCAATCCAGCATAAACCAAGAAGGCCCAGACCCAAAATCGTATAGAAAAGCATGCTGATGATTTCAGCAACTTCGATTGCACCAAAAATAGTCATGGTTTCTCCTTTTTGGCTATCATTTGATACGCCCGCTTGAATTGTACCCGCCGCCCGAACTTCCAACGCGCACGGATTGAGCGGCATCGCGGCTTTCACGCCACACGCCGGAATAGGATAAATAGCTAGCGCCGCCAAATGCAAAGGTGCTGCCAGCCAGAATTATGATGCGAAACAAGTTCATTTAATCATCGCTCCAGTCCGATTTTGCCCAACGCTTGCTATTGTGACGTGTCTTGCCATTTGGAATAAACAGCGCGGCTATTCCGAAAAAGCCCATTGCCAGAAATGTCCACAGCGATGTTGTGATATTCGATCTTACGCTGACCGATATACGGGTTTCGACACTGCCGTCTTCGCGATCCAGATTAAGTTTATAAGTCCCAGCCTCTGTTGGGCGAAACCGGATATTGGCACGCTGTGACCCTTCGGTCCAGTTTTCACCGCCCTCACGACCATGATAATATGATGTCTGGCGAAATGTATCGAAAACTGTTTCGCCTTTGGGATCGGTCAATTCAAGCGTATAAGCCGCCCAATTGTTTGACACATTTGATCGGATACTGATTTGCGTCAGTTGATCAGGATTTTCGATTTGGAATTCAAAAATACGCGGTAGGCTTGGATCGGGTATATCTGGTTCACTCAGCAATAATGTGCCCGGAAGCATCAGAAAGATAACGGAAGCAAACAAAGAAATCGCGGCAAAGCCCAAAAACACTTTGCGTACAAAAGCTTTGTTGCCGGATCCAGTAAAGGGCTGTAGCGGGTGAACATCACGTTGGAAATTTTCGGTCTCAAGACCAAATGCCGTACAAGTTTCTTCAAAGGGCAGGTAAGTGGATAGTTCAATTTCACGTTCAGTCTTACCGTCGACGTAACGCAACATGCTGTCATCAGACATCAGTGCAATGGCAGTATTCTGATCACCAACTTCTGGTAGCCAATTGAACTCACCTTCAACAAAGACGGTTCGGCCTGTCGTAGTCGAAAAATACTTGTAAGATTTACCTTTGAACCATGCGACCGGGGGATAGTCAGACATTTCAACAAGATCGCTGCTGATCCACGATTGGTTAGGTTGTTCACGCATTTTTCGGGTGAAAACAAAATGCCCGTTTTCAACGGTCAGCCAAGCATAGCCATGTGTTGGCGAAAACAGCTGATGATCGGTCCAAAGCCATGTTCTTCCGCGATAATCCTCGCGTTTGCCCAATGTACCGATGATTGTAAATTCAACGCCGTTTATCACACCTGACATACCAATTCGAAACGGCGTGGTCGGACGCGGCATATCAGTAAATTGTTTCAATACCTTGTAATCGTGCTGGGCATCCAGCACCGATCCGCAGTATCCACACACATGGCTGACAACGCGCCCGCCGCCCAACACATCAAGACCGGCACCGCAGTTGGTGCAATTAATGGCCGTCAGTTCAGAAGCGCGCGTCAATGCGATTGATCCTTCTTAACATCAAACGGATCAATCCAGGTTCCGATGAACCATAGCGCATCATCATCGGTGATTTCGCCACTTAGCAGTGCGCCGTGTTCGCTAGTATAGTTTATAAAACGATACTTCTCGCCAACATGCAGGATTTCGGGGAATTCACCACGAAAGGCCATGCATTCTGCTGTACTAACTTCAGTTGCAGTGAAAAGTTGTCCTTGGACAGTCACCGTTTCGCCGACATATAAAAACGTGTCTTCGGGTGGATGGTCTTGTTTGGGCAAACTGCGTTGGGACACAACATCACCTTCGTCGATACTTAGCCAAACGCCGTCACCATTACCCTTGACTGCCCAGAATTCATCCCACCAGCCGCGGCCATAACTGTACCGCACATGTCCTGCGATATAATAACGTTCCTCAAGAATACGCACTGTATCTTTTAGGCCAAACAACATCTGTGTGTCGTGCATTTCACCGCGCTGGCCTGCATTTTTAAATACACCATCCTGCAGGAACACAGTCGTGCCACATGCGTCGCAATCGATCATACGTGTTCTGACAAGCAGCGCGCCCAACTCATTACCGCAGTTAGGGCAGTTGTTATTTAAGGATTGGGACGACATAAGTCTTTTACTAAGAACCTTTCACACGTCTAATATATTTAGTCGCCTAATTTGGCGTGAATTTCGTCCAGATCAATTTCCCCAAGGGGCATCTTATTAGATGGGTCTTCAAAATCATACTTAAACAATCTGAAATCCTTTTTATACATTTCATATACAAGGTGCATGGACAGATCGTCAAAGTAATCTTCAACCGGGTGTGCCCTTTTGGGGCCATGCCCTTCGCTTTCGTTGAATCTTGGAATATCTTGCAGCGTCACTTTGTGCGGCGTTTCGATATCATCCAGAACACTTTGCATGCCGTCATTGAATTTTTCGGTCCAGAAAATGTTGTCATATGCTCCTCCATTCACAATGAACGTGGATATGTGCCCTGACATGTCAGACCAGTGAATGTCCGGATCCATGGGCTTGCGCCAGCGAATTGTATCGCGTGCAAACAAAAGAAAACGGCGAAAGGATTTGATCTGGTCAAAGTCGCCTTCAACCTCAATCCCGTACTTTTGCGCGATCATCGGAACAAGGTTTCCGCGGTAACGATTTCCGCTGCGCTGTATCCCGCAAATCTTGTCGAAAAAAGAACTTAGAATGCGGGTGTAGGGGTTTCTGACGCAGGTAAAAGCATAGCTTTTGTGCGATTGTACATTCGTCGCGATCAACGGTTTGCTATCGTCATGGGCCCATTTGTGTAACCCATCTTTCGCGTCATGAATATCACCATCGAAAAACTGTCCATGATCCGAATAATACATGATCTGACCAATGGTTGAACAGGCGCATTTGGGAACGACGCGGTACACCACGCTTTCACTTTCGGTCATCCAGGTACCGGGAAAATTCATTTTTTAACCACCTCCAAGCCGATGCGTTTTTTTACAAAGGCTTAAACAACAAACAAAAAACAGAGTTTGACTGTTTATTCAATCATTCTTCATGTTTATTAGGCCAAGCACTTAAGCATAGAAAGTAAGTTTGGCGTTAAATGGCAAAAATTGCGTACATATTGCTGTGCCACAAGGACCCGCAGGCCATTATTGCGCAGGCAAATCGCCTGACGGCCGTTGGGGATTATATATCGATTCACTTCGATGGACGTTCAAAGGATGCGGATTTCAAAGAAATCAAATCTGCACTGTCAGATAATTCCAATGTTGTTTTCACGCAAAAACGTTTGAAATGCGGATGGGGGGAATGGTCGCTTGTCCAGGCCAGTCTGAATGCCGTCAGCGCTGCCGAACAGGCGTTTCCAGATGCTACACATTTTTACATGCTATCGGGCGATTGCATGCCCATAAAATCAGCCGAATATGCGCATGATTTTCTAAATGGCGATTACGTCGATTATATCGAAAGTCTAGATTACTTTGACTCCAATTGGATCAAGACCGGGATGAAGGAAGAACGGCTGATCTATCGTCATTTCTTTAATGAACGCACGCAAAAGCGGCGGTTCTATACAGCGTATGGATTGCAAAAACGCTTTGGTCTAACGCGTGACATTCCCGAAGACATCCAAGTGATGATCGGCAGTCAGTGGTGGTGTCTGCGGCGCCAAACCATCGAGGCTATATTAAACTTTATCAAGACACGCCCCGATGTGATCCGGTTTTTCAAAACCACATGGATCCCGGATGAAACGTTTTTCCAAACCCTTGTGCGCCACTTGGTGCCACGGCAGGAAATTCGCAATCGCACACTGACGTTTCTGATGTTTTCCGACTATGGCATGCCGGTTAGCTTTTATAATGACCATTACGATATTTTGCTTAGCCAGGATTGTCTGTTTGCCCGAAAAATCAGCCCCGACGCGGTTATTCTAAAACAACGGCTTGGGGCCCTTTATGCAGCGACTGACGTGACATTCGATATCTCGAACGAAGGGCGCCGGCTTTATGCATTTTTAACTGGCCGGGGTCGTGAAGGACGGCGGTATGCCACACGATTTTGGGAAAGCGAAAGCACGATCGGGCGGGATCGTGAATTGCTTATTGTCGCGTGCAAAAAGTGGCATGTGGCCAAACGCTTGGTGGATCAAATTGCAAAATTAGCAGCAATTCCAACCATTAAGTATGTTTTCAATGAAAATGCGACACCGCTACCCGACTTGGGCGGTATCGAAAAAACAATCGAAAAACGAACCCGTCACAACCGCGCTTTGATCAGAATGCTGTTTGATTACTATCAGACAAAATGTCTGGTCATTTGTATTGATCCTGCCAGCATCAATCTGGTTCAGGACTTCTATGCGGATCGGTCCAAGACCAGGTTGCTGGAAGTGGATTGTACCTTCTCGGATGATTATCTGGTGGGGCATGCGGCGCGGATTGGACTGGCGGGGGATCAGACACCGGAGAGGACGTTGCAGCAGCTTTTGCCGACGATCCGTAATGATGTGGTGTTTGAGAGAGATCGGCTGCGAGATGCCGCGTTTGAAAGTCACTTCCGGTTGGGCGAAACGGCGTCAGTCGCGGAAAACACGCAGCAGTTGGCGCAGTTTCTGTCTGTGTCGGAAGACACCGCACACCAGATCGCGAAAATCGATTATTTGTTCAAAGACTGATGGGGAAAATTCATGACCTACACCTATGACGATCAGAATATTTTTGCGAAAATCCTACGGGGTGAAATCCCGAATGAAACGGTGCTGGAAACCGATCATAGCCTTGTTTTTAAAGATATAACGCCATTGGCACCGCACCATGTTCTGGTGATCCCCAAGGGGAAATATGTGTGTTATGACCACTTTGCATTGACCGCATCCGAGGCGGAAATTGTTGATTATACCCGCACCATAGGTAAGGTTTGCAAGATGCTGAACCTGCAACCCGGAGAGGGTGGAAACGGCTATCGGTTGCTGTCAAATGCGGGCGAAGACGGGGTGCAGGAAGTCCCGCATCTGCACGTCCATATCATCGCAGGCCGCGACCTTGGGCGCATCGTAAATCCCGCGGATTAGGCCCGAATTCCCCTACGTCACCCTGAACCTTACCCCACCGACCGTTGCGCGAGGTGGGGCCCCGGGGGCCCATGCGCACGCGGTTTTGTATATTTTGTACAGGGGTTTTGTACATAAAGTTTTGTACAAAACTGTGATTCCAGATGAAAAATGGATGGATTTTGATCTGTCAACACGTGCGATGGGGTCAGATTTTGGTAAGAGGTGTGGGGATGTTAAGATTTATACGGGCGCTTTTATGGATCTCAGTTGGGATGAGGTATTGTTTCGGCACTGGTGTTGGGATTGTGATGGGCTTATTTTGTTGAAAAACTCTTCCTTGATCGGGGCCTGAACTGCTGCTTCAATTCCTGCAATTCAGTGGAGGGTTGGCGATGTTTGGATCGAGGCAGATGCGAGCAAACAGAACTCGACACCCAAGGAAGAGTGGAAGGTGGCAAGCATCGATCCCGCAGATGCGCCCCGCGCGGTGCGCGAGTATCTCGACACGCTGGATGAGACCGCGTTTGGCGCAGCCAGCGAAGTGCAGCCCCAAGTTCACGTTCCATTCCGACCCTGCAGGCCAATGGACGGCGGCTCGCAAGGATGAGCCTTTGGAGCGCATTCGTTGCCTATTCCGACAATTATCTGATCGACACGGATCACGGTGTTATCGTCGACGTGGAAGCGACCCGCTCAATCCGACAAGCTGAAGTGGGATCAACCAAGACCATGCTGAACCGCGTCAAAGAGAGGTTCGATTTACATCCCGAACGCCTGATCGCGGACACAGCCTATGATACAGGGCCGTTTTCGCCGCATAGCAGCTATCTGATCCCTACCTGGTGAGGGTTGGTTCTGAGCATGATGATGCCGTTCATGTCGCAAAGCACCAAAACTGGCCGTTGGCGCAGATGCGACGAAGGTCTGTTTCGTCCCGCGTCTTACCAGTTCAGGCACGATGCAGCGAATGATACTGTGTGGATGGCTCCTGCATAGCAAGACATCTTTGATCTGATTTGTGCATTTGTCAAAATCAGTCATGTGTCCGGCCTGTTTGCGCGGTCTTGACCGCTGGCCCTGATGGGTTCCGCAAACCAAGTCCCTTACAGCTTTGCGGGCTATCATGCCCGCGCCATTTGGCGAAGCCAATCACCCGGGCCAGTCCTCTAGGGATGTAGACACCGAACTCAGCCACCAAGCCGCGCAGGCCGTTGATCAGCTGCGTCCGTTGGCGGACCAAAAGATCGCGAGCCCGATGAAGCGAAAGCAGCGATTGTTGTTCGACGGTCTTGATCGCCACAAAACGCATGGTGGGTCGGGTCACCGCTTCGCATATTGCTTCTGCATCAATTGCGTCAGACTTACCCCGTTTCACGTAGGGCTTCACATACATCGGTGGGATCAGCCGAACCTCGTGACCAAGAGCAGTCAGTTCGCGCGCCCAGTGATGTGCGCTGCTGCAAGACTCCATGCCGATCAGGCAGGGGTCTAACTTAGCAAAGAACGGCAGAAACTGCGCCCGTCTCAGGGGGCTTGTTGAACATCACATCGTCGTTCTCTGCGATATCATGGACTTGGAAAACGTTCTTGGCCAGGTCAACACCGATTTTGGTAACTTGCATGAGGTGGCTCCTCTCAAAGCAGATTTTTGACACCTGCACTATGGCGCATTGCGACGCCGGTTGAAGCAGGAGCCATCCAACCCGTCAGCTTTGATGATTTGTCAGTGAGGTGATCGTCCCATTGCTATCATCAAGTGATGGCCTTGATGGTGAGCACCGATGGTCATTACCCCATAAAACCCCAAACTCAACAATTGCCTTCGTTCCGCATCGTCGGTCACGGTTATGGTCATCTTGGCACCATAAGGAATCAGTGCAGAATCCACTGACCATCCAGTCTCTGATGCCAACATAGGGCTGTGGGCGGTCACCATATTCTGGATCGAAGCAACAACATCGGCGTCGCCAGTGATTGTGAAGATAACGTTGGCACCATCCTCGTCTGCGACCACCGCTGAACCTGTTGTCACATTGTCCATGTCAACGAGATGATCTCGCAGTGCTTGGATATCGACACGTTCCCAGTCCGTGGCAGGATCATCCCGAAGAACCGCTACAATCTCTGCAATAGAAGCAAACTGAGCTTGGCCTGTTTCGGCGACAACTGAACCGCCATGGTTGCCGTGAGAATGCTGTGCCAGTGCAGGTGCTGTACTCAGCATCAATACTGCGATTGTTTTGATGATCATCATCTAGGTCTCCTTCGGATTGGGAAAGAAGTAGTCGATCAACACTAATTCAGATATGATCTGGGTCATATGACTGATGATCTATTTTCCAATCTACCAGACACCGCCATTCGACTGATCTCGACTTCGACGGACGACGTGTTGTTCCGACAGGCCGAGCCGACGACGGGTCTTTACCGCGTTCAACGAGGTTGCGTGACGCTGCGCAGAACTACCGTGGTAGGTGATACGCTGACCCTGCACCGTGCAACGTCTGGTGATCTCTTTGCTGAAGCGTCGGTGTTCTCGGATCAATATCATTGCGACGCCATATGTACCGTCGGTGGTGATGTTCAGCACATCTCCAAAATGGCAACGTTGGACAGGCTATCAAAGGACCAGAACTTTGCATTAGCTTTCATGGCATTGCTTGCAAGGCAGGTACAAAGCTACCGGTTCCTACTGGAAATCACCGCAATTAAGTCTGCCGAAGAACGTGTTCTGGCGGCTGTCTCAGCGGGATATCTTGATAGTTCAGTGACGGAGTTTGCAACCCGCATTCATTTGACGCATGAAGCCTGCTATCGGGCACTGCGCACCCTTTGCAATCAAGGGCGTCTTACACAGGTGGGCCGTGGTCAATACCAGCTAGTGGATCAACCAGATCGCCCATAGCCCCAGCCCAATCACGCTCCATGCGGGGATGGTATGCGTCGCCAATATATGGGTGCCGGTATCACTCATGAGGTGGATTGCGGCTGGCTTGTGCTTCTTGTTCTCGTTCTGGCCATGTGGACCGAATGAAAGCAAGAATATCCCAAATCCCGTCGTCCGTGATGATGCCCTCGAAAGCGGGCATCCCACTGTTGAAGTCCGTCATGCCACGAGCGGCAAGTGCGCCTCGCCCGCCTAGCTTTGTGTACTCGAACAGCAGAGCATTATCGTGATGCCAAGTGTGGCCCGTTGCATCATGAGGCGGGGCTGGAAGGACACCATCATCGTTTGGGGATCGCCAGTTCGGTTGACCCTCTAAGTTCGTTCCATGGCACGATGCACATTGCTGCTGATAGAGCCGTTCTCCTGCAACGATATCACGATCCAGCAGCTCATGATCTGCGAGTGCAGGAGCCGCAATTACCAAAGCAATACCAGCAAGCGACCTCATGCCACGTTCACCCAGGTCCGCATTCCGCCAACGGCATGGCTGAGCATATGACAATGGAGCATCCAACGGCCAGGATTGTCGAAGACGCAGATGATATCTCTGCTTTCACCTGCATCCACCAAAGTAGTGTCCCGAAGATCACCCAATGATCCATCGTCCGCGACTTCGTAGAAATGGTGGCCATGCAAATGAATGCCGTGCGGGAAGGATGTGTCATTGACCATTGTCATTCGCACCGTCTCACCACGTTCGAACGAGCCGAACGGTTCGGGTTGCAGGTCAGACGTATCGTTGAAGGCCCAGATGTTATCTCCGCCATGTCGTCCACCCATTGCACCGCCCATCATCGTCAAAGTCAGATGCTGAGTTGGCTCGGCGGGCGTGGGCAGGCCATGTGGCGTTAGGGGCTGGATTTGGCTTTCTTGTCTTTCGGTGTTTGTTCCGTTGATTTCGATGTCTGCAAGTCTGTACGGACCTTGCCGTGTAGGCATGTCCAAGCTGAGAGGGCCAATCACATCGACGATCAGATCAGCACGTTGAGCGGGTGCCAAAACGACCTTTTCCAACGTCCTTGGTTGCGCCAGTGGCATCCCATCCAGAGCAACCACCATTCCTTCGGCACCGTTGAGTGTCAGTGGGAAAATTCGATTGGTCGCTGTGTTGATCAGCCGTAGCCTAATGCGATCACCAGTGCGGACTGAGGGTTGCGACAGGAACGCCCGAGCAAAGTTCCCCATGTATCCTGCATGGGCAACAGAATGCATATCCGTGAACTCCTCGGTGAGCCGGCCATTTTCCTCCATCCGCCAATCAGCCAGTATCGCGGTGATGTCGTGGTCAACGTCTGGCGGTGTTTCCTCCTCAACGATGAGAGGGCCAATCATCCCCCGTGCCACCTGTTCATGAGAGATGTAGTGCGAGTGGTACCAGTAGGTGCCGGCGTCAGGCGGCACAAAGCTGTAAGTCTTGGCGTCGTTCGGGTTGATCAAGTCTTGGGTCAACACTGGCACACCGTCCATACGGTTTTCCAACCGAATACCATGCCAGTGAACCGCTGTGCCTTCATCCAACCTGTTCTCTACATTAATAGAAATACGCTGCCCCTGTGCCACTCGGATTGCGGGACCTGGCATTGAGCCGTTGAAGCCGAGCATGTCTGTCGCGCCATCACCTTCGGGCAGTACCTGTGCGGTTACGGCTTCGGCCCGAAGAACTATGCGCTCTCGTTCTGCTAGGGTTTGTTGCGGCAACAGTGCGAATACGGACGCTGAAGCCAAAAATTGTCTTCTGTTCATGGCATACCTCATGCTGGCAATTTCAGGACAGATGTTAGCACGGCGGTGCTGAAAAGGACCGCAACAACGACCATCCATTCAAATGATATCGATTTGGCAAGATGATTAGCAGCGGCCTGATCACCCGTTGCCAGATTGGGGATGAATCGCAGCTTGTTGGCGGCAGCAAGGGCAAGCAACACAGCCACAAAAAGAACCTTGAGAACGAGGGCTTGGCCGTAGCTTCCACCGAGAAGGGCGGACAATGAGCCCACCAACTCAAAGCCCATGTATCCACCAGCAAGGACCAGCAGAGGCACTAAGACCGATGCCATCCTACCAAAGCGGTGCCCGAGGTCCGCTGCGTCCGTTGCGCCATTCGCATCCAATGCAGCTGTTCGCAGCGGTGAAAGAATGCCGATCCATATGGAGATCGCGACGAGGTGGAACATCAACACGAGGTTCAACACTGGACGGCTGCGGCCAGGTATGTGCCCAATAGTCGTGAAGGACCACAGTGCAAGGCCCCCTCCGATCAGCGAAAAAGCCCAACCAATCCGCCCCAAGAACAGGCCGACCACTAACAACACAAGTCCCAATGACCGTAGCGTGACTGCGGTACCAACAGGTGTTGACCAGAGCAAACCCAGCATCTCGGGATCTGTCATACCACGCGCATCACCTGTCAGCGTGGCACCCGCCAATGAAAAGCTCAGAAGCGTTGCTGCAAGCCCGAGACTTGCGAACATCACTGTGAAGCGGCGGTGGCCTGACAGTTGGAACAGAATTGACGTAAGCACTGTTCCCACCGAAGTCAGCACCCCGAGATAAAGTGCGAACTTCGTCGCAATGGATGCCAATCCCCACAGGTCTGGCATGGCTATTCGACTGTGAAGCTGAACGACCCGTTCAGAGCGTGACCGTCAGCACCGAGACCGCGCCACTCGATCACGTACTCCCCCGATCCCATGGCCTGCAGTGGGATGGCATAGCCCGAAATGAACCCATCAAAGCTATCCAGATCAAGATCTACGGTATGTGTCTCAGCATGTGTCATGCTGACCCGTGTCAGTCGAATATTACCTTTGAAGTCCATAATGACTTCTGATGGCACCTCTGCAACAGTAGCCTCATTCGCTGGTGTCGTCGTCTCAAGTGGCGAATGCGCAATCGCTCCAGTCGTCCAGAGTCCGATCATTGCGGTAAGCAGTATCTGTTTCATGACTTGTCCCTTCATGGCCATCAGTTAATCCCATTGGCACCTTGTAGTTCGCGGATGTAGGCTATGATCATTGTAACATCACCTCGGGTGATACCTTCCACTGGCGGCATATCTCCGAATGGCCAGTGATGTGCGCGAACGCCCATGGCTGCTGCCCGCTGAAAGCTTTCGTCTCCATGGTGGCTTGGTTCATAGATTTTGTGGACCAGAGGAGGGGCGACGCCATCCTGCCCCACTGCATTGGTTCCATGGCAGGCCGCACACTTTGCATCAAACACCAACTGGCCAACTTGTGCATTCTCCGAAAATGTATCGGGAAGAACGACTTCAGCCAAGGCCGTGTCTCCATTGCTGGCAGTTGGGCCAGATTGAGAGGTTGGCTCTGATGATGGCCAGAAAGCGTAGCCTACTGCACCAACTGCGAGTATCGCCGCTGCGGCGTAGATGAGTTTCATTTTTCTTATTGCTTCCAAGTTTTGATAATGCGCTACACCTTCCAGTAAGTGGAAGGTCAAACGCTTTTCCATCACAGCTTTGAGAGCATCCAAAGGGCCATGCCGATCATCATCAGGTTTTCGATGAGTGAGACGAACCCCAGTGGCACCTTGCTATCACCGCCGACACAGGCACATTTGAGTTCCCGCTTGTCGATGTAGACCGCCTTGAACACACTCACCGCCCCGATCCCAGCGACGACCAATGCGGCAGGTGCCGAGAGCCATGTTAGAACACCTGCCATCATCAATAGGCCAGCCCCCGTCTCCACGAACGGGTAGACGTAGCCGTATCGCACCCATCGCTGAGCCAGCAGATCATAGTTGAGGAACATGGTCGCAAACCGTTCGACATCCTGAAGTTTCTGCAACCCCAGTAGGACCATGGAGATCGATATGAACCATTCGATGGTCCGACCAGCAAACGCAGTGCCAAGCGTGACCCACGTCACCGCGATGGCCATCAGTAATGCAACTGAGAACAAGACGATCACAGGTTTATAGGTAAGGCTATCCTTGGCTTTGGTGGGTTTGCCGAAGTGTTTGCTTAGATCATCGAACCCACCGATCCGCGTTCCGTCGATAAAGGTTTGTGGGGTCGTCGTAACACCATACTCTGCCTTGAAGGCGTCAACCTCATCCCGACTGGTCAGGTGTTGATCATTGACTTGGTAACCTTGCCGTTCCAGCAGGTCTTTCGACTTGAGGCCAAAGGGGCACATGTGATCCTTCATCACCATTCGGTGCAGGATCGCGGTTTTAGTGGTGGTATCTTTTGGCATGATATCAATCCTTGCGTAGGTTGCAGCTGCAACCTTGAAACTGTTTCATTCACAATCTATTCTTTCCAGTAACTGAAAGGTCAAGGGTCACATCCATGAATATCTCCGCCGCGTCAAAGGCCGCTGGTCTGCCTATCAAGACCGTGCGCTACTACGCTGACATCGGTTTAGTTCGGGCCCCGTCACGGTCGGACGCTGGCTACCGTACTTATGACGACGCAGCAGTCCGAAAGCTGGTATTCATACGACGGTCCCGAGAGTTTGGTTTCACCATCGAAGAATGCCGCGAACTTCTTGGCTTGTACCAAGATAAGGATCGTACCAGCGCGGAGGTCAAACGTATCGCGTCAAAAAGGCTGGAAGAGATCGAGAAGAAGCAGCGTGAACTGCAGTCTTTGCATGATGAATTGGCGCACTTGGTGAAAACCTGTCGTGGAGACCATCGACCTGATTGTCCGATTATCGATTATCTGGGGTAGTGATGTTTGCGGCAGCCCGTACAATGGCACAGCCCGGCGCGATAGGGCTTACCTTGGGCCACAAGCCGAACTTTACCGCAAAGACACCCTGCCTTGACTGCGTCCATAACACGTTTCCTTGTCCATTCCTGTCTAAAGACCCTGCCCATGTATCTTTGCCGTCACAAGCAAGAATTGCCGTTTTATGCATAGTCAACAGCGTAATGAAACAGGCAGAACGTGCATAGGATATTGAAAATAAGAACTATGGAACGTCACGCATTTTAGAAGCGACGCAGGGGATTTTGTGAATTCTGTCACTGTTGGCGTCAGGTAATATTAGCATGAGTGTCAAGCATTTCTGATCTAAATCAGTCATTTGTCACTATTTATACAAAGGTCCGCAGTGCGGACAAAACCGACCTTGGCCGAAAGTCAGGACTATGAGATAACACTGGATATTTCAGCGAGTATAGCTCTGATGTTTGGGGCTAGCTTGATACCTGTTTCATCAATCATGTAATTCAGGTGATCCAAGGCTAGACCAACTTCACCGTGATCCACGTAATCCTGCACAATCCTATCTCCACCCAATAGGTTAACCTGATTCAATGGGCTATCCGGATGGGGGTTTCCCCCGACCTTTGCGAATTCCATATCAACCAACTTTTGAATTTCAGGGGTAGCTTCATTTATCAACTTGATGACTCTTTCCATTCGTCCCAAATAGCTTCCACCGCTACCTTTTCAAAGCGCAAAAAGGGCTCAATACCGTCATTAGATCAAAGATAATTCCACCATATTTTCACGTATTCGAGGACGTTAGTGACAGGAATACGTCTTCCAGATCTGCCTCAACTGTTTTGACGTCTTTGATGCGGATGCCCGCGTTGTGGGCGGTTTTTAAGCCGGTTTCGTAATTCGAAAATAAATAAGATTTGGATTAGCTTTGCCATACGGATGGATCAGGGCTGTATGTGTATTGATCTTTTGGTTTACTGCCAGAACCGTATCGCACATATTATTTGCGATACTGGGGCAAAGGCGCTGTTAATGGTCATCAGTTGCAAAAGTTGAAGTCAAATAATCGGGACATTCATTTTGTTTTCTAAGATCGTTATTTCCGATGCAATCAAGGCCGTGCTTCATAGGTCACCCGGTCAGTTCGAAATATTTGAGCATGCGTCCGAAGATAGCTCAGAGCAACGGTGGTATGTGTTCAGGCAGAAAAAAATAGCGGGCGATAGTTATGCGCAATTTGTTGTGGCTGCGTGTTTGGCTATGGCGCCTGCGAATCTTGTGGTCGAATTGAACGAGCTGTTTGGCTTGAATAATGCCCGGAAACGCGGGCGAGCCCGGTTAGAGAAATCTTATGAAAATTTTGCCACATCGTTAACCCGGTTTAGCCCCCAAACTTTGACCGAAGAGACGTTTGCGGAACGCTTAAAGCGTATTGCTGAGGGCGCGCCATCGCCAATCGCGCGCGCCCTTATCATTCCAAACGGTTTCGTCAGCAGCTCTGTTATCTGTGACGAATGGGATGAACTGTTTTTAGCTGCCGAATTCAACGATGCGTATTTTGCGTTTCACTGGTCTACGACCGCATAGCATTATTCAACGCAACAACATTCGGCTTTAGATAAACGATAAGTGATGCCTGATATTTTCAGATTACCCGTCAAATTCCAAACCGATAGTGTACCTGGTCAGAAAATCGATACGTTTCGCCGTATAGTCAGCCAGGCAAATTAGCGCACCTTTTTCACTGTCGAAGGGGTTATAGATTGTCCAGGCGGCAATCGTGCAATCAGCGTTGCGGCTTGTGCTCCAGGCATCCTGCGCCCGTTCTAGGGCAACAGTGTCTTCACCACGTTCATTGGCAAAAGCAAGGGCCGACGCATACGTGTTTGATAACAGCGCTTGGGTTCGGTCGTAGTGATCCGTCAGGCATTCTAATTCATTATTTGTAGGGTCAGTTGCATCATAGCAGTTCTGCAAGACGATTTGGGAACAGGCGCTGGCTATTATTCCACTTGCTGAACAGTCTGCATACATGTCGTAGTTTGCGTTTTTCAGTGCTGCCAAACGTGCCAGCCTGTGCAACGGATTTTGGGGTTCAATCGTGTTTGGATCACACACAATTTCCGTGTGCGTCCCATCTGGCTGGGTGACAAGAATACCGCCATCGACTGCGCCGCCATCAAGAACATGTTTATCACCCACAGGTCTGTTTCTGCCCGCTTCGCTAAAGACTTCGTAAGATGTTGCGCCATTATAGAACGTTACACTTTCAGTGAAATTGACATCGTCCCATAGCGCAAGCGTATGTTCCACAGTTGCAACCGTATCGTTCAGGGTCAGGTCTATCAGGCCATCTGCATTGGCATAGCGATATGTAATTTCATCGTCACCAACGTGTACGCCAACTTTATTCGCCCCATCATTCAAAGAACATTCAAACAGCCTTTGCGTCTGATTGTTTTGTGCCGCAGCGGGTGACGCCAGCAGAGCCACACAAAGATAAATCGCAAGCACACAGCGCATTGTTCTTCTTTCTTTTCAAACACAACGCGCACCCATCCCGATTTTATAATCATGGTCAGATGCTGTGTCATGTTGTTCATAACATTCAAAATCATCACTTAAACGCAAAGAATAGATGTGGCGATGGTTTTAACAGATTATTGCGAAAGCTGTTATACGCGCCATTGCTGAAGATAAGCAATTCTGGACCACCTTAACCAGTCAATTCATCTGAAGAACTCTGACTGCGGTGCTATTTGCATGGGTTTTCCAAGCGGATGGGTCAGGGCGATAACCGCCCTGACCTGTATCTTTTATTGCCAGGACTGGATCAGCTCATCATAGCTGACTGTCATCGGCTCTTCATCGGTGCTTTCCAGGGCCGCTTTGGGCGAACCGGGTTGGTTCAGCCAGTATTCGGCGTCACGCTCTTCGTTCATGACGGGACCCAGGTCGCCCTGAACACCGGCACGTTCCAGACGGATCAAGACGCGTTCCTGTTCTTCGCACAGGCTGTCCAATGCCGCTTGGGCTGTTTTGGCACCCGATGACGCATCACCGATATTTTGCCACCACAGCTGCGCCAGCTTTGGATAATCCGGCACGTTAGTTCCAGTGGGTGACCACTGAACGCGCGCAGGCGAGCGATAGAATTCAATCAACCCACCCAGATTTGGCGCGCGTTCGGTAAAGCTGTCGTGGTTGATCGTGCTTTCCCGAATGAACGTCAGACCCGCGTGGGATTTTTCGACATCCACGGTTTGCGAGGTCACAAACTGCGCGTAAAGCCACGCAGCTTGCGCGCGATCCACAGGTGTTGACTGCATCAGCGTCCAGGATCCAGCATCCTGATAGCCGACTTTCATGCCGTCTTCCCAATATACGCCATGCGGACTTGGGGCCATACGCCAGCGCGGTGATCCGTCGTCATTCAACACGGCAGAGGCACCGTCGCCAACCATGTCGGCGGTAAAGGCGGTGTACCAGAACATCTGCTGTGCAATGCTGCCCTGTGCTGGGATCGGACCGGATTCCGAGAACGTCATACCGGCCGCTGCGGGGGGGGCATAGTTTTGCAGCCAATCCACATATTTTTCGATCGCATAGACGGCGGCAGGGCTGTTGGTGGCACCACCACGGGCAACGCAGGATCCCACTGGTTGTGAATTTTCATTCACGCGGATGCCCCATTCGTCAACAGGCAGACCGTTGGGTTCACCGACTGATCCCATACCAGCCATCGACATCCACGCATCGGTGAAACGCCAGCCAAGCGATGGATCTTTCTTGCCGTAATCCATGTGGCCGAAGACTTCGCCATCAACGCCCATGTGGCTTAGGTCGCGCCCGGTGAAGAACGCGGCGATGTCTTCATAAGCGGACCAGTTGACCGGAACACCCAGTGGATAGCCGTATTCAGCTTCGAAATCGGCCATGTTCTTTTCATCGGTGAACCAGTCATAGCGGAACCAATATAGGTTCGCGAACTGCTGCGTTGGCATCTGATACAGCTTGTCATCGGGTCCGGTTGTGAACTGCAGGCCGATAAAGTCATCCAGATTAAGTGTCGGGCTGGTGACAGATGCACCTTCGCCAGCCATCCAATCGGTCAGGTTGCGCACTTGCTGGTAACGCCAATGTGTCCCGATCAGATCGCTGTCGTTGACATAGGCGTCATAGATATTTTCGCCCGATTGCATTTGCGTTTGCAGCTTTTCCACCACGTCGCCTTCGCCGATCAGGTCATGATTGACCTTGATGCCTGTGATGGCCTCAAAAGCGGGGGCCAGAACGTTGGCTTCGTATTCGTGGGTTGTGATGGTTTCGGATACAACGTTGATTTCCATCCCGTCAAAGGGCGCGGCGGCGTCAACGAACCACTGCATTTCAGCTTCCTGATCGGCACGCGACAGGGTGGATCGTTCAACATTGGCGTCCAGAAACGCACGGGCGGCGTCCATATCGGCGAACGCGGGGCCTGCAAGCAGGCCAAGCGTCAGCCCCAGGGCCGTTGTGGATTTAAGTGTCAGGTTCATTATGTTCCTCC
This sequence comes from Parasulfitobacter algicola, assembly GCF_013315265.1. Classification (GTDB taxonomy): domain Bacteria; phylum Pseudomonadota; class Alphaproteobacteria; order Rhodobacterales; family Rhodobacteraceae; genus Parasulfitobacter; species Parasulfitobacter algicola. The sequence continues at coordinate 148,270 of NZ_JABUFE010000001.1, read as the reverse complement.
CATTTATTATAGAACCACTTAGTATGCATCAGGGCGCATATTTTCGCCCTTGGCAAGAGTATGCGTTAGACCCAACGGAAAACCGCGACTGCATAGATCAGGCACAGACCAAGGGCCGCCCATTGTGTGATGTCGGTCAGGCCAAGCCAGGCCAGATTGATAAAGGCCGACCCCAAAAGCGTAATAAACAACCGATCACCGCGTGTTGTTTCGATTTGCAGAATACCGACGCGGGGTGTTTCGGGGAATTTGATTGCAAGGATCGTGAAGGTGATTAAAAGGCTCGCAATCACAACGAAGAAAATTGCGGTGGGCCAGGTCCATGCCATCCATTCCATATTAATCCCTCCTATACTCGACCAAGGGCAAAGCCCTTGGCGATATAATTCCGCACAAAGTAAATCACCAAGGCCCCTGGGACGATGGTCAGCATTCCAGCGGCGGCCAGAACGCCCCAGTCAAGGCCCGAGGCCGAAACGGTACGGGTCATTGTGGCGGCGATGGGTTTGGCATCGACCGATGTCAGGGTGCGGCTTAGCAGCAATTCCACCCATGAAAACATAAAGCAAAAGAATGCCGCCACGCCGATGCCGCTGGCGATCAGGGGGGTGAAGATGCGGATGAAGAAATGCGGAAACGAATAGCCGTCGATATAGGCTGTCTCGTCGATCTCTTTTGGGACGCCGCGCATAAAGCCTTCTAGGATCCAGACGGCCAGCGGGACGTTGAACAGACAGTGTGCCAACGCCACGGCGATGTGGGTGTCAAACAGGCCCACGGATGAATACAGCTGGAAGAATGGCAGTGCGAAAACGGCAGGCGGGGCCATGCGATTGGTCAACAGCCAAAAGAACAGATGCTTGTCGCCCATAAAGTTGTAGCGGCTGAACGCATAGGCTGCGGGCAGTGCAACGGCCAGGCTGATGACGGTGTTGATCACGACGTAGATCAGCGAATTGATGTAACCCCAGTACCAGCTTGGGTCGGTCAGGATCTTGATATAATTCGCCAATGTCAGATCACGCGGCCAAAGCGAAAAACTGCCAAGGATTTCGGCGTTTGTCTTCAGACTCATGTTCAGCAGCCAATAGATTGGCAGCATCAGAAACAGCAGATACAGGGCCATGACGACTGTTGATCCGTTAAAGCGGGATTTGCGAGATTTGGCCATGTTCTATACCCCGTCCCGTTTGTCCAAATTGGTCATCACAGTGTAAAATACCCATGAAATCAACAAGATCACCAGAAAATACATCAGCGAATAGGCCGCTGCTTGACCCAGATCGAATTGACCAAGCGCCATTTTGACCAGATCGATCGACAAGAACGTCGTGGTGCTGCCCGGTCCGCCACCTGTGACGACAAAGGGTTCGGTATAGATCATGAAACTGTCCATGAACCGCAGCAGGATGGCGATCATCAGAACGCCGGACATTTTGGGCAATTCAATATACCAAAACACGCTGAACCGGCTGGCCTGATCGATTTTCGCGGCCTGATAATAGGCCTGTGGGATAGATTGCAGCCCGGCATAGGCCAAAAGCGCCACAAGCGATGTCCAATGCCAGACATCCATCACAATCACAGTGATCCATGCGGCCACCGGGTTTTGGGTATAGTTATAGGACACGCCCATCCAATCCAGCGTATGGCCCAAAAGACCGATATCTACGCGTCCGAAAATTTGCCAGATGGTGCCGACCACATTCCATGGGATCAGCAAAGGCAGCGACATCACGACAAGGCAGAACGATGCCCAAAACCCACCTTTTGGCATGTTCAGCGCAATGAAAACGCCCAGTGGGATCTGGATCGCCAGTATAATTGCCGAAAACGCCAGTTGGCGACCAAGGGCACCCCACATGCGGTCGCTGTTTAAAAGTTCTTCGAACCATTCAAGGCCAGCCCAGAAAAACTGGTTATTGCCGAATGTGTCCTGCACCGAATAATTAACCACAGTCATCAGCGGGATCACGGCGGAAAAGGCGACAAGGATCAGAACGGGTAGAACCAGAAACCAGGCCTTGTGATTGACGGTTTTGTTCATGGGGCTGCTCCTTGGGTCGGGGTCACGCGCCAATCATCGGCATAGATATTGATGCCAGCCACGTCGAACTGAACGGCGTTTGTATCGGTGGCGATGCTTTGGTCTTCGCCCACGATCGCGTTTACTTCGGTGCCAGCCACATCGAGTCGCACGATCTTATGGCGCCCCACATCTTCGACCCGTTGGACGGTGGCAGGGATTCCGCCGTCTGTCGAAAGCCTTACAAATTCAGGTCGAACGCCGATCTGAATTTTATGACCCTGCGGTGTGTAATGCGCACCCAGATCAACCGGGGTGCCTGCAACATTGGCCTGACCACCCTGAATATCGGCGTCCAGCACATTCATGCCAGGCGATCCGATGAAATAGCCCACGAACGTATGCGCGGGGCGTTCGAACAATTCCTGCGGGGTGCCCATTTGAACGACACGACCATCGTACATAACGACGACTTTATCGGCAAATGTCAGCGCTTCGGTCTGGTCATGCGTCACATAGATCATCGTATGACCGAATTCATTGTGCAGCGATTTCAGCTGTGTGCGCAGTTCCCATTTCATATGCGGGTCGATCACGGTCAGGGGTTCATCAAACAAGATCGCGTTGACGTCTTCGCGGACCATGCCGCGGCCCAAGCTGATCTTTTGTTTGGCGTCCGCCGTCAGGCCGCGCGCCTTGCGCTGAAGCTGCTCCTTCATCCCGATCATTTCAGCGATTTTTCTGACCCGTTCGTTGATATATTTGATGTCAGCGCCACGGTTCATTAGTGGAAATGCCAAGTTGTTCCGCACTGTCATAGTGTCATAGACGACCGGAAACTGGAAAACCTGCGCGATGTTGCGTTGCGTTGTGGCAGCTTGTGTTACATCGAAATCATCAAACAAAATGCGGCCTTGGCTGGGTTCGACAAGGCCCGATATGATATTCAAAAGCGTTGATTTCCCGCACCCTGATGATCCAAGTAGTGCATAGGCCTCGCCGTCATTCCAGACGTGGTTCATTTCTTTCAACGCCCAGTCATCATCGTTTTTGGGGTTATCCAGATAAGAATGGGCCAGATTTTCAAGCGTGATCTTTGCCATGGGTCAGGCCGCCTTTGCATAAGCTGCAGGTGACACAAGCGTGCCGTCCTGGGCGAAAATATAAACGTGCGACGGGTCCAGATAAACGTTCAGTGCCTGCCCTGCGGTCAGCATTTGCACACCGTGCACCAACCCAACCCACCGGTCGCCGTGGTGATCCAGGTGCACAAAGGTTTCCGATCCAGTGATTTCGGTCACGCTAAGCTGGGTCTGAAATTCCATGGCATCGGCGGTATGTGCGTGCAGTTCAAGATGGTTGGGCCGGAACCCGGCCATATAGGTGCCATCGGCCAATTGGGCCAGACTGCCTTTGGCTTCAGCACTTTGTGCGTCGCCAAAAGATAAACGGTTGTTGGCTTTCGTGATGTTCAGAAAATTCATCGGCGGGTCGGAAAAGACGCGGGCCGTCGTGGCATCAACCGGCGTGCGGTACACCGATGGGGTTGGGCCAAACTGTGTGATCCGGCCTTCCCAAAGGGTGGCGGTGTTGCCACCCAACAGCAGCGCTTCTTCGGGTTCGGTCGTGGCATAAACAAACACCGCGCCAGAGGCTTCGAACAGTTTTGGAATTTCCTCGCGCAGTTCTTCGCGCAGTTTATAATCCAGATTGGCCAACGGTTCATCCAGCAGGACCAGTCCTGCATTCTTAACCAACGCACGGGCCAGGGCACAGCGTTGTTGCTGGCCGCCGGATAGTTCAAGCGGCTTGCGCTGTAAAAGCGGTGTCAGCTGCATTAGGTCAGCGGCCTTGTGGACCTCTTCCTTGATCTGGCTTGCAGATTTTCCCATCAGTCGTAGGGGCGATGCGATATTGTCATAAACCGTCATCGATGGATAGTTGATGAACTGCTGATAGACCATCGCAACCTTGCGGTCCTGAACGCGCATACCTGTTACATCGCGACCATCCCAATGCACACGGCCTGCGGTCGGTTTATCAAGCCCCGCCATCAGACGCATCAGGGATGTTTTGCCTGACAGTGTCGGCCCCAACAGCACATTCATCGTGCCCTTTTCCAATGTCAGGTCGGTGGTATGGATATGGGTGTTGGATCCCACGATTTTAGAGACACCCTCCAGGATCAAGCTCATTCAGATATTCCTTGTCCGGATCTGATCCGCAAAAGTGTGCTGCCAAGTTTATTGGTCTTGGGGGTGTCCAAATGCAGACAGCCCTGTTGGTCTGAACAAAGCATGGCAGCTGACCTCCCCTTCAGATTTGCGCATTATCTAAACGAGCACATCGTCAGATCAGGGGCAACCACTTTGTTCAGATCTTGCGGCTGTTATTTTTCAATATAGCGTTTCAGACTTGTAGTCGGGTCTGTTTTTAACAAAGCGATACAACCATGGGCGTATATTGGCAGGCTTAGACCTTTTGGCAAGTGACGAACGTTTCACTTGCGGTTAAGACAAGTAAGACAGTCAAAAGGACACTGCGAATGGCGCTGCGCGCTGATGATATCGAAACACTAACTTTTAAAAAGGCGCTGGTCGTCGACGATCACCCTTTGTTTTGCGATGCTTTGGCGCTGACATTGAAACTGGTGTCAGATATCGAAGATGTCACGACAACGGACAGGCTGGAAAATGCGTTGGATATCATAACTCATTCCAGCAAACCTGATGTTATTATTCTGGATCTTAACCTGCCGGATGTCACCGGGCTTGACGGGTTGATCCGACTGAAATCCGTGGCGCCCAAAGTGCCTGTGGTTGTTGTGTCATCCATGGCGGACAATCGGATGATTTCTCACAGCTTGCGTGCAGGGGCGTCTGGCTTTGTGCCAAAGCACAGTCAGCGCGACGTGTTCCGGGATGCCTTTTCGCATCTGTCCGAAGGGCGCGTTTTCACGCCAGACGGGTATGTTGAGGTTACAAACAACGAAGATCCGTCAACCGGTCCCGAGGATGCGCTGGCGCGTTTATCATCCCTGACGGCACAGCAGGCGCGTATCTTGCAGTTGATTTGTGAAGGCAAGCTGAACAAGCAAATTGCGTACGATCTGTCGATTGCAGAAACGACCGTAAAGGCCCATGTGACAGCCATTATGCGCAAGCTGGGTGTGCAAAGCCGTACCCAAGCTGTGCTGATCGCACAAGAAGCCCGATTTGCAAAAGTCTTGCCAACTGTCAACTAACCCCCTTATCGTAACAAAATAATAACAAGCGGGAACGCACTGTGGATGGGTCCAAAAATCCATCTGCTTCGGAGGAAGTTTTAAAAAGTGGGCTGCGCATTGCGCAAGTTGAGTGCGATCACATCGCGCCGATTGATGCATTGCAGGCCAAGTTGGGTTTGGGCGATTACGCCCTGGTATGTTTGTTCGTCAGCCCCGAGGCAGACTTTTGTGATATAACCGAAAAAGCCAACAGTGCTTTTCACGGGTCAGAGGTTCTGGCCTGTACAACAGCAGGTGAAATCGGGTTTGGCGGATATCTGGATGGTCAGATCGTTGCGGTTGCCTTTCCCCGAAATCACTTTCAGGTGCGCTGTTGTCCGATTTTCAATCTGGACACGCTGGATCATCAGGCAGAAATCGACAATCTGATCAAAACCCGACATATGATGGATGACGTGACCAGGGATTTCCCCCATGAGTTTGCGTTCATGCTGATTGATGGATTATCCTTGCGGGAAGACGAACTGGCGTCGACCCTTGCGTCGGGGCTTGGACCTGTTCCGATGTTTGGCGGATCGGCTGGCGATGGGACGCGGTTTGAAAAAGCCTTTATTTCCATTAACGGGACCATTCATCGTAACGCGGCGGTGATTTCGCTGATCCGGACAGTGTGTCCGATCAAAGTCTTTAGTCTGGATCATCTGGTGCCCAAAACAACGCAGATGGTGGTGACCAAAGCGGACCCGGGCCGCCGGATCGTACATACCCTGAATGCAGAACCAGCTGCCGCAGAATATGCCCGCATTTTGGGAAAAGACCCGACGCAGTTGAATACATTTACCTTTGCCGCCAGCCCTGTGGTTGTTCGGCTGGGGGGAAGTCATCATGTGCGGGCCATACAACGTGTCACCGATGATGGGGATCTGGTGTTCTTTTCCGCGATTGACGAAGGTATGGTTTTGACCTTGGCAGAGCCCGAACATATGGTTGACCACCTCAAAGAAACGTTGACTGGCATTACCGGCAATCACGTGCCTGATGCTATTTTGGCGTGTGACTGTTTGCTGCGCAAAATCGAGGCCCAGCAAAAGCAAATGACGACCGAGTTGAATAAAATTCTGGATGATAAGCGGATCGTCGGTTTTTCGACTTATGGGGAACAGCGGGGCGCGCTTCATGTCAATCATACGATGACAGGCGTTGCTATTTTCCCGCCGGGCACCGAAATATGACATATGTCGATTGTAAACCCATCTGACAGCCTTGAACGGCAAAATGAAAAGTTGATGCAGATTGCATCTGCTTTGATGCGTCGCGTTGAACAGAACACTGACGACAGCGGTGTCGCCTATGCTCAGTTTGAACGCGCCGCATTATTGGAAGATCAGGTACGGCAGCGCACGTTGGATCTGGAACGTACACTGGATCTGCTGCACGATTCCAACGCCCGACTGGCCGAAGCCATGGCCGAGGCCGAGGCCGCCAGATCAAACCTGACCGACGCAATTGAAACCGTCAACGAAGGCTTTGCGCTGTTTGGGCCAGATGATCTGCTGATTTTGTCAAACAGCCGTTTTTGCCAGCATATGCACGATATAGCTGAAAAGTTGCATTCGGGTCTGCCATTTGATGATTATGTGACGCTGGTCAGCGAAAGCCGATATCTGGCCTTGCCCGACAATGAAACACCCCAAGACTGGGCCAACCGACGCATGAAGCGGCACCAGGACAACCGCGTGATGTTCAATGTACGGCTGATCTGGGACAGGTGGCTGCAGATCAGTGAACATCGTACGAATAATGGCGGCACGGTTATTCTGCAAACCGATGTGACCGACATTATGCGGCTGGAACGCGAAGAACGTAACAAGCTGCGCGACAAGCAATCGCGTATGATCCGCGCCACACTGGATCACCTGAATCAAGGGGTGTGTATCTTTGACAGTGATGCACAGATGGTCGGTTGGAATTCAAAGCTTGGCGATCTGCTACCTGTACCATTGGCGCGTTTTCGGTTGGGCGCGCAGTTTGAAATGCTGTTGGCGCAGTTAAAGGAAGATATTACCTTTGAGGCAGGATTTGGCCCTGAAAAACTGCTGACATGGGTTAATCGGAAATCGGGTCGATACCCGATTTCGTTTCAGGTGAATCGCAGCACAAACGTGATCCTGGATGTTTTCGCGCAGGAAATGCCGGATCAGGGCTTTGTGATCAGTTTTACGGATGTGACGGCCGAACGTGAAGCGGCCCGTGCGCTGTTTGAGGTCAACGAACTGCTGGAACAGCGCGTGATGGAACGCACGCTGGAACTGGAAGATGCGTTGTCTGCGGCGGAACGGGCCAATGCATCAAAATCCAGGTTTGTCGCTGCGGCCAGTCATGATCTGTTGCAGCCTTTATCTGCAGCCAAGCTATTTGTTTCGTCGCTGACCGCATCCAGTCGCAGTGAAAGCGATCTAAGTACTATCGCCAAGGCCGAAAGTGCACTTTGCAGCATCGAACAGATCATAGATGCGTTGCTTGATATTTCCAAACTTGAGGCAGGACACGCAAGCTTTGATATTGGTGCTGTCGCCCTAAGCGATATTCTGATGCCGTTGAAAAACGAACTGGAACCGATGGCCGCGCAAAAAGGTCTTGATCTGCGGTTTGTGCACACAGATATCACGGTGAAAAGCGATGCGTCGTTCCTGCGCCGTATTGTGCAAAACCTGGTCAGCAATGCTATTCGCTATACCGAAACAGGCAAGGTTCTGGTGGGCGTCAGACGCAATGGCGGGTCTGCCCGACTTGAGGTTTGGGACACCGGATGCGGTATCGCTGAAAAGGATCAAGATGTTATCTTTGAGGAATTCAAACGTCTGGATGCACGCGCCAGCGCCAGCGAAGGCATGGGTCTGGGATTGGCGATTGTCGAACGGGCGTGCAGTCGATTGGGCCATCCGCTGGGTCTTTGGTCGGAATTGGGTCGTGGCACGGGCTTTTTCGTAAACCTTTCAATGACGCATTCTAAAAATAATTCACAGACCGATCTTTCCGAAAAACCGCGGGCGAGCGCTTTGGAGGATGCAGGGTTGATTGTGCTTTTGGTCGAAAACGATCCCGAACTAAGTCGCGCGATGAGTCTTTTGTTGGAAAAATGGAACGTCAGTGTTCTGGACGTGCGTGACGGGCCAACGGCCCTGACCCTGCTTGAGGAAATTCAGCTAAAACCGGATGCGCTGATTTTGGATTATCAGTTAACTGATGATATGGACGGTGTTGCGCTTTATCAGCTTATGCACGCCCGTTATGGCACTATTCCAACGCGGATTATATCGGCCAATCGAACCGCCGCCCTGCGTCAGTTGTGTGCGAAATCAGGCTTGAAGCTGTTGAGCAAACCAATTGACCCTAGTGATCTGCGCAATTTTCTGGAAAACGCTGCGCGCAGTCAGTCAGGTTGATTGTGAATATTGCGCAGTTTGACACCTGTTCTGACGGCCGCACGACCAATCATATGGGCGGCCACCGGGGCTGTCAGCAGCAAGAATAACACAATCGCAATCACCCGAAATGTTACTGTGGCGTCCGCAAAGAACAGCGCTGCACCGGCCATGATCAGCCCGCACGCCAATGTGCCTGCCTTTGTTGACGCATGCATGCGAACCAAAACATCGGGCAAACGCAAGATGCCCAAGGCCGCGATAAAGGCAAAGAAAGCCCCGACAAGGGCCAGACAGCCGATCAGAACTTCTATCATTCGATGTCCTCAATATCTTCCAATTCGACATGATCGCGGCGCGCTGTGCGCCTTTCGGCAAAGCGGGCCAATGCAACAGTTGCCAGAAAACCAACCAAGGCCAGAACAATTGCTACATCCAGAAAGGCGCGATCTTCTGCGATGATGGAAAACAACCCGCAGAATGCCACGATCAGTACGGTCATCATATCAAGGGCTACGACACGATCCGGCATGCTGGGCCCCTTGACCAAGCGGATAAATCCGAAAACCGACGCCACGATCAGCATGCCGAATGAAATATTGATCGCCAGCATCATGAACTCTTGCGCTGTCATAGTTCGACCGCCTCTCTGACCCACCGTTCCATACCGTTTTTCAAAGTGCGGCATACCTCTTCGGGGTCATCTGTGAACATGGCATGCACGATCAATGTTTTCCTGTCGTCGCTGACATCCAGGCTTAGTGTGCCGGGCGTTAGTGAAATCAGATTTGTCACCAGAAAAATGCCTGCATCGGTTTTCACGTCCAGTGGCATATGCACCAAACCCGGTTGGCTAAGTTGCGTGGGCGTGATCACATCCCAAACGACGGCCAAGCTGGAAACAAGCAGTTCATAATGGAACATGACCAAAAGGCGCAGCCAGTAATATACCTTTTTGAAATAGGGGTTTGGCCCGCCCAAAAGTGGTTGCAAAAGCCAAAGCGTCACGTAGCCCATCGCAAAACCGACAGCCAGCGATGCAATGGTCAGGCTTCCGGTCAAAAAAGCCCAAGTGAAAGCAAGCACCGTGTTCAGACCAAGAAGATTCATTGCGTTTCCCCCAGAACTGCTGTGACATAGGCTGTCGGGTCTAAAAGTTGTGCAGCCGACCGTTCGGCAAACTGCACGAAAGGTTCGGGGAAAAAGCCGATGATGATGGTCAATGTGGCCAGTCCCGCAATGGGAATAAGATAGCACAGGCGTGTGAACATCGGCAAATGTGACAGCTTTGGCTGGATCCCGTCTGGATGCGCGGGCCAGAACGCCTGCCCCCAGATTTTGGTCATCGAATAGATCGTCAGCAGACCAACTGCCAATGCAACGCCCGCAATAATCCAGCCTTCGACTTCAAGGGATGCCGATACAAGGATGTATTTTGCCCAAAAGCCGGATAATGGCGGGAAGCCTGCCAGTGAAAACGCAGGGATCAGGAACAAAATTGCCAGTAGTGGTGCCGATTTGTAAAGCCCGCCGATCTTGGCCAATTCGGTTGATCCAGCGATCTTTTCGGCCACGCCTGCGATCAGGAACAGGTTGGCTTTTACCACGATGTGATGGACCAGATAAAAGACCGCACCCATCAAGGCCAGTGGCGTGAAAAGGGCCAAACCAAGGATCATATATCCGATCTGGCTGATGATGTGGAACGACAGGATCTTGCGGAAATCGCTTTGTGCGGCTGCCCCCAGAACGCCTGTGACCATGGTCAACCCAGCCACCCACAACAAGATCGTATGCGTAAAGCCGATGTCATGATCAAAGACCAGCGTGAACATCCGGATAAGTGCATAGACACCGACCTTGGTCAGCAGGCCTGCAAACACAGCCGACACCGAAAATGCCGGTGTGTGATATGCCGCAGGCAGCCAGAAAAACAGCGGAAAGACCGCGGCCTTGACACCAAATGCAATCATGAACATCACGGCGATGACGGTCAAAAGCCCCTGGTTTTCGACATCTTCCACAGCCAGACTAAGATCGGCCAGGTTCAGCGTGCCGGTGATGCCGTACAACAGTCCGATGCCTGACAAAAATAAGATGGTCGATATCAGGTTCAGCGTCACATATTTGATACCGCCGTCGATCTGCTCTTTGCGACCCCCAAGGATCAGAAGCCCAAAGGACGAGATCAGCATGACCTCAAACCAGACATAAAGGTTGAACAGATCGCCTGTCAGGAAAGACCCTGTCACACCTGCAATCAGAACTTGAAACAGGGCGTGATAGCCCAATTGTTCCATCCGTTTTGTGACTTCGCCCATGGAATAGATCGCGACAGCCAGTCCGGTGATGGCAGTGATCAAAACCATGACCGCGCTTAATAAGTCAGCGACCAGTGTGATGCCAAAAGGCGCGGGCCAATTGCCCATCTGCCCTGCGATTACGCCTTCGCGCAGGACGATTGACATTAGCATGATGCTAAAGATCAGCGATGCAACAGATCCAACAACACTAATCCAGCGGCCATATGGGCTGGCCCGCAGAAGAAATGCGAAAATGGCCGTCAGGAATGGGATCGCAATGGGAAGGGACAGATACCAGCTCACCCGGCGTCCTCCGACCGGGGTTCGGCGATGCGCATATCATCCGAATAAAGGGTACCCAATGTCGTATAGGCGCGGAAAATCAGGACCAATGCAAAGGCGAAAAGCCCAAAACCGATCACGATGGCCGTTAACACTAAGGCTTGCGGCAATGCGTTTGCCACACCTTCAGGAGGAGCTAATGCGCCATCTGCGATCAATGGCGGCGCGCCCAGTGTCAGACGGCCGGATGTAAAGATCACAAGGTTTGCTGCATTGGAAATCAGGATCAGTCCAAAGATAAATCGCAACACATTGCGCGCCAGCATCAGGTAAACGGCGGCCGCAACCAAAATACCAACTGTGATGGACAGAAGTATTTCCACCCTCAGATCTCCTCTTCCATGGCGAAAACAATGGTCAGAATGCTGCCCAAAACCACCAGATAAACCCCGATATCAAAGACCAGAATGGTCGATAGAGGATAGCCTTTGTCGTCGTCCGTTGCACCGATAAACAACCATTGACCCGTGAACAGCGCGTCACTGAACACGATTGAAAATAGACCCGCCACCAAGGCAATGCCTAAACCGATCATCGCAAGTGTCTGCGGCTGTATACGCAAAGCTTCGCGGGCCATGGAGGTGCCGCACGCCAATGCATAAAGGACGAAACCGGTGGCACCAACCAAGCCGCCGATAAAGCCGCCACCCGGTTCATTGTGACCGCGCAGCAGCATATAGACCGAAAATATCAGCAAAATACCGGCCAGATACCGTGTTGCCACGCGCAGGATCAGGGAATTCATTTGCCGGCCTCCTTTGCGGTGGTGCGCAGCAAGGCATATGCTGACAGGGCAGCGATCACCACTACGGCGATTTCGCCAAATGTGTCCAACGCGCGGAAATCAACCAGAATGACGTTGACGATATTGCGCCCAAATGCCTCGGGCCAACTTGTGGCTTCGAAGTATTCCGTCAGTCGTAGATCAAGCGGTTGTTCCAGAACCAACAGCATGGTGATAGTTGTGACCGTACCAACCCCGATCGCCAAAAGCGCATCGAGGGGGCGATGATCACTTTCGCCGCGCCTGTCTAAAAAGGGCAACCGCAGCATGGCAACGGCAACCAATACAACGATCAGGGTTTCAACCAACAGTTGGGTGATCGCCACGTCTGGTGCACCATACATGATGAAAACCAGCGCAACCGTGATGCCAACCACGCCAAGCGACGCAATGGCTGTGATCCGGGAACGGGTTGCAACAGTAACCAATGTACCAGCAATCATCAGGATGATCACAGCCCATTGTTTCGCGGCCAGCGGTTCGATTTCAAACGATGTGGGCAGATCGGTACGCAAATACAGTGTCGCCCCAATCACGGCCACGAATGTCGCAAAGATTATAAACATATAGCGGCGCAGCACACCCGATTGGATCAGGCGTGTTTGCCATCCTGCCAAGGCTTTCAGGCCATCCAGAATGCGATCCCATCCGCGGTCAAAACTGGGGGTCATATCATCCAGACGGGCCAGAATATTGCGTAAAGTGGGATGTACTGCATAAAGCGCCAATCCAAGGACAAATGTCGCAATACTTAAGAAAAGCGGAATATTCACGCCCGCCCATAACTTCAATTCTTTCGCCTCGGTCGGTGGTGCACCTAACATTGCATCGACCGTCGGCGTGATTAGCGTGTTTTGGATCAGCCCCGGTGCAATGCCCAGAACGGCGCCCAAAGCGGCCAAGATGACCGGGCCTGCCAGCATGGGCCATGGGGCCTCGTGCGGGGTTTTGGGCAGCGGTTCGCCGGTTGTGCGCCAGAATGGCTTGAATGCGACGACACCAGCCACTGCCAACATCAGGGAATTGGCCAAAAGGGCAGCACCTGCAACAAAAAACGGCTCTGACGTAACAGCGATGGCCCCAGCGTATTTCAGTTCTTTGCCGATAAAGCCCAGAAAGGGCGGAAATCCTGCCATCGACATTGCCGACAGGGCAGCGGCAGCGGCGGTGATGGGCATGGCGCGCCCTAATCCGCCCAAAATATCCGCCCGACGTGTGCCGGTTTCATGATCGATACAACCGACGATCAGGAACAACGCGGCCTTGTAAAGCGAATGGACGATCAGGAATGTGATAAAGGCCGTGATCGCATAGCCCGTATCAGACCCCAAAAACATAGTTAGTGTTCCAAGCGCCATCAGCGTGGTATAGGCCAAGGCCTGTTTCAGGTCATTCTGGCGCAACGCCAGGAAAGACGCAAAAACGGCCGTGGTTGCCCCAAAAATCGTCAGCGTCCACATCCAGACCTCGGTGCCCGAGAATGCTGGATGCATCCGTGCCATCAGATAGACGCCCGCCTTGACCATCGTGGCCGAATGCAGGAACGCACTGACCGGCGTGGGGGCTGCCATCGCGTTGGGCAGCCAGAAGTGAAACGGAACCTGCGCCGATTTGGTGAACGCGCCTGCCAGGATCAGGATCAGGATCGGCAGATACAGCGCATGGGCACGGATTTCGTCACCTTTGGCCAAGATCACGGAAATCTCAAACGTTCCGGCGGTGACGCCCAACAGGATCAGGCCAGCCAGTAAGGCCAAAGCACCTGCACCCGTTAGCAACAGCGCCTGCAAAGCGGATCTGCGGGATTTGGCGGATTCATTGTCAAAGCCGATCAGCAGATAGGATGTGATCGTGGTCAGTTCCCAAAATACAAACAGCGATATCAGATTATCCGACAGCACCAGGCCCAGCATCGCCAGCATAAAGGATACCAGATACAGCGAAAACCGTCCGTATTGCGGATGCCCGGCCAGATATGTGTTGGAATACAGCAAAACCAGCGCACCGATGCCGCTGATCAACAGGGTGAATGTCAGGCTAAGCCCGTCGACCAAAAATGATAGCGAAATGCCAAGGCTTGGCACCCAGTCAGAGCTGAAGCGCAATACCTCGCCGTTGGAAATGGGACCGAGAAACGAAAAAGACCAACCGAAGATCGCAAGTGGGATGAGAACGGGCAACCAGCCCCAAATCCCATTCGTCGCCGGGCCATCCGTTGTGGCCTGTCCCATGCCGTCCCCCGTTTATTCCATTGATCGCAAATGTTTGCGGTCAGACATTCTTAAAAGCCCCGGCTTTTGACCAGGGCTTTGATGTGTTTCACAAATAGGGCACAAATCCGGGGGCGCAATAGAGGAATGCAACCACAAGCCCCAAAATTGGCGTTATAGCCCTAAAATCTGCCTTGCCTGCGCGGGTGTTGCAACAGGACGGTTGTGTTGTGCACAGATTTCTACCGTTTTTTGAACCAACGCCGCATTTGATGGGGCAAGTGCGGCGCGATCCATCCGAACGTTATCCTCAAGCCCGGTACGTGCGTGTCCGCCCGCTGCAATGGCCCAGTCATTCAATTCAATTTGGTGTCGTCCGATGCCAGCCGCGCACCATTCACTGTCAGGCAGCAGTCGCTTGACGGTTTTTACATAGTAATCAAAGACATCCCTATCGGCAGGCATCGCATTTTTGACGCCCATCACGAATTGAACATAAGGCGACGGCGACAGTCGACCGTCATCAAACATTTTTCTGGCCTGATGGATATGTGATAGATCAAAGCATTCGATCTCAGGGCGCACGCTGTATTTTTGCATTTCAGCAGCCAGCCAATCAACCAGATCGGGCGGGTTTTCATAGACCCGTGTGGGAAAATTATTCGACCCCACAGACAGCGATGCCATATCGGGCCGCAAAGACAGCATTCCGCCGCGTTCTTTACCGGCGCCTGATCTGCCGCCAGTGGAAAACTGAATAATCATGCCAGGGCAATGCTTTTCGATGCCCTCTTTCAGGCGTGCAAATTTTTCGGGGTCAGAACTGGGCGTTTCGTCGTCATTGCGCACGTGTGCATGACAGATCGCTGCTCCTGCCTCAAACGCGGCATGGGTGCTTTCCACTTGTTCGACAATGGTAATCGGCACCGCAGGATTGTCAGATTTGCGGGGAACTGATCCGGTGATTGCGATGCAGATAATACAGGGTTTGGTCATATTAAGCTATCCGTTGAATATCTATGACACTTAACCTGCGTTTGGCGTGGCATGTAAAGGGTGCAGACGGACAAGAGTAC
Organism: Parasulfitobacter algicola; assembly: GCF_013315265.1. Lineage (GTDB taxonomy): Bacteria > Pseudomonadota > Alphaproteobacteria > Rhodobacterales > Rhodobacteraceae > Parasulfitobacter > Parasulfitobacter algicola. Next base: position 132,878 of record NZ_JABUFE010000001.1, on the reverse strand, counting down.
CGGATCAACCAATGGGCCGCGCTGACAGGTCCAAACACTCCTGACGGGACAATGTCAGTATGGCTTCGCTAAAGCCATTGATACATCAAATCGAAAGGCGTACGGATGAAAAAGCATGTAATTGAAACTGTGATTTTTCAGTTAGAAGACGGTGTTTCAAAGAAAGATTTTCTAAAGGCCGCGAGCTGTTCAACAGATTTTGCAATCGCGCAGCCCGGCTTTGTTGCCTGGCGCTTGTCTTGCACTGATGACAACATTTGGATCGAACATATTGAATGGAAAACTATGGTTGATGTCAAAAATGCAGCAGCTAAAATTGGCAAAATCGAGGCTGTGATGCTCTTTTTGAAATGCATTAAAGGGCCGAGCGTCAAGTTGATGCATTCAGATCTTGAAATGGCTTTGGATTAATGGCGAATACGGCCTTAGATTACGTCTGGGGTCGCATTTTTTTCTTCTAACAATTCATTTGACCGTGTCTATGCTGACAATGTCGCCAACAGTTCATCCCGTGAAATGCTGTCTTTGCGACCGCTGACAACCACTGCGCCGCGCTTCAGGACATAGATCTGATCAGCCAGATCATGGGCAAAATCGAAGAATTGTTCGACCAGCAGGATTGCCATGTCACCCTGATCGCGCAGGTGCGAAATGACGCGGCCGATTTGTTGGATGATGTTGGGCTGTATGCCTTCGGTTGGTTCGTCCAACAGCAGCAGTTTTGGCCGTGTGATCAGGGCGCGTGCGATCGCCAGTTGCTGTTGCTGCCCGCCCGACAGGTCTCCTCCGCGCCGGCTCGTCATTTCCTTCAGGACAGGAAACAGATCATAAATGTGGTCGGGAATATGATGATCTGACCGGAGCAGGCAGGCAAAACCCGTTTCCAGATTTTCTTTCACCGTCATCAGCGGAAAAATCTCGCGTCCTTGCGGGACATAGGCGATGCCTTTTTTGGCAAGAACATGCGCGGGCAGCTCGTCCAGATTTTCCCCGTCAAGCTCAACTGTGCCGCCCGATCGGGGATGCACGCCTGCGATAGCCTTCAGCAATGATGTCTTGCCCACACCATTAGTGCCCATCAGACAGGTTACCTCGCCCTGCAGCGCGTCCAGACTGATACCATTCAGGATCTGGCTTTGACCGTAGTGCAGCGTTACGTCGTTGATCTTTAACATTTATCGCCCCAGATAGACGTCAATGACGTCCTGATTTTGCGTGACATGATCCAGGCTGCCCTCGGCCAGAACAGATCCTTCGTGTAACACGGTCACTTTGCAATCCAGCCGCCGCACAAACTCCATGTCGTGTTCCACCACCACCACCGCGCGGGTTTTGGCGGCCTGTTTTAACAAATTCGTTGTATGTTCGCGTTCGGCCAAAGTCATTCCGGCGGCGGGTTCATCCACAAGTAAAAGCCGTGGTTCCTGTGCCAGAAGCATCCCGATTTCCAGCCATTGCTTTTGTCCGTGCGATAGCTCGCCCGCCTTGCGGTGCAGATGATCGGTCAGACCGATCTCTTCGGCCAGTTCTTGAACCCGCTCGTTATCCCGCGCGCTGCGCCGATAGAGCAGCACGCCAAGCGGCCCCCGGTCATTCTTCAAAGACATGATCAGATTGTCGAAGACGCTTTGATCCTCAAACACCGTTGGTCGCTGGAACTTGCGACCGATGCCCGCTTGCGCGATCTGCGCTTCGGACATTTTCAGCAGATTCACGCTGCGTTCACCCCAGATGACATAGCCCTCATCGGGGCGGGTCTTGCCGGTGACGATGTCCATAAAGGTCGTCTTGCCCGCGCCGTTGGGCCCAATGACAGCGCGCAACTCGCCCTCGGCTATCTGAAAGGATAGGTTGTTGATCGCCTTGAACCCGTCAAAGGACACAGACACCCCCGAAACTTCCAAAAGTGTTCTCATAATTGCGTCCCTTTGCGGACAAGGCGGTCGATGGCACCACCGATGCCCTGGGGGGCGAAAAGCGTGACCAGTACGAAGGTGACACCCAACAATACCTGCCACCAGTCGACCCAGTGGATCGTGTAAAACCCAAGCGGGATCGAGGGCGCTTGCCCGCCGGTGAACCAGGTCGACAACAGCGACACAAGCGCTGCCCCGATCACCGCGCCATAGATGCGCCCGCGTCCACCAATCGCCACCCAAACGGCTAGGTAGATCGAGGCGATGGGCGCGATCTCGGCCGGGTTGATGATGCCCGCCTGTGGGTAGTAAAGCGCCCCGGCGATGGCCGCGATAATGGCGGTGACGGTGAAAATGACCAGCTTATAGGTTTCGACCGAATAGCCCAGAAAGCGTACGCGCGCCTCGTCATCGCGGATGCCGCGGATGACGGACCCGAACTTGCCCGACATCATCCATGCGGCCAGGATGTATCCCAAGGCCAGCGCGATGGCTGAAGCCCAGAGGAACCAGATTGATATGACAGATTGCGGTACGCCCTTGGCCCCCGGGATATTCTGCAGCCCCGACAGACCGTTGTTGCCGCGCAGACCACTGTCATTCTGGAACAGGTATAGCGATAGGGCCAGCGTCATCGCCTGGGTCAGGATCGACAGGTAAACGCCCGTCACACGGCTGCGGAAGGCCAGCCAGCCGAAAACCAGCGCCAGCAGGCCGGGCACCAGAACAACCAGCACAAGCTGGATCGTAAGGCTGTCGGCAAAGGCCCAGATCAGCGGAAAGTCACTGCCGCCCACAACACCGAAGATCTGATTGCCAATGGCGCTGCGTATCTCGTCGTCCGTCGGCGGAATGGGCGCCTGCGCAAGCGAGGTCAGAATGATGTTTTCGGTGCGCGCATACATCAGCCACATGCCGATCATATAGCCGCCAAGCCCGAAGAACGCGAAATGGCCAAGCGACAGGATCCCGCAATAACCCCAGACCAAATCCATTGCGATGGCGATCAGGCACAGGCACAGTGTTTTGCCCAAGGTCTTGATCATGCTGGTGGATATAAGGCCGATACCGAACCCTTCGCTTAAGATCGTGGCGCCCAGGGTGAAAACCGCGAGGATGCCCAGAAAGATCAGGACCGACGGGTTACGGGCGATAAAGCTGCGCTGCATGGTCCTAATCCCCCGCCGCACGGCCCCGCAGGGCGATGATGCCACGTGGGCGGAACTGGATGAAGATAATAATGAAGATGACCATATAGGTCTGCGCGGCCAGCGTGTTTGAGGGATTGAAGAATTCAATAATCTTCTGCAGCGATCCGATCATCGTGGCACCCGCCAATGTGCCCCAGATATTGCCAACGCCGCCCACGACCACAGTCATGAAACTTTGCACGATGTAGCCAGACCCAAGGTTCGCGGTGACCTGTGCGAACAGTCCAATGGCAACCCCCGCAATCCCTGCGATGCCTGATCCAAGGCCAAAGGTCAGCATATTGATCTTGTCTGTATTGATCCCCATCGACGCGGCCATCTTCGGGTTTTGTGTCACCGCGCGCACCTCAAGCCCCAGTCGGGTACGCTTCAGGATGAACAGCAAAAGCGCAAAAAAGATCAGCGCCAGAACAAAGATTGCAATACGGATATAGCTGATTGAGACAACATCATTGATGACCCACGCGCCATCCAGCCAGCCCGGTGCGGTCAGGGGGCGGGCCTGGGTGCCGAAGATGTTTTTTGCCAGCTGTTGCAGCGCGATTGAGATGCCGAAGGTGGCCAGTAAGGTTTCAAGTGGGCGGTGGTAGAGCCAGCGGATCACCGTCCGCTCCATCGCGACGCCTGCAGCAAATGTGATCGCAAAGGCCAGTGGCAGGGCGGCGATGATCGACAGGGTATAGTCGGGAATAAATAGCTGGACGACATAGCCCGTATAAGCGCCCATCATGATGAATTCGCCATGGGCCATGTTGATCACGCCCATCACCCCAAAGGTGATCGCCAGACCAATCGCGGCCAAAAAATAGATTGACGCCAAGCTAAGCCCATCCAGCGCCAGATCGGCGGTTTGGTTCAGTCCGACGCGGGTTTCGATGGCCTGAAGCGTTCCACGCGCGGCATCGGTCACGGCCTGCGAGGGTTCGTTGTAGACGTCGTAGAATTCGTGCCGTTGCAGCGCCTTTTGTTGTGCGGCGCGGGTGACATCTGCGGGAACCAGCCCTTCGGCAGCAAGGGCAGAGTAGGCCTGATCGCGGGCTTCATAAGTATTTAGCGTCTCAACGGCGAAACCGGCCACTTGCCCATCGACGACATTTGCCACCAATGCCAGCCGCTTTTCGTCATTGCTGATCGCGGGATAGGCCAGGTTTTCCGCAATAAGTAATGCATAGGCGTCATCTGCGGTGAAGTCATTCTGCCCAGGCGTCAGCTGCCGCGCAATGTTCACGTCGCTTGCTTCGGTCACCGCCACGCGTGTGGTGGTCAGGATCGGGTTCAGGGCTGCGCGCGCATCAACACCCAGATCGCCGGCAAAGCTTTCAATCGCAATGATCCGTTCCGCGTCGGTTTCCCCATAGGTGATGGTCAGCAAACGCTCCAACCGTTCTTTCAAAGCTTTCAAATCGGGGTCCGTTTCACCCTCAATTGCACCCCGCAGTGCGGGCAGATGGGTGGGTTTTGGGTCCCGTTGAATGGCGATCAGGCTGTCGCGCCGTGTCAAGGGATGGGGGTCCATCAACTGAAACTGCACAAGGGCCGCACCGATCAGACCGCGTACGCCTGAGTTCGGCTTGATTTGCTTTAGATCAGATTTTTCCGCCGTCCCAACGGGCTGACCACTGATCAGATCGATCAGCTGCAACGTGCGTCCTTCTAGCGGTTCGGTCAGAAAGAATTGCTTGTCATCCTTGCGCTGCCACAGCGCCTTGTCCTGCCATAGCTCCATAACACGCTGCGCTTCAGGCAGGCCGCTGTCACGAAGGGCATCAATCGCGGGCTGAATAGTGCGGCGCGATCCCTTGGCGATAATTTCTTCATGCTCTTGCAAAATGTCCTGAATGGTTTGTGCCTGTATGGGCTGCGGAACAAGCAGCGCCATAAGCAAAAGGCTAAGGCCCAAAAGAAAAGAAAAACGCGCGGTTTTCATTATATCTCGGATGAGTTTGGTGTGGGGGTCCCGGACATGATCCGGGACCTCTTGCATGTTCCACGAGGCCCCGGATCAAGTCCGGGGCTGCGCAGGTAGCTTAATAGTTCGACTGAAGCTGGACGCAGGTATTGGTCTGCGTGTTGTACATTCCGCAGCCAAGCTCTTGCCAATCAGCCTTTAGAACAGCGGACTCAGGCAGAAAATCTGTCCAGGCGTCGCCCGGCACTTCCTCGGTCTGGCTGATGATGTCGAACTGACCATCGTCTTGAATTTCACCGATCAAAACCGGCTTGGCCAAGTGGTGGTTGGGCAGCATGATGGCAGTACCACCGGTCAGGTTCGGGAACTCTTGCCCATACATGGCCTCACGAACCGCATCAACGTCGGTTGTGCCAGCAGCCTCAACCGCATTCACCCACATGTTGAAGCCGATATAATGCGCCTCCATCGGGTCATTGGTCACGCGATCTTCGCCCATACGGGCTTTCCATGCGGCGATGAATTCTTCGTTGGCTTCCGAGTCTGCGGATTGGAAGTAGTTCCACGCGGCCAGGTGACCGACCAGGTTTGTAGTGTCGAGGCCCGAAAGCTCTTCCTCACCGACCGAGAACGCCACAACAGGGATATCATCGGCCGAGATACCAGCCGCCGCCAGTTCCTTATAAAAACCGATATTCGCATCGCCATTGATCGTGCTGATCACGCCAACCTTCTTACCGTCGGCACCCAAGGCCACAACGTCCGAGACAATCTTGGACCAGTCCGAATGCCCGAAAGGCGTATAGTTGACGAAGATATCTTCGGCCGGAATACCGTTATCCTTCAGATATTGCTCAAGAATTTTGTTGGTGGTTCTTGGGTAAACATAGTCCGTGCCAAGCAGCGCAAATTTCTCAACGCCCAGTTCTTCCAGGAAATAATCCGTAGCCGGGATCGCCTGCTGATTGGGTGCCGCACCGGTATAAAAGACATTCTTTGAACTTTCTTCCCCTTCGTACTGAACGGGATAGAACAGCAGACCGTTGAGTTCCTCGATCACAGGCAGAACGGATTTGCGGCTGACAGATGTCCAATTGCCAAAGATTACGTCAACTTCATGCACCGTCAGCAATTCTCGTGCTTTTTCTGCAAAAAGCGGCCAGTCCGAGGCAGGGTCGACGACAACAGCTTCAAGCTGTTTACCCATGACACCACCTTTTTCATTCTGCTGGTCAATCAGCATCAACATGGTGTCTTTCAGCGTTGTCTCTGAAATCGCCATCGTACCGGACAGCGAATGCAAAACACCGACTTTGATCGTGTCTTCCTGTGCGGCGACGGATAATGTCATGCAGCCCAATGCAAATGCACTGACGATAGTGTTTGTAATTTTTTTCATGGATACCTCCGTGCGGAGGGCATCTCATGCATCGTTACTTCCAATGACATTTTCATTCCCCCACAACTTCCTATTGCTTTTAAATCTGACGTTGATCAGATGCCCGTTTCTTTGGGTCGTCCTAGGCTTGCGAATGGGGAAGTGGCACGCAATCTGTCATGGCGTCTATTTCGAGTCGCTTATGGAACTTAGCTTTAATTTTGATCTGAAATTCTGCGGATGACTACTTTTAAGGCTGTTTATTTTCAAGAAATTGCAAGAAATTCATGCGGCTGGTGAAAAAACGGGCGCTGCTTTTGCGCCCGCACGCCAACCAAAAGACTGAATATCAGCTAAATACTTCGGCCACGTTATTCGTGGCAATGCCATCTTTGATCTCGCGCAGTCTGATATAGATCATCGCAATGACAACACCGCTGAACCCGTACATTAAAGCATTGGCCAGACTATTGATCGCGATATAAAGCATGATATCCGCATTCGATATAGACGCCGCAGAGGGCAGAACATCAATCGCGAAAAAGTCCAGGCCAATCAGATAGGTTGATAAATACGCAAGAGGCGCCATACAGATAATCACAATAAGACCCGCAAGCATGATAAGCCCAATGATCGGCCAGCGATAACTGACGGTCAGCTCAGCACTTCTTGCAAGCCCCTGAAAGCCTTTACCTTCTATGATAACGGCCGGTGTGACCACGGACCAGACGGCATATATCCAGATACCTGGCACAATTAAAAGAACAAGGCCAAATCCACCAAGAAGGCTGACCACGGTGGATAAGATGGTAAGTGGTAACAGATATCTGAATGCAGTCTTTGAGTAATGTGTATAGCGCAGGGGTGTGTTTGATCGTAAATCATACGCCAGCTGCACAATAATCGCGATGCAATAGCTAAGCATGATCTGTTGTATGATGAAGGCAAGAATAGCATAGCCACCGTAAATCGCAGACAGATCTGGGTTCAATCCCAAGGCAATTTCTTTTCCTGCTATCACAAAATGGGACATCATCGAGATACAGGATAAAAGAAACCCAATCACAAAGATCGGAAAGAATTTTCTGAAAAGTATTGAAAAGCTTTCACTTAAAACCGCGCCTACGCCAAAAGGTTCTTTTTCAATGTAAATGTCTGACATCGTCTAAATTCCTTATTACGACCTTGAAGTTCTCAACTGAAAATCTCAGCAATATTTTGCGTCGAATATCCTTCTTTTATCTCGATCAACCTAAAATAGGTAATGGCAGATGCAATACTGAAAAACACCATTGATGTCATTGATATCACAGCTGACATTATCCAACCGATCCAAGTAATATCGAGCGGAAAGAAAAAGGTCGGTAAAAATGTGCAAATGACTGCGAAGACCCCCTTCAACACTACAAGACACAAGATCGGCCAACCATAGCCTGCGGCCAGCGCCTTGCTGCGACTCGGCGAGAAATACCGATTGTCTTCTATCATCAATGTCGGAATAAGAACGAAAAACCAGACTGCAAAAATCAAACCTGGAATGATTACCAAAAGACCTATGATGGTGACAAGATTTGTGATGAAGCAGACAAAGAAAAGCGGGACAATAAGACGAAATGTTTTAGCGAAGTAACAAAGTGGCCGAACCGGTTCACTTTTCAAGATGCCACGCACCAAACATGCGATGCATCCCGCGGCAATACTGCTAGCCAAAACATTGATTACGAATAATCTTATAAATGTAAAAACACCCGTTATCCATGATATCGTGGATGGATTTGCAGTTCCGCTTGTTGATAAAAAATAATCCAATGTTAGAATATGAAAGGTTATAAAACGCGTCAAAATAGGCGCCAAAATAATCACGATGGCGGGGACAAATGAAAACAGAAAAAGCCAATGCATATTGGAAAAGAAAATACGGCCCGAAGTATCAAGAATGCTGCCCAGCTTAAGGGGTTCTTTTTCCATAACGTCCACTTTTAATGATCTGGTTTGCGTTTCAGATCATTACGCCCCGTTGTTTTTATTCCGTTCGGCTAGCTGATATTTATCGTCCCTCTTGTCTCCAAACAGTTGGCGTTGTTCCAGATGGGCACGTTGGGCGGCATAAAAAGCTTTCAGAAAATCGCGATGATCTTTTTTTTCAATCGGGTCACTGTAATCAATCTTGCGGCGGATGCGGGTGACAATGGCGTCCATCGTTTCTTCATTCCGGCGACGAGTTTCGTATGTGACTGTCTTCGACGTGTCGCGCTGCAGCAGGGTTTCCAACGTCTGCAATTCATATGCACCATAATGATCCATCTGGTGGGGCATAAAGGCAAAGCGTTCAGCATGCTGCACAGTCGTTGCGCGTGAAAGATCCGGCAGCAATCGCGCGACAGGTTTGTGGATGACATAAGTGCCCGCGATGAAATCGCCCAGTCGTTGACGCTTTTTGCTGAAAAACGGCCCGATCAAACAAGCCCCAATCCACGCAAGCGATGCAAGAACGCCCCAACCGTCCATCCCCGGCATGGTAAACATAAGAGCGATGGGCAAAAAGACTTCGGCTTCTTTCGTCAGGTTGCGCACCACAACGGCATGGGGCGTCAAGGACCGACCATCAGCGCTGACCACTTTGATCTTCAGCATCCGCTTGCCCAGCGTTTCGCCATTCCAGAACAATTCCGTCAGGATGTAATAGGGGATGCGGATAAAGAAAAACAGCAACGAACCGACGGCCATAACCGTTTCGCCGCGGCTAAGATCAACAATGGCAAGCATAATCACAATGGCAATCACGAATAAAAAGGTGATCAGGATATCCAAGATTTGTGCGCCCAGCCGAACGCCTAAACCTGCCGTTTCAAAAGTGATGGGGACGCCCTCGGGCGGCATGAAATCTTCGATCAGCCGCAGATTGCTTTTTCTGACCACACGTTTTGTTCTTGCCTTTTGGGTCATTTATTTTCCCGCCCGACAAAGACAAACCACGACAGCCACAGCGCCCCGATGCCCCATCCGATGATCAGGCGTGTGTTCATATCCTGTACCAATTGGCGGCCAAAGCCTTCTAGAATGGCGGCCGCAAACAGCATGATTGCAGCGACAATTGCCAGCTTAACCGCATCTTTTCCTTCTTCACGCAGCGCCTCAGTTCGTAAGCGCTGGCCGGGGAATAATACGGCACTGCCCAATTTCAGCCCACCACCGCAAGCAATACAGATTGCGGATAATTCCGTGACCCCATGGATTGAAAGCCACCCGGCGATATCCCAGCCCAAGCCGCGTTCCACATGCAGTGCGACAAACGCGCCAAAGATCAAGCCGTTGTAAAACGTCAGTAAAAACGCAGGCGCACAGGCAAAAATGCCCAGCCCAAAGACAAATATTGCAATTCGTGTGTTATGTGAAAACAGGAAACTGGCAAAGGCGCCAAGGCCGGAATGGGCTTCGTCTTGATAAATCACGCTGCGCAGGTATTCCGTGCTGGCACCGGGGCCGCGTCCGCCGGCCAGATCGGCAGGCAGGAACACGTCATACCACGACGGGTTTTCCAGAAACAAAAGATAGCCGGCAACGGCGCCCAGAAACATTGCCAGAAAACCCATCAGGACAAACAGTGCGGATCTGCGCATCGCTTGCGGCGCACTTTTCAGGAAAAACCGTGATACCAGCCCGCCAAGACGTTCTTGCGGGGCATAAACCGCCAGATAGGCGCGGGCGGTCAAAGCCTCAAGGTATTGCAGCAGGGCCTTATCCAGCGATATCTCACGCGCGACGGACAATGAATTGGCAGCCTGACGATAAAGCGATGCCAGATCACGCGCATCATCATAAGACAGGTTGTGCACACCACGTTTTTCAGCCGCAGTCACAATCTGTTCAAGCCGCGCCCAGTCGTTTTCGCGTTCCTGTCGGAACCGTGCCGACCGAATAAGGACTGCATTGTCCATCAGATCAGTTCCCGTGCTTTGATATCAAGATAGGTCGAGATCAACTTGGCCGTCACAGCCTTGGGATCGCTGTCGATGACAGTCACGCCCAACCGGTTCAGTTTTTCCATAACCAACTGTCTTTCGTTCTGCATTTGACCGGCTGATACCAATGTCGCCACATCATCCAACGTATCAGGGGCGGCATTTGCCATCGCGACCAGATCAGGATCGCGCAAGGCCACAAAGATAATCACATGCCGCTTTGCCAATACGCTGACATTTTCGACAAGCAATTCAGCCGTTGTGGTGTCGACAAAATCCGAAAACACCACGATCAGGCTGCGACGCGGCGTTCTGGCGTTCAGTTCGGCCATGGCCAGCGTGTGATTGGATTCCACACTCATGTATTCCAATTCAGCCGTACGGCTGCGCAGACGGGCAAAGGCCAGGCGGCCCGGTTCGGGCGGCGTAAATATTCGCGGCCGCGCGTCAAAGGCGTAAAGCCCAACCTGATCGCCACCAATGGCCGCAGCCCAAGCCACAGCCAAGCCGGCATTCACAGCATGATCGATCTTTGGCAGCCCGCCAATTTCTTCGCGCATCAGATGACCGTTATCCAGTGCGATAATGACGTGGTGGTTACGTTCAGACTGCATGTCCTTGGCCATCAGCGTTTGATAGCGGGCGGATCTTTTCCAGTCGATTGATCTGATGTCCATGCCTTGCACGAATTCACGCAGCTGATGAAATTCAGACCCTTCGCCGACCAGCCGGTTTTCTTTCACGCCGTACAACGTGGATTGGACATGTGTCGTGATCTCGCCCGATTGAACGGGACGGATATTGGGAACGACACCAACAGACAAATCCACCTTCATCTTGGGTGTGAATTCCAGAAGCTGAAGACGCGACGGCCATCGAAGCCAAATATGCGATATAGTGCAGACCCCGCGTCGCACCGCGCGCATGGGCACATTCGCAATGCCGGATCCGTCTTCGGCAGTTTCAAATTCGATATCGGATGGCCCGTCCAACCCGCGGGGCCACGGAACACGGGCCCCCAAGCCATAGGCTGACCGATAAACGCGCAAGGACAGATGGCCTGTTTCACCCACAAACAATTCGGTGGGTGCGCCAGCCTCGACCGGGACACGCCCGCGCCAGGACAAAAAGAAATCCAGGCCCAGTAAAACGCCCAGCGCGACCCAGACGACAAGGGCCGCATCACGCAAACCCCCGCCCATGGCGACCGCCAGAACAGCGATCGCCATAGCGCCAATAGACAGCGCCAACAGTCTGATGGATGGACGGATCAGCGGGGGGCCTCGATCTGGTTCAGGATGTTTTCCAAAACATCAGCCGAGGTTCTGCCTTCGATTTCGGCCGTTGGGCCAAGCACAACACGGTGGCGCAGGGCAGGGATATATAAACGTTTCACGTCATCAGGTATCGCAAAATCGCGTCCCTCAAGCGCTGCTGCCGCGCGGGTCGCCCCGGCAATGGCATCCGCTGCACGTGTCGATGCCCCATGTGAAATTTCCGGATCGTTCCGTGTAGCGCGTGCCAATCGTAGAATATAGCCAAGGATATCATCATCCAGTCGGATGCTGTCGACCAATGCACGACCCGACGCCAGTGTTTCAGGATCAACCACATCGCCCAGCATTTCGGTGCGCGAATTCATGTCCAGCGGCTGTGCGGCATGCAGTTTCAGGATATCCAGTTCGGCATCCGCATCCGGAAAATCAATGATCAGCTTGAACAAAAACCGGTCAAGCTGCGCTTCGGGCAGGGGGTATGTCCCTTGTTGTTCGATCGGGTTTTGCGTGGCGATGACAAAGAAATTATCACCAAGCGAATGGTCCGACCCATCAATCGTCACGGTCCGTTCGTTCATCGCCTGCAAAAGTGCGGCCTGTGTTTTGGGGGGCGCGCGGTTGATTTCATCAGCTAACAGAATTTCGCTGAACACCGGCCCTTTGGTCAGGTTAAATTCGCTGGTGCGAAAATCAAAGATACTTGCGCCCAGCACATCGCCGGGCATCAGGTCGGGCGTGAATTGGATACGTCCGAAATCTAGCTTTAACGCGGCTGCAAAGCTGCGGGCCAAAAGGGTTTTCGCCGTTCCGGGCGGGCCTTCTAACAACACGTGGCCACGTGCAAAAAGCGAGATTAACAGCATGTCAATCGCGTCATCCTGGCCTTGCACAGCTTTGCCAATCTCGGATCGGATAGCGTCGGCTGCGGCGCGTAATTCATCTAAGGTCATGTTTCACCTGTTCTAACAATGTCTCAAAATCATCAACATACCCGATGGCGTCTGCGCTGGGGATATCACCAGGCAGTTGCCGTATGCTTTGTGTCAACGACATAAAGCGGGATGCAATCTGGGGGTCTTTTCGGTTTAGAAAACGTTCAATTTCTTTCAACGCCGTACCATGCTTGGCAAAAGCCGGGCCAAACAGGTCGGTGGCAAAGCTGGTCAGTCTGACTTCAATATAGTCGGACAAAAGTGCGCCATCATGGCCAGACAGGCGTAACAATCGTGCCCGTGCCGCGATGGATGCGGCCTTTTCCGCAGATGGTCCATCATCAAACAACCGCCGTGCGGCGCCATAACGGACACTGGATCGCCAGATAAACAAAACCGATAGCGCAATAAATCCAATCCAAAGCAGACTGAACGGGAATTCAAAAAAGCGACCCAGATCAGCCCAACTGCGTTCCGGTTGAACATGGGTAAAGGTCTGTCTGACCCAAATCGACGTTGAATAGTCAATCAATATACGTCCATCGCCCGCAAGATCAGGCAACAATGTTGAAGCGATCAGCGCATTGTCACCCAACCGAAGCCCGTGATTGTTCAGCAGATCAGGATCCGACAAAATCCATACCTCGTCATGGGCAGCATAGGTATCGACCCCAAGGATTTTACAGCGACCCAAGATCATTTCCTGGGCGTCGCCAATCAAAGGAACACAGTTCGTTCCCGTGAATGTTTGTGCGGCGTATATTTCAGCAGAAAACCGGTCCTGACCAAGTGTGACCGGATATCTTGTAAAACCGGCATCCGCAAACTTAACACTGCCGGGATTGCCGGTAATTTGTCTGATCAATCGGGACAGACTGGTTTGTTGCACCACCAAATCAGGGTGGGCATAGCCAGTTGATGGCATCCCAAGGCGCCATTTGGGCAAAACGACAATTGTCTGAATAGTTGATATCTTGTCGTCCAAAACGCCATAATACATATCAACGATGTCTTGTTGATCGAATTGTTCTTGCTCAGTCGTAGGTTGGTCGAATGCGCGTGATAGATTAAGATCGTACAATGGTATGATCCGTAAGCCGATAGTCTCGGTCTCGATTGTCCAGCCACCGTTGAATGTCTGGGCATCGACATCGTTTTCGGTCAGCCACGTATGCAAGCCATCCATACCAATTGCTGATTTTTTAATATTTTGCGATGTTCCGCCGGACAATAGCCAAAACACTACAAAGACCGCAACGACCACAACAGCGATAATCACGATTTCCGGTGAAATGCCTTTTTTAGACGGGGTACTCATCTATCTGCCCCCAAAAAGTGGGCGCATTGCAGCAAGATGTGTCTGAAACACATCTTCGGCCACAGGGCGGTCGCCGAAATGGGCCAGCTCTGCCTCGCGGGTGACGTTTCGCAAGGCCATGAGATGTTGCCAGTCGCGCGGCAACTTGCGCAAGGCATCACGGGCCGTCCAACTGCGCTGCAGCCGCAAATTGTTCATTTGCGCCGCGCGGACCAACGCACTGCGCATCAGTTCTGTGATCGCAATCTGCCGATCTGTAATCGCTTCGATCTGATCCAGTTTTGACGGCGGTGCGGCATGTACAACATCAGCATGATCATTATCCGACCGTTGTCTTGCAGTATTATCCGGATTTTTCTGAAACGTCGTCACGCTGACGCCGCCAAATTTCATGAACAAAAAGATAATACCGCCCAATATAACAGCGCAGATCACGAAAATAATAACGCGCGCGCTACCGGCGACGGCCTCTGAGGCTCCTGATGTGATTTCACGCGGTTCTGGTATGGTGCGGTCCGGGCTTTGCCTGTTCAACAGATCCGGCAACGGTCTGTTTGGATCAAGATATGTCACATCGTTAGCCAGCCGTGTTCCATCAATGGCGTCTTGATATGCCTGCCCGCTTTCTGTTTGTTCAAAATCAAGACTGACAATGGCACCATCCTGGGCTGCCAAGCTTATCGGCATAAACACTGCCGAACACATTGCAAAAAGAAATAATAAAATAGCTCTCATTGAAAAAACTGGTACGCACGAAAATCATTCTGCGCAAGATGCTTCATAGCGTTTTTTATCCGGTGCAGCCTTTGGACACAGGGGAAATGTGTTAACCATTGAAATCAAGTTTCATTGCGAAATCCTTAAAGTTGTGCCATGCATGCAATGATTGTTTTTGGACCGCTTCTAGTGCAACCGCGCAACATTATTGCGCTTGTCAGAACTGCAAAAAGGTAAAGAAGATCAACGGCTTTACTTAAAAACTGACTTTGTTACACTGAATATGTCATTACGATTCTAATCATATTGCGTTTGGATTTTGTTTTGGCGGCAAGTCGACGTTACGTTTTTTAACAATTGAAGATATTTTTTAGTATATATGTTAGTCAATTTGACGCCTGTATGAAACCATAAGGGCATACGCATAAACTGGGCTGGGGGGCTTTAGTGGGTTTGCGGTGTCTGTACCAAGTGCTCTGGACCGATATGATTGAGAAAACATTCAAGATAAGTCACGGTTTTGCCGTATGTTTTTCTGTCTATACTGATCCTTTGCCCGCCAAAGGGGTGCAGTTATGAACCAACCAATCAGATCAAGTTCTGCAGCAGTCAGACCACAAGTCGTGATGCCAACGGCCAGATCAGCGTCTTCTGGAAACAATGTCCAGGTAGAACAGACAAATTCGAATGAGACCGCTCAACAAAACCGCAGTGTGCGTCCCGTGCGTGTTCTGATCGCAGGCGAAGCCGGGTCAGGTAAATCTGAACTGGTTAAATTTCTGGTCGGTGAAAATCCTGTTCCCGAAGATCTGAAAATCGGCGATATGCCTCCTGTGATTCTGCGGTTCGGCGAAACGCACAGAACAAGTGCTGGCTGGTGGGGCGGTGAACGCAAGCAATTCAGCGGTATTGATATCGCGGCAGCCGTTCAGGAAAAACCTGACTATATCGCGTTGCATGTTCCCAACCCGTTCTTGAAACGGATAAACCTGTTTGACTTGTCCGGCACACATGATCCTGCGCGTCTGCAAGAACAGTTTGTTCGTGTGGCACAGCACTCTGAGATCGTTTTATGGTGTACCGATTCCGCCAAGGGCTGGAGCGAGGCTGAAAGCAATTTGTGGTCCCGCATCCCGGCACGCATGGCCGATGCCAGCATGTTGGTTGTCACCCATTCCGGTCAAGAGCAGGACAAGATTTCGCTTAGCCGATCATTGCACCGTCTGAAAACAAAAGCAGCCCCGCTGTTCCATTCGATGATCCCGCTGGCCACCAATCGCGCCATTGATGCGGCCCCGGGTGGGCAAGTGGCGAATATGGATGTGTGGACCGAAAGCGGTGGCAAATCGCTGATTTCGGGCATTCTGTTTTTGGCAAAATCTGTTCGTCAGGCCGAAAAGAAAGAAGGCGCTGCACTGAAAGCCAATGCAGCCGCTTTGCGCAAAGCCTTTGCAAATCCGGATACACCACGTGGTGGCAGACCAGCAGCCCGCCCAACCAGTGGCTTTGGTGGTGTAAACGCCCAGCCATTCGGGTCAGCACGCCCGCAAGCAGCGGAAGCTGCCCCACAAGTTGCGCCGTTGATCGTACTGGATGAAATTCCGGATATTGATCTGGAAGAAATTCTGGATAAAGCGCCTGCTGTTGTCGAGCCATCTCAGAAATCATCTGAAAATCAGCTTTTGTCTTACTTGTATGCGCAAACGGATCAACTAGTTGACCTGGTTGGTACGGATGATGAATTTGACGAACCTGAATTTTTGTCGATCTGTACACAAACCCTTGATGAATTTTCGTACCGTCTGTCGCAAGCAACACTGCGCGATGACGCGGTTTGGGTCGAAGAGCAGGTACAAGAAGCCGCTGAATTGCTGATTTTGTTGCAGTTGGAAGGTGGCGATCAATCGCTTCTTGATGCAGCTGCCATCGTTCTTCAACTGGGTCGCGATGTGTCCTGGGCTGTTGCGGCCTGACTTGCTGCTCATCAGTCCTGACGGCCTTCTTCGCTTAGAACGTCACTTTAACATCAGGTAAAGACAACGCGTTGATCAGGTCGCGCAATTCTTGGCGTGCCGCAATATTCGACATGCTGATCTGAGAAATTCCCACATCGCGCAAATCAAGCAGCGTTAGACCGCGCGGAAATAATTCGCGAAAAACGACGCGTTCACTAAAGCCAGGCGCCACCCGAAACCCGATTCTCTTGGACAGGTTTTCAAGCGCTTTGCCCATCTTTTGTTTATTCACCATTTGCTGCGTTCCAAGCCGGTTGCGCACCACAACCCAATCGATCGGATCAAGCCCCGCTTGCGCCCTGCGTTGCCGTGCGCCCCAAACCATTTCCGAATAAACCGATGGCCCAAGAATTTTACCATCGTCACTGTTAATCCGCGCCAGCAAATCAAAATCGACGAAGCTGTCGTTCAGGGGCGTGATCAGTGTGTCGGCAATCGAATGCGCCATCTGGCTTAGCCGCGTGTGCGAGCCGGGGCAATCGATCAGAATAAAGTCGCTTTTGCCCTGCAAAGCCTCAACCGCATCAGACAGTCGGCGATCATAGATATTTTCGCCAGGGGCCAGTTGGCTTTGGTCAATCTGCGGTAAATCGTGATAACTGGGTGTCGGCAGATCCAGATCTGATTTTGCCAAAAACGCCTTGCGATTTTCAACATAACGGCCGGTTGTATGCTGGCGCAGATCCAGATCAAGCACATCAATCCGAAGCCCAAGTCGGGCCAGCGCAGTCGCCACATGCATCGAAACCGTCGACTTGCCTGCGCCGCCCTTTTCGTTTCCAACAACGATGATATGCGCCAAGACAGGCCCCCGAAACGTTTCACACTGTCAAGCAGCGCTGTGGTTATAGGACGGCCGAGCGGCAATGAAAAGTTCACTTGGCGCGCAAAATGAAAAGGCACTGATCCGTCGACTGTGTAAAAACACACTCTGCATTCGACGATTTTGCACTCTTTAACCTTGTCAAATCATATAACAACTTCCAAATAGATTATATTAAGTGCTTTCTGTTTGCCCCGCGTTTTTATTTCTGGGGCTGTTCGGATTAAAAATATAAAGACAAGATAGCAATGGATATGACGATAAGGGAATTCACGCGTAAGTATTGCCAACGTAGTAACAAGATGGCTTTGCTTAGTTATTTCGGTAATTTAATTGTATATTTTTTCACCTTTTGGCTAGCGCTGCAGGCGATAGCCTATTGGTGGCTTGTGATCCCGATTGTAATCGTAAACTCCTTTGCGGCTGTGCGTCTTTATGTATTACAACATGACTGCGGCCACGCATCACTTTTTGAAACAAAGCGCCTGAATGATATGGCAGGATACGCTGTGTCGATTTTCACGCTGACGCCGTACTATGCCATGCAGTGCAATCATAACGCCCATCACACCCATATCGGCAATCTGGATGAACGCGATTCCGGTGAAATCTATACGATGACATTACGCGAATATCAGACGGCACCATTGTGGAAACGGGCCTTTTACCGGCTGTATCGCAATCCCTTACTGATGCTGCCAATCGGTGGTTTTTTCGCCTTTGCCATTCGCAACCGCTGGCCCAAGAACACGCTTAAGATTGGTGTCTGGGGTGTGCTTGTTCATAACCTGGCAGTTATGATTTGGTTGGGCATCATCTATGCGATCTTTGGTTGGGCAGGTCTTATCGTTTACGCCGGAACGGTTCTGTGCTCTGGGATCATTGGTGTTTTCATGGTCTATCTTCAGCATAATTTCGAAGATACCTATTGGGATCGTAAACCTGATTTACGGTTCGAGGCGGCCGCCCTGAAAGGGGCATCTACGCTAGATCTTGGCTGGTGGTTTGATATCGCGACGGCCAATATCTCGTACCATGATATCCATCATTATAATGCCCGCATCCCATCATATAACCTGCGCCGGTGTCATCATGACATGCGCGAAGTCTTTGATATGCAGGTCATCCGCTGGCCCCAAGCCATCCGCAATTTCAGCTTGAAGCTGTGGGATGAAGATCAAAAACGCCTTGTACGCTTTCCAGGGCCAAAACAATCTATTTCGACATCCGTTTCGGCAAAGCCCTAGCGCCTTAATTCATGCAGATTGGGTTCGACTTTGCTTGCGAAACCAGAACAAAAACGGCATGGCGACCAGATACATTGTCAGCCCATAGACACCCGATGGCAAACTAAAAGGTGGCAGGTTCGATGCGCTTTCTACGATCAGCGATCCGACCGTAATGCCCAACGTACCGTTCTGAATGCCCGTTTCCAGTGAAATGGCGATTGAGTCCTGTGTGTTCAGCCCGAAAAGCCGGGCCAATCCCAGCCCCAACAGTAAAAAGACGATATTCAGGCCAATCATGATCGGTGCCAAGGTCGCCAAATTGGAAACCAATACCGACCAGTTTGCTGCGATTGCGCCCAGAATGGTCAAAACAAATAAGGTTGTTGCAATCCGAAAGGCGGCAGTTTCAATCCGCAATGTAAAGGCAGTTATAAAGTGGCGCAAAGCAACCCCAATGGCGACTGGCACAGTCGTGATCAGAAACATCGCAACCGCCAATGTCGTCACATTGATCACGGGTCCACTATCACCCATGAAATAATCGGCCGAACCAGCGACCAGAAAAGGCACCGTTACTACGGCCAACAGGCTGACAATTGCCGTCAGCGTGATCGACAGCGCCAAAGTGCCGCCCGCCAGTTTCGTCAATATGTTTGATGTCACCCCGCCCGGACAAAACGACAGGATCATGACCCCGACGGCCAGTTGCGGTGGCAAGGTCACAATCTGTAACGTCAAAAACGTAATCACAGGCAACAGCAAAATCTGGGCCGTGGCGCCCACCAGAAATGCTTTCGGCACCTGCACAACACGTCCAAAATCGCCCAATGTCAGGCTGATCCCCAGTGAAAACATGATGAATGCCAGTGATAACGGCAATATAACGTCCAGAATGATCTCCACGCAGTGCTCCTCCTTCGCGGGATATTTTTGGGATGGTGAAACGTTTGACCAGCCAACACAAGCCGCTTGATCAAAATCGACAATGCCATCAAATCAGGCGACAAGTTTATTGACATTCTGCGCGTATGATTTCAGTGATATCCCTGTGCTTTGCACTGCGGTCCCGTAGCTCAACTGGATAGAGCACCTGACTTCTAATCAGGATGTTGAGGGTTCGAGTCCTTCCGGGATCGCCATTTCTAAAGTATTTGACGTCCGACATCTAAAGTCCGTTTTTGCGACAAAAAACGGGTTTTTGATGAAGGTGATGAGCGGACTTTTATTTACACAATGATTTCAAGGGACTGCGCCGAACCTGCAATCTCGACCTATCCAATCATCAACAGATACGGATGGTGTTGACAGCTGGAACAAAAACAGTTCACTGAATGTTCCATGGGTTCCGGAACCTCTCATTTTTGCTTGCCCGGTGGTCGTTGATCGTCGGGCGACTGCTCAAGGCCATCCTTGTGCGATGAAAGGATTCTCTCATGACCCTATCCCAGACCACCATTGCGTTTCACACTCTTACCTTCCATGACGACCTACCTGAATTGCGGGATGTCGAAAAGCGTCTGACGAATTTCCTGAAGACAACTCGTGAGAAGGCTCAGCGCGCTGAGATCGCGGCAGGTCGCACGACGGATGATGACCGCGTGTACGCGTACGATTTGATCGATGACGCCGACAAACAGCGGATCAAAGGGCGCGCCATTTGGTTCCTTGAACGGCAGCAAGCTGCGTCTGGCATGCAGCATCTTTCTGCAGAAAACCGCGTCAGGCTGACGGCCCTCAGAGGTGGGCTTCCGGTTGCCCGTGTTGCCACGGAGCATGAGGCCGATGAGATCGCCGCAGCGCTTCACGCTGAGATGCCATGGATGTCTCAGGCCACCGAGGCCGTCTGGCATGGTCTGCGTGCATCTGCTCGGGAAGGGCTGCCCGGACTGCGATTCAACCCTCTTGTCTTGGTCGGCTCTCCCGGGATCGGTAAAAGCCACTGGGCGCGTCGCCTGGCGCACCATCTTGCGGTACCGACGACCATGATTGATGCGACTGGTGAACCCGCAACGTTTGCACTCGTCGGATCTCAGCGCGGGTGGTCCAGCGCCACACCAGGCAAGTTGATGCAGACGGTTTTACGCAATCGACACGGCGGGCCATTAGTCATCGTCGATGAAGTGGAAAAGGCGGGCGATGTCCACTCAAGCAGAGGCACGCGTCACTCGCTGACCGACGCGCTTCTTCCATTGCTTGAGCGAATGACAGCCGCGACATGGGAGTGCCCCTTTTTCCAGATCAAATGCGATATGTCCTGGGTGAATTGGGTGATGACAGCCAATAGCCGCCAAGGCTTGCCTGAGCCCCTGCAAAGCCGTTGCCAAGTCTTGGACCTCCCTGACCTGACGATGGGCCAACTGCGGCAATTTGCAGAGATGGAGGGTGCCCGCCGGTGCTTGCCGGATCCTGCAATGGAAGCCTTAATGGACGTCTTCGACTTCGGGGCGATTGCAAACACTGGACTGAGCCTGCGGACAGTCAGCCGGATGCTCGACCGTGCCGAGACATTGGCCTACCAGCCAATGCTGAACTGAGTTCGCGCCGTGAATTATCAAACTATTCCGGACCATAACGGCGATATCGTCGTTCTGGGCGATCTACATTACGACAGCTACAGCCGCTTCTCCCTAAACCCAATTGATCAATGGGCTCTGCAGGACATCGTCTGGAACGCCGATGCCTTGATCCTCGCCGGCGACCTGACAAACGGTCCAGCTGATCGCTGGACGCAGGTCTTCCAATATCTTTCAGAGTTCATCCTACCTGAACGGATTTACGCGCTGCCTGGGAATCATGATTTCTACTCGGGCCATCTGACCGACGATCATATTTTGGAAAGGGTAGCGAAGAACGCTGGGGCGCACTTTGTACAGAAAACAGCTCTGCTGCATGGTGATACGCGTATCTTTTGCTGCACGTTATGGACCGATTATAACCTGAGTGGCGAGCCATCTATCGCCATGCGTAACGCTGACTTGCTGATGGCAGACTATGACATGATCGGAGCCCCACTAGATCTTAACCCCCCCGCCGACAGTATCCCGATTATGCGGCGGGAACGCCGGTTGAAACCAAGGGAAATCCTTCGCGTTCATCAAGATCATCGGGCATGGCTGGCTGATAGTTTGGCCAGCCAGCATCCCATCGGATCACATGGCAAAACAGTCGTTGTCACGCATCACGGCCCCCATCCGGCTGTCGCTGGCAAGATCGATACACTTTCTGCGGCCTTTCACTCAGACATGAGCGATCTGCTCATTCAGTATCGTCCAGACACATGGTTCTTTGGGCATTCACATCGACGGTTTCGCGCCAAAGTTCATGGAACGGATATCAGGAATGTGTCCATTGGATACGCGGGTGAGTTGATCGATGAGTCGGTTTCATATCTGCGGGATGCTTGCGTATGGAAAAACTAGGTATGACTTGCGGTGGGCCGCGTAGCTATAGGATTTCACCGTAGACTTTGTCAGTCCATGCGTAGCATACTCTCCAGTTCCATACGGATCATTTCGTTCACGGAATTGCCGTCCGCGTGGCTACGACCAATTGGTTGATTTGCTGGTTGATTGCCGAACGGAACGGACACAGCGTCCGCTAACATATCCAGAATAGCAGCACCGCCTGCGATGCCCCACAAGCCTGCGTAGTTGCGGAAGACAGGTCTACAAATTCCCGCCTCTCGTAAAACATCCATGAACTCAGCATTATAGGGGACGCAGTCAAGCTTCAGGAAGATAAGTGTTCAATGTCTCACCAGCAGTGACCAATGGCGTCGCAAACTCTGGAGTTGACAATATTCTATGAAGAACACAAGCTTAACTCCACACGGAAACTTATGCATTTTTGAAAGCTGAGAGGGGCTATTATGACCGAAGAAGAAAAAATCAGAGAAGTTATGATTAAGTTGGTAGAGAATGGCATCTATGACCTTGAGAGCTTTGCTGAGGACTTGGCGTCAAAACTATCAGACAACTGGGATCCGTCTATCGAAGGCGGTGGAGAGCTGGTCGGTGGTTGGTACGTCTTAAGAGAAGGCAACTGATAGAGCCAAGTTATCTTGAAGACGCTAGAATTCCATACTGTTGAAGATACGTATCTGCGGTATGCTAATTGGTTTTCTAGAAGTCTGGACGGCCTTTTAGATAATGATGAATTTTATGAAGATGATCGGTTCCTCCAATTTTTGGGGGAACTATCCGTTTTATGCATTTTACTCGAAAGCTATGACTATCCTAAGGGTTCCACCTCTGGTGCGATGAATGATCACTTAGAAAAACTGATCGAATATTACCTAAGAGCGTATCCATGGAAGACTGATCCGAAATTATATCGATTATCTTGTTTACTTTCAAATGCGACACAATCTGATAAGTCTAGGTCCCTGCTACAGCTTGATTACCTTCGTGATACAGCAATTTCCCAGTTTTTCTCAAAAGAAAGAACGCCATGGGAAATCTTGACATTAAAGTACAGTGAAAGCCCAACTGAACTGTGTAACAGTAACTTACTACCTTCTGAAGTTAACCTAGTCTCAACGTCCTTGCTGAACTCTAGTTGCTCACCGCACCTATTAACTAGGGAGGGGCTATATGCCATAACGCATATTGTACTTTTTTCAACTAGATTTGGAATTTGTGACATATCATCAGTAGTGAGTGACCCTGCAGTTTTGAAGGAACGGCTATTCGAGATCCTCGAATATACATTGCTCGCAGACGAAGCCGATATTTCAGCAGAGTTCATCCTGTCCATACTGGCTCTTGGAGTTAGTTGGGATGAAGTCGCTACTCAATTTAGAGAAACTAACGCAAAGTTCGAATTTCCAGCGTTGTTCGAGGATCAAGAGGCTGTCCAAGCTGAACCACAGAGATTTTGGGACAAATATCACACTTGTCTGGTTGTGTTGATGGTATGTGTTCTAGGCAATAAATCTTATGACAATAATTAATTCAGATACTAAAAGATTACTAAAAGAAATAGGGGCTGAAACGCAGATCTTTGCGGATGTAATACTAGAAAAAGAAAAAAAGACCTTGCTGGAACATATTTTCTTAAGGAGGTTTTCAAACTGCTATAATCTATTTCCAGTTCTAGATGTTGATATGCTAAATTTTGAACTCAAATCAGCTGATATAGGTGCTATCCCTGACTTAGTGGAATGTGACTATTGGTTAAGTTTAAGTGTTGAGAGTGAAAACCCAACTTTTGCTTGCCTTGTTCGAAATGAAGTTAACTACGGGAAATTGGCAAGGGAGATTGTATCAAGCAGAAAATTTGATCCCAAGACCGTGTTTTGGGCTGAGTTTAGACCATATATTCGAACCCTGGGTAACGAATTCTTCTGCGGGTACTTTACTATGCTCCAGAGTCTAAGTGAGCATCGAGATTTTGGTCTAGCTATCGCAAGGCGATGTATTGTAGATGAGAAAATTAGGTTGCTTGAGAGCGTTCTTGAAGTGATGTCTGTTTGTGCGCCGCCCGCCATTTTACAAACGATTGTCGAGGATGTGGTTGGGTTTCTGGCTCATAAAAACAGGCTGGTCTGGACTTCAAACGACGAAAAAGTGAATGATACATTGAGAGCTCTCTGTATTCTTCCTGTGCTTGATGGCTTAAGCAAAGAGGGTAACAAGTTGACACCATTTTTCAGCTATTTGAGGGACGCAAAGTGAACTTTTATCTAGCTTTACCATTTGTATTTTTGGTCCCACCGTGTACCGCTAGCGCAGATTCTCTTCTGGAGCGAAGTCACATTTTTGATGTTTCGATAGGTGAAGTGGTAGTCACGGATTTCCCTGTATTGGTAGATTCGGATCTCAGCCGCATGCCTCAGCCACCAGAAGAGGCGGCTTTGGCCGCAAATATGCTGTTTAGAGATAGTCTGGACGAATTTGAGGCTTTGCTGCGTATGCCCGCAGCAATTGTCCCCTATGAAGAAGGCCTCGAGAGCGTATTCTATCCCGACGACCGCGAAGAAGTCACTGAGACAGAAACGTACCCCGCAAGCGCAACGGTTCTAATCACGTCTTCAAATTTAGGACGGTGTACCGGTTGGGTCGTTGCTGAAAGGACATTAGTAACCGCAGGTCACTGCGTTCATGAAGGTGGTGCTGGAGGAAGCTGGGCTGAAGACGTTCGTGTCTACGCTGGCCGGAACGGTTCAGTGTCACCGTTTGGTAGTTGTGCCGTAAGCCACATGTTCTCAGTTGAAGGCTGGGTAGTGGAAAGGGACAAAAACTATGACTATGGCGTTCTGATTGCTGACTGTGAACTGGTAAGCGTAACTGGCGCATTTGGTCTAGCGGACCCCGATCAAGAATGGTTAGAAAGCGCTATAGAAGTGACTGGCTACCCGGTAGATAAGCCTTTGACGCAATGGGCCGCCGAAGATAAAGTCACACTGGTGTATGAATTAAAGCTCTTTCATCGTGCAGACACGATGTCTGGTATGAGTGGGAGCGCCGTTCATACCGGTGATCTATTTGTATTTGCTGTGCATACTAATGCGCGGCATAATGGAGCACCTTGGCGCTCTAATAACGCGGCTACTAGGTTAACGGAAGCTCGGCTGTCAAACATTGCCCATTGGATCGATTTTGAAGGGAATGACTAAATTGACTTTAATCGTTCTATGAATAAAAATTTGAAATCTCAGAATAGTCCGTAAAATGAAGCTAACCTCGAAAGGGGTTATCTTCGATCTCTGCTTTGGGAAAGCTACATTGCAGAAATTCCTGGAGAACTTGAGGGCAGCTCTGAGTCGCCCGCCATAGTGGGCCAGCGTTCTGAGATATCAGTGGCCACAGAGATCGACGCGGCATCTCCGTGCTCGACACATAGGTATAAGACGGTACCGCCGATTTTGGGTTGCCCCAATAAAAGCGGCACAGCTTGCAGGTAATCTTTGTTCACATCCGAAAAGCTAAGCTAGGCATCGCTGCTACCGAAGAGTTCTTCGACATCGACGCGTAGATACAGGTGACCAAATCCGTCGCTTCCAGATGAAAATGGCTCAACTCCGCCGGCTTGCAACCTGCTCACGAGAGTTCTCCAATCCACGTCGTATTCAGCGGCCATTGATGCTTGGGTAACAAATTTTTCATGAAACGCTGCGATATCGCTTTCTGTAACATAAAAACGCTTCACACCGGATTTTGTCACAACCACATGGCTTGCCGGCGTAAGTCTGGCACGCACAAGTCTTATAAACGCTTGGTCTCCCCGCATGCCGACCGAACGTCCAAATGCTGCTGCCGTGCAGATTACCCCAGGCAGAAGGCGTGGCCCGATCGTGATTTTATGAGGGTTTTCAGCTAACAGTTTGTTCATTTCGGCTTTGGAGACACAAAAGCTTCTGTAACCATCAACGCCTTCGAACTTGGCAAGCTGTAGACGTCCATCGCGTATGGCCTCTATAACAAAACCAACATCCAGTTTTGTTCTCGACTTAGCTTGCTGGATGACCTCCCAGTGTTTTTCGTCGGTGACCGTTTTTGCTACCAAATCATTGAGATCATTAACAAGATTTATCCCATCTTCGATGCGCCAGGGAGACTTGACAGTTGAGATATTCGTGACAGGAATGAGTAATTTCGCCTCGGCCAAAGACTTAAACTGCTTGTGTCGCGCCCATTGCCTCACGCATGGCGATCGGGCCTACTAATTTTGGGATTTCTGCGATCAGTTTGGCATACCGTACGGCATCAAACGTTTTTCGAGATGCTGGCCTGGTGTCATCCGCAGGGTAGGCTCCCGCCTCAACAAGAAGTTGGTCCAAAAACTTCTCACCCACTCCCGCTTCTTGAGCTGCTGACAACAAGCAATGAAGTTTTCTTTCTGGTAGCGTAAAGCCTAGAATTTCTTCATTTGCGGCGACAGGCCAAACCAGAATAATGCGGTCCCAAAGGACGTGCCGAAACCCGTCAAAAGCACGATCGTTGCGATGCGCTCTGGCGAGGCTTCTATATAGATCCCCAAAGGCCTTGTTTGGTAGATCACCTGCACTTGAAGCGTCGGCAGCAAGTTCTTTGTAGGCATCGCTGACCGCGTCGTTCCCTTTTGATGCTATGTCAAAACCTGTGCGTTGTGCAGCCCTCATATAAGTGAAGTCGTTAGGGTGTTTCTCGTTTCGCAGCCGCAACATCTCTGTTCCTAGAAGTCGGCAAAATGTTGTCGCTGCGTAGAGGGAATTATCAACCAAGCACGTGGGATCATGTCCGTTTTCGAGGCGCTGGTCGAGCCACAGATCATAAGCGGTCGGCTGGGTTTGCGTCAGATCAAATTTTCCGTCCTGAAGATCCTTGAGAACATCGAAAAGCCTTGCTCCGATATTGAACCGTTCAACAGGCTTTTTCCGCTCCCAAAGTGTAACTAAGGGGTGTTTGTGTCGAACGCAGACTGACATCTCTCGCAGTTGCCATTCACCGCGCATCGCCATCGCGGCCAATGGCCTTTCTGGATCCGTTTCAGCATCTTCTTGCAAGCAAATGGGGCATCCACGAACCCTCGGGTTCTTCAGGGCGCGGGAAACGAACTCCTCACCACGGAAAATCATACGCACATCGTCGGATTTTTCCGCTGTCCACGCTCTCAAAGTAGAGACAGATTTGACATCGAGGCCACCGATCGCAGCGATGATATTCAGAACCTCCTCATTTGGGTCGATCAGCTTCTTCATCGAGAAGCCCATATCGACGCAGAAATCCACCGTATCCACCCGGTTCATCGCGGCCATGCGTGAAACGAAGGAATGCAACGTTTCACGGTGAATGGGTTCAGGTCTTAGAGCTAACGGCTTCATGAAAGATCTTTGTATCAGGCTAAGGGGGGTGTACCCCAATAAAGGTGTCAGGCAACTGAAAAGCGGTACTTTCAATCGATTGAAGTTTAAACTGATATGCGCCACTACTCGTGGATAAGTTGTCCCTCGAATTCGACGGGCTTAAAATATTTGAGGACATAAATGAGCATTGAAAAGACGCTATTTGCAGCTGCGGACAAAATGCGCGGTTCGATGGATGCCGGTGAATACAAGCACATCGCACTCGGTATGTTGTTCTTGCGCTATGTTTCGATGTCATTCGAGCGCTTACATACCCGGCTCAGCGAAGATGAATACTCCGACGCTGAGGACCGCGATGAATACTTGGCCGAGAGCATCTTTTGGGTGCCGGAAAAGGCGCGCTGGTCCATGCTCGCCAAGCAATCCAAAGACGCCAAAATCGGCATCATGATCGATGAAGCCATGCGCGCGATTGAGGCTGACAACGAAACCCTCAAAGGCGCATTACCTAAGGTCTTCGGCAAGGAAAGCGTCGATCGCGCCATGCTCACCGGCCTGATGGACCTGTTTTCTAACATTAAGCTGGAAGGCACCAAGGACGACTTCGACCTGATCGGGCGCATCTACGAATACTGCATTGGTGAGTTCGCAGGCGCTGAAGGCAAGCGTGGCGGCGAATTCTACACACCCAAATCCATCGTTGATACGCTGATTGAGATGATCGAACCGACCAAGGGTCGCGTTTATGATCCGTGCTGCGGCACCGGTGGTTTCTTTGTGCAATCTGAGAAATTCATCGACGCCCATTCTGGCCAGATCGGCGACATCGCTATCTACGGTCAGGAACGCAACCACACCACCTTTGGTCTGGCCCGCATGAACCTTGCCATTCGCGGCATCTTTGCCGACATCCGGTGGAATTCCGAAGGTACACTGGTGAAGGATGCTTTCCCTGATGAACGCTTTGACTACATCCTCGCTAATCCGCCCTTCAACATCTCTGACTGGTCGGGCGAACTACTGCGTGAAGACACGCGCTGGAAATATGGTGCGCCGCCTGTGGGCAATGCCAACTTTGGCTGGATTCAGCATATTCACCATCACCTTTCCGCGTCCGGCATCGGCGGGGTGGTCATGGCGAACGGCTCCATGTCGTCGATGTCAGGGGGCGAGGGCGATATCCGCCGCGCATTGGTCGAGGGCGACGCGGTGGATGCCATGGTGGCCCTGCCGGGGCAGCTGTTTTACGGCACGCAAATTCCGGCCTGCCTGTGGATCATGGCCAAGGACAAATCCAACGGCATCGCCAAGGAAGCCAAGTTGCGCGACCGGCGCGGTGAGGTGCTGTTCATTGATGCGCGCAAGATGGGCGCGTTGGTGCCTGGTAGCCGGAAGCAAAAAGAGATGTCAGAGGAAGAGGTCGCAAGCGTCGCGCGCGCCTATCACGCTTGGAGGGGGGAGCCGGACGCGGGGGCGTATGAGGACGTGCCGGGTTTCTGCAAGTCCGCCAGCTTGGATGAGATCGCCAAGCACAACTACGTGCTGACCCCGGGACGGTACGTGGGCGCAGGAGCCTTGGAGGATGACGGCGAACCGTTTGAAGAGAAGTTTAGACGTTTGATGGGAGAGCTGCGCGGTCAGTTTGCCGAAGGGCGGCGGCTGGAGAAGGAGATTGAGGAACGGCTAGGGGCATTGGAATGAGTATTGCGCTTCCGGATACTCTGCCTTGGCCAAAAGTGCAGATGCGCGACGTTTGCACACTTCACTATGGAAAAGCGCTTACGGCAAGCAAAAGAAGGCCAGGAAACATCCCTGTATATGGTTCTAACGGGGTCACAGGGTGGCATGATACTGCGCTCAAGTCTGGCCCAACTGTAATGCTGGGCAGAAAGGGACAGGGTCCTCTGGGAGTGAAGTGGTGTGAAGGGCCCTTCTGGGTTATCGACACGGCCTACTACACATCATTCTCTAATGCTGTTCTGCCGCGATTTTTCTACTATTTCACGAACTTGATGGGGCTGAACCATCTGAAGGACGGCACGTCCAACCCCAGCTTAACAAGGGATGTTTTTTCGTTTCAGGACTTTCCTTTGCCTCCGGTCCAAGAACAAGCAGAGATCGTATGCATTTTGGAAACGTTGGATGACAAGATCGAGTTGAACCGCAAGACGGCGGCGACGTTGGAAGAGATGGCGCGGGCATTGTATCGGTCTTGGTTCGTCGATTTCGACCCCGTCCACGCCAAAGCCGCAGGCCGCGCCCCCGCCCACATGGACGCCGCCACCGCCGCCCTCTTCCCCGACAGTTTCGGCGAGGATGGCCTGCCGGATGGGTGGGAGATGGGAAGCGTGGAAGAAGTTTTCAACGTTGTAATGGGACAGTCACCTCCCGGGAACACTTACAATGAAAGCGGCGAAGGTCTCCCCTTCTTTCAAGGTCGGACTGATTTCGGTTTCAGGTTCCCAACTCGCAGAAAGTATTGCACCGCTCCAACTCGGATCGCACCTTGGGACAGCATCCTTCTCAGTGTTCGAGCGCCCGTGGGCGATCTCAATCGCGCCTGGGAAGAATGCTGCATTGGACGCGGTGTTGCTTCGCTTTCTGAGAAGTCTGGACGAAGTGCATACGGTTACGAGGCCATTTGGGCTTTGTCGGAAGATTTAAAATCCTACGATAGTGAAGGCACGGTATTCGGCTCTATCAACAAAAAGCAGCTTGCCGGATTGGAAATCGTGGTTCCATCCGAGCCGCTAAAAGACGCCTACGAAGCCGAAGCCGTTGCAATTGATGCAAGAGTTCGAAACATCACCGCTGAAATCCAAACCCTCGCCGCCCTCCGCGACACGCTCTTGCCGCGCTTGATGTCCGGCGAATTGCGCGTGTGTGAGGCCCGCGAACAGGTGGAGGAGATGGTTTGACTGCTATCGCCTCAGGAGATTTTCGAGCAAAATTGCGAATATGGGCCGATTGGGTTTGGAGTCGGCAAGAAGCGGCGTTTCACAAGGGGCTGAAGCTACAGGAAGAAACGATTACCGAAATGCTTTTGTTGCGCATTGCAGAACACACAGAAGGCCTTGGCGTTCATGTGAAGATGTTCAACAAATACGAGGAAGGTGGCCGCGCCGCCAAGAAAGGCAAGCCAGCCGTCCAAGGGAATGGTGCCGACTGGGAATGGTTTGTTGAGACGCCGGAATGCATGGTGGGGTTTCGCGTGCAGGCAAAGGTCTTGTTTCATAAGCAAGACAAGCGCGGCGGCTATGTTTTAGGGCGCTACGATGGCTTGAAAGTTGGAAGCCTGCAATCTACCGATCTGATTTCGATGGCTGGCGATGCAAACCCCATTTATTTATTTTACAACCACGGTTTGGTGAAGGACGTTCATCTTTTTAACAACTCTGGGCCACCCGACCATTTTGGTCAAACCTGCTGGGGCTGTTCTGTCGCAACTGCGGATTTCGTAGCTGCCAAGAAGAGTAATAAACTCTCAGCTCTGATTGGTGGAATGGTACCATGGCACCTTTTCTTTGGAATTGGAAAAACATGCCGAACCAAGGAGGCCATGAAAACCATGGCGGGAAATCAAAGCTTCAGGCGTGCCACACACCGCCCTGAATGGGTTCCGATGCTTTCAGATACTATCGGCGCGTTAGATGAAGATAGCAGAATATACTTGGATGAATTCTTATCCGAAAGACGGCTTGAGGGCGTCGCTCATATTAAGATTGATGAATAGCGAGATATTTTATGTTCCAAGTTAACCGTTCCGAAAACCGCCTGCAGAAGCTTGAAGAAAAGCGTTTTGCCGATCTCAATCTGCGTGAGCGAGAACATTTGCAGGAATGGCTGGCAAATCAACCAGACGCCCTGGGTGAAGAGCTGTTGATCATCCAAAAGGAGTTCGACGGGTTCGCTGACACCCGCGAGCGGCTCGACCTTTTGGCGCTCGACAAGGACGGGCAGTTGGTTGTGATTGAGAATAAGCTCGATGACAGTGGTCGCGATGTGACTTGGCAGGCGCTGAAATACACAGCCTATGTGTCAGGTCTGACGAAGTCGCAGATCGTTGATATCTATCAGCAATACCTCGACCGTTACTGCGGTGGCGGAAATGCTGTCGCCAACATTTGCGAATTCTTAGAGGAAGAAGAGCTGGACGAAATCGTCCTGAACCCCGGTAACGATCAGCGCCTGATGTTCATCGCCGCCAATTTCCGCAAAGAGGTGACCGCTACGGTGTTGTGGCTGCGCGAGCATGGCATCGACGCACGATGCTTCAGAGTGACGCCTTACACCTTCGGCGACGAGTTGTTTGTCGACATTCAACCCGTCATCCCCACACCAGAAGCTGCGGATTTCATGATTGGGATGGCAGAGAAAGAGACCGAAGCTCGCGGGGCGCAAGGTGAACAAAAAAACCGTCATAAATTGCGACGCGACTACTGGGAAATGACGCTCGATGCACTGAAGGAGGCGGGAGATACGCTCTATCAAAACATCAGCCCGGGGAAGGACCATTGGCTGAGCGCCGGGTCGGGGCTGCGGTCATGCCCCTACGCGCTCATCTTCGCTAAGTCTGAGATCAGGGTCGAGTTCACTTTTGGCCGGGCTGATGCCGTTGAGAACAAGTGGTTGTTCGACCGGCTGATTGAAAAGAAGGACGAGATCGAAGCCGCGTTTGGTCATGAGATCGAGTGGCTGCGCCTGGACAACAAGAAGGCCAGTCGCCTGCAGTTTGGGCGCCCCTGCGAAGGGTATAACCGCGAAGGATGGCCTGAATACGTGGCATGGCATGTCGAGCACATGCAGAAGTGGGAACGCGCGTTGAGGGGCCCCTTGGCGGAGTTGAACCAAGGCCTGAAATCCGGGGAGAACCTGATCTGATGGCTTGGGCAAGCGAAGCGGACCTTGAAGCGGTGTTCATGGAGGATTTGGGAACTCTTGGGTATTCCTTGCATCATGGATCCGAAATTTCACCTGAAATGCGAAATCCGATGCGTACCAGCTTTCGCGAAACTTTCCTGCTAAGGGTTTTTTTTGAGGCCCTCAAACGCTTGAACCCGGAGTTGCCAGATACGGCGATACAGGAAGCAGCCGCTCGCGTGCATGATGTGGTGTTTGCGACAGATCTGGTTCAGGAAAACCGCAGGTTACACGATCTGCTCGTCAATGGTGTGGCCCTGAGTTATTTCGCCGACGGCGAGGAGCGGAACGCGCGGGTGCAGCTCGTTGATTGGACCAACGAGAACAACGACTGGCGTGCCATCAACCAAGTTGACGTGGTCGGAAAGAACCCTCGCATTCCAGATGTCGTGCTGTTCTTGAACGGGTTGCCGTTGGTTGTAGTTGAATTGAAAGGCACTGAAGGTGCGTACATCGACGCGGCGTATCGCCAGATCGATACCTATAAGGAAGATATTCCTGACTTATTCCGGTCAACGCTGCTGACGGTGATCTCGGATGGGTTCAACGCACGCTATGGTTCTCTTTCTGCCGGTCTTGACCGCTTTATGCGTTGGCGCACCGTAGATGGGGAAACGATCGAGGCGGAAAACTCGACCCTTGCATTGCAGACACTGACTCAAGGTTTGCTGACCCCCGAAACGCTCTTGGACATGTTGCGATGGTTCGTAGTGTTCGAGGACGAAGGTAAAGGTCCGATCAAAAAAATTGCAGGCTATCACCAGTTCCACGCTGTGCGCAAAGCTGTCGAAACGGTGATGGCGGCCAGAGACACAGACGGAAAAGGCGGTGTCATTTGGCACACGCAGGGCAGTGGCAAGTCGCTTCTGATGACTTTTCTTGCGGGACGCGTAATGCACCACGCTGGGCTGGAAAACCCAACACTGCTTGTGTTGACGGACCGGAATGATCTCGACAACCAATTGTTCGGAACTTTTGGCCGCTGCAAAGATCTACTGGGGGAAGAGCCGGTTCAAGCCGATAGCATTGTCGCACTCAAGGCGCTTTTGAACCGTGAGGTGGGCGGGATTGTCTTTTCGACCATCCAGAAGTTCCGCCCCGAAAAAGGTGATATTTTCCCTGAGCTTACGTCTCGGTCAAATGTGATTGTGATGGTCGACGAAGCGCATCGTACACAATATGGGTTTGAAGCTAAGCTGAAAAAAGACACGGGCGAAGTTCAGCACGGGCTGGCTTATCAGTTGCGGCAGGCGCTTCCCAATGCGGTCTATGTGGCCTTCACAGGTACTCCGGTCGATTTGGTCGGTGCAAACACCAGAAGCGTGTTTGGCGAATACATTGATGTGTATGACATCGCGCAAGCCGTTGAAGACGGCGCCACGGTGCCGATCTACTACGAAGCCAGAGTCGCGAAAATCGAAATGGACGACGACTTGAGCAGTGAGCTTGATGAAGAGTTCGACGAGGCCACTGAAACACTGGAGGAGGATCAAGCCGCTGCTGCAGCGCGGAAATGGTCCCGTGTCGAAGCATTGGTCGGGGCTGAGAAACGTCTGGATACCGTGGTTGAGGATATCCTCACACATTTTGATGCCCGCATCGAAGCGATTGACGGGAAGGCCATGATTGTTTGCATAAGCCGCCGGATCTGTGTTGAAGTCTATGAGCGCATCGTAGCGGCGAGACCTGATTGGCACAGTGACACGGATGACAGCGGCACCGTGAAAGTCATTATGACAGGGAGTGCGACCGACCCAGCGGAATTCCGACCTCATGTACGCTCCAAGACCCGTCAGGAAACGATCAGGAACCGTGCGAAAGACCCTGATGACCCTTTGAAGATCGTTATCGTGCGGGACATGTGGCTAACTGGTTTCGATGCGCCCTGTATGCACACATTATACGTGGACAAGCCCATGAAGGGGCACGGCTTGATGCAAGCTATTGCGCGCGTAAACCGGGTTTTCAGGAATAAGCCCGCTGGCCTGATTGTCGACTATATCGGTATTGCTGCGGACTTGAAGAACGCATTGGCGCACTATTCACAGTCAGATCAACAGCAGACCGGTATTAGTGAGGCAGAAGCAGTCGCAGCCTTCATGGATGCACTTGATGTGGCGCGGTCACAGCTCCATGGCTTCGACTATTCCACCACTCTGGGTGGCACGCCGGCCGATCGACTGAAGATACTGCCAGCGGCGTTGAACCACGTCCTTGAAAAGGAACGAGATGAAGGCGAAGGTGCTGGTGCCGTAAAGCGCTTCAACGATGCTGTTGCGGGGCTGGTGAAGGCCTTCAAACTGGCTTCTGGGAGTACTCAAGCAAAATCAAGCACCGAAGAGGTCGCATTTTTCTCTGCTATTCGATCCGGATTGGAGAAAGTCGGTGCGGTTGGTCGGGTTGGTCACAACGGTTCGCCTGACTTCGCAATCCAGCAATTGGTGAACCGAGCCGTCGTATCTACGGAAGTCGTCGATATCCTTGAGGCCTGCGGGTTCGATAGACCGGACATCAGCGTCTTGTCAGATGCATTCATGATCGAAATTCAGAATATGAAGCACCGGAACTTGGCTGTTGAAGCGCTCAAAAAGCTCTTGAATGGAGAGATTACTTCGCGGACTCGCACGAACGTTGTACGCAATGAAGAATTCTCAACACGTCTTGAGCAGGCCATTGCCAGCTATCATAATCGCAGCGTTGACGCGCTTCAGGTGCTGCAAGAGTTGATCGAGATTGCCAAAGATCTGCGAGATGAGCCTGAGGATGGGCTCAGTCAGGAAGAGCGAGCATTCTATGATGCGTTGGCTCAAAATAACAGCGCTGTCGAGATAATGAGCAATCAAGAGCTGCGGGTCATCGCAGCCGAACTCGTCGATACGGTTAGGAAGAACTCAGGTACAGATTGGTGGCGCCGCGATAATGTCAGGGCAAAAATGAGGGTGACCGTTAAGAAAATCCTGCAACGGCATGGCTTTCCTCCAGACCTTGCCACGGATGCTGTGAAGACAGTGTTGCGGCAAGCTGAGGCACTAGCAACTGCAATTCTTTGAGAGCCAGGTAAGATGGCCGTCAGGTGCTTCATGTTTGAGGTACCGGTCTAACGATGTGGCGCGCTACGAGGTGCGAAAAAAAGTTCCAGTGTCGAAAATTTAGGTGCTAATTCACGGTAAAAACCGGAACGCTTTTGCATGGTAGGGTAATCTCTCTATTCGGAAGTGGTTTCTTGCTGCAGAGGACGTAATTCGATGTAATGCCCTAGATAGGGCGACCGATTTGCTGACAGGCCACCAGTTCAAGGGTCGCATCGGACTTTATATAAGTTAGCTCATGCGCTGAAGAGGGTTCTGGAAGATGAGTTCTCTACTTTGGCCCCAGGACTTTTGTATCGCTGCATATACTCGGACGAAGTCCAGTCACTACCAAATCTAGTCCAACGATCACCTGACCGCATGTGACGTTTATGCAGCCCGTTGCTCCGGGTGCCCCACGCGATCAGTGCCTCTCAAAAGGGACAATTTCTTTTCAAAAAATTTCTCGCAGCTCTATAAAAGCGAATTTTTTCCTCCTAGTTCAATTTTAGAACGGGGAAAACGGAGCTCGGTAAATGGATGGACAGGCGAAAATTGCTGATGGTTTTTGGCTAGGATTGAAGGCATGCGACGAACGCCACTCTTCGGATTTTCGCACTAAGCGTATGTAAATAAATGATTATTTGACTCGACTCGATTTCAGGTCAAAGCTTAAGTTCACCAAGTGCGAATTTTGACCAAACGGAACACAAGTCTGCGATAGGAAGGATTTGAATGAAAAAATGAAAGAAAAGAAAAGGGGCGAACCGCTGGAACGGCCACCCCCTTAAGACTGGAAAACCAGCCTGCTTCTCACGGCATGTGTATCTGAGTGATCGATCTCAGACAACGACTTTCCGGTTTCTTTGCTGACAGCGCGAATAGCGACACAGTGCTACCCTGGTCGATCGCGCAGCTAGCAATCTTTCGAAGTATCGAGGCCCCGGTCCTCTGAACCGGCCCCACTCAAAAAGCGAACACAAAAACGCATTCCTTGCTGGAATGTGACCGGAGAAATTATGCCTTACAACCGAACAGAAGAGAACCAAGATCAATACGCCAACGCTACTTTTGGCCCTCCGCCAATTGCCGACCCAGATGATCCATTCAGAGTAGTCAACTCCCATCTCGAAAAGATGGAACTCGGCAAATCTAGCAGTTCTTGCAAGCTGTCCTTTGTAACACGGCTTAACCGACACGCTGCCCTGCAGGAGTTTTGGTGCGCGTCCTATGAAGAAGCTTGCGTTTATCAGAACTTGGCTGGTCACCGTGATGTCATCAACTTCAAAGAGCAGCTGACCCGCGTTGATTTTGTCAACAAGAAGGGCAAAGCGACCTACACAAAGGTCGATGCTCATGTGTTGCTGAAAGATGCGAAGGAAGTCCTGTTCTCCGTCAAATACGATGAGAAATCCCAGCGTACATCATATATTGCGGAGATCGCACACATTGCAGGCCAGTGCAGCCGGCAGATCGCTGATCGGTTCAACCTAGGTTCGCGATATGCGTTTCATCCGATCTTTCGCAAATGTGCTGCCGAAATCCACTCAGCACGTCGTGGCTGGGACCCCGAGGCAGACCGTATCGTGCTTGAAGTGGCAAACGACCTCGGCAGGCCCGCGACCTTCGGTGAACTGGTAGAGCGATCATCTTTGAGAGGCCGCGGGCAACGTGCCGCTATTCGCTTGATCGGTGATGGGGACATCAAGAAAGACCATCTTGATCCCTTTGCCGTCGGCACACTTTGTGAGGTGGCAGCATGAACTTCTTCGGCAACCTTACGCAGGCTGATCGCGTGCTCTTTGAGGGCTACGAGGTATGGAACGTAGCGCCAAGGACGGACACTGCGACCAAGGAAGTCACGCACTATTCGCTGGCTGTTTGCACTGGAGATGACGCGAAGGTCAGGATTTTCCGGCCCAAGGAGATCAGGGAATTGATCAAGACCGAGCGGCTGGTTATCGACCGCGGTTACTATAGTGCAAAACGCGCTGAAGTTCGCAGAATGTATGGGCGCAAAGAAATCTACTTTGCAGGTAAAAAGCGCCGAGAAACGATCGGGCGCAAGGTTTTCCTCGCGCAGCGCATGGCACAGTGCTGCCGTGAAGGCATGACTCGGACGAGGC
The DNA here is from genome assembly GCF_013315265.1 of Parasulfitobacter algicola. GTDB lineage: Bacteria > Pseudomonadota > Alphaproteobacteria > Rhodobacterales > Rhodobacteraceae > Parasulfitobacter > Parasulfitobacter algicola. Next base: position 95,292 of record NZ_JABUFE010000001.1, on the reverse strand, counting down.
CAGGAGTTGACCAGTACCGTGCGAGGTTGCAAGCGGACTATAAGCAATTCCAAGTTCGTACGAAATACGGAACGGAAAGAGCAAACACCAATCAAAGGCTTCATCCCCTGCCATGCAATGACACGTTGCTTGGATACCTCCGAAAATTTGAGAAGTCGGCGGGAGATCCGAATGTGTTCAACCTCGAACGCGGCGGGTCCACAAATCCAGCCGTTGTAGACGACAACTTGAATTTTGTCCTGAGTATCCTGCAGCAGTATGCACAGGGCGGACCCAGCCCCAATGATGAGTTGCCAACCGGTAAATCATCAAAACGAGAGATTGCTGAGCGAGCGGTTGAAGCAGTCGCCAAGGAAAATGCTTCTCGTTTGGAGCTGGGACGTACAGACCTGATTCCAACAAGGAGTGAGCGGACTTATGAACGCTACATCGACTTGTATCTGGACCCCTTCACCGTTGCGGTCCAGCGAGAGGGGTTGGCAAAGGCCACTAGAGATTTTGGAACATCAGAAGCGGGTTTAGGCGTCAAGCAGCTGGGCGAGGTCGTCCAATTCGACGCATGGCAGTTTCATATTGTGTCGCTCGATACCACTCGGGCCCAATACAACCAGATGACAGAAGACGAACGCAGGAATGTGAAGCGCGTTCGCCGTTGGGTTGTCGCCGCAATCGACGTCGCCTCCAGAGTTATTCTTGGGTATTCGATCTGCCGCAGCCCAAACCAAAACTCCAGCCTCGAGGCGCTGCAAATGTGTTTTATGGATAAGACATACCTGCTTCGCAACGCTGGAATTCATGATTCTCACTGGAAGTACGTTTGTCCAATACAGCTTGTATCGACTGACTGTGGCTCAGAGTTTGGGAAGCATCCGTTTGGAGGCGCTGAATTTGCGGGAGCCGTGAAGCGACTTCGCTCGTCTTTCATGAATACGACTGCAGGTGTTGCCTTGCTGCGCGGTCATATCGAGAGGTTTTCCGTACTTGCGAGTTGGGTTTTGCCCGCCAAACCCCTGGCTGGACAGCAAGTAAGCCCTCGAAATTGAATGACCGCAAGCCCTATGAGGAGGCATGCATTACGGACGACGAGCTTGATGGAGTCTTTGTTACGTTTGTGGCGAAGTATCATTCTTCTTCTCACGGGGGCCTCAACAGTAAAACACCAGCTACGGTCTGGGAGGACCTGAGCAAAGACTGTTCCTTTGATGATACGCAACTTCCAGGTCCACAAGACTTGCGAGAGGCCTGTGGTTTCTCGACGACAGCAAGGATTACACAAGAAGGCATTCGTTACGCCGGTGCTGTCTATCAGAACAGACTTATCCGCGAGGACAGGCTGACGCCCGTTGCGGAACGGATCGCGGCTCCGGACGGTGGGGTAAACATCATTGTTGATCCAAGGGATATGGGAGCGATTTCAGTAGTTAGTCGCAACGATACTTTTGCCGTTCCGGCCCTTGATGACACCATGCGCGGCAAGACGCTGCGTGAGTGGTCGGCGGAATGTCAGACGAGACGGGCGGAAGCCGACGCTGATAGAAAGATGCGGCGTCATCAGCGCGACGAGGCAGATCGTGCGCGCGCCAAGATCACTCGAAACGCGATGCGGCAGAGCGACACTGGCCTTTGTGGATACACGCAAACCGAAGTTGATCGAGCGAGGCTCGAGCTGACATTCGGGAAAGGCTCGAACGAAGAGCCTTACGTTGGTCGCGATGAATATCAGGATCCAGTTTATGGCGGCTTTGAGACCGCTGAACCTGAGCCAGCATTCGCTGAGGACGAACCCACCACCGAAGAGCCGGGGGATGAGTACGGCGTGAATGCGGTGGTTCAACCTGATGGGCCGGGTAGCATGGACCGGTTCAGGACCAAAAAGAAATTCTCGAGCTGAGAAGAATAAGGAGTAGTTACAATGGCTATGGCGACAACAGCGCAGCTGGAGAACTTCCAGAAACTGAGGGCTCAAGCACGCTCAAACATCGATCTCATGGGAGTCTATTTCGAGACCCCTGATTTCAAGAAATTCAAAGAGCGCGTGTTTTCAATCCTCGTCGAACGGGAGGAAAGCCTGAAAAGCGGCCGTGACAAGGTCCGTGGCGCGGCGCTTATTGGACCGCCTGGGATAGGCAAGACCCGTATGGTGGAGCAAATCGCAGCGGACTTCCGGTCCGTCGCGGAAGCCGCAGGCGGGCTAGAATTTGGGTCTGAGATTTGGTCAGTCACAGTGCCTAGCAGGGCAACTGTAAAGGAGACCTGTGAATTGATCTTGGGCGAGCTGGGATACCCGATCTCGTCTCGGCGAGATGAAGGGTATCTGGTCCGGCTTGTGGTAAACAAGCTTCAAGATCGCGGGATTGCCGCCCTTCACCTAGACGAAGTTCAGGACAGCGGCCGCTATGTCACCAGCGATAGCATGCGCCACTTCACTGGCCGGTTTCGCAATTTCATGCAGAGCAAGCAATGGCCTGTCTGTGTCATCATCACCGGGACTTCCGAGGCCAAGACGATCATCAATCAAGATGGGGCACTGTTACGCCGGACAGAGCCCATCGAAGTCTTGCCTATGACTTTCCCGAATGATGGTCCTCTGGTCAGAAAATCGATCAAGGACTTATTAGCACAGACTGGCCTGAAGGATGAGGGTCTACTGGATGAGAATGAGTTCATCAAAATCCTAATGCATGCGTCAGCGGATCGCTTTGGAATCGCAATCGAAATCTTCATCTCGGCAACCGGCATTGCTCAAAAATACCGCAGCGATACCCTCTGCGTGGAGCACTTCGCCGAGAACTACTATGAGCGTATGAATTGTGACGATGCCCTGAATCCGTTCCTCAGCCACGATTGGCGCAACATCAACACGACGGTTGCAATGGATCGACATCTTGAAGAAACGAGGGCGACTCGAAGAAAACCACGCAAACGCTAGCTGCATAAACAGGCCAAGAAACCGAAGCCGCTCAGGATTGGGCGGCTTTTTTCGTGCCTGAACGAAAAAACGAACGGAAACACTTTGTCGAAAGACGGGATTAGCGTGTCGCAGAACGCAAACAGATTTGTCGACCTTGAAAATGTTATATATAAATATCAATTACTTAAGTTTTTCGAGAACGGTCTTTAGATGTCGAACGTCAGTATTGAACGTCAGATAACTGTGACCTTCACATCATAAACTGACCCAAAATCAGAATAATCGGCCAAGCGGCCCTTCGCACCGATCGCAGGGAAGGTCCGGTTTGAGCCCAATTAGACCGATGCTGCGATGTGCGCGCGAATGTCAGCTCGGCTTCAAAACCGAGGTTGTCACAAGTAACGGTCAGCCTTGCCCGAGTGTCTGAAGAATTGCGTTCACAATCTTTTGCCCGCCTTTTGAGGAGGGCTCAATCGGAGACATTTCCGAGAAGTCATTTTCGTCTGTGCATACCACGTCCAGTCGAACGACCGATACGCCGCGAGCCTCAGCGAGCCGCAGGATTATGGCATTAAATGCGCCAATTGCAGATGGAGCATGATCCCTCATTTCCGGCTCTGCAAAGGGTATGGCGGTGTAGATGGTGCAAGCACTTACTCTGAGGCCACGCTCAGAAATGGTATCCAACATCCAACCATACGCGATTTCAAAATCCGCCAGCGGTGATGCGATGAGCTCCTCAATCTTGGCTCCTTCCGCAACCTTAATGAGTAGATGACGGAATTTCATGAGATCGTTTCCACCTATGCTCACAACAATATCCGTCGTGTGGGTCGGCACCTTCTGAAGCTGGTTTGGAATGTCTTCAATGCAGTCGCCATCAACAGCGACCTTGAACGCCGACCAGGTCTTTGTGATTGAACGGCGCATCTGTTCGATGACGCCGGGTTCGCCTGGAATGTACTCATCGTTGTCGAAGATGGAGTCACCCATCAGGCAAATATGCTTCTCAGTCATCGGATTGCTCGTTCATGAATTTATGCTCGACAGATCATTACCTTATTGAGCTGCAAATTCAATCGCCGTTTCCGAAAGCAGCCGTTCGTTCAAATTCAGAGAGCGGCAGCATTGTCTCGCACTGCGGACCTTTGTATAAATAGTGACAAATGACTGATTTAGATCAGAAATGCTTGACACTCATGCTAATATTACCTGACGCCAACAGTGATAGAATTCACAAAATCCCCTACGTCGCTTCTAAAATGCGTGACGTTCCATAGTTCTTATTTTCAATATCCTATGCACGTTCTGCCTGTTTCATTACGCTGTTGACTATGCATAAAACGGCAATTCTTGCTTGTGACGGCAAAGATACATGGGCAGGGTCTTTAGACAGGAATGGACAAGGAAACGTGCTATGGACGCAGTCAAGGCAGGGTGTCTTTGCGGTAAAGTTCGGCTTGTGGCCCAAGGTAAGCCCTATCGCGCCGGGCTGTGCCATTGTATGGGCTGCCGCAAACATCACCGGGCGGTTTTTCTGCCCGGCGGGTCCTCAGTCTTTTCGCGTAGCGAAGACGAAATCCACCTTGATCACTCGATGCATCCAATCAATTCATACCAACATACGAACTTTGGACGACCCGCCGAGAAGCCTGGTTATCGTCCTTGCCGGACATGAAGCTGTACAGCGGTGACAGGGAACGGGAAAACAGAGGTGAGGAATAGTTGCATCCGATAATTCGGACATATATTCCCCAGACTGGAGCATTTGAGATGACATATGACATCGTGGATATGGCGACCTGGCCACGGGCGGATCAGTTTCGGTTTTTCCGCACATATGACCGCCCGCACTATGCGGTGACGTCACGGCTGAATGTCAGCCATCTTATGAATACGCGCAAGGGACAAGGTGTTTCCCCATATCGCGCGTGTCTGTTTGCCATCGGCACAGGCCTTCATTCAGTGCCTGAACTGCTGATGCGGTTTCGCGACGATGTGGTCGTTCTGCATAAGATGACGGACCTATCGATGACCGTCCCGACGCAAAGCGGCAGCTTCAATTATGCTTACGTACCTTATCAGGAAGATTTCGCTAAATTTGATGCACAGTGCAAAAATATCATCGACAAAGCTGCGCAGAAAACACAGTTGGCTGCGAATTCGGGCGAACGTGATGATGTGGCTTATCTGTCTTGCCTGCCGTGGCTTGATTATACCTCAATCAACAATGCCATGCCCGGACCATCAGATTGTATCCCCCGGGTATCATGGGGAAAATTTGTGAAAGAGGCAGATAAAAACTGGCGCATGGCCATGACCCTTGAAGTGCATCACGCGCTTGTCGATGGCGCGCAGGTTGGCGATTATTTCGCTGCCGTGCAAAAGGCTCTTGATCAGATTTAAGATCCACACAACAGATGCCTTTGACTGCCACTGCAGCCGATATACCGTTGCAGTATTCTGCGCCTCGGGATACAGGTATGAATTCCAAACCACTTCCGAAAGAGCTGTCGTGACAACAGCACACCGTACACATCCCAGTTCGCACACAGCAGTCCTGCTGCCACCCGTCTGCCGGCGTCGGTATATCGCAAACAGTTGCCTTGAAATGATAATCCAAAGGAACCCAACACAATGCTTTTAGGTGTGATCGGTGATGATTTCACAGGCTCCAGTGATGTGGGCAACATGCTGGTTAAAGGCGGTATGCACACTGTTCAATACGTCGGTATTCCGAACGTGCCTGCGGACCCTTGGGTCGAAGCAGGGGTGATCGCGCTCAAGTCCCGCTCAATCCCGGTGCAGGCGGCCATTGAACAATCGCTGGCCGCGTTGACATGGTTGCAGGATCAAGGGTGCCAGCAGATTTTGTTCAAATACTGCTCGACCTTCGATTCCACCCCCCAAGGCAACATCGGGCCCGTGACCGAGGCTTTGGCGAAAGCATTAAGCGCCCAAGGCGTGGTCATCTGCCCGGCCTTTCCCGCCACGGGACGTTCGATTTATCAGGGGCACCTGTTCGTCAAAGATACTCTTCTGAACGAAAGTGGTATGGAAAATCATCCGTTGACGCCGATGTCCGACCCTGATCTGCGCCGCTGGCTGCGCCATCAGACCAATGGCGATGTCGGCCATATTGCTTATGAGACAGTCGCAAAGGGCGTAGATGCGATCCGTCAGCGGATGAATGATGAAATCACATTGGGGCGTAATCTGGTTGTCGCTGACGCGATCCTAGACGATGACTTGCACGTGTTGGGCCACGCCTTGGCTGATCGCAAATTGCTGACTGGCGGGTCGGGCATCGCCCTGGGTCTGCCAGATAATTTTCGCCGCAATGGCAGTTTGTCAGGGTCAGGCAAAACATGGACGCCGCAGCAGGATGGCAAAACGGCGATATTGTCCGGATCCTGCTCAAATGCGACACGCGAACAGGTCAGTCGCCATATCGCCCGCCATCCATCCCGTGAAATCACAGCGCAAGCCATTATGTCAGACACATTGAATGCAGCCGATCTGGCAAATTGGGCCAAAGCCCAAGATGGCCTGCCGCTGATCTATTCTTCGGCCGATCCCAAAGCCGTACGCACCGCACAGGATCAATACGGTGGCGATGAACTGGCCCACCGGTTCGAAACATTGTTCGGCCAAATCGCCCGCGCGCTGGTCGCAGACGGTGTGACGCGGCTGATCACGGCGGGGGGTGAAACATCAGGCGCGGTGGTCGAAGCGCTGGACCCGGACCAACTGGAAATCGGACCTGAAATCGCCCCTGGCGTCCCCGCAATCCGTGCGCATGCCGATCTGGTCCTTGCACTAAAATCAGGGAACTTTGGCGGCCCAGACTTTTTCGAAGATGCCAACGCGATACTGTGCAAAACGTAACGGTTTCCAGATCCTAAAAGGATATGACAAGACATGAATTTTTCTGCAAATCTGGGGTTTCTGTTCACCGATCTGTCGTTGCCAGACGGCATTCGCGCGGCCAAAGCTGCAGGATTTTCAGCCGTTGAATGTCATTTCCCCTATGACACACGGCCTGCTGATATTATGACCGCACTGACCGAAACCGGCCTGCCCATGCTGGGCCTGAACACCCATCCCGGTAATAGGGATGCTGGTGAATTCGGGCTGTCTGCCATGCCGGGTCGCGGTGCTGACGCCCGCGCTGAAATTGACCGCGCTTGCGATTATGCCGTGGCCACCGGAACCCGGATGGTTCACGTGATGGCGGGCCGTACAGATGGTGGCCCTGATGCCGATCAGGCGTTTGTCGACACGCTATCCTATGCCACTGAACGCGCCGCCACCAATGGGCTTGATATCTTGATCGAGCCGATCAATCACCGCGATGTGCCCGGCTATCATCTGTCGCGCGTCGAACAGGCGGTTGACCTGATTGACCGCATCGGGGCACCGAACCTGAAGATCATGTTTGATTGCTATCACGTCCAGATCATGCAGGGCGATCTGATCCAACGGTTCCGCACACACCAGCACATGATCGGTCATGTCCAGATTGCTGCGGTACCTGACAGGGGCGAACCCGATCAGGGCGAACTGTCCTATCACCACATCATCCCCGCACTTCGCGACCTGGGGTACACCGCCCCCATCGGTGCCGAATACAAACCCAGGGGTACCGATACGGATGCCGGTCTTGGCTGGTTGTCGGCCTATTCTGGCTAATAACCAACTAACTGTCTGCGAATTTATCTGAGAGTTTTGGAAATAGAACGAAATCGTTGTATTGTTGTATTTGTCAAATGATATGGCAGATGAAGATTCTAGATCTGATAGGTAAGCATGATTAACGAAGTATCAGACACATTTTCAAAAAAGGAAAAATTATTCTATATTTCCTTTTTCTACTATCTTTAGTTATCACATTTTCCACTGCCGTTATGACATACATTCAAAGCCAATCTATTGCGGATACGCAACTAGAGCTTTCCCACCTTAGCCTGCAATTGGAAACGGAAGAGCGTCAACGACAAGCAGATATTGATCAGCAAAAGATACAGATTGAAAAAGCGGTGCTGTCATCGAATGAAAGCCGCCTTGCCTTGGAAGAGAAGGCAAACGAACTTCGGAAAGTAATCGCAGAATTTGATACGACAATCAAAGAAGCAGAAGAAGCAAGACGCCAGATAGAGTTCAAAACAGAATTATTAACGAAATTTGATGGCTTACTCCCAAACGGCATCTTGAGAGTATCAGAGATTAACGTAGACCAAGAAACGGTTTCGATAAGGTTATGTATTATTAATCAAGGCACTACGCGTATTGAGGCTTCTCCTGAATTTGCAACTATAAATATTGTCGAACAAAACAAGGTAACAAATACAGAAATAGAAATTGAAGACACTACATTCACATCAAGCACAGTGATAGCGGGGCAAATACTGGATACTTATGAAAATATTTATCTTGAAAGACCCCTCAATAAAAATGAGAGAATATTTCTTGAAGTAGGCTATCTTTTCTCACTTGAGCCAGCAATGAAAGATCTTATTAGATCTGCGGCAAAAACATCGAATATCGAGTTTAACGAAAGTTTGTTAGAGTTTAGATCTACTGCTAGTTTTTGGTATTCTCCAGGTGGCGCCATTACTGAAAATGGATGTAAAAACGAATTTTAAAAACTAGTTTTATGTAGAGAGCTTAGGAAAGATAAGTGATCCTGAAACAAAAAACGCCGCTTGAAAAAGCGGCGTTCTGATCTGCATCGAATTTGGGTAAATCTAAAAACCCAGACCTTCGTATTTCTTTTTGAACTTCGACACGCGTCCGCCAGTGTCCAACAAACGGCTGTTGCCGCCGGTCCATGCGGGGTGCACAGTTGGGTCGATATCCAGCGACAGTGTGTCGCCTTCCTTGCCCCAGGTTGACCGCATTTTCAGAATATCGCCGTTCGTCATTTTAACGTCGATAAAGTGATAGTCGGGATGTGTTTCTTTTCTCATCAGTCCCGCTCCTTTATGCTTTTTTGGGCTTGTATGTCGTATCTTCGGCGATACGGGCGGATTTACCGCGACGGGTGCGCAAATAATATAGTTTCGCACGACGCACGCGACCACGGCGGATAACAGCGATGCTGTCGATGTTGGTCGAATGCAGCGGGAACACACGTTCCACACCTTCACCGAATGAAATCTTGCGCACGGTGAACGATCCGGCAATGCCTTCGCCGTTCTTGCGCGAAATGCAGACACCTTCGTAGTTCTGCACACGGCTGCGCGTGCCTTCGGTCACTTTATAGCCGACGCGAATGGTATCGCCGGCTTTAAAATCAGGAATATCATTCCCAAGCGAGGCGACTTGTTCCGCCTCAAGTTCTGCGATCAGGTTCATCTGATCCACTCCTATCAATGCTCACGGTTTTTTCCGCGAAGTTTGCGCGCCCTCAGAGCTCTTGGTCTTCATCCGGGTCCCTATCATGCATCGCACAATAAGCCCGCCAGAGATCAGGTCGTCGTTCCTTTGTCAGCCTTTCGGCTTCTGCGCGCCTCCAGGAAGTGATCTTCGCATGATGGCCGGATTGAAGTATTTCCGGTATCGCGCGACCTTCCCAAACGGCGGGCCTAGTGTATTGTGGGTGCTCCAGCAATCCGTCTGAAAAACTTTCATCTTCAGTGGATTCGTGATTCCCAAGCACGCGCGGTATAAGCCGGACCGTCGCATCAATCAAGGCTTGTGCGGCAATCTCACCCCCTGTCAGGACAAAATCACCCAACGACACTTCCTGAATGCCGAAATGGTCGATTACACGCTCATCCACGCCTTCGAACCGACCGCACAACAATGTCATCCCGTCGCCTTGCGAAAACTGCTGTGCCATGGCTTGCGTCAACGGTTTGCCCCGCGGAGACAGATAGATCAGCGGCCAAACCCCGTGTGTATCACGCTGGGCATGCGCAATCGCCCGGCCCAAGACATCCGCCCGCATTACCATGCCAGCCCCACCACCCGCAGGCGTGTCATCAACATTACGATGCTTGCCGTCGCCAAAAGGGCGCAGATCGACAGTTTCCAACTGCCAAAGCCCATCCTTCAGCGCCTTGCCCGTCAGACTTTGGCCCAACACCCCCGGAAATGCTTCGGGGAACAAAGTGATCACCTTCGCCGTCCAAGTACTGGCCAACTTGGGCGCATGCGTCATCAACTCACGCGGCTGCGCCGTGACACGGATCGACTTGCGACCATGGGATTTCGGGGCATCTGTCATAGGGGTGGTTTAGGATAAGTTGGCTGGAATGGGAATGACGGGATTTAAAGACTTGAGCAGAAGAGATTAAATGATTTGAGTGAAATATATTTTTGTTCGATGAAAATAAGTTTTAGTGGTTGTTATGCAGGACAGTGCAGACGGTACCTCTAGTCATATGTTATGAAAAAATTCAAAATTTAGAGAATATTCATCATGGATCGATTGAGCGAGATTGAAACTAGCATTCTTGATGACGATGATGGATCATGCCGAGATGTGAATTTTTTACAACCGACGTGGGACGGTGTTGAAGAGTTCATAAAAAGGTCAGAAAAACTGTTTCGTGAGTACTCTTCAGCTGACGGAGAGGGCAATTCGCTTTTAGAGCCATATTGGAAAAGCGTTAAAGCTAGCGTACAGAAAACTGGGTATGTTCATTTGAGTTACGCAAACTCTTTCGAAATTATCAATAACGTGCAGATTTTTGTTTGTAGTGAAGACGACGGATCACCATTTATAGAACTGACTTTCTTTCCAGAAGATGTTGCTGTCGTAAGCAACTTGGAAACAGTCTTCATTGGTTGGGTCGGCGCTGCAAAATTTACCCTTCAGGCAAGTGAATACTTTTGCCGATATGAAAATGCTTCTTGGACAATTGGGGATATAAGCCCAGGATCTGGGGTATTTTTAGCCTCTGAAAATATCTCCACTTGAACGCCAAACTCTTTACTGGTGGCAGCGTGAAAATAACGAAAGCTGCTGGAGGCAGTTCATGTATCCCAAAAGCAGAATTGGTGTGCGGTCGCCCGTTCCGCTAGATTGGTACGTCAAAGGTTCACTTTGCTTATTCAAATGCGAGAGTGGTAAACATTTCTTAGGTGTATTTTAACCCACCTTAACGCCCGACCAATTCATACCAAATCCCTACAGCATCGCCCTCATTGACTTGGTGGCATTTTGACCCCGACTCAGTGCGCGGTGCAGTTTTGTACAAAAATTTAAGTACAAAACCCGTGTACAAAATATACAAAACTGCGTGACGGGGGGGTCTGTCGGCCCATCTGGCGCAACGGTCGGGCCGTTCATCTTCACCGAACGCATTTAATTTCCCGGGAAAAACCCCTCGGGCGGGTCGGCGATGATACGGCGTGTGGCCATATCGACTGTCGGGATAATATCGCGGGTAAAGGGCAGCAAAACAGTGTCCTTCAGACCCGGTCCGTGCACCTCAATCAGGTCGGCAGCACCGTGGTTCATCACGGATTTTACCTGTCCTAAAATCGTGCCGCCTGTGTCCAAAACATCCATGCCGATCAGGTCGGCGTGATAGTATTCATCTTCGTCCAAATCTGGCAGATCGTCACGATTTGAATAAAGCTTTACGCCTTTCAGATCGTCTGCTTCCTCTTTATTTTTCAATCCCTTAACCTGTGCAACAAAGCCGTTTTTCATTGGGCGGGACAAAGTGATGTGAAACTCTTTTTCACCCGTCTCATCGCTCAGCCGATAGCCGAAAATCGCTTGTGGATCGGCGCAAAAGCTTTTCAGCCGCACTTGGCCTTTGACCCCATAAGCCCCTGCAATTACGCCCACACAAACCAGGTCTGTCATCTGTTTTCCCCTGTACAAATCCCGCGCACGACTTCCCCGCCTGCTTGGCTGCATTTTTCGCTATGCTGCACCATCTGATACACAATCCCTGCGACAAAGGCAGCCGCCGTGAAGATCAAAAGCCGGATCAATCGGAACATTCAGACCTCATCGCTTTAGCTAACATATTGAAATCATTTTCAGATATTTCAAATTGCGCCTGTTCAAAACTTACGCCCCAGTCAGTTGTATCTATAATAAATTCAAGACGATCAAGCACAGACTGCACTGCTGTATCGCCCGTCTTTTCATACGAACACGTCCGTACCCACGCTTTGAATTTCGGATGGTCGGGCCAGTCATCCTTGTAATAAACCGTGTCGCCAACCACCTGGCCCAATGCTGTAAAGCACTGCAATGCCCCACCACTATGTGATTGCTTTGGGGAATAATAAATCACCCCGTCGCCAGAATTCATATTTTGAATGACGGCTTTCTGACCCCCTGAAAACAAACAGATATTTTCTGTAACAGCGGCTGTGACATAGGACTTATCCGCAACACCAATCCAATATCGCGTGCCCATCACCGTGTCTCGATCGTCAAATTGGCCGCGCGCGTTTCCCAACCCGCTTGTTCCAGTTCCGGGGTCAGATCGGGTGTCTCTGGCCAGCCTACGCACAGGTATCCAACCAATATCCAATCCTTGGGGCAATCCAGATCATGTATCAGCTGAACCGGGTCAAGGATCGATACCCAGCCAACCCCCAATCCATACGCCCGCGCTAAAAGCCAAAATTGCATGATCGCACTGACTACCGAATACCGTCGCATTTCAGGCATTGTAGCAGTGCCAAGGCCATGACCTTTTTCCGTCGTGTCATCGCAAAAAACAGCCAAATGAACCGGGGCATTTTGCAGGCCCGCCAGCTTTAATGTTGTGTATAATTCTGCCTGATCTCCGTCGTATTCTGATAAAGCTTCCGCGTTGTTTTTATTGAAATTTTCAATAACTTTAGCGCGGGCAGGGTCGCTTTCGACACATATAATTCGCCAAGGTTCTGACAATCCGACAGACGGGGCAGTCACAAAAGCATCAAGGCACCGCGTGAGCAGTGCCTTGTCCACCGGATCAGTGCGAAAGCGGCGCACATCGCGCCGCCATCGCATGAGCTGGATCAGCTCACCCTGGAAAAGATCCGAGAAGTCATGCATGCCGTTGAAAAGGCAAACTTACTCGCTTGCCGCTTCTTCGGTTGCATCTTCTGCTGGCGCTTCCTCGGCCGGGGCCGCAGCTTTGGCCGCTTTTTCTTCAGCGCGCTCTTTGGCTTTTTTGCCAGGTTCGGCTTTGTTAGGGTTGTTGCGTTCTTTCTTGTCCATGACGCCTGCGGCTTCCAGCATACGGGCCACACGATCAGTTGGTTTAGCGCCTTCACCCATCCAATGTTTGATGCGATCCAGATCCATTTTCACGCGATCTTCGCTGTCTTTCGGCAGCAATGGGTTATACGTGCCCAGTTTTTCGACATAACGACCATCGCGGGGCATACGGCTGTCAGCCGCAACGATACGATAAAAAGGACGCTTTTTTGAGCCGCCCCGGGCGAGCCGGATTTTCATAGCCATTGTGTATTCTCCTATTTGGCTTGGACAGGGAAAGCCCCTGTTATTCTTGATGTTTTTCGTGGTGTTGGATGACTTCCTGAATGATGAAATTCAGAAATTTCTTAGCAAATTCGGGGTCTAAGTCAGCCCGACGTGCCAAATCTTCTAGTCGTTCGATCTGGGTGGCTTCGCGGGTGGGATCGGACGGGGGAAGGTCGTGTTGGGCTTTGAGTTTGCCGACAGCCTGCGTGTGCTTGAACCGTTCGCCCAAAGTATAGACCAGGATCGCATCAAGCCGGTCGATGCTGTTGCGGTGGTCTTTCAGAACCTCGGCGGCGTGGGCTATTGGATCGGTCATTCTTTTGTTCCCAACGGATGAACCCAAGCGTAAACGGCATCATTGTGTGGTGCGGTTTGATCATCCCGTACAGCGCCCAGTTTCTGGGCCAGTCTTTCTGAACGGATATTCCCATCGTAAATATAGCTGACCAATTTCGATGGAGTCAGAAAGGTCTTGGCATAGTCAAGCGCCACAGTTGTTGCCTCAAATGCAATTCCGCGACCTTCGGCGTCTTCAAATAGGCTCCAACCCAATTCCATATGCTGTTTTTGTGGCGGGTGGTGAATGCCGCAAACTCCAACAGGTTGGTTGTTTTCTTCGATCATCCACCAACCAAAGCCCATAAGATGCCAATGCCCGACAAAGGTTGCAAATCGGCGAAACGCGTCGGCTGTATTATCAGATTTTCCAACCGTTCCAATGGCGCGATCAGATTTAAAAAAGGCTTCAACCGCAGGGTAATCATCCATAACGGCTCCACGCAGGATCAGCCGTTTTGTGCGTAAAACGGGGATCATTGCAGCGCCTCCGGTGCCGGGTGGCGGTAGACCAAATCGCCGGGATCAAGCGGCTGGGCGTCTTTATCCAGCGTCGCGCCAAGGCGTTCGGCCAATGCGATAGAGCGGGCGTTGGCGGGGTCGATATAGCTGACGGCACTGGGCCAGTTCAGCACTTCATAGACGTAGCGGCGCGCCTCGACCGCCGCTTCATAGGCATAGCCCTGACCTTCGTGCGTTTGCCAGATGAACCAGCCGATTTCAGGGGCGGGCCATTCGATAGGCTGCCAGGGGCCGACCATACCGATGGCGTCATCCGTGCCTTTCAGACAGACCGCGAATGACCCGAAGCCGCGCAGCTGCCAGTGGCCCAGTTCAAAACCGAAGGCACGATAAGCTTTCGCTTCGGTCAGATGTCCACCGGCATAGCGGGACCGTTCCGATGTCATGAAGTCACGAAACCCATCCCAGTCCTTGGGCTGGGGCATCCGCATCGTCAGGCGTTCGGTCTGCAAAACAGGGTTCATCGCGCAGCCCTGCCGTTTTTCCGCAGCACTGGTTTGCGCCGCAACCGTGGCTTGGCCTTACGCACGGCGCGCAAACGACGCGCCGCCTGGCCCGCATAGTAGGGCACAGCCTGGCGGGCCGATTGGGCCAGCGTAGGAAGATCGCCGATGGGAATCATTTCTTCTTGCCGAACCCTGATAGACCGGGGGGCAGCTGCATGCCGCCACCGCCAAGACCGGGCAATCCCCCCGGCATCTGGCCCATTTGCTTTTGTGCTGCTGCAATCTCGGCCTCGGAAGGGCCGCCTTTGCCAAACATCCCGGCCATCGCTTTTTTCAGCATCCCGCCTTTACCCATCTTCTTCATCATATCGGACATCTGGCGGTGCTGTTTCATCAGCTTGTTCAATTCGCTGACTTCAAGGCCCGCCCCTTTGGCGATCCGTTTTTTACGGCTGGCTTGCAGGATTTGCGGGTTGGCGCGTTCTTTCTTGGTCATGGAGTTGATCAAGGCGATCTGGCGGCGCAGAATACTGTCATCCAAACCTGCCTTTTCGGCCTGTTTCGCCATCTTGCCAGCGCCGGGCATCATGCCCATGATCCCTTCCATGCCGCCCATTTTCAGCATCTGATCCAGCTGCATCTTCAGGTCGTTCATGTTGAACTGACCTTTCTGAAAGCGCTTCATCATGCGTTCGGCTTTTTCAGCCTCGATCGTTTCCTGGGCTTTTTCCACAAGGCTGACGATGTCGCCCATGCCCAGAATACGACCAGCGATCCGTTCAGGGTGGAATTCCTCAAGCGCGTCCATCTTTTCGCCAAGGCCCACGAATTTGATGGGCTTGCCGGTCACAGCGCGCATAGACAGCGCCGCACCGCCGCGCCCGTCACCATCCATCCGGGTCAGGACCACGCCGCTGATGCCGATCTTGCCGTCGAATTCCTCGGCCACCTCAACCGCGACCTGACCGGTCAGGCCATCGACCACCAGCAGGGTCTCACGCGGGTTCACCGCATCGCGGACATCTTCGACCTCTTGCATCAGGGTCTGGTCGATCTGCAGACGTCCGGCGGTGTCCAGCATATAGACGTCATAGCCGCCCAGGGTCGCCTGCTGCTTGGCGCGTTTGGCGATCTGCACGGCAGTCTCACCGGCCACAATCGGCAAGGTGTCCACACCGATCTGCGTGCCCAGAACCGCCAGCTGCTGCATCGCGGCCGGGCGATAGATATCAAGCGAAGCCATCAACACCCGCTTGCCGTTCTTTTCGGTCAGGCGCTTGGCCAGTTTACCGGTCGTCGTGGTTTTTCCCGACCCCTGCAAACCCACCATCAGAATGGGCGTGGGTGGATTGTCGATCTTCAGCGCGCCAGGGTCTTCTTCGTCGCCCGCCAGAACATGAACCAGTTCGTCATGCACGATCTTGACGACCTGCTGACCGGGCGTCACGGATTTGGTCACCGCCTGACCGGTGGCTTTATCCTGAATGGCTTTGATAAAATCGCGGGCCACGGGCAGCGAAACGTCCGCTTCCAACAAGGCAACGCGCACTTCGCGCAGGGCCGTTTTGACGTCTTCGTCAGACAACGCACCTTGCTTGGTCAGCTTGTCGAAAACGCCAGAGAGACGTTCGGATAGATTTTCAAACATGCCCTCGGCCCTCCTTCGGCCTGATTAACCCATGTGTCGCTTAACGTAGGAAGCGACCGTTCAAAGCACAATTGCACCCGTGGGCGAAACTCGCTGACGGATGGCGATCTCTTTCAAGTAAGAGACCGGAAGTTTTGAACTTCCGTTGTGATTAAGGCGGATTTAGAGGGTGAGGTAATCTGAGTCAAGCCAAACCTAAAGGGTCAGGCCAACTTGCGCCACGATACCAAAGTGATCTGATCCAAGTTGCGGGCGGCTTTCTATCTGGCCGTGCGCTGGTGCAAAAATATGGTCAATTGGTAAAACGACAAGATCGCGCAAGGGAAAAGTACGTATAACAGGCCCGGCAATCTTGGTATCTGTAACATCAACAAAATGACCAAGAATGTATGACCACGGTACCATATTGAAATCGCCACCTATCAGAATGGGACCGTCAAGCGGTTCTAAAATATCAATAATCTTCTCAGCTTGTCCGCGTTGACCATGGGGCCATGGCCAATGCAGGTGGATTGAAACCAGCCAGACTTTACCGTCTGGCGTTTCAAACTGCGCGGCCACCATACCAAGTTTTTCAGGGCAAATGACAGAATCCTTGATGATGGGCCATCGCGATGCAATCGCCACATCCCCGATCGCAGCAAAAGGGCAAACAGCCTGATATGGCACCGCATTTTCGATACCATTCAGGACGGACCAATTACGACGACTGACTTCTTGTAATGTCACAAAATCTGCGTTTGCCGCGTTTATGTCATTAATGATTGGGCGATGATCCACCATCCGGAACGACAGGTTTTTCTGATACAGTGCATATGGTGATGCTAAATCTTGCGATCTTTGAAAATCGATTAGAATTGGTAATGACGCGAAACCCGCAAAAAAAATTATAAGCAGTACAGCACGCCATTTTTTGAAGAATGCTAATATAAAAGCGGTCATCAGACATAAAATTGCAAGCTCAATTCGAAATACAGCCAATGAGTCACCTAATGGATGAACGGCACCACCATAGCTTGCAAAAAGCGGTAAAAGAGGACTGCTGATTATGATTATTCTTATAAGGATTTGATTTCCAACTTTTCACATCATTATATGATTACAGCATATAAAATACCTAGTTTGGCGAATACTGCAGAATTTTTAAATACAAGGTACATTCATGGAAGCGCTATTACTTATTATTGGTGAACTACTTGTTTTTGCAATTTATCCATTTCTAAGTGTGATCTTTGGTATTGTTGCGGCGATATTAGAGGCCGTTGTTACCTTTTTTATTATGATCTTTCAGGCTTTGTTTGAAGCGAAGCGCGATAAAAAGACTGAACAAAAGACACCCGATCAAGCACCTGCACCTATAAAACGCAAACGCAGAAAATATCTGCATTGGATCGCAGTACCGCTGGTCTTTGTTGGTGTTGCGGTGGTCACAATTAACTATCTGGCTTTTGATGCTGCTGTGGGTCTGGCTTTGGGGCAGATCGAAAAGCGTACCGATTATGAAATCGAATATACGGGTGCATCGGGTGATATCTTTACGGGCCAGCTGACCATCCGTGATCTTGAGATACGCGATAGAACGGGTCTTCGTGATACAGGGTTGATGATGGGCTTTGCGGAAAATCTTGAGATTGACGTGAACATGTGGACGTTGCTGTCGCGGGATGTTGTGATCGAAAAGCTGGTTCTGAATGATGCCGTGGGCACAATCGTTCTGCCGCCCAAAAGAGAAAAGCAAAACACAGATAGGTCCCAACGTGACGGTGAACCCCGTCGCAAACGCGGTTTTACAGTGAATGATCTTGCATTCTCCGATATCTCGATCATTGCCATTGGCGCGGATCAAAAATCGCATTCGTTACAGATCGCGCAGGCCACCAGCCAACCGTTCCGCAGTCACATGGCGGTTTTTGATCTGTTTTTACGCTCTAATCTGGATGCAAATGTGAATGATGTACCACTGGTGGTGCGGACCACAGTACTGTCAGAGTACGGGCGGCGGACAGAATGGAGGTTTGATGATGTGCCGGTTACCACGGCCGCATCATTTGTTGATCGTGCGCCCTTTACCTGGCTGAATGGCGGAACGATTTCGGCGCATGTTCAGGACGAATGGGATCTGACGGACGATTACATCGACATGGATTGGCAACTTGATCTGAAAGACACTAAAATAGACGCACCCGATGATGCTGGGCGTACGCAACGATTAGTGATTTCAGTGCTGGATAAGGTTGTCGAAGATCGTGGTGGGAACGCTAGTTTGGGCTTTCAGATGCGCTTTGATCAGGACGGGCTGCGCAACGGTGCCACCACAGATATGACAGTGTTTTGGGATGCGCTGCTTGACGGTGTCATAAAGGCAATTTCGGATAATCTTGGGGAACGCGCCGAAGAAACCGAAGAGCGTATAAATACCTTGGGCGATCGGATCAAAGGCATTTTCCAAAGTGATGATCAGATCGCGCCGGAATAAGCCTGCGCGCACCATTTATTGATTGTGTCGACAATATTCTGCGGTCCGCGTTGATCGGTATAAACCTCATGCAAGGCATAGATGCCTTCGTCTTGGCCTGGCCCAATCTTCACAGACGGACGGTACAGTACAACATCCGACTGCATATTCCCTTTTTTAACGCTCAGGTGTTCTTCAAGAACGGCCTGCTGCACATCCGACAAATCAAACTGGACCTGGTCGTATTTGAAAACTGTTCTTCTACGTAATGTGACCGTACCATTTTTGGCATCAAAGATCGCTTGTGTGCGTTCGACAAAAAACACAAACAGCAACCCACCTGTCAGCCCACCGATGATCAGGGGAAAAAGCCCCTTCCAACTGCCCGACAGGATCGTTCCGATGCTGACCCCCGTAATCGCGAATGTAACGGCAGCGATGCCAATGCCATGAATCCAAGGTGTGTAATCAAGGATAAGCTGATCGGGGGTATTGCGTGTGATTTTCATGGCTTAGATGTGAAACGACTTTGTGGCCGAAATAGGGAAAGCATGATCAAACATATGGATGGAATAGCTGGGCCGATGTATGGATTGCATTGGGCGGACGGCGGGTCGATCCGGACGACATTACTGTTTACAGAATGGCGCGGCATCAGGATTAAAAACTGGCACACACCACTGTAGCTTGATCTTAACTTATCCACACCGCCATGTATAACCGAGCGCCGTCTTCTTATGTCATGGAATGAACAAAGCCTTAGGCAATATAAAACGGCGCGAAAGAGGATCCTTCGCGCCGTTCGTCTTCTTCCCGTGAGTATGGCGGGTCGTTAGGTATTAGGTTGAATGACGATCTCAACCCGGCGGTTTTGCGCGCGACCTTCTGGGGTCAGGTTGCTGGCGACGGGCTGTTCTTCACCGCGACCGATGGTACGCAAGCGACGCTGGCTGACGCCACCTTCGGTTAGAACTGATCCAACAGACCGCGCACGACGTTCTGACAAATCTTGGTTATAACCTGCAGGTCCGGTGTTATCGGTGTGACCAATAATGATCACGCTGCTGTCAGGATAATCGTTCAGGCTGCGCGACAGAACAAACAGATCGCTGCGTAGATCGGGACGCACGCGTGTACTGTCCACTGCGAACAACAGATCCTGAGGCATTGTCACGATCAGGCGTTCGCCTGTGTTAACAACATCGATGTTGTTATTCAGATCATTGCGCAATTCGGCAGCTTGTTTATCCAGCTGGCGGCCAATCAAAGCACCACCACCTGCACCGGCAAGACCACCGATGATTGCACCGCGACGGCGTTCATCGCCATCGTCACCCGCTGTTGCCGATCCAATGATCGCACCAGCAATACCACCAACGATTGCACCGGTTTTGGTGTTACGGTTCGGGTCCGTTCCACCAGAGGTGTTTGGATCCGTACAAGCCCCCAGCAACATAATGGAAACCGTTGCGGCAAGACCTAGAAATTTCGCTTTTATCATATTCGCCTCTTCATATTTTTTGGCAGCGCGTACGCTTGACTGCTCAACTATCTGCTATAATCGCTTTGTTATCCAATATCACCCGATTTTTTGGCGGATATTTGCGTAAGTCAAAGCGACTATACATTAATCAAACGCGTTTATTTTTAGGAAAATTAGCATTCTATATTGATGAGTTACAAATATTAGGTTTCTTTTGAAAGGTCTATACTTATGAATTTTCCATGCGCAAAAACAGAAAATTGCGAAAGTTCGCGCCATTCTTTTGAGCTCTTTAATGTCGGTTCGTCATGAATATCACATAGTGTCGCTTCGCTTGCCAGATTGACTAATTTAAGAAAGTTATAGATCAACTCTTGTTCGGTATCGCTAAAAACGTCAGGTGCAGCTGAGTGATCGATTGGCAACCAATCATCGACCATATTGATTACTTCGAATGCTCCAAAAGGTGCCATAGCTTTGTAAGAGGATGTAAGATCCAGCAATTAAATCACTCTGTTACGAATGCGTTTATGTATTACTATTTGGTCAATTTCTTCCATAACAATTGTCTAAATCACATGGCGAATAAAATGCAAAATACCTATGCCTCAGCCCGAGCCGCCTCATACGCCAGCATTGCGCGTTTGACGGGCAGGCCCCAGTGGTATCCGCCCAAGCCCCCGGACTTTCGCATGGCGCGGTGGCAGGGGATCAGCCAGCTGACCGGGTTGCGGCCCACGGCGGTGCCGACGGCGCGGACGGCTTTAGGGGATCCTACAGCGTTGGCGATTTCGGAATAGGTCGTGACCTGACCAGTTGGGATGGATAACAGGGCCTCCCACACTTTGATCTGGAACGGGGCCCCCAAAAGATGCAATGCGGTTTGACCCTGTTGGCCAAATGTGGCAGCGACCCATTGTTCTAGAAACCCCTTGTCTTCGCGGTACTCAGCTTTGGGCCAACGCGATTGCATATCGGCCATTGTGGATGCTTCGCCCGTTTCGGCGGCAAAGGCCAAACCACACAGCCCTTTTTCCGTCCCCATCGCCAAAGCGCGGCCAAAGGGGCTATCGAACCAACCGTACCGGATGGTCAACCCTTCACCGCGGCGGGCATAATCACCGGGACTCATCGCTTCCCATTTTACAAAAAGATCGTGCAGGCGGCTTGTGCCGGACAAGCCGGTGATGTTTGATGTCTCAAGCACTGTAAACCGGTCTTGCAACAGCGCCTTGGCGTGGCCCAATGTTAGATATTGCTGATAGCGTTTGGGTGATACGCCGACCCATTGACTGAACACACGCTGGAAATGTGACGGACTCATCTGCATTTCATTTGCCAACTCATCCAGTGACAACAGCGCACCATCGTCACGGTCGATGATATCCAAAGCACGGCGCATAACTTGATAGTGATAGGTCGTGTCGGGCATTGTTCTTCTCCTGTGTCACCAAGCTAGACTGTCCGCTGTCAATCTGCGACCCGTTTCTTGCGGCAAATTCACTTGCCTGATGCGTCGGGGCAAGGCATACCGCCCGGAATGGCAAAACAGCTTGATTATCACACGATCCGCAAGATCTTTACCCGCTTTCAAGAGGCTGAGCCTGAGCCAAAGGGCGAGCTTGAGCATACCAACGCCTATACATTGGTGGTTGCTGTGGCGCTTTCGGCCCAAGCGACAGACGTTGGGGTTAACAAGGCGACGCGCGATCTGTTCAAAATCGCGGATACGCCGCAAAAGATGCTGGATCTGGGCGAAGATCGATTGATCGGATATATCAAAACCATCGGTCTTTATCGCAACAAAGCTAAGAACGTGATGAAACTTAGCCGCATTCTGGTGGATGATTATGGGGGGCAGGTCCCAAATTCCCGGGCGGCGCTGGAAAGCCTGCCGGGCGTCGGGCGCAAGACGGCCAATGTTGTGTTGAATATGTGGTGGGGCCAACCCACACAAGCGGTCGACACCCATATTTTCCGTGTTGGTAACCGCACAGGCATCGCGCCAGGCAAAGACGTCGTAGCCGTAGAACGTGCCATCGAAGATCACATTCCTGCTGATTTTCAGCTTCATGCCCATCACTGGTTGATTTTGCATGGTCGATATGTGTGTAAGGCCCGCAAACCCATATGCGCCAATTGCCTAATCCGTGATCTGTGCCCTTTTGAGGATAAAACCCTATGAAAAAGTACCAAGTTGTTGGCATTGGAAATGCCATTGTTGATATTCTAAGCCATGCCGAAGACAGCTTTCTAAAGGACGCAGGGATCGAAAAAGGCATTATGCAACTGATCGATATGGATCGTGCCGTTGATCTTTATTCCAAGGTCGGCCCTGCACGTGAAATCAGCGGTGGGTCCGCAGCCAATACAATTGCCGGGATTGCACAGCTTGGGGGGCGGACAGCCTATGTTGGCAAAGTGAAAGACGACCAGCTTGGCGCGATCTTTGCCCACGATCTGCGCGCGCAAGGCGCAGACTATGACACTGTATTGGCCCCCAAAAGCGATCCGCAGGAAACAGGCCGGTCGATTATCGTTGTGACCCCCGACGGTGAACGGTCGATGAACACTTATCTGGGTGTGACGGAACATCTGAAAGTGTCTGATATCATCGACGCGCAAATGCAGGACGCCGAATGGATTTATCTGGAAGGATATCGATTTGACGGACCCGAAAGCCATGATGCTTTTGCCAAGGCGATCAATGCCTGTAAGGGGGCTGGTGGCAAGGTGTCATTGACACTTAGCGATCCGTTTTGCGTTGAACGTCACCGCGATGCGTTTCGCACGATGATCCAGGATCATGTGAATCTATTGTTTTGTAATCGGGCAGAATTGATGGCGATGTATCAAGGTCTGGATTTTGAAGATGCTTTGGCGAAAGCTGCTTCTGAAGTTGATATATTAGCCTGTACTGACAGTGAAAACGGCGCGCATATTTTGTCAGGCGATCAGCGTTGGCATGTGCCTGCTTATCCAACAACAGTCGTCGATGCGACGGGTGCGGGCGATCTGTTCGCTAGTGCATTCTTATGGGGCATTGCCAATAACTATGATCTAGAGGTCTGCGGCCAAATGGGCTGTATTTCAGCAGCCGAGGTTATCAGCCACATTGGCGCGCGCAGTGAAGCCAATCTGAAAGACTTGTTTCAAAAACAAGGTATTGCGGTTTAGGCTGAATTTCTGCGTATCGTAAAAATCGTTTAGCGTTCCCGTTCGGAAAGACTGTCGTTACACAGTTATCGTGAAAGTCGTGCGATGGATTATCTTTTTGTCCTGATTGGGCTGGTCGGCCTTATCATAGGTGGTGAATGTCTGGTTCGCGGCGCGGTCGCAATTGCCAAAAAGTTTAATGTATCGCCAATGATTATTGGTCTGACCTTAGTCGGTTTTGGAACGTCGACCCCAGAGCTTGTGACCAGTGTTCAGGCTGCGTTTGCAGGATCAGCAGGCATTTCCATGGGTAACGTCGTTGGCAGCAATATTGCAAATATTCTGCTTATCTTGGGCGTGGCTGCCGTTATTTGTCCGTTGGCGGTGACACCCTCTGCATTGCGGCGCGACGGGGTGGTATTGGTGTTGGCATCTTTGCTTTGTCTTATTGTGGTGATGAACGGGTCGCTTAGCCGTCTTGTTGGGATGTTGTTGATAAGCGGGCTTGTTACCTATCTTTTGTTCACGATCAGTGTCGAGCGTCGGAACAAAACCAAAGCGACTGAAACCTATCAGGCCGAAGCGGATATTGTGACGACGCCAAATGGGATGATGGTGCCGGTGGTCTTTCTTGTTGGCGGTCTGGTCCTAACGATTTTCAGCGCGCGCTTTCTGGTGATGGGGGCCGTTGCAATCGCACAGGATTTGGGTCTGTCAGAGGCCGTGATCGGTTTAACAATCGTTGCCGTGGGAACATCGATGCCAGAGCTGGTGACATCCATCATCGCCGCACGCAAAGGTCAAAGCGATGTCGCGTTGGGTAACGTTATTGGCAGTAATATCTTCAATATACTTGGTATTCTTGGCGTCACCGCTGTTCTGCAGCCTTTCCAAATTCCTGCCGTGATTGCGGAATTCGATATCTGGGTGATGGTGGCTGTAACCTTGGGGTTGGTTGTTTTTGCAATCACAGACTGGCAAATCAAACGTCGCGAGGGCGCAATCTTCGTTGGCGGGTATATTGTTTATTTAGGTTGGCTTTTGCTTCACGCTTAGACTTTGCGACAATACAAGAATGCTAAGATAGTAAATTCACAACTTAAAGGCGTTTTTTTGGGATATCTTCTTGTATATATTAAGGAATTATGTTTCATATATGAATGTCTAAACTACATTTTGTATGAACTGGTCAGGTGGAATGCTGCGGTTTATAAATTCGCTTTCTCAAAGACAGAAATCCATCATTCTTCTTGGGTTAGACATCTTTCTTGTTCCGATTGCGGTTGTTTGCACGATACTTCTTCATGCTGATTTGCTAAGCCCACTTTCGCGCTACTCAAGTATGTGGCCGCTATTGCCGCTGCTAATGCTTTCAGCGGGTCTTATTGCACAAACAACTGGCATCGCGCGCACCATGCTGAACGCCTATGCTGTATCGGCCTTTTTGCATACGGCCCTTTTTGCGATATCGCTTTCTGTAATCGCTTTTCTTTTATCGCTGCTAAGCGCAGTAGACACGCCGGTTACCGTTTTCGTATCATTTGCGATCAATTTCTTTCTGTTATCTGCAGGCAGTCGGTTGATTTTAATACAGATTATGATGGCGCTTTACCGGGTGAATGAACCCGTAAGGCGCGTTCTGGTTTATGGGGCTGGGCGTACAGGTATTCAATTGGTGACAGCACTGCGCCGTCACCCGCGATTGCAGCCTGTCGCGTTTGCAGATGATAATGCAGCTTTGGCTGACCTAACAGTCAAGGGTTTGCCGGTTTTTCGGACGGCCAATCTTGAAAACACGATTCAAGAAATGAAAATTCAACGCGTTATTCTGGCAGTTCCATCTTTGTCTGATGCAAAATCAAACCAGTTGACCAAACGGATTGAAAGGCTTGGTATAGATGTTCAGGCTTTGCCGTCTTTTGCGCAATTGACCGGTGAAGAGGTTCCTTTCGATCAGTTGTCGCCGTTACGTATCAGCAATCTTTTAGGTCGTGAGCCACAGGAAAATAAATCGGCGACAGTTTGCGAAGATTATAAAAACAAGTCAGTTCTGATCACTGGGGCAGGTGGAACCATCGGATCTGAGCTGTGTCGTCAAATTCTGGACTGCAAGCCACGACGCATTGTTCTTTTCGATCTAAGCGAACTGGGCCTTTATACAATTCAACAAGAACTGCTAGCATTGAAGTCTGCTGAAAATACGGTTGAGATTGTGCCAATTCTGGGGTCCATCACGAATGAAATTCTGGTTCAAAAATCGCTGCAAATGCATAAAATTGACGTGATTTTACATGCGGCAGCATATAAGCATGTGCCGCTTGTTGAACACAACCCGATAATCGGATTGCAAAACAATGTCTTAGGTACAGCTGTTCTGGCAAGTGCGGCACATAAGTATGGCGTTCAAAGGTTTGTGCTTATTTCAAGCGACAAGGCTGTGCGCCCTGCGAATATCATGGGGGCTTCAAAGCGGTTTAGTGAACTGATCGTTCAGGATCTAGCCACGAGGGCCAAGGCGACAACGTTTTCGATTGTGCGATTTGGTAACGTTATGGGATCATCCGGATCGGTGTTGCCCTTGTTCGAAGATCAAATCTCACGCGGGGGGCCAGTAACGGTTACGCATCCTGATATCACGCGATATTTCATGACGTCGCAAGAAGCTGTGAAATTGGTCTTGAAAGCAGGTCATTTTGCCAAGGGCGGGGATGTCTTTGTTCTGGATATGGGCAAGCCAGTACGCATTCTGGATGTGGCGCACCAAATGATCCTGGCAACAGGCTATTCAGTCAAAACCAAAGATAATCCACACGGTGATATTGAAATCATGTTTACAGGGCTGCGCCCAGGGGAAAAGCTGCATGAAGAGCTGATGGTGAATGCGGGTGACCAGATTACGCTGCATGATAAAATCTTTCGTGTCCGCGAAGCCTATTTGTCTGAACTTGAAATGGCTCGCGCACTTCGGATGCTAAGTGATGCAATTTCTGAAAATAATGCCGATCAGGCCCGCGCTGTTTTGACAGACTGGATATATGGTTACAGCTTTGCGGCCCAAAAAGCTGGATCATAGATGGATGTTTTCCTTCCCTCAACCATGGTTGTGAGTCATAATACGTCAAATAAAAAAATACATCGCAAAAATAAGCGATGGAATAAAATGAAAAGAGGCAGTGCTGTGGGATATGTTTCGCGACATAGCTTTCTGGTTATATTTTTCGGGGTCTGCGTGTTGGGCCCCAGTCGGGCTGAGCAGCCTGATATTATAACTTTGAATTTTCAGGGCGTGCCGGGTTTGATCGATATGCCCAGTGCACAAAGTTTGCCTGATGGTGAATTGGGTGTGAGTGTATCGCATTTTTCCGGCATCACGCGAAACACACTGACCTTTCAGATTACAGATCGTTTGTCCGGTAGTTTTCGCTATAGCGGCACACAGGATTGGCCGAACAGTGGGTTCGACACCTATTATGATCGTAGTTTTGATTTGCGTTATCGCGTTCTGGATGAAGGGCGAATTTTACCGGATGTGACAGTGGGCCTTCAGGACTTTGCTGGCACGGGTCTGAACTCAGCTGAATACATAGTGGCCACGAAAACCATCGTTCCCAAACTGCGCTTCACGACAGGTGTTGGATGGGGTCGACTTGCGACCTATGGTGAATTTTCCAGCGTATTTGGTTCAGATGACCGATCCACGGATTTCGAACCAACGGGCGGCACAATTAACGAAGGGCGCTGGTTCCGGGGGCCGATGGCTTTCTTTGGTGGTGCTGAATGGGATGTTGCCGAAAATATAACGCTGCAGGCTGAATATTCTTCTGATGATTATGTCGAAGAATCCAGCCGTGACATCGTGGACCGTGCAGCCCCTTTCAATTTCGGGATACAGTATCGCCCGCGTGACGGTTTGGCTTTGGGTGCCTATTACATGTACGGCAGCGAAATTGGGGCCCAGGTATCGTTCATATTCAACCCCAAAAATTCAGCTTACGGCACGGAAACGGCGCCCTTGCCGGTACGTGTTACCGAACGTGACCTGCAAGCCAGCCAATCTTGGGGCGCCGCACCAGAGCTTTCGACTGCACAGAAAGACCAACTCGCGCTTTCGACCGTTCAATTGTTCAAGGAACAGGGGCTTGAGATGGAGTCCCTTAAGATCGACGGTGCAATTGCCACAGTCTGGTTCAGAAATCCGACATACGATATCGAAGCGCAAGCCATTGGCCGGGCTGCGCGATCACTCACGTATTCCATGCCCGAGCAGGTCCGCCGTTTTGTTCTGGTTCCAACGCGCCTTGGGGTACCATTGTCCAAAATCACGATTGATCGCGGTGATCTGGCGCGTGCCGAGTTCGATATAAATGGTGCTGCCCGTCTGAAGCAGCAGGTCAAAATTGAAGACGCTGCCGATACGCCCCTTGGCGGAGAGCGCGTTGACGATCTGTATCCCCGCTTCAATTATTCAATTGGCCCTTATGTTTCGACTTTGTTGTTCGGATTGGAAAACCCTGTACAGGCTGATGTCGGCGTTCGTGTTGCTGGCCGCTATGATGTAGCACCCGGATTGTCGTTCAACGGGTCGATCCGCAAACGTCTTATCGGCAACTTAAGCGAAGGTGTTGACGTCAGCGAATCTGAGCTGGAGCCCGTTCGCACAGAACGTCCACGTTATGATCGCGAAGGTGATCCTGCATTGGAACGTCTGACCGTTGACTACCATTTTCGTCCTGGCACAAACCTTTATGGCCGTGTATCAACTGGATATCTGGAACGTATGTACGCAGGTGTTTCCACAGAAATGCTTTGGAAGCCAGTCGATAGCCGTTTAGCCCTTGGGGCTGAATTGAACTATGCGCGCAAGCGAGATTACGATCAAGATCTACAACTGCTGGATTTTGACGCATACACTGGATTTCTATCGGCCTATTATGATTTTAATAACGGCTTTCAGGCTCAGGTTGATATTGGGCAATATCTAGCGGGTGATCAGGGCGGAACGTTCACGTTGGCGCGTGAATTTGATAATGGCTGGCGCGTTGCAGCCTTTGCAACTTTTACTGACGTGTCATACGAAGAATTTGGCGATGGGTCTTTTGACAAGGGTATTACTTTGACCGTTCCTATATCGACCGTAACCAGCAAACCATCGCGCGAGACAGCCAACCTTGTTATCAGGCCCTTCCAGCGGGATGGTGGCGCACGACTGCAAGTCGAAGATCGGTTGTATCCAATTGTGCGCGATTATCATGAACCGCAGCTAAACGATACGTGGGAGCGCGTTCAAAGATGATTTTTCGGATCAAACCGATCGTGTGGCTGCTTTGTTTCCCCATGCTTGCGTCTTGCAGCAGTGGCAGTGGGCTTGAAACATCAGCATTGCAAGGATTGACCACCACATTGGCCGATGTCTTTCGCGGCAATAAAGACCGTCAGGCGGCAAATGCAAACTTTAATCCGGCGACATCTATTACACGTGCGCAGGTTGCATCTTTGCCCGCCAGAACATGGGTTGCACATCTTGACGAACGGAACGCATGGGCCAGCTTGACCTTGCTTGGTAATAACCGCGGTGTGCGTACATATCTGACCGAGGATAGCATATCAGTCAGCCTGCGTCAGGGTGTTTTGGTTGCAACGCGCGGATTGGGGAATGACGTTCATGTCGCAAACCCAAACCCTACACTTGCTGCTTTATCTTCGCAGGGAACGCGCGGGCGTTATACGCGCGAGATGACATTTCTTGACCCAACATCACAGAAAATCAGCACATTATTCAGTTGTACAATGACCCCAATCGGGCCGACAGCAGTTACAATTGCGCAGACACGTCAAGCGACGCGGCAATATTCAGAAGATTGTCAAAGCGACACTCGAAAAATCACAAATCTGTTCTGGACGTCAACATCTGGTGCGATGACCCGTACACGCCAGTGGGTCAGTCCAACAGTTGGGTATTTAGATACCTATTTAGTAAAGCCCTGAGGTAAAACGGCAATAAATTGTATAAATTTAAGACAAGGCGTGCTTGTTGTGAATTTTTACTGTATGTTGTTATCAAATGCTTAATCGACAAAGGAAGCAGATCATGAAAAACCTTAC
Source organism: Parasulfitobacter algicola (assembly GCF_013315265.1). Classification (GTDB taxonomy): domain Bacteria; phylum Pseudomonadota; class Alphaproteobacteria; order Rhodobacterales; family Rhodobacteraceae; genus Parasulfitobacter; species Parasulfitobacter algicola. The sequence continues at coordinate 65,783 of NZ_JABUFE010000001.1, read as the reverse complement.
TGCGCTGGCAACGATTACTGCCATTGTGCTTTCATCGACTTCCGCATTTGCGGGCAGTGTTGGTGGCGCCAATGTTGAAGGCGAACCTGTAGTGGTTAGCGAAAATCAAGGTGAACCCCAAGGGTCACTTGGTCTTGGCGGTCTTGGAACAGCTGGTGTTGTTCTGGCGGGTGTTGCCTTGCTTGCAATTGCAGCGGCTGCATCAGATGATGGCGATTCATCTTCTGATCACTAAAGAGCTACGAAATAACAAAACAACGCCTGCATTTGCGGGCGTTTTTTGTTTCTGATCTTCGTCTGGTGGAAAGATTTTTATAAATATTTGTTTTTGAAAGAAAATGTTGATATTTATGATATCAGAAAAGCCGATTTTATGCGGCACTTTTCTAAGATGCCCACGTTTTCATTGCCGGTATTTTACCCAAATTTAGTTAAATCACGTTTTCAACCGCAAGAAGGCTGGCGGCGGTATGCAACCTAGCATTTATGATACTGCATTTGTTGCTGACCTTTTTGATCGGTGCTCGTCAAATTATCGAAGATGGAGTGCTGTAAGTTCCTTTGGTTTTATCTGTCTGTGGCGTCGCCAGTGTTTTGCCCGTCTGATCCGGCCAAAGCAATCTGGTTTGTTGCAGTCGATCTGATGGCAGATACGCGTAGAGGTTTGGCCACATCTTCTTCGGCGGTTCACAGACCTGGACAGAATCACAGCACTTCATATTTCGCACCGTATGCATTTGGAGGCGGTTGAACGCCTTCACGTTCAATATGCAAATAAGATCACGCATCTAGAGGCGGATATCTTACAGATGGATCTTCCTGCTGACTATGCGGATCTTGTTGTATCAACATTTGGTCTCAAAACCTTTGATACAGACCAGCAATCTATTTTGGCCAATCAGATTGCTCGCATCTTGAAGCCAGCGGGCAGTTTTCTTTGATTGAAGAATCAGACCCAAAGGGCTGCCTATTACGCCAGATTTATCGCTTATATCTTGGCCAAATTTTACCTCAAATCGAAAGGTTTTTTTAAAGGGCACCCATGACTTTAGCATGATCGGCACTTATATGCGTAATTTTGAAAACAGTGGCTATATAGCCAATGCATTACGCAGTGCTTGTCTGACGGTGACAATGAAGAAACACGTATTTGGCTGTGCAACACGTGTCGCTGGGTATAAGCTATTACAGCCTTTCATGGATACGTCGTGATCACAGCTTAGCTGGATATTTTCATATTTAGACAGGTCAATACAGCGGGTAAAAAGCTGCATCACCACTATCTTTGTGCGACACCTGCTTTGATCAGACCTTCAAGAAAATGCCGACCGCCATTGGTTTCAAGTCCCGGATAACCCGCTTCATGCAAGGCTTTGATAGAAAAATGCGGCTCTACGGCAAGCAGGCGTTCCAGATACTGACTGGCTTTATCAAATTCACCAAGATGGGCGTGACTTGACACCAAAACGCGCAACAGTGAATTGAAGTCAGGCCGTTCCGACAGTGCCATGGCACCGGCTTCAATCGCTGTTTTGTGCTCACCTGCGAAATTCGCTGTAATTGCACGTGTGGTTTGGAAATAGTAATTGATCGGACTTTGTGCACCTAGATGGCAAGCCCATCGTGCCATTGATGCTGCGCGCTTTGGCTGCCCGGCGTAGGCATGCAGCATTGCGTAAAGATCCCATGCCAGGGTTACTGTTGGATTACGCTTTAACGCACTTTCAAACAGACCGGCTGCAAAATCGTATTCACCAAACAGATATGAATGAACATGTGCGACAAGCGTCGCGACAAGTGCGTTGTTACGATCCAGTTCAAGTGCATTACGGGCGTGGGTTTGCGCCTTTTCAATCACTTCGGCGTCTTCAAAGCTGAACCGTTGACCCACACGAAATGTCATCAGAAACGCCATCCAAGCATTGGCTTGAGCGGAATTATTCAATTTCAGATGCCACTGTAAAATACGCTCGGATCGGTCCAGATCGTCCCGCGATAGTCTGAACATATAGGCTACAGCGGCTGACAAACGGGCATCTTCTTCAGCAATTTCAGACCCGTCGCGATGCAGAAAAAACTGAATGGTTTCATCAACGCTGCGAGAAATCAGATCATGCGCAAACGATGATCCCAAACGTCGTGCATCCTGACGATACGTGCTGCGTTCGGCTGACCAAAGCAGCGTTGCATCCTGTGGGTTTTGAAACATCAAGGCTGTTCGCAGTGTCGACGGACCTGCATAAAATCGCATCTGCATAGACAGCGCACTGCTGTTTGGCGGTGCTGATATCCATGGCGCGTTAACGGATGGCGCTGCTGCAGTGGCAAGATCGACAACTCTCAGATCACCGACTTGAATCAGTGACCGGGTTAGCATCTGCTGTAAATCTGCCTGTACTTGTTCAATCGCTAAGCCGTCACCATAGATTTGGGCGGGCAAAAGCGTAATCAGCCATTCGCGTTGCGCGTTTGTTGCAGGAACACGATTGGGTTCAAAGTTTCCCTGACGCGGTAAAGAATCGGCGCGTTCTGATTTTGGATCAAGGGCATGCTGGAAATCTGCGTCTTCGACACGGCGTTCCCAGATCTGACGTTCATTTACAAGCCATTCATCAAACTCTGGATCTTTGACCTCAAGACCTTCGAGAAAATATTCGGATGGGCTGAAAGCGGCTTGTTCATTGTCGTCGAATTGTCGATTGGGGTCCATCAAAGCAAGTGCATCAATGTCGATCGCATCCATGTTCAACGAAACGGTGTTCTTGTCCGCCTGAATAACATCATCCGCAATATCACCAAAGGCACGACGAATATCTAATAATGCCTGACGCAAACTGGCAGACGCCTGGTCTTCCGCGCTGTCACTCCATAGCTTATGGCGCAGCCAAACGCGAGTTCTAGATCCGCGGGGTGCCACGGCCAACATCGCAAGTATCGCGCGCGATTTCTTGGATTTGGGCGTGATATCAGCTTCGTTGGCATCCAAAACTGTAAACGGCCCAAAAAGAAACATCTTTATAGCCGGATCAGCTTCATTCCAGATATTTTTAAGTGCTTTGGTAATAGCAGGCCCCTGTTGCGTATTTTCTACGTTAGTCACGTTTGATTCTTGCGCAGAGTCCCACAGGGGTAAAGCGAAAACTCGCAAAATGCTGCAATATTTCTATAGACATAGATCTGTTCTGTATATTGTCCGCTTTTCCAACCAAATATAATCGATTAAGGCTGGTGTAAGATACCATGGTAAATTACTATATTTGTATTATCCATTTCGATTTTTGACGAGGCATTGCAATGCGGATATTTTCGGCTTTTGTCGTATTTCTATTATCATGTTCGATCAGTTTTTCCGAAATCATACTTCATGAAACCCCTGGTGATCTTTCGCCAACACGGGATTTGGAATGCATTGCCTTATCGGACATCACCTCTGATCTAACGCCACCAGATCTTGGTCTGGGTGTTCAAGACTGCATGAAGCAAGGTCGATTTGATGATGCCGTTGAACTGTATATCGTCATGCAACTTTTTGCGCGATATGACACGCAGCGCGTGGCTGATATTTCTGCGCGACAGGCAAGCCACGTACTCTCTATCGAAACCTCTGCGTCGCAGGGAGAAGTTGCACAAAAAGAATTAGGACGTGCATTTACCCGTTTTGGCAAAACCGGTTCACCAAGACATTCGGCAGTGTGCAATCATGTTGGCAGTCTGGCACCGCCAAGCTATCATCCGTCATACATGATCAAGCATGGTTTGGCTTTTATTCAGGGTAAACCACGCAAAGATTTTGTTCCCGGTTTTAATGCCAGCGCAACGTGGTCCGATGTTCTTGAAAGTTATTTGAAATGCAGCTGATCCATCAGCTTGGACGACCATAGGCAAAAATTCACTCGTACGGGGTGACGTATGGGAAAAGATGCTGTAATAAAAATCTGACAACACGACGGAGGAATGCCGGATGATTCATAACAGGACCCCAGATCAGCGCTAAACGCCGGTCCTGTTAGGCTTGGCGAACACGCGCCAGCCCCCATCCCATATATTCCACCTTTTGTTCCCAAGGAACACCGTCATGTTTCGCTTTTTCGAAAATCTTGTTGACCCTTTTCAACCTTTTGCGGCTAAGACTCCGCCCAAGACGTTGCTGCCTTATATCTGGTCGCAGGTCAGAACACTCAGGGGCTGGTTGCCCATTATGGCGATCACCAGCCTGATCGTCGCGGTCGGTGAAAGCTTGCTGATCTTTTATTCCGGGCGTGTGATCGACCTGATGGGTAATTCAGGGGCTAGCGTATTTTGGGATGCGCACGGCATCGAGATGATCATCGCAGCCGCTATTATCTTGCTGCTTCGGCCACTTATGATTTTTCTCAACCATTTGTTTTTAGAACAAACACTGGTGGGAACGTTGCATGTACAGGCACAATGGCGGTCGCATCGGCATATGCTGGGTCAATCCATGGGCTTTTTTCAGAACGACTTTGCTGGTCGTCTGGCAAACCGCGTTATGCAAATGGGATCTGCGACCGAGGATTCTGTTTACATGATGATGGAAGCGATCTGGTTTTCGCTGATTTACATCATCGGTGCCACGCTGATCATCAGCCATATCAATCCTTGGCTAGCGTTGATGTTGTCGATCTGGCTGGTGCTGTATCTTGCATACATGCGGGCATTGGTGGTGCGTGTCGCACATGCTTCGGAAAAATGGTCCGATGGTCGGTCATTGGTGACGGGGCGGGTCGTGGATGCTTATACCAATATTGAATCTGTCAAGCTGTTCGCTAACGGCGAGGCCGAAGAAAAATATGTGCTATCCGCTTTCAAGCGGTTGCAGTTAAGGCTGCATCGATTTTTACGGCTGGCCACAGAATTACATCTGGTTCTGAACCTACTGAATGGTTTTTTGCTTGTTGGTGTGGGCGGCACGGCCGTTTACCTATGGTCACTTGATCGCGTTACCGTTGGTGATGTGGCTGCCGCAATGGCATTGGCGATCCGTTTGAACGGGATGAGCGGCTGGATCATGTGGGTGTCTATCCGGCTTTTTGAACATTTCGGTGTGATCCGCGAAGGTTTGCGCAGCATTTCCGTGCCGCACTCTGTTGTCGATGAACCCAAGGCACCTGCTTTGAATATGGGCGTGGGTCATATTGAATTCGATACGATCAGTCATCACTACGGCAAAGGGAAAGGTGGGCTGGATCAGGTCAGCTTGACGATTGAACCAGGTCAGAAAGTGGGTCTGGTGGGTCGGTCCGGTGCAGGAAAGTCATCCTTAGTGAACCTATTGTTGCGATATCGCGATGTCGAACAGGGGCGCATCCTGATCGATGGGCAAGATATTGCAGGTGTGACCCAAGATAGTCTGCGCAAGACGATTGGCGTTGTCACCCAAGACAGCTCGCTTCTGCACCGTTCAATCCGGGCCAATATCCTGTATGGTAGGCCTGACGCGACCGAGGCGCAGATGATCAAGGCCGCAAAACATGCTGAGGCGCATGAATTTATCCAAGGGCTGCGCGATCCCAAAGGGCGAACAGGGTATAACGCCTATGTTGGGGAACGTGGTGTGCAACTGTCGGGTGGCCAACGCCAGCGGATCGCGATTGCGCGGATGATCCTCAAAGATGCCCCAGTTTTGGTTCTGGATGAAGCCACAAGCGCGTTGGATAGCGAGGTCGAAGCCGCTATTCAGAAAACGCTTTATGGTGTGATGCAGGGCAAAACCGTGATCGCCATTGCGCACCGATTGTCTACCATCGCACAGATGGACCGTATCGTCGTTCTGGATGCGGGACGCGTGGCCGAAGATGGCTCGCATGATCAGTTATTGAAATATAATGGCATCTACGCGGGTCTTTGGCATCGACAGTCTGGCGGTTTTTTGGGCGATGCTGCTGCAGAGTAATCAAGATCCCGGGCTTGATCCGGGGTCTTGCTATTCTGATACGTGATCCATGAATACAACTTGTCAATTCAACGGTGGTTTCGTAAAGTTTGTACTGCTCTGATACAATCTAAAAGTAAAAAAACCCCAATGCTGGATCTTGAAAAATTGCAGCCGATTGCCAAAGGCGGCAAAAAAGATGTCTATCAGCATCCGCATGATGATGGTTTGTTAATCAAGGTGATTTCAGACAGACGTCAGAAAAAGGAAGCGTGTCGGGGTCTGTGGGAGAGGTTGAAAAAGCCCAGTTATACCCGCGAATATCTGCGCGAAATTGATATGGTTTACAGAACTGTCAAAAAGGCGGGCAATTACGATAAGCCATTGCCTATTCCATCCATTATTGGATTGATTCACACCAGCAAGGGCCTGGGTTTGACCTGTGAAAAAATATGCGATGGACATGGGGATCTTGCGCAAACATTGCGGCAGATTATCAAACAAGGCGAATTCGATGATATAATGCTAAACAAGTTCAACAATTTTGTTCAAGCTTGTTTCGATCTGCAGGTTGTTACGACGGACCTGATGCAGGACAATGTTGTTTATGACCGCAAAAACGACTGTTTTCGTGCGATCGATGGGTTTGGTGAGTTGACTGCAATTCCTCTGCGCGTCTGGTTTCGATCCCTGAACGATCGCCGATTACAACAGCAGTTTCAAGTAAAGTTCGCTGATCGCATGGCCTTTAACTGGAATGCGAAAGATCGTCGATTTTCATTCTAATCGGCGTCGCTTTGAAATTGCCACCCTTTGCGCCTTGGTACGCGAACGGCCAACATTGGTTTTAACAAGGGACTGCGAAACCGGTTCAGATCCAATGCTTCGTGCACACCTATGGTTTCTTCGCCCGCAAATTGGGTGCGTACAGCCGCGCGTGTGTAAAATGGTGCATCCAGCATTGGTTTGACTTCATGTGGCCGATATCCAGCATCGGCCCGAGTTTCGCGGCGAACCTGCCATTTTGATCTTTTGAACGGCACCTTGGGTGACGCATCCAAAACACGAATATCACCTGTATCTTCGAACTTTAAACCGACGGCCAATTTGGATCCATCGCGCCGATCAGCGTCATAAAAGCAAAGCGATCCATCCGACAAAGGATATCGACCCCATGTCCAATAGCTAAAGTCATCTTCAAGTGCTCGGGTGCCGAAGTTCGCGTCAAAATATCCGTGCCCTTCCCATTGCCAGCCTTTACTTTCTAGATCGACTTTGATGTGTGCTTTTGGCGCAAAGGGCCGCCAGACATGGGTTCCGGCGGGGGTCAGCGGCATTTCGACATGGGTTATATGATCAGGCGTTATGACGATTTGCCCGCGAACACGGCTGATGATCGGAGGGCCTGAAACCTCGTTAATATTAATCACTAGCTGTGATTCGTTCCAGTGCATCTGGCTGGGGCCAACCTGGAATGTATTGTCTGATACGCGCAATGCGGCTTCGCCGCGATCTGTCATCGTAAAACGCCCGCCTTTACCATAGGTTGCAACGTTGATGCAGCAGTGATTGGCGGGATTCTTGCGGCCCGACCAGCGGTACCAAGGCGAAAAGACCGACCCTATAAAACCGATGACCGAGACGGCTTTTTCACCGCAGTCGCTGATCCCGTCAATGTACCACCAGGCGTAACCGTCTGGCGGGACGTCGATGTTAAAGCAAGGTCGGTCAATATCGCCTCGGCCGCGTGCCGGGCGGAGAGGGTGGCCATCGGAATGCCCGCCCCCGGATGGGTTCCGCCCCCAGTCAGATACAAGCCCGGTAACTTCGTTCGCGTCGTCGGTCGCGCAAAGGCTGCCATCATCCCATGTGGGCTGCGCCCGTAAAGGGAACCGGCCGACGCTGGAAACAGCTGATTGAAATCTGCCGGTGTCGTCAGGCTGGAGGGTCCCGGAAGTGGATCGAAGGTTAGTCCGAACCGGGCCAGTGTCTTGAATACCAGTATCTGGCATTGTTCAAACTCCTGTTTATGGGTCTCTTGTGGCGGGCCGTTCATGATAATCTCAAACCGCCCATTACCTTGGTCGCAGACATAAAGTGTGGGGTCAGTGGGCATTTTGCCCTGTTGCAAGGCATCAAATTCAGCCTGGGGGGTTACGCCGAAAAAGACATTATGATGGGCAAGTTTGGGGCCCTCATAGTTAGCGGAAAAGGCCCACACATAGGCTGACAGGCTGCGTGGTTCTGTTGCTGTTTCATCAACCGCTGTTATAGTAGTGTTGCCAAGCAATCCTTGCCGCAGAGCACGTGGATCGCCGTTAAAAATGACCCGATTAGTTAAATAATGCTGTCCGTCTTTTGCATGTACCGCACGAATTTTACCTTGCTGAACTTCAATTCGATCAACGTCACAATCATAAATAAATTTGGCGCCTTTTGCCTTGGCCAGCCGTTCGATCGCGGCAGCTAGCAGATGCATACCACCCATTATACGCCAGACGCCCTTTGCTTCGGCATGTGCAATCAGGCCTAAAAGCGCAGGCGATTGATAGGGCGAGCCACCGACATAAGTTGCATAACGCCCGAACAATTGCGCAAGACGTGGGTCTGTGAACTGTCGGCGTAGTGCACGGGCCAAAGTGGATAATGGCGCCATTTTCGGGATCAAAGACGGCTCACGCAGAACGCGCGCGGTGACCTTTGTCAGATCAGGCTGCGCTGCTTGCATCATGGGGGCATCGAATGCATCAAACAAATGTGCCATGCGGGTGCTGAACGCACGAAATTGCATTTCTGCTTTGGGGCCCGCGAATTCCCGAATGGCCTTAGCTGAAAGATCTGGATCAGAATGAAGATCCAGTGATGATCCATCTTGCCACCAGTGACGCGCAAGAATGTTTTCTTGGTCCAACGTGACATGATCCGACAATGTTTCACCCACGTCTGCGAATAGATCATCAAAAACGTGGCGCATGGTCATCACAGTCGGACCTGCATCAACCGGTCCGGCGTCAGACGGAACAGTACGCATTTTGCCGCCTGGTTTTGCGTGACGCTCCAGAACGGTCACATCTAAGCCTGCATGCGCAAGACGCAAAGCGGCCGACAGCCCGCCAATGCCTGCACCAATCACAATCACCTTTGTGTCTGGGATGTTCATAAACTATCCGATCATTCATCTGATAGTTGACTCAATGATACAGATGTGTCCAGTATAGTTTACATATAATGTCCAATAAAAGTGACACTTTTGGGCAAAGGAGCGTCATATGGGACTTTCAGCACGAATTGATGCGGCTGTTAAGGGTGCAATTGCCAGTGGGCAGTCAGGGCGGCCGCCGCAAAAGCTGGCATCTGCGCTGGAATATGCAGTAACGCCCGGTGGTGCGCGCATTCGGCCCACGATCCTGATGTCGGTTGCGATGGCATGCGGCGATGATCAGCCTGCCTTGTCAGATGCTGCAGCTGCGGCGCTTGAATTGATCCATTGCGCCAGCCTGGTTCATGACGATATGCCTTGTTTCGATAATGCAGATATGCGCCGCGGCAAGCTTTCCGTTCACCGTGCTTATGGTGAAGCCTTGGCTTTGTTAACGGGCGATAGCTTGATTGTTCTGGCATTTGAACGCCTGGCACATGGTGCCAGCGTCGATCCGATGCGTGCGGCGTCCTTGGTGCTGACTTTGGCACGCCGTACCGGAATGCCTGGTGGGATTTGTGCAGGTCAAGGATGGGAAAGCGAAGCAAAGATCGATCTGTCCGCATATCATCAGGCGAAAACGGGTGCACTGTTTGTTGCGGCCACCCAGATGGGCGCAATCGCGGCAGGGCAAGACCCCGAACCATGGGAAGAGTTGGGCGCGCGCATAGGAGAGGCCTTTCAGGTCGCCGATGATCTGCGTGACGCACTTTATGATGAGGTCACGCTTGGCAAGCCTGCAGGTCAGGACGAATTGCTTGGCCGCCCGAACGCTGTGGCTGAATTAGGTGTCCAAGGGGCCACAAAACGACTCAAAGATATCCTTGGCGGGGCCATTGCGTCAATTCCTTCTTGCCCGGGGGAAGCGGCGCTTGCAAATATGGTGCGGGCCCAGGCCGAACGGTTAACGCCGGTCGCGCCGACCCATCAACGAAGTTAGGGTATGTAAAAAGTATGAAAGATATCACACCACGGCGCGTAAAGGTCAGTGGGTGGCGCAATCGGCTTGCAGCGTCTCGCCGGTTTCAGCGTTGGGCGGCAAGGTTTCCTTTGACACGGCGGATCACCCGAAACGAGGGTGAGCAGCTTTTTGATCTGGTGTCAGGTTTTGTTTACAGTCAGGTGCTGCAAGCTTTGGTGCAGCTTGATGCATTAAAAGACATTGCAGCCAAACCGGTAACGCCAGACGATCTTGCCAAAAAGCATGAAATAGATCCTGCACGGATGCGGGTCCTTTTGCACGCAGGCGTTTCTGTTGGATTGCTAAAGCTGAAAAAGCCAGATCGTTATGCTTTAACCCAACGCGGGGCATCTTTGTTGGGGGTTCCGGGGCTTGAGGCGCTGATCCGACATCACAGTGTGTTCTATCGAGATTTGCAGGACCCGGTTGCATTGTTACGTGGTGATGTTGAGACAGAATTATCCGAATTTTGGCCCTATGTTTTCGAAGGTCCATCAGCTTTACCCGAAGATGTTGCGCACACGTATTCCAACCTTATGGCGGACAGCCAAGGCTTGATTGCAGAAGACACATTACGGTTCGTTTCGCTTAAAAACGTCAAACGTCTTATGGATGTTGGCGGTGGATCAGGTGCTTTTTTAGCTGTCGCTGGAAAGGCTTATCCAAATTTGCAAATGGCTTTGTTTGATTTGCCTGCGGTTACATCGCAAGCCAAGGACGTGTTAAAGGCCGCCAAGGTTTGGGATAGGACAGAAGTTATTGCGGGTAGTTTTCGTAAAAACGATTTGCCCGAAGGTGCCGATGCGATCAGCCTCGTGCGCGTGCTTTACGATCACGAAGACGGAACAGTCAAAAAGTTGTTAGCTGACGTCTATGCAGCATTACCGCCAGGAGGCCGCATTATCATTTCCGAACCCATGTCCGGTGGTCAGGCGCCACTACGGGCAACAGATGCATATTTTGCGTTCTACTGCATGGCGATGCAAACTGGGCAAGTTCGATCATCGGATAAGATTGCGAAATTTTGTGAAAATGTTGGGTTTATTGGCATCGAAAAACCCAAGCCATTCAGACCCTATGTGACAAGTGTTGTGAGTGCTGTAAAACCAATCTAACACATTTATGTCTAAATTTGTTGACACCTGAGAGTGTCAAGTTAAACTGACACCTAAGAGTTGAGCCAACCACTGAGTCTTTTCAGACCATGGCCAGCCACAACGGGAGGTCAGGATGGACACAGCAGCCGTCATACTAAAAGGACCCAAAGACATAGGGATCGACCAGTTGAAGCTGTCTGATCCTGGTCTTGATGATCTGGTTGTGGATATTCGTTTTTCTGGCATTTCGACCGGAACAGAAAAATTGTTCTGGTCAGGTGAAATGCCGCCGTTTCCCGGAATGGGTTATCCGTTGGTGCCGGGATATGAAGCGGCTGGTGAAGTTGTCGAAGCCGGTAGCAACACGCATTTTTGCAGTGGCGATACGGTCTTTGTTCCGGGTGCAAATTGTTATCAGGACGCATTTGGATTGTTTGGAGGGGCAGCACATCGGGTTGTGACCGCCGCAGATCGTGTAACCAAAATTGATCCTGCAATCGGGGCCGAAGGGGCATTGCTGGCTTTGGCCGCCACGGCTCGGCACGCGATGGCTGGTATGGATAAGGCAATGCCTGATCTGATCGTCGGTCATGGTGTTCTTGGCCGGCTTTTGGCGCGCTTAACCATTGCAGCCGGCGCCCCAGCCCCCACAGTTTGGGAAATTGATGAAAATCGTCGCGCGGGTGCTCATGGGTATCAGGTAATTGATCCGGAAACGGACGAAAAGCGCGATTATCATTCAATCTATGATGCGTCTGGCAATGGCGCCCTTTTGAATGCGCTGATCGGGCGTATCCGGCGCGGCGGAGAAATCGTGCTGGCGGGTTTTTACAACCAACCACTTAGCTTTGCCTTCCCGCCCGCCTTCATGAAAGAGGCCCGCTTTCGCATCGCCGCCGAATGGACGCATGATGATCTGGCCGCAACCCGCGCTCTTGTCGAAGCTGGCGCGCTTAGCTTGTCAGGCCTGATCACACATGAACGTTCAGCCACAGATGCACCGCAGGCGTATCACACCGCTTTTACTGATCCAGCTTGTTTAAAAATGATCCTTGATTGGAAAGGTCACGCATGACCCTTGATGTCCCAAATTTGAAAGACTTTGATCAACGCCTACGCGATGAGGCTAATGAAGATTTGGCTGATCTGATCGTTGATGAACCGACTAAGAAAACACAGATCATTGCCATTTATGGCAAAGGCGGAATTGGAAAATCCTTCACGCTGGCAAACCTGAGCCACATGATGGCCGAACAGGGCAAGCGCGTGCTTCTGATCGGCTGCGATCCTAAATCTGATACGACCAGCTTACTGTTTGGCGGCAAGGCCTGCCCGACGATCATCGAAACCTCGACCAGAAAGAAACTGGCGGGCGAAGAGGTCAAGATCGGCGATGTCTGCTTCAAACGTGGTGGTGTTTTCGCGATGGAACTGGGTGGCCCAGAGGTCGGACGCGGATGCGGTGGTCGTGGGATCATCCACGGGTTCGAACTGCTGGAAAAGCTGGGCTTTCACGATTGGGACTTTGATTATGTTCTTCTAGATTTCTTGGGCGACGTGGTTTGCGGAGGTTTCGGCCTGCCCATTGCGCGTGACATGGCCCAAAAGGTGATCTTGGTCGCATCTAATGATCTGCAATCGCTTTATGTGGCCAACAATGTTTGCAGCGCAGTTGAATATTTCCGCAAATTGGGCGGCAATGTTGGTGTTGCGGGTCTTGTGATCAACAAAGACGACGGGACTGGCGAAGCTGCGGCGTTTGCCAAATCTGTCGATATTCCGATCCTCGCGGCCATTCCGCAAGACGATGATCTGCGCAAAAAATCTGCCAATTATCAAATCGTGGGTACTGCCGAATCCCAGTGGGGCAATCTGTTTGCCGAACTGGGGGATGCTGTTGCTGTGGCACCACCCGTGCGACCGACACCATTGGACCAGGACGGCCTGCTGGGCCTGTTCGATAGCAAAGACACAGGCGGTGATTTCGTTCTGGAACCCGCAACTGACATGGACATGCGTGGCAAAAACGCCAAGCCACAGAAATCATTGGAAGTGGTATATGACGATGTTTGATCTGGATGAACTTACCCGTTGGGACGATGCACTTGCGTCGATTTCCGAAGATGTATCGGACGCGATCCGGGGTCTTAGGCAGTCTGTACAAGAGGTTCCGGAGCAAGTCCGGAACTGTCCGTTGCATAGAATGCAGCCGGAAATGGAACCTGCATGAACGACCGGACCACATATGATGCCGATGTGATCACCGGCAAGAAAGGCCCGCAAGGGTCTGTCGAGCAACCGGTGGATTTGGGCTGTCATTCGAAAGACAAGATGGCAGATGCAGCCCGGGCTGCCGGTCAATCCGAAATGCTGGATCAATACGCCAAAGATTATCCACAAGGTCCCCACGACAAGCCACAAAGCATGTGTCCCGCTTTTGGATCGCTTCGCGTTGGTCTGCGAATGCGACGTGTGGCAACAGTGCTTAGCGGTTCGGCCTGTTGCGTCTATGGTCTGACCTTTGTCAGCCACTTTTATGGTGCACGTCGATCCGTTGGATACGTTCCCTTCAACTCGGAAAGCTTGGTCACGGGCAAATTATTCGAAGACATCCGTGACGCAGTTCACGAACTTGCCGATCCTGATCAATATGATGCTGTCGTCGTCACAAATCTTTGCGTCCCAACGGCCAGCGGTGTGCCCCTAAGATTGCTGCCCGATGAAATCAACGGCGTGCGAATTGTCGGCATTGATGTACCAGGTTTTGGAATTCCGACCCATGCCGAAGCCAAGGATGTTCTGGCCGGTGCCATGCTGAAATATGCACGCGCCGAAATTGAAGCTGGTCCGGTGCAGGCCCCCGCTTCTGGCAAATCTGATCGCCCGACTGTGGCACTGCTGGGCGAAATGTTCCCGGCTGATCCGATGATGATCGGCGCGATGTTGGCCCCTATGGGTTTGGCTGCTGGCCCTGTTGTGCCCTGCCGTGAATGGCGCGAGCTTTACGCCGCTTTGGACTGTGGCGTGGTCGCTGCGATCCATCCGTTTTACACCGCCGCTGTTCGTGAATTTGAAGCTGCTGGTAGACCCATTGTTGGGTCAGCCCCTGTCGGGCACGATGGCACAGCTGCTTGGCTGGCTGGTATCGGTAATGCTTTCAACGTGCCATCTGACCAGATTGCTGCTGCGCAAAATGCATTCTTGCCTGCAATCAAAGAGGCTTTGGCGGCCACACCGATCAAGGGAACCATCACCCTAAGCGGGTACGAGGGCAGCGAATTGCTGGTCGCCCGTCTGTTGATCGAAAGCGGCGCGCATGTGCCATATGTTGGTACGGCTTGCCCCAAAACACCGTGGTCCGCGGCCGATGCGGAATGGTTGGCGGCCAAGGGCGTCAAAGTCAAATTCCGCGCATCACTCGAAGGTGATTGTGCCGCGATGGAGGCCGTGAAACCCGATCTGGCCATCGGCACAACACCCGTTGTGCAAAAGGCCAAAGAGCTTGGAACGCCCGCGCTTTATTTCACCAACCTGATTTCAGCGCGCCCCTTGATGGGGCCTGCAGGGGCCGGATCATTGGCCGAGGTGATCAACGCGGCCATCAGCAACAAAGGCCGCATGAATAAAATGAAAGCCTTTTTCGAAGGTGTGGGCCACGGCGACACCGCAGGTGTTTGGGAAGGCGACCCCAATCTGCGCCCCGATTTTCGTGCGCAGAATTTAAAGAAACTTGAAAAACAAGCCCGTGCTTCCAAAGCGCAGGAGATGATCTGATGCTGGTGCAAGATCATGACAGAGCAGGCGGGTATTGGGGTGCAGTTTATGCGTTCTGTGCCATCAAAGGCCTGCAATGCGTGATCGATGGCCCGGTTGGGTGTGAAAATCTACCGGTGACATCCGTGCTGCATTATACCGACGCCTTGCCACCGCACGAGTTACCTATTGTCGTGACAGGATTAGGCGAAGAGGAATTGGGTCGCGACGGAACCGAAGGTGCGATGAAACGCGCTTGGAGCACGCTTGACCCCGCTTTGCCTGCGGTCGTTGTGACCGGATCCATCGCCGAAATGATTGGTGGTGGCGTCACACCAATGGGCACCAACATCCAACGCTTTTTACCACGTACAATTGACGAGGATCAGTGGGAAGCTGCTGATCGTGCGATGACCTGGATTTTCACGGAATTCGGCATGACCAAAGGTCGGATGCCGCGCGAGGCCAAGCGTGAAGAAGGCGCGAAGCCACGGGTTAATATCTTGGGTCCGATGTACGGCACATTTAACATGCCGTCAGATCTGGCTGAAATCCGTCGTCTTGTCCAAGGGATCGGGGCTGAGGTCAACATGGTTATGCCTCTTGGTGCCCATGTGGCCGAAATGCGCAATTTGGTGAATGCGGATGTGAATGTCTGTATGTATCGCGAATTCGGGCGCGGATTGTGCGAAGTTCTAGGTAAGCCATACCTGCAAGCGCCTATTGGTATCGAAAGCACTACATTATTCCTGCGCAAGTTGGGCGAACTTCTGGATCTGGACCCAGAACCTTTCATCGAGCGCGAAAAGCATTCGACCATTAAACCTGTCTGGGATTTGTGGCGGTCGGTGACGCAGGATTTCTTTGCGACAGCCAGCTTCGCGATTGTGGCCAATGAAACCTATGCCCGGGGTGTCCGTAGTTTTCTGGAAAGCGATCTGGGCCTGCCTTGTGCGTTTGCGGTGGCCCGTGTGGCTGGTGCCAAAACGAACAACGCAGAAGTCCGTGCAATGATGGGCCAAAAGCGGCCTTTGATCGTGATGGGATCAATCAACGAAAAAATGTATCTGGCGGAACTTAAAGGGGGGCATGGTCCTGCGCCTTCGTTCATACCGGCCAGCTTCCCGGGTGCTGCGATCCGGCGTGCGACGGGTACACCTTTTATGGGATACGCCGGTGCCACTTATATGCTGCAAGAGGTCTGCAACGGTCTGTTTGATGCGTTGTTCCACATTCTGCCATTGGGCAGTGAAATGGATGCAGCTGATGCCACACCCACAACCCTGCGCCGTGATTTTCCATGGGATGAAGATGCGCAAGCGGCCTTGGATAAGATTGTTGCGACCCATCCTATTTTGACCCGCATATCCGCGGCGAAAAACCTGCGCGATGCGGCTGAAAAAGCAGCCCTTGCAGCAGGGTCCGAACGGGTGGTGCGCGAAACTGTTGAAAGCCTGCAGGCCACGACGCCTTCAGCGAAACGAGGAGAGAAAGCATGACGGATTTCACCTCTGATACTCCGGTTGAACGGGTACATAAGACACCCAAAACTGAGTTTTATGTATACTTTTTGATTATTTTTCTAGCGGCGTTGCCCTTGGCGACGATCAGCTGGGCGCTGTCGATGTTGAGACAGCGCAAATGGTCAAACCGGGGCCCTGTTGCCCGTGCCTTTAGTCAGGCGCGGATCATCACGCCTATGATTTTCTCTGCCTGAAGGCAGGGAATAATGGTCTTTGCTGCCTGAAAAGGTGGCGCACGAGGTTCGCCATTCCCCCGGTATGGCGGATTGTGACAGGGGATGAGCCCCTGTCGTAACCCAGCCGCGGGGGATGCGCGGCGTCAGCTTTGGAGGGTTTCATGGCTGATAATACTGATCTGTCTTTTACAGGTCTAACCGACGAGCAGGCCCAGGAATTGCACTCGGTGTACATGAGCGGATTAATTCTGTTCACGGCCATCGCAGTCGTGGCTCATATCGCCACGTTCATCTGGTTCCCGTGGTTCTGAGGAGGGATTGAAGAATGGCTAAATTCTATAAGATTTGGATGATCTTTGATCCACGCCGCGTGTTTGTAGCACAGGCCGTATTCCTTTTCCTGTTAGCGGCGATGATTCATCTGGTTCTGCTAAGCACTGATGGTTTCAACTGGTTTGAAATCGCAGCTGCCAAGTACGAGCGCGGACCGCAATAATCACCGTTTGGGAATAATAAAACGTCGCGGGGGGGTTCCCGGATTTGCCCGCGACAAGAATCAAACGAAAACGACGGCTTTTGGTCTGAACGGGCCTGCCGCCAAACGCGGAGATAGAAGATGGCATTGCTCAGCTTCGAAAGAAAATATCGCGTCCGAGGTGGGACGCTGATCGGCGGCGACCTGTTCGACTTTTGGGTGGGGCCTTTTTATGTTGGTTTCTTTGGGGTCACGACCGCTTTTTTCGCCCTATTGGGCACAATCCTGATCTTTTGGGGCGCGTCCCAACAAGGCACCTTTAATCCCTGGCTAATCAATATCGCGCCACCAGATTTAAGTTACGGTCTTGGCATGGCACCCCTGATGGAGGGCGGTCTTTGGCAGATCATAACCTTCTGTGCAGTTGGTGCGTTTTGCAGTTGGGCCCTGCGCGAGGTCGAGATCTGCCGCAAGCTGGGCATGGGCTATCACGTGCCTTTTGCCTTCAGCGTTGCGATCTTTGCTTATGTCACGCTTGTGGTGATCCGGCCCTTACTGATGGGCGCGTGGGGACATGGATTCCCCTATGGCATCTTCAGCCATCTCGATTGGGTCAGCAACACAGGCTATGCCTATCTGCACTTTCATTATAATCCCGCGCATATGCTGGCGGTGACGTTTTTCTTTACGACGACATTCGCACTGGCACTTCATGGTGGCTTGGTTCTGTCGGCTTGTAATCCTGAAAAGGGCGAAGAGGTCAAAACACCAGATCACGAAGACACCTTTTTCCGGGACTTCATCGGCTATTCCGTCGGCACATTGGGTATCCACCGCGTGGGTCTGTTGCTGGCGCTGAACGCGGGCTTCTGGTCGGCAATCTGTATCGTCATCTCTGGCCCTGTCTGGACCAAGGGCTGGCCTGAATGGTGGAACTGGTGGCTTGAGCTGCCAATCTGGCCCTCACAAATCGGGATGTAATCGCTATGCCTGAATATCAAAATATTTTCACACAAGTTCAGGTCCAGGGCGCGCCCGAATGGGGCATGGACAACGAAAACAACATGATGGAAGAACGCTTTGGCCGCCCGCGCTTTTCCAATCTGGTCGGTTGGATCGGGAATGCGCAACTTGGGCCCATTTATTTGGGTTATATGGGCGTCATTTCACTTGCCACGGGTTTGTTGTGGTTCAACATCGTTGGCTTCAATATGCTGGCCCAGGTTGGCTGGTCGATACCAGAGTTCATCCGCCAGCTGTTTTGGTTGGCGCTTGAACCGCCAAGCCCGGAATATGGCCTAAGCATGCCACCCCTGAACGATGGTGGCTGGTATATCATCAGCAGTTTCTTTTTGCTGGTCAGCGTGATGAGCTGGTGGTTGCGGACGTATTTACTGGCTGTTGAACATAAAATGGGCAAGCACATTGCCTGGGCGTTCCTGGCTGCGATCTGGCTGTTTCTGGTGTTGGGTCTGTTCCGCCCCGTTCTGATGGGATCCTGGAGCGAGGCTGTCCCTTACGGCATCTTCCCGCATCTGGATTGGACGACGGCCTTCAGCATTCGGTACGGCAATCTGTACTATAATCCGTTTCACTGTCTGTCGATTGTGTTTCTGTATGGTTCGGTGCTGCTGTTTGCGATGCATGGCGCGACCATTCTGGCAGTCAGCCGGTTTGGTGGTGATCGTGAGTTGGAACAGATCTATGACCGGGGTACTGCGTCAGAACGTGCCGCCCTATTCTGGAGATGGACCATGGGCTTCAATGCCACAATGGAGGGTATTCACCGTTGGGCCTGGTGGTTCGCAGTGTTGACCCCCATCACAGGTGGGATCGGCATCCTGTTGACCGGAACCGTTGTCGACAACTGGTTCATCTGGGCACAGGAACATAATTTCGCGCCAATGTATGACGGGTCTTACGGTTATGAGGCTTACGGCACATACGAAGGCTTCATCGGACAGGAGGAATAATCATGCTTCCCAAGTGGTTTGATGACTGGAGTGAAAAAAACCCCATTGATATCTATCGCCCGGCGATCTTGTTGGGCACAGTGGGTGGGGTCGTCTTTGTAGTGGCGCTGTTGGTGACATGGGGTCAGCCCCTTGCGACCGAAAGTTTGCAGACGGGTCCGCGCGGCACAGGCATGTCAGTGCCTGAGTTCAAAGCCGATCTGGCCAAGCCGGATCCTAGCATCATCGATTATTATACCGAAGCGGCCTATGACCCTGCAGATAGCGGGGAACTGGCGCGAGACGTTTATGAAAACGTGCAGGTTTTGGGCGATGTGACCGAAGATAACTTTAATCGCCTGATGAATGCCATGACCCAATGGGTGTCGCCTGATGAAGGCTGCGCCTATTGCCACGCCGGTGCGGATGAAGGAAATTATGCAGATGATGATCTTTACACCAAGGTGGTGTCACGGCGAATGATCCAGATGACCCAAGGCATTAATGAAAACTGGGATGCCCATGTGAACGCCAATAAGGAAGTCGGCGTGAACTGCTATACATGCCACCGTGGGCAGAATGTACCGTCTGATATATGGTTCCGCATTTCGCCTGTGAATGAAAATGTCGAAGGCTGGGCCGCCAACCAGAACCGGGCTACGATGGTTAGTCAAAGTACGTCTTTGCCGTCAGATGCATTAGAGCAATACTTGCTGAACTATGAACAGATTGCAGTGCATGATCTGGATAGTCGCGTCGATACGCAGCCGGGTGATCCAACGATTCAGAACACAGAACGTACCTATAGCCTGATGAACTATTTCAGCAATTCACTGGGTGTGAACTGTGTGTTTTGCCACAACAGCCGTGCGTTCTATGACGGTGCGCAGAATACGCCCCAGTGGGCTACGGCATCGCTTGGGATTGTCATGGTGCAAGAGTTGAATAACGATTATCTGGTGCCGCTGCGCGATGTTTATCCGCCAGAACGGCTTGGCCCGATTTTTTCGGATGCGCCCAAAGCGGCCTGTGCAACTTGCCACAAGGGGTATCAACAGCCCTTGCAAGGCCAAAATATGATTGCCGATTGGCCAGAACTCGCGACCACTGGCACACCGGAATACTGATTGACGGGGGCAGCTTTGCCCCTGCCACGCCGGTTCGGATCGCTTCACGTGGTCTGATCCTCGGGGTCTCCACACCCCGGTTCCCTTCCTGTTGGCTACAGGAAAACTGGCGTCGCAAAGGGGTTTCCTTTTGCGGCGCTTTTTCTAAGGACAATTGCCATGACCCAGACCCCGCTGCTTGATCGTATCGCTAGCCCGAAAGATATGAACGGCCTTAGCGATATCGAATTGGGACTTCTGTGTCAGGAACTAAGGTCCGAGGTGATATCGGCCGTATCGGAAACGGGTGGGCATCTGGGATCATCCCTTGGTGTGATCGAATTAACTGTAGCCATTCATGCGATTTTCAACACACCATTCGACAAGCTGATCTGGGACGTCAGCCACCAATGTTACCCGCATAAAGTGCTGACTGGTCGTCGTGACCGTATCCGGACCCTGCGGCAAGAGGGCGGGTTGAGCGGGTTCACCAAACGCAGCGAATCTGAATACGATCCGTTTGGCGCGGCGCACAGCTCGACCTCAATCTCGGCGGCGTTGGGGTTTGCTGTGGGCCGTGATATGGGTCAGCCCACGGGCGATGCGATTGCTGTGATCGGGGATGGGGCGATCAGTGCCGGTATGGCCTATGAGGCGATGAATAATGCTGGCTCTGACGGGCGCAGATTGTTTGTGATCTTGAATGATAACGAAATGAGCATCGCCCCACCGGTTGGTGCGATGTCCAGCTATTTGTCGGGGTTGTATGCCAACACGCCACTTGGGTTGTTCAAGGAAATGACCGACGGGTTCGAAGCAAATCTACCCGGACCTATTCGCGAAGGCGCGAAGCGCGCACGTCAACTTGTCACCGGTATACCAGGCAGCGGCACCTTATTCGAAGAACTAGGCTTTTCCTATATTGGCCCCATTGATGGCCATGACCTTAGCCAGCTTTTGCCAACCTTGCGTGCCGCTCGCGCCCGCAGCGACGGGCCGGTTCTGATCCATTGCTGCACGGTCAAGGGCAAAGGGTATTCGCCTGCCGAAACCTCGTCCGATAAATATCATGGTGTGGCAAAATTCGATGTGGCATCTGGTGCGCAAAAAAAATCCAAACCCAATGCGCCCAGTTATACCAAAGTGTTTGGCGAAGCCCTGACAGAAGAAGCGGCCCATGATGATAAGATCGTCGCCGTGACAGCTGCGATGCCATCGGGCACCGGGGTCAACATCATGCAGGACCGGTTCCCGAATCGGGTGTTCGATGTGGGTATTGCCGAACAGCACGCCGTGACCTTTGCAGCCGGTATGGCAGCATCCGGTCTAAAGCCATTCTGCGCGATTTATTCCACATTTTTACAGCGCGGATTTGATCAGATTGTACACGATGTGGCCTTGCAAAAGCTGCCTGTCCGTTTTGCGATTGATCGTGCGGGCCTTGTCGGGGCAGATGGACCCACCCATGCAGGTGCATTCGATGTCGCTTATCTTAGCAATCTGCCTGGTTTCGTGGTGATGGCCGCTGCGGACGAAGCAGAATTGAAACACATGGTTGCAACCGCTGTTCATCACAATGACGGCCCGATCGCATTCCGCTATCCGCGCGGCGAAGGTACGGGTGTGAAAATGCCATTGCATGGTAAACAGCTTGAAATCGGCAAGGGGCGCATCATTCGCGAAGGGGATGATGTTGCGTTGCTGTCCTTTGGCGCTCATTTGGCCGAATGTCTGCTTGCCGCAGAAGAGTTGGAAGCACAGGGGATCAGTTGCACTGTGGCTGATGCACGGTTTGCCAAACCTTTGGATCGTCCGTTGATCCATCAATTGGCCCGCCATCATAAGGCGCTCGTCACTGTTGAGCAGGGTGCGCAGGGTGGATTTGGCGCAATGGTTTTACATGATTTGGCAAATCAGGGCGCGTTTGATCGGGGGCTGTCTATCCGGACAATGACTTTGCCGGATCGTTTTATTGATCAGGCCAGCCCAGCTGCGATGTATGAAGATGCAAGCCTGACGGCGGTTGATATTGCAGCCACGGCCATGCAGGCGTCGGGTGCCATGAAATCAATCATCAAGACTTAATAAAAAGATAAGGCACCTGACGGTGCCTTACTGCTTTGATATGCCATTTTTAACAGTGCATTATCGTAGATAAGCCGTGATGGTCACAATAGAAAATGCCCCGTAAACACCAAGGACTTATGCCACCTTAACGATAGGTTTCCGTTGTTGTCATATCATATCCGCCCGGCCACTGGATTTCATAGTTGAACGCAACCTTTCGTGTTTGGCCAGACCCCAATTCAAATGTCCATGCCTGTACGCCCCGTTTGCCATCTACATCAGTTTCTGATGGACGTGGATTTGCGCTGATGGTCACTTCAAGGTCTTCATTTTCAGAAAATGGTGCGCGATCAAAGATTGTAATAGGCAGCGCATATGGCAAAAGACTTTCGGCCGAAATTTCGAACCGTTCACTTAATCGGTTGGTTGTGCCGATGATGCCAAAGTCACCTTGTTCCTTTTCCAGAACGCGGCGTTCGATTTTTATACCATCCAAAGCGCCGAAAGGTAACGTTGTATCGGCACCTGCCGCCACAAGCGATATCTGAAAATCGCCGACAAAGGTGCCATCCCGGAATAACGACGCCGTTCCCGGAAGAATAGGGCCAGCGAACTGGTTGGTATAAGCTGCGTAAAGATAGGCGTTGGTGTCATAAACCGGTGTACTGCGTGCCAAAAGACCCACTGTCGATTCTCGCTGATCAATACTGATTTGTCTGACCGTACTGTCGCCTGTGATATCGATGCGCCCAGGGATCTGGTAGGATACGGTTTGCCCGTCTATCTGAATCATCGAATTAAGGGGCTGTGCTGCAACCGTTTCTCCTATCGGAGCGTCTTCCATAATCATTTCGGCCTGAGCCCGGCTGAGGCCTTTGTCGGATGCGATGCTGGACTGCTGGGGCCCTCTTACGCTTTTTGCTGGTCCAGTTCTGTACATATTGGCTTGCGTTGCCCTTATTTCGGGCATGCCAACACGGTTTGAAGGACGAGCGGTGGACAATGTCAGTTCGATATCATCCCAGTTTTCGCCGGTTTGCTGATAGACACGTGCATGACGTTCAATAGACAGTTTTGCCTCGTCACCTTGGACCAGACGCAGATCATAGATGGGTTCCCAGCCTGCCCAAGGTACGCGATATTCCAGTGATAGTGTTCCTGTAACCGCTTGATCTGTTGCAACATCAATAGTGGCTATAGATCGTTGCGGGGCGGGAAGCTGTGTTGCCTGCAAGGATTGATAGGCTTTGTTGCGATCTTCTTGCAGATCTTGCATCTGACGTGCATTGGTATCGATACTTTGCTGTGCTTCATTCCGACTTGTCAGCGCGATCTGGGTCTGTTGCGCTAAAACGTCAATCGCTTGCGCCCAGCTTTCCAGACCAGTGCCCTGATTTTCCAGCTCATCCACCATATCCTGTGGTTCGCGCGTCATCAGCTGTTCAATAAAACGCAGCCGTGCGTCTGCAACGGCGATTTGGGCTTCAAAGCCACGACGATCATAGCTTAAATCGCGGATTTGGGTTTCAATGTCTTCGATCTGATCCTGAATACGTTGGCGTTCCGGTGAAAGTGTATCGTCCGCCGGGGGCAGCCGATCAATGCGGTGATCTACAGAAAGAATAGTAAAGGCTTCATCCCCTTCACCCAAGACCCGGAGGCTTGAGGCATCGAAATTAAGCGGCAAGTCCGAAATAATAATGCTGTGTGCGCCACTTTCAGCAGAAAAATTTGCCGTGCGGGTGACAGTGGCACCGTTTGGATAAAGCGTGGCGGCGGAAACTTGGCTGTTGGCTTGAATATCATCAGCCCAAGTGGGGGCAGAAAGTGCAATGATGGAAACGGAATATGTAAGAAAACGGCGCATCGTTGGTCCCTTTTTGACAATTAACTTATTCTATGACGCAGCTCATAGCCTAATCCTTGGCAAATGAATTTGTAAATTTGTTTCTGTCCTAAACCATAAAACAAAAAGGGCTGCCCAATGGACAGCCCTTCGAGAATTTTCGGAGGCGAGGGTCGGTTAGGACCGTTGCCAATTCAGGGGCGCCTGCGCGCCTGGGGTTGCCCTAGCGGCGCACCTCCCGAGTTGTCCCGACACCATTCTCCAATACCTCTCTTGACACTGGATCACCTCCTTTCATTTGTTAAACCTGAAATTAAAGTGACACGATCTGCTGATTTGTCAAAGAAATTTATGCAGGCCGATGCAGCAATTTGTTCACGATTAAGCGAAATGGCAGTAAAGCCAGCAAAGCCAGCGACAATTTGACCAACCAATCTGCGATTGCCAGGGATACCCAAAGCGGTGCAACAGGGCCGATACCAAGGATCGGACGCATTTCATTCACCCAGCCTACGTCGTTGCCTGGTTCCAACCAGACCAGACTGGCCGAAAAGGCGATGGTAAAGAAGATGGCTGTATCCACAGATGATCCCAATATGGTCGAGCTAAGCGGCGCTTTCCACCAGGTTCCTTCACGCAGTTTATCAAAGATCTGCACATCCAGCAGCTGGGCTGTCAGAAAGGCAAGGCCAGAGCCAATGGCGATACGCAATGTCACAAGGGGCCCGAATTCGCCCATGATCTGTGTGCCGATCAAAGAACAGAAAACCCCGACGATAAAGCCAGCCAGAACGACTTTGCGCGCAGCTTTGATACCATAGACACGGTTCATGACGTCAGTCACCAAAAACGCCAGAGGATAGGTGAAGGCCCCCCATGTCAGCCATTGGCCGAACAGGAATTGCACAAGAATATTAGAGGCCACAACAATGGCGGCCATGGCAAGAATGCCGGGAAAGTAGGTACGTTGCATAATATCAGCCCGTTTTTACAAGGTTGCGGCGACTTGGTCTTCGTCAGCAAAGACGCACGCGACTTACAGGCTTATGATTTTGCAGACAAGGCAAAACGTAACGGGGCTTTGAAAAACAAATTGATACTTTGTTCAGTCCGAATAGGGCTGTTTGAGCGTACCATAGTTTTATAAAGGCATGATCCCGGGGTTGACCCGGGACCATTGTGTCGACTTCAGGCGTTCTGGTGGAAAAAGCAGACAACATCCTTTACTTGAAAATCGTCAAATCGGTTGCTTGCGCTGTCTTCCGGAAAATCGACAGCTTCAATTTGAAGTGTATTGCTGCCGTCGCGCAGTCTTGTGCCATCAAAAGCAATCATCTGTGTGTACCAATGATGTGCCTGACGCCATTTTTCGGCCTGATTGCCATCGCTTTGACTGATACCAGCGCCACCTGGACGATAGTTCTGGATGCGACCTATTTCGACCCCGTTGATGCTGACTACAACACTGCCGTCGCTGTGCGTAAGGCCGCTGACATTCAGGATAATGAAACCGGACGACCTGCTGTTTCGTCCACCTGTACCGAAATGATGTTCATAGACACGGTTCCGGTCACCAATGGTAATGGGGTTTCTTGTTACATGTACGAAATCGCATACTTCTGGCATTTTATGCCTCCTTTTAAAATCAAATTTCAAAAATAGTTTCGTAGTTAGAATCACGCAAAATGGCGTGATTACAATCTATGGCAGAGTATTAACGTTTTCAAGAGAGCTCAAAAATTTTGTTCAAATACGGTATTCCACGATTTCCGTGATCTGGAAAAACTTGAAATTATTATCAGACAACATTGTCAGACGGATTGAACCCGATGCATCACGCCAAACCGCGATGCTTTCCAGATTGTCGTGCTTGCGGGGCAGTGTGGTCAAAATGGTTTCTTCGCTCGTCCCATCCAGATCAAAGCGGCGAACGCGGCTTGCGAAGGATAAGCCTGTGAAATGACGTTCGAGAAGATAAAGCCTGCCGTCTGGACCTATGTCGGCACCGACGGGAAGGAACGAACCACGTCGGGGAATGGTAAATGGGATGGTCCATTTGCCTTTTGCATAGCGATAAACAGGAAATGGTGTTTGTGTGTCGCCAGATCTTTCGGGGATCGTATAAAGTCTGCCATGCGTATCAATGGCCAGTGCTTCCAGTGATGAGTTATCCTGCATTTGTTTGAAATCAGGATGGCGTGGCAGCCATGCGGCCTCTGATTCTGGTGCGCTGTAGGTCCATATGCGGTGGTATTGCTCGAACGCGATAAAGATGCGGCCATCTTGGCGCAAAGCGAGACCTTCGGCATCGGACAGAAATTTAGAAACAGGCGTCCCATCTGTGTCTTTCAAGTGAAGCTGCGATGTAATGTCAAAATCAGTCAACTTACCTGATTTGCGAATAATTTGACCTTGGAAAAGTGTACCGCGATCACTGATTGCTGTGAATTTTGTGCCGTCAGAAGAAATCTCAAGCCCGGACAACCCACCAAACACGGGCGATGGGCTTTCTAACGTTAGGCGGCTGATAAACCGCACTTCGGCATGCAAGTGTACAGGCGTCAGCACCAGAGCAAGCGTTAGGATAAAACGATATATCATGTGTGGGTTGTTAACGTGATGACAGCACTGATCTGCATTGTTGCGGCAGGTCAGATAACACCAGTTCGCGCCGCTTGCGTGGTGGGGGCGCATTAGGGTCGGGCTTTGGTGGATTGAGAATGTTTTTGACCCATTGCCGCGCATCTGCACAGCCATCACCTGCTGGCATAGGGGATTGTTCAACGCATCCACGTGCGCCACGTGGGCAATTCAGACGTACATGAAAATGATAATGATGCCCGTACCAAGGGCGAATTTTGCGCAGCCAGTCACGATTGCCGCGCGCGTCGTTGCACATTTGTACTTTGGCACCCGGAAATACGAAAATACGGGCAACACGCTTATCGCTTGCGGCAGCTTTTAAGATTTCATGGTGTTGACGCGTCCAGTTTTCATTGACGAAAGCGCCCTTGGCACGGCGCATTGAGATTGAAGACAGGTTTTCCCTTTGGCCACGCGTCAGGTTAAGGTTTGTCGCAGGGCGCATCCATATATCTATGTCCAGACCCATCTGATGGCTGCGATGCCCAGTCAGCATCGGACCCCCACGGGGCTGCGAAATATCACCGATATAAAGACCATTCCAACCGGGTTGACGCGCGGCCTTGCGGCTAAGGTCTTGAATAAAGTCAATCGCTTCGGGGTGGGCCCAATTGCGATTTCGTGACAGACGCATTGCTTGCCATGTTGGACCCGTTTCCGGCAATTGTTCTGCACCGGCCAGACAGCCTTTGGAGTAACTGCCGAAGGGGCGCGCTTTTTGCTGTGATCCAGCCGTTTTTGCCCCGAATTGCTGTTTTGCCAAAGGTTCAGCAACGGCAGGTAAAGCCATGTTTAGCGCGATGAGGATGCCGAGGATGCGGACCATTCTGCTTTATCTCCGTCTGAGTTAACCCAGCGTAGCAAAATCAGACCCAAAATAAAGAGAAAGATGACCGGGATAAAGCCAAGTTGATTGTTATTAAGGCCCCACGTGAACAGTGCAATTAATGCGGGGGCAAGAAATGCTGTCGCTTTGCCGGAAAGGGCAAACAGGCCAAACGCCTCGGTTGGGCGGTCGGGGTTTGTGTGACGTACCATCATGGACCGCGATGACGCATAAAGCGCGCCGCCCGCCCCGCCGATGCCTGCACCACATAGGAAAAAGATGATATCAGGCAAGATAGACCCTTCGGGAAGCGGAATGCCGAAGATGTAAGTGCGCGACATACCGACAATCATGATGCCAACAGCAATCAGAACATAAATGCAGACACGAATAACGGGTTTAGGGCCATATTTTCGGTCAAAAAATCCACCGACATAGGCTGCAATCGCCGCTGTAAGCGCGCCGATGATACCAAAAACACCAATCATGATCAGCGACCATTCCAACACTAATCGCGCATAGACACCGCCAAATGTGTACATCGCATTCAGCGCGTCACGATACAGCATTGACGATAGTAAAAAATTGCCAAGGCTTTTGCGCTTGAACACCGATTTGATAGTTGCCCAAAGATCCGTCATCACCTTTTTAGCAGGGATTTTGGGTTGAAAAGGCAGCTTTTCGTCGCGGACCCACATGAAAAACGGAATAATAAACAATGCGTACCACATTGCGATAAAGGGGCCTATAAAACGTGTGCCTTCGCGTGCTTCGGGGTCAAGGCCAAATGCAGGGTTTAGACCAATCAGCGTTTTTCCTTGCTCGTTTTCTGCAAAAAACAACAGCATGATGAACAGTCCGACAACGCCGCCCCAATATCCGACGGCCAGACCTGAGCCGGACAAGCGCCCGACCTCATCGTCATTGCCAAGTGACGGCAGAATGGCGTTCACGAAATTCAGTGCTGATTCAGCGGCAATAAAACCGACGTAGAACAGGATCAGCGTCAACCAAATGCCGCGGCCATCTGGATAAAGCCACCAAAGTGACCAGGCCGCGCCGACATAAATAATCGAAAAGAAAGCGATCCAGGGGATTTTACGCCCGCTAGCATCGGCAAAAGCTCCCAGAACCGGCGCTGTAAAAGCGATGATCAGCCCTGCGATCATCTGACTGAAAGACCACAGGCTTTGTGTGCGCGCATCAGCGTCTTGTTCGGGCATTCCACTAGCAATGAAATAATCCGCGGCAACCCCTGCGAAATAGGGGCCAAAAATGAACGTCAAACCAAGAGTATAATAAGGTTGACTGGCCCAA
This sequence comes from Parasulfitobacter algicola, assembly GCF_013315265.1. Taxonomy (GTDB): domain Bacteria; phylum Pseudomonadota; class Alphaproteobacteria; order Rhodobacterales; family Rhodobacteraceae; genus Parasulfitobacter; species Parasulfitobacter algicola. The sequence continues at coordinate 36,949 of NZ_JABUFE010000001.1, read as the reverse complement.
TCAAATGCCATCCAGCCCCAAATGCGTTTGCGCAAACTAATTTCTTGCATTGTAAAGCTGCCTTATCCAACGTGCCGATAAGACAGACAAACGTGGCTGAGCGCAAGACAAGGTTTCAGGATACAACGCTGTCTTGCATGGGTGGCCAGGGGCGCAGTGCGTCGGCCGTGATCCATGCGGCGATCCAGTCCGGGATGTCAGGCGATATCGTCGACAGGCTCATAGCGCTTAAAACACGATCAGGTGTCACAATGCCTTTTCTGTCAGTGACTGCCGATCGGTACAGCACATGGCTGGCGCATTCGCCGTTTTTTTTCCACATCGATTGTTCAATATAGATGAACTTTTCATCCCAGCATACAGCCCGGCTGCGCATTTCAATCCGTTCAAACGCATTGACGCGCCGACGATATCGGATTGTGGCACCGGCCATCGTCAGCCCCCATTTATTGCTTTTCAGAACATCGATCAGGCCTGCCCGCTTGGCCAGTGGCAGTCGCCCCAAATCGTACAAAGTCAGGGTGCGCCCGTTGTTCAGCTCCATCCACATATCCAGATCCCAGGGCCAGCAGATGTGGTGGCTGACATGGGTTCCCGTTATCGGTAAAGCGGGTGCGTTGCGATATGTGGCAAATTCTTTCAAAAGGCGCAGGACGGGGTACATATGGAAATTCCTTTCCGGCGTGTTTTCAACACAGTTGACGTTGTCGTCAACTTTAACCTGACGGAAGGTCTCTTGCCCTATGACGCCGGTACACTTACCTGTGGAAATGAAAAATAAATGAGGCTGACCGATGCAATCTTTCTATGAAATTTTGATGTTTGTTCTGAATGTCGCGTATTTCATCATGATCATTCATATTATCATGAGTTGGCTGATCAGTTTTCAGGTCATCAATCCCTATCAACCGACGATCGGTCAAATCTGGAACGGGCTGAACCGTTTACTGGAACCGATATATGCCCCGATCCGACGGGTTTTGCCAAATACGCCGGGTATTGATCTGGCACCATTGGTGGCGTTTATCATACTGATAGCCTTGCGTATTATTCTTACCAATAACGCGGCTTTCTTCTATTCATAGAAAGACTGCGTCAAAAATTTTAAATAGGAGAACGACCAGATGGCCGTTTTTGCCAACACGCCTTTTGACAAACTTGAAATTGGAATGCAGGCGGAAAGCCCGCGTCTTTGTATCGCGGATGATCTTTATGTGTTCGCCCATGCTTCGGGTAATTTGAACCCCATGCACCTGCCGAAAGAAGACGGCGATGGCGATGGTAAGCCCGAGGCGATTGCGCCGTCGATCTGGATTGCTTCGCTGATTTCGGCCGTACTTGGCAATCAACTTCCCGGCCCCGGGACGCTCTATAAATCACAAACGCTGAATTTCGTGGGCCGCGCCCATGCAGGTGACGAATTGATCGCAAAGGTCAAACTGGTCGAAAAAGGCGATGATCGTCAGGCGACTTTTGACACATGGGTCGAACATAAAAACGGCACCCGTGTCGTCGAAGGGCAGGCGAAAGTGGTTGCCCCTGCGACATCGCAATCCTTTACTGCTGACGATGTGCCCGGCCTGACCGTTCAGCGCCATATGCATTTTGACCGCTTGATCGAACTGGCCGAACCGCTTCCCCCGATTCTAACAGCGGTCGTCTGCCCCGAAGGAAAAAGTTCCCTTGGTGGTGCGCTTTTGGGATATGAACACACACTGATCACGCCCATTCTGATCGGTGATCAGGCCAAGATCGAAGCAGCGGCGCAGGCTTTAGGTGCCAACATCAGCGGGCTTCAGATCGAACATGTCCCCGACCATGATGCCGCCGCCGCCCGCGGTGTTGCGCTGGTTCACGAAGGGCGCGCCAAGGCCGTGATGAAAGGGCATCTTCATACAGATAAGCTTTTAAAGCACATCGTGAAAAGTGATGGCGGTCTGCGCATGGGTCGTCGTCTTAGCCATATTTTTGTGATGGACGTTCCGGGTCTGGATCATTTGTTGTTGGTGACTGACGCGGCCATTAATATTTATCCTGATCTGAAAACCAAAGTTGATATCGTTCAAAATGCTATTGATCTGGCGCACTCTCTTGGAATGGATGAACCAAAGGTGGGCATTCTGTCCGCAGTTGAGGTTGTGAACCCTGCGATCCAATCCACGCTGGACGCCGCGATCCTGTCGAAAATGGCAGACCGCGGGCAGATCAAAGGTGGGCTGGTCGATGGTCCTTTGGCGATGGATAATGCGATTGATCTGGATGCCGCGATGACCAAGGGCATCAAATCACTGGTTGCAGGACGCGCCGAAATTCTGATCGCTCCGAATATGGAAACCGGCAATATGCTGGCCAAACAGCTGACTTTCATTGCGCATGCCGAAGCGGGCGGTGTGGTTATGGGCGCGCGTTGCCCAGTGATCCTGAACAGTCGTGCCGATGATGACAAAGCGCGGCTGGCCTCTTGTGCGGTGGCAGCGTTGCATGCGGCAAGGATTGGAATATGAACGCGATCCTGACTTTGAATGCCGGATCATCGTCAATCAAATTTGCGATTTATGCCGGTACAGACGATCCTCAGGAATTGGCGCGTGGGCAGATTGATAATCTTGGACCAGACGCACGGATGGTTTTTGGCGATGAAAAAAATGCCATAGATGCGCCAGATCACAAGACAGGCGTTCACCAGATTTTGCAAACCGTCGCACCGATCTTGGACGGGCGGACAGTTGCTGGCATAGGGCACCGCATTGTTCATGGCGGCGTCGAATTCGACAAGCCACAGATTTTGGATACTGCAGTATTAGAAAAACTGGCGGCGCTGAAACCCTTGGCCCCCTTGCACCAACCTCATAATTTGGCCGCAGTTGATGCAGCGATCACAGCGTTTCCGGATGCCGTTCAGGTTGGCTGTTTTGATACCGGATTTCATCGCGGCCACCCGTTTGTGAATGACACTTTTGCCCTGCCGCGCCGATATTATGAAAAAGGCGTGCGTCGGTACGGGTTTCATGGGCTGTCGTATGATTTTGTGTCCGGCGAAGTGGCGCGACTTTATCCAGATCTGGCTGCTGGTCGTGTTGTCATCGCGCATTTGGGCAATGGTGCGTCGATGTGCGCATTAAGGGCTGGGAAAAGCGTTGGATCGACCATGGGATTTTCTGCCTTGGACGGTCTGCCCATGGGCACGCGATGCGGGCAGCTTGATCCGGGTGTGATGCTGTATCTTATGGATCAGGAAGGTATGAACGCTGATCAGATCAGCACAATGCTTTACAAGGAAAGCGGTTTGAAAGGTATGTCTGGCATCAGCCATGATATGCGTGATCTTGAAACATCTGATGCACCCGAAGCTGCCGAGGCAATTGATTATTTCGTCTTCCGCATCCGCCGTGAATTGGGCGGTATGGCGGCTGTTCTGGGCGGGCTTGATGCACTGGTCTTTTGTGGCGGTATAGGGGAAAATGCCCGTAATATTCGTGCACGTGTTTGTGATGGAATGGATTGGCTTGGGCTTGCTGTTAATGCTGATGCCAACGATCAAAACGCGCAGGATATCAGCGCTGGGCCAACGAAAGTGCTTGTGATCCCAACAGATGAAGAACGCGTGATCGCCCGCGCTGTTGCAGCACAGGTCTAAGGCCTTGTTCGTGGAATCTTAGTGTGGGATGCTGCATTCAAACAGCAGATTAAAAACCCGCAGGTCCCATGCCCCAACCGAACGAGCTTTTGCGCGATATTTTTGGCTTTGATGCTTTCCGGCCTGGCCAAGAAGAAATCATTGATGCAGTCACTGCTGGGCAGAATACACTTGCCATTATGCCGACGGGTGGCGGGAAGTCTTTGTGTTTTCAGTTGCCTGCACTTTGCCGCAGTGGTGTGACTGTTGTGATATCCCCGCTGATTGCCTTGATGCGTGATCAGGTACGTGCGCTTCAGGAAGCGGGTGTGAATGCTGGTGCGTTGACATCCGGGAATACAGACGAAGAAACAGATGCCGTCTGGCAAGCCCTTGATCGCCGTGAATTAAAGTTGCTTTACATGGCACCCGAAAGGCTGGCCACAACGGCGGCCCGTGATATGTTACGCCGCATTGACGTCAGCCTGATCGCGGTGGACGAGGCGCATTGCGTCAGTCAGTGGGGCCATGATTTTCGCCCCGATTATCTGCGTATTGGTGAATTGCGTCAGATGTTGGATGTGCCATTGGCCGCCTTTACGGCCACGGCGGATGCGGAAACGCGGGTCGAAATTGTCGAAAAACTATTCGCAGGCGTGACGCCGCAAACTTTCCTGCATGGCTTTGATCGCCCGAATATTCATTTGGCGTTTGCGGTCAAGAACAGCCCCCGTCGTCAGATCCTTGATTTTGCCTCTGCTCGGAAAGGTCAGTCAGGTATCGTTTACACGGCAACACGGGCCAAAACCGAAAGCTTGTCTGCAGCTTTGCGCGAAGCAGGCCACAGCGCCTGTCATTACCATGGCGGAATGCAGGCTGACGACCGTCGCGAGGTAGAAGCACGATTTCAGCGCGAAGATGGTCTGATCGTGGTGGCAACGGTCGCTTTTGGAATGGGTGTCGATAAACCCGATATCCGCTGGGTTGCGCATGCGGATCTGCCCAAATCGATCGAATCCTATTATCAGGAAATTGGCCGTGCCGGTCGCGATGGCGCACCTGCAGAAACGCTAACGCTTTATGGCCCCGAAGATATTCGATTGCGGCGCACCCAGATTGACGAAGGTCTGGCGCCACCAGAACGGCGCATGGCAGATCATGCGCGGCTGAACGCTTTGCTTGGCCTGGCCGAAGCTTTGCGATGTCGCAGGGTTCACTTGTTGGGCTATTTCGGGGAAACCGATGTGGCCTGCGGTACGTGTGATTTATGCGATACGCCCGCTGACGTGTTTGATGGCACCACTGCTGTGCGCAAAGCCTTATCGGCGATCTTGCGAACGGGTGAATATTTTGGCGCGGGCCATCTGATCGATATTCTTTTGGGCCACGAGACGGATAAAATCAAAGCCCGTGGTCATCAGACGCTACCAACGTTCGGCGTCGGCGCGGAATATGACAAGCGGCAATGGCAGGCGATTTTCAGGCAAATGATGGGGCATGATCTGGTACGACCCGATCCGGAACGTCATGGTGCATTGCGTATGACTGACGCCGCGCGCCCGATTTTGCGGGACGAAGCCAGTATTGAATTGCGACGTGATACGATCAAAAATGCGCCGTCGCGTCCCGCTGTCAAAGCATTGGTGTCAGAAGAAGACGCACCACTTTTATCCGCACTGAAAGCCAAGCGTCGCGCGTTGGCCGAAGCGGCGAAAGTCCCGGCCTATGTTATATTCAACGACCGCACCTTGATCGAAATGGCTGAAAAACGCCCGCAAACGCTGGATGAAATCGCCCATGTTGGCGGGGTTGGGGCGAAAAAGCTGCAAAGCTATGGCGATGCTTTCTTGCAGGTGATTGCAGGCGAGGCGCAGGCGTTACATCCATCGCGCCGCAAACTTGCTGGTCGGAATGAAGGGGCTGTTTATGATCGATTGCTGGAAGTTCAGGCAGAACTGGCGCGCGGTCCGCAGGGGCAAGACAAACCGATGAGTTGTTCGGCATCATTGCTGGCCAAAGTTGCCCAATTAAGATCGCATGATTTGGGTGCATTGACGCGCATACTGGGCGAACGACGCGCTGAACGTTTTGGTCCGGCATTTCTGGATGTCTTGAAAGACACTTGAGGTGCGACAGCTTTCCGCTAGATAAACGTGAAATCAAGAATGGAGCAGATATGCTGGTCGTTGTGTCGCCTGCAAAAAAACTGGATATGAGCCCTGTAAATGGCGTACAACCGACATCGCCTGTTTTTCAGGATCGCGCGAATGAACTGGCTGGTATTGCGCGACAATTGTCAGTTTCAGATTTGCAAAAGCTGATGGGTATCAGTGAAAATCTGGCTAAATTGAATGCTGGCAGGTTTGCAGATTTTGCTATTGCCTCACATGCTGAAAACGCGAAGCCCGCTGTTCTGGCATTTGCGGGCGATACGTATCAAGGTCTGGATGCAAAATCCCTTGATGCAGATGAAATGGCATGGGCACAGGATCATCTTAGGATCTTATCTGGTCTTTACGGTCTGTTGCGTCCGCTGGATATGACGCAGCCCTATAGATTGGAAATGGGCAGTCGGTTAAAGACATCACGCGGTAAATCTCTTTATGATTATTGGGGCGATGATATTGCGGATGCACTGAATAAAGATGCTCGGATTTTGCAGGCAGACACATTGATCAATTGCGCCAGTCAGGAATATTTTGGTGCCGTTGATCTTGATGCATTGAAACTTCGTGTGATCACGCCGGTTTTTATGGAAATCAAGAACGGTGATGCGAAAATTGTCAGCTTTTATGCCAAAAAGGCCCGTGGTGCCATGGCCCGGTTTATGATCGAACGGCGCATTACAAATCCCGAAAGCCTTAAAGATTTCGATATCGGTGGCTATAGCTTTGATAAAAACGCATCCGACGCAGATCGTTGGGTTTTCTTGCGGGATTACCCCGAATGATCTAGAAAAGTTAGTAATAATTAAGCCGCATCTGTGCTGGCTTCCTTTTGAAATACGCACCGAACATCGGCTGGCATGGCATCCTGGATCATTTGGAATATTTCTTTTTTAGTCAATGGCTTGGTCAGATATCGATCTGCGCCGGTATCAATCATATGATCAAGGGCGTCTTCGTATGTGTGCGCCGAAAGGGCGCAAATGGTAACGTGCTGACCGGTTCCGATTTCGGCTTTGCGTATTCGCGTTGTGGCCTCGATACCGTCTATGACTGGCATTGATACATCCATAAAGATCAAATCGGGTTCAAATGATGCATGCATATCAAGGGCTTGCTTGCCATTTTCAGCAAAAACCAGATCAATATCCAGATTTTTAAGCATTTTGCGCAAAACCAGTTGATTGGTTTGGTTATCTTCGGCGGCCAGAACCTTCATTTGACGGAGGCCGCCATGTTGGACAGGGGGTGTTTCTATATTCAGTTTCTGACCAGACCCAATAGATTGAATCGCAGAAAAGATGGATTTACGTGGCACGGGTTTGGGCAGCACACCGCACAGGTTTTTGGCGAACACTTCTTTTGACGCATTGGTGTGACCAAGTAGAAAAACGGGAACATCGGGATGTGTTGACTGCACCATCTCGATCAATGGGTTGGCGTTAATCTGCGGCATGACATGCGCTGTCAGGACAAGATCAAATGATTGATCGCGCACCAATTCCATAGCCTTTTCGTGCGTTGCACATGTTATGATGGACAAACCTAACCGCTGAAGCTGACGTGTCAGAACAGAGCGATTGACAGATTCAAGATCAACAAGCAGAGCTGTCTTCATACCGCTTGCAAACTGTAACCCATGTTTGTCATCATCGTCGGCAACGCCCATCGGGATTTGAAATCCAAAACAAGACCCCATGCCTTCTTCGCTTTCGACCCAAATCGATCCTTTCATCAATTCAATCAGCTCTTTGGTTATTGCCAGGCCAAGTCCTGTGCCATCAAATGACCGGGTCAGTTCATTTTCTATTTGATTGAATTTCCCAAAAATATGATCGATTTTGTCTTCTGGAATACCAATGCCGGTGTCTTCTACCGTGACATGAATCCGTGCTTGAGCCGTTCCTGTATGAACCCCGGTGACACGTACCAAAACATGCCCTTTTGCTGTAAATTTGATCGCGTTACCAAGAAGGTTTGTTATAATCTGTCTTGTTCGTCCGGGGTCCGCGACAAAGCGGGCAGGCATGAATAGATCGTAATCAATCATCAGCTCAACGCCTTTGGCGGTCGCCGCAGGACGCAGCAAAGCCATGACATCGTAAAGCATCTCTTCAAAATCAAAAGCTTCGGGGTGTAAACTAAGCCGGCCGGCTTCGATTTTGGAATAATCAAGTACGTCGTTTATAATGACAAGCAACGCTTGGCCTGAGTTTTTGATCGTATCTACATAAAGCCTTTGCTCTTCGTTCAAATCCGTATCATGCAATAAGTCCGCCATGCCGACGACACCGTTCATGGGCGTGCGTATTTCGTGACTTATCGTTGCCAAAAAGGTGGATTTTGCACGATTGGCGGCTTCTGCACGCAGATGGGCTGTCTTAAGTTCCCGTTCATGCCGGATCACTTTGGTCACGTTAATTGCCAGACTGACAATATCACCATTTTCGACGCGGCGATCAATTAGTCTGATGTACTGATCATTCCATAATTTCAAAGTGTAGGGCGTGATCAAGGGCCCGATCCATCGGTCCAACATCATCTCGCGCCATTCGAGGCCGGTCAGGCCATCGGTGTCAACAATGCCTTCTTCATAGCCAAGACGCAAAATCTGGTCATATGTGATGCCAGGTTTGACGTCTTTTAATTCATCAAATGTATCAAGATAGGCCTGATTGGCGTTGATCAGTACGCCATCGCGGTCAAAAATCGCGAATCCGTCACGAACAGTCTGAACCGAATCCCAAAGACGCTGGCTGGTTATATCGGGATGACCTGTTACCTGGGCCAAGTCATTTTGCTGTGCGATTTTTTCTTGCAAAGCAACGATTTCAGCCTGTTTTTGCTGTAAAAGCTGCTCTGCGGCTAAGCGCGCACGGCGTTCTTCAACCAGTCTGATTGCCATATCCATCCGCGCCCTCCGCGTTGAAACCATTTCGCTTACATTAGAGAGGACACAATGAATATTTTTTTAACCCATCTGCACAAAACAGACCTTGCCCTGCCTTGAGCGAAAGAGTCATTCTGGCGCAGACCCAACATTATATTTAAGAGGGCACTATGCGTTTAGGCACTTTGGTTCTGGCATTCATCACGGCACTTCCGGTTTATGCACAGGATGTTATCCCAGATAAATACATCACTGTTACAAAAGATGTCGATTTTATCGGGACAGATATTGGCCAATTCTTTGATACAAACGCACAAGCATGCCGTGAAATTTGTGTGCAAAACGAAAGCTGCGTCGCATTTACCTTCAATGCGCGATCAAATGCATGTTTTCCCAAAAGCAGTGTAACGGCGATTGAACCGTTTCAGGGCGCGTTATCAGCCCGGGTTTTCCCTGTACAGGATCGTGTCATTGATCGATCAATGTCGCTGATCCATGATCTGGACTTTCTGCGCCCCGCAGATTTGAAAGGTGCGCGCGAGTTGGCGGAAACGATTGCCCTAAGTTATGATGCGGGCGACAAAACGCTTGTTGATCTGCTGGCTGAGCAGAATGTTTATAATAGAAATGGCAATAAGGTCTGGGCGGTTCGTGCTGTCGGAGCAGCTGTTACGCTGACGGACAGAAGCGATCTTTGGACGGACTATTCTGAACTTGCGCTTGATGTGCGCAGTGGCAATCATTCCTTTGTCAGAACAGCAATCCATGCTGCAGTAAACGGGTATCTTCGGGCAGAAGATAACATTCAACGCCACGATGCGCTGCGGGCACTGGCCGCGGCTGCGAGCCGGGCCAACCAAGGGCGCGATGCGATTGAATCGCTTCAGCTTGCGCAAGAGATTTTGCCAAATGCAGAAACCGAACAGGCTTTAAGCCTTGCGCTTGATAAATTCGGACTTCGCGTTACCAAACATGATGTATTTTCAGAGCGGGCAACACCACGTGTATGCACGACATTTTCAGAAAAGCTGGCCCAATCTGATGTTGATTTCACAACCTTTGTGAAAATGGGCGATGCGGATCTGTCGATTGATGTGCAGGGTGAACAACTGTGTATCGAAGGGATCGAACACGGTGCCACGCAACAAGTGACATTCCGCACCGGCCTTCCTGCTGACAGCGGTCTTGTCCTTGAACGTGATGTGACGCTTGATTTCTATGTTGGTGATCGCAAGCCTGCCCTTAGCTTTCCGGGCCGTGGGTATGTGTTGCCCAAAACAGCCGATGCAGCGTTGCCAATTGAAACCGTGAATATCGAACAGATTGAATTGTCTTTGCATCAGGTCAGTGATCGCAGTCTTTTGGATGCCAGACGGTCCGGCTTTTTCACCAGTGAAGCGTATGGCTGGGGTCTGCAAAGATTTGAAGATAATATGGGGCCTGTTGTCTGGACCGGGACGGGCGAAGTGTCGCTGGAAATGAACCGCGATATGACAACCCGCCTGCCCATGGCCGAAGCCTTGCAGGGGCTCACGGCTGGTGTGTATGTTTTGCAGGCGCGTGTGCCGGGTGAAAATGCATATGATACGCCGGCTGCTTTGCAGTGGTTTGTTGTGTCTGATTTGGGACTAAGCAGCATGTTGGGGTCAGACGGGCTGCATGTTTTTGTGCGTGGTCTGGGCGACGCACAGGCCAAACCTGGCACCAAGATTACATTGTTGTCTAATGCCAATGCTGTGCTGGGCGAAGTGATGACCGACGACAAAGGTTACGCTGTGTTTGATGCCGCCATGACACGTGGCACAGGCGGTATGTCACCTGCAATGCTGACGGCCGAGCTGGGCGATGATCTGTCTTTCATCTCACTTAAGGATCCGGCATTTGATCTGTCGGACCGCGGCGTTGAAGGAAACCCGCCTGCGCCGCCCATTGATGTGTTTTTGACAACAGATCGCGGTGCATATCGCGCTGGCGAAACGGTTTATGCCACTGTTCTTGCCCGTGATCCGCAGGTCAAGGCGCTGACCGACATGCCGCTGACCGCTATTCTGACCCGCGCTGATGGTGTGGAATATACCCGCAAAACCAGTCTTGAAAGTGTTGCAGGTGGCCATGTTTTTGAATTCCAGCTTGGTACCACTGTGCCGCGCGGATCGTGGCGGTTGGATATCAAGGCTGATCCCGAAGCGGCATCACTGACGCAACAGACATTTCTGGTCGAAGATTTCGTGCCGGAACGCATCGACTTTGATGTTGCGATCACAAATGATGTCTTAAGACCGGGCGAGACGGCTAGTATTGAAATTGATGCCAGTTATTTGTTCGGTGCTGTGGCGGCCGATTTGCCGATTGGCGGGGAATTGCGCTTGCGTCCCATGAGAACGCTAAGTGATTTTCCCGGATATCAATTCGGACGTCATGATGCGCGTGTTGATTTGTCGGGTGCGTCCATACCGTCGGATCAGAAAACAGATGCGCAAGGCAAGGCCAGCATTCGCGCCACTGTCCCTAGGTCTAACCGTGATGATCGTCCTTTCCGGCTTGAGGCCAACATTCGCATCGCCGAAGGTGGCCGTCCGGTCGAACGTAGCGTGACCAAAGAATTGGCACCAACCGGACCCATGATCGGGATCAAACCACTTTTTCAAGAAGGTGTCGTGAAAGAAGGCACACAAGCCAGCTTTGAAATCATCGCAGTCAATCGGGATCTGCAACGACAGCCGATTCAGTTGACATGGACGCTGAACCGGGTGCGGACGCGCTATCAGTGGTACTATGTGAATGGCCGTCGTAATTGGGAACCGATCACGCGACGCACGCCCATCGAAAGCGGTACGATAACAACCGGCGAGACACCTGTTGTGATAGAGACCAGCGTTGACTGGGGCCAATATGAAATCGTCGTGGAAAGTGCTGATGACGAAAACTATGTATCGTCCTCGACCGATTTTTATGCAGGCTGGTACGTGCCTGCAGATACCAGTAAAACCCCCGATATGCTTGAGGTGTCGCTGGATCAACCGAACTATGCCATCGGTGAAACGGCAACGCTGCGCATGGTACCGCGTATGGCGGGAACGGCGCTGGTCACTGTGGTGTCAAACAGACTGATCACGATGGAAACCATTCAGGTAACCGAAGGCGAAAACACCCTTCAGCTTCCGGTGACAGAAGAATGGGGCGCCGGGGCCTATGTCACGGCGACAGTCGTGCGTCCGATGGATGTTGAAGCAAAACAAAATCCGTCCCGTGCACTTGGCTTGACCTATGCAACGATTGATCCGGGCGATAAGGCATTGCAGGTCGCGTTGGAGATCCCGCAAAATGCAAGACCACGCGGGCCTGTTACTATTGGTTTGGATGTCGATGGCGTTGCTCGCGGTGAAACAGCCTATGCCACTGTTGCGGCGATTGACGTGGGCATTCTGAATATGACCCAATTCCAAAGCCCTGATCCGTCAGAACATTATTTCGGTCAGCGTAGACTGGGCATGGAAATGCGCGATATCTATGGTCGTTTGATCGATGGTCTGAACGGCGCACAGGGTACGATACGATCGGGTGGTGATGGTGGTAGCGCGATGGATCGTGCTTCGCCCCCATCGAACGAAGATCTGGTTACATTTTTCAGTGGCCCCGTGACCATTGCAAATGATGGAACGGCCCAGGTTACCTTTGATGTGCCGGAATTCAACGGAACCCTACGCGTGATGGCTGTCGTCTGGAGCGATAGCGGCGTCGGTCAGGCCGATGCGGAACTTCTGGTACGTGATCCGGTTGTCGTGGCGGCCACCTTGCCGCGTTTCCTAAGCCCAGGTGATCAAAGCCGAATGCTGCTTGAGATTACGCATACCGAAGGACCAGCAGGTGCAATGCCGTTGCAAATCGGTGCATCTGGCGTGTCGATTGATCTGTCTGGTATTCCGACCGAAGTTGTTTTGGCTGAAAAGGAAAAAACAGTTCTTCGCGTCCCAATTACGGCGACGGATATCGGTGTGCACAGCCTGTCCGTCGCGCTGACATTGCCAGATGGGCAAGTGCTGAATAAAAACCTGACGCTGGGTGTGCAGCTGAACGATCCGGTTATCGCGCGCACCAGCACGTTTAACCTGGCCGCGGGGGATACTTTCACCTTTGACGACAATGTCTTTGCAGGCTTGCATCCAGGAACAGGATCGGCCAGTTTGGCTATTGGACCTATCGCACGGTTCGACACACCTGGCCTTTTGAATATGCTGGATCGCTATCCTTATGGCTGTACCGAACAGACCACGTCAAAGGCGCTTCCGTTACTGTATCTTAGCGAAGTGGCCGAAGCGATGGGATTGGCCCATAAATCGCAAGTACGCGAACGTGTCGACGGCGCGATTGAGCGTGTGTTGTCGCGCCAATCTTCAAACGGTGGGTTTGGTCTGTGGCGTGTGGGCAGCGGGGATCTGTGGCTGGATGCCTATGTCACCGACTTTTTAAGTCGCGCAAAGGCCCAAGGCTTTGACGTACCCGAAAAGTCGTTCAAAATCGCAGTGCTGAACTTGAAAAACCGCGTGAACTACGGCAGCGAATTTGACAGCGGTGGCGGCCAGGCACTGGCCTATGCGATGTTGGTTCTGGCCCGCGAAGGCCAGGCGAAAATGGCGGATCTGCGGTATTTTGTTGATATCAAAGGCAATGATTTCGGCACACCCCTTGCGGCAGCCCAGATCGGGGCCGCTTTGGCCATGTACGGTGATCCGGAACGCGCAGACCGCATGTTTGCACGCGCCAGCAGTATGATGAAAACACGCTGGACGCGGGACGAAGAATATGGCTGGCGTCTGGATTACGGCACCCGCCTGCGCGATGCGGCCGGTGTTCTGGCGCTTGCGACAGAAGCGGGTAGCACTGCGATTGATCGTGATGTGTTGGTCAGCCGCGTGTCTCAACGCACGGGGCGTATGTCCACACAAGAAGCGACCTGGTCACTTTTGGCAGCAAGATCGCTGGTGCGTGATGGATCAGCGCCAGACTTCCTGATCGATGGTGCGCCAATAGACGGGCCAATGGTACAACTTCTGCAGGATACAGCAGATGCGCAACCTATCCTGATTAGCAATGAATCTGATCGTGAAGAAATCATCACCATGACCACTTACGGTGTGCCAAGCGAACCTGAACCTGCAGGCGGAAACGGATACGCGATTGAACGGACGTATTATTCGATGGAAGGTACAAGGCTTTCGCCAGATCAGGTCAAAGTTGGGGATCGTTTTGTCGTTGTGTTGGCGATTGATCCATTCAACAGATCCGAGGCGCGGCTGATCATTGATGATCCGCTTCCGGCTGGTTTTGAAATCGACAACCCAAATCTGCTGCGCGGCGGACAGATTGCGGCTTTGGATTGGCTGAAACCTGTGAACGCGCGTCATTCTGAATTTCGCTCGGACAGATTTATCGCAGCGGTAGACTGGCGTGACAGTAAGAATTTCCAGCTGGCCTATATCGTACGGGCCGTATCACCTGGTACGTTCCATCACCCTGCCGCTATTGTCGAAGACATGTACCGCCCACAGCGTCGTGCACGCACGGATACCGGGCGGGTCGTCATCAGCGAATGAAGCGCTATGCGCTCTTTATCGTTGCGGCGCTGCTGTTAAGTGGCGCGGCGATGCGTGATCAGGTCGACGGTTGGATTGATGCGACAGACTTACCCGTTCTAACACTCGAAACTTCGGTCGAGGTGCGCGATCGCGATGGCCGGTTGATGCGTGCCTACACCGTTGCTGACGGCCGCTGGCGCTTGGCCGTATCGCTGGATCAGGTTGATCCTGGTTATCTGGACATGCTGATCGCTTATGAAGACAAGCGGTTCTATAGGCATTCTGGGGTGGACATCCTGGCAATGCTGCGTGCTTTGCGCCAGGCCGTTTGGGAAGGTGAAATCGTATCAGGTGCGTCAACCTTGACGATGCAGGTCGCCAGATTGCTGGAAGATGGCACCACAGGTCAGTGGCAAGGCAAGCTGCGCCAAGTGCGCGTTGCGATGGCACTGGAACGTCGTCTGAGTAAGCAGCAGATCCTTGAGCTTTATCTGACACTTGCCCCCTATGGCGGAAATGTCGAAGGGGTGCGAACAGCGACATTCAGTTATTTCGGAAAAGAACCGTCACGCTTGACGCCTGCCCAATCTGCCTTGCTGATCGCCTTGCCGCAGTCACCCGAAGCCCGGCGACCAGATCGGTATTCTGTCCGTGCGAAAGCTGCCCGCGACAGGGTGATCGCGCGGGTTATTGATGATCCGTCCGTGGCAAGCGTTGCGCAGGCCGAAATTTTGCCGACCACACGCCGCCCGTTTCCGTCACTTGCGCCGCATCTGTCAGATCGCGTCGTTGCCGATCATCCAGTGACATTGCGACATGATTTGACGTTACAGGCCGATGTCCAAATGCGACTTCAGGCTTTGGCTGCACAAGCGGTACGACCGCATGGCGAACGACTGTCCATTGCGATTGTCGTGATGGATCATCAAAACGGGCAGATGGTCGCCAGCGTGGGTTCCGCCGGCTATCAATCTGACCGCAGACAGGGTCATGTTGACATGACGCGCGCATTGCGGTCGCCGGGCTCCACTTTGAAACCCTTGATATATGGCATCGCTTTTGACCAAGGTATCGCACATCCGGAAACCATCATTGCTGATATACCCAGGGATTTTGGTGGCTATGCACCACAAAATTTTGATGGTGAATATCGTGGTGATTTACGTGTCCGTGAGGCGCTTCAGCAGTCTTTGAACACGACGGCCGTTTTGCTGACCGAAACGATTGGCCCAAATCGCTTTGTGGGGCAATTGCGTAAATCAGGTGCCAATCCGGTCATTCCTGGCGGCAAACCTGGACTGGCTGTGGCACTGGGTGGTGTGGGTCTGACGCTTGAAGACATGGTACAGCTGTACGCTGGTTTGGCAAATGGCGGACTGTCTGTTCCGATGGTGTTCAAAAAGACGGATGTGCCTGACGCATCTAAACGTCTTATGAATGCCGAAGCAGCTTGGCATATCGGGGACATCCTGTCTGGCATTACGCCCCCGCCAAATGCGCCGCGCGACAAGGTCGCCTTTAAGACCGGTACATCCTATGGACACCGTGATGCCTGGGCGATTGGGTATGATGGGCAGCATGTTATTGGCGTCTGGATGGGCCGCCCGGATGGAACGCCTGTACCAGGGGCGTTTGGCGGTGATCTTGCAGCACCGATCCTGTTTCAGGCATTTTCAAGGGTAAAGCCCGATTTCGCACCGCTTTCAGCCCCGCCGCCTGCTACCTTGATCGTAGGCACCGCCGATCTGCCGCAGCCTTTACAGCGGTTTCGAGCTTTAGGCGATTGGGCGGCTGCCGCAGTGGATGCACCAGACATTGCATTCCCCCCCAATGGTGCCGTGGTTGAGTCTGATGGCGTTTTATTTGCAAAAGTACGCAATGGAGTGGCGCCCTTTACATGGATCGTAAATGGCGCGCCCATGATAACAGCTGCGCGGGACCGTACGGTTGAGTTAAGCAATCTGCCTAAGGGATTTCACACATTGGCAGTGGTTGACGCCAAGGGTATGTCCAGCCGGTCAAATATCCAGTTGCGATAGTACCGGACGCTTATCAATCCCTTACGGGCATTTTTCGCGAAAGCCCGTAAGGACTGATAAGCGTTTTGCAACTTAAAGCCGTTCGATTGCCAGTGCGATGCCCTGCCCACCACCGATGCACATTGTAATCAGTGCTTTTCGCCCTTGGATTCGTTCCAGTTCATACATGGCTTTGACTGTGATGATCGCGCCTGTCGCGCCAACCGGATGACCAAGCGCAATGGCGCCGCCATTCGGGTTTACCTTTGCAGGATCGAAATTCAGTTCTTTTGACACAGCCAAAGCCTGGGACGCAAAGGCTTCGTTGGATTCAATGACATCAAAATCACCAGCACTAAGACCCGTGCGCACCAATAGGTTTTGAACGGCAGGTACGGGTCCAATACCCATAACCTCAGGGCGGACACCTGCGTGCGCATAGCCCAATACGCGGAACTTCGGTGTCAGACCAGCTGCCTCAGCGGCATCGGCACGCGCCATCACAACTGCCGCGGCCCCGTCGTTGATGCCCGATGCGTTGCCCGCAGTGACGGTACCGTCTTTTTGGAATACGGGTCGCAGATCGGCCAATTGTTCAAGTGATGTGGCTTTGGGATGCTCATCCACCTTGAATTCAACTGTCTCGTGCCGCGATTTGATGCCCACGGGCACAATTTGTTCATCGAAATAACCAGCATCAATCGCTTTTGCAGCCCGGGTCTGGCTTTCCATTGCAAAGCTATCCTGTGCGTCACGCGTTATTCCATGTTCTGAGGCAACATTTTCCGCTGTCACACCCATATGTCCAGTGCCAAACGGGCAATTCAAAGCGCCAAGCATCATGTCCAAAGTCTTGATATCACCCATTTTGGCACCCCACCGCTGATCGGGAATGATAAAGGGGGATCTGCTCATGTTTTCGGCGCCACCAGCCAGCCCGAAATCAGCATCCCCAAGCATGAGGTTCTGAATAACTGAGATAATCGCCTGAACCCCTGATCCGCACAGCCGGTTCACATTCATCGCAGGTACATTGTCTGGTATTCCTGCCTGCATCGCTGCCACGCGCGACAAATACATATCCCGCGGCTCAGTATTGATCACATGTCCAAAGGCCACATGACCAATCTGATCCCCCGCGACACCGCCGCGTTCCAAAGCAGCCTTGGCCGCAACAGTGCCCAGATCAATCGGCGTCGTTTTGGCCAATGCCCCGCCAAATGTTCCAATGGCCGTTCTTGCGCCAGATAGAATGACGATATCGCTCATGATGAATCCTCCCTTTTGTTCTGTATGACAATCTGCGATCACAGGTGCAGCTATGACGTGCCGTCAGATGATATGGCTTGCCTCGAATTAAGGGCACAGGAGGTCCAAAATGTCCAAATTTATTGATCACGTCCAATCCACTTTGCGTGAAATTGATGATGCGGGGCTGTATAAGCGCGAACGTGCAATCAGTTCGCCACAAGCTGGGCACATTACAGTCGCCGGGCGCGAGATGATGAATTTATGTGCCAACAACTATCTTGGACTTGCCGATCATCCCGCGTTAATAAAAGCGGCGCAAAAGGCGCTGGATGATCAGGGATACGGTATGGCTTCGGTACGCTTTATCTGCGGTACACAGGATATGCACCGTCTGCTGGAACAAAAGCTGGCCCAGTTTTTGGGCAAGGATGACACCATTTTGTTTGCAGCCTGCTTTGATGCGAACGGGGGGCTGTTTGAACCATTGCTTGGCCCCGAGGATGCAATCATATCAGATGCGCTTAATCATGCGTCGATCATTGATGGCATCCGGCTGTGCAAGGCAAAACGATATCGCTATGCGAACTCTGATATGAATGATCTTGAGGCACAGCTGAAATCGGCCCGTGCAGATGGTGCCCGCCACATCATGATTGCTACAGACGGTGTGTTCAGCATGGATGGATATCTGGCGAAATTACCTGAAATCAAAGCATTGGCAGATCGATACGAGGCGCTTGTGATGGTGGACGATTGTCATGCGACGGGCTTTATGGGGCCACAGGGCCGCGGTATGCACGCGCATTTTGACGTCGATATTGATATTTTGACAGGCACATTGGGCAAGGCTTTGGGTGGTGCAATTGGTGGTTATATTGCAGGTCCGCAGCCCGTGATTGACTTACTGCGTCAGCGGGCCCGCCCCTATCTTTTTTCAAATTCTCTGCCGCCTGCCGTTGTTGCCGCGTCAATTGAAGCGCTGCGTCTGGTGGAAGATGGGGATGATCTGCGCAAGCAACTTTTTGACAATGCGGCCCACTGGCGCGCGGGGCTTGCCAAAGCGGGGTTTGAATTGCTGCCCGGTGAACACCCGATCATCCCGGTGATGCTGGGTGATGCGAAAGTATCCCAAGATATGGCTGCGAGATTGTTCGATCTTGGTGTCTATGTTGCCGGGTTTTTCTTTCCGGTCGTACCGCGTGGAATGGCACGTATCCGCACACAAATGAATTCTGCTTTGACACGACAGGATCTGGACACCGCATTAGCTGCATTTGAAAAAGCGGGTAAAGATGTGGGGGTGCTGGCGTGATCAATCAGATGAAGGCGCTTGTGAAATCCAAACCTGAAGCAGGGTTGTGGATGCACGACATGCCGGTGCCAGAGATCGGGCCAGATGATGTGCTGATCAAGATCAACAAGACCGGCATTTGTGGGACTGATGTGCATATTTGGAACTGGGATGACTGGGCCCAAAAAACTGTACCTGTTCCGCTGGTTACGGGGCATGAATTCGCAGGTCAGATCGCAGAGCTGGGTCGCGATGTGAAGGACTTACAACTTGGTCAGCGGGTATCCGGCGAAGGACACCTGATCGGATACAAAAGCCGACAAAGCCGATCGGGGAAATTCCATCTGGATCCTGAAACGCGCGGTATCGGGGTGAATGAACAAGGGGCATTTGCAAACTATCTGCGGCTGCCTGCGTTTAATGTTGTGCCACTGCCTGATCAGATTTCTGATGATATCGGTGCCATTCTGGACCCACTTGGAAATGCCGTGCACACAGCGCTTAGTTTTGATCTGATCGGCGAAGATGTTCTGATCACGGGGGCCGGGCCAATCGGGATCATGGCGGCGGCGGTTGCACGACATGTGGGCGCCCGACATGTGGTGATTACAGACATAAACCAAACCCGCCTTGATCTGGCGGCACAGGTCGCAGATGTCGTTGCCGTGAACGTGGCTGAACAGGATTTAGCGCAGGTGTCCCAAAGTCTTGGTATGACCGAAGGCTTTGATGTCGGGCTTGAAATGTCTGGCAATCAACGTGCTATGGATCAGATGATCGAAGCTCTTGTCATGGGTGGACGAATTGCTTTGCTGGGCATTCCACCCGGTAATAGCCCTGTGAACTGGTCACGTATCGTATTCAAAGCCATCACCATCAAAGGTGTTTATGGACGTGAAATTTTTGAAACCTGGTACAAGATGATTGCGATGCTGCAAAATGGTTTGAACGTTACTAAGGTCATCACCCACCGCTTCAAGGCGGCTGATTTTGTCCAAGGTTTCGATATCATGCGGTCAGGTCAAAGCGGCAAGGTCGTTCTGGACTGGACATAAAGGAAAGCAGTAGAATTATTCGATATGTGAAAGCATTACTTGTTTATTTAGCGAAAATGGCAGCTAAATTATTGTATATTTGAAATCTCAAATTGAGTTACGCCAAAGATGCTTTGGCGTTTATCGCAATTAAAGACGAACATGAGACGATAAAATGGATTGGGCGCGACAGTTTGATGCGTATTGCGAACGTGCAGATCTGACATTCTGGTCAGAGCCCATTAACGCCGTGACCAATATCGCTTTTTTGATTGCCGCTGCGATTGTCTGGTATCGACTGGCGGGCTTGCGTCTGCCAATTGCACGTGCCCTAGCGGTAATGCTTACCTGTTGCGGTGTTGGCTCTTTCCTCTTTCATACCTTTGCGACAGCGTGGGCTTCGACTTTGGATGTACTGCCGATTTTGGCATTCATCCTGATTTATATTTTCGCAGCTAATCGACATTATTGGAATTTGGGTCTGTGGCCTGCCATCGGCGTGACCGTACTATTTATCCCCTATGCGGCTGCGACAGTGCCGTTATTCAATATGATCCCATGGATTGCGCCATCGGCAGGTTATGCGCCGGTGCCCTTGTTGATCTTGATCTATGCTTTTTTGTTACGCCAACGGATGCCACAAACGGCGCGTGGGCTGACGGTTGGTGCGGGTATCCTGATTATGTCACTGACGTTTAGAACATTGGATGATCCGATCTGCAGCGTTTTCCCGGTTGGCACTCACTTCATGTGGCATATTTTGAACGCCACGATGCTGGCTTGGATGATTGATGTCTATAAAAAGCACATGATTGCGACCGGACGTGCCTGATCTGCTTGGCAATCCAAGGGCGGGGCGCTAAACCCGGATCAACACACACGATGGAGAGATCCCATGTCGATTGACACGGAAACAGCCCGCCGCGTGGCGAAATTGGCCCGCATTCAGGTGGAAGAAGATGCGCTGCCCGCGCTGGCGCAGGAATTCAACACTATTCTTGGCTTTATTGAGCAGTTGAACGAGGTGGATGTGGATGGGATCGAGCCGATGACCTCGGTCACGCCCATGCGGTTGAAACGGCGTGAAGACGTGGTGACCGATGGCCATCAACCTGACAAGGTTCTGGCCAACGCCCCCGACGCACGTGAGGGGTTCTTTGCCGTGCCGAAGGTGGTGGAATAATGAGCGAACTGTCGAAACTGACCATTGCTGAGGCCCGCGATAAACTGCGTGCCGGTGATGTGACCGCAGTTGAACTGACCGAGGCTTGCCTGAGTGAGATTGAGGGTGCCAAGGCCCTGAACGCCTTTGTTCATAACACGCCCGAGATTGCTTTGGATCAGGCCAAGGCGGCTGATGCACGGATCAAGGGCGGCGATGCGCCCGATATGTGCGGCATTCCCCTGGGCATCAAGGACCTGTTTTGCACCAAGGGTGTGCCGTCGCAGGCGGCCTCGGCCATTTTGGGCGGGTTCAAGCCGGAATATGAATCCACCGTCACGCAGAACCTGTTCGATGCGGGCGCGGTGATGCTGGGCAAGCTGAACATGGACGAATTCGCCATGGGGTCGTCGAACGAAACCTCGACCTACGGCGATGTGGTCAACCCCTGGCGGCGCGGGAACGAAGACACGGCCCTGACCCCCGGCGGGTCATCGGGCGGGTCGGCGGCGGCTGTGGCGGCGGACCTGTGTCTGGCGGCGACGGGCACCGACACCGGCGGATCGATCCGGCAACCGGCGGCTTTTGTCGGGATTACGGGTGTCAAACCCACCTATGGACGCTGTTCGCGCTGGGGGATTGTCGCCTTTGCCAGCTCGCTGGATCAGGCGGGGCCCATGACCAAAACCGTGCGCGATGCGGCGATCATGCTGCAGACGATGTGCGGCCATGATCCCAAGGATTCCACAAGCGCCGATCTGGCTGTGCCGGATTTTGAGGCCGCGCTGACCGGCGATATCCGTGGCAAGAAAATTGGTATCCCCAAGGAATACCGCATGGACGGTATGCCGGATGAGATTGAAAAGCTGTGGGAACAGGGCCGCGAGATGATGCGCGATGCGGGGGCCGAGATTGTCGATATCTCACTTCCGCACACCAAATACGCGCTGCCTGCTTACTATGTGATTGCCCCGGCCGAAGCATCCTCGAACCTGGCCCGCTATGACGGTGTGCGGTTCGGGCACCGGGCCAAGCTGGCGCAGGGCGATGGCATCACTGAAATGTACGAAAAAACCCGCGCCGAAGGCTTCGGGGACGAGGTCAAGCGCCGGGTCATGGTGGGCACCTATGTCCTTAGTGCGGGTTTCTATGACGCCTATTACAATCGCGCGCGCAAAGTGCGTGCATTGATCAAGCGCGATTTCGAACAGGTGTTCGATCAGGGCATCGATGCGATCCTGACGCCCGCCACGCCCTCGGCCGCCTTTGGCCTGGGTGAGATGAGCGATGCGGACCCCGTGCAAATGTACCTTAATGACGTCTTTACAGTGACCGTGAACCTGGCCGGATTGCCCGGTGTTGCCGTGCCTGCGGGCCTGGACAAGCAGGGTCTGCCGTTAGGTCTGCAGTTGATCGGTAAACCCTGGGCCGAAGATGAAATGCTGAATTTTGCATATTGTTTGGAACAATCGACAGGATTTGTGGAAAAACCGTCGAAATGGTGGTAAGTCATTAAAAAACTAAAAATGGAATGGGCAGGCATGCGACTTTTATTGATTGGATCGACACTCGGATTATTGGTGGCGTGTGGCGATACCGCACCGTCCGCAAACCGTGGCGTGGGCTTTGATGACTACGACAGCTATAGCCAACAGCAGCAACGACGAGAGGCAGCACTGAACACTAGCGTTCGCGCCTCTCTTCCACAGGATGCCACTGCGCAAGGTAATGAAGCACAAATCATAGCCGCAGAAACAACAACCGCACTTGGTGGAAATTCGGCCCAATCAAACAGCGGTATATCGCGTGAAAACGATTTTGAAGTCGTGTCGGAACGTGAAACGATCGAAAGTGATGCGGAACGTCTGGAACGCCAGCGTCAGCAGTACGCAGTCGTCAAACCCACTGCGTTACCCAGTCGGGATCAAGCAGGTGGCAGACCCAATATCGTGGAATATGCCTTGTCTGCACAGAATTCAGTTGGGCAGCAAATTTATCGCAGGGGTGGTTTGAACCGCGAAAACAGATCAATTCGTGCCTGTGCGCAATATCCATCATCTGATGTCGCACAAGAGGATTTTCTGGCCAGTGGCGGTCCGCAGCGTGATCGCAAGAATTTGGACCCGGATGGGGACGGATTTGCGTGCAGCTGGGATCCGGCACCATTCCAACGGTCTGTGCGAAACTGAAGCGTATATCGCATCCGTCACCAAATTTTGGGCCACGCCGCGGCGGGGCCCGGATCAGCCTGATCGTATTGCATTACACGGCTATGCCATCAGCGACTGAGGCTGTCGAAAGATTGTGTGATGCACAGCATGAAGTATCTGCGCATTATCTGATTGCCGAAAGCGGAACGATTTACGACATGGTCGACGATGCACACCGCGCCTGGCATGCAGGTGCCGGGTCATGGCGCGGCTGTGATGATGTCAATTCGCAATCAATCGGGATCGAATTGGCCAATGATGGGGCCAGTCCCTTTGCTGCGCCGTTGATGACAGCACTTGAAAGTCTGTTGGCACAGCTGATGCAAAAGTATGAAATTTCGCCTGTTGGGGTTATTGGTCATTCAGATATGGCGCCTGATCGCAAATCTGATCCGGGGCGTCGGTTTGACTGGCGCAGGCTTGCATTGCAAAGGTTGGCAGTATGGCCTGTGGCGAACGACCCAATCGCAATAGATGATGCCGTTTTTCAACAGAATTTACAACGTTTTGGCTATCCTGATGCATCGCTGTCAGTTTTACTGGATGCATTCAGGCAAAGATTTCGGCCCGCTGCAAATGGCGCGTTAGATGGACAGGATATGGCTATGTCTGCTGATTTGGCGCATCGTTTCGGCGTTGACCCTGCGCCCGGCACCGCTTAACTGACATTTCGCGCGGGGGGCTGGATGATCGCGGGCAGCGATGCCCGAGGAAAGTCCGGACTCCCTGAAGGAACGGTGCCGGGTAACGCCCGGCGGGGGCAACCCCAGGGAAAGCGCCACAGAAAACAGACCGCCCCGGCAGGCCCGGGGTAAGGGTGAAACGGTGGAGTAAGAGCCCACCGCGGGACGGGCAACCGGACCGGCACGGCAAGCCCCACCGGGAGCAATGCCAAATAGGAACGTCGCATGGGCCCCTTCAGCCTTGATGTTCGGGTTGGCAGCTAGAGGTGTGTTGGTAACAGCAGGCCAAGATGAATGATCATCCAAAGGTGGCAAACCTTGGACAGAATCCGGCTTACAGGCCCCCCGCGCGTAACTTTTCTGCCTAAATACGAACATAATATGATTCAACAACTAGGACGTGTTAAACGTTGGAGTTGTATGATGACCGAAGTCGAAAACATTATTCACAAAGCAATTGTTGATTCTATCGTACTTGACAGTGTTGGTGAAAATTTACCCTCTTTCGTTTTGGCACATCTCAAAGCAACGCCAGATTGTGTGAAAGTTCTAGAAAAAAACGGTCGTATCAGTTTTATGAGTGAAAATGGCATGTGCGCCATGGAAATTGATGATTTCTCACATGTCAGAAATAAAGTCTGGTGGGATCTTTGGCCAAATGAATCGCAGGATTTATTGATGAATGCTTTTCAAGGGGCATTGTCTGGCGCAACGATTGAGTTCGAAGCATGCTGCCCAACGGCAATGGGCCGCAGTCGGTGTTGGCAAGTAACCGTTAGTCCGATTCTCGATTGCGTTGGAAATGTTGAAAGTGTTTTAGCGGTTTCACGCGATATTACAGGTGTCTGCACTGAATTTAATCCTTGCGCCGGATGTAATTGCAGTTATGAGGCAGCCTAAACCACTGCACATTCCTTTCACGATATGCTAGCATTTCATTGACGCGCAGCTTTCTGCGAAGGGATATTTGACTGTATGGCTACCCAAACGCGACGCTTTATGGATTTTCGATTAAGTCTTAGCGGTATCGATTCGACATTATCTGATGCTCAGATTGAAGAAATTGAACAAGTGTTCGATGCTTCGACTGATTGTGTCAAACTGTTATCGCATGACGGAAATGTTGTTGCGATCAATGATATCGGTGTGAATTTGCTAGAACTTGATGAGCGTGACACTGTTCTTGGGCAAAAATGGTGGGCCATATGGCCAGAAAGTGCGCATGCTGCGATGCGTGACGCAGTGGGATGTGCGGTTCGTGGTGCCTCAATGCGGTTTCACGCACTGCGCGAGACGCGCAAAGGAAATGACCGCAAATGGGATGTAAGCGTGTCGCCCATATGCTCTGATGCGGGTGATGTTGTGGCTTTGATGGTTATTTCGCAGGATATTACCGCAAACCTAAGCCATACGCCCAAAAGCTAACCGAATCTAGTTGACAGCCGGGCCTTAGTCCTTAAAAGGCAGGGCTTACAAAGTTTCTGCGGCCCAATATTTGGCCCGCTTCAGGAGAGATATCATGGCGAAACCGACCACGATTAAAATCCGTCTGAACTCGACCGCGGGCACAGGGCATTTCTATGTGACCAAAAAGAACGCGCGCACGATGACTGAAAAGATGATTGTGCGTAAGTACGATCCAGTTGTTCGTAAGCATGTCGAGTATAAAGAAGGCAAAATCAAGTAAGCCTTCCTTTGAAAGATCAGGATTTTGGGCCACGCAATGCGTGGCCTTTTGCTTTTCAATGTGTTGCGTCCGTGTCACCAATTGTATGGTACGACTGGTTAGAATTGGTTCTGTAATGATCAAAGGGAAAGCTTTGCTATGAAACGTTATCTTGTTTTTATTCTACCTGTACTTGTTGCAGCGTGTTCTTCCCCAGAAGGTCAGGGTTTTGACGAATACCGTGTGCCAAGCCAGTCAATCGAAGAACAAGAACGGATTGAGCGTTTGCAAAAAACCGCCCCGCCGGAAAACGGTTCCAGAACGACAGTATAATGTTCTTTTCAGTTGGCGCACAGCGGCACGGGCCAATTCGCTGCTTAATCTGATACGTGTGCGGACTGAAAATATAAAAATTGTAACGAGTCGCATCTACTGGAAAAGCATCCGGCCAGATGACGCTTGTAAAAACAGTTTTAGATATTATTAACGAATTTTGTACATAAATTTTAGTACAAAACCCATGTATAAATTATACAAAACTGCGTTTGCAGCGCCATACGCGACCCATTGCACGTGCGCTGACTTTCGTTATCTTGCCTTTGAACAAAGGGGATTTTCGAATGAGCATTCATATTGGCGCGAAACCGGGTGAAATTGCGGAAACTGTTTTGATGCCGGGTGATCCTTTGCGGGCGAAATGGGCGGCTGAGACGTTTTTGGAAAAACCGAAATTAGTCAATGAAGTCAGGGGAATGCTGGGTTTTACAGGTACATGGCGCGGCAATTCGGTGACTATTCATGGCTCTGGTATGGGGATGCCATCGCTGTCGATTTATGCCAATGAGCTGATCAAAGATTATGGCGCACAAACGCTAATTCGCATCGGGTCGACTGGCGCGATGCAAAGCCATATCAAGCTGCGTGACGTGATCCTGGCCATGACAGCGTCAACGCTATCTACGCCCTCTAAGGGGTTGTTTAAAGAGATAAATTTTGCCCCGTGTGCGGATTGGGCCTTGCTGAAAAATGCAGCTATGGTCGCTGAAAACCGCGATGTGGCGACCCATGTGGGCGGAATTTATTCTTCTGACGTTTTCTATGATGAACGTCCCGATCTGAATGAACAGATGACGCGCCACGGTATTCTGGCCGTTGAAATGGAAGCTGCTGAGCTTTACACTCTTGCCGCCCGCTATGGTCGTCGCGCGTTGGCCGTATTAACCGTTTCAGATCATCTGCTTACAGGCGACGCATTGCCATCGGAAGATCGCCAAAGCAGCTTTGGTGACATGGTCGAAATCGCATTGGAAGCCGCGTTTGCTTAAGCATGGTTTCATTGTGAAAATTTAGAAATGCTTCGGTACTGACATTTATGTGTTTTCATTCTGATCCATGTGATTTGTCATAGTTGTTTTTAACGGGTGGACGCCAACTGTTCAGAACATTACCTTTGGATTGAAACACTGTAATCTCAAGAGGATAGCAGGGTGAGGTGTCGCTGGAATGCTCGGCTGAACAATCCCCACCCGGGCAAGCACTAAGCGCGCCAATCAGATCAATTTCGGCGAAAAATTCAAGATAGTCGCCCGAACGGACGGGACTGGCTTTCATGAAATACTGACCCGTATCGCGGGTGAACCCGGTGCACATAAAGACATTCAGGACATCATGCACATGGGTCTCGGCTTCGGTCAGTGGCAATCCAATATGGTGGGCAATGGCGCGGGTCAGGTTGGAATGGCAGCAATGATGATACTGCCTGTCCGACAGAAGATTATTTGTATAGGGATCGCAGCGGGTGCCGATAACGTCATGTACGCTGCTGCCGAATGCGTCGATCCCGTACCAATCCAGCGTATCATGGGTGATTGTCGCCATGGGCCGCAGATGCGGGAAACAGGACCACATTCGATCACCAGTGGTCAGATGTGTTCCATGCAAAGCTCTTGTTTTTCCTGAATAAAATCGTTCATTCAGATCAGTGGCGCTCCATAAATTCAGATCCCCAACTTGTGGTCCTTCTATTGATGTGATGCGAAAGAAATGGCCAGCGGGTACTTGGAACGTTTGCGCCTCTCGCGGGGGTACGATGACCTGATCGATCTGCTGCATACTCTCGCGAGCCGCGTGATATAGATCCATATCTGGCTGCGGCAAACTATCTGTAGGATAGCAAATGACCGGCTCAACTGAACGCCGCGCATCGGCATCATGGGGTGGTTTTGTCATCAGGCTACACGTCCAACTTGTCGCCCAGTAAAGATGCAACCGCCCAAGAATGTTCCTTCAAGCGCGTTATAACCGTGGTATCCACCACCGCCAAAGCCCGAAACCTCGCCTGCTGCGAATAACCCGTCAAAGTTCGATCCATCGGGCCGTAAGACCTGACCATTCACATCTGTGTGCAGCCCACCCAGAGATTTACGTGTCAGGATATTCAGCCGCACGGCAATCAGCGGGCCGTTCTTCGGGTCCAAAATACGGTGGGGTTTGGCTGTGCGGATCAGCTTGTCACCCAGATAATTCCGGGCCCCACGGATCGCAGTAACCTGAGCATCTTTTGAGAATTTGTTAGTGATCTGAGCATCGCGTGCTTCAATCTGATAACGCAGATGATCCAGTGATAATGGTACTTGAGGGGTCAATTCATTCATACCATCGACCAGCGTTTCCAGATTATCTGCAACAACGAAATCTTCACCATGTGTCTTGAACGCCTCAACGGCTGCCGTCGCTCCTTTGCCAAGCCGTGAACGCAGAACCTCGATCCATTTTCCGGAGGTCAGATCAGGGTTTTGTTCCGATCCCGACAAGGCAAATTCTTTCTCGATGATCTTTTGGGTTAGTATAAACCAGCTGTGTTCGTGGCCTGTCTGCGTAATCCGTTTTAACGTGGACAAGGTGTCGAAGCCGGGCAAGCAAGGGGCCTGCATCCGTTCGCCGTTTGCATCAAACCACATGGATGAAGGGCCGGGCAGGATGCGAATACCGTGGTTGGGCCAGATCGGATCCCAGTTCTGCAATCCTTCGGTATAATGCCACATGCGGTCTGCGTTGATAACAGCTGCACCAGTCGCCTCGGCCACACGTTGCATCTGACCATCTACATAATCAGGCACACCAGCGACCATTTTGATTGGTGCGGGCCCAAGGCGATCAGTGGGCCAATATTGCCGGACCATATCGTGATTGCCGCCAATACCACCGGTTGCCACCACTATGCTTTCACCGCTGTAATTAAAATCATCAACCACATTGCGGTTTGTGCTTTCGCCGCGCAGCTTATCGGTATTGGTTAGAATATCACCAGCAACACCTGTGACCTTGCCGTTTTCGATTTTTAGTTCGGTTACGCGATGGCGAAAAGCAAAGGACAGTTTTCCTGCATCTGCCGCCGCATAGGCACGATTGGCAAAAGGTTTCACAACCCCGGTGCCTGTACCCCAAGTGACATGAAAGCGCGGGATCGAATTGCCGTGACCATGGGCCATCGCACCCCCGCGTTCGGCCCAACCCACAACCGGAAACCAACGCAGGCCGATATCATAAAGCCAGCTACGCATCTCACCGGACGCGAAATCAAGATAGGCCTCTGCGCAAGCACGTGGATTGGCATCCTCGGCGCGATCAAACTGTGCTGAACCCATCCAATCACTATGGGCCAAATCGCGGCTGTCCTTGATGCCCATGCGGCGTTGTTCAGGGGTGTTGATCATGAAAAGCCCACCCAATGACCACCAGGCCTGGCCACCAAGGGATTGTTCGCCTTCCTGATCCAACAGTAGGACAGATCGCCCACGCTGCGTAGCCTCATGCGCTGCAACAAGGCCCGAAAGACCGCCCCCGATTATGATGACATCTGCGGATGCATTTTGTGTCATAAAGCTCTTCCCTAATTTTGATCAGCTTATAGGGACGCATGGCAAATGATAAAGAGGTGTGACGTAAAAAAGCCCCGGAGTTCATCCGGGGCCTGGCGCGTTTTCAGTTTTCTTTTTGCGTGGTTTCCACAACTTTTGCTGGTTTGGATTTACGCCCGAACCATCCACCGCTTTCGCCGGTTTTCGGTGGCCCGTACCAGTCTTCGTTGCGCGTGGCGAACATAGTGCCTGCCAGTGCGACAAAGGATAGTGTGGCGCCAGCCAAAAGCGCGTAATCTGCACTGCGTAAAATCAGATAAAGCACGGAATAAAGAACGATCAACATACCACTAAGGACATAGGTTCGATTGCCCAATCGCAAGGCGACAAAACCGAACATTGTCAGCAGTCCGATTGTTGCTGCACTGGCCAATCCATAGGCAAGCCCAAAGCCGATCTGTTCGGCAAAAGAGACCATCAGCAATACAAAGATCGATTGCGCCAGACCGATCAGAATGTACTGCACCGGGTGTGTGGGTTTGCCTGTGCGCCCTTCGATCAGAAGAACAGTTAGAAAAGTCAGGGCGATAAACAAGATGCCATAACGGGCCGCACGATACGCCTTTTGATAGAAATCATTGGGCTGGAAATAGCGCACGCCAAAAGCTTCAGATTGGGCGGTACTGGCATAATTGCTACGCGACACTTGGGGCAGGCTGCGGGCCAGATGTGGGATTGTCCAATTCGCAGAAAAGCCTGTTTCACTGATCTCAGACCCATCCGGAAGAAAAGCACCGGTGAAGCTCGGATGTGGCCAATCGCTGGTCATTGCGATTTGGTTTGTACGTCCAACCGGGGCGATCAACAATCGGTTCGCGCCGTTAAACCCAAGTGCCAGGCTGAAATCGTTTAGTTGCCGTGGATCACCAATATTGGCGACAATACCCCCGGATGAATTATTGGAGCGTGCAAGGGGTTCAAGTGGAACAGGCTTGCCATCCACAAGCAGTTCGGCTTTGCCACGCAGTGCGCGGTTCGATGAAACGGAAAGCTTCAGATAAGCTTGATCCCACAGAATAACCTCGCCCTCTTCCAGGCGCAGTGACCCGGTCGGTATTTCAAAGGCGAATGCCATATCCATATCGGCCCGATAGACGGGTACGTTAAAGATACCGCGTCGCCGTTCTTCGCTGGTTGTATTTAATGTGACATCAAAGGTTTCAGGATAGACAAAAATTGAATTCTTGCGTCCTTGTTCCGTAACTTCGTAAACCTCAGTCCGGACGCGGTTCGTTTCGGGGTCAACAATTTCACGCTGTTCGTTGCGTTTAACGGGGCCTTCGACCGGAATCACAAGTTGTGGGCCATTGATCGTTTGGGCGCCGCCCCATTCGCTTTCAATGCTATTTACCGTCGATCTGGAATAATCTGAGCGCGAGTCGATGATCGAGCCTACGAAAAACAGTGGGATAAACATCAAAAGGGCTAAAACCCCGACAATAAAAAATCTAAATCCTGCAGACCACTTCATATCTTATACCTTCTTGCCCAAATGAAAATTGCACGGCTACTATGGTAGTGGGCCGTGCAATCATCTGGGTCAAGATGTGCAGATTATTCGCAGATCAAATGGTGCGCTCAACCATCATTTTTTTGATTTCAGCAATCGCCTTTGCTGGGTTCAGCCCCTTGGGGCAGGTCTTGGCGCAATTCATGATCGTATGACAGCGATACAGTTTGAAGGGATCTTC
Source organism: Parasulfitobacter algicola (assembly GCF_013315265.1). Lineage (GTDB taxonomy): Bacteria > Pseudomonadota > Alphaproteobacteria > Rhodobacterales > Rhodobacteraceae > Parasulfitobacter > Parasulfitobacter algicola. The sequence goes on along the minus strand of NZ_JABUFE010000001.1, from coordinate 5,776 downwards.
TAGATCATCCAAGCGTTCACCCGTCGCTTCATCACGGCTGTCAATGATCCAACGGTACGCATGCAACAGTGCCGCTGGCCCGAGGTATCGATCACCGTTCCACCAATAGCTGGGGCAGGATGTTGAACAACACGCGCACATGACGCATTCATAAAGCCCATCCAGTTTCTTACGATCATCAATGGATTGCTTCCATTCCTTGGCGGGACGGTTTGTTTTGGTTTCCAGCCAAGGCATCGTGCTGGCGTGTTGTGCATAGAAATGAGTCAGATCAGGGATCAGATCTTTGACCACTGGCATATGTGGCAGGGGATAGATTTTCACATCGCCCTTGATTTCATCCATGCCATAGATACAGGCCAGCGTGTTGATCCCGTCAATATTCATCGCGCAAGACCCGCAGATCCCTTCGCGGCACGATCGACGAAAGGTCAGCGTCGGATCGATTTCATTCTTGATTTTGATCAGGGCGTCCAGAACCATGGGGCCACAGGTATCCATATCGACAAAGTAGGTATCAACCCTGGGATTTTCGCCATCATCCGGATTCCAGCGATAAACGCTGAATTTGCGGATATTCGTCCCTTCGGGCTTCGGCCAGGTCTTCCCGGTCTTGATCCGACTGTTTTTAGGAAGCGTTAGCTGTACCATTTTACTCTCCGGTTATTCTTGCGGCATTTATCAAGCTGCTTTGGAAAATCTGATATCATCTCTTTTCAACAGTAGAAACCGCGGCATTGTCGCATTTTTTATTTATATTTTTTCTGAAACAACTTCTTTCATTATATTTAACATGACTTGGGCTCTGGTATCGAAAGTGTGATGTTGTCGAATATGATTTGCCAGCTCAAGACGCATTTTCTGCTTTTGTTGTGACTTATCTTGAGCATCTTGCAAGCTTTGCCTGAAGCTTTTTAGGTCTTCATAAAGATATAATCCCGATTTTATGTCATCTGGAATGCTGTCCATTTTTTCAGTTACGATCGCGGTTCCACAAGCCAAGACATCATATATCCTATTTGATACTAAACCAGTCTCAAGCATGTCATCTGTATGATCATTTATAACAACATTGGCAGAGGCGTAGTGATGACCAAGTTCACTGTTTTCGATCATCTCTCCCTTATGTATATCTTTTTCAAGCCGTCCGTGCCAATCACGACCCCATACTGTAAGATTGGCATTGCAATCCAAAGCCATTTGAACAACTGGCCGTTCGGCGTAAGATCGGCGATTACCAACAAAAAGAACGTCAGTCGCCAACTCTGTGCGCCGCCTGTCCGGAGAGAAAATATGTGCGTCCGTGCATTGTGGAACAAAGGTAACTGGAAGACCGCGCTTTGACCATTTATTCGCTAAAAACTCAGAAGCGACAAAAATATGGCTGGCTTGTTTTAATTCGACATCGGTTAGAGATGAAGATTGTGAAATAACCCATATGAAGAAGGGCTTGCCCCTAATTGGCTTATAGGCAAGTTTGCCACGCAGTACAAAGTCGGCCTCGTTGCGGGCTAGATGGCGCTTTAAACCTTCAAAATATTGATATTTTTTCTTCTTATGTTGAAACATGTATTTTGTTTGGATGCCAAGTCTTTCGAAGGCTTTGCCAAGAGAATTACCAAAATACCAATCGCCCCATGCCTTGTTGGGTGTAGGAGGCGGGCAAGGAAGAAGAATACAGATTGATTTCAAGTGTTTACACTGCTTAATAAACTGAAAATCTAGGGTTAAGAGCTTGAATATTCTTACACATTTAGGATATCAAGAAATCTAAAGTTGATTGCCAGATCATAGTAGGTAAATTGAACATGCTTATCTAGATCTAAGTATTAAAGGCAAAGCATTCTCAGCCGCACATTCAATGGTTCGCGGACGCAGAGCTATCTCAACAACCAAATTGGTGGTCTTCTGATCAATTCCAGTCACGCTTGCACTGGCGATCTGTATGATTTCGCTGCCAGATGCATTATCGATGATGCAATCTGTCACTGGCGCAACATTTGCGCCGGGAAACTGGCGATCAACCACTCTGTTTACGACATCCTTAGCTTGCTGTCGGGCAATTTGATCGCCAATGCCATCGGGTTCGCAGGCTGTCAGAAACAGGCTGGCGACAACTGCAATCAGAACTGGAAAACGCATTAATACACCCGTGCTTTTGGCGCGATTTTCTTTGGATCAATCCCGCCATCGTTGTGGCTGGTCAGTGGGTTCAGGTGCACACCGCGGAAGCCAAGGCTTGCTTCGTTTCCTTCGAACCAGATCAACGAATGCTTGCGCCAGTTTTCATCATCACGATCCGGATAATCTTCGTGGGCATGGGCACCACGGCTTTCCTTACGGGCTTCAGCCGCGACAATTGTCGCCACCGCGTTTGGCATCAGGTTGGCCAGTTCCAATGTTTCCATCAGGTCAGAGTTCCAAATAAGCGACCGGTCTGTGACGGCAAGATCGCTCATTTTGCCTGCGACGCCTTCCATTTTTTTAACGCCTTCGGCCAATGTCTTATCGGTGCGGAAAACGGCTGCATCGGCCTGCATGGTTTTCTGCATCTCAAGGCGCAATTCAGCGGTACCGACCTGGCCCGACGCATGACGCAGACCATCAAAGCGGGACAGGGCCGCCTCAATAGATCGTTTGTTGGGTGTGGGGACAGCCGTTAATGGATCGACCACTTCGGCAGCCCGGATCGCTGCCGCACGCCCAAAGACAACCAAATCGATCAAAGAGTTTGACCCAAGACGGTTCGCACCATGCACTGAAGCACAGCCTGCTTCACCAACGGCCATCAGACCGGGTGCAACATTATCGGGCTTGTCTTTTGTTGGGGCCAAAACCTCTCCCCAGTAATTCGTCGGGATACCACCCATATTATAGTGGACTGTTGGCAAAACTGGGATTGGTTCTTTGGTCAGGTCAACGCCTGCAAAAATACGCGCGCTTTCGGAAATGCCGGGCAGACGTTCGGCTAAAGTTTCCGGTGGAAGATGGTTTAGGTGCAGATGGATATGATCGTTATCGTCGCCCACACCGCGGCCTTCGCGGATTTCCATCGTCATGCAGCGGCTGACGACATCGCGGCTGGCCAGATCTTTGTAGGTGGGCGCATACCGTTCCATAAAGCGTTCGCCTTCGGAATTGGTCAGATATCCACCTTCGCCGCGTGCGCCTTCGGTGATCAGACAGCCTGCACCATAGATACCGGTGGGGTGGAACTGAACGAACTCCATGTCTTGCAGCGGCAAACCCGCGCGGGCCACCATGCCGCCACCATCACCCGTGCACGTATGGGCCGAGGTCGCGCTGAAATAGGCGCGGCCATAGCCACCAGTGGCCAGAACAACCATTTTCGCGGAAAACAGATGCAAAGTGCCGTCATCCAGTTTCCAGGCCAGAACACCCTGACATTCACCGTCTTCGCCCATGATCAGATCAATGGCGAAATATTCAATATAGAATTCGGCGTTGTTTTTCAGCGATTGGCCGTAAAGCGTATGCAGGATCGCGTGACCGGTCCGGTCGGCCGCGGCACAGGTGCGTTGCACGGGGGGACCTTCGCCAAATTCGGTCGTGTGTCCACCGAAGGGGCGTTGATAAATCTTGCCCTCTTCGGTCCTGCTGAAGGGCACCCCGTAGTGCTCCAACTCATAAACCGCCTTGGGCGCTTCGCGCGCCAGATATTCCATCGCATCGGTATCGCCCAACCAGTCAGAGCCTTTGACCGTGTCATACATGTGCCACTGCCAATGATCCGGCCCCATATTGGACAGGGAAGCCGCGATGCCACCTTGGGCCGCAACCGTATGCGAACGGGTGGGGAAGACCTTGGTCACACATGCTGTACGCAGACCCTGTTCGGCCATTCCCAGTGTCGCGCGAAGGCCCGCGCCGCCCGCGCCAACCACCACAACATCATATTCATGTGTTTCGTAATCGTAGGCTGCCATAATAAAAGTTGCTCCGATACGTTATTAAAGCGCGATGCGCGCTATTGCGAAAAGACCAGTGCCTGCGGCACCATAGCTAAGGCAGATCGTTGCAATGATCAGAACCTTGCGCAGTGTTCCATGGACATAGTCTTCGATCAGGACTTGGACACCATTTTTGAAGTGCATGAAGCCAACGATCAATGTCAGGGCCGCAACAATCGCCGGAAAAGGCCGGCCAAAGTAAGCGATTACATTATCATGCGGTTGGCCCAGCATCGGACCAAATGTGAAAACGAAAAGCGGCACAAGGATCAAAAGCGCGCTTGAGCTGACCATCATGCTCCAATGGTGCTGAGTGCCCTCTTTTGCTGATCCCATGCCTTGGGCGCGTTTGCGGTCTGTCAGAAAAGCCATGTCGATGCCCCTTTATATCACTAATATCGTGATAAGCGTCAGCACAAGCGAGCCGCCGATCATTATATAGCCCATCTTATAGGCGCTGTCCAAATCCAGACCATACCCCATGTCCCAGATCAGATGACGCACACCGCCAAGCGTATGATACCATAATGCCCAGACCGATCCGACCATGATCAGATCGCCAAACCATGATGTCAGAACCGCGTCGGCTGTGGCAAAATATTCAGGGCTGGTTGCGGCAGCCAGAAACCACCAAACAATCAACAGTGATCCAACGAGCAGTGCGTTGCCGGTCACCCGTACAAAGATAGACGTCATAGATGTCATCTGCGGGCGGTATATCGTCAGATGCGGCGAAAGTGGGCGATTGCCCCGGTTCACATCGGCCATGTCAGTTCCCATATTTTTGCGCGGCTGTCGCGACTTGTCTATCTTGATAGCGATTTTTTACGCGGTGTCACGTACCCCCGGCGTATTCAGGCGCGGTTTGTTGGCGCATTTACGCTGTTTTTCATATTTGTGATCACGCCATTTGAGCGCGTGATCACGTTTTTTGATAGTTTTCACTTGTGTATGGGTGCTTCAATCAGACAGGTTGTTACCATACTTGTAACAGGAGGACGTAAAATGGGACTTTGGAATTTTGTGAAAAGCGCTGGTAAGTCTTTGATTGGAAAAGATGATGCGCCAGAAGAAGTAACGCAGGCGGCCTTGGTTAAAGAAGTGGGCGATCTTGGGTTCAAGACCGACGGGCTAGATATTTCGGTTGATGGTGACAAAGTCAAAATCTCGGGCGACGGCATTGATCAGGAAACAAAAGAAAAGATCATTCTGGCTGTTGGCAACGTCGAAGGTGTTGCCGAGGTTGAAGAAGACATTTCCGGAAATGACCCTGTTTTTCATACAGTTGAAAAGGGTGACACGCTTTGGGGTATCGCTCAAAAAACACTTGGTGATGGAAATCGCCACAATGAAATCTTTGAAGCAAACAAACCGATGCTGTCGCATCCTGACAAGATCTATCCTGGCCAGGTGTTGCGTATTCCGACTTGAGAATAGATATATAAAATTCGCCGTGCGGTGAGAGTTAATCTGCCGCGCGGTGAGTGTGAGGCCCGCGCCCAAAGTCTGTATGGTGAATTTTTATAATTTTCACAAAACCGGGGTTCCAGCCTGGTTCTGTACTGAATCCTGCGCTGTAAATACGCACTATAAGGCAAGGTGTAAGTGAGAATTAACACTTATGAACGCAGCGTTTGCGAAAGATGGCGGAATGACACCAGAAGCAAATCTTTTCGGATAGCTGTCGTTTGTGTGTGGGTGCAGCGAAGGTGTAACAGGAGCCGATTTTGTTCTCTAATCCGTCAATGTCTGTTTTCCAAAATTCCTGTTTGTCGATGTCTGAGGTTACCTTTGTTCTCTTCGAA
>NZ_JABUFE010000019.1 GCF_013315265.1 Parasulfitobacter algicola | reverse complement strand
TGCCTTTGCTATCCACAATGCAAAGCGCACATGACCTTAGCGAAACATCCAGTCCAACGTAGTATTCCATCGTCTATCTCCCTTGTTCACAGCTATCCTGTGATCCTAACGGGAGCTCGACCTCAGAACAGAGGCAGCCCAATTACGCATGCTATGGGCCGTCCGTGCGGGGGCGGCAGGCCTGCAGCTGGTCCGATGCCGCGCTGCATCCGAGGTCGGCTCCGAGCCCATACCTACCCCATGCTGCGTTGCAAAATGGCAGACAGGCTGTCGCCAGCAGCCCAGTGAACCGCTTGCCAGCCCGCCGCTATCGCGGCCTCAACATTTTCCAAATTGTCATCGACCATTAGCAAGTCTTTTGGGCTATAGCCGGTCTTCCGTTCAACGAAGGAATAGAAACCAGTATGGGGTTTTTGATAACCTGCCATCGCTGAGTACACGATACCGTCAATTTCATCGCCCAAACCGACAGAGTTCAACAAATAGTCAGCTCTTTCATGGCACTGATTGGTCGCAAGATATACCGGAATGCCCCGCTCCCGAGCCTTCCGCACGTCTGCCAATACAGGCTCAACAATACGAGAACTCATCTCAAACCAATAGCTTACAAAGTTATCTGCGTGGACATCAGCCTCTAACTCGTCCAGTCCTCTTTGAAGGGCTGGGAAGAGATCCATGCCGCCTTCGAAAACTCTGTTCCATTCAGCCCTAAAGAAGGTCCGAGATATATCACGCGGAACAATTCCCAAATCGTCCTTTAGTCCGACCATCCAATGTTTACCATCACGCGGACGCCCAAAAACTAACACACCGTCTACATCAAGCATAAGGCATTTGGCCTTCATTGCGCACGCTCCAAAACCAGCAAGTTCAAGTGGCCGACGCTATCACGATTGTATTGTAGCCGAAACCAAAGTCGGAACAGCGCACAAGTCTCGAATGACGGTTTTGTCCGCGATCTGCCAGTTCAGCCAAGCCCAAATTTTGCGCGTGCAGCGAATGTCTTATCTGACGGGCCGCACCGCAGCATCACCAGTGGCGGCTGGATGTCTCCTTTGGGCCGGGCGTGCCTGGGAAGCTGGTCGAACTTTGCAGTTTTGCAGAGTCCGCTTTCTGCGCTCCGACGCCATTAGTGCATCGTGCAGCATGAAGGTGTTAGGGCTCTCACCCGGATTTCGACGCGTGCACCGCCAATGGCTGCTAAGATACGTCCTGCCCCTACCGGAGTTGACCCCTTCTTAGGTCATAAACCTGCCCAGGTACGGATCATCTGCCCAACCTTTATCAATTCAGCTTGACGCTGACCCTGATCTTCCAGACGCAATGCTTTGAAAAAACGGGCGCACAGCATTTCGAAAGTGCTGGCTCCGCGATACCGCCCTGCCCCGCAGGCTTATCTTGTCGGCCGTTGGCTTCTTGAGAAATCAGCCGAACGTATGCGGCGGGACGGATATTGTACACGGCGTTTCAGTCTGCATGTCAGATGGTATCCTGATGGTAGATGGTCTGACAACAGATCGGTTGCTGCCACCCAGGACACTCGCTAGCTTTTGAAAATCTATCACGACCTCTGGCAGATCATGCTGCAATTCGGCGCCAACGGCTTCAGCTCCATCGGCGTTCACCTGGATGATGTCGTACCCCTGCAGGATCGATCTGGTAAGCTTTTCCTACCACTGTCGCCCGGCCGTAAGAGCAACCAGGAAGTTCTGGCTCAAACCGTCGACCGCCTCAATCAGAGATATCGCAAGCGCATCATCCGCTTCGGTGTGCATCAAGAACATCCTGGGTTTTTCGAACGGGAGTAACTCATGTTTCCCACAGGCTTACTCCCTCACTGCGGCGCTATTTGAAAGCGCGTTCGGTCATACGCCTGCAAGGTTCGCCAAGGACGAACTGGAAAACAACCCACCCTTCGCGCATATATTCTCAGTCGAATTTTCCGTGTCAGGCAGCCAGCGCGCGCGCCAATTCCATCAGTTTTTGCCGCTGTTTCTCTGGGATGTTCCTATAGGCTGTGACCAGCTGGCCAAGTTCACGGCTTTCGTAGAAATCAGAGGGAAACCTGACGTCTTCAGCGGGCGGTGGAACGTCTGATCGGGGAACACCATCAAAGAAAAATGTAACCGGAACCCCTACCGCGGATGCAATATCCCATAGCCGGGAAGCACTGACCCGGTTTGCGCCGGTTTCATACTTCTGGATTTGTTGGAACTTAATGCCGACCGCTGTCGCCAGCTCAGCTTGTGACATTCCAATTTCACGGCGGCGGTTCCTGATGCGGCGACCGACAAACGTATCGACTGTGTGAGGCACGATTTCACTCCTTTACAACTTCGGGGTTGGCGCTTCTGCTCGTACACATCATTAAGGTGATTTATCTGCGATAACAATATTCAGTATTGGCAGAAAAATAACTAAAACATACATTAAATCTGGGATTTACACGATATTTCGGCTATCTTTCGCAAGATCTGAGTAGGAGTGTTCCATGCGGTTTTTGTTTGTTGAAGGTCTGATCGGTGGGAGCAACACCGCAAACGCGCTGGATACTGGCAACATCTCATTCAGTCAGGAACAAACGCACGAGCTTGCGGAAATCCTTGATTTCATAGAGCAAAACCCAGATTCCCCGCTCAAAGAGTGGGTGCCATTCTGGGGCTTTATAACAACGGAAATCTGGCCGCCTGACCGCCAGATTATCGAACACGAAAAGCGGATCGATCCAGGGGCACGCTTCCTCGAAGTTTACGAACTTTTAACATCCGAACCCCTTTGGGACGAGCAACGATGCTCTGACCGAGTTGCCGTTGAGACATTCCGCTGCGTCAGTCCGGTTTATGCCTTTGTGCCTCTGCGTCGATGCCGGCCGACTTTGCGGCTCGTCCATGGCCAGGTTTGATCAAGTGGCATACGTTTCTACACCTTCCTGTTTCAGCTTTGATCGGTTTCTCGGTTGGCAAAGGCATATCGGTATAGTCGGGAACCTATCGTGGCGAACCTGCCTGGTGCGCATCGACGGTATTGCGGGTGTGAGCAGATGACCCGTCATCCCAAGAGTTCTTGCCTTATTCACTTCTCTACATTGAGCGTCATGTTTTCGTTCGCCATAGCCAGCTCTCCTTTCATGCAATGCGTTTCTTAAAGATGAAACCTACAGGACAGCGCCTAAGTGGCGCGCCGTTGGCGCTTCAAAGACAAATTTCCCCGGCGCGCGCGCCTCCTCGCGGACCAAATTTGTCTTTGACACCGGCTTCCTCTGCCCTGTCAGACAGGTTCATCGAAACGCAAAAATGAAAGGAATATCAAATGGCTACCGAAAACATGAAGCTCCGCGTCAAGACTGGTGAAAAAGACGGCAAGAACTACTGGGACGACTGCGGCGTTCTCTTTATCAACCGCAACGACAACGGCGAAATCACCTCCATCCAGGTCCGCCACAATATGTTCCCGAACGTCGATATGGTTGCCTTCCCGAAGAAACCCGACGATCAAAGCTGAAACAGAAGGGGCGGTTCAAGACCGCCCCTCAGAAACCCAATGGGCTCGTAAGTCGGCTGGCATCCGGTCGCAGATAACGGGGAATAAGGACTGGACGCTTTCGGTCGGCCCTCCCCACCCAAAGGTTCCTTCCCGGTGATAAAAACCCAAGGGGTTTTTCCAACCGGATAGCCGGGAAGGTCACTCGGAGGCAGACATGACCTATCACGACCAACCTAAGCCACGGCACAATTTGCCCGCCCGTCGCCTTGCGGAGAACAGTCGCATCACAACGCCCGACGGTCACACAATCCATCTGTCGATCGGTTACGATCCTGACGATCCGCAGCGACCGCGCGAGGTGTTCTACTCAGCCGGGTTCAAATCAGGATCACAGCTTGAGTTTCAGCTTCAGGATGCCTGCGTCATGATTTCTCTCTTGCTGCAGCACGGTCATCGGCCCGAAGACATCGCCAAGTCGCTTGCCCGAACCGAACAACCTGACGGAAGCATGGCCTATGCCAGCATCATCGGTCTGATAGCTGCCGAGCTGGTTGAAGGAACCGAGTAGCTACCTTTTCTACGCCAGTAGATCCGGCCCAGGGTCAGAGGTTTCACCGATGCCCTGCAGGACGATCTTCATTCGATCCGGGGCATAAGGCTTCACCAATTCCATCGCTTGTTCGGGCGTACCCGTCAGCCAGGTTTCATATTCGGCCGGATCGAGGATGACAGGCATTCGCCCTTTCGCGTGATATGGCCGCACCAGATCATTCGCCTCAGTCGTAATCATCGTATGTGTCAGCCCGGCCTCGTCCTCGCGCAGATCCTCACGCTCTTTCCGCCACATGCCCGCGATCGCGAACAGCGGCCGCGCGTCAGGATCATCGCTTGCGACCCCAAACCAATAATATGTCGCCGGTTTCCGCCCTTTGGATTCTGCAAAACTGGTCAGCGGTATCAAGCAACGGCGTTCGCGGAAACTTCCGCTCCACAAGCCGCTTTTCAGCAGCTTGTCGTCGCGGGCGTTATTCCACGCTCGCGGCTTGATCGGGTCGCCGGTGACTTTCGACACCTGCGCCGTCAGGAACCCCCACCGCATTTCAATCAAAGCTCGCTCACCGTCTCGGCCGAGCGCAACAACAGGCGCCACACCCTTCGGCCGGATCGCCGGCCGCGGCTGCGCATTCCCAAGCTGGTCCCGTACTGGGTCCACCTCGAACAGACGGCGCATCGCTTCGTTGCCCTTCAGACTCGAATAGAGGTTACACATCCGGTTTGTCTTTCCGATATTCCATAGCCGCCTCCGTGACTAACTGAGCCTATCCTATACGGCGCGGGAACCAGTCAACACCAGGCCCTTCGGGGCGCGTGTCGCGCGTGTTGACAGGCCCCCTACTCCGCCGTGTGCGGAAGGCTCGTTTAATCACTCAGGAGACTACCATGAAATACATTCGCAAACGCTCAACAACCCTTCGTCGCAATGCAGCGCGTCGCCTCAAAACGATCCGTAAACAGCTTCGCAAAATCGACCTCAGCATGACGATTTCCATCAACTTGCTGATCCTAAAAGTTAGCATCACCATCAAGCGCCGCAAGACATAGCAGCTGCACGGCAAAACCCTTCGCGGGGATTTTGCCTTTTCTTTCTATCTTCATCTTCCAGAAATATCCACGGGGTTTGGGGCAGTCAGCCCCATACAAATAAGGAAAAATGTCGCGTAAGCGTCTCTTATGTTGTTTTGGGCGCAATAGGGAAATGTTGTCCGGGACAACTTTTTTTATGTTGATAGTAATATTAAACGCAGGATAGGCTTAGCGCCAGCAAATAGGACCATATTAATTGACCGACCGAAAGAAACTCGTGAAAACCTACGTGTCACCTGAGACCGCCGCGCTGTTGCGCAATGCGGCTAAGGCACAAGGTTTGTCAGAGTCTTCTTTCGTTCGGATATTGATTGAAACGATAGTTGAGGAAGATGGAACGGAAGCTGTTCAGCCGCCAAAGGTCGCAAGGGTTTCGAAGGTGACAGTGAGGCTGCCGAAAGATGTAGCTGGTGATTTGAATGCCGCCGCTAAAGAGCAGCGAGTTACGGCTTCGACCTGGGCGGCGTCGATCCTGATGGCGAAATTTCGTGCAGCGCCACAGCCAGTGAAGTCACAGAGGCGGGCTATCCAACGGTCGTTTCGTCAGCTTCAAGGTATGGCGACGAATACAAACCAGATGGCCGCCTTGATGAACCGCGGTGTGTTCACCGGTGATAGTTATGCACCTACCCGTGACGAGCTGGCTGCATTGCGGAAGGGTATTGCTGATCTGCGTACTGATCTTCGGCAGTTCGCAGGTGGCCAGTATGACCTGCAGATAGTCAGAGGTTTGGACGATGAGTGACTTTGAAACGCCCATCGGGTTCCAAGATTGCTGGACACCAAAGAAACCACGTGCGGTGCGGTCGAAGGCTGCGGGGTATTTTTCGGTTGGACAAAGGCGTGGGCGCGATGATGGGGATAAAGACGCCCAAAGGCAGTCAGGTGGCCGGCGGGCGCCGTCTGGTGCTGTTTCTGCCTCTGATAAGGCGACCTTGGCGCGTGTCGTGCGTGGTGCACCCGAAGTGATGGTGAAGGTGACGAAACCTGCGAAGGTTGGGAAGGACGGCAAACAGATTATGGTGAACCAGCGGACAGAGAGTGTTCGTGTCGCCGCACATATCGACTACATCAGTCGCAATGGGAAGATCGAGCTAGAGACCAGCGATGGTGAGCGGATCAATGGCAAGGAGGCAGCATCGGGATTTATTGCCGAGTGGTTGTTGAAACATGATGAGGCCCGAACGAATGGTTTTGCCACAGACCGTACACGGATCACGACGAGTATGGTCATGTCGATGCCTGCTAAGGTGAATGCCGAAGCTGTGAAAGATTCTGTGCGGTCATTGGCAGAAGAAGAATTTGGCGGACGCCATGACTATGTGATGGCGCTGCATACTGACACCAAGCATCCGCATGTGCATTTGACTGTACGAACCGTTGGCCATGATGGTGTGCGGCTCAATCTGCGCAAAGCCGATTTGCAGCATCTGCGCGACCAGTTCGCGCAACGTCTGCGGCAGCGTGGGATTGAGGCAGAGGCGACGCCGCGTCATGCGCGGGGTGTCACGAAGAAGAGTGAGCGTATGGCCGTATACAAGGTGCGCCGTAAGCCTGATCGGTCGGTGCGGACAGATGAAGCGAAGCGTACCGAAGTGGAGCGCGATATGCGTGCGCATGGCGGACGGCTGCCGGATTATCCATGGGATCGCGCGCTTATGGAGCGCCGCAACCGGGTGATGGGGACGTATATGAAAGCCGCCACAGCATTAGCGAGGTCCAGCGATCCTGACGATCAGGCGTTGGCGCGCGAGATAGAGCGATTTGTAGGTGGCATGACAGGATTGGTCACAGAAAGGGTGCATATGGCCTCAGAGGCCGTTCAGGAGCGCGCTGAGGGCGATATGGGGTTATTGGTGAGGGAACAACGACGCGGAAAAGACCGTGATGTGCCTCAGGGGGCGCACAAAGACGCTGACAAGGGCAAATCGGACCGGGAAAGATGAAGCACGGTTAATCGCTGGTGAAGCAGTTGAGGAGTGGATGGTAGATGTGATCATTAACAGAGACGCCAAATTCACTGGCCTGGGGTTCGTTCGTGCGTGTCTGTTCTTTCACGCTCGACGGTGCGGTTCCGCTCAGCACTTGTGATGACCTTTGCCTTTTCCTCTTGCTGCCGTGAAACGTTAGCGAGCTTCTCGACGGGGATCTTCTTCCCGGATGCCAGTTCCTTCGACATTTGGGTTCGGGCGTTTGAGACCGCGATGTTTACGTCAGCTCTGTCGATGCCTTGCGCTTTCAGCTCAGCTTCCATTAGAGACAGTTTGCTCGCAGCGCCGCGTACATCAGGATCACGGGCGGCTTGCGTGGATTTCATTCTGTCCTCAAGTTCGGTGGCGCGATCCTGTGCCGCGCGCCGGTCTGGTCTATAGATCACATCGTCATCCTTTCCTTTTGCGGCTGCGGTCAGTTGAGGATCGTCACGTTTCGTAACCAGTTCTGTACGATTTTGATCAGGTGTGGTCTTCGCTTGTGTACGATCGATATTTGTTGCTGCCCATTCTCTGCGGAATGTTTCGATCTTTTTCATTTCACCCGACTTCTCGTCGTATTTTTCAACGGTCACGGGCTTACGTCCAGCCGATGCGATGGTTGCCTGGTCCCCAACGGAAAGCTGGTTATCTGAAACCATCGAGTGCAACCCAACGCCCCAAATCTTGTGTGAGCGTCCATCTCCGAGGTTCATTTCAATGTAAGGCGTTGGAGATGCTCCTTCGCGATCCTTGTACGGCGCATCGCCAATGGCAGTGATTGTTCCGCGAACACCCTTATCGTAGTTTGGCAATTCAACAACATTGGTTTTATCGGCCGAGATGGTTTCATTTTGATCGGATCGTTGCGTCGACTGTTGCTGTGCTCTGGTCGGTCCATCGGTACGCTCGATGACGCGATATCCGACCAGTTCGCCGCGACGTTCAGCTTCAGCACGATCTTTATCGGACGGCCGATATCCACGCACTTCGATGCCTTGCGCCTGTCCCTCGATCCACATTTCGCGCCGAAATTCTTCCGGTCCTTTGACGTTCATTTTTGACCAGCCACGGTGCGCTGCCAGTTCGATCATATCCATTGCAGTTGCACGGTCTGCGTTCTTCGTTCTTAAACTGTCGCCCTGGTCTTCAATCGCGGGGCGTTTGTCGTCGTATGAACGATATAAATCCTGTGCATTGCGTCGTTTTGTGACAACGAAGCGTTGATCAAAGCCGTTTGGGCGCGAGAACGGGTCGTCACGGTCGGGAACCTTCAATGCTGGGTCGGGTTCGATTACTGACGCTGGCGATGGCTCCGCTACGGGCTTATCGGCAGATGCTTGCACTGCTGTTTTGGAAGAAGTGGTTGGTGGGTCTTCAGTTGATCGTTCGCCAGGGCGTTCCGAGGGCTCCTGAAGCACAACTGGTTCAGGGCTAGTTTGTTTGCCCGCTATGTCCTTTTCTGCATCAGCGACATTGATTTGCAAGAAGCTACCGTCCTCTTGGACTTGCTGAAATCGTGAAGATCCCAACTCTTTTGCCTTATTGATCGCTTGTTGCTGGTTGGCGAAGGCATACGTCGTATCCATCGTTGGGTCGTAGAGTTGATACGTCGGCCGCGTCGGTGAGCTTTGATCTGTGTCACTGTCTTGAGCCATGATAGCTTTCCTTTCGTGTTATGGATTGGTCCGCATTTGTGCGTCAGGGTCGACATCGATCGCGAAGGCTGCGAGCAATTCGCGTTGGCCATCCTGGGTGTTGAGACGGTCTGACCTTTTCAGCTCGCCAATCTTGTCACGTGCCGAACTTTTTTGCAGATGCAGCCGTTCCAAGGTGATCTTTGATGGGTCTTGGATTTCTTCATCCGTCATCTCAATTTCGGCAGCTTCGCCATTGGCAACGTTCTCATCGCGAAAGTTGGCCAACGCGCTGAGAGGGTCAAAGTGTACTTTAAGCGCTTCAAGATCGGCCCGTAGTTTCGTGTTTTCAGCCTTCATCGTTTCAATTTCTGCTTTGACTTCACCAGGTTTCAACGATGATATTTGCGGCGGGGGGATGCGCGAGCGTTCCAGAAAGGCGGCTTCAGCGTAGTACCGCAGTTTGTTTGCCAGGACGGGTGGATGACCAGCGACCAAGATAATCTCTTTCGACTGATCCATGGCCCGTAATTCTTGTGGCATCATAAGATCCCGTCGCGCTTGGCTGATGTTCACAGAAGCACCCTTGCGTTGGGCGAAATGCTTCTGTTTGGTTTCACTCATTGAATCGACGCCACGGGTGCCAAGGGCCTCAGAGAGCTCTTTTGCATCTTTCTGGAGCTTAGGTGTGTAGACGATTTCAACACCGGCATTCGCCATGTAGACATCAGCCGCATCGCGACCATAAATGTCCGAGAGCTGAGACGGCGACTGCAAGATCGTCAGCACCTTCAGGCCGTACCCGGCAAAGAACGCGATGCCATCCTTGAATGACTGCATTTTACCGGCGGCAGCGAACTCGTCCATGCACATCAGAACTTTGTATTTAAGCGCAGGGTTGTGTTCGGGCAGCTCTTGCATATTGGCGTCAACACATGATTGGAAAAACAAGTTGAACAGAGGGGACAGCCGCGAAATATTGTTTGGGGTAATCCCCACATAGATAGTCATGCGTTTTTTGCGCAAATCGGCGAAATCGAAGTCCGATGCGGAGGTTGCTCTGTCTACCAAGGGGTTCACGTAGAGGCCCAAATGCGAAGTTATGCTGCCCTTAACCCCTTCAAACGTATTCTCGCTTTTGGACATGAAATCGTTCAGCACACTCACGGTCTGAATGGACAGTGGCTCGCCGTTTTCTTCTCGGTCCTTGATGCGTTTGCGAAAGGTTTTCACGAAGTCAGCGGACAAGGTGAGTTGGCGATAGATTTCGCCAAGTGTGAATGGCAGCTCTGTCGTTTCAGCCAGATATCCGCCAACCCCCACAAAGGCATTCCGGGCCGATAGATCAAAGAACGGATCTTTATCGCTCATAGGGATGAACAGTGCGGCAAGGCGCTGAAGGTCATCAACCTGCATTTCTGTGCCGCGTCGGACGCTTGCCAACGGGTTCCAACGGTGCGTTCGGCTTTGTGGTTCAAGCGGATCGAACATGAAGACGTCTTGACCGTTGGCGGCGCGAAATCCGGCAGTCTTGGTCCAATTCTCTTTCTTGATATCCAGAACGACTGCGGAATCTGGCCAATTCAATAAGTTCGGGATGACCACACCAACACCTTTGCCTGATCTGGTTGGTGCATAGAGGATCATATGTTCCGGCCCGCCATATGTCAGAAGATTGCCGTTCGTCAGACGGCCTTTGTCAGCGACCTTTACGGTTCCGCCATCTTCAACCTCAGTTCCATAGCGATTGACTGGTTTGCCATAGTTGCGGGACGGAAGAGGGCCAGTGAAACCGCACACAAGGCCCTCTTTTGCCCGAAGGCCCATTTTCTTGATATCGCGTTTCTCAGCAAATTTTGCCTTACCGTGGACATCCACAGTCGGCCGGCTGACCAAGAATGCCAAGGCAATCAGAAGGGCGGGGGCAATGCCCGCATAGCCGCCGATTTGGACCCACTTGTTGGTTTCGCTATCTGAGTAATCCGATAGTGCCATGCTTGGCCAGAACAAGAGATCGTCTGGCATCTGGATACTGAGGCCCAAGCCCCAGGCAACAACATATGCGGAGAGACAAAGACCAGCCCCGGCAGCCAGAACAATGGAGAACCCGATGAAAGACCATTGCTGCCATGGTGCCATGGTGGGGAATTTTTCCATAATCATGATGCAACCTCATTGGCGTGCTTACGTGCCGGGTCGAAGTAGATTTCTGTAATTCTGCGTTCTTTGCCCACCCGTTTGATCTGAATGACGATATCCACCATTTGGATCAGCATTTCTTGGATTTCCGAACGTGACAGGTCGCGACCGGCCTCGCTTTCCTTCACGAGCAGGGCGAGCTGCACGAACGCCAGCATCGCAGAATCTGCGTGGATGGTCGTGATAGAGCCGCTGTGGCCCGTATTGACGTTTCTCAGATAATAGAAAGCTGTTGCGTCTCGCAGCTCCTGCAGGAAGATGCGATCAGGCCGCATCCGCAAAGAGCTTTCCAGAAGTTCACGAGCCGACACATTCGATGCGCCCTGTGCGCCTTTGGAATAGATCAGCCGGACGTTGTTTTCCTGTGGGATTTCCAGTTCTACAGTGTCCTCGATGGTGATCAGTCGTTCATGCGCCGGGATGAGCGGTATCAGAGCCTTGGAGAACGTCGTCTTGCCTGTGCCGGTGGCGCCGGAAACCAAGATGTTCTTTTTCGCCTGCACTGCTTTCGTCAGAAACCCGACCCAATTCTTGGCCGTATGCAGTTCAATCAGTTCATTGTCTTCGGTGGACATTTGCGTTGTATCAGTTGAGACATTCTCGAACAAACCCATGTCCGATAGTTCTTGCAGGGACCAGGTTCTATTCGATGGCCTGCGGATGGTAATGCTTATGGTTCCGGCAGGCACGGCAGGTGGGGTCACGATTTGAATCCGCTCACCATCCGGCAATGTTCCCGACAGGATCGGGTTCGTGGTGCTGATTTCTTGTTTTGTGAAGCTGCCAACGGCGGTTGCGAGGCCATGGAGAAAACTCATATTCAAAGTTTCGGACGCATGATGTGTCCAGCCTTCATATGTCTCGACAAAAAAGCCATGTGGTTTGTTCAGGCAAATCTCTGTCACATCGTCACGCTGTAGAAAGTCAGAGAATGGTGCCAGAAATGAAGAAAGCCCCGCCGGGGCCTTCGTCTGTTTACTAGGCTGGTAATTCATGCTGCCGGTCCTACAGAGTGGTTAAGCGATACACCGATGAGAAATCGAGGTCTCTTGCGACCATAACAGCGACTTCCTCGCCTTGAGGTTTGCGCAGAATGATCGGAACGTTGATCGTGCTTTCAAGCTCTGTTGACGCGAGTTCACGAGCGCCAGCACTTGTGTTTTCCAAGTCGGTGTTGTTTTGCGTTGCCGCTATTGCCAGGGCATCATCAATCACCGAGAGCAGAATAGTACCGGAAAACCGCGTCCAGAATTGCGTATCAATGACGCCATCAAAGCCCGTACGTCCCAACGCATCGGTGGCAGGTGAATCGAGCGTCACAATAACGCCCTTGGGCGTTTCAGCCCGCGTCCAAATGACGAACAAGCGTGTCTCGCCACGTCGAAGACCCCCCCTGTACTCGCCGACGATTTTCGTGCCGCGTTCTAAAAGCACGACGGTCCCAGTTGTGCCAAAGATATCGTCTGTCACTGTGCAGCGAACCATGCCACCCAAGGAGGAATCCATCGCAGTGTCGAGATTGCAGGGTATTGCTGTACCTTGCGTAATTGTCAGATGTGGCTCTGCAAGAACGGATGCCCGCGATCCTTCGAGCGCTGTTGTCCGAAGAGCTGAGGCCAGAGAACCATCGCCGCCTTCGGTTTCGCCAGGCGTTGTATCCATGAACCCTCTGCCAGAAGTCGCCTGACCCGACGGTGCTGATGGTGCGGTCCCCGTGTTGCCACCGCTGAAAGCGAGAACAGGCGCTCGTCGCGAGGCGATCAGGAGCTGTTCGGCCTCCGTCAATTCTGCTGGCTGCGGAGCAGGTTCAGGCTGTTGTTGGCGCACCCGTTCTATTGGACCAACCGGTGCTTGTTCTGCAGGTTCTGGTGCCGGCGTTTCTGGCGCTGGCGGCGGTGCTGGTTCTTGGATGTCTGCAGGTTGAAACTGCGTCGTCGTGCGTATCCGGGTATCTTCGGTCTGCGCCGGTTGCTCGGGCTGAGATTCATCGCGGGGCCATCCGAAATAGGCAAAAACAGCTACGCCGATTAGGATGCTCCCTAGGACAATGAATTTCTGGGTGTCGCCGGATCCTCGACTGCTTTTTTCGGCCGTCACTGAGGCGATCGTTCTTTCGCCGTCCACCACAGGGCCGGTATTGGTGTTTTCGTCTGACATATCATTGCCCCCCGATGATTTCACGATCCACACGATGCGAGACGGTTCCCGTCTCAGAGAAATGACCAGGACCGCCAAAGTTTTCGTTGAAGATCCCGGCCACCTGTCCACCGCGCCGCAGTGTGATTTGCTCGGCAACGCCCTGAACAATGATGCGATTATTTGAAATTGTCGTGTTCGCTAGGCGTTCGTTTCCATTCTCATCAGCCAAGTAGACCGATGGCATCCGCGACGAATTACCGAAGCTGATGACGGTCGTTGTGCCGTTATCAAAAACCTCTGTGGGTCTTAAAGAGCGCGGCCCCGCATAGGTATACATCCAGTTTCTAGGGCCAGCATTCACAGCGGCATTGCGAAGTTGCACTTCAACGGCGCGCTGCTGAGCTGCAGCCCGATCTGCTGCAATCTGCGCCCGACGAGCGTTCGCTTCATCGTTGGGATAGCGAAAGCGGATAGCGAAATAGACATCTTCTTGATTGTTCATGATGTCGCCTTCGCGGGTGATCAGTTCGAAATTATAGCTTCGCGTGGTCCCGTCAGCGCGCACTGTCACGACTTGAAGGTTAGATGGCGGATGCGGTTCGCGGGCTTTCAGAAACAAGATGTTTCCACGGGGCCTTGGTTCCCAAGCGATGGTGTCACCGATGGCGACATCAATGATTTCCTCACCTTGAGCGAAGACAATCTGAACCGATGTACGCATGGTTCCGATCACCCGTACGACATCCAGTTCGTTATAGTTGACCAGCCTGACCCGTGTATCATCGGGAGATGGCCGCGGCTCTTCCAGTGCAAGCGCTGGTGGCGTTGCGATGGTTAAGGCTGTGAGTAACAGCAAGGCACGGATCTTCATTCTACCACCTCTGGATCAGCGCGATAATCAGTGACAATAAATCCGAGCGGGTTTATCAACCGGTCTTGGTCACTGATGATGGCATCTGATTGAAAATTGAATTGAACGGTTGCGACCCAAAGCGTTCTGACGCTTTCATCGCGTTGAGTGACAGTTCGGGCAAACCGCACTTGTGCCAAATCCTCACCTATGAAAGCGATGGATCGTATGGCCACATCGGCTTTACCATTTCTGCCATAGATGAATTGCGGACTATCGGGGTTGGATGCATTGTAAGATTGACTGAATTCGGCTTGCTCGTCACGCGAAGATAAGAGCTGGACTTCCCGGAAAATCGCTTCACGCGTGGCAAAGCTATAGCCCTCCCGCACCCGAACATACCGCGCAAGGAAATACTTGCTGACAGCTTCGTCGTATTCCTCTTGTCCATCTGAAAGAGAGGTCATTACTTCAGGCACGCCGGTTGCGCTATCCACCCGAATGACGAATGGCTCGACGGTTTTCAGAGGGGCAAGCATTGCAACAGCCGTGCATGCCGCGACGGCGATGGCCCCCGAGACACCAGCTACCATCCAGGCGAGACGTCTGGATCGATCAGAGCGGAGGCGAAGATCATAGTCGAATGATCGCGCCTCTTTCAGATACTGCTTTATTTCAGCATCATCTGTCATCATTGTGCGTCCACCCCGTTGTTCGCCAAGATTTCCTGGCGACGCTCGACGGCGTCCTCGTGATTCCATCGCGTCGGGTTGAGGGGTTCCACGATAGCGTTCCGAAGATCGGGAGCCTGTGGGTTGGTAGTTGCACATGCGGAAAGAGCCAAAACGATGCAGATCATTCCTGTGCGTGAAAACTTACGCATATCTTGTTGCCTTAGTCTGATGATGAAGGGCGGATATGTCCGCCGGGGTTTAAGCACTTCTGTCGGCACGACCGCCACGTGGGCCGCCACGCCCACCCCTGTTGCCACCGCCTCTGAGAAGCGACCGTTCGACTGTCCTTTGCAACATGCCGGTTGAACCTTGCGCGCCACCGGAAAGAGCTGCTGCGATTGAAGGAATGAGAAAAAAGAAGATGGTCACAACAAACAGGCCGACCAGCATGTAGACGACCGCTTGTGTCGCTTCGACTGCCGACGCTTGCGTGAAGACATTTCCGATGAACTCGGTTGCAAAGATTGCGAGCAGGATAACGAGCAGTTGCAAGAGGGCGAAATTTACGATCTGGCCAAGCCAGCTGAAGAACCAGCCACGCGAAAAATCGAATAGCGCGAACGCCACAAATAAAGGACCTACTGCCGCCATGATGGCGAGACCAAATTGGGCAAAGAGCGTTATCGTAAACGCCACCGCGCCGAATATCGATGCAGCAACGTAGAGCAGCCCGCTCATAACCGCTGCATAGATCTGCCCTGACAGGTTGAATGAGCTGTATTCTTCTTTGATTTCTTCGGAAATGACACCGGCTCTCGCAATGACACCGTCTGATGGCAGCCCGCCTGGTGCGCCGCCCGTCAAGGTGGTTACAAAGTCAGGAATACCGACCAGGATCACTTGTGCGACCCATGTAGTGTAGCTGCCTGCGTTAGAAACTAAGGTGAATATGATCCCAAGTTTCAGGGTCTGTATCGCGAAATCAAAGCCGCTGCCGTCCACGGAACCCCGCAATATTGCGATACCATAGGCGATGACATAGATGGTGGCTGCGGCAGCAAAGGGAGTGGCCAATGTCGCAGACATTTCCGCTGTGATTGCGTTGACGGTCGTGAGCATGTTCGCCAAGAAACCGTCATATAGTGTCTGAAACATTGGCTTTCCTTACTACTCGACAGGTGCCGGGGTTTCTGCCTCGATCTGATCAAGCCAGTCATTTTTTCGCTCAGTGGTCGCAACTTGCGTTTGTGCCTGACGTGCGTTGACGCAGTTGGCGTCAGCTTCTGCGTTGTCCTGGACTTCACAGGTGGCCAGACGTTCCGCGCGCTTGATGTGGTTCTCAAGATAGTATTCTACCGTGAAAACCTCTTCCTCATTGCACGCCACAAGGGCGACCAGAGACAGGACAGCGGCGACACGACACATCATTCGATTTCCGCCTCCCATGCCGACTTTGTTTCTTGGATTTTGAGCAGTTGGCTTTCAGTCGAGCGCGCTTCATTAAGTTGAGCTTGTGCCTGTTGAAGCATGGCAAGCCCCTGAATGCGGTTCGTATCGTTTTGGAGCATCGCGCTTTCGATCTGGATGCGACCTTGCAGGGCATCCATTTCTTTCTGTGTGCTGACGTTGCCAAGCTCCTGGCGAAGCTGTTCGAGGCCAGCCAAGCGTTCGTCAGCACTTTGCACGATACGGTCTCCAACAGCATTGTTGCGGCCGGCATTGGCGGCAGCACGGTCTAGTTCCGTACGGTAGAAATCCTCAGCATTCAGTTCTTCCGTCGTGATCCGAGTGAAATCCACCATTTCTTGCGCGTTTGCGCCCAGATCACCCATGCTGTCGAGTGGTGCCGTCAGATCACCCGCTACGCTCATGAAGTCTGGTCCGAGAAGTTCGCGGACAGCGGGATCGTTCAATGCACCGACGATATCATCCATATTCGTGAACCCGTTGACGCTTTCATAAAGCCTCCGGGCCTCTTCAAGCTCCGCAATCATCTGTGTGATTTCCTGGCCAAATTCCAGTTGAGCGTTTGCTATTGCAGCAACATCGATTGTCGGGATGCCTTGTGACAGAGCAGGCGTTGCGACGGCCGTAAGGACAGCGAGGGAGATAATTTTCAGTTTCATTTCTGCGGCTCCTTTGGTTGTGGCAGAAGAATGTCAAAGGCCCAATTCTTTCCTTCGATGATGGAAGATTGGTAGCCATACATCTGGATCAGAGCTGTATTGCTGGATGATTTCGTCCATCAAAGCGACGGTTTCAGTGCGTCCGGACAATACAGCAAGCGCATCATCCTGACCTTTGAGGTCAAGTTCGCAAACGACGGCATCTTGACCTTGCCTGATCAGGAACTGTCCGGTTTCCAGCTCGCTACGAATGATCGTGTATTCTCTATAGGAAAGACCGAACTCATCCACGAATTCCTCTTCCTTCGCTGTGTCGCTTGGGAAGAAGATCTTGCTGGCACACTGATTGATGACCGTTCGCGAAATCGGACTTGCAATAACATCGGACGGGTCCTGCGTTCCCATGACAATGAAGCCGTTTTGCTTCCGCAGCACTTTCAACAGGTCCTTGGCAAATTCAACAAATGATGCGTCGCCAAGTGCTTTCCAGAACTCATCGATGAAGATCGCGATTTTTTGCCCGTTGATGAGTTGACGAACCCGATACAGCAAATACAGCATGATCGGGTTACGGATCTCCGGTTCATCAAGGAAATCGGTTACATCAAAGCCGAGCAGGTCAGCTTCAAAGCCAATCTCATCCCTTTCGCCTTCGAAAACCCATGCGAGACGGCCACCTTCACACCATTTTTCAAAGCGGGTTCCGATATCAGCGTCGCCATCACCGGCCGATGTTCCCAGGACCTCTCGTACGACGGAAACGGATCGATGAGCCTGATCAATCTGTTCCAGCGATTCCACAGCCCGCTCGATCCGGGCATTGTCGGATGCCGTAAAAGGATGCTGATCATCGCGAAGCATGGATTTGATCAGATCAATGAAGAACGGCTGCGTTGCCGCATTCAAGGGGATCGCCTTGAACGGTGCGCAGCCGGTCGGCTTGCCCATTTTGAAATCAAGGTAATCCCCACCTGACGCTCGGACGAAAATGGCACCGCCTCGATCCTTGTCGAAGAGGACACGTTTTGCGCCAAACTTTTCAAGTTGCGACATAACGAATAGCTGAAACACCGTTTTACCTGACCCGGATGGCCCACAGACGAATGTGTGACCCAAGTCGCCCTTGTGGACATTCAGGAAATAAGGTCCCCCTGATGTGGTTTTCAGCTTTGAGATGGCTGGCCCCCAAAAGTTTCCGGATGGCTTGCCAGATGGAAAATTATGAAATGATGACAGCGCTGCGAAATTGCGGCTGGTTAGTCTGGCGGGGCGCAGTCGTTTGCCATGGTTACCAGGCAACATTGCCCAGAACGCACTCTCGATACCCAGATCCTCACGGGCTACCACGATCCCGCCATCCGACAGCATACGGGATGCATCGCTCATGGCCGCTTGCTTTTCCCGCGTCGTGTCGGCCAGGATCATCAGGCTCAGATTATGCTCCCCCATCACCCATGCATTTGACATCAATTCGTCGCGGGCGTCCGTCAGCTCATCAGCTTGTGTGAAGCCAGCGTCGTTCGCATTTTCCATACGGCCTTGGCGCAGTTTCATTTCATCGAGTTGTGCCCCCTTGGCTAAGAACCGAAAGCTCTGCGCTAGAACGAAGCGGAAGGGCGCCGATAGAAGTTCATCGAACATGGTCGGTCGGGTCTTCGGCATGTGGTCCTTCATGCCCAGAATGCCACCGACTGTTGATCCACCGGCGTGTCGGATTTCGAAGGCTTCCCGCCCAAATAACACCCGGTCGGTATAAACAGCATTGCCAAGAGGCCCGTTGACCAGTGGCATAAGAGAGCGATTGCCGCTGATCAGCTCGCGCAGGAACGTCATTGGCTCCGAACAAATGACCCCGAGCCGGTTCTTTACGAGACCCAGCATTTCGGGACCGTAGCGTTGCAGTGATGCTTTCAACTTTGTGGTTGTTTCATCCAGTTGTTCGAGAAGATCGGCATCGACCTCGACGTCATTCTTGCGAGCTTTGCGCACGCCTTGTGACAGGCCGAGCTTTGCCAGGCCGCGCGGTTGGACGTAGACGGTCACATACAGATCATTCACGAAGTGACGCTTGGTGACGAGATTTGACGTGTATGTCTCGTCCATCCATTTTCCGAAGCTGGATTTAAGATCACCAATTGGAAGCTCTGTGTCCTGACGGCGAACGATATGACTGTAAATCATTACATTATCATCGGCTATCTGACGCATGGCATTCGCCAAGCGTTCGTGCAGCACGTTGATCGTCTTATTATCCGCCGTCAGGAACGCGGCACCATTCAAACGCATTGTCTGAAAGGCACCGCGCGACGTAGTGATCACAGTGTGGTCATCAGCGTGACGAACAAAAGGCAAATAGTTATCAGCTAACAGTTCACGCTTACGAAAAGTCTGCGATCCCATCAGTCGCACTCCTCAATTTTATATTTTCGCGTCACCCGCAATGGCGATGTTGATGAACCGCCCCAGATGGAGCGGTTCACACATTTTGCCTTGGTTTCAAGGAATCGGAACAAGATGCGAAAAGCGTTCGCATCGTTTTTCACGATGAACTTGGAGACAAAAAACAAGGGAATGAAGATCGACAGGAAAAAGATATTATCTGTCAAGATCATAGCCAAGCCCGCAATCAACACACACAGCAAGGCCGCTTCAAATGGCACACCGTAGAACATCGCTGGCCGTGTCAGAGCAAGAAAAACCTTATCTTCATTGATCGTTTCATCCTTGTTAGATGTCGCCATCGCGTTATCCCCCGGTGATCAGTGCGACCAGCTGAGCCGCCGAGAAGATGATAATGATCCCGATCACTGCATAGGCGGTCTTACGAAGGTCGAAGAAGTTAAACGCATAAGCCACCCCAACGATCATCAACGCAATGATCGCGAGGGGGGTGCGGATAGCATTGAACTCATCCAGAATGTTGTTCAGGAAATCCCCAAACCCCTGCGCCGACGCAGGCCCTGCTGAATGCAGAACAAGCACAATGGCCATGCAGATCACGGCCCCGCGTTTGTTCATCTTTGATGGTGCGTTCATAGTCGGTTTTCTCCTTATTGAGTGAACACAATGGCAGACGATGTGTCGCTACTGCCGTACACGTCCCAGTCAGGCGTTTGTTGATCCGGTACTGGAACTTGTGTGGGGTTGTTTCTGGACGAAACGACTACGCGGGTCTCAGCCCCTTGCATGACCCGACCCACATAGCCGTTTCGCACTCCGCGAGTGGAGTGGCCGGTGTTGTATGTTGAAAGCGCGATGCGAAGGGCATCCGCTTTGGTCTCACCCGCGGTACGAGCGCGATCATAGCTATCCCGAAGCACCTTCTCTGCCGCTGACAAGTTGATGCAAACATCGAACGCTTGCGGGATGGTAAGATCTAACCAATCAAAGTTTTCTATGTTGATCTGGGCAATGCCTGCATCAAACCGCTCACCGTTCGCGACGAGTTGATTAGCGACAGCAATCGCTTCTTGCTTTGAGCTTGGGAAAATGCTGCGAGCGTTCTGTCCACCCACGCCGATAGCGTAAGGGTGAAACCGGCTTTCGACGTGGACAATACCAGCCATGATATCTGGCGATATCGAGCTGGCGCAGTTTTCCGCCGCAACCAAGAACTGTTCGGCTGTTAGTCTTTGATCGGCTAACAAGACTGTTGGTGCCAGGGCGACGAAGAACAGTGTCGAAAGATGAAGGGACCAGTTTCGCAGAAACTGCCGGTTGGTGGCACTACGTTCAGAAGCGCGGAATAATCTACTTGTTGATTTCGTTTCGACCCTGCACGTCGCCTGTGCGGACGAGGTAGTTCTTGTTGAACGACAGGTCGGTCCCATCACCAAATTCAAAGTGATGGGCAAACAGTCCTGACCAGATATTGAACTTTCTGGGCTCCACCCCACCCACCGATGCGCGCGTTGCAATGAGGATAGCTTCTGAGCCGTCCGGTGCGATGTAGACGCAGTTGTAACTTGGACGCCCATCTTTGGCATATCCTACGAGGTCATACCGACACCGGAAATCTTGATCGGACTGAATAAGCTCCCTGACACCCTCAATCGTGATCAATGAGTAACTCTTTTTTATCGGCATGTGCTGTCCCCGCATTAGGACAGCTTCTTACAATGTCTTTGATCCCACAGAAAGGAGTCTTGCGTCAATAATAAGTTTTGGATAAAAAATAAATATGATCTTAACTACTTACTATTCAAGAAGAAACTACGCCATCCTTCGGCTTGACCCTCGAAAGATTGAACTGTGCAATCACTTACAGGCGCTTTTTCATCGAACCAAACCGTCATCTCAGAACCATCATTCCATATATAAATGGTACCAACATGTTGATTTTTGCTGAAAATCTTCTTCAAAGGATCTGCGAACATGGCTTGATACTGCGCATTTTCTGTGTCGCTTTGGCCCGTACCGCAAGGCACCTCAGATTGTCTCGTTATCATACTTTCTCCCACTCAAGGATAAAAAAACGTGAGCACAGCTCCTCATTTACTCAGGACCACACACCTTATAGTAGTGCTCTAACTGTCCAAAAAGTCACGAACCAGCACGAAACAGAACGAACTGAAACGAAACAAAAGCGCGCAGATCATTGATAAAGAATGGCAAATATTTTCTGCTACCGCAAAATAATGCGGATGGCTTTAAAGAAATCTTCAGTTGGATTGTTGCAGCTGGCGTCGGCCGTCCTGTCGGTAAAGATGGGTTCCCTGATGGTCCATGGACCCCGGATCTTCTTGCAAAGGCGATTTCTGAACTTGAGTCCCAAGACACTGGCATTGAATTGCGTACGGTCCAGATGTGGTTCCAGGATAATGACAGAGGGATTAGCACAGACAATATTCGTGCGCTCGCTCGCATATTTGGATGCGATGATCCCGTTGGTACCGGTGAATGGCAAAAAGTATTGATGGCTGCGCAAACCCGGTTGCGCAAAGAGCGACGTACCAAACGAAAGCAGTCAAAACCTGATGATCAGCCGACTGCAGATGAAGCAGATAGCACTCGCGATGCAGAAAATTCCAAAACGCCAAACGAGCCGGTAAACCCTATCTTCGAATCAGAGCAAGCAACTGGATTTAAACTAGCTCGCCGATCAGAGGTGTTGTTCGCTAATCAATACCCATTGATGCTGCCGTCAGTGCTCTGGGCGGGTTTCACAGTGCTTGCATTCGTCACCTACGTCATCGGCATCGAAAATGTGACTTACAATCCAGTCGAAGGGTTAAACAAGCAGGTTGGGTTTTTATGGGCACCGAGTTGGAACATCGCACCAGTCGTTATTATGCCACTCTTATTGACGTTCGTGATTAAACTGATGACGTTCTGGAAAGAGCAGGCGCGTCCTGAGTTACTTTTTGCTAATACTGGATTTGACAACTCACGAAAGACTTGGTCGCAGAAAATTCAGTCATATTCTGTATTATTTTGGATCATTTTCATCCTCAGTTTTGGAGTGATTTTCCTGTTGCAATGGTCAGGCGTTCATTTGCGTGCCCTCTTACAAGGCGATACATCGAATTATATGATCGACTGGAATAACGTTGCCATCCTGCGTCCAGATATTATCTCTATACCAGAAGCGATTGTTGTCTCACTGATTGCATATTTCTATTACGGTATGCTGATGTGGTTTTTATTTCTCGGGCTGCTTCTGCTTTTCATCATCGTCAATGATTTTCATGAAATTTGCAGTGCTCAAAAGCTACAGCTGAGCGCCAAGCATAATGATAAAGTCTACAATGCCGCCATGGCTATCATACGCGAAACCTTCCGTTGCACAGTCCTGATCGTTTTGTTCTGCACTTTCTTGAGGCTTCAACCCACGTTTTTGGTTTCGAATGGTGAGAATATCCTTCTTTGGCTAATCCAGGATGCATCGGCATCGATCGGCCTCCGCACCTCCGAGAGTTTCTGGCTTGAACAGCGAGCGATACCTCACACAACAAGCGTTCTTCTTCTGTCATTAACGTGTTTTGTTTTTTTCACCTGCATTGTCCAAATACGATCCGTTCTATTGCGTATCCCACCACCAACAGCTGCCGACGCAGCAGTTGGGAAACAACAGGTTCATGTCACAAACGCACTGCCGCGGCTTTCCTTGCTATGTATGATCGGTGTTATCGTTCTTCTCGTTCTAAATCTTCTGGCGATCGGTCGGATTCAGGGATTTTCTTTGCTTCTCGCCACCAGTTTGTTGGTTGGGTCATATAGCATTTATGATCCAATGTTTGGACGTTTTTCACGTAATAAAAATGATCTTGAGGGCAGTATTGTCAAATGACGGAAGAAGCACCCCTAAATTCTAAAATCGCTGAAAGCCCAGCACATGGCAGGGCGTATTGGATACAAGCAGAGGATCAAATACGTCTGCGTATCGCTTGTTGGACCCCTGCCCAGACGTGCAAAGGCACGGTTTTGCTGTTCCCTGGCCGTACTGAGTATATCGAGAAATTGGGTCGCACAGTCACCGAACTGGATCAACGGGGATTTGCCTGCGTTGCAATTGATTGGCGCGGTCAAGGTCTTGCCGATAGACTGACTGAAAACCGTATAACCAGCCATGTCGGCCGGTTTTCCGATTATCAGAAAGATGTGGCTGCAATGATCAAATCGGCCGAAGATCTCAATTTACCGAAACCTTGGTATTTACTGGGTCATTCCATGGGCGCGCTGATCGGTTTGCGATCTCTAATCAATGGTTTGGAAGTTAACGCCTGCGCTTTCACGGCCCCTCTATGGGGTATTCCACTATCGCCCATTGAGCGTGCCGTCGCTTGGCCATTAACCTGGGCAGGTCAAGCCATTGGTAGGGGCGATGTTTTTGCACCCGGAAATAAGGCACAAGAAGACAAATGCTATGTTCTCAGTGTTGGGTTTGATGAGAACAGGCTGACCAGTGATCCAGAAATGTTTGACTATATGGTCAATCAGGCAAGGGGACTTCCAGATCTGCAAACCGGTGCGCCAAGTATGGGATGGGTTTATGAGGCTTTGAAAGAGTGTCGAGACTTGGCAAAGCTGCCTTCGCCTCAGCTTCCTTGCATCGCATTCTGCGGTGATCGAGATGTTGTTGTGGATATTTCAGCTGTGGAAGAACGAGTGGAACGTTGGGCCGATACCAAATATGAAGTGATCAAGACGGCAAGGCATGATCTTCTATCCGAGAGCCCCGAAATCCGCGATGGGATATTCAGCAAAGTATCTGAGTTATTCCGAAACTGAGCTAAACACTAAACGGGGTCGATTGCCGGAGGGGGCAGAACCAACTTGCCCTCCCGCGCCATACGACGCCATTCAGACAAATGATTGGGCGCATCCCGTAGCGCCGCGCAACGGCTTTCACAGTGCACCCTCGACCAGCGTCTCGGCCACAATCCGCGCCTTCACATCCAGTGGCCAACGCGGACACCTACGGCCACCACCGTCCGCATCTGTGAGAAACTCTGTCGTACCATCCATGGAGAAACTCCCGCAAACGACCCCTCAAACCCATGAGGCACGGACTCGCAGAATACACGCGTCATCGGAAGGTGGGATCTAAGCAGCGGTCATCAACATGCTCGGCGAATACGACTTCTCTGATGACAAACTCCGCGAAGCGCTCGGACTCCTACCCCTGAAATCAGCCGCTTGAGAAACCGGGGGGGAACTCGATAAACGAGCACTTAGGAGCGCTAATAAGTGACTGTCCAGAGTAAAAAAACGGAGCGAGGTGGCTCCGTTTTAAGAAGTACCAATTCGGGTGACTCTTTCTGTTTCTTTTAGTACAGCAACACTGTTCGATTTAGGACTTGAAGTTAAATTGCCTTCATTAGTCCTATGCAGAAACCTTGATACTTTCATCTACTGCCATTGCCATGGTGGCAACTTCTGGCTCGATGCAATCTTGCTGGACCTCCTGCAATCGACTCATTTGGTTGAAGATATTGATCCGTTGAATATCACTCGTACCACCGGCAATTCGCATACCCAATGCATCCCGCATCATTCGGCTGATGTCGTTGTTTCCATAACCGAGATGACCAAACAACTGCATCATGTTTTCACCTGACATCACCAGGTTTTCGCCCGCGAAATACTTTGTTGCCGAGCATAGAATAGAGGCGGTCGGCACACCCCTGTCGAGTTCTTCAAACGCGGCATATGTCAACGTTCGACATATAATCGAAGCCATCTTCATGTCAGTCAGTCGCCCTTGAACATATTGATTGACGGCAAGCGGCTTGCCAAAGGCATTGCGTTCAGTCACCCGCTTGTAGGTCCGCATGATGTGGTTTTCGATCATACCTGCGGCCATAGCCCCGTAGAGCGCCCTCTCAAATGCGATGATGTCATAGAGAACGCGCAGTCCATCGCCAGGTTGTCCTATGATGTTCTCAAGGGTCAATGGCACGCGGTCAAACTCGATGGATGCAGTAGGACTTGTGCGTATGCCAAGATTGTCCTCGGTCTCCCCGATATGGACACCGGGCCCGTCTAGGTCGACAAAAAACAGTGTGATGTCTTTCTTCTGGCCGAGGGAAGGAATGCGCCCTGCTATCATGCCGAGCTGAGCGACCGGCGCATTTGTGATGTGCACCTTCTGACCACTTAAAATGAAACCATTACCGTTCTGATGGGCCGAAAGCTTCATCCGCGACAAGTCAGATCCACCGGATTGCTCCGTCATTGCGGTGACGCCGATGACGCCGTCCAGTAGTCTGGGTAGCCAGCGTTCTCTTTGTCGTGGCGTTCCTTCGTCCAGCAAAACCTTAATTGATCCCAGATGCCCGAGCGTTGTTACCAGAAACCCCAAGTCTTCTGCGGTGGTCGATAGACCTTCGAGTGCGGCGATGGCATCGATCCAGGTGCCCCCGAATCCTCCAAGCTCTTTTGGTACAGCAATACGCCAGATTCCTTCATCACTGATCTTCTGCCAGCTCTCATAATCCAAAGTAGCATTTGTGTCGTTGATTTTTGCTGACCTAGCAACTGAGCGGCCAAGTTCTGCATAGGTGTTGAACAGTTGTTCTTGATAAGTGTTTCTGCACACAGCCATTGAAATTCCTCCTTGGGGTTTTGATGATCCCACTGAAGTGATTTTTCCGGTTGTTGTGAAATGAGTAATCAAAATACTTACGTTGCGTACTGGAAATGGCAGGTCAAATCACTTGGCTCCTGCCGTTCACTCGAATCGGTCAGCGCCCCATCACCCAGATCCAATAGTAGATTTTGGCTAAAGGGCTTCAAAACCATGCGCGATTGCCTTGCCTATATCCTGTGTGATTGCATCTGACTGCGGAGCCAGCTTCAAAAGAAGGTCTGCGTTTGGCAAATGTGGTAAACCGAACTCGTTGCCTATTCTGACAAAATCCTTCGGTACTGCGCGTGTGGGCAAGACACCGATCGCATTACCCATAGAAATCATAGCAGAAATCGGAGCTAGCTGACTCGAAGAGCAGACAATTGACCATTTCAGTCCTGCCTTATTGAGGCTCGACGTTGCCAATCGCCGAACTTCACATCCCTCCGGGAACAAAGCCAATGGGATAGGGCCGTTGTCCGGCTCAAATCCGTATTTTGCGACCCAACACAGCGGTTCAGTTGTCAGGTTAATACCCTTCATGTCGCCGGTTCTGGTGATTAGCGCAAGGTCAATTTCTCCGTCTTGCACCATCCGCGCCAGATTGATTGAGAGATCTGAAATTACCTGAAACTCAATATTCCCGTTGATCTTGGAATATTCCCGAATAACACTTGGCAGGAAGAGTTGGGCATAGTCGTCTGGAGTGCCAATTTTAACGACACGATTATCTGAAACAGTTTCAAGAGTGCTAATCAACTGATCATTCAATTTCAAAATATCACAGGCATAGGAGCGCACCATTTCTCCCGCCGTGGTAAATCTCATTTCATTATCGCGGTCGACAAGACGTTCTCCAACGAGCTCTTCGAGCCGTTTTATTTGGAGGCTTATGGCAGACTGCGAGCGTAACAAACGCTCGCCTGCTCTTGTAAAGTTTCCTGTATCTGAAACTACAATAAGTGTTCGGAGTAGATCAATATCAATGTTGACTAGGCCCATATATGATTTCCTCTACGGATTTAGCAATATACCGAGCGGTACAATTCGCACTATGTGTCCGACCGAGGGCGTGCTGAGATCCACTATTAACTAACGACATACCCTCAGGGCGATCATTGATTTTCAACAGCACAATCTCTGGTTATGTTGGCTCGCGTTGAAAGTCAACGAGTTGACTGCAGGAAACTATTGCTGCGCATTTTACTGCCACAGTAAATCCTATTTAGATGATCTACAAAGATGAATACAATCAGCAAAATTTTTCAATCATTAGTCCGGGGCAGATGACAGGTATGAAGCCACATATTTAAATCTAAGTATCTGTAAATGCAAAGCAATAACCATAAGCATTTCCAACGTTAATACCGGGCATGAGAATTACTTGTTTCTCAATTAAGTTTGCCTTCAACATGATGAGGCTCATCAACTCAATGCTGTTTTGAGAACCTTTAATTCGAACTGACAGGGAGTCAAAGAAGATGAGCGTGATCGACCAAAAGAGCTTCGTACAGACCCAAACATGTATACGGGTCATTAGCACTGGGATTTCTGTTCCAGAGACCGTGTATACAAATGATGATATCCGCAACAAATTCAACCCAGGTTTGAATTGTGATTGGGTCAGTCGCAAGTTGGGCATCGTCGAACGGCGCGTGTCTCAACCGGATTTGCTAACATCCGATTTGGCAGCCGATGCAGCGCGCAATGCCTTGCATCAGGCCAATATTTCTGGCGATAGCATTGATCTGCTGATTGTGGCGACAGCAACACCAGATCGTCAGGCTCCAGCTACCGCCTGCTTTGTTCAGCAAAAGGCAGGCCTCTGTAATGCTATCTCTTTTGATGTAAGTGCTGTTTGTTCCGGGTTTCTCTATGCGATGACAGTGGCAACAAGTTTCCTCAAGTGTGGTCAGGCCAAACGTGCCATGATCGTAGGTGCCGACACGTTCTCCCGTATCACTGATTGGGAGCGCGCGGATGCTGTCTTTTTCGGCGATGGTGCGGGTGCCGCCATTCTAGAGGCGAGTCCACGGAAGAATGCGGTATTCGACGCGCAGTTGTACTCCAATGGCAATGATGCCGACGTATTCACTGTCTATCCCGATCACACGACTTTCACTATGAATCCGAGTGATGTTTTGAGGGCCGCTCTGGACGCAATCCCACAATGCGCGGAGCGCGTTCTGACCCGCAACGGGCTGGCAGTCGAGGACATCGATGTTGTTATTCCACATCAGCCCTCGATTAACTTATTGCGCAAGCTGTCAGAACGCACCGGGATTGAATTCGAAAAGTTCTGTCTCAACATGGACCGCTACGCAAACACAGCGGGCGCAACCATCCCAATCATCTTACATGAGTCTATCGAGAACGAACGGATCAAAAAGGATGATCTCGTTTTCTTTGCAGCTGCTGGTGCCGGGTTTACCGCCGGTGCAGCAATTTTGCGTTGGAACTGAGGAGCCGGAGCGATGTCACTAATTACACCCAAAGTTAATGGTACCTACGTCACCGCTACGCGCTGTGAAGGCTCTTACATCTTCGATAGTGACGGCAACTCATGGATTGATGGTGCCTCGGGGTCCATTGCTTGTTCCATCGGCCATGCGCATCCAACGGTAGTCAAGGCAATGTCTGATGCTTGTCAGCACACCAGCTTTGTCTACCGCACCCAGTTCTCGAATCCCGAAATCGAACGCCTTTCGGCGCGCCTATGCCAAAAACTTGGCTATGCGGCAAGTTTCTTTGTTAACAGCGGCTCCGAGGCAGTGGAAACGGCGATACGCTCAGCGCAACAATACTGGCGCGAGCGTGGGAAAGCGACCAAGACACGTATTCTGAGCCGCCGTCTTAGCTATCATGGCTCCACGATCGGCTCTTTGAGCCTTTCTGGTCACTGGCCGAGACGACGCCTTGCTGGTCCGCTATATGGCGAACCTACGCAACCAACGCCTTATCCGTATCGGGCCGCAAATAAGGAAGGGATGACTGCCTATGGTATCGCATGCGCGAACGAATTGGAGCGCGAATTGCAACAGCTTGACGCTGACAACATCGCGGCCTTTATCCTTGAACCAATTATTGGTGCTTCGGGTGCTGCAATTGTCCCGCCAGCAGAGTATATTCAGCGTATTCGAAATATTTGCGACCGCTACAATTTACTGCTCATCGCCGACGAAGTTTTGACTGGCCTAGGCCGTACCGGACGCTGGCTAGCAATGGAGCATTTCGGAGTTAAAGCTGACCTTGTCTGCCTGGGTAAAGGTCTGAACGCAGGTTACTTCCCTATCTCTGCCGTGCTGTTTTCTAGTGATGTATATGACCACATTGCAAACGGCAGCGGATCTTTCGAACTCGGTCATACACATTCCAACCATCCCATTGGCGCAGCAGTTGGCAATGCTGTGCTTGATGTCCTGGAACAGGAACAACTAGTTGAACGCGCTGAATGGCATGGCGAAGGTCTGAAGTTCACGCTTCAGGAATTATGCAGCAAGCACACGATAGTGGGCGAGGTGCGTGGTGAAGGAATGCTAATCGGCATCGAACTCGTAGATCCGACCAATTGGAATAATCCATTCCCTGTTGAACTCAGCGCTGCAATACAAGCAACACAGATCGCGTTTGAGAGTGGTCTGGTGATCTATCCCTCATCCGGCTTCGCCGGGGTTTTGGGCGGTGACGCGATCATCATAGCTCCACCTTTCAACATCCCTGAACAAGCGACCAAACAACTCATCGACAAAGTTGATGGGACGCTCAGAACTCTGAGCAACTCAATCTTTCAAAAAAGGAGAAAACCCCATGCAGCTTGAAACTGGCCTGAAAGGTATTCTGACGCAC
>NZ_JABUFE010000018.1 GCF_013315265.1 Parasulfitobacter algicola | reverse complement strand
GTGTGTGGCCTTTGTGTGTTGTAGTCGATCCTCCAGTTTTCGATGATCTTCCTGGCTTCGGCGAGATTGCCGAAGATATGTTCATTCAGGCATTCGTCCCTGAGCCTGCCGTTGAACGATTCTACAAACGCGTTCTGCATAGGTTTTCCGGGCGCAATGTAGTGCCAGCCGGCGCCCGTGTCCTGGCACCATCGAAGAACTGCATGAGATGTCATTTCCGTTCCATTATCGCTGATAATCATGTCCGGCTGGCCGCGCCTGCGGATTGGCGTTGCTGGTATTGCAGTTACTCATACTAATCCCGCTAGCTCGACGCATGGGAATGGAAGAAATCGCGGGAATCCTAAACGGGGTAATTACTCGGCTTGCAGGCAAAGCAGGTGGCTAATTAGAAAATAACCTTATTTGGTGAGTTTGCTCCATAATGCCGTAGTTTTAGAGAGGCTAAGACAATTTACCGTGCCACCTACATCTTCCATTACTTCCAAACTCACCAAGCAAATCGTCTGTAAACCTACGGATACATTAACGAATACTTTCATTAACGTGGTGTGGTTACAATAATACCACCATCAACTTCTTGGGCAGTTCTTGGATAAAGACATTGCATCCGCGCTTCCCACATTGATAAAGATTGCATTCGACCAGCGAAATCACTTTGCTTCAAATCGCGAGGTTTTGAGTTTTGTTGCTCATCACTTAGACGCCGCCGCAATACTATATCAAGGGCTTTAAGCCATGGCTTAGCACACGCCAGCCGTAACTGCATGCCTGCTCCCATTATTGAATTTAAATCCTCATCAGCCACACCGTAACATGGGTCCGCGTTTGGGTTGCCGTTAGTTGGACAATGCGACTTTCCAACATCAACGTGATTAAGTCCAAGAAGGTGCCCTATTTCATGTACATTGGGTTTTTGCACAACAGGCCGACCCTTACTATCGAATGCACCGCTCTGCTCATAAATGTCACGATTGTCATAGAGCTTCGAATGCGATCTAAAAAAATCCGAAGTACCCTCACGCAGATACACGACATCAACTATATGATGACGCGAACTTTGGTCAGCATTGCCTTCAATCAGTTTAAATCTGCAATCAATATTTGGACTATATTGCTTGCCATCAACTTCGTGCCGGAAAAATTTGCCGCTTACATTCAATAAACAAAACTTATCGTCCCAGTATCGCTTTGCCGATGTGATGAAACTGTGTTTCCAAGTCATCCACTTTGCTTGGTCCCACTTTTCAATCTTCTTTTTGTTGCCATTCGAATCTTTATATGTGCCGGTTTCAGCTGCATTCGACGGATTGATCTGGCGTAACCCTAAACGTAAAGTAATGGTTAAGGTGGCATTCGTATATTTGTCGCAGATAGAAGTGTCCAAATCCCAATCGAATTTGGGGCGTCCAGGCGTGAAGTCCATATTTTTACTCCGATAACTCAAGTATGAAATTGATGGATACTGCAATCTACCCAGTATGGGTGTAGCCGTGCGAAAATGCCTATCACTCATGGTGTCACACAAACTATCATTCTTCGCTGATTGTATGACAGAAAACAGTGTAAGCATTTCGATCAAAAAGCCGACCATATCTAATCAATACAGTCGGCTCAATAGTGTCAAAAACGCAATCGAATAACTGCCTGAAGCGTATGAGCCGATAAATCGACATCAAATTCATGATCTGCAGGCGTCAAATCGTCTGTTCTGGTTTTGAACTCAACTTCACCGAAGTCATAATATGCATATTCCAAACCAAGGCTTAATGCACCACGCCCGATTTTTAGATCTTTGAATTGATGCTCAACGCCAGCACCTATAGTAAAGCCAAATGCGGTTTCGTCACCCTCTGCACAGCCACCGGATACGCCACAATCAGGGCGAACAGAGCCGCCTCCACTTCTTGGATCAGCATCACCATTTTTTGCATTTACATCTGCAATAGCCAAGCCGCCCAGACCATAGATAAGTGTGCGCTGTTCTTTTCCAACAACTCGACCGATCCGGCCCCGTATTGACCCCATACTTTCGATCGACGTTTCGTAGAAATCAAAGTCATTAAATCCGCCGCCGCCAGTTGACACTACGTCATTTGTAAAACGGTCATTTATATCAGTACTTGATATTTCGGCTTCAATACCAAACAAAGTTTGGTTTTTAGTCCAGTCATACCCGATCCTAATCCCCCCAAGTCCTCCGCTAATGTCATCCAAACCTACGGGTTCATCCAGAAATTCAAGACCATCTTCTTTTATATCATGTTCACCATTTGCCTCGGCTCCACCAATATGAAGGCCACCATGCCAACCATCCCAGTCCTGAGCCTTTAAAGGTGCAGCTAAAATACAAAAAGGCATAAGCAAAATTAGTTGTTTCAGTTTCATCGTTTCATTCCATTTATTAGCTCAAAGTAGCGAGCAACCTGTTGAGACAATGCGAAATTTTCTGTAATTTATTTGGATACAGTTCTTTTCACACTTGCAGATGCTGATTAATAAAATGTTGGCGACGGGTCATGACCTATATGGACTAGGAACTTACATATAAAATGCTGCCATACAGCCGAACAGCTCAATCCAGATTGCCCCGTTGAGCAGACCGATCAGTCAAGTTTTAATGACTAAGCGTTCGCCAAACCCTATTATGGTTCCAAGAAAACCCGCCTAATCAAATTCTGAAATCTAGCGCGGCCCAAATGACGTAGCATCAGTTACTTTGGCCTTCGATGCCGATGTCCTTCATCAACCATGCGACAATGCACCTGGCCACATTGACCCCCTCCCGCCGCATCTGGTGCCACACCTTACGAACGCTATAGACGCTGAGGTTCTCCTCAAAGACGCGCTCGATCTCGGGCGTCAGTTCTTCGTCACGCTTGGCGCGATCCGAAAGGCGTGAAGGGTCAGCGCGCTTTGCCAAATGATCATGAGACACGTGGCTGGGGCAATCGGCAAAATACCGCAGATTGGCTCGACCCCATGATCATCGCGCTGATCTTCTATGAGCTGGATCATCGTTTTAGTGGGCGGTCGAGCTCCGCCTGGGCAAATTATGCGGACGCTTTGCGCAGGATCTCATTAGCCTGCTTCAACTCGCGCACTTCGCGTTCCAGAGCCTTCATCTTCTCGGCTTGTTCGGTGGTGATGCCGTCGCGCTTACCCTGATCCACTTCGACCTTCTTGACCCATTCGTTCAGCGTTTGCGGCGCACAGCCTATCTTCGATGAAATCGATACGATTGCCGCCCAACTGCTCTTATGCTGCCCCGCGCCATCCAATACCATCCGCACAGTACGTTCGCGTACTTCTGGTGAATACTTGTTCGTTGTCTTTGTCATGATGCTCCATCCTACTCACGAGTTGGAGCCTCCGGCAAACCCGGCACGGTTCACACATTGAGTTTTTTATTTATTAGTCTTATCAAGTCGGACTGCCTTCGACTTCCTGTTTTCGATAAAACAGCTTTTACTTGGTTGCGAACGGTGTGAATGCTTAAACTGCGAGATTGAGCATATTCATTAATAGTAACACCTTGATATATTGAATAAGTCACAGAAGCTTCAGCATTTGTAAGCCCAAATTGGTATTTGATATTCTGAATTTCGGTCTGTTCGTCTGCCTGTTCAGAAATGGTAAGCAAAATACTTGTTTCCTCAAAAATATCATTCAAATCGAAAGCATCTGTGTCAAAACCGGATGTCTGGAACTTCAAAAGGGTGAAATCTAATTTTTGATTAGGGTCTCGTATATTCTGAATTGTAAATGAGTGTGTATTGTGTTCCTTGATCATATGTATTGCTTTTTCTAAGCTTCTCATCGCAGAAGAAGCAGGCAATTCAAGTCGTCCTTTATCATCAAATGATAAATAATCGGCATTACTTAAAAGAGTTTCAGCTGCTGCATTTGCATGTATAATTTTTCGGTTTTCGCGAATGACTATTATTGGTGCATTAGATCTAAGGTTATTTTGCGCGAATACATCTCTTTCAAATGACAGTTCATTAAGCTTTTTCTTTACTGTTATGGCGTGTTCAACCTGAGCGGCAAGTAAGTTAAGTAAGCGATGAAAAGGCTCGCTATTTTTGTCTGAGTCCCGAGAACGGATCAAGCCGCCAAAAAGCCACATTACGCGTTTGTCTTTAAATGCGACGACAGCGCTTCCATGCTTTATATTTTCTTGTGGCTTTACCCAATCATTGTAGAACTCTGTCTGTAAAAGCTGGTCTTCTGGGCAATACTGTGTTGCATGAAATGCTGCACCAACTGGGACGTCTTTCGCACCATTAGCCCATGGATTGATGCTGCTATAGTAATCTTTCCAACTTTGAACAAAATCGTCAGAACACCCGATCCAATGTTCACAAAGTGCGTGATTTTCAAACAGATCATGAGAAAACAGAAATGTACGCGCACCGCCCGCCATTTGTGACAGATTTTGCAAAACTAAAGGCCAATTTTCTTGCTGTAATGATGTTGACAAAATTTGCGCTGATAGTTTTTTGTAGCTTGCTTCGGTTATTTTCAATTACAACACCCAGGCGTGTGACTCACAGGCTTTGTTTCACGAATCTCAGTTATGCTGATATCGCTGCGGTCCATTTCTTTCAAGATGCTGTAAATGCCGCACAAATTCAACCCATCATTGGCCGCCATCGCACGCGAACTGGCCGGCTTTATTTGGGACATTGCCCGGAAAACGCCAATCACGGCCTGAGATCCGCACCCGACTGCCTGTGCAGTCTGGTGGAGATGGCGGCTAACGATGGGGGAAATCCTCGGTGTATGTTGGGACAAATATCCGTCCTTAGAGAGAGGCAAGCCCGCGTCGCATTTGGTCAGGCGGTATGCAATCCGCGGATGAGAGCATGATAACACTCGGTTCGGCCGACCGTCTCCAGCGCCTGCACAGCTACATATTTTGACCATCCCACGCGAGTGGGGTAGTTTTGTTGTGTCGCGAAGACCAAAACACTCATGAGAGAACGTACGATCCTGCATTCTCCTGAAGCCTGCCCATACATGGCACCGTAAATCAATACCTGCTGGGGCGGGCATTTTGGTCGATTTTGATCTACACGCAGCGCTTTATGGATCAATTTATATGCCTTACATTGTGGCCCCCACTTTCCACGGAGGCCACAAAAAATGCACTTAAATGTTAGCGGTTCAGCGCACGCAGCAATTCACGGGCATCCTTGAGGCTAGCAACAGGGTCACCGCCTATATTGGGTGACGAGTTCTTTGAGTTGTGAATGAAGAAACTGACGGTTTGTTGACCTGGTGCATTTAGATTATCGGCACCTCCGCCGCGGTAAATTGCCGCCGGTTCTGCTTTACCAGCACTCATTCCCAAATAAGTACTTCCGTCACTTGACATCTGGATGTCGATTCTGACAACTGATCCTTCAGGCGCGCCTTCAAGCTTGTTGATTGCATTTGGCAACGTGCTTCTCAAATCCGATTCCAGTCGATTCTTGTTCAAAATAGTGCCAATAAAACCCGCAGCATTGATTGCGTTAGAGATAGCATCAAGTTTCGGATTACTTGCTGGTAAAGTTAGTCCGGGATAACCTTGGGCAATTTGCATTTCGCCGGAGGCCGACGCGTTGAGCGCATCGGAAAATTTCCCAGCACCTGCGGCTGGCGCTGTTGGTGTGTTCATGTTTGCGTTTACTGATGTGATAGACATTTATGTGTGCTCCTGAGTTATAGTGAGCACTGGATAAATGTACAAACTTACAGCACGCTTACATGCTGATCAGCATAGGACGAAATTTTCGCAGATGGCGTTATTCTTCCGCTTGCCGAACGAGCGGCGGGGAAAAATGCAAGGTAAACACGGCACCGCCCCCATCGCGATCTTTGACTGTGACCTTACCAAAGTGGACCTGCATGATCTGTGACACAATAGCCAACCCCATACCGGTGCCGTTTCTGGTGGGTTTGCGCCCCTGACTGAAGGGCATGAAGATGTGTTTCTTTTCCGAGTCAGGCACCCCAGGACCACGATCAAGAACCTGCAGTTTATGTGGTTCAGAGACCCGAACAGTGACGGTTGTACCATCAGCCGTGTGATTGATGGCATTATTGACAAGGTTTCGAATGGCTTCCATCGCAAGATGCGACTCGCCCATTACGACAACGGGGACATCGGGGCGCTCCAATTCAAGGGTCTTGCCTTGTTCAATCGCGATCGGGGCCAATGCGACGACGACCTCTTGTGCCAAAGCATTCAGTGTTATGGTTTCATCTGGGCTGATGTTCACCACACTTATGCGGGCACTTGTCAAAAGCTGCTGGATCAAAGTTTCCATGTGGCTCAGGTCAACCTCAAGCAGATCCCGCCCGGCAAAGGGTGCTATGGTTTCCAGCCTGGCGCGCAGTACTGCCAGCGGCGTCTTCAACTGATGCGCCGCGTCAATCGTGAAACGTTGCTGGTTGTCATATCCTTCGGCCACGCGGTCCATCGCTTCGTTGAACGCGTGGGCCAGCGGCATCACCTCGGTCGGTGCGGCGTGAACGGGCAGTCTGGTTCTGATGGTCTGGGGACCGATATCGCGGGCTTTTTCAGATAGAAAACTAAGACCGCGTGTGCTGTAACTGACGACACCAAAGCCCGCCAGAATAAACAGGATCAACAAGGGGCCGCCCACCAAAATCGCATCATCCACCAGTTCTATAGCGACAGCGCGGCTTAGAAAATCATCAGCCACTCTGTGTTGTGCCACCGTTATAAAAACTTCGCCGATATCTGTATTAACACGTTCGGTCATGCCAAAACGTTGCGGGTCCAATCCACGGGCTTCCTCGGGTGACATATCCACGGCCTGGAAATAATGAAAAAAACTGGGGAAGGTAAAACCAGGCTCAAGAATCTTTAAGGCATTATCGCCGTCATCAAATAAAACCTGACCCGTTTGATTGCGAATAACAAAGACCGAGCCGTTATGTTGCTCTTCGTAAAGACGCAACAACCTGGGGGGCAAATCCAATGTCGGCATGCCGTCTGCGTCACGGCCAAGTGCATTGGCCAGATCTTCAATCTGATGGCCAAGCGCGACTTCCTGTACAAGGTCATCAAGATGTCGGATTTGCCGGGTGATTGCGTAAGCCGCAATCAGAACACCGATCAATGCAAGCAAGCCAAATCTTAGGCTAAGCTGAAATCTAATTGATGACCCGCTCACGGATAAGATACCCAACGCCCCGGATCGTGTGGATATCCACTTTTGCCCCGCCTTTTTCCAAATTCTTTCTTAATCTGCATACACATACTTCAATGCTGTTTGGTGTGACTTCTTCGCCGTGACCATAAAGACCTTCTTCCAATGACGTTTTCGTAACAAC
Organism: Parasulfitobacter algicola; assembly: GCF_013315265.1. Taxonomy (GTDB): domain Bacteria; phylum Pseudomonadota; class Alphaproteobacteria; order Rhodobacterales; family Rhodobacteraceae; genus Parasulfitobacter; species Parasulfitobacter algicola. The sequence continues at coordinate 28,457 of NZ_JABUFE010000018.1, read as the reverse complement.
GTGGTTGGTGCGGCGCATAAGACGCTCAAGAAGGCATCCTTCACGCTTAGAGATTTTGACCGGCTTATCATGAATACAGGTTTCACGATGCTTGGTATCGAACGACAGGTTTCCGCAGACCAGCTTCGACGAGATCATGTCTTTGGGGCGCCGCAATATGGCACGAATGCGCGCCTCAAGTTCTTTGGGTGCGACGGGTTTGGGCATATAATCATCCGCGCCTGCATCCAGACCTTCAATACGATCTTCTATTGTGTCGCGGACAGTCAGAAAAAGAACCGGGACCGAGACACCTGATTTGCGAACCTGTGACAGCCATACACGACTGTCCCCGTCCGGCACCTGTCGGTCCAGCAGCAATATGTCATAATCAGTAACTGCAACAGCATCCTCGGTGTCAATCAGTGTACAGACATGATCCACAGTAAAACCCGATTTTTTTAGATATTGCTGATAGATATCAGCATTACTAAGGTTATCTTCCAATAAAAGGACTCTCATGTTCTTGCCTAACTATGATCCGGATTGTTCACGCAGCTGCTGCTGAAGATGTTGCAGTGATTTATGCACAACGATCTCTTTTTGCAGAATGATGTCGTCATTTTCATCCAGTGCATAAAGCGTTGTTTTGCCAACCATATGAGCCAGGACAAAAACAGTCTTGTTCGAGACAACCTGCAAGCTGGCGATATTGGGGTCTGCCACGAAAACAGTCGATGCCGCGTGTTCCAATTGGACCAAACTACCTTCAGATTCGATAATCGGGATCATAAGGTTGTCTTGAACCTGGTCTGCACCCACAGGTAGTGACAGACAAAGTGAAAGTCCGATATGTGCTATGTACCGCATTGTATCTCCTTTACGGTTTAAGTATCCGAAAAACGACACCATCAAACGATACATGCTCGTTCCAATACCAGTGGTAATCATTTTTGGGCAAACTTAATTCATGCGACCTCATTCAATGGCAATGAATCGCCTATCGTTAAAGTTGCAATGGGAATGGCTGTGAACCCGTCGGCTAATTCCTGAAACGACAGCACATCCACATCGATGTTATTGCGCGTTAGAAAAGTTTTCAGATGACGCCGAACATCCATTGACGTCATCAGGACTAACTTAGTGTCCCCTGACGTCTTTTTGATATTTTTTCTGATTTCTGCCAGCAGCAGATCGCTTTGTCGATCATCCAGAACGAGATAGGGACCCACATTTGTATCGCGCAGGCAATCGCGCAGGAAAACTTCGGTGTCCCGTTCTAGAACCACCGCCGAAATCGTTCCGTTCTGATCCGCAACACGGTGGCAGATCTTTTTGGACAAGGACACGCGTACATATTCGGTTAGTGTTACGCCCGTCTGTTCAGGTGACGCCCATTCGGCAAGCGCCTCAAGGAATTGTCGTTTGTTCGTGGGAAAAATCTGTTCCTGGACTAGCCGTCGCAGGACATCTGCGATTTGCTGGATTTGACACCTGTGCTGCACTTCATTGCGAAGCGCTTCGAAATGCTGCCCCAGTTCACTTAGCATGGCCTGCGTTTCCTGAATGCCGACAAAAGATGAAAAATTCCGAAAGACCGCATTTTCCAGCGCCTCAAGCAGTCGATTTTCGGCGGTGCAATACAGCAAGTCGGCATCGATCATTGTCTGTTCATGCCCTGCATCAACGCTGTACAACGTTTTGCCATCAGACGTTGTGATTTGCTCAGACGGAACATCGACAAGAGCGATGAATTCGGAACAGTCATCAACATAAATCCTGCCCGCTTGCAGCGTGTCACGGAGAACAGGGACATCATCAATCATGATTTGAAAACAATCGCTTGGCAGGGACGTATTTGTTTTCATGGTCAATGCCGGACAAGTCAGCCCGACGGTTTGCGTGATGTGATTGCGAAGGACCAAGATGGGTGCAGTCATGTTGTCTTGGTCAATCTGATCCGCCAGATCGCCCGAGATCATCATTACGACAGGTGCCTGATCTGGCAATTGCGGGGTCAGTATCGCGGTTTCTTCGATATCAGTTTCGACGATTGTCTGCGGCTGTTTTCGATCAATTAGAATGCTGGCCAGACCAAATAATCCACCAAGGATCAGCAAAATGACTGTTGGAAACCCCGGTAACAAGCCCATTCCGCAAACTGTAAGGGCTGCCATGCGCATGGCCCGCTTGTCAGACATCAGTTGCGCGACAATGTCTGACCCAAGATTGCGCTGAGTGTCGCCCTGAACACGCGTTACAATGGTCGCGGCTGTGATCGAAATCAACAAAGCGGGGATTTGCGAAATCAGCGCGTCGCCCACTGTCAACAGCGAATATTTCAACCCTGCTTCGCCAAACGACATGCCAAGCTGAACCATACCAATGGTTAATCCACCGATAAGGTTGACGCTGATAATAATCAGACCTGCGATGGCGTCGCCTTTTACGAATTTCATTGCGCCATCCATAGCCCCGTAAAACTGGCTTTCCCGTTGCAATAACGATCTGCGGTGGCCTGCTTCTTGGTTGTCGATATCGCCGTTCCGAAGTTCGGCATCGATGCTCATCTGTTTGCCGGGCAACGCATCCAACGTGAACCGCGCGCCCACCTCGGCGATGCGTTCGGATCCTTTGGCGATGACGATGAACTGCACGATTGTCACAATAAAGAATACAACCATGCCAACCACCACATTCCCCGCGATCACGAAGGCGCCGAATGTATCGACGATGGCACCGGCGTTACCTTCCGACAGGATCAAGCGTGTGGTTGTCACCGACAAAGCAAGCCGAAAGATTGTCGATATCAGAATGATCCCCGGCAGACTTGAAAGCTGCAGTGGCGACCCAAGGTACACAGCCGTCATCAAAAGCAGCACCGCAATACCAAAATTCAGCCCGATCAATGTGTCGACCAGACCGGTGGGCATCGGCAGGATCATCAGCATGATCGTGATAATCAGCAATATCCCGATCGACAAATCCTTGCTACTTGTCAGAAGTTGAAGAAACCGTTTGAAAATCATGGCTTGCATCGGTCTGGCCTTTCGTCTGTGTCTTTTGCCGCGGCAAAGGCCTGTCTGGCTTTGTCGATACAGTTATTCCGCATAAAGGCGCGCGATAGCATTAGCTGGATATGCTTTTGTGCTGTGGCATCACGTTCCTTGGATAAAAGAGACTGGCAGGTTGAAATTGCCTGATCGGTTTCCCCCAGATCGAGCTGTGCCTGTGCGGCTGCTCGCAGGGCAAATATGTGATCCGGATCTGTTTTCAGAACGGGGTGCAGCAACAAAAGCGCATGGTGCGAATGCCCAAACTGGACATAGAGCTGGGCGATCATCACCAGAACATCGTTTTGCCGATCAGTCATCTGATCATCCTTTTAACAGTGCGTTCAATTGTTGTTGCAGTATTGCGATCTTGTCCATTTCGCTGCGGATGGCCGATGCGGACGCGCGATCGTCCCGATGTGTGCTTTGCTCAAGCATCAGCAAAACCGACTTCAGCTCAATCTGGATTTCCCCACTGCTGATGGTCTGCTTGCTGTTTCGCGGCGGTGTGATAAAGGCAAGCAGCTTGCGAAACAATCCAGGCACTTTACGGTCTTGCTGGGGTCTGGGTAGGTAATTCGGCAGGGCGGCATCAAGTGTGACCTTGAATAGCTGCGCATCCTGTTGCGGCATTCCGGCTGCGGGTCGTATCACCGGTGTCGATATCTGTTTGGTTTGCATAAACCCGCCCCCTAGTATCGCACATCGACGGTTTGGTCTGGGGCTTGAAATCGGGCATCATGATGACCGATTTGCAACAATGTCCATCCGTTTGGCAGCCTGGCCCCTTCGTGGTACCGCGCCCCGTCAACTCTGATGAAGGGCTTGTTGGCAAACCAGACTGATTCAATGCTGGGTGCCTTGGCGACGGCGGGTTTGTTGCGACTTAGATGAATATCACGGATCAAGGCTGTATTAGCCCCGAATGACGCATCGAACCATCGTTCTGTTTCCTTCCAACTGGCCATCTGCTGTGCATTCAGTTGTGCCGCGACCGACAACGCCCCGTCTTTTCGGGTCAAACGGATATGCTGGGCAAGCTCGCTGTTTTCAAGACGCGCACGCAGGGCCTCATAGGCGGCCTGGATTGCATCAGGGCTGACGGACCGCGTGATTTCGGGAACAATCGGGTCAGATATGACCACTGGGTTTAACGTGTCAGAGGAATGAAATGCATTTGCCGTGATCGATAGACCGACAACAGCTACCCCTACAAAACCTGTGATTGCAAAAAACAGTTTTGATCTGGTCCGGCGCGCGTCGAAGTGCAGTGTAATATCTTCAAGTTGCAGGTCAGACGGATATGAGATTTCAGCGACATGACCCGCAGGCACAATGCCCTGCCCCACAAGATGAACATCTTTCTCAAGCGCGGTCACAGTTGCTTTATCCCCGCTAAGGTAAAGCGCGACATGTTCGTCGGCGATATGAGCGTCCGAGATTACGATGTCACAGGCCAAAGATCGTCCGATTAACGTTCGACCATCTGTCAAAGAACTGTGTGCCCCGGCATGAAGTCCTGAGCGAACGGTAAGAGTGCAAGGCATTTCAGACACCATTTTCCATCATGTTTGTGAAACAAAAGGGCGCCGCAAAACGACGCCCCGTCTTGTGTATTAAACAGGCTGGATGCCTTTTTTGGCGACACCCAGTTCAGTGCCTTCTTCAGTCGTCAGCTTGCGCATTTCAACGTTACGACGTTGTGCTTCGTCGAATGTTGCACGCAGTTCGCCCATCATCGAGCTGAATTCGCCACCACCAACGGGTGCTGATGAATCTGCTGCGGCACCTACGTCTGCTGCGGATGCTCCGGATACGGTTGCCATGGTATTTCTCCTTTGTGTTTGGTTGGTTTGATTTTAAGCAGTTTGGATATCAGTTGGTTTACTAAGGCTATTCAGACTGGCGATACCCGTAGCCAGGGCATCAAGTCCCTGCTGTTTTTTCGATGTATCGTCACCGGCAGATTTCAGATCAGTTGTCAGTGTCTTGAGCGATGCAAGCAGACCCAGACCTTCGGTACTGGTCACTGCATCACCACCGTCACCGGCACTGTCTTTCGACATCACAATCTGTTCCAGAACCTGTGTGACATTGCCCATCAGTTTCTGTTTCGACGCTTCGCTCAACGCCGTGCTTGAATTGATGAAATTTGTGATTTCAGTCATTGCCGACAACAGTTCTGACATGTTGCCGGCAGGTACGGCGGCGTCGCCACCGGATGTATTGCCCGTCGGATTCAGCGTAATGCCCGAGGGCGCAAAATCGGAACGTCCTTCAGGTGTGCTGAATTCAAGTGTGGCAAAGGGCTGGTCGATCTTGACTGTCTGATCACCACTTTTGTTGCCGCGGATTTCGATCGTATCCAGAACATTGCCATCCCCATCCTTCACAGTGATGATACCCTTTTCCTGGGGCTTGCCACCCTTGTCACCGAAAAGGTCTACGATATCGACTTGGGCGCTTTGGGTGCCTTCGGGGGCATGGAATTTCAAAACCTCATCGCCACCGATTTCATCGTGACCATTATCCTTTGGGGCCCCTTTAGTCTTGACACCGATGCCCATGTCTCCGCCTTTACCGTCTTCCAACGTTAGGCCTGCGCCTTCGGGGGCTTCCATCATGGTCATCAGCTGATCACCAACAAGCCGCTGTTCAGGGGCCGCGGGTGCTTGCGGTGCGGGTTGTGACATTTGCCCGTCTGTTTCAGGATCCGCTTTGACCTGATCTGCCAGTTTTGTGACAGGCTTTGCAGGACCGGTTTCAGGTATTACAGCCGCATCAGATTTTGACGCCACTGCCCCGCCAAGGCTGTTTTGAAGAATGGCGATCAGATCCAGAATATCGTCTGCCTTGGCATCTGATGTTTCAGCCGTCTTGATCCGGTCCAACATAACATTGGCCGCATCCATATTTCCACCGGTCCCAGTCGTGACTGGATCGGACGCACTGCCTGCACCACCCGCTGATTTGGTGTCAACAACAGGCGTCAGAACGCTGCGCAGACTGTCTGCGACATAGTCCAACTGAGTTGTGCTGCCACCTTCGCCCCTGGCACCGGCCATTGGTTGGCCCATTAGACGCGACAGATTTGTTAGATAGTCTTTGCTGTCGTCATTCAGGCCCTTGGCATTACCCGTGGCATAGCTTTGCACACCTTGGTGCAGCAGCTTATCAAGACGTGACGCCTCTTGATAAAGACTGCTGTCATTCTGGAACTCTGACCCGGATTTGTCAGCAAAATCGCTGATACGATCCGCACTTTGCTTCAGTTTGCTGGCAAAATCGGTCCCGAACTGAAGTCCGGCTCCATCCGATTGCGCAGTAACGGTGTGATCACCGCCTACTCCTTGAATAGCCATGTGCTATCTCCTTTTTTTATTTCATATCGTGAGTAATGAGATCAGGTTTCTTCCATTTCCTTGAAGGCTTCCTCATCCATCTGCTGCATGTTCGACAATTCATTCGATGCGAACGATGCAATCTGCATATTCATCGCCTGCTGGAATTGTGCAGCGGCCTGTCCGCCGCCTTCTGTCAAATCGTCGATGCCCTTACCTGCGGCGGTCAATCCGGGGTTGCCGGTAACAAGACCACCGATTTGCATGCCTTTCCCGACGATATCGCCTAGACCACTTAAAAAGCTCATATTTCTCTCCTTTTCGCGTCAGGGCACTGGCCCTTTTTGCAATGATACAGACCGAAATGATCAGCCGATCAATTTCAGATCATGCCAAATACATGGGCCTGGAACCTTGCTGGAACCTGACAGTTTGAAAGAAAATGAAGTTGTTCAGCCTGGCTTTGTGATCAACGCATTACCTGAGGCTTTCGCAGGCAGGACGGTCTTATTGAGGAACGGATTGACGGTCATTACCCTGAATAACTGTAAGAGTACTGCTTGCTTTTGGCGCATTCGGTGTTGGCAGGGAAATTGCCTGAAATGTTTCAGATAAAAGTTCGATATACCGCGGCGGCCCTGAGGCCCGCGCAAGTCCCTGTTCGCCCGCTGCGACGACAGGAAAACGATCATCCGCGATGCCCAGTTCCGTCAACGTCAGCACAAAATCGTCCAGTGATATATCGTTCATCTGCAAGATCACGGTCTGATCATCCTGAACCGGTGTGACGTGAATGACCTGTCCGTCATAATACCAGCTGAAACCATGGGTCAGCGCCAGGTGATGCAAAAAACCTTCGGGCGTAAATTCGCCTGAAACTTGCTGAACACGCCCTTTTACGTCCGTATCGATATCGATCTGTATGTCGAAACTTTCACCAAAATCCGCCAATACTGACCGCAGATTCTGATCAATGATCCTATAGGTCGTTTCTCGATGATCCAGTGCCAAAGGGGCTGCATGAAAGGGTTGCAAACCAAGGCCAAAAGCACATGCACAGACCAACGCAGTCTTGATCACAAAGACCCGGATACGGGTATGAAAGCCAATCATCATAAAGCACCTCATGCGCATATCTGATGTCGTTACATAGGGATATTTTCCAGTTCGCACAACGGCCAGATGACGAAAGGAACACGTAAGGCAGCCGTAAGAATCGCTCTGTAACTCAAATGACAACGCCGATGCCCAACCGGGCTGTTGAATGAGGAAAACGATATGGATCCCAAGATATCAAATGCACCCGCTGGCGAAATAGCTTTGCCAGAAAATGCGATAACAGAAGACAGCAAAGCTTTTTCAGATCAGATGCAGATGGCAGCCGATCTGACGGTTCAAAACATGGTGCAATCACCGTCACCGGTCACTGAAACCTTGACATCGCAGATCAGTGATATTGTGGAAAATCACAAAGCATTGGGAACACCTGCCTCCACCGACGTTCAGGCGGTGCACCGTCTGCCTGATGGTCCAGCATCAGCGCCCCTGAAGGCGGACGATGCCGCGTTTGAGCAATCCATGCAATCGCTCAAGGCCACCTTCGATCATGCCATTGAACTGGAACTGGTTGCCAAAGTCGGTACTCAACTTCCCAGCTCAATGAACAAACTGATGTCAGGAAACTGAAGATGTACAGCCTTCGAAACTTTCTGTGTTCCGCGGCCCTGATCACCTGTCTGGCCGGGTGTCAGACCGATCTTTACACCGATCTTAGCGAACAAGAGGCCAACGAGATCATCTCGACGCTTTATCGTCACCAGATCAACGCCAAGCGGGTCGCGACTAAAACCGGGTCAATCACTGTTCAGGTCGATAATTCGCATTTTGCAGACGCGGTTGAGGTTCTGCGTGCCAATGGCCTGCCACGCGCCGATTATGCGACCCTAGGCGAGATTTTCAAAGGCGAAGGTTTCATTGTTTCGCCCACGGAAGAACGCGCGCGTTTTGTTTTTGCAATGACCGAAGAGCTGTCGCGCACGATTTCAGACATTGACGGTGTGATTTCGGCGCGAACCCATGTCGTTTTGCCCACATCAGATCGGTTTTCCCGCGATCAAAAGGCATCATCAGCATCGGTTTTCATCCGCCATGATCAGGACATCGACCTGCAGCCGCTTGTGCCACAAATCAAGATGCTGATCGCAAACAGCATCGAAGGGCTGAAATATGACAAGGTTTCCATAGTTATGGTGCCTGTGGACACCGCAGAAAAGTTTCCTGTGACACCTGTTCAGCCACCGGCCATGTCCGTGCCTAAGGCGATTTTGGTGGGCGCATTGATGGCACTTTTTATCCCGGCCATGGGGCTTATCGGCTGGTTTGGCATCCGCACCCGCAGATCATCGCATGGCTTTGTCATCAAACCCGCTGATCAAGGCAGTCTATGATGCAAAGCGTTGATGCCCATACCAGCGTCACAATATCCCGGATCGCAGCGATTGTTCCTGCTTTGGCTCAGGGAAAGTTGCGCCCTTTGTTGTCGGAGACAAGCTGGACTGACATTGATCAAAGCCCGCGAATGTGTCGGATTCTGGCGTCCCATATTGTCAGCTGTCTTGATCTGCACCAAATATCAGACGGTGTTTTGACCCTGCTTCAGCATGGTACACCGCGCCTGCAAAGGGCCGTGAATTTTGCTGGTGCAGCCCTTTGCGCCAGTTATCTGCGTCGGCTGATCCAGAAATCGGATATCGAAGCAATCATCAGTGATATCGGTACACAAGCCCATAGTTTTGCAATGTCTTATGATCGGGCACCGACCGGGCTGATCGACTGTAAGATAAACACCGCTATTATCCGCCACATCGGATTGAGTGCATTCGCAAGTTGGCGAACGCGCATATCGAAAGCCGAAGACCGACTTATCAGACTAGCCTTTCCCGAATACGACGACGCCTTTGCCTTGCCGCCCGCCGCCGCAGATGTCTTTGAACTGGCAATGGGGGCATCTGATGCATAATTATGATCTTCGCTCCGATGCATTGCCCGTGCCGACGCCCACGGTCTTCAAGGCTGATGAACTGGAATTATGCACGCAAGCTGAACAGGTTTATTTGCTGGCAGAACATGACGCAAAGCGCTGGATCGATGCCGGGCGCCAGGCCTTTCGTAGCGCCAAGCGTAATGGGTGGGATCAGGGCTATGGCGACGGTCTGGAAAAGGCCACTTCCGTTCTGTCTGATGTCGCGACTGCGTTGACCAAACACATTAGTCAGATCGAAAACGACGCCCCGGCTCTAGCGATCGAAATCGCCAGAAAGCTTGTCTCAAACCTGCCTTCGGAACAGGTCCTGTCGGGCATCATCCAATCTGCGCTGGACACCTATCGGCACGAAAAGTCTATTGTAGTAGTGATGTCGACCTCTGCGCCTGATCATGAAAAAAGCTGTGTTCAGGCCATCGTCCAGTCCAGCCCAATCCCGGCAAGTATCGAATTTGATCCCGACATCCCGCCCACTGGATGCGAATTGCGCTTGCCTTCAGGGTTCGTGGATTTATCCATCGACCGACAATTCGAAAAACTCGCTGGTATTTTGATGGCGGAGGGGATCCATGGATAACCGATCCCCCCATGCCGCAAAACTGTGTGCCGATCTGTCGGATATCAGCCTTTATCAGACAACCGGCCGCGTTACTCAGATCGTCGGCTCAACGATACATGCGACGATCGCATCGGGTCGCATTGGTGAACTTTGTCGTCTTCGTGATCCATCGGGTGGCCAGCACATATTGGCTGAAATTATTGGCTTTTCAAAAGGCCATGCCGTTTTGACGCCAATGGGCGATATCCGCGGGCTGTCAACCCGAACCGAGGTCGTACCACTGGGGCAATTCAGCCAAATGCCAGTATCCGACGATCTGTTGGGCCGCGTCGTCGACAGTTTTGGCCAACCGATGGATGGCGGTCACCCAATACACACCAGCCAGTTCGACGTCATTCACAAACCTGCCCCCGATCCGATGAAGCGGGATGTTATTGCGGAACCCTTGGCCTGCGGGGTGCGTGCCATCGATGCGTTTCTGACCTGCGGCCAAGGCCAACGGATCGGCATCTACGGCGAAGCGGGTGGCGGAAAATCGACGCTGATGTCGTCCATCGTCAAAGGCTGCGCTGCTGATGTCTGTGTGATCGGCATGATCGGCGAACGTGGCCGCGAAGTGCGCGAATTCGTCGAGCACCACCTTGGGCCCGAGGCAATGCAAAAAACCGTCGTTGTTGTATCGACATCAGATCGTCCCGCGGGCGAACGCGTCATGGCGGCTTTTGCAGCAACCACGGTCGCTGAGTATTTCCGCGATCAGGGCAAGCGGGTTTTGTTGCTGATGGACAGCCTGACCCGGTTTGCGCGGGCGCAACGGGAAATAGGTCTGGCCGCAGGTGAAATGCCAACGCGCCGCGGCTTTCCGATTTCTGTCTTCACGATGCTGCCAAACCTTCTGGAACGGGCGGGGCCTGGGATGCAGGGTTCGATCACCGCATTCTATACCGTTCTGGTCGAAGGCGACGGCACGGGCGATCCGATTGCTGATGAAACTCGCGGTATTCTGGACGGTCACCTGATCCTGTCTGCAAAACTGGGGGCAGAAAATCATTATCCCGCCATAGATATCATGCGCAGCAAAAGCCGTCTGATGACAACGGTTACAAGCCCTGATCATATCAACGCCGCAGGGTATCTGCGCGATCTGATGGCGACCTACGACGATATCGCGCTTTTGGTAAAAGTGGGTGAATACACCGCTGGCAGCGATCCGCGTGCGGATCAGGCTTTGGCAACACGCCCCCTGATCAAGGAATTTCTGAAACAGCGCACAGATGAATTCAGCAGTTTTGACAACACCCTGGACGCATTGCGGAGGATTGCAGATGCAACAGAGTGACATCTTACTTTTGCTGCACCTGCGCCAGCATCGCCAGAACACGGCTATGGCAAGCTATGTCAAGGCGCACGGGGAACTGGTCACAGCTCAGACCAATGCCAGTGACGCGCAAACCCATATGAAACACACACGCCAGACCGAGATCGACCGAAAGCAGGATGCCTATCGCACCTTGCCCGGTCAACGGCTTGTGTGTCTGGATCTGCAACGCCATCGCCACCTGATGCAAAAGCTGGAAGCCAAAACAAACATCGCCAATCAAAGCCTTATCGACGCAACAGCGCAAGTGTCCGACCATCAGCGGCGTGTCAAAGCCCGGCAGACAGACTTGCAAAAACGCATGAAATCGCTGCAAGGCTGGCAGGAACTGATTGATCAATCACAGAGCTATCTTGATCAGTGCGCACAGAACATTGCCACGATCGAAGAAGAAACAGACATTTCCGATCTTTTCATTCTGCGAACGTTTGGAGGGCGAGATGTTTGATAATGCGCAAACTTTTCGTGTCAGTCATTACAAGCCGACCCGCCTCGAAATTGATGATCTTGATTTCCACAACCACCTTTGTAGGTTTGGCAAAATTAATCTTGGCACTCTGAACGGCAAGCCTGTGTCTTTTCGTACTGATCCGACAGGAGCAGATTCGATTGACGTCTCATTAGGTATCCAAATCGGTGATGCAGACGGCGTTTTGGGTCTGTCACAGCATTTTATTGATACGGTCATGGCCGAACGCACGGATCAGATACAAACGCAGGATCGCTGCTTTCTTGCCAATCTGATATTCGATGATTTGCTTGCACCTCTGGAACAAAAACTGGGTTCGCCCATCACGTTCACGTCAATTGTTCTGCCGCTAAAGCCCAGTGTCCGGTTTACACTAACATACGGTAACGATGTCTATGGTGTTTCGTTCGCAGGGTCCGACACAATCAATACTTTGCTTGGGCAATGTACCCCCAAAACTACCGATATCGGCGAAACACCAATTACAGCATCTTTACAAATTGGCCGGATCAATTTGCCGATCCAGACCGTGAAAACCCTGGCCCGGGGCGATGTGATCATTCCACATGGTCACCCCATCAAACCCGGCTTGGCCACCCTTCATCTTCACCCAAACCTGGTGGCGGACGCGACGTTCAATCACCGCACTGCAACGCTAAAGGAGGATTTCAAAATGGCGTTAGATACCACAACAGCAGAAGTGTCTCTGTGCAACATTGACATTGAACTGACGTTTGAACTGTGCAGACAAACCGTACCCCTTCACAAAATCGAAACCCTTGGCAAAGGTCACATCTTCCGGTTTGACAGCCGAATTGATGACAGTTTTGTCCGCATTCTGGCCAATGGTCGCCAGATCGCAACGGGTGAACTGGTTCAGATCGGGGATAAACTTGGCGTTCAGCTTCGGGATCGGATCAATGATTGACGACACTTCCCCGACCATTCTGGCGATCCTGAGTGTCACGATCGGACTTGGACTGATTACATTTCTGGTCGTGACAACCACATCCTTCATCAAGGTCTCCGTAGTCCTGTTCATCGTTAGGAATGCAATAGGAATACAGCAGACACCGCCGAATATTGTGCTCTATGCCATCGCACTTACACTAACGGCGTTTATCAGTGCGCCTGTTGTGCAGGGCGTCATTGATCAGGTCTTGGCCCTTGATAGCAACTTCGACACATTGGATGACTGGATGGCAGCCTTTCAACAGGCACAAGTCCCGATCAAAGCGTTCCTATCGGATTTCACTAACGAAGCCGAACGCGCATTCTTTTTAGAGGCGACAACACAGGTCTGGCCCGAAGATCAGGCCAGCCAGGCCCAGACAACAGATCTGGCTATTTTGATGCCGTCGTTCCTGATCACTGAGCTGAAGCGTGCATTTGAAATCGGCTTTCTGCTGTATTTGCCATTTGTCATCATCGATCTGGTCGTAACAACAATTCTGATGGCGATGGGCATGTCGATGGTGACCCCAACGATCATCTCAACACCATGCAAATTGTTTCTGTTTGTCGCAGTCGATGGTTGGTCGCTGTTGCTGCATGGGCTTTTGCTGACGTACACACCGGGATTGTGAGGGTCATATGGAATATTCAGATATCCTTGTGACGGTTACAAATGCACTTGGCATTTTCATGACCATTGTCCTGCCACCGCTTGCCGCCGCATTGGCCGTCGGGCTCATCGTAGGGGTCTTGCAGGCGGCAACTCAGATCCAGGATCAAACCCTGCCCCAGACCGTGAAGTTATTTGTTGTTATCGGCGTCTTCGCATCTCTGGCAGGGTCGATCTTTTATCCACTGACGAAATTTGCCGAAGCTATGTTTGGCGGTTTTCCATCGATGGTGCCATGATGGATCAGCAGGCGTTTCAAATCTTTTATGCAGAACTGTATCAATTCTTGTTTCACTGGGCATTGGCCGCAGCGCGCATATTAGGGATAATGGTGGTCTTTCCCGTGTTCACTCGCGTTCAGATCGGTCAACTGATCAAAGGCGGCATTGCGCTGGCGATTGCTTTGCCTGTCATCGACCCCCTTGGCGCGCAAATATCTTACCTTAATCTGTCCGGTGTATGGCAGGCGCTTTTTGTCGGCAAAGAGATCGTCGTTGGTGCGTTGTTCGGGTTTCTTCTGGGTATACCGATCTGGGCCATTCAGGCCGCAGGCGAAATCATTGATACCCAACGCGATGTTGCCGCCGAAGGATTAGATGACCCCAGCACAAAGTCACAATCATCCGTTGTCGCGTCCTTTCTGGGGTTTTTGACGATCATCCTGTTTATCGCCAGTGGCGGCTTTCAGATGCTGATACAAATCCACTACAGCAGCTATACATTTTGGCCACTTGATACCTATACACCCCGCTTTGGTGACGACGCCATTGCAATCGCAATCCTCGTTCTGGACGATATCCTTCATGTCGGTCTTCTGACCGCTGGTCCGGTCATTGTGCTGTTTATGATCAGTGACATATCGATAATCGGCCTGTCCAAGCTGGCCCCGCAAATCGCCAGCTATACCCTGGCCCCATTTCTAAAAAATGTTTTGTTCTGCATTTTCATCGTGGCCTATATTCAACTGCTTCCGGGTTATATTCTTGATACCTTTCCGAACGTCGCCCAAATGTCGGAAAAATTGCGCGTGTTTGCACCACAATGAGCAGCGAAGAGAAAACCCTTCCTCCGTCCGAAAAAAAACTTTCCGATGCCCGCAAAAAAGGTCAAATCGCACATTACAATGATCTGGTCACAGCGATTGTTTTTGCAGGTACGTTGTTGTTTCTTTTTATCCAGATCTACGCTATCGCTGTCTTCCTCCAAAACGGCATTCATGATGCTGTTCGATCTATATCCGAACCTTTTGAAAGCGCTGCGATCACAGGAATTGCAACGGGTTTTGGCCGGGTCACGGGTCTGCTTTCGCCATTGTTTTTGATCATTTTCGCTTTAACGGTACTTTTGAATATCGCCCTGAACAAAGGTTTTTTGTTCTCAACCGAAGCCATCTCACCCAAGCTTTCAAACCTTGATCCCGTAAGTGGCTTGAAACGAATATTTGGCGCACGCGCGTTAATCGAGCTGCTGAAATCCTTGTTCAAACTGCTGGCACTGGGTGCAGTTCTGATCATTCTGATGATCTCAATATCCGGGTCGCTGATCTATATTCCGGCCTGCGGTTTCGGTTGTATTTTGCAAGCGGCGATCGGAGTTGCAGTCACGATTTTGGTATGCGCACTAGTCGTTTTTCTGATTGTCGGCGCGGCTGATGTGCCGTTTCAGAAATGGTTGTTCGAAAAAGATATGAAAATGAGCCAGACAGAAGCCAAACAGGAACGCAAGGACAGCGACGGCAATCCCGAGATTAAGTCAGCTTTGCGCAGTTTGCGAATGGAAGAGGCAGGTGCCTCTGGCGCGAAACTTGGCCTCACGCAAGCCACGCTTTTGATCATTGGTACCAAAATCGCGATCGGATTGCGATATGATCCTGATGATACGCCCGTTCCGATGTTCGTGGCCAAAGCCGTGGATGACATGGCCATTGATCTTTTGCGTCAGGCGATCGACATGGACATTCCCATACATAGGGATGAATTTCTTGCCACCGACCTCATCAAGGGCGCATCCATCGGCACGCATATCAAAAAGCGGGATTTTTCAAAAATCGCGCGGACCATCCATTTATCGATGCAACAAAAGAAGTAACCGATCAGCTCAGTCAGATCACAAGTGATATCTGATCTAAAAAATGCATTTTCCTAAACCGTAAGCTTGCTGAAAGTTAGTCGACCCATACTGCAGATAACGTTCAGCAACTTTCCAGGAACACATGTGATGTCATTTTCAAACACTGCCGAAGCACCAACGCTAGAAATTACCAAAAAATACCCAAATCAAGCGTTTGATCAAATACCCGAAAGCCGTCATCATGGTGCAGAGTGGGCGAATATGATCAACGCACATATATGTCATGATGCCATAGAAGCGCTTGTCTACAAAAGTCTGAACGCAGCTTATGATCAGGCCATGACCGATAACTACCTCAGCACCAGTAATAAATCTGTTGTTGTTCCCGTTGCGATAAAATGCGTTGAACTTGGCTGGGTTTCCGCAATTGCTTACCGCAAAATTGATGCACACGCGATCAACGATGTATTGACTATGCTGCTGTTTGATCTGGATAGATCCAGCGGCATTGTGGTTCTGCGTAGCCATTCGGAAATTCTAATCGGGTCAGGTTTAATCAAGTACTGATCTTCAGCACAATCTTTTGACCTTCGGCCGCATTTATCATGTGCGCCACATAGTTCAATATTGATGTCTGGCTTGATCTTATCGTCGATTAACCAAAGTTATATGGTGCCAAACATGTCTAACGTTGCATAAAATATCTAAGCACTCTCAAAGTGATCTGCAGCGCGTCAGCTTTCCGTAAGGCAAATCGGGTCTGAATTGGCACATTACCTTAGATAAAGGAGGCGATATGACCAATATCCAACAAGCAACGGCCGACAGTGTTGTACCAACATTATCCCGCACAACTGAACAGGCAGACTTTAACGCCGCTCTTATGGCGCAAAACAATGGGGCGTCCGTTACGGGAAGTGGCATAACGCGCCCAGATCCACTGAAACCCAATGAAATCCGGTTTTCAGTCTCCGAGTCAGTCTCGAATAATGCAACGGTGACAGCGGCCGACGTTACATCAACCACAAATCCTGCAACCAAGGAAAAAATTGCAAGCATTAGAAACGAAATTGCAAATGGCGGCGGGATTAACCAGACAATCGCAAATAAAGTCGAAAATGATTCTGCGATTGAATGGGCCGATGTGCTTGATCCCGGAATCTATGCCGCAACAGCAGCAATCAATCTTGGACCGGCAACAGGTCTGGCGGATCACAGACATTTTATCCGAATTCCTGCGGATGGAACTCCTGCGCAGATCATCAACGCGGGGCCTTCAAGCGATCCTGACGTGAGTGGAGTCGATCAAACAAAACTGAACGTTCAGGTTATGGATCTAGGCGATTTTCTGGACAGTTACAGCATCGGCGGTCAGTGGAATTTGTTCAAAGCACAAAATGGATCCAGCGTGAATGAAGCTGCGCGATGGGGCGATATGCAAGACGCCGCACGCCAGATCGGTACGGCAGACCTAAACTATAACTTCCGTGAGCAAAATTCAAACAGCGTAGCCAGAACCGTCGCAGATGCAGGCGATCTGAACGTCAACTACCTTGGACCTTTGCCGGTTGGCTGGGCCAACAACCTGCGCGATGAGATCAATGGTGGATCACAGCCAAATAGCGAAGATGGAAATTTTCGATCTCCTTCAAGCTGAGAAAATTCGTAAGCGACCGATAAAGCCGATCCACATTATATACTAGAGTCTGTGAGATTCATCGGCTAAGCTGGATCGAGTCACCGGAGATGTTTGCTTGCCGTTTCATGTTTCCAAGCCGGTTCCACGACCGCCCACACATTTCGACGCGACAGTACGCTCGGATTGTCTGCGATTGGGTAACGGCAATCGGTTTTGTTGAAGGCCTCGACCTGTCTACTTCCTGTTCCGCAAAACGTTTCAGAAGATCTACAGCCGCACAGCACGCATCTACGCAATCGTGTATCCCGTCACGGCCTTTGAGACAGAGGGTAGTGTCTCAGTTTGAAATTCATTTCTTTTTATAAGGCCCGCGCTTTTTAGGCGCTGGTGCGTTTGCATCAATCAAGCCGATGATCCAATCCATGTCATGCAGTGTGTCAGATACGCCCGCTGCCATTGCAGGCGTTACCTTGAGCGTCTTGTGAATGGGGACGAAGTTGTAATGCACAAAGTACAGGGAAAGCATGTTCAGGTGGTTTTCCAGTTTCTTGCTAAAACCGTTAGTCAGGCGTGTAAAACGTCTCATACCCATGCGCATTGAGAGGTTCTGACGCTCGACATACGATGTGCTTACAAGCTCTTTGACTGGATTACCGAACACTTGCTCTTTCTTGATGCCGATACACTCAGCGGGGCTGTACTTCTTTTCATGGCCTTTGTTGCCTGTAGAGCCGCCATACTGCTTAACCAACATCGCATAGTCAATATCACCACCGAATGCGCCTTCTACAGCGTCTAGGTACGCCCTGTGGCCGTCTGTTGTGAGTTGAACGCGGCTTGACAAACGTGAAGCAAGATCAACCATGAACTCATAAGCTGTGTCGCCAGAGCGATCACCAACCTCATAAGACAGGATCATTTTGCTATCTGCGCCGATTGCCGTCCACGTCCAAACGTCGCCAGCGCCGTCAGGGGCGGCTGTGGCTGTCTTTACGTTCTTGTCCTTGGCGTAGACGAATGACCAAATTTCATCGCACTCAACGCGTGTTGAGCCTACGTTGCGCAGATTTAAGCAGTTTGTCCCACAACCCTTAAAATGGCGAGTTCGAATTGGAAAAATAGCAAAAATACGGCTTGGTAGAGCCATATTTTATGGACGCATACGCAAAGTGTCCCGTAAAGCGGGCTTGTTTCAGTCAGTCTTCGAACCACTCCCGACATCAAAAAACTACAACTTAGATGTCTTGTCCAAAACAGTAGCTTATCTTAGCTTTCTGAGTTAGAAACTTAGACCATTGCATCATTAATAATGCGCGCTTCTCCAACCGGTCAGACCGCTGATACACCCGCACCACACCTTTATCAACGGCATGGCCAAGACAGGTTTCCTTCACTTCGTATGAAGCCTCTGTCTGCTCTTCTGCCCAGGTCCGAAACGTGCCCCGAAACCCATGCGGACGTGCGGTATATTCTTCCCGCTTCATAAAACTGGACATCGCCATATCAGACAGGGGTTTGCCTGTTTTCGAGGGAAATAAATACGCACCATTAGTTGCCGCGCGTGCACGCTCCATGATCTCTAAAGCGGCATCAACCAACGGAATACGATGTTCTTGGCCTGTTTTGGTGCGCTCCGGCGATAAGACCCAAACATCATCCTCCACCTCATCAAATCGAGCCAACCGCACCTCGCTGGTACGGGCGACCGTGAGAATAAGAAACCGCAATGCCAGTGCTGAAATCTCGGTTCTAGTTTTGAGCCATTGATAGAAATCCGGGATGTCCCAATACGGCATAGATGGGATATGTGTCACCTGATGCCGTTGTTTGCCCAGAAGCGCCCGTGCTTTCATGGTGGCTTGCAGATCAACCTCCAACCCA
Source organism: Parasulfitobacter algicola (assembly GCF_013315265.1). GTDB lineage: Bacteria > Pseudomonadota > Alphaproteobacteria > Rhodobacterales > Rhodobacteraceae > Parasulfitobacter > Parasulfitobacter algicola. Next base: position 9,421 of record NZ_JABUFE010000018.1, on the reverse strand, counting down.
AGGGCTGCCGCATGTTTGAGCGTCAAATTGAGGCGATTAAGGGCTTTGCGCGCCGTATCTGGCTTATCATGCCAAATCGGATCCAGCAGTTGCTTCAAGTCGTGTTGATCAATCTCTTCAATGGCCAGCTTGCCGATCTTAGGCAATACATGCGTATTCAGCGGAGACATCCAGCGCCCGGCTTTGCCGTCCCCTTTCAGTTCGGCTTGCCGTGCTTTAAAACACCCCTCAACAGCTTCTGATACGGTCAGGCGATTTATCTGACGTCTTTGTTTTTGACGCTCAGCAATAGGATCAAGGCCATCGCGCAATGATCGCCTAGCTGCGGCGGCTCGTTCCCGGGCCTCAGCAATGGAAACATCAGGCCATCGACCTAATCCCATCTCACGCCTTTTGCCTGCAATAGACAATCGAAGCATCCATTTACCGGCGTCATTGCGTGATTTACAAAGCCAGAGCCCTTGACCATCTACGTGCTTGCCAGCAGGTAATGATTTCGCCTTCATTTGGGACAAGGCATTGCGCTTCATGGTCCACCTTTCTAGCCACCCTCATGTGTGTGAAAGTATGATCTTTGATGTTCAGCTATGAAGCAAGTGATATTTAATTAACAAATATTAACAATGTGTTAAGGATATGTATGTTCATCTATTAGGTGTTGAAAATGTGCCCTCCATCGGCACCATTTCACATTTTTCCACCAAATTCCCCAAAAATTCAAAGATTACAGACACTTGCGGAGTTCGAAAACCCTCTTTGCGGTCATAGGCCAAGGGTGCCTGAAATGCTGTTTTCAGGATAGTTTTTCGCATGGCAAGCGTACCTTTTTCATAGATATTCCAAGGACTTGAGAGGAAGATTTTCAAAAGTTTGAAAATTTCTCCCTTGGTGTGCTTTGGCTTGGTATTTTGGGTGAGTTTATCGCTTAGACGCAGCTTGCCTTCTTCCAGTTTAACCGCCGTCTAATCTGCGACGATCTTGATCACAGCCTTGCGCATTTCGCCGAGCCTAGCGATGCAGGACCTGCTGGGGTCAATAGCGCGGCATACGCCAAGCGCAACTTTCACGTCAGACCCTGACTGACGGCGTCGATTGCCCAATAAGCAACGCAGAAATCCGTCGCCAAGCCAGCAAGTGTCAGGGATGTGACATTTCGTTCTTTCAAAAACCCCACCAGCCCAGTCGGTGTGATGCGATCATTCTCAAAGAATGTCGAATAGCTGTCGATCTTTGGGTTAGTGCCTTTTCGAATAATCGTATCAGCGGCATTGCTGTTCAGGTCTGGATGAAAGTCAGCGCCTTTAGTGCCTTGGACACAGTCCGTGGGCCACAAGGTTTGCTATCCATTCGGCATCAGGATCGTATCAAAGGCTGATTTTCCGGCATGTGATGTGTAAAACGAGCTGTGGGCCGCAGGTTGCCAGTCTTGGGACAGTACACCAATGGGGCGGTTTCAATCATCTGGTTGATCGGACCAACGACCGCATCTCCGTCCGCAACAGCCAAAGCACCTCCCGGACAAAAGCCGTTCTGTACATCGATGACGATCAGCGCTTCACTTATATTCACTCTCTTTCCTTTGCCTGACATCGCATCGCGAAAGAATCTTTGTTGACAGTCTCTCTGTTACAGCAATATCATTTGTATGCAAATGAAAATTAGGCGGGATGTCTTGTGAGTTATATTAGCCCCACAAAGATCGATGAAGCCTTGGAGGTGCTGTCGCGCGGATCAGGCAAGATTATCGCTGGTGGTACCGATGTTTACCCGTCCGCACAGCCAGGGCAGCACCCGGATTTCTATCTGGATGTCACTCGGATCGATGGCCTGAAGCAGATCAGCTTACGTGACGACACAATACATTTTGGCAGTGCGGTAACATGGACCGATATCATCAATGCTGACCTTGGGCCCGCCTTTGACGCCTTAAAGGCTGCCGCGCGCGAGGTGGGGAGCGTTCAAATCCAGAATGCGGCAACTGTGGCTGGCAATATCTGCAATGCGTCTCCCGCCGCGGATGGGGTACCACCATTGCTGGCACTTGACGCATCGGTTGAACTTGCAAGCCATGCGCACGGCGCTCGGGTTTTGCCGCTGGCTGAATTCCTCACAGGGGTCCGGTCCACTGCGCTCAGGCCCGATGAAATGGTCGTCGGCCTTCAGGTCTCGGTGCCACCGACCAACATGACATCTGCGTTCGAAAAGCTAGGCAGCCGCCGGTACCTCGTGATCTCGATTTGCATGACGGCCGTGAACCTGACCTTGGGGCAAGATGGCCGGATTGCGGATGCGCGGATTGCAGTGGGCGCGTGTTCGGCGGTTGCGCAGCGCTTGCCAGCACTTGAGGCCAGCGTCATCGGCCAGCGGCTTGAAAAGGTGGACATCAAACCGGAATTTCTCGCGCCGCTCACCCCCATCAATGACGTGCGGGGCACAGCAGAGTACCGCTACGATGTGGTACAAGAGCAATGCAAACGCGCAATCATGCAGGCAGCGTCTAGATGAACAAGCCCTTTTTCTCAAAACAGATCGCGTTTGAACTGAATAAACAGCCCGCACATGCTGATGTGACGCCTGGGCAGCGCCTGTCGACGTTACTGCGCGAAAACCTTGGGGCGCGCGACGTCAAGATCGGCTGTGATGCTGGCGATTGCGGTGCCTGCACTGTCCTGCTTGACGGCCAGCCAGTCTGCGCCTGTCTGACAGCCGCCCACCAAGTCGAAGGGCGCAGCGTGGAAACGCTGGCCGGTCTATACCGAACCGAAGCAAAAACGAAACTGCTCGCCGAGAGTTTCCAAAACCATGGCGCTGCACAATGTGGTATTTGCACACCGGGCATGATGGTGTCTGCCATTGCGTTGCTGCGAAGCAATGATGCACCCACTGAGGATGATGTCAAAGATGCCCTGGGCGGTGTTCTGTGCCGTTGCACCGGTTACCGGAAAATCATTGATGCCGTAGTCGGCGCGCCAGCTATTGCGCATGACGGCGACGGCAGGGTCGGCACGTCAATCCCGCGGGTGGATGGTCAATGCAAAGTAGACGGAACCGAGGCGTTTGGCGACGATGTCGCGCCGGTCGGGTGTCTGGAAATATTCGTTATCCGGTCCCCTTTTCCGCGCGCCTCTTTCACCTTTGGTGATCTGGATGCGTTCAAAGATACGACCGGGGTCGAGGCGATTTTGACGACCGATGATATCGAGGGCCGCAATGTCTTTGGCGTCATTTCGCAATTCATGGATCAGCCTGTTTTCGCTGAAGGTGAGACACGCTTTAGTGGTGAGGCCGTCGCCGCTATCGTCGCAACACCGGAGTTTATGGTCACATTCGACCCCATGTCTTTCCCAGTGACGTGGACGGAAATGCCCGCCACGCAGGACATTCATGATGCACAAAAGCAGACAGCCGCACAGTTGCATAACGGGCGAGAACGCAATGTGATGTGCGGTGGTCTCGTGCGATGCGGTGACGCGCAGGCAGGGCTATCGGCAGCATCCCAAACGGTAGAGGGGCGCTTCAACAGCGGATTTGTCGAACATGCCTATATTGAGCCCGAGGCAGGGTTCGCGCAGATCGTGGATGGTCGGGTCGAAGTGCATGCATGCACGCAAGCACCCGTCATGGATCTTGATAGTCTTGAAATCATTTTAAAACTCGACAGATCGCAGATCCGGATCGTTCCTACTGCTGTTGGCGGTGGCTTTGGGTCAAAGCTGGATCTTTCAGTCCAGCCCTATCTTGCGCTTGGAGCGCTGAAGACAGGCAAACCGGTGCGGATCTGCTATTCGCGCGCAGAGTCGATGCAAAGTTCCACCAAGCGACATCCATCCGACATCCGGCTAAAAATCGGCGCAGATGCCGAAGGTCGGATCACCGGCTTTGATTTCTACGGCGAATTCGACACCGGCGCCTATGCAAGCTGGGGTCCCACAGTGGCCAACCGTGTGCCAGTTCACGCATCAGGGCCTTACGCGATTTCCAATTACAGGGCGGAGGCCAAGGGCATTTATACGCATAATCCGCCTGCCGGTGCATTTCGTGGTTTCGGTGTGCCGCAATCGGCGATTGCGCAAGAAAGCCTTTTTGACGAACTAGCTGAGAAGCTGGACATCGATCCGCTGGAATTCCGGATCATCAACGCACTCAAAAATGGTGTGCCGACAGTATGCGGGCAGGTTTTCGATCAAGGTGTCGGGATTACAGCTTGCCTGAAGGCGCTTCGTCCGGCGTGGCAGTCCGAAACTGCTGCAGCAAAGGTATTCAACGACAAGAGCACAACAGTCAAACGCGGCGTTGGTATTGCTGCGGGGTGGTATGGGTGCGGGAACACGTCGCTGCCGAACCCATCGACGATCAAGTCGGGGGTACGGCCTGACGGACGTGTCGTTTTACAACAAGGCGCGATGGATATCGGCCAAGGTGCAAATACGGTCATTACCCAGATTTTTGCAACCGCCCTTGGTGTGCCTTCTGACAGCATCTTACGTATTGGCGCCGATACTGACATCACGCCCGATGCCGGCAAGACATCGGCCTCCCGGCAAACCTATGTGTCAGGCAACGCCGCGCGATTGTCGGGCGAGGCCTTACGCCGAATGATCCTCGAAAGAATGAATGTCGCGCGGGACGCTGAATTGACCTTCGGAGATGGCGAGATCGTGGCAACGGACGCCGAGGGCGAACATCGCTTCGACCTCTCCAAACTGGCTTGCGATGATGAGCGGTTGGTCCTTCGAGCCGAAGAAACATACGATCCCCCCACCAAGCCTCTGGATGAGAACGGTCAGGGCGCGCCTTATGCCCAATTCGGTTACGCGGCACATCTAGTTGTCGTTGATGTGGACACCGCCATGGGGACGGTCAAACCAACAAAGTTCGTAGCAGCACACGATGTCGGGCGGGCAATCAATCCCATGATGGTTGAGGGACAGGTTCATGGCGGTATTGCACAGGGGCTGGGGATGGCCCTCATGGAGGAATATATTCCAGGCCGCACGGAAAACCTGCACGATTATCTGATCCCCACGATTGGTGATATCCCGCCCATCGAGACGATCATCATTGAAGAACCTGACGCCCATGGGCCCTATGGTGCAAAGGGCTTGGGTGAACACGTATTAATTCCGACAGCTCCGGCCATTCTGAACGCCATCAACTCGGCAACCGGCGTTCGAATTACAAGGGTCCCCGCAACACCGTCGCTTGTCAGAACCGAAATTCGAAAGGCTCAGCGATGAAAGATCAGGGAAATCCGGAAAAGATCCGCTGCGATGCCTGTCCGGTCATGTGCTACATTTCCGAAGGTAAATCCGGGGCCTGTGATCGCTACGCAAATCATCAGGGCGCTCTGGTGCGTGTCGATCCACTGACAATCATCCAAAGCGGCGATCAAAAGCTGGTGCCGTTCATGCCAAACGCAGCAGACGATGACGGTTGGGACGGCGATATCATCAATGGTCAGCGCCCTTTCGTCACAGCGGTCGGCGCTGGTACCACCTATCCAGACTACAAACCCGCCCCCTTTATCGTCAGTCAGGACATTGACGGCGTTGATATGGTGACGGTCGTGACCGAGGGGATTTTCAGCTATTGCGGCGTGAAGGTGAAAATCGACACCGACCGACATATCGGCCACGAGCGTGATATCGTTTATGCCGATGGCGAACCCATCGGCCATGTGATGACATCTGAATATGGCTCAAAAATGCTGTCACTGGGCGGTGTGGAACATCTGACGGGCGGCAGTAAGAAAGAGGGCCGTGTGACCTGCGATGCTTTATTGCGGCTGTGCAACCGCGAAGCGGTCACACTGCATGTCGGCGAAGCTGACCACCAAGCAGAAGTCGTCTTGCAGGCGGGCAAGGCCCCTATTTTGAACGGCGTCGAAGAAAAATTGATGCGGGTTGGCTGCGGCTCTGCCGCGATTGGTATGTTTGCGATGCAATGGATCGACCATGTAGACGAAGTCGTGGTCGTCGACGATCATATCACGGGCGTCTTGTCTGAACACGAGGCAGGCAAGCAACTGGATGTCCCACCTACGGGCATCAAGATGCGGGGTCGGCGTTCAACACCAGGCCGCTACTTTCAGGTCGCCAAACCGGGGACCGGATGGGGCGGAACGGACATCGAAGACCCGCTGACTATCCTCGGCCCGTTCAACGCAAAGGTCGCTTGGGAAGGGCTGCGCCTGCTGATGGTATCGACCACAGGTGAGCAATACGCCTATTATGAACTGGACGCCGATCTGGTCCCGCAGCCAAAACCGATATCTGCACCTCTGCGTGCCTCGGCCGATCTGATCGCCGAAAATTGTGAACCTTCGGTATGTTCGGTGCTGTTTATGGGCGGTGCCGGGGGCAGCCTACGCGCGGGCGTCACCGAAAACCCCGTACGACTTACCCGGTCGGTCAAGGATTCACTGACGCATGTGTCCTGTGGCGGAGCCGATGCCTATGTCTGGCCTGGTGGCGGCATCACAGTCATGGTTGATGTGCTTGACATGCCGACGCAATCCTTTGGCTATGTTCCGACGCCCGCTTTGGTCGCACCTATCGAGTTTACCTTGCGGGTGAGCGATTATCGCACATTGGGCGGGCATATGGATCATATCCAGACCGTCGAAGAAATTGCCGGTAGCCAGATGCGGCGCATCAAACAGAATGAGAGCGCGCATGATCCGATGGCGCATAAGAACTTCCGCTGGGCAAAGAAATAACGACCATGACGGGACCGCATGCCTCTTTGCTGCACGACGGCCAGCGATTGCATCTGCAGCATGGTCCCATTGATCTGATCGTCCATGCCGAAGGGGACCGTGAAGCGGCCTTTGATGCGGCGAGTGACCGGTTTTCGACCATATTGACCGAGCTGGTGGAAGAGTTGGATGTCCTGCGCTGCCCAATGGAAAAGGGATCACGGCGACCTGACGGCGATGTGGCGCGACGTATGTGCGATGCAGCACGTTTCATGAAATTTTCCGGGTATCTGACGCCAATGGCCGCCGTGGCGGGTTCAGTCGCTGACGAAGTTCTGGACGCGATGCGTAAGGCTGGTACTCTGCACCGGGGCTACGTGAATAATGGCGGTGATATCGCGCTGCATCTAAGCCCAGGCGAGATATTCAAAACAGAAATGCGACATCATGATGGTCAGCCTTTGGGACAGATCGTGATCAAAGCTGGCGATGGTATTGGTGGAATTGCGACAAGTGGGCGGCATGGTCGCAGCCTGAGCATGGGTATCGCCGACAGTGTGACCGTTCTAGCGCGAACCGCGGCATTGGCGGATGTATCTGCGACGCTGATTGCCAATGCCGTTGATCTGCCCGGTCATGCGGCCGTGACCCGCTGTGCCGCGCACGAGATTGACGATCAATCTGACCTAGGCACTGAAAGGATCGTGACCGGATGCGCACGATTGTCCCATATCGATTGCGAGCGCGCTTTGTCCAACGGGCTCGCGCTTGCGGAAAGATGGCAGCACGCAAATCTGATACTTGGCGCTGCGATATTTTTACAGGGTCACTCTACTGTCACCATGGGGCCGATGTTTTCACTCCAACAAAAGGAACAGCTTTATGTCTGATCTGGTCGTGCGAAAGACGGCATTCTCACTCGAAGAAATTTTCCATGAAAGAGGGCCGGTCCCTGATAAAAGCCTGAAACGTGCCGCAGGCATGGCGGTGATAAAAAACCCCTTCGCCGGGCGCTATGAGCCCGACATTCAATGGTTTATGGACCACCTGAAACCATTGGGCCTGTCCATGGCCAGACGGCTGGTCGAGATGCTGGGCGGTGCCGCGCATGTCGAAGGCTACGGTAAGGGTGCCATCGTCGGTGAAGACGGCGAACTGGAACATGGCGCCCTTTGGCATACTCCGGGCGGCTATGCCATGCGAGAGTTGTTGGATAACTCAAATGCAATTGTACCATCGACCAAGAAGGTAGCGGGTGTTGGCGGGCGGCTGGATGTACCGATCACGCATATCAACGCCTCTTATGTGCGCAGCCATTTTGACGCGATGGAGGTTGGGCTTAATGATGCGCCCCGCGCCGATGAAATGGCGCTGATCCTTGTGATGAGCACGGGTGCCCGTATCCATGATCGTGCAGGCGGCTTGAAGGCCAGCGATATTGTCGGAAAGGATGGTTTGAGATGAGTGCGAAGATCAGAAAAATCGCTTTGAATGTCGAAGAGACACATCTCGAGATGGGTAAATCCATCGCACCACCAACCCGCAAGGCCGTTGCGGTGGCGGTGATCGAAAACCCATTTGCTGGCACTTACCAAGAGGATCTTGGTGCGTTGATAGATATCGGTGCGGAACTGGGGGCGCTTCTGGGCGAAAAATGTGTGCAGGCGCTTGGTATCTCCGGCGATGCCGTGGAAAGTTATGGCAAATCCGCAATGGTTGGCGAAGGCGGGGAGCTGGAACATGCAGCCGCCATTCTGCATCCGAAACTGGGTGCGCCCTTGCGCAAAGCCGTTGAAAAAGGTGCCGCACTTGTGCCGTCCTCAAAAAAGATGGGCAGCCCCGGTCAAGTACTGGATGTGCCATTGGGCCACAAGGATGCCGCCTATGTCCGGAGCCACTTTGACGGGATCGAAGTCAGCTTGAATGACGCCCCCCGGCGTGATGAAATCATGGTCGCTGTTGCTGTGACAGATAGCGGACGCCCCTTGCCGCGTGTCGGTGGCCTGACCCACGAAGAGGCCGAAGGCAAAGACGGGTTACGATAGTCATCCGAGGACAGACGCCCTGTTCAATCCGGAACGACAGCGGTATGGTCCGGCATGACCCACGCTTCAGAAGACATACTAGAACAAAAACAGCGATATAGGCTGAGCCAGCAGGTCGGTTACCTGCTTCGGCTTGCCAGCCAGCGCCATGCCGTCATCTTTCAAAAGAATATCTCGGAAGATTTGACGCCAACCCAATTCTCAACCCTGATCCGCGTATACGAAACCGGCAGCGTGTCGCAAAATCATCTGGGCCGTCTGGCAGCGATGGATGTCGCAACAGTTAAGGGCGTTGTCGATCGTCTCAAAGCCAAGGGGCTGGTGATTTCCAGCGCCAACCCTAACGACAAGCGCCGCTCGGATATCTCTTTGACCCCCAAAGGTCAGTCTATCGTGCAAACCCTGATCGAAGATGGGCTGCGGATTTCGGAAGAAACGCTCAAGCCGCTGACGCAGGGCGAAAAGAAGACTCTGATGACGCTTTTGGCAAAGATTACCTAAGCGGGGTCGAGGCCCGTTAGGGGCGAAACTATGTCGTAGGGCATTCTCACTATTCACTACGCCCGATCTGCATTGGCTGGGGGTCGTTTGTTTGTGGGGGCGAAATCCTACGCTCTCATGAGCGTTTTTGATTTTCCCGGCACGATGAAACTACCCCGCTGGCGCGGGATGGTCAAAA
>NZ_JABUFE010000017.1 GCF_013315265.1 Parasulfitobacter algicola | reverse complement strand
CGCCAGAACCAGAATCACGGTAACTCGCAAAATCAAAACCCAAACCACCGTCCAAAACGTCAGAACCAGAACCGCCATGCAATACATCGTTTTCCGTTCCACCGGATAAGGTATCATCGCCTGCGCCCCCATCAAGCGTATCATCGCCCATGTGTCCGGCCAGATGATCTGCATATCTACTTCCGGTCAGCGCATCGTCTATGGCATTTTGACTGTCGCCTTCGATCTGGACACCCGTTCCGACAACAATCCGAAGCTGAACTAATTCGTACGCGCCAAGGGTATGTTCGAAATTCCATCCGTCAGGCCCAAATGCGGCGAAATCCAAATTGGTCAAATGCGATATTGATGTCTTAGAAAGATAGTCCGTACCAATATCACCCGGTGCGGCACCCAAAATGGTTGCGTACACATAGGCATCTGCGGCGTAGTAATCGGACAAATCCACATTCAGATCAATATCGCCATCGACGCCGGATACAAAGTAACTGACATAATTGCCTGTATCTTCGAAATTATAGTTATAGCCCACTGTTTTGCCGAAACTGTCTTTCAGCTTGAAATCGGACGTTGTATCCACAAGTCGCGTACCGACAAGCGCATCTGATAGCATCGAATAGAAATAGCCCGTGGGTCGCAGATCGTCACCACGTCCTTCTTTGGTGCTTAAACCGGCAATGTGAAGTGTTTGCGTGGACCATATCATCGACAGATCAACATCGTTGGTCACCATTTCGCCGAAAATCCGAAGCAATGGGGCGGTACGCATGATGCCATTAATAAGTGTGTTGTCCGGGCCATCTTCGCCGACGTTCCATTCGGTTACAGCGATATCGACATCGCGACCCAGGGCATTGGACCAAACGGTGGAAATATCTTCCAGGCGGTCACCGATGCCACCTCCGATCCCAAGGGGATTGCCGGAATTGTTTGTCCCATAAAGATGGGTGATCACGCCGTCTACCAGTGCCTCAGCATCGCCTTGGAAGAATGAAGACAGCACATCATTGCTTTCCGTAGTATCGTTTCTGCCTGCTTGCACAAGCAAAGTCAGATTATCGCGCTGCCCCAGCAAAGACGCTTCGTCGTCAATCCAGGACGCAACGGTTGCCTGAAACTCGCCAAATTGTTCAACGTCCCAACCAAAACGATCTTGATACCATTCGTTGCCTATTTCGATCGTAACCCTGTCAACGTTGCCGAAGTCATCCGTCAGCAATGAGCGAATAAAATCGCGGTACTCTGTTTCAGCTTCGGGACGCACTTTGCCAGTTTCTTCGTCATAGTACCGATAGGTCGGCAAAACGATGACAGGGTTTGCATCAATTTCGTCGCAATATCCGATAAAGTTGCTAAGCGTTTCGACCGTTCTGACTTCGCCATTGTTATCAATCACGTTGGGACGAGTCGTCGAATTCGGATCTGTTATATCAAAGAATTGTTCGGCAATCGTACCGCCAGGGTATCTGATGTAATTGACATCAACTTTGTCGATCACACTTCTGAAATCAGATCCATCGGCTGTTCGATCCGTATGAAACAGCATATTCGCACCAAAATTCGCTTCTGTTATTGTATCGCTACTGTAACCAACTGAATCCAAATTAATATTTACGTTATACATATGTTTACCACACTAAATTATCCCATTGCGCGGCATATGGGTGCGTGGTTAACAAGAGATTAAACGATGAACTCAGACTAGATTTTGAAAGGCGTCTTTACCATTCTAATCTTCGGTATGGGTCAATTTTGGCACGTCAGCAGCACCAGCCGACCCACGACCAGACAGCGATGGGTTTTCCATAAAGAAACGGTGACAACTGAACGCAAATTCGCCCTCGGGCAGATCAGGGCGCGTAAAGCTGCCGTCGGCCGCCATGATCCAGCTTTGTGCCACATCGGCCAGGTTTGCCGCCATAATCTGACTGACAATCTGTGCTTTGACAGTTGGATTGGTGATGTCGATCAGCGTTTCAACTCGCCGGTTCAAATTTCGGCCCATCCAATCAGCCGAACTGATATAGACTTTGGCTTTTTTGCTAGCAAGTCCATGCCCATTACCAAAACAGACAATACGAGAATGTTCCAAGAACCGCCCGACAATCGACTTGACGCGAATGTTGTCTGACAATCCTTTGACCCCGGGTCGCAAGCCACAGATACCGCGAATGATCAAATTGATTTTCACACCAGCCTGACTGGCTGCGTAAAGCGCATCGATGACATCACTTTCGATCAGGGAATTCATTTTTGCCCAGATTTCTGCGGGCTTACCTGCACGGGCATAATCAGCTTCGGCACCGATCATATCAATCAAACGCGCTTTCAGCGTTAAAGGCGAGATTGCAAGATTTTCTAGTTTTTCAGGCTCGGCATAACCAGAAAGGTAGTTGAAAACCTTGGTCGCATCACGTCCCAATGCCGCGTCACAGGTAAACAAGGATAAATCTGTGTAAATCCGTGCCGTAATCGGATGATAATTTCCTGTCCCATAGTGAGTATAGGTCACAAGTTGATCACCTTCGCGCCGCACCACTGTACTGATTTTAGCATGGGTTTTATAGTGCATAAACCCGTACACAACATGCGCGCCTGCCCGTTCCAGACGCCGTGACTGGCGGATGTTGGCCGCTTCGTCAAACCGCGCTTTTAGTTCAACCAATGCTGTGACCGATTTTCCGTCTTCGGCGGCTTCGCATAAAGCCTCGACAATGGGGGATTTTTTTGATGTCCGATAAAGCGTCTGTTTGATAGCAACCACATTGGGATCGCGTGCCGCCTGTTTCAGGAACCGCACCACCATATCAAAGGTTTCATACGGATGATGCAGCAGCATATCTTTTTGCCGAATGGCTGCAAACATATCGCCATCGTGGTCCATGACACGTTCGGGAACACGCGGGGTAAAGCTGGGCCATAGTAAATCATGGCGGGCATCAACGACCAGCTGTGACAGGTCTGAAATACCGATAAGCCCTTGAATTTCAACGACCTCATCCTGGATCACGTCCAGTTCTTCCATAATGACCGACTTCAGACCAGCGGGGGCATCGGTACTAATTTTCAGGCGAATAACCTCGCCCCTGCGGCGTCTTTTCAGGGCAACTTCGAATTCGCGCACCAAATCTTCTGCTTCATCTTCCACTTCAAGATCGCTATCGCGCAAGACCCGAAACGTGCAGGACCCGATGGTTTCATATCCCGGAAAGATACCTTGGGCGTGCAGCAAAAGCATGTCTTCCATCGGCAAGAACCGATACTGACCCGGTTCTGACGGCAGTGCGATAAAACGGTCAATCTGCTGTGGGATCGGCAAAAGTGCCTGAAGGGGTGTTTTATCTTTTAGGCGCCGCAACTGAAGGGCCAGTGAAAACCCAGTATTGGGGATAAAGGGAAACGGATGCGCAGGATCAATCGCCAACGGCGACAGAACAGGAAACACCTGGTTTAGAAAGAATTCATCCAAAAACGTGCGGTCGTCGCTTGATAAAGTGCCTGCGGTCAGAATGTGAATGCCTTCGGCCTCCATCTCTGCCTTTAGATCGTTATAAACGGCTTGCTGGCGCTCCATCAGCGTACGTGCATTCGTATCGATCAGCACAAGTTGTTCTGCCGCTGACAGCCCATCCGCCGCAGGTGTGGTGTTGCCGGCATTGGCCAATTCACGCAAACCTGCCACACGCACGGTATAGAACTCATCCAGATTATTGGCCGAGATCGATAAAAACCGCAGTCGTTCCAGAAGCGGCACGCGGGTATTTTCAGCCTCTTCCAGAACGCGCCAGTTGAAACCAAGCCAGCTGAGTTCGCGATTATAAAACCGAGCCGATCCCGTAAGATCTTCGTCCAGCTTAATGGCCTTGGGAAAATCAGATTTTAAAAAGTCAGTTTTTATCATAAGGGACCATATCGCAATTTGCTGTGACGGTATGGTGACAATTATGTTGATGGATCGCGCAGAATGTCCAGCACATCGCTGGCAAGGCCACGGTTCAGCTTGCGCCGGTCTGCCAAAGCAAGCCGATCCATTTCGGCCACGACACGTCCGGCCATGTCAAACGACCGATCCATATTGGCAATCAGATAGCTGATCACAGTATGCTTTGGCGTCAGTTGCCGGTCAGCGAAAAGTTTCAGCAAAACGGCAGACAACAATTGATCATCAGGGGGCTCAAGCGCCACAACAGACGTGCCCTGCATTCGACTGGCAAGATCCTGCAAATCAAGAGGCCAGCGCGACGGGGCCGTATCACCAGTCAATAAAAGTGTACCGTTCTGGGCCAGAACAAGATTGTGCAGATGAAACAGTGCACGCTCGACGTTGGGATTTCCAGCAATGTCGGGAATGTCTTCGATGGCGATGCAAGAAGCAGAGGCGGTATCTTCTACAGGAATGCCTGCTAGGTCAGTCGCTGCAATAACCATCGCACCGGTTTCAGTGGCCCAGACATGCGTCAGATGGGTTTTACCAGATCCTCGTGGACCCGCCAGAACCAACTTGCGGTTGGGCCAATTTTGCCAATTCTCAAGCGTCGCAACCGCAATCGCATTTGCTGGGGAAATAAAAAAATCGTCACGCCCTAACGCCGCTTTGCTGGGCAGGTCTAGCCCAAGCTGCTTAGCCATTGCCCGTGGTTTCATCATCTTCGGGTGAGTCTTGCGCCAGACCGCTATAGCCGTTGTAAAGTAGCCCACCTTTGTATTCGTTGATCGCAAATCGCGCCAGAACACCAAACATAGCTGCAACAGGCACAGCAACCAGCATTCCGACAAATCCAAACAATGTCCCAAAAACGGATAGCGAAAAAATCAACCAGACGGGATGCAACCCCACACTGTCACCCACCAGTTTTGGCGTCAGAATATTTCCTTCGATAATTTGGCCGACGATAAAAATACCAGCGACCATACCAAGCGATGTCCAATCGCCCCAGAACTGAAACAGCGCCAACCCAATCGCCAGCATTCCACCAACCAGCGCGCCGACATAGGGGATAAAAGTGATCAACCCTGCGATAAACCCGACGACCAAGCCGAACTGCAGACCAACCGCCATTAGTGCGACAGCATAATAGGTACCAAGCGCCAGACAGACCGTGCCCATGCCCCGAATAAACGATGCCAGCGTTTTATCCATTTCCTTAGCCAATTTGCGTACTGTATGCACATGATCACGTGGCAACAGATCGTCGATCTTGGCAACCATCCGGTCCCAATCCAGCAACAGATAAAAGGTGACGACCGGCACCAGAACAATCAGCACGACGACGTTGATCACGCCCATCGCTGAACTGAGCACAGAATTCAGTAACTCGCCGCCACGGGATTGGATCGCCTCTCCGATGGCTTGCAGCTGTTGGCGCATCGGCGACCCGGCATCGACAAGCGACGGAAAACGATCAGTCAGAAAACTTTGCAAATCTTGAAACAGCTTCGGCGCAACTGCGATCAAGTCACTTGCCTGTGATACAAGCGTTGGCACGATCAGAAGCATCGCAAGAACAAAGATCACAATCGCCGAAACTGTAATGATCACTGTCGCCAGAACACGGCTTGCACCCCATTTTTCCAGCTTGTCGGCAATCGGATCCAGACAATAGGCAATCGCCCCACCCAGAACAAATGGCAGGATAACATCGCCTAAAAACCAAAGAATGCCCATGAAGACCGCAATCGCGAGCCCCCAGAATTTTGCCTGTTGTTGAACGGGTAAAGCCATTTTTGTCCTTAAATTCTCTTTGTTATGACATCGCCCATGACGCAATGTCATGCAAGCCCCTGATTGTACCGCAAAAGCGCCGTTTAATGCGATAAACGGCTGGTCTGGCGCTTGCTTGCGCAATCGGGCTGCCCTAAACCGCTAGAAACGTTTGTCAAAGGAATACACATGCGCCTGTCCCGTTATTTTTTGCCAGTTCTGAAAGAAACACCGGCCGAGGCACAGATCGCCAGTCACCGATTGATGTTGCGGGCGGGCATGATCAAGCAGAACGCGGCAGGTATCTATTCATGGCTGCCCCTTGGGTTCAAGGTTCTTAAGCGCATCGAACAGATCGTGAATGAAGAACAACAGCGCGCAGGACATATTCCGATGCTGATGCCCACGATCCAGCCTGCTGATCTGTGGCGTGAAAGCGGCCGGTATGATGCCTACGGCCCTGAAATGCTGCGGATCCGCGACAGGCATGATCGCGATATGCTGTTTGGGCCCACGAATGAAGAGATGATCACCGATATTTTTCGATCCTATGTCAGCAGCTATAAAGATTTGCCGCTGACGCTTTACCATATCCAATGGAAGTTCCGCGACGAGATGCGCCCAAGATTTGGCGTGATGCGCGGCCGTGAATTTTATATGAAGGACGGCTATAACTTTGATCTGACCAAAGAAGACGCGCTGCATGCCTATAACCGCCACTTGGTCAGCTATCTGCGAACGTATGAACGGATGGGGCTGAAAGCGATCCCGATGCGTGCTGACGGTGGTCCGATTGGTGGCGATTACACACATGAATTCCTGGTTTTGGCCGATACGGGCGAGTCCGAGGTGTTTTATGACAGTGCTGTCACCGATCTTAGCTTTGGGGATCGTCAGATTGATTATGACGATGTGGAGCAATGTGCGGGCATACTGGATGAATTTACAAGCCGCTATGCACGTACTGACGAAACGCACGATGCGGATGAATTCGCCAAAGTGCCCGAAGACCGCCGCCGCACCGCACGGGGCATCGAAGTGGGTCAGATTTTCTATTTTGGCACGAAATATTCCGATGCAATGGGCGCGACAGTCCAGGGCCCCGATGGCAAGCCCGTACCTGTGCATATGGGCAGCCACGGCATTGGTGTTAGCCGCCTTTTGGGCGCGATTATCGAAGCCAGCCATGATGATAATGGTATTATCTGGCCCGAAGGTGTCACACCGTTTCATTGCGGGATCGTCAACCTGAAGCAAGGCGATGCCGACGCCGATAAAGCCTGCGAAGACCTTTATAACGCTTTGACCGCCAAAGGTTTTGAACCGCTATATGATGATCGCAAAGAACGGGCCGGGGCAAAATTCGCCACGATGGACCTGATCGGTCTGCCATGGCGCATCACTGTCGGCCCGCGTGGTTTAAAAAACGGTGTAGTTGAACTGACCAGCCGCCGCACAGGCGAAAGCGAAGAACTGGCACCCGATGTCGCACTATCCCGTATTGTCGAGATTTACGGAAAAGCATGAGCGATAGTAAAAACGACAGCGTCATCTCAACACTGGCCGCGACATTTTCGTTGGCTCTGTTCCCGATCGCACTTTATTACGGCTTTATGGGGCGATCGACATGGGTGATCGTTCCTTTGTCACTGGCGTTTGTTTTTTCGATGTACTTTGGAAGCGATCTGAAACGGGACAAAGGCTTTAAAGACACATTGGACTTGGTGCTTGACGTGATCGTCATGGCTGGATTGTCATTTTTCGGGATTGCCGCTTTTTTCTTTGTGGGTTTTGGTATCAGCGCGGCGTTTTACCCCGACTACGACTACATTCCTGCCCTGCAACGCGACTTGATTGTGGCCGCTATTGTGGGGGGATTTTCGGGCCTGCTGACGCTTGCGGATCACGCACATGCACGCAGGAAGACCCAACAGACATCAGATATCGAAAACCAGAATGCATTTCAGCTAAGCGACCTGCGCATGACCGCTGAAACGATCTTTGAACAGAGATACAACGATCCAAACTGGACATTGCAGGTCGCCGAAGCGCAGATCCAAAAAAAAGAGAAAGAGCTTGGGCTGACATTGCCCGATGGATTGCGAGCGCTTTACCACCTGCAAGACGGCGGTCCGGTTCGCAAGGTTGTCGTGCCCGCGGTGCGTAATCCACGCCCTGATAATCAACAGGACTGGGTAAACCCGTTTCCGTCCTGCCGCGAGATTTTCGATGTGGACAGTATCGAAACATTGTCAGAAACCGCCGAATATGCGGACCTTCCGAATTCCGTATTTCAGGGCGCCGAACATCTAATCGTCATCAGTGAGTTTTACGGCGAAACGATGCTGGTGGATTGCCGTCCAGATGCACACAATCAAATCGTATTTGCCCAGTTTTACAGCGGAAACTGGCGCCGTGATGCAATCACCTTTCGTGATTTTAAAGCACTTTGGGATACACTGCGCGTCACGGATGAGGTCGCAGGCGAAATCGAATTACAGATCTTTGATAAGGCTACAAAGCCGGCAGTGTTTCACTGATGAAAACCCCGCTGGAAAAGATAGATTGGTCAGAACTGCCTGAGCCAGAAGACAATGGCGCTGCAGATCATCTGACCGGGACCATGTTGCCGCAAATGCAGCTGTCTTCGACATCTGGCGTCATGATCGATCTATCGCATCTATCGGGAATAACGGTTGTTTATGCCTATCCACGCACCGGACAGCCTGATCAACCTTTGCCAGATGGCTGGGATATGATCCCCGGCGCACGCGGTTGTACACCGCAATCCTGTGCCTTTCGCGATCACTTTGCCGAGCTGAAAGCGCTTGGTGTAGATCATCTTTTTGGGCTGTCGACACAAGACACCGCATATCAGTCAGAGGCTGCAGCGCGCTTGCATTTGCCGTTTCCACTGCTGTCAGATGCAAAGCTTGCGCTGACAAAGGCGTTGAATCTGCCTACATTTCAAGCGGCGGGCATGACCTTGTTGCACCGGCTGACGTTGATCGTGCGGGATGGCGTGATTATCAAATCATTTTATCCCGTCTTTCCGCCAGATCAAAACGCAACCGATGTTATCAATTGGTTGAAAAGCGGGGCCAGCACTGACCGTTAGCCGTCTTGCGGTATCAGACCCAGACCACGCAAATAAATACCGATGCCGGTTTCCAGCAGATCTTCGGGCGGGAAAGGCGACCTTGTGCCAGGACTGCCACGCGCAAACAGCTCCACAACGCCATGTGACATAGCCCAGATATGGGCGGAAAACATCTGTGGCGGTGGGCGTTTATCTGCAGGGATGTGCTGCGATAACTCAACTGCAGCTTTTTCCAAAACGCCAAGAGCGCGGGTTGCGACCGTATTCAGTTCTGGTGTCCGCTGGATAGAAATACCGCTTTCAAACATCGCAATGTAATGGCCCGGATATTTGCGCGCAAAAGCCAGATAAGCCCGGCCAGTGGACGAAAACGCAGCCAAGGCAGACGGCTTACCGTCAGAATAGGCATACTCCAGCAAATCGGCAAAAATGGCATAGCCTTGCCGGGCCGCTTCAGCGATCAGATCTTCACGGCCAGCAAAATGACGGTACACAGCGGCAGGTGTGACGCCTGCAGTCTTTGCCGCTTCGGACAGGGTAAAGCCCATGGGGCCACGCTGTTC
Source organism: Parasulfitobacter algicola (assembly GCF_013315265.1). Taxonomy (GTDB): domain Bacteria; phylum Pseudomonadota; class Alphaproteobacteria; order Rhodobacterales; family Rhodobacteraceae; genus Parasulfitobacter; species Parasulfitobacter algicola. The sequence continues at coordinate 29,025 of NZ_JABUFE010000017.1, read as the reverse complement.
GATCAGTATCAGCGCCGCATCTACAAGCGCGGGGCGCAGATTGCCGTGGTGATATCCGCGCTTAGGCATCCCAGATCACTGGCCCCCCGGCGACATGGGCATCAATGTCACCGATGGCCTTTTCGTTCTTTTTTTCATAGGGGATGCGCGACAAGACCGATTGAATGGCCGCCAGACGCGCGCGACGCTTGCCATCAGACCGGATGATAGTCCAAGGCGCATCATCGGTATGGCTGCGCTTGATCGTTTCACTTATCGCGGCCGTATATTCATCCCATTTCGCCAGCCCTTTGACATCAATTGAGCTTAGCTTCCATTGCTTAAGCGGATCGCTTTCACGTGCAAGAAAACGGCGCAACTGTTCGGCGCGTCCTACGTTCAGCCAGATCTTGATCAAGTGGATACCTTCGCTGACCAGCATGCTTTCAAACGGACAGACTTGCTGGAAAAACTGTTCACGCTGTTCATCTGTGCAAAAGTCAAAAACATGTTCGACAACGCCACGGTTATACCAGGATCTGTCAAAGAATACAATTTCACCACCCGCCGGAAGATGATCAATATAGCGTTGAAAATACCATTGGCTACGTTCGCGATCCGTCGGCTTTGACAGTGCAATCACCCGCGCGCCGCGTGGGTTCAGGTTTTCACGAAACCGTTTGATTGTACCACCTTTTCCAGCCGCGTCGCGTCCTTCGAACACAATCGCAATCCGGGTGCCACTGGCTTTGGCCCAGTTTTGCAATTTGACCATTTCGATTTGCAAGGCATACAGATGATCTTCGTATTCCTTGCGATCCATGCGTTCGCGGTAATGGTAAAGCGGGTTTAGAATATCGCCTTTGCTGCTGTCTTTGATCGCTTGCCGAATGTCATCAGGCGCGGTTTCTTGGTAAAAGCGGCTGATTGCGCCGTCAAAAGGAAGCTGCATCGGTGTCTCCGTATTTTCGGGTAATATGCGCCGCGCAGACGGTCAGCGCAATCCAGCGCGGGTCGCTGCACGATCAATGGCCGCAATCACCGCGTCTTCGGCAACATGGTGCGGCATGTGTCCGATGCCAGGTAATATGGTCAGATTGGCATCAGGGATTTGGGTCGCCAAAGGTCTGGAATGGATATCAAGCGGCACGATATCATCAGCATCGCCGTGCACGATTTCGACAGGGATGTTGATATCTTTGTATTGCTTTGACATGCCCACAACGTGCGGTCGTAACGAATTGACCTGTTGCGCGTTGGCGCGAAGTGTTTCGCGGCGCAGGGTCAGCCCGATACCGATGTAATTAACATAACCGGATGGCGTAGGCTGGGGCGCAAAAATCGTGTCGACCACACCTTCGACCCGGTTTTTAGGGGCAAAAGCCGTTATCAAAGGCACGACAGTTACCCCGCCAATCGATGACGAGTTGACGCCGTAAAGCGGCCCAAGCCCACCGGGCCAAGGGTTTGACGCGGCTGACACAGGCACTAAAGCGGACGCATGATTGGGATATTTCAACACCCACGCCAATGCCACAGCGCCCCCATAACTGTGGCCCAGAATAATAGGGTCGCGCACATCAAGTTTATCGGCAGCAGCTTTAAGCAAAACCGCTTGTTCCTGCGGGCTTTCGGCCCTTGAATTAAAGGCGCCGCCGTGGTTTCCGGGCCGCTGCGTCCAACCAAGGCCGGGCCGATCAAATGCGATCACACGATAGCGATCTTTCAGTTGATCTATAAAGCGAAACGTGAATTCGCGCGTACTGCCAGATGCGCCGTGGATCAAGATCAGATCAGGCCCCTGCCCTTCGACATGGGCATGTACGCGGGTGCCGTTCACATCGATGAACTGACCTGTGGGGCCATAATTTTCTTCGGCCATGTCTTCGCGTTTGCCGGCCTTGCGGTCGACATAGGCGCCACATCCGGCAAGCGCCAAGGTTGAGATCAGAAGACTAATGGCCAATTTTTTCAAGATCATAGTTCGTTGTTTGGTAAATCTGGTTTATCCAATTGCCATATAGAAGGTGCGCGTGTGATCTCCAGCGGTTTTGCGGCGTTTTTGTCGGATCATCGCCGGGATAGTAGTTTATCGGCACGTTTATGTCTTTTCCTTCGGCAATATCACGGTCGTATTCCTGCTTCAAAGTTCCGCTATCATATTCAAAATGATTGAAAATATAGAGCGCGCGGTGGCCTGGGTCTTCGACAAGACATGGGCCAACTTGATCGCTGCCCAAAAGCGTGGTCAGGCCCGAGGCCGCGTCTATTTCAGCCTGGCGCATTTCTGTCCAGCGGCTGACCGGGATCACGCAATCGTCTGAAAACCCACGTAAATAGGGGGATGCGGGGGCCAGGTTATTATGCCGGAAACAGCCAAAGGCCTTGGCGTCCAGAATATGCTTTTGCACACCGTGAAAATAATTGATCATCGCCATGCCGCCCCAGCATACACCAAAGGTCGAATGCACGTTGGTCTGTGTCCAATCAAACACCTGCTTGAGTTCATCCCAATAGGTCACATCATTGAACGGCAAATGTTCAATCGGGGCGCCCGTGATCAGAAGGCCATCGAATTTTTCACCTTTAACATCCTGAAAAGGCTTATAGAATTCGCGCATATGTTCGGCGGCGGTATTGCGGGTGCGATGTTCGCTCATCCGGATCAGGGTCAGTTCGATCTGCAACGGGGTGGCCCCGATCAAACGCGCGAACTGGTTTTCTGTCTGGATCTTTTTGGGCATCAAATTCAGTAACCCAATGCGCAAAGGGCGGATATCCTGAAGGGCCGCGGTATCATCATCCATGACCATGACGCCTTCGTTCGTCAGCACATCATAGGCGGGCAAATTGGATGGAATTTTGATCGGCATGGGTCACGTACCTTGGTCAAATCGGAAAAGTGCAGATAGGGCAATTGCAGCCGTACGTAAAGTGCCGGCAAGCCAACGCACGGTAAAGGTAAATGCGCCGAACGTTGCGCCATAGGTCGAAAAACACCCCCGCCGTCACGCAGTTTTGTATATTTTGTACACGGGGTTTGTACCAAAAGTTTTGTACAAAACTGTGATTCCGCCGGAAAATGGCCTGTGATCGCCTGTGTCAACAAGGGCGGTTCGGTCATGTTTTAGTAACATGCGCGGCGATGTTAAGACAGGTTTAGAATGTGTTGATTTCAGGGTTCATCTAAAGGCCAGTCGAGCTGTGCGAATAAGCAGGCTTTCGTCGCAAAACAAACCCCTAGTGTTTTTCGCACGAGTAGATAGGCTCCATAGTCATGACCTATGATGTGACCCTATTGATTTTGCTGGCCGCAGCTTTGCACGCTGGTTGGAATGCACTGATTAAAGTCAATGGCGACCGGGTCGCAGTGATGGCAGTCGTTACCCTTGCGGGAAGTATTCTCTCACTCTTTGCACTACCGTTCATCGACAGCCCTGATCCTGCCAGTTGGCCACTTTTGGCGCTATCGATCTTAATTCATACCGGATATCATTTCTTTCTTCCGGTTGCCTATGACCACGGTGATCTTGGACAGGTGTATCCAGTTGCTCGAGGATCTGCGCCAATTCTTGTCACTCTTGGCGCGTTGATTTTCGCCGGAGAGCAAGTCAGCCAAATGGCTTTGATTGGCATTCTTTGTCTTGCTGTCGGGGTTATGGCGCTGACCTTTGATGGTGGAAAGGTCAGCAAGATTAATCCTAAAGCAATTTTGTTTGCACTTTTAACCGGCGTTTGCATCGCATCATATACAGTTGTCGATGGGTTGGGCGTACGTCAGGCAGGATCAGTCCTAGGGTTTGCTGTGTGGCTTACAATTGGTAACGGGTTACTGACTTTTTTGATCGCACTCATTTGGAAACGAAATGAAATGCTGGTTGTTGCGAAGAACAATGCCCTGACTGGTATCGCCGGTGGTGCGATGCAGGTTGGAGCATACTGGATTATTGTCTATGCGCTTGCCTTTGCGCCTATGGGCATGGTTTCCGGCCTGCGCGAGATCAGTGTTCTTTTCGCGGCCCTTATATCGACATTTCTACTGAAAGAAGGCTTTGGTGTTTGGCGATTTGTATCTGCTTGCCTCGTAACGTTCGGTCTAATTATGAGCCAAAATCGGAATTAGACAATTGGCGTTCCTGCAAAGATTAAGCTGGTCGTTTAAAATTCACGGCGCAAGTTGCTCTCATATCAAAGTAAAATATCGCTGATATTTCGGCGAAAGGTTTGGCGTTTCAGTCCGTGCGTTTGAGCATTTTTAAGATTTCGAATAATATTTTTCCGGAATTTTACGTGAAAATTTATGAGTGATTTCATAAGCTCATTCCGGAAAAATATTCTGAATTGTTATTATTGTGCGTAAATAACGATCACTTTGTCTTTTTATTGCCTATTTATCATGCGAAAGTCTAACTTACGTAGAGTAAGTAGTTTCAGATAAAACTTGATGAGTAGTCTGAGCGTGAAAGGTCAAAAATGAAATATTCCGTCAAAACAGCGTTTTATCCAGATCTGTTTTCTGCAACAGTCATTAGTCTAGCGATTGCAGGGACAGCAGCTTATGCAGAGTCAGTTGTTCTGACATCACCAGATGGTGAAATCAATCTGTCCGGGGATCTGGTCGAATTTACAGGATCAGAGTACATTATCAAAACATCTGTCGGTCAGATGAAAGTATCGGCAGCACAGGTTTCATGTTCGGGGCCTGGGTGTCCTGCGCCAACTTTCCAGGTTGGCAGTAATGTGTCACTTCAATCCCTTGATGGTACAATTGATATAAAAGGGACGCTTGTCGATTTTGCTGATGAAAATTACACCGTCAAAACATCCCTTGGTAATATCAAAATGTCGTCTGACGTCGTGCGATGTGTCGGGGCCGGGTGTCCGCAGGTCGGCGGTATAAGTATTATTCCGACATCTACACCTGTGCCAACAGCTGCATCTGTCAATCCCGCGTCAGCAGATCTGCGTATTGCAGGATCCGACACGCTTGGTTTGGGTTTACTGCCTTATCTGACGGAAGGATATGCCAGCTATTTAAGAACTCAACTTTCACCGCAACAGGTGTCAGACACGGTGACACTGGCCAGCTATGTGTCGGCGTCCGGCAGACCAGTGGCCACGCATTATATTAATGCAACCGGATCCGGGGATGCGTTTGATGCTTTGCTGGACAGATCGGCAGAATTGGGCATGGCATCGCGGCCGGCAAAAGTAAAAGAAGCAGCAGCGCTGTTTGCCGCAGGTGCCGGCGACATGTACGGCCCCGATAATCATACGGTTGTCGCGGTGGACAGTCTGGCTGTGATCGTGCACCCCGATAATCCGATTTCAAGCCTTAGTACACGCGATATTTCATCCATCTATCAGGGCTTTATCACCAATTGGAGCCAGGTTGGCGGCCGCAACGCCCCGATCACTGTCATATCACGCGAAGATGGGTCCAGCACACGCGGTGTTTTTGAAAATGCCATCTTTTCTGGACAGGAAAGACCCCTGGGCAGCCGCACGGTTTATCCCGAGGGCGATAACCCTGAAATGGCGGCCGCGGTTCAAAACGACGTAAATGCGATTGCTTATGTGGGCTTTGCCTATTCGCAGGGCCTGAAACGGCTTGATCTTACCAGTTCTTGTGGAATTACATCGACGGCGTCGACCTTTGCGGTGAAAACAGAAGAATACCCGCTGAATCGTCGTTTGTATTTTTACTATCGTCCCGACAACATGACGACAGAGGCGCGGAAGTTTCTGGAATATGTATCATCCCCTGCAGCAGATGAGCCAATTGCACAATCCAGCTTTGTGAACTTCGCAGTTGAACGGACATCGCAACTGGTGAACAACGAGAAAATCAGCAACCTGTTGAACTCTGTTGAAAACCCAAGCGAAATTACCTTGGCGCGCAATCTGATGACAGATATGCAAAGCTGGGATCGTTTGTCGACGACAATTCGCTTTCCAACCGGGTCAAGTTCATTGGGTAAAAAGGAAATCAACGACCTTAACCGTCTGATTTCCTATCTTGAGACACGCCCAGCCAATACGCGGGTTGCCGTTGTGGGTTTCACGGATGATGTGGGCAGCTTTACCCAGAACCTGTCACTATCCAACCGCCGGGCACAATCTGTTGCGCAGTCCATCGCAAGACTTGCGGGCAATCGTTTGCGCAACATCGAATTTCAGACCAAAGGCTATGGCGAGCTGTCGCCGTCGGTTTGTAATACAGATACAATCGGCCAGTCCATCAACCGCCGTGTTGAGGTTTGGATCCAGGAACGCACCTGATCCTTGGTGATCACATTGTCCTAGTCAGGCGTTGGAATGTTTCGAACGTCTGGCACAACATCATAAGCAATGACCGGCCTTGGTGAAATCACCAGGGCCGGATCTATTTCAAAAACTGTATCCCGATTTTCAGGCTGAACAGAGGTGATGTTGGTTTCGGGATCGAAAGGATCATTGAAATCTGCCCAGTCAGATGGTGGTTCCGGTTTGCTTTGATAGCGCGACTGTTCTGAAGGTGGATGGAATGTTATACGACGATCCGGCTTATCACCGAACCATTGCTTTGATGTGCATGCTTTATAAACACGTGTGCAGGATGTGTTTGGAGCGTCAACAAGAGCGGTCAGATCAGGATTGGTAAAATGGATCCTGTTTTCAGGTATTCCGATAACGCCAGCCGCATCTGCGCCAGCCAATCGCGCGCCCAAAACAATGACCTTTGAAATACTGTCTGTATTGCCCTGGAACTTCCAGATCGCCGGTTCCCAAGATTCAAGGACAAGATAATTTACGTGATTATTTTTGGGAATATTAAGGACGAATAGTCGCGTCTTGCTTTGATTATCCCCAAAGTGATGGGATGATAAAAAGCCTCTGTGCCAATCGCTAGCAACAATATTAACCTTATCACCAGGTCCTGGCATGGAAATTATACACGATGGATAGTGATGACCTTCATAAGCCGCCAAAGCACACGCCCATGAAGGCGTAGCAAAGCAGATGGCAGATACAAGGATTAGACTGAGGCTGCGTAAATGTTGACCCTTCCTTTAAAACTCATGGTGAGCAATTAATCTGATCTTTCACCCCTGTGGTTGGCGCCCCACCCGCAGGCATAGCAAGATCACGGGCAAAAGGCCCACGGCGACGATGACAAGGCTGGGCACCGCCGCGCCACTTAGCCGTTCGTCTGATGCCAGGCGATAGGCTTGCACGGCCAGCGTGTCGTAATCAAACGGGCGCATGATCAGGGTGGCGGGCAGTTCCTTCATCACGTCGACAAAGACGATCAGCAGTGCTGTCAGCAAGCTTGGCCGCAAAATCGGCAGATGTACACGGCGCAAAGTGCCAAATCGGGTTTCGCCCAGACTGCGGGATGCGGCATCCATATTGACGTGCAGGGTGCTTTGGCCACCCTCGTACGCGTTCAGGGCGGCGGCGATAAAGCGGACCAGATAGGCCGCGATCAGCACCCAGATTGTGCCGCTGATCAACAGACCGGTCGAGATGTCGAAGGTTTTGCGCATCCACGCATCCAACGCATTATCAAAGCCCGCAATCGGGACCATGATGCCAACGGCGATCACTCCGCCCGGTACAGCGTATCCAAGGCGTGCGGCATATCCGGCGATGGCCGAGGCGCGCCCCGGAACAAGGCGTTGAAAATAGCCAACAGTAACGGCAGCCAGCACGGTCAGGACAGCGGCAATGCTGGCCAGCGTCAGTGAATTCTGGATAAAATGCAGATAGCGCGCGCTGAACAAGTTTTGTTCGGACCCCACGCCCATGTCGATCAGGATGACGACAGGCAGCGCAAAGCCCAGAATGACGGGGACTGCGCAAAACACGAATGCTCCGACAGCGCGCAGGCCTGTCAGCCGAATGGGCAACAAGCGGGCCTGGCGTTTGGTGTTGGTGTGGAATTTTGCACTGCCCCGTTGGGTTCGTTCAAGAACGGCCAGCAACAGCGCAAAGGCCAACAGACACAGCGCCAATTGTGCCGCGCTGCCGCGGTTGTCGAACGATATCCAGCTGGCATAAATGCCTGTGGCAAAGGTCTGCACGCCGAAATATGCGACAGTGCCGAAATCGGCGATGGTTTCCATGATAGCCAGCAAAACGCCGCCCGCGATGGCCGGGCGCGCCATGGGCAGGCTGATCTTGAAAAAGGCCGCCCAGGCGCTGCTGCCCAACGATCTTGCCGCCAGAAACGCGCCGCCACTTTGTTGCAGGAACGCAGCGCGGGCCAGCAGATAGACATAAGGGTACAGGACCAGCGTCAACATGATCGCAGCCCCACCCACCGATCTGATTTCGGGAAACCAGTAATCGCGTGGGCCCCATCCGGTTACATCACGCAGGGTGGATTGCACAATGCCCGGATGGTCCAGCACATGGGTATAGGCATAAGCCAGCACATAGGCCGGAAAGGCCAGCGGCAGGACAAGCGTGATCTCAAACAGGCGCGCGCCTGGAAAGCGGGTCATTGTGACCAGCCACGCGGTGCCGGTGCCAATGATCAGGGTGCCCGCGCCCACCAGAAGAACCAGGAATATCGTAGTGCGGGTATAATCCCACAGCACGGTTTCAGCCAAGTGGCGCAGCACATCCAGATTGCCCGACAACGCCGCCAGCAGAACCGCAATCATCGGTAACAAACACAGAGCACCCGTCAGCAAGGCAATAATGCCCAGCCATCCAATCCGGTCGCGATATTGTCCCGAGGCCGCAAATGCGCGCATTACATTCCCCAATCTGGTCTTATCACACCGATAAATCGCCTTTCAGTGCAGAATGCAATTGTCAACGGCGTTGCGCCTTTGTGTCGTCCAGAAACCGGTTCACAGACCTAAGAGAGGTCAGATGGTACGTTTTCAGATGTGCAGGCGGATCCTGATAGATCGCTGACAGTCTGGCGCGGGCGGTATGGCGTGTTCTTAGGATAAATGACCAGAATTCCAGGCTGGATGTGTCAAATCGTTCGATGCAGCCATCGGGAAGATCAGGGCGTGACTTTCCGTAATGGACAATGGTCCGTCGAAACACGCGCCACAGCCGAAGGGCAACGGGCACATCCAGCCAGATAAAAGTGTCGGCGCGCTGCACACGTTGGGCATAGGTTCTTGAATGCCCCCCTTCGAAGATCCATTTATCACGGCGATGGATGTCCTGTGTCATGGCACTTTTGGCAGCAGGGTCGCGTTCGACCCAGTCGGCATGCCAGTGGATGTGATCCATATGAAAGACAGGCAAGCCCGTCAGATCCCCCAGTTTTCGCGCCAATGTGCTTTTGCCGGACCCAGGGCCACCCACAATCATCACGCGCTTCATTTGAACAGCCCCTTCCGCACGATCCCTAATACCCTCACAGAAGTCGTAGATATAGGGACGATTTGACAATACAGATCGCAACTTTCTATGTGCCTGTGTCTGGACATTGCCTTTAAAACAGCCTCAGTAAGGTAGACTGTCAAAACTTGGAACGGCGAGATGGGCGATCAACCACATATTGTTTACTTTTTTGATCGCGGGTTTGAACCGTGCACGATGGTGTCGCTTTATACGGTTCTGAACACCAAAGCACAGCTGTTGCGGGTGAGCTTGCATGCCACCGATCCGTCAGATCATCTGGGCGATACGGTCCAAAGACTGGCAAGCCATTTTCAGGCCGATATAACCCTGAACCATCTCAACCTTGAGGATTATAAACATTTGCCGCGCGGGCGATTGCCATTGGCGGCGCGGTCGCGGCTGTTGCTGCCCAAACTGCACGACGGCCGCGTGCTATATATCGATGGAGACTGTATCGCGCGGCGCGACGTAACCGAACTGTGGCACAGTGATCTGCAGGGCAAATGCATCGGCGCTGTTCTTGCCCCCGGCGTGATGAGCGATCTGCAAAAGGCGCTGAATACCGGATCAAAAACCGCGCGGGCCAAGGCAGACAAACAACTGGCGCGCGGTGTCAAACTGGATGGCATCGATATGGCACGGTATTTCAACTCCGGTGTCATGGTCTTTGATCTGGACATAATCCACGCCAAAGGATTGGCCGATCAGATGATGGATATTGAAGCGACGGCAAAATATACATCGCGCGATCAGGACTGGCTGAACATGATATTCCGGGATGAGGTCCAGTATCTGGATCCGATCTGGAATTCTGGTTGGGGCAATCCGAAAACGGCCAAAAGCTATGTGTCGAAAGATATTCGTGATGCCTGGAAAGAATCGCGCGATAATCCGGCTATTGTGCATTTCACGGGCTTTGAAAAGCCGTGGCAATCGAACACACCGCCCTTTAAGTGGCATCTTTTGCATCAGCCCCGTCAGCGCAAGGATCGGGCGAAATATTGGGCTGAATTTCAGGCAGCCCGGCGGGCCTGTGAACAGATCATCGAACGCCCCCTATTTGAAAGCAGTGATTAAACCGTGCCGCCCGTTTTGAAAGCGGCCTTGTGGATGACCGGTGCGATCGTATCGTTTTCGCTGATGGCTGTCGCGGGGCGTGCCGTTGCGGTCACTTTGGACACGTTTGAGTTGATGATGTACCGCAGCTTGATCGGCATCGTGATCGTGCTGGGCGTCGCTGGGGCTGCTGGAACCCTGAGCCAGATCAGCCGCCGATCGCTTGGGCTGCATACATTACGCAACATCAGTCATTTTGCAGGTCAGAACCTGTGGTTTGCAGCAATCATCATGATCCCACTGACACAGGTTTTCGCGCTTGAATTCACATCCCCGCTTTGGGCGATGCTGTTTGCGACATTCATTCTGGGCGAACGCCTGTCCGCGATCCGCGTGATCGGGGCATTGGTGGGTTTCATGGGCGTCTTGATCGTATTGGGCATTGTCACCATTCAGCTTAGCCTAAGCGATGGTGTGCTGGGGGCGGTCAGGATTGATCTGAACGATGCCTTTGTAGCAACGATCCTCACTAATATCGGGGCATTGCTGGCTGCCCTAGCAGCTATCGGATTTGCGCTGTCGGCGGTGTTTACCCGCAAGCTGACCCGCACCGAAAGCATCACTTGCATCCTGTTTTATCTGACGGTTATGCAGGCGGTTTTTGGTGTGATCACGGCCGGATATGACGGCGACATTGCGCTGCCTGGCAAGCCTGAGGTGCCATGGCTGCTGGCCATCGCCTGCGCGGGACTTTTGGCACATTTCTGTTTAACCAAAGCACTGTCACTGGCCCCCGCCGCCGTAGTGATGCCCTTTGATTTCATTCGGCTTCCACTAATTGCAGTCATCGGGTTGGTGATGTTCAACGAACAGATCAGCCTGGCTGTGATCTTTGGCGCCATTGTGATTTTTTCCGCAAATTATGTTATTGTTCTGACCGAGTCCCGCAAGACTGCGGCTAAAAAGTAACGAATTGTTAACGAAAGAAAATTACGTCAACCTGACGTTGCGTTCATAATTGACTGAATTATTATGCTGTCCCTAGGGTAGTTTGCGCAATAATATGTCACAACAGGGATGAGGACATGAAAAGAGTTTTGACGACAGCTGCCGTATTGGCAGCAGGAACCGGGGCCGCAGCCGCCGGTGGGATTGAAAGATCAAACCAATCCGTTGGTATTTTGTTCGAAGAAGGTACGTACGCCAAGCTGTCGTTCAGTCAGATCGATGCAGATGTAGAGGGCGAACAGCAGGTTACACCTGCTGCGACCAGTCCAGCCGGTGCAAAAAGCGGCGATGTCATCGATAGTTATACGAATTATAATCTGGCCTTCAAAACCAGCGTCAACGAACAGATTGATCTGGCGATCATTATCGATCAGCCTGTCGGTGCGGATGTCGATTATGCGGATGACACAGATTATGCATATGGTGGCGGCCTGACACCATTTGGGTCTTCCGCCAGTATTTCCTCTACTGGGTTGCGCGCGATCCTGAAATATAACCTGCCTAATAATGTCAGCATTTATGGTGGTCTGAACTATCAACGCGTAGAAGGCGAAGTATCGCTTTTCAACGGATATGAGATGGAAACCGACACAAGCGCTGAACTTGGCTATCTTATTGGTGCGTCGTATGAACGTCCCGATATCGCATTGCGTGTGGCTTTGACTTATCACTCAGCAATTGAGCATGAATTTGATGCGGATGAGAACGGTGCAGACACCAGTTTTGACAGCACAGTACCGCAATCCTTGACGCTGGAATTCCAAACTGGAGTCGCGCCTGATACGCTGTTGTTCGGCTCAATCCGTTGGGTTGATTGGACTGAATTCGATATCACACCTACCAATTATGAAGCAGCTTTCGATGCTGCCCTGGTAGATTATGATGACGATACCATCACATACAATCTTGGTCTTGGTCGCCGTTTTACAGAAAACTGGTCAGGCGCTGTGACAGTCGGATATGAGCCATCTACCGGCGGTTTCTCTGGTAACCTTGGCCCAACGGATGGGTTCACAAGCGTCGGACTTGCTGCGACCTATTCTATCAACAATGTAAAAATCACAGGTGGTGCTAGCTATATCTGGATTGGTGACGCGAAAACGAGAACACCAAATGCTTTCGCTCCACTGGGTGACACATTAGGTGAATTCGAAGACAACACTGCCATCGCTTACGGTATCCAGATCGGATATCAGTTCTAAAGCATAATCTATATCACATTCAAAGCCCCGCCCGTTCGGCGGGGTTTTTTATTTGCGCAAATTCCGGGTCGCGGTGATTATGATAGGCTGTTAAGCCGATGTCATGACGCAGCAAAAAACATTGTCCACCCGCGCATGGATCGAACTGATCTTGCTGTCCCTGATCTGGGGCGGCTCGTTTTTGTCGATCCGGGTGGCGTTGGATGAAATCGGGCCAGTCACCTCGGTCGCACATCGGACGGGCTGGGCGATGCTGATCCTTTGGGTCTTTGTGATCCTGCGCCGTTTGCCATTGCCAACCAATCCCAAGGTCTGGGGTGCGTTTTTCGTGATGGGATGTCTAAACAACGTCATCCCCTTTACGCTGATGGCTTGGGGGCAGTTGCATATTGAAACCGGGCTGACATCAATCCTGAATGCGGCCACAGCCATTTTTGGGGTATTGGTGGCGGCCATTGTCTTTTCGGACGAACGCCTGACGCGCCGTCGGGCCATCGGGGTTGGTCTGGGATTTTTGGGTGTCGCCACGGCGATCGGGTTGGAGAATCTGCTGGCGCTTGATCTGCGGTCGCTGGCACAACTGGCCGTCATCGGCGGCACGATCAGCTATGCGCTGGCGGGCGCATGGGCACGTGCGCAGCTAAGCCACCTGCCACCACAAGTGGCTGCCGCAGGTATGTTGACCGGGTCATCGCTGATCATGATCCCATTGGCTTGGGCCATCGAAGGGCCAATATCGCTGTCGCTACAAACCGACACTTGGATCGCGATTGCCTATTACGCCATTATCGCGACAGCCATTGCATACTTGCTGTATTACCGCGTGCTGGCGATGGCGGGCAGCGGTAATTTGATGCTGTGCACACTGCTGATCGCGCCTGTGGCGATTGTGTTGGGCGCTGTCGTGCGCGGCGAAGTTCTGCAGCCACAAGCCTTTGTCGGCTTTGCACTTTTGGCCGTTGGCCTGTTGATTCTGGACGGACGGATCGTGGCAAAATTCAGATCGCATTGACGGACTGACACAGGGTCGTTACCAACATTGGACGAAGCCAAAGCGAGGCCCACATGATCTATCCCACCGCCGATGATTGGCTGTCTGCCGCGCAAAAGCGCGTGGTTTTGTTTGGGATGTCCGGTCTTGGCAAGACACATGTGTCGACGCTGTTGCGCGACACAGGTGACTGGTTTCACTATTCCGTCGATTACCGCATTGGCACGCGATATATGGGTGAACATATCGCCGATAATGCCAAGCGCGAGGCGATGAAGGTTCCGTTTCTAAGGGATCTTCTGATGACGGATTCGATCTATATCGGCTCAAACATCACATTTAATAATCTGGCCCCGCTGTCGACGTATCTTGGCAAACCAGGCGATCCAGGTCAGGGTGGTTTGCCGTTTGCAGAATACCAAACCCGTCAGGCCCAACATCATCACGCCGAAGTCGCGGCATTGCTGGACACCCCACATTTTATCGACCGCGCCAAGACGATTTATGGCTATGATCATTTTGTCTGCGATACCGGCGGATCCATTTGCGAGGTGGCAGACCCTGCAAACCAGGATGATCCAGTACTGAACGCATTGTCAGATGCGGCATTACTGGTTTGGATCAAAGGATCAGCAGCCCATACCCAGGAACTGATCCGCCGCTTTGATCGCGCCCCGAAACCGATGTGCTATCAGCCGGAATTCCTGATGACATGTTGGGCAGAATATCTGCGCGAACAAGGCGTTGCCGAAGATGCGGTGAACCCGGATGATTTTATCCGCTGGACGTATGCCCGTGCGCTAGATCATCGTCAGCCCCGCTATGCGGCTATGGCGGAATGGGGCGTGACGGTCATGGCCGAAGATGTGGCAACCGTGACATCAGCAGACGGGTTTATCCAATTGGTCGCAGATGCGCTGGCGCGTCGCTAAAACATGAAAAGGCGTGGCGCAGGGTATTTTCAGGCCTGCAAAGCCTCGGGCTTCATTTCTGTCAGTTTGCCATCCTGCATCTGCACCACACGGTCCATACGTGCGGCCAATTGCAGATTATGTGTCGCGATAATCGCGGCCAGACCGCGACTGCGCACCAGTTCCATCAAGGCTTCGAACACCTGATCCGATGTGGCAGGATCCAGATTGCCGGTAGGTTCATCGGCCAGCAAAAGTGCAGGCTTGTTGGCCAAAGCACGGCAAAAAGCAACACGCTGTTGTTCGCCACCTGACAGTTCAGCCGGGCGATGTTTTGCACGCGGGGCAAGACCAACGCGGGTTAACAGTTCGGTCGCATGTGCTTCGGCTTCGGCGCGTGGAACATTGTTGGCCAGTTGCGGCAGTACGATGTTTTCCTGCGCCGTAAATTCTGGCAACAAATGGTGAAACTGATACACGAACCCGACCTGCGCACGCCGCACACTTGTACGCGCACGATCCGACATGGTTGTCATATCCGTGCCATTGATAATCACGCGGCCTTTGTCTGCCGTATCCAGCAACCCCGCGATATGCAGCAGGGTGGATTTTCCCGACCCCGAGGGCGCAACAAGGGCAAGCACCTCGCCCGGATTAAGGCTGACAGACGATCCGGTCAGCACGCGCACCTCATTCGGTTTCTCGTGGTTATAACCCTTATGGATGTCATCAAGCTGCAAAACTGGGTTATTCATAGCGCAATGCCTCGACCGGGTTCATCCGCGCCGCGCGCCACGCAGGGATAATTGTTACTGTAAATGTCAGCCCCAATGACAACGCCATGGCAGACAGTACGTCGCCCAGTTCAAGCTTGGATGGAATGGTGTAAAGTCTGCGAATTTCGGGATCCCAAAGACCACGGTTGCCGCTGAACAGGAAATTGATGTAATCCACGACCAGGAAAATCTGTTCGATATAAATCGCAAAGATACACCCCAGTATCACGCCGAACGTGGTACCAATCACGCCCGTAAACGCCCCGCAAATAAAGAAAACGCGCAAGACAGAGCCTTCGCCAAGACCCATCGTGCGCAAGATACCGATATCGCGGCCTTTGTTTTTGACCAGCATGATCAGGCCCGACACAATGTTCATGGTGGCAATCAGTACAAGGATCGCCATGATGATGAACATCATATTATCCTCGACCGTCAGTGCGCGCAGATAGGCGCCTGACGAATCCCGCCACGTCCAGCTAAGAGTGCGCGGACCGCCTGCGGCAATCATTTGGCTGACAATGTGAGTAGGGTCGCGATCAAGCTGGTCGTTACGGTCACCCACACTATCGGGGTCTTCGACCATCACTTCCAATTCATCCGCGAACCCTTCGCGATTAAAGAATGCCTGTGCTTCGGTAAAGGGCATATAGACGCGGACGCGGTCGATATCAAAGCGCCCGGTTTTGAAGATGTACACAACCTCGTAAGAGTTTCGGCGCGGGATGGTGCCCATGGGCGTGGTGGCACCATTGGGTGATGTGACCATCATCCGATCGCCCACATTCACCCCCAATTCGCGCGCAATACCCCAACCAATGGCGATACCTTCGTTGAAACGTTCAAGATCGCCGATGCTTTCTTCGGGGCTAATAACGCGGGGCACCGTTTTCAGGTTTTCGTGGCTGATCCCAAACACCTCGATCAAGGTATTGCGTTCACCGCCTGATCCCAGAACCTGGCGCTTGACCAATGGGGCGACGCGCACGACGCCATCCACCTGACGCACCCGTTCGGCCATCGCATCAAAATCTTCGATACGGCGGTCCACGATGCCGGTTTCGTTGAATTCTGCGGATTGATACAGCGTGACATGGGCGTTCGCCCCCAGGATCACATCCACAAAGTCAGCGCGAAATCCAGACCGGACAGACAGAACCGCGATCAGGGCAAAAACGGCCAATGTGACACCGATCAAGCTGATCCAGGTCATCACGCTGACGCCGCCCTCGGCGCGTTTTGCACGCAAATAGCGCCATGCGATCATCCATTCAAATCGGGCGAAAGGGGCGGGTTGGCCTGCCACGTTTGTCTCTCCTGCTCTTTTGCGGGAATGTGGTCGGGATCATCGGGGGCGTCAAGCGTGCAATCGGTCTAGGCAAATTTGCACAGCGTCAAATCGCACAAATATGTTGTTGTGACAGGTATCGAAGCCAACACCATCGCGATGCCAATAAAGTAAGACGCGGCGCGCAGCAGCTCATTCTAAAAAAGCCTGACGTTACAGCAGATCTTCTTCGGCTTGGCTGGCGGAATAGCCCAACGCCTCAAGACCGCTTTCCAGATTATCAGCCAGATGTGGCACACCTAGCAGATAATCCGCAGTCGGCGTTGTGGCCTCTTCTATGGCGACGCGTTTGGCGTCTTCCAGATCGTCTGCTGCAAATGCTTCGCGACCAATCCACATCACCGCGACCAGACTGGCTTTTTCGTCATCATTCAGCCCGTCGATAAAGCCGCGCATTTCGGGTTCTGCACGCTCAATCTCTCGGGCATATAAAATGACCTGAGCCACTTTTTCGATGCTTATTTCCAACATGATACATCCCCTTTTTCTGCTTCTGATAATGACGCAAAACCACTACAACGGCTTTGATCTGGGACAAATCAAATGATCATGCGAAAATGCGATAATAAAGCCAATCGGGCAGAAACTGGCTAAGCCGGAAAACCATTGAAAACGCCCACGGAAAACTTTTCTTGAAGCTGTCGTCGTTCATGTGATCGAAAATGGCCCTTGCGGCTTCCTCAGGCTCCATGATGAACGGCATTTTGAAATCATTCTTTTCTGTCAGGCGGGTTTTGACAAATCCGGGGTTTACCAATTGGACCTCGACACCGGTGCCTTTCAGGTCTGCACGCATGGATTCGGCCAAATACATGACGCCTGCCTTGGATGCCCCATACCCGATGGCCCCAGGTAGCCCGCGAAACCCAGACAGGCTGCCGGTCAGCACAATATGACCTTCGTCACGTTCAACCATGTCGGGCAAAACCGCGCCCACGACGCGCATCGCACCGGTAAAGTTAATATCCACCATCGTAGTGGCCTTTTCAGCGTCCAGCTCTGTCGCTTTCATCGGCCAATAGACACCGGCCAGAAACACAACGCCGTCGATCTTGCCGATTTCAGCGGCAGCCTTTTGTACCTGTTCAAGATCAGACACATCCACCGGCACATAGGACGCCTTGCCCGGCAATTCCGCCACCAATTCCTGCAGGCGTTCTTCGTCTCGTGCGGATACGATGACTTCGACGCCAGAACGGCTCATTACATGGGCGACGGCACGCCCTACCCCTTCACTTGCTCCAACCAACCAATAACGCTTGCCCTGCCATTCTTTCACGTCGTTTCCCCTTTTATCTTTCCGTCAGGCCGCATCTTTGGGTCGCATGGTTGCAACCAATTCGGCCACTTTGATCCCGTATTTCCGGAATTGGCTTCGATTTATGATTGAGCCATTTTCAACCAAATACATCCAGTCCACAGTATCAAGAACATGGCCGCCGCTGTCTTCTGGCAACTTAATGCGATAATTAAGCTGCAGTGCCGGCCCTTTTTGCATACCTGTGCCAATCCCGATCACATCGGCCGCTTCTGCTTTGACTGATCCGTCATTGCCAAGGCGCAGTTTCCATTCGCGTTCCTGCGTGGTTCCACTGTCATAACGAAACACTTCCGTCATGGTTCCGACATTGCCGTTCCAGTTGGCGTGAAAATCACCCACAAAGCGCGATGACACGCGGCCCGTGGGGCCGTAAATGACACCTTCGCACACAATCGGGCCATTCAGATGCTGGCGCAGATCCAACTGCGGGCCTTTGCCATCATAGTCTTCGGGGCTTTGGGCCTGAAAGCCGGCGTATTTTTTGATCAACGCCATCGCGGTCACAGTCACAGCCACGCCGATCAGTATATAAAGAAGTGCGTCCATGGTCAGTCCTCCTTTAGATTGGTCGCCAAAAGCAAAGCGACGGCTACGGTTTTCAGCACGCACGGCACCAACGCATAAAGTAGCGTCAGCGTCCAAAGCGCGCTGTCGGGATTGTCTGCACCGGTTTCGAACCCTGTTAGTTCAAGCACGGGCAAAAGGGTCACAGCCGCGAAGGCCAACGTAAATTTTGACACCAGCGACCACAGGCCAAAGCCCTGCCCGCCATTTGGCGAAATCACTGCCATACGTTTAGCAAATAGCGCGGGCAGCAGTGTCAGGTCTGCGCCGATTGTCGCACCGGACACGATACAAATCACAGCAAACGCCCATTGATCACCTGCACCCAGAAACAGAACAAAGGCAAAAGACGCGATGGCCAGACCCATCGCCGCAAGCAGAGTTTTCTTTTCACCGTAACGTCCCGCCAGCGCACCCCACATCGGGGATGATCCGGCCGCGGCCAGAAAGAATACCAACAAAAGCGGGCCTTCCCAACCCGGCGCCATCAGGCGGCTTTCGACATAGAATAGAAACAAGGTCGATGACACAGCCAGTGGAGCAGCGTTGACCAGCGCCAGGATCAAAAGCCTGCGCGCCATGGTATCATTCAAAATCTCTTTGATCGGCGTTGGATCTTGCGCGCCGTCGGACCGCCATTCAGGCAGCATCGCAATGGCAGCCGCCATAGCAGCGCCCGCAAACCCCCAGGCAAAGATGGCATAAGGTTGTGCGAAACTTTCGCCCAGAACCGTTGGAGCGACGGCCGCCAGACAGACCCCCAAAAGCGCGCCGGTTTCACGCCAAGCGGCCAGCCTGACATGCCCACCGCGCAAATTGCCCGCCTTGGCAACGCCTTGGGCATAGAAGTTGATCGTCAGAAAGCTAAACGCAGTAAACAGCCCCGTGATCGTGATGCCGAACCACCAAAGCGGCGATATCGGCGGGGCAATTGCGAAAAGACCCACCATCGACAAAGCCAACAGAACGGCCCCCAATGTAACGGCCACAGCCCTGGCCGCGCGCAAGCGTTCAGCAATCCAGCCCAGAACCGGATCTTGCACCACATCAAACAAGCGCAGCCCGAACAGGATTGCCCCAAGTGCCGTCAAGCTGGCGCCATAGGTATCGGCATAGAATTTTGGCGCATATATATAAATCGGCAGGCCCGCACCCGACAGCACGGCGGCAAAGCCGGAATAGGCAGGCAGCCGTTCCCCAAAAGATCGTTTCAGCGCCACGTCTGTCATCGCGTAACCTCAGTTTTGGGCGGTTTGGGTCGAACTTTGTAATTCGCGCCCTTCCACCATAACTTCAGCGCCTGCCAGTGAATCAGCCCAAGCACCCGGCGCGACCCGAACGGGCGGCGCAGGCAGGCGCGGATGATACTTCCATTTGTCAAAGGCTTGCGAGGCCCTGTCAGCGTTGCGATCAGCCCGCCATTGCCTTGGGTATAATCAATCCAGATGCCGATTTTATCGCCCTGAATATCAAAGCGAAATGTATATCCGCCCTCAACCGGTTGAAACGGCGAAACATAGAAAATCTTTTGTGCGCTCAGCGTATCTTCGCGGGTGATCGGGGCAAGGTTGTCGTGATGACACAGATAGGAATGACGTTCGCCAAAGGTATTCGACACCTCAGCAATGACCACGCGCAGGATGTTTTCCGTATCATAACACAGCCAGAAACTGACAGGGTTAAAGACATGGCCCAAGACACGCGGCTGTGCCAGCAACAGAATTTCACCCGTCACATCCAGCTTATGTTCGGCCAGAACGTCGCGCACCCATTTGGCGCCTGTTCCCTGCCCAGGTGTACCGCCATGATCGCTGTCATGTAGCGACGTCAGATGTCCACGATTACGCCCGAACAAAGCGGGTGTCTTCACATCAGCCTCGGCATCCAGAAGGACATAGTCTACGGAATAGCGGAACGCATTTTCAACCGCGCCGCGCCTTCCGTGAAAGGTCTGGCCTGCAATATGATGGACTGCTTTCATTCAGCCGCCACTGCCACCTGCGGCGCATCCAACTTGCGCACCACATCCACAGCGCTGGACAGCCCGTCTTCGTGAAATCCGTTTTTCATCCATGCCCCACAGAACCAAGTGCGATTGATGCCATTAATCGCACTGATACCTTTCTGCGCTGCGATTGCGCCCTTATCATAGACCGGATGGCGTAAAGTGACCGTATCCCAGATCAGATCGTCGCGGATGGGTCGTGTGGTATTCAAAGTGACAAAGAAATCCTGTTCCTTGGGCAAGGGCTGAAGGCAATTCATCCAATAGGTCAGATCGATGCGGTCCATCTGCTTGTCGGCAGCTTCGGTATAATTCCACGATGACCAGACCTTGCGCCGCTTTGGCATGATCGACGGATCAGAGTGCAATACGATGTCATTGGGTTGATATTTTACGGCCCCCAACAGATCAGCTTCGGCCTTACTGGGGTCAGACAACAAGCGCAGCGTGTCGTCAGAATGGGTGGCAAAGACCACTTCGTCGAACACCTCGGCCTCGGCCCCGGTGGCTTTGACATGTACACCGGCGCTGTCGCGCTGAACGCTGTCGATTGGCGCACCAAGGCGAATATCAACACCGCGCTGGCGCATCGCATTGCCAAGCCGTGTGACATATTGAATCGATCCACCCTGAACAGTGAACCATTGGTGCTGGCCTGTGTGATGCAGCAGTGCATGATTTTCAAAAAACTCAATCATGGCATGTGCAGGGAAATCCATGATCTTTTCCACCGGCGTCGACCAGATCGCGCCGGATAGCGGCAACAGATAATAATCACGGAAATAATCGCCTGTGCCCAAAGCATCCAGAAACTGGCCAATTGTCATGTCACTGCCGCGTGCCAATTCCAACGCCTTGGCATTAAAGCGGAAAATATCGCGCAGCATTCGCAGATATTTCGGATTTGCTATGTTGCGACGCTGCGCAAAAACGGCACCCAAGTTTGCCAAGCCGTATTCCAGCTTGCCCCCGGCGATCGAGGCCCCGAAACTCATGTTGCTTTCGACAACAGGCACATTCAGCTCTTCGAACAAGTGCGCCATGTGCGGATAATTGGCGTAGTTAAAGACAATAAAACCGGTATCCACCGCCACGCCATTCGCCATTTTGGTGCGCGCGTGGCCACCCAAACGATTTTCGGCCTCAAACAGAGCCACATTGTGATTTTGCGACAACATGTAAGCCGCGCCCATTCCTGAAATTCCCGCGCCGATCACTGCAATACGCTTGGGGGCCGTCACAATCGTTTCAAATGGCATTCAGTCTGCTCCGATGTTTTTGTCTTTGTCTGACCTCATACGTGGGGCAAACAGAACCGGATTAGAACGAAAAAAGTTATTTTATCTTGTGATCCAAAAGCCAAGAGCCCGCGTATGAGCATTATGTTGACTGAAAATCTGTCATTCGAAGAAAATGATGCATCTGTTTTAAACGTACCATACAATGGTCGGGCGGGCGATATGGTCTGCAACAACAGGACGCATTC
The DNA here is from genome assembly GCF_013315265.1 of Parasulfitobacter algicola. GTDB lineage: Bacteria > Pseudomonadota > Alphaproteobacteria > Rhodobacterales > Rhodobacteraceae > Parasulfitobacter > Parasulfitobacter algicola. Next base: position 7,024 of record NZ_JABUFE010000017.1, on the reverse strand, counting down.
TGTGGCAGTTATCGAAAAGACACGACAAGACTGGGTGCCGGAGATGATCCGCATCCGTGAAACCAAGGATCAGGCGGCATTCGCGGCCCTGTTCCAGCATTTTGCGCCGCGCGTGAAATCGTTTTTGATGAAATCAGGGGCATCCGAGCCCTTGGCAGAGGAAGTAACGCAAGAAGCAATGGCAACGCTTTGGCATAAGGCTGATCTTTTTGACCCGACGCGGGCGTCAGTTTCGACATGGATCTTTACGATCGCACGAAACAGAAAGATCGATGCGCTGCGTAAACAGCGCCGCCCTGAACCCGAAGATCTGACTTGGGGTCCTGAAGCGGAACCAGATCAGGAAGATGTCGTCGTCTTGCAACAAGAAACAGAACAACTGGGCATTGCCCTTGCGGGTTTGCCTGAAAAGCAAAGAGAATTGATCGAACGGGCCTACTTTGGCGATTTGTCGCACAGCGAAATTGCTGAACAGACCGGATTGCCCCTGGGCACGATCAAATCGCGGATTAGGTTGGCGTTGGAACGCATGCGCCACGCAATGAAGTAAAGTAGAGATATGTCACAGATTAAACATCATTTGAACGACAGCCTGCTGATGGCTTATTCCGCAGGCACCCTGCCCGAGGCATTCAATCTGATTGTTGCCACGCATATTTCCATGTGTGATGATTGTCGCGCACGCATGCACAGCTTTGATGCTGTGGGTGGGGCAATGCTGGACAATGGTGACACGGTCCAGATGCATGATGATAGCCTTGATGCAACATTAAAGCTGATCAGCACTGGTCCCAAGGATCAGATCAGAATGGCACCGAAAGTGTCAGAATGTTCAGTCTTGCCGCAACCTTTGCAGGATTATGTCGGTGGTGGTCTTGATGATGTGCGCTGGCGCAGTGTTGGCATGGGCGTGAAGCAAGCAATATTGCGGACCAGCAAACAAGCCACCGTGCGTCTGCTTTACATTCCCGCAGGCAGTGCAATGCCGGATCACGGTCACAACGGGACCGAACTGACGCTTGTCCTTCAGGGTGCGTTTCAGGACGAAAGCGACCGTTTCGGTGTTGGTGACATAGAAATTGCAGATCAGGATATGGAACATACACCAGTTGCCGTGGGGGATCAGGCCTGTATCTGTTTGGCCGCAACCGACGCACGTCTCAGGTTCAATGGTTTGGTGCCACGCATCGCACAACCGTTCCTGCGTATTTGATTTTCACGATATTTGCAGCAAAAGCCCCGTGTGCACCATGCGCCGGGGCTTTTTTTCTGATCAATCAGTTGACGACAGACACTAAAAACCCATGTGATGTGCGGTAAACACGCTGTGTGATACGTTCCAATGTCGCACAATCGCTATCTGTTTTGCGCAGGCCCGTTGTACAGATTTCATTACCCCGAATGGACCACTTTCCATTGGCTGCAATATGCTGTGGTGTCATCAAGTTCACAGTTCCATTGTCGAAAAATCGTACCTGCACAACCTGATCTCCGCGGGTCGCGTGAAACGTATGTCCAATAATTTCATCACGAAGTTGCTGGCCGGTCAGCAATTGATGATCTGACAAAATGGCTTTGCTGCTGATCCCAAACAGAATGCAACATGCTAATAATAAAAGCTTAATATCATTTTTCATGGCAAATCTCTTTCTTTTGCAAATTAACACTATACCAAGCCTTGATTTCAAACAAGCGTTTGATATACGTGTTTGAAATATCCAGCAAGGAATTGCCAGTATGGCCCAGCAAGCGCGTAAAATTGATGATCCCCGCACCGAGCGCACACGAAACGCATTGCTGACCTCTGCGATCCGATTGTTTGGAAGCAAAGGCTTTCAGAATACCACAATGCGTGATCTGGCACAGGAAAGCGGCGCAAATATCGCGGCCATAAACTATCACTTTGGGTCCAAGGATAATCTAAGGGTCGAAACCGCGCGTACCTTTGCTGCAATAATGAACACCCGTGGGCCGGGCGAAAAGCTGAAACAGCTTAGCCCCGATCAGATTTCACGAATGTCGGCAGACACCGCAAAATCCACTCTGCGCGATATCATGATCGCCAACATTCGGCATATGACCACGGATGAACAAGGCAGCCATATTCAACGGTTCTTCCTACGCGAGGTGTTTTCGGATGATTTCGATATCAGCATCTTATTCGAACTAGCGTTTTCATCGCATTTCCAACTGATGGCGCAATTGGTATCGCGGGTGACTGACCTGCCCGCCGATAGTGACGCCTGCAAAATCAAAACACTGATCATGATGGGCCAAAGCATCTTTTTGTGCATGGCCCAACCTTTGATCGAAACAGCTATGAACTGGTCTGATTATGGCGAACAGCAGTTGGCCCTGATGTTGGACGCGTTCTGGCTGGACCCCACCCCCAAATCACAGTCCGTATCGGAGCAATAATGAACTGGCGCATTCTTTTGTTTATTCCCGCCATCGGGATCGGGGCAGCTGTTTTTGCGGTGCAAATGCGGCAATCTGATCGACCGAACGCACAGACACCCCCACCAACGCCCATGCCCGTGCGTGTCACCGTCCCAAACACAGATCCGATTGATATTGCAATATCCGGCTATGGTCGGGTTGAACCGGTACGTACATGGCAATCCATCAGCCAGGTCGACGGGCGGATCATCTTTCTGCGTGACGATCTGGCCATTGGCAATGTTGTTCCCGCCAACACCGACTTGATCAAGATCGACCCCCGTAATTACGAAATCGCTCTGGCCAAAGCACGGGCTAATCTGCAAACCGCGCAAGCTGATCTGGATGAGTTGAACGCACAACAGGAAAACACCCGCGCGCAGCTGAAGTTGGAACAGGAAATCGAAGTTTTCCTGCAAAATGAATTTGAACGAAATCAAAGCCTTGTGGCTCGTGGAGCCGCAGCACAGGCAACGCTGGAACAGGCCAATCGTGAACTTTTGAACCAACAGCGGCAAGTGCTGGATTTGTCCAACCAACTGGCGCTGATCCCGGTACAGCGCATTGCGGTGCAATCCAACATCCAAACCCGCGAGGTCGAGCTAGAGGAAGCCCAGCGCAATCTGGACAACACCGTCATTCAAGCCCCATTTCATGGTCGCGTTGCTGATCAAGATCTGGCAGTCGGCGAATATATTCGCCCTGGTGATCAAATGATCGAATTACATGATGTGTCCGCCTCTGAAGTTGTGGCTGCCGTTCAACCCAACGATCTGTTCAGCACGATCAGCGCGATCCTTCCAGCGATCGATAACATGGCTCAGATGCTGCAGGATCGTAATCAGGCCATCGACACATTGAATGATCTTGGTTTTCAGGCTGAGGTTCGACAGACTATCGGCAACAGCACCTATGTCTGGCCCGCACAGATCACTCGCTTCAACGGGCTGACCGACAACACAACAGGTACCATCGGCATCGCCGTCCGCGTGGCATCGCCCACGCGCCCTGATCGGGAAAACAGACGCCCTCCACTGAATAACGGCAGCTTTGTCGAAGTTGTGTTCCGACTTCGGGCTAACGGAAATTTGCTGACCATCCCCCGGTCCGCCCTTCATTATGATGAACGGGGGGATACCTATATCTATACTGTTTCAACCGACAACACCCTGCTTCGAAATGATGTTACCTTTTCATCGATTATCGAAAACCGCGTGGTGATCAGTACCGGTGTCGCACCCGACGCCATGATCGTTCTCAGCGATCCGCAGCCGGCCGTTCTGGGCATGCCGCTGACCCCTGTGGCCGGGAACTGATCTGATGATCCAGTATTTCGTTCGCCACCCCAACGCCGCAAATATCCTGATGCTGGCGGCCGTCATTTTGGGTCTGTCCGTCATCAACGGGATGGAACGCGAAACGTTCCCTGAATTTTCAGCATCCCGCGTGACGGTCGATGTGATGTATCAAGGGGCGTCGGCCATTGATGTAGACGAAGACATCTGTTTGGAACTGGACGATGCACTTGGGTCGATCAGTGGTCTGGACGACATCGAATGTACTGCCACCGAAGGGCGCGCGTCAGCCACGCTGACCATGGCCGAAGGTGGAAACATCAATCAATTCTATAACGATATCCTGTCCGAGGTTTCAGCCCTGAACAATCTGCCGGACGATGCCGAAGAGCCGACCGTATCCATCGCCGCACAGGAAGAACAGATTGCTTTGGTTGCCATATCGGGCATAGATAATCCTGAAAGTCTGCTGCGGTATAGCGACCAGTTGGCCGCCCGCCTGAAAACCCTTTCGATGGTGTCTGACGCCAAGGTATCCGGCATCAGTGCGCAGGAATACCGCATCACCTTTGATCAGCGTGCCTTGCGCCAATACGGGCTGTCTGCACGGGATGTCAGCGATGCTATCACCGCCCGCTCCCTGCGCCAACCGCTTGGCACCGCACGCACCCGCGACCGCGAGGTGATCCTGCGCTATGCCGATATTCGCCGGTCTGTGACAGAGCTGGAAAATCTGGTGATCGTACAAAATGATGCCGGGGGGTTCGTGCGGCTATCGGACATCGGGCAAGTACGTTTGGTGACCGCTGATCCGGAAATCAAATCCCTGATAGATGGTGATAAAGCCGCGATCATCCAGATCCTGAAAACAAAATCTGATGATGCTATTGACGCGTTTGCCCAGGTTCAAACGCTGCTTGACGCAGAACGCGCCAGTTTGCCTGCGCCCTTTGCGCTGACCATCACCAATGATTCCACTGAAAATATCCGTGATCGCATCAATCTGGTTCTTGGCAACACCGCCATCGGGCTTTTGTTGGTCTTTGCGGTCATGTGCCTTTATTTTTCTTTGAAAGAGGCTTTTTGGATTTCCGCAGCCTTGCCTGTATCCTTTCTGGGGGGCTTTTTCATTCTGTCCAGTATGGGCATCACCATCAACATGATCTCACTGATTGCGATGTTGATGGCGGTGGGTCTGATCATGGACGACAGTATTGTCATCGCGGACAACATCGCTAAATGGCGCAGCAAGGTGGGTGTCAAAGATGCGTCCATCAAAGGGGCCACCGAAGTGATGCCGGGCGTCATCTCATCGTTCCTGACGACAGCCTGCGTCTTCACTCCCCTGATGTTTCTGTCCGGCGAGATGGGATCGATCCTTGAGGTGGTGCCAATCGTGCTTCTGGTCGTTCTGGGTATCAGTCTGGTCGAAGCGTTTTTGGTTCTGCCCAATCACTTAAGCCATGTCAGCGATGATCACGGTAAAAACGCAAAACGCATCGCCCCGCGACTGACAGAAAAGGTCAAAGAAACCTATATTCTACCTATCGTCCGCCTGTTCGTGGCGTGGCGATATCTGGTACTGGGCCTGATCTGTTCGGCATTGATCGCAACTGTCGGGCTAATCACGTCAGGTACGGTCAAAGTAGTGGGCTTTCCCACAACCGAAGGTGACACCATCGAAGCCCGTATCGCCCTGACCCCCGGCACCCCTCTACCCCGCACCGAAGCTGTGACGGATCGCCTGCTCAGTGCGCTGGATCGCACCAACAGCCTGCTAACGCCGGGCACGCAGGACGGCGATATGCTGGTCGAACGCGTTCTGGTGCGCTATGCCACCAACAGTGATGTCAAATCGAACGGTCCGCATACCGTTACCATTACCGTCGATCTGCAATCATCCGAAACGCGCAACGTCACAGCCAACGAAGTCCTGGTGCACTGGCAACAAGAAGCGGGCCCAATCCCGGATGTGTCGCAATCCAGTTTCACGCAAACCTCGGTAACGCCAGGGGGATCAGATCTAGATGTCAAACTCGCCTCGCGCGATCTGCAACAGCTTGAGGGCGCGACCGCCCAGCTTTACCGCACCCTAATGGGGCGCGCCGATGTCACTGATGGATATCGCGACTTCACCAGTGGACAGGCCGAAATTGCGCTGTCTCTGACGGAATTCGGCTATACGGTCGGGCTGACCCCGCAAAGCCTGTCCAATCAGTTACGCACGGCCTTTTCGGGATCTGAAACAGACAGCTTTACTGATGGTTTCACCGACCTGACGGTCCGTGTTGAACTGGGCGATACCGTCCCCACACTTAGCCAGCTGGAACAATATCCCATAACTCTGCCAAGCGGTGGCCAAACTGCCCTGTCGCAAGTGGCCCAGATCGTGATCACCGAAAGCTATCCGCAAATCACACGCCAAAACGGGCAAGCCATCGCGCGGATCATCGGTAACATCGACCGCAACGCAATCACCTCTGGGGCTCTGTCACAGATCATCATGACAAACTATGCCCCCGCACTGCAATCCGACTTCCCCAATGTCACCGTAACCATTGGCGGTGCGACCGAAGAAACCCAGGAAACCCAAAGTTCGATCCTGGTTGCCATGATGGTGGGGCTGGTGGGGGTTTATCTAATCCTGGCCTATCAGTTCTATAGCTATACTTTGCCCATCGTTGTTATGCTGTCGATCCCCTTTGCCATCATCGGCGTGGTGCTGGGCCACATGCTGGTCGGCATTGATCTGGCCATGCCCAGCTTTGTGGGCTTTGCATCGCTGGCCGGTATCGTGGTGAACAACGCCATCCTGTTCCTGACATTCTTTGAGTTGGAGACCAAAGACGACGATTATCTGACCGGCGTGGTCGAGGCCGTCAGCCACCGTTTCCGCGCGATCCTTTTGTCAACAACCACCACATTTCTGGGTCTGGTACCAATTGTCTTTGAAACCTCGCCCCAGGCGCAAACGATGGTCCCGCTTGTTACCTCTGTCGCGTTTGGGCTGCTATCATCCACACTGCTGGTCATCTTTATCCTGCCCGCCGCAATGGCCATCTATTTCGACATCTTCAGTCTGCGCAAATGGATGGACACACGCCAAAAACTCAGTGCTCCGACGCAGGTCCCGGCAGAGTGATGCAGTCACGCCTCACCGGTTAAAGCCATTCTGAATTACAGACGCTTTTCAGACCTGGGCAAGTGTCAGATATGCGGGATTGGGTGGATGGCTCCTGCTTCAACCGGCGTCGCGATGCGCCATAGTGCAGTTGTCATGAACTGCTTAT
>NZ_JABUFE010000016.1 GCF_013315265.1 Parasulfitobacter algicola | reverse complement strand
TCGTCATCGTCATCGTCATCGTCATCGTCATCGTCATCGTCATCGTCATCGTCATCGTCATCGTCATCGTCATCGTCATCGTCGTCATCATCGCCCACTTCATCATCATCGTCTTCATCACGGTTATTGCTAAACGCCTCTTTCAGATCATCGCGCAGATCACGCATGAAACCTGCAGGCTGAAGCATGCTGGCATTTTCACCTTCTATACCGTTCAGCCCTTGTGGCAGAACGTTTCCATATGCAGTGGTCGTCATTAAGAGTGCGGCTGTTGTCAGTGCAGCAAAAGTTTTCATCTCGATATCCTTTTAATTTGCAAAACCGCGTTTTGTACGGTTCACTTATGCAAACGGGATGCTTTGACATTTATTCCAAAAAAAGTTGGAGAAATTTTTAAGTATTTGAAAATGAAGCAAATTAATTAGAGGGCATATGCTTAGAATACTTGGTGCATTCTTCTTTTTATGGGGGCTTGCAGATTTAATTCTGTTTCGTCTCGAAGGCATCGATATATATGCAGTGATGGGAATTCGTGTCCCTGAACTGATCTTTCCTTTCACCAATATCATTGCCTGTGCAATTGGTGTGGGTCTAACAACGATCCATTATCAATTTGCGCCAAAAGATGCATACTATGACGCTGTGATTGGTACGTCTGGTGAAACAGAAATTCCGGCTGAAAAACCACCCGTTAAGCAAAGTTTTTTACGTATCCTATCGGCCTTTCTTTGGGGCGGTGCAGCCAGCATCATCTGTTTGATCGCAGTTTACCATATTGCCCCCGGCGCGTTTTTATCTTCACCGCAAGGATCAGGCATTGGCAACAAGACGATTACGTTCGTCACAGAAGCGCAGCCTTGGAAAGGGCCACCTTTTTTAGGATTGATCGCTCTGATCGTATGGACCGTTCTGTTATTCATCGGCAGCTATCTTCTGCGCTTGCGCGGGTTTTTGTCTGGAATTGTAATGCTGTTCGGGGCTGCAAGTGTTTCATTTGTTTTTGCGGTAAGTGTCGTCAAATACCCGCGCTTCGGGTCTGCAGTGTATTCAGAAAAATACGTAAACCAATTGCACAGCCGCATGGGCTATCCTGGCGGATTACCAGCTGGTTGGATGCCATGGCACAATCAGTCACGATCCAATTTGCAGGATTTAAGATAGCGCCAACGCTATTACCTTAGATATCGACCCCAAGCGCCTTGGCGACGGTGAAGATATCTTTGTCACCACGTCCACACATATTCATGATGATAATGTGGTCTTTGGGCAGATCAGGCGCGATTTTAGTTACATGCGCCAGTGCGTGGCTGGGTTCGAGCGCAGGAATGATACCTTCGGTTTGGCAGCACAGCTGGAACGCGGCTAAGGCCTCTTTATCGGTGATCGCCACATATTGCGCCCGCCCGATGTCGTGCAGCCAAGAATGTTCCGGGCCAATACCGGGATAATCCAGACCGGCGGAAATGCTGAACCCTTCCAAAATTTGCCCATCATCGTCTTGCAGCAGATAGGTACGGTTCCCATGCAGAACACCTGGACGACCACCGGTCAGGCTGGCGCAATGTTCCATCTTTTCATTGACGCCCTTACCACCAGCTTCAACCCCGATGATATTGACGTCTTTGTCGTTCAGAAAAGGGTAAAACAGGCCCATCGCGTTCGACCCACCACCGATGGCTGCGATCAGAGTATCGGGCAAACGGCCTTCTTGTTCCATCAGCTGTTCTTTGGCCTCTTTGCCAATGATGGATTGGAAATCACGAACCATCGCCGGATAAGGGTGGGGCCCGGCCACCGTGCCGATGCAATAAAAAGTATCGCGGACGTTGGTTACCCAATCGCGCAACGCATCATTCATGGCGTCTTTCAGGGTGCCGCGACCGCTGGTGACGGGAATGACGTCTGCGCCCAAAAGCTTCATCCGAAATACGTTGGGGGCCTGACGTTCCACATCATGGGCACCCATATAGACGATGCATTTCAACCCAAAACGCGCGCAAACAGTTGCGGTCGCAACCCCATGCTGCCCTGCACCGGTTTCTGCGATAATGCGTGTTTTACCCATGCGACGGGCCAAAAGAATCTGACCCAGAACGTTGTTGATCTTATGCGCGCCGGTATGGTTCAATTCGTCCCGCTTCATATAAATCTTGGCACCGCCGCAGTGATCGGTCAGGCGCTCAGCGAAATAAAGCGGGCTTGGGCGACCAACATAATGCTTCCACAGATCATCCATTTCGGCCCAAAAACTGTCATCTGTTTTGGCTTTTTCATACTCGGCCTCAAGGCTAAGGATCAGCGGCATCAAAGTTTCACTGACAAATCGCCCACCGAACTTTCCAAAACGGCCCTTTTCATCAGGGGCATTCATGAAACTGTTGAAAAGATCATTGGCCATGTCAGCGTTCCTTTAAGTCAGACAGATTGCGTTTAAACCCAATATGCGAAGGGGTAAACCCAAGTCGATCATAGAACGCGCGTGCTTTGTCGCGGGTTTTGTTGGTGGTTAACTGAAACAGGCTGCACCCGGCATCGCGTGCACGGGTTTCGGCATCGGCCATCAGTTGACCCCCAATGCCTTGGCCGCGCAAATGACTGGCGACGCGAACACTTTCGATTTGAGCCCGCTTACTGGCCCGTAAGGACAGCCCAGATATAAAAACCAGCTGATATGTCGCGATGATCGTCCCATTTTCTTCGCCAACAATGATCATATTGGCTTGTTCTGTTTGCATTTGATCAAACGCCGCGAAGTAGATGGCTAAATCATCAATTTCTCGGTCTTTACCCAGACTATCATCTTGCAACATCGCCACGATGGTTGGCACGTCATCGCGAATGGCTGGGCGGAATGTGACGATCATTTGGCTTTTGCCGCTGTGACAAAGTGCTGTATCAACTGGGCGTCTTTCACACCTGGTGCACTTTCAACGCCCGATGATACGTCAACTTGTTGTGCGCCGGTCAACCGAATGGCTTCGGCCACATTGCCCGCTGTCAGCCCCCCTGCTAGCATCCAGGGTACGGGCCAGCGCCGATCCGCAATCAGACGCCAGTCAAACGCCAATCCGTTTCCACCAGGCAGATCGGACTGTTCCGAAGGCTTGGCATCCACAAGAAGTTGGTCGGCGACTTGCGCATAATCTTGCAACTGCGGCAGATCGCTTTCATTCGCTACACCAATAGCTTTCATAACGGGAAGCCCATATTTTTCACGGATATCAGCAACCCGTTGCGGGCTTTCATGGCCATGTAACTGCAATATATCGATGGCAATATCTGATAGTATTTGGTCCAAGACGGTATTAGTCGGATCAACGACAAGCGCCACCTTCGCGATGCCAGTGGGCACATTCAGTGCCAATTCTTTTGCTTTTGCCATTGAAATATTGCGTGGGGATTTGGGGAAAAACACAAAACCCGCATAGGTCGCACCGGCGTCTACAACAGCCGCAATGTCACTTGTGCGCGTCAGGCCGCAGATTTTAACTTTGGTATCAGACATAAGGCAGGCATATCCTGCCTAGCTGTGATCCTCAAGCAGGGCCAGAACTTCGTCTTTGCCTTCGTGCTTTTCGCCCTTTAGCCGTTTGACTTCACGTTTCAGCTTGCTTACTTCGCGACCCTTTTGGCTGGCCTCGGAACGGTGTTTGTGTTCACGCATCCATTCCCAGACAAAACCAAGCAGTATGCCAACTGCGATTCCTGCAAATATCACTACAAAAAGCGGCAAGCTGATCGAAAAAGTATAGCCTGTGAGTGCGGCCAAATCTTCGGGCAGCAATCGCAATGTCACGGCGTTACGATTGGCCAATGCAACAACGATCAGGCATATCGCAATCGAAGCAATAATCAGGTATCGAATATAGCGCATTAGCAGCTATTCTCCGTTCAGGCGGTCCCGCAACAGTTTACCCGTCTTAAAAAACGGAACGTGCTTTTCTTCTACATCAACAGACGCGCCTGTGCGTGGGTTTCGGCCTGTCCGCGCATCCCGCTTTTTGACCGAAAATGCACCAAAGCCGCGCAGTTCAACGCGATCACCATGAGACATAGCGTCAATTATTTCATCGAAAATAGTGTTTACGATTTTTTCCACATCCCTTTGATAAAGATGTGGATTTTCATCAGCGATCTTTTGGATCAGTTCAGATCTAATCATAGTTACTATCCCCCCGGCGGTACAAATGTGCCCGCGACCCGGGCTAATATCATCTTATGACTATAGGCAAAAACTTTCGTTCAAGAAACCATGGGGGCACCACTTCCGCAAAGTTTTTTCGATCAATAAACGACAATTTTGGTGACAAAGTCACATTTGAGCGGAAATTGGCGTGTTTTTTCTGCTTGGTAAATGATCGCCGCGCTGCGGCAGAAGCATTTGATTCGGAAACAAAAAACGGCCTCATATCAAATACGAGGCCGTTTTCAGAATTTTATTTCAGTCTGTCTTAGTCGTCGGTTTTCAAAGCCGCACCCAGGATATCGCCCAAGGACGCACCAGAATCCGAAGATCCGTACTGCTGAACGGCTTCTTTTTCTTCAGCAATTTCACGTGCCTTGATTGACAGACCCAATTTGCGTGTTTTCTGGTCGATGTTGGTGACGCGCACGTCAACTTTATCGCCGACCTGGAACCGCTCTGGGCGTTGTTCAGCACGATCACGTGACAGATCAGAACGACGGATAAAGGACTTCATACCTTCGTATTCGACCTCAACACCACCATCTTCGATCGCGGTCACTTCAACCGTGATAATCGATCCGCGCTTCACGCCACCAACGGCATCGGCAAACGGGTCTTTACCAAGCGCTTTGACAGAAAGTGAGATGCGTTCTTTTTCAACATCCACTTCGGTCACAGCAGCCTGAACCGTGTCACCTTTGCGATAATCGCCGATCACATCTTCGCCGCGGCCTTCCCATGTAAGATCTGACAGATGAACCATGCCGTCGATATCGCCATCAAGGCCAATGAACAGACCGAATTCGGTGATGTTCTTAACTTCGCCTTCAACTTCGGTACCAACAGGGTGCGTTTCTGCAAAGACTTCCCATGGGTTGCGCATGGTCTGTTTCAGACCAAGGGAAACGCGACGCTTGGTGCCATCAATTTCCAGAACCATGACTTCGACTTCCTGGCTGGTCGATACGATTTTACCAGGGTGAACGTTTTTCTTGGTCCAAGACATTTCTGATACGTGAACCAGACCTTCAACGCCGGGCTCAAGTTCAACAAACGCGCCGTAATCGGTGATGTTGGTCACACGACCCATATGCACTGATTCCAGTGGATACTTCGCTGCAACCAGATCCCATGGATCTTCTTGCAGCTGCTTCATCCCAAGACTGATGCGGTGGGTTTCCTTGTTGATCTTGATGACCTGAACATTGATCGTTTCACCGATCGTCAGGATTTCAGAGGGGTGGTTCACACGGCGCCATGCCATGTCAGTCACATGCAACAGACCGTCAACACCGCCCAGATCAACGAACGCACCGTATTCAGTGATGTTCTTGACGACACCGTCAACCGAATCGCCTTCGGCGAGTTTGCCGATAACTTCAGCGCGCTGTTCGGCACGGCTTTCTTCCAGAATTGCGCGGCGTGATACAACGATGTTGCCACGACGGCGGTCCATTTTCAGGATCTGGAAAGGTTGCTTCATGTTCATCAACGGGCCGGCGTCGCGTACGGGACGCACATCAACCTGGCTGCCTGGCAGAAACGCAACAGCGCCGCCCAGATCAACCGTAAAGCCGCCTTTGACACGACCAAAGATCGCACCTTCGACGCGTTCTTCGTCGGCATAGGCTTTTTCCAGACGATCCCAGGCTTCTTCGCGGCGGGCCATTTCACGGCTGATGACCGCTTCACCTTTGGAGTTTTCGACCTGACGCAGAAACACTTCAACTTCATCGCCAACAGCGATTTCAGGAGCTTCCCCAGGGTTTGCGAATTCTTTTAGATCAACGCGGCCTTCCATTTTATAGCCGACGTCAATGATGGCTTGTCCCGCTTCAATTGCGATAACCTTGCCTTTGACAACAGACCCTTCGTCGGGCGTGTCAATCTCGAAGCTTTCTTGCAGGAGGGCTTCGAATTCCTCCATTGATGTGTTCGCCATGTAGCTTTCAGTTTCCTTACGTTTACATTTTTCGGGCCGTGCGGTTGTCTCCGCCGGTCTTGGGATTTCCATTGGTCGAAACGGTTTCACCAAAACAACAATAGGGCCGGTATTTACCGACCCTGCTCTCGTTTGTGCTGTACGGCTGTTATCGCCGCTTCGACGGCTGCTTCTATAGACATATCTGACGTATCTATCAAGACCGCATCTGCAGCAGGCTTCAAAGGTGCCACGTCACGCTGACTGTCGCGGGCGTCACGGGCTTTGACGTCTGCCAAAACCTGATCAGGGGTTGTGTCATGTCCACTTGCCGTTAGTTCAGCAAAACGACGACTTGCACGTACTTCAGGACTGGCTGTTATGAACAATTTGATGTCTGCATCGGGGCAAATCACTGTGCCGATGTCGCGCCCGTCCAATACGGCACCATTGCTATGTTGCGCGAAACTGCGTTGAAAATCGACCAATGCTGTACGGACATCAGGGATGACCGCCACTTTAGATGCGGCCTGCGCAACTTCGGGTGTGCGCAAACCATCTGCGTCCAGATCTGTTGCGCCCAGGGCCTTGGCGGCTGATATTGCATCTGTCCCATCCAACATTTTCAGCCCCACCGCCCGGTACAGCAACCCTGTGTCTAAATGCACAAAGCCAAAATGCCGCGCCACAACTTTGCTGATGGTGCCTTTGCCGGCGGCCGCAGGGCCATCAATTGCTACGATAAAGCTCACGGAATCCTCTGGAAATTCTGAAATTAGTCGGATCGATATCAACGCCCAAACCTAGCATATATTTTCTTATGCAAAAAACAGCCGCATGGATAATATATGCTTTAATCTTTAACCTGTGTAGTCAATTTGGGATCATCAGCATCTGCACATGGCAGATTATCGGTCAGATCGTAATAATCCCCTTTATCCGTACAAAAGATATGGCCCGCCAATTTCAGATGTGTCGGTGTGTCAAGTGTGCCTGCAAAAATTGAAAGATGCGATCCTGGTCCATCCCAAAATAATTGCGATCCACAGGTTCCACAAAACCCGCGTCGTGCATCGGATGATGATGCATACCAGCTTACATTTCCCTGAATTTTAATATCTTCGCGCAAAGCAGACGTTGCCGCGACATGGTGTCCGCTGGTTTTGCGACACTGTTGGCAGTGGCACGCGACGACTGGCCGCAAAGAACCGCTGACTTTATACGTAATTTTTCCACACAGACAGCTGCCATTTGTCATGGGGTCGTCCTGATAATTTGCGCGCCCAGTTCTGTCATAAGGGGTTCAAAGATTGGAAATGACGTTGCAATCGGTCCGCCATCATCTATGCTGACAGGCTTTTGCGTAGCCATTCCGAGACACATAAAACTCATAGCGATGCGATGATCCATACGGCTTTCGCAGGTTACACCACCGGGAACACCACCCACACCCATGCCATGCACGATCATCATATCTTCGTCTTCTTCAATCTTGACACCACAGGCTTCAAGCCCGCGGGCCATGGCATCAATTCGATCACTTTCCTTGACGCGCAGTTCTTTGACGCCCTTCATTGTGGTGGTGCCTTCCGCAAAAGATGCCACGACCGACAGGATCGGATATTCATCAATCATGCTGGCTGCTCGGCCTGGCGGCACTTCGATGCCCTTCATATTGGGCGAAAATTTTACGCGCAGATCGGCTGTTGGTTCGCCGCCTTCTTCACGTTCGTTTTCATATGTTAAATCTGCGCCCATATCGCGCAAAGTGGTAAACAATCCGGCGCGTGTGGGGTTAAGGCCGATATTGGGCACCAATATATCTGAACCTTCTACGATAAGTGCCGCGCAAACAGGAAAAGCGGCTGAGCTTGGATCGCGGGGTACTGTTATCGTTTGTGGCCGTAATTCTGGTTGCCCGGTCAACGTGATGACGCGTCCGTCTTTTGTATTTTCAACGTTTAATTCCGCACCAAAACCGGTCAGCATTCTTTCTGTGTGATCGCGTGTCGCCTCTTGCTCGATCACTACGGTTTGGCCCGGTGCGTTCAGCCCGGCCAGTAAAACTGCCGATTTGACCTGGGCCGAGGGCATGGGTACCCGATAATGGACCGGGATTGGATTATCAGCGCCGACGATCGTCATGGGCAATCGACCACCCGTGCGGCCATAAGATCGCGCGCCAAATAAGGAAACTGGATCCGTAATGCGCCCCATGGGCCGGGACCGCAAACTTGCATCACCTGTGAATGTCGTTGTGATCGGTGATGTTGCCATCGCCCCCATGATCAGCCGGACACCTGTACCGGAATTTCCACAATCAATAACAGCTTCAGGTTCTGCAAATCCGCCGACACCCACACCATGAACGGACCACTTTCCATCACCGTGATCTGTAATGTCTGCACCAAAGGCACGCATTGCTCTGGCGGTGTCCAACACATCTTCACCTTCAAGAAGCCCGGTAATCCGTGTTTCACCCACAGCCAACGCACCAAGGATAAGCGACCTGTGCGAGATTGATTTGTCCCCAGGTATATGTGCTGTACCCTTAAGGCCCCCTGACTTGCTGGCGGTCATTGGAATGGGGTTACCGTGTCCGGACATGTCGGCCTCGCTTATTGATTTCAGCGCTTCTTAGCCGACGATGATCAAAGGGTAAATCTGTTTAAAGTTGGACCCTTTGATCGGGAGTTTTATTGCAATCTATCTTACGATGAATTCTGCATGCAGTGCACCAGCGGCTTTTATGCTTTTCAGAATATCGATCATATCGCGGGGTGCGACACCTAAGGCATTCAGACCTGCGATCACTTCTGAGAGCGATGTGCCACCCGAAATTTCCGCCAACCCAATCCCTGGTTCTTCTTCGATTTCTGCAGTTGTTCGCGGAACAACCACTGTTTGTCCTTCTGCAAATGGGTTTGGCTGCACAACAATGGGTTCTTCTTGAATACGAAGTGTCAGATTGCCCTGTGAAACGGCAACGCGTGAAATCCGGACATCTTCGCCCATGACGATTGTGCCAGAACGTTGATCAACGACAACCTTTGCTTTTCGTTCCGGTTCAACCAGAATATTTTCGACCTGACCCAACGCGTGTGCCGCCGATGGTAAGCGTGTTGCGTTTATATCAAGTTGGACAGTGCCGGCATCCAGCATTCTGGCCACTGGTCGCCCAAATGCAGCATTCACAGCCTGTTCAATACGCCCGGCCGTTGTAAAGTCGGGGGTACGAAGGGCCATTCTGATTTCTGTCAGGCTTGCAAAGTCAAAATCCACTTCGCGTTCGACCCGCGCACCGGATGGGATAACACCAGCTGTTGGCACGCCTTGCACCACGCTAGCACCATCACCTTCGGCCGATACGCCGCCCGCGATGATTGTACCTTGTGCCACTGCGTAAATCTGACCATCAGCGGCATTCAAAGGCGTCATGATCAAGGTGCCGCCCAAAAGACTTTTAGCATCCCCGATAGCAGAAACGGTGATGTCAATCTGCGAACCCGCGCGTGAAAAAGGCGGTAGTTCGGCTGTCACGAATACAGCGGCCACGTTCTTGGGCCGAAACTGTTCACCAGTCACGTTGACGCCCAGGCGTTCCAAAATATTAGCCATAATTTCTTCGGTAAATGGGGCATTACGAATACCGTCACCGGTTCCGTTCAGACCAACAACCAATCCATAGCCCACCAGATCATTGCCACGAACGCCGTCAAATTCGACAAGATCTTTAATCCGAATTGGACCCGCAAATGCCATATTGGTACAGATAAAAACTGCGAATATTACCCCAAGAATACGGATCATCTTAGGTAATCCACCAGTGACAGTTGCGATAGACGCGCTGTTACAGCATATAAAGTTTCAAGTTGAGTTTGCAGATTTTGAATTTCAGTTGCTGTGTCGTAAGGGTCTGCCGCAATCAAATTGTTACGCGCCAATTGCAGGGATGCGGTTTCAGCCTGGTTTCTGACAGCCGCTGTTTCAATTCTTTCTTCCGCTGAACCGATTTCGGCCCGTAATCCAACCAGACCCGAGGTTGCCGATAACAACTCTGATCTGGATAGATCCAGTAAGTCGCTGTTGTTGTCAGGTTGATCCAAGGGAATTCCGTCATCGGCCAAGGCCGCCAAAGCCAAGCCTTTTAGAACAGACCGAATTTCGGAAGCATCTGCTTTGACATCTATCCCTACAGTTTCGGCCTTGTTCACTTTGAAGTCTGACCGTGCAGTCGCTGATCCAAGATAGGCATTTGTTTCAAACCCACCACCGGTGGTATCGAACCAATCATCGATTGCCGTTTTAATACCCGCGATTGTTGTTTCGCCAGCAATTGCTGTGCGTATATCTGATAAAATCGTATCTGCATCCGCCAATGCAGTGCCTGCCGTTTCAGCACCTGCAAATATCGCGCCCGCGCTTGAGGATATGTTGATCGCTGACACAACGCTTTCAAATTTACCTTCTGCCTCGCGGGCTGCGGCACGAACTGACGATTGTGTTGTGAAATCAGTAGAGGTCAGCAAAGTTGATGACATATCTTCTGATAGAGTTTGAACAACCTCAAGGCTTTGCTGCATCGTTGCAGTATATTGTTGGGCCTCGGTTGTGATCAGCTTGTAAGCGTCCAGACTTGTCAGCGATGTTTCGATACCGGCCAAGGGGCGAAAATCTCCGCCAACAGCTTTTGCAATGTCAGTTTGTTTACCACTGGTTAATTCCTGGGCCAAGCGGTTCAGATCTGACTTAATCTGCGAATTATATCGACGATTCTGAAGACTTTGTGACAAGTCACTTACTGCTGTGAAACTCATTTTTTAAAGCCTTATCAATTGTTGCATAAGTTCGTCGATGGTTTGAATAACACGTGCATTTGCTGCATAATTCTGTTCAATCAAAAGCAATTTCTGCATTTCTTCGTCCGTATTTACACCGCTTGCGATTTCCAGATCACGCAGACTGTTGGTGCGGCTTGCGGCGAAACTTTGGTCGGCCTCTGTGTATTGTCTTTGGGTCGAGATTGACGACAGCATTTCACTGACAAATCCACTTGCTGATCTTGAGGAAGTCGTCAGTGCTGATGAAGAAGATGATCGTGATGCAATCAAGGCGTCGTGATACGAAATCAATTGCGTTCCATCGCCACTGGGTCCTGCAGTCGTTGCGCCCACACCATCCCTTAGCCGTGTAATGTCGCCGCCTTGTGATGGATCTACAGCAGCATTCACAGTAATGCGTTCTGCTATGCCGTCGGTATTCATTGGATCAAAGGATACGGATCTATCCGTAAACAAACCAAGACCCGCGGCGCCAATTGTTGGATCAACATTAGGATCCTGAAACCGCTCGATCAGATCCTGAGCAAGTGCATCAACTTGATTTTGTGCCGTTACGGCCAAGTCATCGCGGATCGAAAAATTTGCAGCCAGACTGCCGCCGCGAAGTGAACCTGATAGGCCGTCAATTTCTCGACCATTCAAAACCAAGCGCCCCACCGAGCCAGCTTCGACTGTCATGCCCGCAACAATTGTTGGCGTTGGGCTAAACTCAATTTGTGCAGCAACGCCATCGACAAGCTGCGCACCACCGGTCGTAATAAGGGCAACCTGATTGTTATCGCGCGGTAATTCCTTGATCGGAACGATTTCAGCAATGCTGTCCACAGCCTTTTGGCGTTCGTCCAGCAGTGCCGAGGTTGGTAGACCAGAAATCGTATGTCTTTGAATCTGAGAATTTAGATCCGCAACTTGCTGAAGGGTCGTATTCAGGCGGTCGACATCTTTTGATATTGCAGCGTCGGCTTCAACACGCGCCAATTGCACAGCGTCGTTCAGGCCATTTAGACTGTTTACAACATCATCGGCGGCCTCAAAAACATTTGAAAGCCGCGCATTGCTGTCTGGTTGACTTGATGCGGCCAGCAATGACGCTTCAAACCTTGCATAGGTATCTGTCAGCGATCCGGGTTCGCCGGGTACGCCGATAGTTTTTTCTAAGCCATTTAAAAAATCGGCCTGCGTGGCAGAATATCCCAATTCTGCTTGTGAAAGCCTGCGGTCGGATATCAAACCCTTGTCTACCATGCGCTGTTCAGCGTTGACTTGAACGCCGCCCATGTTGCCCGTCGTTCTGGATGATAACGATATTTCGCGTTTACCATATCCTTCGGTCATCGCATTGGCGACATTCGACGAGACGATTTCTGCCGCGCGCGACGTTGCATTCAGCCCTGAGACAGCATTAGAAAGTGCGCTGGTAATCGACATGGGTTTGACTCCGTTATTTAGACATCAGATCAGACTTAGCGTTTGATGTTGGTAGTTTCCTGAAGCATCTCGTCAACGGTCTGAATAACCTTCGCGTTGGATGAATATGCACGCTGTGTCTGGATCAGGTTTGTCAACTCACCAGCTACGTCAGTTGTCGATTCTTCGCGTGAAAAGCTAAGAATATCGCCTGTAGGGCCATCACCTGCATCCCAAAGGAAATACGACCCACTTTCTGGTGACACCGAATAGGTTTGATCATCCAGTGGCACCAAGCCATTCGGGTTTGGCATGTCGACCAGAGGAATTTGATAAATTGTACGCGAAATTCCGGTATCAAAGAACGCTCGCACATATCCGTTTTCGTCGACTTCAACCGATGTCATGTTACCAACAGGTGATCCGTCTTTCAGAATCGAAACTGGCGCAAAATTATCAGAAAGTTGAGTAATTCCGCTACTATCGCCAGGTGTTCCGATTGATATGTCAATCGGTCCGCCAAGAACATTGACCTGAAATGCACCAGTTGCAGGATCATATGTGCCACCCCCTGCTGCCGGATTTGATGTGACAGAGGCAATAGTACCTCCATCTGTGCGGTTGTCGTTAAATGTAAGTGTATATTCACCGACGATAGAATTGCCACTAGCCGAATCACGCACGACCATTGTCCATTCATTCGATGCACCCGCAGCTGCTGGAACAGTCGGAGTGAACGCAACGGAAAGACTTTGCGACGTTCCAAGGTTATCGAAATATTCAATCGACAATTGCTGAGAATCTCCGTCAGAACCGAATTCAGTATCTGTTGCAGGAAGGTTCACACCTAAAGACATGCGCGTTGTTGGCTCACCGCCAAATTGATTGACGTTAATCTGAATAGGTTCCAAGCCATCATCCGTATCGCGGGGATAACTGGGAATTGTTCCATCAGCATTTGCGGGCCAGCCCATCAAAACAAGGCCAGATTCGGTTCTTAAGACACCATCCTGATCTGTGCGAAAGGATCCTGTGGTCGTCAGCATCATTTCCTGTTCGCCATTGTTGACGTTGACATCCGCCGTTGTCGTAACAGGCAACATGCCGCGCCCACGCACAGAAAGATCGGTCGGGTTGTTCGTCGATACCAACGGCCCACGTTCATCAATCAGACGGCTTGTTGTGACACGGACACCACCGGCGGAATAAGTGCCGGATCCTTCTGAAATAACCATCGAATGAAAGTCAGTTATGGCCCGTTTATAGCCGAATGTTGAAGAGTTGGCGATATTATCAGAAATTGTTGCCAAACGGCTGGCATTGGCTGCCAATCCTGAAACACCTGCGTTAAGCGAGGAAGAAATCGTCATTTTGCGCCTTTCTGCTGCATCGACATATATTGCCCAACACCTAGCGCACTGGTGCTTAACATGATGCTAACAGATAAAATTTGCAGGATTGTTATTTGCCTTGGCGCAAAAGGATAATCTCTATCCGGTCATTTCGGACAGACATCCTATCTTCCGTAATCGGTTCGCGATCAGCATTTCCAATCAGTCGTTTCAACCGCACCGCATCAAAGCCTGAGCTTTCCATAATCTGACGTACACGCCCTGCGCGATCCATAGTGGTTTCCCAAATTGGATTTTCCAACAAAACAATAGGTTTTGTGCGACTATGCCCTTCGATGGCGATATTGTTTTCGACAACAGAAAAGACATCAGAAATCATTTCGATAAGTGCGATCATCAGATCTGAAGGTTGGTTATCACGGCCTAAAAACAAAGGCTCATCCTCTGTCGCGAAAAGTTCTACAACAAGTCCTTCATCCGTCAGTCGGGTTGTGACATGGCGCATCAGCTCATCTGGAATAAAACTTTCGCCGCCGCTACCTAAAAGAGCTTCTTGCAGAGCTTCCAGCCTCTGATTCTCTTGTTCTTCGCTTGTGTCAGCGCTGTCGATACCTGTGTTTGTCAGCACCTGTAGCCCTTCAACAAGCTGACTGGCGTTTGCTTGGTTTACAT
Organism: Parasulfitobacter algicola; assembly: GCF_013315265.1. GTDB lineage: Bacteria > Pseudomonadota > Alphaproteobacteria > Rhodobacterales > Rhodobacteraceae > Parasulfitobacter > Parasulfitobacter algicola. The sequence goes on along the minus strand of NZ_JABUFE010000016.1, from coordinate 26,820 downwards.
TACGGGCAGACATTTCATCAGAAAAAGCATTTTCTCCACCAAAAGCACCACTGCCGCCGCCGGATGTACGTGTGATCGGGATGGTGGGTGAAAAGTAATCGGCCAATCCCTTGCGCTGACTTTCGGTGGTGGCATTCAAAAGCCACATCAACATGAAAAACGCCATCATGGCAGTCACAAAATCAGCATATGCAACCTTCCACGCGCCGCCGTGATGACCGCCACCCGCGATAACCTTTTTACGCTTGATTATAATCGGTCTGTTGGAACGTTCAGACATCTCACACCTCATGTTCACCCGGCGTTCTTCTTAACGTCAGGTGTGTGAAGGCGGAGTTACCAATTCAAATTGTTCATATTTTGAGATGGGCGAAACTACTGAATTCTACCTAGTCCGTAACGCTGTTCCATGCAGCCAGGGCACGACCCAGATCTTTATTGTTGAAATGGGCAACAACGCTGAAACCTGCGTTCATGAAAAATGCAACCGATGCACCATCTGCCGCTTGCGAGCGCATGACAATCAAACGCTGGCCTGACATGACACTTGACGTATCTGTCAGCCACTTTTCCAGCATGAATCCTATTTCCTGTGTCAGCGCATCAAGTTGAATATTCTGGGGATCTTGTTTTTGATCAACAAGTTGTTTTTGAGGTGATATAAGCAGACAGCTATGCCCGAATTGGCAAACTGTCTTGAAAAAGCTTCTGATATCCTCCGGAGCGTTACCAGATGCAGGCTGTTCTTTCTTTGGTTCAGTATCAGGTCGTTCTGTCACAGATGCAGCCGCCTGCGATAATGCCCGTTCTATATCTTCGGATGAAATATCCAGTTTGGCGCAAATTTTTTCGATTTCATCTGATGTATATCCAACCTCGTCCGCGCCATAAAGATCCTGAGGGGGCGTTGAAAACACCTTTAATTCGCCGTCCTGGTGGGCAAAAAGCGATAACATATGCGCCAGCGATTCCAATTGTTCATCGTGATGGCTATCATCACGTCCTGAAAACAGTGTATCGCCTTCACGCAGGAAAACTTGTGGATTCAGGTCTATAACTTTTAACAATCTGCGACTGCCCGCATCTATAAAAAGCTGCGAATTTTCTCCGATCTGAAAGCAAAGCGCCCTTGGTAAAAGGGTTTCCCCGATTTCAGTCGTAATTGCTTTTAGTCGTTCATCTGGATCAAAAGCTGGTAAAACGCGCCCTTCGTCCTCACGTAGTGTGGCCGTCTTTCGAACCTGATCCAATATTTGTGTAATCGAGCGGCTTAGAGACATATGTTAGCATCCAATATGTAATAGGATTAACGTCAGACTGCAGCGGCAACGCTGTCAATATTCATACGCGACTTGGTTAAAACCATACCAGCGTTGGCCTGTTTGTCGCAAACATAGAAAACAACATGGTTTGGATACTGCGCCGTGCGCATGAACACACTTAGATAATCAGTGCCAAGTAATATAAATTCCTGAAAATACGAGGTGTCGTTACTATCTGCAAAAGCCGTTTCAATTGATGTAAATTCTTGCCCAAGAAGCATATCGACCGTCGCCGAGGCTAGCATATCGAAAACATCTTGTGCCATTTCGGGATACATGCTTTCAGCCAGCAGAATACCCATTTCTAAGTCCATGTACCCAGCTGCAAGGCAATCCGGGATATGTGCCATAGAAGTTTGAAGCGCTTGTTCGAGAGACATATTCTAAAGGGTCCCCATCAAATCAAAAAGTGATGAGAACCGCTATGTCATGCTGTGTAATATAAAACAAGATTTTCGTCTTTTTTAAGCTAAGCCAGACGACTCCAACCTCCGGGCAACGGCGCGCCATCTTTTGATGCTTCGTCACCTTCGGGTGTCGTGTTGCTACCTGTATCAGGTATTTCTGGGTCAACCCGGTCAAGCAGTTCCTGAATGGCGGCTAATACCTGGGGTACAGTTTCTATGTTACCCCGCGCGACAATTTCGGCCCAAACCTCAGAAGGTATTTGCTCATCTTCCTCTGCGACTTCATATTTTTCTGTTTCTTCAAGAACGTCAGGTTCAACGGCTAGTGGATGCTCAGCAACCTCTTCCTCAATGTATTCTTCGACAGCTTCAGTGTCTTCAACGGAGGTGGGTGTTGAAATATCAGGCGAAGCAAACTCTTCTATAACACTGCTGCTATCAGCAACGCTAAGTTCCTCTGCATTTGAAATAAGTTCGTCAGCCAAGCTTTCATCGGGCCGGAAATCATCCGCATCATCTGTGACAGGATGATTAAAGGCCGCAACTTCTGCAATCGGTTCCTCTTTCATCTCATCTGCAGCTGGCGCATCCATATACTGAAAAGATGAGACAGGCGCGACGGGTTCTGGTTGAATTTCAGGTTCTGGCGCAGAGGTCTCCTCGATCACCTCTTCATCAGTCGTCTCGGTCGCTCCTATTTGATCTTCTGGTTCAGAATCCGGCTGCAAGAAAGAAAAAGTATTTCTTGGTGTGATAGAAGGGATGTTGTTTTCAGACTGAATATCAGATGATGCAACATCATCGCCTAATTCTTCACGAATATCATCTGCTTGCTCCGGAACAATCTCAGGCTCTGGTTGAGGCGCAGAAAATGCATCACGAAGAGCATTCAGGCTACTTTTCGGCGCGGGTACATCTTCGGGAATATCGTTTTGAACGGGTGTAATGGTCGGCACAGTCGCAATATCGGGCTGTTGTGGCTGTTCAATTTTCTCTTCAATACCAAGTTGTTCTCGAATGTTATCTGCCTCGGCGGCGGGCAGTCTTTCGCGACGTTCTTCGGGACTTTTTCCAATTGGACGAGCGGGGCGGACAGGTGCAAACGACGGTACTCTTGATCCACTGTCTCGAACTGGACGATTAGGTTGAACAACACCTGGGAAGTTCTGAACATTTGATCCGTTGGATTTGTACCGAAACAGCATATTTCCACGTTCAGCGGTGATATCCGTGATTACGCCATCAAGGGCGGCCATGAATTCTTTGCCGCCACTCTGTCTCCAAGCGTCGCCAGTATCACCGGTATCGCGGGCATGAATGGCTTCCAGCAAAGACATGAAATGCCTGCTGCGAAACAATGGGGCTGCTTCGCGTTCAAGCCGGGCATCCACTTTCTGGCGATCAATATCCGTCGCAAGTTTATCAGAGCGGGTCACCAAAAGTAGACTTTTGTCTTTCAACCGGTCCGGAAGTGAAACCCAAGCACTGCGTTCGCTTTCGCGCCAGGCTTGCGTCGCATGAGTGCACCACAAAATCGCGTTCGCATACCCAACAGCATGCATCCAAACTTCTGCGGGAATATTCGGGTCCGAGATGCCAGGCGTGTCAATCAGATCGCAGCGCTTTAGAAATTCAGCCTTGCTATAGACGCGGATGAAACGGGTTTTTTTGACAGGGATCGTGCTGATATCGTTTAGATCAACAGAACGTCTGTTGCCATAAATGTCCATGCGGTACGGCTCACCTTCGCCATAACGCATCCAGATTGGCGGCAATTGGGTCGCGGTGATCTGTGTCGGTAAGACAGATTTGCCGATCAACAGGTTCAACAGTGTGGATTTGCCAGCGCTGAATTCCCCCATAAGAGCGATCGCAGGCTTCTTTTCAGCCCACCGTGCCAAACGTTCCATTTGGGCCGCGCTGACCGTGCGTATAGTCGAATTGCTTCCTGTCATCACTCGTTCCCCCTTAAACACCAAACCTTAAAACACAAAATCCTAAGCTGCGACACGCTCCAATCGTATTAGAACATCGCCAAGGGCTCCTTGTGTATCTTCAAGGTTTGCGCCTTCAGCACCTTGCTGTATTTGATCCGCGTTTTCAGGATTTTCCGCAAGTTTGATCAAAGTTTCATTTTGTTCGGCAATGAACTCACGTAAAGTACTGCGGATTTTCTCCAGAACCTCATTTACCTGCGTTTCCTTGAGTTCCTGAATGATTGCGCCCGACTCTGACTGGATCAGACGTGCATAATCTGCAGCAAACGCTTCAAAACCTTTGCGCTTTTGCCACCATTTGCGCCACCATGTGCTTTGCAAATCAAGTGCGATCGTTTTGCCCAGTACAACAGGTGGTGGAACGCGTGGGGGCACGGGGGGTTCAATATGAAACCCTTCCAATTCAACGCCAAAGCTTTCCACATATATCTTTTCAATGTCCGATGCGGCCGATGCATAAACGGCCGACGCATTTTTGCTGGCTGAGTTTGAAAAGTTCAAATAGCCCGCACGCAAAAGCAATCGAAGCCCATCAGGTTTATATTGCCATGACCCATGTTCACCGTTCTTTTGCAAATGGCTGATCAACGCGTCGGTTGCACGCTTGACAAAATTTGCTTCGGCTTTTTCCAGCCGTGCCATCAGGCCATCGTGCAACTCATCAAGTACTTTCTGAACACGTGTCTCATACGAGTCCGTCAATGCTTGCAAAGATGCTTTCAATTGTCTTTTGTCAACATTCACTGGGCCGGACAAACTAAACCGCATTTGTGTGGTCGATGTCGCAGCGCGCGCCTGGTTTGCAAGGTTAAGCGCACGCTTGCGCACTTTCTCAAGCGTCCGTTGGCCGCTGCCTTCACGAACACGTTCGTAGACCGAGTCCATCAGCGCAGGAACACCTGAAAGATACCAAGTGTGTGCCTCAACATCATCTGCTGCAAAGTCTTCTGCAGCTTGTGCCCATTCGATCAGCGCATCACGGCTTTCATCGGGCAGTGATGAAATTGAATTTGTCAGCGCTGCTTCGGCCCATTTTGCGCTGCCGAAAATAATCGAACAATCATCTGGTGCATTGTGGGATTTCAGTGTCGCACGAATGCTGTGTTCAATCTCAGGCACCTGAAGGGCAGGGTTTGGAAGTTCGTCAATCCGGTTCACGAACAGGATAACCTGACGTTTTTCGAGGTTCGAAATCAGGCGGATCAATGCCATATCCATCGTTGTCAAAGCCTGGTGGGCTGACAGAACAACCACACAAATCTCAGAATCGCGTACACTGCGGATCGTGATCTGTTCGCGCACCATAAATGTATCGTTTACGCCGGGGGTATCGCGCAAACACAAGGTGCCGGGGAATTCTGGCAGATCTACAAACAGCTCAGCTGATTTTGTGACGTCTGCATAATGTCCTCGTGAGCCGGGTTCCTGAACGTCATCAGATTCTTCTTCGCCCAGACAGACATATCTTTCGACTAACTCAGAGTCGTAATAGTCGTATCTGTGCTGTTGGCCCAAAAGCTCTTCAAAATCATCACCCAGACGCTTTTTTGTCTTGGCTTGCATTTCTGCAATCTGTTCCTGAATTTGACGCATTTCGTCATCTGCGCCGGCGCGTTCGGCCAGTTCACCCAATCGACCACCCGTGACGACCAGTTTATCCCACTCATCCTTGGCGAAAAAATCGAACAATGCTTTGGTTTTGGCGGATTGATGCTTTGGATTGATATGAAGCGTGGTCACAACGGATGTCCATGGGTTCACATCCGATGGCAAAAGCCCCGGGGATCCGACAAGTACATTCGTCAGTGCAGTTTTACCCGCTTTGACCTGGCCAACCAGCGTGACACTTGGTTCGAATTCATCCAGCTTTTTTTTCAGTGCCATAGCACGTGCAGCGGTGCGCTTGTCGCATACATCTGCCAGTTGCTGCACAGCTTTCGCTGTTTCGTCGAATGCGTAATTCAGCGGTTTCAGGCTATTCAACCCCAGTGGAAGAAGCCGTCTGTTTGCTGGAATGCACTCACCCTGTGCACCGTTTGTTTGTGACGTAACTGTCATACTTTTTTATTCCCCCATACCAAAACCTTAACAGATACAGTGTTAAGGCCTTCGATTATTGCATAGCCCCAGTGCTCGTCTCATGTTCATCAGGTAAATTATGAGCCGGTGTTTGAATTAAGCCAACGATCTCAATAGCCCTGTAAGTTAAATCTGTCATAATCTGATCCGAAAAAGAAGCCCGTGCCTCTGGATCAAGAACAACCGCAATATGATCATAGTCTTCAGTGCCAGAAAAATGCACCAAAGCATCTTCTTCAGCCAGATCATAAGTGTCTTGCTTTGAAAGTGCCCATGCTGCATTCGCCAGCAACTGAGTTGGCTCTTCCTTTTTCTTCATGCAAACGCAAACACCTGCACCATTCGCAACGGTTTCAATCATGCCAAGCTTTTTAAAAAGCTCTGCCTGTTTCGCTTCTTGCGACAATACTGGTTTATCCTTTGCGTCGTCCATATCTTAACACCCGTTAGCCATACCAAAGCTGACACATACTACCAAAGCCTGAGCGAATCCCAGAAAGTCTCAAAGTAACATCAAACACTCTTATCAGCCCAATCTATTAACTCATAAGCGTTTGCTTTGACCAAAATTGGGCACTCTTTGGACATCCGTGCCACTTTTGTAACGGGTTTTGCACTTAATGGTAAACAAAATCTAAACAAATCAACTTATAGGTGTTTTTTCAAATTCCCTAATTAATGCGATTCCTTTATCGTTTTCAAGGAAGTGCCCGATTCTATGACGCTGCGTACAATTTTCCATGACCATTAGGATTGTGGCATTATAAACGCAAAAGACGGTATAGTTTTACTTGTGTGATTCTCATGGAATAGGCTACGACTTGTCTAGGTAATCGGTTGGAGCACGTCATGAAATACCATTTTGTAACAGCTGTGGCACTTGCGGTTTTTCAGTTGGCAACCCCGATTAAAGCGCAATCATTGTCCGAAACGGGTGCAAGCCAGGGGCGGGATAAAAGCACTTTTTTCACATCACCATCCCAAAGCCGCGATTCACTTTCAGCGACAGGGGCGGGCACCGGCGCAAATAAGGGTATTGTTTTCCAGTCTGTCAGCCAGACGTCAACAAACCAAGCCCGGCTGACAGAAGATGCTTTGGCACTGATCGAAGATGATGTCTTGCGCAATATTCTGCAAAGCGCAGGTACATCTGTGACAGATCAGGGAAATTCCGAATATCTTGTCACAATCAAAACATCGGATTTGCGATTGCCATCTCAAACTGTTTCGGATGCAGGTCGCATCGGATTGCCGGCAACGATCAGTGCTGCAACTGTTGATACTGTTCTGATATTGGATAGACCATGGCAGGGTAATACTTTGCGATCAAATTCTCCGAAATTAACCAATATCAATATTCGAAATGCTCAAATCGAATGGGGTGCTTTGCAATTTCAGGCCCAGGGCGATGTCACGGTTGATGCGGCCGGGCGGCCCAATGGATCAATCCAGGTCACCTTACCTGACTGGCGACGCACGCTGATGCTAATGCCTGAAACCGGAACGGTTGATCGTGCAGAATTGCGCGAAGCAATGGAAGAAGCGGGTCGGGATCGTGGTCTGATTGTACCGCTGACAATAACCAACGGAACAGCCAAAGTGGGGCCATTCACGATTGGGCAGATTCCACCCTTGGTTTTGCAATAGCTGATTTTGGGCTGATTACTGTCGCGCGGACGTTTGTTTCGAAAGCTGCACAGCCAGAATGCCGCCGGCAATGATTGCAACACCCAAAATATCAAGCCAGCGAAGGCTTTCATTCAGAAACACAGCTGCAATCGCCACGCCTAAAAAGGGATTTAGAAAGTGGAATGTGGCGGCTTTGACAGCGCCAATGCGTCTGACCAATTGAAACCAGACGATTGTTGCCGCCAGACCCGGAATGAATGTTGTGTAGGTGAAAGCGGCGATTAGGCGCCAGCTAAGATCAATATTCACAGTCTCAAATGACACGGCCGGTATGGCAAGACAGACGCTTCCGATCAGCATCTGTAGCCCAACAATCATCAAGATATTTCCACCAGATGAAGCACCACGTACTGCCAACGTTGCCAAAGTTAATGACACCACGCCAATAAAACAAAGCATGATGCCGAAAAGATGGACATCACCCTGTAGACGTGCGCCCATAATCAAAACAACACCAGCAACACCGGCAAATAAACCGATAATTCCAACTGGCGGCATTTTTTCGCGGAAAATTATCCAACCAACCATCGCAACAAGAAGTGGCATGGTGGACGCGATAATAGCTGCAAGCGATGCCTCTATCGTTTGCATCGCGACAAAATTCAGACCCAGATAAAGTGCATTCTGGCAAATTCCGAAAACAATTGTGGCCAGCCATTGTCCTCTGGTCAGCTGCCAATTTTGTCCCACGGCGTGTGCGATAGCTACCGCAATTAATCCTGAAATTAGAAACCGCAGTGCTAATGCCGAAAGTGGTGGTGCCTCGCTTACGATAATCCGCGCGGATGTAAAGGCTGATGACCACATCAATGCGAAAGCCAGACCCATCAAAAGGGCGCGAATGTCCATTTGGGATCCTTGGGCCAATTCGGTCCAATTGGTATGGTTACAGTTCCTCAGAAAGTAAAGGCGATGGGTTGAACTGCTGTTCTGCGATGATGTCATTTCATTAAAAAAGGCGCCCTAAAACGCCTTTCTAGCCATTCAAATATAACTAAATCAGCTTGGCATATTCAGCTTGATTTCGTGCCGCCCGTCCATGTTTAATCCATCAGGATCAAAAACCACAGGGAAGTATTGGCGGACCAACTGTTCGCGCAGACCGCTTTCAATGGCGGCGTTCAAAGCCTGTCCCAATACGCCAGCATCGTCTTTATTGGCGGGGGAAAGATAAAGGTTGAAGTCACCATCATAGCTGACAATCAAATTTGGCTCGACGGCCAGATCAGGGTGCAGTGGCGCCTCTACTGCAATTTCCATAATGCCGCGGGAAAAATAATCAATATTGCGGTTACCTTCAGCCAGCATCCGATATATTTTTTGCCATTTACCAGTCGCAATGGTCACATCCAGATCATTTGCTTTCCAGATGTTGACGTCAAACCAGTTTTCGCCGAACCCGCCCATTAAACCGGATTCTTGCAAGTCTTTGACTGTTTTGATGTTCGCAAATGCATCCTGTTCACCGGGTCGAACAAAAAAGACCCGCTTGCCTAGCAGGCCGCCGGTCAGACCCACCGGTACGACCACTGCGTTTTCAACCGTTCCCCGCGACAACTTGAAGGTGGCCATGTTCTTTTCACCTTTAGTGATCATCGCCTCAATGCGGTTTTCCGTGGATTTTGCATCTACTGTAATTTCAGCAGTGTGCCCCTGCGCTTCCAGAGACTGCGACACGATATCAACGATGTATGCTGACATTGGGTGTTCCGGAATGGTTAATTTCACATCTGCAGCCGTTGCCGGAAGTCCAAACAGTGCCAAGGTCGTGACAATGACAGTCGTAAAGCGCGTTTTCATTTTAAGCGGTCCTGTGAATTTTTCAGATGCATCGCTCTTGGCATCAAAAATTGAACAAAGATTTAAATTCTGACCTGAGCTTCGTTGATTAATTTGTACTTAGAACAAAAAATGAACACTTTAGAAAAACCTAAGATGTTCACGTGCCATTAAGATCATTCAATTTAGTCATTACCGCAAACAAGCTGCGAGTCGCAGTTGGACGGTAAATGGAGAAAACGAATGCATAGCTGGTTCAAGCGTCTGTCAGTAAAACAAAAACTGTTAATCCCTTTACTTGTTGCGTTTTTCATATTCAATGTCGCCTATACAGTTTTCTGGTCGCAGCGCTATAGCAGCAAAATGCAAGAGGCTTTTGAAACAGAAGCCCTTTTTGCAGAAACATTTGCAGCCCCATCATTGGCAAAAGCTGTCTGGGATTACGAAACCGCCCCCGCAGAAAAAGTTCTGGTTGGCCTTGAAGATATGCAAAGCTTTCTCTTTGCCAAAGTCTATACTGACGGTGACGTATTCGCAGAACATCAGCTGGAAGATATCAGCGATGATATTTGGCCGGACCGTATTTCTGATCTGCTTGCAAACGAGGATCTATTTGCATCTGCGATTTACGGCGACACTCTTTTAAAGCGCGTACCGCTTCTGAATGCCGATGGGGACTTTGTCGGGAATTATGTACTGGGCCTTTCCAAATCCCACATCATCCAACAGACACGTGCTGCCAATATCATGGCTTTGGTTATTGGGGTTTTTGTGTTTTGCGGAATTGGTACATTGGTTTTCTTTTCCGCAAACGCTGTGACCAAGCCGATGTCTCTTCTTATTGCCGATATTACAAAGTTGCGGGCGGGTGAAACAGAGTTTGATATCACGACTGCCAAGCGCGCCGACGAGTTGGGAAAACTTGGCCTGGCAATTGAAGAATTCCGCGAAAATATGATTGAGAAAAACCGCCTGGAACAGGAAGAAGCACTCGCGCGTGCAGAACAAGAAGCGATGCGCAAACAGCTTGCACTGGAAGAACAACAACGGATTGAAAAAGATAAGGCTGATCTGATCAAACGGCAGGCCGATCAGGAAAAGCAACGTAAACTTGAAGACGAGCGTCGTGAAAAGGCCGAAGCTGAACAACGCGATCGCATGGAAGTGCAATCCACTGTTGTTGGGGCCTTGGCCGAAGGTTTGTCACTGCTTGCGCATGGGGATCTGACCTGCCGCATCACAGAAAGCTTCCCCGGTGAATACGATACATTGCGCAAAGATTTTAACGCAGCGGTCGTGCAGCTGGAAAACAGCATTGAAGCGATCAACAAAAACGCAATCACAGTTTCATCGACGGCAACTGAAATCTCGGCTGCGATAAATCAACTGTCATTGCGCACGGAGCAACAGTCACATTCATTGGCCGATACTGCGGGATCAATTGATGAGTTAACGGCAAGTACCGAATTCACATCGACGTCCACTGAAAAAGTCAGCAAAGTCATGAAAGAAACCCACGACGGCTTTGTTCAAAGTAATGACCTTATTACCGATGCTGTATCTGCGATGTCAGAAATCCGCGCATCTTCGGACCAGATTTCAGCGATTACTTCCGTTATCGATGACATCGCGTTTCAAACAAACCTTCTTGCTTTGAACGCCGGTGTTGAAGCTGCGCGCGCAGGGGATGCCGGTCGCGGATTTGCCGTTGTCGCATCCGAGGTTCGCGGCCTTGCGCAGCGCGCGGGCGAAGCTGCGAAAAAGATCAGAGATTTGATTTCCCGCAGCACACAGCAGGTCAAAACTGGCTCAGACCTTGTGACTTCAACAGGTGAGGCATTGAAAAATATGGTCGATCTGGTTGAAGATGCGACATCTTTGGTGAATGAAGTAAACGGATCTGCCAAGCAAAACGCAAACAGTATTCAAACCGTAAAAGTTGCTTCGGGTAACTTGGATATTGTCACACAGCAAAATGCGGCGATGGCCGAAGAAACATCTGCGGCCACTCAGCAGCTTGTTCACGAAGCTGAAAAATTGGCGGCTGCGTTGTCGAACTTTATCGTAAGCGGTATGGCAGTGGATAATACTGATATTGAACACAAAGCTGCTTAGGCTATTCGGTCTAGATATAATGCAAATCGCTAAGCAAAGCCGCGTATGTTCTTCATCGCATCTAACGCAAAGTATTTGCATAGCCGCCTTGACAGCGAGACGATAAACACAGATATGCGGCACAGTGAATGAGTTCTGCCGCGTGAGCAGGTGAGCCGTTTGAAATGGTTCAAAACCTTCGCTGACCTATAGTTTCCCACATCACGCAGGGTTGCAACGTTACAAGCGACGTGTCGACAATTCGGTTGACCGTTAGTTTGAAGCGTAACCCTGACGTTGGTCGCCTGGAACAAATGGCACCTTCATCAGATATTTTTATGGGCCGATTGGCCCAACGAAAGGAAATCCGAATGGATTTTGAAATGCTGGGCCTTGCGCCTCGCCTTATTGCTAAGCTTGCTGAAAACGGTATTCAGAAGCCGACCCCGATTCAAAGCCAGGCCATTCCGCATGCGATGAATGGCCGGGACGTTATGGGCCTTGCGCAAACCGGAACTGGCAAAACTGCCGCTTTTGGCTTGCCGTTGATTCATACGCTGTCGACTGACGGCAGCACAGCGGGCCCCAAAACGGTACGCGGGCTTGTTTTGGCACCTACTCGGGAATTGGCAAAACAAATCTCGGACAGCTTGCGGGATTGGACCAAAGGATCGCACCTGAAAGTCGGTTTGGTTGTTGGCGGCACGTCAATCAACGCACAAATCCAGCGCTTGGCGCGCGGGACAGATTTGCTGATTGCCACACCCGGGCGACTGATCGATTTGCTGGATCGCAAGGCATTGACGCTGAATGACACCCGCTTTCTGGTTTTGGACGAAGCAGACCAAATGCTGGATTTGGGCTTTATTCACGCATTACGCCGGATTTCGACACTTTTGCCGGCTGAACGTCAAACTATGCTGTTTTCGGCAACCATGCCAAAACAAATGGCAGACCTTTCACAGACATTTCTGAATAAACCGGTTCGGGTAGAAGTTGCCCCGGCTGGTAAAGTGGCCGACAAGATCACGCAGTCTGTTCATTTTGTGGCCCAAGCTGCCAAAGTCAGCTTACTGATTGAATTGCTGGATGCCCATAAAGATGAGGTTTCATTGGTGTTCGCGCGTACAAAACACGGTGCTGAACGGTTAATGAAACAGCTTGATAAGGCTGGTTTTGCTGCGGGGTCTATTCACGGCAATAAAAGTCAGGGCCAGCGGGACCGCGCAATCAAGGAATTGCGTTCTGGTAAAATCCGCGTGTTGGTGGCAACAGATGTGGCGGCGCGGGGAATTGATATTCCGGGCGTGGGCTATGTCTATAACTTTGATCTTCCGAACGTGGCTGAAAACTATGTTCACCGTATCGGTCGTACTGCGCGGGCGGGGGCGTCGGGTAAGGCGGTCAGCCTGTGTTCATCGGATCAGATGTCAGAATTGAAATCTATTCAAAAGATCATGTCGCTGACCATTCCGGTTGCCAGCGGTAAAGCGTGGGAAGTCGATACAAAGGCCGCCCCGAAGAAACGGGGTCCATCGCGCAGACGCAAACCTGCTAGACGCAGCAACAATAGCGCGCGCTACGCGGCTTAACCGTTCATCAGTCCTGATGGCCTTCTTCACGGATGGCCGTCATCCGCAACTGAAACAAATTACGTTTCAGTCTACCGCAAAAATGAAAAGGGCCGCAAAAAGCGACCCTTTTAATATCCAGATAGCTTGTCCCGAAGGATTAGCTGTTCACACTGTCTTTCAGCGCTTTTGCAATTGTCATTTTGACAACCTTGTCAGCGTCTTTCTTGATTTGCTCACCCGTGGCTGGGTTGCGAACCATACGCTCTGGGCGTTCACGGCAATAAATTTTGCCAACACCTGGAAGAGTAACGGCACCGCCGCCGGATACTTCTTTCGTGATCAAACCTGTGATCGCATCAAGTGCTGCGCCCGCTGTTTTTTTGTCTGCGTCCATATGTTCAGCCAGTGCAGCAACCAGCTGTGTCTTTGTCATGGGTTTTGCCATATTGTCAGGTCTCCTTATACCGCCCTATTATGTTGGGCCTCATTGGGCGCATTTAACGGAATATCGCGGTGCGACACAATGTGTAGTAGGGGGCAGACATGTAAAAATCCCTATATTGTGCGGCATTTTTGACGCGATTTACAGGAATGCGGTCTCTTCAAAGCTGCGCAGCTTACGAGAATGCAACCTTTCAAGGGGCATTTCGCGCAGATGTTCCATCGCCCGGATGCCGATCATCAGGTGGCGCGCGACCTGAGTCTTATAGAAGTCCGAGGCCATCCCGGGCAGTTTCAGCTCTCCGTGCAGGGGTTTGTCAGAGACGCACAGCAACGTGCCGTAAGGTACACGGAACCGAAAGCCGTTGGCCGCGATGGTTGCGCTTTCCATGTCCAGCGCGATGGCGCGGGATTGGGACAGGCGCTGCACGGGTCCGGATTGGTCGCGCAGTTCCCAGTTGCGGTTGTCGATCGTGGCGACTGTGCCGGTGCGCATCAGACGTTTCAGGTCAAAGCCCTCAAGCTCGGTCACCTGTTCGACCGCCGTTTCCAGCGCGATCTGGATTTCGGCCAGCGCCGGAATCGGCACCCAGACGGGCAGATCGTCATCCAGCACGTGATCTTCGCGCAGGTAAGCGTGGGCCAGAACGAAATCCCCCAGGGACTGGCTGTTGCGCAGCCCCGCGCAGTGGCCGACCATCAGCCAGGCATGGGGGCGCAGAACGGCGATGTGGTCGGTTGCGGTTTTCGCGTTCGATGGCCCGACGCCGATATTGACCAGAGTAATCCCCGCCTGACCAGCGCGCTTGAGGTGATAGGTCGGCATCTGCGGCATCTTGGCGGGCGGTGACATGGCGGTGACGCCATCGGTAATCTCATCGTTACCGGGGCCCACGAAGCTGGTGTAGCCGCTGTTCGGATCGGACAGCATCTGGCGGGCGTATGCTTCGAATTCTTCGACATAGAACTGATAGTTGGTGAACAGCACGTGGTTCTGGAAATGTTCGGCGGCGGTGGCGGTATAATGCGCCAGACGGGCCAGTGAATAATCCACCCGCTGCGCGGTAAAAGGCGCCAAGGGGCCTGAGCCGTCTTCGTGTGTGAAGCCATAGCCGTTTACAATATCGTCGTTGGTGGTCGACAGATCAGGCACGTCGAAGACATCGCGCAGGGTAAAGGCCATTGCGCCTTCCTGTGGGACCTGCACGTTGGCGTCATTGGCCACGGCGAAATGCACGGGGATCGGTGTGAGCGAGGCGCCGATTTCAACGCCCACTTTATGATTGTCCAGGATCAGTCCGATTTGCTGGGTCAGGTAATGGCGGAACAGATCGGGGCGTGTCACGGTCGTGGAATAGACGCCGGGGGCTGCGACATGGCCAAAGCTAAGACGGCTGTCGACCTGGGCGAAGCTGGTCGTTGTGATGCGGATTTCGGGATAAAACGCCCGATAGCGCGACGCCGGTTTGCTGCCGCCCACGCTTTCGGTGAAGCGATCACACAGGAAGCGGGTCGATATCTGATAAAGCTCGATCAGGCGGTCGGCGGCTTTGTTAGCATCGTGAAAGATTTCCGGCCCCGGACAGTCAGGGGTGACAACGGGCAGGTTCGGGTCGCTGACGTTCATGCGGGGGCCTTTTCAAACAGATCTGTGATTTCGAATTTGGTGACATCGACCAATCCAAGATCAGAGATGCGTAACTCTGGGATGACAACAAGTGCAAGCAGGGAATGCTGCATATAGGCGTTATTCAGCGTGCACCCGCAAGCACGCATGGCCGCCACCATCTGATCGGCCTTGGCGGCAACCTCGGTGGCGGGGGCGTCTGACATCAGACCGGCGATGGGCAATTCCACAAGCGCCAGTTCCTGACCATTCTGCCAAACGGTGATGCCGCCGCCAACCTCGCCCAGGCGGTTCGCCGCGCGGGCCATGTCATCGCGGCTGGTGCCAACGACGATCATATGGTGACTGTCATGCGCCACGGTTGAAGCGATGGCCATAGGCCCCCGATAGCCAAAACCCGATACAAAGCCGTTGATGACCTGACCCGTGCCGCGGTGGCGCTCAACCAGGGCGATCTGGCAGATATCGGCGGCCTCATCCAGTTCGACCAGCCCGTCTTCCACGCTGAGTTCAGCAGTCAATGCTTTGGTGGGGGCCTGATTTTCAACGACGCCGATCACTTTCGCGGTGACGGTGTTTGCGCCGTCGGGGGCAGGGATGTTGAAATCATCCGCCTGCAGATCTTTGCCCAGATGAACAGTGCTGCGCGCATCATCGGGCCACGCCAGATGCGGACAATCGACAGAGATCTGGCCATGTTCGGCCACAGTTACGCCGCGCGCAATGACCTGTTCAATTGGCAGCGTTTTCAGATCAGAGGTCAGGATCAGATCGGCCCGCCTGCCGGGGGCGATGGACCCCAGATCTCGTTCCAGGCCGAAGTGGGTCGCGGTGTTGATCGTGGCCATCTGCAGCGCGACGACGGGGTTACAACCACAGTCAATTGCGTGCCGGACCACACGGTTCATATGCCCGTCATTGACCAATGTGCCCGAATGGCAGTCATCGGTGCACAGGATGAAACTGCGGGAATCCAGACCCTTTTCAGTTACAGCGGTGATCTGACTTTCGACGTCATACCAGGCGCTGCCAAGGCGCATCATGGCGCGCATCCCCTGACGGACGCGGGCCATCGCGTCGGCCTCAGACGTGCCTTCGTGATCATCCGCCGGACCGCCGGCGGCGTAGGCGTGAAAATCGGGGCCAAGATCGGGGCTGGCATAGTGACCACCCACGGTTTTTCCGGCCTCCTGAGTTGCGGCGATCTCGGCCAGCATCTTGGCATCACCGTGGATCACGCCAGGGAAATTCATCATCTCGCCCAGACCGACGATGCCGGGCCAGACCATGGCTTCGGCCACATCATCGGGGGTGATTTCATGGCCCGTCGTTTCCAGCCCCGGGGCCGAGGGCGCGCAGGACGGCATCTGGGTGAAAATGTTGATGGGTTGTAAAAGTGCTTCGTCATGCATCAGCCGTACGCCGCGCAGACCCAACACATTCGCGATCTCATGCGGGTCGGTGAACATGGTCGTCGTGCCGTGGGGAATGACCGCGCGGGCGAACTCGGCCGGGGTCAACATACCCGATTCGATATGCATATGCGCGTCACACAAACCGGGAATCATATAGCGGCCATCGGCGTGAATCACCTGTGTGGCATCGCCAATGCAATGTGACGCGTCCGGCCCGCAGTACGCAAAGCGGCCATCGGCGATCGCAATGTCGCTATTTGGCAACAGCTCGCGCGTATGGACATTGACCCACGTACCGCCCTTAATAACTAAGTCAGCAGGTGCACGACCGCCCGCCACAGCGATCAGGCGGGCGGCGGATTGTGGCCAAGTTTGAAATTCAACTGTCATGGCTCAAGTTGACACGCAATAAGACGGTGTTCAAGCTGATCTGGCTTTACCGGTCATTGATACGGAAATAGGTAATATAGTTATGGATTATGAAACGGTCAGCCCTTCGGTTTTTGGGCGCTCCCTGCGGGGCGTTGGGCTGAATATACTGGTCAGGGACGTCAACGAAGAAGTCGATTTTCTGACAAAACTATTCGGGTTGAAAGCCCATAGGATCAGTACTGATTTTGCAATTCTGATCCACGATGGTGATATCTTGCAAGTCCATTCAGATGGCGCATATGGCGCACATCCATTGCTGGGCATTCTGCCTGAATCTGCACCGCGTGGTGCAGGCGCAGAGATTCGCCTTTTCGGTATTGATCCTGACGTGGCTGCGAAAATGGCGGCTGAAATGGGCGCGACTGTTTTACAGGACCCGTCCGATAGACCCCACGGTCTGCGCGAATGCCACATTATGAGCAAAAATGGCTATGTCTGGGTGCCAAGCGTGCCCGATGGATCGGTTTTGCCCATCGAAAATACGGTACGCGAAAAGACGCTATTGTCGTTCGGCCATGGTTATTCAGCCCAGGCTTTGGGCAAGGGATTGAAAAAACAGGGTTGGAGCATCTTTGCCACGACTCGGTCCAAACAAAAAGCTGAACAGTTTGAGCTTGATGAACTGAACCCGGTTCTGTGGCCCGACGGTGATCTGCAGCCCGCGCTTGCGCAGGCATCCCATATCCTGATTTCGGCAGGCCCAGATGCGGATGGTGATCCGACCTTGCGCAAGCTGAAAAATGAAATCATCGCAATCGCACCACAACTGACCTGGGTTGGCTATCTGTCGACGACCGGTGTTTATGGCGACCACGATGGCGAATGGGTCGATGAAACAACAGACCTTGCCCCGACAACCGAACGCGGCAAACAGCGCATGCAGGCCGAGGCCGACTGGCAATCCATTCCCGATCTGCCGCTGCATATCTTTCGTCTGGCAGGCATCTATGGTCCCGGCCGCGGACCGTTCCAAAAGGTGATGTCTGGCAACGCACGGCGGATCATAAAGGGCAAGCAGGTGTTCAGCCGCATCCATGTGGATGACATCGCGCAGGTTCTGCAGGCTTCGATCAATGCGCCAAATCCAGGTGCGATCTATAACGTTTGCGATGACGAAGCCGCCCCACCCCAGGACGTCATCGCCTATGCCGCCGAGATTTTGGGCTTGCCCATCCCGCCCGTTGTTGCGTTTGACGAAGCGGATCTGTCGCCTATGGCGCGCAGTTTTTATGCCGAAAATAAACGGGTGCTGAACGAAAGAATTAAGGATGAATTGGGCGTAAAGCTGAAATACCCCGACTATCGCAGCGGTCTTAAGGCGTTGCTTGAGGCCGGCGAGGTAAAAGGTGGTTCAGTAACGCGGCCAAAATCACCACAATCGTCAGTAGGATCAGCGCTATCATGAAATTGCTGACATAAAAGGTCAGCCGTTCTGTGAATGTCATATCGTTCAAAAACGGATACGGCAGGCCACTGGTCACGCTGCCTGCCGGAAAATTGCTAAGGCGCTGAACGATACCTTCGATCCATGCAACATACAGGCTGATAACAACCGCAATCCCGACAGCGGCCCAAAGGGGGCGGCGATTGCCCCGGTGGATGAACAGGGCGTCGATCCATTGCAGCATCGGGCCAAGCAGATGCAGATAGTATTCCCGCCACCAGACGGGTTCATCGCTGTTCACCAGTGCCGGATCAATAAAATAAAGCCGCCAGTACAAAAACACCACCATTCCGTTCAGCACAGCGGTGATCGTCACCATTGCATCCCAGCGCATATCTGACCTGTCTTCCATAACGGCGATCATGCGGGATGCACAGAAAAATGACGCCAGTAATGCCCAGATCGTCAAAAACCGAAACGGCCCGCCAAGCTGCGCATAGCTGCTGAAAAACATCATATAAAGTGAGTATCCAGCCGCCAGCAGAAAGACGAGCCAGCGGTAGTATAGGATGGGTTTTGAGCGTCTGATATCGTTCATCGGTTTTGAATAAGCGATATGCGCCCTGGCGCAAAACCAAATCTGAGTGACGCTACGCCAGTTAAGCCCTTTTACTGTCCAACTGCGCGACACCCAGGGTGTCCAGCACTTTGGCTTCGATATCTTCGGCATTCAGCTTGGCGACCGCATACATATCCCGCGGGCCTGCCTGATCGATAAAGGTATCAGGCAGAACCATGGACCGGTATTTCAGGCCGGTATCGAACACCTGTTCTTCGGCCAGCAGCTGCGCAACGTGGCTGCCGAAGCCGCCGATGGCGCCTTCCTCGATCGTGATCAGCGCCTCATGATTCGCGGCCAGTTGCAGCATCAACTCGCGGTCCAGAGGCTTGGCGAAACGGGCGTCGGCAATGGTGGGGTTGATCCCCTTGGCGGCCAGATTTTCGGCGGCTTTCTGGACCTCTTGCAAACGGGCACCAAAAGACAGAAGGGCCACGCGGCTGCCGTCCTGAATGATGCGGCCTTTGCCTATTTCCAGTGGTTGCGGGTCCTCTGGCATCTCGACGCCGGTGCCTTCACCGCGCGGAAAGCGGAATGCGATCGGGCCGTCGTCATGGGCCACGGCGGTGGCGACCATACGGGTCAATTCGGCCTCATCCGCGGCGGCCATGACCACAAAACCCGGCAGATTGGCCAGATAGGCCACATCAAAAGCGCCCGCGTGCGTTGCGCCATCAGCGCCCACTAGCCCAGCGCGGTCAATCGCAAAGCGCACAGGCAATCGTTGGATCGCCACATCATGCACCACCTGATCATACCCGCGCTGCAGGAAGGTCGAATAGATCGCCGCAAATGGCTTCATGCCGCCCGCCGCCAGACCGGCCGAGAATGTCACACCGTGCTGTTCGGCAATGCCTACATCAAAGCAACGGCTCGGATAGCGTTCGGCGAACAGTTTCAGGCCTGTGCCGTCTGGCATGGCCGCGGTCACGGCGCAGACCTTGTCGTCTTTTTCGGCCTGTTTGATGAGCGCCTCGGCGAACACCTTTGTATAGCTGGGCGCGTTTGAGGCCGCCTTTTTCTGTTCGCCCGTCACCACGTCGAATTTGCTGACACCGTGCCCCTTATCACGCGCGGCCTCGGCCGGGGCATAACCTTTGCCCTTTTTCGTGATGGCGTGGATCAGGATCGGCCCGGTGGCGCGATCCTTGACCGTGCGCAAGACGGCCAGAAGCTGTTCCATGTCGTGCCCGTCGATGGGGCCAAGATAGGAAAAGCCCAGTTCTTCAAACAAGGTCCCGCCCACGGTCATATGTTTCAGCATATCCTTGGCCCGCCGCGCCCCTTCCTGCAGGGGTTCGGGCAGCAGGCTGACAGCACCCTTGGCGGCGGCCTTCAGTTCCTGAAACGGGGCGCCGGCGTAAAGCCGGCTAAGATAGCTGGACATGGCGCCGACGGGGGGCGCGATGCTCATTTCATTATCGTTCAGGATCACGATCAGCCGCTTTTTCAGGTGGCCTGCGTTGTTCATCGCCTCGTACGCCATACCCGCGCTCATCGCGCCGTCACCGATCACTGCGATGCAATCGCCAATCCCATGTTCGGGCGCACCGCCCAGATCGCGGGCCACGGCAAAGCCAAGCGCGGCCGAGATCGAGGTCGAGCTATGCGCGGCGCCGAACGGGTCATAGGGGCTTTCCGACCGTTTGGTAAACCCGCTCAGCCCATCCTTTTGGCGCAGGGTGCGGATGCGATCACGCCGTCCGGTCAAGATTTTATGGGGATAGCACTGATGGCTGACGTCCCAGATGATCCGGTCCTTGGGGGCATCGAAGACAGCGTGCAGGGCCACCGTCAGTTCGACCACACCCAGACCTGCGCCCAGATGCCCGCCTGTGACCGACACCGCGCTGATCGTTTCAGACCGAACCTCATTTGCCAGTTGCCGCAACTCAGAATCGCTGAAGCCCTTCATATCGGCAGGGCTGTGTACTTTGTCCAACAGCGGAGTATTCGGTTTGTGTCCCATAATATTGCCTTCCAATGGCGCGTTATTTGTCGCGCGAGATAACAAAGCGAGCGGCCTCTTTCAACGGAGCGGCGTTGTCGCCGTAAGGGTCAAGCGCCGCTTCGGCCTGTTCCACCAGTTCCAGCGCGCGGGCCTTTGCACCCTGCAGCCCTAAAAGCGAAACGAATGTGGCCTTTCCGGCGTCTGCGTCTTTTTGCAAGCGTTTTCCGGCGGTTGCCGCATCGCCCTCAACATCCAAGATGTCGTCGGCGATTTGAAAGGCAAGGCCAAGCGCCTGCGCATACTGCCGCAGTGCGGTGGGGTCATCACCCGCAAGGATCGGTCCGGCCTGCGCCGCCCATGAAATCAGCGCACCGGTTTTCCGAGCTTGCAGGTCGGTGATCTGTTCCAGTGTCAGGGCGGCTTTGGCCGTTTCAGCCGCGATATCGGCGGCTTGCCCCCCGACCATCCCCGCAATTCCTGCGGCTTTCGCAAGACTGACAACCAAGTCCATCACGTGATCGGCGGGATATTTCAGCTGACCGAGACACTCAAAAGCCAGCGATTGAAGGGCATCTCCGGCCAGAACGGCCGTGGCCTCGTCCCATTTCTTGTGAACCGTCGGTTTGCCACGCCGTATGCCATCGTCATCCATGCAGGGCAGATCATCGTGGATCAGACTGTAGGCATGGATGCATTCAATGGCCTTGGCGGCAGGCAACGATTTGCCATGAGGAATACCATGCAGCCGCCCGCCTTCGTACACCAGATAGGCACGCAGGCATTTACCGCCGTCAAGCGCATAGCGCATCGCATCTGCAACAGGGCCATCTTGATTCTTGAACTGCTCTGCAATCCAGCCGGGGACAAACAGCGATGTTATCTCCAGCGCCTCATCAAAGGGGTGGGGATCAAACCCAATCGGGTCAAAGGGCTGACCGTCGAGTCTATACCCCATCAAGCGGCGCCGTCCCGGTGGGTTTACCCGTTTCATCCAGAGTGATTTTGGCCACCTTTTCCTCAGCCGCCTTCAGCTTGGCCTCGCAATGCTTTTTCAGCTCGGCCCCGCGTTCGTAAAGCGTGATCGACTGTTCCAGCGGCACGTCGCCGCCTTCCAGTTGACCGACGACACGTTCCAGCTCGGCCATGGCTTCTTCAAAGCTCATCTCGCTGACTTGTTTTTCACTCATGCGCCTCGCTCCATCAAAACTTTCACGTGTGCAGCCGCACTGGCCGCCAAAGCGTCCAAATCATAGCCGCCTTCTAAAGTCGAGACCACACGACCCCCACAATGTTTATCGGCCAGATCACACAAACCCCGTGTAACCCAGTCAAAGTCATCCTCGACCAGGTTCAGCCCCGCCAATGGATCATCTGCATGTGCATCAAATCCAGCCGAAATCAGCAGAAGTTGCGGAGAAAAGCGATCAATCGCGCGGAAAACCTGTTGCTGTATCACTTTTCGAAACGCCGATGATCCTTCGCCTGCCCTTAGCGGGATGTTTAGCACGTTGTTATGCGCGCCGGTTTCATGGGTGTGACCTGTACCGGGATACAGCGGCATCTGATGGGTCGATGCAAAGAAAACACGCTTATCGGCTTCCAGCAAATCTTGTGTGCCGTTGCCGTGGTGTACGTCAAAATCCACAATCGCCACCCGCGCCAACCGGTGATGATCCAGCGCATATTTGGCGGCAATCGCAATGTTGCCCAACAGACAAAACCCCATCGGCGTCTGCTTTTCCGCATGATGACCGGGCGGACGCACAGCGCAAAACGCATTCGCCACATCGCCGTTCATCACCATATCAACGGCCTTTACACAGGCCCCCGCCGCCCGAAAGACCGCATCAAGCGTTCCCGGCGACATATAGGTGTCAGGATCCAGCGCCACTGATCCCTTATCAGGGGCCGCTTCGCGCAGCGCATGCAGATGTCCGGCGGGATGCACACGAATTATATCATCATCGGCCACCAAAGGCGCCTTTTCGCGCTGCAGATCCAGATCGTCCAGCGCGCGCAAAACATATTCAAGCCGCGCCACCTGTTCGACATGACCAAGGGGCGTGATGTGACCAAGACAATCGGGGTGTGTGATAAGGGCTGTTGTCATATACTGATACAAGTCGAAACCATTCATCAGCACAAGGAAAGATTAAGGTGTCATACCGCATTCTGATTCCTATGATTATTGGATTGAGCGTATGGCAAGCACAGGCGCAAGATATGCTGCTTATGGTTCAATCGGATTTGAACGAGGACGGCATAGTTGAAGACATTACACTTCTTTATGATGAAAACTCGGATAGTGCCGATCTGAAAATCCAATCGGCTGGCCAGCCTGATATAATAGCGCGGAATATTGCCTGGGTCGGCCAGTTCATGGAACAAAAGCCATTTCTGGAACGACTTGAAGACGGATCGATTTTGGTCGTGTCCCTGAACGAAGCAATCCACCGCATTCGTTGGAGTATCTCACTGGAACTTGGGTATGACGACGGAAGGTATGTGGTCACGCGGTACGTATATACGTATCGTGACACGCTTGATCTTGACAACAATGGCAGTTGTCAGTTGGACCTGATCAGCGGGCAGGGTATACGTTGGACGAATGATGTACCCAAAGACATTCAGACTACTATGCGGGCTATACCGGTCATGAAATGGGGGACGTCTGGGCAGATCACATCAGATATAAAAAATGTATGTGGTATCTGATCATGGGGGTCTGTTTTCAGAAATCCAGACACTGGGTGCGCAGCCCATCACGCGCAAAAATTCGCGATTGAAGTTGGACTTGGTATTGAAGCCACTGTTCAGCATTGCAAGCGTAACAGGCTCATCCGCTTTCAAACGGTCGCAGGCATATCGGATTCGAAATTCATTCACATAGCGCGACACATTCTGCCCCGTGGCCCGATTGATCGCGGCAGATACTTGTTTCGCAGGCACCCGCAACCGTTTGGACAGCCGCACCAACGTCAGGTCGGGGTCCAGAAAAAGCTGTTCGGATGTCATCAGGTGCTTTAGTCGCGCCATCACATCGCTGTCGCGTTGCACATCTTGCGGGCTTATGTCGGGCGCCGACTCGGGTGCATCAGTGGTCAGGCTTTGCGACAGGCTAAGCATGCCAATAATCCCCAAAGACAATGATGAAAACACACTGATGATCCACGGGCGCAACCATCCTGCGTCCATCATCTGTGTCATGGCGATCAATCCATCGCTGAAGGCTGACAGGATCAATGCCAGCGCAATGCCAGCCCAGATCCGCCGGGGCAGATCGCCTGTTTCAAGCCGCATCATCGGCAGCCCATCCGACCCTG
The DNA here is from genome assembly GCF_013315265.1 of Parasulfitobacter algicola. GTDB lineage: Bacteria > Pseudomonadota > Alphaproteobacteria > Rhodobacterales > Rhodobacteraceae > Parasulfitobacter > Parasulfitobacter algicola. The sequence goes on along the minus strand of NZ_JABUFE010000016.1, from coordinate 2,687 downwards.
CGCGCAAGGCCATCAGGATCGCCAGCCCGTAGATCAGGAAAACCCCCGGCACAACAATATCCAGCGCAACCGGTTCAAATACAACGCAAAAAACGGTGAAACCCACAGGCAAAAGATGCAGCGCATCGCGGGCCGGATCAAAAGCCCGCACTGCCGTCGCCCGAAAGGTTACCCAGGCCAGCGGTGGTATGATCACAGCGGTCACAGGCGCGATCCAGCGGAACGTCTCAACCCCGTAATGCTGGACCATAGAAATCACCAAACCCTGCCAGGCACTTGCCGCCAGCAGGCTTAGAAACAGCCAGGATTTGCGGCGTGCCATCAGGGCCCTTAGGAATAAGAACGCCAGCAACAGCGACATGATCAAGGGTATCGGTAAGGCAATCATTTGCAAAAACCTCGTATTTGGCCCGTTCAATGGACCCAAAACCGGTTTTGATCGACCTAAAACCGGTTTCAGGACGCAGATATTCGCCAAACCTCGCAAATGGAAAGCAGATTTCAACGCAGAAAAAAGGAACGCGTTATGAGGAAACTGCTTTTAACCGTGGCTGTCACTTTGGCTGGAACTGCCGCGCAGGCACAGGATTTTGCAGGCTATGATCAACTGACCATAGATGCAGAACACCGCACGCGACCCATTGCTGGATCAATCTGGTATCCTGTTGGAACGCCGACCTATCGCGGTCTGATTGGCGACAATGCTGTTTTCCAAGGCACCTCGGCTTATGTCGGCGCAGCGGTCAAAGAGGGGTCTTACCCCTTAGTCCTGCTCTCGCACGGGTCAGGCGGCAACATGGATGGTCTTGGCTGGCTTTCCTCGGAACTGGCCAATCGCGGGATCATGGTGCTGGCCGTCAATCATCCGGGCAGTACATCGGGCGACTCCTCTCCTCGTCGGTCCATTCTTTTGGATGATCGCGCCGCTGATATCAGCGAAGCTCTTGATCACATTCTGGCCGACCCGACGTTTGGCCCAAAGATTGATCAAAGCCGGATCGTCAGTGTCGGGTTTTCACTGGGCGGAACGACCGTTCTGACCCTTGCTGGCGCCCGCCTTGAACGGGACCTTTATCGCGATTACTGCGCCCGCTTACCTGATGCCGAAGACTGTGTGTTTTTCAAAAAAGGCGGTGTCGATTTCGACAATCTGCCGGAAAGCTGGACCAATGATATGTCCGACCCGCGCCTGACAGCAGCCATAGCGGTCGATCCAGGCATGACATACGCCATCGCACCACAGACCGCCGCCACTATGACACTGCCGATCATGGTGCTAAGCCTTGGTGGTCCGGGTCTGTTGTGGAAGGCCACCGATGTTGGTCCAACAGGCAGCAATCTGATGGCAAACCTGCCTAATGGCACCCGTCAGACTGTAACGCAGGCCAATCACTTCAGCTTTCTAGGGCTGTGTAAACCTGAGGGCGCGGCAATTCTGATCGAAGAAAAGGACGACCCTGTTTGCAATGATCCCCAAGGATCCATTCGCAGCGAAGTGCACCAACAATCCATCGAAAAGATCGCTGCATTTGTTCTGAAATAATCAATCTGCGGCGGGCCACGCCTGCCGCAGACTTTTAGATCAATGTGGTATACTTTGGCGTATCATCTGCATATAAACTATCCCGAAAATACACAGATATAATATTGTTTGATCGAATTGGATTTCATTCATGATACTGCGCATAGCAATTTTTATCTGCTTGGCGCTGGCGCTTTTCTTTGGGTATGTTTGGGCATTTACTTTGTATGGCGGGCAAGGGCAGGGCGAGGTCGGAGCGATTATCTACGGCCCAATCATGTTGTTATCATTTGGTCTGTTGTTCGTCTTTTGGGCTCTGATGACATGGCTTGCGTGGCTGCGCCATCGTAAAACATGGCTGGCGATTGTTATCTTTTTAGCACTTCCCATCTTTGCAGTGGTCTGGAATTTCAGCATAAATCCGGTAAAAGATATCGAAAAACGCTGTGCGTTGATCAGGGCAGAGCGGTTTGTCGATGCAAGATTGGAAGCATTGGCCAGCGTACCGCAGACCGTTGAAACATTAAAAGCGGAACGGGAACGCTTTGCTAAGGATGCGCCAAGAACCCCGCGCAATGACTATGACGGACCGATACATAGAACCAAAGCACGCTATTACATCCTGAACAGCTTATATCTTGGCATCATTTTCGACGATCCGTTGTCGCACTCCTATCGCGAAAATCCCCCGGTTCAGCCAGAATGCACGCAGTTTCCGCAGATTTTTGCTGACGTCTATGATCCTGATATGCATCAGGATCGCTATATTCAGTATTGTGGTGTTCCACAGGCGGTGGTTGCTCCCTATGTGAACTCACTTCTCTAATCGGGCGTTTAGGTCAAGTTCATTTCATCGTTTTATTCCCGCTCTTCGGGATCATTGTCTCTCATCCGGGTCACACTTCTCTACGCAGTCATTGATGGCCCGGTTCAGTTGGACCGCTGCATGCATGTGTCGGATTGGACGTGGAGCGCCCCGCTTAGTCTCGCGCTTCAAGTTGCGCAGTGAGCTTTTTCGGCGTCATCCACTGACCTCGTCCGGTGAGGGACGATCCCGTCTTTGGCTTCAGGAAGGGGTATCAGGTCATGCAATTCCCTCCATTTTCCCATGACGGAACTCGGTGTTGTCAGCCCACATGCGGTGCATGATGACGGCCAACTTTCT
>NZ_JABUFE010000015.1 GCF_013315265.1 Parasulfitobacter algicola | reverse complement strand
TGGTATTACCACTGGAATGTTCGCTCGGCACCAGCCCGAGCCAGGCCATCAGCTGGCGGGGATTGTCAAAGCAGGTAGCCAATGCTTGCATCGGGGTCGCCAGTTGCTGCTGGCCTTCGATTAAAATTTCATGCCTCAGGGAGCTTTGCCTGAACTTGATGGGTTCCCGTTCTGATTCAGCAACATCGATGGCGAACCAAGCAAACTCCTCGAATTCGTTTGGGAGACATCCTGTCAAGCAGTCAACGAGTAGCGTGGGAATGCCCAACAACCGCTCCTCCTCTTTGACAATGTATGCTTTGTTTGCGGCGAAAGCGTAGCCGGTGAGTGTAATCGATGTTCGAACCCCATCGACGCGCATGAGTATAATTTCGAGTCTCCGGATCTGTGTAGTTATTGTGCCCATATGGCCGAGAAGGTGATGCGGGAGTAGCAAAATGCTGGGGCTACTTGCCGTTATCTAAGCTTACTTTTTCTGCACCGCTACTTGCCAGAAGCTGACATTAAGGCGTCCTGCGCCGCATACGCCGGCGCAGCGCCAGGTTTCCACCGGCTTCTGGTTCGTCGCTACGCTGCTCAGCCAGCGTAACGGGCGCCGCTCAAGCTCAACAGGGCGGGTTCAACAGATGGGCAAACTCAATAAAAAAGGCTCGATAAGCTTACTAGGCAATATCATGGTTTGTTATTGGATTGAGCAGCATGTCTTTCCAAGTCAGCTCGGTTTGGGTTTTTGATTTCAGTTAAAATAGCTTTTTCAACGCGTTCCCAACTTCTTGAAAATTTATACTGTTTTGAATAGTTTTCATGAGTTGATAGATATTTGTGCCATTCTGATAGCGAAAATCCAAAATCATTATCAACAAGACCGGCCACTAGCTCATGACCTTTTTTGATATTAGTTATTAATTCCTCTTCAACTGCAGGTCTGTACAAATCACGTGTGCCAGCTTCCTGTGAATTACCGTACCCTGCAAGCATCAGCATAAAGCCTTGCAAGGGAACAATTTGTCCAAAACTTTTCATAGTCATGCATTCATCCTCTGAATACGCTTTTCCATCCATCAATATAGTCTTTTGCATCGTCCAAAGCTGCTGTGAAGCGCCTTAAGTTCGCTCCCGAAAGCTTGCCTTCAAAAACAGATCTGATCATCATTTCTGCCGCCCGTTCAACAATCATTTCTTCCCTGGCATAAAGGCGCGTTCCGAAATTACGATGAGCTGCCCAGTATTCTTGATGACCGCTAATTGGCCCCATTCTCTTTATAAACTTATCATATATTCGAGCATGATTGAGCTCATGCGCAGCAGTCTTCAATTGCATGTACTTATTTGACTGCGACATCGTATTTGGAATCTGGATAATTCGGCTTCCACCTTGAACCGAAAAACTGGGATTATCAAAAGGACCATAGCGAACCTCGTCAACATACTTCCAAAGATTTACGCCACAATGCTCTGCGGCCTTTTCCATTAACCGCGTTGCTGTGGATTGATTATTAACGATACCTGGACCTTGTGCCCTTGTAAGTTTTGCAAATCGCGCTTGTCTAACGTCAGCGCTTGTGGGACAGATTTGAGGTTTTCGTAACGGAGGATTTCTGGTTCATCGTAGCCTATATGGAGCGAAGATGAACAAGAAATCCGGAACATCGAAAGACGCTGCTGACAAGTTGTTGAAGAATATTCGCCGCAAAACGCGCCGCCTACATGCAACCGAGGAAAAGATCCGCATCGTTTTGGCGGGCATGCGGGGCGAGGAAAGCATTGCCGCGAGGGGATCAGCGAGAGCCTTTATTACTCTTGGTCGAAGGAGTTTCTGGAAGCATGTAAGCAACGCTTTGTAGGTGATACTGCACGACAGGCGACGAGCCCTGAAGTTAAGGAACTGCGCTCTGAATCGGCTGCTTTGAAAGAAGTGGTTGCCGATCTGACCCTAGAGAACCGTTTGCTCAAAAAAAGCATGCTCGGGGGTCGCCTATGGTTGCGCCACTGGTCCAAGCGACCATTGGCGACGAGTACGAGGGATGAGATACCCCGGTTCAGAGAAACTTGAGATCATCCGCACGGTGGAAGCCTCGCATCTGCCGACACGCCGGACACTGGAGGCAATCGGCATTCCCAGAACGACCTATTACCGTTGGTATGATCTGTGGTCGGCAGGTGGCGTCGATGCGCTGGAAGATACGGCACCGTGCCCACGGTCCGTGTGGAACCGCATTCCGGATGAGACGCGAGAGGCCTTCATCGATTTTGCCCTAGAGAACCAGGAACTGATGCCCCGTGAACTGGCAGTGAAGTACACTAACGAGAAGCAGTATTTTATCTCGGAATCATCGGCTTACCGAATCTTGAAAGCTGAAGACCTGATCACAGCACCAAGGCATATCGTGATCAAGGCGGGCAACGAGTTCAAGGATAAGACCGCGCGAACAAACGAGCTTTGGCAGACTGACTTCACGTATCTCAAGGTCATCGGATGGGGTTGGTTTTATCTCAGCACGATCCTGGATGACGACAGCCGCGTCCGGCATCGGCCTCGGACCGATAGCGGCCAGATGCTGAACCATCGCATGGAAGCTGTGCACCACGATGAAAGCTCAGGATGTGACTGACACGCTTGATCTGGCATTGGCGGCATCGGGGTGTGAAAGCGTCACTGTGGCAACCAAACCCAGGCTGCTGAGTGACAACGGGTCGTCATACATCGCGGGGGATCTGGCCGATTATCTTGAAGACAAGGGTATGGATCACGTTCGTGGGGTGCCGTTCCATCCTCAACCCAGGGCAAGATTGAACGCTGGCATCAAACGATGAAGAACCGCGTCTTACTGAAACATTACTTCCTGCCCGGCGACCTAGAAGCTCAGATCAAAGCCTTCGTCGAATACAACAAGAACCAAAGGTACCATGAGAGCCTGGGCAACCTGACACCCGCCGATGTCTACTTCGGACGGGCAGAACAAATCCTGAAACAGCGAGAGGAGATCAAACGAAAAACCATGAATAAACGGCGCTTGCGCCACAAAACTGAAAACGCATAAAATCAATCAAGGATGAGCCAGAGCCTCCAATCAAAAACCGCTCAGATGTCCCAAATTATCTGACGACGGACAGACACATAGAAGTCTATCATTCTCTTTGGCGAGGTCCAAATCCTCTTTTGACACCACATCAGTGCCTCGGTGTGCCGTGATCCACTTGTTCAGTGTCGACATGCCAACACCCAGATCGTCAGCGACCTGCTTACGCGTTAGCCCACTGGTTAGAGCGATACGCACCGCATCCTAGCGGAATGCGTCCGTCCGTTTCAGTCCCATAGTCAGTCTCCTTTGTTGCAGTAAATGCTATCAAAGGAGCCGCATCAAACCGCGACACGTCCACTTTGGGGCTCTCAGCCGCCATTAGATCGATTGCAGCATGTTCCACAGACAGGCCATCCATTCACAATATGCCCTTGTGAGACAGGTAGGAAAGCTACGAAATTTGAGGCTTACTTAGAGTACACTGCTGTTGGGTCTGATCCATAAGCTATATTGGTGTTACGACAGAAACCTTCTGTTCTTTTTTGAAATTCAACAATTTCTAATCGTTGAATGCGGTCTTTCTGCAAGAATACCGTTCTGGTTCACTTGCGAAAAATAAATACTACGCAAGCAGACTAGATCACGTTTAATTATATGAATAACAAAGTTTTTTGGTAGCGGAGGAGGGACTTGAACCCCCGACACGCGGATTATGATTCCGCTGCTCTAACCACCTGAGCTACTCCGCCAAAAGCGAAGCATGCTCTATAAGGGGGGGCGCGGTCCGTCAAGCGTAAATCTGGTTTAAGTGCACCAGTCAAAGAAATCAGGGGCGGCTTGCGACAGTAAATCATGTGCCAGCGCTTTTCCCATTTCAGCGGCGTCCTCGATCGGGGCGGTGCTTTGATCATAAATCCGCTCTGATCCATCGGTTCGCAGAATTTCGCCCTGTAAATGCAGTGTTTTGCCATTAAGCACGGCCAGCCCTGCAATGGGTGTTTCGCACGATCCATCCAACGCGGCCAGAAAAGCACGTTCAGCGGCAAGTCGCTGACCTGTTGGAGTGTCATGTATCGTCTCAAGCATCGCGGCAGTCTGGTTGTCATCGGCGCGTCGTTCGATGCCAATGGCCCCTTGTGCCACGGCCGGCAGCATCACATCGGACGGGATCGCCGCATGCGGCACATCGTTCTGCACATGCAGACGCTTCAGACCAGCCATTGCAAGGAACGTCGCTTGGGCAACGCCGTCCTGCAATTTTTTCAATCGTGTTTGTACATTGCCTCGAAATTCTACAATTTGTAGATCGGGGCGACGGTTCAGCAACTGCGCTTTGCGCCGCAGACTAGACGTTCCGACCACTGCGCCTTGTGGCAAATCCGATACCGACTGCATCTGCAAAGACACAAAAGCGTCGTTGACATCTTCGCGCGGCAAATATGTATCTAGTAATAAGCCACCAGGCTGGTCGACGGGCATATCTTTCATCGAATGTACGGCAATATCAATTTTACCTGACAGAAGATCTTCTTCGATCTCGCGGGTGAACAGGCCCTTGCCGCCGATTTCTTTTAGCGGGCGATCCAGAATACGGTCGCCAGTGGTTTTGATCACACAAATCTTGAACGCGTCTTGTGGCAAATCAAAAGCGATCATCAGCCGACGGCGCGTTTCATGCGCTTGCGCCAATGCCAAAGGCGAACCGCGTGTACCGATTTTTAGGGGCGTCGTCGGGGTGGGAAGAACAATAGTCATTTGTTTTCTTTAGACATGTCAGGCACGCCTGACAACTGGCTGTCTTGACATCTTGTGTCAGACAACCGACCAACAGGGTCGACTGAGGGAGATTGGCATGGCTGAACAAAAGAAACTCTTGCGGGCATTGGCCGGTGAAACACAGGCCATACCGCCGATTTGGATGATGCGCCAAGCCGGGCGATACCTGCCGGAATATCGCGCCACACGGGCGCAGGCCGGGGATTTTTTGTCTTTATGCTATAACTCTGAATTGGCAGCCGAAGTCACATTGCAGCCGATCCGAAGATATGGATTCGATGCAGCCATTATGTTTGCAGACATTTTGTTAATTCCAGACGCGCTTGGGGCTGACTTGTGGTTTGTCACGGGCGAAGGTCCGCGATTATCCACTGTCACGTCACAAGCTGATTTAGATAAACTGAAAGGTGCCGATGATATTCACGACCATCTTGCGCCTATCTATGAAACCTTGCGTATTTTGACGCGGGAATTGCCGCAGGAGACGGCTTTGATCGGATTTGCAGGCGCCCCATGGACAGTCGCCACCTATATGATCGCGGGTCGAGGTACGCCTGATCAAGGTCCAGCACATGCGTTAAAGCAGGAAAACCAACCCGTTTTTGATGCGCTAATGGATCTTTTGACCGAGTCTACAATTGCCTATCTATCAATGCAAATTGAGGCAGGCGCGGAAACTGTGAAGTTGTTTGACAGTTGGGCAGGGTCATTGAAAGGCGATGATTTCGACAAATATGCGCTGGCCCCTGCAAAGCGAATTATAAGTGCGCTGAAGGCAAAACACCCTGATGTGCCGATTATCGCATTCCCGCGTGAAGCTGGTGACAAATATATCGGATTTGCAAAGGCAACTGGTGCGGATTGCGTGGCGCTTGATAATTCTGTTTCGGCCACATGGTCGGCAACGCATGTTCAATCTGATGGCTGCGTGCAAGGTAATCTGGCATCATCACACATGGTGACTGGCGGTCAGGCGCTGGTTGACGAAACCCGTGAAATTGTGAAAGCGTTTTCTGGCGGACCGCATATTTTTAATCTTGGACATGGGATTACGCCCGATGCGGATCCTGAAAACGTACAGCTGATGGTTGACACAGTTCGATCATAATGCCTGAACTCTATCGCACTGCTTGCATATTTTCGCCTTAAAACATGTTACACACATATCTTAGTCACTGACTGTAAAAGGACTGTTGTCGTGGGAAAACTGGCTGCTATTTTTGTCGTTCTTGTTGGTGTTTATGTGGTGTTTCACTACGACTTACTGAACACTGGCCCTGCCAACAGTGATATGCCACCTGAATTTTCTGGAATGGAAACTGCAGCGGAGGCGATAATCTCTGACACAGCAGGTTTGCAGGCGCCACCCTTTGTCGTCATGGCGCTAAATAAAAAGTCATATTTTGCCAATGAGATTTTCAGTAATTTTGAACTGCCTGGCACGGAGAACAATCTGGCTGGATTTGACGTTGTTGATCAAGTTGAAAACTGCCAGTTTGCACCTGTGAGTGGCGGAATGACACTGGCCAATGTGCACATCGGAACAGGTCAGACCGCAACTAATTTTCATGCTGCAACAGAACACGATATGATCAGTTCTTTGATCAGTTGGATCAGTTTTAACAATGCGAAACCATTTGAAGCAAAACCACTGGACGCAGCAATTGACCCCGATGCGTTGACTGTTGTCGATGTTGCGATAACAGATGAAACCAACATTATTTATCTTGTTCTGCAAAGCTATCAGTCTGGTGTAGTATGGAACATTCATACTGCCCCTAAAACCAGAATTGCGAATGTTGCTGTCTTGTCTTACGGTCCAGCAGGTGTTGTCGGACTAGATGAAAATGTTCAGCTTCAGATGATGGACGCAAGACAAAATCCTGACTGCCTTGCCCCCACCCGAAATCCTCGTAATGTGCCAGATACGCTTGATCTGACGACATTAACGCCAGAACTGCGCGTGTCCGCTGAAAAAAGTGCACAGGACAGATTTAATGTAAGGCAATTGGCATATTTTTCTTATGAGGCGTGGTTCCAGAATACATTTGGCATTAGCAGCGAAGCCGAGTTAATTGGTCTGGACAATACGAGCCACGTTCTGGTTGGCTCAGTGCCAGAAACAGATGAACAACGGATTAGCTATACGCCTCTGACTGGTCAAACTGTGCGTGTGACATCTGGTGATATGTCTTACATCAGCACAAGCCCTGAAGAAGCAACACAGCTTGGCCTTGAAGCTTATGCCGATTTATTAGGTAGGGCTACCGGTAGTAATACAGCACCCGATATATTATCTGGAATGATACAAGGTACGCAAAATCGTGTTGCTGAAAACCAGCCGGATGCGGTTTTCGATGTTGATATCCTAACAACAGCCAGAATGATTAAGTACGAACGTACTCTTAAATTATCGGATATTCTATCTTTGGACGAAGCATTACCCCCAGAACAACTGCAACTTCTTTATGTGAATGCGCGTGCACGGCAATTGGCGATGAAAGAATGCGAGCTGATCTTGCGAGTTTTAGCGAAAGATTGCGCCGTTCATACTGTTCAGGCTGTCAAGGGCGATCAGGGAACATATCAGCTAAGCGCAACTCTTGCCTTTAATCCCACAGACCCGGCAGGCCAGTCGTCACAAGCAGATTATCTGAACCCAACTGTTTTGCTTAGCCTGAACAACGAAGGTATTGAGGTGCCGGTAGATGCGCAACAAAAGGGGCGTGTTGCGTATTATGAACGGGCACATAAAGCCTGTGCAGCGGTGCGCAAAGTGCTTGGAAGTTGCGTTGTTGAAACAATTCAATTCGAAACCACACGCGTATGGAATGATGACAGCAAACTGCGCATGACAGCCTTAGCTAAATTGGCATCACGTGGTTCGGAAAGTGACGGTAACGACACAATCACAAGCGCCGTAAATGCAATGCTGGCAGCAGATATTTAAGCGCCCCAAAGGGCCCAGTGGATAGCGTCCAAACCATCTGTCAGCGCTGCAGGTCCGGGTTGTAAGATCAGTGGTGATTTAATTTCTGTGATCCGGCCTGTCTGAACGGCGGTAATATCAGCCCAACCGTCGCGCGCTGCGATCTTTTCAGGGCGCACTTTTTTACCGCACCAAGACGCGAGTATCACATCAGGACAAGCTGCAATCACTTGATCTGGCGAAATAATGCGGTTTTTGGCGCCCTGTTCGATGCGCAGATGGGCAAAACAATCCACGCCACCAGCGATTTCAATCAGCTCTGATACCCAGCCAATTCCGGTGATCAGTGGGTCGTCCCACTCCTCAAAATAAACCTTTGGCTGATTAAGGCGTTCGATTGCTTTCAGGTCGTTGATCCGACGTTCATAGCTTACCACAAGATCATGCGCTCGTTCCGCTTGCCCGACCAGCGCACCCACCGTATGAATCATGCTAAAAATGCCTGAAATGCTGCGCTGATTAAAGGCATGGATCGCGACGCCCTGGCGGATCAGATCGGCCACGATATCGGCTTGAAGGTCGGAAAATGACAGCACAAGATCCGGCTGCAATGCCATAATCTTGGCGATATCTGCAGATGTAAACGCCGATATGCGTGGTTTTTCACGCCGTACATATGCCGGGCGCACCGCATAACCAGTTACCCCGACTATGCGATCTTCTTCACCCAGCAAGTAAAGCGTTTCGACCGTTTCTTCGGTTAGACAAACAATGCGTTTTGGCCAAGGGTCAGTCACGTGACTTTATCCAATCTTGCGCACCTTCGGCCACAGCATCATAGACCGCACGTCCAATCGCCTCGCCAATCTCTGTATGCAGGCCAGCATAGCGTTGCTCACCCTTCGGCGCAGCCATTGCGATGCAATCAGTGCCTGTACCTGTCGCGCGTCCTGTTGGCAGCTTAACGCCTGCATTCATAACAGCCGCAGTGCGGGCTTGGGCGGCAATAGTCAAAGCTTCGATTTGTGCGGCTTTGGTTAAGCCAATATCCACGGATACCGCAACGTTGATCGTGCCCCAATCCTGACTGTTGCGCGGCACGCGGTAGCCTATGCGCTCTGCGTTGGACAGGCCAACGGTCGCCAGGCAAACCGCCATTATATCTGCGCATGTTGCTTGTTTCAAAACATATGCGGTAACCTCGCGCGAGGTTAAAAGAACAACCGCGTCCGCTTGGTCAGTTCTGCGCAATTCATCATCAAGCCACTGATCCACATCAAGATCAGCCGGCAGATCAGCATTACGAACTTCACGCCAAAGAATGCGCGATGCCTTTGTAAATCCGGGCTTGTTGATTGACCAGCTTAAGACACGCAATGGCGTATCAAACCGGGCTTCAAGCCAAGGGCGATTTAACGTCACCTGCATCAACGAACAATTCCAACAGGTTGAAAGATCGGCCCATGATCTGTTTGCACGAAATAGCTTTCAACTCCAAAAACCTGTTTCACATTTTCAGGTGTTAAAACGTCCGTCGGCGCACCGTCAGCCACCAATTTGCCCTGATGCATCAGAACCAGCCTTGTACAGTGTCGCGCCGCTAGCCCCAGATCATGAATTGAGGCAACAATGCCTTTGCCTTCAGCCGCTAAATTCTGAAAAATCTGCATCACACTGATCTGATGGGCTGGGTCAAGGCCCGCCGTTACCTCGTCTGCCAAAATAAGCGGTGTGTCCTGCGCCAACGCGCGCGCGATCAAAACCCGCGCTTGTTCACCGCCTGACAACCTGGTTGCGATCCGATGTTCAAAACCCGTCAGATCCAAGCGTTTGATCGCACGATCCACAACCGCCCGATCTGTATTTGTGATTAGTTTCTGAGACCCATGCGGAATACGGCCCAGGCTGACAATCGTTTCAACATCGATCGGCCAAGCAATCTCGCGCGATTGCGGCAACCAAGCGACATGATGGGCGCGAGCGGCAGGTTTTATATCTAGTATTGAGCTGGCTCCGGTAGTCTTAACCAGCCCTAATGCCCCACGCATAAGCGTGGTTTTACCTGCGCCATTAGGACCCAAAAGCCCAATAAAATCACCTTTTTCAACTGTCAAATTAACATCATCAACAACAGGACATTCGCCACGTAGGACAGTCAAGCGATCCAAGGACATCAGTGTCATACGACATCCCGCCGGTTTTGATAGATCAGATGCAAGAACAAAGGCGCGCCGATAATTGCCATAACAACACCCAGCTTCAAATCGCGGTCAGGCAGGATCAAACGGACGGCAATGTCAGCTGCCAGCACCGTGGCAGCCCCGCCAATTGCAGATGCCCACAGCAGGTGTGATGGGCGCGACCCTACAAAACGGCGCAGAATATGTGGCACGACCAGGCCGACAAAACCGATGGCCCCTGCCACTGCTGTCATCGCACCAACTGACGCTGCCACGCCGATTATCAACTGCCAGCGCACGCGTGTTAAGTGTATGCCCATGGACTCGGCGGCATCCTCACCTAATGTCAGGGCATCCATGCTGCGCCCCAGACCCGCCAACATAACCCAGCCCAGGATCATAAAGGGCAGGGCCAGCGTCACGTGGATCATGGACCGGTCAGTCAGCGATCCCATCATCCAAAAGACGATCTCGCTGACGGCAAAGGGATTTGGCGATAGGTTTAACACCAAGGACGTCAAAGCCCCTGCCAGTGCACTGATGGCGATGCCTGCCAGGATCAGCGTCAATGACCCGCCACGTGGCCCGGCCAAAAATAAAATAAGCACCACTGCAACAACCGCACCTGATAATGCAGCCAATGGCAGACCAAGCGCGAACTGCGCGGCTATGCCGGTTTGTAGGGCGATGACAGCTCCCAATGCTGCAGAAGACGATACCCCGATTAAACCCGGTTCTGCTAAGGGGTTTCGCAAATACCCCTGCAAAGCGGCCCCTGACAGGCCAAGCGATACCCCTGCCATCACAGCTAAAATCGCCCGTGGCAGACGAATTTCATACATGACCAATTGCAAAGGATTGGTATCGTCGGACCAAAGCGCCGCTAAGCTGTCAAATACGCCAACATTGGCAGGTCCGACCAGCAAAGACGCGATAAACAGCACAGATGTTAGCGTACATAATATGATGAACAGGCGCAGATACCTCATTTGCTTGGTCCAAATTCTTGGTGTGCGTCCCTCATGTCCTGAATGGCATTCAGCACAAAGGGTGTGCCGCAAATCCAGTCGCGATCAGTCAGATTTTTGCGGTTGGCCCTGCGGATCGCGTCCAGCGCGGGATGATCTAAGATCTCTTCGCTGCGGGATGTGGCGGGATACCGGGTGCCAGTTACGACCAGATCAGGTTGCAGCATAATCAGCTGTTCAAGGGGCAGAGTACCGCCCGATGTCAAACCTGCCTCTTTCGCAACATTTTGAAAGCCTGCATGGGCCAGAATTTCGCCTGCCAACGTCTTTTCGCCCAAAGTGTACCCATTGGCATAATAAAGCGCGGCCCGGGGATTAATCTGCATCTGCGATCTAAGGCTTTCAAGCTGCGTTTCGAAGGCGTCAATCTGATCCTGAGTTTCAACTTGTCGCCCTAATGCGATGCCCATCTGATCCATCCGCGCAGCAATGTCTGCAACTGAATAAGCTGGGGCGAACTGTTCAACCGGAACACCCAGTCTGTCCAGCATTGACAGGGTCGCAGGTGAACTGAACGTACCAGCTAAGACCAGATCAGGTTTAAGAAGATAAATATCTTCAGCGGTCCCACGATTGGACGGAATAGCAATCGCCTGATCCACCATCGCGGAACTGATAGGATCGTGCGACAAGCGTGAGACAGATATCAATTGCCTTGGCTCTGCTAGCAAAAGCGCTAGCTGATCGGTGCATAAATTAATCGAAACAACGCGCTTTGGCGCATCGGCGAAAGCGGCACCGGATACCAGTGCCGCCACCATAAGTATCTTAGAAAGAAGTCCGTAAACCGACATAAAATGCCCGATCCGATTGTCCATATCCGCGGATGGTCTGATATTCTTCATCAAACATATTTTCGACCCGCAAATAGGCTTGTGTTGCATCCGTCAAATCATAGGATAGCGTTGAATTGACCACTGTGTAACTTGGCATGTCGATTGTATCGGGAAAATCGCTGTCCACCACGCCATCGATATATTGCGCACTTATAATACCTGACAAACGGTCAGTGATCGCTCCCGATAGACCCAATATCAGATCATGTTCAGGCACACGGATCACGCGATCATCATCGCTGTCTTGAATATCAACATAGGTATATGCCCCGAACAGGCTGACACGATCTGACACTGGAATATTTGTCGACAATTCAAATCCTTGCGATGTTGTTGTGCCAGGTACCTGTTTATATCCATTATCAAACTGAATCAGATCTTCAATTTCCATATAAAACAGCGTGGCTTTTACAAACCCGGTTTCTGAAAATTGTCTTTCAGCGCCAAGTTCAAATGTCATGCTTTCTTCGGGATCAAGATCTTTGTTACCATATAAATTGCTGTTCAGTTCATACAAAGATGGCGCACGAAACCCATTACCGATGGACGTGCGGATGATCCAATCGTTGGAAGGGCGATAGGCAAGCGCTGCACGGGCAGACGCGAAAGTGCCAAATTCCGAATGATCATCAACCCTAAGGGATAGCGCTAGGTCAATCTGATCGTTGGGTGAATAAAGCGTTTCGCCGAAAAGCCCGAAAACCTCTGTTTCACCAGATGCTTTCAATGTCGTGACAACAGGAAAGGCCGAAAAATCATCCTCAGTCGATCTGAATTCTTCCTTTGTATAATCGGCACCGAAACTGTACCGCATTCTGTCACTCGCAATATAATCACCCTGATAGGTAATTTCGCTGCGGTTGCCTTTGAACGGATCAGCATCCCCATTCGATATGCTTTCGCGGTCGTTTTCAAAGATCGATGCTGAAACTGTGTGATCAACATCGGCACCTGCTATTTCGGCAAACGCCCGCAGGCCAAATGTGGTTGCCAGCGTTTCTTCATCGGGTGTGCCGTCGCGGATGAATTCGTCGAAATCACTTTCGCTGTCTTGATAAAATGCCGAAAACCCAAGGCGCACCGTTTCAGATGTATCGAAGGCTGCTGAAATGGATAGACGTGTCGATGTATGTCCGTCTGCTTCGTCATTACCATCGTTTTCATCAGCAGACGAAAAGCCGTCTGTTTGAATATGCGAGATTGAAAAAGACAATTCGCTTGTTTCTGTTCGATTGGAAAAATTGGCACTGGTCCGCAAAGTATCATGGCTGCCAACTTCAGCGGCAAAACTGCCAACAGATCCGATTTCAGTGGCCCGGTTGGTCGTGATATTGATGACGCCGCCGATTGCTTCGGATCCATAAAGCGCCGACTGTGATCCTTTCAAAACTTCAATCCGGGCGATGTCATCTGTGGTCAACGATCCAAAATTGAAACTGGTTTGCGGCGATGCCGGGTCGGTCACATCAATCCCGTCAATGCGCACGGCGACATATTTGCCATCAAGCCCCCTGACCCGAAGTTGTGTCGAATTGCCAATGCTGCCATTTGTTGTAACTGAAATGCCCGGCAGCCGTGTCAGATAATCAGCCACGCGTGTTGTCTGTGTTTCGGCCAAATCTTCGCTTGTCACAACTTCCACAGTGGCACCGGTGCGGTTTGCCTCTGTTTCAGTTTGGTTTGCAGAAAAGACAATTTCGTCCAGTTAAATAATATCCTGTGCCATTGCAGGCGTTATGGTGAAAAGCGCCGCTGTTGCGGCAATAAACGGGTTCTTCATGTCCCATGCTCCGATTGCGCCTTTATGGCGCAGTAGTGATTGGTCATTGGAAAGGACAAACCTTCCGCAAACGGTGAAATGCCACCACACGGAAGAACCGTTGTTCCAAGCGCCCCTAGCACCTGAACAGGGTGATCACTTCGGCAGGTCTCCTGACTCGTGGGTCAATGCTTGGCTGTACCTTCCCGGATCATGTGATCCAGTGGCTTATGTCAGCCTTACTCTCCACTTACAGTTGCGGGGGCAGTCATGGAATTGCAGCAAGCTGCGCACCACGTTCCCTTTTCAGCAAACAGCGAACTGTTCAGACCGAAGCAGAAACTGAATTGCAAATTTGATCGCTTATGGCAAGACAAGTCATGCGTTAAGTTCGATAAAACATCATTTACTGCCAGATACTATTTGGCATGGTTTGCATCAATCTTGACCAACGCATCAATCTCGGCGCGGTCTGGCATTGCTGGTGCAGTTCCAGGACGGGTGACCGATATCGCGGCCGCCGCATTTGCAAACTTGACCGCGCTTAAGGCAGGCATGCCTTGGGATAATGCCGTTGCAAATCCGCCATTGAACGCATCGCCGGCGCCTGTTGTTTCTATAACAGGGCCTGCAGTGATTGCCGGAACATGCAGTGTATCAATTCCATCGTGATACAAAGCGCCATTTTCACCCAAAGTAATAATAGCAGCACCTGCCCCACGCGATAAAATCGCTTTTGCGGCACGTTCAGCATCTTGTGGCGTGCTTACAGTGATGCCCGTCAGACCTTCGGCTTCGGTTTCATTCGGGGTCACGTAATCGCAAAGTGACAGCATCTTATCCGAGATTTCAGCAACCGGGGCAGGGTTCAGGATTGTCTTGACCCCTGCGGCGCGTGCCAATTGTAAACCAGTCATAGCGGCGTCAATCGGCTGTTCTAACTGCGTTACAAAAACCTTGGCTGTGGCGATATCAGCGGTATGCTTTTGAACGTCATCTGATGATATGGTTGCAGCAATGCCCGGTGCCACGATAATCGCATTATTTCCGGTGCTTTCTTCAACGAATATATAAGCGGCGCCAGTGTAACTTTCGTCGTGTTGCGTGGCCAACGATGTCACACCTGCGTCAGACCAGATGCCGAGTGCCATATCCGCAAATGCATCTTTTCCAAGCTTAGTGATAATGCCCACATTGCCGCCAGATTTCGCAGCCGCCACAGCTTGATTCGAGCCTTTGCCGCCAGGCCCCAAAGTAAATTTGTTACCAAGAATCGTTTCCCCCATCCGCGGTTGGCGATCAGCCCGATAGGAGGTATCAGCGACGAATATTCCCAAAATAATGATGTCATTCGGCATCTACTATTCCTCAGGTCCGATAACGCCTTTGCGGATGATGAAGCAGCCATAAAAGCGCCGCTCGCCCGTTTGGATAACAGCATAGGCATCGCGGGCGCGATCGTAAAAATCGAACCGCTCGATACCAATCATAGGACGCGATTTGCCTTCGGCTTTGTCGATTTCTGCCTGAACTTCGGCTTGAACTTCTGGAATATCATCGGGCGCATCAACCACCTGCATACGGCCCGCAAAATCATCGACAAACGTATCCAGTGGAAAAACAGATAGAATGGCATTCATGGTCTGGGGCGCTGTCAAATTATCCATGCGCAGCAATTCTCCTGTAATCGTATGGCTGGCAACGCTGTCGGATGGGAAATTCGTATCGGAAATCACCAGCGTATCGCCATGCCCCATTGCGCGTAGACAGTGCAATACGTCTGCATTCAGTCGTGGATCAATATTTTTCAGCATGTCTGCCCCTTAACCTAAACGCTCGCCCGTTGTCGCATCAAAACAGTGCAGGTATTGTGGCGAAAAGCCAAGATTAACCTGATCGCCAGGGGCAAAGGTGTGACGGTCACGAAAAATGACGGTGATATCCTGATCCTGAAAACGCATGACGACATGAGTTTCTGACCCGGTGGGTTCGATTACGCGGATGGTTGCGGTCAGGCCGGTTTGCGTCAAACTCAGGTGTTCCGGGCGGATTCCGATGGTTATCTTTTGATCCACAGACAGATTTTGCAATGCCGGAATGTCGACCTGCGTCTGACCAAGGTCGACAGTGGCTTTCGATGCGTCGCATTTTGTCACCTTTCCATCAATCAGGTTCATTGCAGGTGATCCAATAAAGCTGGCCACAAAGCGGTTTTTAGGATGATCATACAGGTCAAGCGGACTACCGATCTGTTCGACATGACCGCCTTGCAGAACAACAATCTTATCTGCCATCGTCATCGCTTCGATTTGATCGTGGGTGACATAGACGGTGGTCGTGCCAAGCCGTTGATGCAACTCACGGATTTCAGTGCGCATCTGCACGCGTAGCTTAGCATCCAGATTTGACAGCGGTTCATCAAACAGAAAAACCTGCGGGTCCCGCACGATTGCACGTCCCATTGCTACACGTTGGCGTTGACCACCCGATAATGCCCGCGGATAGCGGTCAAGATAGGGCGTTAAACCCAAAATTTCTGCTGCGCGATTGACGCGGGCCTTGATATCAGCTTTGTCCATTTTACGCAGTTTCAGCGAAAACCCCATGTTCGCTTCGACTGTTTTATGCGGGTAAAGCGCATAAGATTGGAAAACCATCGCGATATCGCGTTCCGCAGGGGCCAGATGATTGACCCGCTTATCGCCGATCATGACGTCACCGGATGTAATATCTTCAAGACCCGCAATCATCCGCAATAACGTGGATTTTCCGCATCCAGATGGCCCAACAAGAACCACGAATTCGCCGTCTGCGATATCGATATCTATGCCATGCAGCACCTCAAGCGCCGTATAGGACTTTCGCAAATTGCGTACCGAGACTTCTGCCATGACCCTCCCCGATCTGTGGCGACGTTCCTATTTGCGTAGAACATCGCCTTTGGCTTGTCTACCATCTGATCATACTAACATGTTAGATGCTTGACAGAGTCGCTTTCTGTTGTGACTGTGAAAAGATAAGTGCCGCGTCCGGGGCAATGCGTTTGCAAAGAAACCCAATAACAAGCGATCCGTCAACATGGCGGGGAACGCACAAGCAAACCAAACCGATCAACCGGACAGTTGCCTGATCTATCTGGGAGGAGACGTAAACCATGAGAGTTGATCATTATAAAAGTATCATTCGCGCACAATTAAGCCGCCGCAACATGCTGAAGGGGGCCGCAAGCGTGGGGGCGCTGGCCGCTATGGGAAGCATCGGGCTGGGCACAAAGCCCGTCTTTGCCGCCGCACATTCCGATTTGCGTAAGGAAATTCTGGCCATACCCGGTGTTGGCACCGGCAGCCCGACAGACCGCGACTGGCAAGCCGTGGGTGAATTATGCCTTGGGCCAACCAAGGACCGCTTTGCCGAGGGTGAGTTCGAAGGGGTTGAACTGACCTTTATGGGGCTGAACAACCAAAACCTGCATAACTTTTTGTTCCGCGGGTTTTTGCGCCCTTGGGAAGACTATACAGGTGCCAAAATCAATTGGATCGATCTGGCGCAAGCGGATTATAACGCGCGGCTTCAACAGTCGATTGCCACGGGAACCGTCGATTTTGACATCATCGAGATGGGCGCACCTTTCGAAGGGGATGTGACAGGTCGCGGATTGGCTGATCCGATGCCCGATTGGGTGAAAGAGGTCATCGATATGGATGACTATGTTGGTTATCTGCAAGAACCTGTTGGCACCTGGGATGGCCAAACCTATCGTATCTCTATTGACGGTGATTGCCATAACTTCAACTATCGCAAGGATTATTTCGAAAACGAAGAGTTTGCACAGGCTTGGGCGGACGAAGGCAACGAAGGCCCTTGGGAGGCACCAACAACTTGGCAAAAAGTTCAGGCCGTTTCGAAATTCCTGTCTGGCAAAACCGATCCCTTCACCGGTTTGCCTGCGCATGGTTATCTGGATCCATTGAAAGGTTGGGGCGGCTTTGGGTTCTATTTCCTGGCCAGTCGTGCCACGGCCTATGCCAAACACCCGGACGATCCCGCGTGGCTGTTTGACCCCGAAGATATGAAACCGCGCATCAATAACGAAGCATGGGTACGTGCCATTCAGGATGTGCTGGACATCATGGATACGCAACCGGCCGATCAGATCAACGCTGATCCGGGAACAACGGGTTTTCAGCAGTTTCTGGCAGGTACCGGATCAATGGTCAGCTGGTGGGGTGACATTGGTGCAGGCGCACGTACGTCTGATACATCGGTTGTTGGTGACGTGGCCGGATTTTCGATCCTGCCCGGATCAGATGACGTCTGGAACCATAATGCGGGGCAATGGGAAACACTGACATCGGGGCCGAATTTCGCACCGAATATGGCCTATATCGGGTGGGGCATCTATGTCATGGCGCGTGTTCAGGGTGATGATAAAAAGCGCACAGCGGCTTGGTCGGCGGCGGCCCATCTGGGCGGGCGTGATTTATCGCTGTGGTGTTCGGCCTATCCATCTGGCTTCCAGCCTTATCGCAATTCCCACTTTAACATCGACGAATGGGAAGCGGCCGGATACGACCGTGCCTTTATCGAAGACTTCCTTGGATCGCAGGCCGACAGTTATAACCACCCCAATTCGGCAATTGAACCGCGTATTCCAGGCATCTTCCAATATTATTCCGTTGCTGAGGATGAATTGGCAAAGATCTATGCTGGTGAATATGCCACGGCCCAAGATGGTGCCGATGCCATCGCCGCTGCATGGGAGGCGATCACCGACCAGATCGGTCGTGACAGCCAGGTGGCGTTGTATCGTGCGTCCCTTGGTATGGGTTAATCAGATCACAGGCGGCGGGTCATCCTGCCGCCTGTCCTAATTTAAAGATCCATAGCAGCATGAGCGAAGATCGACTTTTTGTCGTCACGAATGACCAGATCAGCCCGACGCGCGCGCGTTTGGGGCTAGCGATCATATGGGTGTCATTTGCAATGTTATTTGGTGTGGCAGCATGGCAAATCTTTGTGCCTGACGCTGCTGACAGCTGGCGGCCAACGCTGTATGCCTATCTGCTTTGGATTACCTGCCTGTGCATCGCCCAGGTCCTACGTTTCGGAGAACAGGGCAAGCGACGATTGTTTGTGATGCCCGCCACGATTTTTGTCATCTCAATGGTATTTTTCCCGCTGATTTTTGGACTTTCAATCGCGTTTACCGACTGGAATCTATCCGCAATTGACGGACAAAAGTTTAATGGCTTGGATAACATTCGCCAGATGTGGCGCGATCCGTTTTACTGGAACGCACTTACGAATATGGTCTGGTACACGCTGGCGATTCTGGTCGAATATGTCATTGCCTTTGGCTTGGCGCTGATCCTGAACAGCCAGATCCGTGCGCGCAAATTTTTCCGTGTCGCATTCCTGTTGCCGCTGATGCTTAGCCCTGTCGCAGTCAGTTGGATGATCGGAAAATCCATGCTCGAGGCGCGCTTTGGCCCCATCGCCCGCTTTGGTCGCGAAGTGGGCTGGTCCAATCCATCCTTTTTTGGTGATCCCGAAATGGCACGCGCGATGATCATGATCATGGATGCCTGGACGTTTATTCCCTTTATGATGATCATGCTACTGGCTGGGCTTCAGGCCATTCCGAAAGACATTCAAGAGGCCGCCAAGGTCGATGGCGCCACCCCATGGCAAAACTTTCGCGAAGTGATCTTTCCTTTGATGCTGCCCGTTTCAATAACCGCGATCATGATCCGCATTATCTTTAAGCTGAAACTGGCCGATATCATTATCAACGTGACTTCGGGCGGGCCGGGCGGGGCCACGGATTCGGTGACCAGCTTTATTTTTCGTGAATATCGGGACCGATCTAATGTGGGCTACGGCACGATGCTGGCGATGGTCTATCTTGTGATTATCGTGATCGGCTTTACGATTTTCATGAAGCTCGCATCCCGCTGGATGCGGCCGAAGTACTAGGGGATCGATATGGCAGAAACCCAGATATTTCACGACAGCGACACCGATCGCGCGTTCAAGGCCAAATGGTATGCAAAACGTGTGGCCATTTATGGCATTCTGATCCTTTGGACGATCATCTGTCTTTTCCCGATTTACTGGACGATTACCACGTCGTTCAAGCTGGCCCCTGACGTGATGCAGGGTAATATGATCCCGTTTTGGGATTACACACCGCAATGGCGTGGGTGGCGGTCGCT
This sequence comes from Parasulfitobacter algicola, assembly GCF_013315265.1. Lineage (GTDB taxonomy): Bacteria > Pseudomonadota > Alphaproteobacteria > Rhodobacterales > Rhodobacteraceae > Parasulfitobacter > Parasulfitobacter algicola. The sequence goes on along the minus strand of NZ_JABUFE010000015.1, from coordinate 35,432 downwards.
TGGCCTGTCGCCAGACACCATCGGCGAAAGGTCCACTGTCCGGGATGAATTTCTGAAACGATTCTGGAATTCCACCATTGCTGCGGTATGTTCATCGCTTTTGGCCGTTATATTGGGCAGCTTGGCTGCATATGGTTTATCGCGCTTTGAATATCGTTTTGGGTTCATGAAAAACGATGACATCAGCTTTTTCTTCCTCAGCCAGTTGATCCTGCCCCCGGTCGTTCTGGCGCTGCCGTTTTTGGTGCTGTACCGCGAACTGGACCTGCTGGACACGCGCATCGGGTTGATCCTGCTGTATGCGCTGACGGTCATGCCCATTGTGATCTGGATTATGCGGGATCAATTCAGCTCAATCCCGACTGAATTAGAGGAAGCCGCCTTGGTCGATGGACTATCTATTTGGGGTGCTTTCCTGACGATCATTTTACCCATCGCGCTGCCGGGTATGGTCGCGGCCTTTATCCTAAGCCTTGTTCTGACGTGGAATGAATACTTCTTTGCGGCCCTTTTGACCTCAACCGACAGTGTCACACTACCTGTTATGGTCGCCAGCCAAACCGGATCGCAAGGCATCAACTGGTGGTCGATGGCCGCCCTGTCGACTGCCGCAATTCTGCCGTTGGTCGTGATCGGGGTTATCCTGGAACGCTATATCATCAAGGGAATGGCGGCGGGCGCGGTAAAATAACCTGTTATCCCAAATCCCGCGCGATATCTTTGGTTTGTTCATAAAGACGGCGAAACAGTCGGTATCTTGCATCATACGCGTTGTGCTGTGTCGCAATAGTGGTCGATGTGACCGGGTTCCACTGAACGATCTCGGAAACCTGACTGCCCCCGATGCCAATACGAGCCAGCAAGGCATCCCCATAACTAGCACCAACCGTCTTTTCGCAAAGCGTCTGATCAATCCCTGTTATGTCTGATGTCGTCTGCAGCCAAAGCGAATTTTTTGTACCGCCCCCGACCGCGAAAAGTCGGGACGGGGCCGCGTTGATGTCGCGATATGTTTCGACCACATGGTTTGTGCCAAAGGCGATGCCTTCGATCACGGCGCGAAACATGTCGGCGCGTGTGTGGGTCAGGTTCAGACCAAAGAAAGCACCTTTTGCCAGCGGGTCATGGATCGGTGTGCGTTCGCCCGAAAAATAAGGCAGAAACAACAGTCCATTCGCGCCGGGTGGTGTATTCTCAGCCTCGGCCACTAATGTCGGGAAAGCGTCGCTGATGGGCAACTCACGTGCAAACTGATCACGAAACCAATGGGTTAACGTCCCACTGGTCGCCAGACCCGCCATCGCCGCATGTTGGCTTGGAAAAAGCCAGGGCGCGTACCATAGCCTGGGATCCCTGACGCGGGTTTCGGTCAGAAGTATGGTAAAGATGGTCGACCCATACATCATCATCATGTCGCCGGTTTTGCGTACGCCCACGCTCAATGCCTCGGCGGCGGCATCAATCGTACCTGCGATGATCGGCGTTCCTTCGGCTAATCCGGTTTCGGATGCGGCCGCCGGTGTCACATGGCCCGCAATTTCAGATGACCACAACAGACGCGGCAACATATCAGGGCGTGCAATCTGTGGCGCCAGATCAAAACACCAGTCCTGTTTGTCTGCATCATAAAGCGGTGAAAATCCTGCGGCAGTGTGGTGATCAATGACGTATTCGCCTGTCAGTTTGTGAACGATATAGCTGGTCGATGTCAGTATCTTGGCTGTTTGTTCGTAAACCTCAGGGCGTTCCTGTTTCAGCCACAGGATCTTTGGCCCGACTGATTGTGATGTCAGCGCATTTCCACAGCGATCCAGCACCACCTTACCCCCGATCTGGTCTGTCAGTTCTGCGATCTGCGCCATCGCGCGGGTATCGACACCGTAAAGTACACCGTTCATCAAGGGCTGCCCCCCCGCGTTAACGGGCAGCATACACGGGCCAATCGCACTGCACCCAACCGCCACGACATCCTTGAGCGGCACACCGCTGTCAGCCAAAAGCCTCTGCGTAATGGTCTTAAAATCGCCCCACCAGTCCTGATCCGGGCGATGTTCTGCCCAACCAGGTTGTGGCACGATCATCTTATGAGGGCCTGATGCCATAGCTATGATCTGGCCATCCGCATCCACCAGAACGCCTTTGGATTCATACGTGCCGATATCAACGCCGATTGTGTACTGCATGGCTGCCCCCTTTTCATACCTATGCTGTCGTAACAATAGGGTGCAGTCCACAGTATTTTATACTAGCATGTCAGTTTAAGGGGGAACACAATGGCACTAAGCACCAGACACTGGGACCGGCTTGAAAACGGCGGGCTGACCTTTACTGAACTTGGCTTTGGATCTGCGCCTTTTGGCAACTTGTATCGCGCTATAACGGACCAAAACGCGCAAGACATACTGCAAATCGCATGGGATGCCGGGATGCGCTATTTCGACACTGCACCGCTGTATGGTCTGGGTCTGTCTGAAACGCGGTTGAACCCGTTTTTGCGCGACAAACCACGTGATGAATACGTGTTATCCACCAAGGTCGGGCGGCTTTTGCGCGCCACGACACCGGATCAGCGCAGCGGTCAGGGCAAATGGTTTAATGTGCCTTCGCGGGCCGAGGTTTACGATTACACCTATGATGGCGTGATGCGGTCGCTTGAATTTTCATTGGAACGGCTTGGGGTCGACCGTGTGGATATTCTTTATGCCCACGATCTGGATGTGTTTAACCACGGCTCTCAAGACGCGTTGGATGAAAAGCTGACAGAATTTATGGACGGCGGTTACAAGGCACTGGTTGATTTGCGTGACCAAGGCGTCATTCGCGCTTTTGGGGCTGGCGTGAACGAATGGCAACCCTGCGAGTGGATGGCAGAACGCGGCGATTTTGATCTGTTTCTATTGGCCGGTCGCTATACTCTGCTTGAACAAGAGGCACTGAACAGCTTTCTGCTACTTTGCCAGGATCGTGGGATCGGGATAGTCATCGGTGGCCCTTACAATTCAGGAATATTGGCGACAGGCCCGGTAAAAGGCGCAAATTTCAATTATGATCCTGCGCCGCAAGATATTCTGGACCGTGTGGCGCAAATCGAAGCGGTTTGCCGCGATCACAACACCCCCATGGTTCACGCGGCCTATCAGTTTCCGTTGTGTCATCCGGCGGTGGTGTCTGTGATCCCCGGAGGGCAGGGCAGGGCGGAAATGCACAGCAATATTCAGGCCGCTCAGGCGCAAGTTCCTGCAGCTTTATGGCAAGATTTAAAGGCCAAAGGGCTTATGCACCCTGACGCACCAACAGGAGGGTAAAGATATGGCTGGAATGATCGACGCCCATCAGCATTACTGGCATCCGTTGCGCGGGGATTACGATTGGATGCCAATGGATAATCCAACGTTGGCGCGCCCCTATGGCCCGGCTGATCTGGCCCCACATCTTGATAAACATGACGTGATGCAAACTGTGCTGGTGCAAGCCGCCGCGACCATGGCCGAGACCGAATATATGCTTGGCATTGCCGATGCGACGCCGTCCGTTGCTGGCGTTGTTGGTTGGATTAATTTCGAAACTACATCAGATTTGACGCATCTCAAGCGTCTGGCCAAGCACCCCAAATTTTTGGGTGTTCGACCGATGATCCAGGATATTCCCGATGATAACTGGATGCTGCGGGATGATATTCAATGGGCGTTTCAGGCGATTGTTGATCTTGATCTGACATTTGATGCCCTTGGCTTTCCCCGCCATCTGAAAAATTTCCACACTCTTTTGACCCGTTATCCTGATATGCGGGTTGTCATTGATCACTGCATGAAGCCGCAAATCCGCGATCATACCGATCAGTCTTTTGCACATTGGTCCACTGGAATGGCAGCCTTGGCCCGCGATACAAATGCGGTCTGCAAGTTTTCAGGTATTGTCACTGAAAGCCGCGACACCTGGACCGTTGCTGATCTGAAACCCTATGTCGATCATTTGCTGGATGTCTTTGGCCCGGACCGGATGATGTGGGGATCGGACTGGCCGGTCTGTCAGCTGAATGCCAGTTATGATGACTGGCGAACCGCTGCAAAGCAGTTGACCGATCATCTGACATCCAATGAAAAGTGTGCAGTTTTTGGTGACACTGCTGCGAAGTTTTATCGAATTTAGGGCGCGGTGATGTGTCGTGCAGCTGCGTCTTGTGCATGGTTTATCGCATCACTCATGCCCACTCCTTGAAGGCAGGCAGCAGCATAAGTGCCACAAAACACATCACCTGCGCCGTGGGTCGAAACGACATCAACGCATCTTGCCGCGGCAGTTTTAACGTCGCCCATAGGTTCTGCAAAAGCCACACCATCGCCGCCCAATGTCAGTATAATGCGCGCCTGCGGACAAAGGCGCTGCAACCGTGTGACCATAGTATCTGGATCAAGTTGTCCAATCGCAGTTTTCAAAAGATCGGCCCCTTCGACACAGTTCACGATCAGGCCATCAACCCGCGACATATCTTCGGGCGTGATACCATCCGCAGGGGCCGCGTTCAAAATAACCTGTGCGTTTGCTTGTTTTGCCAATCCAATCATGTGACGCAGAACATGCAACGGCATTTCGTTTTGCAGCAACACCATGTGGCAGTTTTCGGGAAATCTAAACGCGTCTATGTCGAAGTTTGCATTTTCGCCCGATACGATTACAGCCTGATATGATCCATCCTTTGCCGCAATCGCCACGCTCATGCCAGATGCGCCCGTACCATGTTGCAGTGCGGTTGTATCAACACCTGCAGTGTTCAAAATATCAGCCATTTCACGGCCGGGTTCATCTGCGCCAATACGTCCTGCGAATGAAACAGACGCACCAGCGCGTGCCGCTGCAATGGCCTGATTGCCCCCTTTGCCGCCAAATTTATACCCCACACGATCGCCTTTCAGCGTCTCATCTTCGCGCGGCAACCTGGGTGCTTGAACGATCACATCCCAATGCAATGCGCCAACAACAAGCAAGCGGGTCATGCGCCGTAAAGTGCCCGTGCCACGATGCGCGATGACAGTGCTGCATCCTGTCGCGAAATGGCTGCTGCCAGATCCGCGTCATCGACCAAGGTCGCCGCCACACCACGAAGTCGTTCGACCAAAGCGATATTCGTGCGGGCCTCCTCAATCGGGTTCAACCCCCCCATATCGGGAAATGTGTCGAAATAGATCACACCATCATACCCCTGTCGGATCATTTCGACCAGCAGCTCAACCGTTTGGATCGGATGCACTGTGCCTGCCATCAAACCATCATCGCGCTTGCCGTAGCCATCATTCAGATGCAGCCCCATCAGGTGTGAATGTCGGGCGATCAGATGGGCGGAATGCGCAGGCATTTCATCGGCATAAAGCACATGTGCAAAATCAAGCGTGACACCAAGGTTCGGGCGTGCGACCTCTTTCACGGCCAGCAGCGTCGTGCCTATATCAGGCATCAAGGCAAAAGCGCGTGGTTCATTCGGTTTGTATTCAATGGCGATATCAACACCGGGCACATGATCACAGACCTGCGCAATCGCATCGACGGTGTCGTCCCAGGCGCGGGCATAATCCATCTGAAATGCATAATCGAAACCATCCTGCCCCATCCACAACGTTATCAAGGATCCGCCCATATCTGCACAGGCATCAATACCACGTTTTGTCAGATCAATTGCGGCTTGCCGAACGGCCGCATCGGGGTGGGTAAAAGCCCCCAGCTTAAAGCCGGGGTCTGTGTAATATCGCATGGCCAACCCATTCAAAGCCATGCCTGCATCAGACAAATGATGTGATAACTGTGCCGAAGTATGATCTGAAAAATGGTCCGGGTAATTCAGATCCGCGGCATCCAGACCGCCGACCTGTGCGGCCCCTTCGATCATATCCACGACAGAGGCCTTACCACTGGTCAGGGCCTTGAATGCGTTTAAACGTGCGGCATATTTCGGGCGATTTGGACGCGTCATTTTGCCATGAACAATTCTGGGTGATCGCGTTCCAGCGGTTCAAGTTTCTGGATCAGGCGGCGCAGATGATCACGGGTGGCAAGGCGTGCCGCATCCGCATCGCGGTTTGCAAGCGCATCTATAATCTTGCGATGTTCGTTAAGCGTTTCCGCAACGCGTCCCGGTTGCGGCAGCAAAAGCCTGCGCGCGCGATTGACTTGCAGCCAACTGTTTTCCGCCATACGCGCAACTTTTGGATAGCCGGTAAAGGACAGCACCATCTCGTGCATCTGGGCATCTAACTCATAAAACCCCTGAAAATCCTCATCTTCAACCATCACAGTTTGCAAACGCAGATTGCGTCGCAGCTGTGTAATCTGATCGTCTGTTATATGGCCTGCTACAGCCTCAACCGCGGCCAGTTCAAGCGCTTCACGTAAAAATGCCCCCTCGCGAATGTGCTCCATTGAAAATCGCGCAACAAATGTTCCCGCCTGTGGGATCACATCAACCAGCCCGTCTGCGGCAAGTCGTGTCACGGCTTCGGCCACAGGTGATCTGGAAACGCCCAAATGGTCACATAATTCGGCTTTGCGTATTTTTTCACCAGGTTGAAAGGCCAATGACAGGATTGCATCTTTTAAACACAGGAAAACCCGGTTGGATAATGATCCTTCAAACGCATCCAACGGCATAAGCTGCGGTAATTTGGCGTTTTCGTCTTGATGTGATGCAAGGGACGTGGATAACATGCTAGTATGCTAGCAGATCATTTGAGCCCAAGCAATTGGAGCAGGCAGTAACAACCCGTAAAGAATGATCGGCGAAATGGGGGTAACCATGAGACTTAAGGGCAAGGTCGCAATTGTGACCGCAGCGGGTGCAGGCATTGGCCAAGCGACGGCCCGTGAATTTCTTGCACAGGGCGCACAAGTGATTGCAACAGATATCAACTTGGATGCTCTGTCGCCTTTGGACACGTCGGGCTGTAAGACATACAAATTGGATGTCACCGATAAAGATGCGGTCACGGCATTTGCACAAGATCAGGGCGCACCCGACATTCTGTTTAATTGCGCCGGATTTGTACATCATGGCACCATTCTGGATTGCGACGATGATGCGTTCGGCTTCAGCTTTGATCTGAACGTGCGTGCGATGTACCGGATGATGCGGGCTTTTTTGCCTGCGATGCTGGAGGCCAATGGCGGTAGCATCATCAATATGGCGTCTGCCGTTTCATCTATTCTGGCCGCCCCCAACCGCTTTGTCTATGGTGCGACCAAAGCGGCTGTGATTGGTATGACCAAATCTGTCGCGGCTGATTATGTGACGCGCGGTATTCGCTGTAACGCGATCTGCCCAGGCACGATCGACAGCCCATCGCTGCAGGATCGCATGCGCGCGCAGGGTGATTATGAAACGGCCCGCGCGGCCTTTATTGCGCGGCAACCCATGGGGCGTATTGGGACCCCTGAAGAAATTGCAAAGCTGGCTGTTTATCTGGCCAGTGATGAAACGGCGTTCATGACCGGACAAACCATAACCATAGATGGCGGCTGGACGAATACTTGAAGAACGAGGGATAAGATGAAGCTTTTAAGATACGGTGCCGCTGGCGCCGAAAAACCCGCTGCATTGGATGGTCAGGGTGATATTCGCGATCTGTCAGATCACATACCTGACGTGTCGGGCGATGAATTGAACCCTGAAAGCCTTATCAGACTATCGCAAATTGACCTGAATAATCTGCCTAAGATCGATCATGATGTTCGCATTGGACCATGCGTTGGGAACGTGGGCAAGATGATCTGCGTTGGTTTGAATTATGCCGATCATGCCGCCGAAGCTGGCATGGACGTCCCGCCAGAACCCGTTTTATTTTTCAAAGCGACCAGTGCCATCGTTGGCCCAAATGATGATGTGCGCATTCCCAAAGGATCCCAGAAAACCGATTGGGAGGTCGAGTTGGGCGTCGTTATCGGCCGCGACGCGCGCTATGTCGATGAAGACGATGCCATGAATTACGTGGCCGGGTATTGCGTTGTGAATGATTTAAGTGAACGCGCCTTTCAAATTGAACGCTCCGGCCAGTGGGTCAAGGGAAAATCTGCCGATACATTTGGCCCGATTGGCCCGTGGCTTGTGACCAAAGATGAAATTCCCAATCCGCAAAATCTGCACATGTGGCTTGAGGTGGATGGCCAGCGATATCAGGATGGATCAACGCGCACGATGGTGTACGGTGTGGCCCATCTTGTTCATTACATCAGCCAATTCATGAGCCTGCAGCCCGGCGATGTGATTTCAACCGGAACACCACCTGGTGTGGGTATGGGCCATAACCCACCCGTGTATTTGCGCGAAGGCCAAGTGATGGATCTTGGGATCGAAGGGTTAGGCAAACAGAGTCAGATGGCCAAAGCGTGGGACGCCTAGGCCTGCCATTCCGCGCCGCTTGGAAACAGATGCCGGGCAATACTGTCCGGTTTCATTTCGACTGAAAACCCGGGTCGTTGCGGCGGCAGGTAATGACCATCATGGGTACGAACCGGATCGACAAAATGATCATGCAGATGGTCAACATATTCCAGAACACGGTTTTCCAGACTGCCGGAAATTGCGATATAATCCAGAAATGACATATGCTGGATCAATTCACACAGGCCCACGCCGCCTGCATGTGGGCAGACGGGAATACCAAATTTATCGGCCATCAGCATGACGCCGATAATCTCATTCGGGCCAGCTAAACGACAACTATCCACCTGACAAAAGCTGATCGCATCTGCTTGCATCAATTGCTTGAACATCACTGCATTATGACAATGTTCGCCCGTGGCCACTTTGATGGGCGCAATTTCGCGGGCAATACGGGCATGGCCTAGAATATCGTCAGGGCTGGTGGGTTCCTCTATCCACCAAGGGTCAAATTCTGCCAAGTGCCCCATATTCTCAATGGTTTCTTCCACACCCCATACCTGATTGGCATCCATCATCAAGAACCGATCCGGTCCGATTTCATCGCGCAACAAACGGGCACGGCGCGTATCATCCTGTATCGACACGCCGACCTTCATCTTGAAATGGGTCCACCCTGCCGCAATCGCCTGACGCGCAAGATCACGCACCTTATCATCGGAATACCCCAACCATCCGGCTGATGTCGTATAGGCCGGATAGCCCACATCCTGCATCTGCGCGATACGATCCGCTTTTCCAGAAGCTTTGTCCTGAAGCCGCTCAATCGCTTCCGCAGGGGGCAACGCATCCGACAGATACCGCCAGTCGACCAAAGCCACCAGTTCCCGGGGTGTCATATCCGCCAGCAGGCGCCACACAGGTTTGCCCACGTGCTTGCCATACATATCCCAAACGGCATTCATCACAGCCGCGGCAGCCAGATGGATCACGCCCTTTTCCGGCCCGGTCCAACGCAATTGACTGTCACCAGTCACCAGCTTCCAGACCGCGCCCATATCGGCAAACAGCCCATCTATGTCGCGTCCAACCAAAAGTGCGGCAACCGCATCAATCGCAGCACAACACAGATCATTGCCGCGGCCGATCGTAAACGTCATTCCATGACCTTCGACATCGCCATCTGTGTGCAAAATCACATAAGCGGCCGAATAATCCGGATTGGGGTTCATGGCATCCGATCCATCCAGCAGTCGGCTGGTTGGAAAGCGGATATCGTGGGTCGTCACATTTGTGATGCGCGCTGACATATGTACACCTTCAGGATGAAACTTACATACTAACATGTTAGTATGCTTTGACCCCTAAAGGAAAGCATGTTCACGGCCGGCGGGCAAAATCAGTTTGTGATGAAACAAATCGACCCCAAGCATATTCCGCAAGTTCCGGGTCGTGTTATAGTATGTCTTTGCCAAAACTCATGATCTGGATTTAAACAAAAGGACCGATCATGATCTTTCAGATACACGCTCTTCCCTACCAGCCCTTTCGATATTTATTTGATCTGTCGGACTCTGACCTCAGAACACAAGACGCCCGCAGAGTGACAGCAAACACCACCCCCGGTTTCCCATGCCGCGTCAGTCTAGAAGACGCCAATGTCGGGGAAACGCTTATATTGATGAATTACAAACACCTGAATGCGAACTCTCCATATGCGTCGACACATGCGATTTATGTTCGTGAAAATGCAAGACAGGCGCAGCCGCAGCCGGGTAATGTTCCGCCAGTTCTGGAAAACCGGCTGTTGTCTGTGCGGGGCTTTGATCATCAGGATCTGATGCAATATGCTGATGTGATACAAGGTGGTGACCTTGCTGAAATGCTGAATGAAATATTTGCTGATATGTCCATCCGTTTTGTGGATATCCATAATGCCAAGCCCGGTTGTTTTGCAGCCCGCGCGACAAGGGTATCCATATGATCATGATCGCAAAAAATCTGCGCCAGATGTTCAAACTGGTTGACCGGATCGTTGTGTTCAGGCAGGGCCGAATTATGATGCTGGATCAGGGTGTTCACGCTGACGCCAGCTATATCTAGGGGTACGAAAGGGGTCCAATGCCAAAGCTTTGGTTTCTTGGGGAAGCGTTGATTGATTTTGTGCCTGCCGCGTCCGACAACGGCCCGGCCTTTGCGCCCAGATGTGGTGGATCGCCTTATAATGCGACAAAGGCCGCAGCGCTTCAGGATGTCAGCACCGGATTTCTGGGGCCTTTGTCCACCGATATGTTCGGCGATAAACTGGCGCAGGATCTGCAATCGTATGGTGTTGATATTTCCGGCACAGCCCGGTCTGATCATCCGACAACGCTGGCTTTTGTCGATCTGGACGGTGCCGAACCCCGCTATGCGTTTTACAACGCGATGACGGTGAACCAGCTTTTTGATACTGCAAGTATTTCTGCCGATATTCAGATTGGTGACGTGCTACATATCGGTTCAATTTCACTGATTGACCTACCGGGTGCGGATAATATCGCTGATTTCGTTAGAAAGAATGCGGATGGTTTGACAATCTCAATCGATCCGAACGCGCGCCCGGGCATGATCAAGGATATGCCAGCGTGGCGATCCAGACTGATGGATTTGCTGGGTCTGGCAAAGATCATCAAACTGTCGGATGAGGATCTGGCGGTTCTTGCACCTGATACACAGCCTCAGGATTTTGCGGAAACCCTGATCACAAAAGGCGCGCAGCTTGTGGTGTTTACACAAGGGTCCAGGGGGGCGCTTGCCTTTAGTGCAGCCGGTCAAGCCAGTGCGGCGGTGCCAAAGGTTGATCTGGTCGATACAGTCGGCGCAGGTGATACGGTCATGGGCACTGTCTTGGCAGAACTTTGGCATCAGGGATGGTTGACCGATAACGGCATTGCATCGCTGACAAGCGATCAGCTTGCCCTTTTGTTGCAAAAGGCCATGGCAGCCGCAGCCATCAACTGCACCAGATCGGGCTGCAATCCGCCGTCACGATCTGAACTGCATGCGTTTCTGGCAGACAGATAATCATGGCTAAACTTGCCCGTCACAGCCAGGCTTTCGTATCAGACAGCGATACGATCCGGACCCGCGCGGTCTGGCTTTATTATGCGCACGGGCTGACCCAACGCGATATTGCCGAACGTCTTGGCATCAGCCGGTCTACTGTGATCCGCATACTGGATGACGCGCGCAGACGTGCCGAAGTTCAGATCTGGCTGAACCCGTTTCCGGGCGATTATGCTGATCTCGCAATCCGGCTTGAAAACAGATTTTCCCTGGACGAGGTGGTCATCGCCCCATCGGCCTATCCGATGACACCGGAACAGACGGCAAAGAATGTGGGAATTCTGTTGGGGCAGTTCATGTCCGAGGTGATCACCGATGGTATGGTCATAGGATGCGGGTGGGGCCGCACGCTTAGCGGCTCACTTGAGACATTTCGCGCATCGCATTTCGCAAAGGTAAAGGTTTTGTCACTGTTGGGCAGCCTGGTAAATGCGCGTGGCGTCAACCCCGTTGATGTCAGCTGGCACATCGCCAACCGCCTACAGGCGGAATGCCTGCTATTTCCGGCCCCCTTGATCGTGGATTCTGCGGAAACCAAGAAAACGCTTATGGAAAAATGCGGACTGGATCGTCTGGTTGATCTGGCCTCGTCAATGAATATCGCAGTGATCAGCTGCGGTGAAATTGGCATGGACGGCACGTCCCTGACCCAGGACATCGTCAGCGCGGATGATTTCAATACCTTGCTAGGGGCCGGTGCGATCTGCGATACGATGTGTCACTTTCTGGATAAAGACGGATCAACCGTCGCACATCCAATCCATGACCGGGTCATGTCGATCTCGCTTGATACGGTGGCGCAGGCGGATCACATCGTGCTGGCGTCAGGCGGCGCGCAGCGGGCACAGGCGATCCGTGCGACGATCAAGCGCGTGGGCTGCAACACATTGATCACGGACGAAGCCGCCGCGCGCGCCCTGTTGAACAACTAAGCAAACCCCGACTGGCAGCTTTCACCTGGGGCAGATGTCCGCAGTCAGGGGTTACGCCTTGATCATTCCGTGATCAGACCCAAAACGGCACCAACCTCGACCAGCTCGCCTTCGGGCACCATGATTTCAGTCAACGTCCCGCTGACCGTCGCTTCAATTTCAATCGCTGTTTTAGTGGTTGTGATGGTCACGATCTCGTCGCCCGCCTTGACCGTATCGCCCACGACTTTAAGCCATTCGGTCACTTCGGCCTCTGAAATTTCGTTTCCCAATTGGGGCACCACAATTTTCACACTCATCCTGCTTTCCTTTTTTACAATCCGCGTCGCGCCAGATCCAGATCATCCCAACAGCGCACACCCCGCCAATTGGTCTTTTTGGCGGTGAATAACTCCGCTGTGACCACATCAACAATGTCATGGGCCTGCGGGAAATAGGTGCCTTCCATATCAGCGCCCGGCACGATCCAGTTGGGTGATCCCAAAACGCGCGGTGGCGCTTTCAGATCGGCAAACCCAAAGCGCGTCACATTCGCCGCGACCGTCATTGCAAAGCTGCCCCGTTCACACGCTTCGGTCACAATCATCAGATGCCCTGTCTTTTTCACAGACGTCAAAACAGTGTCGTAATCAAAGGGCACCAGCGACCGCGCATCTATCACCTCGGTCTCAAGCCCGTGGGTGTCGGCCAGCTCATCCGCCGCCTTGATCGCCTGATACAGCGATGGGCCAAAGGTCAGCACCGTCAGATCATCGCCCGTGCGTTTCACATCCGGCTGTCCAATTGGCAGACGATAATAATCCTTGGGAACGGCCTGAAACATCTCGGTTTGGTCATACAGGCGCTGGCTTTCGAAAAAGATCACCGGATCGTTCGACGATAGCGCGGCTGCCATTAGCCCTTTGGCGTCGTAAGGCGTGGCCGGATACACAACTTTCAGACCCGGAATATGCGCGATCAGGGCTGACCAGTCTTGCGAATGTTGTGCGCCATATTTGCTGCCGACTGAGGCACGCAAAACCACTGGCACTTTCAGATGCCCCGCTGACATGGACTGCCATTTGGCCATCTGATTGAAAATCTCATCGCCCGCCCGGCCGATAAAATCGCCATACATCAATTCGACCAGCGCGCGCCCGCCACCCAGGGCATAGCCAACTGCGGTTGCAACAATCGCTGCTTCGGAAATGGGTGCATTAAACAACCGGTGATGCGGCAGAATGTCGGCCAGCCCGCGATAAACGCCAAAAGCCCCGCCCCATTCGCGACATTCCTCGCCATAGGCGATCAGGCTGTCGTCATGGGTCATATGGTGCAAGATCGCCTCGGTCAGACCATCGCGCAGGGTCAGCGTGCGCATCGGTGACAGGGGGGCGCCACCCTCGTCCAGCCCGAACCGCGCCTTGCGATCCAGCGTACGCAAGGCTGCGGATTTTTCGACAGGCTGCGTCAGATCCGTGGGCGTATCCGGCTGCGGAATATGTGTGTTGGAAAACATCAGATCGCCGATCAGCGTCGGATCGGAATGGATATCAATTGGCGGTGCAACATTGGGGTCCACCACCGCGCGTACGATGGTACAGATCTGGTCGGCAACCTGATCGCGCAGGGTTTGCACATCTGCATCGGTCAGAACACCCGCATCTGTCATCTTGGCTGCGAATTGTGTGATGGGGTCATAGGGTTCCCATAATTTCAACTCGCCCCGCGACCGATAGGCATTGGTATCCGTCGTCGAATGCCCGCTGATCCGATAGCATTCCACATCCAGCAATGCAGGCCCGTCGCCACGTAACAATACCTCGCGTTTGCGGCGCACCGCATCGGCCACAGCCAGCGGATTGGTTCCATCCACCGTTTCGGCATGCATCTGGCGCGGATCAATGCCCGCCCCGATGCGCGACAGTCGATCCCAGGCCATGGTTTCCCCGCTGGTCTGCCCGCCCATGGCATAGAAATTATTGTTGAAAAAGAACAGGATCGGCGGGGCGCCCTTGCGTTTGTCTTCCCACAGGCGATCATATTGCCCCATGGCGGCGAAATTCATCGCCTCCCATACGGGGCCGCAACCGGTTGATCCGTCGCCCGCGTTTGCCACGCAAATTCCCGGTGCATTCGCCAGTTTTTTACGCAGCGCGGCGCCTGTTGCGATGCCCGCAGATGCGCCCACAATCGCATTATTCGGATAAGCCCCGATGGGCGCGAAAAACGCATGCATCGAACCGCCCATCCCGCCATTAAACCCGTTCGAGCGCATGAAGATTTCGGCCAACAACCCGAACAGCAGAAAATTCTCGGCCAGATTGTCAGTGCCAATCGCCTTGGACACGGTATCCCGCAGCTTTCCGCCGTCATGACGGTTCATCATCTGCGTGATGGTGTCCGCGTCCATCGCCATCAGCGCGGACAGGCCCTTGGCAATAAATTCACCGTGGCTGCGGTGTGATCCAAAGATGTGATCTTCGGGCGCAAGGGCCAGGGCTGCCCCAACAGCCGCCCCTTCCTGTCCAATCGATAAATGCGCGGGGCCTTTATATGTGTATTGTGTGTCCTGATAGGCCCCGGTTGATTTGAAACTGGACAACATGGTTTCAAATTCCCGCACGATCATCATATGCCGCAGCACATTTTTCAGCGCCACATCACCCCGCGCCTGACGCTCTGTGGCAAATGGAATATCATAGGAATGCACCGGAATTGGCCGAAATGTCACGTCACCTGACCGCAACACCTGCGCAGGATCAATAAGAAGTTGCTTAGGCATCTTCAGCTCCTCCCCTTACCATGCCATCAAGACACTCTTAATTTCATTTGATGAAGGTTGACACTTTTGTTAAACGAGATCAACAAAAGATGCAAATGTGGGTTTAAACCTGAAAAAGAGCGGATGATGTGATGACAAGTACTCTGGATCAATTGCGCGATATGACTGTGGTGGTTGCAGACACCGGCGATATGGAGGCGGTGCGTGCGCTGAAACCACAGGACTGCACGACGAATCCCTCAATCGTGTTGAAAGCCGTACAATCGGCAGAGTTTGCGGATGCGTTCAAAAAGGCCGTTTCAAATGGCACGACACGCGGCGATACAGTTCAGGACATAGCCACTGATCTGACAGTGACTGTGGGGGCTGAACTGTCTGCATTGGTCCCGGGCCGCGTTTCGACCGAGGTCGATGCAAGCTTGTCTTTTGACACCGACGCATCCGTCACACGTGCCCAGGAAATTATCGCCCATTACGCTAAACGTGGGATCGAAAAAGACCGCATCCTGATCAAGCTGGCCGCCACTTGGGAAGGCATCGCCGCCGCCGAGATTTTGGAAAAGCAGGGCATCAACTGTAACCTGACCCTGATCTTTGGGTTTGCCCAAGCGGTGGCCTGTGCGAATGCGGGGGTCTTTCTGATTTCACCTTTCGTTGGACGCATTACAGATTGGTACAGCAAGGCCAATGGCACGACCTATACGTCGGAAAACGATCCTGGCGTGCAATCGGTTCGCGATATTTATGACTATTATAAATCCGCACAGATCGACACGATCGTTATGGGGGCATCGTTTCGCAACACAGGCCAGATCAAGGCGCTGGCAGGGTGTGACCGGCTGACTATTTCGCCCGCGCTGTTGACTGAGTTATCGGACGATACCGAAACCCTGACACGCCATCTGTCGCCCAATGGATCAGATCCGAAACAACGCATCGAGATGGACCAACCGGAATTCCGCTGGCAATTGTGCGAAAACGCTATGGCCACCGAAAAACTGTCCGAAGGCATCCGAAATTTTCATGCTGATACGATGAAACTGTATGGGCTGATTGATAAGGCGATGCTGGCTTAGCAAATCGTTTGCGGGCTTTCAAAGCTGAAGGCATGCAATGTAGATGTCATTCGCTTTCAGGTCTGGATCGAAAATTTCACCTGCCTGGACGCATCGGTTATCAACTTTGGGATTATCAGTCCGTCAAACAAGTTCGCCGAAATTCCAAACTGGACCGAACCCTGATGGTGAAGACCGTCAGCTTGTTCCAAACAACCCGTTACACGGCATGCTGTCCATAAGTGGCAAATTTCGTCCATATCTAGTAATCCAAATAACGGTCGTCCTAAATTGGCTTCAGGTTATTTTTATTAGGAGACGAAATATACAAAATTTATCATAGCGTTTTTTGTGTTTTGCATATCATCATCAGTTTCAGCACAAGATTTTTACATGCCACCACTCATGGGGGCAATGTCGCGGTTGTTAGCTGCGCAAAGTCATATCCAAAAGTCAGAAGAACAACGTGCGCAAGCAACCACCGCCAGTGTGAATGCGGATTTTACATTTAAATCATATCGTGACCGCACAGCGCAAAATCTGCAGAATTTCATTGCAGGGATACCAGATGCGGCAGTCCGTGCCGAGTTGAAACAGGTCGTCGCAGCGCAGCCAAATATTATCTCAGAAATTGGTGCAGCAATTCAGCCATACGGACTTAGTCAAATGATGTGGCTGATGCCCATACCATGTGGTGGATTAACAGTTGGTTGGTATCGAAGAAACGCCGTGTCTTTGTCCGCCTGTGCTCTGCGAGAGTCTTTGCGGTGTGAAATGCTGAACACCTGTTCCAGCCGCCGCCAATCAGTAGTATCTTCATCGACTGAAATTCGCACAGCTTTCGTAACGGCGTTTGTGATCCGGTTGCCCACGCCAAACTATGCTCGACCAGAAAATCTTTTGCATTCAATCCGTAAAGGCAGATAGAAATGGTAGCCCTCCGTTCGTGCGGAGGCATCGACATGTAAGATTTTCATTGGAGTATCTTTCTAGATCCGGAGGACCCCATGGTAGAACTCAACTGACAAATAATGGCAGTTGGACTGGTTTATATCTCGAAAATCACATAGCCTGACAACTGGAGAAAACCATGTCGAAGAATATCATCGAAACTGTCACTTTCAAACTCAACGACGGCGTCAGCCGGCAAGACTTCATTGCTGCAGCAAACGAAATGAGCCCTTGGGTCGAATCCCGTCCAGGTTTTTTGCATCGCCGGCTCTCTTGCACGGAAGACGGGATCTGGATTGAGCATATTCAGTGGGCAGATATGGATGCCGCAAAAGCTGCCGCCGCGGAGATTGGGAAGATTCCCGGCAATGCTAACTTCCTGTCCGCCATTAACGGACCGACTGTTCAGCTCACACATTCTGAGCTGGAAGTTGTTATTAACTGAGACTTATGCAGCGCAGCGAACGTCTTGCGGAAATTGTGGAGATCGTCCGGGATGGGCGACTCCACCTTGCGCGTGACATAGCTGAAGCGCTCGAAGTATCGGTGCGAACGATTTACCGTGATATCGACACGTTGGTTGCCAACGGTGTTCCAATCGACGGCGAACGCGGTGTTGGCTATCTACTTCGTGAACCAGTGTTTTTACCCCCGATGTCCTTATCTTTGGTTGAGCTTGAAGCGCTCAGCCTTGGGATGGCGATCGTGCAGGAAGTTGCAGACGAAGAGCTGCAATCTGCGGCGAGTGGTGTGATTGCCAAGGTCGGTGAGCATGCATCAAATCGTCGCAACGCGCCAAAGTCATGGGGCTTTGGGCTCTACGAGTTTGAACGTGCACGTGAAGGCCTAAGTCACATGCCATTGCTACGTCGCGCAATTCGGGAAGGTCTGAAACTGAGAATTGATTACCTTTCCTTGGATGAGCAGTCATCAAAACGCACTATCCGACCGCTTCAGACAGATTATTGGGGGAAGGTTTGGACTTTATCTGCATGGTGTGAATTGCGCAGAGGATTTCGAGCTTTCCGGATCGACCGAATTCAAATGTGCGAGCCGACTGGATCGTCTTTCCAGCCTGAGGCTGGCAAAACCATCGAGGACTACTTGAGACATGTCGCAGAACAAATGGATCGAGAGAAAGACAGCTCATAACTACCTCGCCAATACCTTGGGCGGTGTGATCCCCAAGGATGCTTGGGGGGAGATTTCATACTTTTATAATCCTGGGATGGTTTTTAATCGCGGAGCGTACTTTGCGACCATCAAGGAAAAGAATGGGGACAACGACAAAGCATCAAACCTGGACAGACCTGGAGTTTGGCGCCTGAACCTGGGTGTCAGTAAAGGGGCATATCTTGAGATCTTTGGTCCACCACCACCTCGACCTGGAAAGGGGGGTGTCATCGAAGGCAATTGGGACTTCACGGAGAAAAACACTCTTACCCCGCATCCGATTTATGGTTGGATGTCTTGGATCTCAATCTTGAATCCAACTGAGGAGATGTGGGCTAAGTGCCTTCCACTAATTGATGATGCTCATTCGCGAGCACGCTCAAACTTTGAGAAAAGGCTGAGGGCGAAAAAATGATGGCTGTTAACGTGGCGTCGATACAAGCATTCAAACAAACTTGCATCGGCCTACAAAGAACTTCCGGCGGTATAGGGGGGACATTCCGTGCTGCAGTTGATGATCCAGCACGGTTCTTCAGCTCCAGAACTGTTGCGGCGCATTTTGGATTAACACCGCGCCGGTATCAGTCCGGCGAGATGGATAATCCCGGCCGCATCTCCAAAGTTGGTGACCGGGATGTCTGATCAACACTATATGCCGCAGCCAACGCAATGATGATGCGATCGGTTGCCAGCTCGGAGATCAGGTCTTGGGGCCTGCGTTTGATGCGTCGCAAAGGACGTCGGCAACACTGAGTTCCCTCAGAGATCATTGGAGGGTGCCGCATGAACTGAACCTTCAAAGATCAATGATGGGATCGTGCCTTACTGGACGAGGTCTGTAGATGACGCCGAAAATGGCTGCTGCGATTAGCAAGCGCGAGACTAAGCTGGGCGCTCTACGTCCATTCCGACACATGCATGCAGCGACCCAACCGAACCGGGTCACCAATGACTGCGAAGAGAAGCGTGACTCGGATGAAGGACATCGATCCAATAGAACGGAAATGAAACGATGAAATGAACTTGACCCCAACGCCCGATTAGAGAAGCTGACCTTGACTCTTATGCAGCAAGTTTCCTCTGAAGTCGACGCAGCATATTCCTGACAATCAGCTTGTGAGCTATGCCCACCGGTATCATGTACGCTCTGCCAAACAAGTTATGCACGGTCACCGAAGACGTAATGGAAATCTCGTTCCCCTGTGCCGACACGCAGGTCATCACATCAAGGTGCCGATCACGCTCAGTCAAAACCAAGGCCCTGTCGTCGCTGTGTTCGACCAAAAAGAAGTCTAGGTAGTCTCCCGCACGGATCGTATCTTTTGAGGTGCCAGAAAAACCACCGATGGACTTTACGCCAAACCTGCTCGAAACAGCATCGCGAATTCTGAACGCCAAGCTCAGAACGGGCTGCGGATCCTCCATAATTAGGTTCCACGCCTGTAAGGGCGAAATTGCACTCAACAAGCTCACAGTTTGACTATCAAAATAGTCAAGTGTGTCTAAAGGCGCCAGAATGCGGATATTACTATTTGACACGCTGATCATTACGCCACTTTAGCCGCACTGCAGCATTTTGCAACATAGGCTCGAAGCCGCCGAATGCACTTGCAGAGATGGCGGGTGCTGGTTCGTTCTGAAATCGGTCATTCAATCCGATGCTATGCTACCGGCGTCAGTGCTGTGCTGATGTCTGGGTTTGGAGGGAGGATTGGAGGCATATCATGCCAAGAGTCCAACTTCCCGCAGTCACCTCAAAGCGCAAAGCCTGGAACAAGGGGCGGATCATCGGCCAGAAACGACCGCTGCTTCCCAAACAGGTGTTGGCGATCCGCGCGCGACTCGAACTTGCGGGTTATATTCGCGACCTTGCGCTGTTCAACGTTGCGATTGATAGCAAACTGCGAGGCTGTGATCTGGTCAAACTCGACGTGACCGATTTGGTCAAAGAGGGTCGCGTTCGCGAACGGCTTTCGGTGACCCAGAGTAAAACAAAGAAACCGGCTCAGTTCGAGTTGACCGGAAATACACGCGATACCGTCATTGCATGGGTAAGATCACCAGAGATGATCGGATGCCCTTTCATTTTCCCCAGCCGCTTCCACGACCGTCCGAACATCTCCACGCGTCAATATGGTCGGCTTGTTCGTGATTGGGTGACCGCGATCGGATTAGAGCCCAGCAGCTACGGCACTCATTCGCTCCGCCGGACCAAAGCCGCTGAGATATACCGCAAGACTGGCAACCTTCGCACTGTGTAACTTCTGCTCGGCCATACGAACGTTGATAACACAATGCGGTATCTGGGGGTTGAGTTGGAAGATGATTTAAGTATTGCCGAACGGTGCTTGCCGTTCGCCGACTTAGAAGTGACCTAAGATCACGCAGCGGCGAAAACGAAGTGCGAGGCCAAAATCACCTAATGCTGCGATCTGCCCCAAAGATTAAAAACAGGTTCCAAAGGGTCATAAGAAGTTGATTTTGGTTTGGGGGCAAATCTTTCATTTCATTGCGCTCATTATTGATTCAAGCCGCCGAAAAGATAGGCATATGCGCACTTTGTGCCGGATTTCTCTGCTCGAAAGGGGCGATGCGGGTCAGGAGGGACAGTTGCCCCGTTGATCTTGTCACTGCGTTCGCGAATGACGCTTCTATGAACCAAAACCTGCGCATTCTTGTTGTTGAGTCTGATCCAGTACGGGTGCGTGACATTGTGGATGCGCTCAGGAACGCGGGCTGGTCGGATGTGAAAGCCTTGGCGCAAATCTCGGCGCTTGATCGTACTGTCAAGGAATGCACCCCCGATATCGTCCTGATCGACCTTGCCAATCCTGATCGCGATACGCTCGAACACATTTCCTATGCGACCGAGACATCCAAACGGGCCGTCGCTCTTTTCGTTGATCAAACCGACGACGATCTCACGCAGGCTGCACTGAATGCGGGGGTCAGTGCCTACGTGGTTGATGGATTGAAAATGGAGCGGATCAAACCGGTTCTGCAAACCGCAATTGCGCGGTTCAAACTGATGCGCCAGATGCAGTCGGAACTGGACGCCGCCAAACAGGCGCTGGAAGACCGCAAGACAATTGACCGTGCCAAGGGCATTTTGATGCGCCAGCGCGGTATCTCAGAGGACGAGTCTTACAATCTGCTTCGCAAAACCGCGATGGGCCAAAGCCGCAAAGTCATTGACGTGGCTCAGGCTCTTGTGACAGCGGCGGACCTTTTGTCATGAGCCATACTGTCCTGAATTGCGGCTATGTGCCCTTGGTTGACTGCGCCCCGCTTGTGATTGCCAAAGAACTGGGTTTTGCGGCAGAGGAGGCGCTGACCCTCAATCTTGTGCGCCAGCCGTCTTGGTCGGCTCTGCGTGATATGCTGGCGCTTGGGCATCTTGATGCGGCGCAAATGCTGTCGCCGATGCCTGTTGCCATGTCCATTGGGCTGGGCGGTCTGCCCGCGCAGGTCGATACCTTGATGGTGCTGTCGGTCAACGGAACAGTCTTTGGCGTTTCGCACGCGGTAGCTGTAGATATCGGGCCCGTGCCCTTTGGTGATGCGCACGCGCTGCTGCGGGCATTGCGTACAAAAAGAGACCGGCCGCTGCGTGTCGGCGTCCCGTTTCATTACGCTATGCACCGTCTGCTTTTGTCTTACTGGACCTCGTCCACACCTGATTTACGTATCGAGGAGGTCACTGTCCCGCCGCCACGCATGGCAGATGCTGTTGCAGATGGATTTGTCGACGCTTTCTGGGTGGGCGAACCTTGGGGGAGCCTGGCCGTCCAGCAAAATGTTGCGCAATTGATGATGACCGGACGCAATGTCTGGCAGTTTGCGCCGGAAAAAGTTCTTGCTGCCCGTCACGACTGGGTCGAGTCAAATGAAGATGCCGTACGCCGGTTGATGCGTGCGATCTTTCAGGCCTCGGCTTGGCTGGATAAACCCAAGAACAAACCCCTGGCGGTCGAGATTTTGGGCCGAAGCGAACACCTGAGTGTTTCACCCGACTTAATTGACCCGGCACTCACTGGCCACATCGTGCCGCGACAGAATGCGCCGCCCATCGCCATTCGGCACTTTTTACAGTTTCACAAGAACGCCGCCACGTTTCCATGGCGCAGTCAGGCCGCATGGATCGCAGACCAACTTGGCGCGGATGATGCGGGCATTGAAAAGGCCAAGGCATGCTTTCGGTCCGATCTGTACCGCCGGAACCTGTCTGGCATCGGGGCCGATTTGCCTGGTGCATCAGAGAAAGCGGAAGGTTCGCTTCAATTTGAAACAGCTGTTGCCTCAACCCGTGGGCATATGATTCTTGCAGCTGATGCCTTTTTTGATGGCAGTACCTTCGATTATACCCGTGAAGAGTGATGAATTATTAAGCGATTTCTGCATTGCGGCACAAAAGATCACGGCAGCGCAAAAAGTCGATTGAGGAACCTGAGATCACAGGCTTAATCTAGCGTTAACGGGCAACGACGCCCAGAAATCCGCGCTGACCACTGTTGGTTGCGCATATCTCAAGAGCAAAGCCGCTCGTATGGAACACGGACCTCCTCCCCCGTGATCCCTACGTGCGGCTTTTGTCGTTTGTGCCCCCGATGGGCGTTAAAAGGAACTGATCATGAAAAAGACCATTGCAACATTATTGGCAACCACCAGCCTGCTGGCCACGGCGGCCTCGGCTGAGCTTCTGGAGCTTGAGAAAGAGGACCTGACGTTTGGCTTTATCAAGCTGACCGATATGGCCCCGTTGGCTGCCGCATATGAGCTGGGCTTTTTTGAGGACGAAGGTCTTTTTGTCACGCTTGAAGCGCAGGCGAACTGGAAAGTGCTGCTTGATGGCGTCATCAGCGGCCAATTGGATGGGGCGCATATGTTGGCCGGCCAGCCACTTGCTGCCACCATCGGTTATGGCACAGAGGCCCATATCATCACGCCGTTCTCGATGGACCTGAACGGCAACGCCATCACGGTTTCCAATGAAATCTGGGACGAAATGAAACCGAATGTCCCTTTGATGGACGATGGTCGCCCGCAGCATCCCATCAGTGCCAGCGCTTTGGCCCCAGTGGTTGAGGATTATCAGGACCGCGGAGAGCCATTTAATATGGGTATGGTTTTCCCTGTGTCGACCCACAACTACGAAATTCGTTATTGGCTTGCCGCTGGCGGCCTAGAGCCGGGGTACTACAGCCCGCAGGATATTTCCGGCCAGATCGCGGCTGACGTTTTGCTGTCTGTCACCCCGCCGCCGCAAATGCCCGCCACCATGGAAGCCGGCACGATCTACGGCTACGCCGTGGGTGAACCTTGGAACCAGCAGGCCGTATTCAAAGGCATCGGTGTCCCGGTGATTACCGACTATGATATGTGGAAGAATAACCCCGAAAAGGTGTTTGGTATTACCGCGGAATTCGCTGAAGAAAATCCAAATACCACACTCGCCTTGACCAAGGCATTGATCCGCGCGGCCATCTGGCTGGACGAAAATGAAAATGCAAACCGTCCCGAAGCGGTCAAGATGCTTTCACGGCCCGAATATGTCGGGGCTGATTACGAAGTGATCGCCAATTCCATGACCGGTTTCTTTGAGTTTGAAAAAGGTGATGTACGTCCCGCGCCTGACTTCAACGTCTTCTTCCGCTACAATGCGACCTATCCGTTCTATTCTGACGCAATCTGGTATCTGACCCAAATGCGCCGCTGGGGGCAAATCCCCGAGACGATGTCGGATGAATGGTACTTTGAGACGGCAGCCGAAGTATACCGCCCCGACATTTATCTGGAGGCTGCCCGTCTTCTGGTCGATGACGGACTGGCAAACGAAGCTGACTTCCCATGGGACAGCGATGGTTTCAAAGACGCCACACCAGCCGCCGATATCATTGACGCGATCCCTTATGATGGCCGGACACCGAACGCCTATATCGACAGCTTGCCGATTGGTCTGAAGTCCGGGCAGACCATCGTTGACAACGAAATCCAAGGCTAAGCAAATGGCGCCCACCTTGCGGACACATAAGGCGGGCGCTGGCCCACCCCCCCTTTTTTCAAAAGCAGCAGTTGGACACCCGATATGAGCGCGATTGATTCAAACACACTCGACAACGAGGCCCGCCGTGCGCGGCTTTTTACCCGCATCAACAAAGCCGACGCATGGTTCAAGGTCTTTGGCCTATCGTGGATGACACCTATTCTCAAGGCGGCGGCGGGCGATAACCCCCGCGCCCAGATGGGTGAAATCTGGCGCTTGCTGGGTGTCCCGCTGCTTGCAATTGCCCTTTTCTTGATGATGTGGGCATCGCTCGCGCCGCGCGTGCAGACATCACTTGGTGCCGTGCCTGGCCCCGCAGAGGTTTGGGAACAAGTCGGCGCATTGCGCGAGGATGCCATCCGCGAAGGTGAACGTGCAGCGGCCTTTTATGAACGCCAGGATGCACGCAACGCTAAACTGATTGCCGAAGGCAACGCCGATCGGGTGCGCGAACGCATATACACCGGCAAGCCAACATATTACGATCAAATCTGGACCTCGATTAAAACGGTTTTCTTTGGGTTCCTGATCGCCTCTATCGTGGCCATCCCATTGGGGATTGCGGCAGGTTTGTCTGTGACGGCCAATGCCGCGCTCAACCCGCTCATCCAGATTTTCAAACCTGTCTCGCCGCTGGCTTGGCTGCCAATCGTCACGATGATCGTCTCGGCAGTCTATACCACCAATGACGGCATGTTCTCCAAGTCCTTCCTGATCTCGGCCATCACCGTCACACTCTGTTCACTTTGGCCCACCCTGATCAACACCGCCCTTGGCGTCAGCAGCATCGACAAAGATTTGGTCAGCGTCAGCCGGGTGCTTAAAATGAACACTTATACCAAGATTACGAAGTTGGTTCTGCCTTCTGCGCTGCCGCTGATCTTTACAGGTCTGCGTCTGTCGCTGGGCGTAGGCTGGATGGTGCTGATCGCGGCGGAAATGCTCGCCCAGAACCCCGGCCTTGGCAAATTTGTCTGGGATGAGTTCCAGAACGGATCGTCCCAATCGCTCGCGCGGATCATGGTCGCTGTCTTTACCATCGGCATCATTGGTTTCCTGCTCGATCGGCTGATGTACGCCTTGCAGTCGATGTTCACATTCTCAAACAACCGGTGATTGGTAATGGGTATCCTGCAATTCAATAACGTTTCAAAGAGCTATGGTGAGATGCCGGTTCTCAAAGACATCAACCTGGATGTGTCAGAGGGTGAATTCGTCGTCATCCTTGGGTTCTCGGGCACAGGGAAAACAACGCTGATCAACATGATGGCAGGGCTGGAACAGCCTACGACAGGGTCAGTCACCTACAAAGGCAAACCCATCACCGAACCGGGGCGCGAACGCGGTGTCATCTTTCAAAGCTACTCGCTCATGCCGTGGCTGACAGTGAATGGGAATGTGGCGCTTGCTGTCGATACGATGTTTCCTGAATTATCGAAAGACGCGCGTGCTGCAAAGGTCGATCACTACGTCGGTATGGTCGGCCTCAGCCACGCAGCCGGCCGGCGCCCGGCTGAGCTGTCCGGCGGGATGCGCCAGCGGGTCAACGTGGCCCGCGCACTGGCCATGGACCCTGAAATGCTGCTGCTCGATGAACCCCTGTCCGCGCTTGATGCGCTTACCCGTGCCAATCTTGCGGACGAAATCGAGGCGATTTGGGACAAGGACAAAAAAACCTGCGTGCTGATCACCAATGACGTCGACGAGGCAATTATTCTGGCCGACCGCATCATCGCGCTGAACCCTGACGGGACTTTGGGCGACGCATTCAAGGTGGACATTCCGCGTCCCCGTGACCGCGTGGCGATGAACAATGACGCGACTTTCAAGTCCTTGCGTGGACAGGTCACGAAGTACCTTATGGATGTCGGGATAGCGGCCAAGGTCGAAGAAACGCGTATCCTGCCGACGCTGACGCCAATTCACGGCGTCCCTGCGGCTGTTGCCCAAGCCCAAGAAAGCGGGATGGACGAAAAGTTCCTGAATTTCTCTCAGTTGGACAAGGTCTACCCGACACCCAAGGGGCCGCTGACAGTCGTCAAAGGTTTCGACCTCAAGATCAACAAGGGCGAATTCATCTCGCTGATCGGACATTCTGGCTGCGGTAAATCAACTGTGTTGACCATGGCGGCCGGTCTGAACCCGATCTCCAAAGGTGCGATAAAACTGGATGGCTGGAACGTCGAAGGCGCTGACCCCGAACGCGCCGTTGTGTTCCAATCGCCCAACCTGTTCCCGTGGCTGACCGCCAAGGAAAATGTCGCCATTGGCGTCGACAAGGTCTATCCCAAAGCTTCTCAGGCCGAGCGTCAGGATGTCGTAGAATACTACATCGAACGGGTTGGTCTGGCCGACAGCATGGACAAGAGCGCTGCGTCGCTGTCCAATGGCATGAAGCAACGCGTCGGGATCGCCCGGGCCTTTGCCCTGTCCCCCAAATTGCTGTTGCTTGATGAACCCTTCGGGATGCTTGACAGCCTGACACGCTGGGAATTGCAAGAGGTCTTGATGGAAGTCTGGTCGCGCACTAAGGTTACCGCGATCTGCGTGACCCATGACGTGGACGAGGCGATCCTGCTGGCTGACCGTGTGGTGATGATGACCAATGGGCCGCGGGCAACCATCGGTAAAATCACCGATGTAAACCTGCCACGCCCCCGTACGCGCAAGGCCTTGTTAGAGCACCCTGACTACTATGCCTACCGCCAGGAGGTGCTCGATTTCCTTGAGGAATACGAGCATGGCGCAACCCCGACCCCGAAACCCAAAGCCATCGCAGCGGAGTAAACACCATGAGACAGAAACTGATTGTCATCGGGGCGGGTATGGCCTCGGGACGGGTGCTGGAACACCTCTTTGATGCGGGCGCTGACTTTCACGTAACCCTGTTAAACGCAGAACCCCGAGGGAATTATAACCGGATCATGCTGTCGCCTGTCCTATCGGGCGAAAAGACCTACGCAGAGATCGTGACCCATGACGCGCAGTGGTATGATGCCAACAGCGTGACCTGCCGTTTTGGGGAGCGGATCACAGCGATTGACCTCGCCGCCAAGACCGTGACCGCCGAAAATGGCGACGTGCTGGCGTATGACAAGCTTATCTTTGGCACAGGCTCCAACCCTTTTATGATCCCGCTGCCGGGGCATGATCTGGAAGGCGTGATTGCCTACCGTGATCTTGAAGATACCCAACGCATGATGGACCTTGGCCCTGACAACAAATGTGTTGTCATTGGTGGCGGTCTGCTGGGGCTGGAAGCCGCGGCAGGCATGGCTGCGCGCGGTGTCGACGTCACGGTCGTGCATATCATGGGCCACCTGATGGAGCGTCAGTTGGACGAGGCTGCCGGTTATCTGCTGCGTAAGGCGCTGGTGGACAAAGGCATCACCGTCAAATGCTCGGCCAACTCCAAACAGATACTGGGCGAAAACGGCAAGGTCCGCGCACTTTTGTTGGATGATGGGACGGAATTGCCCTGTGATTTGCTGGTAATGGCGGTGGGTATTCGGCCCAATGTGAAACTTGCCCAAGAAGCCGGATTGGCTGTCGGCAAAGGCATTCACGTCGACGATCAGATGATCACGTCAGACCCGAATGTGCTGGCCGTTGGCGAATGCGTCGAACATGGCGGGGCCATCTTTGGCCTTGTCGCACCGCTTTATGATCAGGCGAAAGTCGCAGCGCAGACCCTGATGGGGCAAAAGGCCAAATTCGTGCAAAAAGAGCTCTCGACCAAACTGAAGGTCACAGGATGTGACCTGTTCAGTGCCGGTGACTTTGCCGATGGCGAAGGGCGTGAAGACATCGTGTTCCGTGATCCGGCCCGTGGTGTCTATCGCCGCCTTGTCATCGCGGACAATGTGGTCAGGGGGGCCGTGATGTACGGCGACACCGCGGACAGCAACTGGTTCTTTGGCCTGATCCGAGACAAGACCGATATTTCGGACATGCGTGACACGCTGATCTTTGGACCCGCCTATCAAGGGGGGAGCCCCCTGGACCCTTTAGCAGCTGTTGCAGCCTTACCGCGTGACGCGGAGATCTGTGGCTGCAACGGAATCTGTAAGGGTCAAATCGAAGACGCGATTGCGGAGGGTGCCTCTGATCTGGGTGCCGTGCGATCCACAACTAAAGCATCCGGATCCTGCGGCACATGCACGGGGTTGGTTGAACAGGTGCTGGCTGTCACCTTGGGGGATGACTTTGTCGTGCCTGCCGCCGCCTCCATCTGCGGCTGCACGGACATGACCCACGAAGACGTGCGGCGTATGATTAAATCCCAAAAGCTGACGTCCATGCCAGCGGTCTGGCAGGAATGCGGCTGGAAAACATCCTGTGGCTGTCATGTTTGCCGCCCTGCGCTCAATTTCTATCTGCTCGCCGATTGGCCGCTTGAATACCAAGATGATCCGCAAAGCCGTTTCATCAACGAACGCAAGCATGCCAACATCCAGAAAGACGGCACCTTCAGTGTGGTGCCGCGCATGTGGGGCGGGATCACGACCCCCGATGAACTGCGCGCGATTGCAGATGCAGCTGATAAATACATGGTCCCTACCGTCAAAGTCACCGGTGGGCAACGCATCGACCTGCTTGGCGTCAAAGGTGAGGACCTTCCTCATATCTGGGCCGATCTGAACGCGGTGGGTATGGTGTCAGGCCACGCTTATTCCAAGGGGCTGCGCACCGTCAAAACCTGTGTTGGCACCGATCATTGCCGCTTTGGCACCCAAGACAGCACCGGCTTGGGGATCAAGCTGGAAAAAGAGCTTTGGGGATCATGGACACCGCATAAATTGAAACTGGCCGTGTCCGGATGCCCGCGCAATTGCGCAGAGGCAACCTGCAAGGACATCGGAGTGATCTGTGTCGACAGTGGCTATCAGGTCAGCATTGGTGGCGCCGCTGGCATGGACGTCAGAGAGACCGAATTGCTGCTGCAAGTGGCAACCGAACGAGAGGCGATTGATGTCATCAAGGCTGTAACCCAGCTCTATCGCGAAAACGCCAAATACCTTGATCGCATTTACAAATGGATGGGTAAGGTTGGCCTGGATTGGATCAAAGAGCGTGTTGAAATCGAACGCGACGCGCTGGTTGAACGGTTTGAGCTGAGCCAATCCATCTACCGCAAAGATCCGTGGGCCGACCATGTCCAGACCAAAGCGGACCGCTATCGTCCTTTGGCCAACCTTGCATTGGAGGCCGCAGAATGACCGACTGGATCGATATTGCACCACTTAGCGATGTGCCCCAACGCGGCGCACGGGTGGTGAAGACAGCCCTGGGGTGCGTTGCTGTGTTCCGCACTGCAAAGGATGAGGTCTTTGCACTCGACAATGCTTGTCCACACAAGGCGGGGCCATTGGCCGAAGGCATTGTACACGGCAATTCAGTGACCTGCCCCCTGCACAACTGGGTCATCTCGCTCGAAACGGGGGAAGCACAGGGTGTGGATGAAGGGCGTGTGGCGACCTATCCGGCACAGGTGGAAAGCGGGCGTATCCTGCTGGACCGGTCATTTCTGCGTGGCCGGACTGCCGCATGACACTGACACGGACGACATGCCCTTATTGCGGCGTGGGATGCGGGGTGCTGGCAGGTGCCGATGGGACCATCAAGGGCGACCCGAATCATCCGGCAAACTTTGGACGGTTGTGCTCCAAAGGGGCCGCATTGGGCGAGACGATTGACCTCGATGGACGGCTGTTGCACCCGAAAGTCAACGGGCAACAGGCAGATTGGGACACGGCGCTTGATCTGGTCGCCGCAAAATTCAGCGCGTCGATTGCGGAACACGGGCCTGACAGCGTCGCTTTCTACGCCTCTGGCCAATTGCTAACCGAGGATTACTACGTCGCAAACAAGCTGATGAAAGGGTTTATCGGCGCAGCCAATATCGACACCAATTCAAGGCTTTGCATGGCGTCTTCAGTTGCAGGGCACAAACGCGCATTCGGCACCGATACCGTCCCAGGCACCTACGAAGATCTGGAACAAGCCGATCTGATCGTGTTTGTGGGGTCCAACCTCGCTTGGTGTCATCCGGTGCTCTATCAACGCATCGCCGCAGCCAAAGAGGCGCGGCCAACCCTCCGGATTGTCAATATCGACCCGCGTAGGACAGCCACGACCGATCTGGCGGACATGCATCTGCAGATCGCACCGGATGGCGATATTGCTTTGTTCAACGGCCTTTTGACGCATCTGGCAGATGCGCATAAACTGGACAAAGCCTATGTGAAAACCCATGTGAACGGCATGGAGGCAGCGATTGCAGCTGCCCGCACATCTGACGGTGCTGATAGCGGATTAACAGCACAGGAACTGGCTGGCTTCTTTTCCTTGTGGGCAAACACCAACAAGGTCGTGACCATCTATTCGCAAGGCGTGAACCAATCAGCCTGCGGGACAGACAAGGTCAACGCGATCCTGAACTGTCATCTGGCCACGGGCCGCATCGGCCGGCCGGGCATGGGGCCTTTTTCGGTGACTGGCCAACCCAATGCGATGGGCGGACGCGAAGTGGGCGGACTGGCCAATATGCTGGCCAACCATCTTGAGCTGGACAACACTGATCACCAGCGGGCAGTGCAGGATTTCTGGGAAAGTCCCACAATCTGCACGCAGACGGGTTTAAAAGCCGTTGATCTGTTTCAGGCCTGTGCAGA
The DNA here is from genome assembly GCF_013315265.1 of Parasulfitobacter algicola. GTDB lineage: Bacteria > Pseudomonadota > Alphaproteobacteria > Rhodobacterales > Rhodobacteraceae > Parasulfitobacter > Parasulfitobacter algicola. The sequence continues at coordinate 4,367 of NZ_JABUFE010000015.1, read as the reverse complement.
CGGTAAGATCAAGGCGCTTTGGATCATTTCCACAAACCCGGCCGTGTCAATGCCGGACGCGGACGGGGTCGCCGCAGCGATCGCCAATGTCCCTTTCGTGGTGACCTCGGACATCATGGAAAAGACAGATACCAACGATCTGGCAGATGTCCTTTTACCGGCCACTGGTTGGGGTGAAAAGGACGGGACGGTGACAAATTCCGAACGCCGTATCTCGCGCCAACGGGCGTTTTTGGCGGCCCCCGGTAGCGCACGGCCCGATTGGCAGATCATCAGCGATGTGGCCGGGCGCATGGGGTTTGGTGAAAGTTTTGCCTATCAAACGCCCGCCGATATTTTTGCTGAATACGTGGCCCTTGATGCAGCGGTATCGCACTTCCCGCGCGATTTGGATCTCAGCATTTTTGCCGATGCCGATTATGCCACCTTGATCCCGACCCAATGGCCAGCCAATGACCACAGGTTCTTTGCGGACGGAAGGTTTTATCATCCTGACGGCAAGGCTCAGATGATCCCTGTGCAAGCACCCGTCTTGCCAAAAGTGCGTTTTGCCCTGAACACAGGCAGAAACCGCGACCAATGGCACACGATGACGCGCACTGGGAAGTCCGCCCGTCTTGGGCCGCATCTGGCAGAGCCATATGTCGAAATACACCCGGCAGATGCGTCTGCTTTGGGCGCGTCTGCGGGGTCGCTTATTGCGGTCGAAAGCATCTATGGGTGCACGATTTTGCGCACCTTGATCACGCCCCGCGTGGCCAAGGGCCAGCTGTTTGCACCGATGCACTGGACACGCCAACAGACCACCCACGGCACCGTGAACAGCCTCACCGCACCCGTTACAGACCCGGTTTCAAGCCAACCCGCACTGAAATCAGGCGCCGTCAGCGCAGCTGTCTACCAGCCCAAATGGTACGGGTTTCTGGCCAGCAATACGTTGCCCGCGCCGCAGACACCCTATGCGGCCATTGCACGGACACAAACGGGATGGCAAGCGGAACTCGCGGGGGGCAAAACGCCCTTAGACTGGGAAGCCGAGGTTCGCAACCTATCTGGTCAAACGCAGGGGGAAGTCTCGTCGCATACGGACCCAGCCACCGGCACAATCCGGATGGCCATCGCCCAGGACGGCCTGATGACGGCATTGTTTTTCGCCTCACCACGTCCGGTTGTTGTGTCGCGCAACACAATTGTCAGCCTTATAGGCACGGACACACCGCCGCTGGCGGCACTTGCCGGGCGCAGCGGGTCTGATCAGCCCGACGCAGGTGCGACGGTCTGTGCCTGCTTCAATGTGGGCCGCAACACATTGCTGGCTGCGGCCGCAGGCGGTGCGCACAGCCTAGCGGCCTTGGGTGAGGCCACTTGTGCAGGCACCAATTGCGGGTCCTGCAAACCCGAACTCACCGCACTTCTGGCAGAGGCGTCACTGCCGATGGCGGCAGAATGAGTCTCGCACCTTTTGTCCAGATCGTGGCACGCGGCAAAGGCCGCGCACGCCCCATGACAATGGCCGAAGCGCGCGACGCTATGACATTGATCCTACGAGGCGATGCAGCCCCCGAGGCCGTTGGCGCCTTGCTGATGGTGATGCGCTTGCGCGGGGAAACCCCCGCCGAGATCGCCGGATTTACAGCGGCTTTGCGGGCGCATGTGACAGCAAAACAGCCACACGCTGATCTTGACTGGCCCTCTTATGCCGCGGGACGTAGTCGCGGTGCGCCGCTTTTCCTGCTGGCCGCACGACTGGTGGGTCAGGCTGGGTTTCGCGTCTCAATGCATGGCTGGAATTCACATCAATCGACCACCGCCTCGGTGCGAGAGGCGATAGATCTTGCAGGGTCAAATGTGACCTATACGGCGCTTGAAACACTCAGCCCTGCTGCGTTTGCCCTGCTGACCTTACGCGACACCCTTGGCCTTCGCTCTTGCGTGAATACGGTGCTGCGAATGTGGAATCCATCAGGCGCCGCAGCGACAGTGCAAGGTGTATTCCACCCATCTTATCGCGGTTTGCAGGCGCAAGCGGCAGGGATGCTGGGACAAAAAGATCTGAGCATCATCAAAGGCGGCGGTGGCGAATTTGAACGTCATCCGGCCAAAGAGACCATCGTTTATGGTCTAAGGGATGGGGCGCATATCCAAAAATCCGCAGGGCTTATTGTGCAAGACACCCGCAGACTTCACGAAGCCAGTGATCCCATCGACCTGCGCAACCTATGGTATGGGCAGGCGCATCATCCGTTTGCTGTCGCAACGATTACCGGAACCGCAGCACTGGCGCTTTGGACGCTCAGGGCCGCACCTACACTTTCAGATGCAGACCAAATGGCATGTCGCCTGTGGGCGCATCGCCATGACACAGAAAGCCTTTCCGCATGAAGACCTTCCCTATGTTCCTGCAAATGGCAGGCCGTCGCGTAGTTATTGTCGGCGGTGGTGAACAAGCCGCGCAAAAGGCACGGCTGATCCTCAAGACCGAAGCGTTGGTCGAAATCTGGGCACCAACGCTTGACCCTGAATTGTCGGGCCTTGTGGCTGACGGGCGGATGACGCATCAAACCGGACCGATTACACCGGATACGTTTTTAGATACTGCGATGACATTCATCGCATCGGGATGTCCCGGCATCGACATGGCGCTGCATTCCATGGCGAAAGAAGGCGGCGCGACGGTAAATGTGGTGGACCAGCCCCACCTTTGCGACGCCCTTACGCCTTCAATTGTCGATCGGGACCCTGTCGTTGTGGCCATTGGCACCGAAGGTACAGCGCCGGTGCTTGCGCGCCAAATCAAGACAAAATTGGAGGAGACGCTTGAACCACGGCTAGGCGATCTTGCAGCGCTGGCAGGACGCCTGCGTCACGCTGCGGCCGCCCGCCTTGGGCCGCGTGCGCGACGTGATCTGTGGCGCTGGGTGTTCAATGACAGCCCGCGTCAGCTGTTCACCGGCGGGTCTGAACGTGAAGCAGCCAAGCTGATCAAGTCGGCGATTGAAACCGGCGAATTCGGCGCGACAAAGGGTGGCAGTGTCAGCCTTGTGGGCGCGGGCCCCGGCGCCAAAGATCTGATTACATTACGCGGGGTCCAGCGGCTGCAAGAGGCGGATGTAATCTATTACGATCGCCTTCTTGATCCTGAAATCCTCGAATTAGCGCGACGCGATGCAGAACGCATCTACGTGGGAAAGGCACCCGGCTGTCACAGCTGGCCTCAGGAAAAGATCACCCAAACACTTGTCGCTGCCGCCAAACGCGGGCAACGTGTTGTGCGATTGAAATGCGGTGACCCCGGTATTTTCGCCCGCAGCACAGAAGAAACCGAGGCCCTCAAAGCCAGCGGGATTGCGTTCGAAATCGTCCCCGGTGTTACAGCGGCCTGTGCAGCTGCTGCGAGCGTCGGCCAAAGTCTGACCGACAGGGACAACATCGACACGCTTGTGCTGACCACCGGACATCGCAGCGACGGGTATAGGGTGCCCAATCCGATCAAAGATATCAGGCCCGGCACATGCGTTGCATTATACATGGCTGTTGGCACGGCACCTCAAATCGTCGCGCAGCTCGCAACAGATCACCCCGGTGTGCGCTTTGACGTGCAAGTCGTCGGGAAAGCGCAGCGCAACGGAGAAATCGTTTTGAACTGCGCACTCGAAAATCTCGTAACGACCCTGGCCGCGCATGAGATCAAAAGTGAAGCCATTCTCTTTGTGCGCTGGTCAAACCTTCAGCACCAACAGGACACGCCAAGCCAAAAGCAGCTCGCGCAAGCCTGAAACCGCCGAAAAAATTGAAAAGACGGTTTTTACCAGCCGTAAATGCGCAAGACGTCGTATGAGGTATCCTATCACCGTCAGAGGCTACGACGATGGACTGTTCATCATAAGAAGCCCGCTGTCAGCAATGCCCCAATGGCCAAACTGGCGCCTTGCCCCCTACGAAGTTATGGGTGTCGCAACACATCGGGCGCATATCGCAAAACTGATGAAGTAACGCATCGTCTTTCTTTATGGCTCAGCGCCACAACCATACCGAAGACGCAACTTCTTCCATAGAAGTCTCCCCGGTCCGCAAAGCCACCCAAACCAGCAACTGATGCAAGCGCAGCGAAAGGTTACTTCGTCCGCGACATATGAGTTCCTGCACCATGTGGCGAAAAGTCTGTTTGAGATCCGGCGCGGTTGACTCGTTTGAATGGCTGCTTTGGTGGACAATGCTACACTGCCATAAGATCATCGTCGCGGTTGCGAGCAAATGCTGCATAAGCAATAGCCGTAGCTGCACAAGTCGGCTTTGTCCTGTGTGGATGGCACCTGCAAAGCAAGACTTTTTTTCGAAGCAATTGGCAATTTGTCAGATACGGTCTT
>NZ_JABUFE010000014.1 GCF_013315265.1 Parasulfitobacter algicola | reverse complement strand
CACACGTCTGCTTCTGACCAGTGCTAAATCAGCTTCAAAAATGTCTTGCTATGCAGAAGCTTTCCACACAGGACATTCGTGCCTTCTGCAGCGCAAGTGGGGCGGGCATCTACCAGTCTTTTGCGTTTGAGGCGGCGAAATATCGGTTCAGATACTCCGCGGAATTTCTAGTGGCAGTCGAGCGTCAGATAGGCTTGCTCGAACCGCTTTGCCCGCAGATCTTCTTGGTTGATCAGCAGATTCAGCACCCCAGCATCACCAAACATAAAGTGGTCATCAGTCCCAAGATGAAGCAGGACGCGATCAAGGTGGGGGTCGTCATTATCACTGCGAAAGTCACCTTGAGTAAAATAAGGATGACCACCTACCCAGTGGGTGCCGTGCATCGCCACAATATCGTCGCTCATCTGTTCCCAGCCATTCAGAATGTCGCGCACCTCTTCATTTTCAGGGTGTCGCCAGAACAAGGACGGATCAACCGCATCGTCCAGCGGCCAGTGGTAGTATGATGCCCGCGCTACATCATATTCAGGTCGCACCGACAGCCCGACCCTTTGCGCGGCTTCGGTTTGGAAAAAACTTCGTTTCCTTGGTTTCGGTAAATTTGATGGCAAGGGATGCTGCATGGTGCCCGTTGGACTGGGATACCAACGTAGCGTGTGCGCAAGACCGCCGTCTTCTTCTTCGCCAAACGGGTCAAAGTCCGCGAAAAACAGCTGCAGGATGCCCTGTGACGGAAAATCATCTATCTGGGGCATCTTGGCAAAGTTGATTTGAGCCAAAAAGGACAATGGCTCTGCATTTTTTGTTTGTGGCCATTTTTCATCTTCGGACGGTGACCAGGGGTGCCCGCCGATTTTCGTGTCCATTGGGCCGGGCTGGCCATCTGTGACAACCAGCCGGGCGAGGGGTAATTTCAGATTATCCATCCGATCCAGTATTGCATCAACCTCGGCCCGTGTAATGGGAGGGGCGGCATCCATGATCCGCTTTTCGCGCCAAGACACATAGGCGCTGTGCAAGAGGGTAGCGACAATCCCGATACCAACTAGGATCAGAGTAAATTGGAGTCCCGAAAGGTTTTTCAGAATATCTGACACGCGGTCTCCTTGTAGGCGCTTGCTGCAAGGACCATAGGGTACGCTCATTCAGCTTCTCAAGCGAAATCGTGACGGTGCAGTGCCGATACCATACCATGCACATAAGGCGCAATCTACGCCCGAGAATGACCAGATTGGCGACTTGCGCCACACAGCGACAACTATCTTGTGGCAGGTGCGAACAGATGCTGCGTCAGCGAAGGTCGAAAGACCAAGGTCGGGATTGTCCGCTGTCCAGCCGTTAGTCGAAGGAGTGATGTAGCTCCGTTCTGGGTCAAGATTGCTTGACGTTCGGGCCAATAGTGCATGACGCGCGACGCTGATGGGACTCAGAAAATTCGCTGCATCGAGTCAAAGGCTCGTGACGTTCCATACCTAGCCCAACATCAGCACATAATGCAGATCATCCTCAAACACCCCGTCACGATACAAAGCGCGGGGCAAATGGCCGACTTTCGCAAACCCAAGCCGTTCATAAAACCGAACTGCACGGGCGTTTTCAGCGGCGACATAAAGTTCCAACTGCAGCACACCCATCGACCGCGCGTGGTCCATCGCATAATCCATCAACCGCTGCGCCAAACCATGACCCTGATCTTGCGGGCGGACATAAAGCGCGTTGATCCAGGCGCGATGCTGAAAATCAGCGCCCTCCATCCGGTCAATCGACAAGGCACCGGCCAGATCATCCCCATCAAAGGCCCCATGCAATGCGCCACCAGCCAAACGCGCGCGGACCTGATCATCGGATCGCACCTGTTCTTGCTGCAAGGTGGTCAAAAACGCATCGGGCCTGTCCCGCAACGCCTGAAATCGAAACACACGCCACGCAATCAGATCATCCGGTCCAAGGGCCCGCGGCGTCATTCAGGATGATCGGGGGCCTTACCCGACGGCGCAACATAGGGTTTCGTGACATCGCGCAACACGGCCTCAAGCGCCTCAACATGCACAGCAATCGCACCGTCACCGGCCAACGTGATCGTTACAACGCCATCAGCATCTGCACCCGGTTCAAACGCCACAGACAGGCACGACAGCACCGTATCTTTGTCCGACCGGTCAATTCCCTGACTTAGCACTTTTTGTACATTCTCAATCGTCATAACCGACTGCACACGTTCGTAACTGCGGTTGCGCTGGTCTGCTAAACTTTGATCTTCCCACCGAAACCGGTTCAAAAGCAGCGCGAAACGCCGCTGACCAGCCAACCATTTCATTTCGGTGATCGGAAACACCGCATCCTGAACCAGTGCGGATATCACCTGAAGATCATCGCTGTCAAAAGCCACCAGCCTCAGCGGAGCCTCGCGACCGTCTTCAAAACTTGCGTCCTGCGTCATATTCCCTGCACCCGTTCGATCCGCGCGCCACACGCGCCCAGTTTTTCTTCGACCCGTTCATACCCGCGATCCAGATGATAAACCCGGTTCACAACCGTTTCACCCTGCGCGGCCAATCCAGCTAAAATCAATGACACACTTGCACGCAGGTCTGTGGCCATCACTGGCGCACCCTTCAGACGTTCCACCCCTGTCACTGTCGCGGTCCCACCATGCACGTCGATCTGTGCGCCCATGCGCATCAGTTCCGGCGCATGCATAAAGCGGTTTTCAAAGATTTTTTCTTCCAGCACGCTGGTTCCGTCTGCGGTGCACAACAGCGCCATCATCTGTGCCTGCAAATCCGTGGGAAATCCCGGAAACGGTTCTGTCGTCACATCAACAGCACTGACGCGCCCGTTTTTGCGCGCAACTTTCAGACCCTTGGCTGTTTCTTCAACATGTATTCCGGCTGCATCCAGCCTTTCGCAGAACGCGCCGACCAGGTCGATCCGACCACCCAGTAATTCAACTTCACCGCCCGTGATCGCCGGCGCCAGCATATAGGTCCCCAGCTCGATCCGGTCCGTCACCACCGGATGCGTCGCGCCATTCAGCCGATCGACGCCTTGAATGGTGATCGTGGATGTGCCGTCGCCTTCGATCTGGGCGCCCATCTTGCGCAGACAATCGGCCAAATCAACGATCTCAGGCTCGCGCGCGGCGTTTTTGATCACAGTCGTGCCCTTGGCCAGTGTCGCCGCCATCAACGCATTTTCAGTGGCACCCACAGACACAAACGGAAATTCAACCGTGCCGCCCTTTAGCCCGCCTTTGGCTGTGGCATGCACATAGCCATCTTTCAACTCCAGATCAGCGCCCATCGCCTCAAGCGCTTTCAGATGCAGATCAACGGGCCGCGCGCCGATGGCACATCCGCCGGGCAAAGACACAATCGCATGACCATCCCGCGCCAACATCGGCCCCAGCACCAGGATCGAGGCCCGCATTTTCCGCACAATATCATAATCGGCTGTGTGGTTATCCAGATTATGGCTTGACATGGCGATGACCTGTCCGCCTTGCATCGTCGTAACCTCGGCCCCCAACGATTGCAGCAGCGCGGTCATCGTCTTGATATCCGACAAGCGCGGCGCGTTGGTCAGCGTTAGCGGCTCCTCACTTAACAAGGTCGCAGGCATCAGCGTCAAACATGCGTTCTTAGCCCCCGCAATCGGGATTTGCCCCTTCAGTTCACCGCCGCCCGTTACAACAATCGAATCCATGCCTGTTAATCCTTTTTCGCCTGCTCTTCAGTTCGCTTGCGCGCCTGAGCTTTTCTTTTTTGTAAATTCGCCTTCAGTGCCGCTTTCAAGCGGTCTTCCCGGCTGTCGGCCGCCTTTGGCTTTTTCGTCTTGTCCGTCATATCACCGCTTTAAACCAGCACAGGCCAAGCGTCCAGACAGCGCCATCTTGCCGGCGACAAACACCGTCTTCATGTTCCATAAATACTCGCGCTCGATGCGTAGCTGTTATAAATGTGCAATTCGCACATTAGCACATTTTAAAGCACCAATCTGCTGTCTGAAACCCAGTCATTTTGTACAAAAATTTTTGTACAAAACCCATGTACAAAGTATACAAAACTCAGGACAAACGCGAAATCACACAAGTGACTTCGACTTTCTTGCCAATCTCGCTTTGTGTTACCTGTCGCGTGATCCGTTTCAACTCGCCCTCAAGCTTGTCATCATCGGCTAACGTCTTGTCTGCCGCCCGCATCAGGAACTGACCCAGATCATGTTCCAGCACTTCGACCAGCGGCGCGTTTGACGTACCCGTTTCAGCCAAGCCCTTGATTTCGCACCAAGGTTCACCCAACGGATCACCTTGTTCATCCATGATCACCGTCACAATTACATGCCCGTTCAGCGCCATACGAATACGGTCACGCACAATCCCGTCAAGTGCCCCAACCTGCACTGATCCATCCAGATAGGTCCGACCGGTTTCGATATGTTCAACAACTTTCGGCGCATTGCCCGACAGATCAACCATCATCCCGTTGACCGCGACGATACCTTGTAATCCTTTGTTTTCGCAAAGCTTCACATGTTCGCGCAGATGCCTGTGTTCTCCGTGCATCGGGATCACGATCTGCGGTTTGACAATATCATGCATCCGTTCCAGATCCGGTCGGTTGGCATGGCCCGACACATGGTAAATTCCACTGCTGTCATCCACCACATCTACGCCCAACTCACTGAATTGGTTGATGATTTTTATCACACCACGTTCATTTCCCGGGATTGTTTTTGACGAAAACAAGAACAAATCCCCTTCGCTCAAACTCAGACCCATATATTTTCCATTGGCCAATTGCGCCGATGCTGCGCGTCGTTCACCCTGACTGCCCGTCACAAGCAACATCAGGTTTTCGCGCGGAATTTCCCTTGCATCTTCGGCACTTATGACTTTTGGAAAGTCTGCCAACACACCCGTTTCAATCGCTGCTTCAACCATTCGACGCATCGCACGGCCCAACAAACAGACTGACCGACCAGCCCTCTGCGCCGCCTCGGCCATTGTTTTCACCCGGGCCACGTTGCTGGCAAAGGTCGTCGCCACAACCATCCCTTTTTGCTGCGCAAACAACTTTTCAATCTCGGGCCCAACGGTGTTTTCCGATCGTCCGGGGTGTTGTGAAAACACATTGGTAGAGTCACAAACCAGCGCCTTAACACTCTGTTTTGCAACACTTTTCCAAAGATCCTGATCAAATGCTTCGCCTACGCCTGGGGTTTCATCCAGCTTGAAGTCGCCCGTATGAATGATCCGGCCGCCGGGGGTATCAATCACCAGCGCCGAGCTTTCTGGGATAGAATGGGAAATCGGTAGGAATCCAACCGTGAACGGCCCCGTTTTTGTTGTTTCTGGCCATGCACTTACAGTTGTAACAGTCTCGGGGCCGACCCCGTATTCATCCAATTTGCGTCGCGCGATATTTGCCGTAAATGCCCGCGTATAGATCGGCGCCCCTAGACGGCCATAAAAGTGACCCACCGCACCCACATGATCTTCATGCGCATGGGTGATAAACACGGCCTCAATCCGATCTTTGCGCGCCTCAAGCCATTGAATATCCGGCAAAATCAGATCAACGCCCGGGGTGCTGTCCATGTCTGGAAATGTGACCCCCAGATCAACCACGATGAACCGTTCCTTATCCTGTGGCCCAAATCCATAGACATAACAGTTCATCCCAATTTCCCCGGCACCACCAAGGGGAAGATATATCAGTCGATCATTACTCATAAGGTATTGTTTTCCTTGTTATACTTCTGGATCACAGTCAGCCCGTGCATCGTTAAATCGTCTTCAAAGTGATCAAATAGCGCGACACTTTGCTGAAACAAAGGGGCCAGACCACCTGTTGAAATCACCTGCATCGGGCGGTCACGTTCCGCTTTGATCCGGTCGCATATCTCGCGGATCAATCCAATGTAACCCCAGAAAATACCCGATTGCATACAGGCCACCGTGTTCGTTCCGATAACAGCCTGTGGTTTGGTGATATCCACATGGGGCAAGGCGGCGGCGGCCTGGTGCAGCGCCTCAAGACTTAGGTTCACACCAGGCGAAATGACCCCACCGATATAAGCCCCATCAGCAGCAACAACATCAAATGTGGTTGCTGTTCCAAAATCAACAATGATCAAGTTTCCACCATAAAGATCATATCCTGCGACCGTATTTACCAGCCGGTCAGGCCCGACCTGTGTGCCCGCATCCACCCGCACATCGACAGGCAAAAGACATTCGGGCTTACCCACAACCAATGGCCTGCAGTTAAAGTAACGGTCTGAAAACACACGCAGATTAAACACCACCCGCGGCACGGTCGATGATATGATAACCTCAGTAATTTCGACATCAATATCCTGAAACTTCATCAGCGTGGTAAGCCAGACATAATATTGATCTGCCGTGCGTTGATGTTCCGTCGAGGTACGCCACGTCGCAATGAACTGCGTCCCATCCCAGATCGAAAAAACCGTATTCGTATTACCGCAATCGATGGCCAGAAGCATCAGCGCATCCTTTTAGAAAAAAACATCGGCCGCAGGGATCGCCACGCGGCCTTTCGCAGTGGATAGGACAAGATTGCCGCCTTCGTCCACTGTTTCGAACGTTCCAGTCATATCGCTTGTACCTGTACGGGCGCGGATCACCTGACCCAGTTTGGCCGCGCGGGCCAACCATTTTTCCCGGATCGGTGCAAAGCCATAGGTGGTGAATTGCTGTTCGTAAACGGCATAAGCTGTAGCGAGAGCCGTCAGAAATTCCTCGGGCGTGACAAGGATGCCGCTGGATGACATCAACGACACAGGCTGCAGCGCGCCGTCTTCCAGATCGGTGGCGGGTGGCGATTGGGCTAGGTTCACGCCTATGCCGATGGCAAGATATTGCACCGTGGTATTTCCAAGGCTTTCCAACAAGATACCTGCCACCTTGCCACCGTTTAGCAGCACATCATTGGGCCATTTCAATGATAATCCATTCGCCTGGCCGGTCACAGTGACGAAAGCATCAAACAGCGCCAGCGCCGCAACAAAAGACCGCAACGCCACTTGCGCGGGCGGTTCATCAGGTTGCAGGATTAATGTCGCTGCAAAGTTGCCTTGGGGGTCGGTCCAAGCCCTGCCCCTGCGGCCACGGCCCGCAGTCTGTTGCAAGCCAAGTACCCATTCGGGACCAGCAAGTGTTGGCGCGATCCGGGCAGCTTCGGCCATGGTGCTGTCGACCGTGGCCAAAACACGCTTGCCGTACCCTTGTGGCCAGTCAGTTGACAAGGGTTGCTGCAGCGACGCCGGCTACGGCTTCAATGCCAAACAGATTGATCACACCCAGCACCATCACGGCCGCAGATGCCATCAAAAAACCCCATAAAACGGGCGACGTACTTTTGTCCAATGCATCGGTTTCTTCGCCGAAATACATGTAATAGATGATCCGCAAATAATAGAACGCGCCAATCACAGATGCGATTACACCGGCCACAGCCAACCAGCCCAGGCCAGCCTCGTATGCGGCGCGCAGCACATAGAACTTGCCAAAAAACCCAACCAGCGGCGGCACACCGGCAAGGCTGAACATCAGGATCAAGACAGCCAGAGCCTTTAGAGGTTCGCGTTTCGAATACATCTGAAGGGATGCGATATCCGTAACCGGTTGGCCATCTTTTTCCATCGAAAGGATAAAAGCAAATGTGCCAATGTTCATCACGACATAGATCGACATATAAATCAGCATCGCCTGCACGCCGAACATGGTCCCGGCTGCCAACCCCATCAATGCAAAGCCCATATGCGCGATCGAAGAATAGGCCATCAAGCGCTTGATATTCTTCTGTCCGATGGCCGCGATGGCCCCGATAAACATCGATAGGACCGACAGAAACGCAACGATCTGCTGCCAATCGCCCACGGCATCACCAAATGCGTCATGCACGACGCGTGCGAATAAAGCCATGGCAGCTATCTTGGGGGCTGTGGCAAAAAATGCAGTCACTGGCGTGGGCGACCCTTCGTACACATCAGGTGTCCACATGTGAAACGGCGCGGCAGATACCTTGAACGCCAGACCGGCCGTCAAGAACACAAGACCAAAAATCAGGCCCAGGGGCATATCGCCCGCCGTTGCCGTTTCGATGATCCCGCTGAACAGCGTTGTGCCGGAATAGCCATAGGTCAGCGATGCGCCATACAACAGCAGACCAGATGATAGCGCGCCAAGCACAAAGTATTTCAGCCCCGCTTCGGTCGATTTAATGCTGTCACGACGCAGGGATGCAACGACATAAAGGGCCAGCGATTGAAGCTCAAGCCCCATATAAAGCGCCATAAGATCGCCAGCTGAAACCATGACCATCATACCAACCGCGGCAAAGGTGACCAAAATCGGATACTCAAAGCGCAGCAAATCATGACGCGTCATGTACTGTTCGCTCATCAATAGTATCGCAGCGGCGGACAGCAGGATCGCAATCTTGGCGAACCGCGCAAAACCGTCATCAATCAGCATTCCACCAAAGGCGACATTTCTACCCTGTCCTGACACGCCAATCCAGATGGCAACGGCAACAAAGACTGCAGCTGTCACCCAAAGAACCAACGATGCGGCTTTATCTTTGGTCGTATAAACTGCGGCCAACAAAGCAATCATGGCGTAAACGGCCAGGAAAATCTCGGGCAGGACGATGGAAAGGTCTTGGGAAATCATCACATGCGCCCCTTAATTCGCAGCAATCTGTGTCGCAGCCTGATAGGTCGCAACAGCTATGTCATATTGTCCGATCAGCGCCTTAACAGAAGGGCCGATGATATCCAGAACCAGCGACGGATAGATACCAAGCAGAAGCGTCATAATCACCAAGGGTGCAAATATCGCACGTTCGCGGCGGGTCATGTCAGTGATGGATTTTAGGCTTTCCTTGATCAAATCTCCCATTACCACCCGACGATACAGCCATAATGCATAGGCCGCAGACAAGATCACACCGGTGGCCGCGACCAGCGCAACCCATGTGTTGGCCTGGAATACACCGACCAGTGTCAGGAATTCACCGACAAACCCGCTGGTGCCCGGCAATCCAACGTTGGCCATGGTAAATAGCATGAAGATCAGCGCATAGGCCGGCATGCGGTTGACCAACCCACCATAGGCGTCGATCTCGCGCGTGTGCATGCGGTCATAGATCACGCCGACACACAGGAACAGCGCGCCCGAGATAAAGCCGTGACTGATCATCTGGAAAATCGCGCCATCAATGCCCTGCTGGTTCACTGCAAAAATGCCCATTGTAACGTATCCCATATGCGCGACGGATGAATAGGCGATCAGCTTTTTCATATCCGTCTGCATCAGCGCGACCAGGCTGGTATAGACAATAGCGATGGCGCTGATCCAAAGGATAAACGGCGCCATCAGATCGCTGGCGACAGGGAACATTGGCAAGCTAAAGCGCAAGAAGCCATAGCCGCCCATTTTCAACAGGATGGCCGCCAGCACGACAGATCCGGCTGTCGGGGCTTGAACGTGCGCGTCAGGCAACCAAGTATGCACCGGCCACATCGGCATTTTCACCGCAAAGCTGGCGAAAAAGGCCAGGAACAGCAACATCTGCATACCGCCGAAAATCTGCACGCCAAGCAAGGTAAAGGTCTCGGACCCGAATTCATGGCGCAGCAGCGCAGGGATATCAGTCGTGCCTGCATCGGCAAACATTGCCACCATCGCCACCAGCATCAGAACCGACCCAAGGAACGTGTAAAGAAAGAATTTAAAGCTGGCATAAATCCGGTTTTTGCCACCCCAGATGCCAATGATCAGGAACATCGGGATCAGGCCTGCTTCAAAGAACAGATAAAACAGCACCAGATCCAGCGCCATAAAGACGCCCAGCATCAATGTCTCAAGGATCAGAAACGCGATCATGTATTCCTTGACGCGATGCTGCACGTTCCAGCACGACATAATGACCAACGGCATCAGAAATGTGGTCAGCATCACAAACAGAACGCTTATGCCATCAACGCCCATTTTATACTGCAAACCCAATAGCCAGTCACGCTCTTCCACCAACTGAAAGCCGGTGTTCGACGGATCGAATTCCGTCAGGATAAAGATCGAAAACAGGAACGTCGCCAATGTCGCCCAGAATGCCACCCATTTGGCATTGCGTTGTGCTGCTTCATCATCGCCACGCAGGAAAACGGCCAAAATGACCGCCCCAAGCAGCGGTAAAAACGTGACGATGGAAAGAAGATTGTCCATCAATTGGCCCCCGACGAAATAGTCATCCACGTGATCAAGATCGCTATGCCGATCACCATGGCAAAGACATAGTGGAAAAGATATCCGGACTGGGCACGACCGGCCAGACGCGTCAGCATCGGGATGATGCCCATCGCCAGCCCATTGATACCGCCGTCTATCACCTTGCCGTCACCCTTTTTCCAAAGGAAACTGCCAAGCCATTTGGCTGATCTGACAAAAACCACGTCATAGATTTCATCAAAGTACCATTTGTTCTTCAGGAACAGATAAAGCGGGCGTTGATTTTCAGCCAGTTTGCCGGGCAGATCGGGACGACGGATATACATCTGGAATGCCAGGAAAAAGCCCGCAAGCATCGCAACGAATGGCGACACCTTGACCCATTTCGGGACCTCATGTGCCTCTTCCATGGTGTGATTATCCGGGCTGATGTAAATCGCGCCTTGGCCGGGCTGGCCCGTAAAGACATAATGATGTTCGCCCTCGGCCTTGGCTTCGCCGTGCTCATCAGTCGCACTATGATCAGCCGCTTGTTCTTCTGCGTAAGGGATTCCAAAGAATTTCGCCACCTGATCGGTATGACCAAAAAAGCTGTTGAACCAAATCATCCCGCTGAAAATCGCCCCAAGACCCAGAACGCCAAGCGGGATCAGCATGATCACTGGGCTTTCATGGGCGTTCTCATGTGTGTGCTTGTCGCCCCGTGGACGTCCGTAGAACGTCAGGAACATCAGGCGCCAGCTGTAAAAGCTGGTCATCGCGGCGGCTACAACCAGCAGCCAGAATGCAAACTGCGATCCGACAAAGGCGCTTTCGATTACGGCATCTTTCGACAGGAAGCCCGCAAAACCATAATGCGTCAACGGAATGCCGACACCAGTGATAGCCAGCGTGCCGATCATCATCGCCCAGAATGTATAGGGGATCTTTTTGCGCAAACCGCCATAGTTCATCATGTCTTGTTCATGGTGCATCGCATGGATGACCGACCCTGCACCCAGAAACAACATCGCCTTGAAAAACGCGTGGGTCAGCAAATGGAACATCGCAACTGAATAAACGCCCACGCCTGCTGCCACGAACATATAACCAAGCTGTGAACAGGTCGAATATGCGATGACGCGTTTAATATCGGTTTGCACCAGACCCACGGTCGCTGCAAAGAATGCGGTCATTGCGCCCACAACTGTGATCATCGCCAAGGCTGCCGGCGCAAATTCCAGAATGGGCGACATGCGGCAAACCAGGAACACACCTGCCGTTACCATGGTTGCGGCGTGGATCAGAGCAGACACAGGTGTCGGCCCTTCCATCGCGTCGGGCAACCAAGTATGCAGGAACAATTGCGCCGATTTCCCCATCGCACCGATGAACAGCAGCACACCAATCAGATTGGCCGCGTTCCAATCAGTCCAAAGGAATGTGATCGTAGCATCGGACAAGGTCGACGCCGTTGCAAAGATGTCATCGTATTTGATAGAATCCAGCTGCATATAAATTGCAGCCATTCCAAGGATCAATGCAAGATCCCCAACACGGTTGACAATAAATGCTTTCATCGCTGCAGCATTGGCGCTTGGCTTGCGGAAATAGAAGTTGATCAGCAGATACGATGCAACACCCACGCCCTCCCATCCGAAAAACAGCTGGATCAGGTTGTCAGCTGTCACCAGCATCAACATGGTGAATGTAAAGAACGACAGATAGGCAAAGAACCGGGGGCGATAACTTTCGTTTTCGCTAAAGTTTTCATCGTGGGCCATGTAGCCAAAGGAATACAGGTGGACCAACGCCGAAACCGTGGTGATTACAATCAACATTGTCGCGGTCAGGCGGTCCATGCGGATCGCCCAGTCAGTGCTGAGTGTCCCACTTTCAATCCAGCGCATCAGTTGGATCTGTTCGGTCACGCCATCAAAGGTCAGGAATACGATCCAGCTTAGGATCGCAGACAGAAATAACAGCGTCGTCGCCGTCCATTGTGCAGCAGTTTCACCAATCAGACGCCAGCCAAACCCGCAAATCAGCGCACCGACCAGCGGCGCAAAAAGGATAATCGTTTCCATGCGCCCTTATCCCTTCATCACATTCACATCTTCGACCGCGATCGTCCCGCGCGCCCGGAAGAAACAGACCAGAATAGCCAACCCGATCGCCGCTTCGGCCGCAGCAACGGTCAGAACAAAAAGGGTGAACACTTGTCCCACCAGATCGCCCAGAAAGCTGGAAAAGGCCACCAGATTTATGTTGACGGCCAACAGCATCAGTTCAATCGACATCAGCAGAATGATCACATTCTTGCGGTTTAGAAACAGACCAAAAATGCCGATCACAAACAGGATCGCCGCGACAGTCAAATAGTGTTCAAGTCCGATCATTTCGCAGCTCCTGCTGAGTCTGGATAGAAAATCTTACAACCACAAAATATGTCGAACCGATCACGGCGACGCGGGCTGTTGTAAAGATGCTCTGCGGTGGGACGGTCTATACCCATACCTTCTGCCTGTGCATAGCTTGCAAATTCCTGTAACGTTGCACCATGCGCCAGATCAAAAGATCCCTTCGGCGGAAGATAAATTGACAGTTCAAGATACGCTCCGCATGTCGTCGACTGCAGTTCGTTCACCTTACCGAAAAGATGAATGAATTCATTGTTTTTGCAGTCGGTCACGATCGCAGTCTCAGACCCATACGTCTGGAAAACACGGCCATTTCCAACATCCTGGGCGGGGCCCAAACGCAACCAATCCTCAACGCCCCCATTCTGAACAGCACAAACAGCATCTTGCTGGACAGGTTTGTTGCTCAAATAATCCTGAAGCCCGGGCAAAGCGCGTTCATCCACAACCAGAGAACACGCATGAACGGATGTCGCGATCAAAGCGGTTGCAAGTAAACTGACAATGGAAAGCAACCCTGTTTTCATTGCGCGCGACCCAATGTTGAATTGGGATAATGAAGACGACACCCACAAAATACATTGATCTGCTTATTAGCTGGGCGCGACATATTGATGTGCGCCTCCCCAAGCTTCACATCAAAATTATTACGTCTTGCCAATATCGCCAAACGGGTCAGATCCCGGCCCCGGGTCAAATCAAACCGACCTTCGGGCTTGATATGCGGCTCAATAACAGAATTAGCGCAGGTTTCAGCGCCATCATTTTTACCAAATATGGTAATCACCTCTGCACTACGGCAATCTGCCACGATTAAATCTGATCTTCTGAGTGACTTTACGATTTGCAAAGTACGTCCTGCCCCCAGATCAACTGCAGGCTCGCCTATATTGGGGGCAAAATAAGTGCTCTCAACAAAACTACAGTCTGCACTTTGCTGAAGCGGCTTTGCCAACTCTGCTTCAGTGGGCGGCTCTGGTATATAACACACCCCCAAAGCATATGACGCCGCAGGCATGATAGCCACAAACGAACACACCATCATAATGCGCAGATTGTCTTTAAACCCCATCATTGGCTGACCTCATAGGGTTTCTTTCCAACGACCAGTTCCGGATAGAATGCTTTGCACCCGCAGACTTCATCTTTCATTGCAAAAGACTGATAGGGAACGCGGTTCCATTTTGCGCGCCGTTCGACCAGATCGAATAATTCTTTGTGATCTTTGCCTTGTCCAGCTTTCAAAATACGATCAACGGCGCGGCTTTTGCTGATGACTTGCTTGCCGTCATGATCTGTCGCCGTCCTGGTCAGCAGAATCCCGGCATTCGTTTTACAGTCGACCAAAGCAACGCGCGACGCACCCCAATAATCACCGCCATGATAGCCTGCATGTTGTCTGTGATCGAGTATGACACCATTACCATAATCCGTCGGTGCCAGCGTCGAATGATGTATATACTGCGTCACACACTCTTGTGGGCCAAATTGCGATGCCCCTCCAAGAAGCAAAACGGTAATAGACAGGACTGTTAGGCGCCCTATAACTCCTCCCGAAGTCTTGCGACAACAAATTTTGCCTGGCTGCCATTTCATTGGGTCCGCCCCGCATTGCTATCGGGATAATATAAACCACACCCACAAAATGCATTGATCTGTCTGTTTGAAGGTTCAGAAATGTTCAGGTGTGATGCGCCAAGGCTTACCTTGAAACCTGCGCGCTTTGCTCTGCTGGCCACGCGTACCAAATCACCCCCCTTTGTCAGATCAAAACGACCTGATGGCTTTATATGAGATTCGATTTCAAATGGCTGACCACAAGAATCTTCTTCACCGTCGTCTTTTCCAAATATGGTTATCGTCTCGGCAGTATTGCAATCTGAAACGATAACAGCGGTTCCGCGATTTAATCCGATAAGCTGCGAAATGCGGGCGTTTCCTAAATTCTGCGCAGCTTGACCATTGGTCGGCCAATACAATCCGTCGCGGTTGAAACTACAATCATTTTTGCTTGAAATAGGCGAAGGCACATACCCTTCTGGTGGCACCGAAAATGAGCAAGCAATCGCAGCATTCGCAACGAATAAACCGATAACAAAAGCAAGGATTGTACCGCTTCGCATTTACGACAACCCCTGCCCCGGTTTGACGTCTTTCAGCTCCATCGCTTTTGCGGGGTCGCGGTACATCTGGGCCAGAACGTCCTGACGTTTGATGTCGGTCCGGTGACGCAGGGTTAGTACAATGGCGCCGATCATGGCGACCAGCAGGATCAGACCGGCCAATTGGAACAGCAGGATGTAATCGTCATAGATCAACAATCCCAAAGCCTTCGTATTATGGATATCGGTGGGGGTATTGGCCGCCAGACGTTCTTCGAAACCGCTTGAAAACTCCCAAGCTCCAAAAGCCAGCGCAAGTTGCATCAGCAACACCACACCGATCAGCAAGGCTAACGGAATATATTTCGCCATTTCGGCCTTCAGCTCGGCAAAATCCACATCCAGCATCATCACGACGAATAGAAACAACACTGCGACCGCGCCGACATAAACAATGATCAGCAGCATCGCCACGAATTCGGCGCCCAAAAGAACAAACAACCCGGCGGATGACAGAAAGGCCAGGATCAGCCACAGCACGGAATGCACAGGGTTGCGGCTGATCACGGTAAACAGGCCACCGGTGATTGTGGTTATCGCAAAGGCGTAAAAGGCGATCACGGCAACTGTCATGCGTCTTTATCCTCTTTCCCGTCCAAAACTTCGTTGGCCAGTTCCATGGCCTTGGTCATTGCAGGCACTCCGCCGAACACACCCATCTGGGCGATGGTTTCCGCGATTTCCTGCTTTGTTGCACCCGCTTCCACAGCGTGCCGCACGGTCATGCGCACCTGCGCTTCTGCCTGCGCACCCAGAACGGTCAACGCACCCAAAGTCAGCAACAACCGTGTCTTGGCATCCAGACCGTCCGGATTAAATGTCTTGCCCATAAAGGTCTCCATGACCTCTTTCGGCATCGTGGGCCACATCGCCTCAAACCCTTTGGGTGTAAACGTTTCAAGCCCAGGATTCAGCGCCTTGGCCCATTCCTGGCCTTGTGCCATCATGGACTCAAATGGGTTTTTGGGATCAGTCATCGCTGGTCTCTTCCGCTTCAAACACCTCAATCGCGGCATTTAGCGCATTAATCATCGCTGGAAAACCGCCATACAAAGCCATTTGATTAATGACCTCTGCCACCTCGTATTTCGTAGCGCCCGACCGCAAAGCATTGCGAATATGCACTTTCAACTGTGGCGCAGTTTGCCCGCCCAAGGCTGTAAGAGCAGCAACCGTGGTCAGATACCGCGTTTTGTCATCCAGAACGCCGCGGGTGTAGTAATGGCCAAAAGGCACTTCCATCATTGTCTTGGAAAAGCCCGGCAGCAGGTCATCATAACGATCGCGCAGGGTCTCTTCGATGCCGGGGTTTGTCGCCTCGGCCTTGGCCTTGCCGCGCTGATAGGCATCGCTGGTCATTTGCCTTTTCCCTCAAGCCGGTCGATCCGCAGAGAAAGCTCATCGATGCTTTGGGTGATCGCATAATGCAGATTGGTGATATCGTTATGCATCCGAAAGATCTTGCGGCCCAACTGACGCAGCACCTCGACCGATGGGTCGCCCTTTTTCTGGTCGGCCAACTTTTCCAGCTCGGCCTTATATTCCTCCAGAATATCAACACTGATCTGCTTGTTTTCCAATCTTTCCGCAAGATCCGGCAAATCACCCGGGCGTGGCTGCGTAAAATCGGGGTTCAGATCATGGGCCTTCGCGGCCTGACGCAGCCGCGCTTCAAGGTCCGCAAGGCTGGCGCGCCAGTCGTCTGCCTCGTCGCTGTCATCCCACAACTCGACCAGCTCAGATGCGTCCGTACGGACCTGACCAAGCACAGCCAGTGCCATACCAAGACTATCGTCATAAAACTTAACCGAGGCCGCAAGGCCAAATGGATCCGCCTGATCGCCCGTGCGCGGTTGTCCCAAAGCAGCGGCAATCACTTCGGCCCCGGCAACGGCTGTGGCGCCAATATCCGCATCGATATATTCCGTCCCAAAGGCTGCACCAAAGACCTCTCGGATAGCTTCCACCCGGTCAGAGGGATGATCAGCCTCTTCCAGCGCCGCCAGCAGATCAGCTGCGTCGTCATTGTCAAAGCTATGTATGCCCCAGGTGCCCATCAGCGATATGGTGCATCTATTTCAAGGTTGCGGGCAATTTCCGCTTCCCACCGATCACCGTTTTCCAGCAGTTTGGCTTTGTCGTAGTACAGCTCTTCCCGCGTTTCGGTCGAAAATTCGAAGTTCGGCCCTTCGACAATCGCGTCCACCGGGCAGGCTTCCTGACAGAACCCGCAATAGATGCATTTGGTCATATCAATGTCATAGCGTGTGGTGCGCCGACTGCCATCATCGCGGGGTTCTGCGTCAATCGTAATGGCCTGCGCCGGGCAAACAGCTTCGCACAGCTTACACGCAATGCAGCGTTCTTCACCATTCGGATACCGCCGCAACGCATGTTCACCACGAAACCGCGGACTAAGCGGGCCTTTTTCATGGGGATAGTTCAACGTGGCCTTGGGCGCAAAGAAGTACCTAAAGCCCAGCTTGAAACCTTTGAAAAAATCGACCAGCAGAAAGTATTTGGCCGCACGGGTGTAATCGATCTGGGTCATATTAACCTCCAACACTCCAACGGGCATAGGTGCCCCAGAACCAGCCGAATTGGGCGGCAAAGGCAACAAAGACGACCCAGGCCAACGAAAATGGCAGGAACACTTTCCAGCCCAGGCGCATGAGTTGATCATAGCGGTAGCGGGGCGTGATGGCCTTGACCATCGCGATCAGGAAGAAGAAGAACGCCATTTTTGCGATCATCCAATGGGCTCCATCGGGCAGGAATGGCACAGGGGACAGCCAACCGCCAAAGAACAGCAAGCTTATCAACGCGCACATCAGGAAGATAGCGATGTATTCACCGGCCATAAACAAAAGGAACGGGGTCGACGAGTATTCCACCTGATAACCTGCGACCAGTTCTGATTCAGCCTCGGGCAAGTCAAACGGCGGGCGATTGGTTTCAGCCAGCGCCGAGATGAAGAACAAAAATACCATTGGCAGATGCGGCAACCAGTACCAGCTTAGCATACCCCAACCGCCGTCTTGCGCAGCGACAATTTTGCCGAAATTCATTGACTCGGATGATATGACAACGCCCACGATAATCAAACCGATTGAGACCTCATAGCTGATCATCTGGGCAGCCGACCTTAGCGAACCAAGGAACGGGTATTTCGAATTCGACGCCCATCCGCCCATGATGACACCGTATACTTCAAGCGAGGAAATGGCGAAGACATACAAAATGGCGACATTGATATCCGCCAGAACCCAGCCATCATTGAAAGGGATCACGGCCCAGGCGATCATTGCCAGCACAAAGCTGATCATTGGGGCCAGCATAAAGACCGACCGATCCGCACCCGCAGGTATCACAATTTCTTTTGCAACATACTTCAGTGCGTCAGCCACGGTTTGCAGAAGACCAAAGGCACCCACCACATTCGGACCCCGACGCATTTGCACAGCGGCCCAGATTTTACGGTCCCCGTAAACCAGAAACAGCAGCGAAATCATCACAAAGCCAATCACCAACAGGCATTGCAAAGCGATTGTAAATGCGATTCCCGCATTCGTGGTCAGAAACTCAGCCATTGTTCCTCATACCGTCGGTATTCCTTGTTCCCTGCGGCAGGCACGATCAGATTGGTCAAACCAGCGCTAGCGACTTGCTGTTAACAGCATCTTGGAACGAATTTCCAGCCCATTCCAACGTTCTTGTGCGCAGATGTCGCGCAAATTACATCTTAATGACAGAATGAAGCATAGGATTGGCTTGAATCTTCCTTAAATACGATCACGCCAATGTAACCATACCGTGCCAAAAGAACACAGCGCCACAAGACATCATAGTCTTTTGATCCGTTACTCTGCCGCGATTTTCGTTGTCTGACGCGCCTTTGCATTTGCGCTTAATTCGGCCATCAGCTCAGACGCCCTTGCAATCGGGTTCGTCAGATAAAAATCACCTACCACATTGCGGAAATCAGCATCGCCCAGTTTTCCAACCGGCAGGGGCTGCCACGCGTTTTCAGGCACATCGTCAATCTGTGCCAGATGCGGAACCTTGGCGATCAGAGCCTGACGCAATTGCGCCAAACTATCGAACGGCAGCGTCGCGCCAATTTCGGCGGACAACGCCCGTAAAATGGCCCAGTTTTCCTTGGCCTCACCGGGGGGGAAGCCCGCGCGCAAGGCAAGCTGTGGCCGACCTTCGGTGTTGACAAACAATCCTTGTTCTTCGGTATAGGCCGCACTTGGAAGTATGATATCTGCCCTGTGCGCACCGCGATCCCCGTGGCTGCCCTGATATATGACAACAGCATCTGGGGCGATGTCGATTTCATCTGCGCCCAGATTATAGATAACTTCGCTGTCACCAAGCGCGTCCATGCCGCCATCAGTTATGGCCCCCACATCCAAGGCACCCACACGCGATGCGGCAGTATGCAGGATTAACAGTTTGGAGTTGGTATTTTCTGCCAGTTGCATCGCAAGGGCCAGAACGGCTTCACCATCTGCTTCCTGAAGCGCGCCTTGGCCAACAATAACGATGCTTTCTTTATCCTTAGTCGCACCAATGTTCTGATTGGCAATCTTTTTAAGTGCGGCGCGATCCGCACCAACATGCACATAATCATAGGTCAGATCGACCGGTTCACCAATTAAGCCAACGGTCGCGCCATGGCTCCAGGCTTTTCTGATGCGAGCATTCAGGACTGGGGCCTCAACACGCGGGTTTGTTCCGATTAACTGGATCATTTCAGCAGTATCGATGTCTTCAATTGTGGCCGTTCCCACGTAAGCAGACCTGTTGCCAGCGGGCAATTTTGCGCCATCTGTCCTGCATTCGATAGAACCACCCTGCCCTTCTATCAATTCTTTCAAGGCAAAGACTGCCTCAACCGGGGCCAGATCACCGACCAGCCCGGCAACCTTCTTGCCCTTCATCGCCGTAGCCGCCGCCGCCAGCGCCTCGGGCCAGGTCGCAGGCTTCAGCTTACCGTCCACACGCACATAGGGCCGGTCCAGCCGCTGGCGCCGCAGACCGTCCCAGACAAAGCGCGTTTTGTCGGAAATCCATTCTTCGTTCACGCCGTCGTGGTTGCGCGGCAGAAAACGCATGACCTCGCGCCCCTTGGTATCAACGCGGATGTTCGACCCAAGCGCATCCATCACGTCGACCGACTCGGTTTTCGTTAGCTCCCACGGCCGCGCGGTAAAGGCATAGGGTTTCGACACCAGCGCACCCACGGGACACAGATCAATAATATTGCCCTGCAGGTTCGAATCGAGCGTTTCGCCCAGATAACTCGTGATTTCGGCATCCTCACCCCGGCCCGTCTGACCCATCTGAGTGATCCCGGCGACCTCGGTCGTGAACCGCACGCAGCGGGTGCAACTGATGCAGCGCGTCATATGGGTTTCGACCAAAGGACCCAGATCCAGATCCTCAACCGCGCGCTTGGGTTCCCGGAACCGGCTGAAATCAACGCCATAGGCCATCGCCTGATCCTGCAGGTCGCATTCACCGCCCTGATCGCAAATCGGGCAGTCCAAGGGATGGTTGATCAGCAAAAACTCCATCACGCCTTCGCGCGCCTTTTTGACCATCGGGCTGTTGGTTTTGACGACAGGCGGCTGGCCTTCGGGGCCGGGGCGCAGATCACGCACCTGCATCGCGCAACTGGCGGCAGGCTTGGGCGGGCCACCCACGACCTCAACCAGGCACATCCGGCAGTTGCCCGCAATCGACAGACGTTCGTGATAACAGAACCGCGGAATTTCGATCCCCGCTTCCTCACAGGCCTGGATCAGGGTCATCGCCCCGTCCACCTCAACTTCGTTATCGTCGATGATGATCTTGCGCAGGTCGCTCATCTTTTATTCGCCCTCTTTGTCGCCCAAACGGGCGACTGTCATTGAAACCCTGAACAGATCATTATCTGCGAAGCAGTGACCCGATCAATGTTCTGTCAGCTATTTCTTTTTCGCCCAAACGGCAATAGGACGCCTCGTCGCCCTTTGTCACACCATTTTGTGCAAGATAGCGATTGCGAAGTCCCTTCATCCGTTCCTGTTCAACTTTTGAGTCCATGAAATCGTCAATCTCATCATCAGTGAACCCAAGGCTTTGTGCATAGTTTTCCAATGCACGGCCTTTGTTATAAACCACCCACATCCGTGCGGAAATTGTTGAACAGTTCTTGCGAATTTCATCGCCAATCGCTGCGGCCAATAATTCATTATTGATCCGTTTGTTTTTATTCAAAGGTTCGCGCGCATCGGCCTGTGCTGCAAAACCAACGCCGATCACAAGCGCGCATATAAGTGAAAACATATGTCGCATCACTTCGTTTCTCCTGCTTTTTTCAATACCCACAATACGTGGTCCTTGGGTATTGCAGATGGTTTGCACCCCAGTGATATACAATAACATGTGGCAGTTTCCAGCGCATTCAAACTTATGATATCTAAATATTCATATTACTTTCAAATACTTAGAACCAACCGCGCTTTCCTTCAACATATAATTCCTGAAACTCATCATCTGAGCGGACCAACAGGACAATAAATTCAATAAAGGCGATAATGCTCATGATTAGGGTGGGGATCAGCAGAAAAATTGCGCCGCCAATCGACACGACCAACATGATCACACCAGCGGTTGTGGCACCGTAATAGAATTTATGCACGCCAATCGCACCCAGGAAAAAGGCCAATAGCGCGGCGACAATTTTTGATTTTTCTTCAGACGCCACACCGGACATCACATAGATTGAACTGGCGCGCCCTTCGTGGTTGTTGAAATCGACCTTGGCCCCCGCTTTTGTGCGGCGAATATCGCCATCAACATCTGTTCCAGCAAAGGTATATCGCTGTCCGTCTTCGCCGCTGATAATCCCTTGGGCTGTCCGGGCATCATAGTTTAAAATTACACCACGCATATCGTTACTCTTTCCTAAGCTTAAATTACTGGTCTTGCATAATCGCAAATGTGTTTTTCGGCCAGTCTGAAATCTGACATCACATCCCGCAATACGACAGTCTGTCATTCGTATGTTTGAGCCACTTGATCATTCCCGGATTTCATCACCAGTGGCGCTTTGCCCAATGCAATACTGAACATCAAAATCGCCAAACCTGATAGCGACACGATCATAACGATCGCCTGAACGCCCAATTGATAAAGAAAAACACTCTCGGTAGACGCTGCCATCATATTAACGAACCTCCATGCTATGATTGAAATGAACCAACCCAGAAAAGGTGTTAGTCCAAACAATGATGTCCCAACAGAGTGTCCGGTAAAACGATAAATTATCATAAGCGCGATTGAGGTGAAGACCGCGCTTGCGAACCCTAATAGCCCAAAGGCAATTGAAAAAATCTGAAAATCCATTATTCAGCTGCCACCTGTGTGCAACCGTGATTGCGCCAAAGTTTTGCTTCTTTCAGATAGTCCCAACCAAACGCATGGTCACTGTCGCCATTTTCTTGCAGGTGATCCAATCTTTCCAAAGCTTCTTCCAGCGTAGGCTGATGACCTTCGGGTACCCACCACATGACAAAGTGCATCTTTCCCATAACTTCAAACCATTCCGGGCCGCGTTCATAAAATTGGCGGTGCACGGTGTTCCAGACAAAATTTTCTAATGTCTCGACGCTTTCCCAAACGGTCAGATTTGATACCAACAACGGATCGCCATCAATTTTATTGTCTGTATTGCCTGTGCCAGGTTCGCCCGACCCTTCCATCATCCAGACAAACCCAGGCATGCGCTTGCCCATGCCATTGATTCGATCAAGGTTTTCCATAAATTCTGCGACCCGTGGATCATGTGTCGGGGCCACAAGACGACCGATATTCAGTTCAGCAAGATGCATAATAGATCCTTTCAATATGTCGTTTTTGATTAGAACTTAGACAAAAGGCATTTGCAAATGTTAGCGATCTGGGACAAGCAAAACACTAAGCGGTGTCATCCGCGCACGTTCGGCATCGCCAGCGGCACACAAGTTGCTGCCGTTCAAATCTACATTGTGGATCGCCTCAAAAGACCGTCGCTTGACACTTGTTTCAAGATCAATCGCGTTGCGTTGACCAAGGGCTGCAACTGATCCGATACCATTGCGGTTACGTTTTTCGGCAATATCGCTATCAAGGCGTAGATCATAGCTATAGCGCGCGCATTGATCCGTGATGCGCTTTGCGATGCGCAAATTGGCATAATATTGTGGTAGCGGCCATGTTAAAAGTGTCGCAATCCGAGGGTCGTTTTGCGACACATTTGTTTCACTGGTGCTGCCACAAGCAGCAATCGCTAAGAATGAAAGTGCAAATAGATATCTGAATTTCATACGCATTGTCCTTCAATCACCCAGGTGTTTTGTTTTTGCGACGGAAAGTTTAGGCTATAAGATGGCCAGCCTGCTTGTTCGTTTGGGGGTGTCAGAACAAGCTTTTTTCCGCGACGTGTACAGTATTTTTTAAGCGCGCCTTGCGCGACAGCCAAGCTATCAGAGCCAAGATCACTGCCGCTAACCGAAAACGTATAACCAATTGCGGTAAATATTATTCCGTCCGGTGTGTCACCACCATAGTCCCGTTGCACTTCTTCGATGTGATATGGGCTACAGGCGCTAATCAGTAGTGCGATAGATAGAATTAATTTCTTCAAAATGGTTTTATTCATAGCGTTCAAAGCTCCATCATTAAGGTACCTTATAAAGTTTATAAACAGTGCTCTGCATTCCAATAATTTCCATCTTCATTAAAGTACGGTGGATAGCTTAACCGTTCGACGCCGCAATGTGCGATTATGGCCTGAGTGACCAAAACGCGATCATCAACAGATAAGCCACCTTGGACGCCTGCCCGAACCACGTCATAGAAAGGGAATGCCTCTATGATGGATGTTTCGCCTGTGGCGGGATCGGTTTGTTCAAAAACCGACTGTTCGTGCATTCCGGTTATCGATTGCACCAACACCACACGCCCATCCGCGCGGTATACTGAGCTGCGCGTGACATGTTCTCGCTCTGAAATGAGTGTGACGTCAGGATTACTGCAGCCCGAAAGCAAGAAAACAGCTAAGATCAAACCTGAAATCAGTATATTATTCATTTTGTAAAAACGCGCTTTTGCAAGGTGGTTTAGCATTTGAAGGAACCTATTGCGATTTTGTTCTATTTTCCGAATATTTTCAACTTTGCAAGATTGACGCGGAACCATTCCACAGCGCATTGTGCCGCAAGATCGGAGAGACTCCATGGACGGTACAAGTGAACCCGCAAACGAAGATTGGGGACCGTTTGGCAGACCTTTGTTCAATGATGTCTCCGCCCGTGCGCTAAGCCGTGTTGGGGTTGTGGATGTCGGATCAAACTCAGTTCGTCTAGTTGTTTTTGATGGTGCGGCGCGAAGCCCTGCTTATTTCTATAATGAAAAAATCATGTGCGCATTAGGTGCTGGATTATCTGATACGGGAACGTTGAACCCCGAAGGACGCATTCGCGCATTGGCCGCGATTAGACGGTTTCAGGCATTGGCCGAAGGCATGCAGATCACGCCTTTAACCACAGTTGCAACAGCGGCCGTACGAGAAGCAGAAGATGGCGCAGATTTTCGTGATGAGGTTTTGCGCGAAACAGGCTTGAAATTGTGGGTGATCGACGGCGAGGAAGAGGCACGCCTTTCTGCACAAGGCGTATTACTGGGGTGGCCTGGATCATATGGTTTGGTCTGTGATATCGGCGGGTCATCCATGGAGTTGGCCGAAATCTCAGATGGTCGTGTGGGCAAACGCGTATCGTCAAACCTGGGGCCCTTGAAGCTTCAAGATATCAAGGGCGGCAAAAAGGGTCGAAAAGCACACATCGCACAAACGCTGTCTGACCTGCAGGCAAAAATGGGGCCTCAGTCCAATCGTATGTTTCTGGTTGGCGGATCATGGCGCGCCATTGCGCGTATCGATATGGAGCGTCGCAATTACCCACTGCATGTTCTACACGAATATCGGATGTCAGCGCGGTCTGTCTCGGCGACGGCAAAACTGATCCAGACATCGGATTTGGAAGAACTACGCCAGCGTTGCAGTATTTCAGGCGCGCGGATGGCATTGGTGCCGATCGCAATTGAAGTGCTGCAGCAACTTGTTCGCGTGGTGAAGCCACGCGATATAGCAATTTCCAGCTATGGTATCCGCGAAGGCATGCTGTACGAACAAATGCCACAGCGCCTGCGTGACAGGGATCCGTTGATTGAAGCGTGCCGCTTTGCCGAAGCCAAAGATGCCCGTATGCCGGGATTTGGCAGAACGCTTTATAACTTCATCATGCCGTTGTTTAAAAATGTATCCGAAGCTCATAGGCGTTTGATCAAAGCGGCCTGTCTTCTGCATGACGTCAGTTGGCGTGCGCATCCTGATTACCGGGCTGAGATTTGTTTTGATAATGCCACCAGGTCCAATCTTGGCGGGCTAAAACATTCTGAACGCGTTTATCTGGGCTTGGCCCTTTTGCACCGTTACCGCAATAAACGCGAAGGGACGCGTTTTGAAGATATGTACGACATGATCGACGAAAAGTCCCAAACCGAAGCTGAAGTTCTGGGCAAAGCCATGCGCTTTGGGGCAATGCTTTGGATGCAACCGGATGAACCAATGGCGAAACTGAACTGGTATCCCAAGAAAAAGCGTCTTGAGCTGATTTTGACAAACCATGCAGCCCCGCTTTTCAGCGAAGTGGCCCAGGCACGGTTTCAATCGCTTGCAAGCGCCTTGGGCGCTGAAACGGATGTAAAGATAAAATCCTGATCAGGCGGATTTGGACTGTCGTAAAAAGGTGAACAATTTAAAGGGCGGAAAACTTTTCTGTTCGGCAACCGTAAGACGATGGTCGCCCAAAACGCGGCTTTGATCGAAATCAGAATGCCAGCCAATTTTGTTAGCAAGCGGGGCCAGCATGCGTTCGAGAAAAGCCAAAAGCCCAGTATCGCGCTTGAAGTGATTTATAATCAGGACATCGCCACCCGGCTTGCACACGCGCGCCATTTCGGCCAGTACCTTTTCAGGTTCAGGCACAACAGACACCAGATACATAGCGACCACAGTATCAAAATGATCATCCGGAAAGTCTAGCGTCCGTGCATCCATTTCAAGAAGCTGCTTGATATGGGTTAGGTTTTCTTTTTCGACTTTCTCACGGGCTTTTTCAAGCATATCCGTTGATACGTCTATACCTGTAATGTGAAGATGGCCTTTGTAATGCGGCAAAGACAGGCCGGTACCGACACCTATTTCAAGAACATTGCCTTGCTTGCTGTTGATATATTCAACAGCCTTGCGTCTGCCAATTCGTGTGATCGCGCCAAAGGTTTTGTCATAAATCGGGGCCCATCGCTTGTAGGATGATTTGATGTCTGAAATATCCAAAAGAAGTCTCCGAAGTGGGTTACGTTTTATTTTTATTTTGCAGCAACTTGATAAATGAATGGATCAAAGATGCAATGTAGATTGCACTGATCAGGATCATCGACAGCCAGAACTGTGTCAGTAACATCCCAACCAAAACTGCCGTTGCAATGAACAAAAGGGCAATTCGGTTTTTGGGAATGACAAGAGATTTAGCCGAAATTGTGGGAAGCTTACTGATCATCAGAACACCCACAAGCGCCATGTAAAGTGAAAATATGATCGGGATATCGTTTGCGTTGATCACGCCCTGGAATGTCAAAAAAGCTGGTAACATTACCAACAAGGCTCCGGCGGGCGCCGGAACACCGACAAAATGGTTTTTTTTCAGTTCAGGATCTAAATTTTCCTGATCGGTCATGACATTAAAGCGCGCCAATCTTAGACAGCAACAACTGGCGTAGACCAGCGCACAAATCCAACCGATCCCGCGCGCATCCTGAAAGCCAAGCTGAAACAATAGCAACGCAGGTGCCACACCAAAGCAAAGAAAATCAGACAGTGAATCCAGTTCGGCCCCCATGCTGCTGGTGGCATTCAACCGTCTGGCCAACTGACCATCCATTCCGTCAAGTAGGGCGGCAAGCAAGATCAACCCAGCCGCAATATCAAACCGATCTGCCATCACAAAGCGGATAGAGGTCAGCCCAGCACAAAGACCCAGCAAAGTGACCAGGTTGGGCAAAAGGCTTAAAAGCGGCAACCCGTCGCGTTTTGTGTTTTTATCATCCATACGTCAGCGCGTTATTGCGGTACGGGCAGCTTCATCCGACTTCAGATCCGCCAGAACCGTTTCACCTGCAAAGGCCGCTTGTCCAACTGCGATCATCGGCTGCACACCATCAGGCAGGTATATATCAAGTCGTGATCCAAAGCGGATCATGCCAAAGCGTTCACCGGTTTCAAGCCCCGTACCTTCGGCAACATCACAAACAATCCGGCGCGCGACCAATCCCGCGATTTGAACAACGGCCAGTTTACGCCCATCCGCCATACGGATAGCAAGACTGTTACGTTCATTATCAACGCTGGCCTTATCCAGTGACGCATTTAAAAATTTCCCCGGGCGATAGGAAACCTTGTCGACAATCCCGCCAATCGGCGCCCGGTTCACGTGACAATCGAAAACATTCATAAAAACACTGATCCGCGTCATGGCATCGGGACCCATTTCGAGTTCTTCCGGTGGAACGGCTGGTTCGATCATAGACACAACGCCATCAGCGGGACTTATGATCAATCCCTCGCGATCCGGTGTTGTGCGTTTGGGATCACGAAAGAAGTAATAGCACCAGACGGTCAGCCCCGCACCAACCCAACCAAATATTTTGATCGGTAAAAGGAACAAAAGCGCCGTAACGACCGCAAAAATCGCGATAAACTTATACCCTTCACGGTGTACAGGTTTTATAAACGTACCAAGCATTGTCATGCAGTTTTCCTAAATTCCGATCTAAGTGGTCTTCTTTAACGGCGAAATGCTTTAAGGCAAGCAATCTAAATTATTGTTGAATGCAGACAAGCCTGCAAAAAAGATGTCATTAGGAAATTATTAACGGAATAAGCTGCTACTTGAAACATCTGAACCGCAAGAAGGCATAATTTGCCACATATGCTTTAGATGAGTAGGGCTGATCTAAATGTCTGTTATAAAAATAAAATATGTATTTTTGGACCAAGCTTGCCCAACAAAAGACTTATTGTTGGCCAGAGCTTTCCCAAAAGAAGATATTGAACCGTCCAGCTTTGGTCACTTTTCCGCCCAGTTCAGCCGTCATCACATAATTAACAAAACATAAGGCGAGACGATCATGGACCTGCTTCAACAAATCACTTTCTTCGAAGTTGCGATGAGCCTGCTGGCAGTTTGCACATTGCACGAAATGGCCAAGATTATGTTGCCAGATGAAATCGCAGGACCAGGCGGCTGGTTGATCGATACAAGCGAAGATAACTAATTCCCTCCACTCTGATGGAATTGGTATCCCCGGGCGAATTATGGGGATGCCTCTAAGTCGGCTGCTGGCGGGTTCACCAAGTATCTGCCGCGCCGCACTTTATTAAATTGTCATAAGACTGTTATGGTCCCAGTGTTTTAGGTGAATACCAATACAAAACTGGGGACTATCAATGAATAATCTAAAATCGACGTTTGGTGGTTGTGTGTTGGCGCTTTTTGCCGCGCCGCTTATTGCAGAAGTTGTTGAGGTGGGTCCACGCCCATATTTTCTGATCGACCGTATGGAAGACAGCGCGCTGAAAGAAAAGCTGCTGTCCTGTGCAGCCGGTCCATTTACACAAAGTAATTTTTCGATCGGTCACCGCGGTGCACCAATGCAATTTCCTGAACATACAGTTGAATCCAATCTTGCTGCGGCACGCATGGGCGCTGGCATTCTGGAATGTGATGTAACATTTACGCAAGATAAGGAACTGGTGTGCCGTCATGCGCAGAATGATTTGCACACATCCACAAACATTCTGGCAACTGACTTGGCTTCGACCTGCGCGACACCTTTCACAGCTGCATCTGGTGATACAAACGCCGCAGTTGAATGCCGCACGTCTGAACTGACGTTGAATCAGTTCAAAACGCTGTCCGGCAAAATGGATGCAGGCAACAACAGCGCCACAACTGTCGAAGAATACATGAACGCGACAGCAGGTTGGCGTACGGATTTATATTCGGCTGATGGCGGCACATTGATGACGCATGCAGAATCGATTGAGTTGTTCAAGTCCATGGGTGCCAAATTCACACCTGAGCTGAAAAGTCCTTCGGTCGATATGCCATTTGACGGGTTCAGCCAACAGGATTATGCGCAAAAGCTGATCGATGAATACAAAGCAGCTGGTATTCCGGCATCAGATGTATGGGCGCAGTCCTTTAATCTGGACGATGTTTTATATTGGATTGAGAACGAACCAGAATTCGGCGCACAGGCGGTTTACTTGGATGACAGCTATGACATCGAAGGCTGGTCACCGATGGATCCATCCACATGGACGCATTCGATGCAGGACCTGAAAGATATGGGAGTGAACTATATCGCGCCTCCCACCTGGGTTTTGGTCACACTTGAAAACGGAGAGATTGTTCCCTCGGAGTATGCCAAACAGGCTAAAGATGCTGATTTGAACATCATCACTTGGACCATCGAACGCTCTGGTCCACTAAACACCGGCGGCGGTTGGTATTATCAGTCAATTGCAGACGTAACCGATAATGATGGTGTCATGTTCGAACTGATCGACGTACTGGCCCAGGATGTTGGTGTCGTTGGCATTTTCAGCGACTGGCCCGCAACAGTGACCTATTACGCAAATTGTATGGGTCTGGAATAACTTAGCTTTTTGATATGAAGGGGCTGCCTTTTGGTGGCCCCTTCAAAATTATTAATCAAACGTAAATCCTTCGCGCGACGGCGCAAGAAATTCGTAAGTTATCAAAGTGTTTATTTGGCCCCGATGATTTTTAAACCGGAGGCCCCGATGTCAGATACATCGCCTATTCTGTCACTGCCCTACATCCAGCCTTCGCAGGCTCAGAAACACGTCACGCATAACGAAGCCATTCGGATGCTGGACAGTATCGTGCAGTTAACTGTGCGACAGGCCGATCGCCGCGACCCGCCCGTCATTGTGACGGATGGTGATCGCTATATCGTGCCGCTTGGCGGAACGAGGGCTTGGGCTGGCAAAGATACCAAAATCGCACAATCTGAAAACGGTGCCTGGACCTTTATCACCCCTGCAACCGGGTGGTTATGTTATGTATCGGACACGCAGGACATTCAGGTTTTTGATGGCGCGGCCTGGGGTCCAGCGACCGGCGGTCTTGTAGCGGATGATCTGAACAACCTACCCGGTGTCGGAATCAATACGACGGCAGATACCGCCAATAAACTCGCGGTCTCATCTAATGCGACATTGTTCAGTCACGCAGGCAATGGTCATCAATTAAAGTTAAATAAAAACAGTGCTGCAGATACAGCGTCACTGCTGTTTCAAAGCAACTGGTCAGGTCACGCAGAAATGGGCCTCGCGGGTTCAACTGATTTTTCGATCAAGGTCAGCGATGACGGCGGCACCTGGTTTACCGGTCTGGCCTTTGATGCCAGCACAGGTGCCGTTCAATTTCCATCAGGTGGCGTGCGTCGGCAATTGACAGCGGATATGACACTGTATGTTGATCCCGCATCCGGTGATGATGCCAACGCAGGCAATACATCTGACAGCCCCTTGGCCAGTTTGGCACAAGCCGTTCAGGTTGCATTTTCGGTCGATGCGGGTGGGCACGTTTTGCGTATTCAGCTGGCTGACGGAACTTACGCCCTAAGCGCCCCTGTATACATTGATCAACCGATTATCGGCACGAAAGAGCTTGAGATTTTGGGTAATCCCATCGCCCCTGAAAATGTAGTCCTTAGCAGCGCCGCCGAAGTTATCGTTGTATCGGCCGGAAATTTGAAACTGTCCGGCATGACGCTTGAAGCGACCGGGTCAGGTGCCTGTCTTGATTGTAAAAGTGGCGCACAGATGACCCTGAATGGTGTGAATTTCGGAACTGGCGGAATGGCTCATATCAATCTGGATCACGCGCATTGCACAATCACTGGGGACTATGCAATCAATGGCGCAGCAGCACAGCACGTAAAGCTGACAGCATTATCCAGCCTGAAGATTAGCGCTGTGACTGTGACTATAAACAGTGCGATTGGATTTTCAGATCAGTTTATGGGTTGCTTTAACGGCAGCTTTGCAGAACTGGCAGGCACTGTCTTCAGTGGGTCAGCAACGGGTCAGCGGTACAATTGCTGGGCCGGTGGAATCATAAACACAAATAGTGGCGGCGCGACTTACTTGCCTGGGGATAGTGCTGGAACAGCAAGCGCAAATGGAATTTATGTATAATAAAATATCCCCCCACTATAGTAGGGGGATATTTTAACTCTTACACTTTTTAATTGCGAAAATATATGCGCTGGATGTGCGCAAATCTTCATCTGTAAGATACTTCCAACGTTTTGCAAGGTGACGCCTTTTGAGTTGATTTTTTGCTTCAACGCGTTTGACATAACGTATCTCAAATCCACTTTTCTCAATTAGGCGTTTATGTTCTGAAAAACCTAATCTGTTGATATTTCGAAACGTTTTATGATCTTCTACAATTTCCCACTGCGGTTCTGAATATGTCCAATGACCGTTCCAGAAATATGATGTTCCGTGTGATTTAAAATCAATCTGATGTGATACATATCCTCCGTTACGAAAACCTCAAATCTGTCCCACAAGCGCTGACGTTAGACAGATTAAATCAGTATTAAGAAAGTCGGGAAAATCATAATTTTCCAAGTATGGCTTCACTTTCTCAAAAGGTGGTTTGTTAGGAATTGGTGTACGTTCCTCAAAAAGTTTGACTAAGGCATCAACATTTTTGCTCGCTTCTTCGGGTTTCGCATATTGCTGTGCATCAAGACCTGTATATGTTTCTGCACCCGTTATAAGCGTTGCAATACCAATCCCAATCGTATCGCCCGGGCCAATTTCGACGATGGATTTTGGCGCGAATTCTGAATCAATGGATTTGATCATTTATAGATGACGTAACCATACAGAATAACAATACCGCGGATCGACACTACCTCTAGTTTGGTCAGGTTCTTTTTAGCTATTTGTTTTTTCTTACTCCAAACTGCTGCTAAATATAGAAATTCGCGCGAAAGCGTTTTTCTAAGAGACATTTAACGTATCCATGTCATGTGGTTTTGCGTGGTTCATGGCTTAAAGCCTATCAAACGTATTTTATTCTAGTCCTTAAGTAACATACGTAGATAGCTTCCATAGTCGTTCTTCTCAAACTGATCGGCTGCTTTGCTGAGTTCTTTTATTGTAATCCATCGCTTTTCAAATGCGATTTCCTCGGGGCAACCGGTTTGCATTCCCTGTCGCGATTGTAGTGTCCTTACGAAATTGCCGGCATCAAGAAGTGATCCGTGTGTGCCTGTATCCAACCATGCAAATCCACGGCCCATTCGCTCGACATTCAAAGCGTTATCCGCCAGATATATTTCAAGCAGGCTTGTGATTTCCAGTTCACCGCGCGCCGAAGGCGTGACTTGCTTCGCCCGTTCGGGGGCCATTTCATCCAGAAAATAAAGACCTGTTACAGCGTAATTTGATGGTGGTGTCTTGGGCTTTTCAATGATCGCACGCACCGTACCGTTGTCATTCATATCGACCACGCCATAGCGTTCGGGATCAGCGACATGATAGCCAAATACAGTCGCGCCAACAGGCTTTTGATCAGCATTCTGTAATAACTCGGGCAGTCCATGACCAAAGAAAATATTATCACCAAGGATCATGGCAGAAGGTGCACCAGTTAGAAAATCTTCGGCAATGATATAGGCCTGTGCAAGGCCATCAGGCGAAGGTTGCACTAAATACGTCAGCTGCACGCCCCATTGCGATCCATCGCCCAAAAGCTGTTGGAACTGCGCCTGATCTTGCGGCGTGGTGATAATGGCAATCTCGCGTATATCAGCCAGCATTAGAACGCTTAGCGGATAGTAAATCATGGGTTTGTCATAGATCGGCATCAGCTGTTTAGAGACACCCAATGTAATCGGATAAAGCCGCGTGCCAGAGCCACCGGCCAGAATAATACCTTTGCGTTTGGTCATGCTTCGGCTTCCTTTAAACTAGTCAAAATAGGGCCAAGATGCGCTGCCCAATCCGGGCGTTTTATGCCAAATTCAGCCTCAAGCGTGCTGCAATCCAGTCGCGAATTCGCCGGGCGTTTTGCAGGCGTCGGGTATTGTGTCGATGGGATATCGTGAACTTTGCAAGCAATATTACCCTGCTTGAAAATTTGACGCGCAAAATCAGCCCAGCTGACATCAGGACTGCCAGATAAATGATATATTCCCGGCGTGCCAGGTGACCTAATCATGGTCAGGCAAGCATCAGCAATGGCCACAGCGGGCGTTGGTCCACCGATCTGATCTGAAACAATATTCAGTTCTTCGCGTGTGGCCCCAAGGCGCAGCATGGTCTTCACGAAATTATTGCCAGTCGCTGAAAAAACCCAAGAAGTCCGCAGAATAGCATGTTGCCCACCGGCGGCCACAATCCCCTGTTCACCCTTTCGTTTTGAACGTCCATATGCCCCAAGTGGATTAACCCTGTCATCCGGATGCCGAGGGTTTTCACCCGATCCATCAAATACATAATCAGTCGAAATATGAACAAAAGGAATATCCAGTTGCGCGGCGACTTTCGCCATCGTAGCAGGTGCATCACTGTTGATACGTGTCGCCAGATCCTCTTCGTCTTCAGCTTTGTCCACGGCAGTGTATGCCGCCGCATTGATGATACCGCGGGGTTTCAAGTCGGCGATGATTCTAGCGCAGTCTTTCGGCCTGGCCAGATCGGCTTGGCTGCGATCAAGTGCGGTGACATTTGAATGTTTTGCCAGTTCAGTTGCAACTTGTCCCGTTTTTCCGAAAACAAGGATCATACTGATATACCCAGTCGGTCACCCACACCATCGCGTTTCAAAAGCGCGCGCCACCAGCTTTCGTTTTCAAGATACCAGTCAATCGTCATTGCAAGCCCCTGTTCCAATGTGACCGACGGACGCCAGCCCAGTTCGTCTTGAATACGCGATGCATCGATGGCATAGCGCAGATCGTGACCCGGACGGTCCGTGACAAATTCAATCTGATCGGCATAGGGGGCAGCTTTCGGGCGTATGGCATCCAGAACGGCGCAGATCATGCGCACAAGATCGATGTTCCTGACCTCATTGTCGCCGCCTATATTATAGGTGTGACCAACTTTGCCATTCGCCAAAACTGTTAAAAGCGCATCGGCGTGGTCTTCGACATAAAGCCAATCTCGAATATTTTCACCACTGCCATAGATCGGAATAGGACGCCCTTGCAGTGCATTCAAGATCACAACCGGGATCAGCTTTTCGGGGAAGTGATAAGGCCCGTAGTTGTTCGAGCAATTCGTGACCAAAACAGGCAGCCCATAAGTTTCACCCCATGCCCTGACCAAATGATCTGAGGCGGCTTTGGACGCAGAATAGGGGCTGTTGGGTGCATAGGACGTGGTTTCCGTAAACTTACCCGTTTCCCCCAAACTGCCATAAACCTCATCAGTCGATATATGGTGAAATCTGAAAGCATCCGGCTTGCCTTGATCCATCCAATGCTGTCGCGCTGCTTGCAACAGATTATAAGTGCCCGTCACATTGGTTTCGATAAATGCACTGGGACCATCAATGGATCGGTCGACATGGCTTTCGGCGGCCAAATGCATCACCGCATCAGGTTTGTGTTTTGTAAATACCGCGTGAAGCAATGCCGCGTCGCGAATGTCGCCATGTTCAAAGACATAATTCGGACTGTCCGCGACCAGGGCCACATTTTCAAGACAAGCCGCATAGGTCAGCGCATCCAGATTGATCACTTGATGGCCGGCGGCGATGGCCTTCCGCACGACAGCCGATCCAATAAAACCGGCCCCGCCGGTTACCAACAGTCTCATGTTCTATTCTTCATAACGGAAAGGGCTTTCAAAATCGGCCATAAACGGCGCAGATGCATCCTTGTCGGATAAGATCACTTTGTTCGTTTCAATGCTCCAATCAATACC
Organism: Parasulfitobacter algicola; assembly: GCF_013315265.1. Classification (GTDB taxonomy): domain Bacteria; phylum Pseudomonadota; class Alphaproteobacteria; order Rhodobacterales; family Rhodobacteraceae; genus Parasulfitobacter; species Parasulfitobacter algicola. Next base: position 35,703 of record NZ_JABUFE010000014.1, on the reverse strand, counting down.
AATCTCAGGGTCTGCGTAATGAACGGCCCCATCACAATCGGGCGCATAAACGTCAGAGCATTTGTATAATACCTCAGTACTCGGTTCATACGTGACAAAGCCGTGCAGGAAACCCTTTGGGATCAAAAGCTGTTTGCCGTTATCCGCAGACAGCTCAACCCCGATCCATTTTCCATAACTGGGCGATCCGCGCCTTATATCAACCGCAACGTCAAAAATTCGGCCCGCACCAACCCGCACAAGTTTGTCCTGCGCGTGCGGTGGGGTCTGATAGTGCAATCCTCGTAAAACACCCACATCAACACTAAGGGAATGATTGTCCTGAACAAATTCGATATCAATGCCGTGATCCAACAAAGTCTTGCGATTATACACCTCGGAAAAGAAACCGCGTGCATCACCAAATCGTTTGGGGGTCAAAATCAAAACGCCGGGAAGATCAGTTTTGGTTATTTGCATATGTTCAGTATTCCCTGTTTGATCCCAAGTTACAAATCCCGTTGCGCGTATTTGTGTTGCAACTTCAATGCTTGCTCTCGCAATATGACTGCACATGAAGTGGGTGGCATAAAAGAGTGGCGAAAAAAATACTTGTTCTGGGGTCGTCGGGCAAAATCGGCACTTTCCTGCGTAGAGTTTGGGCCGATGCCGAAATGGATATTTGCTGGCAGTCGCGAAAGCCATTGGATGATCTGCAATCTATTCAGTTTTGTCCTGTGTCTGATCCGTCGTCCCTGTCGCTTGCGGCGCAGGATTGCGATGTTATTTTAAATCTTGCCGGTGTGACGTCTGGGTCCAAAGATCAGCTGCGCCTGAACACTGATCTTGCGATATCGGCCTTAAACGCGGCAAGAACTGCGGGGGTAAATCGCGTTATCCTGATATCCTCCGCTGCTGTTTATGGAGGCTCGGATGATGATGTTTCGGAAATCGCGCGTCGCCAGCCAGTCGGGGCTTATGGTCTTGCAAAATGTCAGATGGAGGATACCGTTCTAAATCAGCTTCGGCCCGACGATCCATTCATCTTTTTGCTGCGTCTTGGCAATGTGGTGGGCGCGGATAGCTTACCCCTGATAAATTCAGGCCGTGTTGGCCTTGATCAGTTACCCGACGGGCGCGGGCCATTGCGCAGTTATATCGGCCCACAAACCCTGGCCGATGTGATCCGGCAGCTTATCGAGTTGAATTTAGACAGGCTGCAATCGCCTATGATCCTGAACATTGCCGCAACGCCCCCGGTGCATATGGAAGATTTGTTAAAGGCGGCCCAATGCGATTGGCACTTTCAACCCGCACCCAAAGGGGCAATTCCACGGCTGACAATGGACACGGCAGAACTGCAAAAACTAGTTGATATACCAGCCGACAGCGCAGCACCTGATGTGATGATTGATCAAGTCAAACACTTATCATGACAGTGCAAAAGCGGATATTGGATATTATTTTATCCCTGCTCGGCCTATCGATTTTTTGGCCAATCATGCTTGTGATCGCCGCGATGATACTTATCCGCGATGGCCGCCCGATTTTATTTGGTACGCAACGAATGAAGACACACAACCAGCTATTTACGCTTTGGAAATTCCGCACAATGACACCCGGGGCTGATGACGGCGGCGGGGTGTCTGGCGCAGATAAAGATCATCGCATTACACCCCTTGGACGCATTTTGCGAAAATACCGGTTGGATGAATTGCCCCAACTTTGGAATATCCTGTTGGGCGAGATGAGCTTTGTGGGACCGCGCCCACCCCTGCCCCGGTATGTTGATCTTTTCCCTGATCTTTATCAGGATGTTTTGAAAAACCGCCCCGGCATCACCGGTTTGGCAACACTGGCATTTCACAAACACGAAGAAATAATCTTGGCACAAGCGACATCGGCAGATCAAACCGACCAGATTTATCGCCGCCGTTGTGTCCCGCAAAAGGCACGTCTTGATCGAATATATGCAGCCCATTCTTCGATATGCTTTGATCTTTGGCTAATCTGGAAGACCATTGCAAAAGTGATGCGGTTTTGATCAAGCAGGATTGCTGACGACGCGTGCCCTTGGACAAGCGTGGATTTAGGGACTAACAAGAATGAAACAATGGTAATTCAAGGCCGTCTTACGTGACTTCACTGCCCCCAAAACGCCCTTTGACCCTGCGCGATGTATCCGAGGCATCTGGCGTCAGCGAGATGACGGTAAGCCGTGTCTTGCGCGGACGCGGCGATGTCAGTGAAAATACACGTGACAAGGTTCTAGCAGCCGCCAAGCAGCTCGGATATGTGCCCAACAAAATCGCTGGCGCCCTGGCATCGCAGCGTGTCAATCTGGTGGCCGTCATCATTCCATCGCTGTCAAATATGGTATTTCCCGAAGTGATGACCGGTATCAGCGCGGTGCTGGACGAAACATCTTTGCAGCCTGTGGTGGGTGTGACGAACTATCTTCCCGAAAAGGAAGAAAAGGTTCTGTATGAAATGCTGTCCTGGCGTCCCTCTGGCGTTATTATTGCAGGTGTCGAACATTCGGACGCCACGCGCGCAATGCTAAAGGCAGCAGGTATTCCGATTGTTGAAATTATGGATGTCGACGGCACGCCCGTAGACAGCATGGTTGGTATTTCGCATCGCCGCGCGGGCCGTATGATGGCCCAGGCGATCGCCGCCGAAGGATACCGTCGCATCGGATTTATGGGCACGAAAATGCCAATGGATCACCGTGCGCGCAAACGTTTTGAGGGCTTTACAGAGGCATTGGCCAAAGAGGGTATTGAGGTTGCAGATCAGGAATTTTACGATGGTGGGTCAGCATTGGCCAAAGGCCGCGAGATGACTGAAGCGATGCTGAAACGTTCGCCTGATCTGGATTTTCTGTATTATTCCAATGACATGATCGGTGCGGGTGGATTGCTGTATTTGCTGGAAAAAGGTCTTAATATTCCCTCTGAAATCGGGTTGGCTGGATTTAACGGCGTCGAATTACTGCAAGGCCTTCCACGCCAATTGGCCACGATGGATGCTTGTCGCAGCGAAATCGGTCGCAAAGCCGCGCAGATCATTGCACAACGCTGCGCTGAAGATGGGCCTGACGAACCCGAAGCTATTGAATTATCGCCCAAGATTTCTTTTGGCGACACTTTGAAACGGGGATAAATCGTGACAGCCGTTTCAATTGTAATCCCGATGAAAAACGAAGCCGGGAACGTAGAAACCGTTCTGGCCGAGATCGCAGAACACTGCACAGATGTCGCATACGAGGTGATTATCATTGATGATGCCTCCACCGACGGAACAGCCGATGCTGTACGTGCGCTGAAAGCGGTGCATCCGACGGTCAGATTGCTGCAAAACACCCATTCGGGCGGCCAAAGTGCAGCGGTTCATAGTGGCGTAAACGCTGCACTTGCAGATATCATCTGTACTTTGGACGGTGATGGACAAAATCCGCCATGTGAAATTCCAAAGCTTTATCAACCGCTATTGGCAGACCAGAACGGAAAACTGGGGCTGGTCGCGGGTCAACGGATTGACAGGCAGGATACGACATCCAAACGCGCAGCCTCTAAACTGGCTAATTCACTGCGCAAGCGCATTCTGCACGACGGCACACGCGATACGGGCTGCGGGCTGAAAGGGTTTCGCAAGGACGCATTCCTTGAACTTCCCTATTTCGATCACATGCACCGTTATCTGCCCGCCTTGTTCAAATGCAACGGATGGGACATTGCGCTGGTCGATGTCAGCCACCGCGAACGCGGTGCGGGCCGATCGAATTATTCCAATATCCAACGTGCGTTTGTTGGGGTTTTTGATTTGATGGGCGTGGCATGGTTGATCAGACGTCGCAAGAAAGCCCATCCGACCGAGGTGCCGCTGGATGGATAATGTCTTTGCATGGCTAAACGTGGAAAGCTGGTTTGAATTCTGGTGGGTTGTCTTTGGTATCGGCGGCCAGCTTTTATTTACCGCGCGCTTTTTGGTTCAATGGATCGCATCCGAACGCGCCAAACGGTCCGTGATCCCGCTGGCCTTCTGGTATTTTTCGATCATTGGCGGTGCCATTCTGTTCGCTTATGCGGTTTATCGCAAAGATCCGGTTTTTATATTTGGTCAAAGCATGGGGCTGCTTATCTATTGTCGTAACCTTTGGCTGATATACGCGGAAAAACGACGTGCTTCACCGTAGCTGGCTGGGTCCGGCCCTGCTTGGACTAACCCTGATCACCGCATTTCGCGTGGTGTCACTGCATTTTGCAACCGCTGATATTTTCGTGGATGAAGCCCAGTATTGGTTCTGGGGGCAAGATCTGGCGTTCGGTTATTATTCAAAACCCCCGATGATTGGCTGGGTGATCCGCGCCTTTACCGAAATCGGCGGCAGCGACACAGCATTCTGGATCAGATTACCAGCACCTCTGCTTCATGCAGCGACAGCCTTGATTTTAGGCGCTATCGCTGCACGTCATATCGGCCATCGCGCAGCCATTGCAACGGCTTTGGGCTATGCCACGTTGCCGATGGTCGCGGTGGGGTCCTTTTTAATCTCAACAGATACCGTCATGTTTCCGTTTCTTGCAGGTGCGCTTTATTGTTACTTGCGGATTTTCGAAGATGATCGACGGCAGTGGCTGATCCTGACAGGTGTTCTGTTGGGCTTTGCTTTTTTGTCAAAATACGCGGCACTGTATTATGTGATTATGGCATGCCTGACCGCGGTCGCCTTTCGCCAATATCGACCAAATTGGGGCCAGACCGGAACAATTCTGGGCGTTTTCCTGATCACCATTTCACCAAATATCTTATGGAACATCGCCAACGGCCTTTCGACGATTGAACACACGCTTGATAATGCCGATTGGGTACGCGATCCGGGCAGCAGGGCCAGCTTGAACTTCGCCGGTCTGACCGAGTTTTTTCTAGCACAGTTCGCAGTCTTTGGACCTGTCGTTTTTGGCTGGCTACTCGTTTTAGGCTGGCGCGCAGCACGGGGCGGCTTGACGCTGTTTCAGGCGGCTATGCTTTTGTTCTCCTTGCCGATCATAGTCCTGGTCTGTCTGCAGGCCATCCTGTCCGAGGCCTATGCAAATTGGGCCGCGGCAGCCTATGTCGCGGGCAGTCTTGTCGTATTTTCTGCATTGGTGACACGCCCGAACTGGCTAAAGGCCTCGTTCGTGATCAACGGTTTTTTATGTTTGTTCCTGCCCATCGCAATGATTTTCGCAGATCGCATGACCCTTGGCCAGGATCGGCTGTTGATGAGCCGTTATGTGGGGTTGGACGAACTAAGCGATCAGATTTTCGATGTCGCAGCACGGAACGATCAAACCACAATTGTGGCCCGCAAACGCGATATTCTGGCGGATCTTTTCTATACCGGGCGCGATAAGCCGTTTGACATTGCCGCCGCGCCGCACAAAGGCCGTGCGCCAAATCATTATGCGCTTAGCTACTCGTTTCAGCCCAACCCTGATCAGCCGACCGTGCTTTATGTGATCGAAAGCAAGCGGTCCCTGCCATGCGACGGCACTAAAGTTGCTGATATCATAAGCGATGCCGGAAAATACCGGGATGAACCTTATTCGGCATATATTGTTCCAAATACATGCTGGAATTGATATTTCGGCCTGAAACCGACCATGTCACGCAAATGATATTTTCATCTGGCACCAAGCCTTAAACGCGTTCGCAGTTTGTTTTGTCAGATACCCTTATAGCACATTTATGGTAACAAATTGATCCCGCGCCATATGATTATCAGCTGACTTACGACGATTTTGCAGTTGCAAGATAGGCGATCAGTTTCTGTTCCGTCCTGAAACGCGCAATGCTGTCCAGTATGATCCCGCACACAAACATCATCAACGCCAGTACCAGCATCCCAATGCAGGCGATCCACCGTGGGATCAACGTCACAATGCCGGTTGTAAAATATTCAAACACCACCGGCAGCCCGAAATAAAGGCTGAACAGAAGCGATATTCCACCCAGGATCGAAAAGAACTGCAGCGGTCGCACTTCTTTCATTAAGATAAAGAATGATTTCAGAATACGAAGTCCGTCTTTAAACGTGCTTAGCTTGCTTTCGGATCCTTCTGGACGTGTTGAATAAGAAACCTCCTGTTCCTCAACCGGCAATTTCAGCGTCAGCGCATGCACAGATATTTCAGTTTCTGTTTCAAATCCTGCGGACAAGGCGGGAAAGCTTTTGACGAACCTGCGCGAAAAAACACGATAACCGGAAAAGATATCGGAAAAGCCTGGCTCAAACATCCAGCGGAACGTTGCATTGAAAACGCGATTTCCTAATGCATGACCCTTACGACCGGCGTCTTCCGTTATATTGGCACGGCGGCCCACGACCATCGCCAGCGAATGATCATTCAGTTGTTCGATCAAAGCAGGCGCATCCTTGGCAGCATAGGTGCCATCGCCGTCAGCCATCACATAAACATCGGCATCGATATCGCTGAACATACGGCGAATGACATTGCCTTTGCCGCGTCTGCGTTCATGCCTGACAATGGCACCAGCTTCCTTTGCCCGTTCGGCGGTTTTATCGCTTGAGGCATTGTCATAAACATAAATGTCTGCACCGGGCAAAGCTTCTTTGAAATCTGCAACCAGCTGCGCTATGGTCACTTCTTCGTTGTAGCAGGGTAACAATACCGCGACACTCTGTTGCTTAGTTTCACTCACATCGAACACTTTCATCCATATCACAACTTTTGCGTTTAGTGCGTCGACCTTTCTGAGTAAACAGTGTCGATAAAACGCGGGTGCGATGTTACCCATATACAATGGTAAATGGTCAATAATATGCAAAAAACTTTGGGATCAACAGTGATCAAGCTGTATTGGCTTGCAGTCGCTCTGATCATAGTAAAATCGCTTTCCGACGCATTCATTATGCAAAGCCCATCTGCCCAGATGTGGAACGATGATCTGATGCGACTTGTTCAGGTTCGGAATTTTCTGGCCGGGCAAGGATGGTACGATGTGACCCAATATCGACTGGGTTTGGAAGGCGGGACTGTTTTACACTGGTCGCGATTAATCGATCTGCCCATTGCCGGTTTAATTTTATTTTTCGATTTATTCATGTCGTCTAAAAATGCCGAGATCACGGCTGGCGCTGTATGGCCATTGTTTTTGTTGGCTATCGCTATTGGATTGCTAACACGCATTTCCAACGCAATTGGCGAAAAAGAGACCGGGTTTGCCAGTCTTTATCTGGGCAGTTTCGTCATTTACATGGGCGGTAAATTTGGGGTCGGATCGCTTGATCACCATAACGTACAAATTGTTTTCACATTGGCTTGCCTTGCTGCAGCACTGTCATCCCAAACAGGATATAAAGCTGGTATAATTGGTGGGTTATTTGCGGCCCTAAGTTTGGTCGTGGGTTTGGAAGCGATTGTTTATATTGCGCTTTTTTGTCTGGCTGCCGCTTTGCGGTGGTGGTGGCATGGCGCCGACAGAAAGACTGCGACACTGGGCTTCAGTGCGGGGTTCTTTGTTACACTGATTATCAGCTTTTTGGCGTTCTGGCCTGAAACGTCCAAAACAGATTTCAGATGTGACGCATTAGATGAACAGCTTTTATTACTGGCTGGCTTCGGCTCTGCCGGTTTGTTCCTGATTGTTCCGGTTCTTTCAAATCAAAGCAAAATGGTGCGCCTTATCGGGCTTGTCTCCCTTGGTGCAACAACTCTGATCTTCGGGAAATTGTTTGCACCCGATTGTCTGTCAAATCCAATGTCGCAGATTTATCCTGATGTCCGCACCTATTGGCTGGACCGCGTTAATGAAGCCAAGCCCTTTCTGGTCTGGCTACAAGATCCTGCGAACCGTAGTAGCTTCGGCCAATTGCTTCTCCCAGTTATCGCAGTCGCATACCTGATCTTTTCGATCTTCAAATCACAACATAAAGAAGAAAAGCTGCTTCTTACAGTTTTGATTGCGATCAGTTGGGCGATCTCGCTTTATCAAGTTCGGGCATCAGCATTCACGGATATCTTCATTATACCGGCCTTAGCTCTTTTGTTGGCAGACAGCTATAAATGGTACAAATCAACTAATAATTCCAAGATCGGGATTGTATTCATCGTTTTGATAGTTGCCTTGAATAGTATGTTCTGGCGCGAGTTGATTTCCGAATTCACGCCCAAGAACGATATTAATGCTTCCGTTTCACTTGTGGGGGCAAATACATCTGACGACGAACAGTTGTGCCTAAGTTCCCAACTTATTGAACAACTCAATGCATTTGAACCTGGCCTGATCGTGTCTGGCACTAATTTCGCGCCATACATATTGATGGAAACGAAACACCGCGTGCTGGCATCGAATTTCCATCGCAACCATGATGGTATCCAAGCACTGGTAGATTTTTCAAAGTCGGATGCTGCCCAAGCAAAAGAGTATTTGTATAGTTGGAATGCTAAATATGTCGTTTTATGTACCGGAATTGGCGATACTTGGGGACAATCTTTGTTTGCGGAAGAAGACGGTACAATCTGGCCGCTTCTGAATGCAGGTACACCGCCGAATTATCTAACACAAGTTGGTGAAGGAACTGGAATTTTGAAGATTTTTCAAGTCAATAAACCCGAAGGGTCCTAGACATGCTGCAATCTTTAAATCTGTCGCTTTCAATTTGGGTTGCATTAATCGCGACCCCTATTGCGATCGCGGTTGGTCAGGTTCTATTCAAAATGGCCAGCTCAAATCTGGGCGCTGTCAGCCTGAACAGTTTCTTGCGTCTATTGATTGATCCAATCTTTATCGTCGCCATTGTCCTTTATGGCTCAGCAACTGTGATATGGGTTTTTGTTCTAAAATCGGTACCACTATCGTTGGCTTATATGTTCATGGCACTGACATATTGTATCGTGCCTGTACTGGCTTATTATTTTTTCGATGAAGCCATCGGATGGCAATATTTTGTTGGAACCCTGTTCATTCTCGCAGGATTGGCAATTATCGTACTCTGATCCAATAAGGACCAGAGTACGGCAAGGTTTTAAGCAGTTGCTGTGGCCAATGCCTGATCAAGATCAGCAATCAGATCGTCTGCATCCTCAATACCGATAGACAAACGAACAACGTTTGGTCCGGCACCTGCGGCCTCTTGCTGTTGTACCGACAATTGGCGGTGTGTGGTCGAGGCCGAGTGGATGATAAGAGACCGAGTATCGCCCAGGTTGGCGACATGGCTGAATATCTCAAGCGCATCGACCAGTTTCACACAGGCATCATATCCGCCTTTGACGGCGAACGTGAACAAGGCACCCGCCCCTTTCGGGCAAATCTTGCTGATACGGTCATAGTACGGTGATGATGGCAGACCCGCATAAGTCACGTAATCGACCCTTGGGTCCGTCTCAAGCCAGGCCGCAACTTTTTGGGCATTTTCAACATGGCGATCCATGCGCAGGCTTAGGGTTTCGATGCCCATCAGCGTATAATGCGCGGCTTGCGGATTCATTGTCATACCCAGATCGCGCAAACCGATGGCAATCCCGTGAAAGGTAAAAGCCATTGGGCCGAACGCCTCAGCAAAGGTGAGGCCATGATAGGCTGGCTCCGGTTGGCTGAGGGATGGGAATTTATCATTGGCTGTCCAGTCGAATTTACCCGAATCCACAACAACGCCGCCAGTCACGGTCCCATTGCCCGTCAGGTATTTCGTTGTGGAATGGACAACCAATGTTGCGCCATGTTCAATCGGCCGGCACAGATATGGCGTGGCCGAAGTGTTATCTACAATCAACGGAATACCCGCCTGATCCGAGATCGCAGAAATCGCATCAAGATCCGTAATATAGCCACCTGGGTTCGCAATTGACTCGCAAAAAACTGCACGGGTATCGTCATCAATCGCGTCTTTGACCGCGTCCAGATCATCAAAATCAACGAACTTTGCGCTCCAACCGAAGCGTTTGATGGTCTGGGAAAACTGCGTAATGGTGCCACCATAAAGGCGGGTCGACGCAACAATATTCATCCCTGGCTGCATCAATGGAAACAAAGCCATGATCTGGGCTGCATGACCCGATGAACAGCCCACGGCACCAATGCCGCCTTCCAGTGTGGCCACACGTTCCTGCAAAACTGCGACAGTCGGGTTGGTCAATCGCGAATAAATATACCCAACTTCCTGCAGGTTAAACAACTTAGCCGCATGATCTGCGTCGCGAAACACATAGGCTGTTGTTTGGTAAATCGGGGTTTGCCGTGCGCCCGTAGCAGGATCAGGGTGACTGCCTGCGTGAATTTGTTGTGTATCAAAGTGTAATGTCTTGCCGTCGCCCATGGCGTCCTCCCGATTTTATCTATGTGTTCTTTAGGGCACCTTGGCGCGGCTCTCAACAGATTGGATGCATTGGCATGAAGTCGCCGCGTTCACGGATATTCACTTGAGATCACGAAAGCGTGATAATACAGTTTCAATTGTATCGAAATCAACACAATGACAGGCGTTTATATGAAAACCTACCCCTTTATGTCGTTAAGTTTTTCACTTTACTGGATGTTTTTCTGGCTATTGAATGGGCTTGATAAATTCATTGGGGGTCGAAATTTTGGCTTATTAACGTGGCATGGAAAAGACCGAACAACCCAATTCATCGGATATTATGAAAGTTTGAACTGGTCGGGATGGAGTGTTTCCCCGATTTTATATTTCGCTGGCGTCGTCGAAATACTGGTTGCATTGCCATTTGTGCTTTGCATCTGGCTGATACATTTTGGGAAAAGCGCTGACAAAACGCTGGGACTGATCCACAAGTCGCTATTTGCTTCTTTTCTTGTCTTCATCGGCTTCGTGATTTTTGACATCATCGTCGGCGACAGGGCGGAGTTACTGGAACACAGCACTTATCTTGTTGTTATCGCTGTTAGCTATGTGGTCAGTGTGATCGAGTTTAAAGTGATACCGTCACAAAACCAAACTGCCATGTGACGGGATACATTACTTATCGCGAAACTGTGCTTCGCGCTTTGCCATAAAAGCAGCCATGCCTTCGCTTTGATCTTCTGTTGCAAACAACGAATGGAACACGCGGCGTTCGAATTGAATACCTTCGCGCAGGCCGGCCTGCTCTGCAAAATGCACAGCCTCTTTCGCAGCCATAATAGCCAATTGGGATTTCTCGGCAATCTTATGGGCGGCAGCCTGGGCCTCCTCCATCAGGTTTTTCAACGGCACCACACGACTGACCAGTCCTGATTGCAAGGCTTCGTCAGCTTTCATGAAACGGCCTGTCAGATGCATATCCATCGACTTGGCGCGACCGACAAGTTTGGTCAGACGCTGCGTGCCACCGATCCCTGCAATCACACCCAGGTTAATCTCGGGTTGGCCGAACTTTGCATTTTCTGCCGCAATGATGAAATCGCACATCATCGCCAATTCGCATCCACCACCCAGCGCAAAACCTGCAACGGCTGCAATAATAGGCTTACGTACTTGCATTATCTTGTCGTGGTTATCGACAAAATAATTTGACCGGAACATATCGACAAAGCTTTTGTCAGACATTTCCTTGATATCAGCCCCCGCAGCAAATGCCTTTTCTGATCCGGTGATGATCATGCAACGCACTTTTTCGTTGCGATCGGCATCTTGTACGGCATCCGTGAGTTCGTTCAAAAGGGTCGCGTTTAATGCATTCATCACATCCGGACGGTTCAAAGTGATCGTTGCAATATGGTCGGAAATATCGACGATAATCGTCTCGTACGCCATGGGTCGGCCCTTGTTTTGATGCAGTCAGACTTAATTGCTTATCACTGTCACGCAGGTGATCAAGCTATCTTTGGCATTGCGCACAATAGAAAGATGATCGTCCCGATTGAACGATTCGGCTGATTGTACCGTCACAGCCGTGCGTTTTGCAGGGCTGTCCTTCTTGATCATAAACCCGGAATGTATGCTGAAAATATCCCAATTCACCATCGGTCTGGCGATAATCCCGCAGGGATGATCCCCCTGCCTGGATCGCTTCGCGCAACACGTCGCGAATGATCGGAACCATCTGCGCGACGCGGGTTTTTGAGACCTGACCTGCTTTACGTTTGGGCGAAATGCCCGCGCGGTGCAGAACTTCGCACACATAAATGTTGCCCAGTCCCGCAATTATATGTTGATCCAGAAGCGCTGTTTTAATGGGCGTATTCCGCCCCCGAAGACGGTCTGTCAGATAGTCTTCGTTGAACGCATTGCCCAAAGGTTCTGGCCCAAGTGGTTTAATCAGCCAATGATCTTCCAGATCTTTTGTCGTGGTCAGATCCATATGTCCAAAACGGCGAGCGTCGTTGAATGTCACCCGTGCCCCGTCTTCCATATCGAAAACCACGTGGTCATGTTTTTCCGGCGCGGGGTGATCATGATGAAAATCGCCGACCTGATGGCCTGAAATCAGAATGCGCCCGGACATGCCCAGATGAATGATCAGCGTCTCGCCCGTGCTCAAATCAGCCAGAATATATTTCGACCTGCGCCGCAGGGCCGTCACACGCACATCTGTCAGTCGCTCAGCCATGCGGTCAGGCAGTGGCCAACGCAAATCGGGTCGGTTGACAGCTGTCAACTTTATTAATTTTCCCTCCATCACGGGCAATAAACCGCGACGAACCGTCTCGACCTCTGGTAATTCGGGCATCTTGTGCTTTCCTTCTGAGGGGCGTGCATTGTATCGGGCCAATCGCGCTCTATAAGAAGGGTGACAGTGAAGGACGCAAGACCCCATGAGTGAAGAGACTGAAAAAACAACGCACTTCGGCTTTGATACGGTTCCCGAAGGGAAAAAGGCTGAACGTGTTCAAGGCGTGTTTAACAGCGTGGCGTCGCGATACGACGTTATGAACGATGTCATGTCCGTGGGCATTCACCGCGTCTGGAAAGATGCGATGATGGATTGGCTGGCCCCACGTGGCGGACAAAAGCTGCTGGATGTGGCAGGTGGCACAGGTGATATCGCATTCAGGTTTCTGAAACGCGCAGGGTTTGGGCATGCGATGGTTGTTGATCTGACCGAAGGCATGCTGGTCGAAGGACGCAAACGCGCCGAGGCCGAAAAACTGTCTGATCAGCTGGATTGGTTGGCGGGCGACGCGATGGCACTGCCGTTCGAAGATAACAGCTTTGATGTTTATACGATTTCCTTTGGCATCCGAAACGTCACCCGCCCGCAGGACGCATTGAACGAAGCCTTTCGCGTTCTGAAACCTGGCGGGCGGCTGATGGTGCTGGAATTCAGCCAATTACCCAACCCGATGATGCAATGGGCATATGATCAGTATTCGTTTAACGTGATCCCGACGATGGGACAGATGATCGCAAATGATCGTGCCAGTTATCAGTATCTGGTCGAATCCATTCGTAATTTTCCCGATCAGGAAACGTTTTTGGGCATGATACAGACGGCCGGTTTTGAAAACGCCAAATATCGCAACCTGACAATGGGCGTTGCGGCGCTGCATTCCGGCTGGAAGATCTAGATGCGCGGACCCCATAATATCTGGCGTCTGATCCGAACGGGCGCCACCTTGGAACGGACCGGCGCGATGGGCGTGGTGCTGGATGCCTTTAAGGCACCGCCAAGCCTGCGTCTGGTGGCACGCATTCTGGGATGGCCGTTTAAATGGCTGGGCGACAAGGGTGATCCAAACATGCCGCCTGCCACACGGGCCTTAACTGCATTGGGGCCTGCATACATCAAATTTGGTCAGGTGTTGTCGACGCGGCCGGATGTTGTGGGCGATGAACTGGCGATTCAACTGCGGGTTCTTCAGGATAAGCTGCCCCCCTTTCCGATTGAAGTGGCTAAAAAATCTGTCGAAGCCGAACTGGAGGTTCCCGTCGATCAGATTTTTTCCGAATTCAGCGAACCCGTGGCAGCCGCATCAATCGCGCAGGTTCACAAAGCAACGCTGGCCGAAACCGGGGAAGAGGTTGCCGTCAAAGTATTACGCCCAGGTATCGAAAAGGCTTTTCGCCGGGATATTGACGCTTTCTATCTGGCCGCGCGGATGATCGAGCTTTTGTCCCCCTCATCACGCCGTTTGCGCCCGATGGAGGTGATCGCCCACTTTGAGGGTGTCGTTTTGGGTGAATTGGATCTGCGGCTTGAAAGTTCAGCTGCGGGGGAATTTGCAGCAAACACCAAAAACGATGCAGGCTTTCAACTGCCAAAGGTCAAATGGGAATATTCCGCCAAACGCGTGATGACCCTTGGCTGGGCCGAAGGTGTGCCATCGGGCGATGTGATCGCGATTGATGCCGCGGGCCATGATCGTCGTGAATTGGGTAAGCGCGTCATGCAGCTTTTTCTGCGCCATGCGCTGCGGGATGGATATTTTCATGCGGATATGCATCAGGGCAACCTGAAGATTGCACCAAATGGCGACATCATTGCTTATGATTTCGGGATTATGGGGCGCATTGATGAATATACACGCCGTGTTTATGCGGAAATTCTGTTCGGCTTTATTCGCAAGGATTACAGACGCGTGGCCGAGGTGCACTTCGAAGCTGGGTATGTTCCACCGGATCGTGATGTGGACGAATTTGCGCGTGCGCTGCGGGCGGTTGGCGAACCTATCTTTGGTATGGACGCCACGCGGATTTCCATGGGCCGCCTGTTGAATTATCTGTTTGAGGTAACAGAACGTTTCGGCATGGAAACCCGAACCGAACTAATTTTGCTGCAACGCACAATGGTCGTGGTCGAAGGCGTCGCAAGGTCGCTTGACCCGCATATCAACATCTGGGAAGTCGCCCGACCCACCGTGGAAGACTACATCAAGGAAAGCATTGGCCCCAAGGCCCTGATAAAGGATTTGGCAAGAACGGCCCGCGTTTTGGCCAGGTTCGGGCCAAGATTGCCGCAAATGGCCGAGGCAGCACTGATCCGTCAAGGCAATCCACCGCCCGAACACAGACCTGCCAACCGCTGGTGGCGACCCATCTTATGGATGGGAACAGGGGCCGGATTGACAGCACTTCTAATTATTATTCTGGAAAGATTTTAAAGGCTACCACCCCGCAAACCTGTCACATCGGCTGGCACTGCGCGCACACCACCATCCAGGATCAGGACCGTTCCGCCATTTTCACCGCGAGCTTCCGTAATTGTGGAATACACTTCCGCTATGTCAGTCTGTAAAACTTCGCCATTCCGGCTGCTTTCGATTTCAAACTGATAGGTTCCGACAGGCAGCGGACTGCCATCATTGGCAACACCGGCCCATTCAATTTCATCGGTGGACGCAGGAATTGCGCGGCGTTGCACTTCATTGCCGTTTTCATCGCGCACGATTAAATTTACTGTATCTGCAATTGCGACAGGATTGGGGGCAATAGTGATCGGCGTACCATCAAAATAAGCCGGCCCCGCGACTCGCGCTTCCATTCCCACCCAACCGGCCATATCGGCCATATTCGTCAACCCCAATTGCGCACCCAGGCCCCTTAGCAGATCATTGGTCGTGACCTGCTGTTCAACGCTGGAAAAGGTGGCAAGTTGGGCGACATATTCCGTCGAATCTACTGGCTCTAGCGGATCCTGATTTTCAAGTTGTGCTGTTAGTAGGGTCAAAAACGTATCAAAATCGGCACTTAACGCCCCACCTGATGTTGTTGCCTGCGCATTTGAGGACGCAAATGCATTTGATTGCTGCGTGATTTCCATATTTTTTCCTTATAATCTTAAATCCAGCCCGTCAGTGACGGTTGAAAGCGTGACGCGAACGGCATCCGAGCTGTCATCGAATTCGCCCTGATATGACGGCGGTGTGGGTGTGTCTTGCTGATCGCCAGATGTGTTTTCATTCTGCCCAAAATCAAACGAGATATCGGTATACCCCATATTTTTGAATTCTTGCGAAAGCGCTTCAATGTTGCGGCGCATCAGTTCAAGCGTTTCAGGCCGTTCGATCTGCAGCACCATAGTCAAGCCAGTGTCTTGCGTTGTAAGTGTCATCCGAACACGGCCCAATTCTTCGGGATTCAACTGCAACTCAATAATATTATCGGATGCCCCCCGGGCTGCATCTGCCATTTGGGCGGCAACAAATTTTGGCAACTCAGGTACGTTCAGCCGTGTTTCAAAACCGCGATGGGTTGTTACAACGGTTTCAGATGATGATGTAAGCGACGGCGCTGTACCTTTATCAAAGCCCTCAAAATCAGTTGCGATGAAACTTGGGATATCTGCCATAATCCCACTTATGTCGGGTACTTTCTGCAGAAAGTTTTCTACCGGGTTGGCGGCAACAGCATAATCCTTAGTCTGCGGACTTGGTATTTGCAAAGGTGCATCCGGGGTTTTAATTTCGATCAATTTTGTATTCTGATCAGTCTTCTTAGCTAAAACTTGACTGACCGCTGCAGCCATTGGTGCAGCCAAAACGAGCGCCGGGTCTGTTTTGATAGCGACTGGTGTCTTTGGCACGTCCCGGGCTTGGATGTCCACAGCGTCAACGGATGCCGTTTCAGGCCCTTTGGCCACGATGGCAGGTTCAGCCGGCATGGGCTGCGCTGTCAAAGGCGGCTTGGTCTGGGGGAGTGCAATTAGGTTATCGACACTTTTCCGTCGATCCTGTGGCACACTGTCAATTATTGCCTTTGTAACATCAGACTTGCCGTTGTCCGCAACGAATGGTTGCGCTTTCGGGGTCAGGGGCGCGTTCTGCAAACCATGCGCCAATGCTGGTTGCACCACCTCCGAGGCTTCGGTTGGCATAGGTGTGGCTTGTGGTGTTGCGACACCTGAGGTCAAAATTACGTTTGCATCAGGCATATCCATTACATTTGTATCCGTGCTGGTTTTACCATCCGATGCATCGAGCCAAGGTATTTCTGAATTTTCCTTCTGAATCTCGTTCGACGCATCAGGGGCGGAAAACATAGCGGTCAATGCTTCTATTTCAGTTTCGACATCGGCATTTTCTGTTTCAGAATCATCTGGCCCAATGGGATCTTCTTGCTGCGCCAATTTAGTTGACGGATCATCCGTGACGGCTTCGGCGATATCATCCGTCATGAAACTGATGAATGATGTCGAATCGCCTTCGATTGATGCTGTCAGCCCCACATCCGCCGTTTGTGGCGGGTTTGTTGGTGCAATCAAACTGTGGCGCATTTCAAAATACATATCGAATCCCGGATTTCTTCCTGAGTATTTCGTTACTATGGCGCACGCTGGTTACCGGTTCTTTACCAACGGCAGGCAATATCAAAAAAAATGCAAAGAATTGGAGCGATCTGAATGGCTGACATTCTAAGTATAGGGGGCGTTCAATCGAATCCCTTTAATAAAAATCAAAAAGACGCGCATCTGAAGAAAACCGCGCAGTCTTTGGAAGCGACGTTTTTGGCTGAAATGCTGAAGTCCGCAGGTGTGGGCAAATCCGCGCCTGGGTTCAATGGTGGGGCGGGCGAAGATCAGTTCGCTTCATTTTTAAGACAAGCCCAAGCAGATGAGATGGTCAAAGCCGGCGGCATTGGTCTGTCTGAGGCTATTTTTGAAAATCTGAAACAAAGGGTATCCAATGAAAAGTGATTCCACACATGTCATCGCCAAAATAGCCGATATCCTTGAAAAGGAACGTCAGGCGATGATCCGGGGTGATCTGAATATTTTATCTGAACTGACCGGTCAAAAAGAAAAACTGCATGACGCCCTTTCTAAAAGTGCGCCCTTATCTCATAGCGATATCGTGCAGCTTAAACGCCGGGCCGAGCAGAATCAAAAAATGCTAGAGGCCGTAAAGCAAGGTATAAGCTCTGCTTTGAACCGGCTTTCATCCATTCGTGACGCCCAAAAACCTTTAACTGTCTACGGTGCATCCGGACAAATCAGCAGCCTTGAAAAGGCTGACCATAAATCGTTTGAGCGACGCGCCTGATCCATTCGATTTATTTAAAATGCGAATTATCAATGAGCATTCGCATTAGTAAAGCCTTAGTCATTTTTAGCGCAAGGTGACGACATATCCAGAAGGTCACATGCCACGAAAACAGGCATGTGCATTTGTCAGAATGACATCGAACCCCGCAATTGCGGATCATCAATCCGGCGCAAAGCGCCACTAAATTAAGGGTCATAATTATGTCCAGCATTCTGACAAACAACGGCGCAATGACTGCGCTTCAAACTCTGAAATCAATCAACAACGACCTGTCCAAAACACAAGCGATCATTTCAACAGGTAAAGAAGTGGCGTCTGCAAAAGACAACGCAGCTGTCTGGGCGATTTCAAAGGTTATGGAATCAGACGTCAAAGGGTTTCAGGCGATTTCTGAAAGTCTTTCACTGGGTGAATCAACCGTAAGCGTTGCACGTGAAGCGTCTGAGCAGATCACTGACCTTCTGACAGACATGAAAACGCAGATTGTTGCGTCTCAGGGCCAGAACGTTGACAGAACCAAACTGCAAACTGAAATTGAAGCATATACTGCACAGATCGAATCCATTGCAGGTGCTGCTCAGTTTAATGGTCTGAACCTTTTGACATCTGGCGATGATGTGGAAATTCTGTCGTCGCTTGACCGCAGCGGTTCAAACGCACCAACAGCATCCACAATCACAGTTGAGCGTCAGAACCTGTCGCTGACAAGCACAGGCGGCACTGCGGCTACTTTTGGCGGCACTGCTGTCACGGATACGACAATCATCAGTAATGGCGGCGGAAACGCTGGTACAGCCGCAACTGTTGCTGCGGCAGGTACCCAGGTTGTTGCCATTGAAAGCGTGGCTGACGGAAATAGCTATCGCATCACTTTGAATGATACAGCCGCTGGTGGTAATGACACGCTTGGTGAAAGATCATTTGAGTATGTCGCGAACGCTGACGATAGTGCTGCATCCGTTGCAGCCGAGCTGACAAACCAGATCGCAAACTTCTTTTCCGTAACGGGCGAATCCAACTATTCGGTCACGCGGGATGGTGATGAAATCACGCTGACCAACAATGGTGCTGGCACAGTCAGCCTGAACGCTGAATCTGCAACTGGCGGTACAGCCGGTGTATCAGCAGGCGGATTGGGTGATCTGAACGATATCGATGTCACAACTGATGAAGGTGCTGCAGCTGCTTTGGCGTCACTGGAATCAATGATTGATCGTTCAATCGATGCTGCTGCCTCTTTTGGTTCGGTTCAAAGCCGTATTGAAACTCAGGCCAGCTTTGTCAGCACGCTGACCGACAGCCTGAAATCAGGTATCGGCTCTCTTGTTGATGCGGACATGGAAGAAGCATCTGCTAGACTACAGGCATTGCAGGTACAACAGCAGCTTGGCGTACAGTCGCTTTCGATTGCAAACCAGGCACCTCAGTCGATCCTTTCACTCTTCCGGTAATAATAACACGGTCCCGGGGCGCGGTCTTAGCGCCCCGGCCATATAAAATAATTCTCAGCAGTTTATCCATCGGAAGGATGCATCGTGAACGCTCTTCAACAGGCCCAATTTGCTTATTCGTCAGTTTCTACGCCAATTCGTACGGACCGCAGCACTGAATATGATGCATTTGCAAAAGTGACCCGGCAGCTGAAATCAGCTGCGGCATCGAATACAGGTACTATCAAACCTCTTGCCCAGGCCATTCATGATAACAGACGGCTATGGACGCTTTTGGCCAGTGACGTTGCGGGTAATGATAATGCACTTCCGAAAGAGTTACGCGCCAATATCTTTTATTTGGCTGAATTTACCCAACTTCACAGCCGCAAGGTATTGAACGGTGAAGCCAGCGTAGATGCCCTTATCGATATCAATGCATCAGTCATGCGCGGATTGCGTCAGAAAGAGAGAGCACAATGAGTGGTCTTGTACTAAAACTGGGCCCTAACGAGAGAGTTTTGATCAATGGTGCTGTCATCGAAAACGGTGACCGACGCAGCAAACTTTCGGTCGTGACCCCAAATGCGAATATTCTGCGTTTGCGTGACGCAATCCATCCCGAAGACGCAAAAACCCCGGTTCGCCGTGTGTGTTATATTGCCCAACTGATCTTGTCAGGCGATGCAGATCCAAGCGACGCGCGCGGACAGCTTTTGAACGGTATTGAGCAATTGAGCCAGGTTCTGACAGATTATGATAGCGGCAAAAAGTTAGATGCTGCAACACAAGCTGTTTTGTCAGAGCAGTATTACCAATGCTTAAAATCACTACGCGGGCTGTTACCACGTGAAGACCGTCTATTTGCGGTTTGCCAATCATGAGTTTTACGCCGATTGTCCCGACAACCGGCTATACAGGCTGGCTGTTCCTGGAAAGAACCATGGACAGCCAACGTGAAAACTTTGAAAACTCGGCAGAAATATCCAGAAAAACCGACTATTTCGCTGAAAAAATCGCTGATGTTAAAACTGCAGATGATCTGGTCGCAGATCGCCGCCTTTTAGAGGTCGCTTTGGGCGCCTTTGGGTTGGACGACGATATAAATAACACCTATTTCATCAAAAAGGTGCTTGAAGACGGAACAACGTCAGATACAGCACTTGCAAACAGGCTTGCTGACAAAAGATATGCTGCCTTTTCAGATGCTTTTGGATTTGCAAATCTAGCTGGTCCAAATACTGAAAGACCGGATTTTGCTGATACAACTGTGGCACTTTATGAAAAGAAGCAGTTTGAAATAGCCATTGGTGATCAAAACGAAGACATGCGTCTTGCCTTGAATGCGGAAGGCGAAATTAAGCAAATTGCGCAGGCGGATCGATCAAATGACAGCAAATGGTTTTCAATTATGGGCAGCCCGCCTCTTAGAACTGTTTTTGAAACAGCATTAGGTTTGCCATCGTCTTTTTCACAGCTCGACTTAGACAGACAGCTTGAGGTTTTTAAAGACAAAAGTCAGCAAAGATTTGGCACAAGTGACATATCTGACTTTGCAAATAACGAAACACAAAACGACCTTATCCGGCAATTTCTAGTCAGGTCAGAAATTAATGCATCCATCAATGCAACCTCACCTGCTTCAATCGCTTTGACATTACTACAAGGTTTTTGATCAACAAGGCAGAACCTAGTTGCCGTTTTCACCGTTTGCGATGCCCCAAAGGTCTTCCCTACTGACCCATCCTTTATATCCGTCTGCGCTCAGCCGGCACCAAGTTTCGTTACACTTTACAAGGTTTGCAATCACACCCAATTCAAGATTTGCAACAACAGGGGCCGTTTCATTGGGTTTCGCACGCAGGTCAAGCATATCTTTTTCGACAATAACGGTCCGATTGCCAGACAGCAGAGTGTAGTGCACCCATCCCCCCGCACCATCGCGATCCTCAACCCGGCGCCAATGACCGTGTTCTGCGGTGATCAAAAGCGGCATGTCCCGCCTTTTGAAAACCCAGTCGATACGATGTGTCAAAGACGGCCCCCGCCTGACATTGCCTTCAGATGCTTTCAATGAAACATACCGCGGTAATGGTAGGTTTGTCACAGGACCACGTTCTGCAAATGCAACCCCGTGCAAAAGCATAACAAAAATGATGACCAAAAAAGACTGCTTACATCTCAACTGTCTTATGCCCGTATTTTGCAAAAGGTTCTGGTGCCCTTCGTTCTAAGTGCTAACTTGTCATGAAATTGCTATTTAGAAAAGATGGGGAAGCCAATATGCCAGCACAACGCCTAAGTGTTGTCGTGACGCGACAGTTGCCGGAAGCTGTTGAAAAAAGGATGTCTGAACTTTTTGACACAGAATTGCGCAGCGCAGACACGCCGATGACCAGAGATGAAATCGTCCTGGCAATGCAGCGGGCAGATGTTTTGGTGCCCACTGTAACTGATAATATTGATGCCGGTATGATTGGGCAAGCCAGTGATCGGCTGAAGCTGATCGCAAATTATGGGGCGGGCATTGATCACGTCGATATTCAAACTGCGCGACAACGCGGTATTTTGGTGTCGAATACATCCGATGTCGTCACCGACGATACTGCCGATATGACCATGGCCCTTATTCTGGCAGTCACGCGCCGCATTCCAGAAGGATTGGCCTTGATGCAGTCGGGCGAATGGTCCGGTTGGGCCCCAAACGCGCTTCTGGGTGCACGCGCTGGCGGCCGGCGCTTGGGAATTCTGGGTATGGGGCGGATCGGCCAAGCCGTCGCGCGGCGGGCAAAAGCATTTGGCATGCAGGTCCATTATCACAACCGGCAAAAGTTGCGGCCCGAAATCGAAGACGATCTTGGCGCGACATATTGGGACAGTCTGGACCAGATGGTCAGCCGTATGGATATCATTTCAGTAAATTGCCCCCACACCCCGTCAACATTTCATCTGATGAACGCGCGCCGATTGAAGTTGATGAAACCCACCGCCGTTATCGTGAATACATCGCGCGGCGAAGTTGTCGATGAAAATGCTCTGACACGACTTTTGCGCAGCGGTGATATTGCAGGTGCGGGTTTAGATGTTTTTGAACGCGGGCCGGACATTAACCCGCGTTTGCGTCAGCTTAATAACGTCGTTCTTCTGCCTCATATGGGGTCAGCCACCTATGAGGGCCGCGTTGAGATGGGCGAAAAAGTCATCATAAATATTAAGACGTTCGAAGATGGTCACAGGCCGCCGGATCAAGTCGTTCCTGCGATGCTTTGATAGCTTAGCACCGGATAAAAGTCAGGTAATGGGGTGTCCTGCCCTCGCGAAGCGCCTTCTGTTCGTAACGTGTTGAAACCCAATCATGCCAGGCAATGCGCCAATCTGACGGTTTTTCTGCCTGCCATTCAAATCCGTGCCGCGGCACCTGTTCCAGCGTTTGTCGCACATAATCCGGAATATCTGTGGCAACGCGCAAAGCACCCCCTTTTTTCACCACCCGCGACAACGGCGCAAGATAATCGGGCGTTACAAAGCGGCGCCGATGATGACGTTTCTTAGGCCAAGGGTCGGGGTACAGTAAAAAAGCCTTGGCAATGCTTGCATCGGGCAAGACGTCAAATAAATGACGCACATCGCCTGGATAAATACGCAAATTACTGATTTCAGCTTTGCGCACCTTGCCCAGCAACATTGCGACGCCGTTGATATAAGGCTCGCAACCTATTAACCCTTTGTTCGGATTTTGCGCAGCCTGATGCACCAGATGTTCGCCACCGCCAAAACCGATTTCCAGCCAAACATCAGTAGTCCCGAATATGGTTTTCAAATCAAGATTGATACGATCTGGATTTTCATCCCAATCAATCAGACCCGGTGACAGCGCCGCCAGATCATCATCCAGCATATCTTGCTGCTGATCGCGCAAGCCCTTACCCTTGAAACGGCCATAAAAATTGCGCCAAGGTGCGCCGGATGAATGATTGCCTTGGGTCATTGCGCTGCTGTCCTAGCGGTTTCAAAAGACAACTGCAACATAATGGAAAAAAGCGCCCGAGAAAGCTCGGGCGCAAGTCACGGAACGAGGGACAGTAAAGTAAAACACAAGGGTTCCGAACTTGTGTTTCTATTAAAAGAACATAGGCATGTCGTTCTATAGTTAAAGAGAATGTAATATACCTGTGAACAAGATGTTAACGCGCCGTACGCCGTTAATCGAAAATATCTTCGACCAAATCAAAGGCTTCTTCAAAGAAGCGGTGGGCTAAGCCTTTCTTTTTGCGACGTCTTCTTTGCGGCCGCTCGGCTGGTTCAGTATATTTCCTGTTCCGCGGAGTGCCATAAGCCTTGGTGGACTTACCGCCATGATTTTTGGGCATTATCTTCAAATCATGCAACGGTGCACCACAGGCCGAGCAGGCCAGTTCGTGACGATGACGTCCTGAAAGAACAAGGGCAGCCTTGGTTCCGCAATAACAAC
Organism: Parasulfitobacter algicola; assembly: GCF_013315265.1. Classification (GTDB taxonomy): domain Bacteria; phylum Pseudomonadota; class Alphaproteobacteria; order Rhodobacterales; family Rhodobacteraceae; genus Parasulfitobacter; species Parasulfitobacter algicola. Next base: position 11,895 of record NZ_JABUFE010000014.1, on the reverse strand, counting down.
ATTTGGCAACTTTGGTTGTGGGCATCAAATATCCTTCCTTATACTTGCATATAGGGATACCGCCGCCGCATTTGAGACGTTCAAAGATCCAAATTCACCAAATGCATCTATTTTTACTAATTTATCCGCTATTTCTTTGGTTTTCTCCCGCAAGCCCGGTCCTTCGGCGCCCAACACCAGTGCAATCGGCTTATCAAATATACCGACCATCGCTGCGTCTATTGTCTCGTCAGCCTCACCATCCAAGGCTAAAACGATGAATCCCATATCCTGAAGCTTGACCATTGTATCCGCCAGATTGCGCACCCGCAAATAGGGTTGGCGCTCCAACGCGCCACTTGCCGTTTTCGCCAAAGCGCCCGTTTCCGGTGCAGAATTGCGCAAGGTTCCAATAACCGCCTGCGCGCCAAACACTTCCGCTGACCTTAGAATGGCCCCGACATTATGAGGGTCAGTCACGCGATCCAACAGCACAACACGGGGCGGCATACGCCCTTCGCCAAGACAGCATTCGTCCAGCGATCCCCAGTTCAGTGGCTTAACTTCCAGCGCAGCCCCTTGGTGCACAGATTGTGGATCAAGGGGCGCTGCGAATTTGCGCGGGTCCGATATTTCAGGTTCTATCCCACCTGTTGCCACTGCATCGCCCAGCCGGTCCATAGCATTCCGCGTTAGGATCAACCGCAGTTTTTCACGCCGTGGATTAAGCAACGCGTCCCGAACAGCGTGCAGCCCGAATAACCAAACCGTTTCCGATGCCGCTATGCGTTTTGCTTGTTCTTTTTGCACGACCCATTTTGGTTTTTTCATATCACCTGCCCTTTGCCCCCTTCCTGCTTGTCCGGATCAAACAATTCAAGCGATTTTCCTGTTGACGGCATATGGGCACGGCGTTATCCAGCCGTCTAGTTTGGGCGACAGGCCGCAAGGTGTGGCAGGGGACTGTAACTCCCTCGCGGAGACGCACGCCTGGTTCGATTCCAGGGTCGCCCACCACTTCACCAAATCATTGAAATCCTTTTTTTACTGAGTATACTTCTACTAAGGGGCGTATTTTTAGACACATGAAGGCACCATATGCCACCAAGTCCGTCAAGCACCTGAAGAACAACAATGGGTCATGGGCCTATCGTCGTCGTGTTCCAAAGAAGCATCAAAAGACATTGGGTGAGGAATACTGGAATCGTCCCTGCGGAAATGTGAGCTACCAGAAGGCTGTGGCAATGGTAACTGAATGGGCCGAAGAGGATGATGCACTCATCGCGTCACTGGACCACCCTGATACAGCCGCGAACGTTAGGGAGGCAACCGAAGCCAAATCCATGGCACCCAAGGTGGCTGGAATGATCATGGCACAAGAAGCCAGGATTCTTCCCGACGACTTCGATCCATTAGACGCTGCGGTCGCTAGGTTGAAAGCCGCCGATCAGAACCCTGAGTTTGACAAACAAGATCAGTTAGCCCGATACCGCGCAATTCTAGAAGCATCATTCAGTTCCCACATAATTGTCCCTACCGATCCAGATAAGCGGCTAGAGTTTGATATGGTGAAGACGAAGTTAGAACGCCGTATTTCTGAAATCGCTGGTGACCCGAATACCATCACTGCTGTCGCCGAACGTTACTACAACGAAAACGAGAGCAGAACTGGCGTTCGCCGCAAATACCGTGGCAACATCAAGAAGCTGACTGATTTCATGGGTGACTTACCAATCTCACACGTCACGTCAGTGTCGCTGAGACGGTTCAGGGACCAGCAGTCAGCGATCATGATGCCATCGTCCTTATCGTCTGTCTTCACGCCCATTAGGGGCATGTTTAAATACGCAATCGACGAAGAACTGATTGAGAACAACCCAGTGCCATCTGTGGTCCTGAAAAGGGACAAGCGATCAGTACATGAAAGAAAGTGTATTCCGTATCCCCCCTTGGAAATGAAGCGGCTGCTGGAGGCCATGGAAGAGCATTGGGGTTCACCCAAACGTGGCCTTAGGGATGAACGGCGTATTGCCATCCATATGGTCTGTCGTGTGATGGCATTCAGTTGCCTGCGACCCATAGAGGTCGTCAGGCTAGAGTCAAAAGACGTTACGGACGAATGGATCAAAGTACGTGAATCCAAGACACCATCGTCACATAGAACCGTTCCACTGCACCCTGCCCTTGCAGACTTCCCTGCATTCATGGCCAGTGGTGGGTTGGAGACGTTCAGGACATTGAAGACTGATCAGGTCGAACCTGTTCGCTACAACTTCAGACGCCTGATACGTGACTTTATGGACCCACCTATTTCTGAACCGAAGAAGGTGTTGTATTCGCTTAGGTCAACATTCTCGAACGCGATGCGACGTGCAGGTGCTAACCCTGATATCCGTCGTGCAATCCTTGGACACGCCGAAGGTGGTTCGTTGAATCACTATGATGACGGTCCAGAGTTTTTCAAGAAACGTAAGTGGGTCAACGCTACCGATCCAACCGTAATCTATCCTGACACCGATGATTATTACGACGATGGGCTGGCCGATGATGAATGATGCAAAGAAACCCTGACGGTAAGCTGAAAAGTTGCAAGGACATGTTAGTCGCCTACCGCTTTACGGGAAGGAGAGCTTGGTGGTCCCATTGCAATGATGTGCTTTCAACATATTGAAGTATGACCCCGCCTCACCCTAAGGTTGCTAGAGTTTTATATATTATTGGGAACTAGCGAATGGTTAATAAAAAACGGAAAATGAAGCTGGTTGCCTATCGTGTAGCGTTTACCGATCATACCGAAATTACCTTTGAACAGATTTTGGAGCAATTGCAGGAGCGATTGCCACTTCACTCAGACCGAATTTTTGAAGCACCGAGTTCGACGGACGCTTCTGTGGCGATTTCCAAATTTCTTAAACACCCAAGCAATACAGGCACTGGTGCCGTGTTCAGTTCGTTCCACAAAGACGCGGAAATAAGCACGATTTCATTCGATAGTTCTCACGAAGAACTTGGGTTTGGGACCCAGTCAGCGTCCGACGGAGAGGAATATTTGGACAGTAATACGGTGTTGTTCGCTGTAGGCGACATGGTAATTTCGTGCGGAATTGGAAAGCGAAAGAATTACCTTTGCGGTGTAATATACGATCTCGCAGTCAATGCAGGCGTTATCCCACACACGACATCCTTTAACTTCGCAGATATCCCAAGAGGAAATGTTCTTGAGAGCATCAATAAGGTTGGTGTCAAACAAGTCGATTTGGATGCCACTGTCTTGATCGGTTCTTTGCCTAAGACAGTTCAAAGCAACGTTCTTAGTAAGATGTTTGGTTCTGCGGATCGTGGGAACGCTATCAAACGTCGCCGCGAAAACGTCGCTTCTATTTCTGTGAAGAATAGTAGGTTCTTCAACAAAGGAGGAGTTGGCGTTGTAGAACAAGACAAGAACGAATGGCTGGACTCAGTAGCCGTGGAAGTGGTAAACGACGAAGACGTTAATGCTTACACCATCATCCTAAACGATAATACACCTATCAGAAGTGGGTCACTACTTAGAATGCGAGAAGTGGATGTTGAAGTTGAGGGTTCAACGTTCGATGTGAAGGACGCACATGCTAAAATGGTGAAATACTACCACGACGTTCAAAGGGAATTGTTGAATGAAAAGCAGCAATGACATCCGCAACCTTACCGCATTTGTTGCGGTCGTGATCGTCGCAATTGCCGTTGGTAAGTTTGCATATTCGACACCCAGTACAATTTTGGCCGTGGCTAGTACGATTGTAACTTCAATAAGTATTATTTTCGGACTGTCGCTGTCGTTAATCACCCTAGCTTCGAATCAAGTAAAGGTTTCCGATAACGTTGTTCCAAGGGCTGAAACACGTCGAGGGATCGAGGAAGATATAGACTGGGAAAATGAACGAACGATATTAAGGCAAAAATTGTCAGTAGCTACTCTGTTACTCACCGTTGTTCTTGGCATTGTATTTATGGCGTTGGCAGATTTTTCCCCCAACTCCAGATGGTACTTCGGTGTCGGTGCCGCCTTTTCATTTTTCACGACACTTTCAATGGCAATTGCGTTCGTCCTACCTTTTTCAATTTCTGCGACTATCCGACGTGATAGTTACTTTCGGAGTTCGGGGAACAGTTAAGGTAGATCAATGTAAAACGACGATGGCAGGATTATCCATTCGGAATTGGCGTGACCAATTAGGACGGTCCATCACGTATTTTACAGCCCCCACCGTTCCATCGCCGCAGCCGCAGCAGCAGGTTCATCACGAATGCGGATCAGAGTCTGGCGTGACAACCCTGTTTGCTTGGACACAGCACTGGGACCGTTGCCAAGACCCAGCAGACTCAGCGCCACCTCGAACGTAGCGCGATCATAAGATGGTTTACGCCCACGGAACCGATCACCCTTTTCCTTTGCAAGGTCGATACCAGCCCGCTGTGCTATCTTGTTGGCCTCTGCTTGCGCTTGGGCTGTCGCAGCGAGAAACGCTTGTTGAATGTCATTGAGAACTGACCCGGTATTGTCACCGAGATTTGACCCGCCTTTATTGTTTATCAGCAGTTAGGGTTTGGTCAATGTTGGCGTCTCCTTTGTTGTTTTCTTTGCGGCCTCTGAGCTGGCTTTGAAGCGGTAGCTGTCGTTGCCGGTTTCGAGGATGTGGCAACGGTGCGTGAGCCGGTCGAGCAGTGCTGTTGTCATCTTAGCATCGCCAAAGACCTGCGCCCATTCACTGAAGCTGAAGTTGGTCGTGATGACGACGCTGGTGCGCTCGTAGAGTTTGCTCAGAAGGTGGAATAGCAGTGCGCCGCCGGACGGGCTGAACGGCAGGTAGCCAAGTTCATCTAGGATGACCAAGTCGATCTTGGTGAGCATCTCAGCCAATTTCCCGGCCTTTCCAAGGGCCTTTTCTTGCTCCAACGCGTTGACCAATTCAACGGTTGAGTAGAAGCGCACCTTGCGCCTGTGATGCTCGATCGCCTGAACGCCGATAGCCGTAGCGATATGGCTTTTGCCGGTGCCAGGTCCACCAATTAGGACGACGTTTTCCGCATTCTCTATGAACTCACCACGATGAAGTTGTCGGACGGTGGCCTCGTTGATGTCGCTCGACGTAAAGTCAAAGCCAGCGAGGTCTTTGTACGATGGGAAGCGCGCCACCTTGGTGTGATAGGCAATCGAACGCACCTCCCGTTCTGCCATCTCCGCTTTGAGCAGTTGGGACAACATGGGTGTGGCGGCATCAAACGCTGGCGCACCTTGTGCAACCAGATCATCGACCGCGTGCGCCATGCGGTGCAGCTTTAGACTGCGCAGCATGATGATGATGGAAGCTCCTGCAGGATCATGACGCATTGCGCTTGCCTCCTGTCTGCCTGAGATCGTCATACCGATCTACGTTTGCCTTCGGTGCTGTTTCCAAAGCGAGAGCATCTGGTGGGTCGATCTCTGGAAGGTTTGTCGGTTTGCGGTCAATCAGCCTGTGCAGCAAGTTCAAGATATGCGTCTTGGTTGGCACCCCGGCCTCCAAAGCCAGCTTGACGGCTCGCAAAACGGCGCTTTCGTCGTGGTGTAAAACCAGAGACAGGATATCGACCATTTCTCTGTCACCGCCTTCCTTACGAAGCATGTGGTCTTGCAGGTGGCGGACACCCAACGATACACCGTGGAGCGATCAACCGCGACATCGCGCTCGGCCAGCAGATCGACAACATCCTGATAAGACAGTGGATACCGCAGATACCACCGCACCGCACACAGAATGACCTCTTTCGGAAAGCGATGATGTTTGAACGGGGATTTGCGTGGCATGGCGAACCTCAAAAGCAAAGATCTCGCTGACACGCCAGGTTAATGCAACAGTCCCATCTAAAGTTATCCACACTGAAAATTGTCTCACGGTTAGAGTTACCATCTCAAAAATAACTTTACCGTACTAAAGTTAACCTTACCAAGTCGCCGCTGGAAACAAACGAGAAAATCATTCGCGAGTCTCACGAATTACGTGACCATGACAATGGCTTTGGCTGCGACAATTTCCTGACTCAGCGTAAGCGCTGACGTCAGACAATGAGACCTCTTGCCTCCGAATACGGACACCTGTACGACCGCTACAACCAAAAAAATGGAAACGTGCTAATGGCGAGAAGGTTGTTCAAGCGCATTTTTAATGTCGAACGCGAGTTCGAGGCGCCGGTAGACGGTGTTTATGTTGTTGGCCAGAAACCGAATGCCTATTGGGATCTTTTCGATCCAAGTTTTTATAGAGCCGCCTCGGAATTGCCTGACGTGACAGATCGAAAGGCGCTTCAGCACTATCTTACCACTGGATGGCGAGCTGGCCTCGATCCGTCGGAGGATTTCTCCACGACCAGGTATCTTGAAGCCAATCCAGATGTTGCTGATTCTGGACTGAATCCACTCGAGCACTACGTTCAGTTTGGGCGGGAAGAATGCCGCAGTCTTGAACGCCATCGAGACTATAGATGCCATATTGATGTTGCCACGGCCGAAAGACTTGGAGGCTGGGCTGTTGATCAAAACAACCGGGGATATGTTTTCGAGGTTTCTGTTTTTTTAGACGGCATATTCTACGAAAAAGCTCGAACAGATGTTTCCCGAGAGGATCTGCGGAGAAAAGGGCTCAGCGATGGTGTCGGCGGGTTCGAGATGGACCTCCCCCTACAATTTCTCGAACCTGGTGAACATACCGTCACAATCGTTCTGCCCGATGATAGTCGCATGGAACGGAAAGCGGTCGTGCCGCATTTACGAAGCGACGGACGCTTCTTGCCACCCGAAAGACCAGCGCTCGAAGATGCACGTCTTCCCAAAGTAATCGTGCCAATATACAATGCGGCTGATGACTTGGAAGTTTGTATCGCTCGCCTGAAAGCCTACACACCAGACAACATAAAGATCATTTTGATCGATGATTGCTCCACAGATCACCGCATTGATGCAATACTAACAAGTCTCCAGAACGACCCGCGTTTCAGGGTCCTTTCCAACGACGAAAACATTGGTTTTACCCGAACTGTGAATCGTGGCTTTGAAGAAGCCGGCGATGCCGATGTCGTCGCACTAAACTCTGACGCTCGAGTAACGCCGCGCTGGATCGAGGGCATGATGGCCGCAGCCTATTCCCGATCGAACATTGCGACCGTCACTGCCATGTCCGATCGCGCGGGGGCGTTTTCGGCGCCTAACATCGGCAACGACAACGGTCTACCCGCTGGCGTTGACGAGATCACGTACGCCATTGCATTCCGTCGACGGAGCCTAAGGCTATATCCAGAGGTTCCGACGGGAAACGGTTTCTGCATGTACATTCGTCGGGAGGCAATCGATACGCTTGGTCCGCTCGACGCAGAGGCTTTCCCACGGGGTTACGGCGAAGAGAACGACTTTTGCATGCGGGCGATGCGGAATGGTTGGATCAACATCATTGATGATGCAACATATGTTTTTCACGATCGTTCTAAGAGCTTTGGTTCAGCAAAGACCGAACACCTGGCCGCAGGGCGCAAAGTCGTCGATGCACGCTATCCTGAGTACAAAGTACTTATCCGAAAGTTCCACACATCGACACCGATCCGACTGGCCCGGTTCTGCGGCCGGTTGGCTCTACAGGATTGTAATATTGGAAGCGCGGCGACGTCCCGGGCGCTGTTTGTAATTGCAACGCAAACCGGCGGAACACCGCAGACCAACGCCGATCTCATGGATGCTTTGTCTGATACCTTCGAAACATGGGTGCTGCGGTGTAACTCCCGGATTATTGAGCTATCGCACTACAAAGATGGCGTTGGCAATGTCAAACGGCGACACGAATTATTGGAACCTATCGAACCGGTTACCCATCAATCAAACGAATACGATGCTGTTGTGGCAAGTTGGCTCACAATACTTGATGCCGAAGTCATCCACATACGGCATCTTGGTTGGCACAGCCTGTCATTACCCAAGATAGCGAAGAATGCTGGTGCTCGGGTTATCTACTCGCTGCACGATTTTTACACTCTGTGCCCTAGCCTCAAGTTGATCGACCATGATGGGGTCTTTTGCGAAGGAGTATGTACAAAAACAGAGGGAGCGTGTGTGCCTGAACTCTGGCAAGCCGGTGAACTTCCCACGCTCAAGAACGCATGGGTCCACCGATGGCGCAACACAATGGCAGATGCCGTAAGTCACTGTGATGCCTTTGTAACCACCTCAACTAGTGCACATGATAGGGTTATGCAAAACATGCCTACTGTTCCAGTGGAACGGTTTCACGTTATTCCTCATGGTAGGGACTTCACACGAATGGAGCAGCTTCAAACTCTACCAGTTTCCAGTTGGGAAACGATAAGGGTCCTGATCCCCGGTAACATTAATGGGGCAAAGGGAATTCACATTATCACAGAAATCCTCCGTCTGGACGTTAGTGAAAGTCTCGAGTTTCATATTCTTGGCAAATTGCAGGAAGGATCGATTGATCCGAGCCAGTACCCGCGCTTACATATCCATGGCACCTATCAACGCGACCAGTTTGGCGAGAAAGTGCGCGCCATCGCACCGCATCTGGGGGCCGTTCTTTCGATTTGGGACGAAACATTCTGCCACACCCTGACCGAGATGTGGTCTGTAGGCTTGCCGGTCGCCGTTCTAGATTTCCCGACCTTGCGTATGCGCGTCGAAAACAGCGGCGCCGGCTGGGTTCTCGATCAGAAAGAGCCAAAAGACATTCTTGATTGTCTGCTTGATATAGTCTCTGACCGCTCCGAATTGATCAAACGAAGCAATGCCGCGCTTAATTGGCAAGTGGAATGCGGCGCAGGGCAGACCCGACGTCTGATGGCATCGCAATATCTTGATGTCTATCGACTCGGTGGAATCGGCCAAGCAGCTCCGAAGGTAGCGGTCGTCGGTCCCGCAGACAAGTCGCTGGAGTTTGCGAATGCGTCCACAGAAATCCGACTGTGGGAACGCACAAAAAACAGCCTTGATCGTGAGGTGACTTATGTACGGATGGATCCCGAAGGCCTGCTAGCCAATATGCGCATGGGCACTATCGCAGGTGCGATTATTCAGCGAACTGCTCTTCAGATGCGGCTGATCAGTACGTTCATCGCGACTGCGGCTGAAAAGAACATCCCCTACATTTATGAGATCGACGACAATCTTCTCGAAGTGCCAGCCGGGAAGGACCCAAATGGCCTTTATGCTGCCTATGCGCCGCATCTTAAGAAGCTTATGGAAAACGCTGTGGGGCTTACTGTCTCGACAGAGACACTTGCTCAGGTCTTGCGCCCCTACAATTCCAACGTAACGGTTGTGCCAAACTTGATTTCGAAGCGTCTTTGGGGCGGTGTCGTATCGAAGTCGAGGGAACGAACCCGGCGTATCCTATACATGGGGACCAAGACGCATTCGGAAGACTTGGACTTTGTTCTCCCGATCCTGGAAGCGGTACGCCGTCGCCACCCAAGTCTACGCCTTTCTCTGATAGGCATCACAAACGATAGAGCGCTTCCCGATTGGGTTGATGTTATTGAAGTTCCGAATGAGCAGAAATCCTATGGACGATTTGTGTCGTTTCTGCGAGAGCAATCGAAACCTGTCGATTTCGCAATTGCACCGCTTGTCGATACAGAGTTCAACCGGTTTAAGTCCTGGCTCAAAATCTTGGACTGCGGAGCAGCCGGGTTGCCAGTCGTCGCCTCTAAGGTGCATTGTTACGAAGCAGTCGTTGGCAAAGAATCCGTCACCGGCCTGCACCTAGTACGCAATGAACCCAAGGCTTGGGAAGACACTCTTGTTCGCCTCCTCACCAATCGTTCGGTTCTGCAGAAAGAGGGAACTGCTCTGCGCGATTGGGTCTTTGAAAACCACTCGCTCGAACCAACGCTCAAAGCATATGACTCGCTTGTCATGAAATCACTACTGCAGCCCTCGAATGCCTGAAGTAAGACCCAACTTTCTGATCATCGGCGCACAGAAGGCTGGTTCGACTTGGTTGTATAACGTACTTCGCACTCATCCCGAAGTGTTCTTGCCCAAACGAGTCGAGCTTCTGTTCTTCAACAAGCCCAACTGCGAAGATCCCGCTCTCCTGCAACCGTATCTTGAGAATTTTGCGGATGCTGGCCCACAGCACCGATGGGTTGGTGAAAAGACGCCAGGTTACTTTTGGTCAGCCAACGCGTCGCGTGTGCCAGATCAGCCGCCGACTACTCACAATCCCCATATACCCGAGAGCGTCGCGCGCATTCTTGGTAAGGAGTTACACCTTATCGCTTCTTTGAGGCATCCGGTTCGTCGAGCGATCTCTGCATTTGGGCATCACGCTGTCCGCAATCGGATAAAACCATCGGAGACTTTGAGGGAGGCGTCGCTGCGCCTCGGCATTCTCGACATCGGATTTTATGAAGCGCATCTGGCCACTTGGGAGGCTGTTTTTGACTCCCAGCAGATCGAAATACTGATCTTTGAGGACGATATCGTTCGACATCCGGAAGAAGGTGCGCGGCGATTATGCGATTTTCTCGCAATAGGCATGGACGGTTTTGATCGAGACTCATTTGGTGCCTCAAACAAGGGGCCAGTTGTACAAATTGAGGAAGATGAGATCAGCACGGGTGTCGAGGGCATTCAACCCATCAGGCCAAGTGACATCGCTTTTTTGCTTGAACAGTATGAAACCACATTAAATAGCCTTGAGAGGCGCTTTGGTGATCGCCTCGATACCTGGAAGGCTGACACAGAGATTTTGCGTAGCTTTGCGACACGGAAGAGTCACCAAGTCTTAGTCAAGCCTATCACTCATGTGCCAAGTCGAGTTTCGTCGCCTCAACCGCTGCAGCTATCCCTGAATAACGTTAACCGCGATGTCTTGATACAGCACGGCTGGGAGTGTCATCCATCTATTGTGCCGTCATTGGGTCACGAATTGTCGGTCGAACCGCCGGCGCGAACCTCTCGACTTTCTTTCCGCGGACCGTGTTCATTTGGTGCATTTTCGTATGGAGTGGATGGTTTTGTCTACACGACTGACATTGGAAGGTACTGTTCGATCGCAAGAGGCGTAAACATCGGTCAGACGGATCATCCGCTTCATGGCCTCTCGACAAGCCCTGCCCTATTTCAAGCCAACTTCAAGATCGTAACCGGAGAAAAATATCGGCAGAAGCCCGAATACGATAGCTATGCTCCAGACCCTGCGATCTCAGAGGCTGCCAAGCGCGCCGTCAAAAAACGTACGCGTATAGGTCATGACGTCTGGATTGGGGATGGGGCGAAGGTGATTGCAGGGGTGGAAATCGGACATGGGGCTGTTATTGGTGCGGGTGCTGTGGTCACCAAGGACGTACCGCCATATTCAATCGTCGGCGGCGTGCCCGCAAAGCTGATCAGAAAACGATTTGATGAGGCGATCATAGAGCGCCTTCTTGCATGTGAATGGTGGAACTATGCACCTTGGCAAATGAAACACATTGATTTCATGGATATAAAGGCAGCCGTCTCGGCTGTTGAAGAGATGAATGCCACGGACGCACTAAATTACGCCCCAACGCGTATAGATCTACGCTCTTCCAAAGCGCCATAAGAGGGGACTGATGATGTAACCGCGCGCGCCCCGGCGGCATCGATGTGCCAAGGTGGCTTTTTACGGCTCTGTTGCGTTGGCGGATTAAAACACGGAAGCTCGTGCACGTTTCTGCGATGCGAATGGCCAAATACCTAGGCGCTTGAGCTGAATTGAACGAAAATGTATCTTGAGCGTCCTCTTTTGCTGCGCCGGCTATTTTGATTTGCAGCCGCAGCGAAGTTCCCCTTCCCGCAGATTCTGTTCTCTAATCCGTCAATGTCTGTTTTCCAAAATTCCTGTTTGTCGATGTCTGAGGTTACCTTTGTTC
>NZ_JABUFE010000013.1 GCF_013315265.1 Parasulfitobacter algicola | reverse complement strand
CAAAATCAAAACCCAAACCACCGTCCAAAACGTCAGAACCAGAACCGCCACTTAAAGTGTCAGAACCGTCAAGGCCGCTTAACATATCGTTACCGCTTCCGCCTTGCAGGTCATTTTGCGCTTGGTTACCAGAAATGGTATCATTTCCTGAGCCGCCAATGGCATTTTCAATCAAAGATCGCGTATCGCCATCATAGAGATAGGCATTATAGATATTGCCTTCTGCAAAGTTTCCACGTCCCAGGTTGGCTGTCTGTGTCGCACTGAAAGATGATACTGCACCTGGCGCGAGATCAATATTAAGATTATTTGAGTAAGCGCTCAGATCATAGGTATCGATACCACCACCATCCCAGATTGTCGCAAAAATACGATTGCCGGAAGCGTCAATGCCAACTTGTCCGTTTACAAGCGTATTACCTGAATTCGGCGCCCATGAATAGACAGTGTCATTGCTATTTGTCGTGAAGTCGGCCCCATACATATGTTGTAACGCGGCAATATCACTGCGCATGAACGTCTGCGCATAACCATTTGTTTCGTTCGTATAGCCGGTCAACGGCGCATTTTGATAGGCACGATAAGACATGATGCTATGTTCCATTGAGTCGAATGCCAATGGAACCGTACCGTAATCGCCCCCTTCATGAGGGTGTAGCAAACCCAGGGCATGACCGATCTCATGATACATCGTGGCCCATTCATAATTGCCAGCCTCGGGCGATCGGTAATTGATTGCACGACCAAACCATACATCGCCCGCCTGAGGATAGGATCCCGGCAGATAGGCGTATGCTGTTCCCGGAACTGAAGATTCACCAAATCGAAGATGAGCAGAAGTTGTCGATCCAAGCGACACACTCATATTGGTAAAACCTTCCACCGAAAAACCGTCATTCGCCGAAGATCCGAAACCAGTGTCAAGCGCTGTCCGAGCAGCATCTTTTTGCTGGGAAGAGATTTGGCCGAAGGTTTCGCGCTCGCCAGTATTAGAATATGAGTAATGGCCGCTTGAGGTTGGAAAAGAATATGTTATCGGACCATCCCAAGCTCTCTCAAAGAGCAGGCCATCAATTTTCTGATCGCCAGTTGTACCTATAAGTTTTGTAGATTTTCCCGTTCCCGACATCTTATCTCATACCCTCTGATAAAGCTGCGTTAATATTTCATAAAGACTTTGTCGTCATAGTGACATTTGCCGATATTCAGCAATCGTCACACTGTAGCTGCGCCAGCTTGTCGCGAGCTAAATTTGCCAGCGTATGATCTGGGTGGCGCGCGATAAATATCTCGAACGCCGCAACTGTATTTGCAGCCATTGCCGCATCATATTCCTCACGTATCGCGATATTACCATCGCGCGCAGGTGGAATTTCAGCTGAACAATCCTGATGTTCCATTTTGTTATTGCAAGAAGTTTGCTGCCCGCTAGAAATTTTGGACATTGCCATCACCTCTGTGGTTATAAATAGGCTTGCCACGACATGAATAAAAAGAAATTTTTTCACCTGAACACGCACACTTATTAAGTTTAAAACTAATTAATCTATTACATCAAAAAAATACAGTGTGACAACAGGCGTGCGCGCTTTGTCGCGATTTCAGGAACGTATGTGTGATTATAACATTTATTGTCGTGAATAATCGTCGTCATAACGGGTGATATCGTCTTCGCCCAGATATGCACCAGTCTGAACTTCGATCAGAATCATCGGCAATTTGCCCGGGTTTTCCATGCGATGCACAGCGCCTACAGGCACATAGACAGATTGATTTTCGGTGATCAGTTGTATGCTGCCATCGATCGTGACTTTGGCAGTACCCTGAACGACAATCCAGTGTTCGGACCGGTGATGATGGCTTTGCAATGACAGGGCTGCACCTGGGTTCACGACAATACGCTTTACTTGAAATCTGTGCGCCGTGACCAGGGTTTCAAACCATCCCCATGGTCTATGATCTTTGGGGAATGCCTCGGCCTGTGTGACCTGTTTTTCTTTCAGTGTTGTGACTGCTTTTTTCACATCCTGTGCGTGCGATGCATCCGCGACCAAAACAGCATCTTGCATTGCCACGGCGATGATATTTTTCAGACCGATGCCCACCAGTTCAACACCATCGTGTTCGGATCGCAGCAAAGTATTTTCGCAATCAATGGCTGTTGCGTGGTCTGATGTGGCTACGCCATCAGCATTCTGTTCTGTCTCGCGCCAGACCGCGTCCCAGCCGCCCAAATCGGACCAGCCCCCGTCAAAGGGCACGACCGACAGGTTATCGGCCCGTTCCATGACTGCATAGTCAATCGAGATATCGGGAACCCGTTTCCAGTGGCGCAGATCAAGCCGGAAAAACCCCAGATCTGTTTTGCCGGACTTGGTCGAAGATTGCACAGCTGTCATCATATCAGGGGCATGCGCGCGGAAAGCATCCAGGATTGTTTTGACCGAAAACAGGAAAATACCCGCGTTCCATAAGAACCTGCCTGACGTCACCATGTCTTGTGCGGCTTGTGCATCAGGCTTTTCGACAAAACGCTTCAGACCGATCGGGCGCGGGCTGAAATCAGCTGTCTTTTCGGACAGTTCAAGATAGCCATATCCGGTTTCGGCGTGAGTTGGTTTGATGCCAAAGGTCACAAGTTGACCGCTTTTTGCCGCATCGACCCCGGCCGATACTGCTGCACCAAAAGCATCCCCATCAGGGATCACATGATCGGCGGGTGCAATCAGCATCAATACATCGGGATCAATGCGTTCCAGCCATAAGGCGGCGGCCAGAATAGCGGGGGCGGTATTACGGCCATCCGGTTCGATCAATATTGCGCCGGGATCAATGCCGATTTCTGACATCTGCTGCGTGACAATAAACCGAAAATCGGAATTGGTCAGAACAAGGGGGGCAGTATAACCCGGGCCTGACAGACGTTCAGCACAAGCCTGAAACAAAGTCTTGTCCCTAATCAGGGATGCGAATTGTTTGGGATAGCTTTTGCGTGACAACGGCCAAAGCCGCGTGCCGGAACCGCCGCATAATAGAACTGGAGTAATCATGTCACGCGCCCTTTACCCGGGATGTACCGACTATCTTGGAAACTTTGCGCGCAGGCAAGCCGACAGAGGTTAAGACGTGGTTAACTTTAGCCGTCATTGGATCAGATGAAGACGTGCTGCGCGTTGAATATTCCGGGTCAGCTGCTGTAACGCCCCTTTTGCAACACGACTGACTTGCCAATAAAGCGGGATATCCAGCGGTGTTCCAAGCAATGTGACCAACCGCCCTGCGGCGATGTGATCTTTGACCAGATCCAGCGGGTTCATCCCCCAGCCTAAGCCAAGACAGGCGGCATCAACGAACCCTTGTGAGCTGGCCATCATATGGCTTGGTACAGTCACGGGCTTGCCAAGTACTGTCGAGATCCAGTCGCGCTGCAAGCTATCCTTGCGATTGAACGTCAGTGCCGGGGCCTGTTTTAAGGTCTGTTGCGTAATACCATCCGGAAAATACTGAGCCATAAAGTCAGGGCTGGCCGTCGCAAGATAGCGTAACTTGCCCAGATTATAACTGTTACAACCCTGCACGGGTGTTTTGCGACTGGTGATGGCGGCCAGAACCTTGCCGTGGCGCAACCAATCGTCGGAATGATCTTGATCGTCAATCTCAAGATCAAACAGCAGGTCGTTGGTGCGCGCCAGCGCGGGCATAAACCACGTGGCAAGACTGTCTGCATTCACGGCGATGCGGACACTGGTCGGGGATGCCAAGGCCAGCGTGCCGATATCTTGACCAAGTGTATGTTCCAGCGCTTGCACATCCTGCACGTGACGGATCAGGCGATCACCTGCTTTGGTCGCGGTGCAAGGTTGACCACGAATGATCAGAACGGTGCCCACGCGGTCTTCAAGCGCCTTGATACGCTGTGACACGGCCGATGGCGTCAGCCCCAATTGTGTTGCCGCCTGATCAAAGCTGCCGGATGTGACAACAGCAGACAGCGTGAACAAAAAGCTGTAATCCAACATTATTTTTCCTAATGAATAATTAGAAACATTAATTTGTGTAATTTGAAAAGTCTGTCTAGTCAAACAGCCATGATAAAAGCATCCTTTATTCCCGGATTTATTCTGGGCCTTAGTTTGATCATGGCCATTGGTGCGCAGAATGCATTCGTTCTGCGCCAGGGATTGCGTCGCGCACATGTTTTCGCCGTTTGTTTGACCTGTGCCGCATCAGATGCAATCTTAATTACCGCAGGCGTTGCCGGGTTCGGCGTTCTGACGGAATCGGCCCCATGGCTGGTGCCTGTGGCACGCTTTGGGGGTGCTGCCTTTTTGTTTATCTATGGGTTGATCAGTTTTCGCGCCGCATGGAAAGGGGGCGAAACGCTGGCCCCATCTGCAGATAAATCCAGATCATTGAAAGCGGCTTTGGCGACATGTCTGGCGCTGACATGGCTGAATCCGCATGTCTATCTGGATACAGTGATTTTGCTGGGCTCTGTTTCGTCGAACTATGACAATACCGTCGCATTCGGGGCCGGGGCTGTGACGGCCAGCTTTTGCTTTTTCTTTGTTCTGGGATATGGCGCACGCCTGCTGACGCCTTTGTTCGCCAAAGAAATCGCGTGGCGCATATTGGACGTGATTGTAGGTTTGATTATGTGGTTCATCGCTGTAAAATTGATTTGGCTGCAGTGACTTGCGTCTGACGTTGATTTCAGATCAGGTCGCCGCATGAATAATTCTGCCGCTTCGCGCCCCCTTGCCGGGATATTCTGGATGCTGGTCACCGGCATCTTGTTTGTCGCGGTTACGGCTGTTGTCAAACATCTTGACGGGGCCGTTCCAGCAGCACAGGCCGCATTTTTGCGGTATCTTCTGGGGTTGGTGTTTATTCTGCCGATGATCCGCCCGATCTTGCGCGCGCGGCTGACGAAACGACAGTTCAAGCTGTTTGGTATCCGCGGCATCGTTCATACGCTTGCGGTGATGCTGTGGTTTTATGCCATGAGTCAGATCCCCATCGCAGAGGTGACGGCGATGAACTACCTTTCACCGGTCTATGTCACCATCGGTGCTGCGTTGTTTTTGGGCGAAAAGTTGGCACTGCGACGCATCATTGCGGTTTGCGTCGCGCTGTTGGGCGTACTGATCATCTTGCGTCCCGGCTTTCGCGAAATTGAGACTGGGCATCTGGCAATGCTTGGCACCGCCGTTCTATTCGCGGGGGGCTATCTGATCGCGAAACAAATGTCGTCCGAGGTGAACCCGGTTGTGATCGTGGGTATGCTGTCACTGATCGTGACAGTGGGGTTGTTGCCCTTTGCCGCAGCGGTTTGGGTGACACCGACCATGACGCAACTGGCTTGGCTGTTTTTGGTCGCGTGTTTTGCCACGGCGGGGCACTATACGATGACACTAGCTTTTGCCGCGGCCCCCCTGACGGTGACGCAACCGGTGACGTTCCTACAACTTGTCTGGGCCACACTGTTGGGCTTTTTCCTGTTTTCCGAAGAAATCGACATTCTGACGGTGCTGGGCGGTACAATCATTTTGGCGTCCGTTGTGTTTATCAGCTGGCGCGAGGCAAAATTAAAACGCAAGGCTGTTACCCCAATGGTAAATGCCACCAAAGTGTAAGGGATCGGTATCTATTTGACCTTGGTCAAAGCGTGAGCGTTATTCAGATTCTATGGTGATGACAATCAAAACGTCGGAGATCCCATATGTCACACACACCCCACGAACTTGCCGAAGATTTTCCAGAGTATGCCGACAAAATAAGTGCGTTAAAACAATCAGATGCACATTTTGCGAAGCTGGCCCAGGACTATCATGATGTGAACGGTGTCTTGCACCGCGCAGAAACCAATATTGAGCCGATGGATGATCTGGCGATTGTTGATCTGCGCAAGAAAAGAATGGCGCTAAAGGACGAAATTTACAAAATGCTGACCAACGAAGCGGCGTAAATTACTTTTATTTAAACCAATATCATCCTTGGCAGATATGTTGGGGGTGCTGTTGCCATGTGGGCTTTGCAACCTGATGCCCTTGGGCCTGAATAAACATCGCCCAAGGCATTAATCTGAACCGTCAGCTTTCTGTTGATACGTGGTTTCCCTTGTCACGCGCTGCGCGCAAAGCACGGATATCATCAGAACTGACCCGGTTTGTATCCATGGCTGAATTGGTTGTCTTTTCATTGCGTTGGCGCGCCTTTTCCCAAGCAAGGATGGCAGTTGCAAAGAACCAGCTGGACGCCCAGGTCATGAACAGTGTCCTGACCAGTAATGTGTCGAATTGAAAGCTCGTGCTCCAAGGGATTTCTGTGCCATTAGCAATGGCGATCAGCGCACTTGCTACCAACCCGAACGTCGCCCACACTTCGCCGAAAATTGCATAGAACTGACCGCCAGACAGCCAGATAACAGTGATCAGAAAAAGACTGAACATGCCCGTGCCAAACCCGAAAAACAGGTTTCTGCCCGACACCCGATAGGTATCGTCTGCAGCAGCTGTTGTCATTGGCACAGCGATGGCCCCCACATAAGTCGCGATCAGGATGCATTTAAGCAAAAAGACCCCGCCTAACACAGGGATCAGAACAAAAAGCTCGGTCAGTAACGCGATATCATAACCCAGTCCAATAGCGACAAGTCCTGCGACTTTTAAAATCCCGCTAACGATCCATTCAATCGCTTGGTTAGCGATAATGCTCATGATGCAAAAGATGACACTGGCAAGTAAAAGCTGACCCATATCAGTTTCGCGACGATACCCTTGTGCGGCCAAGGCACAGCGTAGCCCGACGATAACGCAAAAAGCGCTGATCGTTCCCGGAATAAGAAAGTTAAAAACGGGAATAAAGGCCCCAATCAATGACATGACGACCGTCGCAACAGCAAGGACGGGCAGCAAGATCAGATAGCGCCAGAATGTTTGAAAAGACAGCGGCAGAGCGCGTAAGATCAAAGGCATTTAATATAAAAATTTATTAGCATTCAGTCTATTATACTAACATTCGGAGGCCTTTAAAGTATGCAAAACCATGCCCTGCGTGGTCTTCACAGGCATCAAAATTGGTCTGACCAAGGCGCGACTGGATAGATTTTAAGCTGTACTGCTGACCTGGTTATCGTCCGCAGTGATATCAAAGGCCGCACGGATCAGGGTGCGGGTATATTCGGTTTGCGGATCGTCAAAGATTTGATCGGCAAGACCGGCTTCGACAATATCGCCCTGTTTCATCACCATCACCTTGTGTGACAACGCACGCACGACTTTCAGATCATGGCTGATAAACAGATACGCCAGTTGATATTTCTTTTGCAGATCTCGCAAAAGATCAACGATCTGGGCCTGAACGGTCATGTCCAACGCACTGGTCGGTTCGTCCAGAACAATCAACTTGGGTTTTAGGATCATCGCACGCGCGATAGCGATGCGCTGACGCTGGCCACCGGAAAATTCGTGGGGATACCGATCCATTGTGGTAGGATCCAAACCAACCTCGACCATAATCTCGGCCACCAGTTCGCGGTCATTGCGGGTCTTGTCGACGACATGAATGGCCAACCCTTCGGCGATGATCTGCGCGATAGTCATGCGCGGTGATAGAGATCCGTAGGGATCTTGGAACACGATTTGCATATCGCGCCGCAAAGACCGCATTTGCCCATTCGACAGCGCACGCAGGTCTTTGCCTTCATAGGTAATCAGACCCTGTGACTGGATCAGCCGTAAAACCGCCAACGCCAGCGTGGTTTTGCCGGAACCACTTTCGCCCACCACGCCCAATGTTTCGCCGGACCTTACGGAAAACGATGCTTCGTTCACAGCTTTGACGTGGCCGACCGTCCGTTTCAGAATGCCTGCCTGAATGGGAAACCAGATGCGAAGGTTGTCAACTTCGATAATCTTTTCGGCTTGTTCTGGCACGGGGTCGGGGCGACCTTTCGCCTCGGCGGAAAGTAAAAGCTGGGTGTACGGATGCTGCGGGTTATCAAAAATTTCCGCCACAGGGCCGGTTTCGACAATTTCGCCGTCCTTCATCACACAGACGCGATCTGCGATTTTGCGCACGATGCCCAGATCGTGGGTGATAAATAGCATCGACATACCTTCGGCAGCCTTGAGGTCGGCCAGAAGTTCCAGAATTTGCGCTTGAATTGTAACGTCGAGTGCTGTCGTTGGCTCATCTGCGATCAGCAGTTCGGGCCCGTTCGCCAGCGCCATGGCAATCATAACGCGCTGACGTTGTCCGCCTGACAGCTGATGCGGATAGGCATCAAGCCGCGTTTCAGGGTCGCGAATGCCAACCTTGGTCAACAGTTCCAGAATGCGGTCGCGCGCGGGCTGGCCCGTCAGACCCTGATGCAGTGCAAGACTTTCACCCAATTGTTTTTCAAGTCGGTGCAATGGGTTCAGCGATGTCATGGGTTCCTGAAAGATAAAACTGATGTCGTTGCCGCGCACCCGGCGCAGGGTTTTCTCGGGTACGTTTATTAGTTCTTCGTCGTTATATTTAACCGATCCTGCAACGCTGGCATTGCTGCCCAACAATTGCACCGTCGACAACGCGGTTACCGATTTACCCGACCCACTTTCGCCGACCAAAGCCACGGTTTCACCTTTGCCCACCGAAAAGCTGACACCTTTTACTGCCTGAATGATCTTGCCGTCCTGTTGAAACGATACGTTCAGGTCACGAATATCCAGAACCGATGTCATTTGAATATCTTTCTGGGGTCAAAGGCATCGCGGACGCCTTCGAAAATAAAGACCAGAAGCGACAGCATGATCGCAAAGGTGAAAAACGCGGTAAAGCCAAGCCAGGGCGCTTGTAGATTACGCTGTGCCTGCAGGGTCAATTCGCCCAAAGATGGGGCAGATGCAGGCAGGCCAAAGCCAAGATAATCCAGGATTGCCAAGGTCGATATGACGCCAGTAACGATAAAAGGCAGCATAGTCAGCGTGGCGACCATCGCGTTGGGCAGCATATGCCGGAACATGATCGTCCAATCACTGACGCCAAGCGCCTTGGCCGCGCGTACATATTCCAGGTTGCGCGCGCGCAGAAATTCCGCGCGTACCAACCCAGTCAGCGCAGGCCAGCCGAACAGGACCATCAAGAACAGCAATAATCCGAAACTTCGCCCAAACAGCGCAAACATGATAATGATCACGTAAAGCTGCGGTGTGTTCCCCCAAATCTCAAGAAACCGCTGGAATGTGATATCCAGAACGCCGCCAAAATACCCCTGAAGCGCGCCTGCGATAATGCCCACAATGCTGGATAATGTCGTGACAATCAGCGTAAAGATAATCGATAGCCGCACACCATAGATTACACGCGCTAGTACATCACGCGCGGCGCTGTCAGTGCCAAGCCAGTGTTCACTGTCGGGTGGGGTGGGCGATGGGCGGCCCAGATTGGTTTGCGTATCATAGCGATAGCGAATGGGGGGCCAAATCATCCAGCCTTTATTGATCTCAGTCCCATTGACTACACCCGTTTCGGCCTGTTCGATGATACCTTCGGGATCATCATAACAATCAATCGTGCCCTGTGCGATAATCAAACATTGTACTTCAATATCGCGGTAAATCGCTTCGGTGCGGATATCGCCGCCAAAGGCGGTTTCCGGATAGAAGTTAAACACTGGCATGTAAAAACCACCGTCATATCTCACCAGGATCGGCTTATCATTGGCCAGGAATTCCGCAAAAAGCGACAAGGTGAACAGCACGGTAAAAATGATCAGCGACCAGAACGCGCGTCTGTTTCTGCGAAAATTGCGCCATCTGCGTTTGTTCAGAGGCGACAAAGTGAAAAAACCCGATTTATCCTTGGGCTTTGGCGGGACGATGACGTCTGTCACGTTTGCCTCCGCTCAAAATCGATACGGGGGTCGACGACGACATACATCAGATCGCTTATGATGTTTACCATCAACCCGATAATACCGAATACAAACAGCGTGCCAAAGACAATCGGATAATCACGTTGCACAACAGATTCGAACATCAGTCGGCCAAGGCCATCAAGCGAAAATATAAGTTCGATAATCAGGGACTGGCCAAAGAAAACCCCTATGAAAACAGCTGGAAAGCCAGCAATCACAATAAGCATCGCATTACGAAATACATGGCCATAAAGAACCGCTCGTTCCTCAAGCCCTTTGGCTTTCGCAGTTATCACATACTGTTTGTTGATCTCATCTAGGAACGAATTTTTAGTCAGCAAGGTCAGTGTCGCAAACCCCGAAATGGTCGTTGCAATAACGGGCAATGTAATATGCCACAAATAATCGGTAATTTTCCCAAAGAACGAAAGATCGGACCAGTTTTCTGACGTTAGGCCACGCAATGGAAATATCTGAAAATAGGATCCGCCTGCAAATAGAACCAGCAGAAGGATCGCGAACAAAAAACCCGGAATGGCATAGCCGACAATGATCGCACCGGATGTCCAGGTGTCAAAGGGGCTGCCGTCCTTGACTGCCTTGCGAATGCCAAGTGGGATCGAAATCATATACGCCAGAAAGACCGACCAAAATCCCAAAGTGATTGACACGGGCATTTTTTCCCAAACCAGTTCCATTACCCCGCGGGATTGAAAATAGCTGTCGCCGAAATCAAATCGTACATAATTCCACATCATATTCAGAAAACGTTCCAGCGGCGGCTTGTCAAAGCCGTATTCGCGTTCCAGCTGTTCGATGAACTCTGGCGGCAGTCCGCGCGCGCCGATATAGGTTTCATCGCCACCTTCAAGCTGAACATTTGACCCGGGTCCAGAGATGCCTTCGAACACGTCGCCAGACCCTTGGGCGCGGGCAATGGCCTGATCAATCGGGCCACCCGGCACAAATTGGATCAGTGCAAAGTTGATCACCATAATTCCAAACAAGGTTGGAATGACCAGCAACAAACGACGGATGATATATGCGCCCATGGGCTTTTATGCTCGGCTTTTTATTATTGAAACGCGCCTGCGTCAGTCAGCGCTTGTCCTTTATCAGCGTTGTACCACCAGAAATCCAGATATCCCAGTGCATAAGGGGGCATGTTTTCGGGGTATTCATATTGATCATAATACGCGACCCAGTGATTGCTTTTGTACCACGTTGGAATGATGAAGCGTTCAGCTCGCATCACACGGTCAAGCGCCTTGGTAGTGACTGCAAATTCTTCGGGTGTTTTGGATGCGATTAACTTTTCAATAATCGCGTCAGCGCCGGGGTCGGCAAACCCTGCAGGATTGAAGTTGCTGACATAGGCATCTTCGGATCCATACTGTTGTTGATACCCAAGTCCTGGTACCAGCGATGTGCCATATTGATCAAAGATCATGTCATATTCACGTGGGCGCGCACGTGTGCGATTTGTGTATTGCGTAGGATCAACGCGGGTCAGGCGCGCGTTCATGCCCAAACCATTGAGGTTATCGACAAAACCGCTGGCCAGCCGTTCGATTTCAGGGTCATCGGTCAGAAACTCAAGATTAAAAGCCTGACCATCGCCATTACGCAGCTTCCCGTCATCACCAATTTCCCAGCCAGAGTCCTGCAACAATTGTGTCGCGCGGCGCAGGTTGCGGCGGTCCAGCTGCCGCGCGCCCGATGTGTGGGCCATCACGGCCGGTTCTGTCAGAATGGCTGGATCAATCAAGTCACCAAGTGACCGCAAAAACGCAAGTTCTGCGCCTTCGGGTATACCAGTTGCTGCAAAATCGGTATTTTCCCAGAATGAATGGCGTTGGCTATACAGACCAAACTGCAGGCTTTCATTGGTCCATTCAAAGTTGTACATCAGCGAAATTGCCTCGCGGACGCGGGGGTCTTTCAGGTTTTCGCGGTTCAGGTTAAACACAAACCCTTCTGAGATCGGCAAATTACCATCTGCAATTTCTTCCTTGATGACCCGTCCATTTTGCACGGCGGGAAAATCATATTGTGTGGCCCAAGTCAGGGCGCTTTGTTCCAGACGAAACGCGTAAACACCGCCTTTGAATGCCTCAAGCGCTGCGTTGTTGTCGGTGAAATACTCAATCCGGATCTTATCAAAATTATGGCGACCGCGGTTCACAGGCAGATCCTTGCCCCAATAATCAGGATTGCGACGGTAAACGATATTACGATTGACGTTGAACGTATCCAGCACATAAGGGCCGGATCCGAGATTTTGGACCAAACGGCTTTCATCCAGCCGCATGTTGTTTTCTTCGAACCATTTACGGGAAAATGCCGGATTGGTGGACACTTGGCTGATCAGCCCATCGCGCGGTACATCTGGCATAAAAGTGAACTTTACACGATGCGTATCAATCGCCTCGACCTTTTGGACCAGCTTGGAAATCGCTTCGCGATAGGATGGCAATGCCTGTTCCATCAACAATTCATGACTGAACACGATATCGTCGGCGGTCACTGGCGTGCCATCAGAAAACCGGGCTTCGGGGCGCATGTTAAAAATGACCCAATCGCGGCTTTCAGGATACTCCAGCGATTCTGCCAACAGGCCATAACGCACACCAGATTCGTCAGCAGGGGACATCATCAGCCGTTCGATAGATGCACTTGATAACGCACCCGCGCGCCCCTTCAGCGAATAAGGATTGAAGCTGTCAAAGGTGCCCTGGGTCCAGGTCGACATCTCGCCGCCCTTTGGTGCGTCGGGGTTCACATAGTCGAAATGTTCGAAATCAGCGGCATATTTCGGTTCACCCAAAATCGCATAGGCGTGCGATTTGATGATCTTTTCTTCAGCAAACAGGGCCGTGGCCATCCAGAAAAGCGCAATCAGGAAAAGCGGAAAAGCAAGCAGAGTGGTTGGTATTTTGCGACGTTGTGCAATCGCACGTGCTTTAACGCGGGCCTTTGCGGGGCGGGATGGCTGCATCAGGAACCTCCTGTTCAAGTGATCTTTACCGTATAAGATATTAAGCTAAGTTATTTTTCCAGAAGTCTATCTGTCCAGTTGCGATTATGTGATCATTCGTCAGATTGCATGAAAATTAGGCAACAGCTTGCCAATATCCTGAATTACAAAAAAACCCGCACAGGTAATGCGGGTTATTTAGTCAGATGTTATCTGGATTTATGCGATCAACTGCCAAAAGTCGCGATATATGCAATCAGGTTTGCACGATCTTCGACCTTGGGCATACCACGATACACCATTGCTGTTCCGGGGGCATAACCACGCGGGTTTTCAATGAAACCGCTCAGGTTTTCCGGTGTCCAGTCGCCTTCCATTTCAGCCAAAGTGCTGGAATATCCAAACCCGTCTACGGATCCTTTGTCACGACCCACGACACCATAAAGATATGGCCCGGTACCGTTTTCGCCTTGTTCAAGCTTGTGACACGCGCTGCATGCACGCCACAGACGCTCACCCGCGCCCGCATCGGCTGCTGCGTAAACTTCTGCAAATGGAATCGCATCTTCGACGACTTCAACTTCTTCGGTACCGGTTTCAATCACATACCCTTGGGCATGATCTTCGCCGTGGCCACCCACATGATAAAGCTCTTCTGCAAGCCAGGCACCCAGCAAAAAAACCAGAAGTGAGCCGCAGAGCCCACCCAAAACTTTCGTAAATGTCATTGTGTCGAACATGTCGCGATCCATTTTTGGCGTCGGTTCGGCGTTCTATATGCGCTTCCAACCCGTCTGTGCAAGGTGTAGTTACCGCGACGAAACGCCCATTTATGTTAAAAGTTCCGGATCAGCCACACCATGACTAATAAAATTGCCTTCCAAGGGGAACCCGGTGCCTACTCCCACCAAGCCTGCCATGACGCCCGCCCCGACATGGAGGCCGTGCCATGCCGCACCTTTGAAGATGTTATCGAAACTGTCCGCAAAGGTGACGCAGATCTGGCGATGCTGCCCGTGGAAAATTCAACCTATGGCCGCGTGGCCGATATTCACCGTCTGCTGCCCGACAGCGGTCTTCATATCGTGGACGAAGCATTCGTGCGGGTTCACATCAATCTTCTGGGCGTCAAAGGCGTGCGGCTTGATCAGATCAAAACCGCGATGAGCCATACGGTTTTACTGGGCCAATGCCGAGACTTTCTTCGCGAACATGATATTCACCCGGTTGTCGGCGCGGATACGGCGGGGTCTGCGATGCATGTGGCCGACGAAGGCGATATCACGCAAGCCGCACTTGCCTCTGAACTGGCAGGTGAGATTTATGGGCTTGAACTGCTGGCCCGTCACATCGAAGACCATGACAAGAATACGACACGCTTTTTGATCATGTCCCGCGAAATGGATATGAAGCGCCGTGGCGATGTCATGATGATGACCAGCTTTGTGTTCCGCGTTCGCAACATTCCAGCCGCGCTTTACAAGGCGATGGGCGGATTTGCGACAAATGGCGTGAACATGACCAAATTGGAAAGCTATATGGTGGACGGTCAGTTCACGGCGACGCAATTCTATGCCGATATCGAAGGGCACCCGGATGATCGAAATGTCCAACTCGCGCTTGAGGAATTGGACTATTTCACCGATGACATAACGCTTTTGGGTGTCTATCCAGCCGATCTGAAACGTCGCTAGATTTCAGCAGCTTATACGCTTAGCTTTATAGCGTAGCATTGACGCTGGATGATTGATATTACCGGGTGGCGTCCAGATATTCTGTTAGCGTCGCCCAAACATCATTGTTCCAGACGTCGTTATGGCCTGCGCCAGCGACCTCGATCATCTGTTTGTCATCGGCGCCCGAAGCCGCCAAAAGATCCCGCCCCATTTGCACTGGGATCAGCTGATCATTCACGCCATGCAGGATCAGCAGAGGGGAATCAATCTGGTCGATGGTCGCTTCGCTGGGCCATTTGTTGACCATGATACCCGTGATTGGTTTCAGCCACGGATAAAGATGTACGACAACATGCGGAAGGGCGGTGAAAGGTGCTTCAAGCACCAGGGCCGCGGGTTTGCGAAAATTATTCTGTCTGATTGTCTTCGCCAGTTGGATCGATACAGCCGCACCGATGCTTTCGCCATAAAGCACAACCGGCGTGTCCGTCGTTATCTGGACCAGATCTGGCAGAGCCTTGTACATCACCAGCGCATCAGCTTCGATCAACGATTGCCGCGCCTTGCCGCCGCTGCCCGACGATCCGCGATACCCCAAAGCGACCAACCCATACCCTTGCGTCGCAAACAGATCAAAACGGTGAATACGATTGGCCAGGTTCGATGCGTTTCCGTGGAAATAGACGATCACTGGTTTGCCCGGATCGGGATTTCTGGTCCAGATAACAAGACGGGTTTCATCATCTGCGGTCAGCTCATTTGCGATCAGGCCGGGTACATTGAAACCGGTCGGATCGACTTCGGTGGGATCAAGGGGATAGACCATAAAGCGCTCAAATGGGCGAACCGCAACGGCGCCAAGGGCAAGGAATAAAGCACTGTAAAACAAAAGTTTTGTCATGATCGATGCATCTCATAGGGCAGAACGCCGCGAACATCAGGATTTATACTTAACCGCCGTTCCAATTGCGGCACAGACCGTTGATGGCAATTTGTGCGTTCGCAAATCCGGCAAGAAATCCCAATAGGTTCAAAAGCTTGTGGGTTTGTTGTTTCCATATTGTCGGCATAGACCAAATCAGGGGCGTGTTTGACCTCGCAGCCTAACCCAATGGCGTAGCGGCGAGTGGGGGCATGAAAGGATCCGCCGTTTTTTGATACATCATGGGCCAGACAGAAATAGCGCACCCCATCAGGTGTTTCGGCCAGCTGGCGTAAAAAACGCCCCGGTGTTTCAAAAGCACGATGTACATTCCACAATGGACAAGCCCCCCCGAACCGCGCGAATTGCAGTCGTGTTGCCGAATGGCGCTTGGTAATTGTGCCCGACTGATCGACACGTACAAAAAAGAACGGAATACCTTTGGCCCCTGGGCGTTGCAGCGTCGACAAACGATGTGCGATCTGTTCGATCGACGCCCCGAAACGGTCACTCAGGCGTTCCAAATCGTGGCGTTCCTTTTGCGCCTGTTCCAGAAAAACCTGATACGGCATCAGTGCGGCCCCGGCGAAATAGTTGGCCAGACCAATCTTGGCGATACCGCGTGCTTCGGGTGTGTGAAAGCGGGCGAAATCAAGGGTGGCCTCCAGCAGTGTTTCTTGTGTCAGAAGTCCAAGCTGAACCAACAGTTGAAAACGCTGTGTGGCGGGAGCGCTGCGCGCAGACAGGGTCAAAATGCGTGTCGTATCATCATAGTGACGCAGTGTTTCGGTATCTGTTCGCTGCAATGTCACGCCCATATCTGACAGTTTCGCTTCTGCAAACGCGTCGATGGATTGTCCAAGCTGCGCGGCTTCTGATGCAACGCGTTCGGCGGCACGGTCCATCGCATCCAGATAATTGTCGCAATAGTGAAAGAAATCGCGCACTTCAGCCCAGGGTGATCGCTGCGTCAGGGTTTCGTCGCGGCCCAAAGCTTCGTCCAGTGATGCCAGTTGTTCGTGATTTTCGCGGTATGCGCGGTGCAGTTCCAGAAAGGCCCGCGCCAATGCAGGGGCGTTCGACGCGGCAAGCCGTAGATCGGCCAAAGGCGGGGCGATATCTGCAAAAACGGGATCGGCCAATGCCTCACGCATGTCCACCACAATGCGTTCGGTATCGCCTGTAGATAACTCACGCACATCAAAGCCAAATTCGGCCGCCAGCGCCAAAACAACACCCGTCGAAACGGGACGATTGTTGTTTTCCATCTGGTTCAAATAGGGCAGCGATACGCCCAGTTTTTCCGCAAACGCCTTTTGTGTCAGCCCAAGTCGTCCCCGGGTTTCACGAAGTTTGACGCCTGCATACAGTTTCTGAGTGGCCATAGGTGTCTTTGCAATTTTGCTTTTTCAGATAGTAGCGTTTGCAAACTGCATCGCGCAAGCCCTAGCAGGTGCCAAGATAGCGATCACGTCTAATAGTGTATACGATCGCTATCATCGAAAATAGTGAGGTGATCAGCATAATCCAGACCAGCGGTGCTGCGCCCGCCCCAAAGCTTTGTGCTTTGCTTGCAAATGCAGACAGGGCAGCACCGCCCCCGATCATGATCGCGCCACCAAGCCCTGATGCAGTTCCTGCAAGATGTGGACGAACACTTAGCATGCCGGCAGTGGCGTTGGGCAATGTCATGCCGTTTCCGATCCCGACAAAGGCCATGAACCCAAAAAATGTCAACGCGTTATTCAAGGGCGTGTAGCTTAGGATAAGACACAAACCCAATCCAAATGAACTGACTGCAGTGCCCCACAACACCATACGGTTGACGCCAATGCGCACTGAAAACTTGCCGGAAATAAAGTTACCCATCAGATAACCCAAGGCAGGCGCGCCCATGTAGAACCCAAGGGTGGTTGACCCCATGCCGTATACCTCGGCGCCGACACCGGGGGCGCCACCCAGAAAAGCAAAAAAGGCCCCTGATGCAAAGGCCGCCGCCAGACAATACCCCCAAAACCTGCGGGCTTTCAGCAATTCAGGATATTGCGCGAATTGATCAGACAGGCTGGCTTGCCCACCTGTTTTCGTCTCGCCTAGATCTTTAAAAACCAGTCCAAATGTGGCGATGCCCAGAATGACCAGCATCCAGAAGTTAGACTGCCAGCCGAACTGATCATTCAAAAAACCCCCGATAGCGGGACCGATCATTGGGACCAACGCCATGCCCATTGTGACATAGCCGATCATCGATGCCGCTTCTGCCTGAGGGTATAAATCACGCACGATGGCACGACTTAAAACCAGGCCAAGGGCGATGGTGGCCTGAACCATGCGTGCAACCAAAAACAACTCGGGCGTTGGGGCAAGAGCGCAGCCAATTGATGCCACGATAAAGATCGCAATGCCGCCCAATATGATCGGCCTGCGGCCAAAAAAATCAGACATCGGACCAATAAAGACCTGCATCACGGCATTAACCGCCAGATAAAGCGCGACAGACAGCTGCATAACCCAAGGCTCTGTCTGGTAATGGGCCGTCATGTTTGGCAGCGCTGGAAGAAATACGCTCATTGACAAAGCGGACAGCCCTGCCAGCAGGATCAATGTGCTGATATGTGGTGGAGTGGTACGATCGAAAAATCGCGCCTTACGAGATGCAGACATAGCAGATTGCTCTAAGCGGAACGCGATACTTTGTCTATGGAGCGCGTTTTAATGAAACAAAATATTCAATTATTCATTTTGCAAAATAGTGTTTTGCAGAGTTTTGCAAATTTTCCAGTTTTTCCTTTTTTGATCGACCATCTGTGCTTAGTGTCTGGCAAAAATACTGCATTCGGGGAAATCCATGAAAGATATTCTGCAAGAGCTTCAAGATCGCCGCGGTCTGGCACGTTTGGGAGGGGGGGAAAAACGCATTCAAGCGCAGCATTCCAAAGGCAAGCTGACCGCGCGCGAGCGGATTGAACTGTTGCTTGATGAAGGATCGTTTGAAGAATTCGACATGTTTGTTACGCATCGCTGCACCGATTTCGGAATGCAGGATGAAAAGCCTGCAGGTGATGGCGTCGTCACTGGCTGGGGCACGATCAATGGTCGTGTCGTCTATGTCTTCAGTCAGGACTTCACAGTGTTTGGTGGATCATTGTCTGAAACGCATTCCCAAAAGATTTGTAAGATCATGGATATGGCGATCCAGAATGGTGCGCCTGTCATTGGGTTGAACGATTCCGGTGGTGCGCGCATTCAGGAAGGTGTGATGTCGCTGGCCGGATATGCTGATGTATTCCAGCGCAATATCATGGCCAGCGGTGTGATCCCTCAGATCAGTGTGATCATGGGGCCATGTGCGGGTGGGGCCGTCTATTCCCCCGCGATGACCGACTTTATCTTTATGGTCAAAGACACCAGTTACATGTTCGTCACCGGACCCGATGTTGTGAAAACCGTCACGAACGAAGTCGTAACTGCCGAAGAACTGGGTGGGGCCACGACACACACGCGCAAATCATCCGTCGCAGACAAAGCGTTCGAAAACGATGTTGAGGCTTTGACAGAAGTGCGTCGCCTGGTCGATTTTCTGCCCTTGAATAACCGTGAAAAGCCGCCGGTGCGGCCATTCTTTGACAGTCCGGACCGCATTGACAACAGCCTTGATACCTTGGTGCCTGAAAATGCCAACACACCTTATGATATGAAAGAGCTGATCATAAAGCTGGCCGACGAAGGCGATTTTTATGAAATTCAGGAAGATTTTGCAAAAAATATTATCACCGGATTTATCCGTCTTGAAGGATCGACCGTGGGCGTTGTCGCCAATCAGCCGATGGTTCTGGCCGGATGTCTGGATATCGACAGCAGCCGTAAAGCTGCGCGGTTTGTCCGGTTTTGCGATGCATTTGAAATTCCGATCCTGACTTTGGTTGATGTGCCGGGTTTCCTGCCAGGAACGGGTCAGGAATATGGGGGGGTGATCAAGCATGGGGCCAAATTGCTGTTTGCTTACGGCGAAGCCACTGTGCCCAAGGTTACGGTTATCACCCGCAAAGCATATGGTGGGGCATATGACGTGATGGCCTCAAAACATCTGCGGGGGGATTTCAATTATGCGTGGCCCACGGCTGAAATTGCCGTCATGGGCGCAAAAGGGGCAACGGAAATCCTGTATCGGTCCGAATTGGTTGATGCTGAGAAAATCGCCCAACGCACCGCGGATTACGAAGATCGCTTTGCCAATCCGTTCGTGGCTGCAGAAAAAGGGTTTATTGACGATGTGATCATGCCGCATTCCACGCGGCGCAGGGTCAATCGCGCATTTGCATCGCTGCGAAATAAAAAGCTGCAAAATCCGTGGAAGAAACACGATAATATTCCGCTATAAGATATCATGTCACAGCTTCTTCGCATCTTTATAATCTGTATCGCATCCACGACCCCACTTTGGGCCGAGGTCGCATTGCCATCCGGGCAGACGGTGACGTTGCAGGATATGTTGATCGAAGACACCGCCGAACCCGTTGCGCGTTTTCGATATATTGCGCCTGCAATTTCGCGACAGACGGGGTATCTGAACTATGCCGATGTCGAAGCTGATTTTCAGGTACTGTGTCGGGATCATGCATTACAACTTTTGGCAGACCAGGGAATCAGGCCTGCACAAGTTATCGTAAGTCTGTCAGACAGGCCTGTGGCCTTTGGCGTAACCCTGCCAGAAGCGACACAATTCTTCGAAGCATTCCGGATTGAAGATCAATCCTGCGTATGGGACATGTTTTGATGTGTGTTAAATCAGTTATAATTGACGTAATTGGCAAGATCGCGCCGGTGAATGATGCTTTCACGCCACATACCGCCAACATGTCACGTGGAACATATCTTTTCCCGCGCAGTTTTAATAGGTTAGCCGTGGATCGCACTAACGCGAACCATATTTCTAGAACTGGGCGCGGGGGACTGTCCGCACGCGCCTTACGGACAGACAGTAGGAGAAATGGATGTCAAAGAGCATCAAAGCTATGGCCGTTGTTGGCCTTATCGTTCTGGTTGCAGCATGTGGAAACCGTAATGACGACGACGATGTCGTTATGGTTGATCCAGTCACAGAAGAGCCAACATACACAGGCAAATTCTGATATAAAACTTGCGGTGCGGGCCCTGGGGCCCGCCCGCAGATTTAATTATTTAAGACAATTCATATTTTTAAATGTCCGGCTTAGCCGCCTCATAAATACACTCACACTAAAATCGTCAGAAAGACTGTGGTCATGAAAAAGCACCGCGGGTTTCCAGGGCGTCTTCCAGGTACAGATTTTCAGTTTACGATTCGTCGTGAAAGCAAAGCGGGGCCTACGCCTTTAGTCGTACGCGAACGATTTGCCGACCGAAAACCAGCAGATCGCCGGGCCGATTTGGGATTTATGACGGCCCTTTGGGATTGTTTTGGGGATCAGCCATTTGAACGCGGAAATCTGGATGCCGGACGTCTGTCTTGGCTGTTTGGTCGCGAGGTTGTCGCAGACGAAGATCCCTTTGATCCGATCTCCTATGACGCGATGTTGCGCATTGATGTTCGCGCGGCTCAAATCTCTTTTCCTGAAATTTTTGGCAAAGGTTAAGCATTATGTTGCGCGACACAGCTCGATTTCAGCGAAAATTGGCTCAAAATATCATCTGTACATCTGTAGACTATGCAAATCCGCCCGAACTGGGCACGATTTTTGGTACGGCAGGACGTACAGACGACCATCCTGTCATGGTTTGGAAAGACCATACCCTTCCCCAAACGACTGGCCTGGCCCAAAGTCGGGTCAGGCCATTTTTTAGGGAAGCCAGAATAAGATCATCGCGCCCTAAGCGTGGAGCAGGAGTAGAAAAAAGATGGTTAGAGTTTGCAAATTGGCGGCTTTTGTCGCAGTTTTTGGTGTCTTGGCGGCATGTGATAATGATGTTGAACGCGGTGCCGCAGGCGCTGCAACCGGCGCTGTTATCGCTGGTGCGTTGGACAGCAGCATTCTTGCCGGTGCCGTTATCGGTGGTGCCGCAGGTGTGTTCTGTGACGACGCAGGCGTTCGCGTCTGTCAATAATACAATAAACTCTGGCGCTTTGCGCCCAGAAAACAAGACAATCAAAGCCATCGGCAAAGGGCGCGCCGGTGGCTTTTTCTGTTTGACTAAGGTCCAAAAGGATACGGGATGTTCAAGAAAATATTGATCGCAAACCGCGGCGAAATTGCGTGTCGCGTCATCAAAACCGCGCGCAAGATGGGCATTCAAACTGTGGCAATCTACTCAGATGCCGATAAAAATGCCTTGCACGTCAAAATGGCGGATGAGGCTGTGCATATCGGACCGTCGCCTGCCAATCAGTCCTATATTGTTATTGATAAAGTGATGCAGGCCGTTCGCCAAACAAGGGCCGAGGCGGTTCACCCTGGCTATGGATTTCTGTCTGAAAATAAGCTCTTTGCCGAAGCCTTGGCCAAGGAAGGCGTTGCCTTTATCGGCCCGCCCTCCGGTGCCATTGAAAGCATGGGCGATAAAATCACCTCAAAGAAAATCGCGCAAGAGGCTGACGTTAGCATTGTGCCCGGCAATATGGGGCTGATCAAAGATGCCGATGAAGCGGTCAAAATCTCAGGGGAAATCGGCTATCCAGTGATGATCAAGGCCAGCGCTGGCGGCGGCGGCAAGGGCATGCGGATCGCCTGGAACGATGATGAAGCACGCGAAGGGTTTCAGTCATCGAAAAACGAGGCCGCCAACAGTTTCGGCGATGACCGGATCTTTATCGAGAAATTCGTAACCCAACCCCGTCACATCGAAATTCAGGTGCTGGCCGACGCCCATGGCAACTGCATCTATCTGGGTGAACGCGAATGTTCGATCCAGCGTCGGAACCAGAAGGTGATTGAAGAGGCGCCTAGCCCTTTCCTGGATGAAGCCACCCGCAAAGCAATGGGCGAACAAAGTTGCGCGCTGGCTCAGGCCGTTGGCTATACCAGTGCAGGTACCGTAGAGTTTATCGTTGATGGCGACCGCAATTTCTATTTTCTGGAAATGAACACACGCCTGCAGGTCGAACACCCGGTGACCGAGCTGATCACCGGTATTGATCTGGTCGAACAGATGATCCGCGTGGCGAATGGCGAAAAGCTGTCGATCAGCCAGGATGACGTGAAACTGAACGGTTGGGCCATGGAAAGCAGGCTTTATGCCGAAGATCCTTATCGCAACTTTCTGCCTTCGATCGGGCGTCTGACCCGCTATCGCCCGCCCGCTGAAATCACGGATGCAACCCATGTGGTGCGCAATGATACCGGCGTATTTGAAGGGGGTGAAATCAGCATGTATTACGACCCGATGATCGCCAAACTATGCACCTGGGGTCCGGATCGGGCTCAGGCAATTGACCATATGCGCAACGCCCTGGATGCCTTTGAACTGGAAGGGATCGGTCACAACCTGCCGTTTCTGAGTGCGGTGATGGACCATCCGAAATTCACATCGGGCAACATCACGACGGCCTTTATCGAAGAAGAATTCCCAGAGGGGTTTCAGGGCGTTACCTTGCCACAGGATGATTTGCGTAAGTTGTCTGCGGCAGCCGCTGCCATGTACCGCGTGGCTGAAATTCGACGCACCCGTGTGTCGGGACGAATGGACAATCACGAACGCAAGGTAGGCGATGATTGGGTCGTATTGATCGATGGGTATGAATGGCCTGTAACCATCGCGGCGGACCCAAAAGGGGCGACCGTTTCCTTTGATGATGGTACGACCCACCGCGTTGTCAGTGATTGGACGCCCGGCGACAGCCTGGCCGTTTTGCAGATCGACGACACACCCATGATCGTCAAGGTCGGCAAGGTGTCGGGCGGCTTCCGCTTGAGATTCCGGGGCGCTGATCTGGCGGTTAAACTTTATACCCCGCGACAGGCTGAACTGGCCCGTCTGATGCCGGAAAAAGTGGCGCCCGACACGTCAAAACTGTTGTTGTGTCCGATGCCGGGGTTGATCGTGAACGTCGCTGTTCAAGCAGGAGACGAGGTGCAGGATGGTCAGGCGCTTTGCACAGTCGAAGCGATGAAAATGGAAAATATCCTGCGCGCTGAACGCACGGCTAAAGTCACGAAAATCAATGCAAATGCGGGCGATAACCTAGCTGTAGATGACGTCATCATGGAGTTTGAATAACCCGCCATGCGCCGCGATTTCCCCGTGACATATCAGCATAATTTGGGAAATTTGAAACTCAGGACTGGAAAAATGTTCTCTATTTGTTCTAAATTAGAACCATCCAGTCAAAATGAGTCGCACCATGGCACAGTCCGTCAACGTTCTGTTTTTCGATATGAACTCTTATTTCGCGTCGGTTTTTCAGGCCGAAGAACGCGATCTGGTGGGCAAACCATTGGGCGTGGTGACCACCCTATCGCCCCGCGCAACCTGTATCGCGGCCAGTGTCGAGGCCAAGAAATTTGGCGTGCGCATGGGTACCCGCATGGCCGAAGCGCAGCAGATGTGCCCGGGCATTCAGTTTCGTGCGGCCGAACACGATCTGTTTGTCGATTACCATCATCGCATTCGTACGGCCGTCGAAACGGTGATCCCCATCGACAAGGTGCATTCGGTCGACGAATGTTCGTGCAAACTTTTGGGCCGGGAACGCAATCTGAACACCGCATTACAGATCGGTGCGGGCCTGCAGCGCGCGATCAAGGATCAAGTCAGTCCGGCTTTGCGCTGCTCGGTGGGTGTGGGGCCCAACAAGCTGCTGGCCAAGATCGCCGCCGAATTGCAGAAACCCGAAGGTCTGAATTGGCTGACGCCCGATGTGCTGCCGGACAAGATCAAAGCGCTGGAACTAAACGATATTCCAGGCATTTCGCGCGGGATCATGGGGCGGTTGACGCGGGCGGGCATTCACGATGTGTCAACGCTTTATGCCATGTCGCCGAAAGCAGCCCGACACCTGTGGCGCAGCGTCGAAGGCGAACGGTTTCTGCGCCAGTTGCATGGCGAAACGGTGATTTATCCTGCGACGCAGCGCCATTCGCTGGGCCACGGTCAAGTGCTGACGCCCAAAAACCGCAAACCCGACGGCGCACGTCTTGTTGCGCGGCGCCTGCTGATCAAAGCCGCCTCGCGTTTGCGCCGCGAAGGCCTGTTTGCCCGCGGCCTGTCGGTCAGTGTGAAATGTGCGGTCAAAGGGCGGTTGGGCGCCGACGGCAGTATCGGGGCAACCCAGGATACATTCGATCTGCTGCGCACTTTCGACCGGTACTGGCGACAATTGAAGCCCTTGAAACCCCTGTCTGTGTCGGTGATGTTGGGCGGATTACAGGCGGTCGATGCCCATGTCGCCGATCTGTTCGAAGATCGCGAGGCAGGCCATGTCACACAGCGCGAAGGTTTGTGTCTGGCGATCGATGCGCTGAACAGCAAGTTTGGGCAAAACACCGTGCGCTTTGGCGAATTGCCCCCGCATACGGTGCCCTATACTGGGGCGAAAATCGCGTTTGGCCGTATTCCGGATCCGGCGGAATTTAATGAATAGGAATGCTTTATGGTTTTTCTAGAACCCTATATTGATCCACGTGTTCAGCAGGCTTTTGTGGCTGGGGCTGTTGTGGCTGTTGGTTGGATGGTCAATGGCCGCCAGAACCGCCGCGCCCGTCTACGCCAGCGCGAAGAACGGCTGCGCGATGTCCACCGCGCGCTTTATGCTGAAATTGCATCCTATCTGGAAAACCTTCAAAGCGAAGAGGCGCTTTTGGCTTACCGCGACCAAATGCTGGCCCATATGCGCGAAAATCCCGGATTTATTCCGCTGATCCCGACCGAACAGAATGACACGATTTTTCGCACAATTTTGCCGGAAATCCATATCTTGCCACGTACCAGCATCGACCCGGTTGTGGCCTATTATAATCAGTTGTTTGCGATTGAATCATTGGTCACTGACATGCGTGGGGATGGCTTTAAAGAATTGGATCATGAGCGCCGTGCGGCTATGTATTCGGATTATATCGCCCTGAAAACGCAGGCGCTGGCCGATGGAAACTATGCGTTGAAGATGATTACAGCCTTTGCAGAAGGCGGTCGGGCCAAGGCACGCGATCAAGAAGTGCGTGTCGCCACAGAAGTAAAAGCATTATCGAAAGAAGAAAGTCAGAAAAAACCCAGTGAAATCAATACCCCGGACGTGGACCCGTCCGGCCCGTCACGGGAATAGGTGTATTCCTTGTATTCGACATTAAAATATCCCTCGTACGCGAAATTTTTCCGGAATGATCCGTTAATTTTTATACTAAGCAGAAATTGGCGAAATTTCAAGGGTTTCGCTTATCTACCCGCATTTCTTTTATCACGAATTTCCTGTTGCCGCAGCGGCATTTTGTCGATCACACGTGATAATTCACGCACGTCCCACGGAAATGGTTTGCGCAATTTGACGCCGCCATCCTTGCCGATCAGCACCAACATAAAGCCGCGCGGGCGCAATTTGCGGCGGATGTCTGAGTTCGCATCGGGATTACTGTCAATTAAAACAACGACATCGCGTTCAGCCAACACATCGGACCGCGCGGCCAGCAATTCGATCTGTTCGCGCAGGCGCGGGTCATTCGGGCTGTCGGCAAACACGACGACAGGGCGCGCCAACCAGATAAAATCGTTCAGATCAATGTCGATTGCATCCAGTTGCACTTTGGGGTCCGCACGCCATTGGTCAATAGGCTTAACGACCAAAACGGGGTCGGCTGCCGAATCAGACCACAGCGGTGTGGCAAGGGCGATGGAAAAGATCAGTGTGAAAATGCGTTTCATTGGGTCTCCTGTTAGCATTGATATAAGCGCATTCTTGGGAAATACGAATAGGTCAAATTCAACCCGTTTCAGCACAGCGGCACATATGGGTCTGATCCGCCACAGCTGCCGCAAATATGCTATAAGACAAGATAAATACCCGGGGATCCCCGGATACATAAGGACACGCAGATGACCGACAAGACAAACGACTGGAAAAAGCTGGCCGAACAGGAACTGCGTGGCCGTCCGCTGGATGATCTGACCTGGGAAACGCTGGAAGGGATCAAGGTCAAACCGCTTTATACCGAAGACGATATCGCGGGCCTTGATCATCTGGGCACCATTCCCGGGGCCGCGCCGTTCACACGCGGGGTCAAAGCCACGATGTATGCCGGTCGCCCCTGGACCATCCGGCAATACGCGGGCTTTTCCACAGCTGAAGAGTCAAATGCCTTTTATCGCAAGGCGTTAGCCGCCGGGCAGCAGGGCGTATCGGTCGCCTTTGATCTGGCAACACATCGCGGGTACGACAGTGACCACCCAAGGGTTGAGGGCGATGTGGGCAAGGCCGGTGTTGCCATCGACAGCGTCGAGGATATGAAAATTCTCTTCGACGGCATCCCGCTGGATAAGGTCAGCGTGTCGATGACAATGAATGGCGCCGTCATCCCGGTTCTGGCCAATTTCATCGTCACCGGCGAAGAACAGGGCCATGATCGCAGTGTACTGTCGGGCACGATCCAGAACGATATCCTCAAGGAATTCATGGTCCGCAACACCTATGTTTATCCGCCTGAACCGTCGATGCGGATTATTGCGGATATCATCGAATACACCTCGAACGAGATGCCGAAATTCAATTCGATCAGCATTTCAGGTTATCATATGCAGGAAGCTGGCGCGAACCTGGTGCAGGAACTAGCCTATACCTTGGCCGACGGGCGCGAATACGTGCGTGCGGCGCTGGCCCGCGGCATGGACGTGGATAAATTCGCTGGCCGCCTGTCGTTCTTCTTCGCCATCGGCATGAATTTCTTTATGGAGGCCGCCAAACTGCGCGCCGCCCGTCTGTTGTGGCACCGCATCATGAGCGAATTTGAACCCAAGAACCCACGGTCCATGATGCTGCGGACACACTGCCAGACCTCGGGCGTCAGTCTTCAGGAACAGGACCCCTATAACAACGTCGTCCGCACCGCGTATGAGGCGATGTCGGCTGTGCTGGGCGGCACACAGTCACTGCACACTAATGCACTGGACGAAGCGATCGCGCTGCCCACCGAATTCAGCGCGCGCATCGCACGGAATACCCAGTTGATCCTGCAAGAGGAAACCGGGGTGACAAACGTCGTCGATCCGCTGGCCGGGTCGTATTATGTGGAAAGCCTGACCGCGCAACTGGCTGATGAGGCCTGGAAACTGATCGAAGAGGTCGAGGAAATGGGCGGTATGACCAAGGCCGTGGCCTCGGGCATGCCGAAACTGCGGATTGAAGAAACTGCGGCCAAGCGTCAGGCCCTGATCGATCGGGGCGAGGATGTAATCGTCGGCGTCAACAAGTATCGCCTTGAAAAAGAAGACGAAATTGACATCCTTGATATTGATAACGCCGCCGTCCGTGACAGCCAGATTGCGCGGCTTGAAACCATACGCAGCACACGAGATCAGGCGAAATGCGATGCGGCGCTGGTGGAATTGGAACATCGCGCGTCCAAGGGCGGCAATCTGCTGGACGCGGCAGTTGAGGCCGCGCGCGCCCGCGCATCCGTAGGAGAGATTAGCATGGCTATGGAAAAAGCATTCGGTCGTCATCGGGCTGAGGTGAAAACGCTGGCCGGTGTTTATGGTGCAGCATATGAAGGCGACGAAGGTTTCGCCGCCATCCAGAAATCCGTCGAAGATTTCGCCGAGGATGAGGGCCGCCGCCCCCGTATGCTGGTTGTGAAAATGGGCCAGGACGGGCACGATCGCGGGGCGAAAGTGATCGCGACGGCCTTTGCAGATATAGGGTTTGACGTCGATGTGGGGCCGCTTTTCCAGACCCCGGACGAGGCGGCGCAGGATGCTGTTGATAATGATGTTCATGTGATCGGGATCAGCAGTCAGGCGGCGGGGCACAAAACGCTGGCGCCGAAGCTGGTTGAGGCTTTGAAGGCTCAGGGTGCGGGCGATATCATCGTGATTTGCGGCGGAGTCATTCCGCAGCAGGATTATGATTTCCTTTATAATTCAGGGGTTAAGGCGATTTTCGGCCCCGGGACCAACATCCCCGAAGCCGCGCAGGATATCTTGCGATTGATCCGAGAAGCCAGACAGGACGCGGCTTAGTTTAGGGGTATTCAGGCCATCATAGCAGTGGATTTTGACGCAAGGTCACAAATCTTAATGCTGCGTACAGTGGCAAATTCACGTGTGCAAATTGCACATTTACCGTAAAGCTGCACAATTCAGATGTGCAATTTGCACATTTTTCGTAGGATTTGCCGCGATTTCGTGATTCCCACGGATTTTGCCTGAAATCACCCTGTGGATAAAGTTCATGTCAACGCGCGCGGAGGCGATAGAGTTCGGTAACACTCTGCCCTAGTTAACCATTTCCCGAGGCCATTAACGTCTCATAAATCGCACCGTACGGTGCCAAACTTTGCAACTTTACAAAAATCGAATCGAAAACTTTGCAAAATTTGCAGCGTTAAGGTTTGGGTAAGAAAATTTGGATGGCAGGCCTGATCACCTTTGTAGTCACCCAGAAACGAAGAAGTTAGTTGTGCGACCCATGAGGACGTTATAACTACTTGGACGTTGAAACTGAAATGCACTTGCTGAGTGCCGCACGACAGCCATAGCGTGTCGAAAACAAAATGTCAGAAAATCGTTTCCGAAAGCTGATGCACTATGTTTGCGTCGGCCATGGGTATTGTGGAAGTGTAGTCAATGGAAAGAGAATGCATGTGACTGACTTCATTCCTGAATATGGGCAGGTGTCTGCAGATGAATTTGCTGAATGGGTTATGTTGGCCGACGATTGTGGACCCGAAGCAAACTTGCGTTTTCGCGACCGTCATAAACACGATATCGGGATTGCTTTCATCAGGTATATGGGGGCCGAGATCGTTCCGGCCCAAGACTTGAGGTACGATGCAGAGATTTGAGCAAGCGATCCCACAACGATCAAAGGAATAGCCCGCTTTGGCACGCTAAGTATTGTTCTGAAAATCTGCTTGTAAACCCTGCAGAACTGAGGGCCGCGCCGGCCCGAGGGTGGCGCAATCGCCGCCCTGTGGGGCGGGTCGGCGCGGCCCGGTGGTTCCCACCGGGCGTGAGTGGTTGGGCAGCGTGTTTCAAGAAGGCGTTTTAACCCCAATTCACCGCATTCATGGCAGCGTCGGCGACAGAGTCTAGATTTGTATTGTCCTGACCATCCAGCCTGTTCCAGCCCTTCCAGTTTGTGCTTATCCCGGCGCATTGCCAGTAACTCGTTTGGCGGGATTTAAAGAATTAGCCGAAGGGCAGGGCCACAGTTGTAAATGAGTTCGGCATCACTAAGTCTAAGTAATGTAAAGGATATTGCGAGTTGGATACATTACTTGAGCTTGTAATTGGATTTACTGCCATCGCGATTTACGGGACAGAAGGAAAGCCCCGGCATCCGATTTGGCGTAATTCATTGCGTACGGTAGTCTTTGCAGGCTTCGTTATTGCGTTCGTGGATTTGCAGTTCCCAACTCTCAGCTTGGAAATTCCAATAGCAATCGAACTTCTCTGGCTATTTGGTTTTGTTACGGTTCTTCTTGCCGAGTTTTATGTCGGATCAATATACATAGCTTTGGCGACGTGTCTTTTACCATAATACTTCACAATACATGGTGTGGAAATTTGATAAATCTCTCGGTCTGCAATTTAGCTGATCAGTATGCGACATGCTGATGGTAATTTTTCTAACGCTTCTATTTATTATTACAGCTGCCATCAGCGCACGTTTTTGGGCAAAGTACCGGAAGCGTAAAAAGCTGCTTTCTACGGCATTGCTGGATCATCAACGTGCGATAATCTTAGAGAAAGTCCCTATAATTCAGAAAATTCCACCTGAATTGCGTTATACACTTGAAGGTAAGATCAATGTTTTTCTTGATCAGGTTGACTTTTATGGGTGCGATGGGCTGGACGTCACGGAAGAGATGGAGCTGTCTATTGCTGCACAAGCCTGTTTGCTGATCATGAACAGTGATGCATGGTATAAACATCT
Organism: Parasulfitobacter algicola; assembly: GCF_013315265.1. Classification (GTDB taxonomy): domain Bacteria; phylum Pseudomonadota; class Alphaproteobacteria; order Rhodobacterales; family Rhodobacteraceae; genus Parasulfitobacter; species Parasulfitobacter algicola. Next base: position 62,397 of record NZ_JABUFE010000013.1, on the reverse strand, counting down.
TCGTACAAATCTGATTTACCCCGGTGCCTTTAAATCTCAGCAAGCGTCTCACAGTGGTTATATCATCACTGAACATGAAACTGTGCGTTTAGGGGAAAGCTGGTCGTATGGTCCTGTTGTTCTGTCGTGGGCGCACAGTGAACAGGGTGCCATTAACCACGAAGATGGTCAAAATGTCGTGTTGCATGAATTTGCGCATCAAATTGATCAGCTTTCGGGCCACACCGATGGCGCGCCGATACTTCGGAAAGGCCAAAGTTTTGCAGATTGGGAACGCGTTTTCGTACAAGCTTACAAAGACCATGTACAAAATATCGAAAAAGGACGCAAAACTGTGCTTGATGCTTATGGGGCAGCAGGACAAGAGGAATTTTTTGCTGTTGCAGTCGAAGTTTTCTTTGAAAAACCGGCACGCCTGAAGCGCGAAGAACCAGAGGTTTACGAACAACTTTCAGAGCTTTTCCAACTGGACCCGACTGCTTGGTGAAAGTTTTACATACTAACCAATTGTCTTATCGCCATACATTTTTACCCCTTGCATGCCTTTGCCATTGTCGCCAGTTTTAATTTAACCAAAGATCTATGTGCGAAACCAAAAAGGACCCCCAACATGCTTGATCATCTTGCTGTTACGGCTGAAAACTTAGCCTCTGGTGTGTCCTATGTCGAAAATGCGCTAGGTGTTCAGATGGCCCCCGGGGGGCAGCATGATTATATGGGCACGCATAATCAATTGTTGGGTCTGGGTATCTTTTATCTTGAGGTCATCACGATCAACCCCGAGGCCCCTAAACCATCCCATCCCCGCTGGTTTGATCTGGATAACATCAGCGGCCCGCCCAAGTTGACCAACTGGATCGTGCAGACCGATACACTTGATGAAACTCTCGCCAAATCACCCGCAGGCACAGGTACACCGGTCAAGCTGACGCGCGGTGATCTGCATTGGCAGATGGCAGTTCCGGATGATGGTAAACTGCCCTTTGATGGTGCGTTCCCGGCGTTGATCCAGTGGGAAGGGGCCGATCATCCAGCACTGCGCCTGCCGGATTTGAAGTGCCGCCTAAAGCAGTTGCACGTTACCCACCCCCAGGCGGACGGGCTGCGCGATGCTCTGTCGGTGCTGGATTTTGGCGATGTCGTTTCGGTCCACCAAGGTCCGGCCAAAAACCTGCAAGCTGAAATTGAAACACTTCATGGCATACGCATTCTGGAATGATACGGCCCGCCGAACGTGACGATGCAGAAGCGATTGCGGCGATCTGGAACGACGTGATCCGCAATACTGCGATTACGTTTACCACTGCCGAAAAGACACCACGTGCCATACGCGCTGATATATATCTAAAGCGCGAAGCCGGGCAGGGCTTTTTCGTTTACGAAGACGCAGGCATCATTCTGGGCTTTGCCACCTATTTCCCGTTTCGTAACGGCCCCGGTTATGCCCATACGATGGAACATTCGATTAATCTTGCTGCCGCCGCCCGTGGCCGTGGCATAGGCCGCGCGCTAATGTCTGTTATCGAAGGACACGCCCGCGCCCGTGGTGTGCATTCCATGATAGCAGGCGTCAGTGGTGAAAATTCGGATGGTGCCGCCTTTCATAGTGCCCTTGGATACACCGAAGTCGCACGTCTGCCCGAAGTGGGCCGCAAGTTTGGCCGTTGGATGGATTTGATCGTAATGCAGAAAATGCTGTAACCCCGGGGCGTTCCCGGTCTAAAGTATGGGCCATGTCACTTTGGTCCAAAATTGCCGATGCCGTATCTGCGCTGACGTCTGGCGAAAGCCTTAGCAATGTGTTTGACCGCTTGCGCACACCGCCTGAGCGCACGGTTGCTTTCGCCATTGCAGTCATTGCTTTGGGTGCAAAAATGGCCAAGGCCGATGGTTTGGTGACCCGTGATGAAGTTACCGCATTTCGTCAGGTCTTTACCATTCCGCAAGCCGAAGAATCCAATGCGGCGCGTGTTTTCAACCTGGCCCGTCAGGACGTTGCCGGCTTCGAAGAATATGCCCGCAAGATCAAAACCATGTTCGGCGAAAACCATATCGCTCTGTGCGATCTGCTAGAAGGGCTGTTTCACATCGCCATGGCCGATGGTGAATATCATCCCAACGAAGATGATTTTCTGCACCAGGTCGCCCAGATTTTTGGTATGGACGCTCGCGAATTCAAAAGCCTGCGCGCGCGTTTTGTACCCAATGCGGAACACGATCCCTATGACGTACTAGGGGTTACGCCTGACATGTCGATGCAGGATATTCGCAAGATTTGGCGTCAGATGGTCCGTGACACACACCCCGATCAGATGATCGCCCGTGGCGTTCCGGAAGAGGCCGTCAAGATGGCCGAAAAACGCATGGTTGCGATCAATCGCGCATGGGAAGAAATCACCCAGCAGCATGCGGCCTAAGGTCCAATCGTGAGGATCGCGACCTATAACGTCGAATGGTTCAACACCCTGTTTGACGACACAGGCCAGTTGCGCAACAACACTGATTGGTCTGGACGCTATAATGTGACCTGCATCCAGCAGACCGACGCTTTGGGCATCGTTTTCAATGCGCTGGATTCCGATGCGATCATGATCATCGAGGCCCCCGATACCAGTCGTCAACGCGCCACGGAACTCGCGCTTGAAACCTTTGCCCAAACCATGGGGCTGCGGGCGCGCAAGGCGTTGATTGGCTTTCCCAATAATACTCAGCAGGAAATCGCTCTGTTGTATGATCCCGATGCGCTGACGGTTACACATGATCCGTGGGGTGATGGTGACGCGTCGGATGCGCCGCGTTTCGATGGTGCCTTTCGCATTGATCTGGATATTGATGCTACGCTGGACAAGGTCACCTTTTCAAAGCCGCCGCTGGAACTGGCCGTGACGACGGCGAATGGTACAAAGCTGCGGATGCTGGGCGTACATGCCAAATCCAAGGCGCCTCATGGCGCACGCACTGAAAAAGACGCGATTCGTCTGTCCATCGCCAACCGTCGCAAGCAGCTGGCCCAGTGCATCTGGATCCGTCGGCGTATCGATCAGATCGTCGCAGATCATCCGCTGATCGTTCTGGGGGATCTGAACGATGGCCCGGGTTTGGACGGGTTTGAAAAGCTATTCGGTCGTTCGGGCGTTGAAATCGTGCTGGGCGCTGGGGAAAGCGCACTTTTCGACCCCAATGCGCATATGGCACTCAGCCAACGTATTAGCGCCCATCCGACCACCGCGCGGTTTTATATTGAACCCGAAAAACGCTATCTTGAGGCGCTGTTGGATTACATTATGGTCAGCCCGGATTTGCGTACAAAATCGCAGCGATGGCGCATCTGGCATCCGTTTGATGATCAGGTCTGCTATGATACGCCAGAATTGCAACAGGCCCTGTTGATGGCATCTGATCATTTCCCGCTGACATTGGATATTGATATCTGATCTGTAAATTCCGGGTAAACTGCCCTATATTGAACATATGAAACAGACAGTCGCCGCATTTTTGATCACCGCCCTGTGCACTGCGCCGCTTGCCGCGCAAGACGCTGAACCCGAACAGGGCCTGTCCCTGATGGAACGGGGCATGCAAATGTTTTTCCAAGGGTTGGCTCAGGAAATGGAACCGGCGATGGAAGACCTTAAAGATTTGGCCGGTGAACTTGAACCAGCCTTACGGGCGTTCGCGATGGAAATGGGCCCGGCATTGCAGGACCTTTCGAACCTGATCGACGACGCCACCAATTACGAGGCGCCCGCGATCCTGCCCAATGGCGATATTATCATACGCCGCAAACCTGATGCCCCAGTCCCACAGTCTGGAACTGACGAGATCGAGATTTAGGCAGATACCTGTTTCATAACAGAAATCAGTATTTCGCTGAATAAGATTACGTTTATCCAAGGCAAACGCTTGTATTGCGCAGCACGATAAATGCTAGCCTATCATTTATACATAAAAAAACCCTGCCCAACATTCCGTTGGACAGGGCTTGTGTCATTATCGAAGTCTGACAGATTTTACTGTCTGTTCCCCAGAAGCTGCAGCAGGAACATAAACATGTTGATAAAGTCCAGATACAGGTTCAACGCACCCATAATCGCGGCTTTACCCAACCATTCTTGATCCCCAGCAAATGCCATTTGCAGATAAGTGTTTTTGATATTCTGCGTATCATAGGCTGTAAGGCCTGCGAAAATCAAAACCCCAATCATCGAAATGGCGTACATCATGACTTCTGACTGCATGAATATATTGACGACCATCGCCACGATCAGACCAATCACGCCCATGATCAGAAATGATCCCCAGCCCGAGATATCTTTCTTAGTTGTGTATCCCCAAATGCTAAGGCCCGCAAAAGCAATCGCCGTGATCAGGAATATCTGGATAATCGAATATCCGGTAAACATCAGAAAGATTGAGCTGATCGACAGACCCATCACAGCCGCGAATGCATAGAAGACCAACTGAGCAGTGGCTGCACTCATCCGGTTGATCATCGCGCTAAAGCCGAAAACAAAGGCCAACGGTGCAAGCATGATAACCCAGCGCAACGGTGATCCATAGATCAGTGCGCCAAGATCTGTCAGCAGAATGCCATTCGGCATTTGTGCTGCAGCCAATGATGGCTGAGTTGTTACCGCAAGACTAGAAATGGCCCATGCGGCGGCGAAAGTGATCAACATGCCGACGGACATCGTGCCGTAGACCTTGTTCATGTGGGCGCGTAGCCCTGCGTCGATCTCCTCCGAGCGGATGCCGGCAGTCGACCGAACGTTTGCGTATTCTTGCATTGCTCTCTCCAAAATCACTGGCGCGGGCGCACGAAGCCCCGCTATTGCTTGTAATATTGGTCGAACCTAACGGGTTTTCAAGAATAAGAAACCGAAAACCTATGCAAAATTGTCGTGTTTTTTCGCAAATTGTCTATTTGTACCAAGATATCGGTGCATCCCAGATGGGGCGATTTGCTTCGGCCAGTGCGGATTCGCGTGTCAGACCGATATCTGCAAGGGCCGCATCATCCAATTGTGCCAGCGCGCGACGGCTTTTCTGAAGCGCAAGAACGTTTTTGATCTGTTTCAAAGATATGACTGCGGTTTTCTGACGCAAGCCTGTAAGTGCAAAAGTTGCCATAGTCTTGTCTTTCCATTTCGTGATGCTGGATCACTGATTCATAAGATATATTGATATCTAGTACAGCTTATGACATTCTTAAAATGAATGTTTGATTGATTTATCATAAGGATTTGTGATGATTAGAAATCTGGATCTGACAGCCCTACGTTCTTTTGTAACTGTGGCCGAGGTCGGCGGCGTCACCAAAGCTGCGGGTCTTTTGAACCTGACACAATCTGCCGTTTCAATGCAGCTGAAACGCCTTGAGGAATCGCTGGATATTTTGCTGCTGGATCGAAGCAATCGATCTGTTGCTTTGACCACGACCGGGGAACAATTACTAAGTTATGCGCGGCGAATGTTGGCAATCAATGACGAAGCAATGTCGCGCCTAACAGCCCAGGAATATGAAGGCGAAATTATTTTCGGGGTCCCCCACGATATCGTATACCCGGCCATTCCACAGATTCTGCAGCGATTTAATGCGCAATTTCCCAGGGTAAAGGTGCAGTTGCTGTCATCGTTTACCCGAAAGCTGAAAGAACAGTTTTCCCGCGGCGAGGTAGATATCATTCTGACAACAGAAGAAAATGTGGATGCGGGGGGGCAAACCCTGATCACCTTGCCGCTGGTTTGGGTTGGGGCCCCTGATGGTCAGGCATGGCGGCAGCACCCCTTGCGTTTGGCGTTTGAACAGACCTGTATTTTCCGCAGTGGTGTTCAGCGCTTGCTGGACCAGGCGGATATCCCGTGGGAAATGGCGGTCGAATCAGACAGCTATCGCACAATCGGCGCGATGGTCAGTGCAGATTTGGCGGTTCATACGATGTTGGATGGCACGTCCATCAATCATCTTGAACGCATTCAGCATGGCGGGGCTTTGCCGGATCTGACCTCTATGAATGTGAATATGTATAAAAAAAGCGTCGAAAAAAGTGCATTGGTCGACGCGCTATCTGATCTAACGGCTAATATATTCCAAACACTTTAGCCGTGGCTTAGGGGGTAACGACAACCTTGCCTGTTGACTTTCTGCTGCGCAAAAGTTCGAGTGCGTCGGCTGCATGTTCCAGTGGCAGTATGTTACTGATGTGCGGGTGCAGATCGCCTTTGCTGTACCAGGCCATCAATTCGACCAGGCTGTCCATCAACGCTTTGGGATTCAAGGCCATATAACCGCCCCAGTAAAACCCAATGACCGAGATATTCTTGACCAGCAGGATATTTGCAGGGATCGGTGGCACATCGCCGCTGGCAAATCCGATGACCAGCATGCGCGCCCCACGATTACAGGCGCGCAAAGCTGCTGTGAACTGATCGCCGCCCACCGGGTCATATACAACGTCAGCACCGCCAAGCGCCTTGACTTCGCGGGTGATGTCAGCGGTTTCACTGTCAATCAGATGATCCGCACCGGCAGATTTGGCAGCGGCCAGTTTGTCGTCCCCGCGCGCGCAAGCGATAACAGTTGCGCCCAATGCTTTGCCGATTTCAACAGCCGTCAGACCAACGCCGCCAGCTGCCCCCAGAACAAGAAGTGTGTCGCCCTTTTTCAGCATGGCGCGTTGGGTCAGTGCCAGATGACTTGTGCCATAGGCCACTTGGAATGCGGCCGCATCGGTAAAAGGCATTGCGTCGGGGATCGGCAAACAGCGTTCGGCGGGAAAGATACCGGCCTCTGCCAGCCCGCCTGAATTGCCAAGAACGGCGATGCGTGACCCAATCGCGGGGTGTTTGACGCCCGGCCCGCAAGCCTCAACCAGGCCAGCGACTTCGATACCAAGTGTGAAAGGCAGCAGCGGTTTTTCTTGGTATTCACCCTTTACGAGCAAGAGATCGGCGAAATTCAGCCCACAGGCGTGAATTTTTACTCTGACCTCTCCCTCTTTTGGCTCAGGTATGAGAACATCCGCCAGTTGTGGATTTTTACCCAGTTCATTGACCTGAAACGCGCGCATACTAAACCTCCTGCGATTTGTGTAGAGATCTAGCGCAGCGGCCGTACATAGGCGAGAGGGAATCAGGTGTAACTGAGTGTGATTTTGTCGTTAATTTGTGTCGTACACGTTTTGATTGTACGTTTTTTCGAAATAAACCGTCTCCTTATCGGCAACATTATGTATGAAATTGTTCAAAAAATCGCAATTTCTGGAATGTCTCGTGAAAATAACGTGAAATTCACCGTTAAAAAAGCGTGATTTCTTTATTTACGTGTTGTATGGTGATTTGAAACAACCAGGAGCATACCTATGAAGCACCCCGTCGATGTCCATGTTGGAAAACGCGTTCGCCACCGTCGTTGGATGGTCGGAATGACGCAACAACAATTGGCTGAAAAAGTTGGCATTAAGTTTCAACAGATTCAGAAGTACGAAACTGGCATGAACCGTGTTTCAGCATCACGTCTTTGGGACATCTCAGATGCCCTTGGGGTTGAAGTCAGCTTCTTCTTCGAAGGTCTGAATGATCTGGAAACACCATCTGCTGCGAATTCTGATGTGCCTAGCGATTTGCTGGCCGACAAGGAAGCGCTTGAGCTGGTCCGGTCATATTATGCGATACCGGAAAATCAGCGTCGTCGTTTGTTTGATTTGGCGCGGGTTCTAAGCGAAGCTGCCTGAAAGGACTGAACCCGGCGCCATGACTTGACGTGACCGGGTAAATTCAGTCTACCGCGCTTGGGATTGGCCGGGAGACTGTCTTGCTAAGCGACGATACTCAAAAAATGCTTCGCAGAACGGCACATGCTTTGGCAGATGCCGCCCGCGAAGCCATATTACCGCATTTTCGCGCGTTCGATCTGCAGACTGAAAACAAACTTGAGGATGAGTTTGATCCAGTCACTATCGCAGATCGTGCCGCAGAACAGGCAATGCGAGATATCCTGGCCAAAGATCGTCCGAAAGATGCGATTTTAGGTGAAGAATTTGGCCATTTAAAAGGTCAATCGGGTTTAACGTGGGTGCTGGACCCAATTGATGGTACCCGCGGATTTATCGCGGGTACCCCAACTTGGGGCGTTTTGATCGCAATTTGCGATGACAGTGGTCCGCTGTATGGGATTATTGATCAGCCATATATTGGTGAACGCTTTGAAGGCGGGTTCGGCCATGCAACAATGCTTGGTCCGCATGGGTCAAAAAAATTGCGTACAAAGGTCGGGTTTGATCTGGCGCAGTCGATCATTTTCACAACATTCCCCGAAATTGGAACCAAGATTGACCAAGCCGCATTCCATGCCGTCGCCAAGACATGCAAGCTGACGCGCTATGGTATGGATTGTTATGCATATGCGCTGTTGGCAGCTGGTCAGATAGATCTGGTGATCGAGGCCGGATTGCAATCTTATGATATTGCCGCACCAATTGCTGTTATCCAGGCGGCAGGTGGCATCGTCACGGATTGGACTGGCGGTTCTGCGTACAGGGGGGGACGTGTTATTGCTGCGGCATCGGCCCAACAACACGCCGAGGCTTTAGAAATTATGCAGCAGTTCGATCTGGATTGACGTGCTGCTTATCAAACCCTGTTCGGGTTTTCTAAGCTTATGCTCTGCCCGTTTATCCAAACAGCCATTACGGCACGATCATCGCCCATCATGATTGTCGGAAAAACAGCCTGCCAGATATCGTCGGCGTGCCCGGATCGCTGTGCAATTGCTGGTGTTGAGGCTAGATCAAGCACAACAAGATCGGCTTCAAACCCGTTTTGCAATTTCCCGATCTTATTACCCATATGAAGCGTGCGCGCATTTCCGGCACTGGCCAGCCAAAGCAATTGCGCGGGATGCAGTGCTGTGCCGTTCAACTGTCCGATTTCATAGGCCGCGGCCATTGTGCGCAGCATCGAAAACGATGATCCCCCACCTGTATCCGTGGCCAGCCCGACAATATGCCCTTGGGATTTGCGAGCGGCCATATCGAACAGCCCTGATCCGATAAATGTATTGGATGTCGGGCAGTGTATCAGGGCTGCACCCATTTCCCGCAGTCTGTCACTTTCGCGCGCTGTCAGATGAATTGCGTGCCCATAAAGACCCCTTTGCCCCAAAAGGCCAAAGCGTTCATAGGTGTCCAGATAATCACGCGCATCCGGAAACAGCTTGGCAACCCAATCCAATTCAGCCTTTTGTTCGCTGATATGTGTTTGCATCAGGCAATCGGGATGTTCTGCCCAAAGCGCGCCAAGCGCGGTAAGTTGATCTGGCGTGGATGTCGGCGAAAATCGTGGTGTAATCGCGTATGATGCCCGCCCACGCTCGTGCCATTTTTCCAGCAAACGTTTGCTGTCATCATAGGCCGATTGCGCAGTATCCATCAAGGCGTCCGGTGCGTTGCGATCCATACAGGTCTTGCCCGCAACAACGCGCATATTCCGCGCACTGGCTGCCGTAAAAAACGCATCCACGCTTTCGGGGTGGCTGGTGCAATAGCTGACGACGGTGGTTGTGCCGTGGGCGGTCACCAGATCAAGATAGCGATTAGCGATGACCGTCGCATAATCGTGATCGGAAAACCGTATCTCTTCTGGAAATGTGTATGTATTCAGCCAATCAATCAGCTGTTTTCCCCAACTGGCGATAATCGCGGTTTGCGGATAATGAACGTGGGCATCGATAAAACCCGGCAGGATCAACGCATCCCCATAATCCGTAATATCAGCATTGGGGTGGGCCTTTTTCAAGGTAACGGCCTCATCAACATCCGCAATCAAATGCCCCCGCAGCAGCACCGCGCCATCGCGAATATACTGAACAGCAGCTGAAACGGGAACGTCAAACGGATCGTCGATAAACGAAAGAGTTTGGCCCAGAAGTAATCTGTCTTGCACTGTCATGCGCGCCACCCTATGCGCAGGGGGCAGGGTGGTAAATCCCATCTTTGTGCGTATGGTGCCGCAACGACCCGGAGGCAGGATATGACCCAAGAGACCCTTGAACCCGAAGTGTCTGCAGATGACAGCTATAAGCTGAACAACAAGCTGATTTCTTCCATACGTCTGGCTGTTTCGACGGCCGATGCAGAACGTCTGGCTGATCTGCTTGAACCCTTACATGCGGCTGACATCGCCGACATGCTGGAACAAGTGGATGAAGTGCAAAGGCGCGAAATTCTTGTTCTGTCGACGGATATTATCGACGGCGAGGTTTTGTCAGAACTTGATGAAGGCTTGCGGGAAGAAATCATCGATTTTTTGCCTCAAAAAGTCTTGTCAGAAGCTGTTCGCGATCTTGAGTCAGACGACGTTGTTGATCTGGTCGAAGATCTGGGCGAGCCGCAACAGGAAGCCGTACTTGAGGCTTTGGATGATGCTGACCGGGTTGCCGTTGAACAAGCGCTGTCTTATCCAGAAGAATCCGCTGGCCGCCTTATGCAGCGCGAATTCGTCATGGCGCCAGATCATTGGAATGTTGGCCAAGCCATTGATTATATGCGTGCAAATGACGATCTTCCGGATCAGTTTTATCATATGATTTTGGTTGATCCCAGATTGAAGCCCACGGGGTATGTCACCCTTGGCAAATTGCTTGCAAACCGCCGGGAAACGAAACTGACCCTGATTGCTGAAGAAAGCTTTCGAACCATTCCCGTGACTCAGCCCGAAGATCAGGTCGCTTATGCGTTTAACCAATATCACCTGATTTCGGCCCCTGTCGTGGACCAGGATGACAGGTTGGTGGGTGTCATTACCATCGATGATGCTATGAACGTCTTGGACGAAGAACATGAAGAAGACATTCTGCGTCTGGCCGGTGTGGGCGAAGGCCGCCTGAGTGACAAAGTGATCAGCACAACGCGGCGGCGGTTTCCATGGTTGGCTGTTAATCTTCTTACGGCGATCCTGGCCTCAATGGTGATTTCGCAGTTTGAGGTAGCAATCAGTCAACTTGTCGCTCTGGCGGTTTTGATGCCGATTGTTGCTTCGATGGGCGGAAACGCAGGAACGCAATCACTGACTGTCGCCGTGCGCGCGATCGCGACCCGTGACCTGACCGGATCCAACGTCTGGCGTGTGATCCGACGCGAGGTTCTGGTGGGTTTGATAAATGGTGTGATCTTTGCTGTTGTGATGGGTATTGTTGGCGTTATCTGGTTCGGATCAATTAATCTGGGTCTGGTGATTGCCGCTGCCATGGTCATCAACTTGGTTGTTGCGGGATTGGCAGGCACGGTCATTCCCGTTGTGCTGGAAAAGCTAAAGGTTGATCCGGCGTTGGCAAGCGGGGCCTTTGTGACAACTGTGACAGATGTTGTTGGGTTCTTCGCTTTCCTCGGGCTGGCAGTGATTGTTTTATTATGAGTGTGGCTGACGAAAAATCAGCATTGCGCACGCAGATGTTGCAACGCCGTGATGTGGCGAAACAGGCCGATGCCGGTGCCTCCGCTGGACTATTGTCCGAAGTTTTAGCTGGTTATCGTGGGGTTCCCGTTGCCGGTTATTTACCAATCAACAGCGAAATTAACCCACTGCCCGCCATGTCCGAGGCCGTGGCCCATGGCCGCGTTGGTGTCCCTGTGATCACGGCGCGCGATCATCCGTTGCAGTTCCGCGCCTGGCACCCGGACGGCGCTTTGATGCCCGGCCCCTTTAAGGTCATGGTACCGGTCAAGGGCGACTGGATCGAACCAGAACTGCTGATCGTGCCGCTGGCCGCATTCGATCGTAAGGGTGGGCGGCTTGGATACGGCGGTGGGTTTTATGACCGCACGCTGCAGAATTTGCGCACAAAACGGGCAACATTGGCCATTGGATTTGCCTATAGCATACAACAGGTTGATCAGATCCCCCTAGAACAGACCGATCAACCACTTGATATGATTATTACGGAAAAAGAGGTTATCACTGTGCCCTAGCCTGAACCGCCAGATAGCTTTACCTAAAATAAAAAGCGGCCGTTCAAGCGGATCGCAGGTAAGGTCCGGTTTGAGCCCAGGCTGACCGATGCTGCGCCGTGCATGAACGGCAGCTTCCAGTGTTCGGCATGCCTCTAGACGTTCCTTTGTAGGCGTGCCGAAATCTGACGACGACCACAATGCAAGGGCGAAACCGTTTCACACAGCTGTCTTCCATGGCGCACTCTATCGTTCGGCGGTGACGCTCGCCATCTTGATGCCCGCGAAGATGAGGGCCGCTCCAGCCGTTCTGTTTATCAGATCGACAATCCAAGCACGCATGCCACCATTGGCAAGCTTGTTCCCCAGACTCGCATAGGCCGAGTAAATCACGAATTGCATCGCAGCCCCCGTCAGCCCCATGATGGTCATCTGCGGCGCAATCGGCGCGGCGGTGTCGAGAAACTGAGGCAGGATGGCAGCGAAGAATAGGAGCACCTTAGGATTGGCAAACTCCACGACAAAGCCTTGCAAGAAGAGAGATTTCTGGGACTTTACCTTGCCAGTCGGAGCGACTGAGAGCCCACCCGAACGGCTGAGCAAGGCGGTTAGGCCGAGATAGATAAGGTAACCGACGCCAACCCACTTGATGATTTGGAAGACAAGGTTGGACGCGAGGATGAGAGCGGCCAGCCCGGTCGCCGACATAACGAAGTAAATCGCCGTTGCTACCATCATCCCGAACATCTGGAAAACCGTAGTGCGCCAACCGTTTGTCGCGCCTTGCGAAGCCACGACGATCGCGGACGGGCCAGGCGACGCGATCACGATGGCCTGCGTCATCGCAAAGATTAAGAATGTCTGCAGTTCCATCGCGTCGTCCCCCTGCTGGGTGAGACCAATAAAGGAACCTGCCATCCCAGAAGTCAACGGATCAACGCAGTTTCGCTAGGTATACCTCTCCGGAACGGACCTTCGAGCACAATGCAGCGAAAGCCCGGATTGTCCGCACATCTGAACTTTGCCCAGATCGCGACAAACGTCCGATCTGGATCAATAATTCTTGATGCTAATTTCAATAGTGCGTGACGCAACCTCCTTGAAAAGAAAAAATGGTAAAAAAGATGCGCGACGTTGGACATATAATTTTATGAAAACAGCTAATGATCACCACTACGCATGTTTGATCTTAGAATATCGATCATCACGTGTACTTTCCGGGGAAGATATGCACGATTTGTATAAACCGCATATGCCGGATGTTTTGCTATGACACCGCTTTAACCGGGATCAACTGCTGCAGTATGCCTGCCACCATCAGATAAATACTGGTGACAATCAGACCCCAATGCGCCCAGCTGTCCGGGTCAAAATCGACCCATGCCGCCCATGCGGCAAACACCGTCCAGCCCAGAACAACGGGCAGCGAAATTGTCCGCCACCGGGCTGTACGCACGGGGTGAATGAACTTCGCGGGCACAAACATCGTGATCGCCAGCAATGTCACGACGCCCGTAATGATCAGCTTGTCGGGTTCAATCGCAAAGAAAACCAGCACAACCATGTTCCAACAGCCAGGAAACCCGGAAAAAGAGTTATCTTTTGTTTTCATCCGCGTATCCGCAAAATACATGGCCGAGGCAAAGGTGATCACAACCAATGCGTACCACCCCAGCCACCCGCCAAGCAGGCCCGATTTGAACAATGCATAGGCCGGGATGAACACATACGTCAGATAATCGATGATCAGATCCAGGATCGCACCGTCAAACTGCGGCGCATGGGATTTCACATCGTAACGCCGCGCCAATGGGCCATCGATCCCATCGACCAACAGGGCCACGACCAGCCACAAGAACATCATGCTCCAGCTTTCTTCGACAGCGGCGATCAGGGCCAACATCGCGAAAACGGCACCCGTCGCAGTTAAAAAATGAACCAATGTTGCTTTAAATCTGTTCGCCATCAAGGTTTCATGGCCGAAAATAGCCAGTCTGGCAATCACGCTTTTGGATGTGCCTTTTGATAAACGTCCAATAGTCGCGCGGTGTCCACAGCCGTATAGGCTTGGGTGGTCGATAACGACGCATGCCCCAATAATTCCTGAATGGCCCGCAGATCGCCACCTGCCGCCAATAGATGCGTTGCAAAGGAATGGCGCATGGCGTGTGGTGTCGCAGTCGCGGGCAGGCCAAGCTGCATCCGTGCCTGTTGCATGGCTTTGCGGATCAAACGCGATGACAACGCACCCCCCCGTGACCCGCGAAACAACGGCTGATCAGCATCTTGTCGGTAAGGGCACGCATCAAGATAGGTATCAACCGCATCGCGGGCTGCATCAATCACCGGCACGATCCGTTCCTTGCCGCCCTTGCCAAGAATACGCAGCACATCGGGCAACGGGGCATCGCGTCCCTGCAGGCCAAGCGCCTCGGAAATCCGTAGACCGCAGCCGTAAAGCAGCGTAACAACCGCGACATCACGCAAAGCAATCCAGTTTTCCTGCGACTGCAGTTCGACCGTATCGATCATCGCTTTGGCCGCATTTATATCCAAAGGCCGCGGCAGTTTTTTCTGAAACTTCGGTGACCGCGTGGCCAGAACGGCGGTGGGTTCAAACCCTTCGCGCGCAGCCAGCCAACGATAAAAGGTTTTGACCGCAGACAGCTTGCGCGCCAACGACCGTGCACTGACATCTTGGCTGCGTTCCCGCGCCATCCAGGCCCGCATATCAGTGATCGACAGCTTGGACAGTGCCGCCAACCCCTGCGCTTCGGCTTTGTATTCCGTCATGAACGCCAAAAATCCCAGTACATCACTGTGATAGGCGGTCAATGTATTCTGCGCAGATCCTGCAAGGGATTTTTGATGCGATAACCAAGTCTCAAGCGCGTGATGCGCGGCAGCTGAGATCTGGATCACGATAACCAGCGGCGCATCGATCGTTCGAACACGCCGGCAAAAAACGTCAAAAGATCAGTGCCTTGGCTTTGCTTGAACAGATCGGCATCCTTGGCCCCCATCACCAGCATACCGGGCAGACGCCCATCACCAAGGTTCAATTTCATGCAGGATTCTGATCTGATTTCAGCAGCCAGATCGCCATAAATCGCCGGATCTGCATGTTCAACCGGCCTTAGCGTGATCAGTCTTGCCGATGCATTGGCCCCTTGGGTGATATAGTCATCAATGTATCCCGGATCAGCAACAATCAGAACATCATCCAATTGATCCGATTGCAAATAAGCATCATCCTGCGTCGTTTCCAGCACCAGTTTGATGCTGTCCACACGCAATGTCTGAGACACCTCACCATTGAGATTATTCAGAAAATCCTCAAACTCAATCGGGTCCAGCATGCGCAAAATCGCACGATGCACCTGATTTGTGCCTGCCAGGTTTTCATACGCGGCGGATATGACGGATTTGTGGGTGTCTTCTAACCGGTCCAGCTTTGCAGCCAGCCGATCCATTGCAACACCACGCAAATCAATGACATTACTGCCAAGACCGCGAACATTAGCGGATGCCAAAGCACGCATAACATCTTGATCTTCAAGTATTATATCAGGCTTTGCGATGATCTTTTCGCGTACGCCTTCATCCATCAAAGGTTTACTGCTCATACCTGTCTCGTATTTTTTTTCCACGACTGTACCATCGCTTTTATATTTTTTCTGATACCGTTATTGCCCAATCTACCCCGAAAGTGGCAAGGCTTTTCTGCGGTAAAGACAGTTGGGCTCACTTTTTTATCACAGAAACGTCGGGATATCGTGCCAATTCAATCGAATTAGACTAAGACACGAAACGGTCGGCATCCCGAAATTCAATGAAACCCTCGACGGGCCATCACAGTGCAAACACCATCATTTTTCAATCAAGGCGATCTGGTTGCGGTGCTGACAACGCAACCGTTAGATCGGTTGCTGGATTACAAGGCTCCCGAAGGCGGCTGTGCCATTGGCGCATTTGTCGAAGTGCCACTTGGCCCCCGCAAGGTGATCGGGGTGGTCTGGGACGCGGGACGCGGGGATTATGACATCGCCAAAATCCGAAGCGTTATCAGGGTGTTGGATGTGGCCCCCATGCGCGAAGAAATGCAGATATTCCTGAAGCGGGCCGCTGATTATACGCTAACACCCATGGCTGCAATGCTGCGTTTGGCGACCCGTGCGCCGGGGTTGGGTGATCCGCCATCCATGCGCAAAGTCTATCGTTTGGGCACCGCAGAACCCACTCGAATGACCGACGCACGCACCCGGGTTTTGCAGGTTTTGCGCGATTACGGCGGGCTGGCGTTCACCCTGAAAGAGCTGGCCGACAGCGCCGATGTTACCTCAAGTGTCGTCAAAGGTCTGGTCAAACTGGGTGCCGTTTCTGAACAAGACTGCCCCCGCGATGTGCCTTATCCCCGGCTTGATCCGAACTATGGCGGAAAATCGCTGACCCCCGATCAGGATGCTGGTGCCAAACAGCTGCGATCGGCCGTTGTGTCGCAAAATTACGGCACAACCCTGCTGCGCGGCGTCACCGGATCCGGCAAAACCGAAGTTTACCTGGAAGCGGTCGCCGAATGCCTGCGTCAGGGTCGTCAGGCCTTGGTTCTGTTGCCGGAAATTGCCCTGACGTCTGAATTTCTGACCCGCGTCGAAGCCCGCTTTGGCGCGCGGCCCGCTGAATGGCATTCTGGTGTGACCATGACCGAACGCCGCCGTGCGTGGCGTATGGTAGGCCAAGGGGCCGCCGACATGGTTGTGGGCGCAAGATCGGCATTATTTCTTCCATATCAAGACCTTGGCCTGATCGTCGTGGATGAGGAACACGATACATCCTATAAACAGGAAGACGGCGTTTTGTATAACGCCCGCGATATGGCTGTGTTGCGCGCGTCCATTCTGGGCGCTCAGGTCATACTGGCATCTGCCACGCCATCGCTGGAAAGCTGGGTCAACGCCGAAAGTGGGAAATACAGCAAGCTGGAACTGACCTCGCGGTTCGGCGATGCCGTGCTGCCCGATATGCAGGCCATCGACATGCGCGATGAGGTGATCCCGGCTGATCGCTGGATTTCATCATCCCTGCAAAAGGCCGTTCAGGCACGACTGGACCGCAACGAACAGGCGCTTTTGTTCATCAATCGCCGTGGCTATGCGCCAATAACCCTGTGCCGGGCCTGTGGGCACCAGATCGGCTGCGATGATTGCGATGCGCGCATGGTCGAACACCGATTTCAAAAGCGGCTGGTCTGCCATCAATGCGGTGAAACAAAGCCAATGCCATCGGTTTGCCCATCCTGCGATGCCGAAGGGCGATTGGCCGCCGTTGGCCCCGGTGTTGAACGCCTGACAGAGGAAGCACAGGCCCTGTTCCCAGACGCCCGCGTGGCCACGTTATCATCAGATCTTTACGGATCGGCCCGCGCCCTGAAAGCCCAGATCGAAGCCATCGCAGACGGGGCTGCCGACGTCATTATCGGAACGCAATTGGTTGCAAAAGGCCATAATTTTCAAAATCTTACGCTGGTGGGTGTCATTGATGCCGACCTTGGGTTGCAAGGGTCTGATCTGCGCGCGGCTGAACGAACATTCCAACTGATGCGACAGGTGTCTGGCCGGGCCGGGCGGGCCGATAAACCCGGTCAGGCATTGTTGCAAACCTATCAACCGGATCACCCGGTGATCCGCGCGATCCTGTCCGGGGACGAAGAAGATTTCTGGAAGGCCGAAGCAGCTGAACGTGAACAGGCAGGCGTGCCCCCCTTTGGCCGTATGGCTGGCATCATCCTAAGCAGCCCAAATGTTCAGGAAGTCTTTGATTTCGCAACTGAAATGGCGCGAAACGATGCGCCTTTGCGACAGATCAACGCCCAACTGTTTGGTCCGGCCCCCGCGCCCATCGCCCGTATCCGTGGCCGCCACCGCGTGCGCCTTTTGATCAAGGCTGAAAAAACAGCCCCCCTGCAGGCCTCAGTCGAAAGATGGATCAGCCAATTCCGCCCGCCCAATTCCCTGCGCTTGTCTGTCGATATCGATCCGCAAAGTTTCTATTAGCAAACAAAAAACGCCGCCCAAAAGGACGGCGCTTTAAGTATTTGATTTGAAATAAAATCAGCTGAAAACGTCAGCTTCATTTTCGTGCTTTGGGTCATGTCCAAAGCGGTTTTCGCCCTCTGTTCCATTTGTGCAGAAGAAAACAAGCAAGACAATCCAGCCAATGATTGGAATAAAGACCAATAGGTACCACCAGCCAGATCTGTCGGTGTCATGCAAACGACGGATCGCAACAGCCAGGCCTGGCAGAAAAACAGCCAGTGAATAGATTGTGCCAAAGATACCGACACTGTCAGGGTCACCGCCAGAAATAACCCCGTCAACAATGCCCAAAACAATGCCAACAAGAAAATTGAATAAGGTGAAATACCAATATTCAGACCGACGCGCGCGGCCCGAAAAAGTGACGTATTTGCTAAAACAGGTTTTAACCGCTTCCATGAATGACATCTAAAATAACTCCGCTTTTACATAATGCCTGACATTTCGATAATCCGACCGGGCATTCAAAATCAAGATTGCAAATTTTTCAGTGTTAAAAGTGATGCAACTGCGCACTGCACATATGAAAATATGCAGGCCCTGAGTCAGGGCCTGCAAAAAAGATCAGCTGAAGACTTCAGCTTCGTTGCCGCCTTTGGGGTCTGGACCAAAGCGGTTTTCGCCTTTTGTGCCATCCATAACAAAGAAGACCAGAAGAACGATTGCACCGACGATCGGCACAAGAATGATCAAGAACCACCAACCGGATCTGTCTGTGTCGTGCAAACGACGAACACCAGCCGCGATAGAGGGCAGAAGGAAGGCCAGTGTTGCGATCAGATTAAAGAAACCTGTTCCCAGAACACCGTCAATGATTGCACCAACGATGCCGACCAGAAAGGTAAACAGGTAAAAGAACCAATATTCGGAACGACGTGCGCGGCCCGAAAAATCTACGTACTTGCTAAGGCAGGTTTTCACTGCGTCCATAAATGACATTTTATACCGTCTCCACATTTTTCACGTTTTTATCGCGCTGACATTTCCCTATTTGATCTGAAAATCAAGACGAAGTGACAATGCTATGTAAAAAAACTGTTGAGTGCGGACATCGCGTATCGGTTTTGCGACCTTATCAACCTTTGATTTTAAATTCCGTGCCAAAAAACAACCTTTTGATGTTTTGGACGTGTCTTGTGTAAATTAAAAGGGTTAGCATAAGACATAGGGCAATCGCCTCGGGTCGACCCAATGCTAACAGCAAAAGTGGCGACAGCGCCGATGCGACCAAGGCCGCCAGTGATGAATATCGAAAAATCGCTGCCACTGTCAGCCATAGGGCAGCGCAAGCCAATCCAAGCGGCCAGTACAGCGCAAATATGATGCCAAAGAATGTCGCCACGCCCTTGCCGCCGCGGAACATCAACCAGATGGGAAAACAATGGCCCAGGAATGCGGCAAAAGCTGCCAGATGAGCGGCATCCTCGCCTGCGAACAGACGTGCCAGGATCAGGGCCGCCGCACCCTTGCCACCATCCAGAATCAAAGTCAGTGCCGCTGCGGTTTTATTGCCGGTGCGCAAAACATTCGTCGCCCCAATGTTGCCGGACCCGACATCGCGCAGATTACCCAAACCCATCAGCTTGGCCAGCACCATACCAAACGGAATACTGCCTAGAAAATATCCGACAGCAGCCCAAAGCAGCAAGATCAGCGGCGCAGTGTCAAAGGGTGGGATCATGGGCCGTAAACCTGTTTTCCAGCCACATAGGTAGCGATGACTTTGCCTTGCATCCGCTGACCGTCAAAGGGCGTGTTCTTGGATTTTGACCGCAGTTTGAAACGGTCTAATACGAATGGCGCGTCGGGATCGAATAACACCAGATCAGCAGGCGCGCCAACGGTCAGACGACCAGTGTTCAGACCCAACCGTTTGGCCGGGTTCAGCGACATGGCCCGCCACAGCGTTGGCAGATCGATCATGCCGGAATGATATAGCCGCATCGCAGCAGGCAGCAGGGTTTCAAGGGCGACGGCCCCGCTGGCGGCTTCTTCAAACGGCAGGCGTTTGCTTTCTTCGTCCTGTGGGGTGTGCATTGAACTGATGATGTCGATTGTGCCATCGGCCACAGCCTGAACCATCGCCAAACGGTCGTCTTCATCGCGCAAGGGTGGTTTGATTTTGAAGAAAGTCCGGTAATCGCCGACGTCCAGCGCGTTCAGGGTCAGGTGGTGGATGTTAATGCCAGCTGTCACATCCAGCCCGGCGTCTTTTGCGCGGCGCAGCGCAGGCAGGGCGGTGGCGGTGGTGATACCGTCGGCGTGATATCTGACGCCGGTCATCTCGACCAGTGTCAGATCGCGCTGCAAGCCCATGCGTTCGGCCATGGGTGACACGGCTGGCAAACCGCGCAGGGATGCAAACTTGCCCGATGTGACGGCGGCCCCCTGCGATAGCCCTGGATCTTGTGGATGCGCCATGACCAACGCGCCCAGACTGCGGGCATATGTCAGCGCGCGGGACAAGACCTTGGTCGATTGGACGACAAGATCACAGTCGGTAAAAGCCACAGCTCCGGCGTCTTGCAAAAAGCCGATCTCGACCATCTCGCGGCCCTCGCGGCCTTTGGTCAGGGCGGCCATATGGCGGATATGGACGGGGCTGTCTTCCTGAGCGCGGCGGGTCACAAATTCAAGGGTTTCGGGCGTGTCGATGGCGGGCAGCGTATCGGGGCGTGTCACCATCGTGGTCACGCCGCCCGCTGCAGCGGCTTGCCCTGCGGACCTGAAACTTTCCTTGTGCCGTTCGCCCGGTTCGCACACCTTTACACCGATATCAACAATGCCGGGGGCCAGACATTTTCCGCCGCAATCCAAAAAGTTGACAGCTGTCAACTTTTTTTCAGCTAAATCAACATCTTGCGTTAACACTTTGTTAATCTGCCCATCCTTGATGAGCAGCGATCCGATCTGGTCTGTTCCAGCCTGCGGATCAATCAAACGGGCATTGGTGAATAGCGTTGTCATACCTTATCGTTTACCACGCGCTGCATCAGATCATAGACCTTTTGTGGGTTGTCGATATTCAAAAACCCTTCTTTTCGCTCTTTGACAATGCCGGATCTGAAGATCGCATTTGATCTATACTGCGTGATGGACTGACCTAAGACAATGCTGCCGGGATCGCTTTGATCCCATGCAACTTCAGACATCGGCGTCAAATACTTGGCATTTAGTTTCGGCCACGGCAGCCTGTTGTGGATCAAGGCGCGTTTGTTGGTTAATGCATAGCGGGTCAATCGCGACTGGGTCATGCTGTGATACAGAAGATAAAGCACAAGATACACAATGGCGATGAAGATACCCCAATTGATCTGCTGCGTTATTGTTGGTGATAGGACAAGTTGGCCTGGTCCCGATGCCCCAAGCAGATCATTATTGATGATAAACAGAACAGCAGATGCCACAAAACCCGGGATGGCCAGACCCAAGGCTGTTTTATCCAGTTTGAAGCTGAAATTCGGACGACCTTCCCAAATGATAGTTTCCCCGGGCACAAGATGTTTCTGCCAGAATTTCAGATCCGGATCGAAAGGTGTGATGGTGTCTTTGAAGCGATAGGGATCAGCCACTTTGACTTATCCCCCGATCCAGATCATCAGGCCCACAAGGGCAAACATCACCAAAAGCGCCACGGTTGCGACCATGCCGGATATCGCCGCATTGCTTTTCGGCTTTTTGGACGGCGGTGTGTCGGCCTGTTTCGGCTGGGCCGTTTCGGCCTGCAGATCAACCGGGGCTGTTTTGCTTTGGGCTTCGCTATAGGTGCCGATCAGCTGCAACGATGCATCAGGTCGCAGGGTGACAGTCTGACCACCAAAGGCGCGTGACAATATTACCACGACATACCCCGTGATCTGATCAATCCGGTCTTTGTCCGCCACCAGATCATCAGCAGCGATGCCAAGCCCATCGATCATATAGCCCAACAACCCCACGCCCTGTAATGTGCTGATCGGGAAAATATCGATGTAATCGCCATTCAAGCGATCCACGCCAAGGGCCTGTTGAACGTCCGTCGCCGTTAATGCCTTGGCTTGAGTATCCGGCAAAGTGATGTCGTAAAGCCGGATTATACCGGTTTCATTTGTAGAAACATTGATTGGTGTTTGCGGTTTTATATCTGACAAAAACTGAACTCTCTGTTTTCAAACTTTAATTGAGGCGAATTTTGAATGTTTATATCAGGCTTCGCGTCGCTGGACTTTTTGTAAAAGGGCATGAACTTCATGTGCATTATTGATCCGTTCAAAACCAACCGGAACTTTGACCCTGTATTTTGAATACCATCTATGTCCCCAACCTTCTGTAAAATAAATTGAGGGTGGTGAGCCTTCTTTAAAAGTAATTGGGAAGTCTATGCGAATTTGATGGCTTGTCCATAACCTGTCCCCCAAAATGGTGATTGCTGCTATAAATGCACGGCGGTCAGTTAAAGTGTATGTCGTATACTTCCGATTGTGGGCATCTAAAAAAGGAATACCTATTAATATAAGTAATCCAGATAATATACATATACCGGACAAAACAATTCCAGCAGTTGTTTGAAACATAGCATTGGCAATCAATTGATATGACATGACAGTAACCATGCTAAATCCAGCAATATAAATTATAACCGGTACACGTTTCAGATCAAATTTATAATCAGGGCGGCCTTGCCAAATTATGCGCTCTCCGGGTTCTAAAATACCGTCCCATCCAGAAGTCATTTGGATATCGTCCCTTTGTGCATTTATAAGATGTAATTCTGGCTTGCTGTTGCCAAGTATCAGTTAGGTTTGGACTGAATAAGTCCAAGACTGCCGATGAAATAGAAGTATTTGATAATCCTGCGGTGTGCTTAAACCATCACATCCTGCGGTTTGGACTGGCGGGCTTTGACCAGCAGTTCCATCGCGGCCATGCGGACGGCGACGCCCATCTCGACCTGTTCTTGAATCACACTGCGGTTGATGTCATCGGCCAGTGTGCCGTCAATTTCGACCCCGCGGTTCATTGGGCCGGGGTGCATGATGATGGCGTCAGGTTTGGCGTGGGACAGTTTGTCGGCATCCAGCCCATAGCGGTGGTAATATTCGCGTTCGCTGGGAATGAACCCCCCGTCCATCCGTTCGCGTTGCAGACGCAGCATCATGACAACATCGACGTCAGCCAGACCTTCGCGCATGTCCTCGAACACCTCGACCCCGAAGTCGGACACCTGGGATGGCATCAGCGTCGGCGGGCCAATCAGGCGGATACGGTTTTCCATTTTGCCCAGCAGCAGAATGTTGGATCGTGCCACGCGGCTGTGGGCGATATCGCCACAAATCGCGATGGACAGCCGGTGCAGACGCCCTTTCGCGCGGCGGATTGTCAGCGCGTCCAGCAGGGCCTGCGTGGGGTGTTCGTGCCGCCCGTCGCCTGCGTTCAGGACAGCGCAGTTCACTTTATCGGCCAGCAGGTTGACCGCACCGGAATGGGGATGGCGCACGACCAGCAGGTCAGGGTGCATCGCGTTCAGCGTCATCGCTGTGTCGATCAGGGTTTCGCCCTTTTTAATCGATGACGCCTGCATGCCCATGTTCATCACATCGGCACCCAGACGCTTGCCCGCCAGTTCAAAACTGGCCTGCGTGCGGGTCGAGTTTTCAAAGAACATGTTGATTTGCGTCAGCCCGGCCAGCGTATCGCGATGTTTGACCTGTTGGCGGTTCAGCGACACATATTGATCGGCCAGATCCAGAAGTGTGGTGATTTCATCGGGGCCCAGATGTTCGATCCCCAAAAGATGTTTGGCCCGCCAGTTCATTGCATCCCCATTTATTGTTGGGTGTTCTATAAAGGAATGAGTGGAAAGTCTGCAACAGAGCTCTTTTGCAAAGAGCCTGACGGCCGCCATTTGGTCCCGACCAAGGGACGGCCGGCGTTTATGAAAAGCATGTCATGCTTTGAACTGATATGCGAAATTTCCAGGCTTAGTGAGCCTTGCTAGGAACACTAAGGCAAGCTTCATTCGGTTTTGACGCAATGGTCGGTCAGCGGGACAAACCGCTCTTTCGCTGCGTCTGCGCGAAGGTCCGGTGTCGATACTTGCAGGTAGCGTATATTGGTTAGGAGCTATACACATCTTTGGCGGTGGCTAGAAGATGCTGCCACGCACGCAGAGGAGCTAGGTTTGCATGCCATCAGACCCTATTTTTGATATTAGAACGTCAGTGCGTAGCAGGAATATCCAGTACTTGTTCGTCATGCCGCTCTTTTCGTTCGGTTGCATCCTGTTGGGCTACTGGATGATCCCGGAAACCTTTGTCTGGGAACTATCGGAAGATATGCTGCAGCAATTGTCTGTATGGTCTTTCTTTGGTTTAGGAT
This sequence comes from Parasulfitobacter algicola, assembly GCF_013315265.1. Lineage (GTDB taxonomy): Bacteria > Pseudomonadota > Alphaproteobacteria > Rhodobacterales > Rhodobacteraceae > Parasulfitobacter > Parasulfitobacter algicola. The sequence goes on along the minus strand of NZ_JABUFE010000013.1, from coordinate 38,000 downwards.
TCATAGCCACTGGAATTGGGCATCTCATTAAGATGTTCTTTCAAGTGCTAAAGTTCAAAGGAACGGCAGGCAGTTGGCATTTTAGGCTGACTAACGATGAGCTGCTCTGGGAAGTGCCAAAACACACCTTTGGACCTGAGACAGGCTTCAGTTCAAAGCTGTCAAACATAACGGAGATCGAGTATCGCACGACATACGAGTTCGAAGAGGACACCACCAAAGAGTATTGGGTACATTTTGTCGATCAAAAGCCCATTCAACTTATGGATTACTCAGGCTTAACTCTCTCTGCCCTTGTTTCTAAGATTGAAGATTCAGGTGTTTGCTACAACGAAACTGTCATACGCAAATAGCCAGATAGCATTAGCCGCCCTTCGTTGCTGGAGCAGCATCGTGCAGATTGGGCTCATAGCCAACATAAGATTTAATTTTCGCATACCGCCCACAACCGTCTGATATCCAACAGAACGGCGTTGTACCATTCGGAAAGTGTTTACCTTTGGGCGTTCCGGCCCTAGCTATGGGGGGTGGACAAGATGGATTTTCATACGGCCAAAGCCTTGCTGGACTGGCAGGTTGAGATGGGTGCGACCGAGGCGATATCGGACGTGCCTGTGAACCGCTATGAGGTACCTGCGGAAAAGCCCAAGCCAAAGGCAGCGCCTGTTCAACCCGCATTACTGGATGAGGTTGACCCGGTCATGGTTGCCAGACAGGCGGCAGATGGGGCCAGCGATCTGGACGGGTTGCAGGCGGCCATGGCGGCCTATGAGCATTGCGAGCTGAAGAAAGGCGCGAAAAACCTGGTCTTTAGCGATGGCAATCCGGCTGCGCGCCTGATGATCATTGGCGAAGCGCCGGGACGAGACGAGGATATTCAGGGGCGCCCTTTTGTCGGGCGGGCCGGGCAATTGCTGGACAAGATGTTGGCTGCCATTCAGTTGTGGCGCGAAACACCGGATGCTGCGGCGTCGGTCTATATCACAAATGTACTGCCTTGGCGGCCGCCACAGAATCGCGATCCTAAGCCTGAAGAAATTGCGATGATGCTGCCGTTTGTGGAAAAGCATGTGGCGTTGGTCGATCCCGATGTAATTGTCCTGATGGGCAATATTTCGTGTCAGGCGATGCTGGGACGCAAGGGGATCACGCGGTTGCGCGGGCAATGGACCGATGTGCTGGGCAAGCCCGCATTGCCGATGTTTCACCCTGCTTATCTGCTGCGCAGTCCCGAAAAAAAGCGCGAGGCGTGGCATGATCTGTTGATGTTGCAAGAAAGGTTAAAGGCATGAAGATACTGGCATTTTCTGATCTGCATCTGGCCCGGGTCCGTGCCGCTGATTTGATGCAAGCCAGTGCGCAGGCCGATCTGGTGATTGGGGCGGGCGATTTCTGCAATATGCGTCAAGGCTTGCCAGAGGCGATGGTGTTACTGCGCGATATTAAGCGCCCCTTTGTCACTGTGCCGGGAAATGCCGAAAGCGCGGATGAACTGCGGGATGCGGCGTTGGATGGCATGACTGTTTTGCACGGGCAAAGCGTTGAAATTGACGGCGTGACGATCTTTGGGATCGGCTATGCGATTCCTGTGACGCCCTTTGGATCATGGTCCTGCGATCTGAGCGAAGATACCGCCGAAGAGATGCTGAATGCCTGCGGCAGTGCCGATATTCTGGTATCCCATTCGCCACCTAAAGGTGTCGCTGATATCACATCTGCCGGACAGTCGGTCGGGTCGACCTCTGTCCGAGCTGCGATTGAACGGGTGCAGCCCAAGCTGATGTTTTGCGGGCACATTCATGACAGCTGGGGCAAATCCGGGCAGATCGGTGAAACACAGGTTCATAACCTGGGCCCGACCGTAAATTGGTTCGAGGTATAGATGTCGCGTATTGACGAAACGATGGACTTTATCGCCGTCCGTATTGCCGTGCTGACCGTGTCGGACACCCGATCGCTGGATCAGGATCGATCAGGGCAAGTACTGGTCGACCGGATCGAAGCAGCGGGGCATATTGTGGCCGCGCGAATGATCCTGACGGATGAACGTGACCAGATCGCGGATCAACTGCGCGCCTGGTGTGCGGATCCTGAAATTGATGTTGTGATCTCAACCGGGGGAACGGGCCTGACGGGGCGCGATGTCACGGTCGAGGCGCACCGAGATGTCTATGAAAAGGAAATCGATGCCTTTGGCACGGTGTTCACGATGGTGTCGATGAACAAGATCGGTACGTCGGCCGTGCAAAGCCGCGCAACTGGTGGGGTAGCGGGTGGTACTTATCTGTTTGCGCTGCCGGGCAGTCCTGGGGCCTGCAAGGATGCCTGGGACGAGATTTTAGCCAAGCAGCTGGATTACCGCCACCGCCCTTGCAATTTTGTAGAAATTTTCCCGCGGCTGGATGAACATCATCGGCGGAAATAATGAGTATGCTACGAGACCCCGGATTAAATCCGAGGTCTGCGCGTTTTATTCAGCTGATTTTAGTCAGAAGCTGATCCAGTGATGCCTTGGCGTCGCCATAAAACATCCGGGTATTATCCTTGAAAAACAGCGGATTTTCGATGCCGGAATAGCCGGTGCCCTGACCGCGTTTTGACACAAAGACCTGCTTGGCCTTCCAGCATTCCAGAACCGGCATACCGGCGATGGGGCTGTTGGGGTCGTCTTGGGCGGCGGGGTTCACGATATCGTTTGAACCGATGACAATCGCCACGTCGGTGTCGGGGAAATCATCGTTGATCTCGTCCATTTCCAGCACGATGTCATAGGGCACTTTGGCTTCGGCCAGCAGTACATTCATGTGGCCCGGCAAGCGGCCAGCGACAGGGTGGATGGCGAAGCGCACGGTCTTGCCCTTGGCGCGCAGGCGTTTGGTCAATTCGCTAACCGATTGCTGCGCTTGGGCCACGGCCATGCCATAGCCGGGGATGATGACGATGCTGTCGGCGTCTTCAAGGGCCGTTGCCACGCCGTCGGCATCGATCGCGACTTGTTCGCCTTCAACCGCCATCTGTTCCCCTGCAGGGCCGCCAAAACCACCCAGGATCACACTGATGAAAGACCGGTTCATCGCTTTGCACATGATGTATGACAAGATCGCACCGGACGATCCGACCAAGGCACCGACCACGATCAAAAGGTCATTGCCAAGGCTGAAGCCGATGGCCGCCGCCGCCCAACCGGAATAGCTGTTCAGCATCGATACGACCACAGGCATATCCGCCCCGCCAATCCCCATGATCAGGTGATAGCCGATGAAAAGTGCAGCCAGAGTCATCAGAAACAGCGGGAAGAAGCCACCGCTGTTGAAATACCAGATCAGGCAGACCAGTGACAGGCCCGCAGCGGCGGCATTCAGCAAGTGGCCACCGGGCAGTTTGGCGGCAGATGTGTCGACTTTGCCCGCCAATTTGCCATATGCGATGACCGATCCGGTAAAGGTCACAGCCCCGATAAAGATACCCAGGAACAGTTCGACCCGAAGGATATTCAGCTCAACCACTGATTTCTTGGCGATGAGATTTGCAAAAGTGCCCATCTCAGGCAAGCTGCCGATAAGTTTACCATCTGTCATTGCAGCGGCAACATTTACCATTTCAAAATGCGCGATGAAGCCCACAAACACAGCCGCTAGACCAACCAGCGAATGCATCGCGGCGACCAATTCGGGCATCTGTGTCATTTGTACGCGGGTGGCCAGTTGATAGCCGATGACGCCGCCGCCAGCGATCAGGATGATTGATAAAAACCAAAGCCCGGCACCGGGCCCGATCAGTGTTGCAAAGACGGCCAGCGCCATGCCTGTAATGCCGTACCATACGGCGCGTTTTGCACTTTCCTGTCCTGACAGACCGCCTAGGGACAAAATGAAAAGAACAGCTGCGACGACATAGGCCGCTGTGGTGAATCCGAAATCCATTGACCGGTCCCCCTTAAGATTTCTGGAACATGGCAAGCATGCGCCGTGTCACGAGGAAGCCGCCAAAGATATTGATCCCGGCCATAAAAACGGAAAGTGCCGCCAGTAGGATCACAAGATATGATCCAGATCCGATCTGCATTAATGCCCCCAGAATGATGATGGATGAAATGGCGTTGGTCACGGACATCAGCGGTGTGTGCAAGCTGTGCGAGACGCCCCAGATCACCTGAAAGCCAACAAAAACTGATAGCACAAAGACGATGAAATGCTGCATGAAACTGGCGGGGGCTACAAGACCCACCAATAGGATCAACGCGCCGCCAATCGCCAACAAGCCCACCTGATTTCGGGTTTGTTTTTGAAAGACTGCAAGTTCCTGTGCTTTTTTCTGTTCAGGCGTCAGTTCTTTGACCGCTTCTTTTTTCGGGGCGGCTGCGATCGCCTTTATCTTGGGTGGCGGTGGCGGAAAGGTGATGTCGCCCTTGAACGTCACCGTTGCGCCGCGGATCACGTCATCTTCCATGTTGTGGACGACCTGCCCGTCTTTTTCGGGTGTCAGATCGGTCATCATGTGGCGGATATTCGTGGAATACAGGGTTGAAGCCTGCGAGGCCATTCGACTTGGGAAATCAGTATACCCCACGATGGTCACACCATTTTTCGTTACGATTTTTTCGTCCATAATGGTCAGTTCGCAGTTGCCGCCCTTTTCGGCGGCCAGATCCACGACCACGCTACCGGGCTTCATCGCCTTGACCATGTCTTCGGTCCACAAGATCGGCGCGTCGCGGTTGGGGATCAGGGCCGTGGTGATAACGATATCCATCTCGGGCGCCAATTCGCGGAACTTTTCCAGCTGCTTTTCGCGGAATTCGGGGCTGGAGGGCGCGGCATAGCCACCGGTTCCGGCGCTGTCCTGGCTGTCTTCGAATTCAAGGAACACAAATTCGGCGCCCATGGATTCGATTTGTTCAGAAACTTCGGGGCGTACATCAAAGGCGTATGTCATTGCGCCAAGTGATGTCGCCGTGCCAATTGCGGCCAGACCAGCCACACCTGCGCCCACGATCAGAACTTTGGCAGGCGGTACTTTACCAGCAGCGGTCACCTGACCCGTGAAGAAGCGGCCAAAGTTATTGCCTGCCTCGATCACGGCGCGATAGCCTGCGATATTGGCCATCGACGACAGCGCGTCCATCTTTTGGGCGCGACTGATCCGGGGGACCATATCCATTGCTATGACGTTGGCACCCTTGCCCTTGGCCAAATCCATCAGTTTTTCATTGGCGCCGGGATAGAAAAAGGAAATCAGCGTTTGCCCGTCCCGCAGGCGCTTGATCTCTGTCTCGGATGGTGGGCGCACTTTGGCGACAACATCTGCGGCTTTCCAAAGGGCAGCCGCCGTTTTGACGACCTGAACACCGGCTTCTTTATAGGCAGCATTCGAAAATCCTGCGGCTTCGCCAGCGCCGGTTTCGATCACGCAATCATAGCCCAGCTTTTGCAGTTGAGCTGCGCTGTCAGGGGTCATGGCCACGCGGGCCTCCCCTTCGTATGTTTCCTTTGGCGCCCCGATTTTCATACGGCCCGTCCCCCTTGCTTGTTTATGTCCGTCCTGAAATCAGGACAGATATGATTCAAAACCCACTTAACTTGCGCAACATTATTGCGCAACCACATCCAATCAAGATACCACCAATGACGTCAAACCCAACGCCGCGTCTTTTTTTCGTATCGTGCGAAGTCAGCCCGAAATTTGCGCCGCAACCGATTTTCTTCAGGTATGACGAAACGACGTTCGATGATCCAGACGAATATTGGGATGAGTGGCAAACTCAGCACGGCATCCCATCGCAGGATCAGCCCGGCCAAGATCAGTGTGTCAGCGACATAAATCGGATTACGGGACCATTTATAAATACCCTGCGTAATCAGGTTTGAGGCCTCTTGATGTGGTATGATCGTGGTCTGATGACGGCGAAACTGGATAACGGCCATGAAAAATATGATGATGCCGCCGCCAAGAAGAATGGCACTTAAAAGATCGGTGATCCCGTAATCCAGCGACATCCCCAGATCGAAATAGTGTGACTGCAGCCAAGCAATGATCAGGCACGTTGCCAGCCAGGCGGGGGGAGTGTCTATCAATTTTGTCATTGTACTTTTTGTTTAGCGGACAAAAGGTGAGGTTATAAGGTGAAATTAGGACATTTATTTAGCCATGCAGATCTGATCCTACTTATTTAATCTTGTTTCTTCCCGTATTCACCCCAGATTGTCGCCAACCCTATGAAAAATGCTAAAAAGCTGGCGGGAATGCTGATAAGTGATATCAGCAAAAGAATGCCCAAGACATCAAGCTGACCCTGCTGCAAATTGCTACCGTCTGGCTTCCAGTAATTATCCTCTATTCTCCAGATTTCGACCAAGCAATAGCGCCCCAAAATAAGAGCGCCTATAAAAACAAGCAGGCTTATCAAAGTTACTTTTTTCATTATCAAACCCTGATGGCGATTTTAAAAAATTTAACTAATGACTTAAGGCTTGTGCCAGAACTTCGGCCAGAACCTGTTGCCGTTCGCGATAAACGTCAAGCGATGGTGGCGGCGTTTTTAACCCCTTTAATGCTGCCATGATTGTATCGGCCATGACGTCGGGGTCCATCATCAGTCTGATCTGGCCGCTTGCCTTGGCATGTTTCAGCCAGTCGGCGAAAATACCCGCCAGTTTCGCCTCTCCGGATTTGGACACATCGGCGATTGTGGTAGATTTCGTATCAAGCAGTTCTTCGCCGTGGGGTGAAGACAGGACTGTTTCCATGATGCCAGCACCACGGGCGACAAATGCACCATGCAAAACCTGCGCCAACGGCCCGGGATTCTGCAATGCTTTTGTCATACCTTCGGCGGCTGCGTCGTAGTAATACTGTGCCAAGGACCGGAAGATGTCTTCTTTATTCTTGAAATGCAGATAAAGCGCAGATCGCGACATACCGGCAGTCTTGGCGATGTCTTCCATTGCAGTACGGCGATAGCCATAGGTTGCAAAAGTTTCAAACGCCGCGCCCATAATATCTTTTACGCGGGGATCCGGGCTGAAATCTGGTAATGCAGTTGTCATGTAAAAGCATTTGACAGTTTCGCGCTAGAACGTCAATTTGACATTATGACAAAATACGAATATTTTGTCATATCCGATGAAAGGGAGCATTACGATGGCCACCACACTTACCATAAACGGGCAATCCCATACCGTGGATTTGCCCGAAGATGTGCCCTTGCTTTGGGTTTTACGTGATGAAGTCGGTCTGACCGGCACCAAGTTTGGCTGCGGTGTTGCGGCTTGTGGGGCCTGCACGGTTCATATTGACGGCGAAGCTGTGCGGTCATGTCAGGTGGCTTTGGCCGATGTCTGGGGTGATGTGACAACCATCGAAGGGCTGGGGACGCCCGACAATCTGGCTGTAATCCAGCAAGCCTGGATCGACAATCAGGTGGCGCAATGCGGCTACTGCCAATCCGGCCAGATCATGCAAGCTGCCGATCTTTTGGCGAACACACCCAACCCAAATGACGCTGAAATTGATGACGCAATGCAGGGCAACCTGTGCCGCTGCGGCACCTATCCCCGCATCCGCGCGGCGATAAAGGATGCCGCGCAAAAGCTGCAGGAGGCATAAAGATGAGCCGTCTTGGAAAAATCGCCCGCCGTACGTTTCTGATCGGATCGGCTGCTGTTGTGGGTGGTGTGGCCTTTGGTGTCTGGCAGGCCCGGCGTGAATTGGAAAACCCGCTGCGTCCCGAAGGCGATGCGGTCACGCTGAACCCCTATATCATCATTGACCAGTCCGGCACGACGATCATCGCGCCGCGGGCCGAGATGGGACAGGGCATCATGACGACCCTTGCCGCTTTGGCGGCCGAGGAACTGGATGTAGATTTTGCAAGCATCAACGTCATTCATGGCCCGGCTGCGCAGGCATATTATAATGGTGTGATGATGGGGCTTAGTTTACCGTTCAAAGACTATGCCGTCACCGATTTTCAGGACACCGTCAAAGAAACTGTCGGCGTTGTTGGCAAGATTATGGGGCTTCAGGTCACGGGTGGGTCAACCTCGACCGTGGATGCGTTTGAAAAAATGCGCATGGCGGGGGCTACTGCGCGCGAAACGCTGAAAACTGCCGCTGCTAATCAGTGGGGCGTGCAGGATTTTGAGGTGGCAACCGAAAACGGTCAGGTGATTGGGCCAAATGGTCAGACCTTGTCTTACGCTGATCTGGCCCAAGCGGCGGCCGCCATTGAGCCCCCGGCAGAGATCACGCTGCGCCCGGCCAGCGAATGGAAGCTGTTGGGCACATCCTTGCCCCGGGTTGATATGGTGGGCAAAGCCACGGGCACGGCCGAATTCGGTGCAGATGTGCGCCTGCCGGGCATGAAATTTGCAACTGTCCGGATGAACCCCAAACGCGCTGGCATGATCCGCTTTGACGCCAGCGCAGCCGAAACGATGCCCGGTGTCGAAAAGATCGTTGATCTGGGCGATGGTATCGCTGTGATCGCAAATAACACGTGGTTGGCTATGAAAGCCGCCGAAGCCGTTGAGATCGAATGGGAAGCCGCCAGTTATCCTGCCACGACCGCAGCCTTGCGAGCCGAGATCGTCAAAGCGTTCGATACCAGCGCTAATTCCACCATGCGGGGCGATGGCGACGTTGATACAGCGATTGAAGGTGCGACTGAGATCACGGCAGAATACCACGTGCCTTGGCTGGCCCATTCCACCATGGAGCCGATGAATTCAGTCGCGCTTTACACAGATAGCAGTCTTGAGATCTGGTCCGGCACACAAGCGCCTACGATTGTACGTGATAAATGTGCCGCCGCTGTAGATCTGAAAAAGGATGCGGTTACCGTGCATACGACCTATCTTGGTGGCGGTTTTGGACGCCGGGGTGAATTTGATTTCGCTGTTCTGGCAGCGCGCGTGGCCCAGGCGATGCCTGGCACACCTGTCAAAACAACATGGTCGCGCGAAGAAGACATGCGTCATGATTTTTATCGCCCCGCTGCCAGTGCCCGCTTTCGTGGATTGATCCAAAACGGCAAGGCTGTGTTACTGGACGGTAAAATCGCGGCCCCTTCTGTGACCCGGGCCGCAACGATGCGTCTGGCAGGTTTTGCGGCCCCCGGTCCTGATAAGGGCCATGTCGAAGGTGCCTTTGACCAACCTTATGGTATCCCGAATTATCGCATCACGGGACATCTGGCGGATGTGTCAGTGCCCATCGGGTTTTGGCGATCTGTCGGGAATTCCTTTAATGGGTTCTTCTTTGATAGCTTTATTGACGAAATGGCCCATGCTGCAAATCGTGATCCACTGGAATTTCGTCATGAACTTATCGCGCGTGAACATGCACCTTCTGCGGCATTGCTGGACGAAGTGGCCGAGATGTCCGGTTGGACAGGATCCACCATTGATGGCGTGGGGCGCGGCGTGGCGTTTACCTATTCCTTTGGCACACCCGTCGCGCAAGTGGTTGAGGTCGTGCAAGAAGATGGTCTGATCCGCATTCAGAAAGCCTGGATCGCCTGTGATGTTGGCCTTGCCTTGGATAAAAGTATTATCGAGGCGCAGATGATATCTGGGCTGATCTATGGTCTGTCTGCGGCCGTTCAGGGCGACATCACGTTTGCGGACGGCGAAGCGCAGCAATATAATTTTCCCGATTATGATGCGTTGCGCATGCACAACGCGCCACAGGTCGACGTGCGTATTTTGGAAAACAACGCACACATGGGCGGTGTTGGCGAACCTGCGACCCCACCATCGATGCCAGCGCTTGCGAATGCTTTATTTGATTTGTCGGGAACCAGAGTGCGTGATTTGCCGTTAAACAAAGAATTCGACTTTTTATTATGATTGGTTGCGATGCGTTTTATCTTTGATGACCTAAAGCTGAAATTTGAAACACTGGCCTGTCATCTGCCTGTTGTAACTACCTATAAAAAGAATAAAAGCTGAATTCACATCCAACTTATTAAGTGAAGGGACACAGGATGAAAAAAACACTATCTGCATTTGCACTTAGCTTCGCAGTCGCAGGCGGCGCGTTCGCTGGCGGTTTTGACGAACCTGAGATGGAAAAAGAAATCATTATTGAAGAAACAGAAACATCGTCCAGCTCGGCCGGTGTGATCATTCCTTTGATTGCGCTTCTTTTGATTGTCGCAGTAGCTTCTGCTGACTGATCGATCTGATATCAGCAGCTTTGGATGCTGATATGACCAAGGCACGTCTTTCAGGCGTGCCTTTTTTCATGGATTTGCGCAATTTAGCCTAGAACGGGATATCATCGGCGCGGTCTGCGGACACAATAAATCGCGCGACAACTTTCTTGCTGCCTGCCTTATCAAATTCGATATCTAATTTGTCGCCTTCGATGCCCAAAATAGTGCCATAGCCGAATTTTTGGTGAAAGACGCGATCACCTGCTGTAAAAGATGATACAGCATCCAGATCGATCACCATATTTTTCGCCTCTGCTGGTTGGCTGGTGCCACGGGCCTGACTGCGTGCCTGAAGGCGCTTCCAGCCGGGCGAATTATACACATTTGCTGCGGCTGCTGCGGTTTCAATGGAATTTCCAGCCGCCGCACCATATCCGCACCCGTAAAGACCGGGGGGTGTTAGTACGTCAACATGTTCCTGCGGCAATTCATCAATAAATCGCGATGGCATCGCGGATTGCCATTGCCCGTAAACGCGGCGGTTGGCGGCAAAGCTGATGGTGCAGATTTCCTCGGCCCGGGTAATGCCGACATAGGCCAGACGGCGTTCTTCCTCTAGCCCTTTTAGCCCGCTTTCATCCATGGATCGTTGACTGGGAAACAGGCCATCTTCCCATCCGGGCAGGAAGACGGCGGGAAATTCCAGCCCCTTGGCGGCGTGCAGGGTCATGATCGACACCTTTTCGCCGTCACCATCGGATTCGTTGTCCATGATCAAGCTGACATGTTCCAGAAATCCTTGCAGATTTTCGAAATTTTCCAGCGCTTTAACGAGTTCCTTGAGGTTTTCCAAACGACCCGGGGCTTCGGGCGTTTTGTCGTTCTGCCACATTTCAGTATAGCCGCTTTCGTCCAGAATAACCTCGGCCAGTTCAATATGACCCATCGCACCGTTGCGGGCATTTTTCGCCCACCGGTCCAGCCCATCCAATAGTTTGGCCAGTTCTGTCGCACCCTTGCCGCCGATACCCTTGACTGCCAGAAGAAGTCGCGCACCTTCGACAAGCGAGACACCGTTGGTGCGTGCGGTGATCTGAATTTTCTGCTGCGCCTTATCGCCAAGTCCGCGCTTTGGCGTGTTCACAATCCGCTCAAATGCCAGATCATCATCGGGCGACACCGCCAGCCGGAAATAGGCCATGGCGTCGCGGATTTCCATCCGTTCATAAAACCGGGGGCCGCCGATGACACGGTAAGGCAGGCCGATGGTCAGAAAGCGATCCTCAAACGCGCGCATCTGGTGCGAGGCGCGGACGAGTATAGCCATCTGATCCAGATTGAACGGATGTAACCCGCGCGTGCCCGATTGCATCGCTTCAATCTCATCGCCGATCCAGCGGGCTTCTTCTTCGCCGTCCCAGTGGCCGATCAGTCGGACCTGTTCTCCTTCGGTTTCCGCTGTCCAAAGTGTTTTGCCCAAGCGCCCTTGGTTCGCAGCGATTACACCCGACGCGGCTGCCAGAATATGCGGGGTTGAGCGGTAATTCTGTTCCAGTCGTACCACATGGGCGCCTGGAAAATCCTTTTCAAATCGCAGGATATTGCCCACTTCGGCCCCGCGCCAACCATAGATCGACTGGTCATCATCACCCACACAACAGATGTTTTTGTGACCACTGGCCAGCAGCCGAAGCCACATATACTGCGCGACGTTCGTGTCCTGATATTCGTCGACAAGGATATATTTGAACCAACGCTGATACTGGTTCAGCACGTCTGAGTGCGTTTGAAAGATTGTGACCATGTGCAGCAGAAGATCACCGAAATCGACGGCGTTCAGCGATTTCAGCCGATCCTGATATTGGGCGTAAAGCAAGGGCCCCTTTTGATCAAACGCGCCTGCATCGGCAGCGGGAACCTTGTCTGGTGTTAGGGCCCGATTTTTCCAGCCGTCAATAACACTGGACAGCGCACGGGCGGGCCAGCGTTTTTCATCAATGTTTTCGGCAACGATCAACTGTTTTAACAAGCGGTTCTGATCATCGGTGTCAAGAATGGTGAAGTTTGGCTTTAACCCAACCAGTTCCGCGTGACGGCGCAACAATTTGGCGCAGATTGAATGGAACGTACCCAGCCACGGCATGCCTTCGACAGTTTGGCCCATCAGATCGCCCACACGTTTTTTCATCTCGCGCGCGGCTTTGTTGGTAAAAGTCACGGCCAATATTTCGTTGGGGCGTGCAGTACCGGCGCTTAGCAGATGCGCGATGCGCGACGTCAGCGCTTTGGTTTTACCCGTTCCAGCGCCCGCAAGCATCAGAACGGGGCCGTCTGTTTTTTCAACAGCTTCGCGCTGCGCGGGGTTTAACCCATCCAGATAGGGCATGGGACGTGCGGCCATCGCCCGTTGCGACAGGGGCACGGCGGCATCAAAGGCGTCATCTTCGGAAAACCCACTCATATCGGTTTACCTAGCGCGATTGTAATTTAAAGAAAAGAGGTGTTCACACAATGTTCGCATCATCCTTAACACGGCAAACACATCCTTATCGTTGTCTGTATGTGTATGCCGATAGTGCGATACTGCCGTCACGGCAGTGCGCGCCAGGCAATATCATTACGATAAAATCCCTGTGGCCAGTCAATTTTGCGCATCATATCATAGGCTTTATCCCGTGCCTCAGACAAGGACGCGCCCCGCGCGGTCACACTTAGAACGCGGCCACCTGTTGCTGTGATCTGACCATTGCGATGGGTGGTTCCGGCGTGAAAGCACATTTCAAAACTTGTTGCAGGCAGATCATCCAGTCCTTTGATCAGACTGCCTTTTTCGTAAGACCCTGGGTATCCATCTGCGGCCATGACAACCGTGATCGCATGGTCATCGGCCCAGTTGACCTGCATGTCTTTCAAGCGCCCTTCGGCACAGGCATGCATCAGATCAAACGCTTGCGCCCCAAGCCGCATCATCAGAACCTGACATTCTGGGTCGCCGAAACGCACGTTGTATTCCACCAATCTGGGCTGGTTGTCCTTGATCATCAGGCCGGCGAAAAGGATCCCCTTAAAAGGTGTACCGCGCCGCGCCATTTCGGTAACAGTCGGACGGATTATCTGGTCAAGGGTTCGTTCCATCACGTCAGCCGACAACACCGGCGCGGGGGAATAAGCCCCCATGCCGCCGGTATTTGGCCCGGTATCGCCTTCGCCCACACGTTTGTGGTCTTGCGCAGTGCCCAAGGGCAGCACATCTGTTCCATCGCACAGCACGAAGAACGACGCCTCTTCGCCTTCCATGAATTCTTCGATCACGACTTCTGCCCCGGCTCCGCCAAACGCGCCGCCGAACATATCGTCGATGGCGGCCAGTGCGGTGGCTTCGTCCATCGCGACAATCACGCCTTTACCCGCTGCCAAACCGTCGGCTTTGACAACAATCGGGGTGCCTTGGGCGCGGATATAATCCTTGGCTGCAGTCGCATCGGTAAAGTGGGCATAGGCGGCGGTTGGGGCGTTGCAGGCGTCGCAAATTTCTTTGGTAAAGGCTTTGGATGCCTCAAGCTGTGCGGCTTCTTGTGAACAGCCAAAGACCAGCAATCCTGCGTCAGTCAGGCGATCCGCGATACCGGCGGCCAGTGGGGCCTCGGGGCCGACAATCACGAAATCAATCGCGTTTTCTTCGGCAAATGTCACGACGGCCCCGCCATTTTCAATATCAAGATCGGCGCATTCAGCGATGGCTGCGATCCCGGCGTTTCCGGGGGCGACAATCAATCGGTCGCATTTTGGGTTTTGCTTGACGGCCCAGGCCAGACTGTGTTCGCGCCCGCCGCCGCCCAGGATCAAGATATTCATGCGCACCTCTTGCTTGGCCTTTGTTGCTGGGCGTTCTAAGGTCAAGCGACACCAAGCACAAGCGAGCCGTCATGGATCTGATCGACGACCCAAGCCCGGGCCAGAATGCCCCTGAATTCACTGTTACCGAAATTTCGGGCGCGGTGAAGCGCACAATCGAAGGTGAATTCGGCCACGTTCGGGTCAAAGGCGAAATCGGGCGCGTGTCGCGGCCGCGATCCGGCCATGTCTATCTGGACCTGAAAGACGACCGATCCGTTTTGTCAGGTGTGATCTGGAAGGGCGTTGCAAGTCGTCTGGCTACGCAACCCGAGGAAGGGCTTGAGGTCGTCGCGACCGGCAAACTGACCACATTCGGTGGGCAGTCAAAATATCAGATGGTCATCGAAGATATCGCACCTGCGGGTGTGGGTGCGCTTATGGCGATGCTGGAAAAGCGCAAAAAAACGCTTGAGGCCGAAGGTCTGTTCAGCCCTGACCGCAAAAAACGGTTGCCCTATTTGCCCGAGGTGATCGGGGTTGTGACATCGCCATCGGGGGCTGTGATCCGTGATATTCTGCATCGTTTGCGCGACCGGTTTCCACGCAAAGTGCTGATCTGGCCGGTTGCTGTGCAGGGGGCAAAATGTGCACCCGAAGTAACCGCAGCCATCAATGGCTTTAATGCGCTGACACCCGGTGGGCCAGTGCCACGCCCTGATTTGCTGATCGTGGCACGTGGTGGTGGATCAATCGAAGATCTTTGGGGCTTTAACGAAGAAATCGTCGCCCGTGCGGTGGCGGCATCTGACATACCACTGATTTCGGCTGTGGGGCATGAAACAGATACGACGCTGATTGATTTCGTGTCAGACCAGCGGGCACCAACGCCCACGGCTGCGGCGGAATTGGCCGTTCCTGTCAGGCTTGAGTTGCTGTCATGGGTCGATGATCAAGACGCCCGCCTGACCCGCGCGTTGACGTCGACGTTGGGTCAGCGTCAACAGCGATTGCGTGATGTGGCGCGGGCGCTGCCACGACCAGAAGCGTTGCTGTCGAACGCGCGCCAGCGGCTGGATTATATGGATGACCGTCTGCCTGCCGCCCTGCGCGCGGCCGCACAGTTTAAAAAGCTGAAACTGGCGGATGTGTCGGGTGGTCTAAAGCCCGCGGTTTTGATCCGGAGTATTCGCGAAGAAAGCAGAAAGCTTGATGAGCGTTCTGCTAGACTGGCCCCAGGATTATCGCGCAGTATGCGGGATAAGCGACAAAAATTGGAACAGACTGCGCGCGGGCTGCGGATGCAGCTTTTGCAAGATGATCTAAAGCGAAAATCAGATGGGTTTTCGCAAATGGCCAAGCGCCTGTCGGACGCCGCAAAGCGCCAGCATTCGACCAGAATATCAATGCTTGAAAGCCTGGACAGATTGCATGAAACGCTTGGATATAAAGCCACGCTGAAACGCGGTTATGCTGTCGTCTATGGTGACGGCGAGGTCGTGACGACGAAAACCGCAGCAGGCCAGGCAACTCATCTGGAAATCGAATTCACAGACGGTCGCCTGACCCTAGGGGCAAAATCACGAAAAACAAAAACTCAAAAAGCGCCCGAACAAGGTTCACTTTTCTGATGGTCATCATCCTGTTTTGTGCACACTAACCGTCCCATCAGTACCATCGCACAAACTAAACACCGACATCCGGCCCCAGACATCTTAGCGGCTCAGACGCATTCTGAAGCTCGTATAAAGTTGTCGAATTGGGGTCGTTTTCAAACATGGCCACAATGCCACCACCGTCTTTGTAAAAACTCCAGCATTGTGGTTCCGGGTTATCCTCGTAAACAAAGCAAATCAGGTCCATATCAACAAACCACTGACCTTCAATGCATTCACCATTCAGAAAAGACCAACGCACGCGCCGACCGGGCAAATATTCTTCTGCACCATAAGGTCGGGCACCGGGTTCGCCGTAATACAAAGTCTTACCAGTTACATACTGCTCAAACGCATCCGGGCTAAGCTGCTGATCTGGTACAGCGTAAGCTGGAAGCACAAAAACCAGAAATATAATTAGATATCTCATAGGGTTATCTTGACCGATCCGGTTCCAATACGCCAAGGCCCGTGTTTCGCGATCGGCAAAAACCGGCCACTTGCCAAGGTTTTGCATGCATCATAACAGGTGGCTTTTAGGGACCATAAGATGTCGCATTTGGTCTGTCGCATCTGCGCGCAAGTTTCTATAATCAGCAATGAAACAAAGGGATATGGCATGGCGCTGGACGAAAAAAAGGGTGTCTGGAAATCAGGCAAAGGCAAGGGCCGCAAAACGCCCAAAGGACGCCAGCTGGATGATCAGGCATGGACTGATGTTCAGCAACTATTAGGCGAACGCCCGCGTCGGCCTGACCTTTTGATTGAATATTTGCATCTGTTGCAAGACCATTATGGTCATCTTTCCGCCCGCCATTTGCGTGCATTGGCCGAAGAAATGCGACTCAGCATGGCCGAAGTTTACGAAGTTGCGACCTTTTATGCGCATTTCGATGTCGTAAAAGAAAATGACACCCCGCCGCCCGCCCTGACGATCCGCGTGTGCGATTCATTGTCGTGTGAACTGGCAGGCGCGCAGCAGCTTAAGGCGGCATTGGAAGACGGGCTTGATCCTGCAAAAGTTCGCGTTTTGCGTGCGCCCTGCATGGGGCGTTGTGATGTCGCTCCTACGGTCGAGTTGGGGCATAACCACATCGATCAAGCGACATCCGAAAAAATCCTGGCTGCAATCAAGGCAAACAAAACCCATCCCGTGATCCCCAAGTATCAATCCTTGGATCTATATCAGACTAAAGGCGGCTATCGGCTTTTATCCCAGCTGCGAAAAGACGGAAATCCGGAAAATATTCAAGATAAATTGCTGGATGCCGGTTTGCGCGGATTGGGTGGCGCGGGCTTCCCATCAGGCCGAAAATGGTCATTCGTGCGCAGTTATGATGGCCCCCGTTATCTGGCTGTGAACGGGGATGAAGGCGAACCCGGCACGTTCAAGGATCGTTATCATCTGGAACGTGAACCGCACATGTTTCTAGAAGGTATGTTGATTGCCGCGTGGGCGATCAATGCGGAAACCTGTTTCATCTATATGCGCGATGAATACCCCGCTGTACTGGAAATTCTGCAGTGTGAAATCAAAGCGCTGGAAGATACGGGTCTGGTTGCGCCGGGTTATATTGATCTGCGACGCGGGGCCGGGGCCTATATCTGTGGTGAAGAAAGCGCGATGATCGAAAGCATCGAAGGCAAACGCGGTTTGCCTCGCCATCGTCCGCCCTTCGTGGCCGAGGTTGGCATTTTTGGGAAGCCGACGCTAGTTCATAATGTTGAGACGCTTCACTGGGTCACACGTATCTGTCGCGAGGGCCCCGAGATTTTGAACAGCGTTGAGAAAAACGGGCGTAAAGGACTGCGGAACTATTCCGTTTCGGGGCGCGTGAATGCTCCGGGTGTCTATCTGTTGCCTGCGGGATCGACCATTCTGGATATTATCGACGCTGCAGGTGGAATGCTGGCAGGCCATACTTTAAAAGCCTATCAACCTGGCGGCCCGTCTTCGGGGCTGTTGCCCGCAACATTGAACAATGTGCCGCTGGACTTTGACACATTGCAGGAACACGGCAGCTTTATCGGATCAGCGGCAGTTGTGGTTTTATCGGATCATGACAGCGTGAAAGCCGCCGCTTTGAATATGTTGCGGTTTTTTGAAGATGAAAGTTGTGGCCAATGCACACCTTGCCGTGTGGGATGCGAAAAAGCGGTCAAGCTGATGCAGGCCAACACATGGGATCAAGCGCTGCTAGAGGATCTATGCACTGCGATGGCCGATGCATCAATCTGCGGGTTGGGGCAAGCTGCGCCCAATCCGATCCGTTTGACAATAAAGCATTTCCCCAACGAGGTTTAGCACCATCGGCCTTTCAAATCCCGGCCTTTCACATTAGGTGAGTGAAACGCTTGCAGATCGGGGGCAGGAATGGCCTTTTTCAAAAAACTCAAAGACCGGATGTTCAAATCTTCTTCCAAATTGGAAGAAGGCCTGGACGCTATTGTAGAAGAAGGTCCAACCGAAGCGCCTGATAGCGGTGAAGAGACCAGTCTTGTAATTGCTGAGCCTGAAGAAAAGCCAGGTATTCTGGGTCGTCTTTTAGGCAAGGTTGAAGATAGCACAGCACCCCGCCGCGTGCTGGATGATGATATGTTGGAACAGTTGGAAGAACTGTTAATCAGCGCAGATATGGGCGTGGATACTGCGATGCGTGTGACCGCAAACATGGCCGAAGGGCGGTTCGGCAAAAAGCTGTCTGTCAATGAAATCAAGGGATTGCTGGCGGATGAAGTAACGCGGGTCATGGATCCTGTCGCGAAACCCCTTCCGCTTTATCCAAAGACACCACAGGTCGTTCTGGTCGTGGGCGTGAACGGATCCGGTAAAACGACAACCATCGGCAAACTGGCCAGCCAATTCCGCGCTGCCGGTAAAAACGTTGTCATTGCTGCGGGCGATACATTCCGTGCTGCCGCCGTTGAGCAATTGCAGGTTTGGGGTGACCGCGCTGGCGTGCCGGTCTTGACCGCCCCCGAAGGATCAGATCCGGCCAGCCTTGCCTTTGACGCAATGACCAAAGCTGAAACAGATGGCGCGGATCTGTTGTTGATTGATACCGCGGGCCGTTTGCAAAACCGTGCGGATTTAATGGAAGAATTGGCTAAGATAGTTCGTGTGATCCGTAAGAAAGACGAAACAGCACCACATAACACCTTATTGGTTCTGGACGCCACGACAGGTCAGAATGCGATCAATCAGGTCGAGATTTTCCAGAAACTGGCTAACGTGTCAGGCTTGGTTATGACAAAATTGGACGGCACCGCCAAAGGCGGTGTGCTGGTTGCGCTGGCCGATAAATTTGGATTGCCAATCCATGCCATTGGGGTCGGCGAACAGATAGATGATCTGGATGCCTTTGATCCTGAGGATTTTGCCAAAGCTCTAACCGGACTGGATGCTTAGCCAATAGAGCTGTAAATTATACTTAATAGAAGCGATCAGCACGCACTTTTGTAAAGATTTTCATACAAACGAATGCCGATTTGAGACTCGAAGAAAAAATTTTATTAGATGCAAAATGAATGTATTTTTCACCTTGTTTTCTTGATGCTGTCCCGATAGGACGATCAGCGGAGACGTGGCCGAGTGGTCGAAGGCGCTCCCCTGCTAAGGGAGTAGGCGGGAAACCGTCTCGAGGGTTCGAATCCCTTCGTCTCCGCCACCCACCATTTTCATTCAGTTCTGCCGGCACTCATACAACCCCTTACGGGGCTGTTTTTGTTGATCTATCTGCATTCGTTATTGTATTTCATTTCTCTTCGAATAGATTCGTTTCTATTCATTGCGCGGTAGAAATCGTGGTATTTTCATGGCTGCTCTAAGCGGAAAGCTGACGAAAAATCTGGTCCGAACCCTTGGCCCCGGTCGTCATGGCGACGGTAGCGGCTTGTACCTCGTTGTCGATCCATCCGGTGCTCGGCGCTGGATTGTGCGCGTCACAGTAAAGGGTCAGCGCAACCGCGAAGGCAAACCGTTGCGAACTGACTTCGGGTTGGGCGGCGCGGATGTGGTGACTCTCAACGAAGCGCGGGATCGGGCATTAGAATATCGCCGCCTTGCCAAGCAGAGCATCAATCCCCGCTACAATGGACGCCAGGAAATTCCCTGCTTTGAGGAAATCGCTCGTCAGGTCCACATTGAGCGCCTGCCGACATGGAAAAACCCAAAGCATGGCCAGCAGTGGATTAACACGCTGGCCGAGTATGCCTTCCCCAAGATCGGGCGGTTGCCGGTGTCCGAGGTCGGCCAGCCCGAGGTGCTGCAAGTCCTTCTGCCAGTCTGGACGGAAAAGCACGAAACAGCCAAACGGCTCGCACAGCGGATCAAAGCAGTGCTGGACGTGCCGAAGTCGAAAGGCTTTCGCGATGGTGAAAACCCTGTGACGACCATCCGCGATGCGCGGGTGCTGCCGACCGTTAAACAGAAGGTGCAGCACCACAAAGCGATGCGCTGGCAAGATGTGCCTGCATTCTATGCAGAATTGGCCACAAAAGATGCCATGGCCGCGAAGGCGCTTATGTTCACCTGCTTGACGGCCAGCCGAACCAGCGAGGTCTTGCAGGCGCGATGGAAGGAGTTCGACTTTGACGAACACCTTTGGACCATTCCTGCCGAGCGAATGAAGGCAGACAAAGAGCACCGAGTTCCCCTAACACCGGAGATGATTGCGATCCTTGAACCGCTAAAGGCGCTGCGATCCGAAGTCGTGTTCGAGGGACAGAAGCGGCACAAACCCATGAGCAACATGGCCATGCTGATGCTTCTGCGGCGAATGAAGGTAGAGGGGATCACTGTTCATGGGTTCCGTTCTGCGTTCAGGGATTGGGCGTCCGAGCAGCCGAATGTGCCACGTGAAATTGCAGAGTTGAGTCTTGCCCATACTGTTGGAAATGAGGTCGAGCGGGCGTATGCAAGATCGGACCTCTTAGAAAAGCGCCGAGCGCTGATGCGTGCATGGTCTGGTTTTGTGCAATGTGGATTGGTCGCCGATGGCTGATCCAGCTGACTTTGCTTTTCGGGGCCGCATGATGAACGGCTACGCCGTCTTCGCCGCGCCCATCGGTTACAAATACAAGAAGACCGGATCGCATGGAAAACTGCTGACCCGCGATGAGCCGATTGCCTCGATCATTCAGGAGGCGTTGGAAGGATATGCCTCTGGCCGCTTTGCCACGCAAGCTGAAGTGAAGCGCTTCTTTGAGGCGCAACCCGATTTCCCTAAAGACCTGCCCGGCGGTCAAATCCGCCAGCAAAAGGTCAGCGATATTCTGAACCGCGTAATTTATGCTGGGTATGTCGAACATGAACCTTGGGGCATCACTCGCCGCAAGGGCCACCATGAGCAGATTATCTCATTAGAAACTTATCAGGCCATTCAAAACCGTAAGCTTGCGCGCCCGATTGCACCGGCTCGCAAAGATCTTAATCGTGACTTTCCCTTGAGAGGATTTGTCACCTGTGCCTGCTGCGACAACCCCATGACGGCGGCCTGGGCAAAAAGCAGAACAGGCAATGGACATCCATATTACTTCTGTCAGACGCGTGGATGCGATTATCGTCGCAAATCCATCCGCCGTGAAGATATCGAAGGCGCATTTGAAGACACACTCCAAGCGTTACAACCGACCCAAAATCTCTTTGAGATCGTGAAGGCGATGCTCAAACACGCCTGGGACATTCGCCTTGCTCAACAAGGGCAGCATAAGACGGCACTGAAGACAAAGATCAAAGCCATCGACAAAGAGATCGAGAAAACCCTGGACAAGATCATGAGCGCCAACACGCCAACCGTCATCGCAGCCTTTGAAAAGCGGATTGAGAACCTGGAAATCGAAAAGACGGCTTTGGTTGAAAGATGTGAAACATCAACAAAGCCAAAGCGCACATTCGCTGAAGTTATCGAACCACCTATGGCATTCCTCGCAAGTCCCTGGAATCTTTATAAAAATAGCAGCTTTGCAATGAAACGACTTGTGCTAAAACTCGCCTTTGAGGGCCCTGTCGCATACGACTACAAAACTGGTTATCGAACTCCGCAAGTGTCTGTAATATTTGAATTTTTAGGTGAGATTTCAGAAAAATGTAAAATGGTGCGGTTGAGAGGACTCGAACCTCCACGGGTGTTACCCCACAGCGACCTCAACGCTGCGCGTCTACCATTCCGCCACAACCGCATGTGACCTTTCGGTAGCGGGCGATATAGACCAGCGGGGTGCTGTTGTGAAGCCCCCAAATGCGCGCCTTTGACAACTTCTGTCAGACACGGCATGACGGCGAAAAGGATGGGTTTATGGTGGAATGGATCACATCAGATGGGCTGACGGAGTATCAGCGGGCTGTCGACTGGATGGAAACGCGCGCCAATGCAATTGCGGCGGGCCAGGCAGATGAGGCGGTCTGGCTGCTGGAACATCCTGCTCTTTATACGGCGGGCACAAGTGCCGACCCCAAAGATCTGACGCAACCGGACCGGTTTCCTGTGCACCAGA
This sequence comes from Parasulfitobacter algicola, assembly GCF_013315265.1. Classification (GTDB taxonomy): domain Bacteria; phylum Pseudomonadota; class Alphaproteobacteria; order Rhodobacterales; family Rhodobacteraceae; genus Parasulfitobacter; species Parasulfitobacter algicola. The sequence continues at coordinate 15,860 of NZ_JABUFE010000013.1, read as the reverse complement.
CGCGTCGGGGCGGGCAATACACCTATCACGGACCGGGGCAGCGGGTGGTTTATGTGCTGTTGGATGTGGGCAAGCGCGGACAGGATGTGCGGCGGTTTGTGCGTCAGCTCGAGGCGTGGGTGATTGCGACGCTCGCAGAGTTCAAGGTTACCGGCGAATTGCGCGATGGTCGTGTTGGCGTTTGGGTTCAGCGCAATGACAAACCGCTTGGCCTAATGGGACAGCCGCAGGAAGATAAGATTGCCGCTTTGGGTATCAGGCTGCGCAAATGGGTCAGTTTTCATGGGCTGTCGATTAATGTGGATCCTGATCTAAGCCATTTTGACGGGATTGTACCTTGCGGTATTCAAGATCATGGGGTGACCAGTTTGGTTGATCTTGGCCTTCCAGTGACGATGCCAGACGTTGATCTGGCGCTGCGCCACAGTTTTGATCAGATTTTTGAGGCAGATGTAAAATGACCCGCCTTAAGATCCTGTTGGTGGCTGTGGTTTGTGTTGCGATTCTGACGGTGATACTTCGTGATCGGATTGATCCGCCTTTCATCACCGCCCCACCTCGCGATATCAATGAAATTCGCGCGCGTGTGACGCCGCAACTGCAGGCCGAATTTGCCGAGGCCGGGTTGACGTATGGCGCACCGGTGTTCATGCGTATTTTCAAGGAAGAGCGCGTGCTTGAGTTTTGGGTGCAGAATGGCCATCAGTTTGAATTGTTCAAAACCTATGGCATTTGCAATTATTCCGGCGCGTTGGGGCCAAAACTGCGCGAAGGCGATTGGCAATCCCCCGAAGGTTTTTATTTCGTGCCGCCCGGTGCAATGAACCCCAACAGCAGTTATCATCTGTCGTTCAATCTGGGTTTTCCCAATCGGTTTGACCATGATGCAGGGCGGACGGGCAGTTTTTTGATGGTACACGGGGATTGTGTGTCGGTCGGATGCTATGCGATGACCGATGCCCAAATCGAAGAGATTTACGTGATCGCTGAAGCCGCACATACCAACGGTCAGCCTTTTTTCCGCGTGCATGCGTTTCCGTTCCGAATGACAGACGACCGACTGATGAAAGAGCAGGGGACGATGTGGTATGCCTTCTGGCAGAATTTGAAACAAGGGTATGATGCGTTTGAAAACACACGCAATCCGCCCGATGTCACGGTTGAAGATGGGCGCTATGTTTTTGGATGATCTGATTTAAAAGAACAGCATCCAGGTCGCGACCAATGCCAGGATCACGCCAAAAACCTTGTTTAAAATGCCGGCTGTTTCAGGTGATCGGAAATGGTTGGCAATGCTGTCGCCGATGATTGTCCAGATACTAAAGGCCAGCAGATTGTTCAGCGTGAACACGGTGGTGATCAGCAAGACCAATGTGAATAATGATCCCTGAGATTGGGCAAGGAACTGCGTGAACATCAGGCCGATGATGACATAGGCTTTGGGGTTCAACAGCAACAACATGACTCCGTCTATGAAATTTGCCGGGCGGGCGCTTTCGTTTTCCTGCAACGTGCCCATGCGAAACAGTTTCCAAGCCAGCCAAAAAACATAAAGCGCGCCAGCAATTTTAAGGGTCATGAAAATCTGCGGGTATTTATCCAGTGTGGCCAGAAACCCAAAACCAATTGCAAAAGTCACAATCCAAGTTGCGATGTGATACCCCGCGTTGGCGGGAATCGTTGCCCGAAACCCAAACCGTGCGCCATTGGCTGCAAAAAACATATTGCCGGGGCCGGGGCTATAGGCCAGCGGGAAAAGGAAGATAATCAATGCAATTGTTGTTTCGATCATTGGATGTTTCCTTGACTTTGCAATGACATGTTGATGTCAGACCGCAGTTCAGGCGACCCGTTTCTTGTGCTTTATGAAAGGGTGCGGAAAAATTCTGCCGTTCGCTTTTTTGTGAAAAACAAATTGTAACGCTTGCATGACGGCCCGGCAGTTGTTTTACTATCGACTGAACAAGCGGGCCAACCCGCGATGATATCAGGGAGCCATTGGTGGCATCAGCTGTAACGCAGGACGCATTTGTTGAGTTTGACCGCGTCCAAAAAAGCTATGACGGTGAGACACTTGTCGTCAAAGATTTGAATCTGTCCATGGCTCGGGGCGAGTTTCTGACAATGCTTGGACCATCAGGATCGGGCAAGACAACCTGTCTGATGATGTTGGCAGGGTTTGAAACGGCTACGCACGGTGAAATCCGACTTGAAGGGCGCGAGATCAACAACATCCCGCCGCACAAGCGAGATATTGGCATGGTATTCCAGAACTATGCTTTGTTTCCGCATATGACAGTGTCTGAAAATCTGTCCTTTCCATTGGAAGTGCGCAAAATGGGCAAGTCCGAACGCGAGGAAAAAGTCAAACGTGCACTGGATATGGTTCAGATGGGCGAATTTGGGGACCGGCGTCCGGCGCAATTGTCAGGCGGGCAGCAACAGCGCATCGCCCTGTCACGTGCCTTGGTCTTTGATCCAACGCTTGTGTTGATGGACGAACCCTTGGGCGCGTTGGACAAACAGCTGCGCGAACACATGCAATATGAAATCAAACATTTGCATGAAAATCTTGGTATTACAGTTGTTTATGTAACGCATGACCAGTCAGAGGCTTTGACAATGTCTGACCGTGTGGCTGTTTTCAACGATGGTAAAATCCAACAATTGGCCCCACCTGATCAGCTGTATGAACGCCCTGACAACAGCTTTGTGGCGCAGTTTATCGGGGAAAACAACAAGCTGACCGGCAAGGTTCTGAACCGCGCAGGCGATGCTGTTTTGGTCGAGTTGCCCGATGGCAAAACCTGTGAAGCCTTGGCTGTAAATTGCGGCGAACCAGGCAGCGAAACGTTGATTTCGATCCGGCCCGAACGTGTGGACGTGACCGAAGCCGCAGGTCCCAATACGGCGCAGGCCAAAGTGCTTGAGCTGATTTATCTGGGCGATCACATCCGGTGCCGCATGAATGTGCATGGAAATGATGCCTTTATCGTCAAGGTGCCGAATTCGGCAGGCCACAAGCATTTGATCGTTGGCGAAGACACTATGGTGACATGGGCCACTGAAGACGCCCGTGCCTTGAACCCACTTTAAACCATGAATCGGGGCAAACCCGGTCGCATAAAATCCATCAGTAGGAGAGTACGATGAAAAAGACACTTATTTTAACAACTGCCCTGACCAGCATGGCCTTTGCCGCATCCGCGCAAGAGGTCACCGTGATGTCATGGGGTGGTGCCTATACCAAATCGCAGGTCGAGGCGTATCACAAACCTTTCATGGCCGAGACTGGGATTACCGTGAATTCGGTTGATGCTGACAATCCTGGCACGCCGATCAAAGCGCAAGTTGAAGCGGGCAATGTCACAATCGACGTGGCAGACGTGGAATATTCTGACGCTGTTCGTCTATGTGACGAAGGCCTGCTGTACGAGATCGACCAATCCATGTTGCCAGCCGCTCCCGATGGCACCGCTGCGGCAGATGACTTTATCGAAGGTGCGCTGACCGATTGCGCGGTGGCCAATATCGTATGGTCCACTGTTTTTGCTTATAACACTGCAAATCTGGAAGGCACGCCCGACACAATTGACGATTTCTTCAATACGGCAGAGTTCCCGGGCAAGCGTGGTATGCGCAAATCTGCCAAAGCGAACTTGGAAATGGCGCTAATGGCAGATGGTGTACCTGCAGCCGAGGTCTATGACCTGTTGGAAACCGACGAAGGTGTGGATCGTGCTTTTGCTAAGCTGGATACAATCAAGGACGACATCGTTTGGTGGGAAGCCGGTGCGCAACCGCCCCAGCTTTTGGCAGATGGCGAAGTGGTGATGTCCACTGCCTATAACGGTCGTATCTTCAACGCGGCCGTTAGTGAAAACCAACCGTTTGAAATCGTCTGGGACGGTCAGATCATGGATTTTGACCTGTTTGTTGTACCAAAAGGCGCACCGAACAAGGAAGAAGCAATGAAGTTCATTGCATTTTCCACTGGCACACAGCCGTTAGCGGATCAGGCCAGCTGGATCAGCTATGGTCCTGCGCGCAAATCATCGGGTGCATTGGTTGGTAAATTCATGGACGGTGAAACCGACATGGCGTCACACATGCCCACAGCCGAAGCCAATCTGACAAACGCATTGGTCAATAACTTTGAGTTCTGGGCCGATCGCGATACAGACCTGTCTGAACGTTTCAACGCCTGGTTGGCGCAATAAAAGCAACGGGCGCATCCATTCTGGGTGTGCCCAAACCAACGGTTGATTTGATGCGTATTTTATCCATTCTTTTTGCGGCCTGTCTGATGGTTTTACCCGTTGGTCTGCTGGCAGATAAAGCAGACCCGGTCTGGAATTTCGAAGCCAGCGATCCGGTCATGAATGACGCCATCGCCGAGGCCCGCGCGACGTTGCCGATCTTTTTAAATAAGGTCAGCGTGTCTAATCCGGCACAGGAATTATTTGCCCTTAAGGTGGCTTTGCCAACGCCTGATGCGGGCCATGAACATGTGTGGGTAGCATATTTCAATCATCAAAATAACAGTTTTGAAGGCGCTTTGATGAACCAGCCTGCTATGGCACAAGGCAATCGTGGGGATGTTATAGAATTTACCAATGCCGATATTTCGGACTGGTTCTTTTGGCAGGATGAAAAAATGCACGGTGCGTTCACAATGCGGGTGATGCTGCCACAGTTGTCTGCCGAAGATCAGGCCTATTACAAGGGTGTTCTGGCGCCGAAACCTGTCCGATGATGCGGGTCTTTCGCAAAGCCGGATGTTTATGGAACGATATCAATGTCTGACACAAGTACCGATACAGGTCTTAGAACAGTCGACGGGCAGCCGCTGAAAAAGGCACTGTCAGCCGCGCAGGCCAAAGCGCGCCGCCGGGCGTTTCTGCTGGTGCTGCCTTTGTTGGCCTTTGTGATCGTGACTTTTATTGTGCCCATCGGTCAGATGTTGCACCGATCAGTTTATAATGCCGATTTTACCATTCACAAAGATTTCGGCACACGGGAAATTACCCCGATTATGACCAATCTGTCCGCATGGTTTGATGCAAATCTGGCAGGTACTGACCCGGACGAGGCTGCCTTTGCAGCACTTGCTGCCGATCTGGTCGTGCTGCGCGAATTGCGTGCGCCGGGTCAGGTGGGCACGCGGATCAATTACGAAGTGTCGGGCACCAGATCATTGTTTACCAAATCGGCGCGGCGGGCCGAGCGGCTTGAACCGCCCTATAAAGAGGCGCTGTTGGACATCGATGAAGATTGGGCCGATCCTGCCTTGTGGCAAGCGATGCGCGGTGCGTCGTCGCCCTATACCGCGAATTTCTATCTGGCGGCGGTTGATCTGGCGCGTGATGCAGATGGATCGATCACGCAGGTGAATGATAATCGTAAGGTTTATGTCAAACTGTTCTGGCGGACGCTGTTGCTGGCCGCGCTGATTACCGTGCTCTGCTTTATACTGGCCTTTCCGGTGGCACATCTGCTGGCGACCTTACCGCTGCGCTATTCCAATCTGTTGATGATTTTCGTGCTGTTGCCGTTTTGGACATCACTTTTGGTCCGAACGACCAGTTGGATCGTGCTCTTGCAATCGCAAGGTGTTGTAAATGACATACTGGTGACGCTTGGCATTGTGGGCGATGATGGCCGGATGCAGATGATCTATAACCAGACGGGTACGATCATCGCGATGACGCATATCCTGTTGCCGTTCATGGTGCTTCCGCTTTATTCAGTGATGCGGCCGATTGACCCCAGTTATGTGCGTGCGGCGCGATCGCTGGGTGCGTCCAGTTGGACAGCATTTTTCCGGATATATCTGCCGCAAACCGCACCGGGTATCGGGGCGGGGGCGTTGCTGGTCTTTATTCTGGCCGTTGGATATTACATCACGCCAGCACTTGTCGGTGGATCGTCCGGTCAGCTGATCTCAAATCTGATTGCCTTTCATATGCAGGGGTCGCTGAACTGGTCACTGGCGGCCGCTTTGGCATCGCTGCTGCTGGCAGGCGTGCTGATCCTGTATTGGCTTTATGATCGCCTTGTTGGCATCGACAACCTGAAGCTTGGATAACCCATGGCCCTTCCCAAACACGCATCGACCTTGGAACGCATCTGGCATTATGTCTATCTGGTTATATGCGGGCTGATTTTTCTGTTTCTGATTGCCCCGATTCTGATCGTAATCCCGCTTAGCTTCAATTCGCAGCCTTATTTTACGTTCACGAAGGAAATGCTGAGTTTTGATCCCGCAGGGTACAGTCTGCGTTGGTACGACACACTGCTGACCTTTGGGATGAACGCGCCCAATGCTGTACGCGATGGCAATTGGTGGCGCGACGTGTGGAACAATTCCACATGGTTGCAGGTTGCTGGCAATTCGCTTTGGATCGGGCTGTTTTCGACCATTCTGGCGACAGTGTTGGGCACATTGGCGGCATTGGGGCTTAGCCGACCCGAGATGCCTTATCGCAGGGCGATCATGGCTATCCTGATCTCGCCCATGATTGTTCCGATTATTATTGTGGCCACAGGCATGTTCTTTTTCTATTCGTCGATTGGTTTGGCCAATTCATTCATCGGCGTAATCATGGCCCACGCAACATTGGGTATTCCGTTTGTGATCATTACCGTGACGGCGACGCTTATTGGATTTGATCATTCGTTGACACGTGCTGCGGCCAGTTTGGGTGCAAATCCCACAACCACGTTTTTCAAGGTGATCATGCCGTTGATTTTGCCCGGCGTAATCTCTGGCGCATTGTTTGCCTTTGTGACCAGTTTTGACGAGGTTGTTGTGGTGTTGTTCGTTGCTGACTTTGATCAGCAAACGATTCCGCGGCAAATGTGGAACGGTATTCGTGAACAGATCAGCCCAGCCATTTTGTCGGTTGCGACGCTTTTGGTTGTGGTGTCAATTTGCCTTCTCACCGTGGTTGAATTATTGCGTCGCAGATCAGAAAAATTGCGTGGAATAACGCAGTCGTAAACCATAAATACCTAATTTTATTTAACTTCTTGTTAACTACAGTTTATCCTACGCCGTGATTGCAGGTGTAAGATTATGGCTGACTATTCGATTTATGTATTAGACGAAGCCGACATTAGTTTGACAGGCGGAGCCATTTTGGACGGCGTCATCCAAGGCAATGGATCCCATTTGGTTGGTGAATTTCTGACGCTGAATAACAATGGCTGGAACCAGATCAACATCAGTGATGGCGCCGGGTCTGACGAGGATTTTGCAGACAATGACGGCAGTCAAAGATTGGATGGCGGCCAGACGATTGATGGGACCCTTTATGCTGATGGCACCAGGGTTGAAGCCGAATATTCCTTTATCGTCGAAGATCCTGACGGCAATCAATATACGGTCGTTGCGTTCAACGTCGTGGACTCAAGCCCGCCCTACGCCACGATCGAAGGTTTGGCATTCATTGGCGATGTCGGGGGCTTTCTCCCGGTTGGTGTCCCGCTTGAGGTGATATCAGCCGCCGAAGGGCCCAGCTTTCCAGCGCCTGATTTTGCAACCCCGCCCTGTTTTGTCCGTGGCACACGCATCAGAACAAAAACTGGCTATAAGCGGGTTGAAACGCTGTCTGTCGGTGATGAGGTTCTAACCCAATCCCAAGAGTTTCAGAAAGTTATGTGGATCGGGTCGGTCAAGCGGCGGGCGCACGGGCATATGGCCCCTGTTTTATTTCGTAAGGGCAGTATCGGAAATACACGTGATTTGCGTGTGTCGCCATAGCACCGGATGATTGTGCAGGACTGGCGTGTTGATTTTCTGATCGGCGCGGATCAGGCCTTGATCGCAGCAAAGCATTTTGTGAATGGAATTGATATTATCTGTGATCCGGGCGGGGTTGTGGAATATTTTCACATACTGTTTGAAACCCATCAGATTCTCTTTGCAGAGAATGTTCCAACCGAAAGCCTGCATCCCGGTCAAATATCGCTGAACGCGTTTGATGACGCGGCAAAGGTTGAAATATTACAGCTGTTTCCTCAGCTTGGCTGTCCAGACAACTATGGTAATTCCGCCGCGACGAGCCTTAAGTCACACGAGGCGCTGGCGGTTCTGGCACTTTGATCTGACAGGTCAGGGCAGGATTGCCAGCCACACCCAAACCGTCAGAATTGACAGGGCTGTCCCAATCAGAACCCCCGATGCCGCGACCCGTTTTGCCACGCCGTAAATGTTGGCAAAGATATAAGTGTTGATGCCCGGCGCCATTGCAGAGGTCAGGATGGCCGATCTGAATGCATCACGGTCAACGTTAAGCCATGTCGCCATACCCCAAACGACCATGGGATGCAGGATCAGACTGACCGCACAAATAAAGAAAATCGTGCGCAAGTCTCCTTCGGGTTTATATCGGTAAAGAACACCGCCAAGGCCGAACAAAGCGGCAGGCAGGGCCGCGCGAACCATTAGGTCAATACCGTCTTGTAATGGTTCGAAAAGTGATATTTCGCTGATGTTTACCGCAAACCCCAACATGATGCCAATGATCAGAGCGTTTGAGAAAATCGCCTTTAAAACCTTGCCCGCGACGGCCATGCCAACGGTTCCCTTGGCCCTTACGATTTCCATGACGGTGATGCCCAGCATGTAGCAAAACGGCGAATGGATCGCGACAATGGCATAGTTCGCTTCAAGCGCGCTGGTGCCGTATGCACGTTCAGTTATGGGCAGGCCAAGCAGAACCGAATTTGAAAACAAACCGCAGAATCCAATAGCAACGCTGTCTTCCCATGGGCGACCAAACAGATATCTGGCCCCCAGAAGCCCCGCCAGAAAGCCCGCTGTTGCCCCGGTGTAAAAGCTGAACAATAGGTTCAGATCAAAGTTCTGACCCAGATCCAGTTGTGAAATCGCGCTGAACAGAAGACAGGGGATTGCGAAATTCTGGGTGAATTTCATCAGACCGTCGACGCCTTCGTTGCTGAAAAAACCGCGCCATACGGCGACGTAACCGAACCCGATGACAAGGAAAACCGGTAAAATGACGTCGATTAGCGCGCCCAAATTCTAGACCTCGTAGGTGATGGTCATCCCATCATAGGCCGGCGTGATGTGGTTAGGTGTTTCTGCATCAACCGTGGTGTAATCTAGATCGATGTGCATATTCGTTAGCACGGCGCGTTTGGGCTTTACACGCGCAATCCAGTTCAGCGACTTTTCCAGATGCAAGTGTGTCGGATGCGGTGTGCGGCGCAGAGCATCCAGAATCCAGCAGTCCAGCCCATCCAGAGCGGCCCAGCTATCGTCATACATGTCTGCCACGTCCGGCAAATATGCCAGATCGGCAATCCGAAATCCAAGCGCATCGATTGATCCGTGATTGACCTTGAAGGGTGTTAGCGCCACAGCCCCACCCGCGCCGTCAATGACAACATCGCCGTTGATCGTGTGCATATCCAGAATAGACGGATAGGGCGACCCTTCGGGTTGGACGAATGCATAGCCAAACCGCGAAAACAGATCATTCTGCGTATCACCATCGGCCCAAACAGGCAGTCTCTGGCGCATATTATAGACGATCATCCGTAGATCATCCAAACCGTGAACATGATCGGCGTGCGAATGGGTATAAACAACAGCGTCCAGTTCGCCCACATTAGCATCCAGAAGTTGGCTGCGCAGATCGGGGGATGTATCGATCAGAACCCGCGTGATACCTGCATTAGTCTGGCGTTCGATCAGCATCGAACAGCGTTGTCTTGCATTGCGAGGGTTGGTCGGATCACAGTCGCCCCAGTTTCCACCCAGACGCGGTACTCCGCCCGATGACCCGCATCCCAATATGGTAAAGCGAAGCTGCGCCATTAAGCGGCCTTACTGAAAAGACGATCAAAGTTTGCGGTCGTTTGCGCGGCGAAATCTTTATAGCTTAGGCCAAAAACCTCGGCCCCGATTTTGGCAGTGTGTACGGTATAGCCCGGTTCATTGCGTTTGCCGCGAAAGGGCGGTGGGGCAAGGTAGGGTGCATCGGTTTCGACCAAAATGCGGTCTGCGGGGGCCTTGCCAAAGATATCGCGCAGATCTTGGCTTTTGGGAAAAGCGGCAATGCCAGACATCGACAGATAAAAGCCCAAGTCCAGTGCGGTTTGTGCCAGTTCCGCGCTGGATGAAAAGCAGTGCATGACACAGGAAAATGCCCCATTGGCATGTTCATCGGTCAGAATGCGAGCCATGTCTTCGTCTGCGGCACGGGCATGGATGATTAAAGGCAGGCCTGTTTGACGTGCGGCATGAATATGGATTTTCAGGCTTTCCTTTTGGATGTCAGCCGTATCTGCGGTGTAATAATAATCCAGACCTGTTTCGCCGATGCCAACGAATTTTGGATGATCGGCCAGTGCAATCAGTTGGTCCAGCGTGATCATCGGTTCGTCGGCCACACTCATCGGGTGGGTGCCGGCGGCGTAAAACACAGGCGTGTATTTTTCTGCAATCGCCCGCACATTTGGTTCTGTGCGCAGCTTGGTGCAGATCGTAATCATCCGCGTGACGCCAGCGTCAACAGCACGCTGAACAATGGCATCACGTTCTGCGTCAAAGTCAGGGAAATCCAGGTGGCAATGACTGTCGGCTATTTCAGGAATGCTCATTCAACCTCGGATGGGCGCGAATTTGGCCGCTGTTTGTTCGATCTTGAGAAACATATCAAGGATCAACGAGGCAGGGTCAAGGTTGACCGCTTTGCCGTGACGCGCACGGGCGGATAGTGTCTGTTGCAGCTCGGCCCAGGCGCGTGCGGCGTGGACATTTGGGGCAAGGCGCGTCAGTAAAGCCGCCTCATCATTTGCGGCCTCGGCTGGTAGGGCTCCGCGTATTCCGGTTTGCGCCACGCGGGATAGAAAGATATCCATCAGGCGCAGTAAAAGATCGAATTGCGGTTCCTTGGCACGGCCCAGAATACTTTCGCCCAGTTTGAGTGTCTTGGGGCGATCCAGTTGTGGCAGGGTGCCCAGTAGGTCGATAATGTTTTGATAGCTTTGAAGACCATCAAGGTTCAGCATCCGGATCGCTTCGCCAACAGAACCATCTGACAAAGCAGCTAAATATTCGGTCTGCGAACCAACATCTGCACCTGTTGCGCCGATGGCTTGATCCATCTGTTCTGGATCCAAGGCGCGCAGCCGCAATTCTCGACATCTGGATCTGATGGTTGGCAACAACCGCGAAGGTTGATGGCAGATCAGCAACAAGAATACGTTTTCAGGGGGCTCTTCCAGTAGTTTCAGAATAGCATTTGCGGTTTGTGGGTTCATCTCATCCGCGGCGTCGATGATCACAATCCGCCGTCCACCATCGGTGGCGGACATGCTGAAAAAACCCTTGAGCTTACGCGCATCATCAACCGAAATGACGGTTTTCAGCTTTGGGTCGCGTTTGTCTTTTTCGTCGACACCGCGTCGCAACACGAACAAGCGCGCTTCGCTGTTTGCATTGATCCGACGGCTGACCGGGTCATCGACTGGCACATCCAGTGTCGTCACAGGGGCAGGATCGCCAAACAATCCGGGATCGTCATTTAAAGGGGTTGTCAAAAGAAACCGTGTGATCCGGTATGCCAGTGTGGCCTTACCGACACCGCGTGGGCCGGTGATCATCCAGGCGTGGTGCAGACGGCCGGAATTAAAAGCCTCAAGAAAGCTGGTCTGTGCATCATTTTGACCTATTAAGTGCAAAGTTTCGCGCGGGTGCGGTGCGCCTGCGATACGGTCTGCTTCAAGAAAGGTCGTGTCAGTCATATTCTGGCTTTTGCCACGGACAGGATATCGGCTGCAACGCTTTCAATCGGGCGATGCCCATCTATTACAACGCAGCGGTCTGAAAATTCATCTGCCAAGGCCAGAAACCCTGTACGCAGACGACGTTGAAACTCAAGCCCCATGTCTTCGAACCGATCTTCGCCACTGTTGCGCGCCAAACCGCGGGTCAGGGCGATATCGGGGTTCATATCCACGATAAAGGTCAGATCAGGTTCACGCCCGATCATTTGGATATGCAGATTGTCGACCATGGTGCGCAGATCACCGCGTGTAGCGCCCTGGTATATGCGTGTGCTGTCGGCGAACCGATCTGAGATGACATTCTTATGCGCCTTGAGTGCGGGCAGAATAGTCTTTTCCAGATGATCACGGCGCGCGGCGGTAAACAGCAGAATTTCAGTTTCTGCTGACCAGCGATCCGGATCACCTTGCAGCAAAAGTGCGCGAATTTCTTCTGCACCAGGGGATCCACCTGGTTCGCGTGTCAAAAGCGTATCTGAGCCTAGTGCATCCGCCAGCAATCGCGCCTGCGTTGATTTGCCTGATCCATCAATACCTTCGAAGGTTATGAACAACCCGCCGTTCAAGATGGCGCATCTGCCTGTTTTTCGGCAAGATTGCGCATCAATACTTGCGTCACAGTCCGCATGCGGGGCAGAAAGCCGCCCTTTTCAATATCTGTCGCAGCAACCAATGAAATGCGGCGTTCGGGCAGACCTTCGGCACGGATGACCAATTCACCTGCTGGTGTTCCGGCAGTGATCGGTGCCTCAATAGGGCCGGTATAGACAACTTCTGATGTGATGCTGTCGCGGGCCAAAAGGGGGATCAACAGCTTTAAATCTTCATCTATAGCCAGACCGACGGTGGGCGCCGCGCCATTCCAAACTTCAGCTTCGGTAATAACAGTGCCAGACGGCGCCACTTGTTTTTCTGAAAACTGACGGAACGCCCAATTCACAATGCGCCGTGATTCCGCGGCACGTTCAGCCGTTGTTTCCAATCCTGTAATCACGAAAATAATGCGACGATCACCCTGTTTTGCGGATCCGACCAGACCATACCCAGCCTCGCGCGTGTGGCCGGTTTTCAAGCCATCCGCGCCAATATCCAATCCCAGAAGCGGATTGCGGTTTTGGGTATTTTGTGGCGCGCGCCCATCGAACTGAAATTCGCGCTCTGCAAACAAGGGGTAATAGGTCGGATAATCCTTGATCAGGTGATCGGCCAGCAGGGCAAGGTCTTTCATGCTCATCCGGTGGTCAGGGTCAGGCCATCCGTTTGAGTTGGTGAACACAGAGTCTGTCATACCAAGTTCGAGTGCGCGGGCTGTCATCATTCGGGAAAACCCAGCTTCGGTCCCGTCAATGGACAGAGCTTCTGCAATCACAACGCAGGCGTCATTTCCACTCATCACGATAATACCGCGGATCAGATCCTTGACCGTCGGGCGATCGGTCGTATCCAGAAACATGGTCGATCCGCCATAGCTCATGGCGTGTTCAGACACGGGAAGGCGTTCGTCGATTTTCAACCGTCCGTCTGATACAGCCTCAAACGCCATATATAGCGTCATGAGTTTTGACATCGACGCAGGCGGCAAAGGCTGTTCGGCGTTTTTACTTAGCAGAACCGTTCCTGTTCCCTGGTCCAATACATAAGCGGCGGTTGCGCGTGTTTCATAAGCAAACGCCGCTTGGCTGATCAGGAAAAAAACAGCAAAAGCAGAAACGATCTGTTTTAGCATTCCGGTTCTTTCTGTTTTTACTCGGCGACAGGTTTCGCGTTGGTATAGCCTGACGCCTTGGCTGTTATAATTGCAGCACTGCGTTCAGATCTGTCCGAGACAGGGCCATATAACACGCGGTACACGGGTTCGCCGCTTGAATTATCCGTCGATACACGGGCACTGATATCAATGCGGCGCAGATCACCGACTGCCTGTTCAGCGCGTTCCCGCGTCGGAAAAGTCGCAATTTCAACGATTGGTTTGCGTAATGCGAACAAACCCTTTCGCGCAGGCTTTACTTCTGCAGTTTGCGGTTCTGCTGGTGCAATGGTTCCATCTTCTGCGGTGGTACCGATCATGACAGGTTCTTCGCCCGTGCTTTGCGGCATAGCCATCGCGCCACCGGTTTCGGCCTGTTCAATCGCGGCGGCTGCGGCCTCAATCGGGTCATCCAGTGATTTTGACGGATCCAGCGGTGTTGCTTCAACGTCGCCGGGTGAGCCCAGGGGTTGAGTTTCAGTATCCAGATCCTGCGGGGCAGGGCCCAATTCAACCTTTTCGCTGCGCAAGGCCACGATTTCAAGTTCAACGGGTTGACCAGCGATCAAGCCCAAATCGCGCGCGGCATCCGAAGACACCTGAATACGGGGGCCGGGAAATTCGCGTTCGCGCCGGAACAACGCGCCAACGACGCTATCACCCGTGCGTACATTTCTGATCACAGCACGTTCGGGATCGATAACATCCGGATGCGCGACCCAAATGCCGCCAAGCGAAAGACGTCCATCCCAAAGCCCTTGTTCGCGTGCAAGGAAAACTTCGGGGGATTCTACGTCACGCTCAACGGTGCGTAAAGTCTGCGTTGCGGTTCGTGTCGTTGTTTCTGATGCGTCGGCTTTTTTAAATGGCTGAAAGTCTGACCCTTCGCAGCCCGCCAAAAAGGCCGCAGCGCCAAGTGTCGCCACAACGCCAATAATTCTCTTACCTGTCATTGTTTTTGCCCTCAAACTACCGCTCGATCATCTTTATGATGTTTTCTTTGTATGGCTTTATACCACTATTAGTAGCCATAGTAACCACAAGGATTGTATTTGGGAAGGGTTAGCTTGAATTTCGGCAATTTTCCACATTTCGTAATTAGACTTTCAGAATCGTTTTGATCACGTTAGGGACATCGCCACCGGAGGTTTGGCAGAGTGGTCGAATGCGGCGGTCTTGAAAACCGTTGGGCGTGAGAGCGTCCCGTGGGTTCGAATCCCACAGCCTCCGCCACCATATCTGTTTTTATTTATATCAAAGAGATAAGCTGGATCGGCATTAACTTATCCCCCGCAGTATCCCCCACTTCAAAAGACAAGCTATGCACTCGAATGCATAGATTTTTCGTTGCAAAAGGGGGAGGTGGTTCGATCTTTGAGGTTTTTCATGCGACGACCGCTCTGTCTTAAACGCTCGAGTTTTACAAAAAAATGCAAATTGCAGTTATCTTACTCAAGACTCGCTGCAAATAATTCTAATTGGCTGAAAGTTGCGCCTTTGGCGATGGCTATTTTCGTAGTTAACAACAAGCGCCTTTTTCAGCCTGCCCAATTTGCGTCAGCCGCCACATCGCATCGCTGCGCTTGACCAAGTGGCGATATCGATCAGATGTCGCAAGATTCACCAAGGTTAGAAACCAGTCGGAAGCAGTTATTTGGAAATGGTACAAAGGCTGCTGCCAATCAGGCAAAAACGAGACAAGGTGCCTAAAGTCGTCCCATCACAAAGCTTGATGGTGAGGGTAAGCGGGAAACCAAAAACCCGAAATATCACTTCGCAGATTCAGGCATAACCTGTGCCTACCGCCGTTTCACTGAAGATATTTTCACCATCGACAACAAACTGCGTCGCCAACCGAGAGCTTAGAGATTGCAGAACCTAAAATTTTTGCGCCACTACTTTAGCGATAGTGATTGCATCACGGATCCCGCAGACTAATCTAGTTCTTAAGAGGATTCTGTTAATGGTATCAATTCTAAAGTTCTTCCGAATTATTTTTTGTCCGCGCTTTATTTTTTAATTTGCATGGTTGTTGTAACTGTTGCGTTGCAAAGCTGGCCTGTTGGCGGACAGATGTTTTTTGCGTTTGGGGTGCCGATTGTTTTGGTCTGGTGGCAAGAGCGTAGACGAGCATGTAAAGCGCTCAGCAGTCTGGATACGGTTGAAGAAAAGAATCTGCGTAACGGTTCACCCAACACCGCGCCGCGTCTTTCTGATTAAAGGAACCCCTCAACCCCCCTTTAAATTAGCACTTCAGAAAGGATGCGGAGTCATGCGCAAATACAATGCGGAA
>NZ_JABUFE010000012.1 GCF_013315265.1 Parasulfitobacter algicola | reverse complement strand
CGGTTCGCGATCCGCGAAGGCGGCCGCACCGTCGGCGCCGGCGTCGTCTCAAAAATCGTCGAGTAATATAATCGATATATAACTAACCTTCGGGTTCGACGTGGGCTACCGGATGAGCCGGTGGTCCACCTATCAACTCTAACGCCGCGAAAGGCTGTTAAAATGCAGAGCCAAAATATTCGCATTCGGCTGAAGGCTTTTGACTATCGCGTTCTGGATGCCAGTACGCAAGAGATCGTCAACACAGCCAAGCGGACAGGCGCGCAAGTGCGTGGGCCTATTCCGCTACCGAATAAGATCGAGAAGTTCACGGTTCTCCGTGGTCCTCACGTTGACAAGAAATCCCGCGATCAGTTTGAGATCCGGACGCACAAGCGTCTTCTCGACATCGTTGATCCGACCCCCCAGACGGTGGACGCGCTGATGAAGCTCGACCTGGCCGCTGGTGTGGATGTCGAGATCAAGGTTTAAGGAGGGCTTCGAGATGTTGCGCTCTGGAGTGATCGCGAAGAAAGTCGGCATGACCCGGCTTTTCATGGAAGACGGAAAGCAGATCCCTGTGACCGTTCTTCAATTGGACAAGCTGCAGGTTGTGGCCCAACGTACCGCTGAAAAAGATGGCTATAGTGCCGTTCAGTTGGGCGCGGGGACAGCCAAGGCAAAACGCACATCGCAGGCGATGCGTGGCCACTTTGCAATTGCAAAGGTTGAGCCAAAGCGCAAAATCGCTGAATTCCGCGTGGCCCCTGAAAATTTGATCAACGTCGGTGAAGAAATCACTGCTGATCATTATTTCGAAGGTCAGTTCGTGGATGTGGCGGGTACATCTATTGGTAAAGGTTTTGCCGGTGCGATGAAGCGTCACAACTTTAGTGGTCTGCGTGCGTCGCACGGTGTGTCGATTAGCCACCGTTCGCACGGGTCAACCGGTCAGTGTCAGGATCCTGGCAAGGTTTTCAAAGGCAAGAAAATGGCCGGTCACATGGGTGCTGCCCGCGTGACGACCCAGAACCTGCAGGTCGTCAAGACAGATGCAGGTCGTGGCCTGATCATGGTTAAAGGCGCTGTGCCTGGTTCCAAGGGCGGTTGGGTGACAATCAAGGATGCGGTCAAAAAACCGTTTCCTGAAAATGCCATTCTGCCTGCTGCTTTGAAATCTGCTGCCGAGGAAGCTGCAAAAGCTGCTGAAGAAGCTGCGGCACAAGCCGCTGCCGAAGCCGAAGCTGCAGAAAAAGCCGCAGCCGAAGCCGCTGCTGCTGAACAGGCTGCAGCCCTGAAAGACGCAGAAGCATCCATCGAGGCGGACAAAGCCGACGATGCTGCCCCTGAGGGAGGCGACAAAGATGAAAGCTGATGTGATTAAACTGGACGGCAAGAAAGCCGGCAGTGCGGATCTGGACGATGCGATTTTCGGTCTGGAACCTCGTGTCGACATTCTGCACCGTGTGGTTCGCTGGCAGCGCAACAATGCGCAACAGGGGACGCATAAGGTCAAGACACGGTCCGAAGTTGATTATTCGACCAAGAAGATCTATCGCCAGAAAGGCACCGGCGGCGCACGCCACGGCGCACGGTCTGCACCGATCTTCCGTGGTGGCGGTATCTATAAAGGTCCGACACCGCGCAGCCATGGCCATGAGTTGACGAAGAAATTTCGCAAATTGGGTCTGAGGCATGCGTTGTCTGCGAAGGCAAACGCAGGCGAGTTGGTTGTGATCGACAGCATCGATCTGAAAGACCTGAAAACAGGCGCATTGGCCAAGCAGATCAAAGAGCTGGGTTGGAAACGTGCGTTGGTTATCGACGGTGCCGAGGTGAACGAAAATTTCGCCAAGGCTGCACGCAACATCGAAGGTCTTGATGTGCTGCCGTCTATGGGCGCAAATGTTTATGACATCCTGAAGCGTGATACTTTGGTGATCACAAAAGCAGGTGTTGAAGCACTGGAGGCTCGGTTGAAATGAGCGTGAAACCAGAACATTACGATGTGATCCGCAAGCCGATCATCACCGAAAAAGCGACAATGGCGTCTGAAAATGGTGCCGTGGTTTTTGAAGTGTCGATGGCGGCGAACAAGCCTCAGATCAAAGAAGCGGTCGAGACGCTTTTTGGTGTGAAGGTGAAGTCGGTCAACACGACGATCACAAAAGGCAAAGTCAAACGCTTCCGCGGCCAGCTTGGTAAGCGGAAAGACGTGAAGAAAGCCTATGTGACCCTCGAAGAGGGCAACACTATCGATGTGAGCACTGGCTTGTAAGGCTACGCTGCTTCTTGAAGATTGAGACCCCGGTGACATGCGTTGCCGGGGTTTATTATTTTTTCGTCAATAAGAAGCTGGATTTTCACGTTTTGGTTGTGTATTTTTAGAAAGGAAACGTAAGTTATTTTGATCTTATAGGGTAGATTTTCATGTCTTCTGAAGACCAGTTCGACATTCAACTCATAAATGATGATCTTCAAACAGTTAAATATGAAGTTGAAGCAATAAAAGACAGTTCGCAAGCCGCAAAACAAGTGGTTGAAGATGATCTCCAGGCATTGAGAGATAGTGTTAAGAATGTAAAAGAAGAAACTATTAAAGAGCTGGAAAAAAAGTACTTCCTTGTTTCTAAAGGTGGGTTTATTGCGACATTCATAGCTGCGATCTTTGTTCTCGGTGGGATTAGTTGGGGAACCGCACGTTCAGCGATTACTGATGAAGCAACAAGACAAGCATTGAGCGTTATTGAAAATGGTGCTCAGGAGGCAAGGAAATTGATTGATGGCAATCATAGCTTGCCAAGTGGAGCAGTTGTTGCAGTTGCAGGTGGCAATCATGTCGATGACATTCCAGACATATGTCCCGAGGGTTGGCAACCTTTTGAGCAGGCAGACGGTCGTGTTATTATTGGTGCGGGCGAAGCAACTAATGAGACCTCTCTTCGTCATCCAATGGTTGTTGGTGGAATTGAAGATTTACCTAATGTTGAGCCAGCACCTCACAGTCACGCTTTAATTGCCAATTCTTCTGCTGCTGCGAAACGTCTTCCCCGAGCAGGAGAAGTCATCGCAAGAGGAGCAAGTGTAAATTCTGCGGGCTTACCAAACGAAAATTTTGAATATGAACTTCGGCCGGGCCGTGGTGAAGCTACGCTAGGACAAACAAGCACCGTTGGTTCATCTGAGCCACTTAATAATATGCAGCCATTTATAGCTGTAACATACTGTATCAAACAAAACGCAGCTTCTGAAAACTAATGATTAACATCTGATATCCAAACCATTTTCTAGTTTTTCAACCTGTTTTGAGATGAGTAACTTACTGCTGTAAGGATTAGAAAGATGTCAATTAGATTAGCTTAGCAACACTTGACCAATCCCCCCGCCTTTAGTATCCAGCGCCATCCGTCAGGCCCCGGATTCGTCCGGGGCTTGGCTTTTGATGGTTCGCCATCATGCCGGGCTTGACCCGGGATCTCTGATCGGGGACCTGCGGGGCCCCTTAAACCGAAAAGCCGGGGTATACCCGGCGCAAAGCAAACGGAAGACAGAAAGCATGGCACTCAAGTCGTACAAACCGACGACGCCAGGCCAGCGTGGGCTGGTTCTGATCGACCGTTCGGAGCTTTGGAAAGGACGCCCAGTCAAGGCCCTTACAACGGGTTTGACTAAGAATGGCGGCCGGAACAACACCGGACGGATTACGATGCGTCGTAAGGGTGGGGGCGCAAAGCGTCTTTACCGTATCGTTGACTTCAAGCGGAACAAAATGGACGTTTCCGCGACAGTCGAACGGATCGAATATGATCCAAACCGGACAGCCTTTATTGCGCTGATCAAATATGATGATGGCGAACAGGCTTATATTCTGGCCCCTCAGCGATTGGCGATTGGTGACAAGGTCATCGCATCGTCCAAAGCGGACATCAAACCCGGTAACGCAATGCCATTCCAGGGCATGCCGATCGGGACAATCATTCACAACATCGAACTGAAGCCCGGCAAAGGCGGTCAGATCGCACGCGCCGCTGGCACCTATGCCCAGTTTGTGGGTCGCGATGGTGGCTATGCACAGATCCGTTTGTCTTCGGGCGAACTGCGTTTGGTGCGCCAGGAATGCATGGCAACTGTTGGAGCGGTATCGAACCCCGACAATAGTAACCAGAACTTTGGTAAAGCGGGCCGCAACCGTCACAAGGGTATTCGCCCAAGTGTTCGTGGTGTGGTCATGAACCCGGTCGATCACCCCCACGGTGGTGGTGAAGGTCGGACATCGGGTGGTCGTCACCCTGTGTCACCCTGGGGCAAGCCAACAAAGGGTGCGCGCACCCGGAACAAGAACAAAGCGTCCAGCAAGCTGATCATCCGCTCGCGTCACGCCAAGAAGAAGGGGCGCTAGTATATGTCGCGTTCTGTATGGAAAGGGCCCTTTGTCGACGCTCATGTGCTTAAGAAAGCAGAAAAGAGCCGCGAGTCGGGCCGTAATGAAGTCATCAAGATCTGGTCACGCCGGTCAACAATCCTGCCACAATTTGTGGGTCTGACCTTTGGTGTTTACAATGGTCGCAAGCATATTCCGGTGAACGTATCGGAAGACATGATTGGTCAGAAGTTCGGTGAATATGCACCGACACGCACCTATTATGGCCATGCGGCTGATAAAAAAGCGAAACGGAAGTAAGTCATGGGCAAGGATAAGAACCCCCGCCGCGTGGCTGAAAACGAAGCAATGGCGAAAACGCGCATGCTTCGCACCAGCCCGCAAAAACTGAATTTGGTTGCCGCCATGATCCGTGGCAAGAAAGTTGACAAGGCGTTGAACGACCTGACTTTCTCGAAAAAGCGGATTGCCGAGGATGTGAAGAAATGTCTTCAGTCCGCGATCGCCAATGCTGAAAACAATCACAACCTGGATGTCGATGAACTTGTCGTCGCCGAGGCATATGTTGGTAAGAACCTGACGATGAAGCGTGGCCGTCCACGGGCGCGTGGTCGTTTCGGTAAAATCATCAAGCCGTTTTCAGAGCTGACGATCAAAGTGCGTCAAGTTGAGGAGCAAGCCTAATGGGTCATAAAGTCAATCCAATCGGCATGCGCCTTCAGGTAAATCGTACCTGGGACAGTCGCTGGTACGCCGACACGAAAGATTACGGTGATCTTCTGCTGGAAGACATCAAACTTCGTGAATTCATCAAAGAAGAATGCAAGCAAGCCGGCATCAGCCGTGTGATCATTGAACGTCCGCACAAAAAGTGCCGCGTCACAATTCACACAGCCCGTCCCGGTGTCATTATCGGCAAGAAAGGCGCGGACATTGAAACGCTGCGCAAAAAGCTGGCTGATATGACCGACAGCGAACTTCACCTGAACGTCGTCGAGGTGCGCAAGCCAGAGCTTGATGCGCAGCTTGTGTCTGAATCGATTGCGCAGCAGTTGGAACGCAGGGTGTCTTTCCGTCGTGCCATGAAGCGTGCTGTGCAAAACGCCATGCGTATGGGTGCCCTGGGCATTCGTGTGAATGTGGCGGGTCGTTTGGGCGGCGCTGAAATCGCACGAACGGAATGGTATCGCGAAGGTCGCGTTCCGCTGCACACACTGCGTGCGGACATCGATTATGCGGCATCAGAAGCCATGACGGCTTACGGTATCATCGGCATCAAGGTCTGGATCTTTAAAGGCGAGATCATGGAACATGATCCGCAGGCCCGCGACCGTCGTCAACAGGAACTCCAGGATGGTCCTGCGCCCCGTGGCGCTGGTGGCCGCCGCTAAGGAGGATTAAGGAATGCTGCAACCAAAACGCACAAAATTCCGCAAGATGCACAAAGGCCGTATTCGCGGCGAAGCAAAGGGTGGCAGCACCCTGAACTTCGGCACATACGGTCTAAAGGCAACGGAACCGGAACGCGTCACTGCGCGTCAAATCGAAGCCGCACGTCGTGCCATGACGCGTCATATGAAACGTCAGGGACGCGTCTGGATCCGTATTTTCCCGGATACCCCGGTGACCTCAAAACCAACTGAGGTTCGGATGGGTAAAGGGAAAGGCTCGGTCGATTTCTGGGCTGCCAAGGTCAAGCCTGGCCGCGTGATGTTCGAAATCGACGGTGTGAACGACGCTGTCGCCCGCGAGGCCCTGCGCCTGGCTGCGATGAAGCTGCCGGTCAAAACCCGTGTCGTGGTGCGCGAAGACTGGTAGGTCTCAGGAAGAATAAATGTATCTTATAAGAGAACCCGGCGATAATTTGTCGGGTTTTCTGTTTAATAACAAAGTTTTTTATTTCATACTAACTCTGTAACTAAGCAGTTCATTTGAATGTCTTAAGAAGAAATTCTTGATTTTGATTAGTTAAACTTTTGGTAATAGAACTGATTATAATTTATTTCTTTTCTAAAATATAACTTATATCATGAATATGGGTGTTTAATGGAGCTTGCTAGGTCGATTTGATGCTAAAAGAAACGGCAATAACTTTTGGAAAACACTTGTTCATTCAAGTCGGTATAGCAATAGCAACTATTGTGGCCACTGCTAGCGCGGTTTTACTAGTAATAAATTCTCAGAATTCTCGACTAGATGATATTGCTAGAACAGTTGGGGTATTGGATGCTCGTATTAACTCAAATGATGATCGCCAAGATTCTAAAATTGACAAAATTGATAACAAGCTCACTGAGGTGCGTTTGGATTTACAAAACCTAAACAATTCGGTTGATGATATATCTGAAGATGTAATTGCGATCCGAAAGGACCTAGGCAATGCTGTTGAAGCTTTAGGTGAAAGCATTGAAAGGATAAATCCTACAGCTGCTAAACCGCTAGCGATATGGGAAAAATCATATCTTGCAAAGTTATCGATTGAAGAAATTTACCAATCGTCAAACGGCGCAGATGAATCCCTTAATGCACCGATTGGTTCTGGATCGCTTAGAAAGTTTTCTCTTATGTTCCAAAATGATCTAAGTGAGGCAGAAGAAAATCTTTTTAAAGCAGATATTTGGAAAAATTTAAGTTCGTCTGATGCAAAATTGCTTTCTGGTGAGGAAGTGCTTTTATATAGTGATGACCGTGCATTTATGTTTCGCGGAAAATCAAAGAGTCATCACTTGAAGGTTTGAAATTAGAAACAGGAGTAGGAATATTAGTATTCGATAAGGAATACATTCTTGAGTTCGTGGACAGTAACGGTATGTCTCTGCAATAAATTTAAAAAAGTCATATTAAGACTGGTTCTCCCTATACCTAAAACGCACCAAAACCTATTCCTCTTCCGCCATATCCCCCAGCCTTAAGCACATTTCAAATGTTCATGCCATAATAGCCAAGGGCCTCTTCAAGTTCGGTTTCTTCGTATTTGAAATGGCTTTTGACGGCGGCCAATAAGGCTTCGAAGATGTTAGCGGCGGCTTGAAAGTTGTTTTCTGAGGGTGTGTGGTTAAGCCTTTCAGCGGATTCATAAAGGCGTTCGATGAGTGTGTGAACAACTTTATGTTCCTCTTTCAGACGCTCGATTATGGCCAGAAACCCTGTTGCGGCGCGTGCTTGCAATGTTGGAAACATATGCGTTTCTTCAATATTATGGTGCATATCCAGGACCAGGCATTGTTGGCCACAAAGATTTCCGAAAGCGCGGTAATTTTCCGACATCTCCATCGACAGCACCACTTGCTTAAGCCGTTCGGGCGGTTCGTCGCCTGCCTGTATGCGTTCCAGAATTTTATGCAGCCGCGCAAGATCCATCAGATAGTGCCGGTGGATCGCAGCAAGGTGGCGACCCGATTGGCGCTGCGTCTCTGTCACCTGCTTCAATCGTGGGGCCGTGGGGCGCTTGCCAAAATCGACGGTTAACTCGGATAGGGGTGTGTCGTTTATTCCCATTTGTAATTGAAACTCACCGAAATGCGTTCTTCTTCGACCATATTCATCGGGACTTCGTGGCGCAGCCAGCTTTCCCACAGCAGAATATCCCCAACAGCCGGGGCGATATAGATGAACTGCTGCAGATCCTGGGGCGCGTCTTTCGCGCGGGCAGGGGCAGCCATCATGAAGGGCAGGCGAGGGTCTTCGAATTTGATCGCACTGGTCCCCGGCGGCATCGCAACATAGGTCGTGCCTGAGATCACAGAATGCGGATGGATGTGCCCGGTGTGAATGCCGCCTTCGGGCAGGATGTTGATCCAGATGTCTTCAAGCACCAGCTTTTTGTCACCCAGATCAAAATGCACGTCTTTGGCAAAAGCCGCGACGTGTTGGTCAATCACACCTACCAGATCCTTGAAGATCGGAAACCGCCAGGGCAGGTCGGTCAGCGACGCATAGGACGTATAGCCGGGATAGCCGTGTTCCTCGCACCAGTTCTGGCCTGCCTCGTCATCATCAGAAATTGTGATGCAGGATGCTTGTAGTTCTGCCTTATCAATACCGCTAAGCTGCGCGTGATAAAGGCGGGTGGCGAAAAGGGATTTGATCGTTTTCATACGGCTTGATAACGCGCCCGTGGCAGATGGAAAAGTGTTTTCAAAGATGCGCACCTGCACAACGCCCCTGAGGTCCCGGATCAGGTCCGGGACTGCGCAGGTGGATCATTTACCGCATTGGGACAAAGCCCGGGGTCAGGCCGCTTTGCGTCGAATACAATCATTCAATGCGTCGGCACCCGCTTGTGTGCCGCCGTCGCCTGGAACAACAGTTGGGCTATTCAGGTCGGTGGATTCATATGTACCCGGTGGTTTGACCTCAAACATACATGATGTCACCAAACCTGGCTTGGGCGATCCGCAGGCTGCAAGCAGCAACAGGATCATAAGCAGTAGTCCGTTTTTCATTATAAAATCTCACTAGATATAGTTTTCATGAAGTCTCATAGAAAGAACTCAAATCATATTCAACTTGAACGTGCGTTGGCGACTTTACGTTAGCTGGAAATTATACGATCCCAGACGCCAATACAAATAAACCAAATCAAGGCGAAACAGCTAACTTTGTGCTTGCTATACTTGTTTCGTAGCCCTATATGAGCGCTTCATCATGAACTCCACTGGAATCAGGGTGACCCTTTGCGGGGCCTACCAGTGATGTTGAAAGGAAGATGGCGATGAACGCCCAGGAACTACGTGATAAAACACCTGATCAGCTGCGCGAGGAGCTGGCCAATCTGAAAAAAGAAAGCTTTAACCTGCGATTTCAGCAGGCCACAAGCCAACTTGAGAATACTGCGCGCATGAAAGCGGTTCGCCGTGACACTGCACGCGTCAAGACAATTCTGAACCAAAAAGCGGCAGACGCCGCAGCGGAGGCTTAAGATATGCCCAAACGCATCCTCCAAGGTGTTGTGACAAGCAACCAGAACGAACAGACTGTCACCGTTTCAGTCGAACGTCGCTTTACGCACCCGGTTCTGAAAAAGACCATTCGTAAGTCCAAGAAATACCGGGCGCACGACGAAAAGAACGCTTTCAATGTTGGTGACGCAGTCCGCATTCAGGAATGCCCGCCAAAGTCGAAAACGAAACGCTGGGAGGTTATTGCTGAATAAGCAGTAATCTTTCGGTTTAATCGAAACCCTGGGGACAAGGCAAAAGCCCCCCACAGGTCGGGAGAAACCAAATGATCCAGATGCAGACCAATCTGGATGTTGCTGACAACTCTGGCGCGCGCCGGGTTCAGTGCATCAAGGTTCTGGGTGGTTCCAAGCGTAAATACGCGTCCGTTGGCGACATCATTGTCGTATCGGTCAAGGAAGCCATTCCACGTGGCCGTGTGAAAAAAGGCGATGTCCGCAAGGCTGTCGTTGTTCGCACCGCCAAGGAAGTTCGCCGCGAAGACGGCACAGCGATCCGTTTTGATCGCAATGCAGCTGTCATTCTGAACAACAATAACGAACCCTTAGGTACACGTATCTTTGGGCCGGTTGTTCGTGAATTGCGGGCGAAAAACTTTATGAAGATCATCTCACTCGCGCCGGAGGTGCTGTAAGATGGCTGCTAAGTTGAAAAAGGGTGACAAGGTCATCGTGCTTGCTGGCAAAGACAAGGGTAAAGAAGGTACAATCACTTCTGTGAACCCAAAGACCGGCAAGGCCATTGTGGACGGCGTGAATATTTCGGTTCGTCACACAAAACAAAGTCAGGCAACTCAAGGTGGCCGCGTTCCACAAGCGATGCCCATTCAGTTGTCAAATCTTGCAATCATCGACAAAGACGGCAAGCCGACACGTGTTGGATTCCGTATGGATGGCGACAAGAAAGTGCGCTTTGCCAAAACGACGGGGGATGTGATTGATGCTTGATACTGCAAATTATACCCCGCGTTTTAAGGCGGCTTTTGCGGAAACCATCCGCGCCGCAATGAAGGAAGAGTTCGGCTATAAGAACGATATGATGATCCCACGTCTGGACAAGATCGTGTTGAACATCGGTGCCGGATCAGAAGCAGTCAAAGACAGCAAGAAAGCCAAATCGGCCCAAGCTGATCTGACAGCGATTGCAGGCCAAAAGGCCGTGATCACCAAAGCCAAGAAATCCATCGCGGGTTTTCGTGTACGTGAAGACATGCCTTTGGGCGCGAAAGTCACGTTGCGCGGCGATCAGATGTATGAATTTCTGGATCGTCTGATCACAATCGCTATGCCCCGCGTCCGCGACTTTCGCGGCGTTTCCGGCAAATCGTTCGATGGTCGTGGCAACTATGCCATGGGCCTGAAAGAGCACATCGTATTCCCCGAGATCGATTTTGATAAGATCGATGAAGCTTGGGGTCTGGATATTGTTATCTGCACCACCGCGAAAACTGATGCGGAAGCAAAGGCGCTGTTGAAGCTTTTCAACATGCCCTTCAACAGCTAAGCGGCGGGGAGAGAGAGTTATGGCTAAAAAAGCAATGATCGAACGCGAGAAGAAGCGTCAACGTCTGGTGGAAAAATACGCCTCCAAGCGCGCTGAGCTGAAAGAGATCGCGAATGACGAAAGCAAGCCCATGGAAGAGCGTTTCAAAGCGCGCCTGAAGCTTGCTAAACTGCCGCGCAACAGCTCGGCCACACGTTTGCACAACCGTTGTCAGCTGACCGGACGTCCTCATGCTTATTATCGTAAGCTAAAGGTATCACGGATTGCGCTGCGGGAACTTGGCTCGGCGGGCCAAATCCCCGGTATGGTCAAGTCAAGCTGGTAGGGGGTATAAATTATGAACGATCCTCTTGGTGATATGCTTACACGGATCCGCAACGCACAGATGCGTGGCAAATCGACCGTCATCACACCTGCGTCCAAGCTGCGTGCTTGGGTTCTGGATGTTCTGGCCGACGAAGGTTACATCCGTGGCTATGAAAACACGACAGGCAAGGATGGTCATCCGGCTATCGAAATCAGCCTGAAGTATTATGACGGCACTCCTGTTATTCGCGAACTCAAGCGGGTGTCAAAACCCGGTCGTCGCGTTTACATGGGCGTCAAAGACATTCCGCAGGTCCGTCAAGGTCTGGGTGTGTCGATTGTCAGCACACCCCGCGGTGTGATGTCGGATGCAAGCGCACGCACCAACAATGTTGGCGGCGAAGTGCTTTGCATGGTCTTTTAAGGAGTTTTGGCAATGTCTCGTATTGGTAAGAAACCGGTCGAGCTGCCATCGGGTGTCACCGCATCCGTGTCCGGCCAGACCGTAGAAGTCAAAGGACCCAAAGGGACCCGCAGCTTTACCGCAACTGACGATGTCACACTGACTGTCGAAGATAATGTTGTCACCATTACGCCGCGCGGCAAATCCAAGCGTGCGCGTCAGCAGTGGGGCATGAGCCGCACGATGGTTGGCAATCTTGTCACCGGCGTCACAGATGGCTTCAAGAAAGAGCTTGAGATCAACGGCGTTGGGTACCGGGCGCAAATGCAGGGCAACACCTTGAAATTGCAGCTTGGTCTATCGCACGAGGTCAACTTTGAAGTCCCACAGGACGTCACGGTTACAGCCCCCAAGCAGACTGAAATCATCGTCGAAGGTATTGATGAACAACTTGTCGGCCAGGTCGCGGCGAACATTCGCGAATGGCGCAAGCCCGAGCCTTACAAAGGCAAAGGCATCAAATACAAAGACGAATATATCTTCCGCAAGGAAGGCAAGAAGAAGTAAGGAACGCAACAATGGCAAACAGCAAAAGAGATCTGTTCTTGAAGCGCCGCCTGCGCGTTCGGAACAAATTGCGGAAGCGGAACACAACTGGCATGCGCCTGTCCGTTCACCGTTCAAACAAAAACATCAGCGCGCAGCTGATCGACGATGTAAACGGCGTTACTGTCGCTTCGGCCTCGTCCTTGGAAAAGGATCTGGGCGTGGTTGGCAAGAACAACGTCGAAGCCGCCACCAAAGTTGGTGAGGCACTAGCAAAGCGCGCGAAAAAAGCCAAAGTGTCCGAGTGTTACTTTGACCGCGGTGGCTTCCTCTTTCACGGTAAAGTCAAGGCCCTGGCCGAAGCTGCCCGTGAAGGCGGATTGAAGTTTTAAGGAGTAAGAGATGGCAAGAGACCAAGGAAACCGGGGCCGTCGCGACCGCGAGGAAGCTCCTGAATTTGCCGATCGCCTTGTTGCGATCAACCGCGTGTCGAAAACCGTAAAAGGTGGTAAACGCTTTGGCTTTGCAGCCCTTGTGGTTGTCGGCGATCAAAAGGGTCGTGTCGGTTTTGGCAAAGGGAAAGCCAAAGAGGTGCCAGAGGCGATCCGCAAAGCAACGGAACAGGCCAAGCGCCAGATGATCCGTGTGCCGCTGCGCGAAGGTCGGACGTTGCACCACGACATGGAAGGCCGTCATGGCGCCGGTAAAGTTGTGATGCGCGCTGCCCCCCAGGGTACGGGTATCATCGCTGGTGGTCCAATGCGTGCCGTTTTCGAAATGCTGGGCATTCAGGATGTTGTTGCGAAATCAATCGGGTCGCAAAACCCCTACAACATGATCCGCGCCACAATCGACGGTCTGCAAAAAGAAGGCAGCCCGCGTATGGTGGCACAGCGTCGTGGCAAGAAGGTGGCTGATATCCTGAAAAAAGATGATGCCCCATCCAAAGCGCCAGCTGAAGAAGCTGCGGTTGAAGCGTAAGGAAACGAAACAATGGCAAAAACCATCGTCGTCAAGCAGATCGGAAGCCCGATCCGCCGCCCCGCCAAACAGCGCGCTACGCTGGTTGGTCTGGGTCTGAACAAGATGCACAAAACCCGCGAACTGGAAGACACCCCTTCGGTCCGCGGCATGGTGAACAGCATTTCCCACCTCGTCGAGATCATCGAAGAGCGTGGGTAAATAAAAACGCGAGGCTTTCGGATCTGATCCGGAACCTCAAATTTAAAGGCACCCTGGGAAACCACGGTGTCTTTTTTGATGTTTAAACTGCGATAGAAAAAGCCTGACGATTTCTGCGTTGCGCTATATAGACAGTTTATGACGCAGAAAGACCAAACCAGTATTATCCGCATCGCCCGTGAAAACGGAACCGAAACCCATGTTGAACCTGTTGATCTGGGCCAGCGGGTTCGCGATTTGCGCAAAGCACGCGCGTGGACGTTGGAACAGGCGGCCAATCAGGCGGGGTTGGCGCGGTCTACTTTGTCAAAGATCGAAAACGGGCAGATGTCCCCGACCTATGACGCGTTGAAGAAACTGGCAGTTGGGCTTGAAATCTCGGTTCCGCAGTTGTTTACGCCGCCCAGTCAGGACCAGGTAACCGGGCGCATGACTGTCACCAG
The DNA here is from genome assembly GCF_013315265.1 of Parasulfitobacter algicola. GTDB lineage: Bacteria > Pseudomonadota > Alphaproteobacteria > Rhodobacterales > Rhodobacteraceae > Parasulfitobacter > Parasulfitobacter algicola. The sequence goes on along the minus strand of NZ_JABUFE010000012.1, from coordinate 103,766 downwards.
ATCGGGTGAAGGCACATCGCAGGCCACCACGACTTATGAACACGACTTGCTTGGCGCCGCGCTGACGAAGAAAAAGATGCTGCCCTATCGCGCACGCGTCAGGGCCAGATCGCTTGAGGAATTTGACGGTTGGGTGCGTCACGATGGCGAAGAATTCTTGTATGTTCTGACTGGCACGATCACCTTGTTCACAGAATTTTACGAACCCGCGCTTATGGGGCGGGGCGACAGTGCCTATTACGATGCGACGATGGGGCATAATGTGATTTCGACCAGTCAGGAAGATGCGATGATCCTTTGGGTGACGTCGCTGTCTTAGCTGTCGAAGATCGAAAGTTATGTTCTTTGCGTCGGGCTTTTGACACAAGCCGTGAAGGGGTAGATGTCGTTAAACGCCCTGTGGTGATCAATGCTGCAAACACAGTCAAAGTCCAGTTAATTCCAATCAGGTTAACCGTTTTAGCCATTTGTGGCTTGGATGATATGACGTGAGCCAAGCACGCAGATTTTCGCGATCATTAACTAATAGCGTTGGCAAGACAGCTTCAAAATCATGATCATCCTTTGCTCTGCAATGCTTGGCTTTGAACAAAAGGACATTAGCCGGCGCCAGATATCTGATCCCATCAGAATTGATCTGTATTGCAGTATTACGCGATTGTTCCAATAATGGCTGACGCTTGTACCTCCAAAGCTCGGGGGTCCCGCGTTCTAACATCATGTCCACACGCCACCGCCCGGCGCTTAAATCTGCACCCCAAAATTGCCAAGCGTTGTTATCAACCGGATTACTTTGGTCCCAATTCTTGAACTGACCAGCTCTTGCTTCGTAAAAGGTCAATTCAGCAAGATGAGATGCTATTTTTGGGGCATCTTCAGGCAAAGTTGCAAATTCCAAGTCTTCATGCGCGCGACTTTGTTCACCAAGCCAAAGATCAATTGCCCACCCGCCCACGATGTACCAATTCGCAGTCAGGCCACTCAGTTTTCCGGCTAACTGACCTGGAGACCATGCATCCCAAGCATTTTCATCTGGCGGTGTCATGTGTTCTAAGTGTCCGAACAGTAAAGAAAGAAACTAACAATTTGTAGTTTATACTTTCAGAAGCCGCCATTGGTTTTTGCACTGTTAATGGTAACGATGTCTCATTAAGCAACTACAGGATTAGAAACACCTGACCATTGATCCAAGCCTGCGTAACAGACCAATTCCACCCAATTCGAATATAAAGTTGTCGAACGGTTCGCATCATATTATCGACCCGTTCTGGCGCGCCAATCGGCCCAGTCTTCAGGCGTGTCCAGATCGCAGCGCGCGTGATTGTCGGGCAGGGGAACAAGGGCGACGTTTTCGCCTGCCTTGCGAATAACTGCTTGCCCGCCGCTATCGCCGGACAAAGTTTCAAAATCATCAAAGACGGATGCATCAAACAAAATGGGATGCCCCGGTTTGCCGTCTGCGGTCGCACCGCGCCAGATAACAGCATTTGGATAACGCAATGGGCTTTGCAGCACCGTTTCGATATCTGCCAAAGTGATTTCGGGCAGGTCGGCCAGCAACAACAAAATGCGACCCGCGGTTTTTCGCAAAATTGAAATTGATTTCCTAAGGGTGCCTGACATGCCTTCGGCGCTGTCGGGGATCGCAATGGCGGTCACATCCAGATCGTGGATCACATCAAATCGTGGGTGTGGCTGCGGGGGCAGGGCCACGATTACCTCAAGTCCGGTCAATGTGCATTTAAGCGCCTGAGCACGCAAAAGGGGTGTGCCATCAACGAGTTGTAATAGTTTATCGGCCCCGTTCATTCGGCGCGACACCCCTGCGGCCAGTATCAAAATCTTTGTTTTCATCACCGCACCATAAGGTGCTTTTGGGGTCAGGAAAACACTGCATTAAATTTTAGCATTTCCGATATGTTGCCTAATTCTCCAGCAAATGGTCTGTTGAATTTCTTGACTGTGCCAACCGCTTTGATAGCGTTGCGGTGTGCAATCTATTCGCGCCGATGTGGCGCAGCAAAGGAAGTCCCATGGCGCTTGATCAAAAACAGCCGAATGATCTGTCGGCCTTTTGGATGCCGTTTTCGGCAAACCGGCAATTCAAGAAGAACCCACGCATGTTCGTTTCAGCCGATGGGATGTTTTACAAAACCTCGGATGGGCGTGATGTATTGGATGGCACGGCGGGTCTTTGGTGTTGCAACGCCGGTCACAAGCGCCCCAAAATCGTCGAGGCGGTTCAAAAACAAGTCGAAGAAATGGACTATGCCCCTGCGTTTCAGATGGGCCACCCCAAGGTGTTCGAACTGGCCAACCGCTTGCGCGATATGGCGCCAGAGCCGTTTAATCATGTGTTTTTCACGAATTCCGGCTCCGAAAGTGTTGAAACGGCTTTGAAAATCGCGCTGGCCTATCATCGTGCCAAAGGGGACGGGGCGCGCACCCGGCTGATCGGCCGTGAACGTGGCTATCACGGGGTGAACTTTGGCGGTATATCGGTCGGGGGTATCGTCAATAACCGCAAAATGTTCGGTAGTTTGCTGACGGGTGTTGATCATCTGCCGCACACACATCTGCCTGAAAACGCCTTTTTCAAAGGGCAACCAGATCATGGCGCACATCTGGCGGATGAGCTTGAGCGCATTGCAGCGTTGCATGGCCCTGAAACGATTGCCGCAGTGATTGTTGAGCCGATGGCAGGATCGACCGGGGTGCTGTTGCCGCCGAAAGGATATCTGCAGCGCCTGCGTGAAATTTGTACAAAACACGGTATTTTGCTGATTTTTGATGAGGTGATCACTGGATTTGGGCGCCTTGGGTCGGCGTTTGGGGCAGACCATTTCGACGTTATGCCTGATTTGATGGTATGCGCCAAAGGGTTGACCAACGGTGTCATCCCGATGGGGGCTGTATTGGCCACGTCGGAAATTCACGACGCCTTTATGCAGGGCCCTGAACATATGATCGAACTGTTCCACGGTTATACCTACTCTGGCAATCCGATTGCCAGTGCGGCCGGGTTGGCCACGCTTGAAACCTATGTCGAAGAGGGGCTGTTTCAGCGTGCTGCGGATCTGGCGGGCTATTGGGAAGATGGTTTGCACAGCTTGCGCGACTGCCCAAATATCATCGATATCCGCGGAATGGGGCTGATTGGCGCGATTGAGCTAGAGCCGATCGCTGGCGAACCCACCCGCCGTGCGTTTCAGGCGTTTCTGGATTGCTATGACAAAGGCAGCCTGATCCGCACCACCGGCGACATCATCGCGCTATCACCACCGCTGATCATTGAAAAAGATCATATAGATCAGCTGTTTGGCACGTTACGAGACGTATTGCAGAAACTGCAGTAGGCGCGGCCCCGGACACGCTCTGGGGCCTTGGGATAACAACAAGAGGTTCCGGATTGGGTCCGGGACGGGACAACGGGGAAAATTGAAATGACTGCACCAGGCGAAAACCTGAAGATCAACGGCGAACGTCTGTGGGACAGCTTGATGGACATGGCCAAAATTGGCCCCGGTGTGGCGGGCGGTAATAATCGCCAGACTTTGACCGATGACGATGCCGAAGGTCGTATTTTATTTCAGCAATGGTGCGAAAAGGCTGGCATGACCATGGGCGTCGACCAGATGGGCACCATGTTTGCCCGCCGCGACGGCACCGACCCTGATGCCTTGCCCGTTTATGTCGGCAGCCATCTGGATACGCAACCAACGGGCGGCAAATACGATGGCGTTCTGGGCGTGCTCGGTGGGCTGGAAATCATCCGCACCCTGAATGACCTCGACATTAAAACCAAACACCCCATCGTCGTCACGAATTGGACGAACGAAGAGGGCACGCGCTTTGCCCCCGCGATGCTGGCCAGCGGCGTGTTTGCCGGGATGCACGACAAGGAATGGGCCTATGATCGGGTGGATGCCGACGGGCTAAAATTTGGCGAAGAACTGGGGCGCGTCGGCTGGAAGGGCGATGAAGAGGTCGGAGCACGTAAAATGCATGCCTTCTTTGAACTGCACATCGAACAAGGCCCGATTTTGGAGGCTGAGGGTAAGGACATCGGCGTCGTCACACACGGGCAGGGGCTATGGTGGCTGCAGGTCACGCTGACGGGCAAGGAAAGCCATACCGGATCGACCCCGATGAACATGCGCGTGAATGCGGGGCTGGGCATGGCGCGGATCACAGAACTGGTCCACCAGATCGCGATGGATAATCAACCGGGTGCCGTGGGTGCCATTGGCCACTGCGATGTCTATCCCAACTCGCGCAATGTGATCCCCGGTAAGGTGGTCTTCACCATCGACTTCCGGTCGCCCGATCAGGCGAAACTGGACGGTATGAAAGCACGGCTTGAGGCCGAAGCCCCCAAAATCGCCGCCGATCTTGGACTGGGGTTTGAGATTGAGGATGTCGGCCACTTTGACCCTGTCACCTTTGACGACGGCTGTGTGGCGGCCGTACGTAACGCCGCTGAACGTCTGGGATACAGCCATATGAACCTGATCAGCGGTGCGGGCCACGACGCCTGCTGGATCAACCGCGTCGCCCCCACCGCTATGATCATGTGCCCCTGCGTCGACGGCCTTAGCCATAATGAGGCCGAAGAGATCAGCCTCGAATGGGCCGCTGCTGGCACAAATGTGCTGTTCCATGCTGTGGTCGAGACGGCGGAGATTGTGGGGTGAGGTTTCGAACTGCGATTTTAGCTGCTATAATATCGTTTGGGTTTACTGCTGTCGTTGCACAAGACATACAGCCGCTATCTAAAATGAACTCTTCAAAATATGAAGAAACTTATCCATTAGTGCGGTGTGCAGGTTTCTATCTTGCTAACGTTGAGTGGTCAGGCCAAATCATTGAAGAACCTATTTTTCAAGAGTTGCAGTTAACAATTCGAACTTTGGTTGCTGTGGCAGCGTTACAGCGCAATAGTAGAGCCAACTCAAGCTTAGAACATCAAATAAATACAGCTGAAATGGATATGCGAACTATAGCTGACATCTATCTGTCCAACTATCGACAGAGCTATGCGCTAACTGGTTCTGCTTGGAGCGAAAACCCTATTTGGAATGGCGACGCCGCTACATGTAAGAACATTGCAGAAACTGCCTTCGCATATAAAGCAGTACTACAAGGAGCTAACGATCAATGACCAAAGTCATCAAAGGCGGAACAATCGTTACCGCAGACAGACAGTTCACCGCGGATGTGCTGATTGAGGGCGAAAAGATCGCGCAGATTGGCGAAAACCTGACGGGCGATGAAACGATTGATGCCGAAGGCGCCTATGTCATTCCCGGCGGGATCGATCCGCACACACATCTGGAAATGCCCTTCATGGGCACCACGGCGGCCGAAACATTCACATCGGGCACCTTTGCTGCGGCGGCAGGCGGCACGACGATGTTGGTGGATTTCTGTCTGCCCGGCGAAGACGGTAGTTTGTTGAGCGCCATTGATGATTGGGACCGTAAATCCAAGGATCAGATCTGCACCGATATCTCGTATCACATGGCCATCACCGGATGGAATGAAAGCATTTTCAATGAGATGGAGCAGGTTGTTAATGCGCGCGGTATCAACACCTTCAAGCATTTCATGGCCTACAAAGGTGCGTTGATGGTCGAGGATGACGAGATGTTCGCGTCTTTCAAACGCTGCGCCGAACTGGGCGCGCTGCCGCTGGTACATGCTGAAAACGGTGACATCGTGCAAGAGCTGCAGCAAAAATATCTGGCCGAAGGCATCACTGGCCCCGAAGGTCACGCTTATTCCCGCCCGCCCGAGGTCGAGGGCGAAGCCGCGAACCGCGCCATCATGATTGCCGACGCTGCGGGCACGCCGCTTTATATCGTCCACGTCAGCTGCGAACAGGCGCATGAGGCGATCCGGCGCGCACGACAAAAGGGAATGCGCGTCTATGGCGAACCGCTGATCCAGCACCTGACGCTGGATGAGACCGAATATTTCAACAAAGACTGGCAATACGCCGCCCGCCGCGTGATGTCGCCGCCCTTCCGGTCCAAGGATCATCAGAACAGCCTGTGGAACGGCCTGGCCGCCGGGTCTTTGCAGGTCGTCGCCACCGATCATGCTGCGTTCACAGACAAACAAAAGCAGATGGGTCTGGATAACTTCTGCATGATCCCCAACGGGACAGGCGGGCTTGAGGAACGCATGGCGATGCTGTGGACAACCGGTGTCGAAACGGGCCGTTTGACGCCCGAGGAATTTGTGGCCGTGACATCGACCAATATTGCCAAAATCCTGAACATCTATCCGATGAAGGGCGCGCTGGTGCCCGGGGCGGACGCCGATGTGGTGGTCTGGGATCCGACAATCAGTAAGACCGTTGCGGTCAGCACCCAGAAATCTATCATTGATTACAATGTCTTCGAAGGGATGCAGGTCACCACCCAACCCCGTTACACCTTGTCGCGTGGCGATGTGGTCTGGGCGTATGGCCAAAACAGCCAACCTCAACCGGGTCGCGGCAAATTCGTGCGCCGCCCTGCCTTTGCCAGCGCGTCTAAAGCGCTAAGCAAGTGGAAAGCCCTGAACACCCCGCGCAAGATCGACCGTAACCCGATGAATATTCCGGCGGGGGTCTAACATTGATTATCAAAACACCGGACAGGATTTTCACAATTCCACGTCTGATCATGGCTTTAATTCTTTTCGGCGTTGCTGCTTTTGGACTGCAAATCAATCCATGGGTGGCTGTGGCTTTTGTTCCTCTTGCCTATTTTATGGGTATTTCTCAACGCAGCAAACCACAGCAAAACCCACCTCAACACCTGGATTTACGGCGTAAAATGACACCGCATACGGTAAGACCGTCTGATAGTGTGACGGCCGACACACTACCAGCGTCGCTGATGGCTGAGTTAGAACCAATTTTGAAAAGCGGAAGCAAGCTGACTGCGATCAAGATGGTGCGCGAGCATTGTAAGATCGGCCTGAAAGAAAGCCACGACATCGTAAGTGAACTGGTTGCGCGCAGAAATGGTTAAGATATTCGATACGTGCATGATTAATAAGAATACGAAAACCATTTGTATTGGAATAGAATGAATACAATTAACCCGATCATCACCGCCCAAGCCCTTGATCTGACTTTTCAGACAAACGATGGTCCGGTCCACGCGCTGAAAGATGTGAACCTGCAGATCGACAAGGGCGATTTCGTCAGCTTTATCGGCCCCTCTGGCTGTGGCAAGACGACGTTTTTGCGTGTGTTGGCAGCCCTTGAACATCCGACAGGCGGCACGGTGACCGTGAACGGCATGACCCCGGATCAGGCGCGTCAGGCGCGGGCGTACGGCTATGTGTTTCAGGCCGCCGGGCTGTATCCCTGGCGCACGATTGGCGGCAATATCCGCTTGCCGCTTGAGATCATGGGATACCCCAAATCTGAACAAATTGACCGCGTGAAAAAAGTCATGCAACTTGTTGATCTAGAAGGGTTTGAACACAAGTATCCTTGGCAGCTTTCTGGCGGTATGCAGCAACGCGCCAGTATCGCCCGCGCGTTGGCGTTTGATGCCGATATTCTGTTGATGGACGAACCTTTTGGCGCGCTGGACGAAATTGTGCGTGACCACCTGAACGAACAGCTTTTGGCGCTTTGGGCGCGGACAGGCAAGACAATCGGCTTTGTCACACATTCTATTTCCGAAGCCGTTTACCTGTCGACCAAAATCGTCGTGATGAGTCCCCGACCAGGCCGGATCAGGGATGTGATTGTAAGCCCTTTGCCTAAAGAACGACCCCTTGATATCCGCGACACACCTGAATTTGCGCAGCTGGCCCACCAGGTCCGCGAAGGACTGCGCGCAGGGCATGATACGGCCATGGCGTAATCACGATGGCATGCCTTATTTCTTTCCAGGACACCCACATCCAACTTAGCAATCGGCATTTCGATACGCTTTTGGAATTCACACTTGAAATTTGTGCCCGAAGCGATCTATCGGGCGCCGAACTGGATGAATATCGTAGAATAAAAGACCAGTGGGACCAAGGGCTTTTTTGGTCAGGTCGTGGTCTGACGATCGAAGAAGATATGCCAGACATTCACCAGCAAAAAGTTTGGGCCCGTATGTTTGCCGACACGGCACGCGCCATTTTCTTGCGACAAGTCGGTTATCAGGGAAATACGTGCTGGCAGACGCGCGCTATTTATCAGGCCATACGGGTGTCTGATCTGTTTATTACGGCTGTACGTGTCGGTGAAAAAGGTTGGTATCCTGAAACGCAGGATCAGATTGAGTCTCGTGAATTGCTATCACGCCAAGAAAGCCATTCATGAAGAAGTTGATGGATATTTCAAGCGCAAGCCATATCAGGTTAGGACGGGTTTGCGAGGCCGAAGCATGTGCCGCGATCCTGAATGACTGGATTGATGCGACGTCGTGGATGCCGCGCGTTCATACACATGACGGGGTTGCGCAATATTTCGAAGATGTCATGTTTTTGCAGCATGACGTTTTTGTGCTGGGCCGCCCCATCAACGGATTTCTTGTGCTGTCGCCAGAAGGTCTGGTGATGGCGCTTTATGTGACGACACCCGGTTGCGGGATCGGATCGAAATTATTGACACACGCCAAAACGCAGCGCGCCCATTTGCATTTGTGGACGTTTCAACAAAACGTCGATGCGCAGCGCTTTTACAAACGCCAAGGGTTTTACGAAGTCCGGCGAACCAACGGGGATAACGAAGAAGGTTTGCCAGATATTCTTTACGAATGGACACGCGCCGCATGAGGTCGATTATCCCGGTTTTGACAGTGATCGCTGTGATCATAGGGCTTTGGTATCTGGCCGTGGTTCCGATGAACATAAAAGAGGCGTTGACCCAAGCCGAACGGGCAGGGGCCACCGTCACTCCGCCGTCGGCTCGCGATCGTCGCGATGCAGGGGCTTTTGGATTGGTGATGCAAAACAGCTTTGCCATCGGCGCGACGTTCAATCAGGATCGGCCCCGTTTGCCTGCGCCGCATCAGGTGATGGCGGAATTATGGGACACCACGGTTGATAAACGCATCACCAGCAAACGGTCGCTGGTCTATCATAGCTGGATCACCCTAAGTGCGACATTGCTGGGCTTTGCCATCGGGACTGGCTTGGGCATTCTGCTGGCCGTGGGCATCGTACATAGCCGTGTTATGGATCTAAGCGTGATGCCTTGGGCCATTGTCAGCCAGACCATCCCGATCATTGCCATAGCCCCGATGATCATCGTGGTGCTGTATTCCATTGGCGTGCAGGGTCTGTTGCCCAAGGCTGTTATCAGCGCGTATCTCAGCTTTTTTCCTGTTGTTGTTGGTATGGTCAAAGGTTTGCGCAGTCCCGACGCGATGCAATTGGACCTGCTGCGCACCTATAGCGCCACGAAAACCCAAGGGTTCTTCAAACTGCGGCTGCCTGCCTCAATGCCCTATCTGTTTGCCTCGCTGAAAATCGGTATTGCGGCATCGCTTGTCGGCGCCATCGTGGGCGAACTGCCAACCGGTGCCCAAAGCGGCCTTGGCGCGCGGATGCTGACGGGCAGTTATTATGGCCAGACGATCCAGATCTGGTCGGCATTGTTCGCCGCCGCTATCGTGGCCGCGGCATTGGTGGGCTTTATCGGATTAGTACAGAAAATGATGCTGCGACGGATGGGGGCAGGGGCATGATCGTGACAGCGCAGCTTTGTCTGGTCTGGGCGCTTGGGTGGGGGGCGAATGTTGCTTTGTCCCGATCGGGTCACCGTATCGCCAGGCTTTTGGTTCCGATGATCTTTGGTCTGACGCTGCTGATCTTGTGGCAAATTGCTGTTCGGGGTTTTGACATTCCCGGTGTTATCCTACCGGCGCCCACCGACATTGCGGCTCGCTTTTCCACAAGCTTGCCAATCCTGTGGGCCGATCTTGTTCAGACCTTTTTCAAAGGCGCATTGTCGGGCTATGTCATTGGCTGCGTTGCCGCGTTTCTAACGGCCATTCTGGTGGATCGTTCGGGTTTTCTGCAACGCGGCCTGCTGCCCGTGGGCAACTTTATCGCAGCGCTTCCTATCGTGGGGACCGCGCCGATCCTGGTGATGTGGTTCGGCTTTGACTGGGAATCCAAAGCGGCTGTTGTGGTTGTCATGGTTTTCTTCCCCGTATTGATCAACACTGTCGCTGGCCTGCAGGAAACCACAGCCATGCAGCGCGATCTGATGCAGACCTATTCGGCCAGTTATCTGCAAACCCTGATCAAACTGCGCCTGCCTGCCGCCATGCCTTTTATTTTCAACGGGCTTAAAATTTCAACAACATTGGCGCTTGTGGGGGCAATTGTCGCGGAATTCTTCGGATCACCCACGGTTGGCATGGGGTTTCGCATCTCAACTTCCGTGGGGCAGCTTGCATTGGATATGGTCTGGGCTGAGATTGTCGTTGCGGCTTTGGCCGGTTCGGCATTCTATGGGGTGATTGCGGCAATAGAAAAGGGGGTCACATTCTGGCACCCCTCGCAACGAAAATAACAAGGAGGTACGATAATGAAAAAACTACTGATGACGGTCGCATTCGCGATCAGTGCAACGGCCGCGGCCGCGCAAGACGAAGTGCGCCTGCAACTTCAATGGGTCACGCAAGCGCAATTCGCGGGCTATTACGTGGCCCTGGACAAGGGGTTTTACGAAGAAGAAAACCTTGATGTGACCATCCTGTCCGGTGGTCCTGACATAGCCCCACCCCAGGTTCTGGCGGGCGGCGGCGCAGACGTGATGCTGAACTGGATGCCCTCGGCGCTTGCGGCGCGTGAAAAGGGTCTGCCGGTGGTCAACATCGCCCAACCCTTCAAGACATCCGGTCTGATGCTGACCTGTTGGAAAGACACCGGCATCACATCCCCGCAGGATTTCCGCGGCAAGACCATCGGCGTCTGGTTCTTTGGCAATGAATACCCTTTCCTAAGCTGGATGAGCCAAGAGGGCATTCCGACCGAAGGCGGTGAAGACGGCGTGACCGTCCTGAAACAGGGCTTCAACGTTGACCCGCTGCTGCAACGCCAGGCCGATTGCATCAGCACGATGACCTATAACGAATACGGTCAGGTCCTGGATGCAGGCGTTGGCGAAGACGAACTGATCACCTTCAAATACGAAGAACAGGGCGTCGCCACATTGGAAGACGGCATGTATGTGCTGGAAGAAAATCTGGAAGATCCGGCCTTTGTCGATAAAATGGTCCGCTTTGTCCGTGCCAGCATGCGTGGCTGGAAATATGCCGAAGAAAATCCGGATGAGGCCGCCGAGATCGTGCTGGAAAACGACGCCACCGGCGCGCAGACCGAAGCGCACCAAAAGCGCATGATGGGCGAGATCGCCAAACTGACCGCCGGATCGAACGGCGCGCTTGATCCGGCCGATTTCGACCGCACCGTACAAACCTTGCTGGCGGGCGGTTCTGATCCCGTGATCACCAAAGCCCCCGAAGGCGCCTGGACCAGCGCGATCACAGACGCAGCACTGAACTAAATGCACCTTGAGGTCCCGGATCAAGTCCGGGACTTCATCTGTTATTTCGGTGGCGACAATTCGTACAGGGTTGAATGCAATAACTGCGGGCGTTCGCCAAAGCGCACAACGACCATGTTATTCTCAGGCAGCAGGTACAACATCTGACCGCCGTGCCCCATGAAATAGGCGAATGGTCCGGCCAGTGTTTCGCCGTCCCGGTCCAAAACGTCATGCCTTAAATGCCATCCATAGGTACTTTCGTGCCGCAGTGAAACGGCAAGTTCTGGTATAATGAAATCACGCCAAAGATCGTCAGGCAAGAATGGTTCATTGGGCGTTCCATTTTCCAAAAGATAGCGCCCGACGCGCAGCCAGTCTTCAGGCCGGGCATAAAGACAACAATAGGCCGATACGCCCTCGGCCTTTGAATACGCCCGCCAATCAGCGTTTGCGGCACCGGCAGGTTTCCAGATTAAATCCGAAAGAATTTGCGGTAAGGGTTGATCATAGGCGGCCTCTAGAACGGCACCCAGAAGCGCGGTGTTTACACTTTGATAGGCAAATTGACCTTGAGCAGTCGGGTTGACCGTAAGCTCTGGCAGAACGGCATCAATCCCAAAGACGTGCAGCCGGGCCAATGGACCAAAGGGCGAAAAGCCTGCGTCGTCGACAGATTTGGGCGGCTCGCCATCATATAGCAGCCCCGACGTCATAGTCAGAGCGTCGTTTATGGTAACATCTGGGGCCTCTGGTCCCAGGTATAGCGCCAGCGGATCATCAAGTGATGTAATGCGCTTGTCTGCCAAGGCACGTATGACAAGGGCGCCGACAAGGCTTTTGACCATTGAAAACGAGTTCAGGCGATCTTGTGGCCCGAACCCTTGGCCATAGCTTTCGAAAATCAATGTGCCGTTTTGCTCTACCAGCATCGCACGGCCGCCAGCATCGTCAAATCGCGTCTGAGCCGCTGCGGGAATTTTGGGACCGTCTATTTCATCTTCATCATTCACGCCTTCGACTGTGAGGTAACGCCCAGAGCCGGCCCAAACCTCGGGCGGAAAGCCTTCGCGCAATAGGATAGGCACTTGTGGGGCAAAGGTGAGAAGACCGCCCATAATGGCTGCGGCCGCAAGCAGACAGATACCTAAGACACGCTTCAGGTTTTTCATATTGGCAAGTTTGTTCCGGGATGTTCCTGCAAGGTCATCAATTTTGCGGTCGTCCTTAAAATCAGTTCATACATCAAACTTTTATCAATATGAAGCCAGCCCTGACATTTGGCAAGGACGTCTGATCACGGTCGCTTAGGGTTCTTCTAAGATTTTGTTTGGCGCGGACGCATTGCTGTTTTTCAAACTTGGATAATGCTATGACGTGAACATCAAAGTCAGCTGACGCTCACTATCGAAATAACGCAGGTCACCAATCAAAAGGGAAAATTGCCGTTACGGCTGATGATTTGGGAAAGATGGGCGAAAGCGATTTTCTTGATCGTATTGTTGCGCTTTCAATTATCGGAAAGAATGCGAAGTCAGAACTCAAAACTTGTCTCGACCGACGAAACGGATGCGGTAAACAGAACAGCTATAAGATCGGCGTCAATCAGTCTGCGCTGACCCTCAGCAAATCTTAACACTATCCCACACCCTAATAAAACCTTTCGCAACCGCTCTTATTGACAGAACCCAAAACGGTCTTCAGCCGTCACGACTCGCAGTTTTGTACAAAAATTTTGGTACAAAACCTCGGTGCAAAATATACAAACGGGTTGGGCTGGCGGGTTACGCTGGAAAGCCAATAACCAGACACCCCGCCGTGCGGTGCATTAAGATCGACCAAGACGTTACGTCAGCCAAGGGCCTAAAACGCCACAATCTTCCCCGGGTTCATAATATTATGCGGATCCAATGCGCGCTTGATCGTAGCCATCACATCTGTCGCTGGGCCTAATTCTTTCTTTAAATACGGTATCTTACCCTGACCGATGCCATGTTCACCCGTACAGGTGCCCTCCATTGAAATAGCCAGATCATTCAGCCATCCGACAAAATGATCCGCTTTGGCAATTTCATCCGGGTTGTCCGTGTCGACCAAAACCAATGTGTGAAAATTCCCATCCCCCACATGCCCCACAATCGGCGCCATAAATCCAAGCTCAACTGTCTTGGCTTGGGTCGCTGTCACGCAATCGGCCAACCGCGAAATCGGCACGCAAACATCCGTAGAAATACCCTTGGCGCCCGGGCGCAGTTGTAACGTCGCCCAATAGGCATCGTGCCGGGCCTGCCAAAGTTTTGTGTGTTCTTCTGGGCTTGTCGTCCATGTGAAATTATACCCGCTGGCGTCAGCTGCGATTTCGCCAAATGTCTTGGCCTGTTCTGCGACGGCAGTATCAGATCCGTGAAACTCGAGTAAAAGCAGTGTTTCTTCGGGCAGCGTCAGTTTCGAATAAGCGTTGACGGCTTTTACAGTCAATGCATCCAAAAGTTCGATCCGGGCCACCGGAATACCATATTGGATCGTCGCAATCACAGCCTGACACGCCGCATCGACTGTTGGGAACGAACAGATCGCCGACGACATCGCTTCTGGAATACCATGCAGTTTCAACGTTAGTTCGGTGATGATGCCCAATGTGCCTTCGGACCCGATCAAAAGGCGCGTCAGATCGTATCCGGCCGAAGATTTGCGCGCACGCGCGGCTGTGCGAATGATCTGACCATCCGGCATAACGGCCTGTAAAGACAAAATATTATCCTTCATTGTCCCATAGCGCACTGCGTTCGTCCCAGATGCACGGGTCGATGCCATGCCCCCCAAACTGGCATCCGCACCGGGATCAATTGGAAAGAACAGGCCCTGATCACGCAGATGCGTGTTCAGCTGCTTGCGTGTGACGCCGGGTTGGATCACGCAATCCAGATCCTGACTATGAACTGCTAAAACCTGGTTCATCTGGCTTAAATCAACTGACATACCACCACCCGGTGCGTTCACGTGCCCTTCAAGGGAAGTCCCGGTGCCAAAAGGGATCACCGGCACTTGGTATTCAGCACAAATTCTAACAATTTCAGAAACGTCTTCAGCATTTTTGGGAAAAACCACGGCATCAGGGGCCTGATTTGTCAGCCATGTTGTCGTATGACCGTGCTGCTCACGGATTGCTTGGCCGGTTTGCAGACGCTCTCCGAATTGTTGTTTCAAGATGCCGATAACGCTGGAAATCCCATCTTCATTGCGGTGAAGTGTTGTTATAACAGCCAAATTTATTCTCCCATCCCAACCTGCAGAAATGTATATCCATATATTGGTGCCATAAACAGATCAGTCCCGGCCCCAATATTTCTAAAAGCAAATGCGCCTTCTGCTTGGCATAAATATTCTCGCCAAAGGCAACTATAGCGCGGCACGCGCGGCCAAATGCGCGCGACCAGCGCGCTCAATCGGATTAGAATGCGACACCTGTTCCCTGAAGAACGCCGTGTTCCATGGCATAGCGGGTTAATCCTGCCGTTGTGCTGATGCCCAGTTTGCGTTTGATATTTTTGCGATGTGTCTCCACTGTTCTGACAGATATATCCAGCGCTGCAGCGACTTCCTTGTTGGATTTGCCTTGTGCCAGTTGCAACAGAATTGTTTGTTCACGGTTGGTCAACGCCTCGCGCCCGTCTGACATTTTAGGGCTTAGCGATCCCTTTGCGCCCGTGCACAGATACTGATCGCCGCCCATTACCGTGTCGATTGCGGTCTTGATCTCATCTGTCGGTACATCTTTCAGCACATAGCCGCGCGCGCCGTGGTTCAGCGCACTTGAGATATATTCAGGGCTGTCGTGCATTGACAGGATCAGAATGCGGGTTTCCGGGCGCCGTTCCAGAATGATTTCTGTCGCCGACAGACCGTTGACGCCGGGCATGTTCAAATCCAGCAACATGACATCGGGGGCCAATGCTTCGACCTGATCAATCGCTTCCTGCCCGTTCATAAGGGTCGCGACCACATCCAGATCATCATAGGTTTCCAGAATGGCGCGGATCCCTTCGGCAACCATGGGGTGGTCGTCAACGATAACAACTTTTGTGATGCTCATGCGGATACCTTTGTCTTGCCTTCGGGGGGCAGCATATGGGTCAGTGGCACTTGTGCTTCGATCACTGTGCCGGTCCGTGTGGACAAGATGCGCAGCACACCGTCCAGCTGTTCGATACGTTCTTGCATATTACGCAAACCAAGCCCACGCGCGGCAGTATTTTTGTTGATAGGGGGTTCAATCCCGGTGCCATCGTCTGCAATACGCAAGGTCGCGCCTTTCTTATGCCCTTTCAGATCAATACGAACTGTATTGGCCCCTGCGTGCCGTTCAATATTGGTCAAGGCTTCCTGTGCGATGCGGTAAAGTGCGATCTTGGCCTCTTGATCCAGACGGTTGCGGAAAACGACGGTTTGGAATTCGGTTACAATGCCTGTTCTGGTGCTGAAATCATCGGTCAGCGCCTGCAGGGCAGGGCCCAGACCCAGATCATCCAGCACGCCGGGGCGCAGATCGCGACTGATGCGGCGTACCTCGCCTATGGCGCTGTTCAGGCTGTCGATCCCGCCATCCAGATTGTCGCTGGCGCGGGTGTCTTGTGCGTTCAGACGGCGCCGGGCCAATTCCAGCGTATAGCGCACGCCGACCAGCATTTGACTGATCGAGTCGTGTAATTCACGCGCCACACGACCGCGTTCTTCTTCCTGGGTGTCGAAAATGCGCTGGGTCAGACCTTTGAGTTTGGCATCTGCCAACCGCCGTTCCCGCACATTGATGACAAGGCCCGACAGAAAGACCAGCATCAGGGCGGCAACAGAAATCGCGATGATGAAAACAAATGTCTTGCGAATGCGCGCTTCCACATCGGCACGTGCCGTAGCAACGGTCAGTAACACATCGTCAATGAATATACCGGTTCCGACAGCCCACCGCCAATCCTGTAGCCCGGCGACATAGGTCACAAAGGGCGCCCGTTCGCCGGTGGATGGTTTGGTCCATTCAAAGCTGTGATAACCGCCACCATTTCGTGCAATTTCAATCAACTCATCCGTGATGGGAACGCCGTTGGCATCTGTCAGGCCGCTCCAGTTTTCGCCAATCAGATAGGTTTGGCGCGGTGAGACCAGATTATTGCCTTCATAATCAAACACAAAGAAATAACCGTCTTGGCCGTACAGCATGGACGACAGCGCCTGTGTGACTTCCAGCTTGGCTGCATTATCATCAGGCGCTGCGCGTCCATAGGTGTTGACGATCGCGGTGCGCGCAATGGAAAGATAATTTTTCAGTTCGGCGCGTTTGGCTTCGATCAACTGGGTTTCCAGCGATTTAATCTCGCGGTCTGCAAGCTGGCGCGACTGCACAGTCACGAGAATAGCGATTGCCGTAACCGCCAGTACAAGCGGAACGGTCGCCAGCAAGAAGATCTTCTGGCTATAGGTGATCCGGGCAAAGGAAAAAAAGCGACGCATAGTCGATTCGATACGCAAGAATCTTGTGAAATCAAAGCCCCATCTGTCAGTTTTATGATGAATTCAGTTCCTAAACTGCTGTTTTATTGATCAGTTTCATTGGGGTTTTTGTCAAAAAAGGGCGGTCTACGCATAACTTGGTATTCCTTAACGTCAAAGCTGACGTTAGGGTTCGACCACTTGCAACGATCCGCCCGGCTTAACGAGGCGGGCAAATTATAATCTTCGGGAGGATCACTATATGGATCGTCGTTCTTTTTTAAGAGCATCCGCAGTAGGCGGCACAGCTGCAGCAGCAACAACGCTTGCAGCCCCTGCATACGCACAAGGCAAACGTACATTAACTATGGTCACCACATGGGGCCGCGGTCTTGCTGGCGTTTTTGACGCAGCACAACGTGCCGCTGACAGCATCACAGCCATGTCGGACGGTCAGCTGACTGTTGACGTGAAAGCCGCTGGCGAACTTGTCGGCGCGTTCGAAGTATTCGACGCCGTTAGTTCAGGCCAGGCCGATATGTATCACGGTGCCGATTATTACTTTGTCGGTCAGCATCCAGGTTACGCGTTCTTTACGGCTGTGCCTTTCGGCATGACCGCGCAAGAGCTGTCAAACTGGTATTACCACAATGGCGGTATGGAAGCGCACGATGAATTGGGTCAGATATTCAACCTGAAATCTTTCCTGGCTGGTAACACAGGCGCGCAAGCCGGTGGTTGGTTCCGCAAGGAAATCACGGGCCCCGAGGATTTCCAGGGTCTGAAATTCCGCATGCCCGGTCTGGGTGGCGAAGCGCTTGGCAAAATGGGCGCATCTGTTCAGAACCTTCCTGGTGCGGAAGTGTATCAGGCGCTGGCATCCGGTGCGATTGATGGCACCGAATGGATCGGCCCCTGGGCTGATGAAAAGGCTGGTTTCCAGGAAATCACCAAGTTCTATTACACCGCTGGCTTCCACGAACCTGGCGCGGGTCTGTCACTGGCCACAAACCGCGAAGTTTTCGAAGATCTGAGCCCTGCGCATCAGAAAATCATCGAAATTGCTGCGTCTGAAAGCCACCAGTGGAACCTTGCGCAATTCCTGTCCAACAACGGGTCAGCGCTGCAGCGTCTGCAATCAGGCGGTGTTAAGGTTCTGGAATTCCCTGACAGTGTTTGGGATGCGATGGGCAAAGCTGCAATGGATACGCTGGAAAGCAAACGTGACGGCGATCTTTATGACAAGATCTATGATGGCGCGATGGCATCTATGCGTGCGTCTTCAGGCTGGCTGACACGTTCCGAAGGTGTGTATCGTACACAACGTGACCGCATTCTTGGCTAAGCCAACCGGCTTTTCCTAACAGATATTCTCGCCCGGGCGCTGTCCGGGCGAGGTTCCTGAATTCAGCATTCAGTACCCAAGCCCCGGGGTTTGGGAGTGTGGGGATACACATGGACGATCAAATCGAATGCAGCGGCTTTTTCGCCGCGCAAACGGAAGAAACAATAAGTTGTCTTGATAAATTTCAAAGCTCTGGCGCACTGCAATGGGTGTCGGGTAATATCCTTGAGGCCTTCTATAGCTTCGGATACGCAGTAACACATCCGGGATCTTGGCTGGCATGGGTTGGCGGGCTGGATACGCCCGAAGACAAACAATCCATGATGAAGTTCATCTTTTACGGTGCCTCGGTTGAATTCTTTTTTGTTGTTTTCACGATTTTTCTTTTGGTCACAATCGCGGGCCTGATCTGGCGGAATTTTATGTGGCGCAGCGTGCGGTTCCTGGAAGGGTTTGCCAACATGTTCGGCCGCTTTTTCGCATGGGCCGGTCTGATTATGGTGCTGCAACAGATTATCATCGTCTTTATGCAGCGAATTTTTACGCGATCTGAAATCGCACTGGTCTATGGTGTTGATTTCCTGACATTCGATGTCAGTTGGTGGTCGGAAGAGCTGAAGCTTTACAATGCTTTGGTTGTCGCACTGTGCTGTACTTACACATTCGTGCAGGGCGGCCATGTGCGCGTTGATCTGGTTTATTCTGCGGTTCGCTTCCGCACAAAACGCGTTATCGACATGCTGGGCAGTCTGTTTTTCATGATGCCGGTTGCACTGGTGACATGGCTTTACGGCTGGTTCTATCTATGGCGAAACCTTGTGGTGCCAAACGTATCAGCATGGAATTATGATCTTGATCAATTGTTGACCAGATCACGTGCGATGCGCTGGAATGTCGAAACAATCGGCTTTTCGCCAAACGGCTTTACGGCCTATTTCCTGTTCAAGATCCTGCTGGTGACATTCGCCCTAATGGTTTTTCTACAGGCAATTGCATTCTTTTACCGGTCCTATCTGGAATGGAAAGAAGGGCCTGAAAGCGAAGGCAAATACCTTGATAAAGATAAATTGGGCGACGCCGATGCGGAACTCGCGGCGAACATCCATTAACAGGCAGGGACGGATATGTTTTTAGGACTTGATGGCGTAGAAATTGGCCTGATTATCGTTTTTCTCTGCCTATTCGCGGGCATTTTGTCGGGCTTTCCGGTGGCCTTTGCCATCGGTGGGTCGGCGGTGATTTCATTCGCAATCATTGCCGCATTGGATAGTTCGGGCTATCTGATCCACCAAGCGATTGATACAGATTCCAGTCAATATGCTGACCTGATCGCTATGGGTGTGCCCAGGGACAATATATCAATATTCCGATACCCGGACTTACCAAGAATTGGCGAACCGGTGTTTGTGACGGGCGTCGAAGATGCACTGCGCAAGGTTATTTCAGGTTTTCCGCTGCGAATGAACGAACGCGTACTTGCGGGTCAATCAATCGAAACATTGCTGGCGGTTTTGATGTTCGTTCTGATGGGTATCACGCTGGAACGGTCCAAGATCGCCGACGATCTGCTGAAAACCATGGCGCGGGTCTTTGGCCCGCTGCCCGGTGGTTTGGCCGTATCTGTTGTGGTTGTGGGCGCGTTCCTTGCGGCATCAACCGGCATCGTGGGCGCAACAGTTGTGACGATGGGTTTGCTTAGCCTTCCGACAATGCTGCGCAATAACTATTCACCGCAACTGGCCACAGGTGTGATTGCCGCGTCGGGCACATTGGGGCAAATCATTCCGCCGTCTATCGTCATCGTTTTGCTGGGCACATTGGCGGGCGATCTTTATTCGGCGGCCCAAGAACAACGTGCGTCGTCAGTCGGATGCTCTGACGCGCTGACTTACTTGGGTGAACCGGCTGTTGTGTCCGTTGGCACATTGTTCCAGGCAGCGCTGTTGCCCGGTATTCTGCTGGCTTTCCTGTATGGCCTTTATGCCTTTGGTTACGCGCTATTCAATCCATCGAAAGCGCCAGCTGTCGAAATGGGCGCGGCCAGCACGGATGGACCAAACAAGGGTCAGGCGATGACCTGGTTCCTGGCGATACCCTTTGCCCTGATCGGCGGTATGATCATGCTGGGACAGGTTAATGTGATCGGTAATCAAGAGATTATTGTCGACAGCTTTACCGATGCGGGTCAAACCGCCAGTCTGCGCACCAATGTATCAGATCAATGTAAAGCCGCTATGATTGATCTGCATGGTCAAGAGGCATGGGATACAGCTGTTGCGGAAAGTGCGGCCATCACAGCAGCCGGCGGCATTCAGGAAAGTCGTGAGTTGACACTGGAAGAAGTGATCAAGGCGCGTGCTGATCTGGTCACGAACGCAGCACCGATTGGCAGCGGTATCGCCATCGGTTTCTTGTTGCTGGCGTTGATGCTGACAACTGCGCGCGGTGTGCGTCCATCTGCAGATAAAACGCCCCTGATGATCGGTGGCGCAGGTGTCGTACTGGCGCTGGCATTCGACGCGTTCTTAGTTGGCCCGCTCACATCACCTGGCAATACTGTTCTGATCATGATCGTTCCCTTGGCGCTGACGCTTTATGGGTGCCGCGAGGCCACTAAGCTTTTGGGTCAAAACGAACTGTTGCGCGTGGTCTTTCCACCGCTTGTCCTGATTGTCGCTGTGCTGGGGTCAATCCTTGGCGGCATCACCAACCCCACACCGGCTGCGGCCCTTGGGGCAGGGGGTGCCATCATGCTGGCTGCATACCGTAAATTGCGCGATCAGGATAAATCCGGCAAGATCATCATCCAGGCAACATTTGCAATTATCATCATGATCCTGGTTGGTGTGAACTTTGATCTGCGGGTCAACCAATCGGATGTCAAAACAGAAAATTGGATTGCATTCATCGTCGCTTACGGCGCGTTTTTGTTCGCGCTTTTCGGTATTCTGTATGCTTGTTGGGTGCTGCTTGCCAGCAAAGTGTTGCCCCCCGTGGTGCGCGAAACGGCCAAGGTGACCAGTATGGTGTTTACCATCCTGATCGGGTCGCAACTGCTGAACCTTGTGGTGATTTCTTTCGGTGGGGAACATTACATCCAGCAGTTCCTGAAAAGCTTTGACAGTGAATTTACGGTATTCCTGATTGTGATGCTGGTTCTGTTTGTGTTGGGCTTTGTGCTTGATTTCCTTGAGATCATCTACATCGTGATCCCGATTGTGGGGCCTGTGATCTATGGCGGCACGATGGACCCGAAATGGGTGACCATCATGATCGCTGTGAATCTGCAGACCAGCTTCCTAACGCCGCCCTTTGGTTTTGCGCTGTTCTATCTGCGTGGTGTTGCCCCGAAAGAGGTCACAACCGGGCACATTTACCAGGGCATTATCCCCTTTGTTCTGATCCAAATTGCGGGACTGGCTTTGCTGTCACTCTTCCCGCAAGTGGTAACTATCGTGCCGAACCTGATTGGGAATTAGACATGGCATCCCGGTTTCGACCGGGGTGCGGCTTTCAATTTTGACAGGTTTATCGGGCGCCCGGCTTTTGTATCTAAAGTCTAACTATTTTGCGTTTGATAATAGCGCAGAATATAAAGCCGAATAGCTGAAGCCAGCCCGATATCTGTTCCGCGATCTGTGTCAATTTCGGCGGCCAGAACATTGATCGGCTTAGCATTTTTATCTGCTATCATTCTAAACGCGCTCCAGAACTCATCCTCAAGCGATACGCTGGTGCGGTGCCCCTTTAGCGTTAGGGATCGCTTTTTCGGGCGGCTCATTGATCAAGGTCCGCGTAATCTGTGCGAATGTGCTGTGCTGTTCCGTATTTCGATGGAATTGAAACGGTATAGCCATCGACTACGATATAGTCTGGTAATGGGCCCATATCTTTACCAGTAAACCCGCTATGCGAATGTGTTCCGTCAAGATTGTGGTGCGCCGTTGAACGCATGCAAAACCATTGGTTGCCAGTGGTTAAAACAGGAATTGGTAAATACCTATCACCGGGGCAGGTTGGATCGTAAAATATGAATTTGTCGTGCAAAATAAGGAAAGCGGCGGGTTGATCGCCGATCGCCCAAAGCTGTATTTCGCCTTCTGCAAGGTTAGAAAAATCTATAACCTGCGGTGGAAACTCTGCTTGTGGACTGCAGCTGCGCAAAAGACCAAAGACTGCAATTGCGACCGCGCCCACTACAGCGGCCGAAGCAAATCCGGTTAAAAAATCGCCTTTTGCTTTATCGGTCATTCTTTGTCCAGCTTATGCTGGTCAAGTTTATCACGTAAAGTCTGGATTTGCTGAGTATCTTTCTGTTTTCCCGCCTTGCTGCGCCCGAATGCCATCGCGTTCTGATCCGCCCGTGCTTTTTTATTTACACGGGCTTTAACTTTGCGATATTTGTTTAGGTTAACTGGCTTCACTTGGGCCCGATCATATGTTCCGGTCGCACCACACGGTCAAAGGTTTCAGCGTCAACAAAGCCCAAAGCAATCGCTTCTTCTTTCAGTGTTGTGCCGTTCTTATGCGCCGTTTTGGCGACGGTGGTGGCGTTGTCGTAGCCGATCTCGGGCGCGAGCGCTGTGACCAGCATCAGGCTTTCGCGCATCAGCTTTTCGATCCGGTCCTTATCGGCCTTGATGCCCACCACGCAATTATCGGTAAACGCCACGGCGGCATCGCCCAAAAGCTGCATAGATTGCAAGACGTTATAGGCCATCATGGGTTTATAGACGTTCAGTTCGAAATGCCCCTGCGACCCGGCAAAGCCCACGGCGGCGTCATTGCCGAAGACATGGGCGCAGACCTGGGTCAGCGCCTCACACTGTGTCGGATTGACCTTGCCCGGCATGATCGAGCTGCCGGGTTCATTTTCGGGCAACATCAACTCGCCCAACCCGCAGCGGGGGCCCGAGCCCAAAAGGCGGATGTCGTTGGCGATCTTGAACAGGCTGGCGGCCACGGTTTTCAGCGCGCCGGACATTTCGACCATGGCATCATGGGCGGAGAGCGCCTCGAACTTGTTTGGCGCGGTGACAAAGGGCAGGCCGGTGATTTCGGCCATGTTCGCCGCGACTTTTTCGGCCCAGCCATGCTGCGTGTTCAGCCCGGTGCCGACAGCGGTGCCGCCCTGGGCCAATTCGTAAATTCGGCCCAAAGCATCACGGACCCGCTGAATGCCCATGGCGACCTGATGGGTATAGCCGGAAAATTCCTGCGCCAGTGTCAGGGGCGTGGCGTCCATCGTGTGGGTGCGACCGATTTTGATGATCCCGTCGAATTCCTGCACCTTTGCCTCAAGGGCGGCGTGTAATTTGGCCAGCCCCGGCAGTAAAACGTCATGCGCGGTTGTCGCGGTGGCAATATGCATCGCGGTGGGGAAGGTGTCGTTCGACGACTGCCCCATATTGCAGTGATCATTGGGGTGCACGGGGTCTTTTGACCCAATTTCACCGCCCAGAATTTCGATGGCGCGGTTGGCGATGACCTCGTTGGCGTTCATGTTCGACTGGGTGCCGGACCCGGTTTGCCAGACCACCAGGGGGAAGTTGTCATCATGCTGGCCCGCGACGACCTCACTTGCCGCCTGAATGATCGCATCGGCCAGTTTGCCGTCCAGCGTGCCCTGATCTTTGTTCGCCATGGCGCAGGCCTGTTTGATCACGCCCAACGCACGCACGATCGCCACGGGCTGCTTTTCCCAACCGATGGGGAAGTTCATGATCGATCGCTGCGTCTGCGCGCCCCAGTATTTATCGGAGGGCACCTGCAAAGGGCCAAAGCTGTCGGTTTCAGTGCGGGTGTCGGTCATGAAAGGTTCTCCGGTATTCGTTTACAGCCCTTTAGCGCGGGCAGCGACCGGGGGCAATCATCGGGTGCTTATTTGCGGAAACTGTCCAGGCTGACGACTTCTGCATCGCCTTTCGGGGCCTCTTCTTTTTCTTCGACAATCGCGGGTTCATGGCGCAATTCAACCGGGGCGGGTGCCGCGCCATCGTTATCTTCGTCTTCCTGGCTTTCAAAGCGCAGTCCGAATTCGACCGATGGATCAACGAATGTCTTGATCGCATCATAGGGAATATAAAGCGGCTCTGGGCTGTCGCCAAAGTTCAGCGTGACTGTGAACCCTTCGTCGGTCACGTTCAGATTATCGAACCAATGTTGCATCACAACAGTCATTTCACCGGGATAACGATCACTTAGCCAATCCGCGATTTCAACATCCGGGTGCAGCGTATCGAAGGTGATGAAAAAATGGTGCTGCCCCGGCAGACCAGTTTCCGCAACATCCGTCAGCACTTGCTGTATCAGACTGCGCATCGCGCGGTGCATCAGGCTTCCATAATCAATGACACCAGACATATCGGTCGTCCCGTCAATTTCGTTCTCTTTAGCATAGGGGATTCGGAACAAAGTAAAAGGGGGCAGGACAGCACATTATGACGCTATGTTACAGAAAGTGAGATCAGCAATGCCAGTATTGCATTCATTGCCAATACTTCAGGCAAACTGCGTTTTAACTTTAGCAATGCACCCATGGCAATCATGGCTAGGATCAGGGCTGTGATATTTAAGCTTTTGATGTCAGGCATCAAAAACGCAATTGGCCCAAATGCAATGGGATTCAGTTTTGCAAAGAAAACATGCAGCGCAAACCAGATCGACAGGTTCAGGATAACGCCCACGACAGCGGCTGTGATGGCGTGCAAAGCCCCCGTCAAGCGCGGTTTGCGTGATAATGCGTCGATGTATGGCGCGCCTGCGAATATCCATAGAAAACAAGGGGTAAACGTCACCCAAAGCGTAAGTACACCTGCGGCGAGTGCCATGCCAATACCGCCTTCGCGAAAGCCAGCAAGCAGTCCTACGAATTCGGTTACCAATATCAATGGCCCCGGCGTGGTTTCGGCCAAACCCAGGGCGTCGATCATTTCGGCTGTGGTCAGCCAGGCGTAATCATTCACAACCTCTTGTGTCATATACGCCAGAACGGCATACGCCCCTCCGAATGTCACAACTGCTAGTTTTGAGAAAAACAATCCCACCTCGGTTAAAAATGTGGCGCCGGTTGCCCACAGAACGAAGACAGGGGTCAGCCATATCACGCCCCATATCGTGATCGTTTGCAAAAGGGGTGCTGATGCATGCGCCGGGGGCAAAGGCGTTTCAATTTCGGTTGGTCGTGCACGCAACGCGCCCCAGACCGCAGCTGCGATGATGATAAGTGGAAAGGGCAGGTTAAGAAGGAATATCCCCAACAAGGCCAACGCAGCCACGATCCAATGACCGCGGGTTTTCAGTGCCTTGTTCCCGATCTTTAAAAATGCTTGCAAGACAATCACCAGAACGGTCGCTTTCACCCCAAGAAACAGGGCTTGAATAAAAGGCAAGCTGCCAAAATACGCATAGCCCAACGCTAGGGTTAGAATGAAAATTGCACCGGGTATGACGAACAAAAGACCGGCAATCAAGCCGCCGAATGTCCCGCGCAACCGCCAACCCGCATAGGTTGCAAGTTGCATCGCCTCGGGCCCTGGCAGCAGCATGCAAAAAGACAGTGCATTCAGGAACTGTTGTTCGGTCAGCCAGTTGCGGTCATCCACAAGCTCTTTGTGCATCAATGCAATTTGCGCGGCAGGTCCACCAAACGATAAAAGGCCAATGCGGCCAAAAACATGAAACAGATCGCGCGTGCTTACTAACATGATCTGTATCCGACATATGCAGCATCCAGAACCAAAGCAGCAGCGTCGAAACCGGCCAGTTCCGAATGTGATGTTTGTTCGATACCGCTTAGCACTGTCCAAAGATCCTGATGCTTTGTTTTCACTTTCTTTTCAAGGCTTTGTAACACAGGTATGTCCAAGTCAAAGTATGCGGTCAAATTGTCTGGTAATATGCAGGCTGCGAATTTTTCTGAGATCAGGTTGACCTGATCCTTGTCGACACAAAGCAAACGCGCACTGCGGCTTACCCATCTACGCAGTATCCAGAATTGAAAAGCACGGTGTGCAAAGCAGGTGTCAGAGGTCAGCCATAAGGTATTAGACTGAACCTTATCTGCTGCGATACGAGCTAATCCAGCCATGCGCCACGCGATGTTTCCGCCGATCAGAAAAGTTGCGACGCGACCAGTGCTGCGCAGCATTGCGGCGGCGCCCTGACTAAGCTTCAAGCCTTTTTGACAGATCACGACTGTTGGTTCGGGGCTGCTGATGTTGGTAAAAGCCTGTCGTTCTGCAGTGGGGATCAAAAAGGGGGCTGCGGCAAAGTCTTCATCTATGCAAACATCAATGATGCGCGGCGTTCGTACGGTTCCCAGCCAATTGAATAAAGCGGTTGGGGTGATCCCGGTTTTCAGAAAATCATGGTGCATGTTGCATCCCTTCTGGCCAAGCCAATGGATGCGAACCTTGGGCACCTGCCTGAAGGGGTGGGTCGCTATACCCCTGTTGTCAGGGTGATAGATTTGGGCGCGTTGGTCAACGGTTTCTTTTTGACCATGCCAACGGGGTGCTGGCACGGTCAGTTTAGGCTGCTGTTTTATCCGATGCCATGGCCGGACAGGGACAACAAGAATGAATCTTCAGGCAGGAAGCCCAATTGTTCAAAGCAGCTTAGCATGTCGAATTGGTTGTAAGCTTCGACAATCTTGCCGTTTGCCACCTTGATCATGACTTGCGCATCAGCCGAGATCGTTTTGCCATCCTGTTTACTTTGCGCTGTGATTGTCATTGCCGCGGCAAGCCAGTCATCGCTTTCAAAATATTGATGGAATTTGACATCGGTTACTTCGACAAGGCGTGCAAAAGCAGGCACAAGCCCTTTAAATTCTTCTGCCGTCATTGCCATATCGTTTACAAGACCTTCGGCGGCCGCCGTGGGGTGAAACAGCTCGTCAATTGCGTCGATATCAGCATTGATCCAGACGCGTTGGTACCAGTCTTCTAAAAGTGCGAAATGTTGCATGATCGTCCCTCCGATTAACAAAGGTTTACGTCATAGGTCTGAAGAAGTGGTAAATGCAGGATCAGCGTCCAAGCGCTTTCATGCCGCGCTCAAGACCTTCTAACGTCATTGGGACCATTTGGCCTTCAAAAATCTCGCGGATCATGGCGATGGAATGGGTATAATCCCAATATTTTTCCTGTAGCGGATTAATCCACAGATTGTCGGGCCATTGGTCACGCGCGCGTGTTAGCCAAGTCTGACCAGCTTCGGCGTTCCAGTGTTCATTCGCCCCGCCGACATAGGCGATTTCATAAGGAGACATCGACGCATCCCCGACGAAAATACATTTATAGTCAGAGCCATAGGTGCGCAGAACGTCATGGGTCGGGGTCTGGGCATTCCAGCGACGGCGATTGTCGCGCCAGACACCTTCGTACAGACAGTTGTGAAAGTAGAAATATTCCAGATGCTTGAATTCAGCGCGGGCGGCACTGAACAATTCCTCAACCACCTTGATATGCGGATCCATGGATCCGCCAACATCCAGAAACAGCAGTACTTTGACGGCATTGCGTCGTTCCGGGCGGGTCTGGACATCAAGATAGCCGTGTTCGGCCGTGGCGCGGATCGTCCCGTCCAGGTCTAGCTCTTCTGCAGCGCCATCGCGGGCCCACCGGCGCAGACGTTTCAGGGCGACCTTGATGTTACGGGTACCCAATTCAACTGTATCATCCAAATTGCGAAATTCGCGTTTATCCCAAACTTTGGTCGCGCGCTGATGGCGGCTTTCTTTTTGCCCAATCCGCACGCCTTCGGGATTATAACCATAGGCCCCAAAGGGTGACGTGCCCGCCGTGCCAATCCATTTATTGCCCCCCTGATGGCGACCTTCCTGATCTTTCAGCCGCTCTTTCAACGTTTCCATCAGTTTTTCAAACCCACCAAGGGCTTCGATTTCGGCTTTTTCTTCGGCAGTCAGATGTTTTTCAGCCATCTTTTCCAGCCAGTCGGCGGGAATGTCGACAGCCTCAAGCACTTGCGACATCTCAATCTGTTCCAAGCCTTCGAAACTGGCCGCAAAGGCGCGGTCGAACTTATCGATATTGCGTTCGTCTTTGACCATAGAGACGCGTGCTAAGTAATAAAATGCCTCAATATCATAGGTTGCAAGCCCCGCTTTCATTCCTTCCAGAAAGGTCAGATATTCGCGAACACTGACCGGAACGCCGATTTTCCTTAGATTATCAAAAAACGGCAGAAACATTATCAGACCCGTGACAGGATTGTCAGGATCAAGGCCGCTAGAACAAAGAATATAATGCCACCAACCAAAGCATAGTGACCGATATCAAAAGCCTCGCCTTTGCGCAGATAAGCGATCAGTCCACCAAACCCCATTCCGATAAATGCCGCGATAATCAGAAGACTAAAAAAGCCCATTTTACACATTAATTCCTTTGTTCGACCGATTTGGGCGACAGCGCTGCTATCTCGCTTAATCTTGCGCTGATTTCACGCGGTTCACCAAACCCATAACGAGCCCACCCCAGACTTTCCAGCCGTATTTCTGCCGCTTCATCCTTGCGTCCGATTTGATCAAGACCTTCCGCCTTCATCATAAGAAATGTGGACAAAAGGGCCGCGTTTTCAGATCGCATGACCGACGGAATGTAAGCATCAGCCAGATCAATTGCAGTTTGGCCATCACCACTGCGCAGCGCAAAGGCTGCAAGGTTCACGCCCACATGCGCACGCTGCAGTTTTGTGGTGGTGCTGGACCCGTAAAAGCGATCTGCATCCTGAAAATTATTCAACGATGTCACATTCGCAACGCCCATATTCAAACGTCCGACAATGAAGTGGCTGAATGCCAATCTGTTATCTGCCCATCCATTTCTTTGGGCAATCCGCAACGCTTTGCGGGCAGATGTCAGGCGGCTTGATGGGCTTCTGGTTGGGTTCAGCGCTGTTTCTATCGCATTGATCCAGGCGCGTTCTGTTTGGGGCGCGCGGGCAGGTATGCCGCGCCCGCCGGCAGGGTTCAGTCGCTGAATAACGCCAGGAAGAACTGACACCACTTGTTGTTGTGTCATGCCGTTTTTCAATACCGGATCGTAGTAGGCGCGCAGGATTAACATATCAAAACCAGTTAACACCGTATGGAAATTATCATCGTTAAAAACGCTGTCCGGCAGACGATAAAGATCATTCAAGGGGCCAAGACCTTGGGCAATTTCTTCGTGCAGACAATCGCGAATTTCCTGTGGGCTGGTTTCAGCAGGAATAAATACAGTAATTCGCGTACGTTTTGTCAGTGTCGCCCAATCGACAATCGCACTGCCGCGACGCTTGCGATAATCAGCCCAACCGCTGACACCGGGAACAACAAAACAGGCGGCATTTGGAACAGTGCGCTGAAGCTGATTGCGGGTTATAATCTCAACCGTGATGTTGGCATCTTTGCGGGTGGTTAGCTGAATTGGAATTTTTGCTTCGGATCGCAAACGTTCCAACAGGGCATTCAGATCCCCCATCAGGCTTGGCGGGGCAGGCTTTCCGCCGACACGAACAGATATCGGACCATCAAACCGGGTCAGTCGCGGCACTGCACGCCCGCTTTCCAACTGAAATGTCAAATCCAGAAAGTCACGCGCAATGGTGGCGTTTGATCTGATGGGTTGTTGCACTGTTGAGGTATTGAAAACCTTCATCGGTGGCAGTCGCATATCCAGCGGCGTGGCACGATCCGTCACGTCCGGGTTTGAACCGGGGCTGCAAGCGGTCAGCAGACCAATCAGGGGTAGGGCAATAAAACGCATCAGATCAGGGCCTTAGATATTTTATAAAGGGTGTCACCACACCGACCCGATCATAAAGCTGTCGTGCGGTTTTGTTGAACTCTTGTGTATTCCAATAAACGCTGTGTGACTCATTGGCATCAGCGGCTGCATAGACAGCTTCGATCAATTTACGACCAACGCCCTGACCGCGCACTTCAGGATCGGCATATAAGTCTTGAAGATAACACGTATTTTCCACTTTCCAGCAGTGTCTGTGAAAGACATAATGGACCAATCCGACAGGCTGATCATCCTGCACGGCCAACAGACAGGTAAAGTCCTGTGGATCATCCCCCAACAGTCTGGTGAATGTCGTTTCATAAACCGTCTCTGGCACAGAGCTTTCGTAAAATTCCAGATAAGCAGTCCAAAGGCGGCGCCATTCGCTGTGATCTTCGTGCGTAAGCGGGCGTATCGTGACGGCCATCTTAGCGTTGACCACGGGCGATAAAGGCCAAGCGTTCGAACAAATGTACATCCTGTTCATTCTTCAGCAAAGCACCGTGCAACTTGGGCAGTGCCGTTTTTCCATCGCGGCGCAGGTCTTCAGCAGTCAGATCCTCGGCCAATAGCAGCTTGAGCCAATCCAAAACTTCGGACGTTGATGGCTTTTTCTTCAGGCCAGCCGTTTCACGCAGTTCATAAAACTGTGTTAGCGCCGTGGTTAACAACGCATCCTTGATTCCCGGATGGTGTACTTCGACAATTTTCCGCATCGTCTGTTCATCCGGAAATTGTATGTAATGAAAAAAGCAGCGGCGCAAAAATGCGTCTGGCAACTCTTTTTCATTATTCGATGTAATGATTACAATCGGTCTTTGACGAGCTTTGATCGTTTCGCCTGTTTCATAGACATGAAACTCCATTCGGTCCAATTCTTGCAACAGATCATTGGGAAATTCGATGTCGGCTTTGTCGATTTCATCAATCAGCAGAACAGTTTTATCGTCAGCGTCGAATGCCTGCCAAAGTTTGCCTTTCTTGATGTAATTACTGACATCTTCAACTTTTGGGTCGCCCAGTTGACTGTCTCTCAGTCGACTAACCGCATCATATTCATACAAACCCTGCTGTGCGCGTGTGGTGGATTTGATATGCCACTCGATCATCGGCAACCCCAATGATCCTGCGACCTGGCGGGCCAATTCTGTCTTACCCGTACCTGGTTCGCCCTTAACCAACAGGGGTCGTTCCAGCGTTACAGCAGCGTTGACAGCGATCGTCAGATCTTCGGTCGCGACATAGCTTTCAGTTCCGGTAAATTTCATCTGCCTCTCGCTTGGGTTGTTTTTGTCAGCCCGACCGACATTAGCAGAGACAGGCAAACAGGCAACTGTGCGGTTTTGACTGGGATTTGCCTAGTGACACGGCTGCCAAGCTGGGTTAAATCGCGCCCGGGAGGGTTTTGAATGACCGATCAAGCAGGTATGTCAAAATCCGGTCTGCATGAGGGAGCAGGTATGAAAGCTGAAGTTTTTCTGCCGGACGATTATCGACCAGCCGAAGACGAACCGTTCATGAACGAACGGCAAGTTGAGTATTTTCGACGCAAATTGTTGAACTGGAAGAATGATCTTCTTTCTGACAGCAAAGATACGATCGAAGGTTTGCAAGACAGCACACGTAATATTCCAGATATCGCCGACCGCGCGAGCGAGGAAACAGACCGTGCGCTTGAACTTCGGACCCGTGATCGCCAGCGCAAGCTGGTCACTAAAATCGATGCGGCATTGCGCCGGATTGATGAAGGTGAATATGGATATTGCGAAAGTACTGGTGAACCAATTTCGCTAAAGCGGCTGGACGCACGACCTATTGCAACACTCAGCCTTGAGGCGCAGGAACGTCATGAACGTCGTGAAAAGGTTCATCGCGACGACTAACGTGCGTCACGGGGTCATCGGCATTTGGATATTCGGATGTCATTGACCGGAAAGACAATATTTATCATTGGCGCGGGTATTGCTGGTTTGGCAGTGGCCCGCGCCTTTGCTTTGCGGGGGGCACGGGTTCGAGTTTTTGAACAGGCCGCCGTCATTTCTGAAGTTGGCGCAGGTTTGCAGATCAGCCCGAATGGTCTGGCGGTTTTGCGTGCGCTGGATTTACAAGATGCTTTATCCAAAATCGCGACCAAGGCCGAAGCTGTCCAATTGCGTGACTACCGGGCAGGTCGTGACGTATTGCGGATTGATCTGACGCAATTACCGGATACCCAGTTCTATTCATTTGTACATCGCGCTGATTTGATTGATTTGTTGGCAACGGCGGCCCGCGACGTGGGCGTTGATGTTCAGGCGGGCGTACGCATTGACGATATCAAGTGTGGAACAACGCCAAGTGTTAGCATCGACGAACAAATACATGGCTGTGATATCCTGATCGGGGCCGATGGTTTGAATTCAGTGGTGCGGCATGTTTTGAACGGTACCGTTGCGCCGTTTTTTACCCATCAAGTCGCTTGGCGTGCGCTGGTGCCTGCAGATGGCGCGGCTTCAAAGCAAGTTAATGTCCATATGGGGCCTGGTCGCCATTTGGTAACTTATCCATTGCGCGATGAATCCTTGATCAATATTGTTGCGGTCGAGGAGCGCGGGGACTGGGCCGAGGAAGGTTGGTATCATCAGGATGACCCAGATAACTTGCGCCACGCGTTTTCAAATTTTTCAAATGATATTAAAGACTTAATAAAAAAAGTTGATGTTGTAAATCTATGGGGTCTTTTCCGCCATCCTGTTGCAGAAAGCTGGCACCGTGGTCATGTTGCGATCTTGGGAGATGCCGCCCACCCAACGTTGCCGTTTCTGGCACAAGGGGCGAATATGGCGCTTGAAGATGCCTGGGTTTTAGCTGCCAGCTTGGATGCGAATGATGAAATAGAGCATGGTTTGGCAGAATACCAAAGCCACCGCCATGCCCGGGTATCACGGGTCATTGATGCGGCCTCAAAAAATGCACGAAACTATCACCTGCGATTTCCACCGCTAAGATGGGCCGCCCATACGGCGCTGCGTTTGGGCGGTTCGATTGCGCCATCTGCCCCGCTTCGCCGATTTGACTGGCTTTACGGTGAAGATGTTACCTTAATAGACGGCAGCGGTCTCAAGCGTAGCTAACGATAAGATTGTATGCGTTTTCCAATCCACGCGATATACGTGTTCATCGATCTGCATATAAACCCAGCCGTCTGTCGCCCTTGGTAACCCATAATATTGTGTGTTCAGCAGCAAGGAATATTTGCCGACCGGTATCACATCACCGTCTTTGTATTTGGGTTCTTTAAAGGCTTTACCATTGTGATAAATCATGCCATCCGACGGATTGCCGTAAGCCACGATACATTTTGTTGCATTCTGAGTTGCGCATGTTTGTTCAGCAAGTGCCATCATTGGCATACACATCAACAGCGCTAAAAAACCAACGTTTTTCAACATTTGTCTATCTTTCTTTATGTTCGAATTTGATAGATTAACGTCGGCAAAACGAAAAAAGTTCCCAGACTTAGATTTTAAATTCACTGCGAATTTGATCAGTGCGCTCTTTGTCTTTTATCAAATGTTGCTGAACATAGCTTACTTTACCATCCATCTTGCCCCGGCGTTCAACCATGTTTTGACCGTGGTTCACCAGATAAAGGGCAGCGGGAAACGGAAAAGGCGCCATCTGAAAACCATAAAGCTGCATCCGGTCGATAATACGACCATGGGCTTTCATTTCATTCAGTAGATGCCGAAATTTTCGCGATGTACGAAAATCATAGCGGACCGCACAGCATGATCCGCAAAGTGCATAAAATGGAACTATGCCAATATCGGGATAGCGCGGTCCAAGTGGTGCAAAATTATCGTTGCTGACATCGTACATATAACCTGTTTCGACGAAATATCCCGCCCCATTGTTATCGCGACACATATGTTCAACAGCTTTTGGGTGCAGGATATCATCTGCATCAAAACGCATGTAATATCCATCCGTTTTAACAGTCCTGGCCACATGGCTGATGATCTGACGGCGCTTATCACCCTGATCGTTGAATTTGTCCGAGGTATAGGATTTCAAAAACTGAACTTGATTATCAAAATCGATGCCCTTTGGTTTGTCTTGACCACAGATGATCGCGCGCCATTGATCGCAAGTTTGAGCGCGAAAGCTGGCGACAGTTTGCGCCAGATTGGCGCAGGTTTCATCCCAATCGGGGGCACGGCGACGCGATACAAGATTGACGGCAAAGATAACCACAGGCTGATCTGACGGGGGATCAAGTGGTGTCGTAGCGCGCCACAGCTTGACCTTTAATCCCATTTGCCAAGCCGTTTTGCCGCGCCATATGTCTTTTAGAATGCCCATTTATGCGGCGAGCTCGACCCAGACAGGCACGTGATCTGACGGTTTGTCACGTCCGCGTACATTGGCATCAATCTGGCAGTCGGTCATCAGATCAGCACATTGTGGAGTCAACAGGAAATGATCGATTCGGATACCATCGTTCTTGTTCCACGCACCTGCCTGATAATCCCAAAAGCTGTATTGTTCAGGGGCATGATTGCGGGCGCGGAACGCTTCGGTAAACCCAAGGTTCAGGATCCTGCGAAAGGCCGCGCGACTTTCCAAGCGAAACAGTGCGTCATCGCGCCATGCGTCGGGCCGTTTTGCGTCCTCGGCCTGTGGGATGATATTATAATCGCCCGCCATAAGGGCTGGTTCTTCCAATGTCATCAAATCTTTTGCGCGGGCGTGCAGCCGTTCCATCCAAGCCAGTTTGTAATCATATTTGGGTCCGGGCGTTGGGTTTCCATTGGGCAAATACAGCCCGCAGATCCGAATGGCTTTTTCCCCGACAACGGTCGCTTCGATCCAGCGGGCCTGTTCGTCATCGTCATCGCCGGGCAGGCCGCGCTGTACGTCTTCCAGTGGCAGCTTGGACAAGATTGCGACGCCGTTAAAGCTTTTCTGCCCGTGGGTTTCGACGTTATAGCCCCTGTCTTCGAAAACGTCGCGCGGGAATGCATCGTCGACCGATTTGATTTCCTGCAAAAGCACGACGTCAGGCTGCGCCTCATCCAGCCATTCCGGCAGTGCATTGATACGGGCCTTGATGCCGTTGATGTTAAAGGTGGCAATTTTCATCAAGTAATCCCTGTTCAGCCTGGTTTAATTACGTCTTTAGAATAGACGTACCCGCATAGATCGCACTTTCACCCAGCATTTCTTCGATACGGATCAGTTGGTTATATTTGGCCAACCGGTCAGATCGTGCCAGCGATCCGGTCTTGATCTGTCCGCAGTTCGTTGCAACGGCTAGATCCGCAATCGTGGCGTCTTCGGTTTCGCCGGAACGGTGTGACATCACATTGGTCATGCCAGCCCGGTGGGCCATATCGACGGCACGCAGGGTTTCAGTCAGGCTGCCGATCTGGTTTACTTTGACCAGCATTGAATTGGCGCTGCCTTTTTCGATACCCATGGACAGGCGGGCAGGGTTGGTGACAAACAAATCGTCGCCCACCAGTTGTACGCGGTCACCCAAGCGGTCCGTTAGCGCCTTCCATCCGTCCCAGTCATCTTCGGACATGCCGTCTTCGATCGAGATGATGGGATAGTCATTTACCAAGGCTTCCAGGTAATCTACATTCGCGTCAGAGCTTAGCGTCTGATTTTCACCGGCCAGCACATACTGGCCATTCTTGTAATATTCAGTCGCTGCGCAATCGAGGGCAAGATAGATTTCCTCGCCCGGTTTGTAGCCAGCTTTTTCGATAGACTTCAGAATGAAATCAAGTGCATCGCGGGTCGAGCTTAGGTTGGGTGCAAAGCCACCTTCGTCACCGATACCCGTCGAAAGGCCCGCCGCTGACAGTTCTTTTTTCAGTGTGTGAAACACTTCTGACCCCATGCGGACCGCTTCGCGAATATTGTCGGCACTGACGGGCATGATCATGAATTCTTGAATATCAATCGGGTTATCAGCGTGTTCGCCCCCGTTGATGATATTCATCATGGGCACCGGCAAGACGCGCGCCGATGTGCCGCCCACATAGCGAAACAGGGGCTGTGCCGTATAATCTGCGGCCGCTTTGGCCACGGCCAATGACACGCCAAGGATCGCGTTTGCACCAAGACGGCACTTGTTATCGGTGCCGTCCAATTCGATCATCGCTTCGTCAATGGCAACCTGTTCAACAGCGTCCATTCCGACCAGATCTTCGGCGATCTCGCCATTCACAGATGCGACGGCATCAAGCACACCTTTGCCCATATAGCGGCCCTTGTCGCCATCACGTTTTTCCACCGCCTCATACGCGCCGGTGGATGCACCTGATGGTACTGCGGCCCGACCCATGGTGCCGTCTTCCAGGATCACGTCGACTTCGACCGTTGGGTTGCCGCGGCTGTCCAGAATTTCGCGGGCGTGGATGTCGATTATCGTGCTCATCAGGGCTGTCCTTTACGTGGCGTCGGTTTGCGCAGCATTAGCGCGATGGAGCAGAAGATGAAACCCCCACACGACGTTCCCGCCACACAGTGAACAGGCCAGAGGCCACAATAATGATAGCGCCAACAATCACCCATCTGTCTGGTTGTTCATCAAAGACCAATATTCCAAGGATCATTGCGAAAACGATCCGCGAGTAGCGGAAGGGGGTCACAAACGATACTTCGCCCACACGCATCGCTGCAACGATGGCGTAATAAGCCAGAACCCCAGTGATCAGCGCAAGGGACATGTAGATCCCGTTTGCCTGTGTCGGCATGATCAATGTTGTTTGATTAAAAGCCATCAACATCAGACCTGCGGGAAAGATGATCGCGAACCCATAGGTGGACAGTTGCATCGACGAAATTGTGGATGGCACGCGCCGTGTGGCAATATCACGTACCGCCAGCCCTATGGCGCCTTGAACCGCGAACAGGGATGCGGGTTCAAACCCGTCAACGCCGGGGCGAATGACCAATAGAACACCCATAAATCCAACGATAATCGCCAACCATCTGCGCCATCCGACCTGTTCTTGTAAAAACAACGCGGCCCCCAAGGTCACGACTAGCGGTGTGGCCTGCAAAATCGTGGATGCGCTGGACAAATCGGTCATGACAATTGCGGTAACATAACCCAAAGTGCCAATGACCTCGCCCAGATTGCGCAGAATGACAGCGCCGTTCAGCAGATCGGATGACCACAATCTGCGGCCCTGCATGGCTGTGATTGTCGCAAAGATCAAAGCGCCGCCAAGACCCAGCATGGCAAGGATTTGCCCGGTTGGTAGCTGATCGGACATCAGTTTGATGAACATATCCTCAATGGCGAAACCCACCATTGCTGCAATCATCAAAAGGGCCCCGCGCAGGTTGTCCAACGGGTCAGGCTTTGTTGTCAGGCTGTGTACCTTTGATCGGTACACCGTATAATTCCAGCCTGTGCCCTTTCAGGGTATAGCCCAATTTTTGCGCGATTTTTTCCTGTAACGCTTCGATATCCGGGTCGACAAATTCGATTACTTCACCTGAATTCATGTCGATCAGATGATCATGATGATCCCGGTCTGCGGTTTCATACCGTGCGCGGCCATCTCCAAAATCATGTTTGTCCAGAATGCCCGCTTCTTCGAACAGCTTGACCGTGCGATAGACCGTCGCGATTGAGATACGCGGGTCAGCCGCACTGGCACGCGCATAAAGTTCTTCGACATCAGGGTGATCGTCGGCATCCTGTAACACACCCGCAATTGTGCGGCGTTGTTCGGTCATGCGCAGGCCTTTTGCCTCGCAGCGGTCTTGGATTGTATCGCCCATCGTGTCCTCGGGTTCATGGTAGGCATGGGTTTATCCAAGCCAACCCACAGTTTCCACCCCCGATGCGAACGACCGTAGATTTATCGCCAATTGGTGCCGCGCATGACGCAGTTTCGTCAACTGTAAAGCGGATCAACACCCATATCATAGTGCAATGCATTCACTGTGGTTTGATCCAGCATCAGCGCTTGTGCCAGATCATTAAGATATCTGGCCTCGGCAGGGGTATCGACCTCGATGGCCATCAGCGACATGGAGTACACCTGTTCGCGCAAATCGACGGGTGTGTCGGCCGCCAAAGCATCAATATCGACGGGGGCTTTTAGCTGTGACTTAACAAAAGCAATATCTGCGTTATCCGCATCATCGTCCAATGTTTCCATGATTTGCGTCTTTTCATCGTCATCAATTACGCCGTCAGATTTCGCAGACTGGATCATCGCGCGCAGCATCAGGCTGGCGACCTGTTCGTCTTCATCTGTTGCAGGTTTGTCGTTGAACTGATCCAGTAGTCCGCGCACATCTTCGCGCTTGCCTTCAGGCGCGCTTTGCGTCGGCAGGGCATGACGGTTCTGAAAACCGCGCATCATACCGGCCAACCCACCAGTGCCGCCTTGACCATTGCCCTTGAACAAAGATGCCAAGCCTTGCCCGCGTGATATCTTGCGAACGCCATGGGCGGCGGCGTATCCAATACCGATTTTAATCAATGTCCGTGTTAGACTCATTTCATATCCCTGTCGTCAAATGTTACGCCTTAACGTCAATATAGGGATAAATTTGCCAACCCCAAAATCAAGGCGTTTGCAAAGCCTGATAGGTACATTGATCATAGTTTTGCAGCCAGCCGGATTTATAAAGCGGTTGCATTGTCACCCTGCGTTTCAAATCATCGCGTATACGTGGGCTTTTGTGATACCGTTCGGTGGATAAAAGCGTTTCGACGGGGCTTGCAAGTTTGATCCAAGATGGTTCGCCTGACAGCGTTGCGATAACGCCAACCATACAACGATTACGATTAACACAGCTGGCTTCACACAGCTTTTGTATCGGACTGTATTCAGGGCGCAGTGCCATCTGTTCGGCCAGCGCAGTTGCAACAATATTGCTTCCGGTCTGACTGGGTAACGGGATCGACTGCAGCAAAATCCGATCTGATGATTGTTCAGGTTGTTTGGTTTTAGAGGTCGTTCCAATCGATTGTGGGGCACCCAGCACACTTTCGATATAAGCTTTGGCAGCACCTGTAACAGCAGGATTTTCATGCAATTTTGCCAATGTTTCAAGATTGCCCTGATTGCCGATTGAGATCAGCGGAAGTAATGCCGATTGTTGTTCGTTAAATTCAAGCAATGTCCCGATCGCATCGGCTTTTTCACCGACTCTGCGAGATTTCAAAAGGGCCGCGGCCAAGGCGCTGTCGTTCTGTGCACGCTCAAGCCAGCTTTTACCCGATAAGCCTTCTGGTTGGCGCAAAAGTGCGATCCGGTCTGCCCGTGACAGACTGCCCGTCACATGAGTATGCAAATGCAACAGCGGTTCCAACTGTCCCAGAAATATCTGTGCGGCCGTATTGTCGTCGCGGGCAAGTTCGGAAAATACAGTCAGGGCTGCGGTGTCATCACCATCCAGCCAAAGATCTATCGCTGCCTGGAACTTTGGAGCATCTTGTCCGGGGATTGTATTGGCCCATGCAAAGACGGGCATGAAAATACATAGGATCGAGGCGAATAATCGCAGCATTATGATGTCTCTGTTTCGGTGCCGACGCGTTTTGCAAGTGGGGCGACTGTCAAACCTTGCACAATTATCGAGAATAATACGATCACATACGTCGCCGTAAGGATGAGTGGTTTCCATTCATTGTCGGGCAAGCTAAGAGCAAGTGCAACCGAAATCCCACCTTTTAATCCGCCCCACGTCATAATCGGCACCACACCTTTGGAAAATTCGCGAAAAGGCTTCAGCATAAGGACTGGAACCACAACTGCGGCAAAGCGCCCTAGTAAAGCCAGACAAATCGCCAGGACACCCGACAGCAGGAAATTCCATTCAAAGGCAATCGCGAAAACCTCAAACCCGATCATCAGGAACAGCACCGCGTTCAGGATTTCGTCGATCAGCTTCCAAAAGGCATCGACATATTGCCGTGTCTCAGCGCTCATCCCGTGTTTTGTACCGATGTCACCAATCAAAAGCCCTGCACAAACGGCCATGATCGGGGCCGAAACATGAAGATAGACCGCCAATTCATAGCCACCAAAAGCAAGCCCAAGGGTGATCAGGACCTCAAGCGAATAATCATCAATCCGGCGCATGACGCGGAATGTCAGCCATCCCAGAACGATACCCAGAACAGCCCCGCCGACCGCTTCTTGTACAAAAAGTAAAGCGGCACCACTGAATGTTGATCCGTGGCTGTCAGCTGCGGGAAAGGCCAGGCTGATCAGGACCAGAAAAACGACATAGCCAACGCCATCATTGAACAGACTTTCGCCCGCGATTTTGGTTTCCAGTGATTTTTTCAGATTGGCGGCGCGCAAAACACCCAAAACCGCAACAGGATCTGTGGGCGACACAAGGCTGCCAAAGACCAATGCGACCAGCAGTGGCATACCTGTGATCCAGGAAAACCCGACGCCGACAATGACCGTCGACAATCCGATGCCAATTGTGGCCATCAGAAAAACGATCACCCATTCTTTCTTCAGATCTGAAAGTTTGACATGCAAGGCGCCGGCAAACAGCAAAAGCCCCAGCATGCCCTCAAGCAACGCATCCGAGAATTCGATGTCCAAAACAATGCCGCGCACTGCATCGGCTGTTCCAAGGGCTGGGTATATAAGATCGACGATCATCACACCAAATGACGCAAAAAGCGCCACAACCATGATTCCGATGGCCGAAGGTAATTTTAGATAAAGATAATTGATCGCGCCAAAGGCACCCGCCAGAACGATCAGTAACGAGGTAATCTGTAAAATATTCATTTTCTACCCAGAATTCAATTCTTAGCTGTTTTAGGTCAGCGTGCTTTACGCCGCAATGCATGCTGTGGCGTAAAGCAATTAAATCACAGATAGATTTGGCATGCGACATTTTGGCCCTAGTTTAAAAGGCGAACACAAAAACCGGAGAAACATCATGGCAGCCAGTACTTCCGCCGCAATGCGTATCAAAGATCGATCCGAATATGCCAGCAAGCCCAGACCGCTGACATTCCCGCCCGACGCGATTGTGTTCGACGCGGTTGCTGCGATGTGTGAAAAAAACTATGGCTCTGTGGTTGTGGTTGACCCTGATGACAAAGTAATCGGCGTCATGACCGAACGCGATATCATGCGTAAACTGGTCCATGGTGGCATGGATGCAAAAACGACGAAAATCAGTCAGATTATGACGGATGAGCCGCGCGTGGCCCGCGAAGATGATGATCTTGTGGATTGGTTGCGGATCATGTCGAACGAACGGTTCCGCCGATTACCGATTGTCGATGATGAAGGTCGGATCAAGGCCGTGTTCACGCAAGGCGATTTTGTATCCTATACATGGCCGGACCTTATGGGGCAGGCGAAAGAACTGGTAAAGGCGTCCATCGGGAAAAACTGGCACTTTTTCCTGATCGGGGGCGGTATCATGCTTTATACGCTGCTGATGATTGTCGTGTTGCGCGGCGTGACCTAGCTAAGCGCCGGTGAGACCTCTGCGGCTTGCGATTCATGTCCCGACATAAACGCCGCAGATCACGTCCCGCAAAAAGTTTGGGTCACGACCTGGTCTGGTTTTGGCGGTTTTGTAAGATTGTGGTCCGTATCGTCGAATGGTGTGGCAAGTGCATTCATCAAACGATCAAAAGGCGCTTTGTCACCTTGGATTGCGGCTTGGATCATGTCTTCGGTGCGATGATTGCGCGGGATAATGGCGGGGTTGGCCAATCGCATGACCTTTTCGGGATCAGGTTCGGATTTGATGCGATCGCGCCATAATTTGGCCCAGGCCTCAAACGGATTGGGTTCGGCGAATTGCTCTGTTGCAGTATCGGTGATCAAACCACGGAATGTATTCGTGAAATCCGCTTCTTGCTGCGTCATAAGATCAAGCAGGTCGTGGATCATCTGTACATCGCCATCCTGCATGTTGGTG
This sequence comes from Parasulfitobacter algicola, assembly GCF_013315265.1. GTDB lineage: Bacteria > Pseudomonadota > Alphaproteobacteria > Rhodobacterales > Rhodobacteraceae > Parasulfitobacter > Parasulfitobacter algicola. Next base: position 61,717 of record NZ_JABUFE010000012.1, on the reverse strand, counting down.
ATGCCGATTTTTTGTAAGAAGAGAGTTTGCCAGTGTTCAGCAAAAATCGGGGCAAATCCATTTACGGCCTCGGTAAAATCCTCAATCGCCGCATCCCTGTCTGGCATCAGCGGCAGAAGGGCCGTCGCGAACTGCGCCAAGTTCCAGGCCGCAATATCGGGTTGTTTTGCATAGGCATAGCGACCGTAGTGATCGATTGAACTGAAGACCTGCATGGGATGATAATCATCCATAAAGGCGCAAGGCCCATAGTCGATCGTCTCGCCTGCGATCTGGCAATTGTCCGTGTTCATCACGCCGTGGATAAAGCCGACGCCCATCCATTTGGCGATCAGTTCGGCCTGACGGGCCGCGACTTGCTTCAACAGGTCAAGCGGTGTTTCGGCGTCCGGGTAATGGCGTTGAATGACGTAACCGGTTAAATCGCGCAGTGCGTCTGTGTCTTGGCGGGCGGCGAAGAACTGAAAGGTGCCAACGCGGATATGGCTTTGGGCGACGCGGGTCAGAACAGAGCCGGGCAGGGGGCGTTCACGGATCACAGGTTGGCCCGTAGTTACAGCGGCCAGTGCACGGGTGGTTGGAATGCCCATTGCATGCATCGCCTCTGACACGACATATTCGCGCAATACCGGGCCCAACCAGGCGCGGCCATCACCATTGCGGGAATAAGGTGTGGGGCCAGACCCCTTTAGCTGGACATCACGGCGGACCCCGTCACGTCCGATAACCTCGCCCAGCAAAATTGCGCGGCCGTCGCCCAACTGCGGATTCCAGCCTCCGAACTGATGGCCGGCATAGGCCTGCGCCAAAGGGTCAGCATTGTCCGGTAACGCATTACCGGAAAAGACTTTTGCCGGATCCATCCCAGTCAGATCAACATTCAGATCATTCGCCAATGCTTCGTTCACCGCAAAAATCCGCGGCTCTGCCACAGGGGTCGGGCGCAGCTTGCTATAGAACCGGTTGGGCAGGCGTGCATAGGTATTGTCAAAAGGGATCGCGATGCTCATACGGTTTATCTAAGGTGTTTCTTGGGTCATTGACAGAGCGCCTTATAACTTTGCGATTTGGCGCGTCAGCAGATCAAAGAAACCATCGGCATCCACATCGCCCATGAGCGTCGCATTTGGTGGATGATCCGTCACACCCCACCAATCGGCAACGGTCATACCAAGGGTCAAATCAGAACCGGTTTCTATCTGCACATTTATGTGCCGCCCGGTGAACAGATCAGGCTGCAGAAGATAGGCAATTACGCAAGGATCATGCAATGGTGCCCCGTCTGATCCGTATTTTTCCATATCGAACCTATCAAAAAAGTCGATCCAACCGGCCAGGGTTTGACCAACTGGTGTGCCCATTTGACGAAAGGCTTCGATGCGCACGGGCGTGGTCAGAACCTTGTGGGTTACGTCCAGTGGCATGACCGTTAACGAAATACCCGATTTAAAAACGATATCAGCAGCGTCAGGATCGACATAAATATTGAATTCGGCCGCAGGGGTTATATTGCCGACCTCGAAATAAGCGCCTCCCATCAGAACGATTTCCTGAATGCGCGAGATAATATCGGGCGCACGCATCATTGCGGTGGCGATATTGGTCAGCGGACCCAAAGGACAAAGAGTGACAGTTTTGGCAGGTTCAGACCGCAATGTGTCAATAATAAAATCCACCGCATGGCGGTCTTGCAGCGGCATAGTCGGATCAGGCAGATCAGCACCGTCCAACCCCGTTTTTCCGTGAACATGTTCAGCTGTCACCAGCCTGCGTTTCAAAGGCGCATTGCAGCCAGCAAAGACAGGTATATCGGTCCAACCAGCCAGTTCACACACCACACGTGCATTCTTTGATGTCAGCGGCAATGGTACATTGCCTGCAACCGCGGTGATGCCCAAAACGTCAATCGTTTCAGGGGCGGACAATGCCAGCAGAATAGCAACCGCGTCGTCCTGACCGGGGTCGGTATCAATGATGATTTTGCGCAGCGACATGGTGAACCAATTCCAATATTTCCGTGCGTAAGTGGTTGCATTGCTGCCCAATCGCTGCAAGCTAAAACGATCCCTATTCTAGCCAACTGATATACATAACTGCAGATAAAGCGCTTTTCATGAAACAAACCGAAATTCTTGCAATATTAGATCAAGCAGCACATAATTTTGTCTTTCCAATGCTGGATAATGGGTATGTTTATCTTGCAAAGATCAGGCTGAACCTATTTCGATCAGATCATGATTGGGCAATGGTCTTTGAATGGTTTGGCTATGCAACAAGACAGGGTATGCCGGATTTGACGCTGTTCACGATTGGCAGCCACCTTCGCAACCGAAAATCAGCAGATCAATTTATATCAAAGAACTGCTATGAAGAGTACCTTACAAATCAGAAGCATCATGAGGCGACAACGTTTTGGCCGATTTCAAACGAAGACTGGTTAGATCACGCTAATCCAGACCAGGTTCGGAATGTGGGGCAAGTGCATCTGCGTGACAAGATTGTATCCCTGCCCAGTAAAAGTGCCTATGGGCCAGTGGGGATCACGCTTGAAGAAACTCAGCCTTTTGTGTTTGAGTTGTGCCGTTATCTAGCAGCGATTTATCCAGATGATGTGATGGCCACGAAAGCCGAACGCAGGGTCAACGTGCCGCATGAATTTGATCAGGTTATGGTTCTTAATGACTGGCGCCATCCTGATCTTGCATCTAGTGAAAAACCCAGTGATCTTAGCAGTTTTCAACAGATGGCTGCGGTGCTGGAAAGTGGTGATGTTTCGTTTTACTCACCTGATCAGCCGGGTAATACCGCGTGGCAAAACTGGCCGGACGGTGGAACGTTATAGTACAGCCTTTTCCGCCGCTTTCACCTGATCCCAAAGCGCATCCATTTCTTCCAACGTCGATTTTTCGGGCCGTTTACCTTGATCAGCAAGCGCTTTTTCGATCGCATTAAAGCGCCGGATGAATTTGGCGTTGGCGGCGCGCAGGGCCTCTTCTGGATCAACCTTCAGGTGTCGCCCTAGATTGGCCATAACAAACAACAGATCGCCGAATTCTTCGGCCACATCAGCGTGGGTTAATGTATTTCGCGCTTCAACCAATTCTTGTGTTTCTTCTACGATCTTATCCAACACCTGATCGGTCGAAGGCCAGTCAAACCCGACCCGTGCCGCCCGTTTTTGCAACTTCACTGCGCGAAGTAACGCAGGCAGGCCCACGGCGACGCCATCCAATACGCCGTCTTGTGCCTTGCCTGCGCGTTCCGCTGCTTTGATCTTTTCCCAGTCTGCCGTTTGCTGATCTGCGCTTTTATCGCGGTTTTCATCGCCAAAGACATGGGGGTGCCGTGCAATCATTTTGTCGGAAATCGCATTGGCCACGCTGCCAAATGTGAACAACCCCGCTTCTTCACCCATCTGCGTGTGATAGACTGTTTGCAGCAAAAGATCGCCCAGCTCGCCCTCCAGATCGGCCCAATCCTGCCGTTCGATCGCGTCGGCCACCTCATAGGCTTCTTCGATCGTATAGGGCGCTATGGTCTTGAAATCTTGTTGAATATCCCAAGGGCAGCCTGTTTCAGGATCGCGCAAACGGCGCATGATTTCTAACAAACGCGGAAGTCCGCCGTCTGGATCGTTCACTATGGTATTGTTGGCGTTATTCGACATTGCAGCCGCCTTGTCTTTAGAGGATGCTTGCACCATTAAACGTTGTTATCGCGGAGTCCAGTTTTGCCAATTATTAATAGCATTTCAGATTACAAAGACACATTAACCACATGGCGCAGGCATCTGCATCAGCATCCCGAACTTGGATTTGACTGCCACAAGACGTCTGGTTTCGTTGCCGAGCGTCTTCGCGATTTCGGTGTGGATGAAATTCACAACGGATTTGCAAAAACAGGCTTGGTTGGCATTGTTTATGGGCAATCGGATGGCCCAACAATCGGCTTGCGTGCTGATATGGACGCCTTGCCAATCGTCGAGGAAACCGGTGCTGAATGGCAATCGACTGTTTCGGGAAAGATGCATGCTTGTGGGCACGATGGGCATACGGTGATGCTTTTGGGTGCTGCTAAATATTTGACAGAAACACGCAACTTTGCGGGCCGCGTGGCGTTAATTTTTCAACCAGCCGAAGAAAGCGGCGGCGGTGCGAATGTCATGGTGAACGAAGGGATCATGGATAAATTCAATATTTCCCAAGTCTATGCTTTGCACAACGCCCCCGGTGTCCCCGAGGGGCATTTTTACACAACACCGGGGCCGATTATGGCCGCTGTCGATACCTTTGATATTCATATCCAGGGTGTTGGTGGGCACGGGGCAATGCCGCATGAAACCAAAGATCCGGTCGTGGCCGCTGTTGGAGTTGTTCAGGCAATTCAGACTATTAGCAGCCGCAACCATTACGCTTTGGATGATCTGGTCATCTCTGTCACACAAATTCATACGGGTAGTGCGGAAAACATCGTGCCCGACAAAGCATTTATTGGCGGCACGGTTCGAACGTTTGATCCCAAGGTGCAAGCTATGGTGCAAAAACGTATGGCTGAAATTGTGGCGGGGCAGGCGGCCAGTTATGATGTGCAGGCAGAACTGATCTATCAGACGGAATACCCGGCAACGATTAACCATGCCGACCAAGCCGCATTTGCCGCAGATGTGGCGCGCGAAATTTCAGGCGACAAGGCTGTTCTGGATAATGTGGGTCGTGAAATGGGGGCCGAGGATTTTGCCTTTATGCTGCAATCCAGACCCGGCGCGTATTTATTTCTGGGCCAAGGCGAAAGCGCCGGATTGCATCATCCGGCCTATGATTTCAACGACGACATTATCCCTTATGGTGCGTCGTTCTTTGCAAAACTGGTTGAAACAGCGCAGCCAATGGGGGGAAACTAAGTGCAATAGATATGAAGATATTCGTTTAGATTTATCCGCACGCAATTCACCTTTTAGAACTCATTTACGCCGAAGTGATCGTTCACATTTTTATTTATAGGTATGTTCCGAGATTTACGATCAAGAGCATCTCTCTCGACTTCTAAACCTGCATGCGTAGATCGCTGCGTTGTATTTTTGTGATGATCCTGCCCTTGCGTCTGATCTGGACCCGGTATTCACCGAAGGTAAGCTTGCTTATAGTGGCTATATCGTGTGCGCTGAGTCGTCGAAAAGGGGCAAATCGGGGCGTATTCCTGCGTAGAAAATTTGCCCCGCAACAGTTTAAATGTATAAGAAAAATGAAAATAAATCAACACGCTAGACTTTCTATTGCCCCTATGATGCATTGGACAGATCGTCATTGCAGGTATTTGCATCGGCTGATGTCGCGTCATGCGCTGCTTTATACAGAAATGGTCACTGCGCCTGCCTTGGTTCGCGGTGATGCGCGTCATTTATTGCAGTTTAACACTGAAGAGCACCCTGTTGCGCTGCAACTTGGGGGATCAGACCCAAGTGAGTTGGCGCAGGCTGCTGCGATGGCTGCGGATGAAGGCTATGATGAGGTTAACCTGAACATCGGGTGCCCCAGTGATCGTGTGCAATCGGGGTGTTTTGGCGCCGTTTTAATGAAACAACCCGATCTGGTGGCAGACTGCGTCGCGGCGATGCGCGACAGGTGTTCAGTCGAAGTCACTGTGAAATGCAGGATCGGTGTCGATGATCAAGATCCATCACAGATATTGCCGCATTTTCTGGAAACGGTCAGCGCAGTCGGGGTAAATCGTTTTGCCATTCATGCCCGAAAAGCATGGCTGCAGGGGCTAAGTCCAAAAGAAAACCGTGATGTACCGCCGTTGGACTATGATCTGGTATTGCAGATGAAGAAAACCTATCCGCACCTGCATATTAGTATCAATGGCGGTATAGAAAATATTGATAAGGCTGAATATTTTCTGAACCAAGGGATGGATGGGGTGATGATCGGTCGTGCGGCCTATCATACGCCATCGGATATCTTGCTTCAGACAGACCGCCGGATTTTTGGCCAAAGCACCACGCACACTGCAGAAGATGTGGTGCGGGCTATGTATCCTTATATTGATCGGCATCTGGCGCAAGGGGGGCGATTGAATCAGATCACAAGACATATGCTGGGATTGTTTGCGGGGCGTCCCGGTGCGCGGCAATGGCGCCGGACATTGTCAGAACGCGCGCATCGTGACGGCGCAGGCGTTTCGGTGGTTGAGCAGGCGTTGGAATATGTGACATCTGTGCAGGTGGCCCAATAGCAGGGCTGGAACCTTGTCGTCGGTCAGTATAACGGGGGCAAAAAGGGGACCGCCATGCCAGAACTTTCCACACTTCTTCCGCTTGTCGCAATTTTGCTGGTTTTTGGTGCCGTGGCGGGCGTTTTGGCGGGGCTGTTGGGTGTTGGCGGCGGTATCGTTCTGGTGCCCGGGTTCTTTTACGTGTTCACGGCATTGGGTTATGACAGCCCCTATCTGATGCAGATTTGCCTTGCGACATCGCTTGCGACGATCATTGTAACGTCAGGCCGGTCCGTGATGAGCCATCATAAAAAAGGGGCGGTTGAGTGGCCCATTTTAAAGACTTGGGCTATTGGAATTGGGATCGGTGCTGTCATTGGTGTCTTGGTCGCAGCGCAACTTCGGTCAACTGTGTTGCAGGCAATTTTTGGCTGTATGGGCGTTATCATCGGGTTTTATATGGCCTTTGGGCGCAGTGAATGGCGGTTGGGGGCTGAAATGCCAACAGGGATCGCCCGCGCGATTTACTCTACAATTGTTGGGTTTCTATCAGTGCTGATGGGCATCGGGGGCGGATCGCTTGGCGTGCCGCTGATGTCACTTTATGGCAGACCCATTCACAATGCCGTTGCGACAGCTGCGGGTTTTGGCGCGCTGATTGCCATTCCATCTGTTATCGGCTTTTTGCTGATACCCATCCCGGCCGAGGTTCGCCCGCCTTTCACGATCGGTGCTGTGAATTTTCCGACTTTTGGCGTGATCATCGCGATGACACTTTTGACGGCACCGATTGGCGCCAAAATTGCCCATAAGATGAACCCAAAGCCACTAAAGCGTGTGTTTGCTGTGTTTCTGATCCTGGTCGCGGCCAATATGTTGCGTAAAGCGGTTGGCTGGTAATCAGGATATATCTTCAAGTTTTCGGCCAAGACTGGCAGCCCCGACAAATGTTGAAACTGTAATGATCCACGGCATCAAGCTTGTAGCGCCGTCATAAAATCGCTGCGATAGTGTTAAGTCTGTAATCAAAGGATCATCCATCGGCACGGTGTTCAACGCAAATAACACCCCGACAAGCACTGCAAATCCTGCAGCTGTCTTGAAAGGGTGTCGCGCAAAAACACCGGGGCGGATTAAAACGAATATCAACAGCGCCAAAAACACCGGAACAGATGCCCAGATCCCTGCAAGCAGAATGATCAAAAGGCTTTCGATAAAGACAGTCTTGATCGCGTACAGAATATTTAACGTCATCAAGTACGGAAAGCTTAGAACGGCATTGGCAATGGGCAGGGCAATAAAGCCTGCAAAAAGTATACTCACGGACCATGCACGGATGGTCATATCAAGTATACGAAGCGCTTTCATCCGGCTTTGCGTGCGGCGCGTCCACCGCGGCGCTTTTTCAACAAGGGTGCGCGTGTTGGCAGCTCTGCCATCACCGCTTTTCGTGCGTCAGGTGTCATACGGCCCCAGTCTGTGATTTCGTCAATGCTGCGCAGGCAGCCCGTACAGATGCGTTCCTGCGGATGAATGACGCAGATATTGATGCACGGGCTTTCGACCTCGTCGCGTTTCCAGACTTCGTTACTCATTCTGACTGCCTTATATGGTGCATACGGTCTAGGGCACCTTGAAGTATATATCCAGCCGCGACGTGATCAATGACCTCGGCGCGACGTTTTCGTGTCGTATCCGCCTCAAGCAGGGCGCGTTCTGCCGCAACAGTGGACAGTCGTTCATCCCAAAAGCCGATGGGCAGATCAGTTAACCTGTCCAGATTGCGGGCAAATGCGCGGGTCGATTGACACCGTGGCCCTTCTGAGCCGTCCATGTTTCGGGGCAACCCAATAATAATGCCGCCAAGGGTACGGCCCTTGATAATCTCAAGCAGACGCTCGGCATCCACACTGAATTTCTTGCGTTTGATGGTTTCCAATGGGGTCGAAACAGATAGAAAACTGTCCGATACGGCAACTCCGATTGTGTGCGTTCCAAGATCTAGTCCGGCCAGGGCGGCCATGGGTTTAACAGCTTTTGCAAAGTCTTCCAGCGTATCGCAGATCACCCGGCCACCCCGGCTTGCACAGCGGCACTTTCGATGATGTCCAGCGCATCTTCCAGTCCTTCGAACGCTTGTTGCGCGTCTTCCCAGACTGCGCGCGCCCGGTCGGTTTCGCCCAAAACCCCATAGGCGCGGATCAGACGGGCCCATTCTTCGGGCGGCCCGCCCGCACTGCTAAGCCTGTCAGACAACCCATTTACCATGCCGCGGATCATCTGTGTGCGTTCTTCGGGCGTCATGTTTTCTGCAGCGGCCATATCATCAAGCGATGGGCCAAAGGGAATATCTGGTGGGGTATAGCGTACGCCAGCACGCATCGCCATGCCTTCGATCTGGTTCATAATCGGGCGGATCCACGGCGCATCCGGTGGCCCCTGATCCAATTGCTGCCGCCAGATGCGAAAGGCCAGATCCGGACGGCCCGTTTGGCTGAACATCAAGCCTGAATAATACTGCGCCCGCCCGTTCATATTGTCGCGCGCCAGTGCTTGTTCCAACGCGGTTTCAGCCTGGGGCGAGACATAGCCGTTGGCCGCAAGGATTAGCAGCTCGGCCAGATCAGCGTGATCCTCAGCCGTTGCCTGATCGCCCTTAAGTTCAACGACTTTGGCTTGCGCGACATGGGCGGCTGCAAAATTCTGCAGGCGTATTTCGTTACTGACCAACAGCATCTGACCCTGCAAATCATCAGGGTTTTCCTGCAAAATTGCGCGAAGCCTGTCCATCAAAGCAGTATCTTGACCTTGTGGGGGTGTAGTGGGGGCGCGCCGCAGTGCAATTTCGGCTTCCGCCACAGCCTGACTTGGGCGATTTTCCCGCGCGATTTCAGACGCTTCCATGCGGTCACGATGCGGCAGGTCACCGTAACCTGGCGTGCCAATCGCAGTATAGATCGCGAAACTGCCGCCCACGATCACAAGGGCGATAAAACCGACCACAATGCCTGACATATGCGTTTCAGCGGGTGCCTTGACCGATTGCACTTTTTGAAATTTGCGATCCGCTTCCAGCAAACGGCGCGATACTTCGGTGCGCAGGCGGCCTGCCTCATCATCGGTGATCACATTACGTGCCAGATCGCGCTCAATTTCCTTGAGCTGATCGCGATAGATTTGCATGTCATAGGCCACAGCGGGCTGAACGCGCCCTTGTCTGCGTAACAAAGACACAACGACCAACAGTGTGATGGTCAGGGCAAGCAGGGCTGTCAAAATCCAAAATATCATGACGCTATTATCTAAGGCCTTGTTGCCCGGTGCAAAAGCCCAAAACACAAGATGTCGCAGAAATGGGATATTGTGCCGCTGCTGATCGTGGGAGTAACCTGTATCCACATAAAACTTTGATCCATACAGTCTGGGGACGCCGCGCCATGAAACGCTATTCTGCTTTTGCCATCGCCCGAGAGGCTGCGCGATATCACGCGGGCTGGGAACGGGCCTGGGCTGCACGCACGCCCAAAGGAAAATACGATGTGATCATTGTGGGCGCTGGTGGGCATGGTCTGGCCACGGCCTATTATTTGGGCCGCAATCACGGCATTACAAATGTCGCTGTGCTGGAAAAGGGTTGGCTTGGCGGTGGGAACACCGGGCGCAATACGACAATCATCCGTTCAAATTATCTGCAAGATCCATCTGCTGCGATCTATGAAAAATCGCGCAGTTTGTATGAAACGCTTAGCCAAGATCTGAATTATAACATTATGTTCAGCCCGCGCGGCGTGATGATGCTGGCCCAGACCCACCATGAGGTGCGGGGGTACCAGCGCACGGCCCACGCCAATGCATTGCAGGGTGTCAAGACAGAATATATCACCCCAAAACGGGTCAAGGAACTGTGCCCGATCATTGATATCGACGGTCCGCGCTATCCGGTTCTGGGGGCGCTGTGGCAGGCGCGGGGTGGCACCGCGCGGCACGACGCGGTGGCATGGGGGCTGGCGCGGGCGTGTTCGGATATGGGCATGGACATCATCCAACAGTGCGAGGTCACAGCCGTACGTCAGTCCGGTGGCAAGGTCACCGGTGTCAGCACGACCAAGGGCGATATCGATTGCGATAAGATGGGCATTGTTGTGGCGGGTCATTCCGGCGTACTGGCCGACATGGCGGGGTTCCGACTGCCGATTGAAAGCGTGGCGCTGCAAGCGTTGGTGTCAGAACCCATCAAACCCTGCATGGATGTCGTCGTCATGGCCAACACGGTCCACGGGTACATGAGCCAGTCTGACAAGGGTGAAATGGTCATCGGCGGCGGCGCGGATGGCTATAACAACTATACCCAACGCGGCAGTTTTCACCATATTGAGGAAACCGTGCGTGCCCTGATCGAAACCTTCCCGATGATTAGCCGCCTGAAAATGCTGCGGCAATGGGGCGGTATCGTGGACATGACCGGGGACCGGTCGCCCATCATCTCAAAAACTCCGCTTGAGGGCTGTTTTATCAACTGCGGATGGGGCACAGGCGGGTTCAAGGCCATCCCAGGATCGGGCTGGGGCATGGCTGAACTGATGGCCAAAGGCGCGTCACCATTGACCGATGCGTTTACATTAGGCCGCTTCCGAGAGGGCCGGTTTATCGATGAGAGCGTGGCCGCAGGAGTGGCACATTGATGTCAGTCACTTCCGCCGTCAATGCCGTAATTACCTGTCCTATTAGACTGGCTAACCAAATGATTGTCGTCAGGACCGTTAGCATCGCTATTATGCATTTTACAGCTTCCAAGCCTAATAAAAAACACAGCAAATGCAATAACAACAGCAAGCGGCGACAAATTCAAAAACATATCGAACGTCATAAATTACTTTTAAACACCGTGACCACCCGCGCTATCACCACTTGCAGTATTTCCCGCTGTTTTGCTTTGCGCAATTGTCGCCTGATCATATCCTGGGCCGGGGCTATGCGGTCTGTGGGTTTGAACTGGTTTCACACAGCGTCTTGTTTTTATGATCTTCCAAATCACGAAACTGATAACCGCACCCAGTGCAATAAAAAATATCATATCCATAATAATCGCCATATAAACTATAAGCCGCATTTTTTCAAACTTATCAGACCCTTCTTTCCTGCATCTGGGGCGTCGACATGTTGATGCATTGCCATCCTTACATCAGGCAGCGGAACCAAAGCGCGCAGTCTCACGTTATATTGTCTGAAAGCAGCAGAGCAGGAGACGTGAAATGTCCGATACAAATCAGAAATCAGGAAGCAACAGTGTTTTGGCCTTCTTGGTTGGTGCCCTTATTGTGGCGGTCATCGGTTTGGCGTGGTTTGTCTATTCTGGTGAACAGGATGATGGACTTTCAATCACCGTCGAAGGCGTTGATGGTGCGGCCGAAGCAGTCGAGGACGCTGTTACCGGCAACTAATATCAGAAATTATTTCAGGACTTTGGCTGTTTTTTTAGTCAAAGTCTTTTCTATTCTGACGAAACATATCAAAGATATCTATTCTGGATCTTTTCTAACTGTTTTTCCCCATCAAAACATCGCCATATACAATCTTTTCCGCCCTTATTATCGAGGCGCAGTATATGGCATATGCTTCCGACAATATTCACCTAAACGCGCAGATACCTGTGTGACCTGGAAAGGATTAATCCAGTGTTGATGCTGACCTGTCCTTACTGCGGCATAGATGCCGACGAAACTGAGCTGACCCCGGGTGGACAGGCGCATTTGACGCGCGAAACGGTCGGGTCAGATGATGATACCTTTGAAAGCTATCTGTTTATGCGTGAAAATCCCAAGGGCGTGCATTTTGAACGCTGGCGGCACAGCTATGGTTGCGGCAAGTGGTTTCATGCAGCCCGCTGCACCGTGACGCTTGAGGTGTTCGGCACATATTCCGCCCAAACCACGGAACCACCCAAAGAGATTTGCGATAAGATTTCCGGCAAACGTCCCGGCTGGTCATGGGGATCGTTTTCATGAGTACACGACTGGCCCAACAGGGGCGTTTCCTGAACAAAACCAAAACCTTGAAATTCACCTTTAATGGTAAGCAGATGAAGGGGGTCGAAGGTGATACGCTGGCCTCGGCCTTGCTGGCCAATGGGCAGACACTGGTCGGGCGGTCGTTCAAATATCACCGTCCACGCGGGATTGTCGCCAGTGGCGCCGAAGAACCCAATGCGTTGGTCAATCTGGGCACTAACGGTCAATTTGACCCGAACGCCCGCGCCACCACGACCGAGGTTTTCGACGGGCTTCAAGCAACATCGCAAAACCATTGGCCCAGTCTGGAATTCGATGTGGGCGCGATCAACAAGCACCTTAGCCGCTTTTTGCCTGCGGGTTTTTATTACAAGATGTTCATCCATCCGCGGTCGTTCTGGAAACATATATATGAACCCTTCATCCGTCAGTCTGCAGGCCTTGGCAAAGCCCCCAAGGCACGGGATGCGGATACTTATGAACATTTCTATGCGCATGTGGATATTTTGATTATTGGCGGTGGCGTGGCTGGATTGGCGGCTGCCCTGACCGCTGGTAAATCCGGCGCACGGGTTTTGCTGATCGAACAGACCGCCCATTGGGGTGGGCGCGCGCCTGTGGATGGCGGCATCATTGATGGGGTCGAGGCGGAAGAATGGGTAAGCTCTACGCTGCAAGCCCTTGAAAAAATGAAAAATGTGACGCTGCGCAGCCGAATGATGGGTGCCGGGGTTTATGATCATGGTTATGTTTTAAGTTACGAACGCCTGACCGATCATACCTCTGAATCGACTGGTCCGCGCCACCGATTGTGGCGCATTCGGGCCAAGCAAGTTGTCACAGCGACGGGCGCCATCGAACGCCCGCTTAGCTTTGCAGGCAATGATATTCCCGGTGTCATGCTGGCCTCGGCTGTGCGGGATTATGTGGTAAATTATGCAGTGTCGCCTGGCGATCGCACGGTGATCGTGACGAATAATGATGATGCCTATCGCACGGCGCTGATTTTGAAACACGCCGGATTGGATGTGCCTGCCGTGGTTGACGCGCGGCCCGAAGGTGGCGGCGCGCTGATGCAACAGGTCAAGGATCTGGGCGTGCGTGTTCTGACCGGCAAGGGGATCGCCAAGGTCAAGGGTGGCAAGCATGTGGAGGGTGTTGGCATTTGTTCGCAAGCTGGTGAAGGGGCCGTGTTGGAAGACATCGCCTGCGATGCAATTGCCATGTCGGGCGGTTGGTCGCCCGTGGTCCATTTATGGAGCCATTGTGGCGGCAAGTTGATCTGGGATGTGGAAAAAGCACATTTTCGCCCCGATGTCAGCAAAGGTCCCACAGGTGCAGATGGCAAGCCCTTTGTCGTGCCCGCAGGGGCCGCAAATGGCGCAATGTCACTGGCTAATGTGTTGGCAGGCAGCGTGGCTGCGGGCAAAATGGTGGTGGAACAGGCGGGGCTGAAGCCCAAGCGCATCGTCACGCCGGAAGGTGAAAGTATGCCCGAAACCCCGCTGAAGCCAGTCTGGATGATGCCACAGGGCGCAGGGATCAAGCTGCGCAGCAAAATGTGGCTGGATTATCAGAACGACGTGAAAGTGAGCGATGTGCAACTGGCCGCGCAGGAAGGGTTTGAAAGTGTTGAACATGCGAAGCGGTATACGACCCTTGGCATGGCAACAGATCAGGGAAAATTAAGTAATATCAACGGCCTTGCGGTGCTTTCGGATGCATTGAATGCTGATATTCCAGATGTGGGAACCACGACATTCCGCCCGCCATATACACCGATTTCTATGGGCTCAATCGGGGGCGAGGCACGCGCTGATCTGTTTCAGCCCATCCGCAAGACACCGATGCATGACTGGCATGATGAGCAGGGCGCTTACTGGGAACCTGTGGGCCATTGGCGTCGACCCTATTGTTATCCGCGAAGTGCTGAAAACCACCAAGATGCCGTAACCCGAGAAGTGACGAACACCCGCGAAAATTTGGGGCTGCTGGATGCGTCGACACTGGGTAAGATCGTGGTCAAAGGGCCGGATGCGGGCAAGTTTCTGGATATGCTTTACACCAATATGATGAGCAGCTTGAAACCGGGTCGTTGCAGATACGGCTTGATGTGTTCGGAAAACGGTTTTCTGATCGACGACGGTGTGGTCGCGCGGATCGATGAGGATACATTCCTGTGTCACACGACCACCGGCGGCGCGGATCGTATTCATGCGCATATGGAAGAATGGCTGCAGACCGAATGGTGGGATTGGAAGGTCTGGACAGTTAACCTGACCGAACAATACGCGCAGATCGCGGTTGTCGGCCCGAACGCGCGGAAAGTGCTGGAAAAGTTGGGCGGTATGGATGTCAGCAAGGACACGCTGCCGTTTATGGCTTGGGCTGACGGCCAGATCGGTGGGATCGATGTGCGGGCCTATCGCATCAGCTTCTCGGGCGAGTTGAGCTATGAGATCGCCGTGCGGGCCGGGCAGGGGCGTGCGTTATGGGATGCCTTGGTCGAGGCCGGGCAGGAGTTCGGCGTTATGCCCTATGGCACCGAGGCGCTGCATGTGATGCGGGCCGAAAAGGGCTTTATCATGATTGGCGATGAAACCGACGGCACTGTTATTCCACAGGATCTTGGGTTGCATTGGGCGCTTTCCAAGAAGAAAGACGACTATCTGGGCAGACGCGCGCAAGAGCGCGATCATATGACCGATCCAAACCGCTGGAAACTGGTGGGCCTGGAAACGGTTGACGGGTCGGTGATCCCTGATGGGGCCTATGCGGTCGAAGACGATACGAACGAAAACGGCCAAAGGAACATGCAGGCGCGCGTCACATCGACCTATTATTCGCCGACGCTGAAACGCGGCATTGCGATGGGATTGGTCGAAAATGGGCCTGATCGGATGGGCGAACAGTTAGAGTTCCCGAAAATTGATGGCACTAGCGTTTTTGCCAAGATCGTTGATCCGGTTTTCTTTGATAAAGAAGGGACAAAGCAAGATGTCTGATACATTCGCCATGATCGAACAGGTTGGTCCCCGCGGAATGATGACGTTGCGCGGTGACCTGTCGTCGACCAAGCTAAAGAACGCAGCAACGGGTGTTGCAGGCGTTGATTTTCCCGGTATCAGCGAATGCAATTGTGTGGATGAACGGGGCATTGCATGGATGTCCCCCGACGAAGTTTTGGTCATAACGCCATATGATGAGATTGCTAAAGATCTGAAAAGAATGCAGAAAATTCTATCGGGCACGCATCATTTACTGGCTAATGTATCAGATGCACGGTCAGTATTCATGATCAGCGGTGCCAAATCACGCGAAATTATCGCAAAACTGTCCCCGGTCGATCTGCACCCTGATAGTTTGATCCCAGGTCAATTTCGCCGCACCCGTCTGGCCCAGGTGCCGGCTGCATTTTGGATGAGGGATAAAAATACGTTTGAACTGATCTGCTTTCGTTCTGTTGCCGATTATGTTTCAACGCTTTTGCACAACGCCGCCAGCGCGGGGTCTGAGGTTGGATATTTCCAGTAATGAGAAGCTTGGGACTAAAAATTAAGTTCCGATAAGCAAAAGAAATTTATAAACGGCCGCTGAAGGCAAATTTACATAATTAGGTATATAATGAAAATTATAAATATTTTAGTGTTTTTTGCGTTTTTGACAATCTCATCTGCAGCACATGCTATTGATATTAGATGCAAAATTCAATCGACTGGTCCGGATGCGGATTGGATAGCCGAAGACATAATCATAAGTCTTGTTCCAACGGGAACATATACAATTGGTGGGTTGCCAAAATTTGAAAGTATTGAAGCAACAGATCGGATTATTAGAAAAAATAGTGGCCCTAGTGTTCAAGCAATACTTCAAGACCTGTCAGAAAAACGCATGACACTCACTTGGACTGTTGATGATTTTAAAGATGAGACTGGTACTAAGTTACTTAAACTTCGTCATCAATCCTACGATCTGTCTGTTCGATTGACAATATACCGTGAAACAAACAAAGCACTTGTTACGACTGTATCCAGTGCTCGAAATTATCCGGGGAACAGAAATGCCAGAGCGACAGGTAATTGTATCCTGTGAAGTCAAAGGACCAGTAATTTATGCTTAAATTATTCAAAGGCGAGCTTTCTATCGCGGTCACTTTCTGGGTCGGGTTTTTTTTATTCAACGTTGTTACAAATCTAATCCTGGTACAGTTGAATAATCAGTATCTTACGATTGAAGACGACCAAACTCAGACTTTGGATACAGTGATTTTGGTCTTTATGATCTTTTTGCTGCTTTATCTGCTTTTGATGATCGTTGCGATGTATCGGTCCATGCACAAGGAAGGCAAGGCAAGCATTTTGGCTTGGATTGGATTACTTGTGATTTGCTTGGCGGTAATTTTCCGATCCTACAATATTGCGTTGGTTGCATTTCCGACAATCATTCCAAGTGACGCTTTTATTGATATTGAAATTGCGCAATTGAACCAAAGCTTACCTACCGTGATTGGCGATGGTATGACGATGACCAAGGTGACATTGGAAGACGGTGTCATGAGCTATATCATCACAGCAGATTTTCTTGAACGTGATTTTGCCGTTATCAATCTGATTGAAGCGCCGATTGGGCAAAACTTGTGTCGTGATTTCGAAGGGTACTTCAATGGGCCGGTTAATAGCGTTGCTTATGTTTATAATCTTATTGACGGGCAGATGACATCGATCCTAACCGCTGAAGAATGCTTATCATATCTTCAAGGAACCCGCTGAAGGTGTGCTGCGTTTAATGAATATCATGTTCTGACTTGACCTTGGGGCATTGCAGCATCAGGTAAGCAGATATCAAACACGACTGAACCAGAGGGGCCTTAGAAAATGGCATTTGAACTTCCTGATCTTCCCTATTCGCATGACGCATTGGCCGATAAAGGCATGTCAAAAGAAACATTGGAATATCACCACGACCTGCACCACAAGGCCTATGTCGATAATGGCAACAAGCTGATTGAGGGCACAGAGTGGGCCGACAAGTCTTTGGAAGAGATCATCAAAGGCACCTATGACGCAAACTCTGTGGCCCAGTCGGGTATCTTTAATAACATCAGCCAACTTTGGAACCACAACCAGTTTTGGGAAATGATGGGTCCGGGCGAAAACAAAATGCCGGGTGAGCTGGAAAATGCACTGAACGATGCGTTTGGGTCCGTGCAAAAATTCAAGGATGAGTTTAGCGCAGCCGGTGGCGGCCAGTTCGGTTCAGGCTGGGCCTGGCTTGTCAAAGATACCGACGGCAGCTTGAAAGTCACAAAGACGGAAAATGGTGTAAATCCGGTATGTTTTGGCCAAACCGCACTGTTGGGCTGCGATGTGTGGGAACACAGCTATTACATCGATTTCCGTAACAAACGTCCTGCGTATCTGGGTAATTTCTTGGACAATCTGGTCAATTGGGAAAACGTCGCATCGCGTATGTAGAAAACCAAAAAACATCTAACTTCGGGCCTTGCAACGTAAGATGCAGGGCCCTTTTGTTGAAATGACCATCTACTTATTGTTGCAAAGATGCCGATTGATAACAATAATGTAGAATTATTGAACGGTATCGGGATGGATTTTGACCTATCGTAGTGGTCTTGCTAGCATTACCCACAAGATAATGGGGAGTATTCCGTTTGGCCGACAAAAACCGCAAGCCTGTTTTAATTGTTGCTATCAGCCTTTTGATGGCTGTGGCAGGTGGGCTTTTGACATTTTTTCTACTTCCCAAATCTGATCCACAAAATCCACCAGCCGTAACAGCACAAACGACGGCACCATTGGTGCCGGATGCGCCGGATAGCCTTGACGAGATTGCAGTTGAAAGACCTACATTTGACGTTGTCCGTGTGGATGCTGATGGGCGTACTTTGGTGGCGGGACGGTCACTTGCGTCGTCGGATGTCAATATCATGGTCGATGGTATACCCTCAATGACAGGTGTCACCGATACCGGTGGGCGCTTTGCGCTTTTTCTTGATCTTGAACCAAGTAGGCAACCGCGGACTATCAGCCTGATGGCCCAAATGCCTGATGGAACCTTGGTTATATCAACCGAACAGATGATTGTGTCGCCCTTCGATGGGGTGAATGCGGCGGAGGTTGCATCGCAGACATCACCAGACGCGCCTGAGGTCCCCTCGGCCCCGGTCATTGTGGCGTTGGACGAAGACGGGCTGCGCCTTGCGCAGGCGTCTCAAATTCCGCCAGAGGCATCTGATACCGTGGCATTGGATGCAATTGGTTATGATGGTAGCGGCGATGTGCAATTGACGGGTCGGGGCGATGAAGACAGTTTTGTGCGGATCTATGTCGATAACAAACCTGTCACGACGGCCCAGATTTCTGATCAGGGGCAGTGGCAAATGGAATTGCCGCAGGTTGACGCCGGTACCTATACCCTGCGTATTGATGAGGTGAATACCGAAGGCGAAGTCACATCGCGGGTTGAGACACCATTCAAACGCGAAGCGCCGTCAGAGCTTTTGATTATTCAGGAAAATACCCAGCAAGTTTCCGTTCAGACGGTTCAGCCCGGTGCCACGCTTTGGGCGATTGCAGAAGAACGCTATGGTGATGGATACCAATATTTGAAAGTTTTTGAAGCCAATCGCGACCGTATCCGCAACCCTGATTTGATCTATCCCGGTCAGATTTTCACAGTACCGGACTAATTATTTCAAAAGCCTATGGGCCTTTCTTTATGAATGTCCTAGCTTAACTGGCTAGGGCAAACGCGGGATATTTTTAGTGACAGAACAAAGCGATACGGTGGACGAAAAGCGCAGTGGGTGGCGAACCATTCGCAAAGTTGCGCCTTATCTTTGGCCACAGGATGTCGCTTGGGTCAAATGGCGTGTCGTCTTTGCCCTGGCGACACTGGTTTTTGCCAAGGTGATCGCGGTCAGCACACCGTTTTTCTATAAAGGTGCCGTCGATGCCTTGGCAGGCGAAGAGATCAGCAGTGCGTGGATGCTGGCGCTTGGGACGATTGGTCTGACTGTGGCTTATGGTATGGCGCGATTGCTGACCGTCGGGTTTCAGCAACTGCGCGATGCGATCTTTGCCCGCGTTGGTCAGCGCGCTTTGCGCAAACTCGCGCTTGAGACTTTTTCACATATACACCGGTTAAGCATGCGCTATCACATTACCCGTAAAACTGGTGGGTTAAGCCGGATTATTGAACGCGGTGTCAAAGGCGTGGATTTTTTGCTGCGGTTTTTATTGTTCAGCATCGGCCCGTTAGTACTTGAGCTGCTGATGATTGGTGTCGTTCTAGCGATCCTGTTTGATGTGCTTTATCTGGTCGTCGTGATTGTTACGATTGCGATTTACGTCTGGTTTACCTTTGCAGTCACCGAATGGCGGGTTCGCATTCGCAAGGAAATGAACGATCAGGATACAGATGCGAACCAAAAGGCTATCGACAGCCTTTTGAACTTTGAAACGGTCAAATACTTCGGTGCCGAAAAGCGCGAGGCTGAAAGATATGATGTTGCCATGGCAGGGTATGAGGTTGCCGCACTCAAGACATCCTATAGCTTGTCATTCCTGAATTTTGGCCAGTCCTTTTTGATCACCAGCGGATTGGTAGCGGTCATGGTCATGGCGGCGATGGGTGTTCAACGCGGTGATCTGACGGTCGGTGATTTTGTGATGGTCAACGCCTATATGATCCAGATCACCATGCCATTGAATTTTCTGGGCACGGTCTATCGCGAAATTCGGCAATCATTGGTTGATATGGGTGAAATGTTCGATCTGCTGGAACAACCGGCCGAGGTTCAGGACAAATCGAACGCAGCTAATCTAAAGGTCACAGGTGGGCATGTCGAACTACGCGATGTATATTTCGGCTATGATGCTGCGCGGCCTATTTTGAAAGGTGTGAGCATTGATGCCGGGGCAGGTCAGAAAATTGCGATTGTCGGTCCGTCAGGGTCGGGAAAATCTACCATTGGGCGGCTTTTATTCCGGTTTTATGATGTGAACGATGGGGCTTTGTTGATTGACGGGCAAGACATTCGCGACATAACGCAGGAAAGTCTGCACGCACAAATCGGCGTCGTGCCACAGGACACAGTGCTGTTTAACGACACGGTCTATTATAATATTGCCTATGGTCGCCCTGATGCATCGCGCAGCGAGGTTGAACAGGCTGCCAAAGCTGCGAAAATTCATGATTTCATTCACGGCTTGCCGGATGGTTATGAAACCACTGTGGGTGAGCGCGGGCTAAAGCTGTCGGGCGGTGAAAAGCAGCGCGTTGGTATCGCCCGAACATTACTGAAAAACCCACCCATTCTGTTGCTGGACGAAGCGACATCCGCACTGGACAGCGAGACAGAGCGCGATATTCAGGAAAGCCTTCTGGCTATGGGGCAGGGGCGCACGGTTCTGACAATTGCGCACCGTTTGTCGACGATCATTGATGCGGATCGAATTATCGTGCTGGAGGATGGCCTGATCAGTGAAGATGGCACACATGATGAACTGCTATCGCAACGAGGTCGTTATTACAGCATGTGGCAACGCCAGCAATCCGAGGAAGAAGAAGTCATGCCGCTGGAAGACAAGGCAAGCAATGCGTGACGATGTAGGGTTATGATTTACTCAATACGAACGGATACGTTTAATTTGTTTCCATCCAGATCACGGACATAGGCGCCGTAATAATCCGGGTGATATTGTCGTGGTCCGGGTGCGCCTTCGTCTTTTCCGCCGCAGCGTAGTGCAGTGGCATGGAAATTCTTTACTGCATCAATATCAGGTGCATAAAACATGACCTGTGTGCCGTTACCAAAGGTTGCCATTTCTTCGTTAAATGGCAGTACGACGAACAGAGTGATACGACCATCTTGCCCCGCATAGCCCCGTTCAGTCGGCTCGGATAACACGCAACGCATTCCGATCGACGCAAGAACCTTGTCATAAAAGTCGCCTGCCGCTTCGATATTATTCGTGCCGATACAAACCCCTGATAGCATTTTATTCAGCCGCCCGCAGCGGTTGCCCTTTTGACTGACCAGCTTCAGGCAGATCATCCCACAGAATGACCGGCAGTTTCACGCGCTTTGCTTCAATTTGCAGCGCCCAGTCGCGTGCAGCGCGACTGCTGCCGCCCAGTGACATTTTCTTTAACCCCCATGCCGCCCACTGCGCATAGGTTGTGATCCAGATCCGCAGCGCCAACATGGATGGTGTGAAGACCAGCGTCAGAACTGTTGCCACGCCAAGCCCGAATACCACTGCAGTTGCCAGCTGTTTCCACCAAAGGGCTGTGGGGCTGTCGATGGAATAGCCACCATTTATAAAATCTAGGGACAGACCAAACATCATCGGCGCAAGGCCCGCCATGGTAGTGACAGTCGTGAGCAATACGGGACGAATACGGTCTTCTGCAGTCCGAATGATCGCCTCAATCCGCGGCATATAACGGCTGTAATCCTGATAGGTGTCGATCAGCACAATATTGTTGTTCACCACAATACCCGCCAAAGCCACGATCCCCGTTCCGGTCATGATGATCGAAAACGCTTGCCCCATCACCAGCATGCCGATCAGAACACCGGCGGTTGACATCACAACGGCCAGCAAAACCAGAACCGAGTTATAAAATGAATTGAACTGCGCCAGAAGAATGATGAACATCAGCCCAAGCGCGCCCATGAAAGCCGATTGTAAAAAGGCCTGACTTTCCGCTTGTTCTTCCTGGTCGCCGGTCCATTCCCATTCGATGCCTGCAGGCAAAGGGTTATCGGTGATCCATTTGGTCAAAACCTCAATCCGTTCGTTCGCCGTCAATGGGACCAGCCTCAAGGTACTATCATCATCATTCAGCGCAGATCTGATTTTGGAAATTGTCCATCCATCAGACACATCTTCCACAAAGTAATGTGACAAGACTGGTCCAAAAAGCATATTCGCAATGCCAGACCGATCTTGTTGCCATATCAAATTGACCTCTTGTCCGGCTTCCATTTCATCCAGACTGACGGCCTTGCCAATGGCGACAGAATTAGTCGTTGTTTCGTCATCATCGTCAGTTGATGTCAGCTGAAACGTGTTCAGATCGCTCACGATATCGGCTTTCACATCATAGTGACGTTTTTGATCAACGCGGTCGATCTGACCCAAAGTTGGTACTGGACGCCGGCTGATGAAATTAGACAGCGGGATCAGCCCGTCGGACGTACGCACCTTTAGATTATCAAGCGTGCTTAAAACACGGTCCCGTTCGGGTAGACGGACGCGAATCTCGATTTCTTCGTCTGATGTGTCGACACGCATTGTATCCAGCAGAATGCCACGCGTGACCAGTTGTACCATTGCACCCACAGTCGCGACATCAGCGCCGTAACGCCCTGCTTTTTCCACATCAACATTGATCTGCCAGTCAATGCCGGGCAGGGGCAACGTGTCTTCAATCAGGGTCAGCCCAGGCGTTTTGTCAAACTGTGCCCGCACGGCCAATGTGACGTCTTCGAGGGTGTTCAGATCATCGCCCTTCAGCCGTAAGTGCACAGGCTTGCCTGATGCGGGGCCGCGGGCCTGATCCAAAATCTCAATCTGAATACCCGGGATTTCGTTTAGCTGCGCTGTCAGTTCATCAATGACGATATTACCGTCTAAGTCTGGGCGATCTCTGCGATCTTCCCATGCGATGGTTTCAAACTGAATTTGTCCAACAGTATCACGGGGGGCAGCCCCGCCGCTGGTATCGGTATTCAATCCGCCACTGCCAGAAAATGCAAACGCGTTTTTAACGCCGAGATGGGCCAGAACGATCTGTTCGGCCTGCTGGACCAACGCATCTTTTTCATCAAGCGACAGGTTGCCGCGGGCGCGTACAAAGACGATGGCCTGTTCGGGTTCAGATTCCACAAAAAACTCAACACCGTTATTGTTGTTGGCGAAAATCATGAAAGTCATAATGACAAACCCAATGACCGCCACGACCGATACGATCGGCGCAATCGGATTTCCCACAATGGATTTGATAACCTGACCGAATATGGTCCGCACCCGACCACTTCGCACGCGCGTACGCACGCCTTCGGCTTGGCTGGCGCTAAAGGTTATAGAAACAGAAATCGCCCCAGCTAAAAACAAGACCACACCAAGCAAGACGGCAAAAGCGGGCGCGCTTGTCCCCCCATTGCCCAAAAGATAACGCGGATTCAGCAGTTGCATGGCGCCCAGAAATGTCATCATCAACGCGGGCAGGATCAGCAACATCACTACATACTGCGGCACGGAATGCCGCATCCAGTCGGCGGCATGGCCGAACGTGCGGCTCATCCGGCCCGTTACACCGCCCATGACGGGCAGATAAATCAGCGCCACAATCAGGGAGGCTGATAGCACAAAGATCAGCGTGACAGGCAGCATTCCCATAAATTCACCCGGAACGCCGGGCCAGAACAGCATGGGCAGAAACGCACAAAGCGTTGTCGCGGTCGAACTGACGATGGGCCAGAACATCCGCTTTGCGGCTTCGACATAGGCGTGCATGGGCCCGGACCCTTCGCTGATGCGCCGATCTGCATATTCAACCACCACAATGGCCCCGTCGACCAGCATGCCCACAGCCAGGATGAGACCAAACATAACAATATTGGATATGCTGATGCCCATAACGGCCAGAAATCCAAAGCACAGCAGGAATGAGGTCGGGATGGCAAAGCCAACCAGCAGCGACGGGCGTGTGCCCAAAGTCACAAGGATCACAATCATAACCAATGCGATGGCCGTCAGAACGGATCCTTCCAGCTGGCCAACCATGGATGCCACAACACGGGATTGATCATTTGATGTGCCAACCTGAATGGCGGCTTGCAATTCTTCGGGCCAAGTTGTGCGTGTTTCTTCAACAACGATCTTAACCTGATCTGCCGTTTCAATCAGGTTGAAGCCTTTGCGTTTGACGATTTGCAACGCGATGGTGTTGATATTGTTGAACCGGGCAATGCCTTCACGATCTTCGAACGTCAGGCGAATATCGGCCAGATCGCCAAGCGTGATTACTCGGTCACCGTTTGTTTTGACAGGCAGGCTGAAGACATCGGTGCGGTCATCAAATGATGATGGAATTTTCACCCCGATTGACGAACTTTCGGTTTCCACATTTCCCGCTGCAATCAGCAGGTTGTTGTTGGTCACCACACTGATCAATTCTGTGGCCGTGACGTTATAGGCTTCAAGCTTTAGCGGATCGATCACGACTTCAAGCATTTCATCGCGTTGGCCAGTTAAGGCGGCTTCCAACACGGAATCCATGCCTTCGATCCGGTCTTGCAGATCTTTGGCGACCTGAACCAATGTGCGTTCCGGCACGGCACCTGTCAGATTGACGATCAAGATTGGAAATTCGGAAAAGTTGATCTCGTTGATGGAATATTTTTCGGCCCCGTCCGGGAATTGCGCTTCGGCGGTGTTCATGGCGTCGCGCACATCGGCCATGATCTTGGTCTTATCCCAGCCAAATTCGAACTCAAGCGCGACCCCTGCATAACCTTCGGCAGCGGTGCCGGTGATGGTCTTCAGGCCATCCAGATCGGACAGCTCTGTCTCCATCGGTTTGACCAAAAGTTTTTCGCTGTCGATTGCTGAAATGCCGGGAAATGGCACTGAAACAAACAATGCGGGAATTTCGATGTCAGGTTCACCTTCTTTGGGCAACCCGACATAGGCCACGCCACCGGCCAGCAACGACAGTGCGATAAACGCAAGGATCATACGGGCGCGGGCGGCGGCCCAATCGACGATACCGGTCATTGTTCTGGCTCACGATAAGTTACTGTGACGGGCACGCCATCGGTCACATATTCATGCCCGACCACGATCACATCGACAGCATCCGGCAGGCCATTGACCCATACCCCATCAACAGTATCGCGGATGAAATTAACCGTGCTGAAGGCGACTCTCTGATCTTTATTCACAATACGGACACCCAAATCGCCATCGTCATTTAACGTCAGTGCAGACCCGGGCAGAAGATGCGCATCAGCACCGTCAGAGGCAATTAGAATTTCCACAGTTTGACCATCGCGAATGTCCATATTGGGGTTCGGCACGAAAACTTCGACCCGGAAGGTGCGTGTTTCAGGATCAGCGGCGCGCGACAAAAACGTCACCTGACCTGTCACCTGTCTGCCTGAAAGCAATCGCGCGCCAGCCGTTGCGCCGACGGTGATCCGATCAACTTCGGTTTCAGGGGCAAAGCCCACCAGTTTAATCGGATCCAGCTGAATGATGGTCGCGCATTCTGCACCCGGTTGCAGCAAGCTGCCTGTTTCGGCAGTATCCGTTTCCAGTAATCCTGCGAACGGCGCGCGAATGTCCAGACGTTCGATTTCTTTTCGGGCGCCTTTGATGCCAGCTTCGGCGGCCTGCACACTGGCTTCCGCGGATTCCTTGGCTGCCAAGGCTGCTTCAACAGAAGCAGCGGTCGACGCAACTCTGGTCTGTGACGCAAATCCGCCTTCGCTTAACTTTGCCGCAGCGCGATCATTGATCTGGGCTTCAGTCAGACGCGCTTCGGCTTCTCTTTGTCTGGCATAGGCTTCAGGCAGGCGAGCGTTGGCTTCGGCCAAAGCGGCCTCACGCGTCCCAGGATCAAGTTTGCAAAGCAGTTCACCGGCCTGAACACGGGATCCTTTGCGCAAAGGGTCCGACATGACAAGGCCAGAGGTTTCAGATTTAACAACAACCTGCCGCAATGCCTCGGTTCGGCCACGCAATAAAACCGCGCTGTCGATTGATTTCACCTCGGACCGTAATGCAACAACGGATACGCGCCGCAGATTTTCTTCAGCATCTGTTTCATCCTCGACATCGTCTGTACTGTTGGCTGCAACAGCCATGAGTGCGTCACGTTCAAAGACCAGAAAATAAAGAAAGGCTGACACCAGAATTGCCGTCAATATTGAAAATAGCTTCATAGGTGCCTCTGCTCATTTATATCAAGCGTCTGATTCCACGCTATCATATTGGCCGTTTTTCGGCGATTTCGAAAATACAAAACCATTTAACTAAACGAAACAGTTTAAAATACCTGTTTCTGGATCACCAATCAACAACCAACTGTGATATGTGCGCGTTTCGGCAGGAACCGGGCCTTGGCAATGCCAATTTCTTTTCGTAATAGGGGCAAGCAGCGCAGAGGATTATCAAACAGTGTCCAACAACGACAGTTTTATTGAAGAAGTCAGCGATGAAATAAAGCGCGACCGTATGTTTGGCCTTTTGCGCAAATATGGCTGGATTGGGATCGTTGCGATCTTTCTGCTGGTTGGTGGGGCTGCCTTTAATGAATATCGCAAGGCGCAACAGACCCAAGCCGCGCAAGCAACCGGTGATGCGATCATCGCCGCCTTTGAGGTTGAAACACCCGATGAACGTATTACAGCCCTTTCTGCGATTGATACAAATTCAGATGCTGTCGTTATTGCGCAGTTGATTTTGGCCGATAGTCAGATCGGAACAGGCGACACCGACGGTGCGATCAGCACATATGATGCGATCCGGAATAATGATGATCTGCCCGCGATTTATCGTGATTTGGCGACATTCAAATCTTTGCTTTTGCAGGGCGATGCGGTGGATCTGGATCGCAGACGCAGTGCGTTTGCCACGCTGTCTGCACCGGGCAGTGCGTTTCGTTTGTTGGCCGAAGAACAATTGGCTTTGATTGAAATTGAAACAGGCGAACCCGATCAGGCGCTCTTGCGTCTGCAGCGTATTTTAACCGACAGTGATATTACATCAGGACTGCAACGTCGCGTATCGCAACTCATTGTATCCCTTGGCGGCGAGTTAGAGGCGACTTGACCCACTACATTCGTCGTCCATACGGAAGGAACCACAGGCCGTGAAGCCGACCCTTATTATTTCAGTTTGCATCATTATCGGAATATTATCCGCCTGTGCCGAACGTGAAGAACGTCTGCCTGGTGAACGTCTTGATCTGCGCACACCCTTATCTGGCGAAGGCCAGGCAATCGCGTCTGATCCTGTCAATTTCACCCGCCCGATTGCACTGCCGGCGCCTGTAAACCACGCCAACTGGACCCATCGAAACGGCAACGCATCGCACCGTATCCAACATGCCGCGCTGGATCGTGATCTGACGCAGGTCTGGTCGTCCAGTATCGGGCAGGGTGAACGCCGTGGGCATCGTATTACGGCTGATCCAATCGTCGCAGGTGGCCGTATCTTTACATTAGACGCAGAATCCGGTGTCGCAGCGCATTCGCTGAATGGCAACCGACTTTGGGATCGTGATCTGGTGCCCGCAGCTGACCGCGAAGGCGAAGCGTCGGGTGGCGGTATTGCCTATCAGGCCGGGCGCATTTTTGTAACAACCGGATTTGGCCGGTTGACGGCCCTGGATGCGGAAACGGGTCGCACCGTTTGGGAACAACGTCTTGATGCCCCGGCAACTGGCGCGCCCACTGTATTTGATGGGCTGGTTTATGTCGTGACCGAAGACAGCGTGGGCTGGGCCGTTGACGCACAAACCGGGCGCGTGCGTTGGCAGTTGCCTGGCACGCCATCGCCGTCAAATGTTTTTGGCGGTGCGGCACCTGCTGTGAACAATGACATTGCAATCTTTGCGTTTAGTTCCGGTGAACTGCTTGCCGCGTTCCGCAAGGGCGGCATTCGACGCTGGAGCGGAACTGTATCAGGTCAACGACGCGGTCGTGTTTATACCACCGTTTCAGATATCACAGGTGATCCGGTCATAGATGGTGATGTCGTCTATGTTGGTAACCAAAGCGGGCGTATTGTTGCGATTTCAGTCAACAATGGCGAACGACTTTGGACAGCGACCGAAGGTGCCTATAGCCCGGTTTGGCCCACGGGTGACTCCGTTTTTGCTGTCACCGATCAGGGTGAACTGGTGCGTCTTGATGCCGAAAGCGGAAATCGCATCTGGGGTGTGTCTTTGCCTTATTACACACGTGAACGTGCGCGACGTCGCAAGGGTGTCTTTGCCCATTACGGCCCTGTTCTTGCAGGTGGCCGCCTGATTGTCGCGTCAAATGATGGGTTGATCCGGTCTTTCAACCCTGAAAATGGCGTATTGGTCAGCGAAGTACAGATTCAGGGTGGGGCCACAACCAACCCTGTTGTGGCAAATGGCACGCTTTATGTTGTTTCAACGCGTGGGCAACTGCACGCTTTCCGCTAGCGTTTATGTCGTGTAAAGCCCAAAGTTGATCCTGCTTTCGGAGCATTGAAATGAGCTTTACCCTGGCCATCGTAGGCCGCCCCAATGTCGGAAAATCGACGCTGTTCAACCGGTTGGTTGGCAAACGCTTGGCGCTGGTTGATGACCAGCCTGGTGTGACGCGCGATCTGCGTGAAGGGGACGCCCGTCTTGGGGATCTGCGCTTTACCGTGATCGACACGGCCGGGCTTGAGGAAGTGACCGACGAAAGCCTTCAAGGCCGCATGCGCCGCTTGACCGAACGCGCCGTCGATATGGCCGATATCTGCCTTTTCATGATCGACGCACGGGCAGGGGTCACTGCGACCGATCAGCTGTTTGCCGAAATTTTGCGAAAACGTAGCAAGCACATTATTCTTGTCGCCAACAAAGGCGAAGGCCGCGCCGCAGATGCAGGCATGATTGAGGCATATTCCCTTGGGCTGGGCGAACCTCTACGCCTGTCTGCGGAACATGGCGAAGGCATGAGCGATCTTTTAAGCGTACTGATGCCCTTGGCCGACGGTATGGCCAAACAGCACGAGACGATTGAACCTGAAACAGACATCGACATTGACGAAGACAGTCCCGAAATCACGCGAACCAAACCATTGCAAATTGCGGTCGTGGGGCGTCCCAACGCTGGTAAGTCCACGCTGATTAACAAGATTTTGGGCGAAGACAGATTGTTGACCGGGCCCGAAGCCGGGATCACCCGCGATGCAATTTCGCTTAAAATCGACTGGGATGGTTTGCCCGTGCGGATTTTTGACACCGCTGGCATGCGTAAAAAAGCCAAAGTTCAGGACAAACTCGAAAAAATGTCGGTGTCTGACGGGTTGCGTGCTGTCAAATTTGCCGAAGTCGTTGTTGTTCTATTGGATGCCGAAATCCCATTTGAACAACAAGATCTGCGTATCGCTGATTTGGCCGAACGCGAAGGACGGGCGGTTGTGATCGCTGTCAACAAGTGGGATGTGGAAACTGAAAAACAAAGCAAGCTGAAAGAGTTGCTTGAAGAGTTCGAACGTCTTTTGCCACAGTTGCGCGGCGCGCCGTTGGTGACAATTTCGGCAAAAACCGGTCGGGGCATTGATCGCCTGAAGGGTGCTATTGAACGGGCATATGATGTCTGGAACCGCCGGGTCACGACGGCGCAACTGAACCGCTGGCTGCTGGCTATGGTCGATGCACATCCGCCGCCGGCCCCCGGCGGTCGACGCATCAAACTGCGATATGCGACGCAGGTCAAAACACGGCCACCCGGTTTTGTTGTGATGTGTTCGTTGCCAGAAAAGCTGCCTGAAAGCTATTCGCGTTATCTGGTGAACGGCTTGCGCGAAGATTTTGACATGCCCGGCACACCCATTCGACTGACAATGCGATCACAGGCAGATCAGAACCCGTACAAGGACAAGAAGAAATCAACGCCGTCGCGGTTGCGAAAGCATCTTGGCAAAAAACCATTAAGCTAGGCGGGTAATGAACTGCGTGATTTCAAGCCAATCAACAGCAGGATACCAAAACCTGCATATATCTGGATACCAAGGTTTGACCCTGCATTGGCAATGATAATCGCGACAAGCGCCCAGATAATCGTTAGACCATATTCTGGGGCAGATGGCTTTTGGGTCTGTATATAAATCGCAAGTGCCAATGTGCATGTCAAAGATATATAGGCCCATGTTACACTGGTCCCTATGCCGTATCCTGCGCCCAAAATGGCAATTGATACAAGGCTGGCGGCTGTCAACCATCCCGCATAAATCGCGATGGGCGCTTGCAGCCACCAACGATCTTGCGAAGGTGCGCGCAAAAGGGCGATCAACGCACCGGCCAGCATGACTATAATTAATGCTGTGGCCCATTCCGCACTGGAAAGCGCGACTGGTAGCCAAGCGGCGCCAATTCCTAAACTGATAATAAGAGGCAGTCGTGTGCGATCCCATGTATCATCGTCAACACGTTTAATTAAACCGTACACTGCGCTGAGAAGAAGCCATAAATAGATCAAACCCCAGATTGAAAAGGCATATCCTGCGGGTTGGATCGGGGGGTCAATCTGAGGAAACGGCAATTGATCAGATTTAAATCCGCTAAAATCAGCTACAAAAAATGGCATCAATGCGAATGCACTTGCGGTGATTAAGACAAGAATAGCTTTGAGTGTTTTCATGTTTCTTTAACGTTCTATCTTCGCATTTGGTTCAATTTTATTTCACAATCAAAGGGTTGCAAAAGAATCACATTTGTTAATGTGCGCTAACCATAGTGTCAGCAATGCGTTGACAAAAATAGGCTTTCCCGGATGATGGCAAGAAAGTGGCGTAATTGTGGTAACGAGTTCTGTTTGGGCGAACAGCTATTGTATCGGGGTTTGGAATGACAAAATTGATAAATTTAATGGGCGTTGCGCGTCGGTTGCGTGATGTTTCGACGAATGAAGATCGTGCATTCGAAGAGTCAGAACCTTTGATCACCAGGGATGAGCTGAAAAAGCTATTTGCGGTTGAACTTGAAGATACGCCGCAAGAAATGATCAAAAAATCAGCACGTTTTGGGATCCGTGCACGCAAGCAGAAAATCTGATTGTCATTTTGGATAAATCACTTTTTTAAATTTTCTCTGGCACCTTTTTGTATTTTGGTGTGTTTATTGTTGTAGCTTCCAAATTGTTCTGATGAGGGTCCAATGTTCAAATTCCTATTTCGCAAACGTGGAGAAGAGGTCGAGGCCACGATAGAAACGCAACGCGATGCGTTTGAACGTGTGATCGATGAGTTGAACGATCTGATCGGAAAACAGGGAAATAAACCAAAAATCACCGTAGATCCGGCCAGTGGTCACATCAGCCTTGCGTTGCCGGGCCAGCTTCAAGACGAGGCGCTTTCGCTGCCATCGCCAGAAGACAAAGAGGAAATGATCGTCGACGATAACATCGATGAAAATGACCCGCCGTCTGAAGGATCTGATAAAGCAGCGTAATAATACTGTTAAAGCCCCTGCCCATCATCAACGTAAATTACCTGACCTGTCAGAAATCGTTGAGTCGGGTCAGAAAGATACAGGATGGTCTGGTCCAGATCTGATGGGTCGCCAATTCTGCGACGTGGCATCATGGCGGTCATCTGTTTACCTTTGTCGGTTTCAAATGCAGCCTCGTTGATCTCCGTATTGATATAGCCAGGCGCAACAGCATTTACATTGATACCCATATTAATCCATTCGCGCGCCAGCATCTGAGTCATACGGCTGATGGCGGCTTTGGTCATCGCATAGCTTGTCAGCCCCGGAATAGCCCGTGCGACTGAAAGTGAGCTGACGTTGACGATCCGGCCCTCTTGTTTGCGTCCGATCCAGCGGCGGCCCATTTCGGTGGCCAGAAAGAAGGGTGCTTTCAGGTTAACGGTCATGATATGGTCGAAATCATCGGGTGTCACGTCGGTCGCGCGTTGTTCGGTGCCGATGCCTGCGTTGTTGATCAGACAGGTGATCGGACCGGCCATGGCCTCGGCCTTGTCCAACGTAGCGGGGATGCCTGCGATATCGGTCACATCCATTTGCAGGGGATGGGCTTTGCCTCCGGCAGCTATGATCTCTTTACATAAAGCTGTCAGACGATCTTCGCGTCGCGCCGCTGCGATCACCGTATAGCCGTTGGCCGCCAGAACCCTTGAAAACTGCGCGCCAAGTCCCGAGGAAGCCCCGGTCACCAATGCAATCTGCTCTGTCATCTTTTTTCCCCTAGTGTGATGCCGGTGCGTGCGGCGGCGTCTTTGAATTCCATGCGGGCGACGGTGCGGCGGTGAACCTCGTCCGGGCCATCGGCCAGACGCAAGCAGCGTTGCCAGGAATACATCGCTGCCAGCGGTGTGTCGCCCGAGACGCCCTCGCCTCCGAACGCCTGTATCGCATCGTCGATGATTTTCAGTGCCATGGTGGGGGCCGCGATCTTGATCAGCGCGATTTCCTTGCGCGCGGCCTTGTTGCCGACGGTGTCCATCATCCACGCGGCTTTCAGGCACAACAGGCGGGTCATTTCAATCTCAAGCCGCGCGTTGGCCACGCGTTCTTCCCAAACGGAATGCGCCGCGATGGGCTTGCCAAAGACCTGACGGCTGATCAGGCGTTCGGTCATCAGTTCCAGCGCGCGTTCCGCGGTGCCGATGGACCGCATACAGTGGTGAATACGGCCTGGGCCAAGGCGGCCCTGGGCAATCTCAAACCCGCGGCCTTCGCCAAGCAGGATGTTTTCGGCAGGCACGCGGACATCTTTCAGCTCAATCTCCATATGTCCGTGGGGGGCGTCGTCGTAGCCAAAGACAGTCAGCGGGCGCTTCACCGTCACACCCGGCGTGTCGCGCGGCACAAGGATCATGGATTGTTGTTTGTGCGTTTCGGCCTGCGGGTCGGTCTTGCCCATGACGATGAAAATCTCGCACCGTGGATCACCCGCGCCGGACGACCACCATTTGCGCCCGTTGATGACGTAGGTCGCATTCCCCTCAAGCGTGATCGAACACTGCACATTCGTCGCGTCCGAGGATGCTACATCAGGTTCGGTCATCAGAAAGGCCGACCGGATATCGCCCGCCAGCAGGGGGTTCAGCCAGCGGTCTTTCTGCGCGTCGGTCCCGTACATCGCCAGCGTTTCCATGTTGCCGCTGTCGGGGGCGTTGCAGTTGAAGACCTCGGGCGCGATGGGGCTGCGGCCTGTGATTTCGGCCAATGGGGCATATTCCAGAACGGATAGACCAGCCCCAAACCGATCATCGGGCAGAAACAGGTTCCACAGACCGGCGGCGCGGGCTTTGGTCTTTAACGTCTCCATAACCGGGGGGATTTTCCAGCGATCATCTGATGCGTTGAGCTGTTCGTTATAAGTGGCCTCGGCCGGATAAACGTGATCGTCCATAAAGGACGTGACGCGGTCGATATACTCTTTCGCTTTGTCGGAATGGGTAAAATCCATGGGTTAGCCTTTCGTCAGATCATGGGCGCGGCCTAAAAGCATCAGACCAGCATTGCGGAAGGGGCCGTCGACGTCGGGCCCACCTGCAAACCGTACGTGCACCTGAAGCGCGATAATAGCCAGACGGAACAGGCCCATGGCTTCGTAGAACGCCATGCTTTCGGGGCGCTCAAAGCCGCGGCGGGCGCAATAGGCGTTGATCAGGTCTTCGCGGGTCATCATGCCGGGAATATCGGTTGGGCCGCGTTTGAACTGATGGGCGGCGGGGGGATCGGCGGCCTCGATCCAATAGGCCAGCGCATTGCCCAGATCCATCAAGGGGTCACCAAGACCGGCCAGTTCCCAATCCAGCAGGCCGATGATGCGGGTCGGATCATCGGGGTCCAACACCATATTGTCGAATTTGAAATCGTTATGCAGCAGTGAGGTATGGGGGCTGGGCGGCGGTTGGTTCTGATCCAGCCAGTCCACCAGGTCGGTAAAATCCTCGGCCAGGCCCAGCTTGTGATACCGCTTCGTCCAACCGGCGACCTGCCGCGCGACAAAGCCGTCGGGGTCGCCAAAGATATCGCGGGCCGTGTCCGGGATTGGGGCCTGATGCAATGTCGCGAAGACGTCGACGAAACTGTCGCACAAGGCGCGCGCCTGATCCGGTGTGATGTCCAGCTTTTGGCCGGGTTTCAGGATCAGGCCCTCACGCTTTTCCATGATGAAAAAGCTGTCACTGGTCGCGGAAGGGTCATCAGAGTATCCAATCGCCTTTGGGGCGAGTTCGAAGACAGGATGAACAGCTTGCAGCACGCGTGCTTCGCGTACCATGTTATGGGCGTTCCCGCTGCGCGCCCCGGGCGGTGGCGTGCGTAGGATCAGTGGTGTATTGTCGGTTTCAACCAGATAGGTGAAGTTCGATACGCCGCCTTCCAACTTGGTCACATCCGTCACGCGGTGGGGGGCGTCCATGACCATATTCAGCGCGGCCTGCGCCTTTGTTTCGTCCATCGGTCTCCTCCCACGGCGACGACATCACGTCACTTTGCTGAATCTAGGGGTATTTGGTCTTGTCAGCGAGTGCAAAATAAATTTTCATTCCACGTGTCAAATGTTTGCTGTCTGCAAAAAAAAGGGGAGGGATCAGCGGCATGGCCATTTCTCTTTACATAGCGTTACAAAGTTCTGCGGACTTTCCGCGCCTTTTAGGATATTGGTTTTACAACTAGGTGTTGAGCATAAAAACGACCTGCGCCGTAGTCAGGCGCTTCAGACGAACACATCGCGCTGCAAAGGGTTTTGCCTTTGGGCATTTTGAAAAAAGGGGAGGCCAAAGTGGCTGAAGAAGCATATATCTATGACGCGATCCGCAGTCCGCGGGGCAAGGGCCGCAAAGACGGCAGCCTGC
The DNA here is from genome assembly GCF_013315265.1 of Parasulfitobacter algicola. Classification (GTDB taxonomy): domain Bacteria; phylum Pseudomonadota; class Alphaproteobacteria; order Rhodobacterales; family Rhodobacteraceae; genus Parasulfitobacter; species Parasulfitobacter algicola. The sequence continues at coordinate 26,877 of NZ_JABUFE010000012.1, read as the reverse complement.
ATGAAGTCACCAGCGTCCGGTTGTCGGCCGAAGTGCTGAACACGTTGAAAGAGCGTAACAATCTGGACACGACGCAGGTCGAAGATGTGATCTGGGGCAACGTGACTGCAGTTGCTGAACAGGGCGGATGCCTTGCCCGCGCCTCGGTTCTGTATTCCGATTATGGCGAACAGACCCCCGGTGTGTCGATCAACCGGTTCTGCGCCAGCGGGCTAGAGGCCGTGAACATCGCTGCAAATCAGATCCGTGGCGGATCGGGCAATGCTTATGTCGCGGGCGGGGTCGAGATGATGGGCCGCGTGCCGATGGGATCGGACGGTGCCGCGATGGCTGTCGATCCCCATCTGGCAATGAAAACCTATTTCGTGCCGCAGGGCATTTCGGCCGACATCATCGCGACTGAATTCGGTTTCAGCAAGGATGACTGCGACGCCTACGCTGTTGAAAGTCAGAAACGTGCGGCGAAGGCCTGGGAAGAAGGCCGGTTCAAGAAATCGGTCGTGACGATCAAGGATCAGAACGGTCTGCCGATTTTGGATCGTGACGAATACATGCGGCCGCAAACCGATATGCAAAGCCTGGGCGCGCTGAAGCCCGCGTTCAAGGAACAGGGCGAGGTTATGCCCGGCTTCGACGCCGTCGCCATGCTGCGCTATCCGCATCTGGAAAAGATCAACCACGTGCATACGGCGGGCAATTCTTCGGGCATCGTAGACGGGGCTGCGGCGGTGCTGGTCGGGTCGAAAGAATTCGGTGAACGCAACGGCTTGACCCCCCGCGCACGCATTCGCGCCAATGCCAAGATCGGAACTGATCCGACGATCAATCTGACGGGGCCTGTGCCGGTCACGGAAAAAATCTTGCGTGAAAGCGGGATGAACTTCAGTGATATCGATCTGTTTGAGGTGAATGAGGCATTTTCGGCCGTCGTTCTGCGCTTCATGCAGGCCTTTGATGCCGATCATGGCAAGGTTAATGTGAACGGGGGCGCGATTGCGATGGGTCACCCATTGGGGGCGACCGGTGCGATTTTGATATCGACACTGCTGGATGAAATGGAACGCGCGGATAAGGAAATCGGTCTGGCAACGTTGTGTGTGGCGGCCGGAATGGGGTCGGCCACGATCTTGGAACGCGTGTAAGGGGGGACAGATAAATGGCTGAATTTACACATGAAGTCGATGCCGACGGTATTGCAACCATCACATGGGATGTGCCGGGCAAGGCGATGAACGTGATGACCCTGCAAGGGTTTCAGGAACTGAACGATATCATCGACACGGTTCTGTCCGACGACGCGATCAAGGGCGCTGTTCTGACCTCGGGCAAGAAGGATTTTGCGGGCGGTATGGATCTGAACACGCTTGGGTCGCTGCGGTCCGAGGCGGGCGATAATCCGGCGCAGAAACTGTTCGATTTCACGATGCAGGGCCATCAGGTTATGCGCAAGATCGAACGCGCAGGGATGGATCCGAAAACCAACAAAGGCGGCAAGCCGATTGCCTGTGCGATGCCTGGCACCGGTGCGGGCATCGGGCTGGAACTGCCCTTGGCCTGTCACCGCATTTTTGTGGCCGATAACCCGAAGGCCAAGATCGGTCTGCCGGAAATCCTGATTGGCATTTTCCCCGGTGGCGGTGGCACGACCCGCGTTGTGCGCAAGCTGGGTCTGATGAACGCCAGCCAGTTTCTGATGGAAGGCAAGATGGTGTCGCCCGACCGCGCGAAATCTGCTGGTCTGGTGGATGAAGTGGTGCCAGCCAATGAACTGATCGCGACGGCCAAAGAATGGGTCAAAAACGCCAAAGACGCCGATATTCTGAAACCTTGGGATCAGAAAAGCTTTAAATTCCCGGGCGGTACACCGTTTCATCCCGCGGGTTTCATGACCTTTGTCGGCGCCAGTGCGATGATCCATGGCAAGACCCAAGGCGTTTATCCGGCGGCCAAGGCGATGCTGTCTGCGATCTATGAAGGTGCTCAGGTGCCATTCGATACGGCGCTGAAGATTGAGGCGCGCTGGTTCACGAACGTGCTATTGAACCCATCGTCCAGCGCTATGATCAACACGTTGTTCCTGAACAAGACGGCTTTGGAAAAAGGCGCGAACCGTCCCGCTGGCGTTCAGGATATGACCGTCAAGAAGGTCGGTGTTCTGGGCGCGGGCCTGATGGGCGCGGGCATCGCCTATGTCTCGGCCAAGGCGGGGATTGAGGTCGTGCTGTTGGACCAGAAGATGGAAGCGGCCGAGAAGGGTAAGGACTACTCAACCGGTTTGCTGGACAAGGCCATCAGCCGCAAACGGTCGACGCCCGAAAAGAAAGAGGCGCTGCTGTCGCTGATCACTCCGACCGACAGCTATGATGATCTGAAAGGCTGTGACCTGATTGTCGAGGCTGTGTTCGAAGACATGGGCGTCAAGGCCGACGTCACCAAAGCGGCCGAGGCGCAGTTGGATGATGACGCGATTTTCGCGACCAATACATCGACCCTGCCGATCACGGATCTGGCCAAGGCCAGTCGGAATGATGAACGCTTTATCGGCATCCACTTTTTCAGCCCTGTGGACAAGATGAACCTGGTCGAGATCATCAAGGGCAAGGCGACCGGGGATGAAGCCGTGGCCAAGGCGCTGGATTTCGTGCGCCAGATCAGAAAGACCCCGATTGTGGTCAATGATGAACGGTTCTTCTATGCCAACCGCTGCATCATTCCCTATATGAACGAGGGTTGGCGCATGGTGGCCGAGGGCGTTGAACCGGCGCTGGTCGAAAACGCTGCGAAACAGATGGGCATGCCCCTTGGCCCGCTGCAACTGGGTGATGAAACGGCGGTCGATCTGGCAGTCAAGATCATCAAGGCGACCAAGGCCGCGATGGGCGATGCCTATCCTGAAAGCCCGTCGGACGATGTGGCGTTCTTCCTGCATGACAAGGGACGCCTGGGTAAGAAAACCAAGGCTGGTTTCTATGACTATGACGAAAACGGTCGTCGTCAGGGTCTGTGGGACGGGCTGCGCGATCAGTATCCGCCTATGGAAGAGCAGCCCGATGTGACCGAGGTGATGCATCGTCTGGCCTTTTCGCAAACTCTTGAAGCGGTGCGTAGTTTTGAGGATGGCGTGCTGATGGACATCCGTGAAGGCGATGTCGCGGCGATCCTGGGATGGGGCTTTATGCCTTGGACCGGCGGGCCGTTCAGCTATCTGGATATTCTGGGTGCTGGCCGTGCTGTGGAAATCGGTGATCAGTTGACCAAAAAATTCGGTGACCGGTTCGAAGTTCCCAAACTTCTGCGTGATTTGGCCGATAGCGGGGAAACCTTCTATCAGCGCTTCGGAACTCAAAGCGACATGGCAGCGTAATTGAAAAGCCCCCAGCTTAAACTGGGGGCTTTTTACGGATCTGCTTACAGCAAGCTAAGCCAGATTAAGCTGTTCTGTTAGCTCAGAAATAACTTCAGCACTTTTTCTAAGCGCGTTTTCTTCAATCTTATCCAATTCGGGCACCATGTCGGTTAAAACTCCCTGGGCACCAATAATTCGGGGCAGCGAAATCGGAACATTCGGCACGCCAAGAACATCGTCTGTCATGATCGAGACACTTAGAACGATCCGCTCATCATCTAAGATGGCCTGAACGATCCGCGCAACGCCAGCACCGATACCGTAATATGTCGCCCCTTTGCCTTCGATAATGCTGTATGCGGCGTCACGAACATTGGTCGAAATTGTATTTTTTTCTTCCGACAACAAACTGCGACCCATTTGATTGGCAAGCGTGTCAATCGGCACACTGCCAGCCATTGCACTGGACCAGATCGGCACTTCGCTGTCACCATGTTCACCAAGAACGTAAGCGTGAACAGATTGTGCCGCAATTCCAAGATGCTGACCCAGCAAAGTTCGAAAGCGTGCCGTATCAAGAATAGTACCAGTGCCGATCACTTTGCCCACAGGAATGCCAGACAGGCGTTGTGCAACATAGGTCATCACATCAACGGGGTTTGTCGCCACGATCAAAATTGCATCCGGGGCGACTGCGATGATATTTTTGATGATGGTTCGAAAGACTTTGGCGTTGCGGTCCAAAAGGGCCAAGCGGCTTTCACCCGGCTTTTGCCCGACACCGGCTGCCAAAACAACCACCTTGGCGTCTTGCAGATCATCATAATCGCCGGCGTGAACCTGTACGGGCGACGCAAATGGCGTCGCGTGCGAGATATCCTGAGCATGGGCATGGGCCAGCTTTGGGTCTTGGTCAACCAACACAATCTGCGTACCGACCCCCATCAACGCCATTGCGTATGCGGCTGAACTTCCAACCATTCCCGTCCCCACGATGCCAACTTTCATTGGATGCTCCTGTGTTTTTCGCCTGATGTTGCCGATTGTGTCTGAATTTATACAGATGGGGTAGACATGGATGATATTAAAGTCGATATGTTTGAGGGGAAATAACGAAAGCAATTTGATGCCAGATCCACACAAGCAATTACGGCTTCGTATCGTGTTTGGCGACAGTGGTATGATTGGACCCGGCAAGGTAGATTTGCTGCAGCATATTGAGAAAAAAGGATCAATTTCGGCGGCTGGTCGGGAAATGGGAATGAGCTATAAGCGTGCCTGGATGCTGGTCGAAACGATGAATGCGCTGTTTTCTGCGCCCGTGGTTGAAAGCAGCCGCGGCGGGGCCAAAGGTGGCGGGGCGCGCCTGACCGATCTGGGCCACCAGGTTATCGCACATTACATCGCACTGCATCAAAAAGCCTGGTCTGCCGCCCAAGATGATATTCATGCGCTTGAAGATTTATGCGCAAAGGGCGCGCATGATTAGGTTCATTTGCGTCATATGGCTTGCCTTTTCATCACAGGCCATGTCGCAGGACGATATTGTTGTCTTTGCAGCGGCTAGCCTAAAAACAGCGCTGGATCAGGTTGTTCAGGACTGGCCGGACAACAACGTCGTTATCTCATATGGCAGCAGTTCTGCCATGGCCCGCCAGATCAGTCTGGGCGCGCCTGCGCAAATTTTCATATCGGCCAACCCTGAGTGGATGGATTATCTGCAAGAAAAGGAAATGATTGACGTTGGCAGTCGTCGGGATTTGCTTGGAAACTCTCTTGTTCTAATCGCACCTACGCCTGCGGAACCGTTAAGCACCTTGAACGGGGCAGAGCTGCGCGAAAGGTTGGGGCAGGGCAGGTTCATCATCCCGATCACGAATGCAGTGCCTGCCGGGCAATATGGCCGTGCATCGCTGGAAGCTCTTGGAATATGGCATGATGTCAAAGATCAATTGGCCGAAACAGAGAATGTACGGACCGCATTAGCACTTGTTGCACGTGGTGCGGTGCCTGTCGGATTGGTCTATGCGACCGATGCAAATGCGGAACCGCGTGTCGATGTGATTGCTCGACTCCCGCCCGACAGTCATCCGCCGATCCGCTATCCTGTTGCCTTGACGATAAAAGCTACACCCTCAGCGCGTGGGTTTTTTGATTTTTTATCCTCACCCCTTGCGCAACAACATTTCGCAGATCAAGGGTTCATTCTGTTGCCATGAATAGCCCGTTGCCGCCCGAGGCTTTGCAGGCCCTTATGCTTTCTCTCAGGGTTGCCTTTTGGTCCACTTTGGTCAGCCTGCCGATTGGTATATTCGTCGCCTATGCCTTAGCCAGATGGTCGTTTTGGGGCAAAGGGCTGATCAATGGCATTGTGCATTTGCCACTGGTTTTACCGCCCGTTGTGACGGGCTATTTCTTGCTGATTGTCTTTGGTCCGACCGGCTTTGTCGGCAGCGCTTTGGAACAGATCGGCATTGTTTTTGCCTTTCATTGGACGGGTGCCGTTTTGGCAGCCACGATCATGGCGTTTCCTTTGATGGTGCGGTCCATACGACTTTCGATTGAAGCGGTCGATCAAAATCTTGAACAAGCGGCCGCCACATTGGGGGCCTCAAAAATCGGTGCATTTACCACGATCACATTACCGCTGATCACGCCTGGACTTTTGGCGGGTACCGTTTTGACATTCGCCAAAGCTATGGGAGAGTTCGGTGCCACGATCACATTTGTCGCTAGCATCCCAGGACAGACGCAGACAGTTCCATCGGCCATTTACGCATTTCTGCAGGTTCCCGGATCTGAACCGATTGTGTATTGGCTGGTCGGTATATCAGCAACGATCGCTTTGGTGGCGGTCATTCTAAGCGAAGGGATCGCGCGATATTTAGCCAAAAGGATTTCTGGCTGATGTTGGATGTCGACATTTCTTTACGGCGCGGTAGTTTTCAGTTGCAAACGGCTTTTGCAGCACCTGTCGGGATTACAGCTGTTTTTGGACCATCTGGTTCTGGTAAAACCACCCTGATTGATGCAATCGCGGGGTTGATACGCCCGGACGCAGGTCGCATTGATTTGCGGGATACCCGGCTGTTTGACAGCGCAAAGACTATAAACATATCCACTCAGAACCGCCAGATTGGATATGTTTTTCAGGACTCCAGGCTGTTCCCCCATATGTCGGTCAGGAAAAATTTACTGTATTCCACCAAATTTGGTCGTGTCCCATCGCTGGATTTTGACCACATTGTCGATCTTCTTGGGTTGGCCGCATTTTTGGACCGTCGTCCTAAAGGATTATCAGGCGGTGAAAAGCAGCGTGTTGCAATTGGTCGTGCCCTGCTGTCGGCGCCGAAATTATTGCTGTTGGATGAACCCTTGTCTGCGCTGGATCGTAATCGCCGCGATAGTATTCTGCCATATATTGAAAAAATGCGTGATGATCTGAACCTACCCATTCTTTATGTCAGCCATGATGTGTCTGAGATTACGCGACTGGCCGATATGCTTGTACTGATCAACGATGGTGTTTGTCTGGCGCAAGGGCGAACCGAAGATCTTATGTCTGATCCGGCCCTGCTGCCGTATTTTGGCTTGCACCAGGGGGGATCGGTTTTAATCGCAAAGATCGTTAGACATCATATCGATGGCCTGACTGAGCTAGCAACCGATGCAGGATCCCTTTTCGTGCCCAGGATTGATGCCGTAATCGGAACGTTTCAACGGCTTCAGATCAAGGCAAGTGACATTATACTATCAAACAAGCCTATGTTGGGCACCAGCGCGTTGAACAATTTGCAGGGCGTGATCGAAGATATCCATATGGGTGATGGCCCCGGTGTTGCTGTGGCCGTGCGATGCAATGACATACGGCTAATCGCTCGTCTGACGAAACGGTCACTGTCTTCTCTTGGTTTCTCGGTTGGATCGCAGTGTTACGCAACATTCAAATCGACCGCGATAACAGCCACGGGGCGGGCGGGGCGTCGGTAAAATTTTAAGAATTAGTTGCTTCTGGGCAGTTTTTTGAACGCAAGGCTTAAAGGATTTTTCATGCCTTGGCTTCAAACGTGGTCACCAAGACATGTGATTATTGCGTCTGCTGGTTGCGGGCGCTTTGTGATTTACATGAAAACTTAACTTGCACTGACGAACTTTGGAGAACGATTGATGAGTGTTTTCAAAAAGATAAACCTGGTTTGGTATTGGATGGGCTTGGCTATCACAATCGTTGGGGCGACATTTGTTGGGCAAAACCAGTTTGGCTCTGTTGCTGCTGTGGTTTTTGTAGTCATCATGCTTTTTATCAGCACTGCTCTTTATGCTGTTTCGCAGCGTAAAGAGTTGAAAAAATTGAATAATATTGCAGCTGGAATTCAAAAAACGCAAGGAATGGAATTAAGCCACACCGTTGAAGAATCGTTTTCAGAAATCAAAGCTTTACTGAAACAGCAAGACGCCGAATTGGAAAGACTGCAAGTTACAGACACCGGATTTGAAAAGTCCACTCAGGCGTTTATTTCCATTGATCCGAATTTTGCAATTACAAGAATAAATCAAGCAGCTTTAGAAATTTTGCAAAAGTATGACAGTGCATTTGTTATCGCAGACTTTAATGATCTGATTGGGCAATCGTTTAAAGATATCGCTGAGAAAGCGCTTGATTGGGATGAGATTTGCGATCAGTCAAAATCTGAAACACAATATACTGTATATCACACTGATAATGCGTCTTTTGAACTTGTTTTATTATCGAATGATAAGAATGGTTGGATTATTCAGCTTGAAGAAATCAGTAAATCTCAAAAAGACGGACAGCAGCTTGAAGCCGTGAATAGAAACTTCATTTGCGCCGAATTTGACGCGAATGGCCAGTTCATACATGGAAATGATGCTTTTCTCACGATCACCGCCCAAGCGCAGGACGTTTTGGTTGGCATGACCCTATCGCAGCTGTTGACGCCGATTCATGCAAATTATGATATTTCGGAACGCCTTTATGAAAGCCGCGATGTTTCGGACGTATTTTCCGTTTCTGACAATGTCAGTACGCACCATATTGCTGGTTCATTTTCAGTACAGCATGCTTCGAATGGTGCCGTTGAAGCCATAATTTTCATCGGTTCGGATATTACTGACATGACATCGCAGTCTGATGAAAAGCTTGAAATACAAAAAACAGTTATTGAAGCACAAAGTAATGCGCTCGACGCTTTGCGCACTGGGCTTAAAAAGCTGTCAGCTGGCAATCTTGCAGTTGATATCGGGCAGCCGTTTGCAGTTGACTATGATGAGCTGCGGCAAGATTTCAACATGACTGCACGAAACTTATCGGATGCTATGAATGGCTTTTTGGAAAATGCTGATGGTATTCGTCATGAGGCCGCTGAAATCAGCGCCTCTGCCGAAGATTTGTCGCAAAGAACTGAACGTCAAGCTGCAACATTGGAACAAACCGCAGTTGCATTGGATCAAATGACATCATCCGTGAAATCCGCGGCGGATGGTGCCGCAAGGGCAAACAGCATTGTTGTGGATGCAAAAGCCAGTGCTGAAGCCAGCAGTGGTATTGTGCAAGAGACCATTTCTGCGATGGGTGAAATTCAGAATTCATCGGGCGAAATTGCAAAGATTACCGACGTAATTGATGAGATTGCATTTCAAACCAATCTATTGGCTTTGAATGCCGGCGTGGAAGCTGCGCGCGCAGGTGAGGCAGGCAGAGGTTTTGCCGTTGTTGCATCAGAAGTACGTGCCTTAGCCCAAAGATCATCAGACGCTGCGCGCGAGATTAATCAGTTAATTACAACCAGTCGTGATCACGTCAATCGTGGTGTTGATCTTGTCGGTGAAACAGGTGAAGCGCTTCGACAAATGGTCGGCTCAATTTCTGATGTGGCGACCCAGGTTTCCGAAATTGCGGTATCTTCTCAGGAACAATCCAGTGGCCTGGACGAGATAAATACAGCCGTCAATCAGTTGGATCAAGTGACCCAACAAAATGTAGCAATGTTTGAAGAAACAACAGCGGCAAGCCATGCATTGACCAAAGGCGCAGAAGAGCTAAAGCGCACAGTTTCGAAATTCCAGACGGGCGCAAAGACGATCAAACCTGTTCAACTTTCCACCCCGCCGAAAGTTGAACCAAAGCCTGTGGTGGCTAGAAAAACAATGGCGTTTGACGGTAATGCAGCTTTGTCAGAACTTCCCATGGATGACGACGACGATTGGCAAGATTTCTGATCTTATCTATCCTGTTTCAAAAATATTCCTGAGGTTGATATGCAACTAGTTCGCGTCCTTATCGTCGACGATTCAGCGACAGCACGTAGTTTGATAAGAACAAACTTAATGCGAGACCGGCGGTTTTCGGTCGTTGGCGAAGCTGCGACTGCAGACGAAGCGAGGGCTGCTATCAAAAGACTGAATCCAGATGTACTGACACTTGATATCGAGATGCCCAAAATGAACGGGCTTGAGTTTTTGAAACGACTCATGAAGCTGCGCCCGATGCCGGTTCTGATGGTGTCCAGTCAAACTGAAAAAGGCAGCCAGCGCGCTCTGGAAGCCCTTAGTCTTGGTGCTGTCGATTGTATTGGAAAACCCAGTGCCTTTATGAATGATGAGTTAAAGACACTGCCTGACCGGCTTTATATCGCAGCAAATGCTCAAACACGCACTCTTAACAATAATACACCAAAAGCTGCGAAAAGTGATTGGATTTGGAATGGCAAAACCGTTTTTCTCGGTGCTTCAACTGGGGGCGTTGGTGCGATTGAAACTGTTTTGTCAACGATGCCAGAAGACTGCCCCCCTATATTAATCTCGCAACATATGCCGAGTGGTTTTATTGAAAGTTTGGCGCAACGTCTTGATCGGATGTTTGCCCCTGGTGTTCAAGTTGCTGAAGACGGACAGGAAATTACTCCGGGTCAGGTCTATCTGGCCCCAGGTGGAAAGTATGATCTTGTTCTGGATCAAAAACGTGGATTGCACTGCAAAATTATCAACGGCGAACCAAACGCCCTTTATAGCCCCTCTGTCGATGTCATGTTCAAATCGGCCGTTGGGCTTGGAAAAAAATCTATCGGTGTTTTGTTAACCGGTATGGGGCGCGATGGTGCAGATGGCATGAAAGCCATGCGCAATGCCGGCGCACAAACCATCGCACAAGACGAAGGAACTTGCGTCGTGTACGGAATGCCAAAGGCGGCATGCGATATCGGTGCAGTTGTCAAAACGGTAGAGCTGAACAAAACCGCAGACTTTCTAATGGCCGCGACCCGGTCAAGAAGTGAGATAACAACAAAATGACTACAACCGAATTTCACATGGATCAAACAGTCGTTAAACATCTTTCGCAAGGTGATTATGAAGTAAGTCATGATCCCAATGTCATGTTTTCGACGACCTTGGGATCTTGTGTATCGGTGTGTATGTGGGATTCTGTTTTGAAATTTGGGGGTATGAACCACATGCTATTACCCGATCACCAAAAAAATAAAACAAATTGGGAAATAAACGATGTGCACGCGATGGAACTTTTGGTGAATGCGCTTATTAAAAAGGGCGCAACCAAGCGAAATTTGCAGGCTAAGGTCTTTGGTGGGGCCAGAATGGTAAAGGGCCTTTCGGAGATCGGGATGCAGAATGGTGTTTTTGCAATGAAGTTTTTGACACAGGAAAATATACCATGTCTGGCAGAAAGTCTTGGAGGAGATCGCGCAAGACGTTTGCAATTTTGGCCAACAACAGGGCGGGTACGCCAGCGTTTTGTTAAATCAGCTGATCCAATTGTTGCATCCGCAGCGCCGAAACCGATGGCTGCTGGCGGCGATCTTGAACTGTTTTGACCTGGTTTGTTTTAAAATTGCGATGATCGGCATACATTAATAAGTTAATTAACGCCCTAATTTTCAGATGGCGCATGGTTTCAAGCAAAGTAGAAACATTACATTTCACCCTGAACTGTCACAAAGCCGTTAGCTAAATTGCATTTTTGCAGCACTCGGTACACAAGCATCTGACAGGAGGCTGGGAATTCGTATGCTTGATGCTAAGGCGCGTGTAATTATTGATCCAGTTTTGAATACCTTGGGCCGTAAGCTTGCGATGATCGGTATAACGGCAAATGCCGTCACAATCATTGGGCTTTTTCTGGGGCTTTTGGCTGCGGCATTTATCACTGTGGGTTGGTTTGCCTTGGCATTGGTCCCCCTTTTACTTAGTCGCATTGCGGATGGCCTGGATGGCGCTATTGCACGGGCGACGCAAAAAACTGATTTTGGCGGATATCTGGATATTGCTGCGGATTTTTTGTTTTACGGGGCGATCCCAATGGCCTTTGTCTGGTTTGATCCTGCGCAAAATGGTGCTGCGGGGGCATATTTGCTGACCAGTTTTTACTTTAATGGAACTAGTTTCTTAGGCTTCGCAATCTTGGCCGAAAAAAAGAAAATGGTGACAAAGGCCCGCGGTACCAAATCATTATATTTTACAGGTGGTCTTTTGGAAGGTACTGAAACAATTGTATTTTTTGTTATCTTATGCCTTTTCCCTACAAACTTTGCGATACTGGCTTGGGTCTTTGGAACATTATGCTTTATCACAGCGTGTTCGCGAATATTTTTGGCCCGCAAGGTGTTTCCCAATGACGTCACTATGACGCAAAATCAGTCAGAGGATCTGAAATGAGAGTACCCTTTTTAGCCGCCGCGTTTTTCGCGTTTGCGATACCTGCCGCTGCAGACCCAGAACCGTCAGATTGGGATACGGTCTTGGCAGAAGCGCAGGGCCAAACTGTCTATTGGAACGCCTGGGGCGGATCAACCGCGACAAATGATTTCATCATGTGGGTTGGCGAGCGTGTATCAGAAGACTTTGGCGTGACTTTGGAACACGTGAAATTGTCCGATACCGCCGATGCTGTCAGCCGTGTTTTGGCCGAAAAAACTGCGGGCAAAGATGAAGATGGCGCGATTGATATGATCTGGATCAACGGCGCGAATTTCAATTCAATGAAACAGGCAGATTTGCTGTTTGGTCCTTTTGCAGAACAGTTACCAAATTGGCAGTTTGTCGATGTTGCAGGTAAAACCGTTCAAACTGATTTTACAGTTCCGACCGAAGGATTTGAGGCCCCTTGGGCTATGGCACAGGTTGTTTTTATTCATGACACCGCGCGTCTGTCTGAGCCGCTTGGCAGCATGACTGAAATTTTGGACTGGTCAAAATCGAACCCTGGACGATTTACGTTCCCGCAGCCCCCTGATTTTCTGGGGTCTACCTTTTTGAAGCAAGCACTGATTGATCTGTCAGAGGATCCTAGTGTGTTGCAAAATCCGGTGGATGACGCAAATTATGATGCGGTCACTGCGCCACTTTGGTCTTTTCTTGATGAACTGACCCCGACACTTTGGCGACAAGGGCGGGCCTATCCTCAAACTGGACCGCGTCAATTGCAATTGATCACAGATGGTGAGATTGACCTGGCTATATCCTTTAGCCCGAATGAGGCATCAACGGCGATTGCGAATTTCCAACTGCCTGACACCGCACGCACATTTGTTCTGGAAAAAGGCACACTGGGCAACGCTAGTTTTGTGGCAATCCCTTATAATTCAGGCTCAAAAGCGGGGGCTATGGTTGTGGCAAACTTTCTAATGTCGCCAGAGGCGCAGGTACGCGCGCAGGATCCAAGTATTCTGGGTTATAATACGGTTTTGAATATGGCCGTCTTATCAACAGAAGACAGGGCCAAATTCGATGCGCTTGAATTGGGAATAGCCACTTTGACACCTGCCGAACTTGGCACTGTTCAAGCTGAACCGCATCCTAGCTGGATGACCAGGATCGAGGCAGATTGGATCAAAAAATACGGCGTTTCCGAATAGGATCATGTCATGAACGGGCGCCACCAGACGGAACGCTTTAGGTTTGCGTGGCTTCCTTATCTGACACTTTTTGCGATGCTTGGGCCACTTTTGGCTGGGTTGGCAGGCACTGTGGCACCCGCATTCGGTTACATGCCTGCACTGGGAACGCGCGATCTTTCCCTTGATGTGTTTCGCAGTCTTATGGCTTGGCCCGGTTTATATGATGCTGTGCGCCTAAGCGTCACAACAGGCTTTTTGGCAACAGCGATATCGCTTGGGATTGTGACGTTGATCACGGCAGGTTGGGTGGGCACCAAGTCTTTTCGCATTCTTGAACGCCTGTTGTCGCCGTTATTATCTGTGCCCCATGCCGCAGCGGCTTTTGGGTTTGCCTTTCTGATCATGCCATCGGGATGGATTGCGCGCCTGCTTTCGCCTTGGCTAACCGGATGGGACAGACCGCCTGATGTGTTGATCGTACAGGATCCCTATGGTCTGGCGATGACCGCAGGGCTGATCGCGAAAGAGGTTCCCTTTTTATTGCTGATGGTGTTGGCTGCGCTAAGCCAAAGTAATGGAACAAGACGTCAAATTGTTGCGCAGGCTTTGGGGTATGGCCGTGTAACAGGTTGGCTAAAAACGGTTTTTCCATCAATCTATTCACAAATCCGTTTACCTGTCTATGTGGTTTTAGCCTATTCCATGTCGGTGGTGGATGTGGCCATTATTCTGGGGCCGAACACGCCGCCCACTTTATCAGTGCAAATTATAAAATGGATGAATGATCCCGACTTATCGTTTCGATTGCAGGCTGCAGCGGGCGCACTGGCGCAGTTTCTGTTGGTAATCGCCGCCATGCTGGTGTGGCGGATGGGTGAGTTGTTTGTTGCATTTGCGGGGCGACGTTGGATCGTCCGGGGCAGACGGCAATTATTGGACAAAACCCTTCGTACTGTTGGCTTTACCGCAGGGGTTATAACTGCGGCAAGCATAATTTTGGGCCTTGCCGGTCTGGTTCTTTGGTCTTTCGCCGGTTTCTGGAGCTATCCTGATATTTTACCTGATAATCTAAGTTTGCGTAGCTGGGCGCGCAGTGGAGCTGGTTTGTCAGATGCGGCATTTGAAACGATGATCATCGCTTTTGCGTCCACCCTGATTGCGGTTTTCCTGACAATCGGCTGTCTTGAGGCAGAATACCGATACAATCTACGGATCACGCGGCGCAGTCTATTAATTCTTTATTTGCCGCTGATGGTCCCGCAAACCGCATTTTTACCAGGTCTGCAAACTCTTTTGTTAACGACGGGGGCCGATACGGGGCGCTTACCCGTCATTCTGACACATCTTGTTTTTGTTTTGCCCTATGTCTTCCTTTCACTTGGTGATCCGTTCCGAAGCTGGGACACACGATATGCGACGACAGCATCCGCTTTGGGTGCGGGTCCTGATCGGGTCCTGTGGCGGATCAGGTTACCGATGCTGCTGGCACCCGTTCTAACCGCCATGGCAGTGGGTTTTGCGGTATCAGTGGGGCAGTATCTGCCCACACTTCTGATCGGAGGAGGGCGACTGCAAACCCTGACAACCGAAGCCGTCGCCTTGGCTGCAGGTGGCGACCGAAGGGTCATTGGCGTCTATGGCTTGGCACAAACAACGGCTGCGTTACTGCCATTTTTAATTGCGATTTTGCTACCAGCCTTTTTGTGGCGCAACCGAAAGGCACTTCGGCATGGGTGATCAAGGACTAACGCTTGAAAATGTTGAAATCAGGAACGGTCAAAATACGTTGATTTCGATAAATACGCACATCGCACCTGGTGAAGTGCTTACAATAATGGGTCCGTCCGGTGTGGGAAAATCTACGCTTTTATCCTATGTAATCGGTAACTTACCACCTGGCTTTGATGCGAAAGGCCGCATTGTTCTTGATGGTCATGATATAACACATCTGCCCACCAATAAGCGCCGCGTCGGCATTCTGTTCCAAGATGATCTGTTGTTTCCACATATGTCTGTCGGGGAAAACCTTTCTTTTGGCTTGCACGCGGATATCAAGGGACGCGCAGTTAGGCGCATGCACATCGAAGCCGCCCTGACAGAAATCAACCTTGAGGGATTTGCGAACCGCGACCCTGAGACTTTATCAGGTGGCCAAAAGGCGCGGGTTGCCTTGATGCGGATGCTTTTGTCCAACCCTTGTGCGCTTTTGCTGGACGAAGCTTTTGCGCGACTTGATACAAAATTACGCGGACAGGTGCGTAATCTGGTTTTCGAATATGCACGAAAAAGAGACCTGCCCACATTGATGGTGACCCACGATCAGGCAGATGCAGATGCAGCGGGCGGCGAATGTATCCACTTGTTGGAATTTGGGAAACCGAACTAAAAAAAGTGGCTGATATAGTGCTATTTTGTAATAATATTTCTGACTTGAACAGGATAGTACTGACAATGTTTAGAAAAACGATTAAAATACCTCAAAAGGGCTTGCGTTGAAAAAGACTTCGTTCTATTCCGCACGCCACGCCCCTATAGCTCAGCTGGTAGAGCAACTGATTTGTAATCAGTAGGTCCGCGGTTCGAGTCCGTGTGGGGGCACCATTTATCCTTATAAATCAATCACTTAACGCTGGTTCGCGAACGGTAAGAATTATTATAAAAAATCCGGAAGCATATCGGAAGCAGTTATCTAAGCTGTTTGTGATGTGACCGCTTCGCAACAGATTCGATTGACCAACGCGCTGCATTTCGCCAGTCGCACAAAAATGAATTCGATCAGCGTTCAGTCGTAAATTGTTCTACGAAATCCAAGTTCCCCAATGTTAGAAAATATCTCCAAATTTAACCGTTGAGATACGGTAAAATTAGCCAATCAACGGTTCAAATGAATATAGCATCAACAGGAGGTAAAAATGAACATCAAAGCATCAGGACTAGGGCTACTGTTACCCGTAATCGCAAATCCAACTGTTGCCGCAACGATTGGCATCGGTGTTATCAGCCTAGGTATATACAGTCTTTTGAAAGATGACGACGACAGTGAAGTTGATCAAAAGCCAAAAACAAAACTCGATAAACTGTCCAAACCGTTAGAAAATGAGACTGCAACAGTTGACGCCATATCGAGCAGCGAACTGTCAACCGTTAGCAATGCTATTCTTGAACGACAAAATTATGATCCTGAACATACATCTGAAACTAGGTCAGAAGACGAAAGACGAGAACTTATCCGACAAGCAATGTCTGAACTAGGTAAACGAAGTGCGGCAGCCAGAGCCAAGAAAATATCTGAACAAGGTGAAACGGATTGATACGATTTTTCTGAACTATGCTCGGCCCGTCACATGCTGCGCAGTCGGCCCATAAGAGACATTGGCCATCCACTTGAGATGCTGCGGTCGCAGCCCGCTTTGCGGTCATTCGCTGCAAATGCAAATCCAAGGGTGAGCGATGCTGATCGGTAGGGTTGCCAATTAGCACATAAGCGGCGAGTTTAGCATGTGAACCTTCGGATCGCCTCTTTCAAAAATCCGCTTGAACCGTCTACTGTTAGGCATGACAAAAAGGAAAACACCTGAACCGGTCCCTGCTAGAGTAGCAGACAGCCCCCTGAAATTCGAAAATTTCGGAATCGATCCTGAAAAGCATGGTGAATTCAAAGAGGCGATGCTTCAGGCCGCGCATGCCGCAGTTAAGGAATACCCCGCGTTACTTGAGACCATAAAAGGTACGCTAGGCCGTATTTCACCGCCACAAGCACTAGCGGCGTTTTGTTGTTATGGATCGTCCGGATTCGTATCGAACAACGGCCAACAAACAGAAGCTCTACCCGGAATCCTGCAGCATCACTGCGAATTGCTTCATGCGCATGTACTTTCGCTGCCTCCAAACGAATGGGGGGACGAACCTATAACGCCTGACAATATGCAAGTGCTGTTCGACACTATGCCAAAGCTGTCAGACACGTTCTTCATGCAGCGCATCCTAGATGGCGAAAGCAAGTCCAGCAACGAGCAGGAACTCACGGCGCTGTCTCTGCAAGAACGTATCCGTATGCACACCCACACAGTGCGTAACTGGGGTTACTATGAACAGGTTGTCCAAACATCGCGTGAACTATACTGGCCGCTCGACGAAAAGCTGGTAGCCGCGCACGGTTTCAGCGCCACGGACCTCATCGACACGCTTTCAGTACTTCAACGTGAATTTGAAGAAAGAGTAGCGGCGCACATGGATCTTCTGGGGAAGGTTCTACGCGGCAAGACCGCAGCAGGGCTTGTTGAACGTTACTACAAGCTGGTGCCGAACCTCGTCGGCAGTGCCGAAGAAATGCTCGCTGGACTTCCAACCGATCTCACGTGCGAACAGATGTCGGGAATGCTAATGGCACATCTCGACCTTCGCCTGCTCGACACTGCACTCTTCACATTGGAAGGCGTCGCAAATTCTGCAGGAAAACCAGAGGAAGTGGTGTCCGCTATCTTGGGCACGCTTTCGTTTGAACCAGGCGCACTCGAAGAGACCAAACCGGAGTTTCTGTTTCTGGACAATCCAGTTTGGGAAAAGCCTGTGATTTCCCTAGGTGATCATTTCCTAGTGCCACTGCCGCAGGCTGCGTTCAGTCACATTCACAGAATAATGGAACGTCTCGCTCGTGAAGCAGGGTTGGCAAAGGCGTTGGAAGAGCGTCGCTCGGGTTTTCTCGAGCAGAAACTTGAAGACGTTTTCCGGGATGCACTACCTGATGCCGACATATACCCTTCATTCAAATGGAAAAAGGATGGTCAGCAGTTCGAAAACGACCTTGTTGTTGTGATTGACCGTGTGGTCGTGATTGCAGAAGCCAAGTCGCACCATCTTACCGCAAGTGGGTTGCGCGGCGCACCGGACCGTGTGAAACGGCACGTGCGTGACTTGGTGCTGAGCCCATCAATTCAGTCTCATCGGTTGGAAGAACTGATCAACGCCGCGCGAGGCGGCGACGAAGATGCTGCAAGTTTATTATCCAAGAACGGCATTGATGCGCAGAAGGCTGATCGAGTAATCCGGCTCTCTGTATCGCTCTATGATCTTTCTGTTCTCAGTTCATCGGAACAGGATTTCAAGAAAATCGGATGGGTGCCATCAGATCATCTGGTAGCGCCTAGCATTCTGATATCCGACCTGCACTGCGTCTCAGAAATTCTCGATAATCCGATCCTCTTCCTACACTACCTCGGCGAACGAGCATACGTTCAGAAGTCGTTTAACTTGTTGGGCGATGAGCTCGATTTCCTCGGTCTATACTTGGATTCTGCCTTCAATCTCTCTGCACTGGTTGGGGAGGCTGACACGTTCGCTGTGACCGGTATGTCCTCAACCATCGACGTTTACCACGAGGCCATCTCGGCGGGCATAAGACGACCAAAGCCGAAAATGAACCTTCGCCCCCTGTTTCGCGACATCGTCGCGCGTCTTGCAAAGGTTAAGCAACCCGGTTGGACGTTACTCGGTTTCCACCTTCTTGCATGTGCAGACCCAGCGGAGCAGAGAGCAATCGAGCGAAGCCTCATGAAGCTTCGGCGCTTTGTGCAGAAGAATTATCGAGACCCCAAACATACGTCCACCATGTTGATCAAACCGCCAGAGACGCGAAAAGCAACGATTATGTTCTATCTGTTTCCTCAGAAGCTGCGTGGCGAGCATCGCAAGATTATGGCACAACTGGCCACCGAAGCGATTGAAGCGGACAATCTCACGCAGTGTGTGGTTTTCGGGCGTTGCACCGAAGATTGGGGGAAGGCGTTTGAAAGCGCTCTGCTGATCTCGCAGGGTTGACCGCATTCGACGCTCATTGAAGGCAGGTAGGCTTTCTCGACGTCAAGTCCGGGCCGAACGTTGAACTGGAACGGCGAACGACTGCGCGGAATGTGAATGCGGAGTATTACCTGCCATTGTCCGATATCGTCGTGTTCGAGCATCTGCAATGCACCCGCCGCGAACTTCCGCTTTCGCCGCCGAAATGTATCAAAATCAAAACCGATTCACACTATGTAGGGCGGTTTTGTTTTGAATTAACCTTCAACCTCGTCCGATCTCCTTATAAACACATATCTATCTTTTGCATTTTGTAGCTGTTTCGCTGCGCGTTCCGGATTGGCGGTGACTTCCGAAGTCATATCTGCAGATAGCCGTTGAAATACTGTACTTAGTTCTTCCGTCTTTGCATTTGATAAAGCTGCTAAGGTAATGCTGCTGCCTAACAAATTACGGAAAAGCAGTCCGATATGTTCCTCGCGATGAACTTCCTTTATCGGGTTGGGGTCTGCGCCGCTACGCAGTTCTGTTAGGTCATCATTCATCTCGGCACAGACGGTTTCCCACAACGGATGATTTGGCCAACGTGCACGGTTTGGATCGGACGGCAACGGTTCGGTATACCGTACAACTTCGCCGGATTCGCGGCATAGGTCACCGAATTGATCAAAAAACTGCGTCCATGTCCGAATGCCCCAACGATCTTTAAGTAAATCTTTCCCAGCACGAAATTCCACCCGCCAAACTCGATTTTCACCCGCAGAGTTAGGATCGGGGCTGAGCGGTTTATGTAATGTTACATAGGGGGACGATATTTCACTATTTTTACGTAATGTATGGTTCCAGATAGCCCACCAGTATGACTTCTTGTGTGCAATCACCTCGGCGCGTTTATCATATATAATGACCTGTCTGTTCTGTGATCCACCGATGGTGACAGATGTGACGCGGCCCGATTTGCCGTGCGCCACGACATCATCGCTCGTAACATGATCCCGCCGTCCCGCGGCACTGTGCATAACAAAGTGATCAGGGTTCAATTCGAAAGAGGGGGCCAATACATCAACGCAGAAATCTGCCCTAGATATGCTGATGTCATTTGGCACAAACCGAATGCCAAGACGATCTAATACGTGATCGACATGCGCCTTGGCGGCACCTAGACCGTGTGTTGCCATAAAGAACGACCCGAACGACAGTCGGATGCCCCATGGGTCTTTGACATTCGGCTTTTTGAAAAACCACGTGGCCCCATCGTTGCCACCTCGGGCGATGAAACGGTATCCGTTTCCACCATGTGGGGCTAAAAGAAGATCAATTCCATTATAAGACACCAATACGTCGCGTCGATCTTGCTCAGCAATATTGCGTTCGGTTTCCAAGTAATCGAACAGATTATTTGGAATATTGGCTTTGACAGCCAGAGCCAAGGTATCAAAACCCTTGTGCAGCACGGTCAAGTCATTTGGTTCTGATGTATTTCCAGAGGGGGGTGCTACAATCACCCCCCTTTGACCGCTGCTTTCGGATTCTGGTTGGCTACTAAGAGCTGCAATTGTGCCTCCGGCGGGGCAGCTTGGGTTTTGGGGTCGTGAGGGTTGGTGGTTATTTGTTTGCATTGGTTTGTCTCGCAATCCAGATTTCTGCGCGCTCGGCGCATTTGGCGACGTTCAAAAGATCGGTCTGAGAAAAGCTGGTTGTGCTTTGCCAGTCGCAGTTCTGATCCTTGTAAGACCGGGCCAGATCAACGGAATGAAAGCCGTTGTTGTCCCAGATTGTTGCTGTAATCAGGCCAAGTCTGATCTTATGCGCAGGTGTATTCATCGTGATTAAGTTCCTTTCGATGTCGATGGGCAGCAGACATAGAAAGGGCGCGAGTTCGCGTTTGATCTCACGCCCTGTTTAAGACCTTACGGCCCCAAAATCCTCAAAGGTGCTGCTAAGCCCTCTAAGGCAAAACTGAATGTCAGATGGTTTGTGAGGTGTTTGACACCGTCCGGTCGGCGATCCACTTGTCCAGATCAGCGCGCCGGTAACGCACAGACCTCGCTGATACCTTTATGAAGTCGGGCCCACCGCCACGATGCCGCCAGTTCTGAAGGGCGCGAACGGAGTAGCAAAGAATGGATGCTGCTTCACGTTCGTTGAGTAAACGATCATGGTCAATTCTATTATTTGATGGTGAGTGCATGAATTTTCCCTCTGTTGGTCTTCTGACTAAATGAGGCGTAAAATCCACTACTTCAAAGGACAGCTATTTTCGTTTTTGATGATAGCATGTCCTTATGCGGTTATACCCTTAAAACACGGATAATTCTCTTACCCAATGCCGTATGGCTATGATAACTTTTTGGTGCAAAATTATCTAGAATCAGAACGACAAATCTAAAGTATCGACCACTGTAACCATCGATTTTTGCACTATAATAGCATTGTGTGGATGCTTTTTCTTCAGCCCATTCTTCAAAGATGTCGGCCAACTCCATCAAAAAATAATCTAGGTGAGTATTTTTTGTTCGCTTACCATATGACAACTCTTTTTCTATCCCTTTTGATACCCGTTCGGCTGCCCAGGATATCATCTTGATCAGGTTTTTGGTTTTTTGGACAGAATTCTCATTCGCATTCCAATAATCCATTTGCTCTGGAAAATAGAAACGAGAGTTAAATGGAGGTCGATTTAGGATTTCAGAATCAATCTGAGATCGATTTTCACATGTCAGTTTATCTAATGCATTCAAGAACTTCTCCGTTGATTTGTGAAGGTTCTGGAATTCTTTTCTCTGCGGATTTGGATTATAATTGCCTATAAGCTTTGAATCACGCTTAAATCGCCATATGACCTTGGCTAAACGGTTCTTCGACGTCTCAGGAATGATCGTTAAATCATTTAATTTGCAGAGCTTTTTCAGCAATTCGTCCGTTAATCGATCTCGAACGGCATCCAACGTTTCTATTGAATATTCTGAAGAAGTGTTTTGTTGTCGCTTCATACCAATTTATCCAATTTGTCATCAATCGTGCCATCAGTTTTGACCTTTATATCGAGACAACAGGAAATATATCTATTTTCCATCATGGTCTGTTGGCATAAATCTTCAATACAATCATCATAACTAGCCAATAGAACCAAGCCTATTTGCCAGTCTATTCGCAATTTGGCCTGCAGCTTTTTGTACTGCATCATCAGATAAATGCGCATAGCGCAGCGTCGTGGATAGGTTTTTATGCCCCAAAATTTCCTTCAGCATAAACGGATCAATTCCGTTTGTAACGGCGACCGACGCATATGTATGACGCAAATCATGCAATCTGACATCTGTTAGCTCTGCCCTAGTTCGCGCTTTACGCCAAGGTTTCTGCAAGTCGTTGTAATGGCTTTCACCATGGTCGCCTAATATCACATAAGGATTGTCTTCACGGCGTTCTAAAGACTGCAAAAGTTGACACGCTTCACGAGGCAGCGGAATACGGCGACGCCCTGTTTTACTGTCGGGTAATTCCAGATGCGTAGGCGTCACGTAATCCCATTTCAGCTTTTGGATTTCACTCAATCGACAACCCGTTAATAACAACAGGTAGAAAGCGGCAAAGACATAGCGGCTGATTTCTGCGTCTTGAAGCATTTGGCCCAAGACCGCGCCAAGGCGTTCTTGCTCAACATCATTTAGATAGCGTTTCTTTTGCAATTCAGGATATTTCTTAATCCTGCGAGTGGGATTTGAGTTGATTGGGCGCAGACTCCAATCCTCAGCCAAGTTCAACATCTTTGACAACATCATAACGCCGCGATTGGCTTGATACGGTGTCGACTGTCTTTTGAGATGAAACGTGGCGATATCCTCAAATGTAATCTCGGAAACTTGGATCGATCCTAAAATTGGATTGACCACTTTGTCTAACAGATTGCGATAATCATACTGCGTTGTCGGCTTGCAATACAATTCAACGTGGTCGGTCATAAACCGTTTTCCCAATTCTTTAATCGTTGGACTGCGTAAACGCGCCTTACGATCCGCAGAGGGATCCGCACCACGTGCAACATCAGCTTGGATCAACTTTGCATCTTTACGAGCTTCGTCAGCGGTTAGAACACCGTGCTGTCCGAGGTTCTTGCGACGCGTTCGACCGTTGGCACGGTACTGAACGATATAAACTTTGCGACCAGTTGGATAAATCCTAAGCCCGAAACCGCCTAATTCATCATCCCAGATGATGCGCTCTTTCAGTTCAGGCGTTAGACTATCAACCAGTCGTTTTGTCAGTTTCGGCATCTGTAATTCCATTCGAATAATGCAAATCCGGAAGCATATCGGAAGCATCATGCAGCGTTTCATAGCGTAACTGATGAAACGTGAGCGGGCGGTAGGTCAAGAATTAATGTTATAATTCAGGTATTTATGGTCGATAGGCGATGTTGAGCGAAATACAGAGAAATGCCCAAAAGTCGGTTTGTAATCAGTAAGTCCGCGGTTCGAGTCCGTGTGGGGGCACCATTTTACCATCTAAATTTATCCAGTGACATCTGATTGAACCATGTTTACAAGGTCTTTATAAAGATCGTTTGTCCAGTGCTGTTTTGTGACGTCCAGCAGCGTACCCCCCCATATTGGGGGTATTTTTGGGGGTACGATGCAAATTGGAAAAACTGCGTACCCCCACCATGCCCCTAAGTGATATCAAGATTCGAAATTTAAAATCGACGGATAAGGCCTATAAAGTTAGTGACTTTCAAGGGTTATTCATTTTGGTGAAGGTTAGCGGATCGAAGTCCTGGCGTTTCAAATATCGCATTGATGGCAAAGAACGGTTGCTGGTAATCGGCGACTATCCTGCAGTAACACTGGCTAAAGCGCGCCAAGCGCGTGATATCGCTAAGTCGCAACTGGCGAATGGCATTGATCCTAGCGAGGCCAAACAAGAAGAGAAGCGGTTGCGGCAGGAAGTCAACGGTCAGACTTTCGAGAAAATCGGTGCAGCTTTTCTCGCCAAACAGCGTAACGAGGGAAAGTCGGCGGCGACATTGTCAAAGACAGAATATCACCTCAAGCTGGCAAACCGCGATTTTGGCGGCAAGCCTGTAACTGAGATCACCGCGCCCATGATCCTGAAAACCTTGCGCAAGGTCGAGGCCAAAGGGAACTATGAAACCGCGCACCGCCTGCGTGCCCGCATTAGCTCGATCTTTCGCTATGCCGTCGCAAGCGGCGTTGCCGAGATGGACCCAACCTATGCCTTACGTGACGCATTGATCCGCCCAGCCCGTGTTCATCGCGCCGCAATTATCGAACCCAAAGCGCTGGGTCGTTTGATGCTAGAGATTGATAGTTTTGAGGGACAGGCGACAACTAGATCGGTTTGAAATTGTTAGCTTTGCTTGCTCAAAGACCAGGGGAAGTGCGTAATGCTAAGTGGGAAGAGTTCGATCTAACCGAAAAGGTCTGGTCGATCCCCGCCACCAAAATGAAAATGCGCCGCGACCATATTGTTCCGTTGCCAGATCAGGCGATTGAATTACTAGAACAGCTGCGCGCCATGAACAACAAAGGCGACTATTTGTTTCCATCCTTGCGCACATGGACGCGTCCGATGTCTGAAAACACCCTGAACGCCGCTTTACGCCGCATGGGGTATGCGGGTGATGAAATGACCGCCCACGGTTTCCGCGCTTCGTTCTCAACGCTGGCCAACGAAAGTGGCTTGTGGAACCCTGACGCTATCGAACGTGCCTTGGCCCATGTTGAGAAAAACGAAGTGCGACGCGCTTATGCAAGGGGCGAGCATTGGGAAGAGAGGGTGCGTTTAGCCGATTGGTGGGCTGGATATTTGGAACAAGTCTCTTCATCATAAAGGTAAATTGGTCTGCTTTTGCCTAATGAAATTGATCTTGATGAGGGTTTTGAATGGAGATTTTTAAAAGATCTGAAGCGGTTGAGCGATTACTGTCGGATTTAGACATACCAAGACTTGAATTCTTTTACGAACTTAAGCAAGGAATCGGACCCTACGATCCAGAATTTTTTGAGAAAAGCGCCGCTCGTCGTAAAGACTTTGAAGCGAAGGCCAAGCAGGCTTTGCTCGAAATGACCGACGAAGAGCTTTGGGAGCTTAGAGAAACGCCTAGAAGACTAAGTAGCTTTGCGTTGAAGTATTCGTTATTCGATCCTCCGCCATGGTATGCAGCAGGTTTTGGGGTTTGCGTGTATCAGGCTGACTTCGAATACTGGGCTAAAATGGATTTTTGGACGTTGGAAGAGGCAATATGTTTGAGCTTGGGTTTTAACCCTGAGAAGGTACCTAATTACCGAAATAGACCTCATTCACGTTACGAAACAGTTCAACTGTTCCGTCAGCGAATGTCGTTAATTGAACGAGCCCCCTTCAATGCAAAATCTCAACAAAACAGCGTGACACCATCTGTATTTACAAGTTGGGCCGTGAGTAAGGAAATGGAAATACCGTCTGAATTAATAGATGCAGTCGGTATCGCGAAAAAGCCTAATCGCCCCGCTATGTTGACTACCGTTGACAAACGACAGCACGATACTGCCTTGAAAGTAATTCTAGGCCTCTTGGCTTCAATCTACGCTGACGAACAAACTCTCGTTACCAGAGAGGTTAAGAGCGATATTTCATTAGGATTAGCAAAAATCGGCTTAAGTCTAGATCCCAAAACGCTGACTAAATTGTTGAATGAGGCTGTTCTTGCAAGAAAGAGATTTGAGTCGGAGCAGCAAATTAGGGACGATAAGGCTGTGTAATTTTGAGGTATTAGCAATCTTTTCATAGGAATAGCTGGCCTATTCCTCCCTAATCCCTGCCTATTACCAGACAGTTTTGAAAAAATACCATTGGTCTTGCTGCATGTTCCTAAATGCACTGGAGACCTAGAATGTATGATATCCTTCCAACGCCTCCTGAATGATCGAGGCAATCGGCTCATCGCGGGTCAGCAGTTTTCCATGCGATCCGGTCTTCTTGTATTTGTAACCGATGGGCGCGGCGAAGACGGCGTAGCCGTTCATCATGCGGCCCTTCATCCGGTTGGGGGCGTTCGGCGTTGTAGTAGGTCAGCCATTTACCGATCCCAGCCCTCATCTCTGAGCCCTTCTCAAAGGCGTTGAGATAAAGCCCGATTGGATTGCGGCAGATACGGTCTACGGATCGTCCGACACTCTGGTCTGGCTGGCTCTGAAGCGCCAAATCCTCCCCTTCATTCCGGTCTTCGACAAGGGCGAACGGACTGATGGAACCTTCTCACGATCCGACTTCGCATGGGACGATGAGAACGACCGGTACATCTGCCCGGGCGACAAGGAGATGCGGCATACATGGCGGACCTACTCCGATCCAAAACGGAATGCGCCAGCTTGGAAATCCAGAAACTATCGTGCCCTGAAATCAGACTGCACAGGAGGCGAGCTGAAGGCAAAGTGCTGCCCCAACGCTGAAACGCGTTCAGTCCATCGCGACAAATATGAGATCGTCAGAGACTTTGCTCGCCAATGCACAGGATCAGAGTTCAATCCGAAGGCTCAAGCGCGACGAAAAAAGGTCGAGATGCTTTTCGCCCATCTCAAACGCATCCTCGGCTTGGGGCGGCTCCGATTACGAGGCCCAGGCGGCGTCCAAGACGAGTTTACCCTTGCAGCTACCGCCCAGAACCTCCAGAAACTCGCAAAGCTCAAGCCAATACTGCCCGCCGCAGGTTGAAGCGGTCGCTAAGCCTTAGATATCTGAACGAAATCAAACCGGTACCCGAAACAAACGCATCCAAGTCAAAGACTTTTTCCACATGGCGTAATCTGGCTCTGCAATTCGAATGGTACACTGTGCCAGCAACCAAATGGAGGAGCTGATAAA
>NZ_JABUFE010000011.1 GCF_013315265.1 Parasulfitobacter algicola | reverse complement strand
TTCCGCATTGTATTTGCGCATGACTCCGCATCCTTTCTGAAGTGCTAATTTAAAGGGGGGTTGAGGGGTTCCTTTAAGGGTCACCGATTGTCCTTGATAACCACATCAAGCACCTTACATATTTCAGGCAGATCGTTAGCACTGGTATTGCGGTTACATAGGCCCTCACAAATACTACAGAATGCCTTTAGACGCCCACCCTTGGCACTTGTCACGACATAGTCTGCCATCGCGCCCAATGGCTTTCTGGGGGCCTTACAGCGCAGGCAATACAGCTCGCCCAAAACCATCGGGCGTTTTGCATTCATCTTGCGAGTATTGAGAAATTCAAGCGCTTGAAAGCCCATGATCATTATGGGGCGGTTGCCATCAACTCGCTGCATTCCTGCCTTCAACCAATTGCGAACCGTGGGGTGTGAAACCCCTACTGCATCCGCCAATTCGTCCACCAAATAGGCTTTGTTGCCCTTGATTCCCCGCGTCTTAAAACGCCGGGCCACTAAACGCTCTCTTCGCTCGGATCGACCCTGTTTGCCTGAGCCCACGCATTGAGATCTGAACCGCGATAGATCACTTTGCGGCCCAAGCGATAATAAGCCGGCCCCATTTTTTTGTGACGCCACTGAGCCAGCTTGTCGCGGTCGCCAATGAGGTCAAGCTCTGGGTCACCCAGAACGTAGTTTCGGTTTTGCTCGAATAGATTTGCCATTTTTTGATCCTTGCTCGTTTTGCCTAAGGATCAAACTGACGGTTTGGTTTTCATTCGTTAAGGCATCAACGCGCCATTAAAGCCCGCCCGTCAAATGCCTAAATTGCCCGTTCTAGTTTTGGGCGTAGATGGCATTGAGGTCTTCTGCCATGTTCCGCTGAACGGACGTTCTACTTGGAGATTTACCCAATTCTTTTTCTGCAAACGCAATCAAAGCATAGATGCAGTTTTCCTTGCCTTCCGGCAGCTTGTTGCTTTGCGCTAATTGTCTCAGGTGGGATTTCATTAAGGGCCACTCGACGACTGTGCGCCGCCCCCGCCTTGCTTGAAGACTAGACCTACCTGCATTGCCGGAGACGTAATATGCACCAAATCGCTCGACGGTGATCGACTTTCCAGTTTGCAAAAGGAAACTGCGGTGTCTCAATAAATCCGCAGTCTTTACCCGCAAAGCGACATATTTTCGTCCGGCGATAGATACCTCATTCCCCATCCAATCAAAATTCAACGAATAAGCATCCGGAGGAATGTCCTCAAATTTGGCTGCCGCTTCGTATTCGCCGTCATCAACCAGCTTGTCCCAACGGTCATAGTCTATCGCTTGGCTTTGAATCTCCCCTTTTACGAGAAGCTGAAAAAGTTTGGCACATGCAATATCCCGATGTGGCTTGAATCCAGCCTCAACTGAGTCGACAAACTCTTTGAGAGGTCCAAGCTCTTTCAGCTTCACTCGATAATCACTCGCCACCTTTTGCCAAAGATCAAAGATCTTCCCATCATCGCCCTCGATGAGCGACGGTTCCTTCATTTCATACTCTGCAATTCGTTTTGGTAAGCCACCGACATCCTCAAAAGCGCACTTTTCGGCTGCCCCGAAATACTCCTCTTCGACAGGCACGCCTAGGCTTTCAAACTCCAACGTGTCAAACCAAGGATATTCCAAACTCGGTTGAAAGTTGTCAGGCATTTCACGCCAGTAGAAGCGATAATCGACGACTTCATCAGTTGATCCATCCGAATGATGCTGCATTTGTGGAACGCGTTCAAAGGCAACCCATTCAACGGCCTCAGACAAAAAACAATAAGGTGGAAGCTCTACTTCCGTAAGAAATGTCAACTTATCTTCAGCCAATATTGATTACCTTCGCTTCACCACCTGATACAAACTGCGACCAACGCTGCATCAACGTCCGCCGTTTTTCCAGCAAATCTGAACGCGCATATGCGCGTTCTACGTCAGACCCGACTTTATGCGCCAAGCTCATTTCTGCCACCTCGCGCGGGGCGCTGGCTACTTCGGACGCCCAATCGCGGAACGTGGACCGGAAGCCGTGAACCGTCGCGCCTTCAACATCCATACGGCGCAACAACATCAGCATCGCCATATTTGACAACGGCTTATGCCGTTTTTGACCCTCAAACACGTATTCAGATTTCATAGCCTGCAACGGTTCGATAATCGCCAGCATTTCATCCGTCAAAGGGACGCGATGTTCTTCACCCGTTTTCATCCGTTCGGCTGGGCAAGTCCACACCAGTGCATCAAAATCCAGTTCTTCCCATTGCATGCCCAAGACTTCGCTCGTCCTCGATCCAGTCAGGCAAGTGAACCGCAGCGCATTCGCCGCCATTGCGTTACGCGTGATTAGGTCGGCATAGAAGGCTGGTACGTCCTGCCAGCGCATCGCCTTGTGATGCTTGGGCTTGGCCTTCACTTTGGGCAGGACGTCTGCATCCTTGATTGCGGTCACCGGGTTTTCACCTTCGCGAAAGCCTTTGGACTTGGCCACATCCAGCACCGCTTTGATCCGTTGCGACAACCGTCGCGCCGTTTCGTGCTTTTCGGTCCAAATAGGCGACAGGCACATCAGCACCTCTGGTTGGCCAATGCTGTCAATCGGCATGCGCCCGATCTTGGGGAAGGCATAGTCGCGCAGCGTGTTGATCCATTGCTGACCGTGTTTTGCATTTTTCCACGTCGGCATCCGCTCTATATGAACTTGCTGAGCAAATTCTTCGAACGTCGGGATTGCGCGCTGGGCATTGAAACGCGGGTTCAATCCTTGTTTTGCCATCCGGCGATATTCCAACGCCCGTTCACGAGCCTGGTTAATCGTGACAACATCCGCCCCACCTAACCCAAAGTCAGTCCTCAACGGTGCGCCCTTCTTGTTCTTGGCACCTTTGACCACAACCCGCACGATCCAACGTCGCGCACCGGACGGATCAACCACCAGATACAATCCGCTGCCGTCACCATGCCGCCCAGCACCAAGGTTCTCGACCAGCTTCTTTGTTAGCTTCCCAGTCAGGGCCATACAAAATACCACGTTCCATACCACTCAAGGAACGAATATAGACACAACCGAAGAAAACTCAAGGCAATCAAGAAAGTGCCCGTAGGCCAATAAAATAATAAGAAAAGGCCGCATCAAGCGATCCAGTGAAATCCACAATATATGTATGGTGGCGGAGCGACAGGGATTCGAACCCTGGAGACGGTTTCCCGCCTACACACTTTCCAGGCGTGCGCCTTCGACCACTCGGCCACCGCTCCGTTCTGCATCTCTTAGCCTTAGTCCTTCGCCTTAGGCAATAGCTATCAAAGCAAAAATTGGGCTTAAGTCCTGAAGAACGTTGAATTTACGAAACTAGCGGCACCCCATCTTCAAGACTCAGATTTAACAACAAAAAATACGAAATGTCTTAAGGTTAACAACCAATATGAGGGTAAAAAAGAAAATATCTGGAAACAAGGACTTGCACAGAATGCAGATTTCTGGCTGTAAGGAGATATATTTGTCTGGAAAATGGACTCCCAAAGGCACCCGTAGCTCAGCTGGATAGAGCGCTGCCCTCCGAAGGCAGAGGTCACAGGTTCGAATCCTGTCGGGTGCGCCAATTAAATCAATGACTTAGACGGTTTAATTGGCCGCGAAGCTTGCCCCGATGTGTCACTTGATGTGTTATTTAGATGCAACACCGAAGATTTTTTCGAAAGGGGATTCTAGGCCACGAGTGCTGTCATGTCGCCCAGTGGCAATGACGCCGGAGGATGTCTTCAAGAATTTCCAACTCGAATCGGTCTTCTTCGAATAGCTTTTCGATCAACGGCCCAAGAGGGTAGTCAGGGGCTTCGAAATTAACTCCGTTCATAAGTAAGAAGTTGACGGCACAAACAAATCCGGTTCGCTTGTTTCCATCGATGTAGCCGTGGCTGGTTGAGATGCCATGCCAGTAGTAGGCTGCGACCCTAACAAGGTCGCAGCTGGGTTCATATGCTAGTGCGTTTTGAGGTCTACCAATCGCACCCAGAAGATCATCTTTACGCTTGAAACCACGAAGCTGTTCTGGCTTCAGAACACTTTCATGAAATAAATCAACATCTTCCAGTGTTAGAAAGCTGGTATCTTCTAGTTCGTCTAGAGGCTCGAACCTGAGCATCAAGTCAGATAATCGAGTGTCTCTTTATAGCGAACTTTGGTGCGTTCCATAGCTTCGCGAGCAGACATGCGCTTACGTTCGGTAGGCATTGCCTCACTTTTGAAGTTGGTATTGGCCGCGATCAAAGATGACAAATGCCTACTATCTGCGGCGTCATGCACACATGAGCCGTGGAACCGACCACAGATTGGGCAACTGAGCGTTACGAAGGACATTTCTCGCCTCGTGAATCGTTTTGTTTCGTTTCGTCTACATACAATAGGTTTAGAGACCATGAATGGCAAGTTTGTGGCCACACACGACTTTTTTACAGATGTTTTGATACCGCAAGGTTTCAGTTTCCCTTCATAGCACGACGCATCCGCCAGTTACATTGTTCAACATCCTGCAAAAGACACTGGCGATAGATATCTTCCTTGCTCGAACCGCCGGGATCGTTTTCGATCAGCGTAGCAATGTCAGGGCGGCTAGGTGCAACCACACGCTTACCACCGCCAGCATTGGACTTGGTATTGTCGAGAGGCATTGATCAGTCCTTTCGTTGAAGAATGGTCCAGACGACGGCGGGGACCCAAAAAACCAACCATCATCTGGACCTTCACACCGGCCACACATGGGCTTGGACCGGCGGATCGGCAGCAGGGGAACATCCCCGAAACCCCGCTGCGATGCTGTTATGCGCGGGCTAGACCGTGCAGCTTGGACAAGGCATCGTTGGAAGCCTGCTGATCGGCCAGCCGATAGCCGTTGATCGCATCCTTCTTCTTCCCGATGGCCTTGGACCCGGTTGTCATGTGCTTCAGAACCACGTCTGATTTCTCATATGCAGCCCAAAGTGTAGGGTTGGTCCGTTTCCGGGCTTCCAGCCGCACAGCGTCCACATCCTTCGCCTTCAGACCCATCAGGTGCGGTGGGCTATTCAGGATCACACTAACCGTGGCCATGTCGCCGTCCGTGGCCGCTTTGATCGCCTGATACCGTGCATCAGTCGGTTTCAGAGACTTCAGGTGGTTGCGGATGTCAGACCGGAGCGGCGCGTCACTCTGGGTGGTTGGACAGGTGATGGCAGCGTCAATTCTCTTCAGGATACCATCTTGATACTGGGCAACCTTGCGGATGTCTGCATCCAGCCGTTCCTGTTCTTTCGCCAGCAGTGGATCAGCGCTGTCGGCCAGTTCCCCGAACTTGGTGCCCACAGATCGGATACCATCAGGTGTCTGCACCAGACGGGCAGCGGGGTGGCCCGCCTTTTCCATTGCAGCCTGTTCGACATTCACAGCCGTCATGGCCTCAGCAACGGCCTTGTGGGTCTGTTCGGCCCGTTCCAAGGCACGGATCGAAATATCACTGATCGCTGTGCCTAAATCACCAGCACTGCCCAACGTGTCAGCATAGGTGACAAGGTGACGTGCTTCAGCGCCCGCAGGATAGCGTTCAGGATTGGGGGGGCGGTAGGCTTTCGGACCTAGCTTCGTGTTGATCTTTGGTTGTTCAGCCATGGGATTTCCTTTCATGGGTTGTGGTTAGTATGGTGATTTGATTTTGCCCATGCTGCCCTGCTTCGTTCCAGCGAAGGTCACGAGATAGGAAGCACTGTCCAAAGCGTGATCGTCCGCAAACTTGGGGTCGATGTCGTCTGGATTGTGTGGATTGGCTGGTGCATCAGGTAATGTCGCCAGCAAATATGTGCAGCGGGGATGGATATACAGGCCGGGGCCGGTGTCATGTTTAGCCGCGTCCAGCATCTGCGTGATCAAGGCCCAGCCTTGCGCACGGTTCTTGGTCGGCGGATAGCATGGGACACCCGACTGGCTCAGAAGTTGATGGACCAGATCGTTATTCAGCCCACGGGCTGTGTCATGACGGGTCGGCGGCACGGCGCGAAGACCGCACTGGTTCAGGCAAAGGTCTTTGATCAGTTCGGCCCAACCTTCCGGCGCAATCCCGGTGCCCAATGACAGATCGTTCTCTGGATCGGCCAGCGTATGGGTTTCGGCCATAATGAACAGAGAACCGGCACGGTACGTGCGACCACCTTCTTCAAGAATGATGTCACGGTTCAGTTTCAGGCCCAGATGGAAGCAACAGGCGGATCGTGTCCCCCAGTCACCACCACCGCGCAGAACCGGGCCATATCGCAGCAGTTCCTGCACGGTCAGGCTTTCCGGCAACAGATGGATGTTGGGGTCATACTGTCCACCAAAGAAACTGGACAGGTTCAGGTTGTATTCACCCTTGATCCACGCCGCTTCTTTGTCCGGGTTGCCCTTACATGCCCGCTTCAGGCGGGCAATATAGGCCGTCTGGTCGATGTGGTCGTTATCTCTGAGGGTCGAATGCACATTGATGTAGCGTAGCCCACTTTCGTCGGACCATGGCTTCAGGATGCCGTGTTTTAGGAATGTCTGGACAATGCGCCCGTGGCTGGAACCGAACGGGTTGCTGAGGATCAGAACCGGCAGATGCCAGCCTTCAGGCCCACGCATATTGGACTGGATTGTCCACATCATGTCCCACCCGGCTTTGGAATAGTTTCCGGCCTCATCAAAGAAAGCAGCGGTGTAGGTCTTCCCCTGAATAGAGGCATACTGTTTCGTGTCGCTGAAGGGTCGGATTTCGACACTGGCGATCCCATCAGGAAACTGGATGCTGATCGTGCCCGCGTTTTGGTTTCGCGTGACGTTCTGCTTCCCAAAGGCCATACACAGCATCAGGAACAATTCATTCCCGATCTGGATGCACCCGGCGTGGCTTTCGCGGCCCAAGAACACACGGGACCTGTGACCTTGCTGGGTGATCACCCGAACGATGGTCAGAAGCATCCCTGTCGTTTTCCCGCTTCCCCGTGAGCCGCCATGATGCACGACATCCAGCTTCTGGCAATACTGATCGGCCAGCAACGTCTTGACGTTGTGTTCCATCGCCTGTGCGACGGCAGCTGGTGCATCTGATGGTTTGGTCACGGTGTTCATCATGGGATGGGCTTTCAGGTTATCGGGGATCGGGGCCGACTGATTTTGGCCACGGAATTTCGGCAGGGATCGCGTCAGGTGACAGGGACTTCACACCCTTGGCCAAGGTAGGTGAGCCATCAGCGTTCATGCCGCCGGTGAACAGCGCGTTGCCGGTGCGATACAGCCCAATCAGCTGTTCGCCGGTGCGGGCATCGCGGTAGCCGGGTGCAGCGCGTGGTTCGAGGCGTCCAAGGTCACCTTCGCGAAAAAGGTACTCTTGGCCTTCAGCGTCGATCTGCCGTGGGAAGTCTGTCATCAGGAAATCTCCTTCAAAAATTGCTTCAGGCGATCACGGATCAGGGCGAGTTCAGCGTCGGATGTGGCCGCTTCCACGGCGCGGTCGAAACTGAGTTCGGCGCTGTGCAATTCCTTTCGCATGTCGCGGGGATTCTTCTCAGTTGCCTTTGTCATTGGTGGATACCTCCTGACCTTGCTGGCGACAGCAGAAGGCCAGCCGCTGGCATTCGATCAGTTGATCAAACAGCGGGGACTGTAGGAATGCGCCCATCTGGGCGTACAGTTCGACTTCTTCCGATGTGTCCACGTTATCGCGCAGGATGATGGTCATCATCTGCTTGGCTTCAGTGAAATCCATTTCCCAAGGGTGGGATGGATCAGTGGTGTCGATGGGGCGGGGATCGGTTGTGCTTGCAGCGGTCATTGTCATTGCTCCAAATGTGGGGGCTTTGTGGGTGCCGATGGCCCTTTGCCGTTCGGCCAGTCCTGTGGAAGAACTTCACTGTTCGAGATTGCACGGCCAAGGCGCTTCTTTGCGTTGGCGACAGCTTCGTTGCTCTCAGCCTTGCGAAGGGCGATATCAGCTTGCTGATGCTGGATGTCGTAGCGAGCAAGAACACGCATATGTTCCAGCTTGGCTTCAGCAGCCTGCAGGCGGATCGTCTGAAATAGATCACAGTCCTTCAGCAGCTTTACGGTCTGCTTCTTCTCTGTAGTGTCAGCAGCCTTCGATAAGGCTTCGATTACCCATCTGGTATCCAGATTGTCGATCTGGTTCCAGATATGGGCCTTCGCGTTCATGCCCAATGGTCTCACATCGCGGCTTGTCATAGTCAGTTCCTTTCGATTGAAGTGATGGACGGCGGAGTGACGGCCTTGTCGTCAGTGTCCGCAGGCGTCACGTCGCGATACTTCGCGGTGAGGACTTCCAGCTGTTCGTCGGTCATCGTGCCGGGGATGTTGATCGTGACAGGCGATGGCTGAGGACCAGCCGGTGTCCGGCTTTCCCGGCCTGTGTCTCTGAAACCCAAGACATTACGAGCAAGGAACCGCTGCTGGCTGGCATCGCCATCACGAGCACCTTTTAGGATCAAACCAACAATCTCTGTTTCCAAGCCACCTTTGCCCATAGCGATGGCATCCTGAACGTCTTCATCGGTCCCGATCAGGCGATCAAGGGTCCGGGGCGACATGCCCAGTTCCATCGCAATCTGGGCCATGGAAACACCGTTCCGGGTCCGCTCGGCGATGACCTGTAGACCTTCGCGCGTAACGATCCACGGCGAACCAGTGGTCGTGTCGCGATAGGCAAGGGTTGTTGATGGCAGGTTGGTGGTCACGGGACGATCATTCCACTTTCTGTTTCGTTGAGTTGAAGGCTTATGGCACAGCGCCAATCGACCTATCTACTCGGGGGAAAACCAGCTGTGGGAAGCCCAAATCAGGGCGGTTTTATCGCAGAAAAACATTTGCGACACATAATCGGTGGAATTTTGGAAGCGGATTTTATTAAGTAAATGATATTAAACGGTAATATATTTTGGTGCGCTGCCTGATGGGTTCTGCGCACCTCAAAATGGCATATAGTTCAGTAATATTGACATATTGAGTATCCGTCAGAGAGGGTCGGACCACTTGCCCAGAAGCAGCAGATGAACCTGTTTGTCACCAGAATTCAGGACCTGTCACCGTCTGTCACCAACTTGTCACCAGAAGAAAATCCTTTGTTTTCAACAATGTCACCATGTCACCAGACTTCCCCTATAATCTGAGAAAAAAGTGAGAAAACAGGGAATATGGGTACGCCACAGTGTTCTGGGAAATAGTATGTATATAGGCAAAATCGCGGTGACATTGGTGACATGGCTAAGTATTTGAGATTAAATGAAAATCGCGGTGACAAAATTGGTGACACGCAGGTGACGCTTTGGTGACAGCTTCATTTGGGCAAATCGCCCAAAGAAAAACCCCAGACTGACACATCAATCCGGGGCCATCGACCATCACCCACATACGCCCAAACGGGGCATTAGAACGGGATATCATCCCCAGCGATCCACACCGCTTTGATTTTATCCGATGGACCGTCGGATACACGATAAGTGTGGAAACCCTTCCCATCGACTGACATCGCCTTCAGGATGTCGTCCTTTCTCTTGGAAATCGTGCGCTGTTCGCTGAAGTCGATATGATCTTTCAGGAACTGCCCAAATGCGCCTGCTGGACTTTTTAGAAAGGTGCGCTTGCCATCTTCCACGATATGAACTTTGCTGCAATTCGCACCTTCGTTGAAAATCCACTGTCGGAACTGTTCTCCGATATCACCATACCTGTCCGACAGACGATCAAAGTGGACCCCCAGTCCGTGCTTGTCGATGAATGCTTTCAGGTAGCTGTTTGCCCGATCTTGTGACCCTTCATGGCCCAGACTACGATGTTCTTCGATCAGTCGGTTCATGGTTTCAGCGACATATGCCTTGATTGATCTGAAGTACCTTTGCTGGCTTTCCTGATACAAGGGCCGTGTGTCAATCGACCCTTGTCCAGTGATCTTCGACATCCGGTTTGCGAACTGGTCTTCGACGCCGTTTTCGCCTTCAAGCGATGGGACGCTTTCAGCCGACAGGAACAGCTTTGTGAATATTTCCACGCGGCTGGTCAGCATGTTCTTTGGTGCCAGCTGCATTTCCGACTGAAGCTGTTTGATTTCAGCTTTCACTGTCTGGAATTCATCGACGGCCAGAACGAAGGCGCGTTTGAAGTCTTCCGGTCGGCGACCGGCGGGCTTGCCTTCGAAGATGGCTTCAATTTCCTTCACGCTCATTTCGACCACAAGGCCCAGTTCGCGCAGGATGCCCAAAAGGAAGCCTTTTCCCCAGTCGCTGTCGCAGTGCATCCAGAGATAGGATTTCTTGCGATCTTGGGCGAACCGGCTGGCCACGATGAATTCCAGCACATCATCAATCAGCGGGAAGTGTTCCTTGTAGTCTGCCAAGCATTCCGGTGCGATGTCGCCCACCACGGGCAGGGTCTTGTGTGTCAAGGTGATCCTGACCTTATCTTCCATCAGCTTCACAGTGGGCTTGGTGGCGAACATGTCCACAGACCATTCGATTTCATCCCGTTGGTTTTCAGCCTTGATGTGATCGATGATTGGGTTGCTGGCCGCGTAACGCAGGGCCTTCAGCTTCTCAGCCTTTGGTCCATCACCTGCGTTGATCATAACTTCCAACTCAGACAGGTTGACGGCTTGCCCGAACCGGCGGGCAAGGAATTTCCATGCTTCGCCGTCTTTGAACTGAACAAGGTTTTCTTCCTTGTTGAGAAAGAAGATTTTCGACTTTGTGCCTGACCAGAAAGCGCCGTCGATCATGTTCTGGATCACGTCAGTATCGACGGCGATATTACCGATATCGCCTTTCATGACCTGTGTGATGCCGAATTTGATTTCCTGTGCAATCCTGAACATGGGATCATTCTTCGCCCGGACCCGTGCGATCTGACGCTTGGCGTATTTTGCAGGGTCTTTGCTTTCCAGAACACTTGCGCTGATCCCCCAACCCTTGTCGGTCAAGATGCTGAAGGTGATATCGTCGGGCACCCCGGCACGGCCCAATGCACCACAGACGTAATGAACCCACCCGGATCGGCTCTTGTCGCCTTCCCGCGTGCTGTTTTCATCCCCACCATGGTTGATGGCCACGATCACTGTGTCTGGCACGTTGTAGGGTTCTTCGCGCAGGAATTGCAGATCGGTGATCTTTTCGACGTTATCACTGATTTCCACATCGTTGTGATCACAACCAGACCCTAGCCCATCATTCTGGACAGGCGGGGCTTTCTTGAACTGGGTGATCGGATAGACATTCTTGGGGTTATGGAACATCACCGCTGACTGGGTTTTGACCCGGCCCTTTGCGATCTTCTTTTCATCAGGTAGGTTCATCGTCCCGGCAAGTCTCATCAGCCGGTCGATGTTGTGGCAGTTGTCGGCATCAAAGACGTTTTCGATCTGGACATTGTATAGCTTGGCGTCTTCAGCCAGCCCAAGGTCGCCTTCAATACCGATGGGTTCTTCCAGCTTCCAGAATGCCTGATACCCGCCGCCGCTGAAGACCAGCATCGTGGGTTCTGGGATACCCTTGGGCAGATTAGTGGTGAAC
The DNA here is from genome assembly GCF_013315265.1 of Parasulfitobacter algicola. Taxonomy (GTDB): domain Bacteria; phylum Pseudomonadota; class Alphaproteobacteria; order Rhodobacterales; family Rhodobacteraceae; genus Parasulfitobacter; species Parasulfitobacter algicola. The sequence goes on along the minus strand of NZ_JABUFE010000011.1, from coordinate 106,420 downwards.
AGTGCAAGGATGCGATCCTGTTCTTCTTCGATTGACTGGCCGGGTTCCGGGTCAACGTCCACGTGAAGGTGGGTGACGGCTTGGATGTGTTCGCGGCTGGCCTTCTTCTTCAACCGGCCCATGACAGGGTTCGTGTGGAAGTAGAGATTTTCGACCCTATCACGCGCGGCGATCCATTCCTTCATGTCTTCTTCATCACCAGCCCAGAAGGTCCAGGTCGTGGTCTTTTTGTCCAAGCTGATCGCGGTCAGGCACCAAGGGCCTTCCGGGTGCATCAACTTCATGAAATCAATCGGAGTGCGTTGTTTTCGCTGTGCTTTTCCTGCATTTTTTCTTGTCATTTGTTCGCCTTTCGCGTAGAAAGGACCTGTCAAATCAACCACTTCATATGCCTTGGGTCGTTTTGCGGATTACGGTCCAAGGGATTAATTTTTTGGGGTTGCTTTGCCTGCTTCAGCGATCTTACGGTCAATCCAAGCGGTCACTTCGCTATCGACCCATGCGTGCATTTGGGCGCTGATTTTTACTGGGCTTGGGAAGGCGCCTTGGGCAACAAGTTCACGCAAATTGCGCGGACTGATGGACGTGCGTTCGCACACCCGTTCCTTCGAAATAAGTCGTTCTGCCATTGATCATTCTCCACTGGGCAATTTGAAACTGACCAGTGTTAATCACAGCGCGAATGGGCCTATCTACTCGGGGGAAAACAACTTGCCACCGTTCGGATCGATCCAAAAGGGCGTGTTTTTTGAGTTGTCTTTAATTACTTGTGTCACGTCGCGGTGGCTAAGGCCGGGGTACTTGGTTTTCGCGGTCCAGAAGCCCAATCGCATGGCGGGGTTCATGCCTTCAAGAACCTGATCATCCGATGGCTCACCTTCGCCGGTACGCATCAGGCTACCCCTGTCTTTCCCACCAATCCTGAACGGTCTTTGCCCAAAGTGGTGATAAATGAATCGCAGCCAGTGTTTGAGGAACGTTCGACCCTCATCCTTTGACCCGCTGCCACGGCCTTGCGCAGCGGCAAATTCCCAAGACATCTGGTCTTCGATGTAGTCTTGAGTGACCCATTGGGCGTATTCACCAAAGTCTTCAGGTTTACGGCGAACCGGCTTAGTCAGCATCTCACTAAAGGTGTGCATCCCTTCAGAACCATGTATGATCGACAACAGCCATTCGATCTGTTCGATTGCGTCTTTCGGATCAAACGCTTGCTCAGCGGCGATTTCCTGCCTGATCGACAACTCAATGGCGGGGTCTTCCGACATGGGCACTATACCAGCGTTCACGCCAGTGTCTTGTAGCGATGGATCAGGATTGAATGCTCCGGTTTCCTGCTGCCAGCCCGTTCGGATTTCTTGCAGAAGGGGGGCTGCCCAGAATTCAGGTTCAGGTATCTTCGCAAAGATTTCTTCTGCATCACTCATCGACTAACCCCTTCACGTAATCCGCATATTTGTTGAAGGCGTCCCGGCGTTCAGCCAGATAGTCATGAACATCATAGACTGCCACGATCCCCTGCGGTTTGTGGCCGATGCTGTATTCCGCCACATGCTGGGCGACCTGAAGGGCCGAAAATTGGCTGCGGATCGTTCGCCGAAAGTCATGCAGCGTGAAGTGTTCGATGTCGCCCGACACTTTGCGCAGTTTGATCAACAGTTTGCTGTCCACACTCATAGGCACCATTCCAAAAGACTTGGTGAAGATGAACGGCCCATCAAAACGGGGGATTGTCTGCAAGATGTCCCACGCTAAGTCGGAAAACGGGTGCAGCATCCGTTGGCTGGTCTTCGTGCGGTCGGCTGAAAGGCGCAGCGCTTTGTGATCTTCGTCCAGATCATCCCAGCAGGCCTTTGCCAATTCATTCTTGCGAAGCCCAGAAAGGATCAGCACCTGCACGAATTCACGGTCAGGCGACGGGAAAGCCTTGCCCAAAACTGCTTGCCAGACCGCCTTCAATTCATGCGCGAACAAGGTCCGGGTTCGAGGGTTCTTCTTCAGGGTGCGTTCGAAGTCTTGCATGATGTTATCAGATACGATGTCCCGCTGTCGGGCGTATTTCCACACCTGACGCAGGTACTTTTGCATTTCATTTGCGGTGCCACGTCTTCCGGTCTGATCATAGTGGTCCAGCAGGTTTTGAATGTCCGCGCGGCGAATGTCATCCATCGCCATCGACCCCAGTTGAGGCAACTTTCCTTGGGCTGCACAGATATGCATCCGAAACATCGAACGCATTTTCGTGTACGACTGCAGACCTTCCGATTTCTTGTAGGAAAGGAATTTGACGACGACCCGAACGAAGGTTGGTTTCCGGTCTACCTTAGCACGAACAGCAGGGGCTTTGGCGTCGATGCCAGCATCCGCTGCGTCTTTGATCTTTCGGGCTTGGTCCCGTGCATCTGCCAAAGTGACAGCAGGGTAGGTGCCCAAGGTGATCCGCTTCTGCTTTCCGCGTAGCACACGCCCCGATGCCGACACCTTGCCTTCGCCCACAACACGGTAAAGGACGGACCAAGATTTGGTGCCGGTCTCACTGACCCGTAGGTTCAGACCCCGGTTGTCAGGGTCCACGTGATCTACAAAGCGTCGATCTTTGGGCGCTGCCAGCTTCTTCAGCCCAAGATCGGTCCACGTCACTTTCTTCTTTGTCATCTGTCAAATCCACCTAATATGTGTCACGGATGTGTTTTTAAGTGTGTATTCCGTGTGATTTGATATGTGATGATTTGGCAGGGTTTCGTCAATATCCTCTGTAAAATAAGGACTATTTTGTCATTAGATGGCACGGTATGTTATGCAGTAAGCAGAACTCCGAAGGCAGAGGTCACAGGTTCGAATCCTGTCGGGTGCGCCATTTATTATAGTAAATCAATATCTTATCCCATTGCCCCTTTTGGGGTTTCGTGCTTACGCGGGAATTTCGCGTAAGAAGATGGGGCTTCGTTGCATGCCAGATCGTTGTTGCCGACCCGCGCTTCATAAGCCTTCACCACTCTACCATTATCAGTATCGAGGATATTTGCCGGTCGTTCGAAATGTACAGACATCACTATTAACGTTGATACTACTCTAACGGGACAGTGCGAATCTATTTACGCAGTGACTGGTGATTGCGCTGGGTTTGTATCAGAACTTATTCGACAGCGCCTGATTGACCTGCGGTGTGACGAATTTTGATACATCCCCGCCAAGCCGTGCGATTTCCTTGACCAGTTTCGACGCAATCGCCTGGTGTTCGGCTTCGGCCATCAGAAAGACGGTTTCAACACTGTCATCCAGCTTACGGTTCATGCCAACCATCTGATATTCGTATTCAAAATCAGCAACAGCGCGCAGCCCCCGTATGATAATGCCAGCGCCCACGTCATTTGCACAATCGATCAAAAGGTTTTCAAACGGATGCACTATGATTTCTGTATTGGTTTGCGCCATCAGATCGGTGCATTCTGCTTCGATCATGGTCACGCGCTCTTCCAGTGAAAAAAGCGGGCCTTTGTCACGATTGATCGCCACACCAATCACAAGGCGGTCCACAAGGGCCGATGCGCGCCTTATGATATCAAGGTGCCCCAAGGTGATGGGGTCGAACGTCCCCGGATAAAGGCCAATACGCATGTGTTCCTCCGCAAACCTTAGGGCGGACGCAACATTATTGCGCGCAGGATTGCAACCCATGTTTTAGAGAAACTGGGGTCAATGCCCCATGATCATGCCTTCCAACGCATCTTTTTCCATGGAAAGTTCGGCCAGACGCATTTTGACCACATCGCCAATTGTAATCAGCCCAACCATTTCGCCGTTTTCGACAACGGGCATGTGACGAAAGCGTCCATCCGTCATGCGTTTCAGAATATCATCAGCGCGGTCAGCGCGTTTGCAGGTTTCGATATTGGTGGTCATCATCGATGTCACCTTTTCTGACAAACAACTGGGCCCGCGTTTGCCGATCTCTCGGACAATATCACGTTCTGATAAAATGCCCTCGGCCACTTTGCCATCGCGGGAAATAACCACAGTCCCGATCCGCTTGGCAGACAAGACGCCTGCGGCATCACTGACCGTCACATCTGGGGTCACGGTTATGACAGTTTCGTCGGCCTTGCTTTGCAGGATCTTATAGACAGTCATAGATATTCCTCCCAAAAGTGATGCATCATTTCCCTAAGGTCGCTTTCTGATTGTACATCTGTCAAGTCATCCCGTCTTTACATGGGCGTATATCCGGATAATGTCGCGACAAATCAGGGAGGATAAGATGCAAGAGCTGGCACATTACATAGGCGGCGAACACGTCAAAGGCACGTCAAATCGGTTTGCCGATGTTTTCAATCCAGCGACAGGCGAGGTTCAGGCGCAGGTGCCGCTTGCCAGCGCAGATGAACTGGACCGCGCCGTTCAGATCGCCGCCGAGGCTCAGCCCGCCTGGGCCGCCACCAACCCGCAGCGCCGTGCGCGGGTGCTGATGCAGTTCGTGCATCTTCTGAACCGCGACATGGATAAACTGGCCGAAGCACTCAGCCGCGAGCATGGCAAAACGTTGCCAGATGCGGCAGGCGACGTGCAGCGCGGGCTTGAAGTGGTGGAATACTGCATCGGTGCACCGCAAATGCTAAAGGGTGAATTCACCGACAGCGCTGGCCCCGGGATTGACATGTATTCCATGCGTCAGCCGCTTGGGGTCACGGCCGGCATCACGCCGTTCAATTTTCCCGCCATGATCCCGATGTGGATGTTTGCCCCCGCAATTGCCTGTGGCAATGCGTTTATCCTGAAACCGTCGGAACGCGATCCATCCGTTCCGATGATGCTGGCTGAATTGTTGGCGGAAGCGGGGCTGCCCAAGGGCATTCTTCAGGTCGTCAATGGCGATAAAGAGGCCGTCGATGCCATCCTGGATCATCCGGTCATCCAATCGGTGGGCTTTGTCGGATCGACCCCGATTGCCGAATATATCTACAGTCGCGGCTGCACCAACGGCAAGCGTGTGCAGTGCTTTGGCGGGGCCAAGAACCACATGATCATCATGCCCGACGCCGATATGGATCAGGCCGCGGATGCGCTGGTGGGGGCGGGCTATGGAGCCGCAGGCGAACGCTGTATGGCGATTTCGGTGGCTGTCCCTGTCGGTGATGATACCGCCGATCGGCTGATCGAAAAGCTGGTTCCGCGGGTCGAGGCATTGAAAGTCGGTCCCTATACATCCGGCAATGATGTGGACTATGGCCCCGTTGTAACCGCTGCGGCCAAGGCCAATATCGAACGGCTGGTGCAAACGGGCATTGATCAGGGCGCGAAGCTGGTCGTCGATGGACGGAACTTTAATTTGCAGGGCTATGAGGACGGGTTTTTCGTTGGCGCCCATCTGTTCGATCATGCGACCAAAGATATGGACATCTATCAAAAAGAGATTTTCGGCCCCGTCCTGACAACCGTGCGCGCCCAAACCTATGAAGAGGCATTGGCGTTGGCCATGGATCATGAATACGGCAACGGCACCGCGATCTATACCCGCGATGGCGATACGGCCCGCGACTTTGCGAACCGCGTGAATATCGGGATGGTGGGGATCAACGTGCCGATCCCGGTGCCACTGGCCTATCATACCTTCGGCGGATGGAAGAAATCGGCCTTTGGCGATCTGAACCAGCATGGGCCGGACGCCTTCAAATTCTATACTCGCACCAAAACCATCACCGCCCGCTGGCCGTCTGGTATTAAAGAGGGTGGCGAATTCAGCATCCCGGTGATGGAGTAAGGGCTGGCTGCCCCGGACATGATCCGGGGCCTGATGAAATCTGTGACAGGTCCCGGATCATGTCCGGGACGGCGCAGGATCAATCGCCAGTTACCTGTTCGTATAACCGGCTTTCACGACCCAACGCGGCCCTGATCCAGCCCACGCCCACACCAATGGACCGAACCCCTTTCAACCCTTGATAGCTGCCCAAAACCGGAAACAAAGCGGCGCGAATGCTGCCTGTCAGCGTTTTGGACATAAAGTGAAAAACGGCCTTGCCGACCTTTGCCTTGCCATTCTTGCGGTAAGTCATGTGATATTTAGCCATCGTTTGATCGCGAGCCCGACGAAAGCAATAGCCGACGCTAAGACGCTGCACTGGAATTTCTTCACGTACGCGCGCATTATCCACCCAGCCCAGACGAAATCCCGCAGCTTCGGCACGTCGCGAAAAGTCGGTGTCTGAACCGCCTGTCAATCTTAGCCCGTTATCAAAACGTAATCCTGTCTGGCGGACTTTTTCCAAACGGCACAGCCAGTTATTTGTGGCCAGATGCAAATTCGTCTGCTGCCCTGCGGCTCGCTTTTCAGCCCGCTCTGTTGCCATACGTTCGAAATAGTCGAAAACCGCATTTTGAACCCAAGTCAGATCACCGACAGGACGAAGTTGTTCGACGGGACCACCACATAAATCGAAACCGCCATCACGCGCGCCGTCAACCAGTTTCGCAATCCAATCGGATGCGGCTTCTTCATCATCATCCAGAAACGCCAACCAGTCGCATCCATCCGCCAACGCAGTTTCAAGCGCCGTATTCCGCGCAAAAGGGATACCTTGTTCAGTTTCAAGAACGGGTTTGGCGGGCCAGCCGGTGTCTGACTGAAACTGGTTTACCCTATCGGTAATCGTAAGTGCCTGATCGTTTTCGACAAATATGAATTCAAGTTGTGCATCATCGGGCACCTGAAGTTGTGCCAAAGTCTTCAATAATTGATCGAACATACGGGGCCGCCCACGTGTTGCGGCAGCTATGGCAATGCGTTCGACGCTGGATTTTGGTTTCATCTCGCTCATCCCTTTGCCATGGACGGATCATGTGGAAAAATATACATCATGCGGCGCTATAATGGTTGCTTTTCATCCCAAGCAAAAATCGAAGCGCACTGGGTGCTTCATAGCGGTAAAGCCACCTAATAATTTCTGAAACATTTCAAGTCGCTGCTGCGTGATTGCCCCTATGCCAACTTTGATTTTAGCCATGTTTTACCCGTACAATTGCATGTCTCAGTGACTGAGGCGGCCAAAATTTGCAAGGCACAAGATTAGTTTGCCCATATTTGCGGGATTGCTAAGCTGCTGCTAAAACAGGTTTCAATATTTAGATTTTTGAAACCACTTTCAGACGCTGACCTTGGGTTGACGTGGCTTTGTAATGATTGCTTTTTCGTCCCACCAATACCATTGCGATGCCAACGCTTAACGCCAGCTTTCTAATGGCTTTTAAAAAATACGATGGGCCTTTGAATGGGATTGCCAGTGTTGCTAAAACAGCCTCTGTTGATCTTTTGAAAACCTTTAAAGCCAATTTGCGGCGCGGGAGTGGTTTGAATTGCTGCCCCAAAATTGTCAGATCTCGCGTGCGTTTATAATAATATCTAATTGTTAAACGCTTGATCGGAACTGTTTCCGTGACACAGGTATCTGGCACCCATCCAACCATACCGCCTGCGTTTCTCAGATCGTTGCAGAATTTGGTGTCTTCACCCCCTGACCAAACAAAATCTGGATCAAAACCAAGGTTGTATTTTAGAACGGCAGACAGTCTGACACACCAGTTATGCGTATATATATTTAGGTGCCTATCCATGTTATTCTTAAAGGCATTCAGACGTTGATGGTGTCTTTTCTTCAGGGCGCTATCCGTGACTTCCATAAGACGCTTTTGCCAATATCCCAAATCATGGGTTTCAGGCACCTGCCGGATTGGGCCACCCGCCAAATCCAACGCGCGCGTTTGCATAGCTGCGATCATTTTGACCAGCCAGTCTTTGTCCACGAATTCATCATCATCGACAAATGTCATGAAATCGCACCCCTGTCTGACGGCCAGATCCAGAACTTTGTTGCGTGCATGTGGGATGCCTGGGGTCTGTTCCAGTTCATAGATAACAGGCGCGCCTGCATTTGCGCGGAATGCATCAATTGTGGCTTCAAGAGTTTTGCTTTTATCGTTTTCGACAATCAGAAAAATCAGTTCGGCCCCATCGGGGTGTTGCATACGTACGAAACTGTCCAGAAGGTCGGTAAACATTTCGGGCCTACGATGCGTTATGATACCCACGCCGATTCTTGAAATTGTCATTATCGTTAAATTCCTTAGTATGCTTACAAGATTGAGCCGGAAAATCTTGGTCAGCATCCGCTGCCACAAGGTATCCGTTTCTTTGCATACGCCTGACCAACCGATTAAATTCTGTGGGAAATGAAGGAAAATAACGTGCCAACACAGCCAAGTTTCACCATGGGAATAGAAGAAGAATATCTGTTGGTTGATCGCGACAGCCTGGCCCTGGCCGAAGCACCGGACGGGCTGATGGCCGCATGCCAGTCTGAATTGCAGGATCAGGTCAGCCCCGAATTTCTGCAATGTCAGATCGAAATCGGTACCCGGGTTTGCAAGAATATCACCGAGGCGCGCGAAGACCTGCGACGTTTGCGGGCGTGTGTTGCCAGTCAGGCGGCCAAGTATAATTTGGCCCCCATTGCCGTGTCGTGCCATCCGTTTGAGGATTGGAAGGATCAAAGTCATACCGATAAAGATCGCTATAATGCGCTTGAAAAAGATCTGGGCGGTGTTGCTCGGCGCATGTTGATCTGCGGCATGCACGTGCATGTGGGTTTGGAAGATGACGCGCTGCGCGTGGATCTGATGCCGCAGATGAGTTATTTTCTGCCCCACCTGCTGGCGTTATCGACATCGTCGCCATTCTGGCAGGGCGAAGACACCGGGCTTGCGTCTTACCGTATCAGTGTCTTTGATAATTTGCCGCGTACCGGCCTGCCGCCCAAATTTGAAAGCTGGGCGGACTATCAGAACACCGCCAAGGTTCTGGTCGATCTGGATCTGATCGAGGATACAACTAAAATCTGGTGGGATCTGCGCCCGTCTGATCATTATCCCACGCTTGAAACGCGTATATGCGATGTCAGCCCCAGGATGGAGCATACGCTGTCACTTGCGGCGCTGACCCAATCCTTGCTGAGGATGCTGTGGCGGATGAAAGAACAAAACCTGCGCTGGCGTGAATATGACCGCTTTTTGATCGGTGAAAATCGCTGGCGTGCACAGCGCTACGGCGTGACAGACGGGCTGATTGATTTCGGCCGTCGCCAGATCGTTCCTTTTCCAGAATTGATGGATGAATTGATCGATCTGGTGCATCAAGACGCAGAAGCATTGGATTGTCTGGCCGAGGTCGAAGCCCTGCGTGGCATCGTCAGCCATGGCACCAGTGCCGATCGCCAAAGGCGTGTCGCGTCAGATGCACAAACGGATCCGATGAAAGCGGTTGTTCGGCATCTGATTGAAGAATTTCACCAAGATTTATAGACACACTTCAGTTATTTGAATGCTGTCCAAAAGTGATTGATAAATATTGATGTCCCCCCTGAATGAATTGCAGCCAAGTGATCTGACGCCTGCCGAATGGTCTTGGGTTCATCGCGCCATACGCCATCGCAAGCAAATGATCTTGCTTAAGGTATTTTGCATGGGTTTAACGCTGTTTTCGTTTTTTGTGCTGCCAACGTTTGGTTTAGGTGGCGCGATCTTTTTTTACGCAATCGATTATGACGGGTCCATCGCTCAGATCATCGGGTTGGGCAGTTTTGCCATCTTAATTTGCGCTGTTGGGATCTATATTTCTATCGCCTGCCTGCGCCGCGAAAAACTGGCTTTTGCAACTTTGTTTCCGCACATGATGAAAGCCCATGCCAAGGATTTGACAAACGCTGATATCGTATCACTTGATCTTAAAAACAGCAGCGATGAAGAACTGAATTATCACGTTGATATCAACGCGCCTTTTCGTGACAGGGGTGCGGTTCAGATCCCCTATCATTGGCACAGGCTTATGTCGGCCCAAAATGATCAATCGCACGCGCGTATTGCAAAGGTTTCGGCCAGTGGGCGGACGGCTGTTATCAAAAATATCATTCGATACAACCCCGATACACTCACAATACCCGCAACATCAGAAACCTTTACCGATCCAGAATATATTCTTTTGTCCCTTGGTCCATTGAGTGTGACAAAAGAATATGAAGCAGGACTAGGGCTGCCGCGGTTTAACAGCCATGCATTGTACCAGCTTTGTGTGATATTTTTTCTTTTCGGGATCGCATTATGGTTTTTTGCATGGATCGGTGCCGGACTGGAAAAGCCGATTGATCACGGGACTTTAATGATTTTGATTGTTTGTGGTGGTGGTCTGATCGTTCCATTTGTCTATCGATATGGGCGTTTCGCTATGCGACATTTTCGGCTTAAACGACTTTATTCCGATCATCAGATTTAGGCATGATATAACCCAATCAAAGCGCGTGTTTTTCCATGATTGGATCGTTGTTTTTAATGGCTTGCAATGTTTCTTGTGCGCGTCAATAAATAAACAAGTGTTCAATTCATGCGAGGGGGGGACATAAATGGACTTCGCACTGACCGAAGAACAAATCGCTATTTTTGATATGGCCAAAGCCTTTGGTGATGAACATATCGCCCCGTTTGCGCTGCAATGGGAAAAAGACGAAAATATTCCCAAGGATCTTTGGTCCAAACTGGCCGAATTGGGTTTTGGCGGGCTTTATGTCAGCGAAGACAGCGGCGGCGCAGATTTATCGCGTTTGGACGCAACATTGGTGTTTGAGGCCCTTAGCCATGCGTGCCCTTCGGTCGCAGCATTTTTGTCAATCCATAATATGTGCGTCAAGATGGTCGACAGCTTTGGCAGCGATGATGTGAAATCACGTTTTTTACCCGACGCGCTAACGATGCAGACCTTCTTTTCCTATTGCCTGACCGAACCCGGATCCGGGTCCGATGCCGCCGCCCTGAAAACCCGCGCGGACCGCACCAACGCAGGCTATACCCTGAACGGGACCAAGGCGTTTATCTCGGGCGGGGGATATTCTGATGCCTACATCGTGATGGCTCGCACCGGCGATGCTGGCCCCAAGGGTATCAGCGCCCTGATTGTTGAAGATGACACGCCAGGGCTTAGCTTTGGCGGGCTTGAGGACAAGATGGGCTGGCGCAGCCAACCCACCCGTCAAGTCCAGCTTGATGACTGCAGCGTCCCGACCGAGAACCTTTTGGGCGACGAAGGCCACGGATTTCGCTATGCGATGATGGGCCTCGATGGCGGGCGGTTGAACATCGCGGCCTGTTCGCTTGGGGCCGCGCAGGCGGCCCTGACCGCGACGCTGGCCTATATGGGCGAACGGCAGGCCTTCGGCAAACCGATCGACCAGTTCCAGGCGCTGCAATTCCGTCTGGCCGACATGGAGATCGAACTGCAGGCCGCCCGCACCTTCCTGCGTCAAGCCGCATGGAAGCTGGACCACGGCACGCCCGACGCCACGCAATTCTGCGCCATGGCCAAGAAATTCGTGACCGAGGCCGGATCGAAAGTCGCCGATCAATGCCTGCAACTGCACGGCGGCTATGGGTATCTGGCCGATTATGGTATCGAAAAAATCGTGCGCGATCTGCGGGTGCATCAGATATTGGAAGGCACCAACGAAATTATGCGCCTGATCGTCGCGCGGCATATGCTGGCCACCACATGACAGATATTCTGATCCGCAAAGACGGTACTGCGGGCCGGATCACATTGACCCGCCCTAAGGCTTTGAATGCATTGACATACGACATGTGTTTGCAGATCGAAAAGGCGCTGGATCAATGGCTGGATGACGATGAGGTCAAGCTGTTGTTGATTGATGCCGAAGGGGAAAGGGCCTTTTGTGCAGGCGGCGATATTGCCCAAGTGTATGCAAGCGGTAAAACGGGCGATTATAGCTATGGCCGACGGTTTTGGCGCGATGAATACCGCATGAATGCCAAGCTGTTTGAATTCCCCAAGCCCGTGGTCAGCTTTCTGCAGGGCTTTACCATGGGCGGCGGTGTGGGCGTGGGCTGTCATGGCTCGCACCGAATTGTTTGCGAGACCAGCCAGATTGCGATGCCCGAGGCGGGGATCGGATTGGTGCCTGATGTCGGCGGGTCGCTGTTGTTGGCACAAGCGCCAGGGCGGTTGGGCGAATATCTGGGCATGACAGCTGCGCGAATGGGGGCGGGCGATGCAATTTTTGCAGGCTTTGCCGATTATTTTGTGCCTGTGACACAATGGCCTGCTTTGAAAGAAAAGCTGATTGCGACGGGGGACTGGGGGGCAGTGGATGCGATGGCCCAACCACCCGAAAACAGCGTAATGGCCGCGCAAATGTCTGAAATAGATAGGTATTTCGCAGGTGAAACGCTGGGGGATATCCTGCGCGCGTTGCGGGCAGAGGATACAGATTTTACAGCCAGCGTGTTGAAAACCATATCGCGGAATGCGCCGCTGTCGATGGCATGCACAGTTGAGATGATCCACCGGATGCGCGGCAGCGAAGATATCCGCCGCGCATTGGAACTGGAATATCGCTTTACCCACAGGTCGATGGAGCATGGCGACTTTCTGGAAGGTGTCCGGGCCGCGATTATCGACAAGGATCGCAATCCGAAATGGCAGCATGATCTGGATAGTATTCCGGGCAATGCTGTCAGCCAGATGTTGATGCCATTGGGCGAAGAAACGCTGCGTTTTGAAAAGGATACGCCATGAAAATCGGATTTATCGGACTGGGCAATATGGGCGGTCCAATGGCGGCCAATCTGATCAAAGAGGGGCATGATGTGACCGGGTTTGATCCGGTGGGGGTGCCGGATGGGATACCTGCTGCGTCTTCGGCTGCTGATGTGGCAAGGGATGCTGACGTTGTGATCACCATGCTGCCGAACGGGCAAATATTGCGGTCTGTGGCCGATCAGGTGATCCCCGCGATGGATACGGGGGCGATTCTGTTGGACTGTTCAACTGTTGATGTGGACAGTGCCCGCGCTGTTGCGCAAGGCGCTGAAAATGCAGGGCTTTTGGCGATGGATGCACCGGTCAGTGGTGGTATCGGCGGGGCGCAGGCAGGAACCCTGACATTCATGGTGGGGGGGACTGATGAAGGTTTTGCCAAAGTCGCGGAACTGCTTGATATCATGGGGCAAAAGGCTGTGCATTGTGGTGGGTCGGGCAACGGACAGGCGGCCAAGATATGCAACAACATGATCTTGGGTGCAACGATGATTGCCACCTGCGAAGCCTTTGTTTTGGCTGATAAATTAGGGCTGGATCGACAGGCGATGTTTGATGTGGTCAGTACATCTTCGGGCTACAGCTGGACGATGAACGCCTATTGTCCCGCGCCGGGTGTGGGGCCGCAAAGCCCTGCGGATAATGACTATAAACCCGGGTTTGCCGCCGAATTAATGCTGAAAGATCTTAGGCTTAGCCAGCAAGCGGCCGAAGCTGTCGATGCCGACACGCCCATGGGCGAACGCGCAACTGCGCTTTACGAGCAGTTTGTCGAACACGAAGACGGCAAAGGCCGTGATTTCAGCGCCATGCTGCCACGGTTTTCAAGCCGGTCGCGGTAGTTTTGTATAATTTGTACTAAAATTTTTGTACAAACTTTGGTTTGGCGAAATTGAGAAATTCGTATTCGATCAATCCTGAATTGACGTCATTAGGCGCGACATTCCGTCAAAAGCATTTTCACCAAGACCGGCCACAAAGAACGTCAGATTGCGATCTGCAATATGGCGCCATTCTGCCGAAAAAAGATCATTGCCACCATCGTGCCAGTAAACCGTTCCCATGATCGGACTGTTTTGGACAACCAGACCGTAGCCATAGAACGTATCACCGTCGCCTTCATCCACATGGGGCGTCAAGGCCAGATTGACCAGTTCAGGTGACACAAGCCGTCCTTGGTGAAAGGCATTCCAGAACTGCAAAAAACCTTCGGCTGTTGTGACCAACCCCCCGTTTCCGGTCAGGTTCCAGCCTGGCGCAGATCCACCCCAGCTTGCATCAGCGATCCCTGATCTTTGGAAAAAGGTTAAAAGGCTGCGGTTGCTTTTGACGGACCTTTCTTCGTCATAAACCGATTGGTATCCGATCGGAGGCAGATCATTGGGGGCCAGCAGATGACGCTGTAAGTAATCTTCATAAGACAAGCCAGAGTGCACTTCGATCAGGGCTGCAAGAAGCGAATAGCCTGCATTTGAATAAAGATATTCCTGGCCCGGTGCATGCATCAGCTTTGACGACATCACACGATCTAAAAATGCAATGCGGTCCAGCTGTTCTTCGTCAGATCCTGTTGTTTCGATCAACCCGCTTGAATGCGTCAAAAGTTGATGAACCGTGATTTGTTGCTTATCGGTCGGTACATTTTTAATCAGCTGCGAAATCGGTGTGTCCAGCGCGAAGGCCCCATCATCCACCAACCGCAAGACAGCCACTGCGGTTATGAATTTGGTAATAGACCCGATATCAACCAATGGATCGGCCACATCGACGGAATGAAACTGTGACATCTCGATTTCGATTGTCTGTTTTTCGCTGCCTGTCACCATTAAACCGGCAATGACAGAGGGCTGATCATCGGTCAGGCGCGATATAGCGTCATGCGGTGTCTCGGCGTGCAAAAATCCGCTGATGCAGGTTAAAACTGCGCATATTTTTACGCCTTTTATGACAGATTTCATTGGTATGTCTCTGTGAGCGTTGCCGTCAGGGAAGGATAACGAGTGTTATCCGATCTTCAAGACGAAACCATCGCTTGCGCGCAAGACCGCTTTTGGCCCAAGGTGCGCCGGTATGCACGCACAAAGCTGTACTGCGTCACGATAAACAATAGGAGAGAGTGCGATGTTATCACGCCATTTATTGTATCCGTTTGTTCTGAGTTTTTCTGTTTTACCTGTTTTCGCGCAAGAGGCCGCTGACGCGGTTGCGCCGGAAGCCGGGTCTGCGACTGGGGCAGGGGATGTATCACCTGTGGTTCAGGCAGCGTTGGATGCCAAAGCAGGCGGTCAGCCGGTTGAGGCACAAAACTGGATGGTTGCTGCGGCCAATCCATTGGCGGTCGAAGCTGGCGCGCGTATACTTGAGGCGGGCGGATCGGCCGCAGATGCCATGGTCGCGGTGCAGGCTGTGCTGGGTCTGGTTGAACCGCAGTCGTCCGGCTTGGGCGGCGGTGCGTTTCTGGTCTGGTACGATGCCCGCACTGGTGATGTGACGACGCTGGACGGTCGCGAAACCGCGCCTTTGGCCGCAACGCCGACCTTGTTTCAGAATGACGCTGGCGAACCGATGGGGTTTTTCGATGCGGTTGTCGGCGGGCGGTCTGTCGGGACGCCTGGCACACCTGCGTTGATGCAAGAGGCACATGATCGCTGGGGCAAGTCCGACTGGGCCAGCCTGTTTGCAGATGCGATTGTGTTGGCCGACGACGGTTTCCCGGTATCGCCACGTCTGGCTGCGATGGTGACACGTGGCGAAGACCGACTGTCGCGATTTGGCCCCACGCGTGATTATTTTTTCCCCGGTGGGACAGCTGTTGCCGAAGGTGACACGCTGCGTAATGCGGCCTATGCCGATACGCTGCGCAGTATTGCAGCACAAGGGGCAGGGGTCTTTTACAGCGGTCCGATTGCCGATGATATCGTGAAAACCGTGCGGACTGCGGCGGGTAACCCAGGTGTGTTGGCCTCCATCGATCTGGCACTTTATCAGGTCAAGGAACGCCCTGCCGTTTGCGTGAAATACCGCGAACATGATGTTTGCGGCATGGGTCCGCCATCGTCAGGTGCGCTGACGGTTGGGCAGATTTTGGGGATGCTGGACAGCTATGATCTGGCCACGCTTGGCGCTGACAGTGATGACGCCTGGCGCCTGCTTGGTGATGCATCGCGATTGGCGTTTGCAGATCGCGGTCGCTATATGGCTGACAGTGATTTCGTGCCAGTGCCGACGCAGGGTCTGGTTGCGCCCGAGTATATCGCCAGTCGCGCCGAGTTGCTGGCGGGTGATGATGCCTTGCCCGAAGTATCCCCCGGCACGCCGGAATTTGATCATGCGCTGATGTGGGCGGATGATCAGTCGATCGAGTTTCCGTCGACCTCGCATATTTCTATTGTGGATGCGGATGGCAATGCGCTGTCGATGACCACAACGATTGAAAACGGCTTTGGATCACGGCTGATGGTGCGGGGTTTTCTGCTGAACAATGAGCTGACCGATTTTTCATTTCGCACCCATTCGGACGGTGTGCCGATTGCCAATCGGGTTGAGCCGGGTAAACGGCCCCGATCATCCATGGCGCCCACCATTGTGCTGAAAGATGGTGAGCCAGTGTTGGTTGTGGGATCGCCGGGCGGCAGCCGGATTATCGGTTATGTTGCCAAGACGATCATCGCGCATCTGGATTGGGGTTTGGACGTGCAGCAGGCGATTGATCTGCCGCATCTTGTCAATCGCTTTGGCACCTATGATCTGGAACAAGGCACGACCGCCACAGACCGCCAGGCCGCGCTTGAGGCGTTGGGCTTTGAGGTCAACGTTCGTGATCTGACATCAGGTCTGCACGCGATTTCCATCGGTGAAGACGGGTTGCGCGGTGGCGCAGATCCGCGGCGTGAAGGGATTGCATTGGGGCAATAAACCTTTGATGCTGCTGCGGAAAATTCTCTGCAGCAGCATCCTGACGGATTATTTCAGAACCATTTCAACGCGCCGGTTCAACGCCTGGCCTGCATCGGTCAGATTGGTGTCCTTTGGCGCAACGGGGCCCACACCCACAGCGGTCAGACGATCCGCCGAAATGCCCTGCGCGACCAGATTTTCAACAACGGCATCTGCGCGATCTTTCGACAAATCCAGGTTATAGGCATAATTTCCAGAATTATCCGTATGACCCACGATGAATACCTCGATATCTGGGTTTTGTGTCAGATAGTCGGCCAAAATTGTCAGAACGGGGGTCGATGCGTCGGTCAAACTGGCCGTATCATGGTCAAACAGAACACCATCCAATGTGATAAAGCCCGTTTGCTGCAGACCGCCCTGAACCTCCTCCACGCTGCCGATGGTGATTTTGCCAGTCTCTAGCGTGCTTGAGCTGACAATCGATTGGTTCACAAAGCGCTGTTCGTTGCCATCATCGGCACCGATAATCAGCATGATGTGGGATGTCGTATCACCCTGCGATACTTTCGCGGTCAGGATTGCGAAGTCATCCGGGATGTCAACGGGCATACCACGAAATATACTGCCGCGATCATTGATCATGTTGTTGATCAAAATACCAAGCGAACCGCAGCTGTCGGGACCGTCACAGGCAAACAAGGTGTCGGCCCCAAGATCGGCAAGACTTTGTTCATAGTTTTTCATGATCTGAAAGGTCGATATTGTTGCATCATTCAGACGATACTGAATGTTTGTCACCGTGCCTTCCAGCGCAAGTAGCTGCAGCTGTTCGGTGCCGCTGTCATCTTCGAACACAGGCCCGGTCATGATCTCGGCCTTGTCAAATTCAACGGTATGATAGTTGCTGATATAAAAGCCAGGGTATCGCCCAATCAGGCTGTGATCGGCGCTGCCGTCTACATCATTCTGCGCCAGAACGGGCGTGCTGAGGATAACTGCCAATGCGAGCAACTGTTTGAAAAGACCAGACATGTAAATGGGTAACCCCCTGTTTTTTTGTACAAAACGATAATATTTGTCGATTTATAGTGGAATTTGATGCCGGCGGTAAGACGTTTTGGCGGACTGCCCCCGTGTGTAAGCGGAATTCGGGGTCTTGCGATACTGCGGCCGTTGTGCCAGCAAAGCGGGGATGGAACAGCGCTTAAGATATCGGGGCCTTGTCCCGACCGGGTGGGGCTTCCCCATCCGAACCAACCTTACTTGCAGCATTCGGCGCAAAGGCTTGATTGGGCGCTGCCCAAGGCAGCCTTTGCCAGTCCAGATCAGGTTAAGCGTCTGTTCCATCTTTGATTGTCGATGAACAGGGCCAACCTTGCGCAATCATTGGCGGGGTCGTTGGTCTGCTGTGATTGGACACTTTGGGCCGTTGAACACCATCTGACATCCCGTTTGCCAAGCGGTTGGTCCAAAACGGCCTCCAATCTGGCATCAGAGCTGATTGCAGCGTTTCCCGCGCCTTATGTTCCGTCGCAAGCAGCGTTGGTTCAGCGTTTGATATCCAGCGATTATCTAACCCGAATTCTGGATCACGCCATGAAGCACGACCTGCGGTTCAGTCCGATTTTGGACAGTGCCCGGTTCGCGCCGATCCCGGCGTTTGAAGGGCTGGATATTCCGCAGATGACCACGTTGTCTGATCTGGCTGATTATCTGGCGTTGAACACAGATCAATTGGTGCGGTTTACGGATCTTATGGGGCTGTCGAATGGCACTGACAACGTCTTTGCGCCGCATTACCGTTTTCACCTGATCGCCAAACGCAACGGTCGCCAGCGGTTGATCGAGGAACCGAAACCAGTACTGAAATCCCTACAACGACGGGTCTTTCAAACGATATTGAACAAGGTGCCGGTGCATGATGAGGCGTATGGGTTCGTGCCGGGCAGATCATGTCGGGATGCGGCGGCCAGACATACGGGCGAACAGGTGGTCATCGGCTTTGATCTGCGGAATTTCTTTCCGTCGGTCAGTTATGGCCGAATTTACGGGCTGTTTCGTGCGCTGGGCTATCCCGATGGGGTGGCGCATCACTTGTGTGGATTGTGCACGATACGCACGCCGCCCCATATCCGCGCGCGGATGTCTTATGATGATGGCAGGGGGCTGGAGGCGCGCCATCTGCCCCAAGGCGCGCCCACGTCACCCGCGTTGGCCAATCTGGTGTGTCACCGGCTTGATTGCCGTCTGTCCGGTTTGGCGCACAGTCTGGACGCGCGGTTCACGCGTTATGCCGATGATCTGACCTTTTCAGGCGACCGCCGCATGGCCAACGCCATTCTGAAAGTCGTGCCACAGATCGTGACGTCCGAAGGCTTTGCACTGAACCCGACTAAAACACGGTGTCAGGGTCAACACGGCCGGCAGGTCACAACAGGTATCGTGGTGAACAGCCATATCAATCTGCCGCGCGAAACCTACGATTATCTAAAGGCCGTGTTACATCACCTGATCCAACCCAAAGATCCGCGCCGCGGCGATCCTGCCTTTCTGAAAAGCCTGTCTGGTCAAATCGGCTGGGTCGAACAGATCAATCCCGGCAAAGGGGCCAAGCTGCGTGAAAAGTTTGACCAGATCATCCAGCATTAGGTTTTCTGGCAAAACTATGTGAAAAGACACAACTGTTATAGTCATATATCGATTCTATAGGGCCGCTGGATGAGTTACGACATTATTGTGCTGTCCAGAAACGGTCAGGTCGATCAGAATGATCTGCAGGATCATCTTTTGACACATCCTTATGCGACCCAATATCAAAATACGATTGACTACGAAAATCCTAAGAGTGGCGTTCACTTTCAATGGATTATCGGTGCTGATGATGCTTACAATCCTGATGATATGCCGGGGGGGCAGCTTGCAACGTTGGTTTTGAATTTCAACCGGCCAACGCCGTTTGCACAAGAAGCCGCGCATGTTCTGATCGCCCTGTCCAAGCGTCTGGCAGTGATGTTTTATGATATGCAGTCTGATCTGCTGATTGATCGTTACAGCGATCCAGCAGAGTTGGTACAGCCTTATGTCAGCCATGCCCAAGTCGCGATTTCCGCATTGCGGTCCCAGGA
Organism: Parasulfitobacter algicola; assembly: GCF_013315265.1. Taxonomy (GTDB): domain Bacteria; phylum Pseudomonadota; class Alphaproteobacteria; order Rhodobacterales; family Rhodobacteraceae; genus Parasulfitobacter; species Parasulfitobacter algicola. The sequence goes on along the minus strand of NZ_JABUFE010000011.1, from coordinate 86,746 downwards.
TGCCGATCTGGTGGCATCGCTCCGGATGCCGACGATTGCGTTACAGGCGATCTGGCGTTGGAACTTTGATCGTGACGCATTCACTGACGGTCTGGGCGAAGATCTGTTCGTGCCACGTGTCCAGCTGATGATGCTGGACAACCGGTTGCAGACCTTCGCAATCTGGGGCGGCGATGCTGTGCCGATGCTGTGCCCCCAGGTCGATATTCTGCTGATATCACGGACAAATACTGCACCAAAATCCGGGTTTCTGAAACGCAGGCAACAGTATTACGATCTGGTGCCTTTTGATCATTTCTGTGACCATTTTTCGGGTCACTTCAAACCAGATACGCGCGTGCCGCGGGCTGTGGCCTGCAAGCCGGGTGATCAGCCCGCTTTGACAAAGCATTTAATGGGCATGCCGATGGTGCGCCCGGTCAGGGCCGATGCCGTGTTTGAAGAAAAACCGTTTGAAATTATTCCGTTCCATACTGTGTTGGATGACGAACTTTTTCACCATATGGACCCGCAGGGCATGCAGGTCATTGAAAGCCAGCTTGAGGAACGATAGGAAAAGCCAACCTATTCATTCCGCAGGAGCACTTCGATGGCAGCTTATCAATATGTCTATCACATGGACGGCGTATCCAAGACCTATCCCGGTGGGAAAAAGTGCTTTGAAAATATAAGGTTGTCGTTTCTGCCCGGCGTGAAAATCGGTGTTGTCGGCGTGAACGGATCCGGTAAATCGACCCTGATGCGGATCATGGCGGGGATTGATACCGATTTTTCCGGCGAAGCCTGGGCGGCCGAAGGGGCACATGTGGGATATCTGCCGCAGGAACCCGAACTGGATCCATCGTTGGATGTGCGCGGCAATGTGATGCTGGGCGTGAAGGCCAAGAAAGACATTCTGGATCGTTATAATGAACTGGCGATGAACTATTCTGACGAGACGGCTGATGAAATGGCACAGCTGCAGGACCAGATCGATGCCGAAAACCTGTGGGATCTGGACAGCCAGATCGATGTCAGCATGGAGGCCCTGCGCTGCCCACCGGATGAGGCCGATGTCACGACCTTGTCGGGCGGGGAAAAGCGGCGCGTGGCGTTGTGCAAACTGTTGTTGGAAGCGCCCGATATGCTGCTGTTGGACGAACCGACCAACCATCTGGATGCCGAAACTATCGCGTGGCTGCAGCAGCATTTGATTGATTACAAAGGCACAATTCTGATCGTCACCCACGACCGCTATTTTCTGGATGATATCACGGGCTGGATCCTGGAACTGGATCGCGGCAGCGGTATTCCGTATGAGGGCAACTATTCCGCCTGGCTGGAACAAAAGGCCAAGCGTCTGGAACAGGAAGCGCGCGAGGATAAATCCAAGCAGAAAACGCTGGAGCGCGAGCTGGAATGGATGCGCCAGTCGCCCAAAGCGCGGCAGGCCAAATCCAAGGCCCGGATCAACGCCTATAACGATCTGGCAAACCAGTCGGAAAAGGAAAAGCTGAGCCGTGCGCAGATCATCATCCCAAATGGCCCCCGTCTGGGCGGCAAGGTGATCGAGGTTGAGAATCTGAAAAAAGCAATGGGCGACAAGCTGTTGATCGAAAATCTCAGCTTTGCGCTGCCCCCCGGCGGGATCGTCGGCGTCATCGGCCCCAATGGTGCGGGCAAAACCACGCTGTTCCGCATGCTGACAGGGCAAGAACAACCGGATGAAGGCACAGTGACCTATGGTGACACGGTGCAGTTGGCCTATGTCGATCAGTCCCGCGATGCGCTGGATGCGAATAAAACCGTGTGGGAGGAAATCTCGGGCGGGGGCGAGGTGATCCAACTGGGTGATGCGCAAATGAACAGCCGCGCCTATTGCTCGGCCTTTAACTTCAAGGGCGGCGACCAGCAGAAAAAGGTGGGTCTGCTGTCGGGTGGTGAACGCAACCGGGTGCATATGGCGAAACTGTTGCGGTCGGGCGGGAACGTGCTGCTGCTGGACGAACCCACCAACGACCTTGACGTCGAAACCCTGCGCGCCCTGGAAGACGCCCTGGTCGATTTCGCGGGGTGCGCCGTGGTCATCAGCCACGACCGCTTCTTCTTGGATCGCATCTGTACCCACATCCTGGCGTTCGAGGGCGAGGCCCATGTGGAATGGTTCGAGGGCAATTTCGAGGACTACGAAGAGGACAAAAAACGTCGGCTTGGTCCCGACGCACTTGAGCCGAAGCGGATCAAGCATAAGAAGTTTGCGAGGTGAGATAGGTATACAACCAATCCTGTATTGTGTCTTACCAACACTAGACCGATTCAATCATCTTCTGATAGCCAGCGACTTAGAGGTTCTATCAGGAGTTGATTTTGTGACATTGACGAAATTTATAGAGAGAATAAGAGCTGGCCATGTGCTGAAGTCTTTATATCACTTCACGGATAGACAAAACCTAACTTCGATAAATCAGCATGGTATTCTTTCAAAAAACGAAATGAAGCGACGTGGTTTTTGGCCTGTTAAACCGTCTGGAAACCAATGGAGCTGGGATGCAGACGACATAAAAGGAATATCAGACTACGTGTCTATTTGTATGACACGTGATCATCCTATGTGCCATACCGCTGTAGTGGAACAACGAATATCTGATCCATGCGACATCTGCATCGACCCTATCGTATTAAATCAAGAAGGTGTTCTTTTTTGCTTTGATATAGCAAACAAGACCGGAGTGAGTTTGCAAGCGCTGACAGATATACTCCCTCAAATCGATACTGCTGTATTGTATGATCGAACAGATTGGAAAAATGCTGAGATACAAGATCGATTAAAGAAAGTAAAAAAATATGAGATACTAATCCCCAATGCAGTTCCTACTAACATAATTCAGCGAGTAATCGATAAATAATGGCAATTCGTCCAATTTTTGTACCTCTGGAGGGGCGTAAAGGCCATGATGGTCGTTTTAGATCAGGCCCTTTGGTTGAACGGGTTGATATTGAGATAAAATGGCACGGCGGTTTTGCTGTTTCCCAGAAACAAAAAAATATCTCAGCTATTCATGAAAAAGCTCTAGGCATGGGCATACATCCTGTGCTCGAAATCTCAACTAAGTCTATGCAAGAGGTTGGGCGTCGCCTGTCAGCATTTAACCTGAAGATTGAAGTTGATGGTGATATGAAATCCCTAGAAAGTGTCTATCAGAGTTGCAAAGTTTTTTCTGAATCTGGCCAACATGAGTTTCTCATGGATTTGGATTCTTTCAAATCAAAGCGAAGCATTAGAGAGTTAGGTAAAGGACAAATTATTGCTTTTCGGTTCTTAGGAAAAAAATACGATACTGAGCCCAAGAACGCCTTTTATGATTGGCTCTACTTGCGTGCTATTGCACCGCACGAAGAATGGATAAAAGAAAATCTAAATTATAAGGCATATTCCGACATTGAGTTTACACCGGATAAGTCTCTGAATTGTCAGGCTCGGGCTGTTGCAGAATTTCATGCTCTATCGATGAGGGGAAAAGCAATCGAATGTGCTCGTGATTTCGATCAGTTTAAATCGTTGCTGCAGATGGCTCAGCGTGAAGACGAACTGTAGAGCTATAATGTGCGATTGAAACCTGTCTGGTCGCTCTGGGATTACCGTGGTACCCACCGGGCGGACCAGTCGATATTCTGGTTTCAAAGATGTAAATTCAGTGCTTTATTGCTCGAAACAATAGAAACCAACACCGGACCCCAAGATGACTAACGGAAATAAGAACGACTTCCAGGACAGGCTCAATCGGATTGGGCCGACCCATCAGGCGCATCAACATGTGCAGGTGGATGATCCCAAACGCCTGAAACAACAAAAGAAAGACCGCCAGAAACGCCAGAGCCAGATTGGTTTTGCCATTGCTATCGTGGTCTTTCCGATTTTCTTCTTGATGTATAAAACAAATTGGGAGGCCAAAGTTTTCGATTTGCTTTACGAATGGCAGCTCTACCCGCAGTACAGTGTGGACCAACCCGGTGGCCTAAATTGGGACACCGCTGCGCTAAGCGGTATTTTCGGAGCCTGCATATGGGTGATCTGCTATTTTATTGCGGGTTTCTTCGTGCGTAAGGTATAACGTGTTTGCGCAAAATTTGATGATATTGCATGGGTTTACGGCGTCAGGACACAGATAACATATAAGTTTCATAAAAACTGGATTTCTAAAATGTCCTCAGGCAACCCCCAAAATCCCGCTCTTACGGCCCTTATCGTTATCGCCTGCATTGGGGGGCTCGGGTATTTTGGGTTTAATATGTATACAAGTTTCCAGGATGGTTATGCTGAGGGGCAGAGCAGGGCTAATGCACCTGTGCAGACCGCTGATGATACTCGTCGGATGATTGAAAACGGCGGTACGGAAATGGTGATGGAGTTTATCCTGGATGATCCACAGATGAACATTACCGTGCGCACCGTTGTGCCGCAGATGGTGATGTTTGACCTGATGCAAGCCGGACCCGCGCAGCAGGATTTGCAGAACTTCGCGCTGAATGAGGCCAGCAAGCTGATGGCGCCTTGCGATGGGTTGGAAGGTGACGCGGCACGGGCGTGCATCGAAAAGATCAACTTTACGATCCCGCCTTATAACCCCTGATTTCAGTTTCTGAAGTCATGCGGATATTCCAGTATCTGACCGTCCTGATCCTTCAGCTCAAGAAACTGACTGCGGATATCGCCTTGATATTCCAACGGTATCACAACCTGCCCTTGGCGATCGACCAGTCCGAAGCCGCTGTCATTTTGCGCGATTGCAACGTCGATATTTTCGCGGGTTTCGTGGTGGGATGTTTGGCGAAAACGTCCGATATCCAAGTATTCAAACGGGGATACGGTTTCCCCGGAATGATTGATAATTCCCCAATATCCGCGCTTTCGCGCCCAGACCAGATTATCGACACTGGGTTTCAGGTTTTGAAATTCAAGCTCGGTCAAAGCTGTGCCGTTCAGATCGACAAGACCGAAGAACAGGTCCTTTTTGACAGGCACGACGCCGTCGCCTTCGACGTGGATCTGTTTGTATTCCAGCGGCAGCACGATATTGCCCTGACTGTCCAGCAGGCCGTATTTTTTCGTCTCATTATCCACGACCGTGATATAGCCCGCATCTGACGGCGCATAGCGCGGCGTCATGGTGGGCGGGGTGATGCGGATGCCGTCGAAATTCACATAAGCCTTAGTGTCGTCCGGATAGGTGACCAGGATCAGTTTCGGCGTCCAATGCACCCAGTAGCGAGCTAGACGGATATCGCTGATCGGTTCAAAATCGGGGCCGACGAATTTCCACTGCTCATCGGTTTGCTGCACGATGAAGTTGCCGGATTCCCCAAGATGTTTGATATCACGCAGGTCTTCGGTGTTCAGTCTGGTGCCGCTCAGGTCGAATGCGTCTTTCGATGTGTCGGCACCGGCAATTACACCGTTGCCCGATGGCATCATGCCAAAGGATATGTACCCGTTTGAAATGATCATGCGTTCGCTGCGCACGTCGTAAAGGGTAGCATCATCGTCGATTAGCATCAGAAGCCTGTCTGAGTCGATCAACATATAGGCGTTACTATATTCTGGCTCGACCAGGACTGTACCGGACAGATTGGCCCATCCGACTTTCCCCCCAAGGGTTAATTTGATGCCGTATTCTTGGATGTCGATATCTTCGTACAGAATTGGGATGATCAGCTCGCCAGTCAGGCTCAAGACGCCCTCTTTCTCATCTTTCTCAACGATTATCCTGTTGGCGTCACCATATCTGACGGCGTTGTCATATTGCCGAAAGCTGTCCAGAAAACCGGGGTCAATGGCGGGGGCCGTCAGTAGACCCTGACGCTGTGACGCAAAATGTTCAAAGGCGAAATAGGATGCGGCACAATCAAACATACTGGCCGCATTATCAGATTTTGTCCCGTCATAGATCAGCATGATTGAAAAGGGCGCGTCTATTCCGGGAATGCTGACGGGCAGAGCAGATCGTGTGATACATCCGTTTTCTTGTTGCAAAAGTAACGTCGCATCGCCTTGGCGCAGTACTGTTTCGTTTGTGCGCGGTGTCAGTTGCGTGCCAACGTCAGATTTTACAAATTCCTGTTGAAGACCGATAGCCGATTTTTGTTGACCATTTTGCGTTGTCATCTGGGTGCTAATGGTAAACCGAAAGAGTTCGTTTGAAACGAACGTTGTCGGGTTCGTTTCTTCGGACAGTATTTCGGTCAGGGCGGCGTTAAGTTCGGTTTCGTTGAACCGCCATTGTTGGGCGGCTGAAAGGTCGATCATGGCATTGTAGTCGGGTTCGGACAATTCTGCCGGGTCATAGCTGTCGATGATGCTGATGGCGTCTTGAATGTCATCTGCTGTCTTGGCTGTAACCCAGATCATCAGATGCCCATCGTCATCGGCTTTGGCCGTTACATAGCGATATTCGCCAAAAACGTCCCGGCCCAGAACGGACCCGTCGTCTGTCTGGATCATCTGATCAGGATCAATATTCAGCGACGTCTTAGTCAACTCAATACCTGCGGCGGCATCCGCCCCTGTATAAGCACGCATTACAATGGTGGCGCTGGAATTGCTTCCGGTGATGACCTGTGCTGTGTCTGCAAAATCCTGAAAAGGTTGGAAGAACGTGTTTTGTATCTGAAACGATATTGGCAGGATCATAGACCCTTGCCCAACCAGAAACGGCATACGGATGCCTTGAACGGGCTGAGCAGCCAGCAACGCGCGCAGTTCATCTTGCTGTGCCTGGCGGGCAGCATTGGTAGCTTTCCGGATTGACACGATATTGTCTTTTATCTGAGAAACCAACTGGCTGTCTGGGTCTGTGCGACGCAAAATCATTGTCACCATCAGATCAAATGGAAGATCGACGCCCAGTTCGATGGTGGTGTCATCACGTATGACAAAGCTGCTGGTCGTTTCACCGTCGCTGAATGTGCCGTTTTCAAGATCGATCACGGCTGTCCTTGGGTCATCAAAATCAGGGCGAAACATCGAAACGGTCTGTTTGCCAGCGTCCAGTTCCGCATAGAACGCGCCCTTTGCCTGTTCCATATCAGTGACAAGCTGTTCATATATGGATTTTGCGAATGGATCATCGATTGGACCCACGGACTCTGTATTAATACTATCAATGACATAGGTGCCAGATGTCAGCTTGGATCGGTTTTGAATTATAACGAATGCAGTGATTGCGATAATGATGACGACCGCCGCAATCGTGCCGAATAAAACTGATTTTTTCATCTAATTGCCCTTGAAAATAAACGCTGAAACAGACGCGACTCGTTATGCTTTATCGGACAATTTTATATCAATGGGCACGCAAGTCTAACGTTTTCCCAAAAAGGCGGTCGCTTCGATTTCCAGTAAAGCGTCGTCTTCGATCAGACCGGCCACGATCAGCATTGACATGGCCGGAAAATGACGGCCAAGCACACGGCGATAGACAGCCCCCACCTCGGGCTGGCGGGCCAGATATTCGGTTTTGTCCAGAATAAACCATGTCAATCGGGTGATATCGGTGATCTGTCCGCCTGCGGTTTCGACAATGGCCACGATATTGCGCAACGCCTGTTCCATCTGGCCGATAAAGTCATGGGTTTCAAAAACCTGATCCTTGGTCCAGCCGATTTGTCCGCCGATATAAAGCGTGCCGTCCGCGGCCAGCATACCGTTTGCATATCCTTTGGCGGGCGCCCAGCCATCCGGTTGGATGATGTCAGCTGTCATTTTGATCTCCGATAATGTGGGGCACAAAGGCCGGGCGCAGGGCATCGGGCCAGCTTTGCGAACGGCCGTTCTGACTGATGTGAACAAGGGTTGATTGCGCAGTAAAGCGGGTTTCATCGCCGCATGTTGCGTGGAATGTCAGGTCGACACTGGACCGCCCCAGGCGCGCAATGCCAAGGGCGATATCAAGGTGATCGCCATGGTGGCTTGGGGCCTGAAACTGCGCGCTGATCTGCGCGGTGGGGATGGCCGCAGTTTTTAGCAATTCCTCAAACGGCCAGTGCAGCGCATCCGCAAAAAAGGCTTCGGTACAGTCATTCATGATCTCAAAATAGCGCGGATAAAAGACGATACCCGCCGGGTCGCAATGTTTGAACAGGATCTTTTGTCTGACCGTGAAAGCCATGTGTCAAACTCCCAGATACTGGTTGGTGATGTCGTCTGTCAGATCGCCCATGGCCCCGGACCACGCGGTTGCGCCGCGTTCAAGGATCATGGCGGTGTCGGCGATTTGCGACAGCTCTTTCAGCGATTTATCCACCACCAGAATGGACAGCCCGGTTTTATGTTTCAGCGTCGCGATTGCGTCCCAGATTTCCTGACGGACCAGCGGGGCCAGACCTTCGGTGGCTTCGTCCAAAATCAGCAGTTTGGGATTGGTCATCAGCGCACGTCCGATGGACAGCATTTGTTGTTCCCCCCCCGACAGCGATGCAGCCCCCTGGGTGCGGCGTTCTTCAAGTCGCGGGAACAGGGCAGACACCTGTGCAAAATCCCAATGGCCGGGGCGGGCGGCGGCGATCAGGTTTTCTTCGACCGTCAGATTGGGAAAACAGCGGCGGCCTTCGGGCACCAGCCCAAGCCCAAGACGCGCGGCTTTATAGGACGGGACTTTTTGCAGATCCTGCCCATGGAATGTGATCTGCCCCCTGCTGACCGGGATCATCTTGCAGATAGTTTTGACCGTGGTCGATTTGCCCATTCCGTTGCGCCCCATCAGGGCCAGAACCTGACCGGCATCAATGCGAAGTGACACATCAAACAGCGCCTGCGTGGCACCGTAAAAGGCCGCGATGTTCGTGACGTTCAAAAGCGTCATGTGTCATCCCCCAGATAGGCGCGACGGACATCCGCGTTGGCGCGAATGTCATCGACTGTGCCCGTGGCAATGATCTGACCGTAAACCAGTACGCTGATGCGGTCGGCCAGTGTAAAGACCGCATCCATGTCGTGTTCCACCAGCAGTATCGGGGCCTGTTCGCGCAAGCTATCCAAAAAGCCAGTTAGCCGTTTTGATCCGCGCGTCCCCAGACCGGCCATGGGTTCATCCATGACAAAAGCTTTGGGGTTCAGGGTCAGGGCCACCGCGACCTCAAGCTGGCGGCGTTGGCCGTGTGACAGTTCAGATGTACGGGTTTTTGCGTGATCCATCAGACCCACGCGGTCCAGTGCCTGTTCGGCTGTTGCGCGCAGGTCGGCTTTGCCAAGAGCCGTGCCGAACACCTGAAACGGGCGGCCTTGCGCGCCAAGTGCGCCAAGAACTGCGTTTTGCAGCACCGTATCTTCCATCGCCAACGCCGAGATCTGGAACGTGCGCGCAAGCCCGCGTTTTGCGCGTGCGGCCGTGCCAAGCGCTGTGATATCCTGACCGTTCAGAAAGATCTGTCCGGCATCGGGTTTCATACCGCCCGCGATCTGTTGGATCAGTGTTGATTTGCCCGCTCCATTGGGACCGATCAGCGCGTGGATTTCACCCGGTCGCAGATCAATACTAATATCTAGGCTGGCCTGTAGTGCGCCAAAGCTTTTGCTGATGCCTTTGGTGGCAAGTACCGCATCAGTCATGGGCATGCCCCCGTCCGGCCAGACTGCCGATCACGCCGCCACGTGCAAACAGCACGATCAGCAACAACAGAACGCCCAGATAAATGTGCCAGTAATCGCTAAGACCGCCAAGGATATGTTCCAGCGCGATGAAAAGCGCGGCCCCCACAAGCGGGCCATAAAGACGACCAATGCCGCCAATGATTATGAAAACCATAATCTCGCCGCTGGTTTGCCAACTGAACATCGTGGGGCTGACAAAGCGGTTCAGATCGGCAAACAGTGCGCCCGCAAGACCCGTGATCATGCCCGAGATGACGAACGCCACCAGCCGCAGGCGATAGGGCGTCATGCCCACGGTTTCGACCCGTTGCGGTGATTGACGTGCGGCGTTCAGGGCCAGACCAAAAGGTGATTTGGCCAGCATCGCGGCAAAGCCCATCGCCAACATCAGGATTACGAATGTGATGGCGAAAAACTGGATTGGGTCCAGTGTATTTAGCCCCGGAAAGCCGTTGCGGACATAGATCGAAAGACCGTCTTCGCCGCCATAGGTGGGCCAACTGATCGCGAAATAATAAAACATTTGACCAAAAGCCAGGGTGATCATGATGAAATACACGCCCGATGTTCGCAAGCTAAGCGCGCCGATCAACAGGGCCGCCAGACCAGATGTTAGAACGGCCACGATCCAGATGATCGGCATGGATTTTGTGCCTTCGATCAGGAACGGCCATTCGGCAATCGGATCAAAGGTCTGGGCGTGGCTGGCCAAAATACCCATGGCATAGCCACCGATCCCGAAGAATGCTGCGTGCCCCAGGCTGACCAGACCACCCTGACCAAGCGCGATGTTCAAGCCAACGCCTGCCAATGCCAAGATCGCCACTTTGGTCGCTAGCGTGATCATAAAAGGTTCATTCGCGAAATACGCCCACAGCGGAAACGCCAACAGAGCAAGCGCAAGACCGGCGTTGATTTTGCGTTCCCGGGTCATGCGCGCGCCCCAAATAAGCCCGATGGTTTCACGATCAGCACGACCGCCATCAGGATATAGATCAACATTGATGCCAGTGCAGATCCGGCGGTTGCAGCCGATGAATTATCCATGAAAAGCGCAAATAGCGCAGGCATGAACAGCCCGCCCAATGTGTCGGTCAACCCCACCAGAATGGACCCGATCAGCGCGCCCTTGATAGACCCGATCCCGCCGATGACGATCACGACAAAGGCCAAGATCAACACAGGTTCGCCCATGCCGACCTGGACTGATTGGATAGCACCCACCAGCGCGCCTGCCAGCCCGGCCAGTGCGGCACCCAAGGCAAAAACGATGGTGTAAAGCTTTGATATATCAACGCCTAAGGCCGCGATCATCTCGCGGTCGCTTTCGCCTGCGCGGATCTGGATACCAAGCCGTGTGCGCGAGATCAGCAGGAAAAGCCCCACTGCAACGGCAAGACCGATGCCAATTAGCGTCAGACGGTACAGCGGATATTGAATGCCGCCGGGCAGGGTGACGGGCCCAGACAGGTAATCGGGAATATTCAGAAAAAGCGGGAAAGATCCGAAAATCCAGCGGGTGCCTTCGGAAAAGATCAAGATCAGTGCGAATGTGGCCAGCACCTGATCCAAGTGATCACGATCATAAAGCCGCCGGATCACCAGAACTTCGACCAATGCGCCAGCAGCGGCGGCAGCGGCCAGCGCGGCCATCAGCGCCAGCACGAACGATCCGGTCAATCCTGCCACTGCAGCTGCAGCAAAGGCCCCGATCATGAACAGAGATCCATGGGCCAGATTGATCAGCCCCATAACCCCGAAGACCAGCGTCAGGCCAGCGGACATCAAGAAAAGCATGACACCGAATTGCAGGCCGTTCAAAACCTGTTCGGCAAAAAGGATGAAGGACATGAATGATTGCCTTTGTGCAGGCCGGGGCGCAGGGTCACCGCGCCCCGGTCGAGTTACTTACATCTGGCAGTCAGCTGCATAGGCATCTACGTGATTTTCCAACGCAACACCGATGATTTTATTGGTATAAACGTCGCCTTCCTTGATGACTTCGCGGACATAGATATTCTGGACCGGGTGGTTGTTATTGCCGAACTCGAAATCACCGCGTGTGCTATGGAAATCGGCCTCTTTCAACGCCGCACGAAAGGCATTGCGATCTGAGATATCAGCCTTGGCCATTGCGCTTAGCAAAAGATTGGCCGTATCGAAACCCTGACTGGCGTAAAGCGATGGCAGTCGTCCGTATTCGGCCTGAAAGGTTTCCACAAAAGCCGCGTTGGTTGGGTTGTCGATATCCTTGTTCCATTGTGACGTATTTTTTACACCTATCGCGGCCTGGCCCACGGCTTGCAAAATGCCTTGATCAAAGCTGAACGCAGGACCGACAACAGGCAGATCAACACCGCTGTCAGCATATTGTTTCAGAAACGAAATTCCCATGCCACCGGGCAAAAAGAAGAATACGCTGTCTGCGCCCGATGCCCGAATTTGTGCAATTTCAGCGGCATAGTCGGTTTGACCTAGCTTGGTAAAAATTTCACCCGCTAGTTCGCCTTGGTATTGGCGTTTGAAACCTGTCAGCGCGTCTTGGCCCGCAGGATAATTGGGTGCAAGGATAAAGGTATTCTGGAATCCTGCAGAATTAGTATAGGCGCCTGCTGCTTCGTGCAGATTGTCGTTTTGCCATGCGACATTGAAATAATTGGGATGACAGCCTCTGCCTGCCAGCGCTGATGGACCCGCATTAGGTGACAGATAGATCTTGTCCTGCGCCACGGCACTTGGAATGACGGCCATCGCCAGATTTGACCAGATAATACCAGTCATAACATCGACTTTTTCAGACTGGATCATCTTATCGGCCAGTTGTACGGCGATATCAGGTTTACGCTGATCGTCTTCGATCACCACTTCGATGTCAGTATTGCCCGATTGCTTGACCGCCAACATAAAACCGTCACGCACATCAATTCCAAGACCCGCACCGCCGCCGGACAACGTTGTGATAATGCCCACTTTTACGGGTTCAGAAAACGCAGCGATTGGCAGCGCCATGAATGAGGCCACAAGGGCCAGTGTCTTCAGTTTCATTGTGTATCTCCCTGTTCGGAAAGTCTTTTTTGCTTAAGGGTTATCAGAACGCTTTGAACGTCAGCGTTGTTAAAGTCCGCTCGATCCCCTCGATATCCAGCAGGTTATCATTAATAAACATGCCCACATCCGCGCCTTCGGGGATGTAGATTTTCAGCAGCAGGTCGAATGCACCGCTGGTTGAATACAACTCGGAATGGATTTCACGCAGGGTGATTGCATTGGCCACGGAATACGTACTGCCGGGCTTACAACGGATCTGAACAAAGACACAGGTCATCGGATTATCCTTTCCATTCGGAACATTCGTTTCGCTGCATTATAGACCCCCATCTTTCTTCAAAAGAAAGCGCTGTATTTTCCCGGTTTGAGTTTTGGGCAAAGCATCACAGAATTCAATACGGCGGGGGTATTTATAAGGCGCAATTGTTGCTTTGACGTGATTTTGCAGCATTTCTGCAATCTGTGGTCCGGGGGTTGCATCGCGCAGGACGACATGCGCCTGTACGATCATGCCCCGTTCTGCGTCCGGTATACCAATGACGGCACATTCGGCGACATGGGCGTGGGACAACAGGGCGGCCTCGACCTCGGGTCCAGCGATATTATAACCTGAGCTGACGATCATATCATCGTTGCGCGCGGCAAAATGCAGATAGCCGTCTGCATCCATGGAAAACGCGTCGCCAGTGATGTTCCAGCCGTTCTGAACATATCCAGCCTGTCGGTCATCGGCCAGATAACGGCAGCCTGTCGGGCCGCGAACAGCTAAGCGTCCGATCTGTCCGCGTGGCAATTCCTGTCCGGTTTCATCGACGATTTTCGCCTGATATCCGTGGACCGGTTTGCCGGTACAGGCGGGCGCGTGATCGTCAAAACGGTTTGAGATAAAGATGTGCAGCATTTCAGTCGCGCCGATGCCGTCCAGCATGGGTTTGCCAGTTTTCGCGATCCAGTCCCGATAGACAGGCGCGGGCAGAGTTTCGCCCGCAGACACGGCGGCACGCAGGCTGGACAGATCTGCGCCATCCGCCATTGCAGCCAGCATCGCGCGATAGGCCGTGGGGGCCGTGAAACTGACGGTCGCTTTGTATTTTTCAATGATTTCAATCATGTTCGGTGGGGATGCCGTTTCCAGCAGTGTCGCCGCCGCTCCGAACCGCAGGGGAAAGATCGCCAATCCACCAAGCCCAAAGGTAAAAGCCAAGGGTGGCGATCCGACAAAGACGTCATCGGGCGTGACACCCAGGACTTGTTTGGCGTAACCATCTGCGATGATCAGCAGGTCGCGGTGAAAATGCATAGTGGCTTTGGGCGACCCGGTGGTGCCCGAGGTAAAGCCCAAAAGCGCCACATCATCACGGCCCGTCGGCACTGCGTCGAATTTCACGGGCTTTTCCAGCGCCATACGATCCAGTTCTGCGTCATGGTTTGATGTGCCGTCAAACCCGACGATGCAACCAAGAATGGCGTTGTATTTGCCGCATTCAGCCATGTTGTCCATCAGCCGGGTGTCGCATAACGCATGGGTGACTTGGGCTTTTTGAACGATCTGGCCCAATTCACCCGCCCGCAACATCGGCATTGTATTGATAACAACCGCACCCGCCTTGGTCGCAGCCAGCCAACAAGCGACCATGGCCGGATTGTTCGCCGACCGGATCAAAACGCGATTGCCCGGTTTCACACCCAAATCATCGACCAGAACATGGGCCAGACGGTTGGTCCAATCCGTCAGCTCTTTATAAGTTCTGCGGCGGCCGTTGCCGATCAGGGCTGTGTGATCGCCAAAGCCTTTGGCGACCATTGCGTCGGTCAATTCAACGGCAGCATTCAGAATATCGGGATAATCAAACCCATCCAGCAGAAAGTCGGGCCATTGATCCGCAGGAGGCAGGTTGTCGCGCGCGAAGCTATCAATATGGGCAGTTGGCCCAAGGGGCGGGTTTCGTATCATATGTGCGTCCCCATTGTTTGCCGCGCGATGATGACCCGCTGTACGTCCGATGCACCCTCGTAGATCCGCAGGGCGCGGATTTCCCGGTAAAGCTTTTCGACAGGTTCGCCGGATCGCACGCCATCACCGCCATGCAATTGCACGGCTTTGTCGATGACGCTTTGCGCCTGATCGGTTGAAAACAGCTTGGCCATCGCGGCTTCGCGCGTGATGCGCGGGGCGCCGTTATCCTTGGCCCAGGCCGCGCGATAGATCAGCAGAGCACTGGCGTCGATATCCACCGCCATATCAGCGATGTGGCCCTGAACCATTTGCAAATCGAACAGGGGCGCGCCCTGTACATGGCGGGTTGTCACGCGGGTCAAGGTTTCATCCAGCGCGCGACGGGCAAAGCCAAGGGCCGCGGCGGCGACTGTTGGGCGAAAGACATCTAAAACCGACATGGCAATCTTGAAACCCGCACCGCTGTCACCGATCATCGCAGATTTCGGAATGCGACAATCAGCAAAGCGCAACGTTGCCAAGGGATGCGGTGCGATTGTGTCAATACGATCCGCAATGGTCAGGCCTGGCGTGTCCGAAGGGACGATGAATGCCGAAAGTCCCTTTGCGCCCGGTGCGTCGCCCGTACGTGCAAAAACGGTGTACACATCTGCAATTCCGCCATTGGAAATCCACGTCTTTTCGCCGTTCAAAACATAACTGTTGCCGTCCGCTGTGGCGGTCATGGTGGAGTTGGCCACATCTGACCCTGATTGGGATTCGGTCAGGGCAAAGGCGGAAATGGCGTGGCCCGCGCGGGTTCGCGGCAACCATTCTGTCTGTTGTTCAGGTTTTCCAAACAGTGATATCGCGCCCGTTCCCAGACCTTGCATTGCAAAGGCGAAATCAGCCAGACCATCATGACGGGCCAACGTTTCGCGGATCAGACACAGGCTGCGCACATCCAGCGTCGTGGGGGTTTCGGGATCAACAGCAGAGTGTGTCAGCCAGCCACCATCCCCCAGCATTGCCACCAGTGACTTGCACGCGGCGTCCGTATCGCTGTGATCGACGTTGATCTTGGCACTCGCCCAAGCATCCAGTGCATCCGCCAAATCGCGATGCCTGTTTTCGAAAAACGGCCAGTCAAGAAAGCTGCGATCTGCCATCAATCCCCCTGAAACACTGGTTTGTCTTTGGCCACAAAGGCATTGTAGGCGCGTTCAAAATCGGCGGTTTGCATGCAGATGGCTTGCGCTTGGGCTTCGGCCTCGATCGCTTGATCGATGGACATTGACCATTCCTGTGCCAGCATCGTTTTGGTCATCATATGGCCGAAATTCGGGCCTGCCGCGATGCGGGTGGCCATGGCCAGTGCTTCGGCGTCCAGATCAGCGGCAACTTTGTTGTAAAATCCCCACGCAGCGCCTTCGTCTGCGCTGAAGGATCGACCAGTATAAAGCAGTTCGGCTGCGCGGCCTTGGCCGATGATACGGGGTAGGATTGCGCAGGCGCCCATATCGCACCCGGCCAGCCCCACGCGGGTGAACAGAAACGCGCATTTTGCATCAGGTGTCGCGATACGCAGGTCGGATGCCATGGCGATAATTGCGCCCGCACCGACACAGACCCCGTCCACTGCTGCGATCACCGGCTTGCCGCAATTCACAATCGCCTTGACCAGATCGCCGGTCATGCGGGTAAAGGCCAAAAGCTCTTTCATGGTCATTTTGGTCAGCGGGCCAATGATGTCATGCACATCCCCGCCTGAGCTGAAATTCCCACC
Organism: Parasulfitobacter algicola; assembly: GCF_013315265.1. Lineage (GTDB taxonomy): Bacteria > Pseudomonadota > Alphaproteobacteria > Rhodobacterales > Rhodobacteraceae > Parasulfitobacter > Parasulfitobacter algicola. Next base: position 70,351 of record NZ_JABUFE010000011.1, on the reverse strand, counting down.
GTTTGAAGCGAAAATCACCACATTCACATCATCTGCATAGACCAGATCACGAAACCAATCGCGCAGCTCGGCATAGCTTTCGAATGTCAGAGGGTTCTTGCGATCAGGCCGGTTCAGCGCAACCGTGGCGATGCCATCTTGAATGGCGCATAGAAACGATTGAACATCAGTGCGCATTGTCATGGGGCTTTTCCTTCCAACGCAGTGACCAATGCGTCCAGATGCCCCGAGACGGTGACGGCTTGATTGGCACTGAATTCAGATAGGATATCGTTGATCCAATCCTCGTGTGCTTTGGCTTGAACGGCGAATTCTTCGTGACCGCGTTTGGTCAGACGAACAAGTGAAGCCCGCCGGTCGCCGGGCACGGGTACGCGTACGACACAGCCATCATCGGCCAGTCGGTCCACGATACCGGTGACATTCCCGTTTGAGACACGCAGCACATCTGATAGCTGGCTCATCTTCAGGCCGTCCTGGTATCGTGACAGGGCGGCCATGACATCAAAGCGGGGTAGGGTAGATTGAAATTCTGCCCGTAGATTTTCGCGCAGCTGAGTTTCGATCATGCGACTGGCTTTCAACATCCGGAGCCAAAGACGCAAGCGATCTTTTGATGCGTTGTCGGGGTGAACGGGTTGCGTAACGCTCATATTTCACCTCCGGACAAACTAAGGGCGTGGCCGTTGACGGATCTGGCTGCATCAGAACACAGCCAAAGTGCTGTGTTTGCGACTTCGGATGGTTGGATAAAACGGTCTTGCGGATTGTCTTTTTTCAAAGATTTCGCAGCATCTTCGGCCGACATGCCGGTTTTTTCGGTGATGTTGGTGATGGACCGGTCCAGCATCGGCGTTTCGATAAAGCCGGGACAGATGGCATTAACAGTAATGCCCGTGCGCGCCAATTCTTTGGCTAATGCGCGGGTCAAGCCCACGACACCGTGCTTGGCTGCGCAGTATCCCGCAACATAGGGATATCCCTTTAGCCCAGCGGTCGAAGCGATGGCGATCATCCGGCCCGTGTTTGCCGCTTTCATATCTGCCAGGGCGGTTTGCCAGACATTGAACACACCCGTCAGGTTTACATCCAACATTGCAGTCAAATCCGCTGCAGTCATTTTTGCAAACGGCACGCTGGTGGCCGCGCCTGCATTCGCGATAACGATTGTAATCGGTCCCTGGATTTTGCGGGCTGCATCGAAAGCGCCACGCACATTGGTCGCATCGGTGACATCGCATATCTGATAAGGTAGATTTTGTGCTTTTAAAGGGCCTTCGGTCCGGCCCATGATCGTGACCTTGGCACCCGCTATGGCAAAGGTTTGCGCCGTTTCCGCACCGACCCCTGTGCCGCCGCCAGTGATCACCACATGTTGGCCCGCGACGGTCATACCTTATCCACCGTTTCCGCCTGACGATCCGCCAATCGCCATGCCTGATCGCGCCCCGCTTCATAGGGCAGGGGCCATGTTTCCAGACGGTCCCCCAGATCGGTTGCGGCATGCAGTGTCCAGTAGGGATCGGCCAGATGGGGCCGTGCCAGACACACCAGATCGGCGCGTCCGGCCATCAGGATCGAATTGACGTGATCAGCTTCATAGATATTACCGACGGCCATGGTTTTGATGCCCGCCTCATTCCGGATACGGTCAGAGAACGGTGTTTGAAACATCCGGCCATAGATAGGCTGCGCATCGGTGGATGTCTGACCCGCCGAGACGTCGATGATATCCACGCCCGCCTTTGCGAACATACGGGCGATCTGAACGGCCTGATCAGGCGTGATGCCGTCTTCGGTCCAGTCACAGGCTGAAATGCGAACGGACATCGGTTTATGATCCGGCCAGACGTCCCGCATGGCTTTGAAAACTTGCAACGGATAGCGCATGCGGTTTTCCAGAGATCCGCCGTATTCATCGTCGCGCGTATTGGAAAGGGGCGAGATAAAAGACGATATCAGATACCCATGTGCTGCATGCAGTTCGATCATGTCAAAGCCCGCGCGGTCGGCCATTTCTGCGGCAGTGACGAAGTCTGACAACACCTGATCCATGTCATCGTGGGTCATTGCCCTGGGCACGGCGTTTTCGTCTGACCATGGAATGGCCGAGGCCGAGATGATCGGCCAATTGTCCGATGGCAAAGGCTTATCCATGCCTTCCCACCCTAGGCGTGTTGATCCCTTGCGCCCCGAATGGCCGATCTGGCAACAGGTCATTGCTTCTGTTTCAGTGTGAATAAACCGGTTCAGACGTGCCCATGCGATTTCGTGTTCTGGGTCATAAAGACCCGGGCAACCGGGGGTGATCCGCCCGTGTGCCGATACGCATGTCATTTCGGTATAGATCAGTCCCGCGCCGCCCTTGGCCCGTTCGCCATAGTGGATCAGATGCCAGTCGGTTGGACAACCGTCCACCGCTTTGTATTGGGCCATTGGGGATACAACAACGCGGTTTTTCAGATGTATATCGCGCAGTTTGAACGGTGCGAACATTGGTGCCCGTACAGGTGCATTGCTGTCAGCACCCGCTTCATCTTGAAACCATTTTTCGGCCGATGACAACCACCCTGCATCCCGTTCCCGCAAGTTTTCATGACTAATCCGCTGCGATCGCGTCAGCAGGGAATAGTTCAGCTGAACGGGATCAAGATGCAGATATCGTTCCACACCTTCGAACCATTCGACGGAATTGCGTGCGGCCGATTGCAGGCGCAGAACCTCAAGCCGGCGGGTGTCTTCGTATTTGGCAAAAGCATCCGCCACCGCTGGGCTTTGGCTAAGATCATCGGCTAACGCAATCGCGCTTTCCAGTGCCAGTTTTGTGCCCGACCCGATGGAAAAATGCGCAGTCGCTGCGGCATCTCCCAAAAGGACCACGTTCCGATGGCTCCATCTTTCGCATAACACACGCGGAAACCTGATCCAGGCGGAGCCGCGGATGTGTTTGGCATTAGTCATCAGGGCATGACCGCCAAGATGGTCTTTGAAAATGTCCTGGCAAATGGCGATGCTGTCGTGCTGGGATAAATCCGCAAACCCAAAGGCATCGTATGTCTGTTGCGAGCATTCGACGATAAAGGTCGCGGTGTCATCATCGAATTGATAGGCATGTGCCCAGACCCAGCCTTTGTCGGTTTCTTCAAAGATAAAAGTGAACGCATCATCAAATTTTTGCCGCGTGCCCAGCCAAACAAACTGGCAAGTGCGCATATCGATATCGGGCTGAAAACGGTCTGCAAATTCCATCCGGGTTTTAGAATTCAGACCATCACACGCAACGACCACGTCGTAGTCATCCATGTAATCCGCAGCGGCGCCCACTTCGGTTTCGAACCGCAGATCAACGCCCAGTTCTTTCGCCCGTTCGTGCAAGATCAACAACAACCGCTTGCGCCCGATTCCGCAAAACCCATGCCCTGTGGACAGCATTTTCTGGCCTTTGTGATGTACTGCGATATCATCCCAATAGGCGAAATGATCCTTGATTGTGGCCGCACTGATAGGATCGTTTTGATGCAGATTTGTCAGTGTTTCATCTGACAGAACAACACCCCACCCAAATGTATCATCTGGGCGATTTCTTTCGAAAACAACCACTTGCGCATTGGGTTGCCGCAACTTCATCGAGATGGCGAAGTAAAGACCGGCGGGTCCGCCGCCAAGACAGGCAATGCGCATCAGATCTCCTTGAGTATCGTTCTGACATGGATCAGACAATCAAAGGCTAGGCCGAGGATATTTTTATTTCAAGTAAAAATATTTTAGACTTCAAGTATAATCTGTGATCAAATTGCTCTGATGGTAATTCAGAGCCCGGCATGGAATAAAACGGGTATCTGGTAAGCGGGGGACATATGACGAAAGATCAGTTTTTGTTGCCAGAGGATGTGACCTATCTTGATGGTAATTCGCTGGGCCCTTTGCCGAAAACAGTGGCTGACCGCGTGATGCGCACCCTTCAGGATGAATGGGGTCAGATGGTGATTGGTGGCTGGAACAGGGCCGGCTGGATGGCGCAGCCCGGTATTTTGGGCGACCGTCTGGGCCGTCTGATCGGCGCGCCAAAACATACCGTCGTGTTGGGCGATACGCTGTCTGTAAAAGTGTATCAGGCGCTGGCATCCGCCCTTGATATGCGGCCGGATCGGCGGATCGTGCTAAGTGATAATGGTAACTTCCCGACCGATCTTTACATGGCGGACGGGCTGATCAAAACGCTGGATCGCGGTCATGAATTAAAAGTTGTTGAGCCTGAAACTGTCGCAGATGCCATTGATGAAACTGTCGCAGTGCTGATGTTGACCCATGTCGATTATCGCACAGGTCGAATGCACGATATGGTCGAACTGACTGCCAAAGCCCATGCTGCGGGTGCCGTTGTGATCTGGGATCTGGCACATTCTGCCGGGGCTGTCCCTGTTGATCTGACCGCGTGTCAGGCCGAATTTGCGATTGGATGTACTTATAAATATCTGAACGGCGGGCCGGGTGCGCCTGCGTTTATCTATGTGCGTCCTGATCTGGCTGATCACATCAATCCCGCATTGGCCGGATGGCTGGGGCATGATGCGCCTTTCGCATTTGAACAGAATTACCGTCCGGCGCAGGGCATCACACGAATGCGGGTTGGAACGCCGCCGGTTATCCAGATGGCCGCGCTTGAGGCATCGATGGACATCTGGGATCAGGTGAATATGTCCGATATCCGTGCGCAATCTATTGCTTTATCAGAGCTTTTTATCCAGCTGGTTGAAGCGTCTTGTCCGCAGCTGACCTTGGCCAGTCCCCGTGATCCCGAAAAGCGCGGCAGTCAAGTATCGTTTCGGTTTGATCACGGATATGCTGCGATGCAGGCGTTGATTGCCGCAGGCGTCACGGGCGATTTTCGTGCGCCTGACATCATGCGCTTTGGGTTTGCGCCGCTTTATAATGACAAAGCGGATGTAAAGCGCGCCGTGGCGATTTTGGCCGATATTCTGGAAAATCGTATATGGGATCAGCCGAAATTCATGGTTAAGGCTGCGGTGACATGACCAGTGGCCCTTATGATCCAACCGATGACGGCGCGCATGTCGGCTTTGATGGGCAGATGTCCTATGGTGATTATCTGGCGCTGGACGGTATTCTGACAGCCCAGCATCCACGCACGGATGTACATGATGAAATGCTGTTTATCATTCAGCATCAAACGTCCGAATTGTGGATGCGCCTTGCTTTGCATGAACTGGGTGCTGCACGTGCAGCGTTGCGAGCTGATCAGTTACATCAATCGTTTAAAATGCTGGCCCGCGTGGCCCGTATTTTTGAACAATTGAACAATGCCTGGGATGTATTGCGCACGATGACGCCCAGTGATTACACGGCCTTTCGCGATGGGCTGGGACAGTCATCAGGGTTTCAATCCTGGCAATACCGGCTGATCGAATTCACTGTGGGCAATCGCAATGCTGCGATGCTTAAACCCCATACGCATCGCGGTGAGATTATTGAAAAACTACAAGCTGAACTGCAAGAACCAAGCCTTTATGACGAAGCTTTGCGTGCCCTGGCGCGACGGGGGTTGCCCTTGTCAGACACAGTTTTGACCCGTGACGTATCGCGCGCCTATACGCCTGATCAGACAGTGATTAACGCTTGGGAAATGATCTATCGCAATCCGTCTGATCACTGGGATCTGTATGAGTTGGCTGAAAAACTTGTTGATTTCGAAGACTATTTCCGGCGTTGGCGGTTTAACCATGTCACAACGGTGGAACGTGTTATCGGTTTTAAACGCGGCACAGGGGGCACGGGCGGCGTTGATTACTTGAAACGCATGCTAGCGGTTGAGCTTTTCCCTGAACTTTGGCGCGTGCGCACCGTTCTTTAAGGATATACGTGATGAATTTTGATCAGATTACCGATTGGGACGCGGCTTATGAAAACCGGACCAATATTCCGAATGGTGATGGCTTCATCGCAACATGGGAACAGGCGGCGGCTGATTTCCGGGCCAGTCATAAGGGCGAGTTGGATATCAGCTATGGCGCGACAGATCGGTCGGTGTACGATCTGTTTTTGCCAAAAGGCGATCCCAAAGGGCTGTTCGCCTTTGTACATGGCGGGTATTGGGTGGCCTTTGATAAATCCATCTGGTCGCATTTTGCAGCAGGACCGCTTGCGGCGGGATGGGCTGTGGCGATGCCGTCCTATGATCTGTGTCCTAATGTCACCATCCCGCGAATTGAACAGAGTGTTGGACAGGCGATTACCCATGCCGCAAGCCGTATTGACGGGCCGATTGTTTTGTCCGGGCATTCCGCGGGCGGGCATCTGGTGTCGCGCATGATGTGCGCAGATACGCCCCTGGCAGGTGATGTTGCCGACAGGTTGCGCCATGTCATGTCGATTTCGGGTGTGCATGATCTGCGGCCGATGCTGCGGACCAGTCGTAACAGTGATCTGCGGTTGACCGAAGCCACCGCACATTCCAGTAGCCCCGCTTTAGGAATGCCGCTGCCGCATGTCCGACTGACCGCTTGGGTTGGCGGTACCGAGCGACAAGAGTTTTTGCGTCAAAACGCATTGCTGGCTAATATTTGGCGGGGTTTAGGGATCAAAACGACCGAGGTGACTGAGCCTGATAGACATCATTTCAATGTTATTGACGGGCTGATGGATGTGAATTCCGACATGTGTCGTATTGCCTTGGCGGATACCTGAATTTTACTAGCCGCACAGAATGCTTGTGCGACTCAAAATTCCGTGTCTAAGTCATCATATTGACATACTTTTTGCTGGGGATGCCGCCCATGTTTTCAGCCGCTCCGTCCGTACGAATTCGTCCTTCTCCGTTTTATCAAGCCACCCAGGCCGATGGTCTGGTGTCTGCTACGATTTACAATCAGATGGTTCTGCCAACCGGTTATGGCGATCCTGAAGCTGAATACTGGCGGCTGATCAAGGGCGTCGCGCAATGGGACGTCGGCGCGGAACGTCAGGTTCAGTTCAAGGGGCCCGATGCCGCCAGACTTGCGCAAATACTGTCACCGCGTGATTTTTCGAACTGTAAGGTGGGGCAGGGCAAATATGCGCCCCTGTGCAGTCATAACGGCGTACTGATCAATGATCCGATTCTTCTTAAGCTGGCGGATGATCTTTATTGGTTATCTATCGCTGACTCGGATATTTGGCTTTGGTCTCATGCGATTGCCGCAGAGCGTGGTCTGGATGTCGAAATTACCGAACCTGATGTGTCACCGATGGCTTTGCAGGGGCCAAAAGCCGAAGATGTCGTCGCCCACGTGATGGGTGACTGGGTGCGCGACATTAAGTATTTCTGGTTTCTTGAAGCCGTGATTGAGGGTATTCCAATCGCTGTGCAAAGATCGGGTTGGTCCAAGCAGGGTGGTTTTGAGATTTATCTGCGCGATGGCAGCAAGGGCACACAGCTGTGGAATATTTTCAAAGAAGCCGGGCAAAAATGGGATATCGGCCCGGGCACGCCAAATCCGTCGGAACGCACAGAAAGTGGGCTGTTGTCCGTACGTGCTGATACAGATGAGACGACAAACCCGTTTGAATTGGGATTGGGCAAGTACATAAATTTGGATGTGCAGGATGATGTTATCGGCATCCAAGCCCTGCGCCAGATCAGCGAGGAAGGTCAAAAGCGGCACCAACTGGGTATCATCCTTGAGGGCGATACGCCTGAGCCAATGGGTGCGATCTGGGAAGAGCTGCGGCAAAGGGATCGCGCTGTTGGTCAGATGACCAATTGTGTTTGGTCGTACCGATTGAAGAAAAACATTGGTTATGCTTTGGTTTCGGTTGATGTTGCATCAGGGGACGATGTGACTGCGATACGCAGTGATGGGCAGGTAAGCGGCAAGTTGGTCGATATGCCGTTTGTTTAGTCATCGTCCGGAATGACGATCAAAAAGGGGGGGATCGCTGATGCAAAAACATTACGAGGCGCTTGGAAAGGCTGCCGCAAATTATGTACCGTTGTCGCCGATTTCATTCCTGAAACGGGCGGAAACAGTGTATGGCGACCGCACGGCTTTTATATATGGCGAAATCCACCGTACCTGGGCGCAGGTCGCTGGCAGGTGTCGCAGATTTGCCGATGCGTTGAAACAGCACGGCATTGCTGCGGGCGATACCGTGTCGGTGATCGTGCCAAACATCCCTGAAATGTTCGAATTGCATTTTTCAGTTCCGGTATCGGGTGCTGTGCTGAACACGATCAATACGCGCCTTGAGGCCGAAACGGTCGCTTATATTCTGGATCATGCGGACACAAAGCTGATCATTGCGGACACGGTTTTTTCTGACCTGCTGCGAAACGCTTTTGATATTTTGGGGCGCGATATAGAGGTGATTGAAATTGTCGATGACCAAGCAGACACGCCGCCCGGATCAGACAGAACGGATTATGAAAGTTTTCTGCTGACCGGCGATGCAGATGCAACGTGGCACCTGCCAGATGATGAATGGCAAGCCATTTCGCTGAATTATACATCTGGCACATCAGGGCGGCCCAAAGGCGTGGTTTATCATCACCGTGGCGGGTATCTGATGGCGCTTGGCACTGTTGTGACATGGCCCATGACGGAACACACCGTTTATCTGTCCATTGTGCCGATGTTTCATTGTAATGGCTGGAACCACCCTTGGGCATTGGCCAGTATCGGCGCTAAAATCATTTATACGCGTGATCCCGTACCGGAACGGATTTGGGACGCCATTCAACACCATAAGGTCACCCACTTCGGCGGGGCGCCGATTGTGTTGCAAATGCTGATCGAAAGCGCAAAGGACGCAGAAGAACCCGTGTCGCCGCCGATCAAGGTTTTTACAGCCGGCGCACCGCCACCGCCCGCGATCTTGCAGAAATCGCAGGCTATGGGGCTGGATGTCATGCAGGTTTACGGCCTGACAGAAACCTTTGGCCACATTACTGAATGTCTGTGGCGCGATGAATGGGCTGATCTTTCTGCAGATGAACAGGCGCAGATGCAATCGATGCAAGGCGTGGGCTTTCCAATTCTGGAACAGGTTCGTGTGGCTGATAAATCGACAGGTCAGGATGTTCCGCGTGATGGCGTGACCCAGGGCGAAATCGCTGTGCGAGGAAATCCGATCATGAAGGGGTATTACAAAGACGCCGCAGCGACGGACGACGCTTTTAAGGATGGTTGGTTCTGGACGGGGGATGCGGCTGTAATGCATGACAATACCTATGTTCAGATCCGCGACAGGCTGAAGGATGTGATTATTTCAGGCGGCGAAAATATATCGTCGATTGAAGTTGAAGGGGTCCTGTATCGTCACGCCGCTGTTCAGGCCGCCGCTATCGTTGCCATCCCGCATGATCGTTGGGGCGAAGTGCCCTGTGCCTTTATTGAACTGCGCGAGGGGCATGACGCGACAGAGGCCGAAATTATCAACTTTTGCAAAAAGCATTTGGCTGGATTTAAAACACCCAAAAAAGTTGTCTTTGGTGATATTCCCAAGACATCAACTGGCAAAATTCAGAAATACGTTTTGCGCGATCGCGCGAGTAAAGTATAAAAATTCTCTTTTTACGAGAATAAAATTGGTTCTGAAACGTCTTTCCTATGAGAGAGCCGGTTGATCTTACATCAAACGAAGTCTCGGATGGCGCCGCTTTAACTGTCGGCGGCGAGGGAACGCCTTGAGAGGCAGGTGCATCCGAGAAGCCTCCAAGCTCTCCTTGTTGTCCGCTCACGGGCCAACTCCCCCTCTGGTATATTATCAGAGGGGGCCTTTGGATAAGTAGTAAAAGGACAGAACTTTGAGCGCTGATGCCACGTCAGAATTAAAACTGTGGTTATGGCTCAAGTTCAAAAACGCGCGTTTCACCGGGTTCAATCGTGACGGTATCCAGTTCAACGTTCTTCTGGACCAGAGTATAAACGCCCGGGGCAATTTGTATGGGACTATTACCCCTAATCGTACCGATGCGTTTGCCATCTTGCTGTAACTGTAATCCCCCCGAAATGGCGCGCGTTGTGCGTACCGTTGCAAGACCATAGTCTGATGGCGAAATTGTATAGATCCCATTTTCTTCGACAACAAATGGGGGTGATGTGAAGTGGTTGAATTTGAACTGATAGGTGCCCGCCGGGATTAACTTTGGAGATGTCCCACCGAGATACGTCAGACTTTCACCCGTTGCGGTATCAATGATATATACGTTTTTAAGTTGCGTGCCATCCATGGCGATCTGTGCCACACCATAATCTGACGGTGAGATTGTATAGTTGCCATTTCCTTCGACAATAAACGGGGGCGATGTGAAGGTGGCGAATTTGAACCGATAGGTACCAGGTGGGATCTTTTTTGGCGATGTTCCACTCAGAAACGTTACCCTTTCAGCGGTTGCATCATCGATGATGTAGACATTTGTAAACTGTGTGCCATCCATTGCGATCTGGGCAAGCGCGAAATCTGAAGGGGAAATAATATAGGTCTGGTTGGCCTCAATCAGAAATGGAGGTGACGTAAAATTAGCAAATTCAAACCGATATGATCCGGATGGAAATTGCTGGGGTATCGTTCCTGAAAGATATGTCAATTCTTCATTGGTCGCATTATCAAAAACACGAACGTTTTGGATCTGAGTGCCATCAAGTTGCACAATCGAAAGACCAAATTGTGCGGCAGAAATAACATATTCTTCGTCTTTTTCTATGATGATTGCAGGCGACAGAAAGTTATCAAATTCAAACTGATAAGATCCTGGTGGGATTTGCTCGGCCGCTGTTCCGGCCAATCGTAACAACGTTTCACCTGATACAATAGCAACGACATTCACACCGCCGATGACATCTTCGGCAAGACGTACATTCGGATCAATTGTGACGGTTTCCTGTATGACCTGTTCTGGCGCAGGCTCAACAATGCTTGTGCGAACATCGGCCAGCGCGCCACTTAGCGCATCTGCAGAACTTGCCTGATAGTATTCGCCGCCGCCTGCCTTGGCGATACAGCTAAGTTGTTCTTCGGCCTCGGCATCAACATCAAACCCGACCACATGGATGGTTACGTCAATCCCTTGTTCGCGCAATAACGCGGCCGTTGCGCAGGGATCACCTTCGCAGCTTTCAATACCATCTGATACCAAAACGATCGAAACGGCGTTTTCGGTTTCGCGAAGGGCTTCGCCAGCACGTATCAGGCTGCCTGCAATTGGCGTTTTGCCCAAAGGGTTTACATCGGCCAGCGCAGACAGCAAATCTGTGCGTGCCGTGGTGCCGGGAACTGCGATTAATTCGATATCATCGCAAGACCCGCGTGTTCGGTGACCGTATGTGATCAATCCGGTATGAATCTCTTCGGGTAGTTCTTCGATTAGACCAGCCATGACATTTTTGGCTACTACAATTTTTTCGACGTCATTGACGCGACCCCACATCGACCCCGATCCATCCAGAATAAACAGGATATCGTTGTCAGTATCTGTAGTTTCCTGGGCAGAGACGGCAGAGATGAAAAGAGTCAAGAAAATCCAAAAGAACAATGTAAGGCGCATGAAAATCTCCTAAAAACATAAATTCCTTGCCTTAAGGCTAGTGGATCAAAGTGTGCTCTACAAGATGATTGCTGAACGGTGTGCGGGGGTCTTTATAAAACACGGATAGATCTGCATGTTGTTCGGGACAGGTGACAAAATGACGAATGGGTTTGAGTAGGTGATTTATACACCCAAATCAAATCACCACACCTTCAAATACGGTCTGCAGTCACATGTCATCGTATATCAATGAATTTCAGGGATGATATTTTAATGTTTTGGTAGGCCCGGCAGGACTTGAACCTGCGACCAATCCGTTATGAGCGGACTGCTCTAACCAGCTGAGCTACAGGCCCCCGTAAACTGCTGCCTAACAGACATTGCGGACAGGTCAAGATGCAAGTTGCTTTGTGGCTTCGGATTGGGCAATACGCGCGGGTGATAAACGCAATGGGGTGCGTATGGATCATCTGTTTGGACTTGTTTTACGCTATCTGTTGGTTTTCACCATGACGGCCGCATCCGCCTGGTTTGTCTTGCAGGGTCGTTCTGCGGGGGACATTTTACACATGGGAGCGCTTGTCATGGCGGCGACCGCCGCTTTACCTGGGGTTTATACAGGCGGTTATTTTGCGCGACGTGCAGGATGCGTACCAAAGCGGCTTGAAGCGTTTTGGGTCTGTTTCATAATGGTATCTGTCAGCTTATTCCTGTTGTTTCCGGTCTTATTGTCTGTGGGCGCTCTGGACGTTTTGGCGATGCCAAGTGCCGGAGGCCTGCTGATGATGGGGGCTGTTCTTTTGTGTGCCTATGTGGGTCTGACCTGGATGTTTTTCCGCATGGGTGCATGGGGATATTTAAAACTAATCCGCAAATAGCTGCGTGGACAAGCGCGGTGCTGCCTGCTAGCACATCGATAAATCATTATCATCATAGGGAACACGGGATGAAGCCTGGCAAAAACGGTTTAAGCTATGCAGATGCTGGTGTTGATATAGACGCAGGCAATGCCTTGGTCGAGCGGATTAAACCGGCCGCCAAGCGGACACAGCGACCTGGTGTGATGTCTGGGCTTGGCGGTTTTGGCGCTTTGTTTGATCTGAAAGCGGCGGGATACGATGACCCGGTTCTGGTGGCTGCGACCGACGGGGTAGGCACCAAGCTGAAGATCGCCATTGAAACGGGCATGGTTGACAGCATTGGAATTGATCTGGTTGCCATGTGCGTGAATGACTTGATCTGTCAAGGCGCAGAACCTTTGTTCTTTCTGGATTATTTTGCCACTGGCAAGTTGAATCAAGATCAAGCCGCTCGGATTATTGAAAGCATTGCCGAAGGGTGTCTGCATTCAGGTTGCGCACTGATTGGTGGGGAAACCGCTGAAATGCCGGGCATGTATGCGGCTGGCGATTTTGATCTTGCCGGTTTTGCCGTAGGCGCGATTGAGCGCGGCGCAGATTTGCCGGGTGTTGTCAGTGAGGGCGATGTGCTGCTTGGCTTGGCCTCGGACGGGGTACATTCGAATGGTTATTCGCTGGTGCGCAAGATTGTCGAAGTATCGGGCCTTGGTTGGCATGATCCGGCCCCATTTGATCACATGACCCTGGGTGCGTCGCTGCTGACACCGACACGGCTTTACGTAAAATCCACACTGGCGGCAGTTAAGGCGGGTGGTGTGAATGCCATGGCCCATATCACGGGCGGTGGTTTGACGGAAAACCTGCCGCGTGTTTTGCCCGATGGGCTGGGTGCAACGATTGATCTGTCAAGCTGGGAACTGCCTTCGGTTTTCAAATGGCTGGCTGACACGGGTGGCCTGGATCAGGCGGAGTTGCTGAAAACCTTTAACGCAGGGATTGGCATGGTGCTGGTGGTGGATGAACACCGCATGCACGGTCTTTTGCAGCAGCTACAGGATGCGGGCGAAACGGTCAGTGTGATTGGTCGGGTTGAAACCGGTGAGGGCGTAAAAACGACAGGTCGTCTGATTTGAAGCGTGTTGCCATTCTGATCTCAGGCGGGGGGTCGAATATGGTCAAGCTGGCTGAAAGCATGACTGGCGACCATCCGGCACGACCGGTTCTTGTATTGTCAAACGATCCAAAAGCAGGTGGTCTGGACAAAGCCCGCACGATGGGAATCCCAGCCCAGGCAGTGGATCACCGGCGGTTTGAGGATCGCCCAGGCTTTGAGACAGCCCTAAAAGATCAGCTGATCGCAGCGTCGCCTGACATTATATGTCTGGCAGGCTTCATGCGGGTGCTAACGCCGGGTTTCGTAAAGCACTGGCAGGGGCGGATGCTGAATATTCATCCGTCGCTATTGCCAAAGTATCGTGGTCTGCACACCCACAAGCGCGCGATTGAATCGGGTGATGCCGAACACGGCTGCACTGTGCATGAAGTAACGGCTGAACTGGACGACGGCCCTGTTTTGGGGCAGGCGCGGGTGCCGATTATGGCGAAAGACACGGTGCAAACTTTGACAGCCCGCGTTCTGGTGCAGGAACATATTCTATACCCCACCGTTCTGCGCCGTTTTGCGGCAGGGGACCGCACACCGGTTTTTCTATCATAGGCGGCAATGTCTAAAGAATTTTCACTAGGCTTTTCTTTTCTGCCGCATTTCATTAATAATTTTGCGGCAAGGGTTGCGCCCAAAACAAATAAAGAACGGCCCCATATGAAGACGCTGACGACGACGGACAGTTTGGCTGAGTTTTGCAACAAAGCCAAAACACATGAATATGTAACGGTAGATACAGAATTTCTGCGTGAACGGACCTATTATTCCAAGCTTTGTTTGGTGCAGCTGGCTGTGCCGGGGGATGGTGCGGATGATGCCGTTTTAGTGGATCCGCTATCCGATGGCTTGTCGCTTGACCCTTTATATGACCTGTTTCGTGATACATCTGTTGTCAAAGTTTTTCATGCCGCGCGTCAGGATCTTGAGATCTTCTTTATTGAGGCGGATGTTTTTCCCGACCCGTTATTTGATACGCAAGTGGCTGCAATGGTGTGCGGATTTGGTGATCAGGTTGGATATGAAACGCTGGTTCGCAAAATCACACGGGAATCATTGGACAAGACATCGCGGTTTACGGACTGGTCGCGCAGACCGCTGACGGATGCGCAAAAGACCTATGCTTTGGCCGATGTGACGCACCTGCGTGAAATTTACGAATATCTGTCTGCCGAGTTGAAAAAGACCAAGCGCACCAAATGGGTTGAGGAAGAACTTCAGGTTCTGCTGACCCCGGATACATATATCATCGAACCGATGCAGGCCTGGAACCGTGTGAAGACACGTACGAATTCAGGACGTTTTCTGGCCATTGTACGGGAACTGGCCGCCTTTCGCGAAATCTATGCCCAATCGCATAATGTGCCGCGTAATCGGGTGTTCAAAGATGATGCGTTGGTTGAACTGGCATCAACTAAACCCGCCAATTTGGCTGATTTGGGCCGGTCGCGGCTTTTGTTGCGCGATGCGCGACGGGGCGAGATTGCGGAAGGCATAATAGCCGCCGTTGCTGCAGGGCTGGCATGCCCGCCAGAAGATCAACCAAAACCAGATCGTAGTCGGGACAAGTTGCAGGTGAATCCGGCTTTGGCCGATTTGTTGCGCGTTTTGCTGAAAGCAAAGTCCGAAGGTGCAGGTGTGGCGCAAAAGCTAATCGCTTCTGCGTCGGATCTGGATGGGTTGTCGGCTGGCTTAAGGGATTGTTCAGCGCTGAAGGGTTGGCGCAAAGAGGTCTTCGGAGAAGATGCCCTGCGCCTGTGCAATGGTGAAATCGGTCTGGCCGCGCAATCCGGTCGTGTGGTGATTGTTGATCTTTAACGCCGTAAAGATTGTGCGTTTAGTTGACCGATAACGCGTATCGCGCTGGCACGCTGCAAATCCTGATCTGTTATAAACAGGGCAACAACCACTTCGCGTGATTGTTGTGTGCTTGTTCTTTGGGTGCCGCGCGGTGGGATTATTCTGAACTCATACGTCAGAACGCCAGGATCGGTATTCTGAACGCGGACAAGATCGCCAGCAAAATATCCTTGAGTCGGGGGCAGACCCACAGCACGTAATATAGCGCCGCCGGGCGTCCGATCGATTTCAATCGAAACAATCTGGCTGACCATGGGGCGACGATCTTGCGTTGTGGCGCGTTCAGGGGCGGCTTGCAGTGTTTCTTCTTGTGCGTTTCCAAACCAGTTGAACGGGTTGACGCGGCTTTCGCGCACTGTCGCGCAACCAGCAAGACATGTGCCAAGGATCAATACAGATAATATGGAACGGCGCATAAAGACTCCTCAAATACCTTTTGATTGGGCGTATCGCATCCTTGCGGGGTTGAAAAGCCATTCTGCGCATCCGGTTGGTCTGGACCTTTGGTGATATCAGCCCTAACTGTTTGCTGCTGAAAAGGAGTATGACATGGCAACCGAAGCCTTTGAGGATATTGCAGAGACGTTTGAGTTTTTGGAAGACTGGGAAGATCGTTATCGCCATGTGATCGATATGGGCAAAGCGATGCCGCCTTTGGAGGATGCGTTTCGTGTACCCGCAACAAAAGTCGATGGCTGTGCCAGTCAGGTTTGGCTGGTTCCTGAGATTAAGGGCGATGGCCCTAGTGCCGTCTTTACATTCCGCGGTGATAGTGACGCGATGATTGTTAAAGGGCTGATTGCTGTTTTACATGCACTTTATAATGATCTGACAGTTAGAGACGTAACGCAGGTGGATGCATTGGCAGAGTTGGGCCGTCTTGGTCTGAATGATCATCTGTCGGCGCAAAGGTCCAACGGATTGCGCGCTATGATCGAACGGATTCGGTCTATTGCTGCGACGACTGCAAGATAGGTATGTGCCGTTTTTCAGGCGAAATTATACATTTCTTTCAGTTCAACCATGCGGTGTATTTCTAATTTGCCTTTGAATTGAGTAGTATAGAGATTTGTTAATAGTTTATTAACTTCTTAAATTAAGAATTTGTTAATGATACCGTACGGTTAGCGGAAGTAGCTAAGGCGATTTTTCTTGACTTTGCGAACGGTCCAATGTACACCTTGTGACATGCTAGAAGAAGTGGGCAAACGGCCGGGGGATAACCCTTAGGCCGTTTTTTCGTTTCTCTCGTGTGGAGGCTAAAAAGCAACATAGGCAAACCACATGAGCATGATGACTCGTATCGAGACTGAGGAAGACAAAAACGCGCGATGCCTGATGGCGTCGGCACGACGACACCTGGACCAGTGCGAAGACGCTGTACAGGACACCATAGCAGCTTTGAAAGCCGGCGACCTGGGAGAGATTAAATCGCTTAGGGGTCATATCGTCAATCTGATGAAGGCGAATGAGCTGGTTTTACAAGAAAGGGCGAAGATCGATGAACGCGACAGAAAAGAACGAGGCGTCATCGTCGGGGAGCCATTGGATCTTGACGCCGCAAGATGTCAGATCCGGGGCCGTTTGGTTAAGCTGCGCGGGCGATGCTGTTCAAGACGAGTTTCTGAATAGTCTTGGTGAGGAAGAGCTTCGTGCTCTTCCTTACATTTTTGAATTCTGGGCCCATGATCATCAGCTACCGCCAAAAATGAATTGGAAGACATGGGTAATCATGGGCGGACGTGGTGCGGGCAAGACCCGTGCTGGTGCTGAGTGGGTAAGATCGCAGGTCGAAGGTCCAAAGGCGATGGACCCGGGCCGGTCAAAGCGTGTGGCATTGGTGGGCGAAACGATTGATCAGGTTCGCGATGTGATGATTTTCGGCGAAAGCGGCATCTTGGCTTGTTCCCCGCCGGATCGTCGCCCGACCTGGATTGCGTCGCGCAAATGTCTGGAATGGCCGAATGGCGCTGTTGCGCAGGTTTTTTCAGCCCATGAGCCTGAGGCCTTGCGTGGGCCACAGTTTGATGCGGCTTGGGTTGATGAGTTGGCCAAATGGAAAAAGGCCGAGGAGACATGGGACATGCTGCAGTTTGCATTGCGGCTGGGTGATCATCCGCAGCAATGTGTGACGACCACGCCGCGCAATGTGGGGGTTTTGAAAAAGCTGCTTGAGACGCCATCGACAGTTACGACGACCGCCCCAACCGAGGCCAATAGCGCGTATTTGGCAGAGAGCTTTCTTGAGGAAGTTCGTGCGCGCTATGCCGGAACCCGGTTGGGGCGGCAGGAGTTGGATGGGATTTTATTGGAGGATACAGAGGGCGCTTTGTGGACCTCTGAGATGCTGGAGGCGCTGCAAGTGGACGTGGTGCCTGATCTTGATCGAATCGTTGTGGCGGTTGACCCACCAGTGACGGGTCACAAAGGGTCGGACGAATGCGGTATTGTCGTAGCGGGGGTCGTTGCCCAAGGGGCACCGCAAAACTGGAAAGTATATGTGCTGGCTGACGCCACGATCACAGCGGCATCACCGATGGCCTGGGCGCAAAGGGCGATTGATACAGTTGGACACCATAAAGCCGAACGGTTAATTGCCGAGGTTAACCAAGGCGGTGATCTGGTTGAAACGGTGGTTCGGCAAGTCGATCCGCTGGTGCCTTATCGCGCTGTTCGGGCGTCTAAGGGCAAGGTTGCGCGATCTGAACCTGTGGCAGCGTTGTATGAGCAGGGGCGTGTCAAACACGCCCGCGGGTTGGGTGATCTTGAAGATCAGATGTGCCGGATGACCGCCGAAGGGTATACCGGTAAAGGTAGCCCCGATCGCGTGGATGCGCTGGTTTGGGCGTTGCATGAATTGATGATTGAGCCCGCTGCGACATGGCGCAGACCGCAAATTCGATCTTTGTAGAGTTACGCGCGTGAATATTTAATGATCAAGAAGAAGGCAGTGCTTTGTGAAAGCCCTGCCTTTTTTCTTGGCCACACATGATGCGTTGGTTGTGGGGTATTTCCCGCAAGGTGTTCGCTGAAGGACAAACTGAGGAGCTTTTGATGGTACTGGAAATTTTTCGCCGGGGGGCAAGTGCCCCGCCGGAGCAAAAGGCGTCTGCAACGGGTCCGGCGATAGCTTATCACGGATCCGGTCGTGTGGCCTGGAGCCCGCGGGACAGTGTTTCGCTGACTAAGACAGGCTTTACAGCGAACCCTGTAGGGTTTCGTGCTGTTAAGCTGATTGCGGAAGCGGCGGCTGCACTGCCTTTGGTTTTGCAGGACGCTGAGCGGCGTTACGATATGCACCCGGTCTTAAGCCTGATCAAACGTCCAAATCCCGCGCAAGGCCGGGCAGAGTTGTTTGAGGCGCTTTATGGGCAACTTTTGTTGTCGGGCAATGCCTATGTCGAAGTTGTCGGAGCGTTGGACGAATTGCATGTTCTGCGTTCAGACCGGATGAGCGTTGTCCCTGGCAAGGATGGTTGGCCGATTGCCTATGAATATGCCGTTGGTGGGCGCAAACATCGATTTGATATGACGCAAGAGGTCACGCCAATTTGCCATATAAAAAGCTTCCATCCGCAAGATGATCATTATGGTCTGTCCCCCTTGCAGGCAGCGGCGACGGCAATTGACGTGCATAATTCAGCATCGCGTTGGTCAAAAGGACTTTTGGACAATGCAGCACGTCCGTCAGGTGCCATTGTGTATCAAGGCTCTGACGCGGGTGCGACTATGGCGTCAGATCAGTATGATCGTTTGATTTACGAGATGGAGACGCATCATCAGGGCGCACGCAATGCGGGACGGCCGATGTTGCTGGAAGGTGGGCTGGATTGGAAACCCATGGGATTTTCCCCATCCGATATGGAATTTCAGAAAACCAAGGAAGCCGCCGCACGTGAGATCGCAATGGCCTTTGGTGTGCCCCCAATGATGTTGGGGATCACAGGAGAGGCGACCTATGCCAATTATCAGGAAGCCAATCGCGCTTTTTATCGGTTAACGGTTCTTCCGCTGGCGACACGGGTTGCGGCCAGTATTTCGGATTGGCTGTCGGCAATCGCAGGTGAAGACGTTCAGCTGAAGCCCGATCTTGATCAGGTGCCTGCTTTGGCGGCGGAACGTGATCAACAGTGGTCACGGGTCGCGGGCGCGAGTTTTCTGACAGACGCCGAAAAGCGCGCTTTGCTTGGTCTACCCGCTTTGGCCGAGGAATAGATTATGAGCGAGCTTATCAGTTTGGATGGCTTTGATTGCGCGCCGGCGCACCGGATTGCGTCGAACGAACGGATTAATTCGCTGCAATTCGAAGCAATGAGCAAGCGTTTGGATCGTGTGGAAGAAATGATGGAACGACTGGAAAAGCGACTTTGGCTGATCGTGTTCGGCGTGGTTGGCGTGATTTTGGCGCAGGCGTTCCAATCGGTTTTGGCGGTGACGCCGTGATGCAGGAGAAACATATGAATGGGTTAGAACATAAGTTCTGCCAACTAGACGCAACGTTGAGCGTAACAGATGGCACGCTGATCGAAGGCTATGCGTCTTTATTTGGCAAATGCGATCAGGGCGGCGATGTGGTTGAGGCAGGTGCTTACGCCCGCAGTCTGGCGGCAATGAAGGCAAAAGCGGGCACGGTCAAAATGCTGTGGCAGCATGACCCAACGCAACCGATTGGTGTTTGGGACGAAGTTCGCGAAGATGCAAAAGGACTTTATGTCAAAGGTCGTATCTTAACGGATGTTGCAAAAGGCCGTGAAGCGGCCGCACTGATCGAGGCAGGTGCGATTGATGGATTATCCATTGGGTATCGTACTGTCATGTCAGCGAAAGACAACAAGGGCCGCAGGCTCTTGTCTGAATTGGAGCTTTGGGAGGTGTCGCTGGTGACCTTTCCAATGCTTCCAGATGCGCGGGTGGGGTCCAAGGGCGATAGTCCTGAAGACACCACCCTGCGCGAATTGGCTGCCGCGTTCGAGGACGCGCGGCGGCAGCTGGCACGGACCTGAGCCAGCGTTTCAACACGCACTCATTTAAGGATTGAAAGATGAGCACACCCGAGACGAAGGCTCGGGCCGGGGATGGTCTGTCTCCGGCCGATGAAATGAAAACCGCGCTGGCGGGTTTCGTGAATGACTTCAAAGAGTTCCAAAGCACTATTCATACCAAAATCGAAAATCAGGAAGAAAGATTGACCATGCTGGATCGTAAAAATATGACATCTGTTAACCGTCCCGTTTTGTCGGTGGCCCATGACGAAGCCCCCCACCAGAAAGCGTTCGATGCCTATGTGCGTTCAGGCGACGACGATGGCCTGCGCGGCCTTGAGCTGGACGGCAAATCCATGTCGACAGCTGTCAACAGCGATGGCGGCTATCTTGTCGATCCGCAAACATCCGAAACCATCAATTCGGTTCTGCATTCCACTGCATCAATCCGTGCGATTGCGACAGTCGTCAATGTTGAAGCCACATCGTATGATGTGATCGTGGATCATGGCGATATGGGCTCTGGCTGGGCATCCGAAGGTGGTGCAATGGCCGAGACAGATACGCCGCAGATTGACCGTATTTCTATCCCGCTGCACGAACTGTCTGCACTTCCCAAAGCGTCGCAGCGCTTGCTGGATGACAGCGCGTTTGACATTGAAAGCTGGTTGGCTGGTAAGATCGCTGATAAATTTGCACGTTCAGAAGCCGCTGCTTTTGTTAATGGGGATGGCACGGATAAGCCCACGGGCTTTCTGACGCATCCTGCAGTGGATAACAACGTATGGACCTGGGGTGGCTTGGGTTACATTGCCACTGAAACACCTGGTGGCTTGGGCGATCCTGACAAGCTGGTCGAAGTGGTTTACGCCCTTGGCGCCGAGTACCGCGCGAACGCAACATTTGTCATGAATTCGAAAACTGCTGGTGAGATCCGCAAGGTCAAAGATGCCGAAGGCCGTTTCCTGTGGTCAGATGGCTTGGCCGCTGGTGAACCAGCACGTTTACTGGGTTATCCAGTTCTGATTGCCGAAGATATGCCAGATATCGCTGATAACGCATATGCGATTGCCTTTGGAGATTTCGCAGCCGGTTACACTGTTGCGGAGCGCCCTGATCTGCGGATTTTGCGTGATCCTTTCTCGGCCAAGCCGAATGTTCTGTTCTACGCAACAAAACGTGTTGGCGGTGATGTTAGCGATTTCAAAGCAATCAAACTGCTGAAATTCGCAGCGTCTTAAGGCGTTGTGAACGGGCGGTCCCGGACAGGGCCGCCTGACCTTGGGCGCGCGCCTTTCTAATCCCCCGTGTTGTCTAGCTGCTCCCCTCCGTCCGAGCAATATGGGCGGCGCGCGTCCATTCTTTGGGGGGAAAACTCGGATTTTCGGAGAGTTTCCATGATGTTAGTTGAACAGACCACAGTGCTCGCAGGTGCTTTGCCGGTCACAGAGTTTAAGCGGCACCTGCGCCTGGGTACAGGGTTCAGCGATGAAGGGCTGCAAGACGCTGTTCTTGAAAGCTTTTTGCGGGCAGCAATGGCTGCAATTGAAGCGCGAACTGGTAAAGTTCTGATTGAAAGAGACTTTTCATGGACTCTGACAAGATGGCAGGCTGTTGATCATCAAGTTTTTCCAGTCGCGCCAGTTATTGCATTGTTACCAATTCGCCTGATCAATGCAGATGATGTTGTAAGTGATGTACCTGAGGGTCGGTGCCGTTTGATCCCGGATGGGCATAGGCCTATGATCGTGTCTAGTGGCGCCGCATTGCCAAGCATTCCAAAACACGGCACGGTTGAGGTGCAGTTCAGGGCTGGCTATGCAGATAACTGGGGTGGATTGCCTGCCGATCTGGCGCAAGCTGTCCTGCTTTTGGCGTCACATTATTACGAATACCGGCATGAAACGGGACTGGGTGATGGATGCATGCCATTTGGTGTGACAGCCTTGCTTCAGCGTTATAAGCCCGTTCGATTGACCGCAGGTGGTCAACGATGAGTGCGGTCAATCTATCGCGGGAATTGGTGCTAGAAGGCGCAGTTCAGCTTCCTGATGGTGCAGGGGGCTTTCGTGAAAATTGGCAAGCCCTTGGTACATTATGGGCAGAAATCAAAGCTGGATCAGGCCGTGAAACGTCAGGCGGTTTTGGCCCGGTATCTCGTATGTCTTACCGCATTACTGTGCGCGGTGCCCCTTTCGGTACAGCATCACGACCAAAAGCTGATCAGCGGTTTCGCGATGGTGGCCGTGTGTTTCGCATCCTTGCCGTCGGTGAAAGCGATGCCAACGGACGATATCTGATTTGTCACGCAATTGAGGAGGTGGCCGCATGAGCTATGGTGTAAGCGCAGCCCTTCAGGCCGCAGTCTATCAGGAAATTAGTACAAACTCGGGTGTTCAAGCGCGTGTTGGCACTGCAGTTTATGATGCGATCCCATCTGGCACTTTGCCAGATACCTATATCACGCTGGGCCCCGAGGATGTGCGTGACAGGTCAGATATGACTGGGCAGGGGGCATCACATGTTTTTACTGTTTCGGTGATGACAAATGCGGCGGGGTTTCAAACAGCCAAGGAATTGGCTGCCCTTCTATCCGACATTTTGATTGATGCGGATTTGACGTTGTCGCGGGGCAGTTTAATTGCGCTGAATTTTGAAAAAGCTTTGGCACGGCGTGTGGGAACCGGCGCCGAACGGCGGATTGATCTCAAATTTCGCGCACTTGTGGAAGATAATTGACACTTTTTAACGGAGAACGACAATGGCTGCCCAAAATGGTAAAGACCTTTTAATTAAACTCGACATGACCGATGATGGTCAATTCGAAACTATAGCGGGGCTACGGGCCTCGCGGATTAATTTCAATGCTGAAAGCGTTGATGTGACTAGCCTGGAAAGCCAGGGTGGTTGGCGCGAGTTGCTTGGTGGTGCTGGCGTCAAGTCTGCAGGAATCTCAGGGTCTGGTGTGTTTAAAGATGCCGCCACGGATGAACGTGCACGGCAAATTTTCTTTGATGGGGAAACGCCACGATTTCAGGTTATCATCCCTGACTTTGGAATTGTTGAGGGCCGTTTTCAGGTCACTTCAATCGAATATTCAGGCAGCCACAACGGGGAAGCGACATATGAAATGTCGATGGCCTCGGCTGGTGCGCTGAATTTTACGGCACTTTAAACGATGGCCAATCCTTGGACGGGGGAAGTGGCGTTGGTCTTAGATGGGCAGCGTCACGTGGCAAAGTTGACGCTGGGTGCGTTGGCCGAGCTTGAGGCAGCTTTGGATACAGGCACGCTTGTGGAGATGGTTGAGCGCTTTGAACGCGGCCAGTTTTCAACGCGGGATGTTTTGGCATTGATTGTTGCAGGTCTTCGTGGTGGTGGCTGGAATGGATCGGCCGCCGATTTACTGCATTCTGAGATCGAGGGCGGTCCAGTTGAGGCTGCCCGTGTCGCGGCTGAGCTGTTGGCCCGCGCGTTCGCCCTGCCGGTTACATAAAATGGAAAATGGATTTGACTGGCCCGCGCTAATGCGGGCCGGAATGCGTGGATTGGCTTTGAAGCCTGTTGAATTCTGGGCGCTGACCCCGGCTGAACTGCTGTTCTTGCTAGGGACAACCAGTGCAGATGCGCCGCTTACACGCTCTCGGTTGGATGAATTGGCTGCGGCCTATCCTGACACTTAAGGAGATCACATATGAAAGAATTAGAAGGCCTTGATACGCTTGATGATCAAGTGTCTGCGTTGGAGCGCACACTTGGCGGTGCCTCAGGTGTCGCTGCAGCTTTTGATACAGAACTGGTCAGAATGCGAAACACCTTAGGGGCCACAGGCCGTGAGGTAGATAGTTTGTCAACAGGTATGAGCAAAGGGTTGAGACGTGCTTTTGATGGTGTGGTTTTCGATGGGATGAAATTGTCGGATGCTTTGGATACAATTGCAAAGTCGATGGTTGATACCGCGTATTCTGCTGCCATTCGTCCTGTCACAAATCATGTCAGCAATCTAGTTGGCAGTGGGGTTGGTTCACTGATGCAGGGGCTTATGCCGTTTGAAAAGGGCGGTGCGTTTTCCCAAGGTAAAGTCACGCCCTTTGCAAAAGGTGGCGTATTGAGTGGGCCGACCACTTTCCCAATGCGCGGTGGTATGGGTCTTATGGGCGAAGCTGGGCCCGAGGCGATTATGCCCTTGTCGCGTGGGCCGGATGGCCGGCTTGGTGTTAAAACCGACGGCGGCGGAAGGCCGACGACAATCGTAATGAATATTTCGACACCAGATGTCGAAGGTTTCCGGCGATCACAATCACAGATTTCAACACAGATGAACCGCGCGTTATCGCGTGGACAGCGTAATCGGTAAGAGGGACGTATCATGGGGTTTCACGATGTAAGATTTCCGGCATCGCTTAGTTTTGGATCGCTTGGCGGGCCTGAGCGACGGACTGAAGTTGTTACGCTTGCCAATGGATTTGAAGAACGCAACACACCATGGGCCCATTCCCGCAGGCGCTATGATGCTGGTGTTGGTATGCGATCGTTGGATGATGTTGAAACTCTGATCTCATTTTTCGAAGCACGGCGCGGACAACTGTATGGGTTTCGTTGGAAGGATTGGGCTGATTTTAAATCTGGACGCGCAATGCAAGACATTACGTTCGAAGACCAGGTCATTGCGATTGGTGACGGCGAAACTGCAATTTTTCAGCTGACGAAAACCTATCAATCTGGTGAGGCAAGTTATATCCGACCTATCACCAAACCAGTTTTGGGAACGGTTATCTTGGGACTTCAAGGTGAGATTCAGCGCGAAGCAATCCATTTTGAAGTTGATTATAACACTGGGTTAGTCACATTCGATACAGCCCCTGATGTAGATGTCGAGATTACAGCAGGGTATGAGTTTGATGTCCCTGTCCGTTTCGATACGGACCGCATTCAGACTTCCGTTGCAAGTTTTCAAGCCGGGGAAATTCCAAGTGTACCCGTTGTTGAGGTGCGTGTATGATGACCCAGTCAAACAAACTGGTCGAGCATTTGGCAACTGGATTAACAACAGTTTGCCGTGCATGGGCCGTTATTCGCAAAGACGGCAGGACGCTTGGCTTTACAGATCATGATATCGGTTTTCAGTTCGATAATATTGTCTTTAAGGCAGATACTGGTCTGACCGCCAGTGCATTGCAGCAGACAACCGGACTTGCTGTGGACAATTCAGAAGCGTTGGGGGTTCTGAGTGATGTCTCCATTAATGATGAAGATATCGAGGCAGGTCGATATGATAGTGCCGAAGTGGTATCATGGTTGGTCAATTGGCAAGATGTTAATCAGCGTATGCTACAGTTTCGCGGTACAATTGGCGAAATTCGCCGCGGATCTGGTGCGTTTCGCGCTGAATTGCGCGGTTTAACCGAAGCTCTTAATCAACCACAAGGCCGCATATTTCAAAAAGCATGCTCAGCTGTGTTGGGCGATGCGCAATGCAAGTTCAAACTAAACCAGCCAGGATATGTTCACGAAACAGCAGTTGAAATAATCGAAGATGCAAGAATATTTCGTTTTACTGATTTGAAAGGTTTTGATCTGAATTGGTTCGAACGCGGGCGTCTGACTGTTATGTCCGGAGATGCTGTCGGTTTGATTGGTTTGATCAAAAATGATCGCCTTAGTGATGAGGAACGCTTGATCGAGCTATGGGAGCCGTTGCGCGCCACAATTGCAACCGGGGATATGGTTAAAATTGAGGCAGGATGTGACAGGCGTGTAGAGACATGTCGACTGAAGTTCAATAATTTCCTTAATTATCAAGGCTTTCCCGACATTCCCGGTGAGGATTGGCTGATGACTTTTCCATCGCAAAGTGGCACAAACAATGGTGGTAGTCTGAGATGAATTCCTTGCGTGGTGAAGACGTTGCGCAAGTTGCGCGCAGCTGGATTGGGACGCCATACCGTCATCAATGTTCAGTTAAGGGGGCAGGGTCGGACTGCTTGGGATTATTGCGTGGCGTTTGGCGTGAATGCTTTGATGACGAACCTGAAAACGTGCCCGCGTATACCGCGGACTGGTCAGAGCCACAGGGCGACGAAATTTTACTGAAGGCAGCGCAGCAGTATCTTTTTCCTGTGGATCACCGACAGATCGACCCCGGAGATGTTGTATTGTTCCGTCTTCGAGAAAACAGCATCGCAAAGCATCTTGGGATCATCGGTAAGACGGGTGATGTTCCCACGTTTATTCATGCCTATTCCGGCCATAGCGTCGTTGAAAGTCCGCTAAGCAATCCATGGACGCGTCGTATCGCGGCAAGATTTTCGTTTTTTGAGGAGATAAACTGATGGCGACTATTGTTCTTGCGTCTGTTGGCATGGCTGTTGGTGGGTCGATCGGTGGCACCGTTATGGGGCTTTCGATGGCAGCAGCCGGTCGCTTTGTCGGTGCGACTGTTGGGCGCGTAATTGATCAACGCTTGATGGGTGCAGGGTCTGAGTCAGTTGAGATCGGCCGTATTGATCGCTTTCGTTTGACCAGTGCCAGTGAGGGTAGCGCTGTATCACAGCTTTACGGGCGACTGCGCATTCCTGGACAAGTGATATGGGCCAGCCGTTTCAAGGAACGTAAAAAGAAAACTGAAGGCAGCGGGGGTAAGGGCAGTGGCGGTTCGCAACCATCAACGACGTCTTACAGCTATTCTGTCAGTATGGCATTGGCGCTTTGTGAAGGTGAAATTTCACGTGTTGGTCGTGTTTGGGCAGACGGTGTCGAAGTTTCGCCTGACGACTTGAACATGCGAGTTTATAGTGGATCTCAAACTCAGCTGCCTGATCCCAAAATTGAGGTGATTGAGGGCGTTGGTATGGCCCCTGCATATCGGGGTACGGCATATGTTGTATTAGAAGATCTGCAACTTGCCCAATTTAATAACCGGGTTCCGCAGTTCACTTTTGAGGTAATGCGGGGAGCCAATGATACCGATAGTGATGTCCCTGAAGTATCAAACGGTGTTCAAGCTGTTGCGCTGGTTCCTGGTACTGGAGAATATGCTTTAGCAACGACCCCCGTATACTATCAAAGCCGTAAGGGTGCCAACAAGGCTGCGAATATCAATTCACCGTCTGGGAAAACAGATTTTCTGACTTCTGTTGAGGCGTTGAATGGTGAATTGCCAAATTGTGGTTCGGCATTGTTGGTTGTGTCTTGGTTTGGTAATGACCTGCGATGTGGTTCATGTTCTTTAAAGCCAAAAGTCGAACAAAACCGTGATGAAGCCTTTGCCATGCCTTGGACAGTGTCCGGACTTAACCGATCCGAGGCTGAAGCAACGCCGCTTTTGGATGGCCGCCCTGTTTATGGGGGCACACCGACAGATCAATCTGTCATTCAGGCCATTAAGCATTTGAAGAAAAGTGCAAAAATGCCTGTCTTCTATCCGTTTATTCTAATGGATCAGTTGGATGAAAACGGATTGGTCAATCCATATACCGGAGGGGAAAATCAGCCAGCACTTCCATGGCGTGGACGCATTACTTTGGATTATGCGCCAACACATCCGGATACATCTGATCAGACGCCTTCTGCGGATGCGCAGGTTGCTCAGTTCTTTGGCAATGCGCATCTGTCAGATTTTCAATCTGATGGCTCTACAGTGCGGTATACGGGGCCGGAGGAATGGTCGTACCGCAGGTTTATTCTGCATTATGCGCATCTTTGTAAATTAGCGGGTGGCATAGATGCGTTTTGTATCGGTTCGGAAATGCGTGGCCTTACACAAATCCGTGGTGAAAATGGATTTCCTGCAGTTGATGCTTTGCGAGCATTGGCAGCAGATGTGCGGACAATCTTGCCCGATACAAAAATCAGCTATGCCTCTGATTGGTCAGAGTATTTTGGGTATCATCCCCAAGATGGCAGTGGTGATGTATACTTTCATCTTGATGATCTTTGGGCGGATGAAAATATCGATTTCATAGGGATTGATAATTACATGCCGCTATCTGATTGGCGGGATGGTCCTGATCATGCAGATGCAGATTGGGGCGCAATTCATAATCTAGAGTATTTGCAGTCAAATATCGAAGGTGGTGAAGGGTACGACTGGTATTACCATTCACCTGAATCCCGGGAAGCACAAATCAGAACGCCAATCAAAGATCATGCGCACGGGGAAGACTGGATTTACCGCTATAAGGATTTGCGCGGATGGTGGGAAAATCCGCATCATAACCGCATTAATGGTGTTCGCAGTGAAGGCCAAACACCCTGGGTTCCAATGTCAAAACCATTTTGGTTCACTGAATATGGGTGTGCTGCGATTGATAAGGGAACGAACCAACCCAACAAGTTTCTTGACCCTAAATCATCAGAATCCTCTGTGCCCTATTATTCAACAGGTGTACGAGATGACATGATACAGATGCAATACCTGCGAGCCATGATGTCATATTGGGGTATGCAAGAGAATAACCCTGTGTCAGAGCTTTTCGATGGTCCAATGGTTGACATGTCAAGGGCGCACGTGTGGGCGTGGGACGCAAGACCATATCCCTTTTTTCCCAACAATCAATCGCTTTGGAGTGATGGTCGAAATTATGCACGAGGTCATTGGCTAAATGGCCGTAGTTCATCGCGCGCATTATCGGAAGTCGTGCGTGAGATTACGCTGCGATCAGGTGTATCTGACGTTGATGTGAGTGCGCTGTATGGTGTTTTGCGAGGCTATGCCATTGATGAGGTTACAACAGCCAGATCAGCGTTGCAGCCACTTATGACAGCCTTTGGTTTTGAGGCGATCGAACGAGATGGGAAACTAATTTTTCGCACGCGTAATGGACGGATCAAACAAAAGATTGCGTATAATAGTTTGGCAGTGACAGATGAGAATGACAGCGTAATCGAGGCGACACGTGCGCCGTCAGCAGAGATATCTGGCAGAGTACGGTTGAATTTTATCGAAAATGATGGGGACTATGAAGCACGTACTGTCGAAGCTACATTTCCTGATGAAATAACCAGATCAACTTCGCAAACAGAATTACCAATCGGGTTAACTCAGGGCGAAGGACAACGTATCGTAGAACGTTGGTTAGCTGAGGCGCGTGTTGCGCGCGATAGTATTCAGTTTGCATTACCACCATCTGAAGTAAATCTTGGTGCAGGCGATGTTGTTGAGATGGCTAGTGAAAATGTATCTGGGTTTTATCGAATAGACCGTGTTGAAGATAATGGTGTGAAACTCGCGGAAGCAGTTAGAATTGATCCTAGTGTCTATCACCAAAGTGATATGATCGACAGTCAAGTTGCGGTAAAGTCATTCACGCCGCCTGTACCAGTATTGCCAATGTTCATGGATATTCCGCTCATGTCCGGGGATGAAATTCCGCATGCGCCACATATCGCGATCACTGCCACGCCATGGCCTGGATCTGTTGCCATTTATGGGTCTTCGATTGATAATGATTATGTGTTGAAAAATATCATTTCTCAGCGGGCGACCATTGGTGAAACCAAAGGGATTTTCAGGCGCTCGCAATATGCTGTGATTGACAGAACAATCACTTTACGTGTCGAATTGTTTTCTGGGGAACTGTCGTCAACGTCTGCTCAGCAACTTTTGTCAGGGGCCAATCTGGCAGCAATTTCTGGTAATGGTTCAACCGATTGGGAGCTGTTTCAGTTTGAAACTGCGATCTTGGTTGAAAAAGATACCTATGAGTTAAGTGGCTTTTTACGCGGTCAACTTGGGACTGATGCTTTGGTTCCGGATGTTTGGCCTGAAAATTCGACCTTTGTTCTAATTGATAGTGCTGTTGAGCAAATTGATCTGTCATCGCAACTACGAGATGTGGTGCAGAACTATCGCATTGGGCCAGCGCAAAGGGGGTATGATGATCCATCTTACAGCCATCATGTTGAAGCATTTCGCGGAGTTGGGCTGAGGCCATATGCACCGTGTCACTTGAAGCTTAACGAAAGCAACAACGGCGACATCAATGTCAGTTGGATACGTCGAACGAGAATTAGCGGCGATAACTGGAATGGATTGGATGTTCCACTTGGCGAAGCGCGTGAAGCATACTTAGTTCGGGTTATGTCGGATAATAAAATCATTCGTGAGGTTACTTCTGAAACTGCTGAATGGACATATAGTGGTTCAATGCAGACGGAAGATAATCTGATGAATGATTTCTCTGTCGAAATCGCCCAGATTTCTGAACAGTTTGGTCCTGGGCCCTTTGCACGCATTGATGCATCGCTTGCCTAAGAGAAATGCAATATATTTTGAATAGCCGACGCAGGATAGATAAGATAGATATAAAGAAATATCCGGAGATATATCATGGCAGAACCCCAAGTACATCTGACTGAAGTTGACCCTGTTTGGCGTCGTATCTGCGAAGAAGCTGAAGTGGCGGTTCAAGATGAACCGCTATTGGGAGGCTTGGTACATTCGAGCTTACTGCATCACAAGTCGCTTTCTTCTGCACTGGCATATCGTATTTCTTTGAAGCTGGCATCTGCTGAGATGTCAGAACAGATCCTGCGCGAAATTGCAGATGAAGCATTCAGTGCTTCACCAGAACTGGTTGTGTCTGCGCGCACTGACTTGGTGGCCGTCTATGAGCGTGATGCAGCGTGCCATCGGTTGATTCAGCCAATTTTGTATTTCAAAGGATTTCAGGCCATTCAAGCTTATCGTGTTGGGCATTGGCTTTGGAAGAACGGTCGCCATGACTTGGCTTATTTTATACAAATGCGCGTATCTGAAGTTTTCGGTATTGATATTCATCCCGCAGCACAAATTGGGCGTGGGATAATGATTGACCATGCCCATTCCATCGTGATCGGGGAAACTGCAGTTGTCGGTGATAACGTATCTATGCTGCATTCTGTGACCCTTGGCGGAACAGGAAAAGAAGACGATGATCGCCATCCAAAAATTGGGAACGGAGTGTTGATCGGGGCAGGGGCCAAGGTGTTAGGGAATATCACCGTCGGCCATTGCAGCAGGATTGCTGCGGGTTCCGTTGTGCTTCAGGATATTCCGCCTATGAAGACGGTTGCAGGAGTTCCGGCACGGATCGTGGGTGAAGCGGGTTGTTCACAACCATCGGTCACAATGGATCAGCTATTGCGTGACAACTTTCAATAAAGCTTTGCTCGCCTTGGATTAGGCGAGCATAACCATAGGGTTTTCTAGATTTTCTTTAATTGCGGACAACAGTTCCGCCCCGAGTGCCCCATCAATCACACGGTGATCGACGGACAAAGTGACGGACATAACTGTTGCAACTGCTAGCTCTCCGTCGTCTCCTACAACTGGTTTTTTCACACCTGCACCCACGGCCAAAATCGCGCCGTGGGGTGGGTTAATAACGGCGTCAAAATTATCGATTCCGAACATGCCAAGGTTGGAAATCGCAAAGCTGCCGCCTTGATATTCATGCGGGGCCAGTTTGCGGTCGCGGGCACGCGTTGCAAGATCTTTCATCTCAGCCGATAATGCAGACAGCGATTTCATTTCCGCATCTTTCAAAACAGGTGTGAAAAGTCCACCTTCGATCGCGACGGCAACGGCGACATCTGATGGCTTTAGCTGCAGTACACGATCACCTGCCCAAACGGCGTTTGCAGTCGGGACGGATTGTAATGCCAAGGCACAGGCCTTGATGATGAAATCATTCACAGATAGTTTTACATCACGTCCTTCAAGTTGTTTGTTAAGCTGACTGCGGAATTTCAGCAATGCGTCCAGTTGGATATCGCGACGCAGATAGAAATGCGGTATGGTTTGTTTGGCTTCGGTCAGGCGCGCTGCGATTGTTTTGCGCATGCCGTTCAGCGGAATTTCTTCGTATTCGCGCCCTTCATACATCTTGACCACTGCATCGCTCGATTGCCCGGTTGATGCGGGAGTGGATGAAATTGATGCAGCTTTAGGCGCTTCGGCTTTTGGCATTGATGTAGCATTTTCTACATCTGCTTTGACAATTCGACCTTTGGGGCCAGACCCTTTGATTTGGCTAAGATCCAGACCTTTGTCTTTGGCAATGCGACGAGCAAGAGGCGAGGCAAAAACGCGGTCGCCGCTATCGGATTTGGGCGCCGCAGGGGCGGGAGAGGCATCAGTATCACCGCGCCCATAACCTTTAGCCGGGTCAGTTTTATCTGATCCTTCAGCCGGTGCGGCATTGGATGATGCTTTTGACTTCGGAGCCGATGTATCGCCGATATCATCAGCGCTTTCGCCATCTTCCAGCAAAACGGCAATCGGCGTGTTGACCTTCACGCCTTCGGTGCCTTCGGCCACCATGATCTTACCCACCACACCTTCATCCACAGCTTCGAATTCCATGGTGGCCTTATCTGTTTCGATTTCAGCCAGCAAATCGCCTGACGATACAGTATCGCCTTCTTTGACCAGCCATTTCGCAAGCGTGCCTTCCTCCATCGTGGGGGATAATGCGGGCATCAGGATTTCTGTTGGCATTTTAGTTTGCTCCTGTAGGTCTGCAGGTTACGGATGTGGCCGCATTGCGTTCGCAGTGGTTTGTGATCCAGACAAGGCGATTGTTTTCGAAGATCAGATTGGCTGTGCCAGAATTTTCGTGCTGTACGTGAACATCAGGCCCAGTTGTGCCAAAGACAGATATGTTTGGAATTTGACGTGCCGCTTCTAAAAGCTGGTCTCTTTCAGCGCCTTGCAAGCCATGTACGGCAAGCGTGCGCAGCAGGTCTGATTCAGATTTCATATTGTCAATCATAACTTGCTGTTCGTCGATTGTGATCTGCATGTAGGTCACCCCGGCTGCAGTATTTCCCGCAGCAACCAATGCATCTCCTAGACCATCCGCAAAGGTCCAGGCCATGTGCCCAACCACACCCATCAGTGTGCCAGTACCCAAACCAATAACAAAGACCCAAGGCTTATTCATAACTTACCGATATGTCACTTGTTTCACGGCCTCAATCACCTCATCTGTCGTAACCAAAGCCAGCTTTTCAAGGTTTGCTGCATAAGGCATCGGCACATCTTTCCCGGTGCAATTGATGACAGGAGCGTCCAGATAGTCAAAGGCATTTTGCATGATCACAGACGATATGTGATTGCCGATGGCGCCCACGGGCCAGCCCTCTTCCACGGTCACGCAACGGTTGGTTTTCATGACTGACTTAAGCACAGTTTCGGTATCCATCGGGCGCAAAGTCCGCAGATCGATCACTTCGGCGCTGATGCCATCTTCGGCCAGTTTATCAGCCGCTTCCAGT
The DNA here is from genome assembly GCF_013315265.1 of Parasulfitobacter algicola. GTDB lineage: Bacteria > Pseudomonadota > Alphaproteobacteria > Rhodobacterales > Rhodobacteraceae > Parasulfitobacter > Parasulfitobacter algicola. The sequence continues at coordinate 36,703 of NZ_JABUFE010000011.1, read as the reverse complement.
GCATATTGCATTCCAATACCAAAGCTGACGATGGTCACATCGCTGCCTTCGCGCCAGATCCGCGCCTTGCCGAAAGGTACGGTGTAATCATCCATAACCGGCACATCAAAGGTGCGGCCATAAAGGATTTCGTTTTCAAGGAAAATCACGGGGTTCGGATCGCGGATCGCGGATTTCAGCAAACCCTTTGCATCAGCGGCAGAGTAGGGCATCGCGACTTTTAGCCCGGGGATATGCGCATACCATGCGGCATAGTCTTGGCTGTGTTGCGCACCAACACGGGCGGCGGCGCCATTCGGTCCGCGGAAAACCATGGGCGCGCCCATTTGACCGCCAGACATGTACAGCGTTTTTGCGGCGGAATTGATAATTTGATCGATGGCTTGCATCGCAAAGTTAAATGTCATGAATTCAACGATTGGCTTCAGACCACCAAAGGCAGCACCAACAGCGATACCTGCAAACCCATGTTCGGTAATCGGTGTATCGATGACGCGCTTTGCGCCGAATTCATCCAGCAGACCTTGGCTTATCTTATAGGCGCCCTGATATTCTGCGACCTCTTCACCCATCAGATAAACGGTATCATCGCCGCGCATTTCTTCGGCCATCGCGTCACGAAGGGCTTCGCGCACGGTCGTTGGCTTCATCTCGGTGCCTTCTGGCACGTCGATTTCAACAACTTTTGCGGCGACAGGTGCGGACGCGTTCTCAGCTTTGGGTTCTGCGTCCGGGGCTGTATCATTTGAGGGTTCAGACGACTTCGCAGAGGTATCAATATCGTCAGCGCTTTCGCCTTCCTCAATCAAAACCGCGATGGCAGTGTTAACCTTCACACCTTCTGTGCCCTCGGCCACCATGATCTTGCCGATTATACCTTCATCGACGGCTTCGAATTCCATCGTGGCTTTGTCGGTTTCAATCTCGGCCAGAATATCGCCGGAACTGACGGTATCGCCCTCTTTAACCATCCATTTGGCCAAGGTGCCTTCTTCCATAGTGGGTGACAGGGCAGGCATGAGAATTTCGGTTGCCATCTTACGGGGCTCCTTGTTGCATCATCAGGGATCCGGCCAAAAAGCCAATTCCAAACGTTACGACTAATAGAATTACTTGATTTACAATCGTAATAATCAGACTGGATGTGAAAGTTGGTCGGACTGAAGATTGGTTCGTATTGATGAAAGCCCAAACGCTGAATGTCATAATCAGCGTTTGCACTCCTAGAAATGCAATACTGATGACCGGGGATGCTGTTTCACTTAGATCAGTCGCTATAGTGCCTATGCTGTCTGTATCGAACTGGTCCAAACCAGTTTGTAAAAGAATATAAGTCAGACCAACGCCAACACTTATGATTATTGTAAAGATAAACGATACAAAAATCGTCAGAAACGCACTTGAAAACGTGGCCGAACGCCCGATCACAATTTTCGTAGACAGGCTAAGTACAAAAGCCAAAAGGGCAATGTACAAAATAAAAAATAGTAAACCGATCATACTTGGATCTCCAAATCGCGATCAGGCGTAGATATCTGTCCAAAGTTCCTCAAGCGCGGGCTCGGGGCTTTCTTTGGCAAACTCTGCAGCCTCGTTCACGACGGCCTTGATATCTTTGTCGATGGCTTTCAACTCATCTTCGGTTGCGTGTTTACCAGTCAGCAGCAGATCGCGGACCTGTTCGATCGGGTCGCGTTCATCACGCATTTTCTGAACCTCTTCGCGGGTGCGATACTTGGCAGGGTCTGACATCGAATGGCCGCGATAGCGGTATGTTTTGACCTCAAGAATATAGGGGCCCTTGCCCGCCCGGCAGTGTGCCACAGCCTTTTCACCGGCTTCTTTCACCGCCAGCACATCCATGCCGTCGACTTCTTCACCCGGAATGCCGTAAGCCGCACCGCGTTCCCAAAGTGACGGTGATTTGGTCGACCGCTGTACGCTGGTTCCCATAGCATATTGATTGTTCTCAATGACGAAAATCACTGGCAGGTCCCAAAGTTCGGCCATGTTATATGTCTCGTAAACCTGGCCCTGGTTGGCCGCACCATCGCCAAAATAGGCGAACGTCACGCGGTCATTGCCCAGATATTTGTCTGCAAAAGCCAGACCGGCCCCAATCGGCACCTGTGCGGCCACAATCCCGTGCCCACCATAGAAATGTTTTTCCTTGGAAAACATATGCATTGAGCCACCTTTGCCGCGACTGTACCCGCCTTCGCGGCCCGTCAGTTCGGCCATCACACCCTTAGGGTCCATACCACAGGCCAGCATGTGACCATGATCGCGGTATGACGTGACGCGCTTGTCGCCTTCGCTTGCGGCGGCCTCAAGGCCAACAACAACAGCCTCTTGCCCGATATAAAGGTGACAAAATCCGCCAATCAGACCCATCCCGTATAGTTGGCCGGCTTTTTCCTCAAATCGTCGGATCAAAAGCATCTCGCGGTAATGATCCAGCAATTGTTCTTTCGAAACATTCGGTTTTTTGGCCGCTTTCCGGGTCGCCATGTGCGTGTCTCCCTCGGGAATCTAAATATAGTTTAGTGTTAAACTATTTATTAGCCGAGCTGTTCCCGAATGGCGAGGGGGAATTTTCCCCTGCGTCAAAAATCTGACGTTAATGCGCTTTTTAATAGTGACGGCCCTGTACCGAGCCGCCGTTTTTTAAATCAAGATATGTCTACTTTGCTTTTTTGACACTTCTCATTGTGCCAACTTTCACAAGGTTTGCGCGATATTCTTTTGACGCGTGAAGATCGTGGATCATGTGATCTGGATCAACGCTTAGGTCCGCGACAGCGTCTGAAGCAAAGGATTGCGATAAGGCCGCTTCTGCGTCAGCCCATCGAAAAACTCCGTTTTCCGAAGCCCCCGTGACGGCGACGCGCACATGGTCTTGGTACTTGGCAACAAAGACGCCTGTCAGCGCAAAGCGGGATGCCGGCTGAACGAACTTTTCATAATGTGCAGCCTGAGGGATGGGCAAACGAACTTCGGTGATGATTTCGCCTTCGTCCAGTGCAGTATCAAACATGCCCTGGAAATAATCATCGGCAGTGATTTCGCGCAGGTTGGTACAGATCGTGGCGCCGGTGCCCAAGGCCGCAGCGGGATAGCACGCCGACGGGTCGTTATTAGCCAGGCTGCCGCCAATGGTGCCGCGGTTGCGCACAGCCGGATCACCGATATGAGCGGCCAGATGCGCCAGCCCCGGAAAGCTGCTGGCGGCTTCGCGTGCAACAGTGGCGTGGGTGGTCGCCCCGCCGATACACAACTGGCCTGCGTCATTGGTGCACACACCCTGCATGTCCGGGATGTGTGTTAGACTGACCAGCACTTCGGGCGCGGCCAGTCGCTGTTTCATCGTGGGGATCAGGGTTTGTCCGCCGCCAAGGGGTTGGGCTTCGTCGCCCTGCAGGGCGGCCACGGCGTCGGCGATGGTGGCAGGTTTTGCAAAGTCAAAATTATGCATCTTGGTCTCCTTTGGGATCGACCCTGCCACGCATGGGGCAGGGCCATTGCCTTAACGGTTCATCGCGGCCCAGACCCGATCTGGGCTAAGCGGCATGTCGATATGGGTGACATCGTGGCCTGCACGTTGCAGCGCATCAATGACGGCATTCACCACCGCAGGCGGCGATCCGATCGCGCCTGCTTCGCCGCAGCCTTTGACCCCAAGCGGGTTATGCGTGCACGGCGTGATGCAGGAATGATCGACCTTGAACATCGGCACATCATCGGCGCGCGGCATGGTGTAATCCATGTAAGATCCCGACAACAGTTGGCCATTTTCGTCATAGGCGCAGTTTTCCAGCAATGCTTGCCCGATACCCTGGGCCAGTCCGCCCTGCACCTGACCTTCGACGATCATCGGATTGACGATATTGCCAAAATCATCTGCCGCGCTGAAGGCCACGACGTCGACCTTGCCAGTGTCGGGATCCACTTCGACCTCGCACCCATAGGCGCCACTGGGATAAGTAAAGTTGGCCGGATCATAGAAAGCCGTTTCCTCAAGCCCCGGTTCAATCTCTTCCAGTGGATAGTTGTGCGGCACATAAGCTGCCAGCGTGACATCGCCCCAGGCCACGGATTTATCAGTGCCCGCGACAGTAAACGCGCCGTCTTTCAGCTCGATATCCGCCTCGGCGGCCTCAAGCAGGTGGGCCGCGATCTTGCGCGCCTTGCTGATGATCTTTTCGGTCGCCTTGACGATCGCCGATCCCCCCACGGCCAGCGAGCGGGAGCCATAGGTGCCCATGCCCATCGGGGTGTTGGCGGTATCGCCGTGGACGATGTCGATCTGGTCGGCATCAATCCCGATCATATCAGATACGACCTGGGCGAACGATGTCTCGTGGCCCTGTCCGTGGCTGTGCGATCCGGTCATCACGCTGATCGATCCGGTGGCATTGACCCGCACGGTGGCGGACTCATAAAGCCCGGCGCGTGCGCCCAACTGCCCCACAAGGTTCGACGGCGCGATCCCGCAGGCTTCGATATAATGCGCGATACCAAAGCCGCGCAGCTTGCCGCGCGCCTTGCTGTCGGCGGCCCGCGCTGCAAAACCTGCATGGTTCGATATGTCCAGCAGTTTGTCCATCGTAGCGTGGTAATCGCCCGTGTCATATTCCACTGCAACCGGCGTGGCATAGGGGAATTCTGTGATGAAATTCCGCCGCCGCAGTTCTACAGGATCAATGCCCATTTCACGCGCGGCCTTATCCACAACGCGTTCCAGCTGGAACGTCGCCTCGGGGCGGCCCGCCCCGCGATAGGCATCTACAGGTACAGTATTGGTAAAGACTGCCTTGACGTTCACATAGATCAGCGGGGTTTTGTAATTCCCCGCCATTAAGGTACCATGCAGCCAGGTCGGGACCGACGGCGCAAAAGTCGACAGATACGCGCCCATATTGGCATAAGTATCTGTGCGCAGGGCCAGGAACATGCCGTCTTTGTCCATCGCAAGTTCAATCTTGGTCACGTGATCGCGGCCATGGGCGTCACTAATGAACGCCTCGGACCGGCTGCAGGTCCATTTGACCGGGCGGCGCAGCTGTTTGGCGGCAAAGGTGCAGAACGCTTCTTCGGCGTAATGGAAGATCTTGGTGCCAAAGCCACCGCCCACATCCGGGGCCACGACGCGTAGTTTATGTTCGGGAATGCCCAGAACGAACGCGCCCATCAACAGGCGGATCACATGGGGGTTCTGGCTGGTGGTGTATAAAGTATGCTCATCAGTAGCTAAACTGTAATCGCCCACTGCGACACGCGGTTCCATCGGATTAGCGACCAGACGGTTGTTTGTGAGTTCAAGCGTGGTGACGTGATGGGCGTTTTTGATCGCCTGATCGACAGCATCGCGATTTTCTTCGACAAAGCCCCAATCATAGCACAGGTTGCTGGTCAGATCGTCGTGCACCTTGGGCGCGCCGTCAGCCACAGCCGCCTTCATATCTAGCACTGGCTCAAGCTCGGTGATATCGACGTCAATTGCTTCGGCCGCATCGCGGGCCTGATCCAGACTTTCGGCGACGACAACTGCAATCGGATCGCCCACATGCCGCACCTTGCCTTCGGCAAGAACCGGGTGTTTGGGTTCCTGCATCACTTCGCCGTGCCGATCCGTGATCTGCCAGCCGCAGGGAATGCCACCCACACCTTCGAAATCGCTTGCGGTGAACACTCGTACCACGCCGGGCATGGCCTCAGCCCCGCTGGTATCAATGCTGTTGATTGTTCCATGCGCGATGTCCGAGCGTAAAAAATACGCATAGGCCTGACCGTGCAGGTTGATATCGTCGGTATAGCGGCCCTTACCCGTTAAAAACCGCAAATCTTCGCGCCGTTTTGTGCTGGCGCCGATGCCTCCGTCTTTTGGCATTTTATCCTCCCTGAATGTGATGCACCCTGCAGCCTGTTGGCTGGGCAGCAAGGCCATCGGTTCTGTTATGTTTCGTGCAGTCCAAAGCGGACGCCGCGTGGATCGGCGCATGTGACAAAGGCGCCAAAGCCCTCTTCTTGGTTTATATCGCCCATTATCGTGCTGCCGCTGTCTAGAACACGCACCATCGCAGCGTTAATATCCGTCACGGGGAAATAGGGTACAATCATTGGTGTATCGTCCATTGGTGTATCGTCGCCATGCAGACCAATGGGTCCGTGATTATTTTCAAACCATCCTTGTGTGCTTTCCCCCTTCCATGCCCAGTCAAAAACTGCAGCAAAGAAATCACGATTAACGGTTTGGTCGTCTGTACCAATTTCCATAAAAGGCTGTGTCATTATTTATTCGGCAGCGATTTTGGACACATCCTGACCGCTGGCGGCCATGATCGCCTTGACGATGTTATGATAGCCCGTGCAGCGGCACAGGTTGCCTTCCAGGTATTCGCGGATTTCGCCTTCGGTCGGGTTTGGATTGTCCTTTAGCAATGCAGCAGCTGACATCACCATACCCGGTGTGCAAAACCCACACTGCAGTCCGTGGTGATCCTGGAACGCCTGCTGGATCACGCCAAGCGATCCATCGGCGTTTTCCATCCCTTCGATCGTGCGCACATCCGCGCCGTCCGCTTCGGCCGCCAACATCGTACAGGCTTTGATCGCCTGACCATCCACATGCACCACGCAGGCACCGCATTGGCTGGTATCGCAACCGATGTGGGTGCCTGTCAATTGCAGGTTCTCGCGCAGAAACGCCGATAGCAGCGTGCGCCCTTCTACGTCACCTGAAACAGATTTCCCGTTCACAGATAATGATATCGATGTCATTGTTATCCTCCCTTATCGTCTGACCCACCCCGGGATCAGCTTTTAACCAAACGTTTCAACCAGCCTTTTTTCTCGGCTGTTTCATCTGTTTCTTCTGCTTCGGTCGTGGCTTCCTCCTCCTCGGGGCTGCCCTCAAGCACAGATTGGAAATTCTCAAAAAACTGATCTGCCATCTTTTTGGCAAACCCGTCGATGATCCGGCTGCCAAGTTGCGCCAGTTTTCCGCCCACCTTTGCCTCAACTTCGTAATGCAAGCGCGTGCCGTCGGTCGTTTCCTCAAGCCGGACATGCGCGCCGCCCTTGGCAAAACCCGCAGCGCCACCTTTGCCTTCGCCGCGCAGCACAAGGCTCTCCGGCGCAACCATTTCCTCAAGAACAACGGCGCCCCGGAACGTCGCCTTGACCGGGCCCACCTTTTGAACAACGACCGCTTCAAACCCATCCGTCGCTGATCCGGTCAATTCCGTACACCCCGGAACACTGCGCTGCAAAACATCGCCGTCCAGCAAGCCAGACCATACAGCATCACGCCCCAAACCAATATCCCGAAAACCAGATAAATTCATGATAATGCTCCGCAGTTTGGATTGACGTTAAGCGCAGTGCGCCCGAACGCATATAAGACCAATGGCCAAGTTATCGCACGGGCGGTTGAAAACGAAGCCCGTAGCTTTCATAAATTGCAGCGATCCGCCCGTCTTGCAAGCCTGCGAAAATCGCATCATCGACCGTATAGGACAGCGGGCGGTACCGAAAATTCACAGCCACACCTAAAGTCCATGTGCCAACAGCAAAGCCGGGCAGGGGCGGTTGGTGGATGCCGATTTTGTCCGTTGCCCCATATTCCAGTTGTGCCAATGGCCCCATGGCTGCCATGGTGTCTGAATTTGCAAGGGCCTGCATTGCGTCCGCCATTGTGGTGAAATGCACGACATTTGACTTCATCTGCCCGCCCGCAAATGAACTGAGATAGAAATCAGAGATGGAATCGTTTTCCACCGCAACTGTGTCATAGCGAAAATAGGCGGGCACCGGTTTTTCGTCGGGATATGCATCCTTGCGATAGGCGATAGCGATGCTTTCCATGGCGTATTGGCCGGTAAAGACAACTTGTTCAACGCGACAGGCAAAGGCGGAGTCGTAAGGAACCCGCATCATCACATTGGCCACGCGCCCGCTGATAATGGGGCCTTGCCAGATGTTGTTGCGCAAGTCAGCCTCAAGCGTTTCGCCAGCATCGACGAAATTGAACCGAGCTTCAACGCCGATATCAGCCGCAATCAGGCGGGCGATATCAATGTCGACACCACGGGGCGTTCCGGCGTCTTCCCAGGAATAGGGCGGGAACTCTTCATAGACCGCAAACAGCATGTGACCTTGGTCGATAATCTGGTCAAGTTCCTGACCCACGATATCGCGCGATGCGTTTTGGGGTTTTGCCTGGGGGATGTGATCTGCGCAGGGATCATTCGCGAAAGCCGGATGGCCCGCCCAAAGGCAAAATGTCAAAGCAATTGAAAAAGCGTGCCGTTTCATAGGGTTTTAATGGGCCGCAGACAGACCGATGGTCAGAATTTCTGCCGCTTCTTTATAGGCCATGGGTTTGCCTTGCAGCAAGTTCGCGGCACGAAATGCCACGCTGTCGGCCAAGGGCGCGCCGGACAATGTATCAATGCTGCTGGCGATTTCGGACAACTGCGATTGAATGGCGGCACTGTCGCCTTCTGCACCATCCGCCATGCTGGCCAATTGATCGCGCAAGCCTTTCAGCGTGTCGCTGGCCTGTTCCATGGCAGCATCATCTGGCCGCGTTTCGATATAGGTGCGGATGGCCCATGCGGCCTCTTGCCCCAATAAGTCGCCAAAGGCTGGCATTTTGGTGATTCCGTTCTGGGTATAGCCTGTCTGAAACCGCTCAGCATACCATTCATCGCCGTATTCTTCGGCCTCAAGAAAGCGCAGATCAGGGGCCAACCCGCCTGATACGACCTCAAGCCCGTGGCAACGTGCGCAATTCTGGTTATATCCGGATGCGCCGATTTCAACAGCACGGGCCCAGACATCTTCGCCTGCGGCTTCGGCACGATAGGGGTTTTCAATCAACCATTCGTCGCCCAATTCTGGCAGGCCTGCGGTATCAACGGCCTGCGGCGCAACATCGCCGTGACCCAGTGCCATCGATCCTGCGATCCCCAATGCCAATGCGCCTGATATAATCCGCGTGCCGTATGCCATCCTGTGAACTCCTGATAAAGTATTCTGGTGTTTGTATGTGTTGTAACGTGGTGATTGACGTGTGTGGTATTGGACTTTGGTTTCGAATGCCGTGAAATCAGACCAAAGTCGGACTGCGCCTTTGTGGCCGTAACGTATAGCGTCGAAGATGTGGGAGGATCTGATGCGATTGATCTGGGCTGTCTTGGCGGTATGGGCGATATTTGGCTTTGCACATGCAGACGTGCGCCTGGATATGACCTATCTTCTGGTCGAACAACCGCAACCACCCACTTTATCTGGCCTTGATCCTTTGCCTGACACGCTTGGCATCGACGGGGCGCATGCGGGATTGCAGGACAATATCACCACAGGCCGGTTTCTTGGCCATAACTACGGGCTGGACGTGGTCAGAGTGCCAGTTGGCGGTGATGCAGTTGCAGCTGCACAAGCGGTGCTTGGGACAACACAGATTGTCGTGATGGATGCACCCGCAGATATTTTGCTGCAAATTGCTGATTTACCCGATGCACGCGGTGCCGTGCTGCTAAACGTCGCCGCTGAAGACGTGGCGTTGCGCGCCGAAAACTGCCGTGCGAATATTTTGCATACGGTCCCGTCTGTCGCCATGCGCACAGATGCCTTGGCGCAGTTTTTTGTCAAAAAACGGTGGGATGATCTGGTTATGATCGTGGGCGAACATCCCGGGGATGTGGCTTATGCCGATGCGATGCTGCGGTCTTTGCAGAAATTCGGGTTGAAGTTAAGTGGGCAAAAGACATGGGCTTTTGACGCCGATATGCGCCGGAACGCCGCGCAAGAGGTGCCGCTGTTCACTCAGGATTTCGGCGATTACAACGCGCTGATCGTCGCGGATGAGTTGGGCGATTTCGGGCGTTATATCATCTATAATACTTGGCAAGCGCGCCCTGTTGTGGGGTCCGAAGGTCTGACCGCCGTCACATGGTCGCCCGTCGTTGAACAATGGGGGGCAGCACAGTTGCAAAGTCGTTTTACTGATGAATTTCGGCGTAGCATGGCCCAAAAAGACTATGCCGCCTGGGCTGCCGTGCGTGCGGTGGGCGAGGCCGTGACGCGCACCAACTCAAACGATCCGGCCACCTTGCGCAGCTATATGCTTTCGGACCAGTTCGAACTGGCGGGCTTTAAGGGGCGTCCACTGACATTCCGCACCTGGAACGGCCAGTTGCGCCAACCGATCCCGCTGGTTCATCCGCGTGCCTTGGTGGCGCAAGCCCCGCTGGAAGGGTTTTTGCACCAGCGCACGGAACTGGACACCCTTGGCCTGGATCAACCCGAAAGCAACTGTACGGAGTTTGCCCAATGATACGCATGACACTTGCCCTGATGATCGCCGCGCTGCCCGCAGTCGCCGATGAAATCTGGGTATCGAACGAAAAAGACGACACGGTCAGCGTGATTGACATTGAAACTCTTGAGGTGATTCAAACCTATCCCACGGGTGAACGGCCTCGTGGCATCACCTTTTCCAAAGACTTCAGCCGTCTTTATATCTGCGCGTCTGACAGCGACACGGTTCAGGTGATGGACCCAAATACTGGCGAAATCCTGTTTGATCTGCCGTCTGGCGAAGATCCTGAACAATTCGTGCTGCACCCCGATGACCGGCATCTTTATATCGCGAACGAAGACGATGCGATCACCACTGTGGTCGATACTGAAACCCGCAAAGTCGTGGCCCAGATCGATGTCGGGATCGAACCCGAAGGCATGGCCGTATCGCCCGATGGCAAGATCGCCATCACCACGTCTGAAACAACGAATATGGCCCATTGGATCGATACCAGTACGCAAGAGCTGTTTGCCAACACACTTGTCGACAGCCGCCCGCGTCATGCTGAATTTGCCAAAGATGGTACAGAACTTTGGGTCAGTTCGGAAATCGGGGGTACAATCACGGTATTCAACGTGGCCGACCAGAGCGAAATTGCGAAGATTGATTTCAACGTGACGGGCGTACATCCTGACCGGGTTCAGCCCGTGGGGTTTGAATTTACCAACGGTGATACATACGCCTTTGTCGCGCTTGGGCCGTCGAACCATGTGGCTGTGGTGAATGCGCAAACTTATGAAGTTGAAGACTATGTTCTTGTCGGGCGCCGTGTTTGGCATATGGATTTCAACGCCGACAAGTCGCAGTTGTTTACAACAAATGGCGTATCTGGGGACGTAACGGTGATTGATGTTGCAAGTCGTAAACCCATCAAGACGATCAAGGTTGGCCGGTTTCCCTGGGGTGCCGCCTTTCGTCCAACAGACTAGAGGGAATTTATGAAATACATACTATCACTTGCATGCATGATGTGTTTGCCGGGTATGGCCTTGGCCGAAGGTGGTTTTGGCCTGGCAGGCATCCTGTCTGCCAAGAACAAACAGGATCTTGAACCGATCCAGCTGAGTGCGGGCATTCCGCTGACATCAGCGCCTTGGGTCCTGAAATCTGGCACCTATTATGAATTCGAAATCCAAGGCGATGGATCACAGGAACTTGCCTTGGTGGGGCCAGAGTTTTTTCGCGCGATCTGGATTGATGAAATCGTGGTCGAAGGGCTGGAAATTCGCCCTTTGGGCCTGGATTCCATCGAATTTGACGAAGCAGGCGAGATGGAGATCGGTTTTGTCGCCATCAAGCCGGGGCGTTATTATATGAAAATTCCAGGGACGACCGGGGAAACGCAACGCCTTGAAATCACCATTGAATAAGGGGCTGTCGGTCAAAGGGGTCAGCTTTGCCTTTGGCCGAAAACAGGCGCTGGTGGATGTATCGTTCAGCGTCGAACCTGGGGTGTTTTGCGCGTTGCTTGGGCCGAATGGGGCGGGTAAATCAACGCTGTTTTCATTGCTGACGCGGCTTTTCACAACGCCAGATGGACAGATCACGGTGGGTGGTTACGATCTGGCCAAACACCCACGTGCAGCATTGGCGCAGATGGGTGTGGTCTTTCAACAAACTACATTGGATCTGGATCTGACGATCCGTCAGAACCTGCGTTATTTTGCAGCATTACATGGTTTGTCAGGGCGGGGTGCAACTGTTCGGATTGATGCGGCCCTTGATCGCCTTGATTTGGCCGATCGTGCTGGTGAAAAAGCGCGCACGTTGAATGGTGGCCACAAACGTCGTACTGAAATCGCCCGTGCTTTGTTGCATGGTCCCAGCATTTTACTATTGGATGAACCCACCGTCGGCCTTGATGCCGCAACGCGCCGGGCGATCACCGATCATGTCCATTCCATCGCAGATCAGGATGGCATCACAGTCCTTTGGGCCACGCATCTGACCGATGAAATTGTCGCAAATGATCAGGTCGTTATCTTGCACCAAGGCCGTATCCTGCGCGATGGGCAGGCCAACGAGATCGCGCCGGATGCCCCGCTTGAAGCACGCTTTCTGGACCTGACAGGCCAACCTGCATGACCGTTTATCTTATCGCCCTATCCGCAATCATCAAACGCGAGGCCCTGCGTTTCGTGCATCAGCGTGAACGGTTTGTCGCGGCTCTTGTGCGGCCTTTGGTATGGCTTTTGGTCTTTGCGGCCGGATTTCGTGCGGCCCTTGGCCTGTCGATCACGCCGCCCTATCAGACCTATATCACATACGAGATTTACATTGTCCCCGGATTGTGTGGCATGATCTTGCTTTTCAACGGTATGCAAAGTTCGCTTAGCCTGGTGTACGACCGCGAGATGGGGTCCATGCGATTGTTGCTGACAGCGCCCTTGCCGCGCTGGTGGTTGCTGACCTGCAAGCTGTTGGGCGCCACGATCATATCGATCTTGCAGGTCTATACGTTTTTGTTTGTGGCTTGGCTGTTCGATATCAGCTTTGACCCTTTAGGATATATTTATGCCTTGCCTGCGTTTTTGATCGCGGGGTTGATGCTGGGCGCGTTGGGCTTGGCACTCTCAAGCTTCATCAAGCAATTAGAGAATTTTGCGGGTGTGATGAACTTTGTCATCTTCCCGACATTTTTTTTGTCATCCGCATTGTACCCATTGTGGAAAATGAAAGAAAGCTCGGTCCTTTTGTATCAGATATGTTCGATAAACCCGTTTACTCACGCCGTCGAACTGATCCGGTTTGCGCTTTATGGCCAGTTCAATGCGACAGCCCTTGGCTGGACTGTGCTGGCAGTCACAGCTTTTATGGCGCTTGCCCTTTGGGGGTATGATCCTGCCCGCGGTTTGATCCGCCGCAAAGGCTAAGGAATTACTTTTTAAGGTAAAAAAGACCGGAATATTCCCTGTTGTTAATCCCAAGGTCTTTTGGGTGGAATATAGCTTTTATCAAAATCTTCCATTAGATCGTCTATAAAACCTTGATCTGCATTACGTATGTACAGCTTCGTTTTATCTGTAGTTTCTAGCATTCGTCTATCTAACTCATCCAAAACTTGCCATTTGGTTTTGAATTCTTTGACATAAATATCGGATTCTTTTAGTAGCTCTATCAGTCGGTTAACATCTTTCATGGAGAGCTTGCCTTCATATACTGACTTTAATACAAAGGATTTCACCATTTTTTGCGCAGCTAATTCTACAACGACTTCTTCACGTACATATTTTATTTGATTTTTCAATTCAGCATGCCAGATTTCAAATGCACGTTTTTTGCCAAATCTATTGACAAGTTTCTGAAGCATCCGCCCGTGGTTCAATTCGTGTGCTAGTGTGAAGAGTTGATCAATATAGTCTTTTTTCTTGAAACTTGGTGGAAGACCAAGTCCCAGACTACCATCTTTGAGAATTTTGAAATACGCGTCCTTTATTTGGGAATCAAAGCCGATCTTTGTTATGCATTTCCTGAATTCTACGCCGCTGTGCCTGCCGATATCATCCAACATTACGCGAATTGCATCAAAGTTTTGACCTGGACCAGGAACCAGACCATCTGATGACGCCTTGGTCGATGCCCTCAGTCGATCAAGCTTTGCTGTTTTCAACCGTAATAAAACCCGGATGTCGCTTTCCAGGGCTGGTAATACGAATTTACCAATACCTTTTAATGTAACAATTGCCCCCCGACCCGACGGTAACACCACATAGTCCATCGAAAGACCCTTGGCGATTTTCCAGTTTTTGATTTCCAGCAGGGCAAGTTTTGCTTTGTTCAGTGTGCCGTTGGTTATGGGTTTGATAATCTGGTTTGATTTATGCACGGTCTTTGCAATTCGTGCACTGTTTCGAATGACCACGGGTGCGCCAAAGCTGACTGCGAATTGCGTGAAAATCCACCCCCTGTCAAAACTTTGCGCCAACTCATCGCCGCCAAAATATTTCCCGGTATTGTGAATACCGTCCCCGATCCAACCTCTGGCCGCTGCTTCAGGATCAGGGCTTTCAAGCATATCAAGACCGTTGGTAAATGTGTCGAAACCAACAACGGTCAGCGCAACCCCTGGGTATGTCGCGATTCCTGCGCTTTTGATAATGACGGCCACACCCCCAAACATTTCTATTGTACCAAATGCCACCAGTGCAACGCCGCCTACCTTTCTGTCGACTTCATTGCGCAGAAATTCTTCTTCGGGATCCGCGTCGGGATGCCCTTGCCGGGCCATCCAATCGCCCATGACGGCATAAAGCCAATCAGCGCCATCCTTGTTGGTTGGAAAGTGATTTATGCCATCATCATCTGTCACGTGTTCGGCCAGATAATTCCGATCTACGTTTTTATTAATGCTGCCATAAACATAAATTGTTTTGCGTTCATCATCTATGCGCCATTTGCCGAATTCATCTAATCTTTTTCGCAATGTATAAGCACGCATAGCACGCTTTTCATCCAGTTCATCAAGGTCCGGGATGTGATTTTTATCAGTCTGTATTCCGTATTTTTTATCAATATGTGTTGGCTGCTTTGGAATGGCATCATTTTTAACACCGGGCCTTGCGCGACTATTGGCATAGGTCTGCGCATCTGCTTTTATTTTAGTGATGTCTTCGTCGGACATCATTTCTTGTCGATAAACCCAAGTATAGCCTGCACCCAATTTTCCTGCATCTGACAAAAGTTGAAACAGCAACGCGGCGCGTTTGGGATAATGACGGGCGAAGCAGTCAATCACACCTTCCTCTGTGATCAGCGCATGATCGAAAATAACCGGAAGGATCTCATCGCTCATCGGTAGATCATCGGGATCTGGAAGATCGAATATTGCATCTAACTCAGGGGCATCTTTTTCATGCGGTATAACGATGCCTGTTCCACCGCAGGGCATTCCAATATCACTTATATTTTCAGTATAATATTCGCGGTTCTGTTTTGCTTCAGCCATATTCAAAAGTGCTGCGATCTCACTTGGTTTTGGTTTGGCATTTGCATTGTTCATTTGATAGACAAGCCCCCCATTCTTGTCCGGATTGACATGCAGCGATCATGAAAAACCCGATCTTGAAAACTCAATCCGCAAATCGTCTTCATAATGGTTAAAATGTATTTATGTCTTTTGGGATAGGTCTATTTTTGCGAGAATATCAAAATCAAACGGAATGATTGCAGATTAACACAGGCGATTTCAAAAGTAATTGTGCGGAATAAAGATAGAAAACCTGGAAAATGGGCCGCAATGTGTTAGCCTGATCTGAACGGAGGGTAAGATATGCGCTTGATGTCCCTAATCGTGATCCTGTTGGCGTGGCCTGCCTTTGCAGATGTGCAAACGGTTGAGGACGACGCAGGCACACTTAATCCACAGGATACAGGTATCGGTATGTTGAAGCGCAAGATTGAGTTGGGCATGACGGATATGGTTACCTGCTCAATGGGGTATTATGTGACCAAATCCGGCAATCATGATCTGGCGCGGAAATTTTTCCAGCAATGTGCGGATGCGGGTTATCCGGGCGCCATGACCTGGATGAGCCAGATGGAAAACAACGGGCTGGGCGGTGATTATGACCCGGACGCCAGTGCTGAATGGGATCGTCGTGCGGCTGAAACAGGTGATCCGGTGGGCAAGTTTAACTATGGTTTGAATCTTTTACGAGGCCACGGTGTGCCGCAAGACAAAGAGTTGGGGCAGAATTATGTGGATCAGGCGGCTGCGGACGGGTTGCCGATTGCCAAGCGATTGCAAGGCGCGGGTTATGACCCTGATGAGGTTACACCAGATGCGGATAACTGGAAATATGCGCCCTTGTTTTGACGGTCCGCAACAATCTGTGCGGGGGTGCCGCGCAGTTCGATAATGCGACTGGCCAGCTGCTTTGCCTCGGCTTCGACATGGGTCACGAAAATGGTTGCGACTGAATGTCTGGCCCGTAAAATCGCGAAAAGTCGCATCATTTCCTGGACCAAAGGCGGATCAAGCGACACGAAGGGTTCATCCAATAACAATAGATCAGGCTTGATCGCAAAAGCGCGGGCAAGCGCCATGCGACGTTGTTCACCAAGCGACAGTTGATTGGGAAAGTCTCCGTCGCGACCCGAAAGCCCGACTTCGGCCAGTGCGTTTTGCGCCTGAAGGTCAGACAGGCCCGTGGTGATCGTTATGTTTTGTGCCAAAGTGCGCCATGGCAGCAACGTGGGTTCCTGAAATACCATTGCGATTGTTGGGGGCGCTTTGACTTGGCCCCGATAGTCGGTTTCCAGGCCCGAGATAATCCGAAGCAATGATGTTTTGCCAATGCCCGATGGTCCGATCAGGGCCAGTGTTTCGCTTGATTGCATCATTATATCGATCGACCCAAGAATTTGACGTTTGGCCACCGACCAGCCGTCCAGCTGCACAGACAGCAGCGGGGCAGGGTCAACAGGATCAACGACTTTCAAATGCATCAGCTTCCGCTTTGCAGAAATACTCCGTCCGGCAAAGTTTTGGCTTGGCCCAACAGATCCTCTCCGCCCAAAGATACCATAAGTTCAAGCATCTTGGCAGCGGCAACTTCATCCACAGGACCAGGGGCTGGGATGCCCGCGCGAAACCCTGCTTTCAGGGCTGCAAACTGCGCGTCTGTTTCTGCGTTCATACGGGGGCGCAAGCGGTCCCATTCTGCGTCATCGGTCGCCAGAATATCCTTGGCTGCACGTGATGCAGCGGCCAATCCATTAATCAGATCGGGGTTGTCGCGCAGAAGTTCGCCCTTGACGACATAGCCCAGCAACGGTGTTTCGGGATCAAGGCCCAAGGCAAGGGCGGCCGTGTCCACATCAATCAGCTTGCGCATCCCTGCAGCTTCCATCTTGGCGCTGAAATGCCAGTAATTGATCGCGCCCTGCAAATCGCCACCAAGCGCGGTTTTAAAGATCAGGGGCGGTGCGCCGAAAACCTGTTCGGTGTCTGCTTTCAAATCCATACCGTGCGTTTGTTCTGCGTAAGCCTGCAGGATCAGCCAGCTTTTATCCAGCGGTCCACCTGCAATTCCGATCTTGCCGCCCTTTAGATCAGCCAGCGTTTGTGCTGTGCTATCGGCTGGCACCAATACCCCGCCCACGGCTTTAGAATAGGGAATAAAGACGTAATCCTTGCCAGCTGCGCGTTGACGCGCCACCCAAAGCCAATCGCTGACGATCACATCTGCCGCATCGCCCTGAAAGGCAACTTTGGCAGCCGCACCACCGCCAAGCCCCTGAACGTCAAGCGTAAATCCATTCTGTGTGTCCAAGCCATTATGCTTGATCACATCCAGTTCCCAATTCACGGTTCCGAATTTCAATACAGCCGCCCGCAGGGTTGGCGTTTCGGCCGACGCAGGTAACAACAGGATTGCAGCCGAAAAAAGAGCTGCGGTGCATATTTTCATGAACGACATCTTCAACCTCCCAGTGTGAGGGAATGTTAGCAAGTCGCGCCCACAGATGAACCACGACCAAAGCACTGTGCTGTCGCGCAAAATCTGTACGACCATTGTTCAATACCGACAATTGGGTATTCGGCGAATACTGTCGGCAAGGCTGTATGCTGTTGGGTCTGGCGACTGGCCTTTTGATATCACAGAGGAGGGGAAACCGATGAACAGGTTTATTTTAGCTGTAACGCTTGGGATATTGGCGACGGGCGCTGCGTATGCCGAAGTTACCGAGGCCGATCTGGCAAACGATCAGGCCAGTGTGGGTGATGTGCTGACCAATGGCATGGGTCGCGATCTTCAGCGCTATTCCCCGCTGGACACGCTGAACAAGGACAATGTGCAAAATCTTGTGCCTGCCTGGGCGTTTTCGCTTGGTGGTGAAAAGCAGCGTGGGCAGGAAACGCAGCCCATTATACATGATGGCGTGATGTATATCACCGGATCATATTCCCGTATCTATGCGATTGATATCGAAACCGGAAAAGAGATCTGGCAATATGACGCGCGTTTGCCCGAAGGTATCTTGCCGTGCTGTGATGTGGTGAACCGCGGTGCCGCGATTTATGGCAATAACGTTTATTTCGGTACTTTGGACGCGCGCATCGTTGCGCTGAACAAAGACACTGGTGATGTCGTGTGGCGCAAGAAAATCGCCGATTACAAGGCCGGTTACAGTTATACCGCCGCGCCGCTGATCGTGAATGGTCTGGTCATCACGGGCAATTCCGGCGGTGAATTCGGGATTGTTGGCGAAGTGCAGGCACGAAATGCAGAAACCGGTGATCTGGTTTGGACCCGCCCCGTAATCGAAGGACATATGGGCACGCTGAATGGCGAAGAAAGCACCATGACTGGCACACTGAACGCGACATGGCCCGGTGATATGTGGAAAACAGGTGGTGGGGCCACGTGGCTTGGCGGATCCTATGATGCAGACACTGATACGCTGGTCTTTGGTACTGGCAATCCAGCGCCTTGGAACAGCCATTTGCGCAATGCAGGTGAACCGCTCGATGATAATTCAGGCGATAATCTTTATGCCGCCAGCCGTTTGGGCATCGATCCGGCCACGGGTGAAATCAAGTGGCATTTCCAAACCACCCCGCGTGAAGGTTGGGATTATGACGGCACCAACGAAGTGGTGTCCTATACCGACCGCGATGGCAATATGCGCTATGCCACTGCAGACCGGAACGGCTATTTCTATGTGCTGAACCGTGAAGATGGGGCCTTTGTCAGCGCTGTGCCTTTTGTGAAAGACATCACGTGGGCCAGTGGCATTGATGAAAATGGCCGCCCGATCTTTGTCGAAGAAAACCGCCCCGGTGATCCGGCTGAATCTGCCGATGGAAACAAGGGTCAGGTCGTCTTTTCTTCACCTGGTTTCCTGGGTGGCAAGAACTGGATGCCCATGGCATTTTCGCAGCGTACTGGCAATTTCTATGTGCCATCCAATGAATGGGGCATGGATATCTGGAACGAACCAATCACCTATAAACAAGGTGCGGCCTATCTTGGGTCTGGCTTTACGATCAAGCCCAACTACGAAGACCATATCGGAAGTCTAAAGGCGATTGATCCCGACACTGGCGAAATCAAGTGGGAATACAAGAATGAAGCACCCCTTTGGGCTGGCGTTATGACAACAGCGGGTGGTCTGGTGTTCACCGGCACGCCCGAAGGCCGCTTTATCGCCTTCGATGACGAAACCGGCGAAGAGCTGTGGAGCTTTCAGACAGGGTCCGGCATCGTCGGTCAGCCTGTCACCTGGGAACAGGACGGCGAACAGTTCGTCAGCGTCATCTCGGGTTGGGGCGGCGCAGTTCCGCTGTGGGGCGGCGAGGTGGCCAGCAAGGTCAACTATCTGAACCAGGGCGGTCTGCTTTGGACATTCAAACTGCCCAAACAACTGGCTGACGCCAACTAAAAGGCATTTTTTAAACGGAATGGCGCATCCATACCGGGTGCGCTATTTTCATTGTGTAATGGCAAAATGACAGTCCAAGGTAGCAAAAGTGACAGCTAATCCTGTACTTGTTCTAGGGGCGGCAAGCTGGAACCGCATGGTCCATGTGGATCATCTGCCCCAAGGGGTATCTGCTACCATTTTTAACGCACACGAAACCGCAGCTGCCGGGTCAACGGGTATGGGCAAGGCCATGGCCCTTTCCGCTTTGCGATACCGGACAACGCTGCACTGTGCGCTTGGCAGGGATGTGTTTGTGCGAAAGTGAAAGCTGAATGCCAGGCGCATGGTATCACGATGATAATCGACGAGACCGATGAACCAACTCCGCAACATCTGAACATCATGGACAGCATGGGCGGTCGATATTCGATTTTTCTTGAAAACGGCGCAACGGATCCGGTACTTGACGAAAGTCGGTTGGCCGCCGCAATTGATCAAGCGCCCGCGATTTTTCTAAGCCTGTCGGCGTCTTCAAAGAAAGCACTTCATCTTCTTGACGGCTATCCGAATGACATATTGCTTGATCTGCATGACTATGATGGGATGAACCCATGGTATGATGATTTCATCGCGTGCGCGGACATCATCCAACTGTCGAACGTGTCTTTGCCTGATCCAGAACCTGTTATCGAAAGGCTGCTTTCCGCGCGCGCGCGGCAGGTTGTCTTGACCAAGGCAAGTGCGGGTGCTGAGGTTTTTACTGAAAAGCAACACATCCGTATTCCGGCATGCAAGTCCGTCATGAAAGACAGCAATGGGGCCGGCGACGCGTTTTCGGTGGCGCTTTGGCATGCGCAAAACCAACACAAACCGCTAGAGGTTGCCGGAGCATTCGCAGCTGCCACAGCCGCTTTTGTGGTCGAATGCGAAGCACTGTGCCCGCCAGAACTGCGCATTGACGCAATCGAAGAACGGGCCGCACGACTATTGGCGGCTAGCGATTGAAAACGGTCTGAACATGTTCGCACAGCAAAGGTGTGTTCAGATTATTTGCTTCTTTCGACAAACAGATAGTACTATCCATAGACCGAACTTGGCCACAGAGAAGGTTTACCATGCGCATTGCAGCATTGATTGTCATTGGCCTTGTCGCGGTTGTGCACGCCTATATCGCCTGGTTCGAAATATTCGCCTGGGAAACGCGGGGGCCAAAAGTATTTACATCATTTCCTGACGACCTTTTTCCGCAGACCGTTACGATGGCGGCAAATCAGGGGGTCTATAATGCTTTTCTATCTGCGGGGTTGTTTTGGGCGCTTTTGATCAAAGATCGGAAATGGCAACGTAACATAGCAGTATGTTTCTTGCTGTTTGTTGTGGTCGCAGGGATTTTTTGTGGCGCGACCGTCACAATACGCGCCGTTTATATACAAGCGATCCCCGCAGTTCTCGGTCTTGTTCTTTTATATTTTAGCTCCAGGATATCTGCTGAAAATCAAGTTGATTAGCGTTTGAACGGCTAACTGAATATTTGCCAACTCAAAGCGTGATCAGATCGCCGGACGGTTCCACTAGAACAATGCGCGTGACCTCTGGAAAGCGTTTTACGATTTGGCGAATGTCGTCATGGTGGGCCAGTGTCAAGGCGGTTGATAAGCCATCCGCCAACGTCGCATTTGTTGCAGTTACGGATACGGTGGACCATTGCGCTTGCGCATTTGGATGCATAATATGCGGCTGCCCTGCAACGGAACTTGCATTGGGGCTGGATGTCGCAACAGCCTGATTATTCAGTGTAATATGCCCCATAAGCCCATGATCCGGGTCTTCCAGGCCAAGCTGGAACGGCCCGCCAATGGCGGCGTGTTCCCCGATGTTCACCAATGTGTCGGTGGCCCCATGTGTGCGCAGATAATCGCAGATCATGTCTGTCGCATAGCCCTGCGCGATCCCGTTCAGGCTGATGCGCTGACCACGGACCAATTGTAAGGCATTCGGCGACCGCTGCACCTTGTTCCACCCAAATCCTGCGGTGCTATCACGCCCTGCAGTCCGGTGATGCCAAAGGGTCTGGATGGACGGATCGAACAGTCCGCCGGTGTCCATATAAAGCCGATCCACCTGATCCAATAACGTGATCCAGTCAGGCGATAGACCTTCAAGATGGTTTTGATCGTTCAGTCTGACCAGCTGTGAGGTTGGATTATAAAGGCTGAATTGATGTTCGATCCGGATCAACTGCGCTTGAATATTTGCCATCAAAAGATCCACGTCACGACGTAGGCCGTTCAGCGCCACATGCACCTGCGCGCCCAGTGCATAGCCGTTCCAATGATGTGTCGCCCCTAGCGCAGGGGCTGCGGCCATAGACGCTGCAATTGTCAAAAACCGGCGACGACAGATCATTTGGCGGCAACCCCCCGTGTTTCACGCCGGTCCGAGATAATCAGTGGCACGCATTTTTTAGGATCATCATGGATCGTCACGCATTCAAGACACCCAAAGCATTCAGAATATTGAATTTTTCCAGATTTGGCGATGGCGCCATAGTCGCATTTGACCTTGCATAATTGGCAAGGCGATCCGCATTCTGCGCGCCGTTCTATCCAGTTGCGACCGCGCAACAGCCCGCCGATCGCCATCAGCGCACCCAAGGGGCAGACATAGCGGCAAAAGCCCTTGAACAGCACCATCGATAGCACCAGCCAGAAAATGGCATAGGCGACATAGTACCATTCGCGGATGAAAAAGGTGGTGATGGCGGTTTTAAATGGTTCGACCTCGGCTGCTTTGTCCATGTGGTCGGGTGCGACCAAGACAATTGCGACAAGGCCGGCCAAAATGATATATTTCAGCCATTTTAGACGTTTGTCCCAGGTTTCTGATGGCTCAATTTGTGGCAGGTGCATCCAGCGTCCGATCTGGCTGGTGAATTCTTGCAGTGCGCCAAAGGGGCACAGCCATCCGCAAAACAAAGCACGCCCCCATAGGATAAAGCCGATGATTGTCACAGCCCAGATGACCAGCGAAAATGGATCATACAGCAAAAAGGCAAAGCTGCCGCCGTCAAGGGCTGCGCGCAGGCTGGCAAGGGGGGTGACAATCGACAGCTGCCCCTGGCCCCACCAGCCGATAAAGACGGTGACAAAGCCCAGAATGCCCAATCTGATCTGCGTGAAATAGCGCTGCCCGGCCAACCGATTCAGACGCAGGCCCAACAACAGTAAAACTGCAATCGAAAACAGCGTCAGAAGAATAAGATCATTGGCGCGACCGCGGATGGCCCCGACCCAGGGCGCTGCGGGTTTGACAACCTCGGGCCGGATGAAAAAGCGTGCGTCGGTGACATGGGGCACATTTAGAGTGACAGACCCGATTTCGGGGTGAAACATGCCGTGTTCACGCACGGCTTGCACCTTTAGTGTCCATTCTGTTGTGGGATCAAAGCCCAGACGTCGATCAGTCCGCAGGATCAATACCGCGCCATCCTGCAGCGCAACAGGCAGGTCATCGGACAGTTCCACAAACAGATCGCTGTCACGCAAAGCAATGGGAAACCCGCCTTGTTCAGCGCTGATCCAGTCGGGTGCAGTGTTGCGCACAAAGTCTTCGGACACCAGACCGTGCCGGGCCGTTTCGATTACCAGAATAGGTTCGTCATCGCCGGATATTTGCAAGAATCGTTGCAGATCATCAAAGCTGTCGTCACTTAGCACCGCGCGCGCGATGGACGGTGGGCCGATGTCGATCAGCCATAAATCCAGATAGGGCGCATCTGGGTTGGCTGTGGCTTCGGGGTCGTCGTCGGACCAGATCGTCCCTTTGAATTCGGCGTCTATCTGTTGGTTGGTCACTGTCTTGCGGGTCACTAGCCCTTGATTGATTAAGTCATCCCAGTTCAGATTTTCGGTATACTCCACATTCGGAAAAGCCGGTGCGCTGGCCGCGATGCCGCCCATCTTTTCGCGCGCCACCTGCAGCGTTGCGGCCAGAATGCTTTCATGGGCGATGCGCACGCTGGCCGTGGCTTTGGTCACACCATCCAGATAAACCAGCGCGCTGCTGTCGGACCCTGATCCATAGGGGCTGCCCACGACCAAAGAATCCGATATCGAATGACCGCGATATTGTTCGAAAAATTTGTGAAAGGGCGCTTCGCCCAGACCTGAGACGAAAATCGGTTCATTGTGATCAATCAGTTTGGCATCCAGAAACTGACCGTTCAGATCCAGCACAACCAGAACATTGATAGCGGCCCCCGAAAAGCCGGGCAGGGGCGCCATAGGTTCGGTTTCAAAGACATATCCCGCCTCGGCCCCGCCGGAATTCAGCAACTGATAGACGCCCTTGTCATTCAGCGCTGCGCCCAGTTCCATCGGGGGGGCAATCATCGCGGCGATGATGGCGCGATCTGAAGGCTCTGCAAAGCTTGCTGTTCCCAGATGCATCAGCACAAGGGTCAACCAGCAAATGATGTGGCGCAGTCCTCCCATAGGGTGACGATAGGCAGCAAGCCGGGTGTGCTCTATGGGACGATAGTCGCACTGCAGGGCGCAGCTGTGATATGGCACGATGCCAATATGAAAAGTGCACCTTCGGATCAGATGTCATGGCCTGTTCTGGCCTGTTCAGTCGTCTTGCTTGTGATGCTTTGGCAAGGGGCTGCGATCATGACAGCGGATGCCACGATCATGCCGGGCCCGGCGGCGGTCTGGGCCATTATGATGAACGAAG
Source organism: Parasulfitobacter algicola (assembly GCF_013315265.1). GTDB lineage: Bacteria > Pseudomonadota > Alphaproteobacteria > Rhodobacterales > Rhodobacteraceae > Parasulfitobacter > Parasulfitobacter algicola. Next base: position 12,231 of record NZ_JABUFE010000011.1, on the reverse strand, counting down.
CGCAAAGCGGAGAGTTATGGCATCACACGCTTGCCACCTTGATCCGCGTGTTGCTGGCCTTTTCCATCGCGATGGGCGCAGGCATGTTGATCGGGATCGGTCTGGGGTTAAGCCCGTGGGCCAACAGATGGTTTGGGCCGTGGGTGGTGGTGTTTCAGAACATTCCTGCATTGGTGGTGATTGTGCTGTGCTATCTTTGGATTGGTCTGAATGAAACCGCAGCGATCATCGCGGTGGCTGTCAACAAGACCGCAATGGTCGCCGTCACGATCCGCGAAGGCGTGCGCACGCTTGACCCCAAAGTCAACGACATGGCCCGCAGTTTCAGGCTGTCACGTGTCATATGGGTGCGGCACATCCTGTTGCCGCAACTGACCCCCTTTATTGCGGCCAGCATGCGTAATGGTTTGGCGATTATTTGGAAAATTGTGCTAGTCGTCGAGTTTCTGGGCCGGTCCGACGGCGTTGGCTTTCAGATACACCTTTACTTTCAGCTGTTTGAAACCGGATATGTACTGGCCTATGCGTTCACTTTCGTGGCCGTCATGCTGGTGCTGGAATATGCGGTGATCCAGGTGTGGGAAACGCGAACCTCGCGTTGGCGTCAGGTACGTAGCACGTGAGTTGGAACCATATTGGAATCTCAAAAACTAGCTTTGGGTTCGAAACGGTCATAGGCCAATGGAGCCTGAAACGCCGTTTTCAGGATGGTTTCGCCTTCAAAATGTTAGGCCCAAAGCGGCAGATGCTTCTGCGCGCCGCTCGAAGGGCCGCTTATGACACGATCCTGCCCCCCTACTGGAACGGACCCCAGTAAGGTTGATTTCGTTGATTGCTTTAAAAGGTCTTGGCTAATGTCAATTTGATGTTACGGCCTGGCGCGGGACGTGTTGACAAGCGTCGCGAATAATCGTGATCAAAGACATTTTCTATACCCAGTCGGATTTCGGTTCCTTGTAATGCGCCGTTTTGCGGCCGATATGTTGCACGCCAATTGCTGACGGCAAATCCAGGCACGTCGGGGGCCGTATCCTCAAAAGTACGATCCGCGATAACTTCCCAACTTAGATCAAGTTCGTCATCGAACCGCCTACCTAATGTAAACTGCACGCCATCTGCAGGTAAGCCGCGCCAGAATGACGATGATCCGTCGGCCTCATACCCCCGGCCATCTGTGATGTTCGCGTTGAAATCTGCATAAAACCCCGTTTCTATGGCATAGTTTGCTTCGATCTCAAGACCTTCTGTTTCGATCCGATCAAGTGGCTCTGTCATAGAGCCTGGTGCCGTAAACGATGTCACATCCCATAATTCAGTGTTATAGATATTGGCTTTAATAGCAAAATTATCATTGTCGCGAAACAGGCCCACAGCATCATAAGACGCCCCAATTTCATAGGTGCGGGATTTTTCAGACTGGGTTCTGAACCTTGCTGTGTTCAAATCATCAATGATGGGCAGACTTTCGGTATATGCCGCGCTGGCAAAGATAGCGATGTTGTTTTCAAATGCATACCTTACAGACAAGCCACCCATTAACGCGTCATTATCGAAATCAACATCTTCGCTTGCTGCGCCGTTTGTCGTCTGTCCCTCGATCTGCGATCTTTCATAACGCAACGCAGGCGTGACCGTCCAAGCCCGCCCGATCTGCATGTCATTCACGGCAAATATGGCAATGCGATCATCTGTTCCACCAGGTGCGGCTGAGCCCGCATCACGGCGATCTTTATTGATAAACTCCAGCCCCATGCGCAATTCATGCGATATTGCGCCGGTTTCAAACAAACTTGTATTTTTCAACGCCAATTTTGTTGTTTCATATCGATGATCTGCATTCACAGTGGCAAAGCCGCCTGTCGGAAAACCACCTGGAAACATGCAAGGGTTCGATGGCAGATCACAGGTTGAACTGCCCGGAACATATTCCTGTTCAATTTCCTGATCTGCATAAGATAGGATCACATCTAGATCGATCATATCATTAACTGCCGGATTGTAATTATACGTCAGTGATGCTGTGCGTGAATCCACTGTGCGATCCACATTGCCAAACACACCGCCCGTGACGAAAAACGTATCATAGGGAACATCGCTTTCGTCGGTTCGACTATCTGTATAGGACAAGGTCAGGGACTGATCCATATCATTTCCAAAGGCATATCGGCCCTTTAACAAAATCGATGGCAGGCTAAATTCGCTTGATCCTATTTCATTGCCGTCGCCATCGGTCTGGTTACCCTGTTCACGCCAAGTATAGTTAAATAGCAATTCAACATTTTCATCTGGCTGCCACGCCAGAATAGACGAACTGGTGATACCATCGCCATTGCTTGAAAATTGCAGGGTTTGACGAGCGGCAAATCCGGGTTCACCCCCAGTGAAATCTGCGGCGTCTTTCGTTTCCAGTATAACCGCGCCGCCAACAATACCTGATCCAAATTCAAAACTGCCCACTGTACCACGAATGACCTCAACCGATCGATAAAGGGACGGGTCAGTGAAAAGCTGCGTTCCAATGCGGTAAATTTCTTCAGCGCCAACATTTGCCCCGTCGACAATAATAGCGACTTTCTGATCCGTCCCAAAAGTCGAGTTCGCGCCAAACCCACGAATGTTTATCCCCGAACCTTGGGGGGTTGACCCATTAACAAGGTTTACACCGGGCGCACTGTCAACAATTTCGGCAACAGTGCCTGGCTGACGATCGTCAATCTCTTGCTGATCAATTTCAGTGACCGCTGCGGCGCGATCTGTTTGAACCTCGCGCTTGCTTTCACCAAGCACTAACGTGCCCAGATCAACTTCGGTTTCTGCTTTGACGTTTACTATTGTAAGGCAAAGTGCTGCCGTGACAGATGTCGTTATGCGCAAATATACGCGGGTATTTATTGAAGACATTATTCCCCTGACCAGCTCGTATCTATCGACGAAGGCTTGCGAAGGGCTTGCGTGTCGTAATTTGTTTTGCGGCACATGTTCGTACCGCTTGCATTCATAATTTAATCTTACTAAAAGTGTCAACAATGTTATGCGGGGGATGAAATCCTGCTGATAGCCAAGCCCGCAAGAAGGGCCAGCCAATCAATTTAATCAGACAATGATGAGGTTTTGATGTGGCTGACCTAACCCCGAATGAGATTCGTGAACGACGCGCAGATGCGCCTAAAATGCGCGACCGTGACTTTGCAGGTCAGATCGGTATATCAGAAGCAGAATTAATTGCTGCACATTGTGGCAAAGGCGTCACCCGGATTAATGCACACCCTGATGTCATTATGCCTGTGGCCACAAAATTGGGTGAAGTCATGGCTTTGACCCGAAATTTGTCTTGCGTACATGAAAAAACGGGCACCTACGACAATTATCATCCAGGCCAGCACGCGGCCATGATCCTGACCGAAGACATAGATTTGCGCATATTTCCAAATCATTGGCAGCATGGTTTTGCAGTGGAAAAGGAAACAGAAAATGGCATGCGCCGCAGCCTGCAAATCTATGATGCAGCGGGCGACGCAGTGCACAAGATATTTCTGCGCGACAGCTCAAATCTGGATGTATGGCAAGATATTAAATCATCACTTGCCATGGAAAGCCAAGATCAGACACAGGTTGTAAGTTCGCGGATTCCACCTGAGACGCCTAAGGCCGATCCCTCAAAGGTGGATGTATTACGAAAGGAATGGGTGCGCATGACTGACACACATCAGTTCATGCGGTTAACCTCAAAACTCAAGATGAACCGGCTTGGCGCTTACCGGATTGCTGGGGCCCCCTTCGTGCGTGCGCTTCGCCCTGATGCGATTGACCAAATGCTGCAAAAGCTGCAGCAGACGGGAACTGGCGTTATGGTTTTTGTTGGGAACAAGGGCTGCATTCAAATCCATTCCGGTTGGATTAAGACTTTGCGCCCTATGGGGCCATGGCAAAACGTTATGGATCCCGGCTTCAATTTACATTTACGCCTTGATCACATCGCCGAAGTTTGGGCGGTAGACAAGCCTACGCAACGCGGTCCTGCCATTTCTGTTGAAGCTTTTGACAAACACGGGGCTTTGATTTTCCAGGTGTTCGGTGTTGGTAAGGAAGGCCGCGATAGCCGGGCTGAATGGCGTGAAATTGTCAACGACTTGGATAGCTTGCACATGGAAGCTGTATCATGATGTGTTCTGATAAGCGGTCTTCCATTCTTATGATAATAACGTTTCTGATTGTTTTTTGGGGTGCAGGAACAGCGCTTTGGGTGTCGTCAAGTGCCGCACAACAAGTGGATTCCAATGCCGATGTACTGTCCATCGGCGGATCAGTGACCGAGATTATTTACGCTTTGGATCAACAACATCGTCTTGTTGCGCGCGACACCACGTCTGTTTTTCCACCCGATGCTACGCGATTGCCAGATGTTGGGTATATGCGTGCGCTTTCTGCCGAAGGCGTCTTGTCAGTCGGGCCTGCAATGATCATTGCCGAAGAAGGTGCCGGCCCGCCTGAAACGATCGAGTTGCTTCAGGCCGCTTCCATCCCATTTATCGAAATTCCCGATGCCTATAACCTTGAGGGTATCGTCGCGAAAATTCATGCTGTGGGCGCGGCGTTAGACGTAGAAGATAAAGCACAGGCGCTGGCAGATCAGGTTGCCACTGATTTTGCGCAGGCCGAAGCGCGTGCCAACGATTACGATGGTATGCCCAAAAAGGTGCTTTTCATTCTAAGCACTCAAGGCGGGCGTATTCTGGCGTCGGGCACAGGTACAGCCGCAGATGGGATTATCCGCATGGCGGGTGCAGTGAATGCGGTGACTGCGTTTGAGGGCTATAAACCGATGACGGATGAAGCGATTAGCGCTGCTGCACCTGATGTCATCTTGATGATGGACCGTACTGGTGATCACAACGTACCGGATAGCGAGCTGTTCGCGATGCCTGCCATTATCCCGACCCCTGCTGCAGAAAACCGCGCCATCATAAGGATGAATGGGCTTTATCTATTAGGATTTGGTCCCCGCACATCCGAAGCCATTTTAGACTTAAATTTAGCCATCTACGGAGGCTGATAATATGGTATCGCTCAGTGATGTTCCACTGACCAAGGATCGCTTTCAGACTGCCCGCGCAGCTCACCTGTGGTTGGTGTTACTGCTGGTTAGTGTCAGCGTAACCAGTTTGGCTGTTGGCGCATCAGGGACATCGCTTTGGGGTGCATTTGCCAAGATCCTTTCGGGGCAATCCCTGTCGCAGATGGAAAAAGTTGTGCTGTGGGATATCCGCGCACCGCGTCTGCTTCTTGGCATCAGTGTTGGGGCTGCTTTGGCTGTTGCAGGCGCTGTTATGCAGGGGCTTTTTCGTAACCCGCTGGCTGATCCCGGATTGGTCGGTGTCAGCGCAGGGGCCGGTCTGGGGGCCATCAGTGCAATTGTTCTTGGGTCAACCCTGCCGATTGGGATAGTGGCGCTGGCTGGTAATGCGCTGATCCCTGTTGCGGCATTCTTCGGTGGCTGGTTGTCGACAATCGTATTGTACCGCGTTGCCACACGCGGCGGACGCACATCGGTTGCAACTATGCTATTAGCGGGTATCGCGCTTGGGGCACTTGCGGGCGCGCTGTCTGGCATTCTTGTCTATATTGCGGATGATCGGCAATTACGCGATCTGACCTTTTGGGGACTAGGATCGCTGGCCGGGGCCACGTGGGGTAAGGTTGCCGTTGCGGCCCCTATCATTCTGCTATCCATTCTGGGGGCCTTTACCCTGGGGCGGGGCCTGAATGGCTTGGCACTGGGCGAAGTGACGGCGCATCATATCGGCATACCCGTTCAACGCATGAAAAACCTTTCTATTCTGGTTGTCGCGGCAGCAACAGGCGCAGCCGTGGCTGTGTCTGGTGGCATCGGGTTCATAGGCATTGTCGTACCACATCTTTTACGCCTTTGGACTGGGCCGGACCATCGCACACTGTTGATCAATGCAGCACTTTTAGGGGCAAGCCTATTGCTGCTGGCCGATGTGATCAGTCGTGTGATCATCGCTCCCGCAGAACTGCCCATTGGGATTGTCACCGCTGTCTTAGGTGCGCCGGTGTTTCTTTGGATATTGCTTCGCCGCCGTGGCATGGTGGATCTGTAAAATGTTGATCGCAAATGATATCACAGTTCAACTGGGACACCGCACAATCCTGTCAAATGTTAATTTTAACGCACAGCCGGGTACAGTAACAGCGATTGTTGGACCAAATGGTTCAGGCAAAACGACACTTCTACGGGCTTTGAGCGGTGATGTGGATTATAGCGGTCAGGTCTTGTTAAACGGCTGTGACACCCGTCAATTAAAGTCATGGGAATTAGCGGCCGAACGCGCGGTATTGCCACAAGCCAGCACATTGGCGTTCCCCTTTACGGTGATTGAAGTGGTCCGAATTGGTCTGCAAAGCGGCACCTCTGGCGAAACTGACAGCGTCGCAATGCAGGCCCTGAACCTTGTCGGTTTGCCCCACTATGCCAACCGCTTTTTTCAAGAACTATCAGGCGGTGAACAACAGCGTGTTCAACTGGCCCGCGTGTTGGCGCAGGTCTGGGATCCGGTTTTGGATGGTACGCCGCGTTGGTTGCTCTTGGATGAACCAGTGGCCAGTCTTGATATCGGACACCAATTGCAGATCATGGATATTGCACGCAACTTTGCCCACGCAGGTGGTGGTGTAATCACTGTAATGCATGATCTGAACCTGACCGCCCTCTATGCCGATAGCGTTGCAGTACTGGCGCATGGATCAGTTCTGGCCCATGACAGCCCAATGCAGGTAATGACTGACGCGATCTTATCCAAAGCTTATGAATGCTCAGTCAAAGTGAATACCCCACCACCTTCAGGTTTCACGTATCTTCTTCCTCACAGCGCAGGATTGGCCACTGTGTCACAAGATAGCTTATGATACGTCTGTTTCTGATAATTCTATGTATGCCGTTGACTGGGATGGCAGATACTGCCGACCGCGTGCGTGATGACGCATTGATGCAGGCTGATATCATCATTCTGGGCGAAATCCATGACAATGGTTTTCATCATAAAGGGCAAGCAGAACTGATTGAACGGATCAATCCAAAGGCAGTTGTGTTTGAGATGCTTTCGTCTGCTCAGGCCGCACAGATCAATGCAGATCCGCGTGATAATCTTGCCGTGCTTGGGCATCGAATTGGTTGGGCAGAGGCGGGTTGGCCAGATTTCGCGCTTTACCAACCTGTTTTTGAGGCTCTTGGGGAGACCCCTGTCGTTGGGGCGGCACAGCCTCGTGATAAGGTGCGGCGTGCATTTTCTGAAACAGCGTTTGGCGTTTTCGGACCAGAAGGTACAAGATTTGATCTTGATCAATCTTTGCCTGACGAACAAATGGCGCTTCGTAAAGATATGCAATTTCGCGCCCATTGTAATGCGATGCCTATGGATATGATGGCCGGAATGGTCGAAGCACAACGGTATCGTGATGCCAGTTTTGCTGCTGTCATGCTTGCGACTTTGGATGAATATGGCGCTCCGATCGTGCTGATTGCTGGCAATGGACATGCGCGCACAGATTGGGGTGTACCAGCCATGATCATACTATCGGAACCTAATATCAAAACCCTGTCCATCGGATTTATCGAACGGCCGCAGCCCGATAGCATTCCGCCATTCGATATAACCATCATGACAGATCCTGCGATACGTGCTGATCCATGTGATGCTTTCAACAACTGACTCGGAAGATGAAAATGTATATTGCTATGAACCGCTTTACCGTTACGACCGAAAATGCCGATGCATTTGAAGCCCTCTGGCTGGGCCGCGACAGTCATTTAAAAGATATGAAAGGGTTTGTGGAATTTCACATGCTCAAAGGCCCCGAGGAAGACGGTAAACTTCTTTACGCCTCACATACAGTCTGGTCATCCGAAGACGCGTTTCACAACTGGACCCGCAGCGATGCCTTTCGCGCGGCACATAAGGATGCAGGCAGCACAGCAAAACTGCACGAAGGCACACCGAAATTCGAAGGCTTTTCCACCATACAACATATCGTGTGACTTATGCAGATTAGTCCAGCCACCCCCGTATTTCGCAGCTTTGATGAAGCCAAAGCACGGGCTTTTTATATCGATTACCTAGGTTTTAGGTGGGACGGTGATCATCGCTTTTATGATGGCGCGCCAGTTTATGCGTTTTTGTCGCGTGGGCCTTTAAATCTGCATCTTAGTGAACATCATGGCGATTGCACGCCAGGCTCTACGATCATGGTAAATGTATCAGATGTACAAGCCATTTTGAACGATTTACGCAGCCGCAACCACCCGAATATGAATCCTGATCTGGAAGAACTGCCATGGGGAGTGCAGATCACTGTGACTGATCCTTTTGGCAACCGCATTCGCTTTCTTCAATCAGATACTCACACATTCAAAAATACTTAGGACTCCGTATGAAGTATGCTTTAATCATCATTGCCTTTTGTTTACCGGCCCCGCAGTTGGCCGCAGAAACAAATCAAAAAACTGATCAAATAACGGTTGAATTGAATGCAGCGAAAACACACGAAGGCAGCTGTCAATTAATCTTTATGGTGACGAACAGCAGCGCGATAACTGTCATGAAAGTTGTATATGAAGCCGTGCTGTTCGATAAAAATGGGCAAGTCAACCGACTTACTCTGTTCGACTTCGGAAGTTTGCCATCGCAAAGACCGCGCGTTCGCCAATTCGCAGTACCGCAAATGACTTGTGAAAATCTGGGGCGCGTTCTGTTCAATGGGGCCAGTACATGCGTTGGTGACGGATTGGATGAAACCCTGTGTGATAATGGGTTTCTGCCATCATCGCGCATAGATATTGAGGTTTTGGGTTGATGAACGGCTTCTTGGATTGGTTTGGCCCAATACGTCAGATCGCTGATATTGGCGGCCCTGTTGTCATCCTTTTGATGATGGTATCCGTTCTGACCTTGTCAGTTATGCTCTATAAACTTTGGCAGTTTTCTGCAGCAGGCGTGGGGCGTCACACGGCTTTGTCACAGGCGATCCGCGCATGGGATTGTAATGATCATAGTGCCGCGCGAACGTCACTGAGCAACTCGAAAAGTTACTTGGCACCAATCATTGATATGGCCCTGTCTGACCACACGGCTGCACGTCTTCAAGCCGAAGCCGAGTTGCGGTTTGGCAGGCTAGAACAAGGTTTGCGGTTTTTGGACAGCGTCGCACAATTGGCCCCGCTTTTGGGATTGTTTGGCACTGTTCTGGGCATGATAGAGGCATTTCAGGCCTTGCAGATCGCTGGCTCACAGGTCGATCCATCAATTCTGGCTGGCGGTATCTGGGTCGCACTTTTAACCACAGCAGTCGGGTTAGTGGTGGCAATGCCAACTGCACTTGTGCTTAGCTGGTTCGAAGGCAGAATGGAAGCTGAACGCGTATTCGCAGATAAGGCAATCATGACCATTCTGTCGCCGGGTGGCGATGTAAATGTCGATACTGCGACTATGGTGCCTGCCCATGGCTAGGCTGCGCAAACGCCGCCGCAGATTGTCTATGACATCCCTGATTGATGTGATTTTCCTGCTATTGCTTTTCTTTATGCTCAGTTCGACTTTTTCAAAGTTTGCCGAAGTCGAATTGGTCGCGGCACAAGGCAACGCCGCGACACCCACAGATGTATCTCGTGCTTTTCTTCAGCTAGCCAGCGATACTGTGCGCTTGAATGGGGACATAACGACATTGGATAACGTGGCTGCATTACTGCGCGCGCAGGCAAAACCTGGCACTGAAGTTTTGGTCAGTTTGCAAAATGACATCAACGCTCAACGTCTGACCGACCTTTTGGTGGTGTTAGGCAGTCTTCCAGATCTATCCGTGACAGTCTTGGGGTCCTGACGGATGCGCAGACAAAAGCGGCAGAAACCACATCGCGAACCTACGATCGCCTTGATCAATATTGTTTTTCTAATGTTGATCTTTTTTATGGTTGCCGGAAGCTTGTCTCAGTCTGTGGAAAAATCACTTAATCTTGTTCAAACCAGTGATATCCAAGGGCGCGCGCCCTTGGATGCTTTGATCATTTATCCAAATGGGCGGATGCAATATCGCGGTGCGGATCAGACTAGCGCAGGGTTGTTTTTGTCTGAATTGACCGCTGAAGAACAGAAAGTCGTACGGCTTGTTCCCGATCGTGAGTTGCCAGCCCAAACATTAGTTCAAATCGCGCGTGATTTGCGGGCAGGTGGTGCAGGTCAGATCATGATCGTGACCGAGCGGGGACTAAAATGATCGCCAGTTCGCGCAAGATGCAGATTGCAGCTTTGGCCAGTGCCTTTGTTTTGCATCTTGGCTTTGGTATCGGAATGGCCCCCGAAACTATGGTTCAAGTTGAAAGCACCCAAGGGGCGCTTGAGGCAAGAATAGGCACAAGTTTTGCAGATATGGCTGCGGGAACGCTAACGTCACATGTTGCTAATCAAATAACTGAAAGGGTTCAACCTGACGAAGTGGCTGAAATTATACCCCCAACGTCTTTGCCCGATATCAAGACAAATACGATTGAGGTCCTAAAGCCGACCCCTTCAGAAACACCATTACTCAATACCACTGAAATTCTGCCCGCTGATACGTTGCCGAATACCAGCCCCGTGGCATCAATGCGCCCGAAAAACCGCCCAGAAAACATTGCGACAAGAAATACGCAAACGACGGTTCAGCCAACGCCACCCGCACCGGGCAACGCCAAGCAGAATAATACGCAAGGCTCAAGCACAGGGGCCAGGCAATCTCGGGCAAAGGTGCAAGGTACTGCCGCTGGAACCAGCAGGCGCAGTGGGAATGCAGAAATCAGCAATTATCCAGGCCGGGTCATGAGCCAAATTTCCCGTGTTCCAAAACCACGCGTCAGATCATCAGGGTCGGCGGTTATTTCTTTTTCTATCTCATCTAATGGTGGACTGGCCAGGGTGTCATTGACCCGAAGTTCTGGCTTTGGTGAATTAGACAGAGCTGCTATTGATGTTATTCGAAAAGCTGCGCCTTTTCCAATACCACCAAATGGTGCACAGAAATCGTTTTCAATCACAATTACAGGTAGATAAGGTCGAAACTAAAAAGCGGATGTTCACAAGACTACACCAACTAGAATTTTGGGCTACAAACGGTGAGCTGCAACGCTTCGGTTCAGTGTCATAAGGCAGCCCTGAGAGCGGCCATCTTCATCGCATGCATGCCGGTTATCACTACCCGTCCGAGCTTAGACCTTTGATCAATTCGCCCTGCTGCTGATGTGAAACAGGCAAGTAACTTGACGCGGTTGTTGTGAAATTTTCGTGCCCCATATTTTGCGACCAAGCCTTTTACGTAGCCAACGGCAAATTGCGGTCGCTTAATTCATGCCCCAGCGTCTTGCGAACGCTGTGCGCGCCGTAGGGATACATCTGCACCTTAACGAACGCATCGCGAAAAACTTCATTCACCTTCGTGAAATAACAATAAGAAAAGACACAGTCGGATCAAATTGGACCGGATCAAATGGCGCTTAGTGATTTTTTATTATTTAACAACAATATGTTATATTAATATTGGCAAAGCTCTAGCTAAAGCCCTCTCGCAGCCTCCAAGTCGAACAGACACAAAAAAAGGAGCGGCGTTGGGGGCATTGATTGAAGATTATCTGTCGACCTCTAACCGGTCGCCTATCGAGAGCTAAGGACCACGGCCAATCCTAGCCTCATCTGACCTAAATTTTTAACGGTTCTGGCTCAACCCATACCGTGCGATAGCGCGTTCTGAACACCCTAAGTATCGTCTTACGGGTCGCGATAAACCGGTCACGCTGGCCCCTACATGAGCTATGGCGGCAGTTTAAGCACGTGAAATGACCTACGGGCGAACTGTTGCGGGGTCTGCCTAACGATGTGTGGGATGCCAACCGCGCCAAAAAAATGCGCGAAATCGACGCGCAGCTGTTGGGTCTGTTTGTCACCCGTGCGGCAATCTCAGATGTGTCGAGTGACAACTTCCACAACTTCATGGAAAATCATGTCAGCGCTTTGCAGAGATACTGCGACGCGCATTCAATGGCATTAGATGAACGGATTCGGAAGGCTGGGACAAGATATCGCTGGATTTGACTTGTAAAAGGGCTTATTTCGTTGAAAAACTCCTGCTTGATTGATGACCTAACGGCTGATTCAATTCCCTTATTGGTTGGGGGCATTGGCGATGATG
>NZ_JABUFE010000010.1 GCF_013315265.1 Parasulfitobacter algicola | reverse complement strand
TCGGCGTCAGGCCCAGCCAAGCGGACAGATCTCTGCCGCTTTGGAATTGCGCACCACTTCCAACAGTTGCCACAATAGCAGAGGCGGTGATTGGCCCGATACCAGGGATCGTTTCCAGCAAAGCAATGCGCGGTTCCGATTTCGCCGCCGCTGACATGCGGCGGCCATACCAATTTACGCGCGTATGAAGAGCCAGGAGTTGTTCGCACAGATCAGTGACAACGTCATAGGCAGCTTGCGGTACATCAGGCGTGGACTTGTCGATCACACCTTTTGCAAATCTGATGGCATGGCCAACACCTTGAGCAAAGATAATGCCAAACTCCGCTAATAAACCACGCAGCATATTGATCGTTTGGGTTCTCTGCCGAACAATCAGATCCCGCGCACGATGCAGTGACAGGATTGCTTGCTGCTCCGGTGATTTGATCTCAACGAACCGCATAGTTGGGCGAGTGACAGCCTCGCAAATCGCTTCCGCATCAGCTGCATCGGATTTCCCCGCTTCACATAAGGTTTCACGTAAATTGGCGCGATCAGCTTTACTGTATGGCCCAGCTTGCTCAATTCACGCGCCCAATAATGGCTGGACCCGCAGGCCTCCATACCGATCAGGCACGGCTCTAGCTTCTCAAAAAAGACAAACATCTGTGCGCGGCGCAACGAACGGTTAAAAGCAACAGTTCCTTCTCTGGTGATCCCATGAACCTGAAAGACGTTCTTGGCCAGATCCAGGCCGATTGTGGTAACTTGCATTGGGTGGCTCCTCTCATAAGCAGTTCATGACAACTGCACTATGGCGCATCGCGACGCCGGTTGAAGCAGGAGCCATCCACCCAATCCCGCATCCTTCCAGTTCACCCGCACTGCAGCCAACGGCGATGTTTCCTGAACCGGCCTTTCGAGACCAGTACGGCAAATGTGCTGCAAGAGCCCAAAGTGACGGATGCTGCAGCGTGCACCAATGACTGCTATGATCTTCTGACGTGACATTTTATGCGTCAAGGAAAGGCCACTCTTGGAAATCTGTGCGATGATAGAAAAATAAGATTGCCATCGCCCGACCCCAGATATCAGCCGACGTTCGTGAGAATTGCGCATCAACTATGGAGATGATGACCTCAGCTCGGCAAGCCAGCGCTAGATTGATTCACTTTCCCGAAGGTTCACTTTCTGGATATTGTTCCACACAGATTTCCGATTGAGCAGATGTCGATTGGAAGCTTCTCCAGGACCAATTGGAAACTGTCTGCTCTCATACCAAAAGGCTAGGCATTTGGGTCGTCCTAGGATGCAATCATGACACTGGTGAAGACGTAAGACCCTTCAACAGTCTCTACTCCAAAGTCTCAAAGCATCCGCAGGCTCGCGGAACAAAGGGATCACATGCCTCACATCTCGTTGCTAACCGTCGCACCGCGAAAACGTCTGCAAAGAGCCGATGCTGCACTTTGTTTGAATGGCAGCTTACGTTATGAAGCCTTTTCCTTGGTCGCGAGCCGAAAAGTCGTCCCGATTTGACACGTAGGTTGTCAGTTGCGCGTCATAATGAGTTTCGATGCCGCGAAGCTGTATACCTAACCTTTGCATCACCTTATGAGACGCATGGTTCTGCTTGTTTTCCACTGAAAGAACAAGTTCAGTACCAGGCGTGTCGAAAGCAAACTCTAGCAACATCTGGCAGCACATTTTCACTGTTCGCGCACGCGGTAGCGACAGAACGTCATTAGCAACAAAATGGTTAATGCAATCGCGAACATATTGAAGGCATCGTAACCAAATCTGAAATGCAAGCGCCGTAGCCACAACATGCGATCAGAGATATCCAATTTTGTCAGTTCCACCAGTTGCACGTCTTCACCCACGTTAAAACCTGCAGCTCTGATCGGCGTCAAAACATCATAGTTCCAACGTAGGAAAAAATCTTTTTTATCATATACCGCCTCTTCAATGGCATAAGTCGCGACTTCCGGCTTGGGCAGATCTTCAATGATTCGCTTTTTCCACTGATAAGGCGCATCAGCACTAATGCCCAAAGCGGCAACTATCTGCATCTCGGCATCTGTCGTTCCGAACTTGTTCATCTGGGGGTCAAAGCTTGTCCGTTTGAAACGAATAAATGTGTTCACGGGATCACCGGGTTGCCAACCTTCATTGGTGATTGGCGCGATTAGTTCGGGATAAATTGACTCATCGCCATTGGTAAATGTGACGACACGTGCGGCATGAAGCTGGACAATGCCCGCGATTTTCACGCGGCTTACATTGTCGAAGTGTTCATCATGCAGCGTGGTCGCTGGGGTGACGTTGGCGATGGCTTCGACGGAGCGATTCACCTGATCTTTTCTTGCAACTGCAGTCTCAAAACAAAGCCATGTCCCCCAAATGACAAAGCCAGCCGCGATCGCCATCACAAAGGTCGCGAAATACCGCGCGGCCCGTCGCGTTTCATCCGTGACAGTGCTGGGCGATATCCACGCACCAATAATTTTTAGGAAAAGGACAAACTTGACAAAATCAGACATGCAGAGCGAACGGTCCATAAAGAATTCATATGGCTGTTAATGCACAGGCTAACGTTGCTAATCAATAGCGGCCAACAAAAACGAGACGATGCGGCTTTGTCACAAACTTTTGGCAGTCAGGCGTTAGGATTGCAGTGACGATGGACTGCGCGGCAACTGAGGCGACAGCATGATCTCTTTCAAAGGCGCACATTTTCCCAAGCCCGTGATCATTTTCGCGGTCTATCTCTATGTGCCTTTTCTACCGCCATACGGGTCGTCCCGCCGGTTGATCCAGAACTTCTGATCCGGATGCTTTTGATCGGATATTGCTTTGGTATCCGGTCGAAGCGGCGGCTGTGCGAAGAAGTGCATTGAACCTCGCATATCGCTGGTTCTGGCGGATCGCATCCCAGACCACTCGAGCTTTTCCAAGAACCGGCACGGTCGGTTCCGGGACAGCGAACTTCTGCGCCATCTGTTCGAGACGACAGTTGCGCGCTGCATCGCGGAAGGTCTGGTCAGCGGCCAGCGCATGGCAATCGATGCCAGCCTGATCGAAGCAGATGCGAACAAACAGCTTTCTGCCTCGAAGGAAGAATGGGCCACCGGTCGGATTGATGTCGGTGCCGCACCCCGCGCGGTGCGCGAGTATCTCGGCTCGCTGGATGAGGCCACTTTTGGCGCAGCCAGCGAAGTGCAGCCCCAAGTTCACCTCGTTCTCGGATCCCGCCAGCCAATGGACGGCGGCCCGCAAAGGCCCTGCTTTCTTTAGCTATTCCGACAACTACCTGATCGACACGGATCACGGTGTTATCGTCGACGTGGAAGCGACCCGCTCAATCCAACAAGCCGAGGTCGGGTCGACCAAGACGATGCTGAACCGCGTCAAAGAGAGGTTCGATTTGCATCCCGAACGCATCCTCGGGCTGGGACGTTTCCGATTACGTGCTCCATGTGGTGCAAACAGCAACTGATTGAAATCGAAGCCAAATACGCGCGGTTGGGTGTTAGAAGCTAAGCATAGCTGACTTCATGGTGGTAAGAATTTAGTTCTATTTCGCGGCACTTTCTCGAATGTCGGTTACCGTTAATGGCACCTTCAAACGTTATTCTCTGACAAGTACTTCCCATCCGTCACCCCTGACGGTACCTTCAGATCATGAACGAGCGTTATGAAACGGGATTGATTATTCGCGCTGCTAGACGCGAGGACGGGGGCGACTTGACTCTGATGGCTAACCTACCTGGTGTACGCCACGGAACAGCTCGCCTTCCTTTTACGACGCAATCGGCAATCGAAGGTCGCTTGGAAGCACCCGGCGTAAACCTCCTCGTTGCCGAACTAGAAGGTACGGTCGTAGCTCAGGCGTTTCTGATGCAACAGTCAGGGCGGCGATCACATGTCGGGTATACCGGCATCTATGTCCACGACGATCATACTGGCCAGGGTATCGGGACCAAATTAATTGAGGCTCTGCTTGATCTGGCAGACAACTGGCTTGGATTGCGGCGCATGGAGCTGACAGTGAATGTGGACAATGCTGATGCGGTCAAGCTTTATGAACGCTTCGGATTCGAGCGAGAAGGAACCAAGCGCGGAGATATTTTGCGCGATGGCGCATTTGTCGACTGTCACATGATGGCTCGGCTAAAGGATGCTCCATCGTTCGTGTAACTTCCGTTTGTACAACGCAAAGCATGTGGAGTTGTGCTTTTCACCCTTTTTATGCGCAAACTCTGTCCCAATCCTTCTACATGGCTCAAAGGGGCAACTTCAATACTCCCAAATTCAGCACTAGCCCTTAAAGGCAACGCGAAAACTGGCGGCTTCTGCGATGTGGGGTTTGCAGACATGGTCAGCCCCGGCCAGATCGGCGATGGTGCGTGCCACGCGTAAAATGCGATGATAGCCCCGCGCAGACAGTCCGAAGCGTTCAGCAATGTCGATCAGCAGCGCGCGCCCTTCAGTATCTGGTGCGGCGATATCTTCCAGAATGCTGCCTTCGGCGTCGGCATTCACCCGCATATGGTCACACCCGGAAAACCGATCCGCCTGAATGGCGCGCGCCTGATCAACGCGGGCGGCCACAGCGGCGGATGTTTCGCCTGTTTCCGGCAGGTTTAGATCGGTATAGGCGACGGGCGGGACCTCAACCCGTAAATCAAATCGGTCCATCAATGGGCCCGAGATGCGGCCAAGATAATCATCCCCGCAGTGGGGCACACGGGCGCAGGCGCGGTTCGGGTCAGACAGATATCCGCATTTGCAAGGGTTGGCTGCGGCCACCAGCATAAAGCGACAGGGATAGCGGATATGCGCATTCGCACGTGCCACAACCACATCGCCTGTCTCGATCGGTTGGCGCAGGGTTTCCAATACAGTGCGCGGAAATTCGGGAAATTCATCCATGAACAAAACGCCATTATGGGCCAGGCTGATTTCGCCTGGTTTTGCGCCGCGTCCACCCCCGACAATCGCAGCCATGGATGCAGTATGATGGGGTTCGCGAAACGGACGCGCGCGGGAAATGCCGCCTTCGTCCAGCAAGCCCGACAGCGAATGGATCATGGATGTCTCGAGCGCCTCGACTGCTGACAATGGTGGCAGGATACCGGGAATGCGTGCCGCCAGCATGGATTTGCCCGATCCGGGCGTGCCGATCATCAGCATGTGATGCCGACCGGCAGCTGCGATTTCAAGTGCACGTTTGGCGCGTTCCTGACCTTTGACATCCTTCAGATCACGTGTTGAATGATCCAGTTTCACCTCGCCCGGTGTGGCAGGCGCCAGAATCCGTTGCCCGGTAAAATGGCGCACGACATCCCCAAGGGTTTCGGGCGCAATGACATTCGTCGCGCCGACCCATGCCGCCTCGGGGCCGCAGGCTTTGGGGCAGACCAGCGTGCGCTCTTCCTCGGCGGCGGCCATGGCGGCGGGCAGGGCGCCGATCACCTGAACCAGGTTGCCGCTTAGGGATAATTCGCCCAAAGCGACGCACCCTTCGACCTGATCGCGGGGCAGAATATCCAGTGCTGCCAGCAAGGCCATTGCGATTGGCAAATCGAAGTGCGATCCCTCTTTCGGCAGATCGGCGGGCGAAAGATTGATAGTGATGCGTTTTGATGGCAATGCGATGGACAAGGCCGTTAGGGCCGCACGCACACGTTCGCGCGCCTCAGACACGGCTTTGTCCGGTAAGCCAACGATCGAAAACGCAGGCAGCCCGTGGGTGACTGCGCATTGCACCTCGACAAGGCGGGCGTCGACCCCTTCAAAGGCGACCGTATAGGCAAGCGCCACCATCTGATGCTCCAAGCTGTTTGTCTTGGTTAACGCTTAGGGTACAGAGGGTTTAGGAATGGTAAATTTATATACCTGGCCAGGGCCGCGTGTCATAATTCATCGCGTATTTTGGTTGATCGGGGCCGTCGTTTAAACTGGCCTCGCGCCACTTGCGAAACGCGGGTTCAGACAGATGGGCATCAACATAATGTTGCGCCATTTTATTCACCGATAAACCATATCCGGCAATCCTGGCGGCAACCGGCGCGAAAAATGCATCGGCCACAGAATACGCACCACACAGCCACGGGCCGTCGGATTTGCAGATATCTATTGCATGCGCCCAGATCGTTTCCAACCGCCGCAGATCAGCCTGAACCGCGTCAGAAGGCGCAAAATTCGCATAAGCCACACGCAAATTCATCGGGCAATCATTGCGCAGCGCGAAAAAACCGGCGTGCATTTCGGCAGCCAAACCGCGCGCCACCGCCCGTGCCGTCGGGTCTGTGGGCCAAAATCCGGCGTCGGGATGCCGTGTTGCCAATTCCTCGGCGATGGCCAGGCTGTCTGACACCACCACACCATCGGGTGCCCGCATCGTCGGCACTGTTTTCGCCGGTTCAAACTTGGCCATTAGATCGGTGAATTCATCCGTATAGAACCGTGCAAAATGGGTCCGATACGGCAGCCCGAATTTTTCAAACAGTAACCATCCCCGCAAGGACCATGAAGAATAGGCGCGATCGCCAAGGGCAAGATCATAAGTCATGATGAAACGCTAAGCACAGATTGGCGTTTCACAAAATGACAAATTGTGTGGGTCTGCATCACGCCCGCTGATAAAACGGCGGTCTCAGGCGTCTTGATTGCTGTTTTCGATATAGGTCCGAAGCTCTTCGGCCTCATGGCGCGCATCGCGCAAACCGTCCATGGCAGCGCGCAGTTCAGCTTCGGTCTGGGCCAGCTGATTGGTCATCTCGGCCTCGCGCTGCTGCATATATGTGATGGCCTGATCGCGGGTTTCTTCCGCTTCGTGCAAGGACTGCGCCATCTTGTCCAACTCGCCGATATCGGCCTTGGTCACACGTGTGAAACGGTACACCAGCCAACTTGCAAACCAGCCCAGCACAAAGGCCACGAAAAGGATCGCAGTCGTGGCGAAGATGAATTCGGTTCTATTCATTGGCTGGGGCCTCGTCTTCGGCGGGGGGGGTGTCTTGGGCCGCATCTTCTGCCGCTGTTGCGTCATCTACGGGTACAGTCTGGGCTTCAATTTCTTCCAGTGTGGTCGGTTCCTCGGCAGGACGATCCGGTACGATCAGTGAAAAGACAATGCGCCGGTTTGCTTCGCGGCCTGCTTCGGTATCATTATCGGCAATTGGTTGCGCTTCGCCGTAACCCTTTGCAACCAAACGGTTGGGCGGTGTGCGCAATGCGACAAGTTCTGATCTGACCGCCTCGGCGCGTTCGCGGCTAAGACGGGCGTTCATTTCTTCGCGCCCCTGACTGTCGGTATGACCACCAATTTCAATGCGTGTCGCCTGACAATTCGCCAGCACCTCGGCAATTTGTTCCATCGTTTTCAAACCGTCTTCGTCGATGGTCGACGAACTTGGTTCAAACGTAATCTTCTTGATGTCCTGAATGCCGTTGATTTCAGCGACGCATTCTTCGGGGTCCAGAAGCGATGCAACCGGATCAAGCGCCTCTTGATAGGTCACATCTATTGTGTAATTTTCCGCCTCGCCTAGCTTCGCGGCCAACAGGCGCGATATCCGTGCACGGCTGTCGGGATTGCCGGTGTTGCCACGTATCTCGACTAGATCTTCCTGAATGATCACGGCGCCATTGTTGACCTCGACCAAGGCCTCAAGACCGGCCAGAACACGATCAGACCAGCCCGTTGGAAGTGTTTCGTCTATCCGCACGCCCATATGCACATTTGTGCGACCAAAGCGCGAAGTCGCATAACTTTCGGTCGCAGTGCGCAGCAGTTCATTCGGCAAACGCCCCCGCAACTGAACCAACCCTTCAGGGCTAAGGGTTGCAACAAACTCTGGCGCTGCTTGGGCCTGGGGTCCACCTTCGGGTTCAGGCTTGATCGCATGCAGGCTAAAGGCTGGCGGCAAATCGCTGTCCAGCGCACCAGCCACACGGTCAAAGACCGCTTGCGTGACACCTGCGTCTGCAATCAGTGTGACATCGGTATCTGCAAATGTGATTGACGCCAGACCAAGATCGGCGACTGCCTGAATGCCCATTGCCGTGGCCTCTGACCAGCGGGGTGATGGCATACCCAGGCCCAAAACGCAGTCGATCTTGCCTTCCATACCTGCCTTGACCGCAGCCGAAACAATGGCGTCGCGTGTTTGCACGGTATCTGCGGCGCACGCATCAAAACGGTGCCCATCTTCATCAATGACAAAACGCAAGGTAAAGGGCGCGATGACAGGACGCGGGGCCGTGATATCAAGCGCCAGAATAATGCCGTCGGGCGCATCACGCGATAATCTGGCTTCAATCCGGGCTTTGTCTGACGTGCTTTCGGCGGCGGCAAAAACGGCCACGCGATTTGCGGCAATCGACACCTTGGATCGTTCAAAAATTTCCAAAGCGTCCAGCCCATAGTTTACGGCGTTGATCCACCCTTCGGGAACAGGATAATCCGCAATTTCCAAAAGGTCCGTCACATCGGCACCATCTGCGGCGTCTTCGACCTGGTCGACCAGTGCATCACGATCCTGCGCGCTGGGGATCAGACCGATTAGCGAAACGCCGGTTTCATTGCGCAAAATCTCAATGGAAAAGCGCGGCGCTTGTGGGGGCGAACTGCGCGCCACTTCCATTTCATCCATAATGCGGGCGGCATCTACAACGGTCCCAACGGTGGACAGCGCGCTGAAGCGTGTCGCTTCATCCGGGGCCTCTCCTGTTAGAATCACCTGCAGACCTGACGATTCCACTTCGGTCCATTCGAACCCTTCGGTATCCAAAACCTGACGCACATCAATTTCAGAGCGTTGTTCAATATAACTTGCCCCGCGCGCAGCCGTAAACACAGCAGCAAGCGCAGCAACAGCAAACACACCCAAAACCAAAAACAGGGATGAAAGACGCATGGTCCTGACAGAGTTCCTTTTTACAACGTGC
Organism: Parasulfitobacter algicola; assembly: GCF_013315265.1. Taxonomy (GTDB): domain Bacteria; phylum Pseudomonadota; class Alphaproteobacteria; order Rhodobacterales; family Rhodobacteraceae; genus Parasulfitobacter; species Parasulfitobacter algicola. Next base: position 131,674 of record NZ_JABUFE010000010.1, on the reverse strand, counting down.
TTCAATACGACGGGATCGCCTGCGGATCAATCACAACGCAAGGGCAAAAGCAAAAAACAGCGCAGGAATTAGCCCCGTATTCCGGTTCGCGCGGAAAAGTCGCAGCAATGTGGAGGGGTTGTCGATATCCAGTTGTCGCAATTGCCACGTCATGTGCCAGCCCATCGCCCACGGCCCGCCAAGGGCAACAACCATGATCAGAAGATTGTCCTGCTGGATCAGCGCCATGATGATCGCAATCGCCATGAACATCACAGTGATAACCATGAAATTCCGCAACCAGTATGGCGTCTGTGACCCAAACAGCCGCGCTGTCGATTTCACCCCGATCAGTGCGTCATCCTCAGTATCCTGATGGGCATAGATCGTGTCATAGAACAGCGTCCACGCAATGCCCGCCAGATACAGCGCTACCGCAGGCCACTGCAACGCGCCCGTATGCGCGGTCCATGCCAGCAGCGCACCCCAGTTGAACGCCAGCCCCAGAAACACTTGCGGCCACCAGGTGAACCGCTTGGCAAACGGATAAATGGCCACCGGCAATAACGCCAGAATGCCCAGCCCAATCGCGGCCCAGTTGAACGTCAGCAGAATGCAGAACGCGACCAGAGCCTGCGCCACCATCCAGATCACCGCCCCTTTGACGCTGACTTGACCTGATGGAATGGGCCGCGACCGTGTCCGTTCAACCTGCCCATCAATATCGCGGTCGGTGATATCGTTCCACGTACACCCCGCCCCGCGCATCAGCCACGCGCCGGCCGCACAGCCAACAGCAATCCACGCGTCGGCCCAACCCACGCTTTGCGTGGTCAGACAGGCCAACCCCAGACCCCACCAACAGGGCAGCAACAACAGCCAGGTGCCAATCGGCCGATCCGCCCGCGACAGCCGCAAAAACGGGCGCGCACCTGAAGGGGCCAGTGTATCGACCCAGTTGCCTTTGACTGCATCGGCAACCTGCCCGTTCGGCTCTGGTGTATCGTCGGGTTGGGTCATAAAGTCCGGTCCATGAATGCAAAGATCAGACTGTATGTAGATCACCCTTTGGGCAAAGCGCAAACCATTCCGCTGGAACAGGCGCAGGCGCATTACCTGTTCGGCGTGATGCGGCAAAACATCGGCGCGCATGTGCTGTTGTTCAATTCCCGCGATGGGGAATGGCTGGCGACCATTACGCAAGCCGCCAAACGCAAGGGCACGCTGACGTGCGTCGAACAAACCCGCCCGCTGCAAATGCCCCCGGATCTATGGCTGCTGTTTGCGCCGATCAAAAAGGCGCGCACGGATTTTATCGTCGAAAAGGCAGCTGAAATGGGCGCGGCGCAGATCATGCCGGTCCAGACCGATTTCACCAATTCCGATCGTATCCGTCAGGACCGCCTGCAAGCCCACGCGATCGAGGCCGCAGAACAATGCGGCGGCACCTATGTGCCCAAAGTGACAGCCTTGCAAAAGTTGGACCGCGTGCTGGACGATTGGCCCACTGACCGCCAGTTGATCTTTTGTGACGAAGAAAAGGTGGGGCAAGGCCTTTCATTGAAACCGGGCCATGCAGCAAAGGGCGAACATCAACCCTCTGCCATCCTGATCGGCCCCGAAGGCGGCTTCAGCCCACCCGAACGCATGCGCCTGATCGCGCTTCCCTTTGTGACCACCATCAGCCTGGGGCCCCGCATCCTGCGGGCTGATACCGCAGCAGTGGCAGCAATGACCCTTTGGCAGGATAGATTGGGCGATTGGAGGTAAGCCGCCAGTCTTGAACAATATTAAGTTTGCAAAACAACCAAGCCCAGAACATAGTGTGAACACTAAGCGCAGTGACAAGGGTTTGCACAATGCAGGACATACAGCTTTATCTTCCCGGTATCCTTTTGGCATATTCAGCATTCCTGCTGGCGATTGCCAGTCCCGGCCCGAATATTCTGGCCGTCATCGGAACGTCGATGGCCGTCAACAGATCCTCGGGCATGGCGTTGGCAATGGGCGTTGCAATCGGATCTTTCACGTGGGCCATTTTAACCGCATTCGGGCTTTCCGCGATTTTGGCGACATACGCTTCGGCACTTATTGCGATCAAAATACTTGGCGGTTTGTATCTTCTTTGGCTTGCATATAAATCCTTTAAATCTGCAGCCTCTCCTCATGATATCGATGCCAAAGAACTGGCGGGCGGTCGTCGGACACCAATCGGTTATCTAAAGCGCGGATACATTATCCAGATGACAAATCCCAAGGCCGCACTTTCCTGGATCGCGATTATTTCCCTTGGTTTAAAGCCGGATGCACCCATTTGGGTGGGGGCATCGATCGTCATCGGTACGTTTTTTCTTTCAGTCACGATCCATCTTTTATACGCCATCGCGTTTTCGACCCCCGTCATGGTGCGCCTTTACGGCAAAGCACGGCGCGTTATCCAAGGTGTACTTGGCACCTTCTTCGCCTTCGCCGGTCTACGCCTTCTGACAAGCCGAGGGTGACGATATGAAGAACTATTCTGATCCTGCTGCAATGAACCTGAATGATGGGTTTGTGGTGGCGATCAACATCGTTGCCAAAGATGGCAAATCAGATGCTGTTGCAGACATACTTGAAAGCCTTATTATTCCGACAATGGCCGAAAGCGGTGTGAAATTCTTTATGCCATACCGTTCGCCGACCGATCCGAAGGCTTTCTTTATCTATGAAATTTATGTGAATGAAGCTGGATGGGATGCACATAATACATCAAACCATTTTCAAAGTGCGATCAAGAAGTTGCTACCTTTGATCAAAACAAGAAGCCGGGTCCCTTTTGTTCCATATGTGAATTGATGACAGTTCAGATCAGTCCCATTTAATGGTCTGATAAATTTTGCACAGTTTAAGGTTTGATTTACCAACATCGACTGGTTAACCTGTTTTTAAAAATCGTAACCAATTGATTAACAAAGAAAAAGTTGACATCTGTCAACTTTTCGGAAAATCACACCTATATAGAAGCAATCTGAAAAGTCTGGTCTTTCACGCATGAGCTTTATCCGCCCCGAACTCCAAGCCTCTCTGATCCGCTGGCGCGAGGTTCTGGTGGGCGGTGGCGTGGCCTGTGTCGGCGTATACTTCACGCTTTCAGGATACAGTGTCCATGTGGCCCTTGGCGTTGTCCTAATCGGCCTTGGCGCTGTGATCGCATGGATCGGATATCGCCGGTTGCAGTTTGCCGGGGACGGTGGTGGGTTGGGCGTGGTTGAGCTGAATGAACGGCTGATCAGCTATTTCGCGCCCCAGGGCGGGCGGGCCGTGTCGATCGATGATCTGACCCGGGTCGAACTGGTCGCCACACCGCGCAGTCTTATGTGGCACTTGCATTCCAGTGATCATCCGGTGCCACTGATTATTCCCAACAACGCCGAAGGGACGGCCTGTATGTTCGACATTCTCAGTGCGCTTTCCGGCGCGGATTACAAAACCGCCATGGCTGCGATGACTGGCGCGGGGCATGAGACTTTCGTGATTTGGCAAAAAAGCACGCTTGCCCTGCATTGACACGCGCACGCTTTCGGATCAGGCATTAAGATCAATTCGCAGCCAGTATCGGAGCGCCACATGTCTATTCCACAATCCGGCGGCGGGCCGATTGAACGTTACGAACAGATGGCTGAATATCTGGCGGACGGATGCAAACCCAAAGACGACTGGCGCATCGGGACTGAGCATGAAAAATTTGGCTATTGCGCTGATACGCTGAAGCCCTTGCCCTATGACGGGCCGCGGTCGATCAAGGCCATTCTTGAAGGGTTGCGCGATGGGTTTGGCTGGGCCCCCGTGCTTGAAGGGGACAACATCATCGGCCTGGAAAAAGACGGCGCGAATGTCAGTCTGGAACCGGGCGGACAGTTGGAGTTGTCAGGCGCACCGCTGCAAACGATCCACGAGACCTGCGACGAGGTGAACGTTCACCTGCGCGAAGTGCAAACTGTGGCGGACAAGATCGGCGCGCGATTTATTGGCTTGGGTGCGGCACCGGAATGGACGCACGATCAGATGCCAATGATGCCCAAGGGGCGTTATAAGCTGATGACGGATTATATGGACCGGGTCGGCACGCATGGAAAACAGATGATGTACCGGACCTGTACGGTGCAGGTGAACCTGGATTTCGCATCCGAAGCCGACATGGTGCAAAAACTGCGCGTCGCTATCGCATTACAGCCCGTCGCCACGGCTTTGTTCGCGAATTCGCCCTTTTTCGAAGGTAAGCCTAATGGTCACAAAAGCTGGCGGTCACGGATTTGGCGGGATCTGGATGCGGACCGTACGGGCATGACACCTTTTGTTTTCGAAGATGGCTTTGGCTTTGAACGCTGGGTCGAATACGCGCTGGATGTGCCGATGTATTTTGTCTATCGCGATGGGAAATACATCGACGCACTGGGGCAATCGTTTCGGGACTTTCTAAAAGGTGAATTGCCCGCACTGCCTGGTGAGAAACCGACTTTGTCCGACTGGGCCGACCATCTGACGACGCTGTTTCCCGAAGCGCGGATCAAAAAATTTATCGAAATGCGTGGGGCGGATGGGGGCCCCTGGCGGCGCTTGTGCGCGCTGCCCGCATTTTGGGTCGGGTTGACCTATGATCAGGGTGCGTTGGACGCGGCAACTGATCTGATCAAAGACTGGGATGCGGATACACGGCAATGTCTGCGGATTGCGGCATCGGAACAAGGATTGCAGGGGCAGGTGAATGGCCTGCACTTGCATGATCTGGCGCGCGAGGCCGTGGCGATTGCTGATACTGGTCTGAAGGCGCGGGCGCGACCGGGGGCCGGGGGTATGATCCCGGACGAGACACATTTTCTGAATGCTTTGAAGGAAACAGTAGAAAGTGGCAAAACCCCTGCGGATGAATTGCTTGGGCATTATCATTCTGATTGGGCGGGTGATTTGAAACAGATCTATCGCGAATACTCATACTAATTAAAATTTTATTAACCATACACGCAATAAGTGTGATGACTCGCGTCAAAATGCCTGGACTTTTTTTGACGCTTCGTTTATGAAAGTTTGCGGGGCGTTGGCGTAAGTTAGGTGTTTTATGTCTGTAAAGTCTATTTTTTCAAAAGTCAGTCTGCCCTTGGCAATGGTTGTTATGCTGTGTTCCGCACAATCTGCATTTGCAGGGTCAGCCAAAATTCAATTGCGCAGTAATGATGGCACGACCATTCTGGTCGGTGATCTGATTGATTTCTCAAATGGTGCTTTTACGATCCGCACAGATCTTGGCGATATTCTGATCCCAAAGCATTTGGTGACTTGTAAGGGCGAAGCATGCCCGATTGCCCCCGGTGTTCGGTTCAACATCGACGCATAGTCATAGCGCCATAGTGTGACCTGAAATCGACGCATGTCCTGCGACAAACATGCTGTATGATATAATCCAATATGACACAGACGCAGACTTGGCTATAACGACAGTGGATTCGTAACAGGCACCTTATTTTATGACAGTACTTTCACCATTTGATATCGACCGAAAACCAGATATTTCGCTGGGCAAGCATCTTATTGTAGAGTTTCAGGGCGCCATATCTTTGGAAGACCCGAACCCCGTTGCGCAGGCTATCAAAGTTGCTGCAGAAAAAGCGGGCGCCACGGTTCTGGATGTAAAGATGCATAATTTTGGCGAAGGGCAGGGCGTTACAGGCGTAGCACTTTTGGCAGAATCGCACATCAGCATCCATACTTGGCCGGAACATGGTTATGCAGCGATTGACGTGTTCATGTGTGGTGATGCCGATACATCGCTGAGCATTGATCATTTGCGCGCGTTTTTCAAACCGCAAAGCGAATCTGTTGTTGTGTTGAACCGTGGTTGTTCCATCGCCCATCGGCCTGCCCCTGAATGACATCAGACCCAAAAGGGGCTGAGACATCGGGCTTTTTCCCCGTCACCGTTGCATTGATCCTGGCAGGAAGTGCCGCGTTTTATATCTGGGGTCCGGGTGGATTTGCGGTTCCTGCGGCGCCGCTGACGGACCGATTTGGCATGGCGTTGGCCAATATCTTTCGCCATGGCACGCAGATGCATTTGCTGGGCAACATGGTTTTGATCGGATTTGCGGGCTATTTTATCGAAACGCGCACCAATGCGTTGTTTTTGATTACACTGGCCGTTGTTGCCGCATTTGTTGGCACCGCCCTTGAGCTTTATTTGGTCGATGATCGGTTTGTGGGTCTGTCGGGAATAGCCTATGCCATGGCAGCTTTTGCCTTGTGCAGCCCGAAAAAGACCGGTCTTAATCCGGTTTGGGCCTTGATTATTGCAGGGGCTGCGGTGTTCGAAACCGTACATCAGTGGTCAGAAATTGCCGTCTTTGTTCATATCGGCGGCGCAGTTACCGGAGGAGTGTTCGCAATGTTGGGTGGTTTGTTTGGTGGCGGCGGTCCGCGTCTGAAGCCGATGGAATTCAAGCATCTTCGGTATGTGATCGACATCATAAATGAAACAGATGAGGACGACGCGGCCGAGGCCGAGGAAGATTTGCTGGAGAGCCAGTTTGCGAATATGTTTGTGCTACTGGAACGGGGCAATGTGCTGGGTGTGACCGGCTATTCACCGATCGAAGACACCGATAAGGCGGTTTGGCTGTCGTGGACCTATTTGGCGAAAATGCATCGCGGTCAGGGGCTTGGCAAATTGATGGTGAATGATTTGCTGAAATCACTGGCCGATCAGGGTGCGCGCAAGATGTTCATTTCGACCAGCGATTACACCGAAGACGGGGTCGATATCTATGCCGACGCGCGTGCCTTTTATCAGTCGCTTGGCGCGTTTGAGGAATTGCGCGTGCCCGCCTATCACAGCGCGGATGAGGCCAAGATTATCTATGGGTTGATCAATTCCGAAGCTGTGCCTGCGCGGGCCGAGGATTTTCCGCCTGCAAAGGGCGTGACATTCACCGGCGCGCCGCAAGCGCCCGAATCCGAAGGCGGGGCTGCGCTGACGTGGAAAGAGGAAGGGATCGGTGTGAATGGTCTGGCCGAAGTGATCCGAAAAGCGCAAGCCGGTGGCGCACGTATTCTTGTGACGTCTTTGCCACAAGACATCTCGGCTTTGGCCGCACCTGATCTTGAACACTATGGGTTTGAAAAGGTTGGAAGTCTTGCCGATTATTATGCTGTAGGAGAGGCGCAGGACTGGTGGACATATCGTCTCAAATAACCAATTCTTACAGATATGCCTTTTCAATCGTTTTTCCACTATTATAAGATAAAATCAGACACATAAACTTTATAGGTACAGTACTATGGGAAATATTAAGGGTATTATTGGTCTTGGCGTTGTTGCGCTGGTTGGCTATTTTTTCATTTTTGGCGATAAATCTGAACAATCTGCGGATTTGGGACAGGTTTTGGATCGCACTGAATTTGTTGTTGTGAACTATCACAATTATCTGGAAAAAAATAATATCACCGGCGAACTTCCTGCTGAAAACATGACGGAATTCACCGAGTACTTCGCGTCTATTCTGAATGCGGATCCGCGCTTTTATGATCAGCCCCTTGGCCTGAGCATGAAAGAAGATGCGTCGTTTCTGGCCTTTGCTGACAAAAACGTAAACAACGTTCAGGACGATGGCGAAGGCGATGTTTTCACGGTTGAGATCGATTCCGAAAATAACCGTCTGATCGCAACAGATGTGGCAGGAAATTCATCTGATCTGCGTTTTTCAGGCACAGGGTTTCTGGCAGGCGCTTTGATCGGCAGCATGTTAAGCCGTCAGCGCGCTGCGGGTGTGACACCGGGGTCGTTCAACGACCGGAAAACAACACCGCGTTCAAGCTATAAAGCACCGTCCAGCGCAAGATCACGCGCGCGGTCCGGTGGTGTTGGCACAGGCAAATAAGCCAAGGCTGACATAACCTGAAATAGGGACCCCGGAGCGTTGCCGCGCTTCGGGGCATTTTTATGACTGATATCACTTCATCTGACGAAACATACGAAAACTTGCCTGCCAAACAGGCCACGATCCTGTTGATGTCAATCACTGTCGTGGCGATGTGCGGGATCGTGTACGAGCTGATCATCGGAACGGTCTCCAGCTATCTGCTGGGCAATTCGGTGTATCAGTTTTCGCTGACCATTGGCTTTTTCATGTTTGCCATGGGGATCGGGTCGCATCTGTCCCGCTATATTCGCGGGCGCCTGATCGAGGCCTTTATTTATGTCGAGGTCGCGCTGGCGTTGCTGGGCGGTTTATCCAGCATCACGCTGTTCATGATGTTTCCCTTTGCGCCGTGGATGTACCAAGTTGCGATGTTTTCGCTGATCTTCAGCATTGGTACATTGGTCGGACTGGAAATTCCGCTGCTGACACGGGTTCTGTCTGCGCGTAAAGGCACGCGCAGTTCTATCGCGGATGTCATGTCGCTGGATTATATCGGGGCGTTGTTCGGATCTGTCGCCTTTCCGCTATTGTTGCTGCCGTCGCTTGGGCTGATCACCGCGTCTTTTGCCATTGGTTTGATCAATATCGCGGTGGCTTTGCTGAACGTGATCTGGTTGCGGGAATATCTGCGGTCGCCAAAGCTGACGCTATATATCGTGTTGGGCATGTTCGGACTGCTGGTTTTGCTGACGGCGATGGCCACACGCATCACGGCCTATGCGCAGCAGCACCTGTATTTTGATCAGATCGTTTGGCAAAAGCAGACGCAATATCAGTCGCTGGTCATCACCAACACCTGGAAACGCAATGATTTCCGGCTGTTTATTGACGGACACCTGCAGTTTTCCGAATTCGACGAACATCGTTACCACGAGGCATTAGTGCACCCGGTGCTAAGCTGGACAGGTCCGTCAAAGAACGTATTGGTTCTGGGCGGTGGCGACGGTCTGGCCGTGCGTGAAATTCTGAAACACGAGGATGTCGAGCGGATTGACCTGGTGGATATCGACCCTGAAATGACACGACTGGGTCGGGATTTTGCACCATTGGTTCAGATGAACGGCGGCAGCCTGTCGTCGGACAAAGTGCATCTGTATAATCAGGATGCGTTCGTTTTCATCCAGCAGACCGACCGCGTATATGACAAGGTGATCATCGATTTCCCCGATCCCCATAACGAAGCGATTGCCAAGCTGTATTCGGTGGAATTTTACACGATGTTATCCCGGCGCATGTCGGATCGCAGCCTTCTGGTAAGCCAAAGCACATCCCCCTATTTCGCACGCAATACCTATTGGACGATTGCCGAAACGATGGAGGCGGTCTTTCCCAAGACGACGCATTATACTATATCGATTCCGTCTTTTGGTGTTTGGGGGTTTAACATCGCCCATAAATCCCAAGGTGAAACCCTTGGCCCCATGCCAGAGGGATTGCAGTTTATGTCCGATCAAGTTTTTGCGGCATCAACCGTGTTTCCGGTTGATATCGCCCGCCCCGATAATTTGAAGGTCAATTCGATTTTTGAGCCGGATTTATATCAGGTGTATCTAGCTGATCTGAAATAGACACTAGTACCGGTTTCAGGTTTCGGGCCTAGGCCAGAAATATCCCGACAACCACCAACATCAGCCCCAGCATCGACAAAAACAGTGCACCCAGGTTCAGCGGGATGATTTTTTTCAGCTTTTCCCGTAACACATCATCATCAGACGCAGTTTTCTTGGCGGCCGAGATTTTGAAAATACTGGCAATCACGCCCCCCAGTCCTGCGACTGTGATTGCGGCACCGATCCAAACAAGCCATTCCATCCGTCTCTCCTTTTGACGATTGCGCGCTAACGTAACATCAGGGTCTTCGCAACCCCTTGCAGGACGTAAGGCGGAGCGTTAGTCAGTGACGGCACAGATCAGGAGTTGCCCCATGAGCGATACGTCAACCGATGCCAGCTACCGCGTGACCGCTGACGAACTGCGCCAGTTTATCGAGCGCTATGAACGGCTTGAGGCCGAAAAGAAAGACATCGCTGATCAGCAGAAAGAGGTCATGGCCGAAGCCAAGGGGCGCGGATATGACACCAAGGTGATCCGTAAAGTGATTGCGTTGCGCAGGCGTGATGCCGAAGACATCGCCGAAGAAGAAGCCGTGTTGGACATGTATAAGCAAGCTTTGGGCATGTCCTGAGCCGAATTTTATAAAAGGAGAGGTCCGCATGGGCTTTAAAATGGGCATCGTGGGGCTGCCGAATGTAGGCAAATCAACGCTTTTCAATGCGTTGACCCGGACGGCCGCGGCACAGGCAGCGAATTTTCCGTTTTGCACGATTGAACCGAACGTGGGCGAGGTTGCGGTGCCGGATGCGCGACTGGATAAGTTGGCGGCCATTGCGGCATCCAAGGAAATCATCCCGACGCGGATGACGTTTGTGGATATCGCGGGGTTGGTCAAAGGGGCCAGCAAGGGCGAAGGGCTGGGCAATCAGTTTCTGGCCAACATTCGCGAGGTCGACGCGATTGCGCATGTGCTGCGGTGTTTTGAAGATGGCGATGTGACCCATGTCGAAGGGCGCGTTGATCCGGTGTCGGACGCGGAAACCATCGAGATGGAATTGATGCTGGCCGATATGGAGTCGATCGAAAAGCGTATGCAAAACGTGGTGCGCAAGATCCGGGGCGGTGACAAAGACGCAGTGCAGCAGGAACGTTTGTTGAAAATGGCGTTGCAGGCGCTTGAAAATGGGCAGCCTGCGCGGGTGGTGGACGTTGACGAGGAAGACGCCAAAGCCTGGAAATTGCTGCAGCTTTTGACGACGAAGCCGGTGCTTTATGTGTGTAATGTGGGCGAGGCCGAGGCCGCCGATGGCAATGCGCATTCGGCGAAAGTGGCGGAAATGGCCGCGGCGCAGGGAAATTCACATGTGATTATATCGGCCCAGATCGAGGAGGAAATCAGCCAGCTTGATCCGGACGAGGCCGAGATGTTTCTGACGGAAATGGGCCTGACCGAAGCTGGATTGGATCGGTTGATCCGTGCCGGGTACGAATTGCTGCACCTTGAAACCTATTTCACCGTCGGCCCCAAGGAAGCGCGCGCCTGGACGATCAAACAGGGCACGCTGGCGCCGCAGGCGGCGGGCGTTATTCATGGGGATTTCGAAAAAGGCTTTATTCGCGCCGAAACCATTGCTTATGATGATTTTGTGGCTTTGAACGGCGAACAAGGTGCCAAAGAAGCTGGCAAGATGCGGGCAGAAGGTAAGGGATATCAGGTCAAGGACGGTGACGTTCTGCATTTCCTTTTTAATACTTGATGAAAAAACTGATAATTGACACCGATCCCGGGATTGATGATGCCATCGCGCTTTTCTTTGCAAGCGGTGCCCCGGATATTGATCTGCTTGGGCTGACGACAGTTTTTGGAAATGTCACGACCGATCAGGCGACGCGCAATGCGCTTTATCTGGCCGAGATGGCCGAGTTGGATATCCCAGTGGCGAAAGGGGCTGTTAAGCCTTGGATTTTACCGCCCTTTCCACCAGTATCGCGCATTCATGGCGATTTTGGTATGGGCGATGTGGTTGCCACAACACCCCTAAAACGACCGATTGATCAGACTGCTGACGAATATCTGGTGCATATGGCGCAGGAACATAAGGGTGAACTGACGGTTTGTGCCCTTGGCCCGCTGACCAATATTGCTGCAGCGATACGGCGTGATCCATGGTTTGCCCAGAATTGTGCGCAGATTGTCATCATGGGCGGATCTGTCGATGCAGGCGGGAATATCACTGACCATGCTGAGGCGAATATTTATCACGACCCCCATGCGGCAGCTGAGGTATTCGCATCAGGCGCGAATATCACGATGATCGGCCTGGATGTGACCCATAAGATCCAGTTTTCAGCCAGTGATTTTTCGAATGTCGCTTGGAATGCGCCCAAACTTGGCGGTCTACTGCAGCAGATGAGTTATCATTATATCAAGTTCTATCAGACTGTTGGTAAATTCGACGGCTGTTCGATGCACGATCCAACGGCGGTTCTAGCATGTACGCATCCGGGTCTTTTCAAAATGCGCGATACGGCGATTGATGTGGTTTGTTCCGGCAACGCCATCGGCCAGACAATCGCCCGGCCGATCAAAGGCAGGTCGATTATCAAGGCAGCGATCTATGCGGATGTGCCGCAAGTCAAGGCGCTGTTGCATGATCGCCTGGGGCGTTTGCCGTAACCAGCGTTATCTTACTTTTTGCTGCGATGCGGTCGCGCATTGCCGCCACTTGTCGGTTTTCCACCGCTGTTTTTTCCAGTCTGTGCCCGAAATTTGTTTTTCTTGCTGGATGGTTTTCCAGCGGGCGGGGGTGCCCCTTTTGGTTTGCGATCGCCTTTATAGCCAGATTTTTCGGGTTTAAAGCCGTCTGACTTTGGTGTGGCGGACCTGTTCGCTTTGTCGCGTTCTTCTTTGGACCAGCGTGGTTTTTTGAACTTTGGCGTCTGCGCGTCTGATTTTGGCGCATCCCTTTGGGGCGCAGGGCGGTCTTTTGAGTACGTTTTTTTCGGATGATCCGGCCGATCTGTCTTTTGATAGGGCGGTTTGCGATCGCGGGGCTTCGGGCTGGGGCCTGCGCGCTTTTCATTGGCGATGGCCGGTGGCGTATCCAGTTTGGTCAGTTTGGTGTCGCCTTCAATCATCATATCGGGGCCGATTGCGGTCAGAAATGCCGAAACGCTGCTTTTGCGGATTTCGACAAAAGATGTATCCTGCCCAATTCGGATTGCGCCAATGTCGTCTTTGGTCACGTTGCCCGCCGTGCACAACATGGGCAAAAGGCGGCGGGGTTCGGCGCCTTGGGCGCGACCACCCGACAGGGAAAACCATGTGCTTGGACCAAAGGCCGCACGCGGTTTGGGGGCGGCATCGGCTGCGGATAAATCTTCGGGTGCGGAATGCTTGCTTTTGTAAAGACGCAGATACGCAGCTGCGATTTGCTGGGCAGAAAACTGATCCATCAGCTTTTGTATGATGGGTGTTTCGGTTTCTGTGATGTTTTCCTGCCATGCAGGGTCTGCCAGCATTCGGTCTTCGTCACGCGCACTGACCGCATCTGCTGACGGGGCCAAGCCCCATTCCGCCTTGAGCTTGGCCATGTTCAGAATGCGTTCGGCTTTTTTGCGTGATTTTGGTGGTACAATCAGTGCGCTGACCCCTTTACGACCGGCGCGTCCGGTCCGGCCGGATCTGTGCAGAAGGGTTTCGTGGTTTGTTGGCAATTCAGCGTGGACCACCAGATCAAGATTGGGCAGATCGATCCCGCGTGCGGCGACATCGGTCGCGACACAGACCCTTGCCCGCCCGTCCCGCATGGCTTGCAGCGCGTGGGTGCGTTCGTTCTGCGACAGTTCACCAGACAGGGCGACAACGGAAAATCCGCGATTTGACAGGCGCGTGGTCAACCGGTTCACCATGGCGCGCGTGTTGCAAAATACGATGGCATTTGGGGCCTCGTAATAGCGCAGCACGTTGATAATCGCGTTTTCGCCGTCGCGGTCCGACACATTCATCGCGTGATATTCGATGTCGGCGTGTTGCGACGTTTCGGATGTGGTCGTAACGCGCACGGCGTCTTTTTGATAGCTTTTGGCCAGATTGGCGATGGCGCGGGGCACAGTGGCGGAAAACAAAAGCGTCTGGCGGGTGTCAGGCGCTTCGCCCAGAATGAATTCAAGATCTTCGCGAAAGCCCAGATCCAGCATTTCATCAGCTTCGTCCAGAACAACAGCTTTTAGGCTGCCAAGGTCGATGGAACCACGCATGATGTGGTCGCGCAATCGGCCGGGTGTGGCGACAACCATATGGGCGCCGCGTGACAGTGCACGGCGTTCATCGCGCATGTCCATGCCGCCCACGCAGGATGCCAAAACAGCGCCCGCGTCAGCATAAAGCCAGCTTAGTTCGCGTTTTACCTGGATGGCCAATTCACGGGTTGGTGCAATCACCAAGGCCAATGGTTGTGCTGCTGTCGCGAAATGATCGCCTTCGCCCAAGACTGTTGAGGCAATGGCCAGGCCGAAGCCAACGGTTTTGCCGGACCCGGTTTGTGCGGATACCAGTAAATCGGCCCCGTCCAAATCTGGTTCTGTGACGGCCTGCTGTACAGGTGTCAGTTTGTCGTATCCACGGCGTTCAAGGGCATCTGAAAGAGTTTTTTTCACGTTGGGCTTTTTTCTATGGTTTGTCATCACAAGGGATGATGCGTCGTTGGGTGCCGAAGGCAGGCCATTATGGGCGATTGTCAGCACCTAAGGTCTTTTTGATCAAATGTATAGCCAGTGATCATACGACGTTGGGTTTTGTTATAATGCCATTGAATTTGAAGGATACAGGCCTGAGCACGACATCTTTCATGCCTAATTTGGTTGTGGTAGATGCTAAAATTAATTGACAGTGTAAACTAATTTTCGTTTCCTTTAGCCAAGGGGGAAACATGCGAACACAAATTGTAATTATCGGTGGCGGGCCGTCGGGGCTTTTGTTGTCACAGCTTTTGCATAAGGCAGGGCTGGATACGGTCGTGCTGGAACGTCAAAGCAGGGCGCATGTCATGGGCCGCATTCGTGCGGGCGTGTTGGAGCAGGGCACGGTTGATTTATTGAACAAAGCGGGCGTCGGGCAGCGTATCGCGACTGAAGGGTACATTCACACGGGTACTTATCTTGCCGCGCAGAACCGCGGATTTCGCATTAACTTCGAAAGCCTGATTGGCAAAACGGTCACTGTGTACGGTCAGACCGAAGTGACGCGCGATCTGTATGCCGCCTGTGATCGAAACGGAAGCGTGGTTATTGATAACGCAGCCCATGTGATGCCGCATGATCTGGAAACGGGTCACCCATATGTCAGCTATAATAAAGATGGGCACAATCATCGCATTGATTGCGATTTCATCATTGGCTGTGATGGGTTTCACGGTGTGTCGCGCAAACAGATCCCATCACAGATTTTAAAGGAGTACGAGAAAATCTATCCTTTTGGCTGGTTGGGTGTTTTGTCTGAAACGCCACCCGTCAGTGATGAACTGATCTATGCCAACCATTCCCGTGGGTTTGCGCTGTGTTCGATGCGAAATGATAATCTAAGCCGCTATTATCTGCAGGCGCCGGCAGATGACCCGTTGGAAAAATGGGAAGATGGTATGTTCTGGGATGAATTGCGCCGCCGTATTCCAGAAAGTGCAGCCGATACCCTGGTCACCGGGCCATCCATCGAAAAAAGTATCGCGCCTTTGCGATCATTTGTGGCCGAACCGATGCAATGGGGGCGGCTTTTTCTGGTGGGGGATGCGGCACATATCGTGCCGCCGACCGGTGCCAAGGGTCTGAACCTGGCTGTCAGTGACGTGCATTATCTTTCAAATGCGTTGATCCGGCATTATCAAGGTGATGATGAAGGCATTGATACATATTCAGCACGTGCGCTGGCCCGTGTGTGGAAAGCGATCCGGTTCAGCTGGTGGTTTACGACAATGATGCACCGTTTTCCGGATCAATCGGCTTTTGATCAGAAAATTCAGGAAAGTGAAATCCTGCATCTTGAACAATCGCATGTGGCGCAGGCAAGCTTTGCCGAGAATTATGTGGGATTGCCTTTTGAGCCGTGATCAGACCCTTGAACGCAATGGTATTAAACTGTTCGTTCGCGAAGATGGCGATGCGAATGGTGCAGCCGTGGTTTTTGCAAATTCCTTGGGTACGGATTTGCGCCTTTGGGATCAGATTATCCCGCTGTTGCCAGATGGGCTGCGCATCGTGCGGTATGACAAACGCGGGCATGGGCGATCGTCTGTTCCACCGGCACCCTATGCGATGGGTACGCTGGTTGGGGATGCTGAGTTTATTCTGGATCAGTTGAATATTCGCGATTGCGTTTTTGTGGGGCTGTCTATTGGGGGCATGATTGGTCAAGGGTTGGCTGTCAAGCGGTTGGATCAGGTCCGTGGGCTGGTTCTGTCGAGCACGGCTGCCAAAATTGGTACGAAAGAGATGTGGCAGGATCGTATGGATGCGATGCGTCTGAATGGGATTGATGCCATGGCCAACGATATACTTCAGCGATGGTTCAGCATGGATTTTCTCCAGCACGGTGATCTGCCTTTTTGGCGCGCTATGCTGGTCAATACGCCATTGCAGGGGTATCTTGGATGTTGTGCGGCCATTCAGGGCACGGATTTTTACACGCCGACCAGTGGCTTGCGTTTGCCGACGCTTGGCATTGCAGGCAGCGAAGACGGGGCCACGCCGCCTGACCTGGTGCGCGAAACGATTGACCTGATCCCCGGGTCTAGGTTTCAATTAATGCGCCGTGTGGGACATCTGCCATGCGCTGAACGACCACAGGACTATGCACGTCTGTTAACAGAGTTTCTAAAGGAGATCGGCCATGTCTGAACGACACGACAAAGGCATGCAGCGCCGCCGCGCCGTTCTGGGGGATGATCACGTTGACCGTGCTAAGGCAGCCCAAACAGATTTTGATGCACCCTTTCAGGATTTGATTATCGACAGCGCATGGGGCACGGTCTGGGCGTCGGATGCGATTAGCTTGCGCGAACGATCCATGCTGACATTAGCGCTTTTGGCAGCCACGGGTAATTTTGCGGAAATTCCCATGCATATTCGGGCGACCGCACGCACCGGAGCCAGCAAGGAGGATGTTATCGAAGCCTTTCAACATGTGGCGATTTATGCGGGCGTGCCCAAGGCCAACCGCGCCATTCAGATCGCTAAAGAAACCTATGCGGAGATGGGGCATGATTAAGCCATTGATCCAGCGGGATCACGCACAGCACCCGCCTGCTTACACACCCGGGTATAAATCCAGTGTTGTGCGTTCACCGCGTCTGCCGAAACTATCGATGCCATCGACCAGGACCGAAGAAACAGGTCCGGTTTTTGGGCATGATGTGCTGGGCCCGCAGGACAATAATCTGGTGATAAACTATACCGGCCAGTCCGCCATAGGCGAGCGGGTCATTGTGCACGGAAGGCTTTTGGATGCAAATGCCAACCCCATAGCTGGCGCGTTGATTGAAATTTGGCAGGCCAATGCGGGTGGGCGGTACAGGCATAAAAAGGATGGCTATCTTGCGCCGCTTGATCCCAATTTTGGCGGATGCGGGCGCACGATTACGGATGATCAGGGGCGATACGAGTTTTTGACGGTCCGCCCCGGTGCTTATCCCTGGCCCAATACAGTCAATGACTGGCGACCGATGCATATCCATTTTTCGGTTTTCGGCCATGCCTTTGGGCAGCGTTTGATCACACAGATGTATTTCGAAGGTGATCCGCTAATTGCGCGCTGTCCGATCGTGAATACTATTCCCGATCCTGCAGCAATTGATCGGCTGATTGCGCCGCTGGATATGGCGTGTGCGATGCCGATGGATGCGTTGGCCTATAAGTTTGATATTGTTCTGCGCGGGACCCGCCAGACAATGTTCGAAAACCGGCCAGAGGGGCTGTGACATGCCACAATCATTGCTGCTTTTGCCTGAAACACCCAGCCAAACGGCGGGACCATATGTGCATATTGGCTGTGTGCCGAACCATGCCGGGATCAGCGGGATATATGCGGATGATCCGGGGCAATCTCCTTTTGCCAAAGATGCCGCCGGAAAACGGATCACCGTAACAGGATCTGTGTTTGATGGCACGGGTGCCGCATTGAATGATGTGATGTTGGAAAGCTGGCAGGCTGATGGTGATGGAATCTATGCGCCCTATCAGGGATGGGCGCGGATGGTTGCAGATGCGCACACCGGTCAGTGGCAATTGGACACCATCAAGCCTGGCCCGGTGGGTCCACAAGCCCCACATATAGCGCTTTGGATTGTCGCGCGTGGCATTAATCTGGGGCTTTTGACGCGGGTCTATTTCGAAGGGGATGATCAATTGACTGATCCGCTGCTGTCGCGCATTGATCCGGTCAGACGTGTGAATACCCTGATCGCCCAGGAAACTGATCCAGGATGCTATCGCTTTGACATCCACCTGCAGGGCGATCAGGAAACGGTGTTTCTGGATATTTAATTTAGGAAGGTAAACCGATGGCGGCTAGCGTTTATGACAGTTCCCTTTATCGTGATCTGTTTGGTGACGCTGATGTGGGCCGTTTGTTCAGCGATACCGCCGAGGTGCGTGCGATGATGCTGGTCGAAGGGGCTTTGGCCAAAGTGCAAGGTAAGCTTGGTATTATTCCGGAACTCAGCGCGCAGGCCATTCACCGCGCCAGCCTTGAGATCCAGATCGACCCTGGCGCGTTGGCTGCTGAAACAGGCACAAGTGCCGTTGCGGTTCCCGCGCTTGTCAAAGCGTTTCGCAAGGAAATGCAGTCCCCGGATCACGCGCAATATATTCATTGGGGTGCGACGTCGCAAGACATTATAGACACAGGTCTTGTGTTGCGCCTGCGGCAGGTTCTGACAATATTTGAAGTGCGGTTGCGTGCAGTTTTGCGTGATCTGGGCCAGCTGTCTGACACGCATGCAGACCTTGTGATGGCAGGCAGGACATGGGGGCAAGTCGCGACGCCGACGACCTTTGGGGCCGTGACGGCAGGTTGGGGGCGGCCATTGCTGCGGTTGCAGGGCAAGATGCCTGCCCTGCGGTCTGATTTGCTGAATGTCAGCCTTGCGGGTGCTGCGGGGACATTGTCGACCATGGGAACAAAGGGTCCTGATGTGCGCAAAGCCCTGGCCCAAGCGCTTGATCTTAGCGACCCGGGTGGCAGTTGGCACAGCGCGCGCGACGGAATTACGGGGTTTGCGGCATGGATGACTCAGGTCACTGTATGTTTGGCCAAGATGGGCGAAGATCTGATTTTCCTGTCGCGATCCCATATGCCAGAGGTCAGCATCGGGCTATCAGGTGGGTCATCGACCATGCCACAAAAACAAAACCCGGTCATGCCAAACGTGCTTGTCGCGATTGCAAATCATGTTGTTGCGCTGAACAGCGCCGTTCAGGGTGCTGCAATACATCGTGAACAACGCGATGGGGCCGCTTGGATGACAGAATGGATGAGCTTGCCGCAGATGTGCATGGGTTTGGCGCGGGCATTGACCGTATCAGATCAGATCGTATCGCAGTTGAGTCCATTGCCGGATCATATGGCAGCAGGTTTGGATTCTGGATTGGGCCTGATCTATGCTGAAGCACTTAGCTTTGCACTGACAGACCACATGCCACGACCAGAGGCGCAGATGAAAGTCAAAGAACTGTGCAAGGCAGTAATGGAAACGAATACATCTTTTAAAGACCTGGCAACACAGGAATGGCCCGAATTTGATCTGTCGCATGCTTTTGATCAAAGCAGGCAAGTGGGGCAGGCCCCTGCCGAGGCCAGATCGTTTTCAGAGGACGTCAAACAGCTATAGCCGATTTTTCTTTCCTTCTTTTCTGTCACGCTTTAGGGGTGAACATGGTTCAGATTGTGGGGATAAGATGGCCGGGAAAGTTGAAAAACGCCGTGAAGATCTGCGCGTCAGATTAATTGAGATTGCTGAAAAACGCATTTCAGAGGGTGGGATTACGCATGTTCGCGCCCGTGATCTGGCGACCGAGGCGGAATGTGCGGTGGGTGCGATCTATAATGTTTTTGGTGATCTGAACGATATCATTATTGCCGTGAATGGGCGTACATTCAGCCGGATCGGCAAAACAGTGGCTGCCAGTATCAAAGATCAAGATGATCTGTCGCCAACTGATGTTTTGATCAAGATGAGCCATGCGTATCTGCATTTCGCCTCTGAACATAAAAACGAATGGCGCACGCTTTTTGATTTACAGATGTCAATCGACCGCGATGTGCCCGATTGGTATATGGCCGAATTGCAGCGACTGTTTCAGTTCATTTATAAGCCGTTGCAGCAGGTATTTCCGGATATGTCAGAAACGGATTTGGCGTTAATGACGCGTTCCTTGTTTTCATCAGTGCACGGTATTGTATTGCTTGGCCTTGAACGCCGCATTTCTGCTGTGCCGACCGAAGAATTGGAACGCATGATTGAAATGGTTTTACGCAAGGTCACAGAAAAATAACCTGAACGCCGTTCATTTTTCTTGAAGCGCGTTCAAAAGTATTTATATACCTTTTCATGAACAATGTTCAGAATAGGGAGCGACAGATGTTCGCAACATTTAGAACTTTAATTACAGGCGCAAATGTGCGCGCAGAAGAACGTGTAAGAGATACTTATGCGATTGAGCTTATTGATCAGAAAATCCGGGAAGCCGAAGCTAGCTTGAAGGCTGCCAAAGGCACTTTGGCCAGCATTATTCAACGGCATCGTGCTGAAATGCGTCAGGTTGACGGGCTGAAAAGCCGTGTTGAAGATATGATCCAACGCGCAATCCAAGCGCTTGAGGCCGAGCGTGAAGATCTTGCAAGCGAGGCTGCCCACGCCATTGCAAACATGGAAAATGAGTTGGAAATCCGTCAGCAGACTGTTGAACGACTGGATCACAAGATCATTCGGCTGCGTCAATCGGTTGAAGCTGGACAGCGCAGAATTATTGACCTGAAGCAGGGTGCGATTACGGCACGCGCTGTGCGTCGCGAACAGGACATGCAATCAAAATTGAATACAACGATTACCAGCACGTCCAGCATTGAAGAGGCCGAAGACCTGATTGCCCGTGTTCTGCAACGTGATGATCCGTTCGAACAGTCAGAGATTTTGCACGAAATTGATCAAGGTCTGAACCACGAAACGCTTGCCAGCCGCATGGCCGATCAGGGCTTTGGATCCGCCAATAAATCAACCGCCAAGGACGTTCTGGACCGCCTTAAGGCCAAGAAATAATTCAATCAGTTAAACCGAAGGAGACCGAACATGATCGGACAAAAAACATCAGACAACACAGTGATTATGCTTTTCAACCTGGCGGGTGTGGCAATTGCATATGGAATGCTTGGACTATCGCTGTATATGTCGCCTGATGTGCCACTATCGACCAAGGGGTTTTGGGGTATTGGTGTGTTAATGCTGTCGTTAAGCTTGGTGAATTTCGTGAAATATCGCTTCGACGAGAAGATCCGCGAAGATCGCATTCAACAGCTTGAAACAGCGAAAAATGAAAGAATATTGCAAGACTTTGTAACTGCTGACAAAGCCGCGTAAACGACGAAATGAATTGGCCCCGCAATCACTGCGGGGCCTTTTTATTTAACCTGGGATTTTGGTTTTACGCAGATAAGGCAGAACCGCATCAAAATCGCCAAACTTTGCTTTCGCATCAGCATCATTCACTGACGGCGGGATGATCACATCCTGACCTACGGTCCAGTTTGCAGGCGTGGCGACGCCATGTTTCAACGTGGCTTGCAAGGCATCCAATGCACGAAGAATTTCGCCAAAGTTGCGCCCCACTGTCATCGGATATGTCATGGAAAGTTTCAGCTGCTTGTCAGGCCCAATGATAAATACAGACCGCACAGTCGCACTGTCGGCCGGGGTGCGTCCATCGGGCAGATATGCCTCGGCTGGAAGCATGTCGAATAGTTTTGAAACCTTCAGACCTTCGTCTGCGATAATCGGAAAACCTGCTGTGGCGCCAGCGTATCCTTCAATATCGTTTTTCCATTTTTTATGATCTTCGACACCATCCACAGAAACACCGATAACTTTGGTATTTCGGCTGGCCCAGTCATCAGCCAGTTGCGCCACAGCGCCGAATTCGGTTGTGCAAACCGGTGTAAAATCCTTGGGGTGAGAAAACAAAATCGCCCAACTGTTCCCGATCCAATCATGAAAGCTGATTGTTCCCTGATCTGTTTCAGCCGTAAAATCGGGGACTGTATCGTTTATGCGCAAACCCATATCGGATCTCCTTTAAGTGTGTGATCTTGGTCTTTAGATACGTATTGCTGTGGTACTAGCCAGCGTAGGGTCGAAATAAGGATCAACTGTTCTGACCAAAGAAGTCAAAAGATGATACTGTTCCATATTCATCTGAAAATCAGGACAAGCCAAAAGATCAGGCGCGTTCTGAATAGTCCATCGTTTCAGTGTTCACGATGATATCTTCATCCTGACCCACAAACGGGGGGACCATGATTTTAAACCCGTTGTCCAAAATGGCGGGCTTAAAACTTTTGGCAGCCGTCTGACCTTTGATCACCGGCTCGGTCTCAACCACTTTGCAGGTTACCTTTTGTGGTAAGGTGGCGTTCAAAGCTTCTGCGTCGTAATATTCAATGACGACAGTCATGCCATCTTGCAGGAATATCCGACGGTCGCCCAGGATATCGGCAGGCAGTTCGATTTGTTCATAGGTTTCAGTGTCCATGAAAACCAGCATGCCTTCGGATTCGTATAAAAACTGCTGGTCTTTTTGTTCGAGCCGGACCTGCTCAACTTTGTCCGCTGATCTGAAGCGTTCGTTCAATTTTGATCCATTGCGTAGATTACGCAATTCGACCTGTGCGAACGCCCCACCTTTGCCAGGTTTGACGTGATCCACCTTGATGGCAGACCAAAGACCGCCATTGTGTTCCAGAACATTTCCAGGACGAATTTCGTTTCCATTTATTTTGGGCATTGTCTAAACCATGTCAAAAGGTTGAAGAAAAGTTGACAGCACCTATATCTTGCGGGTTATAACCTTGCAAGCTGGCTAAATCATGTGGAACAAACTGTCGACTTATGCGTTATATGCATAGCAGACATTCCTAATGAGGAAACCCGAATCATAGCATTTAGGTGGTATCTAGCCTTTAGCCAAAAATGCAAGAGCAAGAATAAGGACGCGCAATGAGAGATTTCGTTGACGGCACAGCATTCAACAATGAGCAGGGGAACCGGTCTCGTAAATTGTTTGCAGCGGTTGTTTTGGCCGCGCTTGATGATGCAATTGCCGATGACAAGAAATATGGTAATGGACCTGAGCAGATCGCTCGTTGGGCCCGGTCACGAGATGGACGCGAAGTTCTGTCATGTGCTGGTATCGACCCAAACGAACGTGTTGTGGCTGGCCTGATGGATTTTGTGTCTAAAGGTGTTCGGACATCTGTGGCGCTTAGCCGTGAAGAAAGCGAACGTAGAAATGCAGCGCAAGCAGAAGCTGCTTGATCTGAACTGACTTTGTTATTGCAAACGGCCCCTTTGTGGGGTCGTTTTGCGTTTGGCACATCAAAACCAAGATACACGGGACACCGCTATGGCAAAGGCGATTATGATCCAGGGAACTGGATCTAATGTTGGAAAGTCCATGATGGTTGCTGGCCTTGCACGCGCTGCGGTGCGCCGTGGTATAAAAGTCGCCCCATTCAAGCCGCAGAATATGTCGAACAATGCAGCGGTCACGCAATGTGGCGGTGAAATAGGGCGTGCGCAAGCGTTGCAAGCTTTGGCTGCGGGTATTGAACCATCTGTGGATATGAATCCGGTTCTTCTGAAACCAGAAAGTGAGACAGGCGCGCAAGTCATCGTGCAAGGCAAATGGACGGGCACAATACGCGCCTTTGGATATACGGATGCTAAGCCTAAGCTTTTATCAAAGGTTATGGACAGTTTTCACAGATTGGCAAAAACGACTGATCTGATTCTTGTAGAAGGGGCTGGCAGTCCTGCTGAAATCAACCTGCGTAATGGTGATATTGCAAATATGGGGTTTGCAGTTGCTGCAAATGTTCCTGTTGTTCTAACTGGCGATATTGATCGTGGCGGTGTAATTGCACAGCTTGTCGGAACGCATTCGATTCTAAGCGATACTGACCGCAATCAGATTGTGGCCTTTTGCGTTAATAAATTCCGTGGTGATGTCAGTCTTTTTATTGATGGCGTGACCGAGATCGAAAAGCGAACCAATTGGCCATGTCTTGGGGTTATCCCGTGGTTTAACGATGCTGCGTTATTGCCAGCAGAGGACGCACTTGATGTGCGATCAATGGGGACGGGCGCATTTAAGGTTGTTGTGCCGCGTCTGTCGCGTATTGCAAATTTTGATGATCTGGATCCATTGGCGGCAGACCCGTCGGTTCAGCTGCAATTCATCGATGCTGGCCATCCGTTGCCGGGCGATGCTGATCTGATTATTTTATGTGGCACAAAATCTACGTTAGAGGAACTGCGGTTTTTCAAAGCCCAGGGCTGGGATGTTGATCTGATGGCACATGTGCGTCGTGGCGGCGCAGTCGTGGGATTGTGCGGTGGATATCAGATGTTGGGCAAAGCGGTACATGATCCTGATGGAATTGAGGGTCAAGCTGGTACTGAGGTTGGGCTTGGATTACTGGATATCGAAACAGTGATGACGCCCCAAAAAAAGGTCAAGCGGGTCAAAGGCTATGACATTCAAAATAACAATACGGTCGCAGGCTATGAAATCCATATCGGCGAAACGACCGGTCCGGATTGTCTAAGACCTTGGCTT
This sequence comes from Parasulfitobacter algicola, assembly GCF_013315265.1. Lineage (GTDB taxonomy): Bacteria > Pseudomonadota > Alphaproteobacteria > Rhodobacterales > Rhodobacteraceae > Parasulfitobacter > Parasulfitobacter algicola. The sequence continues at coordinate 107,312 of NZ_JABUFE010000010.1, read as the reverse complement.
ATGGTTGATCAACGTGCTGTCGGGGCCGTCTCGGAAAATCAGAAAGTTCGCGGATGTTATGTTCATGGGCTATTTGGTTCTGATGAATTCCGCACATGTTTTTTGAATGCATTGGGCGCCAAGGCGAACATATTCAATCATTTTTCAAATATTGAAAGAACGCTTGATAATCTTGCAGATCATCTTGAGAATTATATGGATGTCGAAAAGTTGCTTGAACTTTCCGGCCCGGTTTAATCCAGTTCCTGGCTTGCTAATGCGCGGTGAATTTCACGTCTGATCAGCTTACGAACATTGCGGGTGATACGTTCGCCCAGTTCGCCCTGCAATTCCTGACGGACAAGTTCGGCCACCATGTCGCGCAAAGACTCTTCGTCAATTGAAATGACTTCCTCGGCTAGAATATCTACAGGCTCATCATCGGCAAAATCATCTTCTTGCTCAACGGTCGCTAATGGTTGGGTCGTCACTTCTTCTTCGATGACTGTATGTGCTTCGACTTTGGTACGATTCGCAGCAGATTTGCCATCAAGCGCCTTAATATCAGAGAAATCTACAATCTGAACGCGAGCACGATCAATAATCGTATCTTGTTTTGCAGGTTGTTTTTCAGTCACCGGGTCACTTTGCCCAATGGCGTTTTGCGCCTTCATAGCTTGGGCAACGCGGTCTGTATCTGATAATACCAGACGTTCCGCGGGACCATTATTGGTTGCTACAACTTGAGGGTCTTCGGCAACTAGCCGCCGAATCGAAGACAGAACATTTTCTATCTCTGTATTTGTGACCGGATCCGACATTATAATATATTGCTCCTGCAAAAAACTTGGCGTCATATTAGCGCCAGAATTCCGTTGCGGCAAGAGAAAGCCTTTATTCTTTACCTAAAGCTCTTAAAACTCGATCAAGCCGTTGCCCTTGCGAGCTGCGATTTACAGGACCATCTTTGACAAGATTATAGTATGCTTGGGGATCATATGTTTGAATTCCAAGGTTCAAATAGTCTGCGGTCAGCAAACCCATTGATGACAAAACGCTATAATATGCCACATATTCCTGTGTGGACGCATCGATTAAGTCATTCTGAGCATTCAATAATTCCTGTTCTGCATCCAGTACATCCAATGTTGTTCTGGCGCCCAACGTGGCTTCTTCGCGAACCCCTTCAAACGCAACACGCGCTGCACGAACCTGTTCGCGGCTTGCAGCAAGGCTGGCGCGTGCAACACGTAAATCAGCGTAAGAATTTCCTACATTTTGTCGAATATCGTGAACAACAATATGCAATCCGGCCCTTTGTTGATCGCGCCTTGCCATCGCCTGACGGATCAAAGAGGATAATCTGCCGCCCTGATATATTGGCTGATTCAGCGTAATAGACAGATTCTGTGAACGGGTGTCGGTATCATTATTTGTTGGCAGGCCGTATGCGCCGTCACGCTCGCGCCCTAGTTGTACACCTGCTGATACGCCCACTGTCGGTCCCAATGCCGCTTTGGCACGCAAGACATCCAAATCGGACGCAGAAACCAATCTTTGCGCGCGACGGATTTCCGGATGGTTTCGTTCAGCAAATTGAGTGGCCGCCTGTTCTGTCTGGGGCACACCTGCCAATGCGGGCGGTTGTGCTAGATTGCCAGGCATGCGTCCAACCGCATTTCGATATTCTTCACGCGCACGCGCCAGCTGCCCCTGAGCCGCCGCCAAATTGCTTCTTGCTGCAGCAAGTCGTGCTTCGGCTTGTGCGACATCGGTACGGGTGATTTCGCCGACTTCAAAACGGTCACGTGCTGCGCGCAACTGTTCGGTGATAACGCGCACATTGTTTTGGCGCAGTCCAACTGTCTGAACTTCGCTACGGACACTCATATAAGCGCTAACGGCGCGCAGCAAAATCTGTTGTTCGACAGATACCAGTGCTTCGCGTGTGGCCAAGACGTTTTCTTTGGCCGAATTTACGGCATATTTTGTCTGGCCATTATCGAAAACCGTAATATCGGCGGAAATACCTAGTGACGCGGACAAAGACCAAGTGTCTGTTGTTGTAGCTGTAAAAACAGATGACCCACCATAGCCAGCGCTCATCGTATAATTTACAACAGGTCTTAATCCTGCAAGGGCCTCGGCGACATTTTCGTCGGCGGCACGTAAGACAGCTTGTTGTTGATCCAGAAGGCCAGAATTTTTATATGCGCCGATCAGTGCATCTGTAAGCGTCTCAGCCTGCGCGGATGCAGCGATAAAGATTGCAACAATTGCTGTTCCAAAACGAAGTTTATAAGTCACTGCCTGCCTACCCATTCTTTTCAAGCGACCGAATAAACGGTAATATCGGGTCTTTCCTTTGTTATTTAGTGACTTTGTCCAGATGTCAAAGCTGAAAGGCCTTAGTGTTCTGAAATCCGCTTAGTATGGGCGCTGTGGCGTTGAATATGAAACGCCAACTGATACCATCGTCTGTTTTATAGCCAATCTTTGCCTGACCAAGCGCACCTTGCATGAAAATACACGCAATTCTGCCGCCTTCTTTCAGTTGATCCAAAATGGGTACGGGCACGGTTTCAACGCCGCCCTGAACAACAATAACATCATAGGGGCCGTGTTTGGCCGCACCATTAGACAATGGGTCAAAGACGACAGCGGCATTGTCGATATTCTGTTCGGATAAATTGGATTGCGCTGCATCGGCCATGATTTCATCATCTTCAATCGCGACTACGGCTTCGGCAATATGTGCGATAACGGCAGAGGAATAGCCAAGACCGCATCCAATATCCAAAACCAGCTCATCATTCTGGATCGCCAACGCATCCAGTAATTTGGCCAATGTCCGTGGCTCAAGCATCATGCGACCATTTCCGATATGCATATTTTCCCCAACATATGCAGCTTCACGCTGTGCATCTGGTACATATTCTTCACGCGGCACCGATAGCATCGCATTGATGATCGGAAACTTGGTCACATCGGATGGCCTGACTTGTGTATCGACCATCATGGTGCGGCGGGCTGCAAAATCGCTCATTTGTCTTCTCGTTTGCTGGCAACGTGTTTGTCTGCTTCTGCCACATCCCAAAAGGCGCAGCAACGTCAGATCATCTTATGCGTCGATCCAATCGTAGTTTCACGAACCAAAAGATCCGTTTCGAACTTGCAAGACGCAACGGGTTGGTTGCTTTCGATGGCATCGACAAGATAATTCGCGATGGTGCTTCCCATATCAGCTGCAGGCACATTCACTGTTGTGATGGATGGCCTGAGTTCTTTGGAGAGCGAAAGATTATCGAAACCCGTGATAGCCAGGTTTTCAGAAATGCGAAGCCCAGCATCCTGTGCGGCAAAAACAGCGCCGTATGCAATCACATCATTGCCGCAAATGACGGCAGAAACATCCGATTTCAGCAAATCAGGCAGGGCAGCACGTGCAGCACGGATTGAGTAAGCAATTTGGATGATGCTTTGCTTTGGTAGATCTAGTCCATGATGTTCAAGTCTTTGCCGTGTACCATCCAGTCTTAGAGTTGCGCGATCATTATTCTGGCAAATGCCGGCCAGAACGCCGATTTTCTGATGCCCCAGATCAACCAGATGATCGACGACGGCATGCATTGCGCGCGCGTTGTCAAACCCGATGTTTGGCGATGGCGCGTTGTTATTATGACTCCATCCGCAGACATGTCGAACTGCTGATGCGTTCAGTAATCTATAGACTTCGTCATGGTGGTGATTGCCAACAAGCATCAAACCATCAACGCCACGTTCAAGCATCTGACGAACAAGCATAAGCTCGCTGTCCGGATCATAGTTTGAGATCGAAATGACAAGCGTATATCCACGTTCTCGTGCGGCTTGTTCAAGTGCATTGATGCCAACAGCAAAAATCGCGTTATTCAATGTGGGAATGATTGCGCCCAATGTGCGGGACTTGCGTGTTGCAAGACTACGCGCCGATTCGTCGGGTATATAATTCAGCTCGGCCATGGCTTCTTCGACCCGCTTGCGAACGTCGTCCCGCACTAGGTTTGATCCATTCAGAACACGGCTGACCGTTGCGGTGGAAACACCCGCCCTTTGGGCGACATCGCTTTGAGTGCTGGTTTTGGCCATGACGCCTCCTTGGATTATAGATTGATTAAAAAATGACTTGATTGCAAGAATTGTATGCGCTTACATTGCTATTGAAAGCGCATACAGTGAGATGCGAGGGGGAGGGGCCAACCTTGTTAAAGGGTGGAATGGATAAGCGCACGCCTTGGGGGCGGGTTGTCACAAGATCGTCCATAACCGGTGTCATAACGGTGGCTGTGGTCATTGCGCTGTGGTTCTTTCTGACCAGTGTTACAGGTATTGTGGGTCAATACCGTTTTCCGTCGCCCCAGGATTTTCTGGCATCTTTCGTACGCTTGGCGACCGAAGGGTATGCTGGCGGTACATTAATCGAACAAACGCTGCAAAGTCTTTGGCTTGTGGCCTGTGGATTTTTCACGGCTATCGTCATTGGCGTGCCGCTTGGCTTTGCAATGGGCTATGATCGCCGGATCGAAGCCTTTTTGAATCCGGTTTTCCTTTTGCTGCGCCCAATTCCGCCACTTGCTTGGATCCCTTTGGCGATTGTTTGGCTTGGGCTTTCGGATGGGTCCAAAATACTGGTTATATTCGTCGCGGCCTTTGTGCCGTCGGTCATCAATACATTCACAGGTGTGCGTAATGTTGATCGAACATTGGTCGAAGCGGCAAAGGTACACGGAGCAGGGACGTCAAGACTGATTTCCGAAGTTTACCTGCCTGATGCGGCGCCCATGATCTTTACCGGCCTTCGCCTTTCGTTGCAGGCCAGTTGGACAACCCTGGTTGCGGCTGAACTTGTCGGCGCCTTTTTAGGATTAGGTCGCGTTTTGTCGACTGCGTATCGCGACATCAACACTGCAATGATCCTTGTGGCGATGGTCGTCATTGCAATCGCCGGGGCGTTCACAACCATCCTTTTGGCGCAGGTTGAAAAGCGTGTCATCAAGTGGAGAACCACATGAGACGCGATTATGGACCGCTTTGGCCCTGGTCTGTTGCAGGGCTAGTTTTGTTTTTCGGTATCTGGCAAGCGGTCGTATCGGCAGGTCTTGTGTCAAACTTTGTCCTGCCATCACCGCTTGAGGTTCTTGACCGCACGATAACCCTTTTGGGGCGACCTTTTGCCGGATATCTTTTGCATGAACATGTCTTTTCCAGCTTTATGCGGTTTCTAGGTGGCTTTAGCCTGGCGGCCGTTATCGGAGTGCCGCTTGGTCTGATGATGGGGCGATTTCGGCTTTTGGAAGATATCGTGACGCCATTATTCGAAGGATATCGCTATGTCGCACCGCTGGCATGGGTTCCGTTCGCGGCATTGTGGTTTGGTACAGGTATTGGCGGCCCGATCATGGTCATTTTCACAGGCGCATTCGCGCCATGCGTGATCAACGCATATCGCGGCGCACGTCTGGTCGATACATATTTGATCGAAGCGGCACAGACGCACGGTGCCGGGGAATTCCGTATCGCAAAAGAGGTGCTATTGCCCGGTGCATTACCCTCAATTGTCGCGGGTTTAAGGATATCAGCAGGGTTGGGGTGGCAATCGCTGATCGGAGCAGAGCTGATCGTGGTGTCATCGGGCATTGGTTATGTGATGGTGCAGGGTCAGTCAAACCTAAGTCCGTCAACAGTCATGACAGCAATGTTTGTCATCGGGTTGGTCGGACTGGGCATCGATTTTGTGCTGCGCTTCGTCGAGGCACGCGTTCGTGCCAAGTGGGAGGGCAAATGAGCGATATTCAATTTGACGGTGTCACAAAGGTTTTCGGACGTGGCGGCAAGCCATTCACTGCAATCGGTGGCATAGATTTTCATGTGAATGATAATGAATTCATATCCGTTGTCGGGCCATCGGGATGTGGGAAAACCACGCTGATGCGCATGGTCGCTGGCCTTGAAACCCCGACAGATGGCGAAGTGCGTGTTGGCGGTGAAAAAGTCACCAAACCTGGCCCCGACCGCGCCGTTGTGTTTCAGCAGTTTGCTTTGTTTCCATGGAAAACGGTGCGCAAGAATATCACTTTTGGGATGCGGTCGCGTGGGGCTTCCAAAGCAGAACGTGATGAAGCCGTGGCACATTATCTGAAGCTTATGAAGATGGAGGGGACAGAGGACAGCTATCCCCATCAGTTGTCTGGTGGCATGCAGCAGCGCGTTGCGATTGCGCGCAGCTATGCAACCGATCCTGGTGTCCTGTTAATGGATGAACCCTTTGGCGCGCTTGATGCGCAAACCCGAACAATCATGCAAGAAGAATTGGTGCGGCTTAGTCATGTAAATCCCCGCACCGTCCTGTTCATCACCCACTCGGTAGAAGAAGCCGTCTATCTGGCCGACCGCGTGGTGGTGATGGGCCGCAATCCCGGCAAAATTCGCGAAGTGATTGACGTCGCCTCGACCAGGAAAGCCGAAAAGTGGTCCGAAGAGCCCATTGATGATGTGATGGAGATGCCAAGTTTCACGCATCTTCGCGGTCAGGTGTGGCGGTTACTTCGCGAGGAAATGGGCGAAGACATATAGGTCCAATTTAGGGAGGACATGATGGAACTGAAATCAACTTTGAAGGCATTGGCTTTTGCAACAGCGCTAGCGGCGCCGGTGATGACGCCGGCCAACGCTCAGGATGCTGTAAATGTAAGTTATCAGCCCGCACTTTACTGGGCATTGCCATATTATGTCGCGGACCAAAAGGGATGGTGGGATGAGGTTGGTCTTGCCCCAAGCTATTCAACGTTCCCCTCTGGCGCGCCACAAGTGGCCGCTGCCGCCGCAGGCAGTTGGGATGTCGGTGGCACAGGATCAGCGCCCGCTGTTCTGGGTGCCGCGCGGTTTGATATTATTACAATTGGCATCACCAATAATGAAAGTGCTGGAAACGCGATGATGGCCCGTGGCGATGAGATCGACGCAATACGGGCCGACCCAAGCAGCTTGAAAGGTGCGCAGCTATTGGTCACCACGAATTCAACTGGGGAATATGCCGCCGCCGCCTGTATCGAAAGCTTTGGTCTGAATTATCCCGAAGATGTTGAGGTCGTGAACCTGAACCAGCAGGAAATTATTTCGGCCTTTGCGACCGGCACTGGCAAACTGGCGGGGCTTTGGGCACCCAATATCTATACACTTGAAAGCCGTGCAGGCGCTGCCTTGTTGTGTTCTGGCCAAGATGCGGGCGCCATTGTTCCAGGTGCATTGATTGCGCGACGTGATTATGCCGAAGCCAATCCTGAAATGGTTGCCAAGTACCTGGCTGTTTATCTGCGGGGTGTGAACTGGATCCGCAACAACAAGGAAGAAGCCGTTTCCATGATGGCTGATTTTTATGCCCGGACAGGTGTTGAACTGCCTGATGAATTTCTTATTCGCGAAATCGACACACGACCAATGTTCACGCTTGATGAACAGCTTGAACTGATGGCCAAAAATGGTGGCCAGTCCACTGCCGAAGAATGGTTTGGCGGTTTGGGTGGGTACATGACATCCACAGGTACGCTGGAAAGTGAATTGGACCCGTCCAGCTTTATCGATCCCACCTACATGCAGCTGGTCAAGGATACACCCGAGTTGGCTAGTTTTGCAGCGATGACCGAGTAACGCTTTTTAACAGGAGCATTAAGAATGGAATATCTCAAGAAAGCGCCGAAAACTGCCGCGACTGGCGAACGCGACGTGCGTGACAAAGTTCAGTCCATTCTTGATGAAATTGAAGCGGGCGGCGATGATGTCGCCCGCGCTTATACGATGAAATTTGACGGGTATGATGGCGAGATTATCGCGTCGGCCGAGACCCGCGCGGCGTCTGCAGGTAAGGTGAGTCAGAAGCTGAAAGATGATATCCGCTATGCCCGTGATAATGTGCGCCGCTTTGCCGAAGCGCAACGAGCATCGCTGAAAGACACTGAATACGAAATTATTCCTGGCCTGATCGCAGGTCAAAAGCAAATTCCTGTTCTGGCGGCAGGGTGTTACGCCCCCGGTGGTCGCTATAGTCACGTTGCCAGCGCGATTATGACAGTCACCACTGCCAAAGTGGCGGGCGTTAAACATGTCTCAGCCTGTTCCCCGCCCAAACCGGGCGAAGGTATGCACCCTGCAATTTTATATGCGCTTGATGTGTGCGGAGCGGATACAATTCTTAATCTTGGGGGCGTCCAGGGCATTGCGGCGATGACCTTTGGTTTGTTTGGCACGCCCCGCGCCCGCGTTTTGGCAGGCCCAGGCAATCAGTTCGTGGCCGAAGCCAAACGCATTCTTTTCGGTCGTGTTGGCATTGATATGTTTGCTGGACCAACCGAAAGTATGGTTATTGCTGATGCAACGGCTGATGCCAAGATTGTTGCCGCTGATCTGGTGGGTCAGGCCGAGCATGGATATAATTCGCCGGTTTGGCTGATTTCGACCGATCGCACTTTGGCAGAGCAAGTATTGGATATTGTGCCGCGCATGATTGACGATCTGCCTGAATTGAACAAGGAAAACGCCGCAAAGGCCTGGCAGGATTATGGCGAGGTTATGGTCTGCGATGATCGCGACGAGGCTGTTCGCGTCTCTGATGAATACGCGTCAGAACATCTGCAGGTGCAGGCGGCTGATCTGGATTGGTGGCTGGCCAGCCTGAACAATTATGGCTCGCTTTTCCTTGGGGAAGAAACGACCGTTGCCTATGGTGACAAGGTATCAGGCCCCAATCATGTCCTGCCGACCAAAGGGGCTGCGCATTATACCGGTGGTCTTTCTGTGGGTAAATTTATCAAAACCGTGACCTGGCAAAAATCAACCCGCGAGGCGAATCGGGATATTGGGCAAGCATGTGCCCGGATCAGTCGACTTGAAGGGATGGAGGGTCATGCCCGCACCGCTGATGTGCGTTTGGCCAAATATTTCCCGACAGAAGTTTTTGATCTTTCTGCATCAGGTTGATCCAGACCATGACGCCACTTGATCTGTTCTCGCTTAAAGGCCGTGTGGCTGTCGTTACAGGTGCGTCTTCTGGTATCGGTCAGCACCTGGCGCGCGCATTGTCAAAAGCCGATGCAAAAGTTGTTGCCATTGCGCGCAGGGCCGAACCACTGCAAGCGTTGTCAGATGAATGCGCAGCTGCGCCGCTTTCGGTGGACCTTGCCAATATTTCTGACTGGGACAACTTGGCCGAACAGATCGCGGCCCCCTTTGGCCCGCCGCAGATTATTTTGAACGCAGCAGGGGTTAATCTGCGTGAACCTGCTGGTGATATTACCAAAGACAGCTGGGATCTGACCTTGCATCTGAACCTGTCGGTCCCTTTCTTTCTGGCACGCGCGCTTTTGTCGGGGATGAATGGTTGGGGGCGTATCATCAACTTTGCGTCGCTTCAGTCACAACGGGCGTTTCCGAATTCGATGGCCTATGGCGCATCTAAAGGCGGCGTTGCGCAACTGACCCGCGCCATGGCCGAAGCCTGGTCGCACCAAGGGATCACCACAAATGCAATTGCACCGGGTTTTTTTCCAACAGAACTGACGGGCCCAGTATTCGCGGATACCGAAAAAGCCGCACGTAATGCATCGCAAACAGCAATTGGTCGCAATGGTCGGCTTGATGATCTAACGGGACCTGCCATTTTTCTGTGCTCAAACGCCAGCGCGTATGTCACAGGGCAGGTTCTTTATATTGATGGCGGGTTCACGGCAAAATGAAAGCACTTGTTTATACTGGGCCAAAGCAGCTTGAAATTCAGGACGTGCCGCGACCGGATGGCGCTGCAATCAAAGTGGAATATTGCGGGATATGTGGATCGGACATGCATGCGTGGGCAGGGCATGATGCCCGCAGACCTGCGCCGCTGGTTTTGGGCCATGAAATCGCAGGCGTTGCCGATGATGGCCGCAGGGTAACGATCAATCCGCTTGTGACCTGTGGAAAATGTCCTGCCTGCCGTGAAGGGCGTGATAATCTTTGCCCGGACCGCCAAATTCTGTCCATGCCACCAAGACCGGGTGGTTTTGCAGAATATATTGTTGCACCTGATGACAATTTGATCGTTGTTCCGGACAACGTACCCCTTGCGGCAGCAGCACTTGCGGAACCTTTCGCTTGTGGATGGCATGCGGTGCGTCTGGCAGAAAAAGTGCTGTTCCACCCAATAGATCAGATCAAATGTCTTGTTTTGGGGGGCGGTGCAATTGGCATTGGGGCTGCCTTGGCATTGCAGGCCTTTGGGGCCACCGACATTACGCTGGTTGAACCTAATGCAATGCGGCGGGCGCGGGTGTCACATTTGCCGGGCATTAGTTTTACCGATGCCCCGATTGCAGCAGAATTGGTGATTGATGCGGTTGGCCATGCGGAAACCCGGGCCACTGCATTTGCGCAGGTTTACCCTGGCGGCGTCATTGCACATATTGGTCTGGGCAGCGCCGAAGGCGGCCTTGACGCACGTCGTGCGACGTTGCAAGAAATTACGTTTTTTGGCACCTATACCTATACTCGCACAGATTTTCAGGAAACGGCATCTGCCATTTTCGATGGGCAACTTCCAACAGACGGGCTGATCGATATTCATGACTTGGCCGATGGCCCGGGTCTGTTTGATAAACTGTCAAAGGGTCAAATAGCTGCGGCTAAAGTCCTGCTTCGTCCCTAGCGACAAATATATCTTTTTTATGCTAGTATCATTATATTGATTAAAAAAATAGAGGTATCAAAATGTCATTAATGGATTTACTGCGCCAAGCGCAAAATGGAAAAGGTCTAGGGGAATTGGGGCGTTCGTTTGGTTTGGACGAAAAAACAACGCAATCAATCGCGGAACAATTGGCACCTGCCATTTCGGGTGGGCTAAAACAGCGCGCGCAACAAGAGGGCGGATTAAGTGCTGTGCTTGGGGCGCTTAAAGGGGATAGTGGCACGGCTTTTTTTGATGATGCACAGGCCGCCAGTATGTCGGATGGTCAAACGCAGGGCGAGAATTTTCTGACGCAAATTTTTGGAGATCGCAACGCCGCGCCAGAGCTGGCACGCACCGCTGCGGAACACGCTGGTGCACCTGCGGACAAAGTTCAACAGCTTTTGCCCGCTCTTGCTGCAATGCTGCAGGGTGGTATGCAAAAACAAGCCCCAGATGCCGAAATAGATACAGCAATGGCAGGGGTGCAAAGTTCAGGTGATACCGCCGGATCGGGTCTTGCTGATTTGCTGGGCGGATCCATGGGTGGCAGCGCCATGCAAGGGCTGCTTGGTGCGCTTGGCGGCAAGGGATCCGGTTCGTCCACCGGTCAGGGCGGTCTTGGATCATTATTGCAGATGCTGGACGCTGATGGGGATGGATCACCGCTGAATGATGTGATCGGTAAGTTATTGAAATAAAATGGTAAGTTGGCCGTAAAATCTACGGCCAACACTACTTATAATTAGGCAGATCTGTAAAGCTTGGTCATCGAAAATTCAACATGGCCCAAGGCTTCTGCTGCTGTTGCGCGACCGTTTGCTGTGCGTTTGATCATTTCGATCAGACTATCGCCCGCCTCGTCGATCGTCATTTCCCGTGTTAGAATGCCGGTTACATCGACATCAATATGTTCGGACATCGTACGCAGTGTGCGTGGGTTGCCTGATATCTTGATTACTGGAACAATCGGATTGCCCACAACATTGCCCTGACCTGTCGGAAATGTATGAATGACATATCCTGCCGCGGCCATAAGCGTCACGCATTCCGCTGCTGCCGAAGATGTATCCATATAATACAGCCCCGGCCCTTTCTGCGGGGCTTCTGCAGGGCCCATGGCATCAATATAGGTCGACGTGCGCCCGATCTTTTCCAGATTACCAAGCGCTTTTTCTTCGATAGTGGTCAAACCGCCAAGGATGTTACCTTTGGTCGGTTGGCTGTCACTAAGATCATCGGTCTGGTGGGCGAATATGACATCGTTCTGATAGGCTTCAAAAATCTGCATGAATTTTTTGCCCGCTTCCGGTGTTGCCGCGCGCGCTTTGCAGATATGTTCAGCGCCGGTAATCTCGGATGTTTCGCCAAAGCAGCCATAAAGCCCGTGTGGCAATAGCTTGTCATACATATTTCCAACCGTTGGGCAGGATGAAAGACCGGTCGTTGTATCGCTTTCACCGCATTTTGTGGACACCCAAAGTTCGGACAATTGGCAAACGTCTTTCTGAAGTTCTGTTGCCCAGTGAACGTATTCTTTTGCTTTCCAGCTTGCGGCGCGAATGGTTTCAAAATCACCGTTTTGTTCGATTGAAAATTCGGCAACTGGCTTTCCGGTTTCCCGAATTCCGTCAGCGATAACCTTGGTCCATTCGGGTTCGATCCCAATGACCACAACGGCGGCGACATTTGGATTCGCGCCTGTGCCGATCATCGTACGGAAATGAAGCTCCAGATCTTCACCAAATTGCAGACGTCCATATGCATGCGGGATAGCCATAGTGCCTTTTACATTGTTGGCCACCGCCTCACATGCCGCATTCGAGATGTCATCAACAGGCAGGATCACCACATGATTGCGCACACCAACACGGCCATTTTCGCGACGCCATGCATTTACGGTTTGATTTGAAAAATCTAATGCCATGTTACCACCTTTTCGTTTTGCAATTGTGGGTATGCACATGTGCGCCTTTGGCCGCGTCACCCTTCATCAGCCCGATGTCTTCGCCGTATTTATAGACAGTGTCACCCGCACTAAGATCTTTCAGGGCAACCTTGTGACCAATTGGGATGTCAGCCTTGGCTGTTAGACGAAAATCCGAATTATCATGCGTAACAACACACAGCATATCCGTGCCGGCCTTCAGGCCCTCCACGACAACAACGCCGACATTATCTTTTTGGTCATGAACAAGTAGCTGTGGTGCGCTCACTTTCCTCTCCCCTTAGTGATTTCAGAATTATCTGATCGCATAACATATATAATTAGTCTTATACAAGACTTAAGATATATCTTGATTGCAAAAACAAGCAGTCATAGGGTCGATCAGACAAGCAAAGGCCATGCATGACGCCCCTTTACCGAAAAATCGCAGATGATCTGATCGAAAGAATTGTATCTGGCGCTTTACCTCCCGGGTTCATGCTGCCAAGTGAAACCGAAATTGGTGAAGAATACGGGGCAAGTCAGGGAACCGCGCGCAAAGCATTAAGCGAACTTGAACAACGTGGGATTCTTGAACGTAAACAAGGTCGTGGTACATTTGTTGCACAAAGCACAGATGAAAAATCACTGTACCACTTCTTTCGGCTACGTGATGCTGACGGTAATCAGATCGTCCCGCAACCAGACAGCGAACAGATTATCCGGCGAACCGCAACCCAGGCCGAGGCATCTATTTTGTTCGGCGTACCTGTGGATGTTTTTGAAATTACGCGGATCAGGTTGATCAACGGCAAAAGACGCGCCCATGAAACAATCATATTGCCCGTGCCGCTTTTCCCGGGGCTTGATGAACGTGGCACATTGGCCAACGCCCTTTATCCATTTTACCAGCGTGTATATGGTGTGGCAGTGATTGAGGCCGACGAAAGTTTAACGCCATATGCCGCAGGTGCACAGGAGGCGGTTGAGCTTGAGTTGAAAATGGGCACACCCATGCTAGCCGTTGACAGAGTCGCCCGTGATATTCAGGGCCGCGTGGTCGAGCTGCGCAAAAGCCGCTATGCGACGGACAATCTGCATTATGCGATTACTTTACGATAGCATCTGTTTTTAGGCGCTGTTTAGTTTTGGTTTTTTAGAATGCCCGGCAGATTAAGACCCTGTGCGCGTGCGCAATCCAATGCGATATCATAGCCCGCATCGGCATGTCGCATCACACCTGTCGCGGGATCGTTCCAAAGAACATTGCGAATACGCCGATCTGCATCTTTAGATCCGTCGCAGCAGATCACCATGCCCGAATGCTGTGAAAATCCCATGCCAACACCGCCGCCGTGATGCAACGATACCCAGGTGGCGCCTGATGCCGTGTTCAAAAGGGCGTTCAGCAATGGCCAATCTGATACCGCGTCTGATCCGTCTTTCATCGCTTCAGTTTCGCGATTGGGGGATGCGACGGACCCACTGTCCAGATGGTCCCGACCAATCACGATGGGTGCGGAAAGTTCGCCGGTGCGCACCATTTCATTGAATGCCAACCCCAGTTTATCACGCACGCCCAGACCGACCCAGCAAATGCGCGCGGGCAACCCTTGAAACGCAATTCGTTCTTTGGCCATGTCAAGCCAGTTATGCAAATTGGGATCATCAACAAGCTCTTTCACTTTTGTGTCGGTTTTATAGATATCTTCCGGATCACCTGACAGGGCACACCAGCGAAAGGGACCAATCCCGCGGCAAAACAAAGGGCGGATATAGGCAGGAACGAAGCCGGGAAAAGCGAATGCATTTTCCAAACCTTCGTCCAAAGCCACTTGGCGAATGTTATTTCCATAATCCAGCGTCGGTACCCCAGCATTCCAAAAATCAACCATAGCCGCGACATGTGTTTTCATGGATGCCCGTGCTGCCATCTCAACGGTTTTGGGGTTCGTTTCTTGTTCCACACGCCATTTTGCGACGCTCCAGCCTTGTGGCAGATATCCGTGAATCGGATCATGTGCCGAGGTTTGGTCGGTTACGATATCCGGCCGTACACCGCGTTTAACCAGTTCGGGAAAGACATCGGCTGCATTGCCGATCAAGGCCACAGATTTTGCGTTACCTGTTTTCGTCCAGTGTTCAATCATCGCCAGGGCATCATCCAGCGACTGTGTTCTTTCATCTACGTATTTGGTACGAAGCCTGAAATCTGCGCGCGTTTCATCACATTCGACCGCCAGACAGCAGGCCCCAGCCATTACCGCCGCCAGTGGTTGTGCGCCGCCCATGCCGCCCAGACCAGCGGTCAGTATCCAACGACCTTGCAAATTACCGTTATAATGCTGCCGCCCGGCCTCCATGAAAGTTTCATAGGTGCCCTGAACAATGCCTTGCGTTCCGATGTAAATCCAGGATCCGGCGGTCATTTGACCATACATCGCCAGACCCATTTTATCCAATTCGTTGAAATGATCCCACGTCGCCCAATGGGGCACCAGATTTGAATTGGCAATTAAAACGCGCGGCGCATCTTTATGGGTGCGGAAGACGCCGACAGGTTTGCCCGATTGAACCAAAAGGGTTTGATCATTTTCAAGATCTGTCAGCGTAGCAACGATCATGTCGAAATCTTCCCAACTGCGCGCGGCACGTCCAATCCCGCCATAGACGACCAATTCATGCGGGTTTTCAGCAACATCGGGGTGCAGGTTGTTCATCAACATCCTTAGTGGCGCTTCGGTCAGCCAGCTTTTAGCCGTCAGCTTGGATCCGGTGGGCGGATAGATATCGCGGATGTTGTGGCGAGAATGGGTCATGACGCGCCTTTCAGTTTTGGGGCAATGTCTGTCAAAGTGGTCAAGATATCAGCCAGGTGATTTCGCAACCGGTCAGCCTTTGTTGGGTCATAGGTCCAGGGTGGGTTTTCTTGGGTCAGATATGTCGATTGGGCCAGTTCCAACTGAATCGCATGCCGACCTTTGTTAGGCTGACCATAATGGCGGGTTGTCCAGCCGCCCTTGAAGCGACCGTTGCTGACACTTGTGTAATCGGACGCCATTGTGATCTGTTCGACCATATGTTGCATCATCGGATGACAGGTCGTGCCGTCGTTGGTTCCAATGTTGAAATCCGGCAGAATGCCTTGAAACAAATACGGGATATACGACCGGATCGAATGGCAATCAAACAAGATTACCATACCGTGTAGCTGGTACACACGATCCAATTCTGCACGAAGCGCCGCATGATAAGTCGTATGATAATCCACACATCGCTGTGCCATATCATGTTCAGAGGGTGGTACTTGCCAGATATCCCGACCGTCGAAATCAGTCAAAGGAACTAGCTGCGTTGTGTTTTGGCCGGGATACAGACTGATGCCATCCGGGTCGCGATTGGCGTCGATGACATAGCGATGAAATGTTGCCCGCACGGTTGTCGCATTGGGCAAGACACCATCATAAAGACGATCAATATGCCAATCTGTATCGGCCTTTTCTTGCCCGATATCATTCAGCTGTGCAAAAATGGCGGGCGGGATATGCGTGCCCGTATGCGGCAGACCCAAAACGATGGGGACATCGCCGCAGATCACTTCGACGGGTTTCATCGGCCTGTTCCACCGGAATAGGTTGGTAGGTCCAAGCCGTGGATCAAACTGCCGTTTGCGATCATTTGTGATATTGTTTTTATGTCATGAGCTAAATAGCGATCTTTGCAAATTGTTGGGACATTTTTGCGCAGACGAGTCAGGACATCCTGCAAGGCGGTGCTGGTTTTTAGAGGTGCGCGGAATTCGATCCCTTGCGCTGCACACATCGCTTCGACACCAAGGATTGTATTCAGATTGCGGTTCATACGTTCAAGTCGGCGTGCCGCGTGGGCGGCCATGCTGACGTGATCTTCCTGATTGGCGGATGTCGGTGTGCTGTCTGTGCTGCATGGATTGGCAAGATGCTTGTTTTCACTCATCAGGGCGGCAGTTGTGACCTCTGCGATCATCAGGCCGGAATTCATCCCTGGTTCAGGCGTCAGAAATGGGGGCAGATCAAAGCTAAGTGTTGGATCAACCATCAAGGCCACACGCCGTTGTGCAATCGCCCCGATTTCGGTAATGGCCAGCGCGATCTGGTCAGCCGCAAAACCTATGGGTTCGGCATGAAAATTGCCGCCTGAAACGATGCGGCCTTCGTCCAGCAGAACCAACGGATTATCAGTGACGGCATTTGCTTCGATCTCAAGCGTGCGACCTGCAAACCAAAGTAAATCCATGGCGGCCCCCGTCACTTGCGCCTGACATCTGATACAATACGGATCTTGGACGCGGGTATCGCCATCGCGGTGGCTTTCACGGATTTCTGAACCTTCCATCAATGCCCGCTGCGCCCGTGCGACAGCGATTTGTCCTGCGTGGCCGCGTAATGTGTGAATGGCGTCCACCAAAGGCGCGGTCGAGCCCATGATCGCATCCGTTGAAAGACTGCAAGTGACAATGGCGGCTTGCACGTTCTGCCAGGCATTAAAAAGCCCCGTCAGCGCGCAAGCGGTCGAAAACTGCGTGCCATTAATCAACGCCAGCCCTTCTTTTGGCCCCAAGATGATTGGGCTTAGACCGGCGGCCATCAAGGCGTCTGCCCCAGTTAATTTTCGACCTTCAAAAACAGCCTCTCCTTCGCCGATCATGACTGCAGCCATATGGGCAAGCGGGGCCAGATCACCTGACGCACCAACAGACCCCTGATCGGGGACAACGGGCATGACACCGGCATTCAGCATATCTTCAATCAGTTTGACTGTGGCCCACGCTACACCTGATGCGCCACGGCCAAGCGACAACAGCTTTAAAGCCATCATAAGACGTGTTGTTTGACCATCCAGTGCGTCGCCAACGCCACAGCAATGCGACAAGATCAGGTTACGTTGCAATTGGGCCGTATCGGCGCTTGCGATCTTTACGCAGGCCAGCTTTCCAAAACCTGTGTTGACCCCGTAAATTGCAGTATTTCCTTGGCTGGCCAATTGGACCAGTGCGTGAGCTGCATCAATTTTAGCTTTGGCATCTTCGTCCAAGACAAAGTTGTCGGATGCGCACCAAATTCTTTCTAGTGTGGTTAGCTTTGTTGCGCCGGGGATCAATTTTAGTGGCATAGCTGACCCCCGAATATGCGTTTATGCAAAGGGTTAAAGCCAATCCGATATGCTAACTCTGAGGGATGGGACACATCCCATATGGCCAGATCAGCACGCATTCCGGCGTCGATAATCCCGCAGTCGTTCAGACCCAACGCACGGGCGGCATGCCGTGTTATACCTGCCAGGGCTTCTTCGGGCGTCAATCCGAAAAAAATGCACCCCATATTTAGTGCCAGCAGTATAGATGACAGCGGCGACGATCCGGGATTGCAGTCTGTCGCAAGGGCCATCGGGACACTGTGCTTGCGAAAGGCGTAAACGGGCGGCTTTCTTGTTTCCTGTAATGTATAAAAGGCACCCGGCAAAAGCACAGCAACTGTACCGCTTTTTGACAGGACCTTGGCATCATTCGCTGACGCATATTCCACGTGATCAACGGACAGCGCACCAAATTTTGCGGCCAGTTGCGTGCCACCTGTTTGCGATAATTGCTCGGCATGAAGTTTTACAGGCAGGTGCAAATCTTTGGCCCGTGTGAAAACCTGCGCGATCTGGTCGGGGGTAAAGGCAATGCTTTCACAAAAGCCATCCACAGCATCAATCAGACCTAGCTGGGCGGCGGCTTCAAGTGCTGGGATGCAGACTTGTGTGACATAGTCGTTGGGGCAACTGGCATATTCCGGTGGGACCGCATGTGCCCCCAGAAAGCTGGTTTTGATCCGAACGTTTCGATGCTGTTCGATAGATCGTGCAACGCGCAGCATTTTTAGTTCGGTATCGATGTCCAAACCATAGCCGGATTTGACCTCAATAATTGTGACTCCTTCGGCAATCAATGCATCCACCCGAGTTAATGCACTTTGTAAAAGATCCGTTTCGGTTGCCGCCCGCGTGTCGGTCACGGTTGAAATAATGCCACCACCAGCACGCGCGATTTGTTCATAGCTGGCCCCGTTCAGGCGCATTTCAAATTCCGTTGCGCGATAACCGCCGTGGACAATATGTGTATGACAATCAATCAGCGCAGGTGTGATCAGCCGACCCTGCATATCCTGCGCGTCCTGTTGGCTGATGTCTTTGGGCAGATCAGACTTAGGGCCAACCCATTGAATTATATCACCGTTAATTACGATACAGCCGTCTTCGATCAAGCCATAAGCCGGTGTTGGCATCATCGTGGCGATTGCGCAATTCAGAAGCAGCATTATCTGACCGATCTTGTTAAGTATAAATATATATGTATTTTGTCTGCACATAATATTCTGTCAAGACAGGAAACACCATGGCTGTCATTTGGGCGAAACAGGCGTTGTTGCCGACCGGGTGGTCCCAGGATGTGATGGTCAGCATATTTGACGATGGAAAGATCGACAGCGTGCAATCGGGGATCGACCCATCAGGGCAATGTGTCGACATCCTGATGCCTGCACCGGTCAATGCGCATTCTCATGCATTTCAGCGATCAATGGCAGGTTTGACTGAACACCGCGGCTCTGATCCAAATGACAGTTTTTGGAGCTGGCGCAAACTGATGTTTCGATTTCTGGATCAGTTAACGCCCGATCAGGTGCAGGCAGTTTCGGCCTTTGTGCAGATGCAGATGCTTCAGGCCGGATATGCCACGAATGTTGAATTTCACTATCTGCACCATCAACCCGATGGCATGCCGTATGATAACTTGGCCGAAATGTCAGAACGCATCATCGCGGCGGCAGATCAATCAGGTATTGGGTTGACGCTTTTGCCCGTGCATTACCAATTTGGCGGCTGCGATGGACGACCCTTGGCGGAGGGGCAACGACGCTTTGGGAACAATCCGGACCAGTTTGGCAAACTATGTGATCTGGTACAAAAATCACTTTTGCAGCTACCTGGCGATGCCATGTTTGGTGTCGCCCCTCATAGTCTGCGCGCAGTCAATGCCGGTCAGTTTGATGCTTTTTCCAGTCTTGCGAACGGTGGCCCAATCCACATGCATTTGGCCGAACAAAAGGCTGAAGTTGACGAGGTGCGCCATATATTGGGCTGTCGTCCGGTGGAATGGGTGCTGGAAAATCTTGATGTGAATGAACGCTGGTGTATGATTCATTGTACACAACTGTTACCGCATGAAACCAAGGGTCTTGCCAGAACAGGCGCGATTGCAGGCTTGTGCGCCATTACCGAATCCAGTCTGGGCGATGGCATCTTCGACGCTGTGGGATGGTTTGCAAATGCAGGCAAAATTGCTGTGGGATCGGACAGTAATATTCGTATTTCTCTGGCTGAAGAACTTCGAACTTTGGAATATTCGCAACGGTTGCGCGATGGAACACGCGCAGTTATGGCCACGCAAAAGCAATCGACAGGCCGTCGGATATTTGATGCGGTTTGCGCTGGTGGGACTTGTGCGGCTGGGCGAAAGACAGGGGCAATCGCAGCGGGAAACTGGGCCGATTTGCTTGCGCTGGACAACGATCACCCAGATTTGGTGGGTTGTCGGGGCGACAAAATTCTGGATGCGTTCATATTCTGTGGTGGTAATGAAATGGTTCGCGATGTCTGGTCTGCGGGGCGGCATTTGGTTCAAAAAGGTCGACATATCAAACAAGATCAGATCACGCGACATTATGTGGATGCCGTAAAACAGCTAAGGGCCATGTTCTGATGCAAGAAACTCTCAACAGTTGGCAGGCGGTCCACGACGAAGTATTGCGTCGCATCCATGCCCGTGATTGGGCCCCAGGTGATCTGATCCCGAACGAGACTGATCTGGCTGCTGAATTTGGCTGTGCGCGGGCAACAGTGAATCGTGCCTTGCGAACGCTTGCAGAAAACGGCGTGCTGGACCGACGCCGAAAAGCAGGAACACGCGTGGCCTTGCACCCGATCAGCAAAGCAATTCTGGATATTCCCGTGATCCGGCACGAAATCGAACAAAGGGGACAGACGTACGGCTATGTTCTGCTGCAACAGAAATTAGCGGTTCCGCAGATGCAGATACAGTTGGCGATGCATCTAGCTGCAAATACAAAACTGTTGCACGTGAAAGCCGTACATATGGCAGATAACGCGCCTTATGTTATTGAAGATCGATGGATCAATCAAAACTCTGTTAGTGGTGCCAACAGTATAGATTTCAGCATCATCAGTGCAAATGAATGGCTTCTGTCCCATGCGCCTTATACGCATGGTGATATTACATTTTCCGCAGTGGCTGCAGACGCACATAAAAGCGAATTGCTTGCAGCGCAGCCGGGGGATGCATTATTTGAAATGCACCGCACCACATGGGACCATGATATCGTCATCACGACCGTATGCCTGTCTTATGCTCCGGGCCATAAAATGAAGACAACGCTTTAGGCTGCAGTGTTCAATCCGCGACCTTTCAGCAAAGCTTCGACCCCAGGCAAACGCCCACGGAATGCGATGTAAAGATCAGCCGAGTCTACTGAATTGCCTTTGGACAGAATGTGTTCTTCCAGCTTTTTCGCCGTTTCTGGGTCAAATGCACTGCCCGCTTCCTGAAAGGCGGCAAAGGCATCGGCGTCCATGACCTCGGACCACATATAACTGTAATAGCTTGACGCATAATATCCGCCAGAAAAGACATGCGCAAAATGTGGGGTAGCGTGACGCATGCGAATGGCGTTTGGCATTCCGATCTGTTCAAGAACTTGCACTTGCTTTTCCATCGTGTCTGCGGGTGCTGGGCCATCGTGAAATTCCAGATCCACAAGGGCGGATGCAACATACTCAACTGTCTGAAAGCCCATATCATAGTTCGATGCAGCAAGCAGGCGCTTTAGCATGTCCTGCGGCATTGGATCACCGGTTTCAGCATGTACAGCAAATTCGGCTAATACGTCTGGCACCTCAAGCCAGTGTTCATAAAGCTGACTGGGCAGTTCAACAAAATCGCGTGGGACCGACGTGCCTGAAATCATCTCATACGTCACATCGCTAAGCATTTGATGCAGCGCATGGCCAAATTCATGAAACAGCGTACGCGCATCATCATAGGATAACAGCGCAGGTTTATCGGCCGGTGGCTTGGCAAAGTTACAAACATTCATCACAATCGGGCGAATATCTTTTTGCATCCGTTGTTGCGCGCGCAGGGCGGAACACCATGCGCCTGATCTTTTGCCAGCTCGGGCGAAATAATCACCAATGAAAACCGCGATATGTTCGCCGTTGCGTGTGACTTCCCATGCGCGACAATCGGGGTGATACAGCGGTAGATCAAGTGGTTCGAAATCTAGATTAAACAGACGGCTGGAACATGTAAAAGCGGCTTCGATCATGCGGTCCAGTTGCAAGTATGGTTTCAGCTCTGCTTCGTCCAGATCATGGTCGGCCTTGCGGCGTTTTTCGGAATAGTAACGCCAATCCCATGGTTCAAGGTCGCCATTGACCCCGTCGGCCTGCATCATCTTTTCCAAAACCCAGGCATCTGCATTTGCGGCGGCGCGTGCAGGATCCCAAACCTGCATCAGCAATTCACGAACGCGATCAGCGGTACCTGCCATTTCGGTTTCTAGCTTGTATGCCGCAAAATTATCGTATCCCAACAATTGCGCCATTTCAGCCCGCAGTTCCAACATTTCGGTTGTCAGCGCGCGGTTATCGGTTTCGCCGCCCATAGCCCCCCGCGATGTCCAAGCATCATAGGCCGCTTCACGCAAATCCCGCCGTGATGAGAATTGTAAAAACGGCACGATCAGCGATCTGGAAAGGGTAATAACAGCTCTATCTTTACCCATATCCGTACCTGTAGCTGTGGCAGCCTGTATCAGAAAATCTGGTAAGCCTACCATGTCTTCGGGGCCAAGCTCCATGAACCAATCACGTTCGTCCGCCAACAGATTTTGCCCAAACTGCGTACCAAGAACGGCAAGGCGTTGCGTGATCTCTTTCAATCTTTCCCGATCCGCACCCGCCAAAGCGGCCCCTGCACGCACGAAGTTACGGCGCTTTAAGTCCAAAACCCGGTGCTGTTCATCGGTCAGTCCCAGATTATCGCATGTTGCCCATAAGGTTTCGATCCGGGCAAAAAGATCCGCGTTCAGTGATACATCCGAGCCGTATTTCGCAAGCTCTGGCGAAAATACCCTTTGCAGTTCTTCGCGTGCCGGATTGCTGTCTGTGCCTGCAAGGGTATAAAAAACCGACAGTACATCGCCCAATTTTTTATCTGCAAGTTCCAGCGCCTCAACCGTGTTCTTGAATGTTGGCGGTTCGGGATTCTTGGCGATTTCATCCACTTTGGCCCGCGCATCCGCCAAAGTTATATCAAAGGCAGGCTGAAAGTGACTGTCCTGGATCTGGTCAAAAGGCGGAATTTCAAAAGGCGTCGTCCAGTCGATCAGCAGCGGGTTCGTCATAGAAATCTCCTTTCCACAAACTTAGGGCGCCAGCGCTGTGACTTCTAGTGCATCTGGCGAAGATGTTCCTAAATAATGTCTAAGACAAAAACTGAATTTAAAAAATATGATCAAATGAAAGCATAATCGTGACAGAAATTCTGGAACTTATTATTGGGCGTATCGTCGTATGCATTTATGGAACCGAAAAGAACCCAAGACATCCAATATGGCGTAATATAACACGAACAATCGCCTTTGGTGGTGCTGCGGTTGCTATGATCAATATTTTATATTTTTCCGCAGAAATTGAGATCCCGACCGCAATCATTGTGGTTTGGATGCTGTGCTTTTTGACCGTATTCACAGCTGAACTCTATGTTGGATCATATATTATGCTAGCGACATCCTGCGTTTTTGGTTTGCTTTTATTTGGTACGCTTTTGATATCCGTTTAGATTTCTATGACGATGAATTCGCCGTAGAAAATAGACTTCGTTTCAGTGTTTCTGCCTTAAATACCGTTCAAGCTTACGCAGCAGGATGGACAGCGTCACCGTCATGAACAGATAAACCAGCGCGACGACGTTATAGGTCTCAAAGTAGCGAAAATTGCCAGCCGCAGTGACTTTGCCGAGTTGTGTGACGTCTAGTACGCCCAAGACCGATACCAGGCTGGAATCCTTGATCATTGCGATGAAGTCATTTCCAAGCGGTGGCATGATTGTGCGGATGGCTTGGGGAAAAACAATGTGCCGAAAGCGGTGCCATGGTTTCAGGCCAAGGGCTTTCGACGCTTCGATTTGGCCTGGATCTACAGACAGTAAACCTGCGCGAAAAACCTCGGCGATAAAGGCGGAATAGCCGATGACCAGTGCCACAATCGCCCGCCACAACATGGTGAAATCGCGGGTGCGGATCGGATCAAGCCCCAAACCTTCGGCGACCCAGTTCCATCCTGCAACAAGACCTGGCGCCAGTACAAAGGCCACATAAAGCAGCAAGACGATGATCGGCACACCACGAATGATTTCGATGTAAAACCGTGCAATCTGGCGCAATACGATAAAGCGTGACAGGGATGCCATGGCCAGTAAAAGGCCAATGGCGGACGCCAAAGCAAACCCTGCCAGCGTGACAAAGATCGTGATCCAGATACCGCGAGACAAGGTCGTTAAAACCTGAAAATATAGGTCATCCGCGATGATCCGAAACAGGAAATAAGCCCCGATCGCACCTGCCACGATCAGCCAGTATGGGAAATCCTTATCCTGTGGGGGTGTCGGGGTCATAAAGCCCCCATGCCGAGGGCTTTTCTGAGTTTAGCCGCCAACTTTATAGTCCAGAAACCATTTCTTGTTCAGCGCATCTATGGTGCCGTCGGCCTTGATGTCCGCTATGGCGGCGTTGATGGGCGCAACCAGATCTGATCCCTTGGGGAAGATAAAACCAAAATCTTCAGTCCCCAATTTGTCGCCAACGATTTTCAGTGCGCCATCGCTGGCGTTTACATATCCTTCGCCTGCGGTGCCATCTGTCAGCACCATATCAACATCACCTGTGCGTAACGCTTGAACACCTGCACCAAAGGTTTCAAATAGTTTGATACGTGGGTTGGCCTCGTCGCCATCCAAAACATCATAGACACCAACATAGAATGGTGTTGTCCCGGGTTGAGCAGCCATCAACAGATTATTATCAGCCGCAAAGCTGGTAGCATCTGTAAAACGGTCTTCGTCACCACGCACCAGCATGATCATTTCAGATCGCATATAAGGGTCTGAAAAATCGACTTTTTCTGCCCGGTCATCGCGGATAGTGATGCCCGTCATGCCCAGATCAAACTGGCCCTGACTTACGGCGGGGATCATGGCATCCCAACTGATGTTTTCATAGGTGATCGTCATGTTCAGCCGCTTGGCGATTTCAACCATGGCATCGTATTCCCAACCGACCGCACTGCCTGTTGCCGGATCAATGAATTGTAGTGGCGGATAGGCGTTTTCGGTTACAATCACGACCTCTCGTCCCTGAAGATCGGGTAGATCAGCCAAGGCAAAACTGGCAAAAGTCGCAAGGGCTACGGTCAGTGTGGTAAACAGTTTCATTCAGGTCCCTCCTGTTCGTTGACTAATTATGACGTGGTTGGCGCGAGCTACAAGGTTGTCAGACATAGTTTGGCGATCTGTAGCAGTTTCAAACGGCACGATGCGCAGAAATGTGGCACGTCGCCCAAGTATGATTGGCCTATTCTGATATTGCTCATGAACCCTACGCGGTTAGTTACGTCTTGCCACACACTGGGCAGTCAGGTTGCTTTTTCAGTTTAATCTTTCGGGTGTCCGCATAAAGCGCATCATAGATCAGCATCTGGCCGGTTAGCCCTTCGCCCGCACCGGTGATTTCCTTGATCGTCTCAACCGCCATCATCGTGCCAAGAACACCGGGCAGGGGGCCAAGCACGCCGGCCTCGGCACAAGAAGGCGCTAGGCTGGGGTCGGGTGCCTTGGGGAAAATGCACTGATAGCAAGGGCCGACGGTGGCATTATAGGTGCTGATCTGGCCTTCCCATTGAGTCAGCGCGGCGCCGATCAGGGGTTTGCCAAGCGCGACGCAGGTTCGGTTGACCAGACACCGGGTGTCGAAGTTGTCGGTGCCGTCCAGCACGATGTCATAGTCTGCGATCAGGTCTTGGGCGATGTCTTTTGTGAGGCGGCGATTATAGGGGCGAACATTGGTAAAGGGGTTCTGGGCCTTCATCGCGACCTCGGCCGAAAAGACCTTGGGCATGCCTATCCCTGCGTCTCGGTGGATAATCTGGCGTTGCAGGTTGGTGTTTTCGACCGTGTCGTCGTCGATCACGCCGATGGTGCCGATGCCCGCCGCCGACAGATACATCAGCGCGGGCGCGCCCAGCCCACCGGCGCCGATGACTAGCACTTTGGCTTCTTTCAGCTGTTTCTGGCCCAATCCGCCGATTTCGCGCAACACGATATGGCGGGCATAGCGTTCCAGTTCAACTTTGGCGAATAGTTCAGTTTTTGGTGGTGGATCTGCGCTAACGGGATTGGTGCGGGCGCGGATCCACATCAGACCCTTGCGATAAAGTAAAATCAGCCCGGTAAGCGCCCCCAAAAGCAACCACATTGCAGGGGATCCACCAGTGCCTTGTCGGATTGGGTGCCCATCAGGCAGTACCACTTGCAATGCCATGACTGCAGTGAACAGCAGCCCGATCATGATCCAGCGGGCCTGATGCGGTGTTTTCATTAATGCGCCCATACCCCACAAGACGCCAGCCATGATGAAAACGAAAATCATACGCGCCCTGTAGAGCCAAAGCCGCCTTGGCCACGGTCCGTATCTGACAAATGGTCAGTGGCGACGAATTGTGCTTGTACAACCGGTGCAATGACCATCTGTGCTATGCGGTCGCCATGTGCGATGACAAACGGCTGATCGCCCAAGTTCATCACAATGATGCCAAGCGGTCCGCGATAGTCACTGTCAATTGTGCCGGGTGCATTGGGAAGTGTAATCCCGTACTTCAGCGCAAGGCCTGATCGCGGCCTGATCTGCACTTCATATCCAGGAGGGATTTCGATATGCAGGCCAGTTGGGATCAGGGTGCGGACACCTGTTGCCAGTGTGATGCCTGAACCGCGTTGATCGCCAGGTAGATTGGCGCGTATGTCCGCCCCGGCTGCACTTGAGGTTTCATATTTGGGCAGCGGAACGGTCTGGTCAGCGTCAGCGGTCCAAAGATATCGAATAACCGGATGGCTCATGCGTTTAGCACCTGCGCGATACGGTCGGCCAGTTGCCGGGCGACGGCGGTTTTATCCATACGCGGCCAATCTTCGGGCCCTTGATCAGTGATCAGTGTAACATCGTTTTCTGCCCCGCCCATGATGCCAGTATCGGGCCTGATATCATTGGCGATGATCCAGTCGCATCCTTTGCGATGGCGTTTGGCCGTCGCATTTTCAAGCACGTTGTCAGTTTCGGCGGCAAAGCCAATGACCAGTCTGGGCCGATTTTTAGTTAGTTTTGAAACTTCAGCCAAAATGTCGGGATTTTCGGCAAAATTCAGAACGGGCAGTGCGCCTGATCCATCTTTCTTGATCTTATTATCGCTGACATCAGTGACACGCCAATCAGCGACGGCGGCTGCAAATATGGCAGCGTCAGCGGGCAGGCCGTTTAGTGTGGCATCATACATCTGTTGTGCGGTCTGAACGCGGATCACCTGTGCCTCTTTCGGGGGTGGTGTATCGGCGGGACCGGTGACAAAGGTCACGCTTGCCCCCAGATCCAGAAGCGCGCGTGCAATCGCAGTGCCTTGCGCGCCGGATGATCTATTGGCGATATAACGTACCGGATCGATAGGTTCATGGGTCGGACCAGAGGTCACAAGAATATGTTTGCCGGTCAGCGGCCCTTTACCCAATGTAGTTTCAATCGCTGCCACGATTTCCAAGGGCTCAGACATGCGGCCGGGGCCATATTCCCCACAGGCCATATCGCCTTTGTTTGGGCCCACCATCCGTATGCCGTCGCTATGAAGTGTTACCAGATTGCGCTGCGTTGCAGGATGATCCCACATGCGTACATTCATTGCGGGCGCGATCAACACACGCTTGTCGGTTGCCATCAGCACAGTTGAGGCGAGATCATTCGCAATTCCGCCCGCCATTTTCGCCATCAGATCAGCGGTGGCTGGGGCAACAACGACCAAATCGGCTGCTCGGGACAGTTCAATATGGCCCATCTCAGCCTCATCCGTTAGATCGAACAGATCACGATAAATCTTTTCCCCAGCCAGCGCTGAAACACTAAGCGGTGTTACGAATTCTTCGCCCGCGCGGGTCAGAACCGGCGTAATCTTTGCCCCGCGTTCGCGTAAACGTCGGATCAAATCCAGCGATTTAAATGCCGCGATACCGCCGCCGATGATCAGAAGAATGTGTTTGCCAGCCAGCATCGTGCGATCCCCTAAGTAACCGTCCAAGGTTTAGGCATGCCGGACACCTTGCGCAAGTCTAGCGGAACTGTTCGCATGGATCCGGGCGATCTATTGGATCAGTGATCAGCCATAGATCATAGGGCGGGGTGCTGTTAGGCGTGGTCTCAAGCTGACCGATCGACAAAACAGTGACAGTTGGCCGCGCGGATTTGATTTTAGCGGGCATTGCCCAATCGGTTCGGGCATGACCGTTTCCCGTGATCACCACCACCGGGCCATCGGTTTCATCAAGTGCTTCAAGTGTTGTGCGCGACAACACCGCATCACGCAGGCGTTGGGCTTCGACCATGCCGGGCAGCATTTCAGCCGGAAGTGCATCGCAATGGGCGGCTAATTGCAGTGTTTCGCGTTGCATCTGCTGATCTTGGGGCAAAGGGCCAAGAAGAAAGGCATCAGCATCTTTGCCAAATGTTGTTGCTGCGGTGCTTTTCATGGCGGCAATTAGATCATCGCGCCCAACCGCAGCACCAAAGATCGTCGCATTGGGTGCTGCCTTGAAAATCGGATGGTATATCGCAAAATCAGGCCATCCGCTTTCATCCCACTGCAACGCCCGAGCCATTGCAGTTTGATCACCTCTATCGACGTCTTCAATCGCCTTGGCCTGATCCGGTGAAATCATTTCAAACACAATCGCTTGTGGGGCAATTCTCGAAATCGCCAATGCTTGATTGTCATGATGGGTTGGATTGTCGTGAATTTCGCCAAGAATATAAATATCAGCTTTGGGTAAATCTTTTAAAATGTTCGTGCCGATCTGGTCGGCACGAACGACACTCGTTAAAATCACTCCGACCGTAAAGGCCGATATCAGCCTAGAAATTCCATCACCTCATGTGATTGAGCTTCCAGGCTTTTTCTCATTTTACCAAAAGCAGCCGCTTCCAACTGACGAACGCGTTCTTTTGAAAGCCCCAATTCATTACCAAGACTTTCCAGCGTACGGGCGGTCTCACGCAGTTTGCGTTCGCGCACGATGAATTGTTCGCGATCATTCAGATTTGACATGGCATTGACCAGCCAGTTTCGTAAAGTCTCAGTGTCATGTTCGTTTTCGACGGTTTCGGCGGCCTGTTCAGTATCATCTTCAAGGGCTTCGATCCATTCACGACCTTCGTCATCGGTCGATTGGGTCGCATTCAACGAATAGTCAGATCCAGCCAAGCGACCTTCCATCATTTCCACGTCATGCAACGGTACGCCAACTTCCACTGCTATCATCTGGCGCATCTGATGCTTGTCCAGGTTTTCACCAGCAGAGGCTGCTTCGCGTTCCAGACGGGCCTGGACACGGCGCATATTGAAAAACAAAGATTTCTGTGAACTTGTTGATCCGGTCCGTACCATAGACCAATTTCGCATGACATAATCTTGAATAGACGCTTTGATCCACCACACCGCATAGGTTGAAAAGCGTACACCGCGATCAGGATCAAATTTATCAGCTGCTTTCATCAATCCAAGACCAGCTTCCTGGATCAAATCGTTCATCGGCGCGCCATAGCGTTTGAATTTTGCCGCCATGGAAATTGCCAATCGCATATATGCTGTAATCAGTCGATGAAGCGCTGCTTCATCCCGTTGATCCCGCCATGCATAAGCCAGCTTCAGTTCTGTTTCCGCATCCAGCAATTCTGCTTTCATTGCGCGACGCGAAAGAGATTGATCGAAATATCCGTCCAGTGCCATTTTGACCCCCCGGTCTGAGACCCACTTTGCAGGTCTTTGCTTGGATTACATAAGGTGTTACGCGGGGTCACAATGCTTGGATCAAAGAAAGTTTGAAAAATGTCATTGCCGAAACTCACACTTGTTCTAGGCGGGGCGTCTTCAGGCAAATCAGCTTTTGCCGAAAGATTGATAATCGCCACAAGTTTGCCAAAGGTTTACATCGCGACTGCACAGGTTTGGGATGACGAAATGCGCATTAAAGTGGATCGTCATCGCGATATGCGTGGTCAGGGTTGGCGAACTGTCGAAGAACCGATGAACATGGTGGCCGCCTTGTCCGAAGTCAAAGAAGACGAAGTTGCACTGCTGGATTGCGCCACACTTTGGCTTAGCAATCATTTGCTGGCTGAAAACGATTTGGCACAGGCACAAGATGTTCTTTTGCATGCATTGGAAGTTTGCCCTGCCACCGTTGTGGTTGTATCAAACGAAGTGGGCTCTGGCATTGTGCCTGAAACACCACTGGGCCGCAGATTTCGGGATGCACAGGGTCAGTTAAATCAAAAACTGGCTGAAAAAGCGGATAGTGTTGTGATGGTGACTGCAGGTTTGCCATTTGCTTTAAAAGGTCCTTTGCCATGACACGCTTGTGGCTGGTACGTCATGGTCCGACCCACGCCAAATCCATGGTCGGTTGGAGCGACCTTCTGGCTGATCTTTCAGATCAGGCACAGATTGATCGCTTGTCAGACTATCTGCCATCAAACGGCGTTGTCATATCATCAGATTTGCAACGTGCTATTGCCACGGCCGATGCCATTCAAGGGCAGCGCAGGCGTTTACCCCACGATCGCAGATTGCGTGAAATTCACTTTGGTGATTGGGAACTGCGCACATTCGCTGAGATAGAAGCGCAAACGCCAGAACACATCCGCGCCTATTGGGATGAACCCGGTGATGTTCGCCCGCCAAACGGGGAAAGTTGGCACGAAACAGCCGCGCGCGTTGATGCCGCTGTGGATAGCTTGGTCGAACAGAAACATGATGATTTGATCATTGTGGGGCATTTCGGAATGATCCTGACCCAAGTACAACGCGCATTGGCTATCACTCCT
This sequence comes from Parasulfitobacter algicola, assembly GCF_013315265.1. Lineage (GTDB taxonomy): Bacteria > Pseudomonadota > Alphaproteobacteria > Rhodobacterales > Rhodobacteraceae > Parasulfitobacter > Parasulfitobacter algicola. The sequence continues at coordinate 76,375 of NZ_JABUFE010000010.1, read as the reverse complement.
TATGAGGCGTTCTCACATCGAATTGATAACTTTTCGGTGACGGAAATGGTGGTGACAGGTGCGGATTGGTCAGTAGATACAATCAACATATTGCCTTAAAGCCCAAAACTATCAGCTATGTTACTCTATTTCAGAATAAAATGCTTATGGCTTTGGGTGGTCATCCCACTCATCACTCAGGATGCGTTGGCTGTTACCGTCAGGGTCGTCATACTGATTTGATCGCATGGTATAGATAAACGCAATCAGACCAATGCCGCCCAAAAAAAGCGAAGCCGGGATCAAATAGATCAGCACATTCATGTCATTTCAACCTTAATGCGTTCAGCGACACTGTAATCGAAGACAGTGACATCGCCAAGGCAGCAGCCAAAGGCGTTGCAAACCCGGCAATGGCAATGGGAACGGCGATTATGTTATAAAGCGTTGCGATCCGGAAATTTTCCTTGATCCGGCTTACGGATTTATCGGCCGTGATCAGTGCATCTGATATCGGGTCCAGGCTTTTGCCTAAAAGAACGATATCCGACGCCACACGCGCCGCATCCAACGCCGATGCGGGCGAGATTGACACTGTGGCTGCCGTTAACGCCGCCGTATCGTTCAATCCATCACCGACCATCAGCACATGTGCATTATTGTCGATCAAATCATTGATACGGGATAGTTTATCACCTGGCAGTGCCTCGGCTATCCAATCTTTGATGCCTAGCCTATTGGCAAGATCTTCAACTGCAACATTCGCATCGCCCGACATCAAGATCACTGTCTTACCATTATCTTGCAGCGCCTTAACGATAGATTGTGCCCCATCGCGTAATCTATCGACAAAGATAAATTGGGCTGAATTGCCGTCTTCGATCCATAAATGAGCTGAGGTTGAAGCCCCTGCATCAGCGCCGACCCAACTGGCACGACCAAGGCGAACAGTTCGATTTTGCCAGCGCGCTTCGATGCCATAGCCGGGTACTTCGTGAATATTCTGCAGACCAGCAGGTTTGATACCCGCATCACGGGCAGCTTGCGTCAGCGCCATGGCCAATGGGTGCGATGATGTTTCGGCCAATGCCAACGCAACCTGCAGATCGTGGCGACTGTGATCGCCAATATTTGTCAGCTGCGGTGCTCCTTGGGTCAACGTGCCGGTTTTGTCGAAAACAACGGTATCGACTTTTGCCAAACGTTCCAAAGCGGTGCCATTTTTGATCAACATGCCTTTGCGAAATAGGCGCCCGGATGCGGCTGTTGTCACCGCAGGCACTGCCAGACCCAATGCGCAGGGGCAGGTGATAATCAGCACGGCAGCGGCAATATTTATCGACATACGCAGATCAAAAGTGAACAAATACCACCCCGCAAAGCTAAGCGCTGACAGAATATGAACGCCTGGGGCATAGAGTTTTGCGGCTTTGTCAGCCAGTGATGTATAACGTGACCGACCGCTTTCAGCGACAGCGACCAGATCAGCCATGCGGTGCAGGGATGTGTCTTCGCCAACGGCAGTTGCGCGAATGGTCAAGGGGCCTGTCAGGTTCACCTCGCCTGCGCTGACATGCGTGTCTGGCCCTGCAAACAGGGGCAGGGTTTCACCGGTTAGGAAGGATCTGTCGATTTCAGATGTGCCACTGACAATAACGCCGTCTACGGGCATTCTTCCACCCGGCCGCACCATTATCATGTCGCCTTTGGTCAGTTCTGATACGCGAACGGTAATCTCGTTATCTCTTTCGATCCGTATCGCTCGTGGAACTTCAAGCGCGACCAGTTCTTCAGCCGCTGATTTGGCAATGGCGCGAGTGCGGTGATCAAGATAACGACCAGCCAGCAGGAAAAAAGTCAGGGTCAACGCTGCATCGAAATAAGCATGATGACCTGAATTTGCAGTTTCATAAAGCGATGTCCCGGCAGCCAGCAGGATTGCCAAAGTGATGGGCACATCCATATTCAGCGCGCCGTTGCGCAGCGCGGCCCATGCATTTTTGAAAAAAGGCTGTGCAGAAAAGGCGATAGTTGGCAGTGTGATCGCGGCGGAAATCCAGTGAAACATATCACGGGTCGCATCCTGGGCACCTGACCAGACCGCAACGGACAAAAGCATGACATTCATTGACGCAAAGCCTGCAACCGCCAACCGCATCAGCAGGGCACGACCCGCCTTGTCGGTTTCAGTCGCAGCGATCGTGCCTGCGTCCAATTCGTGCGCTTCGAATCCCAGGTCGTTCAAAACGGGGATCAGATCAGCCGCCGTCAGATCGGGATCTGCTTCGATACTTGCCCGCTTTAGGGTCAGGTTCACGCGCGCTTCATGCACGTTCGGCATGGCGTTCAGCGCAGACTCAATTTTGGATATACAGGCAGAACAGTGAATGGTTGGCAAAGATAACATAACGCGTGTATCTTCAATCGGTGCTTCATGAACCTGAACACCCACAGCGCATCCTGGACATGCCATTGTTGAAGATTGAAGCGTCGCAGTCATGGATTTAGCTTTCGACCACCAGAACGATCCGTTGGGTAAAGCGTGTACCATCAGCCGCGACAGCCTGCATTCGGATATTCCAGTTGCCAGGCGCAAGATTGACCGGGGCCGTGAAAACCCCGTTTCGGTTCACGAATGCAGGTGTGATATCATCTTTGACGTGTGTGGCGCGACCTAAAGTGGCATCAAGCGATGCCACGCGTACGGGGTCACCATTTATATCAGTGATGCTGAGAACTAGAATATCAGCTTCAACACTTGCATCGACAGTCCATCCCAAGGCTAGTTGCGCTGTGCGTCGTTCATCAAAGGACTGACTGGCAACATAGGAATTCTTGGTCTCAAGCCCCGGAAAAGTCTTCACGGCACTGAATGCAAGCGCAAGATTAACCAGCAGGATTACCCCAAAAGCGGACGCAGTTATGATAAAGACAGTGGTGCCTGTCAGTTCTTTTTCCATTAGGGCGTTCCTTTCCCATTAAAGACTGTGTCGCGATAGGCTCGATCTGTGCTGGCCAGATCTTCGACCCAAAGCCGCAGCTCTGTACGGTCGGATGCGACCGGCGCGCTGCCCGGTCTGGCGGATATGTAAACGCGTTGTAATGTTGTGCTGTCAGGTGGAACTGTCACGACCAACCGCTCGGTTCCTTCAAGTTGAATGCGCAGCACATCGGGGGATGTAAGCGACATACGAAATTCGCGCGCTTCGCCATGTTTATTGCGCAGCCGCACGTCATAGATATTTCGAATTGTGCCATCAGACAGGGTTACAAAGGTTGGATTACGTACTGGGCTGACGGTCATATCAATTTCGGACCGTAAGAAAAGGGCAAAAACCAACGCGATGCCAACGATAGACCACAGCGATGTATAAAGAATTGTGCGTGGCCGCAAAACGTGCCGCCAGATTGGTTTTGCGGCCTGCCCCTCGCGTTCAGCCTGTTCGTCTGCAAGCGACAGATAATCGACCAAACCGCGCGGCTTGCCGATGCGTTCCATCACATCATCACAGGCGTCAATGCAAAGCGCGCATGTGATACATTCCATCTGCTGGCCGTCGCGTATATCAATGCCTACGGGGCAGACATTCACACAGGCCATGCAATCAATGCAGTCACCCAGATTTTCAGCCCCCTCGCCTTTGCGGTGCTTGCCACGGGGTTCGCCACGCCAATCACGATAGCCCACTGTGATCGTATCTTCGTCCATCATTGCGGCCTGAATGCGCGGCCACGGACACATATAAATACAAACCTGTTCGCGCATCAAACCCCCAAACACAAAGGTTGTCGCAGTCAAAATAGCGATCGTGGTATAGGCGACAGGATGGGCATTCAAAGTGACCAGATTAACCAATAAAGTCGGCGCATCAGCAAAATAGAATACCCAGGCGCCACCCGTTGCGACAGCGATTAAAACCCATGTGATCCATTTGGTGATCCGTAATCGCCATTTGCGAAAATCCCACTTCTTCTGGCGATGTAAACGCAACCTAGCGTTGCGATCCCCTTCGATCCAGCGTTCAACCAGAATAAAAAGATCGGTCCAAACAGTTTGCGGGCAGGTATAACCGCACCAAACTCGGCCCAAAGCTGACGTAAATAAAAACAGGCCCAACCCGGCCATGATCAAAAGCCCAGCTATGAAATAAAATTCATGGGGCCAGATTTCGATCATGAAAAAGAAAAACCGTCGGTTCGCCAGATCAACCAATACCGCCTGATCTGGCAAATAGGCGCCGCGATCCCATCTGATCCATGGCGTCAGGTAGTAAATACCAAGCGTCACCGCCATGATGATCCATTTTAGATTGCGGAATTTACCTTTGACCCGGCGGGGAAAGATCGGTTCACGCGCAGCGTAAAGCTGTGGGGTGTCACTGCCAGAGGACAAAATTTGGACCTTTTATATGAGTCGACGCTGACAAGTGTAGTGACAGAGAGCGGAAGACGAAACTTTGACGCAGATCAAAACACGCGATTTGTGCTGCGACATGGGGTCTCGATTATTCTGAGGGCGGGCGTGGCTTAGTGCAAAGACGCTTTGCTTCACATCTTTTACATCGTTACGTTAAGTCACTCGGGCACTATCTTTGCGAACAGTATTTTGGGGAGCAATGAAGTTTGCCTAGGCTGTTTTACTTAATCTGTCTTCAAGAACATCAAAGGGCACGCCGGGTTCGTCTTTCGCAATGCGTATGACAAGCGATGTTTTGACACTTGCGACATTATCTGCCGACGTCAATTCTTCGGTCAGAAATGTCTGGAAAGAGCTAAGATCGGGTGCAACGCATTTCAGAATAAAATCCACTTCGCCGTTCAGCATGTGACATTCACGAACCAAGGGCCAGTTTTTGCAACGACTCTCAAAGGCGCTCAGATCTACCTCTGCTTGGCTTTGCAGTCCGACCATTGCGAAAACCTGCACTTCAAAACCCAAAGCCCTGGCATCTACATCCGCATGATACCCATTGATATATCCGGCCTCTTCCAACGTGCGTACGCGACGCAAACAGGGTGGGGCGGATATCCCAACGCGCTTTGCCAATTCGACATTGGTCATTCTGCCGTCATTCTGCAGCTCGGCCAGTATCTGACGGTCGATCGGATCCAATTTGGTCGTAGACATCTTATGCTCCCTCAATTCTTGCAAACCTTACTTTGACCTGCTGTGATGCGCAATATTATTACTCATATGCGCAACTATATTAATGCAAAATAGTTTATTCCGTGGCTGCATAGCCGCTTTTCAGGGGGTTTCTTCCGCTCTGTCTGGCCGTTATATGCGGTAAATCCATTCTGTTTGAAAGAGTCATAGCCTATGTCAAATTCCCGTCACACAAAAGTTCTGATTATTGGATCCGGACCTGCAGGCTACACCGCTGCCGTTTATGCCAGCCGTGCAATGTTGGAACCGATCCTGGTGCAAGGCATCGAACCGGGTGGACAGCTGACAACCACGACCGAAGTCGAAAATTGGCCCGGCGACACCGAAGTTCAAGGACCCGATCTGATGGTCCGGATGGAAGCGCATGCCAAGGCGATGGGATGCGAAATCATTGGTGACATTATCAATGACCTTGATCTGTCCAAGCGACCCTTTACAGCCATTGGTGATGGGGGAACCGTCTATACGGCTGATGCTGTGATCCTAGCAACGGGCGCACGGGCAAAATGGCTGGGTTTACCGAGCGAGGAAAAATTCAAAGGTTTCGGCGTATCCGCTTGTGCAACATGTGACGGTTTTTTCTATCGTGGACAGGAAATTGCTGTGATCGGCGGTGGTAACACTGCCGTGGAAGAGGCTTTGTTTCTGACCAATTTCGCGTCAAAAGTGACGCTGGTTCATCGCCGCGATGAATTACGCGCCGAGAAAATTCTGATCGACCGTCTTATGAAAAACCCAAAGATTGAACCGCTGTGGTTTCATGAATTGGATGAAGTTATTGGTGATGAAAATCCTTTGGGTGTGACGGGTATTAAGGTCAAACACACTAAATCCGGCAAGATTACTGAAATCCCAGCCAAGGGTGTTTTTGTTGCCATCGGTCATGCGCCGGCCAACGAACTGGTGAAAGATGTGCTGGAAACACATATGGGCGGATATGTGGTGACCAAGCCGGATTCGACCGAAACATCAATCCCCGGCGTTTTTGCGGCCGGTGATTTGACGGATCACAAATACCGCCAAGCGGTGACAAGTGCCGGAATGGGCTGTATGGCCGCGCTGGAAGCTGAACGCTTTTTGGCAGAACATCAGTCCTGATTTTTCGGCATTTACCGGAAATAAGGACTTTTTGATGCAAAGCGACTTGAAGTAGGCTCGTTTAACACGCTAGGCGGCCAATTATATCTGTTTACACAATCAAAACGAGACATCTGCGATGGCAATGCCCCTTAATCTGGCCCCGATCCCTGAACTTTTTGTTTCTTATGAAAGTGCGCAAAAGCTGAAGATTGAAGCAGCTGATTTGACATCCTGGGATTTAAGCCCGCGGCAGATTTGCGATCTTGAATTGCTGATGAACGGTGGGTTTAATCCGCTCAAGGGATTTTTGGGCGAAGATGACTATAACAGTGTTGTCGAAAAGATGCGTTTGGCTGATGGTACGCTTTGGCCGATGCCGATCACCCTGGATGTCGATGAAGAGTTTTCGCAAAATATTGAGATTGGGCAAGATATTGCATTGCGCGACCGGGAAGGCGTTATTCTTGCCACGATGACGGTCACGGATCGCTGGCAGCCAAACAAAGCGAATGAAGCTGAAAAAGTTTTTGGTGCAGATGACGATGCCCACCCGGCCGTCAATTATCTGCACAATCAAGCGGGTCAGATTTATTTGGGTGGCCCCATAACGGGTATTCAGCAACCTGTTCATTATGATTTTCGGGCCCGTCGGGATACCCCTAATGAACTACGTGCTTATTTTCGTAAATTGGGATGGCGCCGCGTTGTGGCGTTTCAAACCCGCAATCCGCTGCACCGTGCGCACCAAGAGTTGACCTTTCGCGCGGCCAAGGAAACCCAAGCCAATTTGTTGATCCATCCGGTTGTTGGAATGACAAAGCCCGGTGATATCGACCATTTTACGCGCGTACGCTGTTACGAAGCTGTGCTGGATCAATATCCACAAGCGACAACCACAATGAGTTTGCTTAACCTGGCGATGCGTATGGCCGGCCCACGAGAGGCTGTCTGGCACGGTCTGATCCGCAAAAATCATGGTTGTACACATATGATCGTCGGTCGCGATCATGCAGGACCCGGTAAGAATTCAAGCGACGACGATTTCTATGGCCCTTACGATGCACAAGAACTGTTCAAGGTGCATCAAGACGAGATGGGCATCGAAATGGTTGACTTTAAGCACATGGTTTATGTGCAAAACCGTGCCCAATATGAACCTGCTGACGAGGTGGAAGAGGGTGCGACGGTTTTGAATATTTCTGGCACGGAACTGCGTCGCCGTTTAAGCGAAGGGCTTGATATTCCAGAATGGTTCAGCTTTCCTGCGGTCGTTTCAGAGCTTCGTAAAACTCGGCCGCCGCGTGCGCAACAAGGCTTTACTGTCTTTTTTACCGGCTTTTCAGGATCGGGAAAATCGACCATTGCTAATGCGCTTATGGTCAAATTAATGGAGATGGGTGGTCGCCCCGTGACATTGCTGGATGGTGATATTGTTCGCAAAAACCTGAGCTCTGAACTTGGTTTTTCTAAAGAACATCGTGATTTGAATATCCGTCGCATCGGTTATGTCGCATCCGAGATTACTAAAAATGGCGGCATTGCGATCTGTGCGCCCATTGCACCCTATGCAACAACACGGCGGGCTGTTCGCGAAGATATTGAACAGTTTGGTGCTTTTGTTGAAGTACATGTTTCAACCAGTATTGAAGAATGTGAACGACGCGATCGCAAGGGGCTTTATAAATTAGCCCGCGAAGGTAAGATTAAGGAATTTACGGGTATTTCTGACCCATATGACGTGCCTAATAACCCCGAATTACGGGTCGAGACTGAAAACGTTGATGTTGATAATTGCGCACACCAGATTTTGCTAAAGCTGGAATCGCTTGGGTTGATAGCCGCATAAAAAGCGGCAAAATAACTTGCAGAATTTCAGATACAGTATCGGGATTTAAAGTAAGAAAGGCGACCTCTGGTGCGTTTTGAGGCTAAAAACGCTGAGGTCGCCGATCTAGAACGAGCGATTGATGCAAATACATCGATATGAGGGCAACCTAAAATTATCATTCGGTCTGTCTTTTGGCTTCTGGGGAAGAAACCGCATGACTTTGCCCTTAAAACAATGGGAAACGAATACTAACCAAGTAGGCATAAAATCGCCTATGTCGTCATCACTGTCAATGATTTGTTTGCTGAAAAGTGAATTATTTTTGCGCCAAAAGAAATAAGCCTGCAATTATGCAAGCTTATTAAGCAGTTTTCGGATCAGTCATATCTTAATAATTATTCAGATTGCTCTTTGATGCGCTCAAACATCTCTTTTCGACGCGTCCCGCGCTGCCAAGGCATGGGATGTGCTTCTGTGTCTGCCGCTTGAATCAGTGTTTGCACCCAGTGGTTTTCCTGAAGTTTTGCTGTACCGCTTTGATCTAACATTTGTAACCTCTTTAACTGTGCAACTTAGACATATTATTCCACTTACTATTGCTGTGATTTTAGGCGCGGTTTTGTTCGAAGGGTGACGTTAAATGTGTTTTTGTGATTTTCGTTCGTACCAGGCGTTAACCATTTACCTCATATATTTCTAAGGTTTCGGTGCATTGATGAATGCTTTTGGGCAAGAATTTGACTTAATGCGCCGCTTATATGCCTGAATTAAAGCCTGATTGCAGAAATAAGGCGGCCATAGTCGACCTCTTTGTTGTGCACGCTACGACGATAGCTGAAAAAACGATCCGGGTCAGAATATGTGCAGTGACCTGTCCAACTGGCGAAACCAACGCCAGCTATGCGCAACCGGTGCAACCCAAAGCCAGGCAGATCAAAATGGTACTTGTCCCCATCGCCATTGGCGAAAAACCGTGAAAAGTCAGAATCCTCTGCAATAAACCGGTCCAAAAATTCTGGACCCACTTCATAAGTGCGCTGGCTGATTGACGGCCCTATTACCGCGCAAATTTCTTGTCGCTCGGCCCCTTGGGTTTCCATTGCATCTAATGTCGCTTCCAATACACCCGCCAAAGCGCCTTGCCAGCCCGCATGTGCAGCCCCAATCACGGCATTCTTTTCGTCTGCAAATAAGACAGGCTGACAATCTGCTGTCAGTATACCTAATGCTATACCAGGTTGATTGGTGACAATTGCATCTGCTTTGGGTCGCGTTTTGAAAGCAGAATTGACCACGACAACATCTGCTGAATGAACCTGATTTACGGTCAAAAGGTTTTCAGCGTCGACATTCATGGCATCAGCCACACGTGCACGGTTTATGGATACGATATCAGCTTGATCACTGCTGCCTGAACCGCAATTCAAACCGCTAAAAACGCCCGAAGACGCCCCCCCACGTCTTGTGAAAAACCCGTGTCGTATGTTCGAAAAATCGTCAGATGTCAGAATTTCAAGCGTCATATCGTCAGTCCGGCAAGGGGCTTTTCTGATATCGGGTGAAAGCCGAGTACTTTAAACAACGTTCCCATTTCTTCGGGGTGGGTCAAGCGCTGATGTGCCGTAACATGATTTTCTAAGTCAGACCCTTGCAAGGCGTTTGCAAGAACTTGCGCCCGTTGCGTTATGCCAAGGCGTTCCAGAAATATGCCTTGTGGTGTCAAGCGCGTATGTGCGGATGGTGTTGCTTTTGCAAGTGCTTCAAAGTCAACATGTGCTGACAGATCTGCATGTCCTGGTTTGGTCAGCGGGTTGACGGCCTGATGGTTTTGCAAAGCCTGAAATGTGTCGCCAAGGCTGCGCCATTCCCCATAATCAACAATCAGGGCTGCACCCCCATGTGTATTGATATAATGACCGATCTGAGATGCAATGTCAGCGCCCTGAGGACATATTTCGACCAGATCATCGTTTTTTGTGTCGTCCAGTCGATGCGTCAGGATATCATAAGGCGTTGCAGGCGAAAGCGCGTACTGAAGCACGCTGTCCACCGCAGTCACACATCGTTCGCACCAACCCTCACCACTGCGAACGAATTGCCGTATGGGCAATGCGTCGAAAAATTCGTTAGCAATGAAAAACCCTGGCATAGCGGGCAAAGTTTGTAAGGTATTATGCCAATGCACCTGCCCAAGTTTTTCCCTTTGAATATCCTGTAATACGGGTGAGGCTTCGATCAGATGGATTTGAACGGCTGCCGAAAATCCGGGCACTTTGGTCGTTGCGCGCAAAATATCATGCATTAGTGTGCCGCGGCCGGGGCCAAGTTCGATCAGTGCAAACGGCGATGGAGCGCCTTGATCCAACCAACTTTGTGCAAGGCAAAGCCCGATTAATTCACCAAACATCTGGCTGATCTCGGGGGCAGTGGTGAAATCGCCGGACGTCCCAAGCGGATCACGCGTTGTGTAATACCCATAAGTCGGGTGCAGCAGACACTCAGACATATAATCAGCAATAGTCATCGGCCCAAATGCTGAAATACGCGACAGCAAATGCTTCTGTAACGTCATGCCAAACGGGTCCGCCTTGCGTATTGAATGAACAGAATGCCGGCGATGATCATTGGAATTGACAGAATTTGCCCCATCGTCAGCCCATAGCCCTGAATATGCCATGCCAGTCCAAGCTGATTGCCTGGGCTTATGAATTGCGCATCAGGCTGTCGCACAAATTCAACAACAAACCGGCCCAGGCCGTACCCCAAAAGGAACAGCCCTGCGATAAAGCCCGGTGTTTTCAAAGCATTTTTCTTCCAGACAAGATAGACCAGCAGCAGGCCTAGTATGAGCCCTTCCAGAATGGCTTCATACAGTTGTGACGGGTGTCTGGCGCATAAACCAATAATCTGGGGACAGTTCTGCGCAGCTTGCCCCGGAAAGATCACACCCCAAGGCAGATCAGTCGGTCTGCCCCATAGCTCTGCGTTTATGAAATTTGCAATGCGCCCCAGAAAAAGACCCGCAGGCGTCGCAAGTGCCAAACAGTCCGCCATGGACATTTTGGGGATACCGTATTTCCGGCAGTACAGATATGCGGCAAAAATAACGCCCAGAAAACCACCGTGGAATGCCATGCCACCTTGCCAGATCATTATGACTTCAAGCGGGTTTTCCAGATAATCGCCGGGCTTATAGAAAATCACATATCCCAGTCGCCCACCCAAAATCACACCAAGCACGGCCCATACCAGAAAATCTTCAATCTGATCGCGCGTTAGCGGGGGGGTATTGTTGGGCCATAACTCAGGGCGTTTGGTCGCCCTGATTACAAGATATACGCCAATTATGATGCCTGCGATATAGGCCAAGGCATACCACCGAAGCGCAAATTCAATGCCAAACGCGGCAATGGTGAAAATCTCGGGCGAGATGTCGGGAAATGGGATAGCTGCCTGCATAAATTTGTTCCTGCGTGTCTGCTGCGGCGAAGTCAACCTTGTGACAATGCGTTTTGAAGCCCATATAGATATTAAATGTAATACTTAGAGGACAATTCATGCAGACGCGTACTAAAATATTCGATGATATCTCGCAGCTGATGACGAATGCTATGGGTGTTGCCCAGGGTGCGAAGGACGAAGCTGAAACAGCTATGAAAAGTATGATGGACCGCTGGCTGGCTGATCGTGACTTTGTAACGCGTGAGGAATTCGATGCTGTACGTGCCATGGCACAGAAAGCACGCGAAGAAAATGCAACCTTGCTAGCGCGGATTGAGGCGCTGGAAGGCAAGAAAAAGAAGTAAGTCAGTCGATTTGACCCAAAAACTCTCGCCTAGGCGGGAGTTTTTGCATTTTTAGCGTCTATTAAGTGGTTTGATCCAAGCTATCCACAACTTATTGTGTGTATCACAAAAATATATCTTTACAGAACGTCAAACAGATAGCACCATATTTTGTAAGGGCAGTGGAATGAACCACCGCACCTTGAGCAGGCACCTAGCGCTTGGGGCTTTGCCAGTGACAAGCGCCAACAAAGAGAGGCCACCATGGCACTTTCTGAGCAGTATCTGGAAACAGAAGACCTTCACCCTATTGATATCGTCGAACATATCGCGGAACATCATGAATGGGATTTTGACCGCATTGCAGATGATCAGATCGCAATGGCTGTCGAGGGACAGTGGCGGACATATTCGATCACATTGGCTTGGTCCGCTTATGATGAAACGCTACGCTTGATTTGCACATTTGAGATGGAGCCGCCGGAAGATCGGATGTCATCACTGTACGAGGCATTGAACAGTGCCAATGACATGTGCTGGGCCGGGGCATTCACTTATTGGGCGCAGCAAAAACTGATGGTTTATCGCTACGGTCTGATCTTGGCAGGTGGGCAAGTGGCTAGTCCTGAACAGATCGACACAGCTATTAATGCTGCAGTTTTGTCCGCTGAACGCTTTTATCCTGCGTTTCAACTGGCGACCTGGGGCGAACGAACTGTCGATGACGCCATGCAAGTCGCGATTGCAGAGGCCTACGGCCGCGCGTAAAACTGCCCTTTAAAGCGGAGGGCGTGATGGACTTTAAAGATATCGAGAACCGCGGGCTGGTTTTGCTGGGCTGCGGCAAGATGGGATCAGCCATGCTGGCCGGTTGGTTGGGGCAGGGGCTTTCGCCCAAGGCGATATGGATACTAGATCCCAAACCATCCGATTGGCTGTTAGCGCAAGACGTTCACTTGAATACTGCGTTGCCTGAAAATCCCGCCATAATCCTGATTGCAGTGAAACCTCAAATGATGGGGGACGCATTGCCAGTACTTCAGGCTTTGGGTAACGGCACGACAGTTTTTTTATCAGTGGCGGCCGGAATCACAGTTTCCAAGTTCGAACAGATACTAGGGCCGCATACGCCGATTATTCGTGCAATGCCCAACACACCTGCTGCCATTGGTCAGGGGATCACTGCATTTTGCGGTAATACGCATGTCGCTGAATCTGCGATGCAAATGGCTGAAGATTTATTGCAAGTTATTGGACAGACTGTCCGTTTGGATAGCGAAGATCAGATCGATGCAGTCACGGGTGTTTCAGGATCAGGTCCGGCCTATGTTTTCCATTTGATTGAAACGCTTGCGGCTGCGGGGCAGGCACAGGGTTTGCCAGCTGATCTGGCAATGACCTTGGCCAAGGCGACCGTTGCTGGTTCAGGTGCACTGGCTAAATTGTCGGAGGATAACCCTGAACAATTGCGCATCAACGTCACCAGCCCGAATGGCACAACCCAAGCCGCGCTTGACGTTCTGATGGACAAAGATACTGGCTTCCCGCCCCTGTTAAAAAGGGCGGTCAAAGCTGCTGCTGACAGATCAAGAGAGCTTGCAAATGGATAGCATCACTTTCGACGATTTCCTAAAGGTCGATATTCGCGTCGGGCAAATCACGCGGGCGGAACCTTACCCCGAAGCCCGAAAGCCCGCGATCAAGCTGTGGGTCGATTTTGGGGATGAGATCGGGGAAAAGAAAAGTTCAGCTCAGATTACAAAACATTATAAACCTGAAGAATTGATTGGAAAACAAGTGATGGCGGTTGTGAACTTCCCGCCGCGCCAGATTGGAAAATTCATATCTGAAGTTTTGGTTCTGGGCGTGCCTGATAAAGAAAATGAAGTTGTTTTGTTGACCCCGGATAAGACCGTTCGGATCGGGGGACGCCTTTATTGACCCGGCTTTTGATCACCCGCGAATTGCCTGATGCTGTGATAGGCGTTGCGCAAAACAGGTTCGATATGACCCTTCGCAATGTGCCGCGCCCCTTGAGCCAGGACGAGGCATCAAAAGCATTGACTGAGTATGATGCGATTTTGCCAACTCTTGGTGATGCTTTTGGGGCTGATAGTTTTGCCGATATCAATGCACCGCGTTGCAAGATATTGGCGAATTTTGGGGTTGGGTATAATCATATTGATGTTGCAGCTGCAGCAAAACACAACATTACAGTGACCAACACACCCGGTGCGGTCACGGACGCCACCGCCGATATAGCGCTGACGTTAATGCTGATGAGCACGCGTCGCGCAGCGGAAGGCGAACGTTTGGTGCGGGCAGGGGCGTGGACGGGTTGGCATCCGACGCAAATGTTGGGCATGCATATGTCTGGAAAGGTCTTGGGAATTATCGGTATGGGCCGCATTGGCAAGGCTATTGCCCGGCGTGCGCAGGCGGGTTTTGGGATGCATGTTGTGTTTCATAATCGTTCAAAGATTGAAAATCTTGACGTTCCAGCGCAACAATTACCTACGCTGCATGATGTCATGAAAACGGCTGACATCGTCGTTCTTGCTGTTCCCGCGACATCAGAAACGCATCATTTGATTGGCGCTGGTGAATTGGCTGCGATGCAGCCACACGCACATCTGATCAATATCGCGCGTGGGGATATCGTGGATGAATCGGCGTTGATTGCCGCCCTTCAGAACAAGGAAATTGCAGCAGCCGGTCTGGATGTCTATGAACATGAACCCAAGGTGCCAGAAGCGTTGCGCGCTTTGGATAATGTCACGCTGTTACCGCATCTTGGAACAGCAGCACTTGAGGTTCGCACGAATATGGGTCTGATGGGTGTTGATAATTTGGTGGCATTTTTTGACGGGCGTATCCCGCCCAATCTGGTTCAGCCCTAAGGATCACCCATCGCTTCGCGCCAATGTGCACGGCATAAGGAAACATAGCTTTCATTGCCCCCGATCTGCACCTGATCACCCTTGGTCAGAACCTGCCCGCTTTCATCCTGTCGCACGACCATGGTCGCTTTTTTTCCGCACCAGCATATTGTACGCACCTCGCGCATTTCATCGGCCAGCGCTAGTAATGCTGCAGATCCAGGAAACAGCTTGCCCTGAAAATCCACACGCAGCCCGTAACACATCACGGGCACCTTTAAATCATCCACTGCACGGGCCAACTGCCAGACCTGATCTTCTTGCAGAAACTGTGCTTCATCAATGAAAATGCAGGCACAGTGGCCAGCCTTAAGCCGCGTTTGGATCTTTGCAAACAAATCCTCACCTATTGCAAATGTATCGGCTTTGGTTCCAATCCCGATACGCGATGCAATACGGCCTTCGCCTGCGCGCAGGTCCATTTGTGCGGTCAACAGATACGTCTGCATCCCGCGTTCCTGATAATTATGTGATGCCTGTAAAAGAACGGTCGATTTGCCCGCATTCATGGTCGAATAATGAAAATAAAGCTTAGCCATAACGCCGACCTATCGCGCTAATGCTGTGAAAATCAAGATACCATCGACAGGACATAAGAGGATCAGATACCCCACCTGAACCATCTTATGCCCTACCCGGTTTGCCAATACTTGTTAACGAAACCAAAACAGCCGATCCCACAGGCTTAACCTTTGGCAAACCCATACCCAAATCCCAAACTAGGAAGATTGGCACTTGTTAAATCTCAAAAACACGAGATGCTTTATAAATGGATGATTTAGTCCATGAGAATAATGGGAGAAAACAGCAGTATTTCCCCCTAAAGACGAAAAAGGGTCTGTGATGAGTGATACCGCCAGCTATTTGAAGAAACATACAGAGGCATTGGTAAAAGACATCGGGATTGATGCTGCATGCAATGCCAGCGGTAAATCCAAGGCGACATTAGGTCGTTATTATTCCACAGCGGAGGAACACGTGGACCGTTTCATGCCAATTGATACGGTTGCTGCATTGGAACAAAAAGCAAATTACCCGCATGTCACATCCGCTTTAGCAGAACTGCGGGGGATCACGCTTAGTTATGATGAGCACCGCAAAAATGACGATGACGAAGGCACTGTGAATTCCGATGTGATCCATCTAAGTCAACGATTTGGAATGTTGATGGCGGAATACCATCAGTCCATCACCGACGGTGTGATCACTATGAATGAGGCAAAACGGCTATTGAACGAAACCTTGACTTTGCAAAAGATACTTGTCGAGATGAAGTTAAGTTTGGAACGCGAAGTACCCGACTGATTAAGGATAATACACGTGGATTTATCTGACCTTCCTAATATCGTGCCAGATCAATTGCAATTGCCCGAGGTGTCAATGCTGACCGCTGCCAACGATCCTGGGCATCCGCCCCGTATTTTGCTGCTTTATGGGTCTTTGCGCGATGTCAGCTATTCTCGGCTATCCGCAGAAGAGGGCGCACGGATATTACAGGCCCTGGGCTGCGAAACGCGATTTTTTGATCCAAGCGGGCTGCCCCAACCTGATAGTGATAATGGTCACGAAAAAGTGGCCGAGTTGCGTGAGCTTGCGACATGGTCTGAAGGCATGGTTTGGTCCAGCCCCGAACGCCACGGGGCCATGACGGGGATTATGAAATCTCAGATAGATTGGTTGCCGCTGAACATGGGTGGTGTTCGACCGACGCAGGGCAAAACTCTGGCGTTGATGCAGGTCTCTGGCGGGTCGCAATCATTCAATGCAGTGAATCAGATGCGTATTCTTGGGCGTTGGATGCGAATGCTAACAATTCCAAACCAATCAAGTATTCCAAAGGCTTGGCTGCAATTTGAAAACGGGCGCCTTGGTCCGGGATCGCTTTATAACCGAATTGTTGATGTGATGGAGGAGCTGGTCAAATTCACCTACATGACCCGCGCCCGTAGTGATTATCTGGTGGATCGATATTCTGAACGGGTCGAATCTGCGGCAGAAACCCGTGCCCGTGTCAGTAATATCTAGCGGTATTCGACAATAACCGATCCGACAGAATAACCCGCACCAAATGAACAGATAATGCCAATGTCCCCACTATTCAGATTATCCGAGTATTTCGAAAACGCGATAATCGACCCGGCCGAGGATGTATTCGCATAGTCTTGCAGGATATTGGGTTGTTCATGCGGCTCAGGGACGCGCCCCAGAACCTTGCGCCCGATAAAGTCATTCATGGATTTGTTCGCCTGATGCAACCAAAGCCGCTTCAAGTCTTCTGCGGCTAGATTTTCATCTTTCAAATGCTCAAGGATCAGGTTTGAGACCATTGGCACAACTTCTTTGAAAACCTTACGACCATTCTGCATAAACTGCATATCACGCCGATCTTCCATTTCGTCGCGCGCACGACGTAAGTATCCGTTATTATTGCGGATATTATTCGAAAATTGCGTGACACATCGCGTTGACTTTATGACAAAGTGATTGCCTGTGGCCAATTCATCCCGCTCGATCAGAACGGCTGTGCAGACATCACCGAAGATAAAATGACAGTCACGATCGCGCCATTCTAAATGGGCGCTGCAAATTTCGGGATTAACCACGATGGCGCTACGGATCGTACCGGTCCGGATCATATCAGAAGCTGCCTGTATTCCAAATGTGGCTGAACTGCAGGCGACATTCATATCAAAGGCAAAACCATCAATACCAAGCAGCTTTTGAATTTCGATAGCAATTGCAGGATAAGCGCGTTCCATATTGGACGCAGCACAAATAACAGCATCGACATCAGCGGGTGTTTTTCCGGCATTTTCAATAGCTTGAGTGCAAGCCTCAAGCGCAATCTCGGCCATTACAGAAGGCTCGTCATCGGTGCGTGAACGCAAACGTGGATACATGCGATCAGGGTCCAGAATGCCTTTTTTGTCCAGTACATAACGGTTTTCAATCCCGCTGGCCTGAACAATGAAGTTGCTGGATGAATGCGCTTTGGCTTCTAGCACGCCATTCGTAATATCTTGTGCGTTTTCAGTATTATAGCGGTCAGCATAAGCGTTGAAAGCGACAACCAATTCATCGTTGGTAATGATCTCTTTCGGGGTGAAAAGCCCGGTGCCTGTGATGGCTGGTTGATACATAGAGCCCTCAATAATAGGTGTCGGTCAGATGGGCCGAAACGTGGCAAAAGGTCAACCCTGACCAAGGGGGCAGGTAAACCCTTTTCGATCTTCTGTATAATTTGTACATGTGATTTGTACAAATTTTTATGTACAAAAATACATTTGAAATCAAAGTTGTCGTGATTTGGTCATTGATTTATAGAATGTTTAACACTCAGGCTTTAGACACAAGTGAGTTTCAAAGGATAGTAAAATGCAAAAGACTGTTATTGCGCTTTTAGGTATCGCGCTTTTAGTGCTGTCAGGGTGCGGTGGCACATGGACAACGAACTATGATCGTTTGGATGCAAGCGTCACGCGCGGATGGAATGTGCAATCGGTCAGCGTGACTGTGCCTGATACATTAACAGTAACGGAACAAGACAGCTTTGCCCCAAATGCCGATATTGTCTGGCATGGGGATCCTTTGGGTGATCGCAAAGCGCAAATCGCCAAAGTTATGCAAGCTGGCATCAGCAAGGGCGCATCAGGTCTGCGCGGTCCGCGCAGTGTGAACATTGGTGTAACTGTTAGACAGTTTCATTCTGTCACCCCCCGCGCGCAGACCCGTGCACCGGGTGCGGTGCACAATATAAGCTATGTGATACAGGTTTTTGACCGCGCCGGTAATCCGCTGACCCAGCCGCAAGTGATCGCTGCGGATCTTGAGGCATTTGTTGGCAGTGATGCCATTCAGGCCGCCCAACGCGGACAAACTCAGAAAGTACGTATCACCAATCACTTGGCGGCGGTTACTGCGGGCTGGTTGGGCATTGGACCCGACGTGCGTGGTACCTTTAGCGGGCCGGGGCGTTAATATTTTGAATTGCTTTGTGGCTGCGGACAACTGCAGAGCAATTATGATGCGTATTGGCGAGAGTTTACTATTTGCTGATAGTAACCGCTAATCAACCGCGGTTAGGCATGTGGCTTAGCGTCGCGGTTGAGAAAACGCTTATAGTTGGTGCACGATACTATCAAGTCCCGGGTCAATTCTGGGATTTAGGTTTTGCTTAGACGGATTATCTATTTCTAATATAAACATGTAAGATATAATAGTTTTGAGTATTGTCACCCCTGTAGCGCTCTTACCTCGATATCGCCCTCTACTCGTGCTTTCATTGCTAATGCAGCGGCGTGGCTGGCGGCGGCGGTCGTGAAGTATGGGATTTTGTCGTAAAGTGCGACGGCGCGGATGTCGCGGCTGTCTTCGACCGCCTGGGCGCCCTCGGTTGTGTTCATCACAAGAACGATCTGCCCATCCTTTAGCTGATCGACCACGTTCGGGCGGCCCTCGTAGACCTTGTTCACCGTTTCGCACGCCACACCCTGATCGGTCAGCCAGCGGGCGGTGCCGCGGGTGGCGATGATGGGAAAGCCCAGATCGGTTAGCGCCTGTGCGGCCTCGACCATCATATCGGTTTTGTCGGCGTCGCGGATCGAGATAAAGACCTTGCCCGCGCCGCCCTGGGGCAGGTCTGTACCCGCGCCCATCTGTGCCTTCAGGAACGCGCGGTAGAAGTTGGGGTCGTTGCCCATGACCTCGCCTGTGGATCGCATTTCGGGGCCCAGGATCGTGTCGACGCCGGGGAAACGGGCAAAGGGTAGCACGGCCTCTTTTACGGCAAAAGTATCGATTTGCGGGTCGATCAGGTCGAAGTTCGTCAGCGGTTCACCCGCCATCACACGGGCGGCGATGGTCGCGATGGGGCTGTTCACGGCCTTGGCCACAAACGGCACGGTGCGGCTGGCGCGGGGGTTGACCTCGATCAGGTAGATCTGGCCGTCCTTGACCGCGAATTGCACGTTCATCAGGCCCACAACATTCAGGGCCAGCGCCAGGGCCTCGGTCTGTTTTTTCAGCTCGGCAATTGTGTCGGCGTCCAGCGAATAGGGGGGCAGCGAACAGGCGCTGTCGCCGGAATGCACACCGGCTTCTTCGATATGCTGCATGATCCCCGCGACATGGACGCGGGTGCCGTCACACAGCGCATCAACGTCGATCTCCACAGCGCCGGACAGATAGCTGTCCAGAAGAACGGGGCTGTCGCCCGACACAACGACCGCTTCGGAAATATAGCGTTCCAGCTGCGCAGTGTCGCGCACGATTTCCATGGCGCGGCCACCAAGAACATAGGATGGGCGGATCACAAGGGGAAAGCCAACGACACCTGCAATTTCAATCGCCTCGGCATCCGAATGGGCGATGCCATTTTGCGGTTGTTTCAAACCCAGTTTCTGCACAAGCTCTTGAAATCGTTCGCGGTCTTCAGCCAGATCAATCGCGTCGGGCGTTGTGCCCAAAATCGGAATACCTTCCGACTGCAGCGCATCAGCCAGCTTGAGTGGGGTCTGCCCGCCGAATTGGACGATGACGCCGTGCAGCGTGCCGTTTGACTGTTCGACCCGCAGGATTTCCATCACGTGTTCAAAGGTCAGCGGTTCAAAATACAGCCGATCCGAGGTGTCATAATCGGTGCTGACCGTTTCGGGATTGCAGTTGATCATGATCGTCTCGTACCCTGCGTCAGTCAGGGCGAAACAGGCGTGGCAGCAGCAATAATCAAACTCAATCCCTTGCCCGATACGGTTGGGACCACCACCCAGAATGACAACCTTTTTGCGGTCGCTCGGGCGGGCCTCGCATTCGACATCGCCCATCACAGGGGTCTCATACGTCGAATACATATAGGGCGTCTGGGCTTCAAATTCGGCCGCGCAGGTGTCGATCCGTTTGAAGACGGCCGTGACGCCCAGATTGTGACGCGCGCGGCGGACGTTGTCTTCGTCACGACCGGTTAGTTTGGCAAGGCGCGCATCTGTGAAGCCCAGCATTTTCAACGCGCGCAGATCTTCGGCTGTTGTCGGTAGTCCGGATTTTGCGACTTCCACCTCGGCGCCGATAATTTCGCGGATACGGGCCAGAAACCATGGGTCGAATTTGGTAATATCCTGGATTTCATCATTAGAAAAACCATAACGCATGGCTTCGGCAATCACACGCAAGCGGTCGGGCGTTTGCTGGGCCAGCGCCCGCGTCAGGGCCTTGTCAATAGCGATCTGAGCGTCAGCATCCTTGCCCGCGATGATGCGTGTGATCATGGGGTCATCACTGCTGGCAAAGGTGCGGGATTCAACCGCTGGCATACCGTCAACTTCGATTTCATCAAAGCCGGTCAAGCCGGTTTCCATGGACGCCAAAGCTTTTTGCAGCGACTCGTGAATGGTGCGGCCGATCGCCATCGCCTCGCCCACGGACTTCATCGCAGTGGTCAGATAGGGTTCCGAGCCTGGAAATTTCTCAAAGGCAAAGCGTGGGATCTTGGTGACGACGTAATCGATGGTCGGTTCAAAGCTGGCGGGTGTCACCTTGGTGATGTCGTTATCCAGCTCGTCCAGTGTGTACCCAACGGCTAGCTTTGCAGCGATTTTGGCGATGGGAAAACCTGTCGCTTTGGATGCCAGGGCGGATGATCGCGATACGCGGGGGTTCATCTCAATCACGATCATGCGGCCATCTTCGGGGTTCACTGCCCATTGCACATTTGAACCGCCCGTTTCGACCCCAATTTCGCGCAGCACGGCAATGCTGCCATTGCGCATGATTTGATATTCTTTGTCGGTCAGCGTTAGGGCAGGGGCCACAGTGATTGAATCACCCGTATGCACGCCCATCGGATCGACGTTTTCGATGGCGCAAACGATGATGGCATTGTCGGCTTTGTCGCGCACGACCTCCATTTCGAATTCTTTCCACCCCAGAAGGCTTTCGTCGATCAGGATCTGATTGACGGGGCTGGCATCCAGTCCGGATTTGCAGAAATGTTCATAATCATCCCGATTATACGCCACGCCGCCGCCGGTGCCGCCTAGGGTAAAGGCCGGGCGAATGATCGCGGGCAGGCCAACATAATCAATGGCGGCCATGCATTCTTCCATGGTGTTGGCAATGGTGGCTTTGGGGTTTTCAAGCCCCAACCGATCCATCGCTTCGCGAAAAAGCTTGCGATCTTCGGCCATTTCAATCGCTTCGCGTTTGGCGCCGATCATCTCGACCCCGAATTTTTCCAACACGCCCATTTCTTCCAGCGCAAGCGACGTGTTCAACCCGGTCTGCCCGCCCATGGTGGGCAACAAGGCGTCTGGGCGTTCTTTTTCGATAATTTTGGCAACGATGTCTGGTGTGATGGGTTCGATATAGGTCGCATCGGCCATATCCGGATCTGTCATGATCGTGGCAGGGTTTGAGTTGACCAGGATAACGCGATAGCCTTCCTCGCGCAGCGCTTTACAGGCTTGCGCGCCCGAATAGTCGAATTCGCAGGCCTGCCCAATCACAATGGGCCCCGCGCCGATGATCATGATGGAGGAGATATCGGTTCTTTTTGGCATGACTGACCCCGGTGTGCGCAAATTGTCGTGGGTTATAGGCAACGCACGGGCAGACGCAAGGGGATAAGGCATTTTTGGGACCATCATAGGTGAAATCACATCTAAGATTATTGGCCTGGAACAGTTTATATCCTTGGTACGTTGATGATGAAATCACTGAAAAGAGGCTTTGAAAAATGAAATCGTCCGCAATTATGTTTGGTGCGATCGGCACATTGACAGAAACATCCCACCTGCAGTGCCGTGCGTTTAACCTTGCCTTCATAGATGCCGGGCTGGATTGGGAATGGGATTATGACGAATATTTTGATTTGTTGAAAACCCCAGGTGGCCAACAGCGCATCGCGTCTTATGCCGAAGCAAAGGGTGATGACGTCGATGCAAAGACTGTTCATGGCATGAAGGTCCAATACTTTGAACAACTAGCCAGTGACGAAGGGCTTGAACCGCGCGCGGGTGTGGTTGGATTGATAGACGCAGCCAAAACCGCAAATATTCCCGTTGGTTTTGCGACAAGTACAGGACAGGACACAGTGACGTTGATCCTGTCTGGCCTGTCGCCTGCGGTTGTGAAAAGCGATTTTGACTACATCGGGGATCGCAGCAAAGTTGAACGATCAAAGCCAGCGCCTGATATTTATCTTGATGCGCTGAAAAACCTGAACGTTAAGCCAAGCCAAGCGATTGCAATCGAGGACACGCCAGAAAGCGCGAAAGCTGCTTTGGCCGCCGGAATTACCTGTATTGCCTTTCCCGGACGGGCTGCAAAAGGTCGCGCTTTTCCAGAAGGTTGTGAAATGGTTACACGCTTGACACCTGATCTTTTGCAGCATTTATCGAAAGTCGCCTGACGGAATGGGCGTATCCTCCCTTGACTTCCGCGGCGTGCCAAGGTGTATCGGCGCAACGCTGAAAACAGCCGAAGGAACGCCAAAATGCACGCCTATCGCAGTCACACCTGTGCTGAACTGAACAAAACCCATGTGGGCGAAACCGTCCGCCTGGCCGGTTGGGTCAATCGTATTCGTGATCACGGCGGGCTTTTGTTCATCGATCTGCGGGATCATTACGGTGTGACGCAGATATTGGCAGACCCTGACAGCCCTGTTTTTGCACAGGTCGAAAAGGTTCGCAGCGAATGGTGCATTCGGATTGACGGACAGGTCAAGGCGCGTGATGAAAGCCTGATCAACCCCAATATCGCAACCGGTGAAGTTGAGGTTTTTATTCGTGATATCGAAGTGCTGGGGGCGTCGGATGAACTGCCGCTGATGGTTTTTGGTGATCAGGAATATCCCGAAGAAACCCGCCTGCGCTATCGTTACCTGGACCTGCGCCGGGAAAAGCTGCAAGACAACATGAAGCTGCGGTCGGACGTTGTGGCCAGCATCCGCAAGCGCATGTGGGATATCGGATTTCGCGAATACCAGACGCCGATCATCACCGCCAGCAGCCCCGAGGGCGCGCGCGATTTCCTTGTGCCCTCGCGTCTGCACCCGGGCAAATTCTACGCGCTGCCCCAGGCCCCGCAGCAGTTCAAGCAGCTGATCATGATGTCGGGCTTTGACAAATATTTCCAGATCGCGCCCTGTTTCCGCGATGAAGACCCCCGCGCCGACCGGTCGCCCACCGACTTTTACCAGTTGGATATGGAGATGAGCTTTGTCGAACAGCAGGACGTTTTCGACACGATCCAGCCGGTTCTGCAGGGCGTGTTCGAGGAATTCGGCAGCGGGCGCAAGGTGGATGCCGACTGGCCCCAGATCAGCTATCGTGACGCCGCGCTCTGGTATGGCACCGACAAGCCTGACTTGCGAAATCCTATTAAAATGCAAGTGGTCTCTGACCACTTTCGTGATAGCGGTTTCGCGATTTTCGCGAAACTGTTGGAGCAAGACGGCACCCAAATCCGCGCAATTCCGGCACCCGGCGGCGGCTCACGCAAATTCTGTGACCGAATGAATGCCTTTGCCCAGAAAGAGGGCCTGCCGGGGATGGGGTATATTTTCTGGCGCAAGAAGGACGCGCAGACTAAAGATGAGACTCTACTCCAGCTAGAAAAGGAAATGAGGCAATTTATCAAGGCTGAAATTACTGACGAGTTTCAAAAACGTTTCTCTCAATGGTCAGAGCTGACCGAAGCCGCAGGCCCTCTGGCTAAGAACATCGGTCCTGAACGGACTGAGGCCATTCGCAGGCAACTCGGATTGGGCGTTGGTGATGCCGCGTTTTTTCTGGGCGGTAAACCTGAAAGCTTTGAAACTGTCGCAGCCAAGGCGCGGGTTGAGATTGGGAATGAGCTGGGCCTGACTGACCATGACCGTTTTGCCTTTGCGTGGATCGTGGATTTCCCGATCTATGAAAAAGACGACGAAACCGGCAAGGTCGATTTTGAACACAACCCGTTTTCCATGCCCCAGGGCGGGATGGAGGCGCTAGCAGGCGATCCGCTGGACGTTCTGGGCTATCAGTACGACCTGGCGTGTAACGGCTATGAACTGGTCAGCGGCGCGATCCGGAACCACAAGCCCGAGATCATGTTTAAGGCGTTTGAGATCGCAGGTTATGGCGAAGATGAGGTGCGCAAGCGCTTTGGCGGGCTGGTCAATGCCTTCCAATACGGCGCGCCGCCCCACGGGGGATGTGCCGCCGGGATTGACCGGATCGTGATGCTGCTGGCGGATGAGGCGAACATTCGCGAGGTCATCATGTTCCCCATGAACCAGCGCGCCGAAGATCTGATGATGGATGCGCCCTCTGAACCGATGAATGAACAGCTGCGCGATTTGTCATTGCGGGTGATCGACCCCGACGCCTAGCAATTGTTGCCAGAGTATTTACGCGCATCGAAGCTGAGCTTTGTATTTTATCTGGGCGTGAAGCTGTTGATTTGATAGGCTATGATCATGCCCCCATGATCAGGAGCTGTGCTGATGTCTATCCGTCTGACGACCTGGAATATCGCCTGGTTTGGCCAATTGCTGCAGGGCAAAACGCGAACCATACCGCAACGCAGTAAGAAGGTGACATCGGCTGCGGGTAAGTCGCTGCAAGAGTTACAGCGCAAGCAAATCGCTGAAGAGATCCGGCGTATGGACCCGGATATTTTATGTATTCAAGAGGGACCATCGACCGGGAATGTCGATCGTTTGCAAAGTTTTTGCGACGATGATCTTGAGGGTGACTGGACCGTCGTCACACGTGATAAGCGTGATAAATATCTAATTTCCGGGTCCCAGGGTATTTTCTTTATCATTAAAACCGCCCGAATGGATGAATTGCAGCCACGTTTTTTATCTCAAGCGGCGTGGATTGAAGCGACTGAATTTGAAAGTCGAAGTGATCTGTCAGTGGATGGATCAGGTGAGCACCAGCGCAAATGGCCGATTATTCATCCGCTGTTTAAACCAAAGGGTGTGCAAAGTCTGGCCGAGCCAGAGGAAGAGGACGAGGATGCTCCAAAACTGAATGATCGCGAGCATTCGCATTTCAGGCATCCTCAGGTGCTTGTATGCGATGTCGACGGGCGGCGGGTGGATTTTGTCGGGGTGCATTTGAAGTCGAAATTTGGCGGAAATGATTATCGGGCGGCTGGTCTGGCACGTAGAAAAGAAAACAAGACGCCCGAAGATATTGCATTGATCTTACGGGCCGAACAAACGGCGGTTGAGGCGCGGATCAAGCTGTCGACGGAAACGGCAAATATCAGATATTACATCGAAAACCGATTTCGTAATGAACCAGAGCCCGCGATATTTATCCTGGGCGATATGAATGATGGTGTTGGAAAAGAGGTGTTTGAACGAAAATATCTGTTTCATGATGCAATTTCGAACCTGCAGGGAGATGTGTTTTTCGCCAATCGGTTTTTGAACCATGCCTTGTTTGATTATTCGCAGCAAAACGGCGAAAATCATCGTTGGACAGTTACGTTTTTCGATGTTTGGGATCCTGCCCGCGCCCCTGAGATTTTGCTGGATCACATTGCCTTTACCCAAGGGGTCTGTAGCCCCAATTCGCTGATTGAAACCGGGCTGTGCGTGCTGCCAAAAGCAGGCCGAGTTGAGCATGAAATTCATAACGCGGTGAATGCGGTTTTTGACAGCGAAGACGACCATACCAGTGATCATCGGCCCGTCACGCTGGATATCCAAACATCCGCCGATCTGGTGGCATAACCACGCTTAGGCCGGATGACAGTTGTCATCAAGTATGGCATTCTGACCCTGTAAATAAGGGAACTTTACATGGATTTCGACCCTGTTTTCGCCACTATTCGGTTTGGTACAGGTCTTGCGCCAGGACATGACCTGCCGCTGAATGCTGACATGACGCTAGATACTGTGACTGGCCCCGATGTTATGTCGGATCATTTTCCGATTGCGCGATTTGAAGATCAAAGGCCGCTTTTGGTGGAACTGCGCGCAAGCCAGAAAATTGAACGTACAGAAAGTGGGACAGAGGTTGGCCGTCGCGCCCGCGACAGAGTTGTGGAGTTGCGCAAACAGGTTTGGCGACAACGTCTGGACTGGCTTCGTGCAAGTCTGGCACGCGGTATCGGTGCTGATCACGGGTTTCGCGAACGTTTGACCTGGTTTTGGGGTGATCATTTTACAGCCGAAGGTAAAAATGGCGTCACCCGGCACATGGCATCCAGTTATGCTCAAGGCGCGATCAGGCCGCATGTGGGTGGGTATTTCGCAGATATGCTAAAGGCGGCTGTCACAAACCCGTTCATGCTGCAATATTTGGATCAGATCCAATCTGCCGGGCCTAACTCACGCGCGGCTGTCGAAAAGAACCGGGGCTTGAATGAAAATCTGGCGCGTGAGGTGCTTGAGCTGCACACACTTGGCGTGAATGGTCCCTATGGCCAGGCTGATGTCTATGATCTGGCACGGATTTTGGCGGGGCTTACGTATTCGCATAATGATGGGTTTCGGTTTCGCGAATTCCTGCAGGAACCTGGCGAAAAAACTGTGTTAGGCAAGCGATATGGTAATCCTTCGTTACAGGATGTGCATGCGGTTTTGGATGATCTGGCGGCCCATCCAATGACGGCACGACATATTGCGCGAAAATTGGCGGTGCATTTTGTTTCGGACACAGCTGATGCTGAACTGATTGATCATATGTCGGCGCAATATCTGGCATCAGATGGATATTTGCCGGATGTTTATCAAGCGATGCTGATCCATCCCGCAGCATGGGCTACCGACAAGCCGAACGTTAAAATGCCGTTTGAATATATCGTCTCTGCATTGCGGGCGCTAGGTGTCACATCAGATCAAATCATGCAGGCCAAGCGCAAGGATGTGCGCCGTTTTGTTGATGTGCCACTTCAGGTGATGGGTCAACCATGGGAACAACCGGGTGGTCCGGATGGATGGCCGGAACAGGATAGTGCCTGGATCACACCCCAAGGTTTGGCCGGGCGTATTCAGTGGGCGATGATGGTGCCACAATTGATCCTGTCTGATTTGCCGGATCCAAGGGACTTTGTTTTGACTGCTTTGGGCAAGACCGCGCCTGAACAGGTGAAATTCGCAGCGGCCAGTGCGGAAAGTCAATGGGAAGGCGTCGGCGTTGTTCTGGCTTCGGCTGCATTTCAAACAAGATAGGATCTGCCGATGACCCAAATCAATAGGCGAAAGTTTATCACTGCACTTGGATGTTCAGCCGCGGCAAGCCCATTTTTGACACCAATCGCACTGGCTGCAGGTCCTTGGGATGCACGGCTGGTGGTGATCATTTTACGTGGGGGGATGGATGGGCTGGACGTGGCCCGCCCTTATGGCGACCCTGCATTTTCAATGCTTCGGCGGGGGTTGGCAAAAGACCGTGATGCCAGCCATGATCTGGACGGCTTCTTTTCTGCCCACCCTGCGCTTGATCCTATTATACCGCTCTGGACGAAAGGGGAATTAGGCTTTGTTCAAGCGGTGTCGACGCCATATCGCGACAAGCGCAGCCATTTTGACGGGCAGGATTTACTCGAAGCTGGTACAACTGATTTGGGTCAGGGTGCGCGTGATGGCTGGCTGAACCGGATGTTGCAAACCGTGCCAGGTATTACTGCGCAGACCGGCTTTGCGATCGGGCGCGAAGAAATGCGCGTGATGTCAGGCAGCGCCCCTTTTGGCAGTTGGTCGCCAGATGCAGATCTGAATCTCAGTCCTCAGGCGATACGATTGCTTGAACTGGTTTACCATGATCACCCCAATTTTCGTGATGCCGCAGCCGAGGCAATGGACATCGCAAAAAGTCTTGATCTGGGGGATGTGCAGATGGAACCGGATCAGATGATGATGCAGATGCAACAACGGCAACGCCAGACCTCAGAAGGTGGCGAACATACCCATGTTGCCCGATTTGCGGCAGATCGGCTAAAGGGGGATACACGGATCGCGACGTTTTCGATCAATGGTTGGGATACGCATGCCAATCAGGCACGCGGAATGAAAAATGCATTGGCGCGTCTAAGCGATACGATTGTGACGTTGCGGGATGAGCTGGGACCAATTTGGGGCAAAACAGCCGTACTTGCGATGACAGAGTTTGGTCGGACAGCGCGCGAAAATGGCACCAAAGGCACGGATCATGGTACAGGTGGCGCGATGATCACTGCAGGTGGTGCATTACGCGGCGGGCAGGTTTTAGGACAATGGCCCGGTTTGACCGAGGCGGCGCTTTATGATCGCCGTGATCTGATGCCGACAGCAGATGTAAGGGGATATTCTGCGTGGGTCATGAAGGGTTTATTCGGATTGGATCAAAGCACCTTGGAAAGCGCGATATTTCCCGGTTTGGATATGGGCGCTAATCCTGGATTACTTGCCTAATGTCTTAGAATGAATTTGATGCCTGTACAGAAGATGTGGATGTTACATCAAAAAAATCTGCTGATCTGCTTGAAAGAGTTGCCGCCATCACAATGCAAAGTATGACGACCCCGGCCATTAGAACTTTCCAGTCAATCGGTCCTTCCTGAACCGGCTTGCTGTCGAAACCATTTAACAATTTGAACATATTACGACCCGCTTTATTCATCCCGTTACAATTATATTTTTGCCTTCCGATTCTGGCAGGAATAAGAAGGTCTAGTGCCGATTTCTTGAACATTGACTTAATCAACAAAATAAAAAGAGGCAGGAATGACATCGAATTTGACCAATTGGCAACCGCCGATCCTGCCCAATGCACAGCATCTTGAAGGACAATATGTTCGGTTAGAGTATTTATCTGCACAAGATCATGCCACGAATTTATTCAATAATTTCAAGGGACATGATGATGTTTGGTTATATCTTCCCGATGAACCATTTCGTGAATTTGAACCGTTTCAACAACATATTGCCAGCTTGAACAACACGCCTGAGCAGCATTATTTCTATGCAATTTTCGATAAAGAAACGCAGAAATGGGGCGGGTTTGCATCTTATTGGACGATCCAGCCAGACGCAGGTTCGATTGAACTGGGGTATATTAGCCTGTCCCCAACCCTTCAACGCACCCGCGCTGCAACCGAGGCATTTTATCTGATAATGAAATGGGCGTTTGAAGCAGGCTATCGGCGGTTCGAATGGAAATGTGACAGCCGAAATATGCCGTCGCGACGAGCCGCACAGCGTCTTGGCCTGAGTTATGAAGGAATATTTCGGCAAGCTTCGGTGGTGAAAGGTCAAAATCGCGATACGGCGTGGTTTGCAGCGATTGACAAGGAGTGGTCGCAGCTGAATGCCGCTTTTGAGCAATGGTTAAGCCCTGCAAACTTTACTTTTGATGGGCGGCAATTGGTGCGATTAAGCAGTTTGACGGCCCCTGTTTTGGTTGCGACAGATCCAATCTTAATCAGCTAAATTGCAATCATACTACAATCACCCGCTTTGGTTCACGCCGATGACAGGTTTGCCAGATATTCAGTCATAGTATCATTGGGAATCTGATGCACCTGACATTTGATTTTTGTGTTGCTACCTTTAATTTATAAAATCGTATAAATGCATTGTTTTGGGAAAAAGCGCGCCTAGACAAATCTTTGAAAAGCAGCAATAAGACCTGAGAATAGAATTTGGGTGAATAGAGCAATAGATATTGCGATCATTTAGGTAACTATTTATGTAAGAAAATCCTGCCAAGGATTTAATTTTTCACCATAAAGGCGAGTTGGCGGAGTGGTGACGCAGCGGATTGCAAATCCGTCTAGACCGGTTCGATTCCGGTACTCGCCTCCAATGATTTCAATGACTTGCGTCATGTCTATTCTCCTGTTTCTCGATTTTTGAAACAGCTGTTGAAACATTCATGTTTCCTTCTTGTTCTGTTCCATGCGGTTTCGTGCGGCCTGCGCGCGCGTAGCAAGTTCTCTCTGCCTGACCTGTCCTCCATTTTTTTAAGCATCTCAGCACCGGAATGACCTGTGACGGCTTTGACCATCTCGTCATCACACCCTGACTCGTAAAGCTCGATTGTCGCATTCTTGCGCAGTCCGTGCGTGACGTATGTGGCTGCGGTGGGATGTTTCATCATGGCCTTCACCTTGCGCATCTCGCCCGCAATCGTGCGATACTGAACCGGGCGACCGGTTGGGTCGGTGATAATCGTCAAGCCTTTCTTGTCGACCTGCGCCAGATGTGCCTTGAGCCGATCTGTCAAAGGGATCAACAATGGTTTATCTGTTTTGCCCTGATTGAAGTCGTATGCCCCATTCCTGATATGATCCCAACGAATTTTAAGTACGTCTCCGATACGTTGGCCAAGGCCAAGACAGAGTTCATAGACTAGGCGTGCACGGGGCGTAGCCGCTGCTTCAAACTCAGCCCTGACATCGTCCGGCCACGGTTCCCAACCATCGCTTTGCTGCTTGAAGAGCGGGATCCCTTTAGCCGGGTTGCCATGCTCTTTTTTCAGCAAACCAATCAAACGCGCATGGTTCATTAAGACTACCATCACTTGCACAAGATAATTCGCCTGCCTCCAACGGTCTGCATTGGCACGGTGTAACTCGTAAATATGGTGTGTCTCGATCTTGGCTGGGTCTTTCTTTCCCCAGATATCGCGAACATGACCGATGTATTTGCGGTAATCTGCTTTGGTGCGAGGTTTAAGCTTCTTAAATGCATCGCTTTCATAGTAGCTGAGAATTAAGGTCTCAAAATTGCGCTTGACTGTAAGAGGCTCACGTCCCGCCAGCAATTGATTGTAATGCTCCCAAAACTCAATCGTACCTGGTTTCTCTTTCATCATGATCGATTGATTATGGGATCGACGAATGAAACGCACATAGCCACGATCCTGATAAACGTACTTAGGCAAATCCTTCTTGGTCATTTGCTCATCCGTAAATCGGTGTTTAGGAAGTCATCAGCGGCGTCAGGAGCGGACATGGTTGCATCGACCATAACACTGCCTCCGGCTTCACCTCGCCTTTAACCCGTACCCAACCAGCTGCCCGCGCCTCACGAATGAGAGTCGCCATGGTTTGACGTGCGATGGTCTGGGGACTGGCGTTAGGCATTCATATTACCCGTGTCGTCTTGATGCTCCACCATGATGTGCTCATCGCGCGCATCAAGATCAGCCTCAGTGATGCCATGGATCAGGCAATACAAATCAGAAAGGCCGTAGCCTGTAATCCAGCGATTGGAATTGACCATCTGCAATCCGGCTTTGTCGGAAATGGCCGCGTTACTGAATTCAAACGTGCATTCGAAAAAGTCAGTTTCAGAACAAAGATCAGTGTCAATTTCCACGTCCGGGTCCATGATGCTGATCTTGACGCTGGTTCTCACGGACTTGACAATTGATACTTGGCAGAAGTGATATGGAGGATCGTCGTGTGAAAACAATCTGATTAGTGCTTCCAACGCAGTTTTAGGAAGCTGTTTGAAGTGGCTTGGCAATGGTGTGTCAGAGTTATCGAACCCGCTGCTCATAATAATATTTTCAGGTTCGCGCGGCCCATTTGGGCAAATCCTGACTGACGCTAAAGGTAAGCTTGCCAGTTCGATCAAGGCATCAGCAGACTGGACAGTTGATCCATCAAACAGCGCAAGCAACGTGGCATAGGCAGCATCCTTTTCGGTCATTTCCGGCGCGCCGCCGCCTCTACCGCCCGTTGTGAATATACCACTCTTACGACTTACCAACATCATCGACCGCGCACGAGGTGCATCATCGATCGCCTGTGAAATCCAATCCTTGAGCTGAGCAAGCTTTGCCATATTATCGAAGTATCACTTCTTTATCATTCAGTCAATCGAAAGGAAGTGATACTTCGATATTGAGAGTTGCTATATCAGAGTGTGCTATCACCCATAGTTCTTCATCGTGATGATCTGCACTGCAAATATCAGGAAACTAGCAAAATGTTCCCAATACCAAAGCAAACTTGAAAGGCTTGATCAAAGATACAGATGCTTCTAACTAGTTATTCATATAAATAGGACATCAGAAAACTTTGAATCCTTGAGCCTCTGGCTGGTTTGTGTGATTGATTATGTGGTTTGCTTTTGGTACTGCAAACAGTGTTACGGAATGATCAGATTCCTGATCCTTTTCCTTTCTCTCAAAATTACTTTGTCACGACCGAAGTAGATGTCGGCGGGTGCGGCATCAGTCCGGAGAGATTGATTACATCGACAGTATTTCCAAACGAGGTGAAACGTCGAAAGAAAGTGGAAATGCTCTTCGCCCATCTCAAGCGTATCCTCATCCAGCACGGTCTCTTCTCTTAACGCTTAAGCTTAAATCGTCGTCTAGTGGAATACTAGAACATGAACGACATAAGCTTACCGCGGAAACCGGCTCGGGCGAAGTCGACGATATATCAAGATCTGTATTACCTTCGGATTAGTTACCGAGCATCGCGTTGAGGCGCCCAAACCCAAGTTGATCTATGGCACCGCGTGCGCCTTCAAATCCACAGTTAATGGCAGCCAGTGCTTGGCCAAGACGTAGCCCATAATCTAAGCGGGCTTTGTTAAGAGACTCTAGAGCTTTGCTTCCTCCTTCGCCAATCGTGTGAATCAATGCGGCCGTGCACCAGTCGCCCGATCCCGCTGCATCTACTACGCGATTTGCCGTTATAGCTGGAAGTGCGCTCCACCTAGACCGCCACCTGACTTTCAGCCCATCAGCTCCATGGGTTTCGATGATGATCTTTGGTCCGCTTACCTTTGCAAGGCCGGGAAGATGGCCCAAACGGTCGTGCGAGTACTTAAGGACGTGTGAAGCATCTACCGCCTTCTGAAACTAACGCTCCTCTCCAATAGATGATGGCTCGAACACCACCAGAGCTCCGGCCTCAAGCTGATCATAGTAGTCTTTCCGCTTTCGTTCGATGGTAAAGGCGAGCGCAATGAGGCTCGGCTGGCCAATATTCTGAGCCAGTGACTTTTCAGCCAGAGCCCGACCAAAGCGACCATTCCCGTCCTCAAATGGGTGGATGCTTTCGAAGTAGAGATGACTCAAGCCCGCACGCGTCAATGCCGGCAATGGCCCTTCGGCATCCGGCGCTGTCCGATTGAACCAGTCGACGTACCCGTCCATCTCGTCCGGAACCTGTGCAGATGGCGGCGCCTCAAAATGAACGACCGGACGATCAAGACGACCCGAGACGATCTGCATGGCATCTTCGTGCTGCCGGTATGACCCGATCACCTCCAGCCGATTGTCGAAAGAGGGGTCGATTACGGCTCAGTGCAGAAAAGCACTCTAAGGAATTTTATGTCGTAAAATCAACAGCTTGCAATCTGCTAAATTTCTAGCTTTGCCGAATTGTCCGAAAGAATTTATCTATATTTTTCAATAGCTTATTTTGTTAACGTACAATTTGGCACTGAGCCGTAATCGACCCCTTGATCTCACGGATGACCCGCCGATAAGTGTGAGCCTTGTCGGTGCAGATCGTGACCGGCCGGTGTAACCGCACACGCTCTATCGCATTGCGCAGGAAGGCTCGAGCCGCCTTCGCATCCCGCCGTGCGGTCAGGCGAAAATCGACCATTTGGCCGTTTGCATCGATTGCACGCCACAAGTAACGCCATTTGCCGTCAACGCGGATGTAGGTTTTGTCCACGTGCCAATCGACGCTTGCTCGGCGGAGGTGCTTCTCGGTGCGCTTGGTCAGTTCGGGGCCAAACTTTTGAACCCATCGATACACAGTCGACTGATCAACCGTGATGCCCTGCTCCGACAGAAGGTCGACAACATCTTGGTAGGACAACGGATAGCACAGATACCAACGCACGGCGCATAAGATGATATCTCTCGGAAAGCGGTGGTGTTTGAAGGGCGACTTACGCGGCATGCTGGACCTCAAAAACCCAAACTTCGCAAGGTGAACCAATTAATGCAACAGTCCCACACTATATGACATTGTCGAAACTGAAAGAATACGCTGTCTAAGGGCTAAGCCAAAGCCGCTACCTGTTGCGTCTGGGCGCGTTCGTCTATTTTCAGCAGGGCTTTCAGGGCGTCCCAATGGGCTTTCTTGATCTTCTCAACGTTAAAGCGTTCTTCCAGATCATCAAAACAGGCAAACATCGCGCGTGACAGCGATAAATGCACGGGCGTACTGCAGAAGATATAGTCGAACCCATCTACATCCACGTCCTCAAAAGCGCCGGCTGTGATGCCATCCGTCAGCAGATTGCGCAACGATGTGTCCATTTCTTCGATAAACTGGTCATGAAAATCCCGCGCCATCTGTGGAAAGCGTCGCGTGGTTTCGGCAATGATCGACGACATGCGCCCTGCATTTGAATAAATCATTGCATCGTAGAATTCGTTCAACATCAGCTCCAGCCGTTCGGCATGGGGCTTAGTGATATCTTCGGCATAGATTTTCATTTTTTCGATATGATCAGGATATCCATGCCCGACACAGGATAGAAACAACGCCTCTTTACTGGGAAAATGGTGATAAAGACTAGCTTTCTGGATGCCCGCAGCTTTTGCCACTGCATTAATTGAGGTCCCCGCAAAGCCGTTCTCGATGAACAAATTTGAGGCGATATCGATGATTTCCTGTTTTCTATCAGTCATTTTCAAACATTGTCTGTTGACGCCCGATTTTTCAAGTCTATGTTCCCTCCCAATACAAACCTACCGACCGGTCGGGTGGCTACCAGCAGGAGATAGCACATTATGGCACAGAAACAAGGGGGATTGTGGCAGTCGGTGCTTAAACCCGTCGTTCTGATCATTGCGATTCTGATTGGGTTTCAGGCCCGCGGACAAGAGATTTCGAACAGTACGGATCAGGCGGCTGAACGCATCAGACCCGTCAAGCTGATCACACCCGAAAATGCAAATGGTGCAATCGAACGGCGTTTCTTCGGTCAGGTCACAGCCCGTGAAACCGTCGATCTATCGTTTGAGGTCGCGGGATCCATGACCGTTTTTCCCGTCAGAGAAGGTCAGGTCGTTCCGAAAGAATTCGTGCTTGCACAACTTGATCTGGCCCCCTTTGAACGGGCTGTCGAACGGGCCGAACTTAACCTGGCCCGCGCTGAACGCGACCTTAGCCGCGCGACGCAACTGGCCAACAGTAATGTGGCCAGCCGCACCCAGGCCGAAGACGCGCAAACCGAACGCGATCTGGCCGATGTGGCGTTGCGCGAGGCCCGCGAAGCGTTGCAAGACGCCACACTGCGCGCCCCTTTCGACGGTCTGGTCGCCCAACGTCTGACCCCGACATTCAGCAGTGTGTCCCCCGGTCAAGCCATTGTACGACTGCATGATGTATCGCAAATGCGTGTGACAATCGATTTGCCAGAACGCCTGCTGGAAACAATTGGCGCCTTGTCCGAGGTCGAGGTTTTTGCCGAACTGCCGGGTCAGGATGAACCCGTGCCTGTCACATTAGTCGAATTTCAGGCGGTCTCGTCCGAGATCGGACAAAGTTACGAGGTCAGCTTTGCGATCCCCGACAGTGCCACGGCGGGGCTGATTCCCGGAAAATCAGCGACTGTGATCGGACGCCTGCCGTCGAAGACCGATGGCTTTGAGGTGCCGACCTCGGCCATCGTTGGCGGCAATGATCGCGATCCATATGTCATGTTGTATACACCCGGTGAGGATGGCGCAGGAACGGTCACGGCCACGCCTGTTTCACTCAGCAGCCCTGCGGGCAACGCCTTTGTCATCGACGGAATATCGCCCGGCAGCCAGATCGTTGCAGCCGGGGCCCATCTGCTGCGCGACGGACAGCGCGTCCGCCCCTACAACGGCCTGAGTTTCCAGGAGTAATCCAATGCAAATCGCCCGCCTTGCCATCGAAAAGCCGCTTTATACATGGCTTTTGATCCTGTTTTGTCTTTTTGGCGGTGCGGGTGGTTACTTTGCTGTCGGCAAACTGGAAGACCCGGTTTTTACGCTGAAATCCGCGCTGGTGATCACACCCTACCCCGGTGCGACCGCAGATGAGGTCGCCACCGAAGTGTCCGAGGTCATCGAGACGGAAATCCAGCAGATGGATGAAATCGACACCGTCACCTCGCGCAATCTGCCGGGCCTGTCGGTGATCGAGGTCGAGGTCAAGGATATCTTCGGCGGCGATGAACTGCCCCAGATTTGGGACGATCTGCGCGACCGGGTGCAGGATGCCGCGGCGGACCTGCCGTCGGGCGTGCGACCGTCCGAGGTAAACGACAGTTTCGGAGATGTCTACGGTCTGTTCTACGCCGTCACGACGCAGGGGTTCAGCGACACCGAAACCTGGGAAATCGCCACCTATCTGCGGCGCGAAATGCTGACGGTGCAAGGCGTTGCCAATGTCGAACTGCGC
Organism: Parasulfitobacter algicola; assembly: GCF_013315265.1. Classification (GTDB taxonomy): domain Bacteria; phylum Pseudomonadota; class Alphaproteobacteria; order Rhodobacterales; family Rhodobacteraceae; genus Parasulfitobacter; species Parasulfitobacter algicola. The sequence goes on along the minus strand of NZ_JABUFE010000010.1, from coordinate 39,253 downwards.
GGCCTGCCGGAAGAGGCGATCTATGTCGAACCCTCAACCGAGTCCACCATCAATCTGGGCATTGACCCTGCACTGATCATCGGTGCCGTGTCAAACGCCAATGCCGTCGTGTCCACAGGGGACACAACCACCGGCGAACGCGAAGTGATGATCGACGCCCCGCAGGGCGATGACAGCGTCAGTGAAATCAGCGCACTTAGCTTCGGATTTCAGGGCGAGGTGCTGAACCTTGTCGATCTGGCCACCGTCACCCGCAAACGTCTCGAAGAACCCGACCACATCATCCGCCATAACGGGCAAGAGGCCTTTACCATCGGCATCGCCGGACTGACATCGGAAAACATCGTGACTGTGGGTCAGCGTGTCGAAGCGCGGCTGGACGATCTGCAGGACACCTTGCCTTTAGGCGTTGAACTGAACCCGATCTATGAACAGCACCGCGTTGTCGATCAGGCAAACAGTGATTTCCTGTTGTCATTGGCGCTGTCGGTCAGTGTTGTGATCGGCGTTCTGGCCCTTTTCATGGGGTGGCGCGCGGCCATTGTTGTTGGTGCGTCACTGCTGCTGACGGTCAGTTTCACCTTCTTTTTCATGTATGTATTCGACATCAAGGTCGAACGCATCAGCCTGGGCGCGCTGATCATCGCCATGGGGATGCTGGTCGATAACGCCATTGTTGTCGCCGAAGGCATGCAGGTCGAAATGCGCAAGGGCCGCAAAGCCACCGCCGCCGCCCAGGAAGCCGCGCGCAAGACGCAAATCCCGCTGCTTGGCGCCACCGTCATCGGCATCATGGCCTTTGCGGGTATCGGGCTTAGCCCCGATAGCTCGGGCGAATTCCTGTTTTCGCTTTTTGCCGTCATCGGTATATCGCTGCTGCTCAGCTGGTTGCTGGCAATCACTGTGACACCGCTTTTGGCCAGCTATTTCTTCAAAGTGGGCGATGCAGACAATGCGACTGACCCCTATGACACTTTCTTTTTCCGCGCCTACGGTAAGCTGTTGCGCGGGGCGCTTCGGGTGCGCTTTCTGGTCATCGTCGGGCTGATTGGCGGCACTGTGGCCTGTGTCATGGCCTTTGGTCAGGTCACGCAGCAGTTCTTTCCACCTGCCAACACGCCTCTGTTTTATCTGAATTATCAGGCTGCGCAGGGGACACCCATTGATACGACATCAAATGATCTGGCCGTTGTCGAAGACTGGCTGGACCAGCGCGACGATGTCGTGGCCTATACAACTTCGGTTGGCAATGCGATGACCCGCTTTCTGCTGACCTATAATCCTGATCCACAGGATCCAGCCCATGGCCAGATCGTGATCCGTGCCGAAAACTTCGAAGCTGTTGAGGGTCTGCGTGGCGAATTGGATGATTTCATCGCAGACGCCCTGCCCTGGGCCGAAGTCCGCACACAGCAGATCATCTATGGCCCCCCTGTCGGTGCCGATGTCGAGGTGCGCTTTTCAGGCCCCGACCCGGATGTTCTGCGTGATCTGGCGAACGAAGCGCAGCTGATCTTTGAACTTGAAACCGACCTTTTGCTGACAGAACGCATCGACTGGCGCGAACGCGAATTCACCGTCCGCCCCATTCTGGCCACCGACCGCGCCCAGGCATTGGGTGTGGGCCGCCAGGACATCGGCCAAGCTATTGCTTTGGCCACTGATGGCATCCAGGCTGGATTTTACCGCGAACGTGAACGTCTGATCCCCATCTATGTGCGTACCCCGCGCAGCGATCAGACCGAACAGGGCCAGATATTGGATCAGGTGTTGTATTCGCAGGCCTCGGGCAACTTCGTACCCCTGTCCCAGGCCATTGATGGGTTTGAGGTCATCACCCGCGACACCCTGATCGAACGCCGCAACCGCGAACCGACGATAAGCATTCAGGGCTTTGCGGTCGCGGGCGTCATGCCCCCCACCGCCTTTGCCGAGGTCCGCCCCCTGGTCGAGGCGATAGAACTGCCCCCCGGCTACAGCATGGAATGGGGCGGCGAATACGAAAGCGCAACCCAGGCGCAGGCCAGCCTTGGCAAACAGATGCCCCTGTCTTTCGGTGTCATGCTGCTGATCACAATTCTGCTGTTCGGCAAACTGCGCCAGACCGCGGTGATCTGGACGATTGTACCAATGGCCGTAAATGGTGTGGCCCTTGGACTGTTGTTCACGGGTTTGCCTTTCAGCTTTACCGCGCTTCTGGGCCTGCTGAGCCTATCGGGCATGCTGATCAAGAACGCCATCGTTCTGGTCGAAGAAATCGATGCGCAGAAAAACGAAGAGGGCCTGCCACAAAGCGAAGCCATCGTTACCGCGTCGATCAGCCGTCTGAGACCTGTAATGCTGGCGGCGGCCACCACGATCCTTGGCATGGTGCCACTGTTGTGGGATCCGTTCTTTGCTGCGATGGCGGTGACAATCATGGGTGGGCTTGGTTTTGCCTCGGTTCTGACGCTGATCGGCGCACCCGTGCTGTACCACACGTATCTGCGAAAAGAACGCCGCGCGGAAAATATGCAAAAGAAAAGCAAAAAAACGGAATACAAAACCACGCAAAACAACAAACTTGCCGCTGAATGACCACCGCCAAAAAATAAGGGACGGGACCATGAAAGCCATTATATTCGGATCACTTCAAACCCTGGCCGATACATCCGAAATCGAACGCCAGTCCTTTAACCTGGCCTTTCAACGCCATAGTCTGGGCTGGCATTGGGACGGAACGACCTTTCAAACCATGCGGCGGCTGTCTAGCGATCGCGCGCGGCTGGAACGCTTTGCCTCGCTTCAGGGGCAGTTCATCAATGTGCCCCAGATCCAGGCAACCCAGGTGCAGATTTTCCAATCTCTGCTGGACCAGTCCGACCTGCAGGCCCGTCAGGGTGTCGTCGATATCTTGAAAGAGACCCGGATGCGGCAAATGAAAACAGTGCTGGTTTCCGAAGCCCCGTTGCAAACCATCAATCTGGTACGTGCCGCAGCACTTGGCATCTGGGCCTCCAGCCTTGATCTGATTGTATCCGACAAGGACCGCCTGCCACCAAAGCCGCTGCCCGACGTCTATGATCACGCCCTGAAATCCCTTGGCCTGCGCCCAAGCGACTGCATCGCGATTGAGGATACAACAAGTGGCATGCAAGCGGCCCGCACCGCAGGGGTCAGCGTCATCGCCCTGCCAGACATGGGCGGCACAGTGGAAGACCTGCCCGATCAGATCGTGATATCCGGCCCCGACCTGTTCGGCGTCGTCAAAACCTTGGTCTGTCTCGCGCTGCAAAGGGCGTCTTAAAGCCCATTGCAGGACTCTCAAGTCGACCTTGTCTAACGTCAGCGCTTGTGGGAAAGATTTGATGTTTTCGTAACGGAAGATTTCTGTAAGCGGTTCGCCGTTCACATGTGTTTGGTGTAGTTCCATGGCAGCAGCTCATTGATGTTCGTTTGTTTGTGGCCGTCAGGACACCAGACAGATAGGCAAGTCTGGGACCAACGCTATCCATGTTAAAGTTGCACCAGCATTTTGCGGCCCTGAGTCCAGAGTGACCGATGCTGACTTGAATGCCAAAGTGTCCGTCGTCAAAGTTTTTCGGAGAGCTGAAGCTGTATCGTAACGGAGGCTCTGGTTCGATTTCTGTTAGAGTTTAACGTCAAAGTTGTTTCGATTTTAAAGAGAGTTGCAGAATTGATTTTCTTCAAATTTTCAACGGTTTCAACTTGTGTTTTCAATATGGGGAGGGTGTGAGATGCTGCGTAGATTTGTCAGACTAACCGCCGAACGCGCAAAACTGTTTGGAACGTGGGGTCGGGGCACTGGGGTTTTGGAGCCGCCAAAGAGCGTGCCGTTTTCCCGGACGGAAGAGAAGCTTCAAGAGTATTGGGAGCTGGATGCAATCACCCGTTTCAGAAAACGGCATAAGGCAGAGAGTGACGGCGATTTAGGATAAAGCAGGAGACTATCCACCCCACCGCATTATCTCGCTTTGCAATCAGCGGTGCAAGTTGCAGCTACCCACTATTAACGCCAATTTGCATCGTTGTTGTTATCCTGCCTTTGAACATACCACGGTGCCGATCGCTGACCCTTCCTCATCAAGAAGAACAGCATGTGAAATTTTTGCCGCGAGCGGGGCTGCGGCAATCATATCTGGCATCAATTCGTCAAAAAGCGCCTGTGCAGCGATTGGGTCAGGCGCACGACTTATGACCATCAACGGCATCATCATATTGACCTGATCAATTGCCTCTTGGCTTGCTGACCCCTCTAGCAGCTCGGGCGGATCGAAAGAAAATCCTTCTGGCCGCACAAGTAGACTTTCTGAGAGCGTTGCAAGGCCGGCCGTTATTGATGTGACGGCATCCAATTGATCCAGCTCTGTCCTTTGTTCCGGGCTGAGACCGCCAGCCACCCGGATTCCATCCAGCACCTGTTGGCGGTGGGTTGCGGGCATTTGAACCGCCAAGACATTCAAGAGCGCCTGGAACTGCATTTGTGTCGGTGTGCGCTGATCCACAGGCGCCGCTGCTAATGCTGCGATCTGTTCGAGGCTGCATTGATAGGCCAAATCGACCGGTTGGTCCGCAAATTCGGCCAAGTGAAAAGCTGAATGGATAAGGTGTTCGGGCAAACGCAGATAGGTGCGGGGGCCTGCTTCGCTTTCCTGGTACAGCCGATCATCACGTCGGTTAATCGCGGCATAACCGCCATACATGCCATCTGCAGCAAGCGCCCAATCATGGCGCGTACCCTCACCGAATTGCCAATCGCTGAGCGTGGTGCCTTCTTGTGCCTGAATGCCGGTCGCAACCACGGTGTAAGGTCCGCTTAAAACGTCTCCGCGTGTCGTCCTTGCATCACAGTTATATGGCTCTGCGCAGCTATTTGGATAGATGCTAGGATATCCGGCCAGCAAGCCGCTTTCAAATTCTCCGTCCGTAAATTGCAGATATGGGATCAGACTGTCCATTTTCCCTTCTTTGCTGAACGCGGGAAAATCTGTCCTGACCCAGACCATGCCCGGCGCCTCTAGAAAATCCTGGGTCAGTTCATTGGCTGCTGCACCTGTGCATAGCGCGGTAAGAGCAATTGCGCATCTGATCATTGATCTCTCCTGGTCAAAGTTGAATGGGGGGTAAGAAGCAGGTGGTTTCTGTTGCTAATTTCGGCGTCATAAATAAAGCTCCAACAAGACTGATCCCGAAGCAAATGCCAGATATCCAAAGAAAACAAAGCGCCACGCAGGTGGGTATACTGCGCTCAGGACAAAAAGGACCAAAACCACCAAAAGATGAACGGGTAGCAACCAAAGCTGCACGTAGCTGTTGATCATACTTCGTTGTGGGTCATCGGGATGAACCAATATGTTGACGGACTTACCGACTTGGTCATCACACCATTCCTTGCCCAGTCTGTACGAGCCATGCGCCTCTATCCCTTCGGCACTGATCGCAATTGGGATGTCGTCAAAGATCGTAACGCTATTTGTTGCACTGCTCCCGACACCGCCCGATCGTCTGAATTGCACTCGTTCACATCGGTCAACCACAGCCGCTTGTGATGTTCCAACCAATAGACGTGGCAGGTCACGCAATGGTTCGTGCGTGGGTTGCGGTGTCCAAAGCGTGACGGACAAGAGCAGCATCCACAGGTTCAGGACATATTTCACTAAGAGACGCCTCCCTTTAGCCAGCGATTAATGATGTCGGCGGCGTCCTTCGAATGCGGTCCGGCGCCATATGCTGGTGATATGTTTCGGATGTCTTTCTTAGGGTCACCCGATAGGATCAGCGCAACCCGGTGCCGAGTGTTACCATTTGATGTGTGGTGGGTTTGTGTGGACGCCTGTTCGAGCCGATCAAGCGGTTCCTCTTCTCGTTGATATCCGAACAAGGTCGTATGCCTGATTTCCATCACACCCGTTGCGCGATCAAGGATCAACTCATCTCGCCTGACAAGCAAAACGAAACCCAAGGCGGGAAGCCCTATTGCGAAAACCCCCATAAGAGCAGCTTGTTGAAACCCGACCTCAAGATAACGTTGCCAAGTGACATAACACATCAGCACAATCGCACCGGTCAGCAGACTGCTCATGAACCACGGTGCGTCCCGCAAGAATAGGCGGTCTGACGTGTTTTCAACGACCTTCATAGGTGCCTCCGGTGCAGAGAAACTGACTACTGCGATACTTCAATCATGCGGGTTTCGTTCGCATCTATGTTGATGATCCCAAGCTCTTCGCCGCGATACACCATGGCGTAAGGGCCTGGCAGAACCTGTTTCTCTCTACCGTCCCTGAGGTTGATTGGATCTTGATCACCTTGCAGCAATAGAAAATCACCACGCACACGTTCTGCCAGGCTGACAGTTGCGAGGCCATAGTCAGCTGCCGAAATCGTAAAGTCACTGTTTGGCGCTATCGTGACTGGGGGCGATACAAAGCCGCTGAACACAAACCGATAGTCGCCCGGCGCCAATTGCACCTCGGACCGTGATTTCCGCAGGCTCACGACCCCTTCACCAGAGGCATCATCAATAACGTCAACGTCGCCAAGAATATCGTCGGACCAGTTTACCGTTGCCAAGCCATAGTCAGCGGCGGTGACCGTATAATCGCTATCGGGCTCAATCACGACAGGCGGTGATGTGAAGTAACGAAAGGCAAAACGGTAAGTGCCGGGCGGGATTTGCGCGCTTGAACTCGACTTCCTAATCGTGGCTATGTCGTCCCCCGTCGCATCATTTACAATTTTCACGTCAGCACGGATGTCATCAGACCAGCGCACCGTTGCCAATGCATAATCAGAGGCGGATATCGTATATTCACCACCGGGTTCTATTGTAGTGGGCTGAGAGATGAAGTTGCCAAAGTCAAACCGATAGGCGCCCGGTGGTATCTGCAGCCTTTCGCGTGACGCCATAAGCGACAATATCTTGCTGTTGGTGGCCTCTTGGATAATTCCAACATCGCGCGCGTTATCAGCGCCCCAAATCACGGTCGCCAATCCGTAGTCAGCGGCGGAAATGGTGTAGTCACTACCCGCCTCTATGGTGACCGGCGGGGGGATGAACCGCCAGTTTTGAAACGGATACCCAAACTCAAAACGGTAGGTACCAGCTGGCACTTCTGTTTCTGGTTCGGACGCAAACAGGATATCGACCTCTTCGCCGGTATCGACATTGATCACCGTGATATCGGTATTGCCCGAGATATCATCAGCCCGGAACAGGTTGGCGACCTGTGGCGCCACAGGGGTGACAACCGGTTCCACCATGACGGGTTCTTCAACGATGCTGACCCGCACATCGGCCAGTGCTGCATCCAAAGCATCGGCGGAACTTGCATCATAGTACTCGCCGCCACCCGCCTCGGCGATGCAGCTGAGTTGTTCTTTGGCTTCCGCATCCACATCGAAGCCCACGACATGAATGCGCACATCGATATCCTGTTCGCGCAAGAGCGCGGCCGTCGCGCAAGGATCGCCTTCACAGCTTTCGATCCCATCCGATACCAGCACAATCGACACCGGATCTTCGGTCTGGCGCATCACTTCGCCTGCCTGCAGCAAGCTGTCGGAAATCGGTGTTTTGCCCAGCGGAGTCACGCCTGCAAGGGACGCCAGCAGGTCGGCGCGATCGGTCTGTCCGGGTGTCGCGATCACCTCGATATCCGCGCAAGAGCCGCGTTCGCGGTGGCCATAGGTGATCAGCCCTGCATCCACGCTCTCTGGCAGACCATCGATCAGTCCGCTCATCACATCCTTGGCGATGACGATCTTTTCCACCTCATTCACCCGCCCCCACATGGAACCTGAGCCATCGAGGATAAATAGCACATCTGCATTCCTGGATGCGTCTTGGGCGCTGGCCATACACCCCAGTGCGATAAGTGGTAAAGCCAGATGAAATGAACGATGCATGATGACTTCCTTGAAAAGAAATGATGTATACCTAGTTAAATAGTCGAAGTCGCAATATCAACAGATTGAAAAGAAGGGAAAGCTTTGGGGTACAATTGTATGCAGTGATGCGCCTACCGATCTGTGTGACAACGCTGAACTCCCTCAAACGACAAGCAACGTGCAAGACTTTCTGGACAAGATCATGGCCGGCGATGGACCCGCACTGGCAAAACTGGCGACCGCTTGGTTCCTGTTCTTCACCGTCAAATATCACCTTGATCTACGAAAGATCGCAACATGGCCATCTACCATCGGCAAATTGAACGAATTCAAGTATCTTGACGCCTCAAATCATAACGACCCACTCAAGATGATTGCTTACAGCTATGAGGTGGACGGCACGCCCTATAAGGGGGGCAATACCAACCTTGCCCATATCCGGATTGGTGGGCCAAGTTCGGGGTCACGCATCAAGAAAATGATGCGCCGGGTTCAGCGTATCGACGACGACAAGGTGGTCGTCTTCTACAATCCTTCAAAACCCAAGAAGAGCCTTCTGTTAAAGCCGTCATCCACAGAGTACGGGTTTCTGATCCTCCTGTACCTGACCACGCTCGGCGTGGCGTATCTGGGGTTTTTTCACGCAGGCTAGCACTGCAAAACTTCATGACAGGACAACCATATCATATGAAAACAACATCTTTTACTGCACTCGCTTTTTCTACCGTCGTTTGGTGCCTTCCAATTTCCGCAGTGGCGAAACCGGACTATTCCTGCTTGGAGGCTGCCTGGCAGGCTGAAATTAACATTCAGATGGCGCTGCAAGATGAAATCGCCCAGATTATGGTTGCCGCCCAATCCGACCTACAAGAGGTTTCGGAACTATCCGCCGCATCGGCCAAACAGAACCTGACGATGACACGGGCCCTGCGCGAATGGATCTGGGAAACGGATCCGGCCCGCCTGAACACGCTGGAAGCACATACCGCATTCAGTTGGACCGATGAAGATCGCGCCGCATGGGTTGCCGCCGCCCCTGATGCAGCGGCGATGCAGGACCGGCTGGATGATCTGAATGCGCAACTGGCCGCGCACCCGGACCTCAATGCCTATTTTACCTTACTCGGTGAAGATGCACAGCAAGCGCAGATGCTTGAAATCGCCGATGCTTTCGCCGAACGCATGGCCGAAACATCCGTAGCGCTTGCAAGCTGTTTCTGAAGCGTGCAAACGCCAGACATGCATGACAGAACTACCAAATAGAAAAAGACCAAACAGATGACATCTATAAGACCAACCATCCTGGCTATGGCCCTCATGACCTGTACCGCTCAAAGCGCACTTGCGCTTGACGAATGCCTCGTCGGGGAGTGGAGCGCCGACCTGAACGATATGACGGAAATGATGGCACAGGGTGGCATGCCCATTGATGGCGGTGAGGTCACTGGGTCAGGCCCGGTTATGGACATCAGTGCCGACGGCAGCGTGCTTAGCAATATGGAGGGCATGACGATATCGATGGACATGGACGGAATGAACGTCTCTGTCACCATGGCCGGCAAAAATGAGGCCACGATCGAGACCGAAGGTGACACCTTTACCATCACCGCGACGACATTTGATGTGGTGACAGAGGTGAATATGAATGGTCAGGTGTCAGTGGTCCCCCCGCGCCCTTCAGAACTGGGACCCGAGATATCAACCGGCACCTATACGTGTTCTGAAACAGATCTCATCTTCATGCAACCACCACAGGTCTATCAGATGCAGGCCATTCCGCGGCGTTGGACACGGGTGGCGGGTTAGACGCCGCGTGGACCCAGCATGTTGAAGCGTTCGCCAAATTCAAATCTTAACCCTTTATTTCTGGCTGGCGGTTTTGCCGTTTTAAACATCGCCATATTTTTCGCAGTGACGCAGTTGAGTTATGGCTTGTTTTTCTCATTCGGATATTTCCTCTGGGTCATCTGCGTATCAGGTGTCGCCTTTCCTCTGGCATTGATCGGGTACAGAGTTTTTGTGGGGAAATGGGCATGGTGGTCGGTAGCATTGGCCTGCGTCATCTCGGCCGCGGTCAGTGTGATGCACTTTTGGATGATTGCCGTCTCTGCGACGGTGGTTTGATCATAAGTATTCCACAACCACAAACGGCCCATGCACCCTTCGGGTCACCTTAGAAACCCATCTTTTTGATCACCTAAGGGGAATGACGTCTAGATCATGAAGAGACTATCACAGCCCAATTATACTTCTTTGCTCCTCGGTGCAGGATTCTTTATGTTGCCGTGATGCATGCCTTGGCCACACCCGGCGCGACGGAATGGGCTGCGTTGCAGGAAACCACGGCGGTGTTCTGAGAGGTCTTTGGGCGTGATGTCGCTGATATTGGCCTTGCGGCGCGATTTGTGTGCGGAGCAACCAGCTGGCCGCGGACACCCAGGCCCCGATCAAGCAAGAGTTTTCCAACAGAACCAACTCAAAGTACCGGTTCTCTGTGGTACAGCTAAAGGCCGGTTCAGGAAACATCGCCGTTGGCTGCAGTGCGGGTGAACTAGAAGGATGCAGGACAAAGCGGGCTGTGGTTGTGGCTGCCCCACGACTGGTTCGAAGATTGAAGCATTCACGCCTTGCTGTTTGTTACTTTATAAAATAATTTATTTTTAAAGAGGGAATTTAGTATATGAGAAAACGCGCAGCAGCACGGCAAACAGATGTATTGAGTGTGTTGAATGGATGCGACAGACCGATGACGGCGTATCAAATTCTCGAACAGCTTCAGATCAGAGAGCCGGATATTGCGCCGCCTACGGTCTATCGAACGCTATCGGCGCTGATGGATCAGGGACGCGCTCATCGTCTCGAATCCATCAAAGCCTTTGTGCCTTGCCGCTGTAGCCATGTCGAAAGTGTGCCTGTCCTAGCCATCTGCGAAGATTGTGGGTCGGTTGAAGAACATGACGGAAGCGATTTGCTACCGACACTTACTGCATTAACCGATCAAAACGCCTTTCAGGCAGAGCGCCACATTGTTGAAATTCACGGGCTATGTGGCACCTGTGCTGCCTAATCTCCATCTTAATCAAACCATACTGGATATACTATGAAACATGCATTCTCCCTTATTGCCCTTATCACTGCTTTTCCTACTTTTGCAGAGGAAACCCGCCAGCTTGATGCTCACGAACATGGTGTCGGCACGCTGAATGTCGCGATTGATGGTACGGCTGTCACGATGACGTTTGAAGCGCCGGGTGCTGATATTGTCGGGTTTGAGTATGCGGCTGAAAGTGACACCGATCTTTCCGCAATTGAATCGGCGATCGCCACACTTGGTGCGCCGCTTGATCTATTCGTAATGCCCAATGCGGCAAGCTGTAATGTCGTTGAAGCAAAGGCCGAGCTTGAAAGCGAAGACGGACATAATGATCACGGCGAGGAGCATCACGGTGATCACGCGGACGGAGAGCATGAAGACCACACCGATGAAAAGCACGATGAGCATGGACATGACGACCATGGGGATGAAGACCACACAGACCACGCCAAGGAAGCGGGTCACACCGAATTCCATGCAGAATATATGCTGAACTGCGACAACTCTGATGCGCTAACAGAAATCAGCTTCGTTTATTTCGAAGCATTCCCGAACGCACAAAAGGTTGAAGTGCAGATTATTACCACATCCGGTGCGCAAGCATTCGAAGTAGAACGTGACGCACCCATTTTAGATTTGGGGCGTTGAACGAAAGTGACTAACACGACGCTCGAAATCACTAAGCTGGCCTATCGTTGGCCAGGGCGGGCCGGCTTTTCCCTGATTGTTCCTCATCTATCCGTAGCGCAGGGCGAATCTTTGCTGTTACTAGGTGAGAGTGGATCAGGAAAATCGACGTTTTTGTCGCTGATCTGCGGCACGATCCTGCCGGATAAGGGACGCGTTGATATCGCAGGAACAGACATTGCCGCATTGTCTGGCGGCGTGCGTGATAAAGTACGGGCTGAGCAGATTGGAGTGATCTTTCAACAGTTCAATTTGCTCCCTTTTGGATCTGTAATGGACAACATTTTGCTCCCGCTCCATTTTGCCCCCGCACGGCGCAAACGTGCAGCTGATGCAACCACTGAGGCGTCACAACTGTGTGCCGCACTTGGCCTGCCTGCGGGCGTCACTAGCGCAAAAGCCACAACCCTAAGCGTCGGTCAGCAACAACGCGTGGCCGTTGCACGCGCGTTGATTGGACAGCCGCCGTTGATCATCGCGGATGAACCCACTTCGGCCCTTGATGCCAATAGTCAGGTCGCCTTTCTTGATCTGCTGTTTGAACAGGCGAACACGCATAACACCTCGCTTTTGATGGTCAGTCATGATGCACGCCTTGGCGAACGCTTTGACCGGGTGATCCGCATGGAAGACATTGCGCAGATCGAAAGGGCAGCGGCATGATCCTTCGCCTTGCTATCGCCTCACTGTTCGCGCGCGCGCTAACCGTCGGCATGACCATTCTTGCTATCGCACTTTCGGTGGCGCTGTTTCTGGGTGTGGAAAAGGTACGCACCGGCGCAAAGGCCAGCTTTGCCGATACGATATCTGGCACCGATTTGATTGTTGGGGCGCGGTCGGGATCGGTGCAACTGCTGCTGTATTCCGTATTCCGCATCGGCAATGCGACCAACAACGTGACGTGGAAAAGTTATCAAGACATCGCAGCGCGGTCTGACGTGGATTGGATCGTGCCGATCTCACTTGGTGACAGCCACCGCCAGTTCCGCGTGATGGGCACAACCCAAGCCTTTTTCAGACATTACAAGTACCGCCAAGGCAGGTCACTGGCCATGTCTAATGGTACCATAATGGATGACCTGTTTGATACGGTCATCGGTGCCGACGTCGCTACGACACTGAGTTATAGTGTTGGCGATCCGATCATCGTTGCCCACGGTCTGGCGTCCTTTACCGAACATAAGGATCAGCCGTTCCGCGTGTCGGGCATACTGGAAAAGACCGGTACACCTGTTGACCGCACGGTCATCGTCAGCATGCAAGCAATTGAGGCGATCCATGTGGATTGGCAAAGTGGCGCACAGGTGCCCGGCCAATCGACACCAGTAGATGTGATCCGCAACATGGAGCTGACGCCTACGGCGATAACCGCGGCGCTTGTCGGTGTTGAAAGCCCGCTGCAAACCTTTGCCTTACAGCGTGCCATCAATCAATATCCCGAAGAGCCTTTACTGGCTATCTTGCCCGGCGTCGCCTTACAGGAACTCTGGGGGATCGTTGGCATTGCCGAAACCGCATTGCTTGCCGTGTCGGCCATGGTGGTTGTTACTGCACTTATTGGCATGATGGCCACGATTTTTTCCAGCCTTAACGAGCGCCGTCGCGAGATGGCGATCTTTCGGGCCATGGGTGCGCGGCCTTTCACCATTCTGAGCATGCTTGTCTTGGAAGCCATGGTGATGGCGGCGCTTGGTGCATTGTTTGGGGTGGTCCTGTTGTATATCGGGCTGATCATCGCGCAGCCGATCCTTGATAGCACCTTTGGCCTGTGGTTACCGATCACTGCACCAACGCTGCGCGAAGTATGGGTCATTCTTGGGGTGATCTGTGCTGGCGCAATTGTGAGCCTTGTGCCTGCACTTAGGGCCTACAGAATGTCTGTTGCGGATGGTATGATAGTGAAAACGTGATGTTGAGGACGAGGGGAATGTAATGTTGAATCGCAGAGCTGCCTTGATGCTTTTATGCGGATCTGTCGTCGTCCCAAAGGTGGCATTTGCGGCAACGCCCCGGGAAATCCTTTGGGATGAGCTTCTGCCGCCGGGGTTGCCCTATGCCCAGATCATCGGAGAAGGCGACATAGACGTCGCCAATGACACATGGAACCCGATCTACGACGCCAACGCGGTGAAACTGAACGAGGCACTTGATGGCGCATATATCAAAATGCCGGGGTTCATCATTCCGTTTGAGGTGAGTGCAAAGGGCGTGACCAATTTCATGCTAGTGCCGTACGTTGGCGCCTGCATCCACACGCCGCCTCCACCTGCAAACCAGCTTGTTATGGTAAAGACAGTCCAGCCATGGCCAAGCGATCAGCTTTGGGACCCTGTCTGGGTCACAGGAACACTGCGGACGCAATTGCAATCCACCAATCTTGGTCAGACAGGATATTCGCTCACGGCCGATGAAATGGAGGTCTATGTCTGGTGATCTGCCATTTAAACCGTCGCACACTTCTTACAGGTATCGCAGCCTCAACGCTTTTGCCCGGTTTTGCCCGCGCTGAGGATTATATCGACCTTGATTGGGAAGACTTGCTGCCTGAGGGTCAATCAGCCATCCCGAATGCGTTACGCGGCCTATTGTCCCATGACGAAGGAGCCGCAATGTCAAGCCAACAGCCACCATCAATGGGTGTAAGAACCGAATGGAATGGTCAGATCGTCCGTTTGCCAGGGTTTATCGTGCCTATCGAATACACTGGCACAGGTGTGACGGCGTTTATTCTGGTGCCTTATGTAGGGGCTTGCGTCCACGTTCCGCCTCCGCCTGCGAACCAGCTTGTCTTTGTCACCACATCAACACCTTATGAAAGCGATGGTCTGTTCGAAGCGGTCAATGTTATAGGCATGTTCGGCGTATCATCGTTGAGCACACATCTTGCGGAAATTGGATACGCTCTGTCGGCGGACATAATTGAACCGTACCGGGTGTAGAGTTCGCGATGCGGTTTTAATATTGTATACCAGATCCATTGTGCGCCAGATCAGATAAGCCGACATTCGTGCGGTCGCAGCATTAGGAAACTCTCCTGACACCTTCACTGCGATTGTCACGAGTGGCAGGTTCGGGAAACACTACCATTCGCTGCGCCGTGCATGAACTGGTAGAGGATTTCACTCTTAGCCTCTGCCAATGGTTTGCCCATTTCCGCTGTCAAAATGACTGCCAGATCATCACAATTGGCGAGGATTAGATCGTACAGGCGGCGCAGGACCGCATCCCGATCTTTCCCCATGCACGCAGCCCATTCCTTTTGGGCCTGATACGCAACATCAATTGCAAAATTCGCCTCGGGTTGTCCCATATCTGGCAGGATTGCGATGCGTTGTCTGGTCGAAGGTTTCAAGATATCAAATGTATTGCCAGTGGACGCTGCCTGCATCCACTCCCCCCGATCAGGGCCGCATTAATGAAAAGGTCAGGTTGGTTCAATGGTAACATGTTAATGCCCTGCTCCGGCCTGCGCGGCACGGATCGACGCCTCAATAATTTCCAGAGCTTCAGAGAAGGTATCGTCCTCGATCGTGATGGGGGAGAGGAACCGAATGACATTGCTGTGGATACCACAAGTCAGCAAAATCAAGTTGCGCTGCAATGCGTGTGCCTTCACTGCATTTGTAAAGTCGGGGCTTGGTGCGGCTGAGTCTCTTAATTTGAACTCGACTGCGGTCATGAAACCTGGTCCGCGAATATCCGCAATTTCAGGCACATCTTCCCGCAAACTTTCAAGCCTTTGGCGCAGGCGCGAACCAAGAACATTGGCGCGCTCGCAAAGCTTTTCATCTTCAATAACATCGAGGACGGCATGTGCTGCGGCAATGCCGATCGGCGTCCCTCCGTAAGTCCCGCCGAGGCCGCCCGGGGTTGCACCATCCATGATGTCAGCGCGCCCCGTGACTGCGGCAATCGGGAACCCTCCACCAAGACCTTTTGCCATTGCCGTCAGATCAGGCACTACATCGTGATGTTCCATTGCGAACATTTTACCGGTACGTGCGAAACCGGTCTGCACCTCATCCGCTACAAGAAGTATGCCGTGTTCATCGCAAATCTTGCGCAAATACCGCATGAGTTCTTTGGGCGCTTCATAGAACCCGCCTTCTCCCTGAACGGGTTCCAACATGATCGCAGCGACACGTTCGGGATCCACGTCTGCTTTAAATAATTTGTCCAATGCAGCAATCGAATCCTCAACCGTGACGCCATGAAGTGGAATGGGAAACGGTGCATGAAATACGTCCCCAGGCATCGCGCCAAAGCCTTTTTTGTATGGCACCACCTTGCCGGTAAGGGCCATGCCCATAAATGTTCGCCCATGAAACCCACCTGAGAACGCGATGACCGCCGAGCGTCCAGTTGCCGCGCGCGCAATCTTTACCGCATTCTCGGCGGCTTCAGCGCCTGTTGTTACGAAAATGGTCTTTTTTGCAAAATCACCCGGTACCAGCGCGTTCAGACGTTCGGCTAATCTGATGTAATTTTCGTAAGGGACGACCTGATGGCAAGTATGTGTAAATCGGTCAATCTGGGCTTTCACAGCGGCCACAATTTTCGGGTGGCAATGGCCAGTATTGACCACTGCGATGCCCGCTGCAAAATCTATGAAACGATTGCCTTCGATATCCCAAATTTCAGCGTTTTTCGCCCGATCTGCGAAGATTTGCGTCATCATTCCGACACCACGTGCAATGGCACCATCGCGTCGTACACTTACATCTTTATTCAACATGTCATTGTCCTTTGAAACAGGTCTGCCGGGGCACCACAGCCATACGTTGCGCGCCGGGTCTATTTTTAATGCGAAGTGGGCGGTGTTAGTGCGCGATCATGATGTGACGGACTGCTGTGTAATCTTCGAGCGCGTACATCGACATATCTTTGCCGTAGCCCGATTGTTTGACACCACCATGAGGCATCTCATTGGTCAGCATAAAGTGCGTATTGACCCATGTACAGCCGTATTGAAGCCGGGCAGACACGTCCATGGCTTTGCCAACGTCTTGTGTCCAGACAGACGACGCGAGGCCATAATTGCTGTCATTCGCCCATGTGACGGCTTCGTCCGAATCCGTAAATCTTGTGACTGATACTACCGGGCCAAACACTTCACGTTGGACAATTTCATCGGACTGTAGTGCACCTGCAATTACAGTCGGCTTGTAGTAAAACCCAGAACCATCGGGTGATCCGCCACCGGTCGTGATCTCCATATGCTTTTGTTCGCTGGTTCGTTGCACAAAGCTGGCAACGCGGTCACGTTGGCGCTGCGAAATCAGTGGCGGAATTTCGTTCACCGTGTCGTCAGCCTGATTGTAGGTAATCGTCGCCGCAGCAGACGACAGATCCGCCACCAGTTTATCGTAAATCTTGGGCCCAGCGTAAATGCGACAGGCGGCAGTACAATCCTGACCCGCATTGTAAAAACTGAACGCGCGCATGCCTTCGACGACACGGTCAAGATCAGCGTCGTCGAAGACGATGACCGGGGCTTTACCGCCTAGTTCAAGATGTGTTCGTTTGACAGTCTTTGATGCCGCCTGGAGAACTTTCTTGCCGGTTGAAATATCACCGGTGATCGAAATCATATCCACACCAGGGTGATTGATCAGGGTATTTCCAACAGTTGCCCCCTGCCCGACGATAACATTGATGACACCCTCAGGCAGAATAGCTGACATAAGCTGTGCTAGTTTTAGCGCCGTTAAAGGCGTTTGCTCGGATGGCTTAAGAACCACGGTGTTTCCGCCAGCAAGAGCAGGTGCCAACTTCCACGCCATCATCATCACTGGATAATTCCATGGAGCGATTGAGGCTACGACACCGATAGCATCACGCCGCACCATGCTTGTATGACCTTCCATGTATTCGCCCGCCAAAGGCCCATGCATGTTACGCACAGCACCCGCAAAATAGCGGAAGCAATCCACAACTGCAGGGATCTCTTCATTGCGCACTTCATTGATGGGTTTTCCACAATTAAGCGCCTCAAGTTGGGCCAGGTCCTCAAGCGACCCTTCGACCGCATCGGCAATTGCAAGAAGCTTTTGCGACCGCTCGCTTGGCGTGGTGCGCGACCAGCCAGTGAATGCGGCGCGAGCGGCGGCGACAGCACGGTCAATCTGTGCATTACTCGCTTCTGGCAGCGACAAAATAGTCTCACCGGTACGCGGGTTCAGCACAGCTTCGTCAATTTCTGATCCAGCCTCGAAAGACGATCCGATCAACATCTTGGTTTCCATTATACGTCTCCTGTTAAGAATTATTTGCCTTGCCCGGCAACAGAGTCAGTGCCCCGTGTGAGGTAGTAGGCTCCAAGGATAGGCAGAAAGGTGACCATAACTACGATCATCGCAACAACGTTTGTTACGGGGCGCTGGCGTGGCCGTACGAGTTCTTCGAGCATCCAGATCGGTAGGGTTTGTTGCTGTCCGGCGGTAAAGGTCGTTACGATAACCTCATCGAAAGACAGTGCGAAAGCGAGCATGCCACCCGCGAGCAGGGCAGTCGCTATATTGGGCAAAATTACATGGCGGAACGTCTGGAAGCTATTGGCGCCAAGATCCATGGACGCCTCGACCAGAGATCCCGACACACGACGGAACCGCGCAACAGCGTTGTTATAAACAACCACAACGCAGAACGTGGCGTGGCCCAGAACAATAGTCCAAAAGCTGAATGGAATATCTGCTAAGTTAAAGGCCGAGCGCAATGAGATACCCGTGATGATCCCTGGTAGGGCAATTGGCAGGATTACCATGAGTGATACCGCTTCACGTCCAAAGAACCTAGTTCGACTGATAGCTGCCGCACATAAGGTGCCAAGGATCAAAGCGATAACCGTTGAGATTGACGCAACCTTCACTGAGAGAGACAGTGCTTCCCATACGTCTTCGCGCGCCCATGTCACAGCAAACCACTCCAAAGTCAGCCCAGGGGGTGGCCACTGATAGGATTTGTCTTCAGTGGTGAATGCGTAGACAAAAATAAGCAAAAGCGGCAGGTGCATAAATGCGAGCCCGGCGATCGCTGCAATTTTCAAGCCGAAAGGCGCCCGATCAGAGTGCATCGAATGCTCCCTTGCGTTTGGCCCACCACAGATAGAGACCCATGATAATAATTGGGACAACGGCAAATGCAGCGGCGAGTGGGATGTTTCCTGCAGTGCCCTGGTATTGGTAGACAGCTTGCCCAATGAAACGTCGCGAAGATCCGACAATCTGAGGGATAATATAGTCGCCCAATGTCAGAGAGAACGTAAAGATGGAACCTGCGATTATGCCGGGGAACGCAAGAGGCAGAAGCACGGTACGAAATGCCTGCACTGGTGTTGCCCCCAGATCACCCGAGGCTTCAAGCATCGAGTGTGGCACGCGTTCCAACGAAGCCTGAATGGGAAGGATCATGAAGGGTAGCCAGACATAGAGGAACACAAGGAATGTTCCGGTCGTGCTGACCGATAGAGAATTGCCCCCGACGATAGGCAGTGACAAATAGGCGTTCAACAACCGGCTAAGGTGTAAGGTTTCGAACAACCAATTCAAAATACCTTCTTTGGCTAGGATCAATTTCCATGAATAAACTTTTACCAGATAGCTTGACCACAAAGGCAACATTACACCGAGGTAAAAGAGTGCTTTCCACGGCCCGCGAGCATATCGCGCGGCAAAATAGGCAACAGGAAACCCGATGATCGCAGCACCAATCGTGACGGCCAATGCCATAGTGACGGTGCGCACTATGATGTCGAGGTTGTAGGCCTTGAACAGTTCGCCATAGGTTTTCAACGTGAACTCGTAATTGATAAGGCCCGAAAACTCATCAATCGAAAAAAAGCTTTGCGCGAGCAATGCAAAAAGTGAGCCAAGGTAGATAATTCCAAGCCACGCCACAGGCGGGGCAAGTAGCGCCACAATTAAGAGGCGTGGGTTACGCCAAAGGGTGTCTGATATACGACCGAGTAGAGTATCAGACATTAACCCCCTCCATTACATGCATATCAGCGCTTTCCCATGACAAGTAGATCGTTTCGCCAATATTGGGAACGCTATCTGACAGGGGACATAAAACGGTAAGAGTGACTGCATCCAACTGCACAGATAGTCGCGTCGCACTGCCCAGAAAGTTCACGCTACGCACAACGCCAGCGTGGCCTTGGCTTGAAATCTGAATAGCTTCGGGACGAAGGCTTGCCGGATAGGAAGCACCGACAATCTTTTTAACAAATGGCGCGGGCAAAACGTTGGACGATCCCACAAAATCAGCAACAAATGGCGTCTGCGGATGCAAATACAATTCGTGTGGGGTTGCGATCTGCGCAATGCCACCTTCGTTGAACACAGCGACACGGTCGGCCATCGACAAAGCTTCGCCTTGATCGTGGGTTACAAATACGAACGTAATACCAAGTTGTTTTTGTAGAACTTTAAGCTCTTCCTGCATCTGCTCTCGCAGCTTTAGGTCTAACGCGCCCAAGGGTTCATCCAACAACAAAACCTTGGGTTTGTTGATGATTGCGCGCGCAAGAGCTACTCGCTGGCGTTGACCGCCAGACAGTTCGGATGGCTTGCGTAGCCCATACCCTCCCAAAGCAACCATCTCTAGCGCGTCATCTGCTGCTTTTTGGCGGACAGATTTGGACTGGCCCGCGATCATCAGACCGTAGGCGACGTTATCAATGACATTCAAATGCGGAAAAAGGGCATAGTCTTGAAAGACAGTGTTGATCTCGCGTTTATATGGCGGGACGTCCCCCATATTTTGGCCAAACACCTCGATTGTGCCTGCAGTGGGCCTTTCAAACCCCGCGATAAGGCGCAGGCAGGTTGTTTTACCGGAGCCCGACGGGCCCAACATTGCGAAGAATTCCCCTTCGGCAATGTCCAGGTCGACGTTGTCAACCGCGCGGACCTTTCCGAAATGCCGCGAAACGCCGCTGAATTTAACTGCTACTGTCATACTTAATCCGGTCAAAATGTGCCCTGCCTAGTAATCTGGCAGGGCTTTTTCAGCTAAATTGGCGTTTAGCGCCCGCCGATGACACCGATGTAATCGGACACCCAACGGTAATACGGCACGCATTCCTCTTGGCTTTCGCAAGACGACACCGGTGTTGTCCAGAATTTGATCCGATCAAACTCATCAAACCCGTTTTTGGTGCAGCCTTCGGCGGTTTGCATGCCACGCCCATCCGTACACGCCGCTGGAACCGCAGGATTCGCCCCGAACCAGACTGACAAGTCAGATTGCAGGTTAGACGCCAGCGAATGTTCCATCCACATATACGCGCAGTTCGGGTTTTCCGCATCAACGTGCATCATCGTGGTGTCCGCCCAGCCGGTCGCACCCTCTTGCGGGATGGTGGAGGCAACTGCGGCACCGTCACCCTGCAAGAGATTGACTTGGAACGGCCAAGAACCTGACGCCGCCATACCTTCATTCTTGAAGTCGTCGATTTGAATGAATGCATCGTGCCAGTAGCGGCTGACCAATTGGCGCTGGACACGCAGCAGATCAAGGGCGGCATCGTATTGAACTTGCGTCAACTCATAGGGGGACGTGATTCCCAGTTCGGGCTGATGATACATCAGATAATTGGCGGCATCCGCGATATGGATCGGACCATCGTAAGCCTGTACGCGGCCCTCGTTGGGTTCACCATCGGGCAAATTCATTTCTTCAAACACGACGTTCCAGCTGGTCGGAGCCTCATCAAAGACCTCAGTAGAATACATCAATACATTTGGCCCCCACATATAGGGCGTTCCGTAATGGACACCATCTACGTAGTGCCAGGGTGCCTCTTTCAGGCGGTCATCAACGGTGCTCCAGCTTGGGATCAGATCAATGTTGATCGGCTGAACACGATTGCCCGCAACCATACGCAAGCTCGCATCACCAGACGCGGTCACAAGGTCAAAGCCACCTTCATTCATCAGCGCGACCATCTCATCGCTCGTATTGGCCGTTTTGACATTGACCATGCAACCAGTTGCTTCCTCGAACCCGGTCACCCAATCGAATGTCTCAACCGTCTCGCCGCGTTCTATGTAGCCTGGCCATGCTACAATGTTCACTTCGCCCTCACCGGGACCAACTTCTGTGACCATTTGCGCGATGGCGGGTTGTACACCGACGACGACAGCGATGGTCATTGCAGTACAAGATTTGAGTGCCTTTAACATAGCAGTTCTCCCTGTTAGGAATTTTGGGCGTACGTTGCGCCTTTCAAGTTACCAACAGCTTGCAGTCTTCCCCATGAATTCGCAAATTCAATAGTCAGAAACGTAATATCGGAAAATTCGATATCATTTATCCCCCTTAGACTGATGAGCTTGGGCGATTGTGATAAACTCTCTGGCGCTGTCCGGTAAGGGCGACCCTTTGCGCCACACAATCCCAACATGCACTACTGGCAATTCACCAGATACATCACGCGCATCAATTTTATCACCTTCCAGCGACCATGGGCGGTAGACAAGGTCGGGCAACATCGCCACGCCTGCACCAGTCGCGACTAGTGAACGCACGGCTTCGACAGACCGGGTTCGAAAGGCAATGTTCGGGCGGCTCATCAGAGCAGAGATCGCATTTACGGCCTCTTTTTCCATTTCGTCCATGTTCAGCATGATCAAGGGTTCCTTGGCCACATCTGCGAGGGTGATACTTTCTTGTTGCGTCAACGCATGGCCTAACGGCAACCACAGCCGGAATGGAGAGACGTCCAAAATCTCGACATGTAGCGCGCTCTTCTCGCGCAAGTTGGAGGTAATCATTACCGCCACGTCCAACTCACCGCCGATCAATAGATGTTCAAGGTACTCGCCGTTGTCTTCTATCGCGGTCACATTAATCTGCGGGTTTACCCGTCGGAATTTTGCCAGAAGATCAGACAAAACATATCCAGCCATCAGTGAGGTCACGCCAAGATGCAAATTACCTAACACGGCATCACGCCGTGATCTGAATGCGTGCCGAGCACTTGAGACGTTACCCAATATTGATGAGGCATGGCGCAAAAATTGATGCCCATCATGCGTAATGTTCAATCCTCGTGAATGACGCTCGAACAACTTAACACCTAGATCCGCCTCCAGTTCTTTTACCGCTTCAGTGATAGCACTTTGGGAAATGGAAAGGGTTCTGGCCGCATGGCTGACTGAGCCATGTTCAGCCACGACTACGAAGTAGTTTAACTGACGTAAGGTGAACGCCATTAAGATATGCCTCCTATCTCCTTACAGGGCCCCAGCGCATCTCTAAAATATCGCTGCCAAGCAGAGTTACATAACATATAGCAGCAGTCGGCCACTGCAAACGCGTTCAAGCTAGAAAGCGGTCCGAAATCGACCAGATCAGAACAATTAGCGGTTGGGCTATTGGTAAACATATTGGTACTCCTCACCCGAGAGGAGCATAGTCCGAGGCTCTGCTCAAACGCCAGACGCCTTGTCGTTGTCGCCATCGCTCTGCTTGATCGTCGCAAAATAGGTCCCTGGATCAAAGGTGCGCTCAGGATTGTAGAAGCACGACGTTCACCCCAACTTACGGTGGTCTCAGATGTCAGCTGGTATCTGACTGATTTGAATTATGGTGAATCCTCAAACAGATATCGGCCCGAGGGTCTCAACCCTCGCGCCAGAAACTCGCTCAGGAAGACCAGATTACAGGCGTGTAGCTGCAATCGCCCTGACATGAGCATCAAAACCGGGGAACATCGCCACCATGCGCGCGCTGACCTCCTGCGGTGCACTGGTCAGTGTTCCCGCTGATAAAGGTGGCTCGGGTGCGTACTCAGCCAATAGTTGGATAGATTGCGCGTATTCCGTACCTCGAAGCTCTTCAACTATCGTCAACCCAAAGTCGAGACCGGCCGTGACGCCACCCCCGGTAATTCGGTTACGGTCGCGGACGACGCGCGCATCGATTGCCTCAGCACCAAATGCATCCAGAGAACCCATAGCCAACCAATGCGTAGCCGCGCGGTACCCGTCCAGTAACCCAGCTTGTCCCAGAAGCAACGCTCCGGTGCAGACTGATGTGACATATCTCGCTTCAGCGCCACGAGATTCGAGGAACGAGATGGTCTCGGGGTCTTCCATCGCATTGAGAGTGCCTGAGATGCCGCCCGGAACGAACAAGACGTCTGGCGAAGCATCCGCCTCATCAAGCGTTACGTCAGGCATAATGGTGAGTCGCGTATCGCTAACAATTGGGTCCAGTGTCTTGGCTGCGATTTTCACAGTTGCGCCCCAAAGACTGCCAAACATGTACTGAGGTGCAACTAAGTCGAGGGCGGTCATGCCGGGATAGGCCAGCATTACGATACTTTCTGACCCTGTCCATTCCGCTGGCCATTCGGACATATCGTGTATGGGTTGGGTTAAACTGGCACGGGCAGATCCTTCAGGCAGCGCCATCTGCGCTTTTGCAGATCGAAGGGGCGCTGACGACATAGCGCCAGCGGCCATAAGCAGTGCGAAGTTGCGTCGGTTCATCATTTTGGTGCCTCCAGAATAGGGTTGTTAAATAAGGTGTAAGCGGCCGCCGAAGCATTCTTGCAGCAGCCAGCACAGGTTGATTTCAGGTCAGGCTTTGGCGTAAGCGAGCCAGCTGGACAGGATCAACGTGTCAATTACGAGCACCGTCAGAAGTGCCGCCCCTGCCATCGGGAAGGCCATTGCGACGGCCCGCCCCACAAGCACGGCACCTTGCCAAAGCGGTCGCTCTTTTGGCATCGGCGGTGCCGAAGAGTAGAGTTTATTGACGCGGCCCTCTGGCTGTGCGTTGATGTCGGTGCAAGTCATGTGTTGACTCCAAGCTTTTTGACCCGCGCTTCTGGCAGGTTCTGATCTGAACAAAATTTGGGAAGGGATCAGACTTGAGGTGGAGCTCGTGTCAGGCGTACTGGATCAAGAGGCCATGTCTCGTGCAACCGCTTTGCAACGAAAGACACGCAATTGATAGAAAGTAAGACCTCATTTGGGACGTCATGACCGGTGCGGGGTACGACTGCAGCGCCCAACAATCGACAGGCCTCACATTTTTGGCCCGCCGCGTTGTCTTGTTCACCACTACCGCCGCAGAGGTCCTCTAGCGAGCCACCCATCGCAACGTATTCAGCAAGTTCTGGCGTGAGCGGAACTTTAACATGAGTATGCGCGAACGTAGAAGCGATCACAGCCACTGCAAGCGCGAAGATCGCGCAGAATTTTGAAACAGTTCGGATAGTCGCGCTCATGCAAAACCGCTACTTGATCTGCATAGGGCTGTCGATGCGGCAATTAGCTTTTTTCGACGACGTGCTGTATCAATTGTTAGCCCCTTCACATCCCTGTAGGTTCAAGATTGAGAACCAAGACATCCAACCATAAATCGGATGCGGGGTAAGAGTGTTTTTCGCCGTGAAGTGCCAATTGCCTTCGATGACACCCCCCTTTCCAAGTCGAGGTGTTGGTGGACCAAAGAGCTCAAGATATCGCAGGTGCAAAAGAAAAGGGTGATCGCTTCCGTGGGCGTAAGCCATCTTATGATCGTGAAACCTTTGACTTGGCCGTGTATCTGCTGAGTCTCGGTGATGGCCCCGGTGCCGTTTCGAAAAAGACAGATTTATCACGTCAAACCCTTATCCGTATCTGCGTCAGCGGGCGGCTGGCCTCAGGCAGACAGCTGTTGTTGAGACCACCGATCTACCTCGACTATGGGATCTCAAACGTCAGCGTATCTGACACAGCGCCGGTGTCATCAACATAGGGCCTGTGGTCGTTTGTATTCAGGGAAACCAAGAGTGTGTACTGCCCCGGCCGCAATGGTCCAATCTGCATGGTGGACCCGTAAAGCCGCCCAAGCTTCAGGCCATTCAGATAGACATGCGCATGGCCTTCGTTGTCGACATGCGGCACCATTTCCGCAGCTTGGCGGAAAACGAAATTGTCTGTTTCAACCAGAAGCTCGCCACCATCTGCCGTCATGCCTTCAGGGGCAAAGATTGCAACGGTTGGCGTATTCGGGACTTGAACGCCATTGGCCGCGCTGTGGTTCATCGTCATCACATCGGCAGTGGCATTCAAAACTTGGGTCGAAACATCGCCGTAATCAGCAAATGTCACGACCATTGGCAAAAGCGATCCTTCTGAAAACGACTGGCCGTCGGTCATGAGCATGACATGCGCGCCGTCCATCGCGATCTCGCTTGTGGTACCGCCCGGAACAACGAATGGACCATCGCCGCCTAACGGGTTCATGAGCGAAACCGACATGGCCTGTGGAGAGCTGACGGACGACAGCACGGCTGGCCCGCCATCATTCTGAATGGTCATTGTCACCACGAACATGTTGGGGCGTCCGTCGATCTGAACTGCCCGGGCATTGGATAAAACGATGTCGGATTTTGGCAATCCTGTCATGTATAAAGCCGTAAGACCCGCGCCGATCATTAAAGCAACTGCAATGATGCGTTTCATAAATCTCTTGCTCCAAGCTTGGATATCATGTGTATACTAACAATATGATGCGGCGCAGCAACTCGTTAATTGTCGCCACTGCTGCGGCTTTGATGGTGCGGTCTGGTCCCGCCATCGCGCATCCGGCCGAGCAGGGCTTCGTGCTTTTGCTACCGACAACCGCTTATACGATCGCAGGCACGTTGAGTGTATTTGTATCGATGCTATTGATGTTGGTGTTGCGACACGGGGCACTGGCGCAAATTTTCAAAAGTAGGCCGTTCAGAATCGGCGCACCATCGACAAAGATGGACTTGGCGCATCTTTCGTCTCTTGTCTGGACACTTGTCTTATTCGGTTTGATCGCAATCGGGTTTGCGGGACCAACCGATCCGCAAAGTAACCTGATGCCATTGGTATTCTGGACAGTCTTCTGGATCGCTGTGTTCATCATTCAGGGAACGCTTTTTGATATCTGGCGATGGATCAATCCATGGCGCGGGCTGGCACATTACCTTTTCGGTGATAGCGACGGCTTGGCCCGTCTGCCGAAATGGTGTGCGGCGTGGCCGGCGGTCATTTTGTTCGCACTCTTTCAAAACTTTCTGCTGGCCGATGTCGCGCCCAACGATCCGCCAAGATTGGCCTACGTTATCTCATGCTACTGGGCGATCAACTTTGCCGGTGTGATCGTTTTCGGGGCGAAACCATGGCTTAATCAGGTCGAATGCATCACGGTCATGTTCAATCTGCTGTCACGTCTGCGGCCTGTCACATCGGGGCGAGTGGGCATGCCCGGCTGGCAGGCTGTGACAGAGGCACCACTTGATACTAGCCGGGCGGTTTTCTGCCTTTTGCTGCTTGCCGCGGGCAGCTTTGATGGCCTGAACGAAACGTTCTGGTGGTTGGACCAGCTTGGAATAAACCCTTTGGAATTTCCGGGGCGATCAGCTGTCTATTGGCCAAATCTGATCGGCTTGTATCTGATCCTGCTTATGCTGGTGATCATCTACACTTTTGCGATTGGGGTGGGGATTGCGGCCGTGCGGATTGTTCACCCGCAACACCGGTTGCGCCTATCTAATATGTTTCGGAGCTTTGCGATCACTTTGTTACCGATCGGGCTAGGTTATCATTTCGCGCATTACTATGTCACTTTTTTAGTCCAGATTCGGGTCACTTTAGCGACCTTGGCAGACCCCTTTGCGCTGGGGTGGAATCTGTTCGGATTAAATGCTGTCAAGGTGACAACGGGGTTTTTGGCCCAGCCTGATACAGTAAAAATGATCTGGTTGACACAGGCCAGTGCCGTGGTCCTGTCACATGTTTGGGCCGTCCTTTTGGGGCATCGGGTTGCAGAGCAGCACTGCGAAACAGCCAGAGATGTCATCATGTTGCAGGTCGGTGTTTCCATACTGATGATATTTTATACAATTTTCGGATTATGGCTGCTGGCGAGCCCAAAGGGCGGATAGTTCAAAAAAAGATGTAGACAACTCGTTAGTACACACACAATACTGAATCGAAATACGCGGCGTAAGATCGCGCTGACGACAAGGGAGATAAAGATGACGATCAAAACGACAAAAAACGCTGTATCACGTCGTAAGGCCCTGCTGGGATTGGGCGTTGGTGCAGGCGCTTTGGCGACAAGTGGGCTGATGCCGGGGGCAATGGGATTTGCCCAGGCGCAAAGCTCTGCACCCATCAAGATTGGATTTCAGAAACATGCGACAGGGATCGGTGCCGCCTACGGCCGCTGGTATGACGCAACGACAACCGCCGCTATCCAGCGGATCAACGACAGTGGTGGGATCAATGGACGACCGGTTGAGATTGTGACCGAAGATGACGGCACTGATCCAAGTCGCGGTGCCGAAGCATTGGAAAAGTTCGAGAAACTGCATAGCTGCGACGTTGCTTTTGGCACATTGTTCAGCCACGTCGTGATTGGCTCAGCTCCGCGCGCGGCAGAGCTGAAACTGCCGTATTTTGTTGTTTCCGAAGGGCATCATGTGGCAAGCGGCATGCTCAATCGCTATACGCTGCAACCGGGAATCACTGATGTGAAAAGTCAGGTGGTTTCGATGGCACCCTTCATCGCCAACAACCTTGGCAAGAAGGTCACGATGATCTTTCCCGACTTTGCGTTTGGGCACGATCATCGAGATTTCTTTACACAGGCCATCGAGGCGCAGGGCGGTGAAGTTGTCGCAAAAATCGCGATCCCGCCGACCGAGACATCATTTACCCGTTATTTCCCCAGCATTCCGCGTGAGACAGAAGTGATTTATCATGTCATGGTTGGTCCTGCTGTTCTGACATTTGTAAAGGAAATGGGCGAGTTCTTCGGCCCAAGCCGACCAGAGCTCTTTGGGTTCATCGACAGTCTTGAAGCTGTTGGCATTGATAGCCCAGGGTTGGAATTCCTGGAAAGTACGTACTTCTGGGAAGGCATGCCGCGTCACGTTCAGGATAATCAAAGCGAGGCCGAGAAGACCTATCGCGCGGCAGTTGGCTGCGATGACAGGGGGGCGTCACTTGATGATCCTGCTGACGTGTCAACCTATGCCCATATGTTTGGCTGTTGGGAAACGCTGAATGTGATCAAGGCTGGCATGGAGGCTGCCGACTATCAGGGCCCACAAGATCGGACCAAACTGATCGAGGCGGTCGAGGCGATGTCTGACATGCCTGAATCGCTGGATCATCCTCAAGGCGCCAAACGTTTCAACGGCAAGACCCATCAGGTGTTTGGTCAACAGTTCATCTCGAAGGTCACAGAAGGGAAGATGGTGGTCGAACATGTCGCCACGATCGAAGACGGTCTGTACGAAGACGAGGTTGATTACACAACGCAGTCTTTCTGACTATCCCCGGCACACTGAAAAGTAAAAAAGAGTTGTTTAGATGGATTTCGGACCGCATCTGATGCTCGCCACCCTAGAGGGTACGGTCATCGCTTCTATCCTTGTGTTGACAGCAATGGGGTTAAGCATCGTTTTCGGCGTTATGCGCGTCGTGAACGTGGCGCATGGAGAGTTCTTTATGCTTGGTGCCGTGCTGGCATGGTATGTCAGCAAGATGCTGGGCGGTCATCCTGCTATTGGGTTTGCAGCAGCGCTTGTCATTGCACCTTTGGTTGTTGGATTGATCGCGGCGGTTTCAGATCAGCTTATTCTGAAGCGGATCAACTATGACCCGGATCGCACGATTGTCGGTACAATCGGGATTCTGTTTATCATTCAGCAAACGACTTTGATGACGTTTGGCCCCGAAGCACGACCGGTTGAGGCCCCCTTTAATCAGCGTTTGGCGCTGCCTTGGTTTGAGTTCAGCGAGGGTGGACTTCAAATGATCTGGCCGTGGGGACTAAGCATCACCAGCTACAAACTGTTCGTAATCTTTGCTGCGTTGACGGTCCTTCTTGCGCTCTGGCTTTTTCTGACGCGTACAAAAATCGGCCTGATTATGCGGGCTACCCAGCAAGACAGCGAAACGGCCAAGGCCTTTGGCGTACCGGTCGGCACAGTCTATTCCTGTGTCTTTGGTCTGGGTGCTGCACTGGCCGCGTTGGGTGCCGTGCTGGTTGTCCCGATTCAACAGGCCCATTATCTGATGGGTGCAGACCCCTTGCTGATGGCATTCACCGTGGTGATCATCGGTGGATTGGGAAGCCTGCCGGGTACCGTCATCGCCGCATTTCTGATTGGGATGAGCGATGGGATCATTTCTGTCTTTTTCTCGCCAACGCTGGCTCAGATCATCGCCACCTTTCTTGTTGCGATGATCCTGGTGTTCAGACCGCAAGGGTTGATGGGAAAGGCCGAGACATGACAGTGGCAGGCAAAATCAACACCCTTCATTTTGGCATACTGCTGTTTCTGTTGGCTTGTTTTTTCATCCTGCCAGCCTACCACGTCGGGGCGCTGTCGCGTATTATGGTGCTGGCGATCTACGCCATCGGGCTGAATATTTTGTTCGGCTACACGGGCTTGCTGAGCCTGGGGCATGCGATGTTTTTCGCAGCGGGCATGTATGGGCTTGGCCTTTCGATCAAATTTCTGGGCGTTTCTGTCATACCGGCATTCGGTATCGGAATACTCAGCGCCGCAGTGTTGAGCGTCTTGGTTGGCTTGCTGGCGCTGCGTACAGTTGGCGTGTCCTTCATGATCGTGACACTCATGTTTGCGCAAACCATCTATTTGGTCGTTCTGTATTTTGGCGAATACACCCGCGGGGACGAAGGTTTCGTGCTGCAACAGGCCGAACGGATGCTGCTAAACTTTGATGTTACAACCGAGGCCGGTCGTTACTTTGTTGCCTTCGGGGCATTTTCCATCTGCCTTATTTCATTTGCGGCATTGGTTCAGTCGTCTTTTGGCAAGCGCCTTGTGGCCATCCGCGAAAATGAGGAACGCGCCCGTATGCTAGGCTATGACGTCTGGCGCTACAAGCTGCTGGCTGTGATCATCTCGGGCACTGTCTCAGGCGTTGCTGGCGCACTTTACGCACTGTTATTTGGCTATGTCGGGGCAACTTTTGCCTCGGTACAGTATTCAATTCTGCCGCTTTTGTGGGTCTTGCTCGGGGGGGCAGGCAAGACAATCGGACCTCTGATCGGGGTGGCGTTCATGTTCTACCTGATCGACGCATCAAGCGCTTACACAAGTGCTTACATGCTTATTGCAGGCCTCGCGCTTGTCATTCTGACAATGTTCGCACCACGCGGGATCGCCGGTATTCTTCAAGCAAAGGTGTGGCCATGGCTGCCTTAACACTTCTTGAGACTAAGGGTTTGACGAAAACCTATGGCGGTTTGCAGGCTAATACCAACATTGATTTTACATTGCAGAAGGGGCTGGTAACCGCGCTGATCGGGCCAAATGGCGCTGGCAAATCGACATTTGTCGGCATGTTGAGCGGACGCACATCTGCCACACAGGGCAGCGTTATCTTTGAGGGTCGCGATATCAGCCACTTGCCTGCCCACAAAAGGATACAGCTTGGGCTGGCCTATACGTTTCAGATCACATCGATCTTTACCGGGTTAAGCGTGCATGAAAACGTAGCCCTCGCCGCAGGTCGTACAATGTCGGCGGACGGCAATACACTAAACATAAAGGTGTATCAGACACTCGATCAAGTAGGCATCGCTGATCGTGCCGATCAGATCGCAGGTGATCTGAGCTATGGTCACCAACGCCTTCTGGAAATAGCCATGGGCCTAGCCCAAGAACCGAAACTCTTCATTCTGGATGAGCCGACGCAAGGGTTGGCTGAAACAGAAATCAACGACTTCATCACGCTGATCAGATCACTTGCCGGGCATACGACGATACTTCTGATTGAGCATAACATGAAAGTGGTCATGGACACCGCTGATCATATCGCGGTGCTGGATCAGGGAATGTTGCTCGCCGAAGGCACGCCCGCGGAAATCAGCGCAAATGCATCGGTGCAAGCGGCCTATCTTGGAAAGACGGTAGATGCTTGAAGTCAACGATATCCATACCGGATATGGCCCCGTCAAAGTGCTTTATGGTGCGTCGCTCAAGGCACAGTCTTCGGAAATTCTGTGCCTTCTGGGCCGGAACGGTGCAGGTAAGACAACCATGATGAAGGCAATCATGGGCTTGCTGCCTGTCACGTCTGGCACTGTCACGCTTGAAGGACAGGAACTGCACCGGCTTCCAGCCCATCACGTGCCGCGACAAGGGATCGGGTATATCCCGCAGGGTCGCAGGCTTTTCAAGGAACTGACCGTTGATGAGAATATTGAAATCGGTCTAATGACCCGCAAGCAAAGCCGGGATACCCGTGACTGGGTGCTGGATTTGTTCCCCCGGCTCAGAGAACGACTTGATCAGCAGGCCGGCACCCTGTCGGGTGGAGAGCAGCAGATGCTGGCCACAGCGCGTGCGCTATGTCTCAGACCGAAAGTGTTACTGCTAGACGAACCGACCGAAGGTCTCCAGCCGTCCATGATCGAACAGATCCGTCAGGTGATCGTGAAGATGCGGGATGAAGGGTTCGCCATCATACTGGTCGAACAGCGGGTTGATGCCGTCCTGTCGATTGCCGACCGCGTGACATTCATTGAAAATGGTCGCGATGTCAGAACAACGGATGCGGCTACGCTAAAGCAGGATCCATCAATCATCGCGCAGCATTTGGGCGTCTGAAGGCGCAAAAAAGCCCGCCTGATCACTTGGGCAGACTCCGTCGATCAGGTTCTTGTTGGTATCCGTTCTCATACAAATGCCTGAAGCCCCGTCTGCGCCCGCCCGAGGATCAGCGCGTGCACATCATGGGTGCCTTCATAGGTGTTTACCGTTTCAAGGTTCACCATATGGCGCATAACATGGTATTCTTGGCTGATGCCGTTGCACCCATGCATGTCCCGTGAGACGCGCGCGATGTCCAGCGCCTTGCCGCAGTTATTCCGCTTGATCATTGAGATCATTTCGGGCGCTGCGCTTGCTGTGTCCAGCAAACGCCCGACCCGCAATGCCGCTTGAAGCCCCAGCGCGATTTCTGTCTGCATGTTGGCCAGTTTCAACTGGAAAAGCTGGGTTGCAGCCAAGGGTTTGTTGAATTGTTTGCGATCCAAACCATACTGTCGGGCGCGATGCCAGTATTCCTCGGCTGCGCCCATCACACCCCAGGCAATGCCATATCGCGCACGGTTCAGACAGCCGAACGACCCTTTGAGTCCTTAGACATCGGGCAGCAATGCATCGTCGCCGACTTCGACCTGATCCATTACGATTTCGCTGGTGACCGAAGCGCGCAAGGACATCTTGCCCGTGATCTTTGGAGCGGATAGCCCCTTCATCCCTTTTCCAGAACGACCCCTTTGATCTTTCCGCCGTGGGCATCAGACTTGGCCCAAACAACGAAGACATCTGCGATCGGCGCGTTCGAAATCCACATTTTGGAACCGTTCAGGACATACCCGCCATCCGTCTTGCGTGCCGTGGTTTTCATAACATCCGGATCAGACCTGGCATCGGGTTCCGTCAGGCCAAAGCAGCCAATGCTTTCGCCGCTGGCCAGTTTGGGCAGGTATTTCTGCCGCTGTTTCTGGGTTCCGTAGGCATAAATCGGATACATCACCAAGCTGCACTGCACCGACATCATCGACCGATAGCCGCTGTCGATGCGTTCAACCTCGCGGGCGACAAGACCGTAGGCCACGTAATTTGCGCCCAATCCCCCGTATTCTTCGGGGATCGTCGTACCGAGCAGACCCATTTCGCCCATTTCGGCAAAAATGGCGGGGTCGGTGGTTTCGTTCTAAAACGCACACATGACACGCGGCAACAGTTTGTCCTGCGCATAGGCGCGGTCACTGTTCTGGATCATACGCTCGTCCACGCGGAGCTGGTCATTCAGCAAGAACGGATCGGCCCAGTTGAACGGGCCAAGGTCCGGTTTGCTGTGGGCGGATAGATCCTTGGCCATATCAGTCTCCTAATCGACAAATGCGCGTTCGACGACAAACGTGTCGGGGCGGTTGTTCGCGCCTTCGACAAGGCCGAACTGTTCTAGCATGGCTTTGGTGTCGCGTAGCATCTCCATTGAGCCGCAAATCATGCCCCGATCCGTCTCTGACGCAATCGGGGGCAGGTCCAGATCTTTGAACACCTTGCCCGACGCCATCAAATCGGTGATGCGCCCCTGAAATGGATAGTCTTCGCGGGTCACGGTGCAGTAGTGGCGCAGGCCTTGGGCGAATTCTCCGACCAAAGGGTCATCTTTGAGGTCAGCGACAAGGTCCTGACCGTACTTCAATTCACCGACGTCGCGGCATGTGTGCGTCAGTATAACCTCGTCAAACTTCTCGTAGGTTTCGGGGTCCCGGATCAGGCTAGCAAAGGGGGCGATGCCGGTGCCTGTTGAAAACATCCACAACCTCTTGCCCGGCAGCAATGCGTCATTCACCAGTGTGCCCGTGGGTTTTTTGCGCATCAGCATCGTATCGCCGACCTTGATCTTCTGCAGATGCTCGGTCAGTGGCCCATCAGGGACCTTGATGGAATAGAACTCCAACTCTTCGTCCCAGCTGGGCGAGGCGATGGAGTAGGCGCGAAAAACGGGCTTTTCTGCATTCGGCAGAGCGATCATGACGAATTCGCCGGACCGAAACCGGAACGACGCTGGGCGAGTGATCCGGAACTTGAACAGTCGGTCGGTGTAATGTTCGACCGATGTGACCGTTTCGGCAAATACACCTGCCGGGATAGGGTAGTCGCGGTCACCTTTTGATTTGTCCAACGGCATGTGGTTTCTCCTTTTGTCAGGCCGGGGCTTCCGACAAAAGCGCCAGCTTATCAGTTTTGTTGCGCCAATCGTCAGCATCGGTGGGCGGATCCTCTTGACGCAAATGTTGGGCCATTGTTCGGCAAACT
This sequence comes from Parasulfitobacter algicola, assembly GCF_013315265.1. Taxonomy (GTDB): domain Bacteria; phylum Pseudomonadota; class Alphaproteobacteria; order Rhodobacterales; family Rhodobacteraceae; genus Parasulfitobacter; species Parasulfitobacter algicola. The sequence goes on along the minus strand of NZ_JABUFE010000010.1, from coordinate 4,724 downwards.
TCTGGTTCAACGCGATCCACAAAACGGCGCCGTCAATCGTGTCAGGCTTGATAGCATCAACCGGGCATTCAGGTTGACAGCCCCCGCAGTCGATGCATTCCTCGGTGTTGATGAAGACCACATTTTAGCCCTCATAAAAGCAATCGACAGGACAAACCTAGATGCAATCCTGGTACTTACAGTTGATGCAGGCGTCAGTGACAACGTAAGTCATAGTAAATCCAAATTCGTTAGTATACAAACAAATAAACGGGGTATCACCGGCCTGTCAAGCCGGTTGCGCGTCAGACAATCAGTGGCGAAAGCACTTGACGCCAACACGTCAAATATATTCGTATACTAACAAATAATCGGAGCTGCCCATGCAGAAACTTGTGATCAAAAACATTGGCCAAATCCTGTCGGGTAAATTGGAAAGCCCTGTTTTCGACGGGAATTGCCTAATTGCTATTGATGGGAAAATCGACGCATGGGGGAATGAAAAAGACCTTGATTGCAGCGGTGCCACGACCGAGGTTGACGCCAAGGGCGTCACGTTGGCACCCGGGCTGATCGACAGTCATGTCCACCCAGTTGTCGGCGACTATACCCCCCGCCAGCAACAGCTTCACTGGATCGATTCGACATTGCATGGCGGCGTTACCACCATGATCTCTGCCGGTGAGGTGCATATGCCGGGCCGCCCAAAAGACATTGTCGGGCTCAAGGCAATGGCGATTGCGTCGCAACGCTGGTACGAAAATTTCCGGCCTTCGGGCGTCAAGGTTCATGCCGGCGCGCCGGTTATTGAAAAAGGCATGATCGAGGAAGACTTTGCCGAGATGGCGAAGGCAGGTGTGCGCTTGTTGGGCGAGGTCGGACTTGGCACCGTCAAGGATGGTAAGACCGCGCAAAAGATGGTCGGGTGGGCCCGTAAATACGGGATGCAAAGCACGATCCACACAGGTGGCCCATCTATTCCTGGGTCAGGCCTGATTGACGCAGATATGGTCATGGAAACCGGTACAGATGTGATCGGGCACATCAATGGCGGGCATTCCGCGCTGCCCGACGATCAGATCATCTGTTTGTGTGAAAGCTGCAAAGCCGCGTTCGAAATTGTGCACAACGGCAATGAGCGCGCTGCTGTCCTGACTGTAAACACCGCAAGAGAGCTGGGAAAACTCAATCAGGTCATTCTTGGCACTGATGGTCCGGCGGGATCCGGTGTGCAGCCGCTGGGTATCCTGCGGATGATTGCGATGTTATCCGCCTTCGGCAATGTTCCTGCTGAACAGGCATTCTGCTTTGGCAACGGAAACACCGCACGACAGCGTAATCTGGATGTCGGTCTGATCGAAAAAGGCTACAGCGCTGACTTTGTTCTGCTGGATCAGGCACAACATGCGCCTGGCAAGACGATGCTGGAATCCATTCAACTTGGCAATCTGCCCGGGGTCGGCATGACGATCATCGACGGTATCGTCCGCACCGAACGATCCCGGAACACGCCACCCGCAAACAGGTTTCCCGAGCACGTCAAATGACCGCGCCACTGTCCGGCCTAAAAGTCGTTGAACTCGCGCGGATTCTGGCTGGCCCATAGATCGGACAGACCTTGGCGGATCTGGGTGCGGATGTACTCAAAGTCGAAAGCCGCAGGGGGATAATACCCGGTCATGGGACCACCGTTCATTGACCATAACGGCGATCGATCGGCTGCCTACTTTCGTGCCAATCGCGATAAGAACAGCATTGCTGTTGATTTCAACGATCCGGCGTCGCGGGCCGCGCTGATTGAAGAGATCGCGCAGGCCGACGTTTTGATCGAAAACTTTAAGGTCGGGGGTCTGAAGAAATTCGGGCTCGACGACAACAGCCTGCACGAGATGTTTCCGCGGCTGATCTATTGCTCGGTCACGGGGTTTGGGCAGGACGGACCATACGCACACCGCGCAGGTTACGTTTTCTGATCCAAGGCATGTCCGGCATCATGAGCCAGACGGGGGAGCCAGACGCCGCACACCAAAAAATTGGCATTGCCTTTGCCGATATTTTTTCCGGATTATATGGTGTCATCGGTATTCAGGCCGCCTTGGCTGAGCGGGAAAAAAGCGGGCTAGGTCAGCAGATCGATATCGCGTTGTTCGACTGTATGACGGGTGTGTTGGCCAATCAGGCGATGAATTATCTGGCGACAGGTCAGGCCCCAAGACGACTGGGAAACGCCCATCCGAATATCGTGCCCTACCAGACATTTCCAACGTCAGACGGCCATATCATCATTGCCGGCGGGAATGATCGGCAATTCCAGTCGCTTTGCGATGTTCTAGGCGCGCTGCAGATTGCTGGGGATCAAAGGTTCCAGCAGAACCCTGACCGTGTTGCAAATCGAAAGGCACTGACGGCGCTTTTGACAAACCTTTTGTTCGGTTGGACAAAGGCGGAAATCTTGGAGGCGTTGGAGGCCGCGGAAGTCCCAGCCGGGCCCATCAACGACGTGAAAGAGGCCCTGACTGACCCACAGATCGTCCATCGCGGGATGCTAATATCACCCAAAGGGGTGTCGGGTATTAGAACGCCGATTACATTCTCACGCTCTCGTCTCATTCTTGACAAGGCATCGCCTGCAAAACCGGACACTTAATCGTTGACCCCGATGGCAGGCAGGACAGTATCGCAAGAAGAACGATTGTGTTTACAGCGTGTGACTGGGTGCACACTCGGTGAAACCGGTGTGGTTGGACGTATCATCTTGCTGTTATGGAAAGTATCTCAGAGAAGCCACCTTATACCCACACTAGCTGTTCACGGTATCAAGAGTCATTTTCCGACTTGCGGGACGGAGCTGCTGTTCGCGGAGTTAGGGCGAATGACGGCTATCGCGTCACAGCCTTTCCGGATACCTTGGGTGCAGTAACCTAAAGAAGACGATAACATGCGGTTTCTCGATTGGATCAAGTCACTATTTTCCCGACCAGTTTCTTCACCTCAAATCGTGGGAGCAAGGGCAGTTGAACCCACACATCAGGAGATGCAAACGGCGATGCATCGACTAAATGAGCTTGCGAAAACTGCAATTCTAGGGGAGATCGGCGGGAGCAAACCCCAAAAGGAAAACAGGGCTACAAGCTGGTGGGGTGGAAATTTTCTAGGTGCGCAAGATGAGGAAGTTCCTGTTTGCAATCGGTCGGGACAAATGATGCATCCTGTACTGCAAATTCGTGTTGATGAGTTACCGGAAATTCCACCCGCGTTCGAAGGGCTTGCGCTCATAAACATCTGGATGGATTTGCAATCCTCAACTTTCTGGGGCGCAGAAAACGGAAATGGATTTCTTGTTCGGACGTACACCGACGTCAGAAACCTTGTCCCTCTTGGGGGTGGCTACAGGGAAAGTTCCGACTTACCAACATTTCCTGTATTCTGGCGTGAAACGATAGCCGAGAAACCAAGCTGGGAAGACATGGCCGGTGAAGTGCCGACAAACGTTGCCAGAGCTTCCGCAAATGATTGGTTCTTTAGTAGCAAACACTCATCTGACAGATACCACGAACTGCGTAGCAAGTACCCGGTTAAAATTGGCGGTTGGCCAACATGGATTCAGGGTTCCAACTGGCCCAAAGACGCGCAGTTTTTCTTTCAGGTCGACTCAACCGACAAAGGCAAAATGTCTCTCGGCGATGCAGGTTCATTCTACATATTCAAGACTTCGGATTCGTGGGTGATTAGAGGGGATTGCTACTGAAGCCGACATTCACATATTGCGCAGCATCATGCACTCTTGGCTCCTTCAGGCCATTCGTCGTACTCCGCACGAATGGCGGCTAAGCCGATCGGGGCTTAGGCCAGATGAGCGTTTTTGCGGCAACGCTGTTTGCCGTGTTTTTCTCGACGAACTAAAGATTTTTCGACGGAGGAAATGCAAATGAACAAGACGCTGCATGTGGGTCTGGACGTCCACAAGGACACGATTGCTGTGGCGGTTGCAGAAGACGGGCGCGGTGGCGAAGTCAGATTTTATGGCACTGTTGTAAATTCGGCGGATGCTGCTCTGAGACTTACGAAGACATTGATCAAGAACGGGCACACCCCTTCATTTTGTTATGAAGCTGGTCCTTGCGGCTATGGCCTTCACAGACATCTGACCAAACTTGGATTTGAATGCGCGGTGGTCTCACCATCGATGATCCCACGCAAAGCCGGTCACAGGGTCAAGACTGACAGGCGCGATGCGCAGATGCTGGCCCGGCTCTGGCGGGCTGGAGAGTTGACGCCAATCTGGACACCAGATGAAGAGCAGGAAGCGATGCGGGATCTGATCCGAGCGCGCAAACAGGCTGTCGATGTGGTGAAGGCCTCGAAAATGCAGCTGCTGAGTTTCTTACTCAGGCACGGTCTTCGCTATGAGAACGGCCAATATTGGACGAAGCGCCACCGCCGATGGCTCGCAGAACTGCGGCGTTTCCGCTTTTACCATCAACAGCTCGTTTTCGAGGAACTCAAACGCACTATCGATCAGGCCGAAGAAAGGGTTGCGAGATTGGATCAAGCTATTGAGGCAGCAATTCCGGACTGGCATTTTGCACCGGTCGTTGACGCGTTGCGTGCCCTGCGCGGTGTGAACACCACGATCGCTTCGACAGTCGTGGCCGAGATCGGTGACATTACCTGCTTTGACAATCCCCGCCAGCTGATGGCCTGGCTCGGGCTGGTGCCGAGCGAACATTCCAGTGGTAATACCA